>NZ_JACMYC010000002.1 GCF_014266025.1 Nocardioides deserti | reverse complement strand
GCAGCGCCGCGCGGCGCTGGTCGCCGCGGGTGGCGGCCGGGCTCACGAGGCGGCCGGCGCGGGTGCGGCGGGAGCGGCTGCCTCGGCCCGGCCGGCGAGCGGCGGCGCACCGACGCGGCGTACGCGCTCCCGGCCCGCGGGGAGCTCGGAGGTACGCAGCTGGTGCTCGTAGACGAAGTAGTCCAGCTGGTGGGTGTGCCGCGGGCGGTCGAGCATGTGGCCCATGTAGAGCTCGTCGTCGGCGCGGATGACCTCGTGCATCTCGGCGACCGGCGGCGGGACGTACTGCCCGACGGCGTACGCCGCGATCAGCCGTGCCTGGCTCTCCACGAACGGGAACAGCGTCGGCGTGGCCTGGGCGAACCCGGCGAAGAGCAGGTCGTCGAGGCCGGGCTTGAAGATCCGCTTGTAGAGGTCGATGCGGTTCTCCGGCGCGGAGATGAAGTCCGGGTCGAAGAACGGGAAGGTCAGGTTGTAGCCGGTGGCGTAGACGATGACGTCGACGTCCGTGGAGGTGCCGTCCTCGAAGTGGACCGTGCTGCCGTCGAGGCGCGAGACGTTGCCCTTCGCCGTGACGTCGCCGGACGCCAGCCGCAGGGGCAGCTCGGTCGACTGGGTCGGGTGGGCCTCGAAGAACTTGTGGTTGGGCGCGGGCAGCCCGTAGTTGGTCGGGTCCGAGCCGGTGAACCGCTGGCCCCACTGGGCGACCTTGCGCTGCCAGGACAGCGGGAGCTGCGGGTAGGTCCGGTAGTTCATGTCGGCGGGCTTGCCGTACATCAGCTTCGGCACGATCCACGCGCTGCTGCGGGTGGAGAGGGTGACCTCGTTGCGCAGCACCCGCGAGGAGAGCTCGACGGTGATGTCGGCGGCACTGTTGCCGAGGCCGACCACGAGGATCCGCTTGTCCATCAGGTGCAGCGGCTGCCACGGGTCGACGTAGTGGTGGGAGTGGATCGACTCGCCGGTGAACTCGCCCGGGAAGTCGGCGGTGCGCGGGTCCCAGTGGTGGCCGTTCGCGACGACGAGCAGGTCGAAGCGCCGGGTCTCCCCGCGCTGGGTCGCCAGCTCCCAGCCGCCGTCGGGCAGCCGCTCGGCGTGCACGACGCCGTTCTCGAACTCGATGTGCTCGCGCAGGCCGAACGCGTCGGCGTAGGCGTCGAGGTAGGCCTTGATGTCGGTGTGGTGCGGGAAGTCCGGGTAGTCGTCGGGCATCGGGAAGTCCTTGAAGGACAGCTGGTGCTTCGAGGTGTCGATGTGCAGCGAGCGGTAGGCGCTGCTGTGCCCGTTGGGGTTGCCGAACGCCCAGTTGCCGCCGACCCGGTCGGAGCTCTCGAACGTCGTGACCGGGACGCCGTAGTCGACGAGCATCTTGGTCGCGGTGAGGCCGCTGATGCCGGCGCCGATGACGGCGGTGGTGGGTGCGCGCATGGCGCGAACGTAGGGCGCGGGATTGACACGCGTCAACAGGTTCGTGTGAACCAGGTCACCACGGTGCCGTTGTGGCCGGGCCACAAATCGCCGGCGCTGGCCTGTGGCGGCAGCCGAGGAGTTCCGCGGCCGCCCGGCCGACCATGGCGACATGGCCAGCGCACACCCCTCTCCCCGCCGCGTCGCCGTCCTCGGCGCGGGCATGGTCGGTCTCTCCACCGCGTGGTACCTCCAGGAGCGCGGGGTCGAGGTCACGGTCCTCGACCGTGACGGCGTCGCCGCCGGGTCCAGCTGGGGCAACGCCGGCTGGCTGACCCCGAGCATCGCGGTGCCGCTGCCCGAGCCGTCGGTCCTGCGGTACGGCGTGCGGGCGGTGCTCAGCCCGTCCTCACCGGTCTACGTGCCGCCGACGGCCGACCCGCGGCTGCTGCGCTTCCTGGCGCGCTTCGCCCGCAACTGCACGCCGGCCCGCTGGCAGGCCGCGATGCGGGCGCTGATCCCGCTCAACAACGACGCGTTGGCCGCCTACGACGAGATGGAGCGCGGTGGGGTGGCCGCGCGGACGCTCGCGGCCGAGCCGTTCACGGCCGCCTTCCGCACCGAGACGGACAGCCACGCGCTGCTCGAGGAGCTGGAGCACATCCGCGCCTGCGGCCAGGACGTGCACGCCGAGGTCGTCGACGGCGCGACCGCTCGCGCCGAGGAGCCGGCGCTGTCCGAGGAGGTCGGCACCGCGATCCGCATCCACCGCGAGCGGTACGTCGACCCGGCGGCGTACGTCGCGTCCGTCGCCGCCGCGGTGGTCGAGCGCGGCGGGGTGCTCCGCGACGGCGTGCACGTCGACGACGTGGTCACCACCACTCGCGGGGTGCGCGTGGCCGGTGAGGAGTTCGACGCCGTCGTGCTCGCCACGGGCGCCCGGCTCAACGCGCTGGCGAACCGGTTCGGCGTGCGGCGGATCGTGCAGGCGGGCCGGGGCTACTCGTTCACGGTCAAGGTCGACGACCTGCCGCGCGGGCCGGTGTACTTCCCGACGCAGCGGGTGGCGTGCACGCCGGTCGGGGACCGGCTGCGGATCGCGGGGATGATGGAGTTCCGCGCGGTCGACGCGCCGATGGACCCGCGCCGGATCCGCGCCCTCGTCGACCAGGCCGGACAGCTTCTCCGCGGCGCGCACCTCGACCACCGCGAGGACGAGTGGGTGGGCGCCCGCCCGTGCACGGCCGACGGCCTGCCGCTCATCGGCGCCAGCAACGACCCGCGGGTCTTCATCGCCGGTGGGCACGGCATGTGGGGCATCACGCTCGGCCCGGTCAGCGGCAGGCTGCTCGCCGAGCAGGTCGTGACCGGCCGGGTGCCGGACGCGCTGCGGGCGGTCGACCCGCTGCGCTGAGCCCTCGTCGGCGCTGCCCGGTCAGCGCTCCGCGGCGCGGACCTGGGCGATCAGCAGCCGCGCCGCGAGCCGCTGGCGCGGGTCGTCGAGGTCGACCGGGCAGACCTCGGCGAGCCGGGCGACCCGGTAGCGCACGGTGTTGGGGTGCACGTCGAGCACCCGCGCGGCGCGCTGCGGCTCGCCCCAGTGGTCGATGACCGCCGCGAGGGTGTCGACCAGGTGGCCGCCGTGGGCGCGCTCGTGCTCAACAAGGTCCAGGAGCGGTGACCCGACCGGCGCCGCGGGCGAGCCGAGGCCGCGGACGGCCCGGGCGAGGACGACCTGCGCCCACGACTCCTCCGCGGTGGCGATCGGCCGGTCGCGGTCCGGCAGCACGGCCAGCTCGGCCGCCTGCGCCCGTGACCGGCTCCACCCCTCGACGGTCGACACGGGTCCGCCGGCCGCCGCCCCGACCGCCGGGTCGGCGCGGTGCTCCCGGACGACGACCTCGGCCAGCCAGGCCCACGTGCCCGGGCCGGTCGCCTCGCCGACGACGGCGTGGACGACGCCGTCGAGGTCGGCCAGCACCGGCCGGCGCCAGCCGTGGCGGCGCACCAGCGCGGTCCACAGCTCGCAGCGGGCGCTCGCGTCGAGCTGGCCGGCGGGCCCGGACAGCGCCACCACCCGCCACGGGCCGGCCGCGACGCCGTCGGGGAGCCGGCCGTCGCCCAGCCCGTCGTCGCTGTCCCCCTCGGAGCCCGTGCCGCCCTGAAGCAGCCGGCGGACCCGGTCGAGCTGGACCTGGCGGTGGAGCTCGCTGTGCGCGCGCAGCCGCAGCAGGTGCAGCGCGATGAGCCGGGCGGCCGCCCGCAGCTCGCGCTCCTGCGCCTCGGCGACGGGCGCATCCACGACCGCCCACACCGACCCGAGCCACTCCCCGCCGGCGCGCACGGGCACGACGTACCGCGGCTTGACGTCGTCCTGGCCGGCCGGGACGAAGAACGGGTCGTCGGAGCGCGCCAGCCGCCGGAAGACACCGAGCGCGCGGAAGTGCTCGCGCACCGCGCGCGGCACCTGGCGGCCGACGATCGTGGAGGTGCGCGCCTCGTCGACGTCGTGCTGGCCGCTGGAGTAGGCCAGCACCCGCGAGGTCGCGTCCTCGATGGTGACCGGCGCGGCGAGGACAACGCTGATCGTGTCGGCCATCTCGAACAGGTCGCCGTAGACGTCGTCGACCGGTCCGCCGCCGGTCGCGACCGCCTGCTCGAGCGCCGCGCGCAGCCGTCCCACCACCGGGGACCAGCCGGCACCGTCGGCGAGGGCGAGCAGCGCGAGGCCGTGCGCGGCGCAGGCCGCGGCCACCTCCGGGGCGTGGGCGAGCGGGCGGCGCAGCAGCAGCCCGGCGGCGGTCGGCCCGGACTCGGCCAGCGCGACCGCCTCGGGCACGTCGCGCACGCCGACGCCGATCACCAGGTCGCCGGCGACGAGCGAGGTGCCCGGTTCGGCGAGCTCGAGGGCCACGACCGGACGCTCCTCGCCGGCCGCGACCACCTCGACGAGGCCCGCGGTGACGGCCCGGGCCAGCCCGGCGGCGGTGGTCACGGGGGCCACTGTGCCAGCCGCGGACGCCCCTCGTGGCGGGTCAGCCTCACCGTGCCGGCGGCCCGGCCACGACCTGCACGGGGAGCTGGACGGGGACGTCGACCCGCGGCGCGCCGCTCATCCGTCGTCCTCCGGCGTCACCGCCTCGACCTCGTGCCGCGGCGTGGGGTTGTCCCGCGTCGCGCGGCAGGTGAGCCGGGCGGGCGGCCCCTGGACGGTGCGCACCCGCACCGACCAGGTCCGGCCGGCGACGTCGAAGACGGCGGTCATCACCTGGTTCGTCGCGGGCCCCTCGACGGATCGGCCGGTCCACCGCACGGCGTCGCGCCGGGTCTCGCCGAGGTGGCGGCGGAGCGCGACCTCGGCGGCCTGCACTGCCATGGGGTACGCCGTGCGGCCCCGGAGGTGGTCGAGCTCGAGGTGGTCGCGGGCGTGGGCCGCGGCGACCGTGAGGGCGGCGGCGGGGTCGAGGCGGCCGTAGTAGAGCCCGTCGGGGAGAGCCAGCAGGTTGCCGGCGTACCGGTCGCCGCCGATGTGGGAGACCTCCCACGTCTCCTCGGGGTGCGCGGCGGCGAGGGCCGCCGCGACCGGCCGGCCGAGCTCGGCGCAGCAGGCGTCGTGGCGACCGTGGGTGCAGACCGCGAGCACGGTGCCGTCGTGCGGGTCGAGGCCGCTGCTGCCGCCGGCGCGGAGGGAGGCCAGGTCGAGGTCGAGCACCTCGTGCGGGTCGGTGACGGTGCCGGACTCCAGGCGGGTCGCGCCCGGCAGGCAGGACGCCGCGAAGACCCGCAGCCCGTCACCAGTGCGGGCGCCGGTGGAGGCTCCCGTCGTGGCGCCTCGGGTGCGCCCGGGCCGGCGGACCAGCAACGGTCGCACCCGGGACGCGGCGGCGGCGGCGGCGATCCGCGGGCCCAGTCCGTCGGGCAGGCGCGCGTCACGGAGCGCGTCGACGCCCCAGGGCCCGGGGTGCTCGAGCAGCAGGAACGCGCGCACCGTCGACGCCGTGCCGGCCGGCTCCTCGTCGCGCCCGAGGCTGGCGACGCTGCAGCGGAACGGCGCGGTCGTCACCCGAGGACCTCGAGCAGCCCCTCCCGGACGAGGCGGCGGCACAGGACCAGCCGCGACTGCGGGTCGAGGTGGTCGGCCAGGTCCGCCGGGCGCAGCTCGCCGCGCGCACGGATCTCCTCCATGGCGGGCGCGAGCCGGCCCGGCACGTCGAGCACGCGGTCGCCGAGGAGCACCTCCAGGCGTCCGTCGGTCCGGGGGAGCAGCACGCACGGGTGGCCGGCGCGGCGCCGGAGCGGCGTCTCGTCGTCGAGCCCGTCGACGCGGAGCACGTCGTGGAGGCCGCCGGGCAGCCGGGGCGGGCGACTGGTGAGGAAGCGGCGTACCTCCGCCTGGGCCGCCGCCTCCGTGTCGACCTCTCGCACCCGGGCGGCCAGCGCCTCGAGCCGGTCGGCGAGGCCGGCGGCGAGAGGCGAGCGGTCGTCGAGGTAGCCGGCCGGCAGGTGCTCGTCGGCCACCTCGGCCAGCAGCGGCTTGACCGCGCGCTCGACGAGTCCGCGCCAGGTGAGCTGGTTGATGCCGATGGTGACGTGCAGGGAGACGGTGTCCTGGGCGCGGGCGGCGTGAGGCGTGCCGGTCGGGAGGTACATCGACAGCCCCGGCTCGAGCAGGACCTCCTCGGCGCCGTCCTGGCCGTGCACCTCCCACTGCTTGGTGCCGGCGGTCTGGAAGACGAAGACGTCGTGGCTGTCGGCGTGGACCGCGAAGCCCTGCGACCCCGGCGGGGTCAGGTAGGCGTTGGCCTGGCAGGGGTGACCGAGCTCCAGCTCGAGCTGGGCGACCAGCCGGGTCAGCGGCGGGTGGTAGCGGTGCAGGCCCTGGAGGACGACCGTCGCGCCGTCCGCGAACGCCGCCAGCGCCTTGCGGCCGTCCACCAGGCCGGTCAGCTGCTTGCCGGCGAGCGTCGCCGACCGGGTGTACCGCGACTCCGGCAGCACCGCGCCGTCCTGGGCCAGCCGCACCGACGGGGTGCGGATCGCGGTCGAGGTCAGCAGGTGGTCGGCGTCGTCGAGCGACAGCAGCCCGACGAGGTCGGCCGGTGCCGTGCGGTGCAGGTGCACGCGGGACGCCCAGACCTTCTCCAGGAAGGTCCGGGCGTCACCGCTGAGCAGGTCGAGCGCCGGGTGCGGCCCGACGGCGGGGGCGTGGTCGGTCAAGTCGGTGGTTCAGGCGTCGGTGCCGTCGGAGTCGCTGCCGTCGCCGTCGGTCGTGTCGGTCGCGTCGCCGTCGCTCGCGTCACCGTCCGTGCCGTCGCTGTCCGTGCCGTCGGAGTCCGTGCCGTCGGAGTCGCTGCCGTCGCCGTCCGCGGTGTCCGTGGCGTCACCGTCGCTCGCGTCACCGTCGGTGCCGTCGGAGTCGGTGCTGTCGGAGTCACCGATGCCCTGGGCCGGGTCGCCGGCGGGCACGGTGGTCATGTCGTCGTCGGAGAGGGGCTCTTCGGGGGTGCTGGTCATGGCGGCCTCCAGGGCTGGTGTCGGTCCGGACCTCTGGCCCTTACCCCGGCCCGCCCGTCGGCACACGGCGCCAGCCGTCCATGGAAGCGCTGGCCCGGACCTCCTGGCGCGACCGCGGACGGACGGAGCCGGGCCGACGGCCTGGTCGTGTGCCTGACAACGCGGACCAGCGCGTCCCCACGCACACGACCGCGGCTCGACACCTCTCAGCGACAGGTCGTGTGCCTGACGACGCGGACCAGCGCGTCCTCGAGCACACGACCCCGACGACCGCTCTGGCGGCTCCCGGGGTCGCGTCACCGTCGGTGCCGGCGCGCGACCTGCTCGACCCGCAGCTCGGGGCGGTCAGTCGACGAGCCCGCGGCGGCGGGCGATGGCGGCGGCCTCGGTGCGGCCGGCGGCGCCGAGCTTGGCGAGGATGCGGGAGACGTGGACGGAGACGGTCTTGGTGCTGATGAACAGCTGCTTGCCGATCTCGCCGTTGCTCCGGCCCTCGGCGACGAGCGCCAGGATCTCCGCCTCGCGGGCGGTGAGCGCGTCGGAGGCCTCGGCACGAGAGGTCGGGCCGCCGAGGGCGCGCAGCTCGGCGAGGAGCGGCGCGGCGCCGAGCCGGTGGGCCGCGGCGCGGGCGGCGTCGGCGGCCTCCCGGGCGCCCGCCGGGTCGCCGGCGGCGCGCAGGACGCCGGCGAGCGCGGTGCGGGTGCGGGCGAGCTCGTGGACGTGGCCGTGGTCCTCGAACGCGGCGACCGCGGCGCGCCATGCGGCGACCAGGTCGTCCTGCGAGGGTGGGTCGACGCCGAGCAGCCAGGCGGCACGGAGAGCCTCGGCACGCAGGCGGGCGGCCCAGGCGCGGCCCTCCGGTCCCCAGTGCACCGACGGGTCGGCCCGGTCGAGCACCTCGCGGCCGTCGGCGTGCAGCCGGTCGGCCTCAGCGGCCCAGGCGGCCCGCTCGCCTGCGGGCACCCGGGGCAGCAGCGGGGCGAGCTCGCGCAGCGCGGCGGCGGCGAGCCGGATGCGGGCGCTGAACCACGGGTGCCAGATGCGGCCGAGGACGTCGACGGCGTCGGCGTACGCCGCCAGCACCGCCTGCCCGTCGCCCGCCCGGCCCGCCCAGACCAGCGCCAGCTCGGCGGCGTGGATCGCCACCCCGCCCTCGCGCTCCCAGAACCGCCGCAGCGCCCGGACCTCCGCACCGACCTCGACACCGCGCCCCTGCAACACCTGCAGCCGCACCGCCTCCAGGATCGCCCCGGGCACCGGCGGCGCGTCACCGTCGACCACGGTGCTGAGCGCGAGCGCGGCGTCCCAGTCCCCGCGGACGAGCTCGATGAGGGAGAGCTGCCAGCGGGCCTCGAAGCCGTACGGCGCCCAGGGCAGCCCCACCGCGACCGCCCGTTCCATGCCGCCGCGGAACCAGTCCGCGGCCGTGTCCAGCTCGCCCCAGTCCTGGTAGGACCGGCCGAGGAAGAACCGTCCCCGGAGCTCGGCGTGGATCGCGCCGCTGCCCTCCGCGCGCTCGACGGCGTCGACGAGGGCGGCGCGCAGGCCCTCCTTCGGACCGGTCTTCTTCAGCGCCGACAGCGTGGTGATCGCCTCGGAGGCGAGCTCGGGCAGGTCGAGCCGCTCGGCCATCGCCAACGCGTCGAGCCCGACCGCCTCGGCCTCCTCCCACCGGCCCAGCGAGCCGAGCACGTTCGCCTGCGTGGTCAGCACGCGCGCCCGCAGCGGCGTCTCGCCGACCGGCGCGAGCGCGGCTGCCTCCGCGGCGACGGCAGCGGGGTCGAGGTCGGTCTCGATGATCAGGAGCACGGCGGCGTACGCCGTCAGCAACCGTGGCCGCCACAGGGGTGAGGCGTCCGAGGGCAGGAGGCCGAGGTGCTCGCGCAGCAGCGCGGCCGCGCGCTCGGGCTCGCCGCTCTGCGTGAGCGCGTCCGCGGCGCTGACGACCAGCTTGGACAGGTCGACGTCGGCGTCAGCCTGCCGCCGCGGGTCGGCGAGCAGCTCGAGCGCCTGCTCGTAGTGGAGCGCCGCCTCGCCGGGACCGCCTACCGCGGTGGCCTCCCGGCCGGCGCGGACGCTGGCCAGCAGCGCGGTGTCCAGGTCGAGGGCGAGCCGGGCGTGGCGGGCGAGCTCGGCGGCGGTGCCGTGCGCGCGGCCGTCGCGCAGCGCGGCGGCGTACTGCGCGTGCAGCCGCACCCGCTCCCCCGGCAGCAGGTCGTCGTAGACCGCCTCGCCGAGCAGCGCGTGCCGGAAGGAGTAGACGGCACCGTCGGCGACGAGGACGTTCATCTCGACCGCCTCGCGCAGCCCCTCGTCGACGGCTGCGGGGTCGAGCCCGGAGGCCGCCTCGAGCGCCTCGTGGGAGACCTTGCGACCGGCGGCGCTCGCGGTGCGCACCAGCCGGCGGGCCGCGTCGCCGAGCCGGTCGAGCCGCACGAGCAGGAGGTCGGCGAGGTCGGTGGGGACCCAGTCGCCGGGCCCGTGGGCCGCGCTGGTCAGCTCCTCGACGAAGAACGCGTTGCCCTCGGCCCGGTCGACGATCGTCCGCAGCGCGCGCTCGTCGAGCCCGTCGGGCGCGAGCTGGGCGACCAGCTCCCGCACCGCGTCATCGGGCAGGGGACCGAGGGCGATGCGGACGACCCCGGGCAGCCGGCTCCACTCGGCGACCTGGCGGCGCAGCGGGTGGCGGCGGTGCAGGTCGTCGGAGCGGTACGACGCGACGACGGCGACCGGTCGGGCGAAGGGCCGGCTGAACAGGAAGCTGAGCAGGTCGCGGGTCGACCGGTCGGCCCAGTGGGCGTCCTCGACCACGAGCAGGACCGGTGCCTCCTCGGCGGCCGCCTCCAGCAGCGCGTGGACCGCCTCGAACAGGTCGCCGCGAGCCAGCGCCGACGTCTCGTCCCGGTCCGCGCCCTCGGCCCGCCCGGGACGGGTGTCGAGCACCCGGCGTCCCGGTTGGAGCCGGAGCAGCACCGGCTGCTCCGCGCTCACCCGTGCCACCAGCTCGGGGCGGTCGGCGGCGAGGCGGCCGAGCACCTCCGAGAACGGGAGGTACGGCAGTGCGCTGTCGCCGAGGTCCAAGCAGTGGCCGGCCAGCACCCGCCACCCGCGGTCGACGGCGAGGTCCCGCAACGCGGTGAGCAGCCGGGTCTTGCCGACGCCCGCGTCCCCGGAGAGCAGCACGACGCGGGCCGGCAGGCCGGGGTCGTGGCGGGCCTCCTCCCCCACGACGCCGAGCGCCGCGGCGGTGTCCGTGAGCTCCCTGTCGCGGCCGACGAGCGTCCTGGTGGTCGTCACGGGTCCCATCCTGGCGTGACCCGCGGACGGTGGTGCGCTCAAGCGGTCGACCCGGTCAGGACGCCCGGCAGGTGGAGGCCGCCCGTCCGCTGGGGGAACCGGGTGCGCGGGTGCTTGCGGCGGCGCGCGGCGGCGACCTCGGTGCGGACCTGGTCGCGGCGGTACTGCAGCTCGGCCTCGTAGCTGAAAGGGGTGTGCATCACGGTGTCTCCTCGTCTCGGTGGTGACGCCGAGACTCGTCCGCTGAGGTAGGCCCACACATCGGACGACGTGCGTATTGCGCGCTGTGCCGGCTACCTCAGGCGGCCCTCCGCTCCTGCCTCAGAGGAACCTCCGGAGCCGCCTCAGGCGCCCCCGAGCACGGGGCGGCCGGCCTGCCAGACGCCGGCGACGAGGGGGACGCCGGGCCGGTAGGCGAGGTGGACGTGCGAGGGCGCGTCGAGGAGCACCAGGTCAGCCCGGCAGCCGACGGCGAGCACGCCGACGTCGTCCCGGTCGAGCGCGCGGGCTCCACCGGCGGTCGCCGACCACACGGCCTCGGCCGGGGTCATCCCCATCTCCCGCACGGCCAGCGCGACGCAGAACGGCATCGAGGACGTGAACGACGACCCCGGGTTGCAGTCGCTGGCCAGGGCGACGGTGACGCCGGCGTCCAGCAGCCGCCGGGCGTCCGGGTAGGGCTGCCGGGTCGAGAACTCCACGCCCGGCAGCAGCGTCGCCACCGTGCCGCTGTCGCGGAGCGCGTCGACGTCGGCGTCATCGAGGTAGGTGCAGTGGTCGACGGCCGTCAGCCCGAGCTCGCAGGCCAGCCGCACCCCCGGGCCGGGGCCCAGCTGGTTGGCGTGCAGCCGCCCGCGCAGCCCCCGACCTATCCCGGCGACCAGCACGGCTCGCGCCTGGTCGGCGTCGAACGCACCCCGCTCGCAGAACGCGTCGACCCACCGCGCGTGCTCGACGGCGGCCTCGAGCATCGGACCGGTGACGAGGGCGACGTACTCCTCGGGCGTGGTGCCGCCGGGGACGACGTGGGCGCCGAGGTACGTCGTCTCCTCGGTCAGCATCCGGGCGACCGCGAGGCTGCGGGCCTCGTCGCGGACGGTCAGGCCGTAGCCGCTCTTGACCTCCAAGGTCGTCGTGCCCTGCCGCAGCATCTCGCCGACGAGCCGTCGCGCACCGGACAGCAGCTGCTCGTCGGAGGCCGCACGGGTGGCGGCGACGGTCGTGCGGATGCCGCCGGCGGCGTACGCCGTGCCGGCCATGCGCGCCGCGAACTCCCCCGCCCGGTCGCCGGCGAACACCAGGTGGCTGTGGCTGTCGACGAACCCGGGCAGCACCGCTCGTCCACCCGCGTCGACGACCGCGTCAGCCGCGGGCGCCTCGGCGGCCGCGCCGACCCACGCCACGCGCGAGCCCTCGACGACGACCGCTGCCCGCTCGACGATCCCGAGCGGCCCGTCGCGCCGGTCCCTCTCCCGGTCCGGGTCGTTGGTGACCAGCTCGCCGATGCCGGTCAGCAGGGTGCTCACGCCGGTCACCGCCACACCTCCTCGATCGCAGCGGCGAGCCCACGCCCGAGCGCCTCCGCCGCACCGTCCTCGTCCCGGTCCCACACGACCCGCCCGTCGACCATCGTCCGGACGACGTCCGCCGCGCTCGCCGCGAAGACGGCCGTGTGCTCGTCGGCGCCCGTCCCGGCGGTGCGGACCGACCGGGTGTCGACGACGACCAGGTCCGCCCGCCGACCGACCTCGATCGCGGCGGCGTCGTCGACGCCCAGGCTGTCGTGGCGCGTCCCGGCGGCGAGCAGCTCGGCCGCGGTCCAGTGGCCGCGGGTGCGCGCCGCCAGCCGCTCGTCGAGCTCGAGCGCGCGCATCTCCTCGAACAGGTCGACCACCGCGTGGCTGTCCGACCCCAGGCTCAGCCGGGCGCCGGCCTCGTGCAGCCGCCGGCCGGGGCCGATCCCGTCGCCGAGGTCGCGCTCGGTGGTCGGGCAGAAGCAGGCGGTCGTGCCGCTGTCCCCCAGCAGCGCGACGTCCTCGTCGGTCAGGTGGGTCGCGTGCACGACGGTCGTGCCGGGCCCCAGCAGGCCCGCGTCGTGCAGCAGCCGCGTGGGGGTGACGCCGTACGCCGCCCGGCAGTCGTCGTTCTCGGCCGGCTGCTCCGAGAGGTGCACGTGCAGCGGCGCCCGGCCCCGGAACGCACCGAGCTCCTCGCGCGGCACCGCCCGCACCGAGTGGACCGCGGCCCCGGCGCGGAGCCGGCCCGCCGCGACAGAACCGTGCAATTGCGCGGTCCTGTCGCTCCACCCAGCCGCGGACCCGTCGGAGTAGCGCAATTGCGCGGTTGTGGGCGGCGCACCGAACCCCGAGCTGAGGTAGCACGCGTCGAGCAGCACCAGCCGGATCCCGGCGTCCCGGGCGGCGTCGGCGAGCGCGTGCCCGAAGGCGTTCGGGTCGTCGTACGCCGTGCCGTCCGGCCGGTGGTGCAGGTAGTGGAACTCCCCGACGGTCGTGATCCCGCCGGCGACCATCTCGCGGAACACCGCCCGCGCCAGCCGCCCGTAGCCCTCGGGCGTGAGCCAGCCGGCGAGGTCGTACATCCGCTCCCGCCAGGTCCAGAACGTCCCGCTCCCTTGCTGCGTCCGCCCGCGCAGCGCCCGGTGGAAGGCGTGGCTGTGGCAGTTCGCCAGTCCGGGCAGCGCGAGCCCGGCGACCCGCTCGGCGTCGGCGACCGAGGCACCCGGCACGACCGCCGTGAACCGCCCGCCCGAGACCTCGACGAGCACGTCGTCGCGCACGGCCCCGTCCACCCAGGCCCGCTCGAGCAGCAGCCGGTCGCTCACCGCAGCGACTCCTCGAGCACGTCGGCCAGCGCCTCGACGCCGGCGAGGCAGTCGCCCATCTCGGCGTGCTCGGCGGGCGAGTGCGAGACGCCGGTCGGGTTGCGGACGAAGAGCATCGCGCTCGGGACGCCCGCGGCCGACAGCGCGCCGGCGTCGTGGCCGGCCTGGGTCGGCAGCACCGGCCAGCCGCGCGGACGGGCGACCGGATCAGCCAGCCAAGGGTCGAACGACACCGCGCCCGAGACCGACTCCGCCGTCACCGTGACCGACGTCCCGTCCCGCTCGGCCCGCGCCACGGCCTGCTCGGTCACCGCGGCGACCAGCGCGGCCAGGGCGGGCTCCGAGGAGCACCGGGCGTCGAGCCAGGCCGAGACCCGCGACGGGATCGCGTTGGTGCCGTTGGGCGCGACCTCGACCCGGCCGAACGTGGCCCGCGCGTCGGGCGCCGCCAGCCGCGCCTGCTTGTTCGCGGCCAGCGCCGTCATCGAGAACGTCAGCACCGGGTCGGCCCGGTCCTCCATCCGCGTGGTGCCGGCGTGGTCGGCGGTCCCGTCGAAGTCGAAGCGCCACCGGCCGTGCGGCCAGATCCCACTTGCCACCCCGACGGGCGCGTCGAGGTCGACCAGCGCGCGGCCCTGCTCGACGTGGAGCTCGACGAAGCACCCGACGTCCGCGAGCAGCGAGGACGAGCCGCCCTCGACGACGTCGCCCAGCCGCACGCCGTCGCGGTCGGCGAGCCCCTCGACGTCGGCCCAGGACACGGCACCGGTGGCGAGCCGCGACCCGAGGCAGGCGAGTCCGAACCTCGAGCCCTCCTCCTCGACGAAGACCCCCACCCCCAGTGGCCGGGTGGGCACCACGCCGCGCTCGCGCAACCGGTCGACCGCAGCGAGCGCGGAGACCACGCCGAGCGGGCCGTCGTACGCACCGCCGTCCACGACGGAGTCCAGGTGCGACCCGGTCAGCACGCCCGGGCCCCTCCCCGACTCCCACCACGCCACCGTGTTGCCGACCGCGTCGGTCTCGACGACCAGCCCGCGCGAGGCCGCCTGCTCGGCGAACCACGCCCGCAGCTCGAGCTCCGCGCTCGTCCACGGCTGTCGGAGGTACCCACCCGTCGCGGCCGACCGGCCCACCGGCGCGAGGTCCGCCCACATCCGCTCGAAGTCGTCGACGGGGTCAGGCACGGCAGGCCCCATACTTCCGCGCATGGAGTTCCAGGACGTCGTCCGTCGCCGCCGCATGGTCCGCAGGTACGACGAGCGGCCGGTCGACCCGGCCGTCGTCACCCGCCTCGTCGACAACGCGACCCGGGCGCCGAGCGCCGGCTTCAGCCAGGGCTGGGGCTTCCTCGTGCTCGACACCCCCGAGGACGTGCGGCGCTACTGGGAGTCGACGGCCGGCCCCGAGGCCATGGCCGAGCCGGACTCGTGGCTGGCGGGGATGATGACCGCGCCGGTGGTGATCGTGCCGTGCAGCAGCAAGGCCGCCTACCTGGGCCGCTACGCCGAGCCGGACAAGGGCTGGACCGACCAGGAGGAGTCGCGCTGGCCGATGCCGTTCTGGCACATGGACACCGCGATGGCCAGCCTGCTGGTCCTGCAGACGGCGGTCGACGAGGGCCTCGGTGCGTGCTTCATCGGCGTGCCGCCGGAGGCCTACCCGGCACTGAAGGAGGCCTTCGGCATCCCGCCGCAGTTCGACCCGGTCGGCGCGATCACCGTCGGTCACCGGGTGCCGGACCTCGGCGCCGCGGGCTCGCCCACGCGCCGGCCGCGCAAGCCGGTCGAGGACGTCGTCCACCGCGGTCGTTGGTGAGTCGGGCACGCGCCCATCCCACCGTCACGGCCCGCGCCGGACAAGCACCCACCCGGTGTGCCGATCTCGCATCCGAGACCGTCGCGGCGCGGTAGCGTCGCGCCGGTGACGCCGGGGGAGAGCACAGGGGGAGGCGCGCGCGACCACGCGCGCGCGGTCGGGAAGCTGCAGGCGCTCGTGCGCATCCCGACGGTCAGCCACCGCGACTGGTCGCTCGTCGACACCGACGCGTTCGACCGGCTGCTGGTCGAGCTGGAGCGGCAGTTCCCGCTGCTGCACGAGCGGCTCGAGCTGACCCGCGTCCCCACCCACGCGCTGCTGTTCCGCTGGCCCGGCCGCAGCAGCGAGCGGCCGGTCGTGCTGATGGCCCACCTCGACGTCGTCCCGGTCGAGGGCGCCTGGCAGCACCCGGCGTTCTCCGGCGACGTCGTCGACGGGAACATCTGGGGCCGCGGCACCCTCGACGACAAGGGCTGCGTCGCCGGGATCTGCGAGGCGGTCGAGACGCTCCTCGAGGACGGCTTCGTCCCCGCGCAGGACGTCTGGCTCTCCTTCGGCTGCAACGAGGAGGTCTCGGGCGAGGCCGCCACGCTCGCCGTGGAGGAGCTGGTACGCCGCGGCGTGCGGCCGTGGTTCGTCCTCGACGAGGGCGGGGCGGTCGCGAGCGAGGCGTTCCCGGGCGTGGCCGCTCCCGTCGGGGTGGTCGGCGTGACCGAGAAGGGCGTGACCTCGCTCGAGCTGCGCGTCGAGGGCCGCGGCGGCCACGCCTCGACCCCCGCCAGGATGGGCCCGACCGCACGCATCGCCCGGGCGATCACCCGCATCGACCGCTCACCGATGCCGGCCAGCACGCCGGAGCCGACGATCGAGCTCTTCCGCCGGCTGGCGCCGCACGCGCCGCTGCCGCTGCGCGCGCTGATGGCCAACGCCGGCCGCCTCGGCCCGCTGCTCACCCGCGCGCTCGTCGCGGCCGGGCCGGAACCGGCCGCGATGACCCGCACGACGTTCGCGGTCACCACGCTGTCGGGCAGCCCCGCGCTCAACGTGGTCGCCGCGACCGCGAAGGCCGGCGTCAACATCCGGATCATGGTCGGCGACACCGTCGCCGGCGTGCTCGAGCACGTGCGCAAGGTCGTCGCCGACGACGAGGTCCACATCGACGTCGTGGAGCAGAACGAGCCGAGCCCGGTCTCCCCGCGCGACGAGGCGTTCGGACTCATCGAGACGACGATCGCCGAGCTGTTCCCCGACGCCGTCCCGTCGCCGTACGTGATGATGGCCGCCACCGACTCACGCTTCTTCACCCGCATCTGCGACCGGGTCTACCGGTTCGCGCCGTTCCGGATGACCAAGGCGCAGCGCGAGTCGATCCACTCCTACGACGAGCACCTGGGCGTCGACGCGTTCCTGGACGGCGTGCGGTGGTACCGCCGCCTGATCGAGAGGCTCCCCTCATGACCGCCCCCACCGGCAGCAGCACCGGCCTCACGTCCGACCCGCGGGTGCGCGGCCTCGCCGCGATCGTCGGGTTCCTCGTCGTCGTCGAGCTGGCGAGCGGGATCCTCCAGGGCTACTACACGCCGATCTTCAGCGACATCGCCGACCACCTCGGGATCAGCGACGCCGACGTCAACTGGTTCGAGGCGGCGCAGCTGATCGTCTCCGCGCTGGTCGTGCCGCCGCTGGCGCGCCTCGGCGACCTGGTCGGCCACAAGAAGGTGCTGCTCCTCTCCACCGCCGTCACCGCCCTCGGCTCGTGGGTCCTGGCGTTCGCGCCGGGCTTCACGACGTTCCTCGTCGGGTGGGCGCTGCAGGGCGCGTACGTCGTGTGGCTGCCGCTCGAGGTCGCGATCATCCACCGGCGCACCGCGGGCAGCGGCCGGCAGTCGCTCCTGACCCGCCGGTCCGCCGCCGTCCTGGTCGGTGCGCTCGAGCTGGCCGTCATCATCGGCGCACTGACCTCCGGCGCGCTCGTCGAGGCGACCTCGATGACCGTGCTGCTCGCCCTGCCGGCGATCGCCGTGACCATCTGCCTGGTGGTCATCTGGTTCGGCGTCGAGGACGTCCCCGGCGAGTCGCCCGACGGGGTCGACTGGGGCCGCTTCGACTGGGGCGGGCTGAGCCTGGTGACCGCCGCGCTGGGCCTGGTGATGGCCGGGCTCGTCGTCGTCCGGCTCGAGGGCCCGACCAGTGTGCTGGCGTGGGTGCTGGTGCTCGCCGGCCTGGCGACGTTCGTCCCGTTCGTGCGCCACGAGGACGCGCGGCCGGACCCCATCGTCGACGTGCGCCTGCTCCGCTCGGCCGGACAGTGGCCGGTGCAGCTGACGGCGTTCCTCTTCGGGATGTCGGTGCTCGGCGCGCAGATCCCGCTGTCCACGTTCGCCCGGACCGACCCGGACGTCGCCGGCTACGGCCTGGGCGCGAGCGCGTCGTTCGTGTCCACGCTGATCGGCGTCTACGTGGTCTTCATGGCGATCGGGGCGTTCACGCTACCGCTCACCTCCCGGCTGCTCGGCGCTCGCAACGCGCTGGTGTGCTCAGCGCTGCTGGTCGCGCTCGGCTACGCGCTGTGGCTGCCGCTGCACGACACCACCGCCCAGGCGCTCACCAACATGGCCGTCATCGGCCTCGGATCCGGCGCGCTGGTCGCCGCGCTCCCCGCGGCCGCAGCCGCCGCCGCACCGGCCGAGCGCACCGGCTTCGCGACCGGCATGACCAACGCGACCAAGACCGTCGGCGGCGCGCTCGCCTCCTCGGTCTTCGCGATCGCGCTGGCCGCGACCGGCTCGCTCGAGGGCCCCGACGAGGGCCAGGCGCCGCTCAGCGGTTACCTCACCGTCTGGTCGATCTGCGCGGTCGCCGCCCTGCTCGCCGCCCTCGTGCTGCTGCGGATGCCGGCCAGCGCGACCGAGTCGCCGGTCGAGCACCAGACGACCTGGGTCTGAGCCGGACCTGAGCCCTCGTGCTCATGCCCCCGCCGGGGTACGTCGCCAGGCTGAGCGCCATGAACCGGATCCGGGCCGTTGCCGTCACCGACCTCGTCCTCGCTCTCGCCGGCCTCGCCGTCGCCGTGTGGTCCTGGACGGCGGCCCTCACCGACGACGACCCGCTGGCCGGCCTCGGGTTCGTCTGGGCGGTCCTGCTGGCCCTGCCGCTCGGGCCCGGGCTGGCGCTGGCCGGCGCGGCGCTCGCCGTCCGCCGCACCCGCCCGCGGGTGGCCCTGGTCCTGGTCTCCGCCGCGACCGCCCTGGTCGGCCTGGTCACGGCGCTGGTCGTGCTGGGCACCGTGGTCATCCTCCTCGGCTCGTGATGGCGGGCGGCGTACCCTCGAGGAGGTGGACGACCAGCACGCCCGCCCCACCGAGCGGTCGAACGTCGACGACGAGGCCGAGCGGCGCAAGCGCAGCGGCCAGTCGGCCGCGCACGCCCGGATCGCCAACCAGGCGTCCTGGGTCGACCAGCAGGTCCGTGTCGCGATGGCCAAGGGCGAGTTCGACGACCTGCCCGGTGCCGGGAAGCCGATCAAGGACCTCGGCACGGAGCACGACCCGGACTGGTGGATCAAGCGGCTCGTCGAGCGGGAGCAGATCACCGTCCTGCCCCCGAGCGTCGCGCTGCGCAAGGAGGACGCCGGCCTCGACGACCACCTCGACACGATCGCCTTCGAGGGCGACGTGCGCCGCGAGGTCGAGGACTTCAACGCCCGGGTGATCCGGGCCCGCTACTCGCTCTCCCCCGGCCCGCCGCTCGTCACCATGCCTCGCGACGTCGACGCCACGATCGCGGCCTGGCGCGCACGGCGTACCGCCCGCCTCGAGGCCCAGCGCGCCGCCCTCGCCGCCTCCCGTCCCGAGCCCCGGCGGCGCTGGTGGCAGCGGCGGGGCCGGACGGACTGAGCCGCGACCAAACCTGTCAGATCCGTCATACCGACGGGTAACCGCCCGCTGCTACCTTCCGGCCCATGACCGCCGCGAGCCGCAGCCCCAAGGACTTCTTCCGGCCCCTCGCCGTCGGCGCTCCGACGCCGCTGCGGGAGATCCCGGCCCGCCCGAGCCGGGCGATCCACTTCTTCGACCCGAGCAACCCGAAGATGGCGGCCAAGGTGCCGGACATGGTCGGCACGGTCGACGTGCTGCTCGGCAACCTCGAGGACGCGATCAAGGCCGACAACAAGGAGGCCGCGCGCGAGGGCCTGGTCAGGATCGCCCAGGAGACGGACTTCGGCCCGACCCAGCTGTGGACGCGGATCAACGCCCTCGACAGCCCGTGGGTGCTCGACGACCTGACCACGCTCGTGCCGGCGATCGGCGACAAGCTCGACGTGATCATGGTGCCGAAGGTGCAGGGCGCCGAGGACATCCACTACGTCGACCGGATCCTCGCCCAGCTCGAGGCGAAGGCCGGGCTGGAGAAGCCGATCCTCGTCCACGCCATCCTCGAGACCGCGCGCGGCGTGGCCAACGTCGAGGAGATCTGCGGCGCCAGCCCGCGCATGCAGGGGCTCTCCCTCGGCCCGGCCGACCTGGCCGCGGACCGCCGGATGAAGACCACCCGCGTCGGCGGCGGCCACCCCGGCTACCTCGTCCGCGAGGACCCGCCGCGCCTCGACGGCGTGGCCAACCTCGAGGCCAGCCGGGCGACGTACCAGCAGGACCTGTGGCACTACACGATCGCGCGGATGGTCGACGCGTGCGCGATGCACGGCATCTACCCCTACTACGGCCCGTTCGGCGACATCAGCGACACGACCGCGTGCGAGGACCAGTTCCGCAACGCGTTCCTGCTCGGCTGCGTCGGCACGTGGAGCCTGCACCCCAAGCAGATCGCGATCGCCAACCGGGTCTTCAGCCCGAGCGTCGAGGACGTCGCGCACGCCCGCCGGGTCGTCGCCGCGATGGGCGACGGCACCGGCGCGGTGATGCTCGACGGGAAGATGGAGGACGACGCCTCCCTCAAGCAGTGCCTGGTGATGGTGGAGCTCGCCGAGCAGCTCGCCGCCGTCGACCCGGAGCTGAAGCAGCAGTACGACGCGATCGCCGGCGACGAGCAGAGCGAGGCCTGAGATGAGCGAGTCCACCTTCACCCCCCTGCGCAGCGTCCTCTACATGCCCAGCTCCAACGAGCGGGCGCTGGAGAAGGCCAAGTCGATCGCGTGCGACGCGCTGATCCTCGACCTCGAGGACGCGGTCGCCCCCGACGCGAAGGAGGCGGCCCGCGAGTCCGCCTGCGCCGCGGCCGCCAGCGGCGAGTACGGCCGGCGTACCGTCACCATCCGCGCCAACGGCATCGGCACCCAGTGGCACGACGCCGACCTCGCCGCGATCGCCCAGGCCGGCCCCGACGCGATCGTCGTGCCGAAGGTCGGCAGCGCCGCGGAGGTCCACCAGCTCGTCGACGCCCTCGAGAAGGCCGGCGCGCCCGACCACACCAAGCTCTGGGCGATGATCGAGACCCCCGTCGCGATCCTCGACGCGCTCAGCATCGCCCGGGCGAGCGAGCGGCTGACGGCGTTCGTCATCGGCACCAACGACCTGGTCAAGGAGCTGTACGCCGAGCACGTCCCCGGACGCGCCCCGATCCTGCCCAGCCTGCACACCGTGCTGCTCGCCGCGCGCGCCGCCGGCATCGCGGTGCTCGACGGCGTCTACAACGACGTCAAGGACACCGACGGCTTCCTCGCCGAGTGCCGCCAGGGCCGCGAGATGGGCTTCGACGGCAAGACCCTCATCCACCCCGGCCAGGTCGAGGGCGCCAACACCGCCTTCGCCCCCTCCGAGCAGGCCGTCGAGGACGCCCGCGGCTTGATCCAGGCCTGGGAGGACGGCGCCGGCAGCGGTGTCGTCACCTACAACGGCCGGATGGTCGAGAACCTCCACGTCGACTCCGCCCGCCGCACGCTCGCCATCCACGAGGCCGTGCAGGCGCTCGGCTGAGGGGGCCAGCATCCCAAGTTGACTTGGGATGCTGAGGCTTTGCGGCCATTGCGATGGCAGGGAAGCTCGAGCATCCCCGGTTAACTTGGGATCTCGTGAGTAACAGCAGTCACTCCCACCCCACGAGGAACGCCAGCACCACGTCGGCGGGCATCTCACAGGGCTTGAGGAGCGGGCCGGAGGCGGCGAGGTAGAGGTTCGCGCTGACGACGTCGGTGCCGCCGAGCTCCTCGGCGTACACGCTCTGCTGACGGCCGCCCACCCGCACCACGCGGGTGACGCCCCAGCGCCGACCCGCGTACGTCACCTCCGACCAGCCCTCCGGCAGCCGGTCGAACAGCGCTACCAGGCCGGGCGCGGAGTCACCGCCCATCAAGCGCCCCGCAGGGCCTCCACCAGCCGGGCCACGCCGGGGTGGCCGCCGTCGGCCGTCAGCTCCTCGAGAGGTACGCCGAGGGGCAGCCGCCAGTTGTCGCGCGCGGTGGTGCCCGGGACGTTCGGGCGGCGTTCCTCCGCGACGGCGTCCTCGAGGGCGGCGGACAGCAGGAGCGACGGGGCGGTGCCGAGCTGGCGGTACGCCTCCGCGACCGCGTCCTCGACCGGGGCGTCCTCGGCCAGCCCGTCGCGGCGCAACCGCGCCAGCAGGTCCTCCCGCCCGGAGCGGACGTCGGCCTCGGCCATGTCGGTGGAGGCGAGCTGGTCCTCGGCGTCGGAGCCGGTCCACAGCCCGGCGACGGTCGGGAGGTCGTGGGTGGTGACCGCGGCGAGCGCGGACGACGGCCACGAGGCGGGCTCCTCGTCCTCGAACCACAGCACCTTGTAGGACAGGATCCCGCGCTCGGCCAGCGCCTCCCGCACGCCGGGCTCGACGGTGCCGAGGTCCTCGCCGACGACGACCGCGCCGGCGCGGTGGGACTCGAGCGCGACGATGTCGAGCAGGTCGTCGGCCGGGTAGCGCACGTACGCGCCCTCCTGCGGCCCCGCGCCCTCCGGGATCCACCACAGCCGGAAGAGGCCCATCACGTGGTCGATGCGCAGCCCGCCGGCGCCGGCGATGGTGCCGCGGATCGACTCGACGAACGGCTCGTAGTCGGCCTCGCGCAGCCGCCACGGCACCAGCGGCGGCGATCCCCAGTCCTGCCCGACGGAGTTGAGCATGTCGGGCGGTGCGCCGACGGTGACACCGGTCGCCAGCACGTCGTCCCACGCCCAGGCGTCGGCGCCGCTGCCGGAGACGCCGATCGGCAGGTCCTGCAGCACGGTGGTCGAGCCGGTCGCGGCGCGCAGCTGGCGGTCCAGCAGCCACTGGAGCCACACGTGGAAGGCGATGTCGTCGCCGTGGTCGCGGACGTACGCCGGCACGCCGCCGGCGTCCTGCCGCCGCACCGCCTCGGGCCACGCGAGCCGGTCGGGGCCGTGCTCCTCGGCCAGGGCGCACCAGGTGGCCCAGCCCTCGACGGCCTGCCCGGCGGACTCCCGCCAGGCCACGAACTCCGGGTCGGCGGGGGCCCGGTCGAAGACCGCCCGCAGCACCGACCGCTTCAGCGCCCAGGCGCCGTCCCGCTCGACGAGGTCGGCCGACCTCAGGGTGGCCAGCTCGGCGTCGTGGCGCTCGAGGTCGGCCGCCTCGACGCCCGGCACGTCCTCGACGGCGAGGTAGACCGGGTTGCGGAAGCGCCGGGTCGCCGGCAGGTAGGGGCTGGTCTCCTGCGGCACGGTCGGCGCGACCGCGTGCAGGGGGTTGACCAGCAGGAACCCGCCGCCGAGCCGCTCGGTCCACTCGCGGAGGGTCCGCAGGTCACGCAGGTCGCCGATGCCCCAGCTGCGGCGCGACCGCGCGGCGTACAGCTGCACCGTCCAGCCCCACGACTGCTCCTGGGGCACGTGGCACCGACCCGGCGACACGACCAGCCGGCGGCCGTCGGCGAGGCGGTGGTAGCCCAGTGGGAAGTCGTCCGGCACGACGTCGTCGAGGTCGCGGGTCGAGCCGTCCTCGCAGGAGACCGTCGACCGCAGGCCGGTCGCGCGGCCGGGCCGGGTCACCACCGGGGCCCGGTCCTCGAGGTCGGCCGGCGGCTCGCCGATCACCTCCCGCAGCCCGGCGACGGTTGCGTCGCTCGCCCGCTGCGGCTGGTCGTCGGCGTCCACCCAGTCCTGCTGGATGCCCCATCGGTCGGTGCTCGCGCTCACGCGCGTCACGGTGCCCCGCCGCGCCCGGGCTCACCCCTCGGCGAGGGTCCGGCGACCGACCAGGTCGAGGGTGGCCTCGGGGGTCAGGGGGTGGAACGGGCCGCCGCGGGCGTCGCGGTAGGCCCGCTCGAGCGGCGACCGCTTGAAGAAGGCCGCCCCACCCGCGACCTCCATCGCCTGGTCGACGACCGACCGGGCGGCGAGCACCGCCTCGCGCTTCGCGGTCATCAGCGTCGCCAGCGTGGCGGCGTCGGCCGGCAGGTCCTCGCCGGTCTCCGCCACCGCGCCGAGGAGCGCCCAGTGCGCCACCCGGAGCCGCGTGCGCATCTCGCCCATCGCACGGACCGCCCCGGCGGCCGGCTCGGGCCGGGTGCGGAGCAGCCGGGCGGCCTCGTCGCAGGCACCCCGGCCGACGCCGAGGTACGCCGCGCCCGCGAGCGGGGCGAAGTGGATCGCGGCCACGAGCAGCGGGCCGGCCAGCACGCCGTACGGCCGCGTCCCGAGCACCTTCTCCGCGGGCAGGAACACCCCGTCGAGCACCAGGTCGTGGCTGGCGGTTCCGCGCATGCCGAGCGTGTCCCAGGTCTCGACCATCGACACGCCCTCGGCCGAGAGGGGCACGCCGGCGTGGATGACCTCCGCGCCGGGGCCCGGCTCACCGACCACCGCGCTGGTCGAGATGACGCCGGCGACCGGCGCCTGGCTGCAGAACGTCTTGCGGCCGTCGAGGCGGTAGCCGCCGTCCACGGGGGTGGCCACCGTCGTGGGGCTCACCCAGTCCGAGCCGCCGCTGGTCGCCATGACCAGGCCGTCGGCGACCGCGCGGAGCACCGCCTCGGCGCCGGGTGCTCCGCGGAACCGCCGCCAGCGCTGCACGAAGGTGAGGTAGTGGTGCATCGTCGAGGCCAGCGCCGCGGCGCCCGACCAGCGGCCGAGCTCCTCCTGGGCCAGCACGACCTGGCGGATGGTCGCGCCGCCGCCGCCGAGGTCGGCCGGCACGGCCAGGCGCAGGTAGCCGTTGGCGTGCGCGGCGTCGTACGCCTCGGTCACGAACGTCGCGTCGCGGTCGTGGCGCGCGTCGTGCTCGGCGGCGACGGCTCCGACGGCCGCGGCGAGCGCGACGACCTCGTCGTCGGTCAGGGGTGAGGGGCCGGTCGTGCCCGCGGGCGGGGTCGGTGGCTGTGTCTGGGTCAAGGTCTGGGTCATGGCTCGACCGTCCTCCGGTCCGGCCGGCCCGACCAGTTCACAAACTGAACCGCGAGGCGCACGATGGGGGAATGACCCGGTACGGGCAGTACTGCCCGATCACCCGATCGCTGGAGATCCTCGGCGACCGGTGGACGCTGCTCATCGTCCGGGACCTGCTGCTGGGCGCGACCCACTTCAACGAGCTCTCCCGCGGCCTGCCCGGGATGTCGCGAGCCATCCTCTCCAAGCGGCTCGACCTGCTGGAGCGGCACGGGCTGGTCTCCCACGCCGCGGAGGGGTACGTGCCCACCGCCGCCTGCCGCGACCTGCACCCGATCATCTTCGGGCTGGCGGAGTGGGGTGCCCGGTGGGCCTTCGGCGAGCCGCGCACCGACGAGCTGGACCCGACCGTGCTCATGTGGTGGATCCGCAGCGGCATCGACCCCGCTCCGTTCGGCGGGCGACGGGTGGTGCTGCACGTGCGCCTGAGCGAGGGACGACGTCGGCGCTTCTGGTTCGTCATCTCCCCCGACGACGTCTCGCTCTGCTTCACCGACCCCGGGCACGAGGTGGACATCTGGCTGGACTCGTCGTTGGCGACGCTCTACCAGGTCTGGGAAGGTCGCTTCGAGCTGCGCTCGGCCGTCCGCCAGGGCCTGGTCGCGCTGACCGGGCAGCGCGACGTGCTCCTCGTCCTGCCCGAGGCGCTGCTCTTCTCGCCGGTGGCGCCGATCGTGCGTCGTACGACGCTCAGCCCTGCCGCGACCTGAATGCCATCGGCACGCGCACGCCCCGCTCGCGCGCCACCTCGTCGGCCCGGTCGTAGCCGGCGTCGACGTGCCGGGTCACGCCCGTGCCGGGGTCGTTGGTGAGCACCCGCTCGATCTTCTCGGCGGCCAGCGCGGTGCCGTCGGCGACGCACACCTGGCCGGCGTGGATCGAGCGGCCGATGCCGACGCCGCCGCCGTGGTGGATCGAGACCCAGGTGGCCCCGGAGGCGGTGTTGACCAGCGCGTTGAGCAGTGCCCAGTCGGCGATGGCGTCGGAGCCGTCGAGCATCCCCTCGGTCTCGCGGTAGGGCGAGGCGACCGACCCGCAGTCGAGGTGGTCGCGTCCGATCACGACCGGCGCCTTCAGCTCCCCGGAGGCGACCATCTCGTTGAAGCGCAGCCCGGCACGGTGCCGCTCGCCGTACCCCAGCCAGCAGATCCGCGCCGGCAGCCCCTGGAAGTGCACCCGCTCCTGGGCCAGCGTGATCCAGCGCCGCAGCTTCTCGTCCTCGGGGAAGAGCTCGAGCACCGCGCGGTCGGTCGCGGCGATGTCGGCGGGGTCGCCGGACAGCGCGGCCCAGCGGAACGGTCCCTTGCCCTCGCAGAACAGCGGCCGGATGTAGGCCGGCACGAACCCGGGGAAGTCGAAGGCCCGGTCGTAGCCGCCCTTGCGCGCCTCGTCGCGGATGGAGTTGCCGTAGTCGAAGACCTCGGCGCCGCGGTCCTGGAGCTCGACCATCGCCCGCACGTGCGTGGCCATCGAGGCTCGGGCCCGCTCGGTGAAGCCGGCGGGGTCGGCGGTCCGCTCGTGCTCCCAGTCCTCGAAGGCCGTGCCGACGGGGAGGTACATCAGCGGGTCGTGGGCGGAGGTCTGGTCGGTCACGACGTCGACCCGCACGTCGGCGTCCACGAGCCGCGGCAGCAGCTCGGCGGCGTTGCCGAGCACGCCGATCGACAACGGCCGGCGCTCGTCGCGGGCGGCGACGGCCAGCTCGAGGGCGTGCTCGAGGGAGTCGGCGCGGACGTCGAGGTAGCGGTGGTCGATCCGTCGCCGGATCCTCGCGTCGTCGCACTCGAAGCAGATCGCGACGCCCTCGTTCATCGTCACGGCGAGCGGCTGCGCGCCCCCCATGCCGCCGAGCCCGGCGGTCACCGTGATCGTCCCGGCCAACGAGCCGCCCCGACCGGTCACCGCCCCGGTCGCGAGCTTCTCCGCGACGGCCGCGAAGGTCTCGAAGGTGCCCTGGAGGATCCCCTGGGTGCCGATGTAGATCCACGACCCCGCGGTCATCTGGCCGTACATCGTCAGCCCGAGGTCCTCCAGCCGCCGGAACTCCTCCCACGTCGCCCAGTCGCCGACGAGGTTGGAGTTCGCGATGAGCACCCGCGGCGCCCAGGTGTGCGTGCGCATGACGCCGACCGGCTTGCCGGACTGCACGAGCAGCGTCTCGTCGTCGGCCAGGTCGGCCAGCGAGGAGCAGAGGGCGTCGTACGCCGCCCACGACCGCGCCGCCTTGCCGGTGCCGCCGTAGACGACGAGGTCCTCGGGGCGCTCGGCGACCTCGGGGTCGAGGTTGTTCATCAGCATCCGCAGCGGCGCCTCGGTCTGCCAGGACCGTGCGGTCAGGTCGGTGCCCCGCGGGGCGCGCACGTCTCTCACGACATCTCTCCGATCACGGCCTGGACGGCGTCGACCACGGCGCCGGAGCGCACCAGCCCGACGGCCGTCTCGATCTCCGGCGCCAGGTGGCGGTCCGGCCCGGGTCCCTCGATGCCGACCTCGCGCAGCAGGCGCACGACGGCACCGGTGGCGGGCGAGGGGGTGAGCGGTGCCCGCAGGTCCAGCGCCCGCGCGCCGGTCAGCACCTCGATCGCGACCACCCGGGTCAGCCCGTCGACGGCCCGGCGCAGCTTGCGCGCGGCCGACCACCCCATCGAGACGTGGTCCTCCTGCATGGCCGAGCTCGGGATCGAGTCGACCGACGCCGGGACGGCGAGCCGCTTGAGGTCGGAGACGATCGCCGCCTGGGTGTACTGCGCGATCATGTGGCCGCTGTCGACGCCCGGGTCGTGCGCCAGGAACGGCGGCAGGCCGTGGCTGCGCGCGGCGTCCAGGAACCGGTCGGTCCGTCGCTCGCTGATCGACGCCACGTCGGCCGCCGCGATCGCCAGGAAGTCCAGGACGTACGCCACTGGCGCCCCGTGGAAGTTGCCGTTGCTCTCGACCCGGTCCCCGATCACCACCGGGTTGTCGACGGCCGAGGCCAGCTCGCGGGAGGCGACGAGTGCGGCGTGGTCGACGGTGTCCCGGGCGGCGCCGTGCACCTGCGGCGCGCAGCGCAGGGAGTAGGCGTCCTGCACCCGGTTGCAGTCGTCACCGCGGTGCGAGGCGACGACCCCGGAGCCCGCGAGCAGCGCGACCAGGTTCCGTGCCGAGGCGGCCTGCCCGGGGTGCGGCCGCAGCGCCTGCAGCTCGGCGGCGAAGACGCGGTCGGTGCCGAGCTGCGCCTCCACCGACATCGCGGCAGCCACGTCGGCCGTCCGCAGCAGCACGCGCAGGTCCTCGAGGGCCAGCACGAGCATGCCGAGCATCCCGTCGGTGCCGTTGATGAGGGCCAGGCCCTCCTTGGCGGCCAGCTCGACCGGGGCGAGGCCGGCCGCGGCGAGCGCCTCGGCGGCCGGCACGAGCCGGCCCTCGGCGTCGCGCACCTGCCCCTCGCCCATCAGGGCCAGCGCGCAGTGCGAGAGCGGCGCGAGGTCGCCGGAGCAGCCGAGCGAGCCGTGCTCGTGGACCACCGGCGTGATGCCGTGCGTGATCAGGTCGGCGAGGAGCTGTGCGGTGGCGGGACGGACACCGGTCCGGCCGGTCGCGAGCGTCGAGAGCCTCAGCAGCATGAGCGCGCGCGTGACCTCCCGCTCGACCTCCGGCCCGGAGCCGGCGGCGTGCGAGCGGACCAGCGAGCGCTGGAGCTGGGCGCGCTGCTCGGCCGGGATGTGGCGCGTCGCCAGCGCGCCGAATCCCGTCGAGACGCCGTACGTCGGCACCGGCCCGGCCGCGAGCGCGTCGACCACCGCGCGCGAGCGCTCGATCGCCTCGGCGGCCTCGGGCGTGAGCCGGACCGGGGCGCCGTCGCGGGCGACCCGGACGACGTCGGCCGGAGCCAGTGGCGAGACCCCGACAGACACCGGAGCAGGCACTGGGACGGCAAGCGGTCTGGACATGTCGCCATCGTGGGTCCGGCCGGTGACCGCCACCACAGTTGCGCCGCAGGAGCCGTCTGGGATCCGAGACTTCAGGCGTCACACCCGCATCGGACACGAGGCGTCCGGTAAAACCCCGCGCGCGATCGGGCGCCGGAACGCCCGCCGGTCATGGCACGCCGCTGTCCCCGCTCGCGCTCGGGTGTTTGACCAGACATCATGGCGGGGAGGGAGCACACGCCAGCAGCACGCTGTGGACCGCGCCGGGGGGTGGGGTCCACCAAGTCAGGAGTTCCACCATGCGCCCGATACTTCCCGTCGGAGCCGCGACCGCTCTCGCGGTCGCCTCTGCGATCCTCTCCGTCCCCACGTCCGCCCAGGCAGCGGTGGCCGAACGAGCCCCGGCCGCGAAGGTGAAGACCGAGTTCGCCATGAAGGCGACCGGCTACGGCACCCGCGTCCAGGGTGGTGCCGTGCCCGTCCAGTCGGGCACCACGGCGTACCAGACCATCGGCTGCACCAACAAGGCCGGCCTCTCGCGCAGGAACGACGTCGCCGCCGTGACCCTCCCCGGGCTCGGCCAGGTCGACGGCGTCCGCACCCGCGTCAACACCTTCACCAACAAGAAGAAGGGCCGCACGAGCGTCGTCTCCCAGCACGACGTGGCCCGGGTGAAGCTCGGCCCGCTCGTCCTGCGCGGCGTGAGCTCCAAGGCGACCGTGTGGCACGACAAGGACGGCTTCCACAAGAAGGTGGAGACCTCCCTGCTCGGCGTCCGCGCCGATGGCCAGACCTTCCCGGTCCCCACGCCGAACGTCCCGATCACGATTCCGGGCCTGGCGACGATCTACCTCGGCGACCAGAACGGCTACGCCAACAAGCAGGGCGCGTACGCCGCCGGCAACGCGATCAAGGTCGTGCTGCAACCCAGCGACACCGTCGTGCGGATCGCCCACTCCGCGGCGAAGATGAACCGCGGCGTGAAGTCCGGCCGGTTCCGCGGCCAGGCCCACGGCACCCAGGTCGACGCGCTCGACGAGAACGTCAAGTCCGGCCCGCTCCCGCTGTCGTACATGCCCTGCCAGGGCACCGGCGGCAAGGTCCGGGAGAAGTCGGTCGCCGGTGTCGACCTCGCCGGCCAGATCGTCGTCGGCGCGGTCCGCAACCGCCAGATGGGCCAGCAGAACCAGAACAAGGCGACCGGCTTCACCGAGTCGACCATCGCCGGCATCAAGCTCGGCCCGCTCGAGATCAACGCGATCAAGGCCCGTGCCAATGTCACCCGCTTCCGCGACGGCCGGGTCAAGCGCAACGCCAACGGCACCACGATCGGCGAGATCGTCGTCGACGGCGAGGCGCAGGCCATCCCGCCGATCGGGCAGGCGCTCGAGATCCCCGGCCTGCTCCGCCTCGAGGCCGGCATCGTCGAGAAGTCCAAGCGGGGCATCAAGGTGACCGCCCTGCGGCTCACCCTGCTCGACGGCACCGGCGCCACGATCAACCTGGGCAACGCCCGGATGGAGATCAAGCCTGCAGGCGGCAAGAAGTAGTCCCACGGCACCACGCACGACCGGCGGGGTCGTGTGCCCGAGGACGCGGAGCGACGCGTCCGAAGGCACACGACCCCGTCGTCGTTCCCGCTGGCTGATTTCTCACAGGCCACGATCCGGGACCACGGCCGCCCACCGGCCCGGCCGGGCGTTGACTGGGCGGCGTGGTGGCAGGACGGACGGCAGGTGGCGCAGCGGGCGCAGCGGACAAGCTGACGGTCGGCGCATCCCGCCGCTGGGCGATGCTCGCGGCCAGCACGCTGGCCCAGGGCGCGGCCGCGGTGATGATCCACGGGCCGGCGTTCCTCATCCCCACGCTGCACGACCGCGAGGGGCTCAGCCTGGCCCAGGCCGGCGTGGTCGCGGCGGCGCCGACGGTGGGCGTGATGCTGACGCTGGTGCTCTGGGGCCTGGTCGTCGACCGTCGCGGCGAGCGCTTCGTGCTGCTGGTCGGCCTGGCGGCCACGGCCGTCGTGGGCGCGTTGGCGACGTTCGTCGGCGGCACGGTCCTGCTCGCGCTCACCCTCCTCCTCGCCGGCGCGGCCGCGGCCAGCACCGGATCCGCGAGCGGACGCGTCGTCGTCGGGTGGTTCCCGCCCGAGCGCCGCGGCCTGGCGATGGGCGTGCGGCAGATGGCGCAGCCAGCCGGCGTCGGGATCGCCGCGGTGTCGATCGCGGTCGTCGCCGAGCGGCACGGCATCGCCGCCGCGCTCTGGGTGCCCACGGTCGCCGCCGCGCTCGCGGCGCTGCTCGTCGCTGCGGTCGTCGTCGACCCGCCGCGGCCGGCGCCGGGCGCCGACCGCACCCCGAACCCCTACCGAGCGGACTCCTACCTCGCCCGCATCCACGGCGTCTCGGTGCTGCTCGTGGTGCCGCAGTTCCTGGTGTGGACCTTCGCGTTCGCCTGGCTGGTCCAGGACCGCGACTGGTCCGCGGCGGCGGCCGGCGGGCTCGTCGCCGGCGCGCAGGTCGCCGGCGCGCTCGGCCGGATCGCGGCCGGCTGGCTCTCCGACGTCGTCGGCGCCCGCCTGCGGCCGCTGCGCTGGGTGGCGGTCGGGGCCGGCGTCTCGATGGGCGTGCTGGGCGTCGCGGCCGGGCTGGACTCCGCCGTGGCCGTGCCGCTCGTCGTGCTCGCCACCGTCGTCACCGTGGCGGACAACGGCCTGGCGTTCACCGCCGTCGCCGAGCGGTCCGGCCCCTCGTGGAGCGGGCGGGCCCTCGGCACGCAGAACACCGCGCAGTACCTCGCCGCCTCCGCCGTCCCGCCCGTCGCCGGCGCGATGGTGGCCGCCTGGGGGTACGCCGCCGCGTTCGGCCTGGCCGCGCTGTTCCCGCTCCTCGCGGCACCACTGGTGCCGGTCCGCGAGGAGCACGAGCTCTCCTGAAGGCGGGCGCGGCCGAGCCACGACCGCGTGACCGCAGCCACAGCGGGGTACCTCGCCAGCATGGACACGTGGATCTGGATCGTCATCGCCGTCGTCGTCGTGGCGCTCCTGGTGGCCGCCATCGTCGCGGCGACCCGCCGGAACAAGAAGCGCCAGGAGCAGCAGCGGCTCGAGGCCCAGCAGCTGCGCCAGCAGGCCGTCGCGCAGCACTCCCCGGGCCTCTCGCAGGCCGAGGTCGAGGCCCGCGAGGCCGCGGCCCGGGCCGACCTCTCCCGCGCCCAGGCTGAGAAGGCCCAGCTCGAGGCCCAGCAGGCGCAGACCGGGCTCGCCCAGGAGCAGGCCCGCCAGGAGGACGTGCTCCGCGAGGCCGACCGCCTCGACCCCGACGTCGACCACCGCTCCTCCGGCTACACCCCGCAGGCGCCGACGCACGCCGGCCCGACCGAGCCCACCCACGCCGGGCCGGCCGACCCGGGTCACACCGACCCGGGTCACACCGGCCCGGGCCACACCGACCCGGGCCACACCGACCCGGGCCACACCGACCCCTCGACGGGCGCCCACCGCCGCGACGTCTGACCTCGACGTCTGACCTGCGGGAGCCCCCGCGCCGGCCGGCGGCGCCGGCCCTAGGCTCCGGCCATGGGTCAGGTGCCGGCGGCGACGCGCACGCTGCGCGTGCTCCGGTTCCTGGCCAGCCAGCCCGACCCGGTGCCGCTGGACCGCATCGTCCGCGCCTGCGCGCTACCGCGCTCCACGGCGTACCACCTGCTCAACGCGATGATCGCCGAGGGATTCGTGGTGCACCTCGCCGAGGAGCACCGCTACGGGCTGGGGGTGGCGGCGTTCGAGGTCGGCAGCGGCTACTCCCGGCAGGAGCCGCTCCAACGCATCGCGCGCCGGCCGCTCGCGGCGCTCGTCGACCGGGTCGGCCACAGCGCCCACCTCGCGGTCCTGCACGGCCGTGACGTCCTCTACGTCCTCGAGGAGCGCGCGCCGGGACGCCCGCCGCTCGTCACCGACGTCGGGGTGCGGCTGCCCGCCGCGCTGACCGCGAGCGGGCGGGCCCTGCTGGCGCGGCTGCCGGCGGCGCAGGTGCGCGCGCTGCACCCGTCCGCGGACGCCTTCGTCGACCGCCACGGTCGCGGTCCGCGCACGCTCAGCGCGCTGCGGGTGCTGCTCGCCGAGACCCGCCAGCGCGGCTGGGCGACCGAGGACGGCGAGGTGACGCCCGGCCTGGCCAGCGTCGCCGCCGCGGTCGTCGACCACAACGGCCACCCGATGGCCGGGGTGGCCGTCACCTTCGAGAGCCCCGAGCCCGGCGGCAGCAGCGAGGCCGCGATCGCCGAGGAGGTACGCCGCACGGCGGACCTGCTCACCCGCCGGCTCGGCGGCACCGCGTGAGGCCCGATCCCCGGGTCGGCCTGCTCCAGGTCGCGCTGGCCGGCGTCCTGTGGGGCACCGGCGGCCTCGGCGTCCAGGTGGTCCGCGAGCACGTGCCGATGTCGGTCGGCACCATCAGCGCCTGGCGGATGGGCATCGCGGCGGTCGTCCTCGTGGTGGCCCTGGTGGCGCTCCGCTCCGGCGGCGCGCTGGTGCGGCTGCTCCGCGCCCGGCCCGGCCGGGTGGTGGCCGTCGGCTGCGGGACGGCGGCCTACCAGGCGCTCTACTTCGGCGCGGTCGTCTCCGTCGGGGTCACGGTCGCGACCGTGGTCAGCCTCGGCCTGGCGCCGGTGCTGCTCACCGCGGCCGAGTCGGTACGTGACCGCCGACCGCCCGGGGCCGACCGGCTGCTCGTCCTCGTCGCCGCGCTCACCGGCCTGGTGCTCGTCAGCGTCTTCGCCGGCCACGGCGGCTCGACCGGGCCGCAGCCGGTGCTCGGGGTCGTGCTCGCCGTGGCCTCGGGGTCGGCGTACGCGCTGGCCACCGCGCTCGGCGAGCCGCTCGCCCGATCGACCGGGCCGCTCACGCTGACGACCGCCACCACGACCGTCGGGACGCTCGCGCTCGCGCCGTTCCTCGTCACGGACGCGCTCCGGGGCGACGTCGTGCTGACCGCCGACCCGGTCGTGGTCGCGACGCTGCTCTACCTCGGCGTGCTCACGATGGCGCTCGCCTACGGCCTGCTCTACGCCGGACTGCGCACCGCCGACGGCAGCGCCGCGGTCGTGGCGACGCTGCTCGAGCCCGTCACCGCGGCGATCGTGGCGGCGGTCTTCCTCGGCGAGCGGATCGGCCCCGGCGGGGTCGTCGGCACCCTCCTGGTCCTGGCCGCCGTCGCGGGGCTCGGCCGCCGTAGCCAAGACGCGGGCGGACCGTTGACCCCAACAACGGAACCTGACTAGGTTCCACGACTCATCGCCCCTCGCGGGCCGAACACTGGGGAGCCTGCATGCCCGTGACCGGGACGCCGTCCGACCGACGCGACCGACCCGCGGGCCAGCGTCCCCGGTCCGGCGGCCGCCTGGCCGTCGCCGGCCTGGCCGCGGCCGCCCTGGTCGCCGGTGCGGTCGTGCTGCCCGGCGCAGCCGGCCTGCGCGGCGGCTCCCTGGAGCAGCAGCTCTCCACCGCCACGGCCGCCAAGGTCGCGATGGACGAGACCAAGAACGCCATCTCCCGCGCGGTCGGGTCCGGCGAGGACGCCGCCGACCCGACCAGCGCCGCGGACGCGCGGAGGGCCGCGGCGTACGTCGACTCCGAGCGCGCCCTGCCCGACCCGCGGCTGCGCCGCACCGCCGTCATGCAGCCGCGGCGCCGCACCCCGCAGGACCGCTACGCGATGGCGAACGGCTGCTACGCGCTGGCCGGCAGCCCGATCTACTTCAAGCCGACGACGCTCGGGAAGTACCTGCTCTACGCGAAGGACCGCACCTTCGTCACCGCCGGCGGCGAGCGAGCGGCACGCCCCTCGGCGGCGACGGTGTGGACGGCGCGCAAGCAGGGCAACCGGTTCACCTTCCGCAACGGCTCGGGGGCGCTGCGCATCGGCTCGGCCTCGAGCTTCACGCTGACCCGGACGGCCGGCTGCAGCGCCTACCCGGAGTCGCAGATCGACGTCGTCGGCGGCCCGCACGCCGGCGTCACGCCGTTCCAGGAGGTGCGCGGGTACGTCGACGCGCACACCCACGGCATGGCCTTCGAGTTCCTCGGCGGGCAAGCGCACTGCGGCCGTCCCTGGCACGAGTACGGCGCGCCGTACGCGCTCGTCGACTGCCCCGACCACACCCTCACCGGTGGGTACGGCGGCGTGCTGGAGTCGGTGCTCAGCGGCACGCCCAACCACGACCCGGTCGGCTGGCCGACGTTCAAGGACTGGCCGGCGCCGAACTCGCTGACCCACGAGGGCACCTACTACCGCTGGATGGAGCGGGCCTGGCGCGGCGGGCAGCGGCTCTTCGTCAACCTGCTGGTGGAGAACAACCAGCTGTGCCAGCTCTACCCGCTCAAGCGGAACTCCTGCGACGACATGGACTCCGTGCGGCTCCAGGCCAAGCAGATGTACCGCTTCCAGGACTACATCGACGCCCAGTTCGGTGGCCCCGGCAAGGGCTTCTACCGGATCGTGAAGAACCCGTGGCAGGCCCGGAAGGTGATCAACGCCGGCAAGATGGCGGTGGTCATGGGCATCGAGACCTCGGTGCCGTTCGGTTGCACGATGAAGCTCGGCATCCCCGCGTGCAACGCCGCCGACATCGACCGTCAGATCGCCGAGGTGCACCGGATGGGCGTGCGCCAGATGGAGCTGGTCAACAAGTTCGACAACGCGCTGTCCGGCGTGGCCGGTGACGCCGGCGCGATCGGCCCGCTCGTCAACGCCGCGAACTTCCTCGAGACCGGCACCTTCTGGGACATGCGGCACTGCGACCCGGCCGACGGGGAGTCGCACGACAACAACCAGGTCGCGGTCCCCGACATCACCGCCGGCGTCCAGGACGCGCTCTTCGGCGCGATCGCCTCGCTCGGGCTGCCGACCGTGCCGCTGCCGCTCTACCCGCCGCCGGACCACTGCAACAACCGCGGTCTGAGCACGCTCGGCGAGCACACGATCGAGACGCTGGCGAAGAAGAAGGTCCTCTTCGACCCCGACCACATGAGCGTCAAGGCCCGTCGCCAGTCGATGGACCAGATCGAGGAGATGGGCTACTCCGGCGTGCTGTCCAGCCACTCCTGGTCGACCCCCGACACCTACCCGCGGATCTACGAGGCGGGCGGCTTCATCGCGCCGTACGCCGGCGACTCGACCGGGTTCGTCGAGAAGTGGCGCCGCCACGTCGGCTGGGCCGACCGGCGCTACTACTGGGGCATCGGCTTCGGCGCGGACATCAACGGGCTCGGCGCGCAGGGCGCGGCTCGCGGGGCGAACGTCAAGAACAAGGTGACCTACCCCTTCCGCGGCCTCGGCGGCGTGACCATCAAGAAGCAGCGGGCCGGCAAGCGGGTCTACGACATCAACGTCGACGGCGTCGCGCAGTACGGCCTCTACCCCGACTGGGTCGAGGACCTCCGCAAGGTCGCCGGCAGGGACGGCGCCGACATCGTCGACGACATGGCCCGCGGCGCCGAGGCCTACCTGCAGACCTGGGAGCGGGCGTACGGCGTGCGCCCCGACTCCTGCCGCAACCCCGGCCTGCGCAAGCAGCTCTCGGCGGTCGAGCGGCTGGTCCGCCCGGGCATGACCACGACGGCCGTCATGCGCAAGGTCGGGCAGCCCTACCAGCGGCTCGGCACGACGTACCGCTTCTGCGCCAAGGCGCCCGGCAAGGGGAAGGTCATGGTCCGGGTGGACTTCTCGCGGGCCGGCAAGGTCACCGGCGTCCGTCGGCCCTGACCGGCTGTCCCGGGCGGGCAAGTTACCCGCAGGTAGGATGCAGGTCACGGCTCCGGGGCGGTGACGTCCTCGGGTCGGGCACCTAGGCTCGCGGACGCGTCCGCGCCAGCGGGCGGGCACCACTACGAGGAGCAGCATGCAGATCTTCGCCATCGTCGTGTCACTCGCCGCCACCGTCGTGGCGGTGACGATGACCGCGATCGCCGTCCGGAACATGGTCCGCACGCTGCGGGTCGGTGGCCCGGCGATGAACCGGTCCGAGCAGCCCTGGCGCCGCACCTGGACCATGGTCAAGGAGAGCCTGGGCCACACCCGGATGCTCCAGTGGACGTTCGTCGGCGCGATGCACTGGTTCGTGTACGCCGGGTTCATCGTGCTCAGCGGCGCGGTCGCGACCGGCTACTTCCAGCTGTTCAACCCCGACTTCGCGCTGCCGATCATCGGCCACTTCTTCCTCTACGAGTGGGTCAGCGAGGGCCTCGGCCTGCTGAGCACCGTCGGCATCGTGGCGCTGATCATCTACCGCCAGGTGAACCACCCGCGCCGCAAGGGCCGCCAGAGCCGCTTCTACGGCTCGAACTTCTGGCAGGCCTACTTCGTCGAGGCGATGGCGCTCCTCGAGGGCTCGGCGATCCTCTTCATCCGCGGCGCGGAGTACAACCTCGGCCAGATCGACAGCGACCACCCCGAGGACTTCGACAGCTTCCACTTCCCGCTGAGCTCGATCGTCGGCGACGCGATCTTCCCCTCCGGCGCCGGCTCGGAGAGCACGCTGGAGACGATCATCGTCGTCATCGCGATGATCAAGATCCTGCTCGCGATGGCGTGGCTGATGGTCATCGCCAACAACCTCACGATGGGAGTCGCCTGGCACCGCTTCACCGCCTGGCCGAACATCTGGTTCAAGCGCGAGCCCACCGGCCGCACCGCGCTCGGCGCCGTCAAGCCGCTCACCAACAACGGCGAGCGGGTCAGCCTCGAGGACATCGACGACCTCGACGAGGACGCGGCGCTCGGCGTCGGCACCATCGAGGACTTCAGCTGGAAGAACATCCTCGACTTCACCACGTGCACCGAGTGCGGCCGCTGCCAGTCGCAGTGCCCGGCGTGGAACACCGAGAAGCCGCTGTCGCCCAAGCTGCTGATCACTGCACTGCGCGACCACACCTACCAGAAGGCGCCGTACGTCCACGCCGGCGGCGAGGGCAGCGAGGCCGCGACCGCGCTGCTCGAGAAGGACGAGGTCATCGCCCGCGAGGCCGAGCGCCCGCTGGTCGGCGACACCGGTGACGACTGGTTCTACATGCCCGACAGCGGCGCCGCGGTCATCGACTCCGAGGTGCTGTGGAACTGCACCAGCTGCGGCGCGTGCGTCCAGCAGTGCCCAGTCGACATCGAGCACGTCGACCACATCATCGACATGCGCCGCTACCAGGTGCTCGTCGAGTCGAACTTCCCCGCCGAGCTCAACGGCCTCTTCAAGGGCCTGGAGAACAAGGGCAACCCCTGGAACATGTCGCCGAACGCGCGCATGGACTGGGCCAAGGGCCTCGACTTCGACGTCAAGGTCGTCGGCGAGGACATCGAGTCCCTCGAGGAGGTCGACTGGCTGTTCTGGGTCGGCTGCGCCGGCGCCTACGAGGACCGCCAGAAGAAGACCACCCGCGCCGTCGCCGAGCTGCTCGACATGGCCGGCGTCTCCTTCGGCGTCCTGGGGAACGGCGAGACCTGCTCGGGCGACCCCGCCCGCCGCGCCGGCAACGAGTTCGTCTTCCAGGGCCTGGCCCAGCAGAACGTGGAGACGTTCCAGGAGTACAAGGTCAAGAAGGCCGTCACGACCTGCGCCCACTGCTTCAACACGCTCAAGAACGAGTACAAGGAGTTCGGCATCGAGCTGGAGGTGGTCCACCACACCCAGCTGCTGAACCGCCTGGTCCGCGAGGGCAAGCTGACGCCGGTCAACACCGGCGAGGGCGCCCACAAGCGCTCGATCACCTACCACGACCCCTGCTACATCGGTCGCCACAACGGCGTCTACTCGCCGCCGCGCGAGCTGCTCCAGGTCCTGCCGGGCGCGGAGTACGTCGAGATGGAGCGCAACTCCGAGAAGTCCTTCTGCTGCGGCGCCGGTGGCGCGCGCATGTGGATGGAGGAGAACACCGGCGAGCGGATCAATGTCAACCGCACCAAGGAGGCCGTCGGCACCGGCGCCGACCAGATCGCAGTCGGCTGCCCGTTCTGCCGCGTGATGCTCTCCGACGGCCTCACCGCCCAGCAGTCCAAGGGCGAGGCCCGCGAGGAGGTCGAGGTCCTCGACGTCGCGCAGATGCTGCTCGCCTCGGTCAAGGGCGAGGTCGCCACGAAGATCAAGCCCGGCGGCGGTACGCCGTCCGCGAAGGCCGCGCCGTCCGAGGACGTCAAGGCCGAGCCGGAGCAGGGTGACGACACCCAGGCCTCCGACGACGTCGTGACCGACACCGCCGACGCCGGCCCGCTGGCCAAGGCATCGGGCGGGTCGTCGCTCTTCGACACCGACGCCCCCGACGCGGCAGCCGGCGACCAGGCCACGTCCGCCTCCACCGAGTCCTCCCCCGCCCAGGAGGCGGAGGCGGCCTCGAAGGCGGGCTCGGGGTCCGGCGGCTCCGGCGGCGGCTCCTCGCTGTTCGACCTCGGCGGCGACGACGAGGCGGAGACGACGCCTGAGACGAAGGCCGAGCCCGAGGCGAAGGCCGGCGGGTCGCTGTTCGACCTGGGGAGCGACGAGCCCGAGCAGAAGGCGGAGCCCGCGCAGCAGGCCGAGGCGAAGCCGGCCGCGCAGGAGGCCGACCTCGGTTCCGGCGGCTCGCTCTTCGACCTCGGCGGCGAGGAGCCGGCGCAGGCCGAGCCGAAGGCCGCGACCGAGTCCAAGGCTGAGCCGAAGGCCGAGGCGAAGGCGGAGACGAAGGCGCCGAGCAGTGCCGCTCCTGCGCCGGAGATGAACGAGACCGACCTCGGCACCGGCGGTTCGCTGTTCGACATCGCCGCGGACGAGCCGACACCGGCGAAGGCCGAGGCCAAGCCGAAGGCCGAGGCCGAGCCGAAGGCCGAGGAGCCGAAGGCCGCCGACCCGAAGGCCGCCGAGCCCGAGGCCAAGGCTGCACCGGCGCAGGAGATGAACGAGACCGACCTGTCGTCCGGTGGCTCGCTGTTCGACATCGAGGCTCCTGCGGCCCCGGAGCCGAAGGCCGCCCAGCCCGAGACCCAGTCGGAGGCCCAGGAGGACGAGGTCGTCGAGTCCGCGCACGCCCCGGAGTCGGCCGACACCGAGGCCGAGGAGGTCGTCGAGACCGAGACCGCCGCCTCGGCAGCGGAGTCACCGGCGGCGGTGGCGCCGTCGACCTCGATCCCCGAAGGCGGGTCGCTCTTCGACATCGCCGCCCCCGCGGCCGTGGCCCAGCCGGAGAAGCGCCCGGAGCCGGCGAAGACCGAGACGAAGGCCGAGCCGCAGGCAGCCACCGAGGCACCGGCCGAGCCAGCGGCCGCCCCGGCGGACGCCCCGAGCGGCGAGGCGGTCAGCGCGGCCGCCACGGCGATCGCGAGCGACGAGTCGACGCCGGAGCCCGAGGCCGCCGAGGAGGCACCCGCCGACGTGGAGGCCGAGGTCGAGGTCGAGGAGGAGTCCCGCACCGAGGACGAGGCCCCTGCGACCGAGCAGGCCGACGCCGAGGCCGAGGCTGCTGACGAGCCGGCCGAGGAGGAGAAGCCGAAGCCGACCTCGAGCGGCGCGGCGAACCAGCCGCGGACCGACGTCGAGATCTCCGAGGGCGGGTCGCTCTTCGACCTCTGACCCGGCACCGCACGACCGACGGGGTCGTGTGCCCGAGGACGCGGCGTACCGCGTCCGGAGGCACACGACCCCGTCGTCGTTCCGGGGGCGGTCCGGGCGGTAGGTTCAGCGCGCCGACGAGTCCGGCCGAGGAACCTGGGGGAGGGACAGCGATCAGCACGCGTGAGCACGCGCCCGTAGGGCCGACCGTCGACGTCAGCCCCGCACGCCGCTGGGCCTCGCTCGCCGTCCTGTCGGCCAGCCTGCTCGTGGTCACGATGGACCTCACGATCCTCAACGTGGCCCTGCCCGACCTCGCCGCCGACCTCCGCCCGTCGGCGACGGAGCAGCTGTGGATCGTCGACAGCTACTCGCTCGTGCTGGCCGGCCTGCTGATCCCGATGAGCGCGCTCGCGGACCGCTGGGGCCGCAAGCGGCTGCTGCTGCTCGGGTTCGTCGTGTTCGGCGCGGCCTCGGCGCTGGTCGTGCTCACCGACTCGCCCTGGCAGGTGGTCGCGACCCGCTCGCTCCTCGGTGCCGGCGGCGCGATGATCATGCCGACGACGCTGTCCCTGCTGCGCTCGGTCTTCACCGACCCCGCCGAGCGGGCGACCGCGCTCGGGGTCTGGGCGGCCGTCTCGGCGCTGGGCGCGGCGATCGGACCGATCGCGGGCGGGTTGTTGCTCGAGCACTTCAGCTGGCACGCGGCGTTCCTCGTCAACGTGCCCCTGATGCTGGCCGCGGTGGTGGCCGGCGCGTTGATCCTGCCCGAGGCCCGCGCCGCGAGCCCCGCCCCGTGGGACCTGCCGTCCGTCGGCCTGTCGATCGCCGGGATGGTCGGCCTGGTCTGGGCGGTGAAGCGGTTCGCCGAGGAGGAGACGTTCGCGGACGCGCTCGGCTGGGTGGTGCTGGCCGCGGCACTGACGATGCTGGCCACCTTCGTCCGCCGGTGCCTGGTGCGCGACGAGCCGCTGCTCGACGTGCGGCTGTTCCGGCGGCGCCCATTCACCGCCGGGGTCGTCGCGGCGTTGATGGCGATGTTCGCGATGGCGGCGATCCTGCTGCTGCTCGCCCAGTGGCTGCAGCTGGTCGAGGGACACTCGCCGCTGGCGGCCGGGGTGCGGCTGCTGCCGCTGGCCGGCGGCGGGCTCGTCGCCTCCTTGCTGGCCTCACCGCTCGCGTCGCTGGTAGGCGCCCGGACCGTGCTGGCGTCCGGCCTCGGCGTGGCCGGGATCGGTGCGCTGCTGCTGCCGGTCGTGCCGGGCGATCTCGGCTACCCGACGGTCGCGGTCGCGATGGCGCTCGTGGGTGCCGGCGCCGGCTCGCTGGCGATCGGCTCGGCGATGATCATGGCCGGGACGCCGGCCGAGCGGGCGGGCAGCGCGGCGGCGATCGAGGAGACGGCGTACGACCTCGGCAGCGTGCTCGGCGTCGCGGTCCTCGGCAGCGTCGCCTCCGTCGTCTACCGCGACCACCTCGCGACCGGTCCGCTCGTCGCCGACGGCCTGCCCGCCGCAGCCGCTCGCGCGGCGGAGGACTCCCTCGGCGCGGCCGTCGACGTCGCGACGGCGGCCGAGGCACCGGCACTCGCCGCGCAGGCGGCCGCGGCGTTCACCGACGCGCTGGTCGACACCTCGCTGGTCGCCGGGCTGGTGATGGTCGCCGTCGCGGTCGTCGTGTGGCTCATCGCGCCGCGCGGGCTCGACATCACCCAGCAGCAGCACTAGCCGTCGGCCGGGTCCTCCGCCCCGCCGTCGGGGACGTACGTCGGCCGCAGCGCCGCCCACGCGACGAAGACCAGCCCGACGACGAGCATGGCGAGCCCGGCCCACAGGTTGGCGTTCACCCCGCCGGTCTTGTCGGTCTCGGGGTCGCCGAGGAGCCCCATCAGCGTGAGGATCACGCCGTAGGTGGCGAGCAGGCCGCCGATGATGTTGCGGATGTCGAGCGCACCGGCGCGGTGACGTCGCTGCGGGGCTCGGACGGGAGCAGTGGGCACGGGATCTCCTCGGGTGAGGGCGGGGGTCAGAACAGCACGTTGAGGACGACGACCATCGCGAGCGCGACGCCGGCCAGCGGCAGGGTGCGGCGGTACCACGGGTACGACGCCTCGTCGGCGTCGACGAGGTCCTCGCGGGGGGTCTCGGAGTAGACGAGGCCCTTGAGCTCCTCGACCGGCTTGGGCTTGGTCACGAGCGACACGACGACGCTGAGCACGATGTCGACGACGAACGCCGCACCGGCCGCGAGGAACGCCGCGCCCTGGCCTCCCACCGGGATGACGCCGAGGCTCAACGAGCCGAAGGCGTCCTCGCTGAGGAACGCGACGGCGACGGCGGACAGCGTGCCGGACACCAGGCCGACCCAGCCGGCGGTGGCGGTCATCCGCTTCCAGAACATGCCGAGGATGAACGTCGCGAACAGCGGGGCGTTGAAGAACCCGAACAGCGTCTGGAGGTAGTCCATGATGTTCGAGAAGTTCGTCGCGAGGTACGCCGTGCCGACCGCGATGACGGTCGCGCCGACCGTCGCGAGCCGCCCGATCCGCAGGTAGTAGGCGTCGTCGCGGTCCTTGACGGCGTACCGCTGCCAGAGGTCGTAGCTGAAGACGGTGTTGAACGCGGAGATGTTGGCCGCCATGCCGGCCATGAAGGCCGCGAGCAGACCGGCGATCGCGACGCCGAGCAGGCCGTTGGGCAGCAGGTCGCGCATGAGGTAGAGCAACGAGTCGTTGTAGGTGACCGTGCCGCCGGCGCCGCCCGTGACCTCCTCCCCGGCCTTGGTGTCCGCGATCTCCGAGACGAGGACCGCGGCGATCATGCCGGGCAGGATCGTGATGAAGGGGACGAACATCTTCGGGAAGGCGCCGATGATCGGCGTCTTGCGCGCCGACGAGATCGAGTCGGTCGCCATCGCGCGCTGGACCTCGACGAAGTTCGTCGTCCAGTAGCCGAAGGACAGCACGAAGCCGAGACCGAAGACGATCCCGACGACCGAGAGCAGGTCGGAGTCGAAGCCCGAGAGCGCGTTGCCGGGCCAGGAGTTGAGCTGCTGGGCGGCGGGCGCGGTCTCGGGGTTGTCCGCGGCGGCCTCGGTGATCCTGTCGGTCAGCCCGCCCCAGCCGCCGACCCGGTCGAGGCCGATGAGCGTCAGCGGCAGCAGCGCCGCGACGATGACGAAGAACTGCAGCACCTCGTTGTAGATCGCGGCACTCAGGCCGCCGAGGGTGATGTAGGACAGCACGACCACCGCGGCGACGAGCAGCGCGACGAGCAGCGGCCAGCCGAGCAGCGCCTGGATGATCGTGCCGAGCAGGTAGAGGTTGATGCCGGCGATGAGCAGCTGGGCGACCGCGAACGAGATCGAGTTGACCAGGTGCGCGCCGGTGCCGAACCGGCGGTACATGAACTCGGGGACCGACCGGACCTTCGAGCCGTAGTAGAACGGCATCATCACGACGCCGAGGAACAGCATCGCCGGGATCGCGCCCACCCAGAAGTAGTGGACCGTCGGCAGGCCGAACTCCGCGCCGGAGGCGGACATGCCCATGATCTCGACGGCACCGAGGTTGGCCGCGATGAACGCCAGCCCGGTGACCCAGGCGGGCAGCGAGCGGCCGGACAGGAAGAAGTCGACGGAGTCGGAGACCTGGCGGCGGGCCATCAGGCCGATGCCGAGGACGACGGCGAAGTACAGCCCGACGATGAGGTAGTCGACGGCCTTGGCGTCGATCAACGTGTCGCTGGCGAGGACGGTCGGTGCCCAGCTGGCCATGGACGGCCTTTCGTGACGGCGGTGCGAGGGACGGCCGTGGCTCGTGGTGCGTGAGCGCGGCCGTCTGAGCAGTTGCCCGGAAGCGTCCGACGGCAAACGGCGCCACCTGACACCACTCACCCCTTGACGTGACGTCATCGTGGTGTCATGGTGATGCACATGGACATCACGCCGTACGTCGAGTCGTTGCGCCGCGACCTCCTCGCGGCCGCCGAGGCCGCCGGGCCGGAGGCGCGCCAGGTCGCGGAGCGGCTGACGTTCGCCCTCGACCCGGCGGCGCGGCTGGCGATGATGGAGGCCGTCTCGCAGGCGGCCGCCGAGATCACGGCCGAGATGCCCGCCGGCGGCGTCGACGTGCGGCTGAGCGGGCGCGAGCTCGACTTCGTGGTCGACGCGGCGCCGGCTCCGCCGGTCGCGCCCGCACCTGCGGCGCCCCCGGCGCCGCCCGCTCCCGAGGCCGAGCCGGAGGACGACGCGGTCGCCCGGATCACCCTGCGGCTGCCGGAGTCGGTCAAGGCCCGCGCCGAGGAGCTGGCCGGCCGGTCGGGCCAGTCGCTCAACACCTGGCTGGTGAACGTCGTCCGCGGCGCCACCCGCGAGGGCGCGATCAGCGTCGACATCGACCTCTCGAGCATCCCCTTCCTCGGCGGGGGCGACCCGCTCGGCCGACGCGGCAACCGACGGCTCAACGGCTGGCTGTAGCCGCCCCACCCCTTCCACTCCGCGACCTCGGGACCGGCGACCGGCCGGTCCCGCGGCCGACCACACCCTCGAGGAGCACCCGTGAACGCACCACGCACCACCGAGCACCGCCACCCCGCGCCCGGCCCGATCGACCTCTACGTGGAGGTCACCGACGGCGCGGTGCGCGTCACCACGACCACGACCGACGAGACGTCGGTGCGGGTCACCGGCCACGACGCCGACGCCGTCCACCTCGAGCTCGGGGCCGAGCAGGTCTCGCTCATCGGCCCCCGCCGGCGGGCCGGCTTCCTCACCGGCGACCGCTCGCTGGTCGTCGAGGTCGAGGCCCCCACCGACAGCCGCGTCGTCGTGCGCACCGGCAGCGCGGACGTCACGCTCACCGGGCGGGTCGGCCGCACCCAGCTGCGCACCGGCTCCGGCGACGTACGCGTCGAGGAGCTGGGCGGCCCGGCGACCGTCGAGACGGGCTCGGGCACCGTCGTGGTCGGCGAGGCCGGCGGCGAGCTGCGGGTGAAGAGCGGGTCCGGCGAGGTCCGCGTCGGGCACGCAGCCGCGGCCCTGGCCGTCTCGACCGGCTCGGGGACCGTCGTGGTCGACAGCAACGACGGGCCGGTCGCGGTGAAGACCGGCTCGGGCGACCTCGTCGTCACCGAGGCCCGCACCGACGTCTCGCTGGCCACCGGCAGCGGCGACCTGCGGATCGGCTCGGCGCTGCGCGGCCGGGTGACCGCGAAGGGCGCGTCGGGCGACGTCCGGATCGGCGTCCGCGACGGTACGCCGGTGTGGACCGACATCACCTCCGTCGCCGGGTCGGTGCGCTCGGAGGTGCCGAGCACCGGCGCGCCCGAACCGGGCCAGGACCACGTCGAGGTCCGCGCCCGCACGGTCAGCGGCGACGTGCTGCTCGCCCCGGCCTGACCCCACCACGAGCACGAGCACCCCAGGACAGAGCAGGAGCCATCCCGTGAACGGCGACCACCACTACCTCCTCGAGGCCGAGGTCCGGCACCGGACCACCGAGCGCCTCGCCCGCGTCACCGAGCCGCGGTCGCGGTCGCGGTCCTCGCGCCGCCACCAGCTGGCGACGAGCCTGCGCCGGTTCGCCGACCGGCTCGACGACTGAGGCCGGCAGCAGCAGCAAGCAGCGTCAGGACCTCATCGCGACGCCGCGGCGCCAGTAGCCCATGAACGACACCTGGCGGCGGTCCATGCCGAGCTCGTTGACCAGCGCGCGCCGCAGCGAGGTGACCACCTTGGACTCCCCGGCGATCCAGGCGTAGACACCGTCGGTGCCCGTCTCGGGCGCGGGCTCCAGCGGCGCCTCGATCTCGCCGGAGGAGGAGTACATCGGGGTCTCCCAGAGGTCCGGGTCGACCTCGTCGTCGGCGACCTCCGCGACGACCGCCGGGGCGCCGAGGTGCTCGAGCACCGCTGGGGCCAGCAGGGAGCCGAGCTCGGCGCCGTCGCGCGGGAGCCAGGTGACCGTGACGCCCACGGGGTGCTGGACGGTCTGCACGTCGGCCGAGAGCGGCACCTCGAGGAACGCCGCACCCTGCACGTCGTTCGGCAGCAGCGCGAGCGTCGCGCACGCCGCGGGCACCGCGGTCTCGTCGGCGACGAGCACCACGCGGGTGGCCGCGCCGGGGACGAACTCGATGCCACCGAAGGGCATCCCGCGCCGCGGGCACATCAGCGCGATCCGGTCGCCGACGCTCGCCCGCGCGGCCCAGGACCCGCCCGGACCAGCGTGGCCGTCGGCGTCGTGGAGCACCATGTCGACGACGATCCGGGTGTCGGCGCCCTCGCCGCGCACGTCGCGGATCGTGTAGGTACGCATGTGGCCGCGCTCCTCGGCCGGACGGGCGTACCACGCCTGCATCCAGCCCTCGTCGGCTCCGGCGAAGGACTCCAGCGCACCGCCGGCCGGCGGGAAGATCAGCTTGATCCGCTGGTCGTAGAGCGGCTGGTCGACGCCGAACTCCGCCAGCGCGGGCGACCCGAGCTCGACCCGCACGAAGCTCGGCGAGAGCCGCTGCACGGAGACGACCTCGACCTCCTCCAGCAGGAGCGGGAGGGCGGGCGAGCTGAGCGCGGTCATCGAGGTCCGATCGTGAGGGTGGCCTTACTTAGGCTCACCTTACACGCGACCGGGCCCGCCCGGCGGGTCAGATCGGCGTGCGGTGGAACGACTGGAAGGACCGCGAGGGGGTCGGCCCGCGCTGGCCCTGGTAGCGCGAGCCGTACTTCTCCGAGCCGTACGGGTGCTCCGAGGGCGACGTCAGCCGGAAGAAGCAGAACTGCCCGATCTTCATGCCCGGGTAGAGCTTGATCGGCAGCGTCGCGACGTTCGCGAGCTCCAGCGTCACGTGGCCGGAGAACCCGGGGTCGACGAACCCGGCGGTCGCGTGGGTGAGCAGCCCGAGCCGGCCGAGGCTGGACTTGCCCTCGACGCGGGCAGCGATGTCGTCCGGGAGGCTGACGACCTCGTAGGTCGACCCGAGCACGAACTCGCCCGGGTGCAGGATGAACGGCTCGTCGCCGTCGGGCTCCACCATCCGGGTCAGGTCCGACTGGTCGGCCGCGGGGTCGATGTGCGGGTAGCGATGGTTCTCGAAGACCCGGAAGTAGCGGTCGAGCCGCACGTCGACGGACGACGGCTGCAGCATCGCGGGGTCCCAGGGGTCGAGCGCGACCCGTCCTGCGTCGAGCTCGGCGACGATGTCGCGGTCAGAGAGCAGCACGGCGTCAACCTACCGGCCGGCGCGGGCCCCCGCCCGCTCCTCGGGACGGTCCGGGCGGACAATGGTGCCCATGGCGTTCACGCGGTACGTCGCCCTCGGCGACTCCTTCACCGAGGGGGTGGGCGACCCCGACCCCACCCGTCCCAACGGCCTGCGCGGCTGGGCCGACCGGGTCGCCGAGGTGCTCGCGGCCCGGGAGCCCGACTTCGGCTACGCCAACCTCGCCATCCGGGGCCGCAAGCTCGCCGCGATCGTGCGCGAGCAGGTCGAGCCCGCGCTCGCCCTCGAGCCCGACCTCATCACGCTGTACGCCGGCGCCAACGACATCGTGCGCCCGAAGGTCGACCTCGACGCGCTCGCGGAGGAGTACGACGTCGCGGTCGGCAAGCTCGCCGCGTCCGGCGCCCGGATCGTGCTCTTCACCGCCTTCGACCCCGGCAGCGGCGGCATCTACGCCCCGATCCGCGGCCGGTTCGCGCTCTACAACGAGCACGTCCGCTCCATCGCCGACCGCCACGGCGCCACCATCGCCGACTCGTGGCGGGTCGCGCAGCGGCTGCCGTACGACGTGCCCGCCAGCGACCCACGGCTGTGGGACGTCGACCGGATGCACCTCGGCCCGGTCGGCCACCAGGTCACCGCCATGATGGTGCTGGACGCGCTCGGCGTGGAGCACGACCTCGAGCCGCTCCCCCTGCCGGACCTGCCGACGCTCAGCCGCCGCGAGCGGGTGCGCGCCGACGCGGCCTGGGCCCGCGGCTACCTCGCCCCCTGGGTGCAGCGGCGGCTCACCGGCCGCTCCTCCGGCGACACCGTCGAGCCGAAGTTCCCCACGATCGGCCGGGTCGTCTCACCTGGCGGCGAGTGATCCCCTAGACTCCACGCCGTCGGGTCGCACCCGGCATGCGGATGTAGCTCAGTTGGTAGAGCGCGACCTTCCCAAGGTCGATGTCGCGAGTTCGAGTCTCGTCATCCGCTCCATGTCCCCGTCCTCCACGTCACCGGCACAGGGCCCGTTCACGGGCATCCCGGTCGCCGCGCTGGACTTCTACGACGACCTCGAGGTCGACAACACCCGGTCGTTCTGGGAGAAGCACAAGGACACCTACCTCACGCAGGTCCGCGCGCCGGTGGAGGCGCTGTGCGCGGCACTGGAGCCGGAGTTCGGGGCGGCGAAGGTGTTCCGGCCGCACCGCGACGTCCGGTTCGCGAAGGACAAGACGCCCTTCAAGACCCACCAGGGCGCGTTCGTGCGGGCCGCGGAGTCGACCGGCTGGTACGTCGAGGTGTCGCCGCGCGGGGTGCGGACCGGGGGCGGGTTCTACGAGGCGAGCGCGGGCCGGCTGGCGGCGTACCGCGGTGCCGTCGACCACGACCAGCTCGGCGGCGAGCTCGAGGCGATCGTCGCCGACCTGGAGGCGGCCGGGTGGGAGCGCGGCGGCGACCGCCTGAAGACCTCGCCGCGTGGGTACGACGCGGACCACCCGCGCATCGACCTGCTGCGGCACCGGTCATTGAGCCTCGGGCACGCCATCGGCTTCGAGCCGGTGATCCACACCCCCGAGCTGCTCGACGTGGTCCGCGAGGACTGGCGCGCGCTGCGGCCGCTCGTGGAGTGGGTCGCCCGCCACACCACCGTCTGACCACCGTCCGACCCGCGGGAAGTCAGGAGGCGGGGGTGAAGCTCGCCATCGTGCGCTCGGGCTCCCAGTAGGCCTTCATCGAGGCGACGCGCCCGTCCTCGTGCACGACGTAGACCATCACCAGCTCGGTGGTGGTGTGGCTGCCGTCGGCGAACGACGTCCGGATCCGGCCGACGTTGGCGCAGGTGTTGCCGTTGGCCATCGACTGCTCGATGGTGAACTCGAAGCGGTCGATCGGCGCGATCGCCTTCTCCCAGAAGGCCGAGATGCCGGCGTGGCCGTGGTGCCCGCGGCCCTCGGGGTCGAACATCGACGGCCCGACCGGGTCCTCGAGCACCGCGTCCTCGGCGTACACCGTCAGCCACTCGGCCAGGTCGCCCTTGGCCACAGCGGAGTAGGACCGCTGCGAGGCCGCGCGGGCCGGGTGCGGGTCGTTCGGCGCGTTCCAGACGATGGCGTCGGAGGTGATCACCCGCGCAACGTAGCGCGGAACGAGAACACGTTCTAGTCCTCCGCGTGACCGAGCCGTCGCCGTCCGTTCACCACGACGACGGCGGCGCGTCGAGGCGGTGGGCGACCGTGACGGCATGGCCCGCCGCGACGTGTTCCTCCACCTCGGCCCCTCCCGCCTGGGCACGGACCTGGTCGAGGACGTGCTCACCGAGCACGCCGACACCCTCGCCGTGCGGGGAGTACGCCGCGCGGGGACGCCCGAGGGCGTCTTCCGCGCCGCCGTGGAGCTCGCGTGGGACCACCACGCCTGGGGCTTCCGGCGCCGCGACGTGGAGGGCGCCTGGGCGGAGGTGTGCCGCGAGGCACGCCGCCAGCGCCGGTCCACCCGGGCGGTGGTCGTGTCCGAGCGGATGCTCGCGGCGCTCGATCGGCCTGCGGTCGACCTGCTGCTCGACCAGCTCGCAGGGATGCGGCCGCGCCTGGTGCTCACCGTGACCGCCCCGGACGGGCAGTGCCGCATCGGTGACCCGGCGACCGACCTGGTCGACGTGCTGGACCGGTGGGTCCCGGCGCTCCGCGACCCGCAGCGGGTCCACGTCGTGGTGCTGCCGGGCTGCCGGTGCGCGGGCGAGACGGTCCGAGGGGCGCTCGCCGACCTGGTCGGCGTCGCCCTGCCTCCGACACCGCCCCGCGCGATGGGCCGGCCGCCCGCGTCGGTCGACCCGACGGTCGGCCCGACGGTCGACGACGGGGAGCGCGCCCGCCGCACCGCGCTGGCCCTCTCCTGGGTCGGCGCGCTGGCCGCGTCCGGCGTGCGGGTGCACGGCGAGCCGGCCGACCTCCTGCCCGGCACCCCGCCCGAGGCCCCCGGCGACGAAGGTCAGTGCGGCTGCCAGGCGTCCTCGTCGGCGGTGCGGGAGGTGACCGCCTTCGGGAGCTTGCCGTCGGCGAGCGCCTGGATGGAGGTCTGCTCGAAGACGTCGCGCAGGGAGCGGCGGGCGGCGATCCAGACGTGCTGGAGCACCTCGGCCGAGTCGTTGTAGGTCACGGCCTCGGGGCGCAGGCCGTAGACCGAGACGAGCGGGCCGTCGACCGCCCGGATGACGTCGGCGACCGAGACGTCGGCGGCCGGGCGTCCCATCCGCCAGCCGCCGGACTGGCCGCGCTGGGAGATCACGACGCCGGCGCGGCGGAGGTCGGCGAGGATCGCCTGGAGGAAGCCGTGCGGGATCTCCTGCAGCCGACCGAGCTCCTCGGCGCTCACCGCCTTGCCGTCCGCCCGCCCGGCCATCTCGATCAGCGCACGCAGGGCGTAGTCGGACTTGGCGGAGACGCGCATGGCGCCCAGTCTGGCAGAGAAGTCGATCGGGACACTCGACTCCGGCCCGACCACCCTGCCGACCACCGACCCGGGCAAGGCCGTCACCCGACGGGCGCGAGCTCGGGCTCGCGACCCTGGGCCGCCTCGAGGGCGCGGGCGAGGCGCTCCTGCTTGACCGCCCACACGATGCCGGTCACCCAGGCGACGAAGAGGACGGCGGCGAGCACCGCGACGGTGGTGCCCGAGGCGCCGAAGGACTCGGCGATCGTCTTGGTGTTGGTCAGCACGATCAGGCCGCCGGCGGCGACGCCCAGGACACGGGCCGCGAGCTTGCGGACCAGCCAGGCGGCGATCGGGGCGGCGACCACGCCGCCGGCGAGCAGCGCGCCGGCGTACGCCCACTCGATGCCCTGTGATCCCAGCGCGAGGATGAAGCCGAGCGAGCCGCCGACGGCGACCACGAACTCCGAGGTGTCGATCGACCCGACGACCTTGCGCGGCTCGAGCCGGCCGGAGGAGAGCAGCGTGGTGGTGCCGACCGGGCCCCACCCGCCGCCGCCGACGGCGTCGAGCGCGCCGCCGACCAGGCCCATCGGCGCGAGCATCCCGGCCGAGGGGCGCGCCTTGAAGGTGGGGCGGCGGCCGCCGAGCACCAGGAAGCGCCAGATGACGTAGATGCCGAGGCCGAGGAGGATCCCGGCCACCCACGGCTTGGCGGAGTCGCCGTCGAGGTTGGAGAGGAACGTCGCGCCGGCGAAGGCGCCGACGAAGCCCGGCACGGCCAGGATCGAGACGGTGCGCCAGTCGACGTTGCCGAGCTTGTGGTGGGAGAAGCCGGAGACCAGCGAGGTCCCGATCTCGGAGAAGTGGACGGCGGCCGAGGCCGCGGCCGGGGCCACCCCCGCGGCGAGGAGCAGCGTGGACGACGTGACGCCGTACGCCATGCCCAACGAGCCGTCGATGAGCTGGGCGAGGAGGCCGACGAATCCGAGGACGATGAGCTTGCGCATGGGTGACCCCTGACGGTTCCTCGGTGGTGGCACCACCACCGAGCGGACGTGGACTGAACGGACCATAACACGTTAGTTAGGTATTTCAGTCGACTTAACTGGTCCGCTGGGCGCAGCGCTGGACCACCGGGATCCCTCGGGCCATCCGCTTGCACGCCCTCGGGCGCCCGCATACCATTGAAGTTACTGACCAGTAGTAGCCGTGTGCTGGCAGGCGCCCGGACACACATTCACGACATGAAGGTGGAGCAGTGAGCCACTACAAGAGCAACCTCCGCGACATCGAGTTCAACCTCTTCGAGGTACTGGGCCGCGACGAGGTCCTCGGCACCGGCCCGTTCGCCGAGGTGGACTCCGAGACGGCCCGCGCGATCCTCGCCGAGGTCGACCGGCTCTCCCGCGAGGACCTGGCGGCATCCTTCGAGGACAGCGACCGCAACCCGCCGGTCTTCGACCCGGCCACGCACACCGCTCCCGTGCCGGAGTCGTTCCAGAAGAGCTACCAGGCCTGGATGGACTCCGAGTACTGGCGCCTGCAGATCGGCGAGGAGCTCGGCGGCACGCCGGCGCCCTCCAGCCTGGTCTGGGCGATCGGCGAGATGGTGCTCGGCGCGAACGCCCCGGTGTGGATGTACGCGGCCGGCCCGTCGTTCGCCGACATCGTCCACCGCAACGGCAACGACCGCGACAAGAAGATCGCTACACACATGATCGAGCGCCAGTGGGGCGCCACGATGGTGCTGACCGAGCCCGACGCGGGCTCCGACGTCGGCGCCGGCCGCACCAAGGCCACCCCGAACGACGACGGCACGTGGAACATCGAGGGCGTCAAGCGCTTCATCACGTCCGGTGAGCACGACATGAGCGAGAACATCATGCACCTCACGCTCGCGCGCCCCGTGGGCGTCGAGGGTGCGGGTGGCCCCGGCACCAAGGGCCTGTCGCTCTTCCTCGTGCCCAAGCACCACTTCGACGTGGAGACCGGCGAGCTGACCGGCGAGCGCAACGGCGTCTACGTCACCAACGTCGAGCACAAGATGGGCATCAAGGTCTCCAACACCTGCGAGGTCACCTTCGGCGACACCTCCGTCGGTGGCGGCGAGCCGGCCCGCGGCTGGCTGCTCGGCGAGGTCCACGACGGCATCGCGCAGATGTTCCAGGTCATCGAGAACGCCCGCATGCTCGTCGGCACCAAGGCGATCGCGACCCTGTCGACCGGCTACCTCAACGCGCTCGACTACGCGAAGTCCCGCGTCCAGGGCGCCGACCTCACCCAGGCCTCGGACAAGACCGCGCCGCGCGTCACGATCACCCACCACCCCGACGTGCGCCGCTCGCTGATGGTGCAGAAGTCCTTCGCCGAGGCGATGCGCTCGCTGGTGCTCTACACCGCCAGCTGGCAGGACAAGGTCCAGCTCGCTCAGCACAACGGCGCGATGGACACCGACGAGACCAAGCTCGCGGAGGCCGTCAACGACCTGCTGCTCCCGATCGTCAAGGGCTACGGCTCGGAGCGCTCGTGGGTGCTGCTCGGCACCGAGTCGCTGCAGACCTTCGGCGGCTCCGGCTTCTTGCAGGAGTACCCGATCGAGCAGTACGTCCGCGACGCCAAGATCGACACCCTCTACGAGGGCACCACGGCGATCCAGGGCCAAGACTTCTTCTTCCGCAAGATCGTCAAGGACCAGGGCCGCGCCCTGGGCCACATCGCGGGCGAGATCCAGAAGTTCATCGACAGCGAGGCCGGCAACGGGCGCCTCAAGAACGAGCGCCAGCTGCTCGCCACCGCGCTCGACGACGCCAACGCGATGGTCGGCCACCTCATCAACGACCTGATGTCGGCCCAGGACGAGCTGCGCAACATCTACAAGGTCGGCCTCAACACCACGCGCCTGCTCATGGCGCTCGGTGACGTCGTCTGCGGCTGGCTGCTGCTGCGCCAGGCCGAGGTCGCGCTGGAGAAGCTCGGCGGCACTGATGCTGGACTTCCGGGCGGCAAGGACCAGGCGTTCTACGAGGGCAAGGTCGCGGCGGCGCAGTTCTTCGCCGCCACCAACCTGCCGCGCATCAGCGCCGAGCGGGCGATCGCCGAGGCGACCGACCTGTCGCTGATGGACCTCGACGAGTCGGCGTTCTGATCCTCGCCTGACGGCACGCACACCGCCCCCGGTCCCCTCGTGGGACCGGGGGCGGTGTCGTTCTCGCGCATGCTCGGGCTCGCTACCGCAGGACGCGGCCGGCCGCGCGGCGGACGTCGTCGGAGAGCGTGTCGAGGAGCGCCGAGCGCAGCCGCCAGCGCTGCCAGTGGAGGGGTACGTCGAGGTGCCGGCGTGCGTCGAGGCGGACCAGCCGGCCCGCGTCCAGGTCCGGCAGCAGCTGCGGCTCGGGCAGCGCGCCCCAGCCGAGGCCGAGGCGGACCGCCTCGAGGAAGTCGGCCGACGTCGGCACCCGGTGCACCACCGGCGGCAGCCCGAGGCCACGGCCGCCGAGCAGCTCGTGCTGCAGCGCGTCCTTGTCGTCGAAGACCACGACCGGCAGCGCCGACCAGTCGACGCCACGACCCCGGCGGAACCGCTCGGCCAGCGACGGCGCCGCCGCCGCGGCGTACCGCAGGGTGCCGAGCGGCTCGACCGAGCAGCCCTGGACGGCGACCGGGTCACTGGTGACCGCAGCGAGCACGGTGCCGGCGCGCAGCAGGTCGGCCGACCACGCCTGGTCGAGCACGTGCAGCTGGAGCGCGGCGTCCCCGCGGTCGGCGACCGCGCCGAGGACGTCGTGGAACCAGGTCGCCAGCGAGTCGGCGTTGACCGCGACCGGCAGCCGGGCGACGCCGCCCTCGTGGCCGCCGAGCTCGCGGAGCGCCTCCTCGTGCAGCAGCGTGGTCTGGCGGGCGAGCCGCAGCAGTGCCTCGCCGGCGGCGGTGGGCTCGGCCGGCGCCGTGCGCCGGACGACGACCTGGCCCACCTCCGACTCCAGCGCGCGGATCCGCTGGCTGACGGCGCTCGGGGTGAGGTGGAGGTGGCGCGCCGCGGCGTCGAACGTGCCGTGGTCGGCGATCGCCGTCAGGGCGGCGAGCCAGGCGGGGTCCAGGTGCACGTGTCCACCTTAAGCAGCACTTCAGTATCTGCAGGAACCTTCGCTGGCGCACAGGTCGGCGCGACCGTAGCGTTCTCCGGCGTGGACCACTTCCTGACCGGCACGGCGACCGGCCTCGCGCTCATCGTCGCGATCGGCGCACAGAACGCCTACGTGCTGCGCCAGGGGCTCGCCCGCGACCACGTCGGCCTGGTGGTGGCGATCTGCGCGGTCTCCGACCTGGTCCTGATCCTCGCCGGCGTCGCGGGCATCGGCACGATCGTCGAGCGCGCGCCGGCCGCGATCGACGTGGTGCGGTGGCTCGGCGTCGCGTTCCTGACCTGGTACGGCGTCTCGTCGCTGCTCCGCGCGCGGCGGCCCGACGCCCTGGCGGCCGCCGGCGGAGCCCGGCTCTCGCGTCGATCGGCGGCGCTGCGGGCGCTCGCGTTGACCTGGCTCAACCCGCACGTCTACCTCGACACCGTGCTGCTCCTCGGGTCGGTGGCGGCGACGCACGGGTCGGGCGGGCGCTGGTGGTTCGCGGCCGGGGCGTGCCTGGCGAGCCTGGTGTGGTTCAGCGGTCTCGGCTACGGCGCGCGCCTGCTCGCGCGGTTCCTCGCCAGCCCGCGGGCCTGGCAGGTGCTCGACGTGCTGATCGGCGTCGTGATGCTGGCGATCGCGGTGCGGCTGGCGACCGGCTCCTGACCTCCGGCCGGGTCAGCCCTCGACGCCGCCGAGGGGCAGCACGAGCCGCCCGTCCGCGTCCGCGACGACGCGGACGGGGACACCCCAGTCCTGCTGGTGCAGGTGACAGGCGGCGCCCTCGCCGCCGTCGGCGTCGCACGACGCGGCCCGGGCGGCCACGTGGAGCACGCCGTCGCCGACGTGCGGGTCGAGCACGATCGTGCGGGTCAGGTCGGTGCCTCGGCCGCCGCCCTCGCGGACGAGCTGGGGCGGGGTCGCCTCGACCATCAGCTGCGCCGGCGGGCCGAACCGGTCGTCGACCTTCTGCCCCGGCGGCGGCGTGAACGACACGACCAGCTCGAGCGTCGCCGGCACCTCGGTGACCGGCCGCTGGGTGGAGTGGGCGAAGCCCTCGGTGCGCGTGCCGGCGCTGCCGAGCGGCACCCGGGTCAGCCGGTGCGCGCCGGACTCGACGACCACCAGGTCCGACCCGTCGACGTACGCCGCGGACGGCTCGGCGAGGCCGGTGGCGAGCGTGGTGACCTCGCCCGGCTCCCCGGCGGTGACCGCGAGCCGGCGGACCGCCCCGTTGTAGGTGTCGCAGACCGCGACCGAGCCGTCGGGCAGGGCCGTCACGCCGAGGGGATGCTGGAGCAGCGCCTGGTCGGCCGGGCCGTCGCGGAAGCCGAAGTCGAACAGGCCGGTGCCGACCGCCGTGCGGATCTCGAGGCCACCAGCCGCCGACTCCTGCACCCAGCGGACCGACGAGGTCTCGCTGTCGGCCAGCCACAGCCGGTCGCCGTCGGGCGCGAGCCGCGAGGTCTGGGCCAGCCACGCCTCCGGCGCCGCGCCGTCGAGCAGCCCCTCGTTGGCGGTGCCGGCCGCGACCTCGACGACCCCGGTGCGCGGGTCGAACGTCCACAGCTGGTGGATGCCGGCCATCGCGACCCAGACCCGGTCGCGCCACCAGGCGACGTCCCACGGGCTGGAGAGCCGGTCGCTGCCATCGCCGGGCATCAGCTGCTGGCCGTCGCCGGCGAGCACGCGGGTCGAGCCGTCGGCGAGCGCCAGCCCGTGGAGCCGGTGGCCGACGGTGTCGGCGACCACGACGTCGTACCCCACCTCGGCGGCGACGTCCTCGGGCAGCAGGCAGAGGCCGTTGGGCTCCCGGAAGCCGCCGAACCGGCGCAGCACCTCGCCGTCGGCACCGAGCTCGACGACCTCGTCGTGGCCGGCGTCGGCGACCAGCACCCGGCCCCCCTGCGCAGAGGGCAGCGGCACGGCCGAGGCGGGGAAGCGGAGGTCGGTGGGCTCGACGACGGGCGGGACGTACGGCGAGTCGCCGGGCTGGAGCGTGCCCTTCGCGCGGTGCTCCGCGACCAGCTCGGTCAGCAGCGCGTCGATGGCGTGGGCGTGGCCCTCGCCGGCGTACTGCCCGACGACGTACCCCTCCGGGTCGACCAGCACCAGCGTCGGCCAGGCGCGGGCGGTGTAGGCCTGCCAGGTGACCAGCTCGGGGTCGTCGAGGACGGGGTGGGTGACCGAGTAGCGCTCGACGGCGGCGCGCAGCGCGTCCGGGTCGGCCTCGTGGACGAACTTCGGTGAGTGCACCCCGATGACGACCAGCTCCCCGGCGTGCTTCTCCTCCACCGGCTTGAGCTCGTCGAGGACGTGCAGGCAGTTGATGCAGCAGAAGGCCCAGAAGTCGAGCAGGACGAAGCGGCCGCGGAGGTCGGCCAGGTGCAGGGGGCCGTCGGTGTTGAGCCAGCCACGACCGACCAGCTCGGGAGCACGCACGCGCATGCGCCCATCCTCGCCCACCGCCCCGCGGCACGAGCGACCAGCGGCCGCCGGTGGTCAGTAGGCTCCGGGGCGTGAGCGATCAGGAACGGCTGGCGGGGTACGTCGAGGTCTGGTGGCAGGCGGTCGACGCCCTCACCTCACTGCTGGAAAAGCTGCCCGAGGAGGCGTGGTCCACGCCGACCGACCTCGCGGGCTGGGACGTCCGCGCGGTCGTGGCGCACGTCGCCCACCTGGAGAAGGTGCTGGCGACCGGCGTCGAGGAGCACGCCGAGATCGGCGAGCCGCCGCACGTGACGTCGATGATGGGGCTCTACACCGAGATCGGCCCGGCCAACCGGCGTACCGCCACGCCCGACGAGCTGATCATCGAGATCCGCGAGGCCGCCACCGCCCGGCACACCGCCCTGCTGGCCGACCCGCCGACCGACGGGTCCGCGAAGCCCGAGCGGGTCTTCGGCGGCGTGCCGTGGAGCTGGGAGACGCTGCTGCGCAACCGGCCGCTGGACGTGTGGATGCACGAGCAGGACGTACGCCGCGCGGTCGGCCGCCCCGGCGGGATGGACAGCCCGGCGGCCCAGCACACGGCGGACTACCTGCTCGAGAGCATGGGCTTCGTGCTGGCCAAGCGGGTCGGCGCCCCGGCCGGCACCACGCTGCTGGTCGAGGTCGAGGGCAGCACCGCCGCCGCCTTCACCGTCAACGACCAGGGCCGCGGCGAGCGGCTCCCGACCCCACCGGAGCAGGCCGACGCGACGCTGCGGATGGACCGCGAGACGTTCGTGGTGCTCGCGGGCGGCCGGCGCCCCGACGCCGCGGCCACGGTGGCGGTCGAGGGCGACGAGGCCCTCGCGCAGCAGGTCCTCGAGCAGATGGCGACCACCCCGTGACGGCGACCGACGCCTGGACGCTCGCCGACATCCCGGACCAGGCCGGCCGCACCGCGCTGGTCACCGGCACCAGCGTCGGCGGCCTCGGCCACCACACCGCGCTCGAGCTGGCCCGGCGCGGCGCCCGCGTCGTCCTTGCCGGCCGCACCCAGGACAAGCTCGACGCCACCGAGCGGACCATCCGCGAGGAGGTCCCGCACGCCTCGCTGGAGAAGCTGGTCGTCGACCTCGCCGACCTCTCCTCGGTGCGCCGCGGCGCGGCCGAGGCGGCCGGGCTCGGGCCGATCGGCCTGCTGGTCAACAACGCGGGCGTGATGGGCACGCCGTACTCCCGCACCGCCGACGGCCTCGAGCTGCAGATGGCGACCAACCACTTCGGCCCGTTCCTGCTGACCGGCCTGCTGCTGCCGCAGCTCGTCGCGAGCGAGGACGGCCGCGTCGTGGCGGTGAGCTCGCAGTTCCACCGCGTCGCCCGCAGCGCGCCGCTCGGCGACCCTCGGGCGCAGCAGGGCCGCTACTCGCGGTGGCCGACCTACGGGCAGACCAAGCTCGCGAACCTGCTCTTCACCTACGAGCTCGACCGGCGGCTGCGCCGCGCCGAGCTGCCGGTCAAGGCGCTGGCCGCGCACCCCGGCTTCGCGGGCACGCACCTCGCGGCGAACGGGCAGTACGGCCGCTCCTCGGGCGGCATCGCCAGCATCCTCGACGCGGCGATCCGCGCGGTCTCCCAGTCCGCCGCTGCGGGCGCCCAGCCGACGCTCATGGCCGCCACGGCCGACCTCCCCGGCGCGACCTACTGCGGCCCCGGCGGGCTCCAGGAGGCCTCCGGCCCGCCGCGCGTCGTCTCGAGCAACCGCCTCTCCCACGACGAGGTCGCCCAGCGACGGCTGTGGGAGATCAGCGAGGACGTCACCGGGGTCGCCTACCCCTAGACCAAGGTCGCCCCGTCACCGACCCCCGGCCGATGTGCGCGGCCGACCGGCACCTCTAGCGTCGGTCGCATGCAGGTCTGGGAGCGCTCCGTCGCCGGCCGCCACCACCGGGTCGAGGCCGAGGGATCGGTGCGCCGGCACCTGCGGTGGTACGTCGACGGCGAGCTGGTCACCGAGAAGCGCTCGGCCGAGGACGCCGTCGAGATCGACTCCGGCGACGACCACCCCGACCTCGGCGCGGTCAAGGTGAAGTTCAGCGCGCTCGGGGCGCCGCGGCGCGCCACCGTGCACGACGACCTCGCCGGCGCGCTCGTCGGCGTCGGCGGCACCGACCTGGTGCCCGAGGCGGGCTCGGCCGCCGCGCAGCACGAGGAGCGGCTGCTCGCCCACCCGAACCGGTACGCCGCGCAGAAGGCCGGCATCGCGATCGCGATCATCGCCGTGCCGGTGCTGCTCGGGCTGCTCTCGCGCTTCCTGCCCGACATCGACGTCCCCTGGCCGGACCTGCCCTCGATCCCGTGGCCCGACATCGACCTGCCGTCGATCCCCTGGCCGGACATCGACCTGCCGATCCCGCACTTCGACGTCGAGGTGCCGGGCTGGGTGCGACAGGTGCTGGACGTCCTCGGCTACGTCTGGCCGGTAGCCCTCGCCTTCCTCCTCGCCCGCGGCGAGGTGAACCGCCGCCGCAAGCGCGACGAGCAGGCCCGGGAGGAGCAGGAGCGGGACTGATCAGTCCTCGCGGTCGCGGACGCGGACCATGCCGGCCAGCGTGGCGACGTACGCCGATCCGTCGGGGGCGAGCGTGACGGCGGCGTAGTGGTTGTTGAAGAGCGCGCCGATCCCGGTGCGGACGCGGTACGCCGTGCGGCCGGTGCGGACGTCGAGCGCGACGAGGTACCACGCGCTCGCGCCCCAGACGCTCGACCGCTTCTCGTAGGCGTAGAGCAGGCCGGTGGCGAGCGAGAGCTTCGGTACCGACGTGGGCGCGGAGACCTCCGAGGTCCACACGGTCTCGCAGGTGCGCTCGCCGTCCTCGCCGGTCACGAGGTCGACGCGCGCGAAGCCACCGGGCGTCGTGCGGCCGAGCATCGTGCGCCAGGGACCGGTGTAGTCGGCGTTGTTCTCGACGACCACGCCGGTGCCGACCGAGACGAGCGAGTTGTCGGTGGCGCTCGCGTCGTCGCCGAAGACCGCCTCCTGGCAGATCAGCCGCCCGCGGCGGGTGCCGTACATCTGGACGTGCATGCGCGGGCCGGCGTTGTCGGTGATCGCGACGACGCCGCCGGGCAGGATCGTCGGGGTGGTGCCGCTGCCCTGGGAGACCTGGCCGGGCTTGAGCCGCGAGCCGCGGTCGTACGGCGTGCGCCACCGCACCCGCGGGAGGCCGGCCGGCGACACCTCGAGCCGGTAGAGCGCGGCGGTGGTGACGACGTACACGGCGCCGTCGGTGTCGGTGGCGAAGGAGTTCGCGACCTCCTCGCCGAGCTCGAGCACGGCGACGTCGCCCGACCCGGGCTCGACGAAGCCGGTGCGGCCGTCCTGGGTGACGAACCAGATCCGGCCCTGCCAGTCCGGGAGCACCGCGATCAGGCAGTCATCGGCCGGCACCTGCACACCGAGGTCGTGGGTCGCCTCGGTCGTCAGGTCCGCGTCGCCGTCGGCGTCGGAGGTGGCGACGACGAGGACGCGGCGGTCGGTGGTGGCGACGACCGCGCGGTCCTCGGCGTCGAGGTAGAAGTAGGCGCCGGCGCAGAGGTTCTCCCACGGCTGCTTGCCCTCGACGTCGGGCCGGTCGGGGAGGTCCTTGCTGACCAGCGGCCGCATCGACTCCGGGTCGAGCACGTGCATGCGCGGCCCCTGGAGGTCGCCGCAGAGCGCGACGAGCCGCTCGTGGCTGTCGAAGGCGAGCGTGGCGCACTCCTCGACGCCGTACCACGCGGTCTCGACGCGCGGGGACTCCCCGAGCGGGCCGGGGTGGACGGTGGCGTCGGTGGCCCAGGCGTCGTGGTGCATCGAGCTGAGGCCGTTCGGGGCGAGGAACGGGTGCTGCGGCACGTCGAGCTCGACCGGCTGGGCGGTGAACGGCCGGCCGGTGTAGCCCGGCGTCACCGCCGCCCCGGCGCCGGGCGGGATCGGCAGCAGGCCGTCGGGCAGGACCACGACGACGCCGACCAGCGCGAGCACGCCGACCACCCAGCCCGCGACCACGCGCCAGGTCGGTCGCCACCAGCGGCGGACCCGCGGGACGGCCAGGATCAGCAGCGCGACCAGCACCACGAGCGGCCCGAGCGCCCAGGTGAGCGCCGCGAGGGCGACCAGGACGATCGTGCGCGGGAACCTCAGCCCGGCCGCACGGCTCCTCGCTCCGGTCCTGACACCGCCTCTCACGGGGGCCGAGCCTAGGGGCCTGCGCCTTGGCTCAGCGGCGGACGCGCGGGCCGAACGCCGCGGTGGCGCCCTTGAACGCCGCCTGGCGGGCCTTCGCGGTGTTGCGCAGGAACAGCAGCTGCGCCTGCTCGAGCCGCTCGAGCGCGAAGGTGCGCCGCGCGCTGCGGCTCGTCGCGCCCTCGAGCAGCCGCTTGGCCGCGGCCAGCTGGTCCGGCGAGCGGGTGGCCAGGCGCCCGGCCAGCGCGGTGGCGGCCTCGACCGGGTCCGACGCCAGCTCGGTGACCAGCCCGAGGTCGTGCGCCTCCTTGCCGGAGACGACGTCGGCGGTCATCGTCAGCAGCTTCGCGGTGTCCGGGCCGACCAGCTCGGTCAGCGACCGGATGCCGGTCATGTCCGGGATGATCCCCCACTTGCCCTCGAGCACCGACCAGCGCGAGTCGGGTGCGGCGACCCGGAAGTCGGCCGCGAGCGCGATCTGGAGGCCGCCGCCCAGGCAGTGGCCGTGGACCGCCGCGACCACCGGCACCGGTAGGCGGCGCCACGCCCAGCACGCCTCCTGGAAGGTGTTGGTGCCCCGCCACGGCACCGGCAGGAACGCCGGCACGATCGCGGCCGGCTTGCGCAGGACGTCCGCGAAGTCGAGGCCGGCGCAGAACGCGTCGCCGTCGCCAGCGAGGACGACCGCGCGGACGGTGCGGTCGCGTCGCAGCCGGTGCCCGGTCGCGGCCAGCTCGGCGAGGATCGGCAGGGTCAGCGCGTTCAGCTTCTCCGGGCGGGCGAGCCGCACCTGGGCGATGCCGTCGTCGATCGTGCAGGTCACGGTCATGGCGGAATCCTAGGGAGCGGACTCGCCGGAGGTGGATGTGGCCGAGCAGACGGCGTGCGGGTAGATTGGTGTCGTCCGGCCGCTGGTGCTCCTCGTCGTCCCCCCACGTGCGAGGAAACCACCAGCGGCCGTGACTCATTTCTGCGCCCGATGGGCAATGATCCCGACGTGGCCGACCAGCGCGCGGGACAACCCGCCGAACCCCGGGACCTCGTCGACGTGGCGCACCTCGTCACCGCCTACTACACCGGCGTGCCCGACCCCGAGGACGTCGCCCAGCAGGTCGCGTTCGGCACCAGCGGCCACCGCGGGACGTCGCTGTCGACGTCGTTCAACGAGAGCCACATCCTCGCCACGACGCAGGCGATCTGCGACCACCGGCGCGAGCAGGGGTACGACGGACCGCTCTTCCTCGGCCGCGACACCCACGCGCTGTCCGAGCCGGCCTGGGCGTCGGCGCTCGAGGTGCTCGTCGCCAACGACGTGACCGTGCTGGTGGACTCCCGCGACGGCTACACCCCCACGCCGGCCGTCTCGCACGCGATCCTGCGCGCGAACGGCGGCCGCACGACCGGTCCGGGGCTCGCCGACGGCATCGTCGTCACCCCGTCGCACAACCCGCCGACCGACGGCGGCTTCAAGTACAACCCGCCCCACGGCGGCCCCGCCGGCAGCGACGCCACCTCCGCGATCGCCGCGCGGGCCAACGAGCTCATCGCTGGCGGGCTCGCCGACGTGCGTCGGGTGCCCTTCGCCCGGGCCCGGGCCACCGCCGGCTCCTACGACTTCCTCGGCACCTACGTCGACGACCTGCCCTCCGTGGTCGACGTCGAGGCGATCCGGGCCGCGGGCGTGCGGATCGGTGCGGACCCGCTCGGCGGCGCGTCCGCGGCGTACTGGTCGGAGATCGCCGACCGGCACGGCCTCGACCTCACCGTCGTGAACCCGCTCGTGGACCCGACCTGGCGGTTCATGACGCTGGACTGGGACGGGAAGATCCGGATGGACTGCTCCTCCCCGCACGCGATGGCCTCGCTCATCGACCGCCGGGCTGACTACGACATCGCCACCGGCAACGACGCCGACGCCGACCGGCACGGCATCGTCACGCCGGACGCCGGCCTGATGAACCCCAACCACTTCCTCGCCGTCGCGATCCAGCACCTGTTCGGCGGTGCCCGGCCGGGGTGGCCGGAGCGGGCGCGGATCGGCAAGACGCTGGTGTCGTCCTCGATGATCGACCGCGTCGCGGCGTCGCTGGGTCGGCCGATGGTGGAGGTGCCCGTCGGGTTCAAGTGGTTCGTGCCGGGGCTGGTCGACGGGTCGTTCGGCTTCGGCGGCGAGGAGTCGGCGGGCGCGTCGTTCCTGCGGCGGGACGGCAGCGTGTGGACCACCGACAAGGACGGGATCATCCTCGCGCTGCTCGCCTCGGAGATCGTCGCGCACACCGGCCGCTCCCCCTCGGAGCACTACGCCGACCTCGTGGCCGCGCACGGGGAGCCGGCGTACGCCCGGACCGACGCCCCCGCCACCCGCGACCAGAAGGCCGCGCTGTCGAGGCTGTCCGCCGCGGACGTCACCGCCACCGAGCTCGCCGGCGAGCCGATCACCGCCACGCTCACCGAGGCGCCCGGCAACGGCGCCGCGATCGGCGGGCTCAAGGTCACGACGGAGTCGGCGTGGTTCGCCGCGCGCCCGTCCGGCACCGAGGACGTCTACAAGGTGTACGCCGAGTCCTTCCGCGGCCCCGAGCACCTCGCGCAGGTCCAGGAGGAGGCGCAGGCGCTCGTCACCGCCGCGCTGGGTTGATCGGGCGGCCGGGCTTGCGAGGCCTGGCCACTGTCGGCGGGCGGCCCTAGCGTGCCGTCATGACGACCTCACCGGATGCCCCCTCGCCCGCCGCGACCCCGACCTCGACCCCGACAGCGATCAGCCTCGGCGCCGTCAACGTCGCCGCCGACGACCCCGAACGGCTGGGGGCCTTCTGGTCCGCGGTCCTCGGCGTCCCCGCCACGACGCCCATGCCGGGCCTGGTGATCCTGCAGCCCGCGCCCGGAGGCTTCGGGATGATGCTCATGCAGCGCTCGGACGAGGAGGGCAACCGGCTCCACCTCGACCTCACCGTGCCGTGGGGCACCCGCGAGGCCGAGGTCGAGCGGCTCGTCGCGGCCGGCGCGGAGTGGAAGTGGGACGTGCTCGAGGAGGTCCCGTGGGTGCGCTGGACGACGCTCGCGGACCCCGAGGGCAACCTCTTCTGCCTCGGAGAGCACCCGCCGTCGGCCTGACCTTGCTGACCGACGCTGCTGACCGCTTCGGTCAGCGGTCGCCGCACACGCTCGGCGCCAGGTCGAGGTCCGGCGCGAGCTCGTGCAGCAGGTCGCGCACCCGGGCGTCGAGGTCGCCGATGATCCGGTGCACGACGGCCGGGTCCTGCCCACCGGGGTCGTCGACGGGCCAGTCGCGGTAGACGACGCCCGGGACGTAGGGGCACTCCTCGCCGCAGCCGAGGGTGATGGCGAGGTCGCTGGCGGCGACCATCTCGGGGGTGAGGCGCTTCGGGTGCTCGCGCGAGGTGTCGAGCCCGAGCCGCTCGAGCGCGTCGGCGACCTCGGGATGGACGTGCTCGCCGGGCTGCGTCCCGGCGGAGAGCGCGACGACCCGTCCCTGCGCGTAGTGCTCGGTCAGCAGCCGTGCCACCACGGACCGGCCGCCGTTGCGGACGCACGCGAAGACCACCTGCGGCACACGCCCTCCGGCGGACTGGCCCGACGGCCCGGCGGTCACGAGGCGGCCCCCGCCCGGACGTCGGGGAAGAAGCGCCGCGCCCAGAGGCTGACGTAGACGAGCCCGACGAGGACGGGGACCTCGATGAGCGGGCCGACGACGCCGGCGAGGGCCTGGCCGCTGGTGACGCCGAAGACGGCGATCGCCACCGCGATGGCGAGCTCGAAGTTGTTGCCGGCGGCGGTGAAGGCGACGGTCGTCGACCGGGCGTACCCGAGCCCGACCTGACGCGCCAGGAGCAGGGACCCCGCCCACATCAGCGCGAAGTAGAGGACGAGCGGCACCGCGATGCGGGCGACGTCGAGCGGCTTGCTGGTGATCGTCTCGCCCTGGAGCGCGAAGAGGACGACGATGGTGAACAGCAGGCCGTAGAGCGCCCACGGGCCGAGCCGCGGCAGGAGGCGCTGCTCGTACCAGTCGCGGCCGCGCCTCGCCTCGCCGACGCGGCGGGTGAGGTACCCGGCGACGAGCGGGACCCCGAGGAAGACCACGACGCTGCCGGCGATCTCCCACGGCGAGACGTCGAGCCCCGTGGTGGACAGGCCGAGCCAGCCGGGCAGCAGGTCGAGGTAGAACCAGCCGAGCACGGCGAACGCGACCACCTGGAAGACCGAGTTGACGGCCACCAGCACGGCGGCGGCCTCCCGGTCGCCGCAGGCGAGGTCGTTCCAGATGATGACCATGGCGATGCAGCGGGCGAGCCCGACGATGATGAGCCCGGTGCGGTACTCCGGGAGGTCGGGCAGGAACAGCCAGGCCAGGGCGAACATCAGCGCCGGGCCGAGGACCCAGTTGAGGACCAGCGAGAGCGCCATCATCCGGCGGTCGCGCGCGACCCGACCGACCTCGTCGTACCGGACCTTCGCCAGCACCGGGTACATCATCACCAGCAGGCCGAGGGCGATCGGGAGCGAGACCGAGCCGACGGTGACCGCGTCGAGGGCGTCGGCGATGCCGGGCACCCAGCGGCCCGCGAGCAGCCCGGCGACCATCGCCAGGCCGATCCACAGCGGGAGGTAGCGGTCCAGCGTCGAGAGCCGCGCGACCGCCGGGACGTCCTGCGTGGTGGTCGTGCTGGGCGTGGTCATGCGGTCGCCTTCGTCGGCTTGGTCGCTCGGATGATCGCGCCGTGCATGCCCGAGACGGCCTCGTGGGTGAAGTCGACCTCGGCGTCGACGAAGCCGGCGGCCGTGAGGGCGTCGACGTACTCCGTGCGGGAGAGGGCGCCGGCGATGCAGCCGACGTACGACCCACGCTCGGCGCGGTCCTCGGGGGTGAGGTGGTCCTCCGCCACCACGTCGGAGATGCCGATCCGCCCGCCGGGGACGAGGACGCGGTGCATCTCGGAGATGACCCGCGGCTTGTCGACGGACAGGTTGATGACGCAGTTGGAGATGACCACGTCGACGGAGGCGTCGGTGAGCGGGACGTCCTCGATGGTGCCCCGGAGGAACTCGACGTTGGTCGCGCCGGCCTTGGCGGCGTTGGCGCGCGCGAGCTCGAGCATCTCGTCGGTCATGTCGACGCCGTGCACGAAGCCGGTCGGGCCGACCCGGCGGGCCGAGAGCAGCACGTCGATGCCGCCGCCGGAGCCGAGGTCGAGGACCCGCTCCCCCGCTCGCAGGTCCGCGACCGCGGTCGGGTTGCCGCAGCCCAGGCTGGCCGCGACCGTCTCGGCGGGCAGGTCCCGCTGGTCGTCGTCGCTGTAGAGCACGGCGCCGAACGACTCGTCGACCACCACGTCGCCGCCACCGCAGCACGACGTGGTCCCGTCGCCGCCGCCGTCACCGGTTGCCTGCAGCGCGTCGTTCAGCTCGGTGTTGGTGGCGCCGCTCGTCACGGCGCCGGCGGCCTCGGCGTACCGGGTGCGGACCTGCTCGCGGAGCTGGTCGCCGGTCGCGTGGGGGTTGCTCGTGCTGGTCATCACGCTGGATCCGATCCATCGGGTTCTGTCGATGGGTCGAGGGTCGTGCATCTATCGACTGATGTCAATGCGTGTGTCAGTCTGGGCCCATGCCGGCCCGAACCCTCCCCGTCGTCGACGCGACCGCGTGCTGCTCGACGGTCACCGGCGGCGTGCTCGACGCCGACGATGCCGGCCGGCTGGCGCGGATGTTCAAGGCGCTCGGCGACCCGACCCGGGTGCGACTGCTCTCGCTGATCGCCGCACAACCCGAGCGCGAGGCGTGCATCTGCGACCTGACCGAGCCGGTCGGGCTCGCGCAGCCGACCGTCTCCCACCACATGAAGCAGCTGGTCGACGCCGGCCTGGTCGTGCGCGAGCAGCGCGGGCGGTGGGCGTTCTACCGCGTCGTCGACGACACGCTCGCGGCGCTCAGCAGTGCCTTGAAGCCGTAGCCCGACGAGCCCGGCTGCTCGCTCCACCCGTCTCTGCTGCCCATTGTCGTCGAACATGTGTTCGTATGTCATGGACCCATGTCCACCTCCACCCTCGCCCCCGCGGCCGACCTGGCAGACGACGCCGTCACGCCCGGTGCGCTGCTGGACCGGGTCCGCACTGCGAGGAGGACCGCGGACGCCGCCGAGGTGGAGCTGCTGGTCCTGGCGGTCGAGTGGGCGCACGCGCATCCGGTGCTGCGCGGGCAAGAGGCGTGGGGTGTGCCCAGCGCGCTCTCGACGCCCTCGGCGGCTCCGGGGACCGCGGACGACCCGGACGCCGACGTGGCCGGTGACGAGCTGTCCGGGATCCCGCTGGTGCGCTGGGACGCACCGGCGGCGTTCGCCGCGGCGAACGCCATGTCCACCAGGCCGGGCAGGCGCTGATCCGCGACGCGTTGGTGCTGCGCCACCGACTGCCGAAGGTCTGGGCCCGCACGATGGCCGGTGACGTCGCCGCCTGGCGGGCCCGCCGGATCGCCCAAGCCGTCCTCGGCCGCCCCGATGACGTCACCACCTACGTCGACGACCACGTCGCCCCCGTCGCCGGCTCCATCGGTGTGGTCCGCTTGGACCGGATCATCGACGAGGCGATGCTGCGCCTGCACGCCGAGGAACGCGAGCTCGCCCAGCTCGCCGCGCTCGACAAGCGCTACGTCCGCCTCGACGAACACACCCTCAACCACTCCGGCATCGCCGAGCTCCTCGTCCGCGGCGACTGGCGCGACCTCCACGACGTCGACCAGACCATCACCCGCCTCGCCACCATCCTGGGACAGGACGGTCAAGCGGGGCACGGACAGTCCCTCGACGTCCGCCGCTCCATGGCCGTCGGCGTCCTCGCCGACCCCGCCGCCGCCGACGCCCTCCTCCACGGCGACCGGCCCACCCGACCCAGCACCCGTACCGTCCTCCACCTCCACCTCGCCGAAGCCGGCCTCTGGGGCCTGGAACCCGTCGGCCGCAACGAGACCGCCGGCCGCCCCGAGCTCGAGCAGGTCATCCGCTCCTGGTGCGGCCGCACCGACACCCACCTCACCGTCCAGCCCGTCCTCGACCTCGCCGAGCACGCCCACGCCGAGCAGTACGAGATCCCCGACCGGCTCCGCGACCAAGTCGCCCACCGCGAACCCCAGTGCGTCTTCCCCTGGTGCGCCCGCCCCTCCCGACACTGCGACTGCGACCACATCGCGGCCCACGCCACCGGCGGACCGACCTGCCCCCACAACCTCGCACCGCTGTGCCGCCGACACCACCGCCTCAGAACCCACACCGGCTGGCGCTACCGACCCCTCGACCCCGTCATCGACCCCGGCGTCCACCTCTGGACCGACCCCCACGGCCGCCGCTACCTCCGCGGCCCCACCGGCACCACCGAGATCGCCGACCCGTGACCGCCGTTTGACGCCCGCCCTCCCGGGGGACGGGCGGGCATGCCTGGAACCCCGCGTGCGAGCGTGCTGCGCAGCGATTGGCGTCCCCTCGGCACCGAGCGTCACGAGCTCGGGGAAGGGGCGCGGTTCCTCGACGGCCAGCTGTGGTTCGTCGACATCATCGCCGGCCGACTGCTCCACGCCGACCCGCGGAGCGACCAGCCGCCGCAAGACCTGGTGCAGCTGGACGTGCCGCTCGGCGCCGTCGCGCTCGCCGACACGGGCGCACCAGGCGAGGCGGACGGCCGCCCGACGTTCATCGCAGCGGCGGGGACCGGGATCGCACGCCTGGACCCGTTCGGCGAGCTCGGCTGGTTCGGGCAGCCGGCCGACGGCGGCCCGGTGGAGCGGCGGATGAACGACGCGGCGACCGACCCGTCGGGGCGGTTCTGGGCCACCTCGATGGCGTGGGACAGCACGGACAGCGCCGGGGCGCTCCACCGGCTCGAGCCCGACGGTCAAGTCACCACCGTGCTGACCGGGTACACCGTCCCCAACGGGCCGGCGTTCAGCGCGGACGGCCGCACCATGTGGCTCGCGGACACCCCGCGGTCGGTCATCCACCGGTACGACGTCGACCCGGCCACCGGCGACCTGGGCGAGCGGGAGGTGTTCGTCCAGGTGGACGGGACGCCTGACGGCATCACCGTCGACGCCGAGGGCTTCCTCTGGTCGGCGATCCATGGCTCGTCGTGCCTGCACCGCTACAGCCCGTCCGGGGACCTCGTCGAGCGGATCGAGGTGCCCGCCCGCCAACCCACCAGCATCGCGATCAGCGCGGAGGCGCCGCACGTCCTCGTCCTGACCACCGCGACGGAAGGACTGGACGAGCCGCAGGACCACGACGGCCGCGCGCTCGTCGCCGACGTCGCCGTCGCCGGGCGGCCGCAGCCGACGGCCCGCCCCGTCAGAGGTGGTCGGGGACGATGAGCGCGTACGGGTCCTGCCGCGCGGGAGGCCGGCGAGGGCGGCCAGGACGAGGGCGCACGGCCCTTGACGACCCGCGCGCCGCGGACCCGGCCGGCCCGGTCGAGGTCGCCGGCCTGGCGGAGGCGCGCCCCGGGGCAGGTCAGGTCAGGGCACGGAGCGCGGCGGTCACCGCGATGGCGGTGAGGACCACGACCAGCAGCGGCAGGCGGCGCCAGATCATCACCGCCGCGACCGCGACCCCGGCGGCGCTGGCGTCCACGTGGAGCCGCTGGCCCTCGCTGAGGGTCGAGGTGACCACCAGGGCGGCGAGGAGCACCGGCGGCAGCAGCGCGATCACTTTCATCGCGGTCGGTGGCAGCACCCGGCCGCCGACCAGCACGGGGCCGAACGCCTTGATCAGGGCCGTCGTCACCGCGAGCGCGCCGATCATCAGCCAGGCGGTCATCGCGCCAGCCCCACGAGCGCGGCGGTCCCGGCGACGAGGACCGGCACCCCGGGCGGGGTGAACGGCACCAGGGCGAGGGCGATCAGTGCGCCGGCGAGGGCCACCCCGCGCGACCGGGGGTCGCGCAGCTCCGCGGCCAGCAGCGCCAGGAAGAAGACCGGGAACACCACGTCGAGGCCGAACCGGCCGGGGTCGCCCGCCACGTCACCGAGGAACGCCCCGGCCACGGTGCCGGAGACCCAGCCGGCGTACTGCGGCACGGTCGCGCCCATCATCAGGTGCCGGTCGAACGAGCCGTCGCCGTTGTTGGCGAGCGCCCACGACGGATCCACCACCGTCTGCCCCTGCAGGGCGCGCCGGCCAGGGCCGCCGCCGAGCGACGGGGCGACCGCGATGCCCATGGCGAGGAACCGCGCGTTCATCAGGCTGCCCGCCAGGACGCTCGGCACCACGCCCCCGCCGGCGCCCAGGATCGCCGTCGCGGCGAACTGCGCCGAGCCGGCGTGGACCACCGCCGACATCACGATCGCCTGGAGCGCGCTGAACCCGGCCTGCACCGCCAGCACGCCGAACGACATCGCGAGCAGGAACCCGACGAACGAGAAGGGCACGCCCGCTCTCAGCCCCCGGCGGAACGACTCGCTCACCGGCCCAACCTACGGGCCGGCCGGGCTCAGAGGTGGTCGGGGACGATCAGCGCGTCGGGGTCCTGCCGGGGCGGCAGCGCGGCGAGCGCGGTCTGGACGAGGGCGACGCGTCCCTTGACGACGAGCGCGCGGCGCACCCGGCCGACGCCGTCGCCGACCTTCTCCTCGACGACGCGGGTGACCTCGTCGTCGGTGTAGGTCGGGCGGGTGCCGGGCTCGACCTCGACGTCGGGAAGCGCGACCAGCACGGGCAGCACCTGGTCGCCGAGGGCGTCGAGGTAGCGGAACCGCTGGATCGTCGTCAGCGCCTGCCACGCCTCGTCGACGTCGCGCTTGCCACGGCGTACGTCCTTGTCCTGCGCGGCGAAGACCGTCTTCGCGGCGCCGGTCAGGGCGGCGGTCAGCTCGTGCTCGGTGAACCTCATCTGGCCTGCCTCGAACGGGGGTACCTCACGGGGCCAGTGTGTCTCTCGAGGCCTTCCGGTGCCACGCCGCCTGCCGCCGGGCATGGAACGGGCCGCTGCGCTGGCCGGGCTGCGGCGTCAGGGCGCCAACGGCACGGTCGCCTGCAGCACCGCCTCGGTGAGCGCCTCGGACCGCAGCGACGCGACCGCCTGGAACTCCGGGTCGGCCAACATCTCCGAGAACGCCTGCCGGGAGGGGTAGCGCACCAACATCACCGCGTCCCACGCCTGGCCGTCCTCGGCGACCAGCGCGGTGGAGCCCTGGCCGTAGTAGACGAGCTCGGCGCCGTACCGCGGGAGGATGTCGGTCCCGACCTTGCGGGAGTACGCCGCGTAGTCGCCGCCGCCGGCCGGGTCGAACCGCAGCAGGTTGAGCATCACCACCGGCCCGCCCGGGTCCTCCGCCAACAGCTGCTGCAGCGCTGCTCCCGTGGGGTCGACCGCCATGTGCACTCCTTCGTCGGCGGGGTCCGTGGATTCCGGGCCCGGCGCCCGTCCGGTCCTAGAATGTCGGACGCACAGGGTTCAGCGCGTTCTTGGTGGCGGGTACGGCGCGCGTCGTCCCGGCGCACCCGAAAGGCCCCTCCGCATGACCCCGCTCGCCTCCTACCGCCGACTCCTGGCGATCGCCGGACCGACGTACGTCGTCGTGGCGTTCCTCGGCCGGCTCCCGCTGGCCATGAGCCAGCTCGGCACGCTCCTGCTCGTCTCGACCGCGACCGACAGCTACGGGCTCGGCGGCCTCAGCGCCGGTGCCCTCGCGGTCGCCAACGCCCTCGGCGCACCCGTCGCCGGTGCGGTCGCCGACCGCACCGGCCAGCGCCCCGTGGTGCTGGTCCAGTCGCTCCTGGGCGCAGCCGGCCTCGCCACGCTGGTCGCGGTCGTGCACGCCGACGCGACCGCCGCGCTCGTGGTGACGACGGCGGCGCTGACCGGTCTCGTCCTCCCGCAGGTCGGCCCGCTCGCGCGCGTGCGCTGGCGCCCGCTCACGCACGGCACCGGACCGCACCAGCGGCGGCTGGTCGACGCGGCGTTCTCCTACGAGGGCGCGGCCGACGAGGCGTCGTTCGCCATCGGCCCGGCGCTGGTCGGCGTCGCGGTCGCGCTCGTCTCCCCCGGCGGGGCACTGCTGCTGGCCGCCGGTCTGCTGGCCGTGTTCGGCACCGCCTTCGCGCTCGACCCGTCCGCCCGGCTGACCCGCCGCAACGGCAGTGCACCGCTGGCGACCGGCCCGCTCGTGACCGCGGTGTTCCTGGTGCTCGCGCTGGCGCAGGTGTCGATCGGGATGCTCTTCGGTGCGACCCAGACCGGCGCGACCGTGCTGGCGAACGACGCCGGCCGCCCCGGGATGGCCGGCCTCGTGCACGCGACGCTGGGGGTCGGCAGCGCGGTGGCCGGCATCGCGACGGCGTACCTCCCCGAGCGGATCGGCCACGAGCGGCGCGCGCTCGCGGCGGCGGGCACCCTGCTGGTCCTGTCCCTACCGCTGCTGCTGGTCGACTCGCTGACCGGCGCGTTCCTCACCGTGCTGCTGCTCGGGTTCGCCGTCGCGCCGTACATGATCGCGGTCTTCTCGCTCGCCGAGCGGGTCGTCCCGCCGGCCCGCGTCGGCGCCGCGATGACGACGCTCGCCAGCGCGACCGGCCTGGGCTACGCGCTCGGGTCGAGCGTGGCCGGCCGCCTCGCCGACGGCAGTGGCGCGACCGCGGCGTTCGGCGTCACCGTCGGCGCGACCGTCCTCGCCGTCACCCTGATGACGACGCAGCAGGGCCGCCTGCACCGTGCGGTGCAGACGGCCCTGGTCGGAGAGCGCGAGCGCGATCAGGCCGCGGCGGCGACCTCGGTGCGCTGACGGCGGGCGAGCTGCTCGAGGCGGGCCTGGGCGGCACGCCGGGTGCGACGGTCGCCGGTCGCCATCGTCCACAGCAGCGCGAGCTGCTGCGGCGCGTTCGCCGGGGTCGTCGTCTCGAGCCAGCCGTTGGGCAGCGAGAGGCGGACGACCTTGTGCCAGGCGCTGGCGACCTGCTGCGGCAGCGGCGCCTCGTGGTAGTTCAGGCCGTACTTCTCGAACAGCGCCTTCACCTTGGGCGCGACCTCGGCGTAGCGGTTCGAGGGCAGGTCCGGGAAGAGGTGGTGCTCGATCTGGTGGGACAGGTTGCCGGTCATCAGGTGCATCAGCTTCGAGCCGGAGATGTTGGCCGAGCCGAGCATCTGGCGCAGGTACCACTCGCCGCGCGTCTCGTTCTCGGGGATCGACTTCTTCTCGAAGGTCTCGACGCCCTCGGGGAAGTGGCCGCACATGATCACCGAGTGCGACCAGACGTTGCGCACCAGGTTGGCGGTGAAGTTCGCGGCCAGCGTCGGCAGGAACGAGCCGGTCGGCAGCGCGAGCGCGGGGTTGACGACGTAGTCCTTGGTGGCCTGCTTGCGGATCTTGCGCAGGGTGTTCTTCGCGTTGCGCTTGAACGTCTCGCTGCGCTTCTCCTTCGGCATCGACAGGTTCTTGCCGAGCTCGAGGTCGTAGGCGGCGATGCCGTACTCGAAGAAGCAGGCGTTGATGAAGTTCCACAGCGGCTGGCCGAGGTACATCGGGTGCCAGCGCTGGTCCTCGTCGACGCGCATGATGCCGTAGCCGAGGTCGTTGTCCTTGCCCACGATGTTCGTGTAGGTGTGGTGGACCTCGTTGTGGCTGTGCTTCCAGCCCTCGGCGGTCGACGCGTTGTCCCACTCCCAGGTGGTCGAGTGGATCTTCGGGTCACGCATCCAGTCCCACTGGCCGTGCATGACGTTGTGGCCGATCTCCATGTTCTCGAGGATCTTCGCGACCGAGAGGCCGACGGTGCCCGCGACCCACGCCGGCGGGAAGACGCTGACCAGCAGCGTCGCGCGGGAGGCGAGCTCCAGGCGGCGCTGGATGTTCACGATCCGACGGATGTACGCCGCGTCGCTCTCGCCGCGGCTGTCGATGACGTCCTGGCGGATCGCGTCGAGCTCGATGCCGATCTGCTCGATGTCCTCGGGCGTCAGGTGCGCGGTGGGGTTCTCGGGCTTGCGGGTGATCGTCGTCATGGGGATCTCCTTCGGTCAGGGTGCGATGGAGCGGAAGTCAGTGTCGGACTCGAGCGAGAGCTCAGTGCTGGATTCGAGCGGGACGCTCAGTGGTCGATCGAGCACGCGCCGGCGGCGGTGCTGATGCAGGTCTGGATGGGGACGCCCTGCGGACCGGTCTCGCCGGGGACGGCGACGGTCAGCGCACCGTTGCGCAGGTCGCGCACGGCGCCCTCGCGCATCGGCAGGACGCAGGCCATGCAGATGCCCATCCGGCACCCGCTGGGCATGAGGACGCCGGCCTGCTCGGCGGCGTCGAGGATCGGGGTGGTGGCGTCGAGCTCGATCTCGGTGCCGCCGCCCGTGGAGCCGGTCAGCGTCACGGTGCCGCCACCCTCGCCGTCGGCGGGGGTGATGACGACCGGGCGGAACCGCTCGGTGGTCAGCTCGAGGCCGCGGTCGGCGTGGTGCTGCTCGAGCGCGTCGAGGAGCCCGGCCGGGCCGCAGGCATAGGTGAGCCGCTCGTCGAGGTCCGGCACCAGCTCGGCGAGCAGCGCCACGTCGAGCACGCCGTGGGTGTCGTCGAAGCGCTCGACGAGCGAGATGCGGCCCGAGGCGTGGAGCGCCCGGAGCTCGCCGCGGAAGATCGCGGCCGACTCCGAGGCGTTGACGTGCACGAGCACGATGTCGGTCGCCGGCGCCACGGCCTTGGAGTGCAGGTTGCGGAGCATGCCGATGACCGGCGTGATGCCCGAGCCGCCCGTGACCAGCAGCAGCTTGCGGGGCAGCGGCTGGGGCAGCACGAACTCGCCCTCGGCCTGCGCCAGCTGGAGCATCTGCCCCTTGCGGGCGCGGTGGACGAGGTGGTTGCTGACGACGCCGCCCGGGATCGCCTTGACGGTGATGCTGATGCATCCGTCCGGGCGCGGGCCGTGGGTCAGGGAGTAGGTGCGCCAGAGGCGGACACCCTCGACGTCGACGCCGACCCGGACGTACTGGCCCGGCACGTGGCCGGCCCAGTCGCGCCCCGGCTTGAGGACGATCGTCACCGACTCGTCGGTCTCGGGCAGGACCTGGACGATCCGGCCCCGCAGCTCTGCGCCGGCGCGCAGCGGGTGGAAGACGTCGAGGACGTCGTCGAGCTCCAGCGGGGTGACCGCGGACTCGGCGAAGCGACGTAGGGCGCTCCGGAGCGTGCGGCCACCACCGGGCGTCAGCGGTGCGGCGGCGGTGGTCATGTCTTCCAGTGTCCTGCACGGGAGTGCCAAACTCCTGTGCGAGTGACGTGAACCGGGCTGCGCTTGTTGTTCGCAGGTGACAAACTGGGGCCCGAACGCGCGAGAGCACGCCCGTTCCGGGCAGGAGGAGGCCACCGGTGGTCAGACGAGAGCCGCGGCAGCTCCCCGCGCCGGCCCTGCACCTGTCCCCGCAGGCGGTCGCCGCCATGCGCGAGGACCTGCCCGACGTCGCCGAGCGGGTGGTGCAGACGATCGTCGAGGAGGTGCCCAGCTACGTCGCCGCCTTCGACGGGTCGATGGGCGAGACCATCCGCAACGCGGTGCAGCTGGCCCTCGGCGGCTTCCTGACCCTCGCGTCCGGCCGCCGCGGCGTCGACCTGCGGACGCCCGCGCCGGCGATGGAGGGCGCCTACCAGCTCGGCCGGGGCGAGGCCCGCAGCGGGCGGACCACCGACGCGCTGCTCGCGGCGTACCGCATCGGCGCGCGGGTCTCGTGGCGCGAGATGTCCACACGGGCGGTCGACGCGGGGCTGGACGGGCAGACGCTGGCGGCCTTCGCGGAGCTGGTCTTCGCCTACATCGACGAGCTGTCCGCGGCGAGCGTCGCCGGCCACGAGGACGAGCTGGCCACGACCGGTCGCGTCCGCACCCGCCTGCTCGAGCGGGTGGCGCGCGCGCTGCTCGACGGCTCGCCGGAGGACGCCGTGCTCGAGGCCGCCGAGCGCGCCGACTGGCCGCCGCCGACGACGCTGACCGCGGTGTTGGTCCCCCGCTCGCAGGTCCGGCCGGTGCTCGGCATGGTCCCGCCGGGGACGCTCGAGGCCGGGGAGGCGAGCGGCGCGGAGGAGGTCGGGGTGCTGCTCGTGCCCGACGCGCACGGGCGGTCCCGCGGCGCGCTGCTGCGCACGCTGCGGGGTCGCGGAGCCGTGGTGGGCCCGTCCCGGCCGTGGCTGGAGGTGCGGGCGTCGTACGTCCGGGCCCGGCGGGCGCACGCGCTCGGGCTGCGCGACGACACCGAGGCGCACCTGCCCACGCTCGTGCTGACCGCCGACCCCGACGCGCTGGCCGACCTGCGCGCCCGGGCGCTCGCGCCGTTGGCCGACCTCCGCCCCGCGACCGCCGAGAAGCTGATCGAGACGCTGCGCTCCTGGCTGCTGCACCAGGGTCGCCGCGAGGACGTCGCGGCGGACCTCTTCGTGCACCCGCAGACCGTGCGCTACCGCCTCGGGCAGCTGCGCGAGGCGTACGGCGACCGGCTGGAGGACCCGCGGACCGTCCTGGACCTCACGCTCGCGTTGGGCGTCGCCGAGCCGGAGCCGGACCCGACACCCGAGAACTGATAGAAAATTCATCCAATCCGGTCGGACCCGCACGGCGAATCCCTCCCGCACCGAGCACGACACACCACTCGAGAGGGAGAGACCCATGAAGCACCGCATCGCCACTGCCGCTGTCGCCGCCCTGGCCACCTCGACCGTCGTCGCCGGGGCGGTCACCCCCGCCTCCGCCGCGCCCGCCGCGAAGGCCGGCGACAAGAGCCTCGCCGCCGTCCTCGGCGCCGACGGCACGAAGCTCGACAAGAGCTGGAAGGACTTCGACCTCACCGAGGCCGCCGTCCTCGCCGTCCTCGACGCCAAGCCGGACAGCCCCGTCGGGCTGCTCACCCAGGGCGACCAGCGCGCCACCGCCTTCGTCCCCACCGACCGGGCCTTCCGCCTGCTGGTCAAGGACCTCAAGGGCTTCGCGCCGAAGACCGAGACCAAGACCCTCAAGCAGGTCGCCAAGCTCGGTGTCGACACCATCGAGACCGTGCTGCTTTACCACGTGGTCGCCGGCAAGACCCTGACCTCCCCCAAGGTCCTCGCGGCCGAGGGGAAGCGCGTCCGGACCGCCCAGGGGGGCAGCATCAAGGTCCACGTCATCGAGGGGAAGGTCACCCTGCTCGACGCCGACAAGGACGACCGCAACCCGCGCGTCGTCGTGCTCGACATCAACAAGGGCAACAAGCAGGTCGCCCACGCCATCGACCGCGTCCTGCGCCCCGTCGACCTCTGAGCCGACACCCCACCCCCACGGGCGGGGCGGACGTGACGTCCGTCCCGCCCGGTCGCGCTCGTGGGACCGGCCCGGTTCGGGCACCGAACGCCGACACCGCCCGACGCCTGGAGACCCCGTGACCCCCACGACGACAGCCCGCCGCCTGCGGACCGCCCTGCTGCCGACCGTGCTGCTCGCCGCCCTCGCCGCCGGCTGCAGCGGGAGCGACGACGCGGGAGCCGAGCCCGACGCGACGCCGGTCGCCCCCTCCTCGAGCATCCCGCGCAGCGACGGCCCGAGCCCGCTGGCCACCCCGGAGGCCGGCCGCTACCCGACGTACGTCGCCCTCGGCGACTCCTTCACCGCCGCCCCGCTCGCCGGGCCGACCGCCGACCAGCGCTGCCTCCGCTCCGCGCAGAACTACCCCGCCCAGGTGGCCGAGGCGCTCGGCGCCGAGCTCACCGACGTCAGCTGCACCGGCGCGGACACCGCGAGCCTCATCGGCAGCCAGCGGGTGCTCGGCGGCGGCGTCGTGCCGCCCCAGCTCGACGCGCTTCAGCCCGACACGAGCCTGGTGACGATCGGCATCGGCGGCAACGACTTCGGCATCTACAGCACCCTCACCGGCACCTGCGTCCGCGCCGCCGCGCAGGACCGCGACGGGGCGCCCTGCCGCACCGCCCTCGGCCGCGACGGCGTCGCCGAGCTCGAGGCGAACATCCGCACCGTCGGCGACCGGCTCGCCGCCGTCGTCGAGGGCGTCCGCCAGCGCGCGCCGGAGGCCGAGGTGGTCGTCGTCGGCTACCCCGAGATCGTCCCCGCCGACGCCACCTGCCCCGAGCTGCTGCCGCTCGCCGAGGGCGACCACCCCTTCGCCGCCCGGATGGCCCGACTCCTCGCCCAGGTGCAGGAGCGGGCCGCCGAGCGGGTGGACGTGGCGTACGTCGACACCTACGCCGCCAGCGACGGCCACGACGTCTGCTCAGAGGACCCCTGGGTCAACGGCCGCGTCACCAGCGCCGCCACCGCCCTCGCCTACCACCCGCTCAAGGTCGAGCAGGAGGCCGTCGCCGGGCTGGTGCTGGAGAAGCTCACCTCCGCTGGTTGACCGTCGCCGGGGTTAGAGGTCCCGGTGGACGACGACCCCGCCGACGACGGTGAGGGCGACGGACATCGAGCGGAGGGCGGCGCCGGCGTCGGCGGTGGTGGGGTGGTCGGCGAGGGGGTCGGCGTCGAGGAGGACGACGTCGCCGCGGGAGCCGACGGCGACGGTCGGCTGGCCGTCGACGGAGGCGGCGAGCGCCTCCCGGGCGGTGATCCCCTGCTCGCCGTGCCACGGGTCGCGGTCGTCGGCGCTGCGGTGGACGGCCGCGGCGATCGCGAGCCACGGGTCGAGCGGCGAGACCGGCGCGTCGGAGCCGAGCGCGAGCTCCACGCCGTCGTCGAGCATCCAGCGGAACGCGAAGCACCGCGCGGACCGGTCGCCCCAGATCCGCTCGGTGATGTCGCGGTCGTCGAGCAGGTGCGCGGGCTGGACGCTGGCGCGGATGCCGAGCTCGGCCATCCGGCGCACGTCGTCGCGGCCGACCATCTGCGCGTGCTCGATGGAGCCCCGCGCGCCGGTGGCGGCGTACGACGCCAGCGCCTCGGCCACGGCGGCGTCGCCGATCGCGTGGGTGGCGACCTCGAGGCCGGCGGCGTGCGCGCGGCCGAGGTGCTCGCGCAGCTCGTCGCCGGAGAGGTTGGGCTGGCCGGCGGGGTATTCGAGGCGGTGCGCGTCGCCGTACGGCTCGCAGCACCACGCGGTGCGGGTGTTGAGCGAGCCGTCGCTGATGATCTTCAGCGAGCCCATGGTCAGCCGCGGGCCACCGCCGGGGAGCGGGTCGCCGGTGCGGAGGCCGGCGGCGAGCACCTCGTCGAGCGTCTCGACGTACGACGCGGCGCGCACGCGCAGCAGGTCGGCGCCGTCGTTCCACCGCTCGACCCACTCCAGCGGGCCGCGGCCGAACTCGTAGTCGACGATGCCGACGACGCCGAGGGCGGCCGCGGCCTCGAGCGAGCGGCGGTAGGCCTCGGGCGAGGTGCCGTCGTTGCCGACGAGCGTGACGAGGCGCGGGTAGACCGCGAACCACTCGGTCTCGCGGACCACCGAGTCGCGCACCGGCATCGCGAGGTGGAGCAGCGCGGTGGTGTTGAGCCAGGCGTGGTGGCCGTCGCCGCTGATGAGGACGACGGGGGTGTGGCCGGAGACGGCGTCGAGCTCGGAGACGGTGACCTCGCGGTCCCAGCCGCCGGAGCGGTGGCCCCAGCCGATGACGGGGTGGTCGGGCTGCTCGGCGACGCGCTCGGCGACGGCGCGGGTGACGTCCTCGGGCGTCCGGGTCGCGCCGAGGTCGAGCCGCTGCGAGGCGAGCGTCCACTGCGCCATGTGGACGTGCTGGTCCCACAGGCCGGGGGCCAGCCAGCGGCCGGCCGCGTCGACCTCCTCGACCCCGGCGGGCCGGGCCAGGCCGGGGCCGACCGCGGTCACCGCGCCGCCCTCGACGAGCAGGTCCACCGGGTCCGGGCCGACGGCCGCGGCGTCCTCGGGGCGAAGTGGCACCACGCGGGCGTTCCGCAGCAGCAGGCTGGTCATGGGGCAGAACGTAGCCGCGGGGTCGAACCCGTCTACCCTCGGGCGCCATGAGCACGCGACGTCCGGGGGCCGCGGTCCTCGCGGTCGTCGTCGTGGTCGCCGGAGCGGTGGGGCTCGCGGGCGGCGCGCTGGTCGGCGTGCTGACGCGCGAGGAGCCGCGCACGTCGGCGACGGCCGCCCCGGTGCCGGCCGTGTCGCCGTCGTACCCGGTCGACCCGCCGCCGCTCGTCGAGCCCGATCCCGACACGCCCAAGCTCGAGCCGGGCGTGCCGCTGCGGCCGGTCGAGCTCGGCATCCCGCCGTTCGGCCTGCGGCTGCCGGTGCCGGCCGGGTGGTTGCGCAGCAACTCCTCGCAGGGCGAGTGGAAGTGGTTCCCGCCCGGGCAGCCCACCGACCACGCCTACTTCCTGCGGGTACGGCTCGTCACCGGCTTCCAGACCCGCGAGTCCGCGCTGCGCGACCGGCTCGACGCCCTCGAGGGCGCCTCCGACGTCGAGGACCTGGTGGTCGAGGCGCAGACCCGGGACGGGTTCACCGCGACGTACGTGACCGCCCGGCACCGCCGCGTGGCGATGGAGCGGTTCCTCTCGCTCGACGGCCGCACCGCCTACGCGACCGTCGCCGTGATCGGGCGCGAGCGCGACCGGCTCGGGATGGCGGACCTGGCGGAGCGGATGGTGCGTCGCGCCGCCAGCTCCTGACGGCCTTCCCAGGCCTCCGGGACCTCAGATGCCGTGGGTCTCGACGCTGTCGAGCACCCGGTTGGCGGTCGCCCGGTCGTCGCTGCGCACCTGCACCCACAGCAGCCGGTTGTCGGCGACCTGGACGACCCGCTCGACGGTGACCCCGTCGGGGCAGCCGGTGTGGACGACGGTCGTCGACGGGTCCCCGGAGGTCTCGGTGACCGGCTCCTGCGCCTCGCCGCACTCGGGGTGCTGCGGCATCGTCGTCGGCAACCGGGTGCCGGGGAACAGCCCCAGGAAGACGCCCTCGGCCGGCGTCGCCGGGTCGTTCCAGTCGGTGCGGGTGCCGACGGAGAGGGCGGGGTACGCCGCGTCGCCGGTCGGCGGCGTCCAACCGTCGGTCGCCACGGAGCGCTCCCAGTCCCCCGGCACCGCGACGCTCAGGCTGCCCTCGTCGTCGGTCAGCCGGACCTCACCCTCGCGGTCGGCCTGCCAGGCGTAGCCGGCCGCGCCGCCGGCCACCAGCGCGCCCGCGGCCAGGACCGCCGCGACGGCCCACCGGCGGCGCGAGGGCCTTGGGGGCGCGCTCGGCTGGGGCGGCTGTGACATCCGGGGCGGCAGCGGCTCGGCGGCCGGTGCCGGGGCCGGCCGGGCACCGGGCTGGGTCAGCTCGGGGTCGAGCGGCAGCCAGGGCGCAGGAGCGGCGGCCACGCAGTCGAGGGTCGCCTCGAGCGCCTCGACGAACGCCGCCACGTCCGGGTACCGCTCGTCCCGGTCGACCGCCAGCGCCCGGCGCACCACCGCGTCGGTGGCGTCGGGGAACGGCCGCTCCGGCGTCGACAGCGGCGGGGGCGGAGCCGGCGCGGCGGCCGCACCCAGGGTCGTGTGGGTGTACGGCGCCCGGCCGGCGAGCAGCAGGTAGGCCAGCGCGCCGAGGGAGTACTGGTCCGCGCGCGCGTCCAGCGGCTCGGCCTGCGCCTGCTCGGGCGAGACGAAGGTGGGCGTGCCTGCGACCATCGTCAGCCGCGAGGACACGTCGAGCGCCTTGCCCAGCCCGAGGTCGCCGAGCATCGCGCGGACCGTGCCGTCGACGGTCCGGAACAGCACGTTGGCGGGCTTCACGTCCCGGTGCAGGATGTCGCGGGCGTGCAGCGCGGTCAGCCCGGCGCCGACCTGGCGGACCACCTCGACCGCCTGCGACACGGTCAGCCCGGGGACGCCTGCACCGTCGGGACCGTCAGTGCCGTCGGCGGCGGCCAGCCGGTCCGCGAGCGTGCCCTGGTCGGCGTACGCCATGACGAGGTAGGGCCGGCCGTCGTCGAGCTCGCCGGCGTCGTACACGGGGACGACGTGCGGGGACTCGACCCGCCGCAGGTAGCGGCCCTCCTCGACGAACCGTCGCAGGACGTGGGAGTCCTCGGTCCAGTTGTCGGCCAGCACCTTGACCGCGACCGGGCTGTCGAGCTGCTCGTCGTAGGCCAGCCAGACCGTCGCGAAGCCCCCGGAGCCGAGGCGTCGGCGCACGGCGTAGCGGCCGAGACGGGCGGGCGTGGACACCCCGGCATTATGTTGCAGGCGACGGGGGAGGACACCAGCCATGGCCACCGAGACGCCCACACCGGACGACATCGACGAGCTCGCGCGCCGCGCGCAGGCCGGCGACCGCGACGCGCTCGAGGACCTGCTGACGGCGGTGCGGCCGCGGGCGCTGAACGTGTGCCGCGGCGTGCTGCCGCACCTCGCCGACGCCGAGGACGCCTGCCAGGAGGCGCTGCTCAACATCGCGGGCAAGATCGGGTCGTGGGGTGGCCGCGGGCGGTTCACCACGTGGATGCACGTCGTCGCAGTCAACAGCGCGCGGTCGACGTACCGCCGGATGAAGAACCAGGCCGTCGCCAGCGACGTCCTGCCCGCCGAGCGGCCCGACCCGCGCACCACCTCGGTCATCGCCGGCACCCGTCTCGACCTGCTGGAGGCGATGGAGACCCTCGAGCGCGAGCACCCGCAGATGGTCGAGCCGCTGCTGCTGCGCGACGTCTACGGCCTGGCGTACGACGACATCGCCGGGCTGCTCGGGCTGCCGACCGGCACGGTCAAGGCGCAGGTCCACCACGGCCGCAAGCTCGTGCGGCCGATGCTGCGCGCCGATGACTGAGGCGCGTCGGTGAGGCGGCGTACGCCGCTCGGGTGCGGCCTGCTGGTCGCCGCGCTCCTCGCGGGCTGCACCGTCGACGCGCCGGACGAGCCGCGGGAGCCGGCGGCCCACCCGCCGCCGGTCGAGGCGCCCGCGGACGCGCTGGACCTGGCGGTCAACGAGCCGCGGGAGGACTCGGTCTACCCCGACGTCGGCGACCCCGGCGTCGACGCGCTGCACTACGACCTGTCGCTGGACTGGGACCCCGAGGAGCGTGTGCTCGACGGGCGCGAGCGGCTGACGTTCCGCGCGACCGCGGACGACGACAGCGTGCAGCTCGACCTGTCCCCCGAGCTGACGGTGCGGTCGGTGACCGTCGACGGCGAGGAGGTCGAGTGGCGGCACGCCGGCAAGGACCTGGTGCTGGACCACGAGGTCGTCGAGGACCAGCGCCACGAGGTGGTCGTGGCGTACGCCGGAACGCCCGAGCCCGCCGCCGCGCCCACGACCCGCGGTGACTTCAGCACCACCGGGTGGACCACCACCGACGAGGGCTGGACCTGGACGATGCAGGAGCCGTACGGCGCCTACACCTGGTACGCCGTCAACGACCACCCCTCCGACAAGGCGCTCTACGACATCACGGTCAGCGTGCCGAGCCCCTGGACCGGGGTGGCCGGCGGCGAGCTGGTCTCCCGCGAGGAGCGCGACGGCCGGACGGTCACCCGGTGGCGCATGGCCGAGCCGGCGGCGGCGTACCTCGTGACGGTCGCGACCGGCGACTACACCAGCACCGAGGCGACCTCGGCCAGCGGCGTGCCCGTCACCTGGTGGGTGCCGCGCGACCGGCCGCAGCTGGGCCGCGGCGCCCGGACGATGGCCCGGGAGCTGGCGTGGCTGGAGGAGCGCCTCGGGCCGTACCCGTACGACACCGCCGGTGCCGTGCTGGTCGAGTCGCTCAGCGGCATGGAGACCCAGACGATGATCACGCTCGGCATCAGCGACTACACGCTCTCGGCGCCGGTGGTCGTGCACGAGCTGGCGCACCACTGGTACGGGAACCAGGTCACGCCCGAGGACTGGCGCGACGTGTGGATGAACGAGGGCATGGCGATGTACCTCCAGGTCCTCTGGCAGGCCGAGCACGAGGGCCCCGGCCTCGACCGGCTGCTCGACGCGTACGCCGAGCGCGAGATCGTCGAGCGGGCCGAGGCCGGCCCGCCCGGCGCCTTCGACCCGCGGGCGTTCGGCGAGTCGAACATCTACTACGGCCCGATGCTCATGTGGCACGAGCTGCGCGAGCGGCTCGTGGCCCGCGACGGGGACGACGACGCGTTCTGGGCGATGGTCCGCGCGTGGCCCGCGTCGCGCGACAACGGCACCGCCGACCGCGAGGAGTACCTCGCCTGGGTCGAGGACCACACCGACCTCGAGCTGACGTCGTTCTTCGACGCGTGGCTCATGGGGTCCACCACGCCGCCGCGGTCCTGAGGCACGCTGTCGCCATGCGGCTCCTCGTCCTCGGCGGCTCGGTGTTCCTCTCGCGTGCGGTGGCCGAGGAGGCGGTCGCCCGCGGGCACGAGGTGACCTGCGCGTGCCGCGGCACGTCGGGCTCGTTGCCGGACGGGGTCGCCCACGTCGAGCTCGACCGTGCGCAGTCGTCGCCGCAGGCGGTGGCCGAGGCGCTCGGCGCGGCGTACGACGCGGTCGTGGACGTCGCGCGGCAGCCGTCCTGGGTGCGTGCCGCGGTGGCCGCCGTGCCGGACGCGCACTGGGTCTTCGTGTCGACGATCAACGTGTACGCCGACGAGTCGACGCCCGGCGGACGGCCCGGCACCCTGCCGCTGCGCGAGCCGCTCCAGGACGACGCCGACCTCGCCACCGACCCGGACGCGTACGGCCCGATGAAGGTCGCCTGCGAGTCGATCGTCCGCGACGGCGCCGCTTCGGCCTCGATCGTCCGGCCGGGGCTGATCGTCGGGCCGGGCGACCCCACGGGGCGGTTCACCTACTGGCCGGCGCGCTTCGCCGACGTCGCCTCCGCCCCGACCGTGCTCGCGCCCGGCGACCCCGAGGACGTCGTGCAGGTCATCGACGTGCGCGACCTCGCCGCGTGGCTCGTCACGCTGGCCGAGCAGCGGACCGTCGGCGACTTCGACGGGGTCGGCGAGACGACCTCGATCCGCGACCTCCTCGCCGCCGTCGCGCTCGGCTCCGGCGGTGGCGACGCCCTGCTGCGGTGGACCCCAGCGGCCGACCTCGAGGCGCACGACGTGCAGCCGTGGGCCGGCGACCGGTCGTTGCCGCTGTGGCTGCCGCGCCCGGCCTACGACGGCCTCCTCGCCCATGACGTCGAGCCGTCCCTCGCCGCCGGCCTCATCCTCCGCCCCGTCGAGGACACCGCCCGCGACACCCTCGCCTGGCTCCGCGCCAACCCCGACGCCCCCGTCACCGGCCTCACCCGCGCTCAGGAGGCCGCCGTCCTCGCCGCCCTCTGACCCGTTCCTGGCAGGTCGAGGGGGCCGCCAGGTCCGTCTCGAAACCTGCCGAGAAGTTCCTCAGATTGTTGTCCGCATACTGGTCCGACCTGGGGAAACAGCGCCGTCACTGTCGGTGGTCGCTGCTTGAGTAGACCCATGGCCAAGGACTCCCGACACAGTGCGCACCCGGTGTGTCGCGCGGTCGCGAAGTTCCACAAGAAGGTGGCAACGACCGCCGACGCGCGATTGTGGTCGATGTCGGACACCGAGGTCGCCGAGGCGCTGCTCGAGGCCACCCGGCTGCGCGCTCGCGTCGAGGCGCTCGAGCTCCGCCTCGCCGCGGAAGCAGACCGGCGCGCGGTGGGCGACAAGGTCGGCGCGACCGACACCGCGTCGTGGTGGGGCCACGAGACGAAGCAGGACCGGGCGGCTGCCAAGCGCCGGATGCGGCTGGCGGAGTCGCTCGACCGCCACGCCCCGACGTCGGCCGCCCTGGCGGAGGGCGCGATCAGCACCGACCACGCCCGAGTCATCACCGAGTGCGTCGACCGGCTCCCGGACGACCTCGACGACGCCTCGATCCCAGAGCGAGCCGAGAAGCACCTGCTGCACGAGGCCCTCGACCTGGACCCGAAGTCGCTGGCGATCCTCGCGAAGCACGTCCTCACGGTGGTTGCTCCTGAGATCGGGGAGGAACGCGACGCCCGCGCCCTCGAGCGCGAGGAGCGCGAGGCCCGCGCCAACGCGTGGCTGACGATGGCGCCCGACGGGAAGGGCAGCTACCGCGGGAAGTTCTCCATCCCGACCATGCAGGGCGCCATGCTCAAGAAGATGCTCCTCGCCTTCGCCGCGCCCAAGCACCAAGCAGCCACGAGGGACGAGGACGCACCGGAGGTCGCCGAGCGGCGACCGTCACCGGAACGGATGGGTGACGCGTTCTGCGAGCTCATCGAACGCCTCCCGGCGGACAAGCTGCCCCAGCTCGGCGGCCTCAACGCCTCGATCATCGTGCTCCTCGACTTCACCGGCCTCAAGAGCGACATCGGCCGCGCGGTCCTCGAGACCGGCGAACCCATCTCCGCCTCCCTCGCCCGACGCATGGCGTGCGAGGCCGGCCTGATCCCGGCCGTGCTGGGCAGCCGGTCCGAGCTGCTCGACCTCGGCCGCACCGCCCGCCTGTTCAACGGCGCACAACGCCTCGGGCTGGTCATCACCCAGCGGGTCTGCACCGCGGTCGGCTGCGACTGGCCCGCTCACCTGTGCCACGCCCACCACGACGACAGCTGGTTCACCGGCGGCAAGACCGACATGAAGAACGCCCGGCTGCTGTGCCCGAAGCACCACGCCCGCATCCACGACCCACGGTTCGAGACCACCATCCACCCCGACAACCAGGTCACCTTCCACATGCGGACATAGCCCGGCAGGTCGGCCACAGCGCGCCTCGCCTTGCGCACCGGGTCACGCCGACGGTCGCCAAGGTTTGCTGCTCGACCAGCGGAAGCGGGCGGATGATTCGGCAGGGGTTGCCCGGGGGCGGGGGAACCTTCGTCAACGGTCGCTGGGGGCGCAGCGAGCGCGAGCGGTTAGGTTCGCAGCATGGGCCGACCTAATGCTGCCGCGCTGATCGACCTGGTGCTCGACGAGGGCTCGTGGGTCTCCTGGGACACCCGGCCGGAGCGGCCCGGCATCTCCGAGGAGTACGCCGCGGAGCTGGCTCGCGCCGAGGAGAAGAGCGGCGTCGACGAGTCGGTGCTGACCGGCGAGGGCCTGATGCGCGGGCGTCGCGTGGCGGTGATCGTGGGCGAGTTCGGGTTCCTGGCCGGGTCGATCGGCCGCGCCAGCGCCGACCGGATCGTGGCCGGCATCGAGCGCGCGACCCGCGAGGGTCTCCCGCTGCTCGCGGCGCCGGTCAGCGGCGGCACCCGCATGCAGGAGGGGACGCCGGCGTTCGTGCAGATGGTCCGCATCAGCGAGGCCGTCGCCGCGCACAAGGCGGCCGAGCTGCCGTACCTCGTCTACCTCCGCCACCCCACCACCGGCGGCGTCATGGCGTCGTGGGGGTCGCTCGGCCACGTGACCGTCGGCGAGCCCGGCGCGCTGCTCGGGTTCCTCGGCCCGCGCGTCTACGAGGCGCTCTACGGCAAGACGTTCCCCGAGGGCGTCCAGACCGCCGAGAACCTCCACTCCCGCGGCATCATCGACGCCGTCGTCGCCCCCGAGGACATCGCGGAGATCCTCGACCGCGCGCTGACGGTCATCCTCGCCCCGCGCCGCGGCATCACGCCGACGACGCTCGACGCCGAGGCGACGTACGACGACCCCGGCACCGCGCCGGACGTCGAGACCTGGGACGCGGTCACCCGCTCGCGGCGGCCGGACCGGCCGGGCGTGCGCCGGCTGCTGCGGTACGCCGCCAACGAGGTCGTGCCGCTCAACGGCACCGGTCAGGGCGAGCAGGACCCGGGGCTGTTCATCGGGCTGGTCCGGTTCGGCGAGGCGCCCTGCGTGTTCCTCGGCCAGGACCGCCGCGGCCAGACCGCCGAGCAGCCGATGGGCCCGGGCGCGCTGCGTGAGGCCCGCCGCGGCATGCGGCTCGCCTCCGAGCTCGGCCTGCCGCTGGTCACCGTCATCGACACCCGCGGCGCCGCCCTGTCGGCCGACGCGGAGAACGGCGGCCTCGCCGGCGAGATCGCCCGCTCGCTCGCCGACCTGGTCACCCTCGACGCACCGACCCTGTGCCTGATGCTCGGCGAGGGCAACGGCGGCGGCGCGCTCGCGCTGCTGCCGGCGGACCGCGTCGTGGCGGCCCAGCACGCCTGGCTCTCCCCGCTCCCGCCGGAGGGCGCCAGTGCGATCGTGCACCGCGACCTCGACCACGCCCCCGAGATGGCGCGCAAGCAGCAGGTGCGGGCGCTCGACCTGCACCGGCTCGGCATCGTCGACCGGATCGTCGCCGAGCGGCCCGACGCGGCCGACGAGGCGGAGGCGTTCTGCCGCCGGGTCGGGGCCGTGCTGGAGCACGAGCTCGCCGCGTTGCTGGACCGTGGCCCGGGCAGCCCGGCCGACCGCGCGCGCCGGTACGTCTAGGCCCGGGCCAGGCCGAAGGCCAGACCCGGACAGTCTGGGCTCACTCCTCGACGACGCCGCCCGAGCACGCGGCGAGCGCGGCGGCGAAGGCGGTGCGCATCTCCTCGGGCATCTCCGAGGACGGCAGGTCCACGAACGACGAGTCGTCGTCGAGGAACCCGTCGGCGCGCATCCTCTCCATCCCCGTCCCGTCGACCCAGTGCTCGGCCATGCAGGTCCCCAGGGCCTCGTCGTCGATCCCCTGCTCCGCGAACGCCGCAGCCACGCTGGCCACCGCCGTCCCCCGGTCGAGCGTCCCGGCGGCGGTCGCACCGGTCGCCGGGTCGTCCGTCGGCTCGTCGTCGCCCCAGGTCAGCGCCCACACGACGACGCCGGCGACCGCCAGGGCGAGCAGCGCGGCGACGACGACGGCGATCCGCCGGCGGGCGTGCGGCGGCGCCGGGAGGGGGTCCGCCGGAGGCGGGTCGACCGCCTCGACGGGCACCACGTGCCCCTCGGCCGGCAGCCGCAGCAGGTCGCGCAGGTCGTCGCGCAGCGGCCCCGCGTCGGCGTACCGCTCCGCCGGGTCCTTGGCCATCGACCGCGCCAGGACCCGGTTGATCCCCTCGACCAGCGAGCCGTCGCCGGCCAGCTGCGGGACGGGCTGCTCGCGGTGCGCGGTGACCAGCTCCCACTCCGAGGAACCGGAGTACGGCGGGTTGCCGGTGAGCGTGGTCCACAGCAGGCAACCGAGCGAGTAGACGTCCGAGCGCGGGTCGGCCGGGGCGCCGCTGTGCAGCTCGGGCGCCATGTAGTCGGGCGTGCCCGGCGCCGTCGCGGTGTGGTCGCCGGCGGTGGGCCGGACGATCCCGAAATCGCCGAGGTACGCCGTGACGCCACCGTCGCGGCGCCGGAGCAGGACGTTGGACGGCTTGACGTCGCGGTGCACGAACCCCGCTGCGTGGACGTCCGCCAGCCCCGCCGCGACCTGCGCGGCGATGTCGACCGCGGCCTCGCGCGGCGGCACCCCGCGGGCGCGCAGCTGCTCGGCCAGGTCGCCGTCGGGGACGTGCTGGGTGACGAGGTAGAGCCGGCCGTCGGCCTCGCCGTGGTCGTAGACGTGGACGACGTGCGGGGAGTCCAGCGAGGCCTGCGCCTGCGCCTCGCGCACGAACCGGGCGCGGAAGTCGTCGTCGTCGGCCAGTCGGGGCGCGATGACCTTGATCGCGACCTGCCGGTGCAGGCGCGAGTCCAGCGCCTCGAACACCCAGCCCATGCCGCCGGCGCCGATCCGCGCGCCGATGCTGTACGGCCCGAGCCGGTCCCCCAGCTCGGGGTAGCCGTCGTCCTCCGCCTGATCCGTCACGGGTTCCGCTTACCCCTCAGCGGCCCCGTCTAGTCGGGCGCCGCTGCGGCGGTAACAAGCAGGTAAATCGGCGGCGCGACGACGGCCCGCGTCCCTAGCGTCTGCTCGTGACCCACCGCGACCTCTCCGACACGGAGCTGCGCGCCCTCGCCTTCGTCGACGAGCGCGAGCTGGCCCGTGACCTCCTCGACCTCGTGGCGGTGCCGAGCGTCGTCGGCTCCGACGCCGAGTGCGACGTCCAGCACCTGCTCGCCAAGCAGCTGCGCGAGCTCGACCTCGACGTCGACCTGTGGCAGCTCGACCTGCCCGCGCTCACCGCCGACCCGGGCTTCCCCGGCATGGAGGTCCCGCGGGTCGAGGCCTGGGGCCTGGTCGCCGGCAGCGGCCCGGTCGCGGGCGGCGAGGGCCGCGAGCCGGAGCTCGTCCTCCAGGGCCACGTGGACGTCGTGCCCGAGGGCGACCCGGCGCAGTGGCGCACCGCGCCCTTCCGTCCGTACGTCGACGCCGCCGGCAACCTCCACGGCCGCGGCGCCTGCGACATGAAGGCGGGCGTCGTCGCCAACCTCGCCGCGGTCCGCGCGATCCGCGCCGCCGGCATCGAGCTGGCCAAGCCCTACGCGCTCCACCTCGTCGTCGGCGAGGAGGACGGCGGCCTCGGCGCGTTCGCCACCCTCGCCCGCGGCCACCGCGGCAAGGCGTGCGTCATCACCGAGCCGACCAGCGGCACGATCACCACCGCCAACGCGGGCGCGCTCACCTTCGAGCTGCGCGTGCCGGGCGCGGCGACGCACGGCAGCACGGCGTACGTCGGCCACAGCGCGATCGACGCCTACCTCCCGCTCCACGCCGCCCTCGCGGACCTCGAGCGGCGCCGCAACGCCGACGTGCACCCGCTGATGGCGGAGTACCCGGTCGCCTACCCCATCTCCGTCGGCACGCTCCGCGCCGGCGACTGGGCCAGCACCGTCCCTGACCTGCTGGTGGCCGAGGGCCGGCTCGGCGTCGCCCTCGGCGAGGACGCCGACGACGCCCGCGCCGCGCTCGAGGACGCCGTCGCCGGCGCCGCCGCCCGCGACCCGTGGCTGCGCGACCACCCGCCCGTCGTGGCGTGGACCGGCGGGCAGTTCGGCGCCGGGCAGTACGCCGGGGACGCCGGCGCCCTGCACGACCTGGTCGCCACCGCGCACGTCGACGTCACCGGCGGGCCGCGGCCGCGCGAGCGGGGCGCGCCGTACGGCTCCGACCTCCGGCTGTACGCCGCCGCCGGCACGCCCACGCTCCACTACGGCCCCGGCGACGTCCGCCTCGCCCACAGCCCGCACGAGGCGGTGCCGCTCGCCGAGCTGACCGCCGTCACCGAGACGCTCGTGCTGGCCCTGCTCCGCGCCTGCGCCTAGAAGAGCAGCGCCGAGGCGGGGTCGCGGAGGATCGAGGCGACGTCGGCGAGAAACCGCGAGCCCTTCTCCCCGTCGATGTGCCGGTGGTCGAAGGACAGCGCCAACGTCGTCACGTCGCGGGCGACGATCTCGCCGGTGACCTCGTCGACCCAGGGCCGCTTGGAGATCGCGCCGACGCACAGGATCGCGGACTCGCCGGGGTTGATGATCGGCGTGCCCGCGTCGACGCCGAAGACGCCGACGTTGGTGATCGTGAACGTCCCGCCGCTCATCTCCGCCGGCTGCGTCCGGCCCTCGCGCGCGGTCGCGGTCAGCTGACCGAGCGCCTCGGCCAGCTCGCGGAGGGTGAGGTCCTGGGCGTCCTTGACGTTCGGCACGACCAGCCCGCGCGGGGTGGCCGCCGCGATGCCGAGGTTGACGTAGTGCTTGAGCACCACCTCTCCCGCCGCCTCGTCCCACAGCGAGTTGATCTCCGGCGTGCGCCGCATCGCCAGCAGCACCGCTCGGGCGATGACCAGCAGCGGCGAGACCTTCACGTCGCGCAGCTCGCGGTGGTCCTTGAGCCGCTCGACCAGCTCGGTCGTGCGGGTGACGTCGAGCGTCACCCACTCCGTCACGTGCGGGATCGTGAACGCCGACTCCACCATCGCCGCGCCCATCATCTTGCGCACGCCCTTGATGGGCTCGCGGGTCTCGCGGGTGCCGGCGGGTCGCGCGGCGGATCTCGGCACAGGCGCCAGGGCGCCTTCCTCGACCGGCCGGCCCTCGCCCGGCCGAGACGCGGCGAGGACGTCGTCGCGGGTGACGGTGCCGTGGGGACCGGAGGCGGTGCACGCGGTCAGGTCGACGCCGAGCTCCTTGGCCAGCTTGCGGACCGGCGGCTTGGCGAGCACCCGCTCGTCGGCCGGGAGCGGCGGGGCGGGCGTGGCCGGGACGGCCGGCTCGTCGGCCTCGATGACCGGGTCGGACTGGGCGCCGCCGGGGGCGAAGGCGCCCTGGACCTGCATCTGGGTCGCCGCCGCCGCCTCGGTCGACGGGGAGGCCGACCCCTTGCGCGGCCGGCGCATCGGGCCGCGGTCGGCCTTCATCCGGCCGACGAGGCTCTCCCCCTCGCCGCTGCCGCTGGCCGCGGGGTTGGAGAGGTCGATCTCCATCTCGGGCGTGGGCGTCGCGTACGACGCGCCCGGCTGGTCGTCCGCGTCCGGCGGGCTCGGAGGCGCCGCCGCGTCCCCGATGGCGATGATCGGCGTGCCGACGGGCACGGTCTCCCCCTCGGGGACGAGTAGGCCGGTGACGGTGCCGGCGTACGGCGACGGCAGCTCGACCAGCGACTTGGCGGTCTCGATCTCGACGACCACGTCGTTGACGTCGATGACGTCGCCGACCTTGACCTTCCAGGAGACGATCTCGGCCTCGGTCAGGCCCTCGCCGACGTCGGGCAGGAGGTACTCGGGCATGGGGCTCCTCCTCTCAGATCGCGAGCGAGCGGTCGACGGCGTCGAGGACGCGGTCGAGGTCGGGCAGGAAGTCCTCCTCGATGCGCGAGGGCGGGTACGGCGTGTCGAACCCACCGACCCGCAGCACCGGCGCCTCGAGGGAGTAGAAGCACTCCTCGGTGATCCGGGCGGCGAGCTCCGCGCCCATGCCGAGGTTGACGTGCGCCTCATGGCAGACGACGGCGCGGCCCGTGCGGCGTACCGACTCGTAGACCGGCGCCATGTCCAGCGGCGAGAGCGTGCGCAGGTCGACGACCTCGAGCGAGCGGCCTTCGTTGGAGGCGGCCTCGGCGGCCTTGAGTGCGGTCTTCACCGTCGGCCCGTAGGCCAGCACCGTCACGTCGGTGCCGCGGCGGACGACCCGCGAGCTGAACAGCGGCTGCGGGGTGGCGTCGACGTCGAGGTCGGCCTTGTCGGCGTGGTACTGCCGCTTGGGCTCGAGGAAGACCACCGGGTCGTCGCAGGCGATGGCCTGCTGGAGCATCCAGTAGCCGTCGACCGGATTGGAGCAGGCGACGACCTTCAGGCCCGGGGTGTGCGCGAACTGCGCCTCCGGCGACTCGCTGTGGTGCTCGACCGCGCCGATGCCGCCGCCGAACGGGATCCGGATGACCATCGGCATCCTCGAGCGGCCCTGGCTGCGGAAGTGCATCTTCGCGACCTGGCAGACGATCTGGTCGTAGGCGGGGTAGACGAACCCGTCGAACTGGATCTCCACCACCGGCCGGTAGCCGCGCAGCGCCAGGCCGACGGCGGTGCCGACGATGCCGGACTCCGCGAGCGGGGAGTCGATGACGCGGTCCTCGCCGAAGTCCTTCTGCAGGCCGTCGGTGATCCGGAAGACGCCGCCGAGCTTGCCGACGTCCTCGCCCATGACCAGGACCTTGTCGTCGCGCTCCATGGCTGCGCGCAGGCCCATGTTGAGGCCCTTGGCGAGGGTGACCTTCTGGGTGGTGCGCTGGGCGCTCATCTCAGGCCTCCTCGGCTGCGTCGGCGAAGGTGGAGAGGTACGCCGCGAACCCGTCGCGCTGGGCGGCGAGCTCGTCGGTCATCTCCGCGTAGACGTGGTCGAACATGCTCGACGGCCGCGGGTCCGGCATCGCCTTGCAGCCCTCGCGCAGCGTCGCGCCGAGCTGGTCGGCCTCGTCCTTGATGTCGCCGAAGAACGAGCCCTCGGCCAGGCCGTTGCGCTTGAGGTAGACCTCCAGCCGCGCGATCGGGTCCTTGAGCTTCCAGTGCTCGACGTCGTCGGAGAGCCGGTAGCGGGTCGGGTCGTCGGTCGTGGTGTGCGCGCCCATCCGGTAGGTGTAGGCCTCCACGAACGTCGGGCCCTGGCCGTCGCGCGCACGCTGCAGCGCCGCCTGCGTCACGGCGTACGTCGCCAGCACGTCGTTGCCGTCGACCCGCACGCCGGGGAAGCCGAACCCGAGCGCGCGCTGGTAGAGCGGGATCCGGGTCTGCCGCTCGATCGGCTCGGAGATGGCCCACTGGTTGTTCTGGCAGAAGAAGACGACGGGCGCGTTGTACGACGCCGCGAAGATGAACGCCTCGTTGACGTCGCCCTGGCTGCTGGCGCCGTCGCCGAAGTGCGCGACGACCGCGGCGTCCCGGTCGGGGTCGCCGGTGCCGACGACGCCGTCGCGCTGCATGCCCATCGCGTAGCCGGTCGCGTGCAGCGTCTGGGCGCCGATGACGATCGTGTAGAGGCCGAAGTGGAACTCCTCGGGGTCCCACGAGCCCTGGTCGACGCCGCGGAACAGGCCGAGCAGCCGCAGCGGGTCGAGCCCGCGGCACCAGGCGACGCCGTGCTCGCGGTAGGTCGGGAAGACGTGGTCCTGCGGGCGCAGCGCGCGGCCGGCGCCGATCTGCGCAGCCTCCTGGCCCAGCAGCTGGGCCCAGATGCCGAGCTCGCCGTGGCGCTGGAGCGCGGTGGCCTCGGTGTCGATGCGCCGGGTCAGCACCATGTCGCGGTAGAAGCCGCGCAGCTGCTCGGCGGAGAAGTCGAGGTCGAACTCCGGGTGATGAACGCGCTCGCCCTCGGGCGTCAGCAGCTGGACGAGCTCGGGCCCGCCGTCCTGCTGGGAGGGGCCGAACACCTCCGCGAGGTCGGGGCCGAATCCGGACGTCTGGCTCACGGGCGCACTCCTTCGTGGTCACCGGCCTCCGGGGTCTCCGGTCGCCGGGCGGTGGGTCCCCGGACGCTCGGGCGCGGGGGTGGTGCGCCTTGTGACCGGGACCACATGCGTGGTGGCACCGAAGGTACCGGGGGCGGCCGCCGGCGCGCCAACCCGGTCGGCCTGCTGGCGCGCCCGGCTACGTTCGGCCCATGAGCACCGATGCCGACACCGACATGCGCATCTCCGCCACCGAGCTCATCGCCGCGCCGCCCGAGGTGGTCTTCGCGATCCTCGTCGACCCGCGGCAGCACCCGCGGATCGACGGCTCGGGCACGGTGCGCGACTCGATCTCGGGTCCGGAGCGGCTCGGGCTCGGCTCGACGTTCGGGATGAGCATGAAGATGGGTGCGCCCTACCGCATCCGCAACAAGGTCGTGGAGTTCGAGGAGGGCCGGCTGATCGCCTGGAAGCACCTCGGCCCGCACCGCTGGCGCTACGAGCTCGAGCCGGTCGACCTCGCGGGCACGCCCGGCACCCGGGTCACCGAGACCTGGGACGCGACGTACTACCCCGGCCTCGGGCAGACCGTGCTCCGCCGGCTCGGCGTCCCGGAGAAGAACCGCCGCGGCATCGAGGGCACCCTGCCCAAGCTGAAGGCCGCCGCCGAGGCCGACGCCGGCTGATCCGTCCCTCCAGCTGGCTTGGGGCTGGCCCGTCCGCGCGTCAACGATCGTTCAATTGCGCGGTTTCAGCAGGCGGGAGCGCTCTCGCACGTACATTCCCGCGCAATTGCGCGGAAGTCGACCGGCCTTCGAGATCACCCGCGAGCGCCGGCAGCGCCCGGCTCAGTCCCCGCGCAGCCGCGCGTAGACGTGCTGGAGCGAGTCGGAGACGGCGGTGACGGCGAAGAGCGCGGCCCAGGTGCGGGCCGGGCGCGGGGCGAGGTTGAGCGCGGCGATGTAGGCGGTGCCGACCCAGACGCCGAGGCAGAACGGGCAGGTGATCAGCTTGCCGACCGTGCCGCGGATGCCGCCGTCCTCGCGCGCCTTCTCCACGTGCTCGCCCGAGCCGGCGGCGCCCTCGAACTCGGTGAACGGCGCGCGCACCGGCGCGGCCACGGACGACTTCGACAGCAGCCGGGTGAACTTGTGGACCGCCAGGCCGCCCAGCGCGATGTCGGCGAGGTCGTAGCGCTCGACGAGCGAGTGGCCGGACGCCGAGCCGGCGGCGGCGATGCCGGCGAGGACGAGGCCGTACGTCGTCAGGCTGCCGGCATACCCGCCGAGGGCGACCTCCCCGTCGGGGTCGTAGCCGTCGACGAGCCGGCCGACCGGGTGCGCGTGCGCGTGCGTGGAGGTCATGGGTTCCCGTTGACCAGCCCGGGCGCGTCCCAGACGCCCCCGACGGGGTGAACCGGGTCGCTCGGCCGCCGGCCCTCAGTGCACTGTCCGCCCTCAGTGCACCTCGCCGAGGTCCTCGTGCGCGCCGTGGGAGACCGGCTCCACCTGGAACGTCGCGTGGCGGACGTCGAAGTGCTCGCTCATGCAGGCGCACAGGTCGTCGAGCACGGCCCCGACGCCGCGCTCCGCGAGCGCCTCGTCGGTGACGGTGACGTGGGCCGAGAGGCTCGGGATGCCGCTGGTGATCGTCCAGGCGTGCAGGTCGTGGACGTCCACGACGCCGGGCACGTGGCCGAGGTGGTGGCGCACGTCGTCGAGGTCGAGCCCGGCCGGGGCGAACTCGAGCAGCACCACGACGCTGTCGCGCAGCAGCACCCACGACCGCGGGGCGATGAGCACCGCGATGACCAGCGACGCGATCGGGTCGGCGCGGTCGAAGCCGGTCGTCCACGCCACGACGCCGGCCACGAGGGCGAGCACCGAGCCGAGGGTGTCGGCGAGGACCTCGTTGGTCGCGCCGCGCATGTTGAGCGAGCCGCTGGTGGAGCCGCGCAGGACCAGCACGGCGACGAGGTTCGCGGCCAGGCCGACCGCCGCGAAGGCGACCATCGGCCCGGCCTCGAGGTGGCTGTCGCCGGGGTCGAGCAGCCGGGCGATGCCGGCGTAGGCGAGGTAGGCGCAGACGCCGAGCAGCACCAGCGCGTTGAGCAGGGCCGCCAGGATCTCGGCCCGGTGCAGCCCGAACGTCGACCGCGGGCCGCCGCCGCGCGCCGCGACGTACGACGCCCCGAGCGCGAGCAGGACGGCGGCCGCGTCGGTGGCCATGTGGCCGGCGTCGGCCAGCAGCGCGAGCGACCCGGTCAGCCAGGCGCCGACCAGCTCGACGACCAGCACGGTCGCGGTGATCGCGAGCACGACCCGCAGCCGGCGGCGGTCCTCCGCCCGGCCGGCCGCGTGCCCATGTCCATGCCCGTGTCCCACGGGCTCATCCTGCCGCGCGGGCGATCACCAGGGCTGGATGGGCTCCCCGCCGAGCACCTCGCGGCCGTGCGGGGTCAGCCACGCGTCGGCGTCCGGCCCCTTCGGCACGATGCCGGTGGGATTGATGTCGGTGTGGACGACGTAGTAGTGCGCCTTGATCTGGTCGAAGTCGATCGTCTCGCCGAAGCCGGGCATCTGGAACAGGTCGCGGGCGTAGGCCCACAGCACCGGCATCTCGCTGAGCTTGTTGCGGTTGCACTTGAAGTGGCCGTGGTACACCGCGTCGAAGCGGGCCAGCGTCGTGAACAGCCGGACGTCGGCCTCGGTGACGGTGTCGCCCATGAGGAAGCGGCGGTCGGCGAGGCGCTCCTCGAGCCAGTCCATCGCGGTCCAGAGCCGGTCGTAGGCGTCGTCGTACGCCTCCTGCGAGCCGGCGAAGCCGCAGCGGTAGACGCCGTTGTTGACCTCGGTGAAGATCCGCTGCATGACCGCCTCCATCTCCTCGCGGACGTCGTCCGGCCAGAGGTCGGGCGCGCCGGGGCGGTGGTGGTCGCGCCACTCGGAGAACAGGTCGTGGGTGATCCACGGGAAGTCGTTGGTGACCACCTGCCCGGTCGCCACCTCCACCACCGCGGGCACGGTGATGCCCTTGGGGTAGTCGGGGAAGCGGGCGAGGTAGGCCTCCTGGAGCCGCTCGATCCCGAGCACCGGGTCCTTGCCGTCCGGGTCGAGGTCGAAGGTCCAGCTGCGCTTGTCGTGGGTCGGGCCGGGCATGCCGAGCGAGATGACGTCCTCGAGGCCGAGCAGGCGCCGCACGATGATCGAGCGGTTCGCCCACGGGCAGGCCTTGGCCGCGACGAGGCGGTAGCGGCCGGGCTCGACGGGCCACAGCTCACCCTCGACCGGGCCGTGCTCGGGTCGGCGGGGCGCGCCGTCGACGACCTTCGTGATCCGGTCCGGGATGTAGGACATGTCCCGGTCGAACGCCTTGCCCTTCTCGGTGTACGTCGGCTTGTCGTCGGCCGCGTCGTTCTCGTCAGGCGCCATTCCCCCAGCGTAGGTGAAGGCTCAACCAGCGCCGTCTCCCCGTTGGCCCGACCGGCCCCGGGTCAGGCGTCGATGACCAGCGGGATGATCAGCGGGCTGCGCCGGAACGCGCGGTGCGCCCAGCGACCGATCTCCCGGCTGAGCAGCTGCTCGAGCTGCTGCGGGTCGCCGATCCCTTCCGCGGCGGCGCGGGCCAGCGTCTTCTCGATGACCTGGACGGCCGGGTCGAAGGCGTTCGGCTCGTGCACGAAGCCGCGGACCAGGAAGTCCGGCGGGTCGGCCAGCGTGCCGGTGTCGGCGTCGACGATCGCGAGGACCGTGACGACACCCTCCTCGGCCAGCGTGCGACGGTCCTTCAGCGTCGCCTCGGTGGCGCCGCCGACCGTCTGCGCGTCGACGTACACGTTGCCGGCGCGGACCTTGCCGACGATCTTGGCGTGGCCCTCGACCAGGTCGACGACCACGCCGTCCTCGGCGATGACCACGTGGTCCTCCGGCACGCCGGTGGCGATCGCGAGGTCGGCGTTGGCCTTCAGGTGGCGCCACTCGCCGTGGACCGGCATGACGTTGCGCGGCTTGACGATGTTGTAGCAGTAGACGAGCTCGCCGGCGCTGGCGTGGCCGGAGACGTGCACCTTGGCGTTGCCCTTGTGCACGACCTGGGCGCCCCAGCGGCTGAGGTTGTTGATCAGGCCGGAGATGGCGTTCTCGTTGCCAGGGACCGCGGAGCTGGCCATGAGGATCGTGTCGCCCTCGCCGACGCGGATCTTGTGGTCGCGGTTGGCCATCCGGGCCAGAGCCGCCATCGGCTCGCCCTGCGAGCCGGTGCACACCAGCGTCGCCTTGTGGGCGGGCAGCTTCTCGAGCTGGTCCAGCGGCACGATCAGGCCCTTGGGGACCTTGAGGTAGCCCAGCTCCTGGGCGACACCCATGTTGCGGACCATCGAGCGGCCGACGAAGGCGACCTTGCGGCCGTGCGCGTGGGAGGTGTCGAGCACCTGCTGGATGCGGTGCACGTGGCTGGCGAAGCTCGAGACGATGATCCGCCGCGGCGCGGTGCGGAAGACCTGCTCGATGGCCGGCGCGAGGTCGCGCTCGGACATCGTGAAGCCCGGGACCTCGGCGTTGGTGGAGTCGGTGAGGAAGAGGTCGACGCCCTCCTCGCCGAGCCGTGCGAAGCCGCGCAGGTCGGTGATCCGCCGGTCGAGCGGGAACTGGTCCATCTTGAAGTCACCGGTGTGCAGCACCGTGCCGGCGCTGGTCCGGATGCCGACCGCGAGCCCGTCCGGGATCGAGTGGTTGACCGCCAGGAACTCCAGGTCGAACGGGCCGTAGGGCTTCCGGTCGCCCTCGGAGACCTCGTGCAGCTTCGGCACGATCCGGTGCTCCTTGAGCTTCTCCCGGATGAGCGCCAGGGTCAGCCGCGAGCCGATGACGGGGATGTCCGCGCGCTCGCGCAGGAGGTACGGCACGCCGCCGATGTGGTCCTCGTGGCCGTGGGTCAGCACCAGGCCGACGACCGAGTCGAGCCGGTCCCGGATCCAGCTGAAGTCCGGGAGGATCACGTCGATGCCGGGCTGGTGCTCCTCAGGGAAGAGCACGCCGCAGTCGACGATCAGCAGCTTGCCGTGGTGCTCGAAGACGGTCATGTTGCGACCGATCTCGCCCAGCCCGCCGAGGCCGACGACGCGGAGGCCGTTCTTGGGCAGGCGGGGCGGCTTCTGCAGCTCGGGGTGCGGGTGGCTCACGAGGTGGTTCCGTTCGGGTTGCGGTGTCGCACGTCGGGACCGACGCGTCCGGCGGGTCCCATGGTGGGCCCCATGGTGTCAGTGCGGGAACGTGGTCGCGAGATCGAGGAGCCGGTCGTTGGCCTCGGGCTCGCCGATCGACACCCGCGCACCCTCCCCCGCGAACGGCCGGACGACGATGCCGAGCTCGTCCGCGGCCACCGCGAAGTCGGCCGTGCGGGCGCCCAGCTCGAACCAGACGAAGTTGCCCTGCGCCTCCGGCACCGCCCATCCGCGCTCGCGCAGCCCCTCGACCACGCGGGTCCGCTCGGCCACCAGCGCCGCCACCCGCTCGAGCAGCTCCTCGCGGCGCTCGAGGCTCGCGATCGCCGCGACCTGCGCCACCGACGAGACCCCGAACGGCAGCGACACCGCCCGCAGCGCGGCGGCGATCGGCGCCGGCCCCACGGCGTACCCCACGCGGAAGCCGGCGAGCCCGTAGGCCTTGGAGAAGGTGCGGGTGAGGACGACGTTGGCGTGGCGGCGGTACGTCGCGATGCCGTCGACCGGGTCGGCCATCCGCACGAACTCGACGTAGGCCTCGTCCACGACGACCAGCACGTGCTCGGGCACCTTCGCGAGGAACGCGTCCAGCTCCGCCTGGGTGACCGCCGGCCCGGTCGGGTTGTTCGGCGTGCAGACCAGCACGATCCGGGTGCGGTCGGTCACGGCGGCGGCCATCGCGTCGAGGTCGTGGCGGCCGTCGGGCAGCACCGGCGCCCGCACGCTGGTCGCGCCGGCCGCGGTGACCGCGATCGGGTAGGCCTCGAAGGAGCGCCACGCGAAGACGACCTCGTCGCCGGGGTCGCAGAACGCCTGCACCAGCTGGTAGATCAGCCCCACCGATCCGGTCGCCACCGACAGGTGGTCGGCCGGCACGTCGAAGGTCTCCGCGAGCTTCGCGTAGAGGGCCGCCGAACCCATGTCGGGGTAGCGGTTCATCTGGCCGACCGCGTCCTGCACCGCCTCGACGACGCCCGGCAGCGGCGGGTAGGGGTTCTCGTTGCTGGAGAGCTTGTAGGACACCATCCCCGGCCGCACCGTCGGCGGCTTCCCGGCGACGTACGGCGGGATGTCGGCGACGTTCGGACGGGGCTGCGGGCTGCTCACGCCCGACAGGCTAGGCGCTCACCGCAGGCGCCAGGGCCGCAGGACGAGCGCCAGCAGGAACCCGATGCCGACGCCGATCGCCGCGCCGAGGACGTTGTCGACGACGTCGGTGACGTCGCAGGCGCGGTCGAGGCGGGCCAGGACGAGCTGGGTGACCTCGATGGCGACGGAGTACGCCGCCAGGAACGCCAGCCCGACGGGCACGGCCAGGAACGCGCCGCGCGTGCGCCGGGCCGCGGCGAGCACCAGCAGCGCTCCGGAGGGCACGAACACCACCGTGTTGAGCAGCCGCTGGCCGCCGGAGAAGATCCAGAACCCCTCGGGCGCGGGGCCGCCGATGTCCCAGGAGCACGACTCCATCCGCCCCTCGGCCGGGACGATCCCCGGCGCGCCGCTGGCGGGGATGAGCGTGATGAAGCCGATGACGGCCAGCGACCACAGGAACGCCGCGGCCGAGCCCGACGTGAACGAGCCGAGCCGCCCGCGCAGCGCCAGGTGGAGCAGCAGGCAGGCGCCTGCGGACAGCAGGATGCCCAGGAGCATCACGCCCACGCCGCCGACCGGGAACACGTGCGGGACGTTAGCCGGACGACCTGAGACCGCTCATCGAGACCGCCTCGAGCCGGGGTGGTGGGTGGGACGGACCGAACGGATGATCCTGCGACGAACCGACCCGGACGGGGCCCGCAACCCCTACCGTCGTCCCGTGCTCCTCGCCCGCAACCTCGGCCTCGGTCTGCTGCTCACCAGTCTCGCCGTCCTGACCGTCAGCCACGCGCCCCAGGCGGAGCCGACCACCACCAGCTGCGCCACCCCCACCTGCCGCTAGGCCGGCAGGAGGACCTCGCCGCCGGGGACGACGGCCAGGTCGCGGCCGAGGGTGAGGTCGACGGGGTTGGTGAGGCAGCGGATCGAGCCGCCGCCCTTGTGGAACTCCGACACGTCGACGACCACGACCTCGAAGCCCCACGCCTCCAGCTGCGCGCGCACGTGGTCGGGGCACGCGGGCATGACGACCGTGCGGCCGACGACGACCGAGTTGGCGCAGAACGTCGTCAGCGCCTCCTCCTCGGTCAGCACGAGCGGCTCGGGGACGAGGTCGAGCAGCGCGGCGGCCGAGGCGTCGTCGAGCGCGGCCGGGCAGACGAGGGCGCGGCGGTCGTCGAGCGGGCAGAAGGCCAGGTCGAGGTGGTACATCCCCGGGTGGGTGATCCGCAGGCCACGGACCCGCACCCCCAGCTCGGTCGCGAGGTGCTTGAGCGCGAGCTCCTCGGTGCGCGGCCCGTAGCCGACGACCAGGTCGCCGCGGAACGCGAACGCGTCGCCCGCCTCGAGGTGCGCGCCGACGCCGTCGCGACCGACGTACGACGTCGTGGCGCCACCCGCCGCGAACCACGGCGCCGCGCTCAGCGTCTCCATCCGCCGCTCGGCGTACCGCATGTGCGACATGACGACGTGCCGCGAGCCGTCCTCGCGGACCAGGCCGAGGCCGAGGTTCATCGCGTAGACCATGTCGGGGGCGTCCGGGCGCTGCGGCAGCACGTCGACGGTCGCTCCCAGCCGCTCGAGCGTCGCGACCATCGTCCGCCACTGCGCCATCGCCCGCTCGGGGTCGGGCTGGACGGCGGGGTCCATGAACGGGTTGATGACGTAGTCGACGCGGAAGTGCGCCGGCTCCACCGCGACGTAGCGACGACCCCACTGCAGCTGCTCCACCGAGCCACCCCCGCTTCTTCCTCGTTCGACGATTGTCAGACAACCTGACAACGCGAGCTGAGTGTGGGGCACGACCGCTCCCGGGCACAAGTCGCCGCGCAAGCCGTCCCCGGCGCACGGCAGGGGCATGGGGGAGGATGGGCCGCATGTCCGAGCCGTTCGGCACGTTGAGCCTCGACCACTCCTCGACCGTCGACCGGGTCGCGCAGGAGCTGCGTCGTGCGGTCTTCGAGGGCGAGCTGGAGAGCGGCACGGCCCTGCGCGAGGTGGCGCTGGCGTCCTCCCTCGGCGTCTCCCGGCCCACCGTGCGCGAGGCGCTCACGTTGCTGGTCGCCGAGGGCCTGGCGACCCGCGAGCCGCACCGCGGCGTGAGCGTGACCAGCCCGGACCCCGACTCCGTCCGCGACGTGTGCCGGGCGCGGGCGGTCCTCGAGGGAGCGGGGGTACGCCGCTGGGCCGAGGCCGACGAGGCGCTGCGGGACCGGGTGCGGACGACCCTGGTGGCCTACACGACCGCGATGGCGGAGGGCGCGTCGTACCAGCTGCTCAACGAGCGCCACCTCGCCTTCCACGTCTCCCTCGTCGGCCTCACCGGATCCCCGCGGCTGGTGCACATGGCCGAGCAGCTGGTCACCGAGCTCAAGCTGGCCCTGGCGCAGGTCGACCGGATCCGCCGCAACGCCCACGACCAGGCCGACTCCCACCAGGCGCTGCTCGACCTGCTCGAGGCCGGCGACCTGCCCGCCGCGGCGGCCTTCCTCGAGCGCCACCTCGCCGACGCGGAGGTGGCGATCATCGAGGCGCTGGGCCTGGAGGACGCACCGGCGCCCGAGGACACCCGCCTGGGAGACTGAGCCCGTGCGCTTCCTCTCCTGGCTCCTGACCAACGCGGTCGCCCTCGCGACGGCGGCGTGGCTCGTCGACGGCGTGCGGTTCACCGGCCCCTCGAGCGGCACCGCCGAGCTCGAGCACAAGTGGCCGACGCTGCTCGTCGTGGCGCTGATCCTCGGCGTGGTGACGTCGTTCGTGAAGCCGGTGCTGACGATCCTCTCGATCCCGTTCATCGTCCTCACGCTCGGGCTGTTCCTGCTGGTCATCAATGCCGCGATGCTCGCTCTCACCGGCTGGCTGGCCGAGCAGCTCGACCTCGGCTTCCGGGTCGACGGGTTCTGGGCGGCGGTGCTGGGCGCGGTCGTCATCACGGTCATGACCTGGGTCGTCGACCGGCTCATCGGGGACGACCGCCGATGACGACGGCCGAGACCGTGCTGCCCGCCCCGCGCACGCCCGGCCGCTACTCGGTGGCCCTGGTCTGCCTGGGCAACATCTGCCGCTCCCCGATGGCCGACGTGGTGCTCGCCGCGCGCCTCGAGGAGGCCGGCCTGGCCGACCGGGTCCGCGTCGTGAGCTCCGGCACCGGCGGCTGGCACGTCGGCAACCCGATGGACGAGCGGGCGGCGGCCACGCTGACCGCGGCGGGGTACGACGCGACGCGGCACCGCGCGCAACAGTTCGCGCCGACGTGGCTGGACGAGCACGACCTCGTGCTGGCGATGGACCGCTCGAACCTCGCCGACGTCGGCGGCGCCTCCGAGCGCGTCATGCTCTTCCGCGACCTGGACCCGGTCGCCCCGGGCGGCGAGGTACCGGACCCGTACTACGGTGGCGATGACGGCTTCGAGGAGGTGCTGGACATGGTGGAGCGGACCGCCGACGCGATCACCGCGGCCCTCCAGCGCCTGCTGGGCCGCCCCTGACATGGCCCGCCAGCCGCTGGTCGCCCGCCGCGCCGAGGAGCTCCTCGGCGCCGCCGTGGTGGCCACGGCGCCCGTCGCGGGCGGCGACACCGCGACCGCGACCAAGCTGCGGCTCAGCGACGGCACCACCGCGCTGATGAAGACGATGCCGCACGCGCCGGCCGACTTCTTCGAGACCGAGGCGCGCGGGCTGCGCTGGCTGGCGGCCGCCGAGGGCGGGGCCGCCGTCGCAGACGTGCTGGCCGTCGACGCCGAGTGCATCGTGGTCCGCTGGGTCGAGCCGGGCAAGCAGACCGCGGAGGCCGCCGCCGAGCTCGGCCGGACGCTCGCCGCGACCCACAAGGCCGGCGCCGCGGCGTACGGCGCGGGCCCGGACGGGGAGCACCGCGACGGCTACATCGCGCGGCTCCCGCTGCCGAACCGGGCGGCGCCGACGTGGGCGGAGTTCTTCGCCGTCCGGCGAGTGCTGCCCTACCTCAAGCTCGCCCGCGACCGCGGCGCGGTGACCCCCGAGCAGGCGACGACGGTCGAGTCGGTCGTCGGCCGGCTCCCGTCGCTGCTGCCCGAGGAGGGCCCGGCCCGGCTGCACGGCGACCTGTGGAACGGCAACGTGGTCTGGGGCGTCGACCGCGTCCACCTCGTCGACCCCGCGGCGTACGGCGGGCACCGCGAGGCTGACCTGGCGATGCTCTCGCTGTTCGGCCTGCCGCACCTGCCCAAGGTGCTCGAGGCCTATGCCGAGGCCTCCCCGCTCGCCGACGGCTGGGCCGACCGGCTCGCGCTGCACCAGCTCTTCCCGCTGCTCGTGCACGCGTGCCTCTTCGGCGGCGGGTACGGCGCGCGCGCCGCGGCCGCCGCCGCCCGCTACCGCTGACGCCGACCCGCCCATCCCCAGGGCGGCCGTGGCTGCGCGCCAGCGCTTCTCAGCGGTGGTTCAGGACCGGCTGGCACCATGTCGTCGTGCCAGCGTCCGCCAAGCCCCGCGCCCTCGTCGTCGACGACGACAAGGCGGTGCGGGAGTCGCTGCGGCGGTCGCTGGAGTTCAACGGGTACGACGTGCACGTCGCCACCGACGGCGCGGAGGCGCTGGCCGCGATCGGCAGGGTCGCCCCGGACGTGGTGGTGATGGACGTGATGATGCCGCGGCTCGACGGCATCGAGGCGACCCGGGCGCTGCGCGCGGCGGGCAACGACGTACCCGTCCTCGTCCTGACCGCCCGCGACGCCGTCGGCGACCGGGTGGAGGGGCTCGACGCGGGGGCGGACGACTACCTGACCAAGCCGTTCGCGCTGGCCGAGCTGCTCGCCCGGCTCCGCGCCCTGCTCCGCCGGGTGGTGCCGGCCGAGGACGCGCCGGTCGAGGTGCTGTCGTTCTCCGACCTCTCGATGGACGTGGCGACCCGCGAGGTCCGGCGAGGCGAGCGGCTGATCGAGCTGACGCGCACGGAGTTCACGCTGCTGGAGATGTTCCTGCGCCGCCCCCGCCGCGTGCTGGAGCGCTCGTTCATCCTCGAGGAGGTCTGGGGCTACGACTTCCCGACCACCGCCAACTCCCTCGAGGTGTACGTCGGCTACCTGCGCCGCAAGACCGAGGCGGAGGGCGAGCCGCGGCTGATCCACACCGTGCGCGGTGTGGGCTACGTGCTGAAGGAAGCATGAGCCGGCTGCTGCGCTCGCTCGCCGGCCGGGTCACCCTCCTCACCACCATCGCGGTCGGCCTGGCCGTGGCGTTCGTGGCGGCGGGAGCCTTCGTCACCGTGCGGGTGCAGATGCAGTCGACCCTCGACAACTCCCTGCTCGACCGCGCCCAGCAGGCGGCCCGGACGTCCGCGCTCTCCCAGCTCAGCACCCGCCTGGAGATCCCGTCGTGGATGCTCGGCGCGGGTGACATCCGGGTGGCGTTCGTCTACCCCGACGGCAAGGTGATGACCCCCGACCAGGGTCCGCGGCTCTACATCGGCGAGCCGGAGTTCGAGGTCGCGCAGCGGGAGCGTCGCTTCAGCATCCGCACGATCGGGGCCGGCGGCACCGACTACCGGGTCGTCAGCGTGCCGGTCGCCACCCCCGGCCAGGCCCTCGTCGTGGCCCAGTCGCTCGAGCCGCAGAAGCAGGTGCTGGCGCGGCTCGGCGTCGTCATGCTGCTCTTCGGGCTGCTCGGTGTGGCGGCCGCCGGCGCCGCGGGCTGGGCGGTCGCCCGCAACGGCTTGCGACCCGTCCGGCGGCTGACGACCGACGTCGAGGCGATCGCGCGCACCGAGGACCTCACCCCGATCCGCGTCGAGGGCGACGACGAGGTGGCGCGCCTGGCCGCCGCCTTCAACGAGATGCTCACCGCCCTCGCTGCCTCCCGCGACCGGCAGCGCCAGCTCGTCGCCGACGCGGGCCACGAGCTGCGGACGCCGCTGACCTCGCTGCGCACCAACATCGAGCTGCTCACCCAGGCCGACACGCAGGCCGACACCCCCGGCGCCGCGGCGCTCCCCGAGGGCGCCCGCGCGGAGCTCCTCGACGACGTCCGCGCCCAGATCGAGGAGCTGACCACCCTCATCGGCGACCTGATGGAGCTCTCCCGCGACGAGCCGGCCGCCCACCTGGTCGCGCCCGTGGACCTCGCCGAGGTCGTCGACCAGGCGCTCTCGCGCGTACGCCGCCGCGCGCCCGGCCTCGTCTTCGACACCGAGGTCGAGCCGCACGAGGTCGTGGGCGACTCGGCCGCGCTCGAGCGCGCGGTGACCAACCTGCTCGACAACGCCGCCAAGTGGAGCCCGCCCGGCGGCACGGTGACCGTCCGGCTGGTCGACGGCGTGCTGACCGTCGACGACGAGGGACCGGGCATCGCCGAGGAGGACCGCGGCCACGTGTTCGACCGGTTCTGGCGCGCGGACGAGTCCCGCGGCATGCCCGGCTCCGGCCTGGGCCTCTCCATCGTCCGCCAGGTCGCCGACCGCCACGCCGGGCGGGTCGACGTCGCGGAGTCCCCCGCCGGTGGCGCCCGGCTCGTGCTCACCCTGCCCGCCGGCGTACCCACACCCGGCGGCCCCACCGGCCCCCCGCCCACCTGGATCCCCGGAGGCCGCCCGTGAGGCGCACCCTGCTCGTCGTACCCCTCCTGCTCCTCGCCGGCTGCTCCGGCGGCGGGGGCGACGAGGACGAGCCGGCCGGCGCCTCGCCGCACGGCGGTGCGACCACGCCCGCCGCCACGTCGTGGAACCCCTGCGACGACGTCGAGCCCGAGGAGGTCGGCGAGCTGCTCGGCTCGGCGGTCACCGAGGAGGACGGCGAGCCCGGCGCGATGCGTTGCACCTACCTGCCGGTCGAGGAGGGCGGGCCGACCCTCGACGTGAACTACCTGTGGTTCGACGGCTCGTTCGCGGAGGCCTGGGAGACGATCGGCGGCGACGTGGCCGGCCGGGTGAGCGACCTCGACCTGCCCACGGCCGACGCCGCCCGCACCGTCGTGCAGGTCACCGACGACGCCGTCGTGGTCACCGGCTTCGTGCAGACCGGCGGGCTGATCGAGTCGGTCAACGCGATCGTCCTCGACCCCGGGCAGCGCGACAGCCTCCTGCGTGCGACCCGCGGCCTGCTGCGGCTGCTGTCGGAGCGGGCACCGGAGCGGGCCGCCGGCTGACCGCCTGCCAGGATGCCGGCATGGAGCTGGCGTTCTTCGCGTCCCACGACGACGGCGCGAGCCTCGTCGCCACCGACCTCGCGGTCAGCAGCTGGGGCACCGACCACCTGCACGGCGTGGCCGTCAGCGGCGCGATGGCCCGCGCGCTCGAGTCGCGGCTCGAGCAGGAGAGCCGCACCGACCTGCGACCGGCCCGCTACACCGTCGACCTGTTCCGCCCGGCGAGCCGGCAGCCGCTGACGTTCGCGACCGAGGTCGTCCGCGCCGGGCCGCGGCTCGCGCTGGTCGACGTGACCGCGCTCCAGGACGGCAGGGCGGTCGCGCGGGCGAGCGGGCTGTTCCTCAAGCCCACCGCCGACACCGAGGGCGAGGTGTGGTCCCCCGGCACGCACCCGTCGCCGCCCCCGGTCGACGTCGCGCCCCCGACGACCGAGCCGCACGTCCCGTACCTCCACAGCGACGCCGGCTGGTCCCAGGACTTCCGCGAGCACCAGAACGCCTCGCGCAAGACCTCGTGGAACAGCGGCGTCCCGGTCGTCGCCGGCGAGCCGCTGACCCCGTTCCAGGCCGTCGCCGCCATCGCCGACGGCGCCAGCCTGGTCACCAACTGGGGCACCAACGGCGTCGAGCACATCAACACCGACATCACGCTCACGCTGGTGCGCCACCCCGCCGGCACCGAGATCGGGCTGCAGGCCGTCGACCGGCTCGAGCAGGACGGCATCGCCGTCGGCACCGCGACCGTCTTCGACCGCGAGGGTGCGCTCGGCACCATCGTCGTCACCTCGCTCGCCAACGCCCGTCGCACCGTCGACCTCGGCAAGGAGCAGTGGGAGGACGACGGACGGCGTACGACGTCGGGCGCCTGAGCCCCGGGCGGGCTCAGGCGTACGTGCCGTCCGGGGCCGGCATCCGCCAGGCGCGTTCGAAGGGCAGCCGCCACGCATTCGGCGCGACGAGCTGGTGGATTGCGTTCGGCCCCCACGTGCCGGGCTGGTAGGTCCGCACCGGCGGCGGCGTCTCGAGCAGCGCGCTCGACTTCTCCCACAGCGTCTCGATGCCCTCGGCGGTCGTGAAGAGCGTGTGGTCGCCGCGCATCGCGTCGTGGATGAGCCGCTCGTACGCCGCCAGCACGGCCGTCGACGAGGACGTCTCGTGCGTGGCGAACTGCATCGAGAGCTTCTCCAGCTTCATGCCCGGACCGGGCTTCTTGCCGTAGAACGACAGCGACATCCGCGACTGGTCGGCCAGGTCGAAGGTCAGGTGGTCCGGCCCCTGCATCCCCGCCTGCGAGCCGGCCGGGAACATCGACAGCGGCGGCTCCTTGAACGCGATCGAGATGATCCGCGCGCTCTCGGCCAGCTTCTTGCCGGTCCGCAGGTAGATCGGCACCCCGGCCCACCGCCAGTTGTCGATCTCGACCTTCAGCGCGATGAAGGTCTCGGTGTCGGAGTCGTCGGCGACCTCCTCCTTGCCGCGGTAGCCGTCGTACTGCCCGCGCACCACGTCATGCGGGTCGATCGCCTTCATCGACCGGAACACCTTGTTCTTCTCGTCGCCGATCGGGCCCGGCTCCAGCGAGGTCGGCGGCTCCATCGCCATGAACGCCAGCACCTGCATCAGGTGGGTGACGACCATGTCGCGGTAGGCGCCGGTCGACTCGTAGAACTTGGTGCGGCCCTCGAGCCCGAGCGTCTCGGGGACGTCGATCTGCACGTGGTCGATGAAGTTGCGGTTCCAGATCGGCTCGAAGAGGCCGTTGGCGAAGCGGAACGCCAGGATGTTCTGCGCCGCCTCCTTGCCGAGGAAGTGGTCGATGCGGAAGATCTGCTGCTCGTCGAAGACCTCGTGCAGCTCGGCGTTGAGGTTGACCGCCGAGGCCAGGTCGGTGCCGAACGGCTTCTCCATGACGATCCGCGACCGCTCGACCAGCCCCGCCTTGTCGAGCTGGTGGACGACGTCGAGCGCGGCCTTCGGCGGCACGCTGAGGTAGTGCAGGCGGCGCTTGCGCTCGTCGGGCCCGGGCAGCGTGTCCTCCGCGCGGGCCACCTCGTCGGCCAGCGCCTGCGGCCCCGCGGACTGCGGGAGGTAGCTGAGCAGGTTGCCGAACGGCGCCCACCGCTCGTCGTCGATGGTGCCCTCGCCGAACTCCTCGCAGGCCTCGCGCGCGAACGTCTCGAAGTGCGTGCTGTCGACGTCCTCCAGCGAGGTGCCGACGATGCGCGTGTCCGCGAGCAGCCCCGCCTCGAACAGGTGCAGCAGGCCCGGCAGCAGCTTGCGGCGGGACAGGTCGCCGGTGGCGCCGAACAGCACGATCACGTGCGGCTTGGCCAGGCTCTCGACGGTGCTCACGCGGGGTTACCTCCTGGTGTCGTGCCCGGCGTCGTGACCGGGTGTCGCGAAGACGGCGAGCAGCCGCTCCGCCTTCCATCGTGCCTCGGCGTGCTCGGAGGCGGCGTCGGAGTGGACGGTGATGCCGCCTCCGGTACCCAGCTCCCACCGCCCGTCACCCGCGGTCACCAGGCTCCGGATGACCACGCCGAGGTCCGCCCTCCCGTCGGCCGCGACCCAGCCGAACGCGCCGGCGTACGCCCCGCGCGGCGTGCTCTCCACCGCGTCGACGACCTCCATGGTCCGCAGCTTCGGGGCGCCGGTCATCGAGCCGGCCGGGAAGAGCGAGCGCAGCGCCGCAATCGTCGTGACGTCCTCGCGCAGCCGGCCGCGGACGGTCGAGACGAGCTGGTGGACGCTCGCGTAGGACTCCACGTCCATCAGCACCGGCACCTCGACCGAGCCCGGCTCGCACACCGTGGCCAGGTCGTTGCGGAGCAGGTCGACGACCATCAGGTTCTCGGCGCGGTAGCGCTGCTCGGTGCGCAGCCGCTCGGCCGCCGCCGCGTCGTCGGCCGGGGTCGCGCCGCGGGGCGTGGTGCCCTTGATCGGCTTGGTCTCGAGGGTGCGCGAGCCGTCGGCCCCGCGGGAGACCGTGGCGTAGCGCTCGGGGCTGCTGGACAGCAGCCAGGCCCGCGCGCCGGGCACGTCGTGCTGGAGGAAGCCGGCGTACGGCGCGGGGTTGAGGTCGCGGAGGCGGAGGTACGCCGCCACGGGGTCGAGGTCGCTCGTCGTCCGCTCCCGGTGGGTCAGGTTCACCTCGTAGGAGTCGCCGGCGTGCAGCGCCTCCTGCACGCGCGCGAACGCCGCGGCGTACTCCCCCGGCACCTGGCCCGCGGACGTCAGGCGTCGCGTGGCAGCGGGTGCTCGCTCCGCACGACGCCCCGGGTCGTCGTGGGTGAAGAGCCGCACCTGGGAGGGGCGCATCCACACCGCGTCCGGCAGCCCCTGCGCGGGGCGGGCCGGCAGGTCGGGCCGGCACGCGTAGCCGAGGTAGCCGAACCACTGGTCCTCCGGCCCGCCCGCGGCCAGCTCCGCCTCGAGGACCGCGAAGACCTCCGCGCCCTCGGCCACCACCTCCGAGCGGCCCCCGGCGTGCCGGGTGACGGTGCGGGAGGCCGCGTCGTAGGAGATCGACACGTCGTCCTCGGCCAGCCAGCCGAGCAGGGAGCGGCGGCCGGACCAGTCCCGCGCGCCGCCGCCGTCGAGCCAGAAGCAGCGGGCGTGGGTGGCGGCGACCTCGGTGAACGCCTCCTCGACCGGCTGCTCGGTCCTCATCCGCCAACCCCCAGGAAGGACGCGACGATCCGCAGCCCGTGCTCGGAGAGCACCGACTCGGGGTGGAACTGCACACCCTCGAGCGGGAGCGTCCGGTGCCGCACGCCCATGACCGCGCCGTCCTCGGCCCGGGCCGTCACCTCGAGGCAGTCGGGCACGACCGTGGCGGCCAGCGAGTGGTAGCGCACCGCCGCGAACCCCTGCGGCAGCCCGGCCAGCACCCCCCGGCCGTCGTGGGTCACCCGCGAGACCGTGCCGTGCGCCGGCTCGACGCGCTCGACGCGGCCGCCGTACGTCGTCACCAGCCCCTGCATGCCCAAGCACACGCCCAGCACCGGCCGGGTCGCGGCGGCGAGCACCTCGCGCCCGACCGCGAAGTCCGCGGGGTCGTCCGGGCGGCCGGGTCCGGGCGAGAGCACCACGTGGTCGTGGGCGAGCACGTCGACAGCCGTCACCTCGTCGTGCTGGACGACCGTCGGGAGGACGCCGGTGACCTGCGCGACGAGGTGGACGAGGTTCCAGGTGTAGGAGTCGTGGTGGTCGACCACCACCACGTCCGCCGCCACAGGTCCCAGGCTAGTGCCGGGGAGCGTCCCCGGAGCCGTCCCCGTCGAGCAGCAACGAGACCACGTAGTCGTGGAGCAGGTCGTAGCCGCGCTCGGTGAGGATCGACTCGGCGTGGAACTGGATGCCCCGGTAGTGCGGCCCCGCCAGGTGGTGCACGTCGCCGGACTCCGGGTCGGTGTCGACCCGGACGCCGTCGGGCAGCGCGTCGCCGGCGCCGACCCTGCCGACGAACGTGTTGTAGAAGCCGACCCGCTCCGTGCGCCCCTCGAGCGGCACCGGTGACTGGGTGCCCTGGAAGACGATGTCCTTGTAGGTCAGCGGGATGCCGAGCTGGTGGCAGAGCGCCTGGTGGCCCAGGCACACCGCGAGGAACGGCGCCTGCTTGTCCATGAGCTCCGCGACGGCGGCGCGCAGGTTCGCCATCTTCGGGTCCGCGTCGTCGCGGGGGTCGCCCGGGCCCGGCCCGACGATGACCAGGTCGTAGCCGTCGAGGCACCCGGCGACGTACTCCTCGTGGCGCACGACCTCGCTGGTCATGCCGAGCACGCCGAGGACGTGGCGCAGCATGTTCACGAAGTCGTCCTCGCCGTCGAGGATCACCGCACTGCGGCCGGCGAGCCGCGGGTCGGGGCTGGAGCCGCCCTGGTCGGTCAGCCAGAACGACGAGAGCCGCCGGTTGCGGGCGTTGAGCGCGAGCAGGACGTCCTCGTCGCTGACCAGCTCGGCGACGTTGACGTCCGGGGTCGGCGCGGGCGGCACCAGCCCGAAGGCGCTGAGGATGCCGCCGGCCTTGGCGTGGGTCTCGGCGACCTCGTACGCCGCGTCGGAGTCGCGCACGAGCGTCGCGCCGGCGGTGACCTTGAGGTTGCCCTCGAGGTCGACGTCGGCGGTGCGGATGACGATCGGGCTGTCGACGACCGGCCCGCCCTCGGCGTCGCGGCCGAGCACGGCCAGCGCGGCGCCGTAGTAGCCGCGGCCCTCGGTCTCGTACTGCTTGATCAGCCGGCAGGCGTTCTCCACCGGGCTGCCGGTGACGGTCGCGGCGTACATCGTGTCCCGCAGCACCTCGCGGGGGTCGCGGTCGGTGCGGCCGGCGAGGAGGTACTCGGTGTGGACGAGGCGGCTCATCGGCTTCAGGAACGGCCCGAGCACCTGGCCGCCCTGGTTGCAGATGTCGCACATCATCTTCAGCTCCTCGTCGACGACCATGAAGAGCTCGTAGATCTCCTTCTCGTCGCGCAGGAACTCCAGGAGGTCGCCCTTGACGTCGGCGTGCGGGTCGCGAGGGATGCGGAAGGTGCCACTGATCGGGTTCATCCGCACGTCGCCGCCGTGGATCGACACGTGCCGCTCGGGGCTGGCGCCGACGAGGTAGCGGTCGCCGGTGAAGAACAGGAACGTCCAGTACGCCCCGCGCTCGCGCTCCAGCAGCCGGCGGAAGACGGCCAGGGCCTTGTCGGCGCCCCAGTCGTCGACCTTCGCCCGGTAGTGCCGGCCGACGACGAGGTTCGCGCCCTCGCCCTGGCCGATCTCGTCGCGGATGATCGCGTCGACGAGCTTGCCGTACTCCACGTCGTCGGTCTCGAAGCCGCCGCGGTCCGCGAACGTCACCTCGACGTCGTCGATCGCCTCGACCACCTCGGCGACGGAGAGCTCCAGCTCGGTCTCCACGTCGACGACCACCAGCGGCGTGCCGTCGTCGTGCGCCTCGAACCCTCGCTCGGCGACCTGCCGGAACGGCACCGCGAGCAGCCGGTCGGCGATGTGGCCGGCGCGCGGCGGCCCCTGCTCCAGCGGTACGTCGAGCAGCGACTCCACCACGGAGCGCTTGCCGCCCACGAGCCCGACGCTGTCGCGGTCCCCCGCCCGCGTCGACCGGCGGATGATCGCCCACGCCTCGTGCCCCTGGAGCGCGGCGATGGCGTCCCGGGCGTTCGGCGTGCTCGTCATGGCGCGAACTCTAGTTGTCGCCCGCCGCCGCTTCCTCCCGGTTCCACGCCACCGCTCCAGCCCGTCACCGGGACGCGCCCCGGACTAGCTGACGGTCGTCAGCAGCTGGGTGGCGCGGGTGAGGACGACGTAGAGCGTGGCGCGGCCGGTGAGCGACTCGTCCTCGATCTCCTGGGGGCGGACGACGACGATGCCGTCGAACTCCAGGCCCTTGGTGTCGAGGCCGGTGAGCACGACGACCCGGTCCTCGCCGGACGGCGTGACCGAGGAGTCGACGGCCGCGCGGGCACCGGGGGCGTCGTCGGCGAGCTCGGGCCAGGAAGCCAGCCAGGAGTTGACCTCGGATCGGCGGGCGACCGGGACCACGATGCCGACGGTGCCGCCGACCTTCCCGGCGATGTCGACGACGGCCTCGCGGGTGGCCGCCTCGAGGTCGGTGACGCCGGTGACCTCGACCGGGTCCGCGCCGGTGGAGCGGACGGCGGTGGGGAGGTCGGCGTCGAGCCCGACGCGGCGTGCGTACGCCTCGGCGTACGCGTAGATCTCGGACGAGTTGCGGTAGTTCGTCGAGAGGTGGAAGGCGTGGATCTTCTTGCCCTCGAGCGCCTCGGCGCGGGCGGCCTCGGCCTCCTCGCGGACCGGCCAGGAGGACTGCGCGGGGTCGCCGACGATCGTCCACGAGGCGGCGCGCCCTCGACGGCCGACCATCCGCCACTGCATGGGGGTGAGGTCCTGGGCCTCGTCGACGAGCACGTGGGCGAAGCCGTCGTCCTCGATGCGGTGCTGCGGAGGCGCCCAGGCGCGGCCGGAGGGGGCGTACTCGCGGTCGGCGGCCGTGGTCAGCTCCTGCAGGTCCACCGAGCCCTCGATGGCCGACAGCGGGTCGTCGCGGTCGTCCTCGGGCTTGGCGGGCACGTCGCCGAGCGCGTACCGCAGCTCGTCGAGCAGCGCGACGTCGGCGACCGACAGGTCGGTGGCGCCGGCCCACGACTTGAGCAGCAGCCGCTGCTCCTCGGGCGTCACGACGCCCTCGCCGACCCGGGCGAGGAACTCGGGGTCGCGCAGCCAGCCGAGCACGGTCGGCGCGTCCAGCGGGGGCCACCAGGCCACCGCGAAGTCCACGAACCGCTGGTCCGACAGCATCTCCTCGTCGAACGCCTCGCGCCCGCGGTCGCGGCCGCGCTCGCCCCGCACCTGCCGCCACATGGCGTCGAGCAGCGTCGCGGCGACCCGCGGCAGCTGCTTGTTGCGGCGGCCCTGCGACATCAGCTGGCGGCGCAGCCGGCCGAGCAGGCCGCGGTCGAGGACGATCGTGTCGTCGCGCCAGAAGATCCGGAACTCGGTCGGGCTGCCCGGGGCCTGCTGCCGCGCCGTACGCCGCATGAGCTCGGCCATCCGCGCCGCGCCCTTGACGTCGGCGACCGCCGGCTCGTCGTGCCGGGTCGCGCGGACGCCGTCGACGACCTCGCCCAGCGAGCGCAGCGCGACCGCGGTCTCGCCGAGGCTCGGCAGCACCCGCTCGATGTAGCGCATGAAGACCCCGCTGGGGCCGACGACCAGCACGCCACCGGTCTCGTAGCGGCGGCGGTCGGTGTAGAGGAGGTACGCCGCGCGGTGCAGCGCGACGACCGTCTTGCCGGTGCCGGGGCCGCCGGAGATGGTGACGACGCCCTTGCTGGGCGCGCGGATCGCCTTGTCCTGCTCGGCCTGGATGGTGGCGACGATCGAGTGCATCGAGCGGTCCCGGGCCCGGGAGAGCTGCGCCATGAGTGCGCCCTCACCGACGATCGGCAGGTCGAGGCCGGCCTCGTCGAGCGCCTCGGCGTCGAGCAGCTCGTCCTCGACGCCGACGACCTCCGGCCCGGCGCACCGCAGCACGCGACGGCGGATCACGGCGTGCGGCTCGGCCGCCGTGGCCTGGTAGAACACCGCGGCCGCAGGCGCGCGCCAGTCGATGAGCAGCGAGTCGCGGTTGGCGTCGCGCAGGCCGATCCGACCGACGTAGCGCGGCGCGGGATCGAGGTCGGGCCGCATGTCGAGGCGGCCGAAGACCAGGCCCTCGTGGGCGGCGTCGAGCTGCGCGATCCGCTTCGCGGCCTGGAAGACCATCGCGTCGCGCTCGACCAGCCCCCCCTCGTGGCCGAGGCGGCCGCGCTCGTGACCCTCCGCGGCCAGCTGGCGGGCGGCGGTGGCCGACTCCTTCAGCTGGCGGTAGACGAGGTCGACGAATGCCTGCTCGCCCGCGACCTCCCGGTCCGCGAGCTGCTGGTCGTGCTGGTCCTGCTGGTCGTTCGATGCTCCGGACAACGCTCGTTCTCCACTCGTGCGACGTCCCTGCGGGCTTGCGCCGCCCGGTCGTCGCGCCCGGATCGGCAAGTTCTCAAGCCTAGCCGCCGCCTGTGGGATCCTGCGCACCATGCCGCGGAGTCGACGCTGATGTCGTGGCGCAGCGCGCCCTGGGTGCGCCGCGCCCGGGTCGCCGCGGCCGGCGCCGTGGTCGTCACGGCCGCGGTCGTCGTGCCCCTCGCGCCCCGTTGGGTGCAGGCGTCCCGGCCGGGCCCGGACCTGTCCGCGCCCGAGGTCGTCGAGGTCTCCACCGAGTGCCGGTCCCGCGCCGAGGGCGAGCTCGACCACCCCGACTTCCTGCTGGGCGACGCCGCCTGGGCGCGGTTCTGCGTGGTCGGCGCCTCCTACCCCCTCAAGATCGGCTCCGCCCTCGTCCCCGACGCGGTCCTCGCGGAGGGCGCCGCGTCGCTGGTGCGCGGCTGGCAGCGCACCGACGGGCAGGGCGGGCCGTGCCGGCCCACGCCGTCGGCGACCAAGTTCGCCGTGCAGGTCGGGTTCGACGACGGCACCGTGGCCGAGGTGTTCGGGGAGACGTCGGAGTGCCCGGCCTACACCCGGCCGGGCTCCGCGGTCCGCGTCGTCGCCGGCGGCCGCGTCTTCCGCGACCTGATGACCGCCCTCGCGCTCGAGGCCGGTGCCGACGACGCGCCCCGGACGGTCGAGCCCGACTGCCCGGCCTCGCCGCCCGACCTGCCGGCGGGCATCACCCGCCGGCCGACCACCGACCTCGTGGGGACCGGCGTGGCCGCGGCGGTCGTGTGCCGGTACGACGGTCCCGATGTGGCTCCGGTCGCCATGCCGCTGCGGCCGAGCGACGCCGAACGGGTGCGGGTGCTGGCGCTGGGCGCCTTCGACCCGACCCCGCCGCGGTGCACGCCCGACCCCGGCGCCACGGCGTACCTCGCGAGGCTCGTCGGGCGGGACGGGACGACGTACGACGTCGGGCTGGCAGGCGCCGAGTGCGACGCCGTGCACCTCGACGACCAGCGGATCGGCGTGTCGCCGGCCCTGGCCACCGCGCTCGGCGGGCTGACGGACGGGGCCGGCTCCTGACGTCCGCCGCACGTCGTCACGATCTGTTACCGAACGCTGACCTTGCCGTGGACGTCGTGTGGATGGCGCCCACGTAGTTTCCTTTCATCGGCAGGGCGACCTGCCAAGGGAACGAGGAACGACACGAGCCACCGGGGGGATGGCTCGCGTGCGGCGTCGGGGGGCGCCGAGTGTCCTCGTCCGTCGAGACCCGTCCGGCGCCTTTGGGGGACCGCCGGACGGGTCTCGTCATTTCCGCCGCTGCTACTTCTTGCGCGCCAGGAACGCCGTCATCGCCTCGCGCGCCTCCGCCGAGCCGAACAGCCGCGCGCTCTGCGCCGCCACGTCGTCGCCGAGCCGGTCGATCCGCTCGAGCAGGTCGTGCGCGAGCAGCGCCTTGGTCTCCCGCAGGCCCTGCACCGCGCCGGTCGCCAGCGACGCGCAGACCCGCTCGACCTCCGCGTCGAGCCCGTCGGCCGGCACGGCCCGGGTCACCAGGCCCATCCGCTCGGCCTCCGCGCCGGTGAAGGTCTCGCCGGTCAGGAACGTGTACGCCGCCGCGCGCGACGTCAGCCGCGGCAGCACCGTCAGCGAAATGACCGCCGGGGCCAGCCCGAGCTTGACCTCGGTGAGCGCGAACGTCGCGTCCTCGTTCGCCACCACCACGTCCGCCGCCGCGACCAGCCCGATCCCCCCGGCTCGCACCGCCCCCTGCAGGCGCAGCACCACCGGCTTGCTCGAGCCGACGATCATCCGCTGCAGCCGGACGATCCCCCGCGGCGCGTCCTCCGGCGCCCCCGTCGACGCCTCGGACAGGTCCGCGCCGGAGCAGAACACCGTCCCCTCCGCCCGCAGCAGCACCACCTTCGCCGCCTCGTCCGCCTCCGCCCGCTCCAGGCGCTCGCCGAGCTCGCGCACCAGCTGCGCCGACAGCGCGTTGCGGTTGTGCGGCGAGTCGAGGGTGATGGTCGCGACCTCGTCGGCGACCGCGTAGTGGACCAGCTCATCAGCCATGCCGTCATCCTGCCGGACCCCTGCGGGTCGTGGGTGGGGCTGGCGGTCGTGCGCGACCTGGTGCCAGCCGGTGGCACCAGATCGCGAGCCAAGGGGCCGGGCAGCCATCAGGAGACGGTGACGAGGAGCTCCTGGATGCCGCTGGAGCCGGAGGGGAAGGGGTTGGCGCGGGCGGGGGACTGGGGGTCGCCGTCGCCGTCGATGACGCGGGAGGCGATCCGGTGCTGGCCGGGGGTGGCGTCCCAGCGGAGGAACCACTGGCGCCAGTAGTCGTTGCCGACGTCGGCGCCGAGCTCGGCGTCCTGCCAGGGGCCGCCGTCGACGCGGACCTGCACCCGGCCGACGCCGCCGTCGAACTGCGCCCAGGCGACACCGCCGATGACGTTCTCGCCGGCGCCGAGGTCGGCGAGGGCGCGCGGGGTGTCGATGCGGCTGGACGGCTTGATGGGAGCGTCGGTGGCCCAGTCGCGCTCGGTCCAGTAGGCGTCCTGCTCGGCGTACGTCGTGAGCGTCATCCGGGTGACCCACTTGGTGGCGCTGATGAAGCCGTAGAGGCCGGGGATCACCATCCGCGCGGGGAAGCCGTGCTCGCGCGGCAGCGGCTCGCCGTTCATCCCGACCGCGAGCAACGCGTCGCGGCCGTCGGTGGCCAGGGCCAGCGGCGTGGAGATCGTCATGCCGTCGACGTCGGTGGAGAGGATCTGGTCGGCCCGGGAGCCGACGCCGGCCCGGTCGAGCAGCGCGACGAGGGGCACTCCGAGCCAGCGGGCGCCGCCGACGTACTTGCCCCCCACGCTGTTGGAGACGCAGGTCAGCGTGATGTCCTTCTCGACCAGGTCCATCGCGAGCAGGTCGTCGAAGGTGAAGGTGACCTCGCGCTCCACGTCGCCGTCGATCGTGAGCGTCCAGCTCTCGTGGTCGACGATCGGCACGTCGAGGCGCGTGTCGACGCGGTAGAACTCGTCGTTCGGCACCTGCAGCGGCGTGATCCCCGAGAACCGTTCCTCCAGGCCCCGCGGCAGCGGGGGCAGCGGGTCCGCGGCTGCGGGGAGGTCGACGTCCACACCCCGCGAGCGGTACGACGCCACCCACCGACCCGCACCGCCGAGGACGGCCGCGACGCCGGCCACGACGCCGAAGGCCACGAGCAGTCCGCGGCGGGACGGCCCGGAGCTCGCGGAGGAAGCACGAGAAGGGGCAGCGGTAGGCCGGGCCGACCGCACCAGCCACCCCAGCCCGGCGACGCCGACGACGAGCGCCACCAGGCTCGGCACCACCGCGGACGGGCCCGCCGCCGGGCGGGTCAGGGCGATCGTGGCGGGGACCGCGACGAGCAGCACCAGCACGCCGGCGCCGTACGCGAACCGCCGCCGCGCCACCAGCCCGGCGACCGCGGAGAGCAGGACGACCCCGACGAGCACCGACCCGACCAGGATCGGCTTGTCGCGGTCCCCGAACTGGCTGATCGCCCACTCCTTCACGGGCGTGGGCGTGAGGTCGATGACCTGCGAGCCCACGGTGAGGACGGGCGAGGTCGCCGGGTCGAGGAGCGCGGCGACCAAGTGCCCGGCGGCGACGCCGGCGAGGGTGGCGAGGACGCCGGCGAGAGCGGCGAGGAGACGGTTCACAGGGTCTGTTCGGAGCGGACCGCCCCCGCGGACTGCCGGCCCGGCCCCGACGACAGGTCACCGGCGAGCAGGTCACCTGCGAACAGGTCACTCGGTCGAGCAGGTCACCCCGGCGCTGCAGGTGGCTGCCGTGCTGCCGGCCGCACCGGCGAGCGCTGGCACCAGGAACGAGACGACGGTGACGGTCACCGCCAGCACGAGGAAGGCGGAGAACGCGAGGAATGCGCGCCAGGACGAGGACATGTGTGCGGCCCCCCAGCCGTGCGCCTGCACCGCAGGCGGATCGATCCTCCGGCCCGACGGATGCTCGGCACCGGCCCGCGCGGTGGTGGTCACCAAGCCGCCACGGTCGCCACCGACCCTACCCCCGCTTCGACGCGCACCCGGCTGGATCGAGCGGCCCGGCGACGTTCCTTGCACCAACGTTGAGGAACGCCGTTGCCCGCGTCACAGGGACGGACCAATCCGCGGGGGCCGCGGGGCCGAACAACACCCGACAGCGCACCGACACGGTGCGCACGGCCCCTTCAGGAAGGCTCCACCATGAAGCTCCAGACCCTGCGCCGCACCGGTGTCGCGGCCGCCGCGATCTCGCTCTCCCTCGGCCTGGCCGCCTGCAGCAGCGAGGACGACAGCAGCGACACCGCGTCCGACAGCACCTCCTCGAGCAGCGCCGAGACCAGCGCTCCCGCCGAGGAGGGCACGACCGAGGCCACGGCCGGCGCGGAGGGACAGACCTTCGGCGACGCGTGCTCCGCGGTGCCCACCGACGGCCCGGGCTCCTTCGACGGCATGGTCCAGGACCCGGTCGCGACCGCGGCGTCCAACAACCCGCTGCTCGAGACCCTCGTGACCGCCGTCGGCGCCGTCGACGGCCTCGGTGACACCCTGAACTCCGCCGAGGCGCTCACCGTCTTCGCGCCGACCAACGACGCGTTCGGTGCGATCCCGGAGAAGCAGCTGCAGGCGGTCCTCAAGGACCAGAAGCAGCTCGCCGCGATCCTCTCCCACCACGTCGTCGCCGGCCAGCTCGACCCCGAGTCGGTCGTCGGCGAGCAGGAGACGCTGAACAAGGACATGGTCACCGTCGAGGGCGACACCTCGGGCATGACCGTCGACGACGCGAACGTGCTCTGCGGCAACATCCCCACCGCGAACGCGACCGTGTACGTCATCGACCAGGTCCTCATGCCCCCGGCCTGACCGGCGACACCCACCGGCAACGGATCAAGTGACAGGATTCATCGGGTGGAACACCTGAGGCCCGTCGCGACGGGCGTCCCCGACGAGGGGACGCCCGTCGCACCCGACCTCGCCGACCTGCTGCGGTCGGCGGGGCGGGGGGACCAGCAAGCCTTCGCGCAGCTGTACGACGCCACGTGCTCGCGCGTCGTCGGCCTGGCCGTGCGGGTCGTGCGGGACCCGGCCCAGGCCGAGGAGGTCGCCCAGGAGGCGTTCCTCGAGATCTGGCGCACGGCGAGCCGGTACGACCCCGACCGCGGCAGCCCGCTGTCGTGGTTGATGACGATCACGCACCGCAAGGCCGTCGACCGGGTCCGCTCGGCCGAGGCGTCCACGCGGCGCGACCAGGGCTACCACCACCAGAACCAGCCGGTGCCGCACGACGCCACCGCCGAGGCCGCCCACGCCTCGCTCGAGGCGCACCGGGTGCGTCACGCGCTCCAGAGCCTCACCGCGGTCCAGCGCGAGGCCTTGGAGCTGGCGTACTTCGGGGGGTACACCCACACCGAGGTGGCTTCCCTGCTCGACCTGCCGGTGGGCACGGCGAAGACCCGGATCCGCGACGGGCTGATCCGACTACGAGACACGATGGGAGTAGGGAGCTGACATGAGCGACGACATCCACGCCCTGTCCGGCGCCTACGCCGTCGACGCGCTGGACGACATCGAGCGCGCCCAGTTCGAGCGGCACCTGGCCGGCTGCGAGACCTGCCGCGAGGAGGTCGCGAGCCTCCAGGAGGCGAGCGCGCTGCTCGCCGAGACCACGATGACGCCGCCCGGCGCCGACCTCCGCGACCGGGTGCTCGCCCAGATCGCCACCGTGCGGCCGCTGCCCCCCGTCGTACCCCCCGTCGCACCCGTCGGGACCCATGCCCCCGACGGGCCCGGAACGGGGGGCACCCCAGCTCCTGCGACCGCCACGGCCCCCACCTCCGCGTCCGGCACCCGCCGCCTGCGGACGCTGCTCGTCGCCGCGGCCGCAGTGGTCGCGGTCGGCGTCGGTGGCACCGTCGTGGCCCAGCAGCCCTGGTCCGACGACGACACCAGCCAGGCGCCGCGGCTCTCCGCGGTCGAGCGCATCCAGCAGGCGGCGGACGTGCAGACCTTCCGCCACCGCTTCCCCGACGGCGCCGAGGCGGTCCTCTACCGCTCGGCCTCGCTCAACGAGGCGGTCGTGGTCACCCACGACATGGGGCCGGCGCCGGAGGGCAAGGTCTTCCAGACCTGGCTGCAGCACGACGACACGATGGTCTCGGCCGGGCTGATGCCCGAGGGACCGGACAACGTCGTCCCGCTGCGGGGCGACCCGGCCACCGCGGACGGCTTCGGCATCACCGTCGAGCCCGCCGGCGGATCGGTGATCCCGTCGCAGGACCCGCTGCTGGTCGTCGAGTTCACCGACGCCTGACGTCCGGTCCGGCCTGCGGGGGTCTGCTCCCCGCAGGGCCGGGCACCGGTCCGGGGTGGTCCCCGAGCAACCGAGCGACGCGGGCAGTGACGCGGGCAGTGACGCGGTGACCGCGGCCTTCGCGGCGACACCGCGTGCCGGCTTCCTGCCGCCGGAGGTGCGGGACCGGGCGTCGTACGACGGACCGCTCGCCCTCGGCCACGGTCAGACCAGCTCCCAGCCGAGCACGGTGGCGGCCATGCTGCGCCTGCTCGACGTGCGCCCGGGGCAGCACGTGCTCGACGTGGGCGCGGGCTCGGGCTGGACGACCGCACTGCTGGCGCACCTGGTCGGCCCCACCGGCCGGGTCCGCGGCACCGAGGTGGTCCCGGAGCTGGTGTCCTTCGGCGCGGCCAACCTCGCGCGGACCGACCGGCCCTGGGCCTCGCTCGTGGCGGCCGACCCGGACGTGCTCGGCGACCCCGGCCACGCGCCGTACGACCGGATCCTCGTCTCCGCCGACGCCCCCGAGCTGCCCCGCACCCTGGTCGGCCAGCTCGTCGACGGCGGCCGCATGGTGCTGCCGGTCGCCGGCGTGATGCTGGTCGTGGACCGCGACGGGCAGCGCACCGCCGTGCGACGCGAGGGGCACTACCGCTTCGTGCCGCTCGTCTGAAAACCACCGGTCCCCGGCCGGTTCACCTGTTCGCCGCCGGCCGGTCGCCTGCGGCCCCTATCCTGCGCGGGTGAGCGAACCGCAGGTCGGCGAGGAGCTGGTCCGGCTCGCGTCGGCGGACAACTTCCGCGACGTCGCCGCGGACGGCCACCCGACGACGGACGGGGGACGGGTACGCCGCGGCGTGCTGTTCCGCTCCAACGAGCTGCAGCTGACCGACGCCGACGCGCACGCGCTGCGCGACCTCGGCATCACCGCGGTCTACGACCTGCGCGGCGACCACGAGGTGGCGGCGCACCCGGACGTGCCCGTGCCGGGCGCGACCTGGCGCCACCTGCCGGTCGGCGGGATCCCGATGGAGCGCGTCGCCGCGCTCGAGACCGGGGAGGACTCCCTGGCCGCGATGCTCGACGTCTACCGCGGGTTCGTCGAGCACCCCGCCGCCCGGTCCGCCTTCGGCGAGCTGCTCACCGCGATGGCGACCACGGACGGTCCGCAGCTGTTCCACTGCACCGCCGGCAAGGACCGGACCGGCTGGGCGGCGGCGGTCGTGCTCGGGCTCGCGGGCGTGGCCGACGACGTGGTGCTGGCCGACTACCTGCTCACCAACACCTTCTCCACAGCCACCCGCGCGAAGTACCTCGGCCAGATCGCCGAGCACCTCGGTCCCGAGAAGGTCGCGGTCTACGAGGCGGTCATGGTCGCCGACGAGGCCTACCTCCGCACCGCGTGGGACGCCGTCGCGGCGGCGTACGGCGACCTCCGCACCTACGTGGTCGACGGACTCGGCGTCGCGCCGGACGACGTCGACGCGCTGGTGCGCCGCCTGCGCGACTGACGCCCGAGTCACACCCGCGCCGACTGGTTGACGGGAACAACCGGGTTGCGGCGGGCGTTCCTACCCCTCGTGACCACCACCGCCGCTCCGCCCACCCCGTCCGCCCCCGTCGTGGAGCGGCCGGGTCGTCTCATCGCGCTGCTGGTCGGCTCGGCGTTCGTCGTGATCCTCAACGAGACGATCATGGGCGTCGCGCTGCCCGAGCTCATGCGCGAGTTCGACGTGCCGGCGGCGACGGCCCAGTGGCTGACCACGGCGTTCCTGCTGACCATGGCGGTGGTCATCCCGATCACCGGCTTCCTGCTGACCCGCTTCCCGCTGCGCCGGGTCTTCATGGCGGCGATGATCTCGTTCACGACCGGCACGCTGCTGGCCGCGCTCGCGCCGACCTTCGCCGTGCTCGTCGGCGCCCGGGTGGTCCAGGCGGTCGGCACCGCGCTGATGATGCCGCTGCTCATCACCACGATCCTCACGATCGTCCCGGCCGAGCGGCGCGGCCGGATGATGGGCACGATCTCGATCGTCATCTCGGTCGCCCCGGCGATCGGCCCGACGATCTCCGGCATCGTGCTCGACCAGCTCGACTGGCGCTGGATGTTCTGGCTGGTGCTGCCGATCGCGGTCGTCTCGCTCGCCCTCGGCACGGCCTGGGTCCGCAACGTCACCGAGCCCCGGCGGATCCCGATCGACGCGTTCTCGGTGGTGCTCTCGGCGTTCGCGTTCGGCGGCCTGATCTACGGGCTGAGCAGCATCGGCGAGGCCGCCGCCGGCGACACCCCCCTGCCCGTCTGGCTGCCCCTCGTGGTCGGCGCCGCTGCGCTGGCGGCCTTCGTCGTGCGCCAGCTGTCGCTGCGCGAGCGTGCCCTGCTGGACCTGCGCACCTTCGCCAACCGGACCTTCACGATCGCCTCGCTGCTGGTCGCGGTCAGCATGATGGCGCTCTTCGGCACGCTGATCCTGCTGCCGATCTACCTGCAGGACGTCCTCGGGCTCAGCACGCTCGAGACCGGCCTGGTGCTGCTGCCCGGCGGGCTCACCATGGGCCTGCTGGCGCCGTTCGTCGGCCGGCTCTTCGACCGGGTCGGCCCCCGCCCTCTCGTGGCCCCCGGCGCGGCGGTCACCTCGGTCGCCCTGTGGTCGATGTCGATGCTGGACACCACCACCGGCCAGGGCACGGTCGTGGCCATCCACGTCGTGATGAGCATCGGCCTGGCGCTGATGTTCACCCCGCTGATGACCTCGGCGCTGGGCTCGCTCCCGCCGCACCTCTACTCCCACGGCAGCGCCACGGTCTCCACGCTGCAGCAGGTCGCCGGTGCGGCCGGGACGGCGCTGTTCGTCACGGTGATGACCAAGCGCTCCGTCAGCGAGGTCTCCTCCGGCGCGTCGGTCGTCGACGCGACCGCCGCCGGCGTCCACGCCGCGCTGTTCTACGGCGGCGTCATCTCCGCGATCGCCGTGCTCGTCGCGCTGCTCGTGCGGCGGCCGGCCGCCCCCGTGGAGGCCCCGGCCGCCTGAGCCGGGCCCAACCTCGGGGGCTCAGCCCCGGGGACTCAGCCCCAGGAACTCAGCCCCGAGGGATGGGGGCGCTGAAGGTGCGCGGCTTCCCGAGCCAGTCGACGGCGGTGCCGCCGGACTTCTTCGCGCCGCTGACCCGGACCTCCACCCGGACGTCGGTGCCGTCGTCGTCGAAGCAGTCCTGGGCGAAGCGCGAGCGCACGGTCTCGGCCTCGTAGTCGAGCAAGCTGGCGTAGGAGCACTCGACGCGGTCGCCGTCGCGGTCGCTCCAGCCGTCGACCTCGATGAGCGCGTAGTCGGTGCCGTCGAAGTAGCCGCCGACCAGGACGTACTCCGGCCCCTTGTCGTCGGGGTCGGTGTCGAGGAAGACCCGGCCGCCGGCCTGGGAGCGGAAGCCGGGGACCAGGTTGCGGTGGGTCGTGACGACGCGCAGGTTCTGCTTGCCGTTGACGACCTTCACCGAGCGCAGGTCGACGCCGGGACCGATGTCGCCGGCCTTGTCGGCGAAGGTCGACGTCGCGGCGGAGGCCGGGCCGGGTGCGACGAGGACGAGCGCGGCGGCGGTGGCTGCCGCGGCCGTCGCGGAGATGGGCTTGAGCACGGGAGCTCCTCGGGTCGGGGGACGGTTCTCCTCAAGGGACGCACGGGAGGGCCGTCTGGTTGCCTTCCCAGGATGCGCCCGTTCTCAGCGTCCGGGAAGGGCCGGCACCAGCCCGCGCACGACGTCGTACGTCGCCCGGTCGGCCGCCACGACCAGGCCGGAGGGCGGCGGTCCCTGCGGCCGGTACGGCTGTCCTCGGAACGTGCCGACGTGGCCGCCGGCCTCCATGACGAGCAGCGAGCCCGGGGCGTGGTCCCACGGCTTCGTCTTCTTGTAGAGCGCGTAGTCCGCGCGGCCGTCGACCACCGCGGGGTAGTCCACGCCGCAGCACCGCCACGACAGCTCGAGCGTCCGCAGCGTGCCCAGCGCGCGGCCGATCCAGCCGCGGCGCGAGGTGACGCCGAGCAGCCCGTCGCCGACCGGCGGCCGCTGCACCCGATCGCCGTTGCGCCACGCGCCGGCGCCCCGTTCGGCGACGTACGCCGCGTCGTGCTGCGGCTGCCAGATCCAGCTGCGCACGACGTCGCCCCCGCGCAGCTCGGCCACCATCACCGCGTGGTCCGGCGAGCCCTTGACGAAGTTGCGGGTGCCGTCGACCGGGTCGACGGTGAAGGCATGGTCGGCGGAGCGGTAGCGGTCGAGCACCGAGGCGTCCGCGGACGCCGCCTCCTCGCCGAGCACCAGCGCGTCCGGGTAGGCCGCCCGCAGCCGGCGGGTGATGAGCACCTCCGCCTCCCGGTCGGCGACGGTCACCAGGTCGCCCGGGTGGCTCTTGGAGGTCACGTCCCCCTCGGCCAGGCTGCGGAAGCGGGGCGTGATCACCTCCGCCGCCACCTCCTGGAGCATGACCAGCACCTCGTCCGTGCCCAGCCCGGTCACGCCTGTCCCCTCACGCCGGCTTCCAACCCAGCCCTCACAGGTCGAGCAGGATCGCGGCGCGCCGGGTGAACCGCTTCAGCGCCTTCGCCTGCTGCCGGGTGACGTGGCCGGCCTGCTGCTGACGGGTCACCCGCTCGCGGAGCAGGTGGAGGCGCATCCGGGCGTCGGAGTCGAGACCGAGGGCGGCGTACCGCACGACGGCCTGGACGTGCTTGCGCAGTGCTCGGGCCCGGGCGGCGGGGAGCTCCTGGTAGGCGACGAGGCCGGCGTAGCGGCGCAGCACCTTGTCCCCACGCGTCTCCTCCGGGAGCACCGTCAGGCCCAGCGTGCGGATGACGGCCTCGGCCATCCGCTGCTGGCCGAGCGCGTTCGGGTGGACGACGACGGGGTTGGTGCCGCCGAAGACCGGCTCGATCCAGCGGGTGCCGCCCGGCTGGCAGGCGTCGTGGCCCTCGGAGACCTGCTCGAGGTCGACGTACGTCGCGCCGGCCTCCTCGGCCGCGCGGCGGACCGCGTCGTTGAGGGTGCGCTGGAGGCTGCGCAGGTAGGGGACGTCGCCCTCGGCCACCGGCATGCTGCCGAAGCAGCCGCCCTCGGCCGGCAGGATCCACGGGTAGCCGAGCGCGGCCACCGTCGCCTGCGGCGCGCGCTCGCGCACGTCGGTGAACGCCTGGACGAGCGCGGGGTACGTCGTGTCGCGGACGACGTCCTCGTACCGCTCGCCCTGCTGGTCGCGGCACGGGCTGCCGGTGCCGCCGGTGGCGAAGCCGGCGAGGCTGCAGTCGCGAATGGCGCCGCCGAAGACGCTGCCGTCGTTGCCGCCGATGGTCACCGTGACCAGCTCGGTCGACGCCGAGAGCGCGTCGAGCTGCGGCGCGACCGTCGGGTGCTGGGGGGCGCGGAGGTCGCGGGTCTGGGCGCCGCCGCAGGTGACGTCGGTGAGCTGCGCGCCGGTCCGCTCCGCGATGACGTGGGCGTAGTTGCGCGTCGAGCGCTGGCACTCGACCGGCGCCGTGGGGTCGACCGGCTGCACGCCTGCGGCCGAGGCGTAGGAGTCGCCGAGGGCGACGTACGCCGGACCGGCCGGCGCAGCGGTGGCGGTCCGGGCAGGCTCGGCGGTGGCGGGGGCCGCGACGAGGCTGCCGGCGAGCACGGCCAGGCCGGCGACGGCGGTGGTGAGGCGGGGCATGGCGGGGTCTCCGTGCTGCGGGTCCGGCGGGGTGCGGACACGGTACGCCGGGTGCCAGCCGCGCGTGCCCGATGGTCCTAGTACCCGCCGTTTCGTCGTGTTTCGGCGCTTCGGCGGCCTAGCGTGGCTCCTGGTCACCCACCCGGCGCAGCGGCCGGCGACGGTGACCGGCACGGCGGAGCGCACACGTGCCGTCCGACCCGGACCCGCGCAGCGGCTGGTTCGTCGGGTGGAACGGCTCGTGTGCGTCACCGCCGCCGTGCTGGACGTCCCGGACCTCCGGGCGCCCCGTCGCGCCGGACGTCCCCGGGCTCCCCCGCCGGGGACGCGGGCGTGCGGCGCGTAGCCTCTGCGGGATGACCGCCAGCCGATCCGCGCGCGGCCGCCGCGCGGCCACCCAGGCCGGGCCGCTCGCCCGGGTGAAGGTCGACGTCGACGCCGCGGACCAGCTGGTCTACAAGATCTCCTGCACCGCGTGCACCGTCCGCAGCGGCAAGCCGTGGTCGGCGTACCGCCCCGGCGAGGACAACGGCTACCTCGCCGCGATGGACCGCTGGACCTTCCACCTGGTCGAGAGGCACCCCGACAGCGAAGCGCCGTGCCTGGCGTTCCTCGAGGAGGCCCAGCAGCGCCTGCACGAGCGGCGTGAGGCCGGAACAACCGCGAACGAGTGAATGTTCAACCAGTCATGAAGAACATCGGCTTCCTGTCCTTCGGCCACTGGACGCCCTCGCCGCAGTCGCAGACGCGGTCGGCCTCGGACGCGCTGCTGCAGTCGATCGACCTGGCGGTGGCGGCCGAGGAGCTCGGCGTCGACGGGGCGTACTTCCGCGTGCACCACTTCGCGCGGCAGCTCGCCTCGCCGTTCCCGCTCCTCGCGGCCGTCGGCGCCCGCACCAGCCGGATCGAGATCGGCACCGGCGTCATCGACATGCGCTACGAGAACCCGCTCTACATGGCCGAGGACGCCGGGTCCGCCGACCTCATCTCCGGCGGCAGGCTGCAGCTCGGCATCAGCCGCGGGTCGCCGGAGCAGGTCGTCGACGGCTACCGCTACTTCGGATACGAGCCGCCGGAGGGCATGGACCACGCGGACATGGCGCGCCGCCACACCGAGGTGCTGCTGCAGGTGCTCGAGGGCGAGGGCTTCGCCGAGCCGAACCCGCGCCCGATGTTCCCCAACCCGCCCGGCCTGCTCCGCCTCGAGCCGCACTCGCCCGGCCTGCGCGACCGGATCTGGTGGGGCGCCGGCTCCCGCGCGACCGCCGAGTGGACCGCGAGGCAGGGCATGAACCTGATGAGCTCCACGCTCCTCACCGAGGACACCGGCGTGCCGTTCTCCCGGCTCCAGGCCGAGCAGATCGAGCGGTTCCGCGCCGCATGGGCCGAGGCGGGCCACCCGCGCGAGCCGCGCGTCTCGGTCAGCCGCAGCATCTTCCCGATCGTCAACGACATGGACCGCGCCTACTTCGGCCACGAGTCCCGCAGCCAGGACCAGGTCGGGATGATCGACGGCGGTCGTGCTCGGTTCGGCAAGACGTACGCCGGCGAGCCGGACCAGCTGGTCCGCGAGCTCGCCGAGGACGAGGCCGTCGCGGCGGCCGACACCCTGCTGCTGACCGTCCCCAACCAGCTCGGCGTCGATTACAACGCGCACGTCCTCGAGGCGGTCGTCGAGCACGTCGCGCCCGCCCTCGGCTGGCGCTGACAGCGACCGGAGACCTGCTCAGCCCAGCAGGTCGCGGATCTGCGGCAGCAGCCGGTCGAGGTCGCTCGCGTCGCGGAGCACCAGCACCGCTGGCAGCGCCTCGGCCGGCGCGGCCTCGCGGCCGGGCACGTCGACGTGCGACTCGACCTCCGCCATCGCCGCGCGGAAGGCCCGCCGCGCCTCGGACGCGGTCGCCAGCTGCCCGCGCAGCCAGGCGCGGAGCACGTGGTTGTGCCCGGTGACCACGGCGTTGGCGATCAGCTCGGCGCGCAGCAGGGTCTCGGGCGTGCCGCCGAGCCAGCCGTGGATGTGCCGGGCGAAGGTCCGCTCGTACTGCCGGATCCCCGCCCGCTCGCGCTCCTGCAGCGCCGGCACGCTGCGGGTCAGCCGGTAGCGGCGGCGCGCCCGCTCCCCCTCCTCGAGGTAGTGCTGGAGCACGAGGCCGGCCGCCTCGGAAACCCCGACGACGGCGGTCCGCGGGGTCGCGGTCGCCAGGCGCGCTGCGATCGCGGTCAGCAGCTGCTCGTGGTCGGGGAAGACCACGTGCTCCTTGGAGCGGAACTGGCGGAAGAAAGTCGTGCGCCCGACCCCCGCCCGCGCGGCGATGTCCTCGACCGTCGTCGCGTCGTACCCGCGCTCGGCGAAGAGGTCGAACGCCGCGTCGACGATGCGCTCGCGCGCGCTGGACTCCGGCACGTTCCGTCCCTCCTGGTGGTCTCGAGCGGCCTCGGCAGACCGGGACCCGGACCTGCCGACCGCAGCCTAGACGGTACGGCGTACCGTCTAGGCGGTATCCGGTGCCACCGTGGCCCGGTCGTGAGGAGGACGCAGCCGTGGAGCGCGTGGGAGTCATCGGGTTCGGGCTCATGGGAGCCGGCATCGCGGAGGTCAGCGCGCGCGCCGGCCTCGACGTCGTCGTGGTCGACGCCGACCAGGCAGCGGTGGACCGCGGCCGCTCGCGGCTGGAGGCGTCGCTGCGGCGGGCCGAGGCCAAGGGCAAGCTCACCGGCACCGCCGACGAGGTGCTCGCCCGGATCACCCCGGCCACCGACCTCGACGCGCTCGCCGACCGGCAGCTCGTCGTCGAGGCGATCGTCGAGGACGAGGCGGCCAAGGTCGACCTGTTCCGCACCCTCGACAAGACGCTCACCGACGACCAGGCGATCCTGGCGTCCAACACCTCCTCGATCCCGATCATGAAGCTCGGCGTCGTCACCCAGCGCCCGGAGAACGTGCTCGGCATCCACTTCTTCAACCCGGTCCCGGTGCTCAAGCTCGTCGAGCTCGTCCCGAGCCTGCTGACCGCCCCGGAGACCACCGAGCGCAGCCGCACCTTCGTCCAGGACCGCCTGGGCAAGCAGGCCATCGACTGCCAGGACCGCGCCGGGTTCGTCGTCAACGCGCTGCTGATCCCCTTCATCCTCTCCGCGATCCGGATGTACGAGTCCGGCTTCGCCTCCGCCGAGGACATCGACCAGGGCCTCGTGCTCGGCGCCGCCCACCCGCAGGGCCCGCTCGCGCTCGCGGACCTGATCGGCCTCGACACCACCAAGGCCGTCGCCGAGTCGCTCTACGAGGAGTTCAAGGAGCCGCTGTACGCCGCCCCGCCGCTGCTGCAGCGGATGGTCGACGCCGGCCTGCTCGGTCGCAAGAGCGGCCGCGGCTTCTACACCTACTGATCCCCCGGCCGACCCACCAGACCCACCCAGCCAGACCCATCCGGAGACACCCCGCATGAGCAACGACTTCCCCCTGTACGACCTGTCCGAGGAGCACCGCGCGGTCCGCGAGGCCGTCCGCGCGATCTGCGACGCCAAGGTGGCGCCGTACGCCGCCGAGGTCGACGAGCAGGCCCGCTTCCCGCAGGAGGCGGCCGACGCGCTGCTGGCCGCCGACTTCCACGCCCCGCACGTGCCGGAGGAGTACGGCGGCGCCGGCGCCGACGCGCTCGCCACCGTGATCGTGATCGAGGAGGTCGCGCGCGCCGACGTGTCGGCCTCGCTCATCCCGGCGGTCAACAAGCTCGGCTCGCTGCCGGTGCAGATCGCCGGGTCGGAAGAGCTGAAGAAGCAGTACCTCGGCGCGCTCGCGCGGGGCGAGGGCGGCTTCTCCTACTGCCTCTCCGAGCCCGAAGCCGGCTCCGACGCCGTCTCGATGCGCACCCGCGCGGTCCGCGACGGCGACGAGTGGGTGCTCGACGGCGTGAAGCGGTGGATCACCAACGCCGGCGTCTCGGAGTACTACACCGTCCTCGCCGTCACCGACCCCGAGAAGCGCTCGAAGGGCATCTCCGCCTTCGTCGTCGAGAAGTCCGACCCGGGCGTCTCCTTCGGCGCGCCCGAGAAGAAGCTCGGCATCAAGGGCTCCCCCACCCGCGAGGTCTACCTCGACAAGGTCCGCATCCCCGCCGACCGGATGATCGGCGCCGAGGGCACCGGCTTCGCGACCGCAATGAAGACCCTCGACCACACCCGCGTGACGATCGCTGCGCAGGCCGTCGGCGTCGCGCAGGGCGCCCTCGACCACGCGCTGGCCTACGCGCAGGAGCGCAAGCAGTTCGGCACGCCGATCGCGGACTTCCAGGGCCTGCAGTTCATGCTGGCCGACATGGGCATGAAGGTGGAGGCGGCCCGCCAGATGACGTACGCCGCCGCCGGCCGTTCCGAGCGCGGCGACGCCGACCTCACCTTCTTCGGTGCGGCTGCGAAGTGCTTCGCCTCCGACGTCGCCATGGAGGTCACCACCAACGCGGTCCAGGTGCTCGGCGGCTACGGCTACACCCGCGACTACCCGCTCGAGCGGATGATGCGCGACGCCAAGATCACCCAGATCTACGAGGGCACCAACCAGGTCCAGCGGATCGTCATGGCGCGCCAGCTGCTCGCCGGGGTGCAGTCGAGCCTCTGAGCGGCCCCGGGCGAGCCGAGGGGATCCAGCCGGCCCGGGCGCGGACCGGTCTGGACCAGCGCGCTCCGGCGGAACGCGCCCGGGGTCGATCCGGTAAACGACCCGTTACATCGGGACCCGGTCGGCGATTGTCAGACAACCTGGCGACCGCCGACGCACAGGTGGTCGGCGTCAGCCAAGCCGATAGAAACGAGTCCTCGTGAAGAAGCTACGCGCCCTCACCGGCGTGACCGGTCTCGCCCTGAGCGCCTCCTCGCTGGTCCTAGGCGTGAGCGCGCCGCCGGCGATGGCAGCGCCGCCGTCCGCAGCGCCGAGCGTCGACCCCGGCCGCGGGCCGGCCACGGCCAGGTCGACGGACCCGGTCGAGCGGGCCAAGGTCGCGCGGGCGGCCGCGGCGGCGCCCGTCTCCGGGTCGCCGATCGTCATGCCGACGGCCTACCCCTACCAGCCCGAGCTGCGGATCTACCGGCCCAACGCCGACGACGCCGCCCACACCGCGGCGCTGCTCGGCCACCCGGACCTCGCGCCGCGGCTGATGGACCTGATGGCGGCCAGCGACCGCATCTCGGCGCAGGTCGTGGGTCAGTCGACCGAGGGCCGCGACCTGTACCTGGTGACGCTCACGGCGCCGGAGACCGAGGCCGAGACGGCACAGCAGGCCGCGTGGAAGGACCGGATCAAGAACGACCCGGCGTCCGCGGCGACCGACGAGGAGCTCGTCGCCGGCTACAAGACCCCGGTGTGGATCAGCAACAACATCCACGGCAACGAGTGGGAGGGCACCGATGCGGCGATGCAGTACATCGAGTACCTCGCGACCGCTCCGCTCAGCGAGGTGCGCAGCATCCTCGCGAACAACCGGATCTACTTCTCCCCGTCACTGAACCCCGACGGCCGGACCAACGCGACCCGCGCGACCGCGCTGGGGCTCGACCCGAACCGCGACATCATCACCAACACGACGCCGGAGACCCGCTCGTTCGTCCGGACCGCCCAGGCGATCCAGCCCATCTACGCCGCGGACTTCCACGGCTACACCAACGTGCTGCAGATGGAGCCCTGCGGGCCGCCGCACGGCTCGAACTACGAGTACGACCTGACGATGCCCCACAACTACGCGCTGGCGCTGAAGGTCGAGAAGGACGTCGTCGACGCAGCCATCCCGGGCAACACCTACCTGGACACCACCACCGGGCGGGTCGTCCCCGCCAACACCGGGCCGAACACCGCGCACATCAAGATCCCCTACCGCGACACCCCGGACGGCTGGGACGACTTCCCGCCGGTCTTCACCGCGCAGTACGCCGCGTTCTACGGTGCGGCCGCCGCGACGGTGGAGCTGCCGCTGACCCGCGGTGCCGCCGGCGGTCGCCAGACGCCCGCGCGTGCGGCGGTCAACACCGAGGTGGCCTACGAGACGATGCGCAGCATCGTCGGCTACATGAACGTCGCGACCAACGCCCGCGACATGATCCGCAACCAGATCGAGGCGTTCCGCCGGGGCGTGGCCGGCGAGCCCAAGAAGAACCTCACCGTGGACGACGTCGCCTCGGTGCCCGGGCCGACGCAGTGGCGCGCACTGTGGGACGTCGCGGACAACCAGGAGCCTGTGACACTGCCCCGCGCCTACATGATCCCCGTGGGCGACGCCCAGCGGTCCTCCAGCGACGCCCACCGGCTGGTGCAGCACCTGCTCGACCACGACATCGAGGTCGGGCAGCTGGCTGCCACCACCACCGTGGGTGGGACGACCTATCCCCGCGGCTCCTACGTCGTCGACATGCACCAGCCGCTGCGCGGCCTCGCGAACGCTTTCCTGGACCTGGGTGAGGACATCTCGGCCAGGGTCCCGTCGATGTACGACATCTCCGCCTGGAGCCTCGGCTACCTCTGGGGCGCCAGCGTCGACAAGGTCGGCCTCGTCACCGACGCACCCATCGGGGCGGTGGTGCGGCTCTCGCAGGCTCCCGAGGTGGAGGTGCCGGCGGCGACCGGCGGCTTCCTGAGCTTCGACGTCGCCGGCGTGCCGGACTACCGGGCGCTCAACGCCCTCCTGGAGGACGGCGTCAAGGTCTCGATGCTCGAGGACGGGTCGGTGGTCGTCGACGGCGCGGCACGTTCCGCCGCGTTGGCGGCAGCACGGCGGTTCGACGTCGAGATGGAGAACGCGTCCGCCGACGACCTGGCGGCCCTGGACGACGAGGCCACCAAGCCGCTGACCGACCTCACCATCGGCTACGTCGGCACCCAGGACGACCGGCTGTCGCTCGAGGAGCTCGGCTTCGACGACCTGACGCCGCTCTCGGTGAACACCCTCAACGCCACACCGGGCGCGCTCGACCCCGTCGACGTGCTCTGGGTCGGCTCGTCGTTCAACCCGGCGGCCGGCTCGGCGGCACGCACCGCGGTGGAGGCGTTCCTCGCCGGCGGCGGTGCTCTGCTCGGGCGGACCAACCAAGCGTTCAACGCCGCGGCGTCCTTCGGCCTGCTCAGCGGCACCGTCACCAACGGCAACGGCTCCGGCAACGGCATCGTCGACGTCGACACGCCCGCGGGCTCCGTGCTGGAGCCGTACGCGCCGGACACCTCGTTCGTCTACCCCGCCTACTCCTTCAGTGACCTCGGCCCGGGGACCCAGGTCGTGCAGAGCTACGACGCGACCAAGCCCTTCCTCGCCGGGCACTGGCGCGGGACCACGAGCACCAACGGTCCCGAGGTGGCCGCCGGCAAGGCCTCGGTGGTCGCCTCGGAGCACCCGACGACCGGCGCGAAGGCGCTCGTCTTCGGTACCTCGGTGTTCTTCCGCACCCACCCGAAGGGAGGCCTGAGCCAGGCCGGTCGCGCCCTGCTCTGGGCCGGCCCGGCCGGTGAGGAGCTCGTCGCACCCGAACCGGCCCCGACGGACCCCACCCCGACGGACCCGGTCCCCACCGACCCGACTCCCACCAACCCGACTCCCACCGACCCGACCCCGACCGACCCGACCCCCGAGCCGGAGCCCGTGGCGACCAGCCTGACGGTCTCCCCGGTCGCGCCGGTCGCCTACCCGACCTCGCCCACCGTGACGGTCAACGTCGCCGCGGACGAGGGCACCGCCGAGGGCACCGTCGACCTGCTGGTGGCCGGCGAAGTGGTCGCCAGCGCCACCACCTCCGGCGGACGGGCCACCCTGCAGGTCCCCGGCCTGCGCCCCGGGGTGACCACCGCGGTCGCGACCTTCACCCCTGCCGAGGAGACCTTCGCCGCCTCGAGCGACACCGTGCGCCTGGTGGTCCGCAAGGCCGCCTCGACCGTCGACCTCTCGACCCTGGAGGTCGGACAGGTCAGGAACGGCAAGGCAACGGTCCGGCTGCGGCTCGTGCTGCGGGTCCCCGGCCTGGCCAGGACCGGCACCGTCGTCCTGAAGGACTTCGGCGTCCCCCGGCGCACCGTCCGCTTCACCGCCGCCGATGAGGGCCGCAAGGTCGTGAGCATCCGCCTCGCCCGGGGCAAGCACGCGCTGCTGGCGAAGCTCGCCGGCTCGAGCCTGGTCGCCGGCAGCAAGGACAAGGTGGTCCTCCGGGTCCGCTGAGGCAGAAGGACCGAGGCCGAGGGCCGGCGCCCGTTGCGGGTGCCGGCCCTCGTGCCGTGTCGTTGAGCGGGACCGGACGCCCGGGCCGTCGACCCCCACCCCCAGGGTGCCTGCATGCCCGAATCGCCGCCGGTCCCCTGATGAGCGCCGACGTCCTCGTCTGGACCGCTGTCGTCTGCTTCGTGGCCGCGGCGGCGCAGGCGGTCACCGGGTTCGGCTTCGCCCTGGTCGCCGTGCCGGCCCTGGCCGCGGTGACCGACCCGGTCCGCGCGGTCGTCGTCGCCACGCTGGTGGGGCTGGCCCTGACGACGGTCTCCGGGGCGCGCGAACGGGCGCACGTCGCGGTCGCCCCGGCGTCGCGGATGGTCCTCGGCGGCCTGCTCGGCATGCCGCTCGGGCTGGTCCTGCTGCTGCGTGCCGACGAGGCCGTGCTGCGCCTGCTCATCTGCGCCGTCGTCTGCCTGCTCGCGGCGCTGCTGGCGCTCCGGGTCCGGCTCCCGGCCGGCCCGGGCGCGCAGTGGGGGGCCGGAGCGGTCAGCGGCGCGATGCTCACCTCGACCGGGCTCAACGGCCCGCCGCTCGTCCTGCTGCTGCAGTCGACGACCCTCGGCCCGCTGCGCACGCGCGCGACCCTGCAGGTCACCTTCTGGTGCCAGGAGCTGGTCGCGGTCGGAGCGCTGCTCGCCGTGGGGCGGGTGGACCTGGAGCTGTGCGTCCTGGCCGCGGCCGGCGCGCTCGCCTGCCCGGTGGGCTGGCGGGTCGGGGACGCGGTGTTCGCCCGGATCCCCGAGGCACGGTTCCGCCCGGTCGTCCTGGTCGGGCTCGTGGCCGGGGCGGTCGCCTCCGGCCTGACGGTCGCTCTCTGACCTCCCGGCGGGGCGCTGCGTCAGGACACGTCGTACGTCTCGCCGAGCAGGGCGTCCTGCTCGTTGGTGGTGTCGACGCACGGACCGCCGACGCCGGCGTCCACCTCGCCGGGATGGCGGCGGGACTCGCCCAGGCTGGCGCGGAGGTCGTCGCGGACCAGCACCGCGTAGGGCCGGGGCTCGGTGCCGGCGTTCTCCACCGTCCAGCCCTCGGTCTCGAGCGCCTCGGTGAGCGCGGCGATCGCCTCCGTCGTGGTGCCGGGGGGCTTCGCCGATCCCCCGGCGGAGTACTCCAGCGACGGCGGCTCAGCGGTGCAGACCGACCACCCGCCGCTCAGCGGACGCAGGTCGAGACCGACGCCCTCCGCGACGTCGGCGAGCGAGCGCACGGCGTCCTCGACGACCGCTCGGGAGGCCGTGGTGGCCTCCGCCCCCTCCTCGGGGGACACCTTCGGGTCACCGCATGCGCTCATCGTCACTCCCAGGAGGGCCGTCAGGGCCAGGGCCAGGATGGGGGCTGCCAGTCTCGCGCGCACCACGGGTCAGCCCCGGTCCCTCGTGCGCGACTCGCCCTCGACCCCGCTGCTGGGCTCGCGGTCCCACTCGGGGTCGCGCGCGAAGTCGTACCACGGGTCGTAGCTGTGCTCGGCGACGTTCACCTGGTCCCCGTGCCCGTCGACGATCAGCCCGATGTTGTAGAGCGACTCGCTGTCGTGGTGCAGGTAGGAGCTGTGGCCGTCGTCCCAGTTGCGGATCGGCGCGCGCTCGACGTCCTCGGCCTCGAAGCGGGTCGCACCGAAGCCGTCGGAGGACGGGTCCGTGCCGAGACCGACCGGGCCCTTGCCGACCCAGCCCTCGTCGCCGAGCACCGCGACGATGTCGCGGCTGTCGCGCCCGACGTAGACGTTGTCCGCCCCGACGCTGAAGTCGTCCGCGTGGTCGGCCGGGCCCGCGCCCGGGCTGCCGATCAGCACGACGTCGTCGGCGCGCAGGTCGAAGTCGCCGGCGGCGTACGACGTGGTCGTCGAGCCGTAGCTGTGCCCGATCGCGGTCAGGTGCGCCGGGTCGTCGGGGCGGGAGGCGCGCAGCCCGTCCACCATGTCCGCGAGCCGGCGCCCGCCGTCCTCCGCCCGGCCCTCGGTGGCAGTGGCGGGGTCGTAGAACGCGTCGGGCGCGTCGTACCCGAGCCAGAACAACGTCGCGACGCTCGACCCGTCGCCGTTGTAGCGCGTCGCCTCGTAGAGGTTGATCATCTGCCCGGTGTAGCTGGTGGTGTCGTCCATCGTCGTGGTGATGCCGGGGGTGAGGACCGCGACGTCGTCGGCGGTGTCAAGGTCGCCGACCCCGATCGCGACGCGGCCGTCGCCGTCGAAGGCGCCGGGGTCGTAGAGGTGCAGCAGGCCGCCCGGCCGCTCGCCCGTGATCGGGTCCTCGAAGGTGTCGGCGTCCTCCAGCGCCTGCCTCGCCTGCTCGGCGTTGGCGAGCACCCGCTCCTCGGTGGGCGAGAGCGTGCCGTCGTCGCGCTTGGACCCGAGGGTCGCGAGGTCGTCGTCGAGCACGACCCGGTTGGCGTCGTCGCGGACCGAGGCGGGGAGGCCGTCGGCGGCGCCGATCCGCTCGGGGTACGCCGTGACGACGGCCTCGCGCTCGGCCTCGCTCAGGCCCTCCCACCAGTCCCGGACCTGCTCCGGGCTCGCTCCCGATCCAGGAGCCCCCGGCCGGTCCATCACGTCCCGAGCCACCTGGGGGACGCCGCCGTCGTCCGCGAGCGCCTCGTCCAACGAGGTGCCCGCCTCGAACGCCTGCCGCAGCAGCGTCTCGGCCTCGCGCACCCGCCGCTGGAGGTCGTCGTGGTCGGTGACGAGCTCGGCGTAGTCGCCCCGCAGCTCGCTCGCCCGCGCCCGCAGCGCCGCGACCACCTCGGGCGTCGCCTCGGTGACGGCGTTGATGTCGGCGACGAGCGCCGTCCGCCGGCCGTCGAGCGACACCTTGCGGTCCACCAGCTCCTCGTAGGTGCGCGACAGGTCGCGGAGGGTGTCGGCGTACGCCGTCACCGCCCGCCCGACGCGCTGGACCGTCGTCGCCATCGCGGCGTGCTCGTCGCCGGCGCTCTTCGTGGCCTCGCCGTAGGCGTCCGCCGCGTCCCCGGTCCACCCCGTGACCCACCAGACCTCTGCCGCGGTGTCGGCGACCTCCTCGTAGCGCCCGGCGGCGGTGTAGAGCGTCGTCGCCAACGTGTCCGCAGCGGCGGGGTCTCCCTCCGGCTCGATGATCCGGTCGGGCTGCGACGGCGGGACCTCGATGACGACGCTCATCGCGCCGGTCCCAGTCGCCCGTCGAGATCGGTCAGGTCGTCGCGCGAGCCCTGGTCGGTCCCCTGGTAGTCGGTGACGCGCGCCCGCATCGCCTCCCCGAAGCCGGTCGCGATGTCCGAGCTCTCCCCGGCGTAGCCCGACCAGGCCGCCAGGAACGCCGTCGCCGCGGCCCGCACGCTCGGCGCCAGCCCGGCCGTGCTCGCGTCGGCGAGGTCGCGCTCGGTGTCGGTCATCAGGCCGGCGAGCTCGTCCCACCGCTCAGCGGCCTTCTCGACCTGGTTGTACTCGATGCCGAGGTTGCTCATGCCGGGGCTCCCTCGACGCCGGTGCCGTCGGTCCCGCCCGTGTCCTCGACCAGGCGTACGTCGCCTGCCCGGTGCCTCAGCACCAGGTGGCCCTCGACCGGTGCCAGCACCAGCTGGAGCTCCTCGCGCGCCACGCCCTCGCCGCGGCCGGCGAGCACGCGGGGCATGCCGTCCGGCGGAGCCAGGACGTGCCAGCCGTCGCGGACCAGCGTGTCCTCGGCCCGGCTGACCACGGCGACGCCCCCGGTCGGGTCGATCCCGGCCAGCCGCACGGTCGTCTCGACCCGAACGGTGCCGCGGGCGCGTCCGGCCGTCCGGCGGGTGGCGACCTCGCCGGGCTCGTCTCCGACCAGCACCGTCCAGAGGTCCACTGCGAGCGACTCGACCCGCGCGGTCTCCTCGGACGGGTCGACCTCGGGCAGCGCCGCCACCTCGTCCTCGGTCGGCCTGGCCGCCGCGGTGGGCGGCAGGACGACGACGCCGAGATCGGGGTGGCGGCGCCGGACCACGGACCAGAACGGGTCCGCCGCCACGCGCGCGACCGCCTCCTCACCGGTGGAGAACGGTCGTCCGGTCGGTTCGGGCATGGTCCTGGCCTACCCCTCCCGGCCTGCGCCCACACCAGCGGCGGGGCCGCTCAGTAGGACTTGGGCAGGCCCAGGGAGTGCATGGCCACGAAGTTGAGGATCATCTCCCGGCTGACGGGCGCGATCCGGCCGAGGCGGGCGGCGACGAGCATGTTGGCCAGGCCCAGCTCGCGGGTGAGGCCGGAGCCGCCGTGGGTGTGGACGGCGACGTCGGTGGCGTTGCAGGCGACCTCGCCGGCGGCGTACTTGGCCATGTTGGCGTACTCGCCGGCGCCCATGTCGTCGCCGGCGTCGTAGAGCGCGGCGGCCTTCTGCTGGAGCAGGCGGGACTGCTCGAGCTCGATCTTGACCTTCGCCAGCGGGTGCGCGATGCCCTGGTGGGTGCCGATGGGAGCCTTCCAGACCGTGCGGGTCTTGGCGTACTCGACGGCCTTGGCGAGCGCGAAGCGCGACATGCCGTTGGAGTACGCCGCGCCCATGATCCGCTCGGGGTTGAGCCCGGCGAACAGCTGCAGCAGGCCGGCGTCCTCGTCGCCGACGAGCGCGTCGGCGGGGAGCCGGACGTCGTCGAAGAACAGCGTCCACTGCTTCTCCGGGGCGTCGAACGTCATCTCCAGCGGCTGCTTCTCGAGCCCCGGCGCGTCGGTCGGGACGACGAACAGGCAGGGCTTGAGCTTGCCGGTCTTGGCGTCCGCGGCCCGGCTGACCACGAGGATGCCCTGCGCCTCGTCGACGCCGGAGATCCAGGTCTTCTGGCCCTTCAGCACCCACTCGCCCCTCGACGACTGAGCGTCCTTGGTGGCGGTGGTGGTGATGTTGTGGGAGTTGGAGCCGGCGTCGGCCTCGGTGATCGCGAACGCCATCGTGTAGTCGCCGGAGGCGATGGCGGGCAGCCAGCGCTTCTTCTGCTCGTCGGTGCCGAAGCGGCCGATGACCGAGCCGCAGATCGCCTGCGAGACGACCATCATCAGCATCGGCGCGCCGGCGGCCGCGGCCTCCTCGAGCACCGCGGCCAGGTCGCCGATGCCGCCGCCCCCGCCGCCGTGCTCCTCGGCGATGTTGACGCCGAGGAAGCCGTGCCTGCCCATGTCCTCCCACAGCTCGGTGGTCTTGCCTCCGGTGCGGGCCTTCTCGGCGACGTACTCGTGGCCGTACTTCGAGGCGAGCGCGAAGACCGCCTTGCGCAGCTCCTGGCGCTCCTCGGACTCGGTGAACGCGATGCTGGTGGTGGGGGCGGTGGTCCCGGTCATGACTGCTCCTCCTCGACGACGGCGAGCACCTCGCCGGCTGCGACCTGCTGCCCGGTGGTGACCGGGAGCTCGGTGACCGTGCCGGCGGTCGGCGCCGCCACGGTGTGCTGCATCTTCATCGCCTCCAGGACGAGGACCGGCTGCCCGGCCTCGACCTGCTGCCCCTGCTCGACCGCGACCCGGACGACGGTGCCCGGCATCGGCGCGAGCAGGCTGCCGCTCGCGACCTGGTCGGCCGGGTCGACGAACCGCGGCACGCGCGTGAACCGCACGTGCCCGCGCGGCGAGTCGACGTCGACGGCCTCGGCGCCGTGCTGGCCGCTGACCACGACGTCGTACGTCGTGCGCACGCCGTCCCGCTCGAGCGTGACCCGCTCCGGGCCGGCCACGACCACGGCGTACCCGTCCACGACGTACCCGTCGCGCGTGCCCAGCCACTCCACCGTGGTGACCTCGCCGTCGCGCTCGGCCAGCTCGGTGCGCTGCGGCTGGCTGACGACGTTGCGCCAGCCGACCGGGATCCCGCGCTGGACGGTGCGCGCGGCACCGGCCCGCTCGGCCAGGGCGAGGGCCGCGGCGACCGCCGCAGAGGTCGTGTGTCCGGGGACGCGCTGCGGCGCGTCCGCGGGCACACGACCGAGGAAGGCGGTGCTGAGGTCCCCCGCCAGGAAGTCCGGCGAGCGCAGCACCTCGACCAGCAGGTCGCGGTTGGTCACCAGCCCGTGGATGCGGGTGCGGGAGAGCACGCCGGCGAGCGTGCGGGCGGCCTGCTCGCGGGTCGGGGCGTGGGCGACGACCTTGGCGAGCATCGCGTCGTAGTGGGTGGAGACCTCCGAGCCGGACTCGAAGCCGGCGTCGACCCGGATGCCCGGCGCCGCCGGGACCTCGAAGGTCGTCAGCACGCCGCTCTGCGGCTGGTAGTCGGCCGCCGGGTCCTCCGCGTAGAGGCGGACCTCGATCGCGTGCCCCTCCGCTGGTCGAGGAGGTTGCGGAGCGCCTGTCTCGAGACCTGCCTCGGCCGAGCGCAGCTGCAGCCCGACCAGGTCGACGCCGTGGACGAGCTCGGTGACGGGGTGCTCGACCTGGAGCCGGGTGTTCATCTCCAGGAACCAGAACCGTTCGGTGGCCGGGTCGTAGAGGAACTCCACCGTGCCGGCGCCGCGGTAGTCGATCGCCTCCGCGGCCGCGCGGGCCGCCTCGTGCATGGCCGCCCGGACCTCGTCCGAGAGCCCGGGGGCCGGCGACTCCTCGACGACCTTCTGGTGGCGGCGCTGCACCGAGCAGTCCCGGTCGCCGTGGACCACGGCGTCGACCAGCTGCACCTCGACGTGGCGGCCGCGCTCGACGTACGGCTCGACGAACACCGTGCCGTCGCCGAAGGCCGACGCCGCCTCCTCCCGGGCTCGGGCGACCTCGGTGTCCAGGTCGGCGAGCGTGCGCACGACGCGCATGCCGCGACCGCCACCGCCGGCGGACGCCTTGACCAGCAGCGGGAGGTCGGCCTCGGTGGGCTGCTCGGGCGCTTCCAGGACCGGTACGCCCGCCTCGCGCATGATCGCCTTGGCGCCGATCTTCGACCCCATCGCCTCGATCGACTCCGGGCTGGGTCCGACCCAGACCAGGCCGGCGTCGAGCACGGCGCGAGCGAAGTCGGCGTTCTCCGACAGGAAGCCGTAGCCGGGGTGCACCGCGTCCGCGCCGGCGCGGCGCGCAGCGTCGAGGAGCAGGTCGATCCGCAGGTAGGTCTCGGCCGGGGTGGCCCCGGGGAGGCGGACCGCGAGGTCCGCCTCCCGGACGTAGGGCAGGTGCGCGTCGGGGTCGGAGTGGACCGCGACGGTCTCGATGCCGAGGTCCCGGCAGGTGCGGAAGACCCGGCTGGCGATCTCGGCACGGTTGGCGACGAGCAGTCTGGTGATCATCCCGGTCACATCCTGAAGACGCCGAAGCGGTCGGTGCCGACGATCGGCTTGTTCTCGATGACGGACAGGCAGATGCCCAGCACGGTGCGGGTGTCGCGGGGATCGATGACCCCGTCGTCGTAGACCATCCCGGACAGGAAGAACGGCAGGCTCTGCTCCTCGATGGAGGCCTCCACGAACTCCCGCATCGCGGCGTCGCCGGCCTCGTCGTAGTCCCGGCCCTTCGCCGCGGCCGCGGCCCGCGCGACGATGCTCATCACGCCGGCGAGCTGGGCGGGGCCCATGACGGCGGACTTCGCGGACGGCCAGGTGAAGAGGAAGCGCGGGTCGAAGGCGCGGCCGTTCATGCCGTAGTTGCCGGCGCCGTACGACGCGCCCATCACCACGCTCAGGTGCGGCACGGTCGAGTTGGAGATCGCGTTGATCATCATCGCGCCGTGCTTGATGATCCCGCCCTGCTCGTACTCCTGGCCGACCATGTAGCCGGTCGTGTTGTGCAGGAACAGCAGCGGGGTGTCGGTCTGGTTGGCGAGCTGGACGAACTGGGTCGCCTTCTGCGCCTCCTCGGAGAACAGCACGCCCTGGGCGTTGGCGAGGATGCCGACCGGCCGGCCGTGGATCCGCGCCCAGCCGGTCACCAAGGAGGTGCCGTAGAGCGGCTTGAACTCGTCGAACGCCACGGTGTTGGTCGCGCTCACCCCGTCGACGACCCGGGCGACGACCTCGCGGGGGTCGAAGGGCTCTTTGAGGTCGCTCGGGACCAGGTCCAGCAGGCCGTCCGGGTCGGCGTCGGGCTCGGCGTACGGCTGCTCGACCGGCGCAGCGGCCTTGCGCCAGTTGAGCCGCGCGACGATGCGTCGGCCGATCCGGATGGCGTCGCGCTCGTCCTCGGCGAGGTAGTCGGCCAGGCCGGAGGTGCGGGCGTGCATCTCCGCCCCGCCCAGCGACTCGTCGTGCGACTCCTCGCCGGTGGCCATCTTCACCAGCGGCGGGCCGCCGAGGAACACCTTGGCCTGCTCGCGGACCATGACGGTGTAGTCGGACATGCCCGGCACGTAGGCGCCGCCGGCGGTGGAGTTGCCGAAGACCAGTGCGATCGTCGGCTCCTTGCGGGCGCTGGCGCGGGTCAGGTCGCGGAAGAGCCGGCCGCCCGGGATGAAGATCTCCTTCTGCGTGGGCAGGTCCGCGCCGCCTGACTCGACCAGGGAGATCGTGGGCAGACCGTTCTCCTCCGCGACCTGGTTGGCGCGGAAGATCTTCTTCAGCGTCCACGGGTTCGAGGCGCCGCCCTTGACGGAGGGGTCGTTGGCGGTGATCAGGCACTCCACGCCCTCGACGACCCCGATCCCGGTGACGACGCTCGCGCCGACCGCGAAGTCCGAGCCCCAGCCCGCGAGCGGTGAGAGCTCCAGGAACGCCGACCCCTCGTCGACGAGCAGCTCGATCCGCTCGCGCGGCATCAGCTTCCCGCGGGCGTGGTGGCGCTCGACGTACCGCTCCCCGCCCCCGGCGACCGCCTTCGCGTGCTCGGCGTCGAGCTCGGCGAGCTTGGCGAGCATCGCCTCCCGGTTGGCTCCCACGACCGTCCCGCTCACGAGGTGTAGCCCAGGAGCTTGGCGGCGAGGTCGGTCAGCACCTCGGTGGCGCCGCCGCCGATGGGCAGCAGGCGCGCGTCGCGGTAGTGCATCTCGACCTCGGTGCCGTTCATGTACCCCGCCCCGCCGAAGAGCTGGACGGCCTCGTGGCAGACGAAGGTCGCGGTCTCGCACGCGGTCTGCTTGGCCAGGCACGCCTCGGCGATGACGTTCTCACCTGCTACATGCCTGCGAGCCGTGTCCATGACGTAGCAGCGCGCGACCCACACCTGCCTCTGCATCTCGACCAGCTTGTGCCGCACGACCTGGCGCTTGATGAGCGGCTCGCCGAAGGTCTCGCGCTGCTGGCAGTGCTCCTTGGCCAGCGCCAGCGACCGCGCGGCGATGCCGTAGGCGTGGACGGCGAGGGCCATCCGCTCGACGACGAACTGCTCGGCGATGTACCAGAAGCCGGCGTTCTCCTCGCCGACCAGGTTGCCGACCGGCACCCGCACGTCGACGTACGACAGCTCCGCGGTGTCCGAGCAGTGCCAGCCCATCTTCTCCAGCTTGCGGGTCACGCTGAAGCCGGGCGTGTCGGTGTCCACGACGAGCAGGCTGACGCCCGCGGCGCCTCCCCCTGAGCCGGCACTGCCGCCGGTGCGGACCGCGGTGGTCACGAAGTCCGCGCGGGTGGCGCTGGTGATGAAGGTCTTGGAGCCGTTGACGACGTAGACGTCCCCGTCACGCACGGCCGTGGTGCGCAGGTTGCCGACGTCGGATCCGCCGCCGGGCTCGGTGATGGCGAGCGAGCCGATCTTCTCGCCCGCCAGCGTCGGGCGGACGTAGCGGTCGACGAGGTCGGCCGAGCCGTGCGCGGAGATGTGCGGCAGCGCGATGCCGTGGGTGAACAGCGCGGAGAGCAGGCCACTGGACGCGCCGGCGGAGAGCATGCCCTCCTGGAGCGCGATCGTGTCGAGCAGGTCGCCGCCCTCGCCGCCCTGCTCCTCGGGGAAGCTGATGCCGAGCAGACCCTGCTTGGCCGCGCTCACGTGCAGCTCGCGCGGGACCTCCCGTGCGGCCTCCCACACGGCGAGGTGCGGGGCGATCTCGCGCCGGGTGAACTCCGCGCCCAGCTCGGTCAGCGCCTGCCGGTGGTCGGCCTGGTCGGTCTGGGCGTTCTGGCTCACAAGAGTCCTTCCTGGACGTGCACGACGCGCGAGCGGACCCACTCGCCGAGCCCCTTGGCCTGCGGGTCGAAGCGGGTCGACGCGGCGACCCCCCGTCCGAGCAGGCCCTTGATGACGACGTTGACCGCGCCGAGGTTCGGCAGCAGGTAGACCTGGACCGCGTCGGGCGGCAGGTCGGCAGCCTCGGGCACCAGCTCGCGGATCTTCCGCGGGGTGATGAGCTTCGAGAGCCAGGTGGTGCGGGCCTCGTCGAGCTCGGTGTCGCCGGTCCGGCCGACCCACAGGCCGAGGTTGGCGTCGCCGCCCTTGTCGCCCGAGCGGGCGTGGACGAAGCTGCCGAGCGGGGCCCGGCGGGTCAGGGAGTCCAGCGGCGCCGGGTACGGCGAGGGCCGCCGGCCGGTGTCGCCCGCCTCCTCGGCCGCGGCCGGGAGCGCCGTCGGCGGGTCGGGCACGACCTCGCGCCGGCCGTCGGCGTGGACGACCGTGTGGGTGACGGCCGCGCGGTCGACGTACTCCGGGCGGTAGACGCCGTACGGCGTGGGGGCGGCGGGCGGGCCGGTCATGGTGAAGCCGGGGTACGACGCCAGCGCGAGCTCGACTGCGGGGCCGGTGAACGCCTTGCCGACGGGGCCGGCCTCGGGGTCCATGACGGTGACCCGCAGCAGGGCGGACGCGCCCTCCTCGGTGTCGGCGTCGGCGGGCGGCAGCGCCGTGCGGGTCCAGGTGACCGACTCCGCGGTGAGCGCCGGAGCCAGCTGCTCGCGCAGCCAGTCGGCCTTGGCGTCGATGTCGAGGCCGGTCAGCACGAACTCCGCGGTGTTGCGGAAGCCGCCGAGCTCGTTGACGCAGACCTTGAGCCGCTCGGGCGGCGCCTCCCCGCGGACGCCGGTGATCGCGACCCGGTCCGCGCCGACCTCCTCGAGGCGGACGGTGTCGAGGTGGGTGGTCACGTCGGGGCCGAGGTAGCGGGTCGACTGGATCTCGTAGACCAGCTGCGCGGTGACGGTGTCGACCGTGACCGCGCCGCCGGTGCCGGCGTGCTTGGTGATGACGCTCGAGCCGTCCGCGGCCACCTCGGCCAGCGGGAAGCCGAGCGGCTTGGTCGGGTCCATCCGGCCGCTGCTGATGAGCTCGCGGAAGCCGGAGAAGTTGCCGCCGGTGGCCTGGGTGCCGCACTCGAGCACGTGACCGGCGACGACGGCGCCGGCCAGCTCGTCGTACGAGTCCGGCGTCCAGCCGTGGTGCGCCGCCGCCGGGCCGACGACCAGGCTGGCGTCGGTGACCCGGCCGGTGACGACGACGTCCGCGCCGGCCGTGAGAGCGGCGGCGATGCCGAAGCCGCCGAGGTAGGCGTTCGCGGTGAGCGCGCCACCGAGGCCGAGCTCGTCGGCGCGCGGGCGCAGGTCGTCGCCCTCGACGTGGGCGACCGCGACGTCGAGGCCCAGACCGCGGGCGACCTCACGGACCTTGTCGGCCAGGCCGGCCGGGTTGAGGCCGCCGGCGTTGCTGACGATGCGGGTACCGCGCTCGAGCGCGAGGCCCAGGCAGTCCTCGAGCTGGCGGACGAAGGTGCGCGCGTAGCCGAGGCCCGGGTCCTTCATCGTGTCCTTGCCGAGGATGAGCATGGTCAGCTCGGCGAGGTAGTCGCCGGTGAGCACGTCGAGCCCGGATCCGTCGTGGGGGCTGCCCTCGAGCATCTCGCGCATCGCGGAGAGCCGGTCGCCGTAGAAGCCGGAGCAGTTGCCGATGCGCAGCGGGCTCGTGCCGGTGCTCGTCGGGTCAGCCACGGGGCTGCCTCCCCTCTCCCGGAGGGCCGGCGAAGCACTGGGCCACGTCCAGCCAGCGGTCCGCGTCGGGACCGACGGCGACCAGGTCGGTGTCGGACCGGTGGACCCGCTGGGTGACCAGCCGGGCCAGGTCGAGCGCGGAGCCGGTCACCGACTGGGTGGCGTCCTCCGGGCCGAACGCCCAGGTCTCACCGCTCGGGGCGGTCAGCTGGACGCGGAACTCGTCGGTCGGCGGCGTCAGGCCACGCGTGGCGAAGGAGAAGTCGCGGGTGCGGACGCCTAGGAAGACGACGTGGCGGACCCGGTCGGTGACCTCCGGCTCCCGACCCAGCGCCTCGTGGACGTCGAGGGAGTGCGCCCAGGTCTCCATGAAGCGCGCGGTCGCCATCGAGGCGGCGGACATGGGCGGGCCGAACCACGGCAGCTTCGTGCCGGCCGGCAGCTCGCGCAGCGCGCGGGACAGGTCGTCGCGCGCGGTGCCCCAGCGGGCCAGGAGGGCCAGCGGCGCCAGCGCGGCGATCTCGTGGGCGCCCGCGTCGACGAAGCCATCGGGGTCGGCGGCGGCCCCGCGGACCAGCTCGTCCCAGGCGTCCTCGCCCGCGTCGTCCCCGACCGCGGACCGGGCGGACAGCACGGCCACCTCGTCGGTCCACACCAGGTGCGCCACCTGCGTCGCCACGCTCCAGCCCGGCGCGGGGGTGGGCGTGGCCCAGCCGTCCGCGTCGAGGCCCGAGACGGCGGCGTACAGCTGGTCGCCCTCGGCCCGCAGGTCCGCGAGGAGGTCCTCGAGCAGGGTCATCTGTCGTCCTTCCCGGAGGTGGCGAGCGCGGCGTCGAGCGTGTCGGCCCACTGGTCGAGGATGCGGCGGCGCCGGCGGGCGTCGTCGGTGATCGTGTCGGCGAGCCCGAGGCCGCGGACCAGGTCGAGGGTCGCCTGGACCAGCTCGCGCACGCCCGGGCGCGACTCGTCCGCGCCGAGCAGCTCGACGGTCAGCCGGTGGGTCTCGCGGCCGATCCGCTGCTCCAGCGGCGCGACGGCCTCCAACAGCGCCTCATCGGTGCGGGCGGCGACCCACAGCTCGAGCGCCGCGACGAAGAGCGGCGAGGCGAAGTGGTCGCCGAGCATGTGCAGGACCGCACGGGTACGCCGCCGGCCGGTCGGCAGCGCCGCGGCGGCGGCGTCGAGCTCGTCGCGGCGCACGTCGGAGAGGTGCTCGACCGCGGCGACGACGAGCGCGTTCTTGGTCGGGAAGTGGTGCAGCTGCGCCCCGCGGCTCACCCCGGCCCGCTCGGAGACGAGCGTCGTCGACGTGCCGCTGAAGCCGCGCTCGACCAGGCACTCCACCGTCGCCTCGAGCAGCCGGGCCCGCATCGTACGGGTCCGCTCCTCCTGGCTCACACGCGTCGCGCCGGGAGGGGTCGTCACGGCGTCAGCATGACCCCGAACCCCACAAACAGTCAAGCCTGACTGTTTGTTTGTCCGCCCGCGTGGCGCGCCCGCAGGGTCGAGGTGGCACGGCCGCAGGGCAGACTTCGCACCATGACCACGACCCTCATCACCGGCGCGTCCAGCGGCCTCGGGGCGGAGATGGCCCGCCAGCTCGCCGCGCGCGGCAACGACCTCGCCCTCTGCGCCCGCCGCGAGGAGCGGCTGACCGAGCTCAGGGCCGAGATCCTCGCCGCCCACCCCGAGCGCCGCGTCGAGACCCGCACCCTCGACGTGGTGGACGAGGACGCCGTCTTCGAGACCTTCCGCGCGTTCCGTCGCGACCTCGGATCGCTCGACCGCGTGGTCGTCAACGCCGGCCTCGGCAAGGGCGCTCCGCTCGGCACCGGCGGCCAGGCGGCCAACCGCGAGACGGCGGTGACGAACTTCGTCGGCGCGCTGACCCAGACCGAGGCCGCGATGGAGGTCTTTCGTGACCAGCAGGCCGGCCACCTGGTGATGGTCTCCTCGATGTCGGCGATGCGAGGCATGCCGAAGACGATGACGACATACGCCGCCACCAAGATCGGCGCGGCCTACCTGGCCGAAGGCATCCGCAACGAGCTGCACGGCAAGCCGCTGGGGAAGACGGTCAAGGTGACCGTGCTCTACCCCGGCTACATCGCCTCGGAGATGAACGAGAAGGTCGCCCAGAAGACCAAGATGATGGTCCCCACCGACGTCGGCGTCCGCGCGATGGTCGAGGCGATCGAGAAGCAGGTCGACTCCGCCTGCGTCCCGCGCCTGCCGTGGGCGCCCCTCTCGGTCGTCATGAAGCACGCGCCGCTCGGGGTGTTCAAGAAGCTGATGTGACCGCTCAGCGGTAGGTGAGCGTCTCCCCATCGAGGTGGGCGTGCTCGTTGAAGGTGAGCAGGCGGGGGCCGGTGGAGCCGACGACGACACGGGAGTACGACGAGTTCACGACGACCGTGTTGAAGCGGCTCCACAGGCGGGCGGTCGTAGCGGCGTCGCCACCCCCGTCGACCGGCGGGTCGACGAGCGCCGCGGCGGCGACCGCGATCGGACCGCCGGAGGTGACGACCACGGCGGTCCCGCCGGGGCCGGCCTGCGCGCACGCCCGCTCGAGCGCGTCGCGGACCCGGCCGACGAAGCCCGACCACGGCTCGGGGTACGCCGCGTCGTCGGCGCCGGAGGCCCAGCGCGCGGTCGCCTCCTCGAAGGCGCGCTGGAACGCCCGCCGGTCGTCGGTCGCGGCGACGAGGTCGGGGTGGGCGGCGACGACGCCGAGGTGGTCGAACTCGTCCCACCCGGGGTCGATCTCGACCGACGTGGCCCAGCCGCCGCCCTCGAGCATCCCGTCGGCGGTCTCGCGGTGCCGGCGCATGTCGCCGCGGACCACCACGTCGGGCGTGACGCCGTGCCCGGCGAGGTGCTTGCCGAGCAGCCGTGCCTGCTCCTGACCGGTGTCGGACAGCACGTCGTAGTCGTCGGACCCGAAGGACGCCTGGCCGTGCCGGACGAGCAGCAGGACGCCCATCAGGCGGGGCTTCCCGGGGTTCCCGAGCCGTGCTCGGCGATCAGCCGGCGGCAGCGCGCCTCGAGGTAGGCGACCACCTGGCCCAGCACCGCGTGCGACTCGTTGGTGGTCTGCTTGTGCACGTAGCGGTACCAGATCTGCTGGGCGATGACCGCGAGCCGGAACAGGCCGAAGACCTCGTAGAACAGCCGCTGGTCGGCGGTGATCTCGTAGCCCATCCGCGCGCAGTAGCGCTCGACGAGCTGGTCGCGGGTCCACATGCCGGGGGCGTTGGTCGGCTGCCGGCGGAACAGCTGGAACAGCTCGTCGTCCGCCGCCTCGACCCAGTAGGCCAGCGTCGAGGAGAGGTCCATGAGCGGGTCGCCCACGGTGGCCATCTCCCAGTCGAGCACCGCGCGCACCGCGAGCTGCTGGTCGTCGTCGTCGAGCACGAGGTTGTCGAAGCGGAAGTCGTTGTGGATCAGCACCTGCGCCACGTCCGCGGGCTGGTGCTCCTCGATCCACGCCACCACGTCGGACCAGTCGCCGGTGTCGTCGGTGCGCGCGTCGGCCATGCGGCCGACCCAGCCGCGCACCTGCCGGCCGACGTACCCCTCGCCGCGGCCGAGCGCCGCCAGCTCCGGCACGGCCGGCACGTCGACCGAGTGCAGCGCGACGAGCACGTCGAGCGCCCGCTCGCACAGCGCGTCGGCCTCCTCGGCGCTCACCTCGCGGGGGAACTCCGAGCGCAGGATCAGCCCCGGCACTTTCTCCATCACGTAGAACTCCGAGCCGATCACCGCCTCGTCGGTGCAGTGGCCGACCATGCCGGCGACGTACGGGAAGACCGGCGCGAGCGCGGACTGGATGCGGAACTCGCGGCCCATGTCGTGCGCCCCGGCCGCCTTCTTGCCGGCCGGCGGGCGGCGCAGGATCAGCTCGCGGTCGCCGGCGACGAGGAGGTACGTCAGGTTCGACGCGCCGCCGCTGAACTGGCGGACCTCGTCGATCGGGCCGACGCCCGCGCCCTGTCCGTCGAGCCAGGCGCTCACGGCCGCCGCGTCGAAGGCGTCCTCCTCGCGGACCGGCTTGGCCGGGTTGCCGCTGTCGGTGCTGCTCATGCCTGGCCCCCCGTCTGTCCCATCCGGTCGAGCTTGACCGCCTGGGCGCGCATCACCGCGTCGTACGTCGCCCGGTCACCCACCTTGAGCGCGTAGGCGTCCCGCGCCGCCTGGTCGGGCAGGATCACCTCGTCGCCGCGGTCGATCCCCGCGAGCACCGCCGCGGCCACCTCCTCCGCGCTCGTCGGCGACTCGTCGACCAGCTTGCTCATCACCGCGCCGAGCGTGGTGTCGCTGCCCCGCAGGGAGCTCATCAGGTTGGTGCGGAAGTACGACGGGCAGACCACGTGCGCGGTCACGCCGTACGACGCCAGCTCGTGGCCGGTGGTCTCGGTCAGCGCGACGACGGCCGCCTTGACCGCGTTGTACGACGCCATCCCGCCCGGGTGCACCAGGCCGGCGAGCGACGCGACGTTGACGATCCGCCCGGAGCCCTGCCGCTTGAGCATCGGGACGAACGCCCGCGTGCCCCGGACGGCGCCGAACAGGTTGATCTCGGTGATCCACTGCCACTCGTCGAGCGTGGCGACGTCGAGCCGCCCTCCGCCCGCGACGCCGGCGTTGTTGACCAGCACGTCGAGGCCGCCCCAGGTCCGCTCGACGTGGTCGACCGCGGCCGCCCAGTCCTCGTCGGACGTGATGTCGAGGCGGAGGTCGGCCCCCTCGGCGAGGTCGGTCGCGAGGACCGCGTCGCCGCGGGCACGGAACGCCTCGGTGAGCGCCTTGCCCAGGCCGGAGGCTGCGCCCGTGACCAGTACGCGTGCGCCGGTCATCGCTTGGCGCCGTACTTGCCGAGCTCGAGGCGAGCGACGACGCCGCGGTGCACCTCGTCGGGCCCGTCGGCGAGGCGCAGCGCGCGGGCGCCGGTCCAGGCGGCGGCGAGGGGGAAGTCGCTGGAGAGGCCGCCACCTCCGTGGATCTGCATGGCCATGTCGATGACCTGCTGGGCCATGTTGGGGACGGCCACCTTGATCTGGGAGACCTCCGACAGCGCGTTGATCGGGCCGCCCACGTCGAGCTTCCAGGCGGTGTTGAGCACCAGCAGGCGGGCGGAGTCGATGGCGATGCGCGCGTCGGCGATCCGCTCGCGGTTGCCGCCGAGGTTGATGATCGGCTTGCCGAACGCCGTGCGCTCCAGGCCGCGCTTGCAGGCCATCTCGAGGGCGAGCTCCGCGAGGCCGATGAGCCGCATGCAGTGGTGGACGCGGCCGGGGCCGAGGCGGCCCTGGGCGATCGCGAACGCCTCGCCGGGCCCGCTGATGATGTTGGAGACCGGCACGCGCACGTCGGTGAAGGACACCTCGCCGTGGCCGAGCGGCTCGTCGTGGATGCCCATCGTGTCGAGCAGCCGCTCGATCTTCACCCCGGGGGTGTCGCGCGGGACGAGGACCATCGAGTGCCGGCGGTGCCGGTCGGCGTCGGGATCCGTCAGCCCCATGAAGACGAAGATCTTGCAGTCCGGGTGGCCGACGCCCGTCGACCACCACTTGCGGCCGTTGATGACGACCTCGTCTCCGTCGACGACCGCGGTCGCCTCCATGTTCGTGGCGTCGGAGGAGGCCACGAACGGCTCGGTCATCGTGAACGCCGACCGGATCTTCCCGTCGAGGAGCGGCTCGAGCCAGTCCTTGCGCTGCTGCTCGCTGCCGTAGCGGAGCAGCACCTCCATGTTGCCGGTGTCGGGCGCGTTGCAGTTCAGCACCAGCGGAGCGATCGCCGACCGGCCGGTGAGCTCGGCGATCGGCGCGTAGTCGACGTTCGTCAGCCCCTCGCCGCCGTCGGTGCCGAACCGCGCGGCGTACTCACCGGCGTGCTCCTTGGGCAGGAAGAGGTTCCACAGGCCGCGCTCGCGGGCCTTGGCCTTGAGCTCCTCCAGCACCGGCAGCGGCGTCCAGGACTCCCCGCGGGCCCGGGCGGCGGCGAGGCCGGCGTGGTACTGCGGCTCGACCGGCTCCACCTCCTCGGCAAGGAAGGCGCGGACGCGCTCGGTCAGGTCGGCGGCCCGTGGGGACGGCGAGAAGTCCATGCGGCGCACCCTAACCAGCAGCGGGTGGGACACTCACGGGGTGCTGCGCACAGTTCTTCCCGTCGCCTTGCTGGTCCCGCTCCTCGCCGCGTGCAGCGGCTCCTCCGAGGACGGGCCGTCCGGCGACAGCGGGCCCTCGGTCGACCCGGAGGTCCGCTCCGGACTGGCGGCGCTCTACGCGGGCGACCACCCCGGCGAGCAGGACACCCGCAACGGCGAGTGCTTCGCCGACGAGCTGCTGGACCGGGTCGACCTCCGCGACCTCGAGGCGGCCGGCGTCGTCGTCGACGGCGCCGTCGCCCCCACCTCCCCCGAGCTCGAGCCGGAGCTGGCCGAGGTGTGGGTGGACGCGATGTTCTCGTGCATGGACTTCATCGACGAGTCCGCCCGCGCCCAGGTCGCCTTCACCAAGGGCGAGGTCGACTGGGAGCAGTACGCCGCGTGCCTGCGCGAGGACCTCGACGACGACACCGTCCGCTCGGCCGTCGTCGGCATGCTCACCGGCACCTGGGACTCCCCCGACGTCGCCGCCCTCACCCGGGCCCAGGCCGACTGCTCGACCGAGGCGAACCCGGGCTGAGCGCGGATCCCGGCTGAGGGCGGATCCGGGCTGAGCGCGCGACGACAATCGCGCAATTGCGCGGTTGTTGCGCGTTACCCGCGCGTAGACCCGACATTCCCGCGCAATTGAACGATCGTGTGCGCCGGGGCCGAGGGTCCTGGCGACTCAGCCGGCGACGGCCATGACGACCCGCGCCCGGTCGACCGGGTCGACCCACCGCGCCCGCGCGCGGACCAGCCGGGCTAGCGACCAGCAGACGAACGGCACGGCGACCAGCACCGACACCTCCCACGCGGGGACGCGCGCCAGGCCGGAGAAGACCAGGCCGGTGAGCGTGGTCGAGACCGCGAGCCGGGTCGAGTAGCCGACCATCGTCAGCGGCGGCGCCGGCGTGGCGCGCGCCGACCGCAGGTCGACCGCGTAGGGACGCTGCGCCGACCAGCGCATGCCGGCGCCCACGACCTGCACGGTCACCACGACGACCGTGCACACCAGCGCGGTCAGCTCCGCCGCCGACGGCACGCCGGCCCGCACCGCTGCGAGCAGAACCGTCACCGCCGACGCGGCGACCAGGAACTCCGCGAGCACCCAGGCCCGGGCCGTGAACACCGTCCCCGGCGCGACCGGCAGGCTCTCGCGCCACAGCCCGCCCCGCGCGTCGAGGCACCAGGCGTTGACGCCGAACAGCAGCGCGCCGCCGGAGGCGACCAGGCCGGGCAGGATCGTCATCGTCGACCAGGGCAGGTCGCCCAGCAGCGCCACCGCGCCGGGGCCGATCGCCAGCACGGCGATCCCGCGGCGCATCGGCACCGCGCGCCAGACCGACCCGCGGTCGGTCCGCACCAGGGCGGCCAGGTCCGAGCCGGGCAGGCGACGGGCGGCGTACCGCCCGGACTCGACGCGCGCCTCGTCACGCGGCGTGCGCCGGGCGGCGATGTGGGCGGGCACGGCGCCGAGGGCGGCGGCCAGGACGAGGGCGACCAGCAGCGCCGCGACCGTCGCGCCCCAGGTCCAGGAGACGCCGCCGAGCATGCCGAGCACGATCCGCCGGGTCGGCAGCCGGTCGAGCACCGTGACCAGCGCATCGGCCATCTGCAGCCCCAGCGCCAGCCCGAGCAGGGCGAGGGTGACGAGCCGGACGCCGGCGATGCCGTGGTTGCCGCGTCGGACGCCCTCGAAGGTCCACGCCACGACCTGGGCGAGCGCGGTGGCCACGGCGAGCCACAGCAGGACGACCACCTGGGCGGCGGCCAGCCCGGAGGGGCCGAGCGCGTAGGCGGTCGTCCCGAGCAGCGTCCAGGCCTGGAGCAGCCAGGCGATGTTGAGCGGCGCGAGCAGCAGCGCGCCGAGGTGGTCGGTGGTCGGGCTGACCGGCAGCACCGCGCCGGGGTCGCGGTCGAGCAGCTCCCGGCCGCCGCCGGAGGCGACCGCGGAGACCACCGCCAGCCCGAGGAAGCCGGCGAGCGCGGTCGGCAGCAGGAGCAGCAGGTCGAAGGCGCGGCCGTCGTCGCCGGCGCCGGGGGTGTACGCCGGCACGACCGCCGCCGCGGTCGTCAGCGCCACGAAGCCGAGCGCGAACCAGGCGGCCGAGCCGCGGCGACGTACCGTCCCCGTCCGGAACCGGACCAGGTGGCCGACGTCGGCGACCGCGCGCCGGGCCTCGGTCCAGCCGCTAGTCCAGGAGGCCGCGGTAGGCACGTGCCCCCTCCTCGCCGGACATCTCGGTGGCGCTGGCCGTGGCGACCCGGGCGCCGCCGCGCAGCACGGTGACGGTGCTGCACGCCTCGACCGCGAGCTCGCGCAGGTGGGTGGAGACCAGCACGCAGGCGCCGCGGGCGCGGGCGTCGTCGATGGCGGCCATCGTCGCCTCGACCCCGATCGGGTCGACGCCGTCGAACGGCTCGTCGAGGAGCAGCACCTCGGGCTGGTGCAGCACGGCGAGCACCACCGAGAGCCGCCGGCCCATGCCGTGGGAGAAGCCGGCCGTCACCCGGTGCGCGACGTCGCCGAGCTCGAAGCGCTCGAGCAGGTCGCGGGCGCGCTGCTCCCAGCCCGGCTCCGTGCGGTGCAGTCGGCGCAGCCGCGCGGAGAGCTGGAGGTGCTCCCACGGCGTCGCCCGCGGCACGAGCCCGCCGACGTCGGGGCAGTAGCCGACCGCCCGCTTCACGGCGAGCGGCTCACGGCGTACGTCGTGGCCCGCGACGGTCACGCTGCCCGAGGTGGGCGGCACGACGCCGGCGAGCACCCGCATGGTCGTCGACTTGCCGGCGCCGTTGCGGCCCAGCAGCGCGGTGGCGTGGCCGGCCTCGGCGACCAGGTCGACCCCCGTGACCGCCTCGACCTCGCCGAAGCGGACGTGCAGGTCGCGCACCTGCACCGGGTGGCCGTCGGGGGGAAGGGTCACGCCCCCATTGTCACGGCTGCGGCGTGGGGCGTCCCCCGTTCGCTCCCGCTGGTCGGCCCGCCGCCTCCGACATCTCAGGGGAGTCCTGCACATTTCGGGGCAGATCTCCCCCGATATGTGCAGGGGTCACCGGTTAACCGGTGACCCCTGCACCCGGATCCTGCGGAGCCGGATCAGGCCGGGAAGGACCCGCCGGAGGCCGCGAGGTCACGCAGGTGCTGCGTGGGGCGGAACCGGTCGCCGTACGCCTCGGCCAGCTCGTCGGCGCGCTTGACGAACGCCGCGAGACCGATCTCGCCGTCCGCACCCTGGTAGCCGGTCATGAACTGCGCCGCACCACCGGTCATCGGCGGGAAGCCGATGCCCATGATCGAGCCGATGTTCGCGGCGGCCGCCGAGGTGATGACGCCCTCCTCGAAGCACTTCGCGGTCTCGAGCGCCTCGGCGAAGAGCATCCGGTCCTTGCAGTCCTGGATCGAGGGCTGCTCGGCAGCGACCGGGAACAGGTCGGAGAGACCCGTCCAGATCGACTGGCGCTTGCCGGACTCGTCGTACTCGTAGAAGCCCTTGCCGCGCAGGCGGCCCGGACGGCCGGCCTCGATCATCTTGTCGACGACCGCGGTGCCCGGGTGCTCGGCGAGGTCGAGGCCGTCGCGCTCGGCGGCCTCGCGGGTGGCCTTGGCGATCTTGGCCATCAGCTCGAGGTTGAGCTCGTCGGAGAGCTGGAGGACCGGAGCCGGGTAGCCGGCCTGGGTGGTCGCGCGCTCGATCGTCCAGGGGTGGACGCCCTCGGCGAGCATCGCCATGCCCTCGTTGACCATGAAGCCGATGACGCGCGAGGTGTAGAAGCCGCGGCTGTCGTTGACGACGATCGGGGTCTTCTTGATCTGCTGCACCACGTCGTAGGCCTTGGCCAGCGCGACGTCGGAGGTCTCGCCGCCCTTGATGATCTCGACCAGCGGCATCTTGTCGACCGGGCTGAAGAAGTGCAGGCCGATGAAGTCCTTCGGGCGGTCGACGCCCTCGGCGAGCTCGGTGATCGGCAGGGTGGAGGTGTTGGAGCACAGCAGCGCGTCGTCGTTGACGTACGGCGCCACCTCGGCGAACACCTTCGCCTTGAGCGCCGGGTCCTCGAAGACGGCCTCGATGACCAGGTCGCAGCCGGCCAGGTCGGCGGGGTCCCCGGTGGGGAGGATCCGGCCGAGCATCTCGGCGGACTTCTCCTCGGTGAGCTTGCCGCGGGAGACGGCCTTGGCGTTGATCTTCTCGGAGTACGCCTTGCCCTTCGCGGCGTTCTCGGAGGAGACGTCCTTCAGGACGACCTCCATGCCGGCGCGGGCGCACACGTAGGCGATGCCCGCACCCATCATGCCGGCGCCGAGGACGCCGACCTTGGTGGCCTGCCACGGCTCGATGCCCTGCGGGCGGAGCGAGCCGGACTTGATGGCCTGCAGGTCGGTGAAGAACGCCTGGATCATGTTCTTCGAGCCCTGGTTGACCACGAGGTTGGTCAGGTAGCGCGACTCGATCCGCGACGCGGTGTCGAAGTCGACCTGCGCGCCCTCGACGGCCGCGGACAGGATCGCCCGGGCGGCGGGGTAGACCGCACCCTTGGTCTGCTTGCGCAGCAGGGCCGGGAACGCCGGCAGGAAGCCGGCCAGGGCCGGGGACTTCGGGGTGCCGCCGGGCATCTTGTAGCCGGGGGCGTCCCAGGGGTTCTTGCTGGCCTCGGGGTTGGCCTTGATCCACGCCTTCGCGGCCGGGACGAGCTCCTCGCGGGTGGCGACCAGCTCGTCGACCAGGCCCTTCTCCTTCGCCTGGGCGGCCTTGAACTGCTTGCCCTCGAGCAGGAAGCCCATCAGGCCCTCCTGGAGACCGAACATCCGCACGATGCGGGTCACGCCGCCGCCGCCGGGGAGCAGGCCGAGGCTGACCTCGGGCAGGCCCACGACGACCGAGGAGGAGTCCACGGCGATGCGGTGGTTGGCGGCCAGGCAGATCTCGAGGCCACCGCCGAGGGCGGCGCCGTTGATCGCGGCGACGACCGGCTTGGGGAACGTCTCGAGCTTGCGCAGGGCGGCCTTGACGCCCTCGGCCATCGCGAAGACGTCCGCGGCGTCGTCGCGGGTGGCGGTGACCATCTTCTTCAGGTCGCCGCCGGCGAAGAAGGTCTTCTTCGCGCTGGCGACGACGACGCCGGTCACGTCGGCCTCCTCGGCGTACAGCCGCTCCACGGCGGTCTGCATCGAGGAGATGTAGAGGTCGTTCATCGTGTTCGCCGACTGGTTCGGGTCGTCGAGGGTGAGGGTGACGATGCCGTCCGCGTCGCGCTCGTAGCGGACGGAGCTGTGCTCATTGATCCGGGGCTCGGTGGTGCTGGTGGTCATTCGGGGTCCTGTTCGTTCAGGTGACTTCGGTGTCAGGGCGAGGAGCAGCGCGCGGTCAGACCACTTCGACGATCGTGGCGATGCCCATGCCACCGCCGACGCAGAGGGTGGCGAGGCCGCGGCGCAGGTCGCGGCGCTTGAGCTCGTCGACGAGCGTGCCGAGGATCATCGCGCCGGTGGCACCCAGCGGGTGGCCCATCGCGATCGCGCCACCGTTGACGTTGGTGATCTCGTCGGTGATCCCCATGTCCTTCATGAAGCGCATCGCCACGGCGGCGAAGGCCTCGTTGATCTCGAACAGGTCGATGTCGCCGACCTCGAGGCCGGCCTTGGCCAGCGCCTTGCGGGCGGCCGGGGCAGGGCCGGTCAGCATGATCGTCGGGTCCGCGCCGGAGACGGCGGTGGCGAGGATGCGCGCACGCGGGGTGAGGCCGAGCTGGGTGCCGACCTCCTCGCTGCCGATCGCCACGATCGCGGCGCCGTCGACGATGCCGGAGGAGTTGCCGGCGTGGTGGACGTGGTCGATCTTCTCGACCCAGTGGTACTTCTCCAGCGCCACGTCGTCGAAGCCCGCGTCCGCACCGATCTGCGCGAACGACGGCTTGAGGCCCGAGAGGCTCTCGACGCTCGTGTCGGGACGGATCAGCTCGTCGCGATCGAGCACGGTGAGCCCGTTGATGTCGCGGACCGGGATGACGGCGTCGGCGAAGTAGTCGTTCGCCCAGGCCTTGGCGGCGCGGTGGTTGGACTGTGCGGCGTACGCGTCGACGTCCTCGCGGCTGAAGCCCTCGATCGTGGCGATGAGGTCGGCGCCGATGCCCTGGGGCACGAAGCCGGTCGTGAGCGCGGTGGCCGGGTCGGAGGCCCAGGCGCCGCCGTCGGAGCCCATCGGCACGCGGCTCATCGACTCCACGCCGCCGGCGAGGATGAGGTCCTCGAAGCCGCCGCGGACGCGGGACGCGGCCTGGTTGACGGCCTCGAGGCCCGAGGCGCAGAAGCGGTTGAGCTGGACGCCCGCGACGGTGTCGGGGTAGCCCGCGGCCAGCGCCGCGGTCTTGGCGATGTCGCCGCCCTGGTCACCGACCGGGGAGACGACGCCGAGGACGACGTCGTCGACGCGCTCGGGGTCGAGGCCGGGGTTGCGGGACTTGATCTCGTCCAGCAGGCCGACCACGAGGTCGACCGGCTTGACCTCGTGCAGCGAGCCGGCCGCCTTGCCCTTGCCACGCGGCGTACGAATGTGGTCGTACACGAATGCTTCTGCCATGACCGTCCTAGCGTCGGTGGTGCCTGTGATGGTGGTCCCCCGATTGTGACACCATCGGTGTCACGGTCAAGTGCGGAGCTGTTGTGGTCTGGCTCACGAGAGGAGCGCCGGTGACGCAGGCGGAGGAGCGGCTGGAGGCCGCCCGGGAGCTGCTGACGCTCGACGAGCTGACGAGCCGGGTCGGCATGAGCGTGCGCAACGTCCGCTTCTACACGACCAAGGGCCTCGTGCCGCCGCCGATCCGGCGCGGGCGCAGCGGCTACTACACGCCCGACCACGTCGCGCGGCTGGAGCTGGTGCGCGAGCTGCAGGGGCACGGGTTCACGCTGGCGGCGATCGAGAAGTACCTCGCCGGCATCCCCGACGACGCCGCGCCGGAGGACATCGCGCTGCACCGGGCGATGCTCGCGCCGTGGCAGGCCGACGTGCCCGTCGAGATGTCGCGTGCGGAGCTCGAGCGGCGCGCCGGCCGGTCGCTGGCCGACGACGACCTCGCGACGCTCGAGGCGCTCGGCATCGTGCGGCGCTCGCGCCGGGGACGGTTCGAGGTGGCGGCCACGCAGCTCCAGGTCGGGCTGGGCCTGGTCGACCTCGGCATCCCGACCGAGGCGGCGGTCGCGGCGGCCCAGGTCTACACCGCGCACGGCCGCCAGATCGCCCAGGAGCTCAACGAGCTGTTCAAGACGCTGGTGTGGCCGGCGTACAAGGAGGCCGGTGCGCCGCCCGAGCGGATCCAGCAGGTCGTCGAGCGGCTCAAGCCGCTGTCGATCGCCAGCCTGGTCGCGGCGTACGAGGCGGCCATGGACGAGGACCGCCGGGCCCGGATCGCGGCCCGCGCCGACCGCGGCGGCCGCGGGCACTAGGGGCGCGTCCCTACTGTGGGCGCATGAGCACCGTCCTGGTCACGGGCGCGACCGGCTTCGTCGGCGCCCGACTGGTCCCCGAGCTGCTCGACCGCGGGCACACCGTCCGGGCGATGACCCGTCATCCCGACACCTACGACGGCCCGGGCAAGGCGGTCTTCGGCGACGTGCACGACCCTGGCTCGCTGGCCGAGGCTTTCGAGGGCGTCGACGTGGCCGTCTACCTCGTGCACTCCCTCGGCGACGACGACTTCGAGCGCATGGACGCCGACGCGGCCCGGGGCTTCGGGCTGGCAGCAGCGGCCAGCGGGGTGCAGCAGATCGTCTACCTCGGCGGGCTCGGCTCCGAGGACGAGGCGCTCTCCGCGCACCTGCGCTCGCGGCGCGAGGTCGAGGGGCTGCTGGGCGAGGCCGGCGTGCCGGTCACCGTGCTGCGTGCGGCGATCGTCGTCGGCTCCGGCGGCGTCTCCTGGGAGATGACCCGCAAGCTGGTCAAGAACCTCCCGGCGATGGTCGTCCCGCGCTGGGCCTCCACGCTCACCCAGCCGATCGCGATCGCCGACGTGGTGCGCTACCTCGCCGGCGTCATCGGCCGGCCCGAAGCACGGGGCAGGGTCTTCGAGGTCGGCGGCGCCGACCGCCTCTCTTACGCCGAGATGCTCGCCCAGGCGGGCTCGGTCATGCACGGCCGGCGGCTGCCGATCATCCACGTGCCGCTGGGCACGCCGTTCCTCTCGCAGTACTGGATCAAGCTCATCACCGGCGTCGACGCCACCACCGCCGCGAACCTCATCGAGTCGATGGGCAACGAGGTCGTCGTCACCGACGACTCGATCCGCGACCTCGTCCCCGGCGAGCCGCTCACCTACGCCGAGGCCGTCGAGGCCGCGCTCGTCGAGGACCGTGAGGCCGGCGCGGCCGGCTGACGTCTGCGACCGGTCGACGTCCTCGGGTCGGGTCGGCCGGCTGCGAGCTTCATCGGCTGGCCGATGAAACTGTCGGTGGGACGCTGAAACTTCATCGGCCCACCGTGAGGTTCAGCGGCTGGCCGATGAACCTCACGGCCAGCCGAGGACTCAGCCGATGACCGGCGGCAGGACCAGCAGCATCGAGACCGACCAGGTGCAGTGGGTGAGGATCGGGGCAAGGATGCCGCCGGAGGCGCGCCGCTCGAGGCCGACGACCACGCCGAGGAGGATCGCGGCGAAGGCGAGCATGACGTTGCCGGTGGCGGCGGTGGCGACGACGTACGCGACGGTCGTCCACAGCACCGGGCGGCGAGGGATGGCGGCGTAGGCCGCACCCCGGAAGAACAGCTCCTCGGCGATGCCGTTGACGGCGGTGATGACCACGAGCAGCGGCAGGGAGCCCTGGTCGGCGTAGTCGAGGACGGAGCCCACCTGATCCTGCAGGTAGGGGATCTCGCGGATCACCAGCCCGCCGAGCACGAAGACGCCGACGATGGCGGCGCCGAGCAGGACCGGAGTGACCACCGGGCGGGCGAGGGAGTCGCGCCAGGCGATCCGGCCGAGGTGGAGCGGGCCGGAGGCGAACGCGCCCACGGTCCATACCAGCGCCAGGACCGCGGTCGAGACGTAGAACCAGCCGCTGCCGGGGTCGATCCGCAGCGAGAACCCCAGCACCAGCGCGCCGAGCACCACGAAGGCGATCGTCACCAGCTGCCGACGGCGCAGGGCCGCGGGGGTCTGGCGGTGGTCGCGCGGGACGACGTCCCACAGCGCACGCTGCAACCAGGCTCGGACGGGGCTCACGACACCGACCTTACGGACGGTCCCTGGGCCCGGTCCGAGCGCTGGTCACGAGGTCAGCGGCGACCGGAGCTGAACGACGACGCGCTGTGACGGCTGCCACCGGCCGAGGCGCCGGCGGCGGAAGCGGTACGCCGCCCGCGACCGCCCTGGCCGGAGCCGGCCGGCTTGGCGCCGGCCTTGGCGCCGCCCGACCGCGAGCCGCCGGAGCCGCCCGTGGAGCCCGAGCCGTTCGCGCTCGTGCCGGAGCCCTGGCCGCCGGGGCGACCGCGGCCGCCGCGCGAGGAGCGTCGGCCACCGCCGGAGCGGGCACCGCCGCCCGCGCCGCCGTTGCCGCCGCCGGAGCGAGCCGGGCCGGAGGAGGCGGGCGCCTCGACGACGAGGCCGCCGGGGACGACCAGGCGCTCGCCGGGGGCGAGCTCGACGAGCACGGGGTGGGTCGCCGCGGCGAGGCGGGTGATCGTCGGCTTGATGCCGGCGGCGCGGGTCAGGTCGCGCACGTCGCGGACCTGGTCGTCGGTCATCAGGGTGACGACGGTGCCGGCGGCGCCGGCGCGGGCGGTGCGGCCCGAGCGGTGCAGGTAGGCCTTGTGCTCGGCCGGCGGGTCGGCGTGGACGACGAGCGCGACGTCGTCGACGTGGATGCCGCGGGCGGCGATGTCGGTGGCGACCAGCGTGCTGGCCTTGCCGGAGTGGAACGCCTCCATGTTGCGGGTGCGGGCGTTCTGGCTGAGGTTGCCGTGCAGCTCGACGGTCGGAACGCCGGACTTGTTGAGCTGGCGGGTCAGCGCCTTGGCGCCGTGCTTGGTGCGGGTGAAGACGACCGTGCGGCCCGGCGCGCTGGCCAGGTCGACGAGCACGGGGACGCGGTGCTCGCGGGCCAGGTGCAGGACGTGGTGGTCCATCGCGCTGACCGGCGACTGGGCGGAGTCGGCCTGGTGGACGACCGGCTCGTGGAGGAACCGCTTGACCAGGACGTCGATCGCCTTGTCGAGGGTCGCGGAGAAGAGCAGGCGCTGGCCGCGGGCCGGCGTGGCGTCGAGCAGGCGGCGTACTGCCGGGAGGAAGCCGAGGTCGGCCATGTGGTCGGCCTCGTCGAGCACGGTGACCTCGACCGCGCCGAGGTCGCAGTGACCCTGGCCGATGAGGTCCTCGAGCCGGCCGGGGCAGGCGAGCAGGATGTCGACGCCGGCCTTGAGGCCGCGGACCTGCGGGTTCTGGCCGACGCCGCCGAAGACGGTCAGCGTGGTGAGGCCGAAGGCGTCCGCGAGGGGCTTGAGGGCCTCCTCGATCTGGCCGACCAGCTCACGGGTCGGCGCCAGCACGAGGGCGCGGGGCTTGCGGGCCGTCGCGGGGCGGCCGGAGGCGGCCAGGCGGGCGACGAGCGGGAGGAGGAAGGCGTAGGTCTTGCCCGAGCCGGTGCGGCCGCGGCCCAGGACGTCGCGACCCGCGAGGGAGTCCGGCAGCGTCTTGGCCTGGATCGGCGTGGGCTCGGTGATGCCGCGGTCCGCGAGGACGGCGGAGAGGTCGGCGGGAACGCCGATCGCGGTGAAGGCAGAAGAAGAAGGCATGAAGGGGTGACAGATCCGTCTCGTGGCGGGTGTCTCGCCATGAGGACGGCGCGGAGCCGGTTCCTGCGGGAAGCAGGCGCTCGAACGCTTGGAGATGCGGCTCCGGGGCGGGACTGGAACGGGCCGCATCCCCCACTGTAGGGATGCGGCCCGCTCAACACCCCATCGTCGCGGGGTGACATCGCTCTCCCGCCTCGGCGGGAATGCATGCGCTCGCTACTTCGTGAGCCCGTCCTTGGCGTCCTTCGCGGCGTCCTTGACCTTCTCGCCGGCGTTCTTCAGGTTGGCCGAGCTCTGGTCGGCCTTGCCCTCCGCCTTGAGCGAGTCGTCGCCGGTCGCGTCGCCGGCGCCCTCCTTGCCCTTGCCGCCGAGCTCCTCGGCCTTGTTGCTGATCTTGTCGCCCAGTCCCATGTCTGACCTCCTGTGGTCGTTCGGTCGGGTACGCCCCTCCGGTGACCCCCGGGCAGTGCCGGGAAACAGGACTCAGCAGCTTCTCAGCGGAAGGTCAGCACACCGTCGTCGATGGCGTCGCGGCGGATCGTCCGGACGTCGGTCAGGTAGTTCTGGTCCAGCTTCCACGGCGCCCGGTCGCCCTGCCGCGGCAGGCCGTCGAGCGCCCGCTGGACGTAGCCGGAGGAGAAGTCCAGGAACGGCCGCTCGTCCACCGACGGGTCGCGGTCCGCGACGAAGGAGCGCTTCCCGGTCTTGTCGAGGTGGCTGAGCATCCGACAGACGTAGTCGGCGACCAGGTCGGCCTTGAGCGTCCAGGACGCGTTCGTGTAGCCGATCGTGTAGACGAAGTTCGGGATGCCGCTGAGCATGAGCGCCTTGTACGACATGGTCTCCGACAGCTCGACCGGCTTGCCGTCCACCTCGAGCGGGATGCCGCCGAAGGGCAGCAGCTTGAGTCCGGTCGCGCTCACCACGACGTCCGCCTCGAGCTCGCTGCCGTCGGTGAGCCGGATGCCGGTCTCGGTGAACGTGTCGATCGCCGCGGTCACGACCGAGGCGTCGCCGCTGCGCAGCACCTTGAACAGGTCGCCGTCCGGCACGAAGCACAGCCGCTGGTCCCACGGGTCGTACGACGGCTTGAAGTGGGTGTCGACGTCCACGTGCTCCGGCAGCTGGCGGCGTACGCCGGCGCGCACGGCGCCCTTCACCACCTGCGGCTTGGCCTTGGCCAGCTTGTAGGTCCCGATCGCGAGCAGGATGTTCTTCCACCGCACGACCGGGTAGCTGATCGCGGCCGGCAGCTTGGCGAGGGCCTTGGCCCACGGGTCCCGGCCGGGCCGGGACAGGATGTAGGTGGGCGAGCGCTGGAGCATCGTGACGTGCTCGGCGTCGCCGGCCAGCGCGGGGACGAGCGTGACGGCGGTGGCGCCGCTGCCGATCACGACGACCTTCTTGCCGGTGACGTCGAGGTCCTCGGGCCAGTGCTGCGGGTGGACCAGCCGCCCGGCGTACTCCTCCTGGCCCGGGAAGACCGGGGTGTGGCCCGCCTTGTAGTCGTAGTAGCCCGCACAGCTCCACAGCAGGTCGGTCGTCAGCGTCGTCGCGCCCTCGGGTGTCTCGACGTGGACCGTCCAGCGGGCCGCGTCGGAGTCCCAGGACGCGCCGGTCACCTTGTGCTGGTAGCGGACAAGGCGGTCGACCCCGCGCTCCTCGGCGACCGTGCGGATGTAGTCGAGGATCAGCTGCCCGTCGGCGAGCGCGGTGTCGCCGGGCCAGGGGCGCCAGCGGTAGCCGAAGGTGAACATGTCGGAGTCCGAGCGGATGCCGGGGTAGCGGAACAGGTCCCACGTCCCGCCGCTGACCTCGCGCATCTCCAGCACCGCGAGGCTGCGGCCGGGGTGCTCCTCGCGCAGCCGGCAGGCCGCGCCGATGCCGGACAGGCCGGCGCCGATGACGAGGACGTCCACGTGCTCAGGGCTCTGCTCTGGGGTGCTCACCGGAGCATTATTGACGGATGTTCAACAGTGCGTCGAGGGTGACGCGCCTCTCACCGCTCGCTCATCGGGCGTACCGCTCCACGAAGCGGGCGAGCAACCGTGCGGGTTCGGTGACGTTGGCGGTGCGGGCCAGCGCCTTGAGCGCCTCGGCGCCACCGGGCTGGAAGTAGCCGTGGTGCTCGTAGACGTCGATGCGCAGGCACAGCCCGTCGACGTCGAGCTCGGGGTGGAACTGGGTGGCGTAGACGTTCCGCCCGATCCGGAACGCCTGCACCGGGCACGTCGCCGACGACGCGAGCAGCACCGCGCCGTCGGGGAGGCGGGCGACGGCCTCCTTGTGGCCGAGGTACGCCGCGAACCGCTCCGGCAGCACGCCGGTGAGCGGGTCCGCGCGGCCCTCGTCGGTCAGCCGGATCTCGACCGCACCGATCGGCTCGCCATGGGTGCGGTCGACCACGCCGCCGTCCAGCACGCCGAGGGTGCCGATGCCGTAGCAGCAGCCGAGGAACGGCGAGTCCGCGGCGACCGCCCGGCGGCACAGGTCGCCGAGCTCGGCCTCGACCCGCCGCTGGACGTCCGACTTCGCCTCGGCCGGGTCGCTGACGTTGAACGGCCCCCCGCCCAGCACGATGCCGGACCAGTCGTCGAGGTCGACCGGGCCGCCCAGGGCCTCGGCCAGCGGCTGCTGCTCGAGCCGCACGCGGCGTACGTCGCGCTCGTCGAGGCCGCCGGCGAGGAGGACGGCGTCGTACTCCCCGTCGGCGGCAGCGTCCTCCGCACGGGTCCCGAGGAAGAGGAAGGGCTTCAGACCTGGACCGCCACTCCGCGCTCGATCAGCCCGTCGACGTCCGCCACGCCCCACGCGGTCAGCGCGGCGCGGGTGTGCTCGCCGGCCTCGCGCGACGGCGGCAGCGTCAGCGTCGCCCCGGTGCGGCTGAAGCGGGGCGCCGGCGTGGGCTGGAGCAGGTCGTCCTTGGTCACGAAGACGCCGCGCGCCTTCATGTGCGGGTGCTCCGCCGCCTCGCTGATCGGGATGATGCCGGCCACGCAGGCATCGGTGCCCTCGAACACCTCCACCCACTCGGCCTGGGTGCGGCTCGCGAAGGTCTCGGTGAAGAGCGCGCGCATCTCGTCCCACCGCTCCATCTCGAACTGGCCCGGGCAGCGGTCCTGCACGCCGAGCAGCTCGACGAGCTTGGCGAAGAACTGCGGCTCCAGCGACCCGACCGACATGTGCCGGCCGTCGGAGGTCTCGTAGACGTCGTAGAACGGCGCGCCGCCGTCGAGCAGGTTGACCGCCCGCTCCTCCTTGAACTGCCCGCCCGCGAGGAACGCCGCGGTCATCGCGTTGAGGCTGGCCGTGCCGTCGACGATCGCGGCGTCGACGGTCTGACCCCGGCCGCTGACCTTCGCCTCGAGCAGCGCGGCGAGGATGCCGATGACGAGGTAGGTCGACCCGCCGCCGAAGTCGCCGACCAGGTTGCTCGGGAAGTGCGGCTTGTCCTTGTCCTGGCCGAGGCCGAAGAGGGTGCCGGTGATCGCGATGTAGTTCATGTCGTGCCCGGCCGCCTGGGCGAGCGGGCCGTCCTGGCCCCACCCGGTCATCCGGCCGTAGACCAGCCGCTCGTTGACCGCCGCGCAGTCCTCCGGGCCGAGGCCGAGCCGCTCCATCACGCCGGGGCGCATCCCCTCGACCAGGACGTCGGCGCCCCTGACCAGCTCGAGCACGGTCTCGCGCGCCTCGGGGTTCTTCAGGTCCAGCGCCACGCTCGGCCGGCCGCGGTTGAGCAGGTTGTGCGCGCCGCCGGCGAGCATCTGCCCGCCCGGCCGCTCCACCCGGATCACGTCCGCCCCCAGGTCGGCCAGCAGCATGCACGCGTGCGGCCCCGGCCCGATCCCCGCGATCTCGACGACCCTGACCCCGCGCAGCGGTCCGGTTCCCTGGCCCAGCTCGATGCTCTCGCTCATGCGCGGATCATGACAGAACTACTGTCACGGTTGCGAGGGGTCGTCTCGAGCCCGGCCGACCGATGGGTGGATCTCGTCGGCGAACGGGCAGAACGGACGTCCGGTCCACGCCGACCTGCGGAGACGTCGCTGCGCTCGACGTTCTGCCCGTTTGACCACGGCCCGAAGCCGCACTCGGCGCACGGGTCTCGTCGACGCTCGTCAGGCCTCGCTGCTCGATCAGCGCGTCAGGCGGGGAGGACGCGGGCGAGGAACTGGCGGGTGCGGTCCTCGCGGGGGTCGGTGAAGAGCTGGTCGGGCGGGCCCTGCTCGAGGATCCGGCCCTGGTGGAGGAAGCAGACCTTGGTGGCGACGTCGCGGGCGAAGGCCATCTCGTGGGTGGCGAGCACCATCGTCGTGCCGGCGGCGGCCAGATCACGGACGATGGTGAGGACCTCGCCGACCAGCTCCGGGTCGAGGGCGGCGGTGATCTCGTCGAGCAGCAACAGGTCCGGGCCGGTGCAGAGCGCGCGGACGAGGGCGACCCGCTGCTGCTGGCCCCCGGAGAGCCGGTCGGGGTGCTTGCGGGCGTGCTCGGCGAGGCCGAACTGGTCGAGCAGCCCCAGCGCCCGCTCCTCGGCCGCGGCCTTGGAGTCGCCGTGCACGCGGCGCGGGGCGAGGGTGCAGTTGTCGAGGACCGAGAGGTGCGGGAAGAGGTTGTAGGCCTGGAACACCATCCCGACCCGCTTGCGCACCTCGCGCGGGTCGACGAGGGGGTCGCTGATCTCGACGCCGCCGAGGGTGATGGTGCCGTCGTCGACATCCTCGAGCAGGTCCAGGCAGCGCAGCAGGGTGGACTTGCCCGAGCCGGACGAGCCGATGAGGCAGACGACGTCGTGGGCATGGACGTCGAGGTCGACCGAGTCGAGCACCAGCCGGTCGCCGTACGCCTTGCGCAGCCCGCGCACCTCCAGGAGAGCACTCACAGCTGCCCCGCCCTCTCGCGCGCCAGCCAGCGCCGCTGCAGCCAGTCGGTGAACCGCGCCAGCGGCACGGTCAGGACGACGAAGAAGGCGGCGACGACGACGTACGGCGTGTAGTTGAAGTTGTACGCCGCGTAGTCGCGCGCGGCGAAGACCGCGTCGAAGACCGCGACGGCGGAGACCAGGGCGGTGTCCTTCTGCAGCGACACGAAGTCGTTGAGCAGCGGCGGGACGACCCGGCGGACGGCCTGCGGGACGACCACGAACCGCAGCGCCTGCGGACGGCTCAGTCCGAGCGCCTGGGCGGAGGCGACCTGCGAGGGGTGGACGGAGTCGATGCCGGCGCGGAAGACCTCGGCGACGTACGCGCTGTAGGAGAGGACCAGCGCGACGCCGGCCCAGAAGGTGCCGCTGATCGGCACGCCCTGCAGGCCCAGCGCCGGCATGCCGAAGCCGAGCATGAGGACGAGCAGCAGGGTGGGGATGCCGCGGAGCAGGTCGGTGTAGACGACCGCGAGCACGCGCACGGGCGCCAGCCACGGCGAGCGGGCGACGCGGGCGAGCGCCACCAGCAGGCCGAGCACGAGGATGACGACCTCGCAGATGAGGAACAGCCTGACGTTGAGCCAGAAGCCGTCGAGCACGTCAGGGAAGACGCCCTTGGCGTGCTCCCAGGAGAAGAACAGCTCCTTGACGTTCGGCCACCCCGGCGAGGAGGTGATCGCCACGCCGAGCGCGAGCAGCACCAGGGCGACGAGCCCGCTGGCGACGAGCAGCGAGCGGCGGCGCAGCCGTCGCCGGACCGCACGCCGCTCGAGCTCGCGCAGGCTCGGCGTCCAGGCAGCCGCCGAGCCGGCACTCGCCGACCCGGGAGAGGTGTCAGTCAAGCGTCGGCACGCTCACGGTGTCGGAGAGCCACTCCTGCTCGATCTCGGCGAGGGTGCCGTCCTCGCGGAGGTTGGCGAGGGCCGCGTCGACGCAGTCGCGCAGCGGGTTGCCCTTCTCGAAGAGCATGCCGAACTCCTCCTGCTCGCCGGTCTCGGGCTGGAACTGGCCGATGATCGTGCTGCCCTCGATCTCGACGGCGGAGATGTAGAACGCGGTGGGCAGGTCGGCGAGGATGGCCTCGACCTGGCCGTTCTTCAGCGCCTGCTTGGCGGCGTTGGTGTCCTCGAAGACCAGCGGGTCCTCGGCGGGCTGGACGACCTCGCGGATCGCGGTGAGCGAGGTGGTGCCGGTCTGCGCGCCGAGCTTGTGCTCGGCCAGCTCCTCGACCGTGCTGAGGCCGGCGAGCGGCGAGTCCTCGAGCGTGATGACGGCCTGGGCGGCCTGGTAGTAGCCCTCGGAGAAGTCCACGACCCGCTCCCGCGCCGGGGTGATCGAGACCTGGTTGATGTCGAGGTCGAACTTCTTCTTGCCCGGTGCGTAGGAGGAGTTGAACGGCACGGTCACCCAGCTGACCTCGTCCTCGGAGAAGCCCAGCTCCTCGGCGACGGCGTACGCGACGGCCGACTCGTAGCCCTCGCCGTTGGTGGGGTCGTTGTCGACGAACCACGGCTCGTACGCCGGGGAGTCGGTGCCGACGGTGAGCTGGCCGGCCTGCACGAGCGGCGCGTCGGCGGCGCAGGCGGCCGGGTCGGTCTCGGCGCCGGCGTCGGCCGAGCTGCTGTCGGTCGCGGCCTCCGGCTCGTCGTCCTCGACCGGCGCGCACGCCGAGAAGGCGGTGGCGAGGACGGTGAGCAGGACGGGGGCGGCCAGGGCGGTACGACGCGTGCGCATGGTGCGCATCGTAGGGAGTGGGAGTGGCCCCCTGTTCAATGAACGCGTGATCCGTGACCTGAGCAACACCGAGGCCCGCCGCGCGCTCGTCCACAAGTGGGGCCAGGTCCCCGAGGACGTGCTGCCCGCGTGGGTCGCCGAGATGGACTACGCGCTGGCTCCGGTCGTGGCCGACGCGGTTGCCGAGGCGGTGGCGGCGGGGGTGACCGGCTACCCGTCGTTCGAGCCCGGCGGAGGCGCGCTGGGACGGGCGTACGCCGGGTTCGCGGCGCGGCGGTTCGGCTGGCGGGTGGACCCGGCCCAGGTGCTGCCGACCGTCGACGTGACGGCGGGCGTGCGGCTCGCGATCGACGTGCTGAGCGGGCCGGGCGCGGTGGTGCTGCCGCTGCCGGCGTACGCCCCGCAGCTGGGGCTGCCCGAGGTCTGCGGCCGCGAGCGGTGGGACCTCCCGGTGGAGCCGGACGCGGAGCGGGTGACGATCGACCTCGACCGACTGGACCGGATGTTCGCCGACGGGGCGTCCACGCTGCTGCTGACCCAGCCGCACAACCCCTGCGGCCAGGTCTACACGCGGGCCGAGCTCGAGGGCGTCCGCGACGTGGTGGCCCGGCACGGCGGGCGGGTGGTCAGCGACGAGATCCACGCGCCGCTGGTGCTGCCGGGCACCGAGCACCTGCCGTACCTGTCGCTCGACGGCGCGAGCGAGCACGCGGTCGCCGTGGTGGCGGCGTCCAAGGCGTTCAACACCGCGGGGCTGCGGTGCGCCCAGGTGGTCAGCGACGACCCGGCGACCGCTGAGCGGCTGGCCGGCGTGCCCGTGGCGCGGAACGACTCGTGGTCGCCGCTGGGCGAGGTGGCCGCCGTGGCGGCGTACGAGCAGGGCGACGCCTGGCTCGACGCGCTCCTCGAGCGGCTCGACGGCCAGCGGACGCTGCTCGCGGAGCTGCTGGCCGAGCACCTGCCGGAGGCGCGGGTGCGGCCGCTGGAGGCGACGTACCTCGCGTGGCTGGACCTGCGCGCCTACGGCCACGACGACCCCGCCGCCGTCGCGCTGGAGCGCGGACGGGTGCGGGTGGCGCCGGGTCACGACTACCACCCCGGGCTGCCCGGGCACGTGCGGCTCAACGTCGCGACGTCGCCGGAGCGGCTGCGTGAGGTCGTCCTACGCCTCGCGCGGGGGCTCACCCGGTAGCTCGTCCGGCAGCTCCTCGGGGGCGCACTCGAGCAGCCGGCTGGGGCGGAAGCCGTCCCAGCGCTGCTGCACCCGCGCAGGGTCGAGCAGCTCCTCGAGGTCGACCTCCCAGGTGTGGCCCGAGGCGTTGCGGCGCAGCAGGTAGCCCAGCCCGTGCGTGCGGTAGACCGTGCCGCCGGCGGCGTGGACGGCGGCGAGCAGCTGGGCGTCGACGTACCGCCGGACCTGGCGCCACCAGCCGACCTCGCGCAGCAGGTCGCGGCTCACCAGGATCGTGCCACCGGCGACGAAGCGGGTCCACGCCTCGGTGCGGTGGCCGCGGGTGACGGTGGTGTCGAGCGGCGCGAGGTAGTGCTGCTCCGCGGGCGTCCCGACCACGTCGGCGCCGCTCCAGCCGCGGGCGCGGAGGAGGTCGGCGACGAAGTCGGGGCCGTACCAGTCGTCGTCGTCCATCTTCAGCACCAGCTCGCCCGACGCTGCCCGGGAGGCGACGGTCAGCACGTCGCCGAAGACGGCGCCGGGGGGCTGCGGCAGGACGGTGGTGGGTACGCCGGAACGGAGCCGCACGTCGGCCTCGTCCGGGGTGAAGCCGTGCGGCGCGAGGACCAGCTCGAGCCGGTCGACCCCGCGCTGCTTGGCGACCTGCCGCAGCGCGTGGTCGACCATGTCGGGCCGCTTGGTGGCGAGCACGACGCTCACCGACGGCTGGCGGCGGACCGGTCCGTGGGCGTCCAGCGCCGCGCGGCGCAGCAGCACCGAGTGCTCCTCGCGGGCGCGGGGGTCGGCGAGGTCGACGTCGTCGCCCGCGGTGACCAGGGCGCGGAGCGCCTCGTCCACGCCGGTCGGCGCCTCGCCGACGAGCGGCACGCCGGCCATCGCCAGCGCGGCGACGGCGGCGGGGCCGGTGGCGGGCGTGACCCGGATGGCCGCGTGGTCGCGGGAGGCGTCGACCAGCAGGCACTCGCTCGGCCGGGTCGCGGTCACCTCCACCACCGGGCCGTCCGCCCAGCGGAAGCCCTCGGCGTTGTAGATGCGGTCGTCCAGGGTGAGCGGCGCTCGGCGCTCGGTCACCTCCAGTGCCGGGCGGACGGCGTGCCGCGCCAGCTCGGCGAGGACCTCGGTGACCTCCACGTGCGCAGTGAGGCGCACGACGACCCGCCACCCGTCGTCGGTGGTGTGCGCGCGGTAGCGGCGCAGCGGCGGCCACTCCGGCCGGGGCACGAAGCCGAGCGGGCCGGGGTCGGCGTCGAGCAGCACCTCGACGGTCCTGGCCAGGACGCCCGGAGCGACGCCGCGGTGGTCGTCCGGCGCGGCGGCGTACGCCCTCAGCTCGGTGCGGTCGGCGAACCGCAGCGTGACCCGGTCGTGGTGGCCGGGCTGGAGGCCGGGGTCAGACATCCAGCCGGCCGCGGCGCTTGACCAGCGGCCGCGGCGCCTGCGGGAGCCAGGTGCGGGTGACGTGGTCGACGACGTGGACGCCGGGCGGCGCCTCGATCCGGTGCAGGCCGGGGACCTCCTCGCCGCGCCCTTCGCGCAGCGCGGAGTAGACCTCCCACTCGCGGCGCTTGCGGGGCGCGCGGGAGGAGTCGAAGTCCTCGGTGCTGGTCCAGTGGGCGAACTCGTCCTGGTCGAGCCACTTCAGCTCCACGCAGAGGCCCTCGGGGGCGACGATCCGCTCGGAGGTCTCCGGGAACTCCCGCACCTCCCACTCGAAGGCCTTCACGAACGTGAACTGCGGGCCCATCGGGTAGACCCACGGCTCCAGGAACCGGAAGCCGAGGTCGATCCAGGCGACGGACTCGCTCTCGACGCTGAGCGGGTGTCGCGGGACCGCCACGACCGCGCCGGAGCCGTGCAGCTGCCAGGACAGGTCGGCCAGCAGCGCCTCGCCCTCGGGCGTGAGCACCATGTCGCCGTCCCACTTCATCGAGTAGCTGGTGCGCACGTGGGAGAAGGACCAGTTGTAGAAGTGCGTGAGCGAGCGGACCGAGTGCGGCGGCGTCGCCAGGTGCTCGGTGCCGGCGCGGCTGACCTGGAACGGGTAGCTCGTGACCTCGATCCGGTCGCCCGCGCCGCACTCGTCCGCGACCCGCTGCGCCACCTCGGCCGTGCCGTCGTCGGACCGGTTGTCGACGAGCACCACCCGCTGGACCGCCCGCAGCATCGGCGGCAGGACCCAGGGGAGGTTCCGGGCCTCGTTGCGCACGCGGAACACGCAGGTCAGCCCCGGGTCGAGCGCGCCGTCCTGCCACGCCCAGCGGACGTCGTACGCCGCGTCGCCCTCGAGGCAGGCGATGTCCGGCCGGTGGTTGTCGACGGTGCTCATCGGGCCTTGCCGAGCGCCTTGCGCAGGCCACGGCGGGCGCTCGCCGGCACCATCGCGCGGACGCCGTGGGGGATGCGGTCGGCGCCGCGGCGGCCGATGGGGAGCTGGTCGGGCTGCGGCTTCTGCACCTGGCCCTCGCGCTTGGCGGCCAGGGCGGTGGACTCGCTGAGCGCCTCGGCCTCCTCGTAGAGCTCGGCGTACGCCGTGCGCAGCTCGTCGAGGCGGTCGTGCGCGGCCGGGGTGTCGTTGTCGTCGTCGGCGAGCCGGTCCAGCTCCTGCCAGGACTCCTCGGCGACCTCGCGCAGCCGGGTCGGCACACGGACGTCGTCCCAGGTCAGCTGGACGCGGCGCAGCGTGGGGTCGATGAACTGGTGGACCTTGCGGATGTCGTTGGCCGAGGCCGACTTCACCGCGTCGAGGTCGAAGCGCTGGCCGAGGCCGAAGACCGGGATCGTCCAGTCGGTGAGCAGGTCGTGGTAGCGCACGAACGCCCGCGCGCTCCCCCGCGTCGACCGCTCGGTGTGGAGCATCATGTTGACCCAGGCCGCGGTGCGGCTGATCTCGCCGGCGGTGCTGGAGGTGCGCCCACCCGCGTAGTACTTCTGCTTGCTGCCGACCACCTCGGTCGGCGGGCGGAGCATCGTGACGTACGCCGGGGTCGCGTCGCAGCGGAGCGCCGCGCTGCGCCACAGGCCCAGGAACCAGGCCAGCCGCGGGTCCTTCACCACGACCTCCGGTCCGCCCTCGACGAACTGCTGCTCCAGCCACGCGTGCAGCCGTCCGCGCAACGGCTCGAACGTCGAGAGCTTGCCCGCCTCGAACCACGCCGCCGGCCGCGCGTCGGAGACCGCCACGTTGCACCGCTGCAGCAGCTCGTGGTGGAAGTCGACCACCCACTGCGGCTCGCCGAACCCCTTCGGGTTGGTCTCGTCGGCCTGCACCTCCGGCTGCGGCACGTGCATCCCGAGCGTCTGGAGCGTGCCGGACATCGTGCTCGTCCCGCTCCGCCCGGAGCCGACCACGAACACCACCCGCCGCTTCACCGGAGGGGTCGGCGGGACAGGCGGGGTCGACATGGCCCTCAGCCTAGGAGATCCGCCACGCTCCCCCGTCCACCCACATCCGCGCAGGCCCCTCGGCGGGCGGCGGGTCGTGCGCGATCTGGTGCCAGCAGGTGGCACCGGATCGCGAGCTAGCGGGTGAGGCGGCGGCGGGCGCGGGCCAGGAGGGACGGCGGCTCGGGGTGTGGCTCCGGCTCCAGCTCCGGCTCCAGCTCCGGCGCAGGCTGCCTTGGCTTCGCTGGGCCCGGCTTCGGCGGGGGCTGGTCGTCGGGCCAGGCCTCGGCGGGGTCGAGGGCGGGGCCGGCGGTGCCGGGGAGGCGGGGGCGCTTGAGGGAGCCGGCGTGGACGAAGCCGGCGTCGTCGGCCTCCAGCCACCACGAGCCGAACAGCTCGTCGACGACGTCGTCGAGGTCCTCCCCGGGCTCGGCGACGAGGCGGGCACGCGACAGGGCGGCGGTCCGCTCGATCCGCACGACCGCACCGTCGGGGCAGTGGACCTGGCGCAGGCCGTGGTGGGTGCGCTCGAGGTGCATGAGCAGCGCGGCGAGGGCGGGCCGCTTCGGCGCCCACCCGGCGCCGGGCAGGACCATCCGGAACATCGCCGGGCAGCGGCCCTCCGGGAGCGAGTCGAGGAACCGCACGCGGGGGTCGCCGACGTACGACGCGTGCACGAGGCGGGTGTCGAGCAGCGGGTCCGCGAGCGGCGAGCGTCGGTCGTCGGTGAGGGCGTCCCAGTCGCCGAGCAGCACCACCGACAGGTCGGCCAGCGTCGAGGCGAGCACCGCGTCGACGACCGTGCAGACCGCGTCGTGGGACTGGCCGCGGGTGTCGAGGACGACCTCGAGGTAGGGCACGGAGTAGAGCCGGCCCGGCCGCCGCTTCGGCCGCAGGTCGGGGACGCGGTCGGCGAGGTAGGGGTCGTTGTGGGCGTTCACGTCCTCGCGCTGGTTCATCACGTGCGACGGCCCGAGGTGCCAGCTGCGCGCGGCCCGGTCGGGGACGAAGACGGCGCCGGCCTCGGCGAGGCGGTAGCCGAGGTCGATGTCCTCGCCGAGCACCAGCGAGATGTCCATGCCGCCGGCGGCGTCGTACAGCGAGCGGTGCAGCGACGCCGTCGCCCCCACGTGCGTGCGCAGCGCCCGCGGACCGGCGGCGCGCAGGTCGTCGGTGCGGGCGTAGACCTGCTCGACCCAGTCGTGCGGCTCGTGCGGCTGCCCGTCGAAGTACGCCGCCACCGACCCGTCCGCGACGGCCGCCCGCACCGCGGCGGGACCGGCCGCGAGCACCGACGCCGGGTCGACGAACCACTTGTGCCCCAGCACCACCGCGTGGTCGATCACGTGGTGCCAGCGCAGCTGCGCCTCGACGTGCTCCCGCTCGGCCAGCATGTCGGCGTCGAGCCAGTGCAGGACGTCGCCGTCGGCGGCGAGCGCGCCGGTGTGGCAGGCGTTCGCACGGCCCCAGCCCGACCCGACCCGCACGATGCGCGTCCGCTCGGGCCGGACCTCGGGCAGCACCAGGTCGTCGGGGCCGTCGTTCGCGACGACCACCTCGAGCAGGTGGGCCGGGTAGGTCTGCGCGGCGAGACCGGCGAGCACGGTCGGCAGCAGCGCCTCGGCCCGGTACGCCGGGACCACGACGCTCACCGACAGCCGCGGCTCCCACGCGCCGAGCTCCGGCACCTCGATCGCGCTCCAGTCGTTGCGGCGCACCCGCGGCTGGCCCCTCATCGCGGTCCTCCTGCGTCCGGGGCCACGAGCGGTCCGAGGCGCAGCCCGCGCCACTGGGCGACGACGTCCTCGCGGCGCAGCAGGTCCCCCACGCCGGCGTGCCCGCGGAGGCGGGCGACGTGGCCGAGCCCGGAGGTGCGGTACGTCGTCGCACCGGCCGCCCGCCGCTCGTCGGCCCCGAGGCCGGCCAGGGCCCGGTCGACCAGCACGAGTCCGGCGGCCCCGGGGAACCGGTCCGGCCCGGCGACGTACGCCTGCGTCTCCAGCCGCCGGCGCACCGTCGTGTCGATCGCCTCGGCGTGGACGACCTCCGCCGGCATCTCGACCACCTCGGCGCCGGACCAGCGCCGCGCCCGGAGCAGGTCACGCAGCACGTCCGGCCCCCACCAGCCGTCCGCGGCGGTCTCGAGCACGACGTCACCGGTGGGGGCAGCGCCCGGCTCGACGACCTCGACCTCGACGCCGACCTGCAGGGCGACCTGGGCTCGTGCGTGTTCATCCCCTCCGCCCGTCAGCACCACGCTGACGGTCGGCTCGGAGGCGACGCGCAGGCCGGCGCCGGCGCCGACCAGTTCGCGCCACGCGGGCACCGCATGGGCGTCCTGCGCGGCGCGGCTGAGCAGCACGGAGCGGACGTCACGGTCCAGCGGGGCGGCGCCCGGCTCGAGCAGGTCGGCGAGCGCGTCGCCGAGGCGTTCGCGGGCCACGGGCGGCACTGGAGCGACTCCGACCAGCGGCACCCCCGCCAGCGCGAGGCCGGCGACCAGTCGCTCCGGCGCCGGCCAGGTGACGCGCACGGCCTCGACGTCGCGCAACGACGCCACGAGGGCGGCGGTCGGCTGCCACCCGGGGTCGAGGTCGACGGCCGGACGGGTGGCCGGCAGCCCGGAGCCGCGCGGGTCGAGCACGGCCTCGTCGAGCGGCCCCACCTCGAGGTCCGTCCCCGTCGGCACGAGCACCGGCTCGACGGCGAGGATCGTCGACGGCTCGGCGGGTGGGGCGGTCACGAGGGAGGCGGGCACGTCGTCCGTGACGACGTCGGCGACGGCCGGCAGCCCGAGGTCGAGCCCGGGCGCGGCGACCAGCCCGCCGTGGCCGGCGACGGCCGGCGAGCCGGTCCCGCGCGCCAGCGCGACCAGCACGTCGGCGACCGGCACGCCCTTGACCAGCTCGACCCGGGTGGCCGCGCCGCCGTCGACCAGGCGCACGTCCAGCTCGGCCAGCGCCGGCCACTCCGGCCGCGGGACGAGCGTCACCGGCGAGACCGCCGACCGCAGCACCACGGCGTACGACCGAGCCCGGCCGAGCGGCGGCAGCGCCGAGACCACCCGGCGCAACGCGGTCTCGTCGGCCAGGAAGAGCGAGACCGACGCCCACCCGCCGTCGCGCTGCGGGACCGACGCCGGGTCGCAGACCGTCACGCCGTCGCGCGCGCCGACCGCCGACGGGTCGTCGGTCAGCACCAGCGCCGGGGTCCGCAGGTCAGCGGGCAGCGACACGGCGGGCTCGGCGGGGGCAGGCATGGTGCTGAGTAGGGTACGGCCGTGCCGCCGCGGACCTCCGAGACCGAGGCGATCGCGATCGTCGCGGCCAGCCCGCTCCTCGACGTCGAGTGGTACGCCGCGCAGGCCGGCCGGGCGTTCGGCTCGCGGGCCGAGGCCGCCGAGCACTGGGTGCGGCACCGGCCCGAGGGCGCGACGCCGCACCCGCTCTTCGAGCCGGCCTGGCTGTATCCGCGCGGCCGGTGGGCCAAGCACGCGCCGGACCCGTTGAGCTTCTGGCTGGCCGACCCCGAGGAGCGGCAGCGCTCCCCGCACCCGCTCGTCGACCCCGACGTCACCGGTCCGCTCGAGGACTGGCTGCGCACCGACGACGCGGCACGGCTCCTCGAGCGGATGGCACAGCCGCAGGAGCGCGACGCGCCGGCGCAGGTCAGCGTGGTGGTCGAGGTCGAGGACCTGGCGCGGGCCGTCTCGTGGGCGCGCCACCTGGCCCGCAAGCCGGACGTGTGCGCCCAGCTGGTCACCGACGACCGCACCGCGACCCGCATCCTCGCCGCGGTGGTCGCCGACCTGCCGACCGTGCGGGTCGTGGCGGACCCCGAGCCGGCGGCCGTCGTGGTGGACGTCCGGCCCGAGGTGCGGCCGCCACGCTGGGCCTGGCTGCCGCCGCTCCTGGCCGCCCTGGAGGACGACGCCGTCGCGGTCGCCCAGCCGCTGCTGCTGGCGCCGGACTTCACCATCGGCGCCGGGCCGCTCGCCGGCCTCCCCGTCGACGACGCGGTCCGCGCCGCGCACGTCCCGCTCGCCGCTCCCTGGCCCGGGGCGCACGCCCTCCGGACCGGCCGGCGCGGCGAGGTCCGGCTCGTCCCGGAGTCGCGGCTGGTCCTCGCCGGAGAGAGCCGCTCCGTCGTCGTCACCACCGGGTCGGACGACGGGCTCTGGCGGGCCGCCGGGTTCGAGGCGCCCGGCCGACCACTGCGGGTCCGCGACGGGCTGGCTGACGGTCACCGCTCCCTGCGGTGGTCGATCGACATCGCGGCGCCGGCCGCGCCGCGCGGGCAGCGGTGGGGCGACTGGCACTTCGCGCGCTCGCTGGCAGCTGCCCTCGAACGGCGGGGCCAGTGGGTCGCGATCGACCACCCCGAGACCCGCGCACGGCGTACCCGCGAGCTCGACGACGTCACCCTCGTCCTCCGCGGCCTCGAGCGGGTCGAGCCGCCCGCGCACACCGCCACCCTGCTCTGGGTGATCAGCCACCCCGAGCTGGTCACGCCGGGCGAGCTGGCGACCTACGACGCCGCCTTCGCCGCCTCCGCGACCTGGGCCGCCCGGCACGGCATCGAGCCGCTGCCGCAGTGCACGGACACCACCCGCTTCCACCCCGACGTGGACGGATGGGCCCCCGCCCGAGGACCGCGCGCGCTCTTCGTCGGCAACTCCCGCGGCGAGCTGCGGTCCAGCGTGGCCGCCGCGCAGCGCACCGGCCTCGACCTCACCGTCATCGGCCAGGGCTGGCCCGACGACGTGCCGGTCGCCGCCGACCACGTCGCCAACGACGAGCTGGGCGCGCTCTACGCGAGCGCCGGCATCGTGCTCAACGACCACTGGGAGGACATGCGGGCCGAGGGGTTCGTCTCCAACCGGGTGCTCGACGTGCTGGCCACCGGTGGGCGGCTGCTCTCCGACGACGTGGCGGGGCTGGCGGACGTGCTGGGCGACGCGGCCGCCGCGGTGCGGGTGTGGCGGACCGACGAGGAGTTCCGCGCGCTGACCACCGGCGACCCGGACGAGCACTGGCCGGACGCGGCCGCCCGGCGGCGTACCGCCGAGCGCGTCGTCGCCGAGCACTCCTTCGACGCCCGCGCGGCGACCCTGCTGGACCGGGCGCTCGCGCTCGTAGACTCCCGGCCGTGACCGACACACCCGCCGCACTCGACCTCGCGGCCGTGCCGCTCCCGCCGTACCGGCTGCGCATGGGCGGCGCGCACTTCAAGCGCGACGCCGACTTCGTCGAGGCGGGCATCCGGGACGTCAAGCTGTTGCGCCAGCGTGCGGGGCTGGGCCGCCGCAAGCGGCTGCTCGACTGGGGCTGCGGCGCGGGCCGGCTCGCGATCGGCGTCAAGCACCTGCTCGGCAACGTCGCGGACTACCACGGCGTCGACATCCAGCCCGAGCTGCTGAACTGGGCCAAGGACCACCTCACCGACGAGCACACCCGGTTCACGCTGGTCGACCAGCACAACGCCCGCTACAACCCCGACGGGCAGGCGACCTACGACATCCCGGCGGAGCCGGGCAGCGTCGACGTCCTCTACTCCTACTCGGTCTTCTCCCACATGCTCGCCGACGACGTCGCCGGCTACGCGCGCACGATCGCGCGGATCCTCGCGCCGGAGGGCCGGGCGCTCATGACCGCGTTCGTCGAGGAGGACGTGCCGGACTGCGTCGAGAACCCCACCGACTACCTCAAGCTGGAGTGGAAGGGCGCGCTGCACTGCGTGCGGTTCGAGCGCCGCTACTTCGAGCGGCTGGTGTGGGACGCGGGCCTCGTCGTCGAGGAGTTCGTGCACGGCCGCGAGACCGACGGGCAGTCGATGTACGTGTTGGCGCGGCGGGACTCGCGGTGACCTCGACCGGCCCCGCGGCGGAGGGCGAGGAGCTGCGCTACCTGTTCGTCGTCACCTACGGCCGGTCCGGGTCCACGCTCCTCGCCGGGCTGCTCAACGCGATCCCGGGCTACCTCGTGCGCGGCGAGCACCGCGACGCCCTGCGTCACCTGTACGCCTACCAGCAGTCCCTGCTGGCCACCCGCGACGAGCTGGTCGCGCGGTACGGCGCCGACAGCCTGCGCAGCCGGACCCATCCCTTCTTCGGCATGGCCGACGTGCAGCCGCAGCGCACCGTGCGCGCGGTGCGGCACCTCGCGCTCGAGACCGTGCTGCGACCCAAGCCGGGCACCCGGGTCGCGGGGTTCAAGGAGATCCGCTGGTACCACGACGACCTCGAGGAGTACGTCGCGTGGCTGCGGAAGGTCTTCCCCGGCGCGCGGTTCCTCGTCAACACCCGCGATCACGCCGACGTGCTGCGCAGCAAGTGGTGGGCGCAGGGCGACCCGGTCGAGAAGGCCGCCGAGCTGGCGCGGATCGAGGAGCGCATCCTCGCCCTGGCCGCCGACCTCGGGGACGCGGCGTACCGGGTCCACTACGACGAGTACGTCGCCGACCCGGCCGCGCTGCGCGGGATGTACGACTGGCTCGGCGAGCCGTGGGACGAGGACTCGGTCCGCGCGACGATGGCGGTCCGGCACTCGGTCTGAGCCCGGACCGCCTACCCCAGCGACCGGGTCTGCGCGGCGATCACGTCGGCGTACCACCGGTAGGACCGCTTCGGCGTCCGCACCTGCGTCTCGTAGTCCACGTGCACCAGCCCGAACCGCTGCTCGTATCCCTCGGACCACTCGAAGTTGTCCAGCAGCGACCAGCAGTAGTAGCCACGGACGTCGACGCCGCGCTGCACGGCGGTCGCGACCGCGCGGAGGTGGCCGTCGAGGTAGTCGATGCGTGCCTGGTCGTCGACGACGCCGTCGGCGTCCGGGCCCATGTTGTACGCCGCGCCGTTCTCGGTGATGTAGAGCGGCGGGAGAGCGTGGCGGAAGCGCGCGCGGAACATGATCAGCCACTCGCGCAGCGCGTCGGGCACGACCGGCCAGCCGAAGTCGGTCGTCGGGTAGCCCAGCAGCTCGCGGAACTCGAACGGCAGCTCGGCGTCCTCGCCGGCGGCCGCGATCTTCCACGGGTTGTAGTAGTTGACGCCGTAGAAGTCGAGCGGCTGCCGGATCGTCGCGAGGTCGCCGTCGAGCACGACGTCCTCGAGCAGCGGGGCGAGGTCGACCGGGTAGCGGCCGAGCAGCATCGGCTCGATGAACAGGCCGTTCCACATCGCGTCGAAGAGCTTGGTCGCCCCGATGTCGGCGGCGTCCTCGGAGGCCGGCCACATCGGGGCGTGGTTGTTGGCGCAGCCGACGCTCGCCCTCACGCCGGACGGCACCGACTCGCGCAGCGCGATCGCGGCGCGGCCGTGCGCGAGGAGCAGGTGGTGGGCGACCGGCAGCGCGTCGAACATCAGCGCCTTGCCCGGCGCGTGCATGCCGATGCCGTAGCCCATCATCATCACGACGTTCGGCTCGTTGACCGGCACCCAGTGCTCGACCCGGTCGCCGAACCGCTCGCCGCAGATCGCGGCATACTCCGCGAAGCGGTCGATGGTCGCCCGGTTGAGCCAGCCGCCGTCGTCCTCGAGCGCCTGCGGCAGGTCCCAGTGGTAGAGCGTGACCATCGGCTGCACGTCGGCCGCGAGCAGCGTGTCGAGCAGCCGGTCGTAGAAGTCGATGCCCTGGGTGTTGACCGCGCCGGACCCGGTCGGCTGGATCCGCGACCACGACAGCGACAGCCGGTAGCCGCCGACGCCGAGGTCCTTCATCAGCGCGACGTCCTCGTGGAACCGGTGGTAGTGGTCGCACGCCACGTCGCCGGTCGAGCCGTCGTTGATCCGGCCGGGCGTGTGGGTGAAGGTGTCCCAGATCGACGGGCCGCGGCCGCCCTCGCGCGCCGCGCCCTCGACCTGGTACGCCGCGGTGCTGGTGCCGAAGCGGAAGCCCGGCGGCAGCTGGGGGAGGTCGGAGGAGGCGGGGGCCACGGGCACAATCATGGACGTGACGACAGAGATCCGCCGGGGTTCCGCCCGTTTCGCCAGCCGCTCGCCGGGGATGGTGACCTCGCACGCGTTCTCGTTCGGCGAGCACTACGACCCCGAGCGGCTCCGCTTCGGGCCGATGGTGTGCCACGACGACCACCACCTGGGCGCCGGCAAGGGTTTCGACACCCACCGGCACTCCGGGCTCGACATCGTCACCTGGGTGGTCACCGGCCGGCTCTCCCACCGCGACTCCTCGGGGCACGAGGCCGTCGTCTCCCCCGGCGAGGTGGCCGTGCTGGCCGCCGGCTCGGGCGTCGAGCACGCCGAGCACGCCACGCCCGACGGCCGGGCCCGCTTCGTGCAGGTCTGGCTGGCCGCCGACCCCGACCGCGCCGCCGACGACCCGACGTACGCCGTCACGCCGGTGCCCGCCTCCGCCGCTCCCGGCGGCGGGCTGGTCGAGCTGGTCGCCCCCCAGCCCGGCGCGGTGCTCTCCGTCGCGCGGCTCGACGCCCTCGAGACGCTGACCCTCCCCGCCGCGCCGCTCGTCCACGCCTACGTCGTCACCGGCGCCCTCACCCGCAGCTCGCTCGCCGAGCCCCTCGCCGCCGGCGACGCCTTCCTCTTCGCCGACGAGCCCGCGCACGAGGTCACCGCCGCCGTCCCCACCGAGCTGCTCGTCTGGACGTTCGCGGGTTGATCGGCTGTCGCGCTCGGGCAGGTGGGCCGGGCCGTCCCGGGGTGTCGGAGTCACCGGTTAACCGGTGACCCCTGCACATATCGGGGCAGATCTACCCCGATATGTGCAGGACTCCCCTGGGATGTCGGCGCCCGAACCGCCCCGGCGCAGACCAGCCCGCCCGCGACCGGCCCAGGACGGGACGGGACGGCTCAGCAGACGACGGAGACGGCGGCGGGGCGGACCTCGACGACGAGCGGGTCGCCGGCGAGCGGCGGGAGCGTGCCGAGCGGCTCGCCGTCACCACCGACGGGCACGCCGGGGCCGGCGGCGCGGGACGGGTCGGCCCGCAGCTCGACCCGCCGACCGCGGAGCACGGTGACCTCGGGGAGGTCGACGTGCCCGCCGTCGTACACCTTCGGCAGCGAGCGGACGAGCGCGGCCTTGGACGCGGCCTCGATGACGACGACGTCGAGGAGGCCGTCGGTGACCGAGGCGGGCGGGGCGATCCGCATGCCCTTGCCGTAGTAGGCGGAGTTGGCGACGACGACGGTCGCGGCCTCGAGCTCGCGCTCCTCGCCGTCGACGGAGAGGAGGTAGCGGGCGGGGGCGTAGGTGAGGAGGGCGCGGACGGCGGCGTAGGGGTACTGCAGCCGCCGCGGCAGCCGGTGCGCGCCGTCGACCAGCTCGGCGGCGCGGGCGTCGACGCCGCAGTAGACCGAGCCCGCGACCTCGCGGGGCGGGACGCCCGGGAACGACGCGCACAGCAGGTCGACCCGGCACGTCGAGCCGGAGAGCAGCAGCGCGGCGAGGTCCTCGGGCGTGCCGGGCAGGCCGAGCATCCGCGCGAAGTCGTTGCCGCGCCCGGCCGGCAGCACTGCCAGGGTGCCACCGGCCGCCGACACCTCGCCGGCCAGCGACGACAGCATCCCGTCGCCGCCGACCGACACCACGACGTCGCCGCGCTCGACGGCCGCGGTGACCAGCCCGGGCATGGACCGCGGTCCGGGTGAGTACGTCACGTCGACGGTCGCGCCGGCCTCGCGCAGCAGCCGCGCCACCGGCACGACCGCCTCGGGCGCCGCGCCGCCACCGGAGGCCGGGTTGACCAGGAACGTGAACGAGCGCTGCGCGCTCACGGGACCAGCACTCCCGGGTTGAGGACCCCGGTCGGGTCGAGCTCGGCCTTGACCGCGCGCAGCACGCCGACGCCGAGGTCGCCGATCTCGGCGGGCAGCCACGGCCGGTGGTCGGTGCCCACCGCGTGGTGGTGGGTGATGGTCGCGCCGGCGGCGGCGATCGCGTCGCTCGCGGCGGTCTTGGCGACCTGCCAGCGCTCCAGCGAGCGCGAGCCCCCGGCCGCCGCGACGGTGAAGTAGAGCGAGCAGCCGGTCTCGTAGACGTGGCTGATGTGGCACAGCACCAGGCACGGACCCTGCCCCTCGCTGGCGAGCGCGTCGACCAGCGCGGCCCGCACCGCGTCGTACAGCGCCGGCACCCGCGACCAGAACGTCGCCGTCTCCAGCGTCTCGACGAGGACGCCGACGTCGAGCATCGAGTCGCGGAGGTACGGCGCGTCGAACCGCCCGTGCGCCCACGCCCGGCCCGGCTCCTCCCCCAGCGGCATCCCGCCGAGACCGGTCAGCACCGACGCGACCGCGGTCCGCCGCGCGGCGACCAGCTCGGGCTCGCCCTCGTGCCCGACGACCATCAGGCAGCCGCTCGCACCCTCCGCTCCGATCGCGTCGGGCCGGGCCAGGTTGATCGCGGTCTCGTGCTCGTCGGAGAGCCGCAGCACGGTCGGCAGCAGACCCGCCTGCGCCAGCGTCCGCATCGCAGCCGCGCCGTCGGTGAACGACGGCCAGCCCCAGCCCTCGTAGACCTTCTCGGCGGGCAGCCGCCGCACCCGCACCGTCACCTCGGTGATCACGCCGAAGGCGCCCTCGGACCCGAGCAGCAGCTGCCGCAGGTCCGGACCGGCCGCGCTGGCCGGCGCCGACCCGAGCCGCAGCTCGCCGCGCGGCGTGGCGACGCGCAGCCCGACGACGAGGGCATCGAAGCGCCCGTACCCCGCGCTCGACTGCCCGCTCGACCGCGTGGCCGCGAAGCCGCCGATCGTCGCGTGCTCGAACGACTGCGGGTAGTGGCCCAGCACCAGCCCCTCCGCGGACAGGAGCGCCTCGGCCTCCGGCCCGCGCAGGCCGGGCTCGAGGGTGGCGGTCATCGAGGTGTGGTCGACCGCGAGCAGCCGCTTCATCCGGACGAGGTCGAGCGAGACCAGGCCGGCGTACCCTTCGCGGCGCGCCGCCAGCCCGCCCGTCACCGACGTCCCACCGCCGAACGGCACGACCGCGAGGTGGTGCTCGACCGCGAGGGCGAGGACGGCGGCGACCTGCTCGTGGTCGGCGGGGCGTACGACGGCGTCGGGCGCGTCGGAGAGGTCTCCGGCCCGCTGGCGCAGCAGGTCGGGCGTGGACTTCCCGCGCGTGCGCAGGCGCCGGGTGGCGTCGTCGAGCAGCACGTGCTCCGCCCCCACGGCCTCCCGCAGCGCGTCGACGACCGTCGGCCCCAGCGCGGACGGCGGGACGACCACGGCGGCGACGGCGGGCTGCTCGTCGATGCCGAAGACCGCCTCGACCAGGCCGCGGGCCGACGCGGGCAGGTCGGCGGCGCGGGCGGGGTCGCCCCACCGGCTGGGGTGCATCTCGACCGCAGGCAGCTCGACCGCAGGCGTCGCGATCGCGGGGGTGTCGTGCGTCATGCGTTACACTGTGACATATGACGTCACTTCGTCACAACGGTGCCGAGACCGGCGGACCTCGCGACGCGTACCTCGACGCGGCGCGGGCCTGCATCCTCGACCTCGGCTGGCGGCGCACGACGCTCACCGAGGTCGCCCGCCGCGCCGGGGTCTCCCGGATGACGATCTACCGGACCTGGTCCGACATGCGGCAGCTGCTCGCCGACCTGATGACCCGCGAGTGGACCGAGGTCGTGGTTGCCGCCGAGACCGACGACGGGTCGGCTCGACCGGCCGCGGAGAAGCCGGTCGTCGAGCGGCTGGTCGACACGCTGGTGCGCACGGTCAAGGTGCTGCGCGGCAACGAGCTGTTCGTGCGGATCGTCGAGCTCGACCCCGAGCTGATCCTCCCCTACCTCCTGGACCGGCGCGGCCGCTCCCAGCAGCTCATCCTCGAGCTGGTGGAACAGGCGCTGCGCGACGCCCAGGCCTCCGGCGACGTGCGCGCCGGCGACCCCGCCGCGATGGCGCGGGGGCTCGTGCTCTCCGCCCACGGCTTCGTCCTCTCCGCGCACACGATGGTCGACGACGACGTCTCCGAGGAGGCGCTCGAGGCCGAGATGCGCGTCGTGCTCACCCGGACGCTGCAGCCGTGACCGCGCCCGAGCAGAGGACGGAGCGGATCACCCCGGGCCTGGCGGACGCTCCGGGCGAGGTCGACCTCCTGGTGGTGGGGCTGGGCATCACCGGCGCCGGCGTGGCGCTCGACGCGGTCACCCGCGGCCTGTCCGTGCTGGCCGTCGACGCCCACGACCTCGCCTTCGGCACGTCGCGGTGGAGCTCGAAGCTGGTCCACGGCGGCCTCCGCTACCTCGCCAAGGGCCAGGTCGGTGTCGCCCACGAGAGCGCGGTCGAGCGCGGCGTGCTGATGGAGGTCACCGCACCCCACCTGACCCGGCCGATGCCGGTCGTCGTGCCGCTGACCAGCAGCGTCACCCGCGCCCAGGCCGCGCTCACCGCCGTAGGCCTGCGCGCCGGCGACGCGCTCCGCCGCGGCGCGCGCACCCACGCCGAGACGCTCCCGCGGCCCCGTCGCCTGTCGGCCACCGAGACGCTCGCGCTCGCCCCTGCGCTGCGGCCCGCCGGCCTGCGCGGCGGGATGCTGAGCTGGGACGGCCGGCTCGAGGACGACGCCCGCCTGGTGACGACCGTGGCGCGCACCGCGGCGGCGTACGGCGCCTCCGTCCGGACCCGCGCACGCGTCCTCTCGACCCAGCCGGCGAACGGCGGCACCGAGGTGCTGCTCCGCGACGAGCTCACGGGCGCCACGACGACGGTCCGTGCCCGGGCGGTCGTCAACGCCGCCGGCGTGTGGGCCGGCGAGCTCGCCGACGACGTCACGCTGCGTCCCAGCCGCGGCACCCACCTGGTGCTGCGCGCCGACGCGCTGCCGGGGCTCCAGGTCTCGGTCTTCGCGCCGGTGCCGGGCGAGACCAACCGGTTCGTGCTGGTGCTGCCCCAGCCCGACGGGACGGTGTACGTCGGCCTCACCGACGAGCCGGTCACCGGCCCGGTCCCGGACGTGCCGGAGCCGACCGAGCCGGAGATCGGGTTCCTCCTCGACGTGGTGTCCGCGTGCTTCGCCCGCCAGCTGCACCGCGCCGACGTGGTCGGCGCGTTCGCCGGGCTCCGCCCGCTGCTGGAGTCCGGCGGGCCGGACGGGCCGGGCGGTGGCTCGACCGCGGACCTGTCCCGCAAGCACGCCGTGCTCGTCGGGCGCGACGGCCTGGTGACGGTGGTCGGCGGCAAGCTGACGACGTACCGCCGGATGGCGCAGGACGCCGTCGACGCCGCCCTCGCGCTCCCGGCGACCGCCGGCCTGGCCGCCGGGCCCTGCCGCACCCGCTCCCTCCCGCTGCTCGGTGCCGCGTCCCGCCCGACGCTGGCGGCGCTCGAGCAGCCCGAGCGGCTCGTGCGCCGGTTCGGCACCGACGCCGCGCTGGTCCTCGGCAACGCCGTCGAGGTCACCGGCCTCGACGAGGCCGGGCTGCTCGCGCCGGTCGCCGAGGGTGTCCCGGTCACGCTGGCCGAGCTGGTCTTCGGGGTGACCCACGAGGGGGCGGCGGACGTCGACGACCTGCTGGACCGGCGTACCCGCGTCGGCCTGGTCCCCGCCGACCGGGCCCTCGCCGAGCCCGCCGCCCGACGTGCGCTCGAGCTCGTCGAGGAGCACCTGCGCGCACACCGATGAGTTCTCCCCTCGACGCCGGTCAGTGAGCGGAGCAGACTGACCGAGGTGGAGGCAGAGGGCATGACGGCGACGACCGTGACGGCAGCAACGACGAGCAACCCCGAGCTGAGCGACTTCCCGACGCTCACCGAGCGCTACCAGCGCGAGCTGCTGGCGCACTGCTACCGGATGAGCGGCTCGGTGCACGAGGCCGAGGACCTCGTCCAGGAGACGTTCCTGCGCGCCTGGAAGGCCTCGGCGGACTTCCAGGGCCGCAGCTCGGTGCGCACCTGGCTCTACCGGATCGCCACGAACGTGTGCCTCACCAACCTCGAGGGCCGGCCGCGACGCCCGCTGCCCGCGGGGCTCGGCACCTCCGACCAGATGGCCGGCGAGGCGCTCGAGACCGACCACGAGATCGCCTGGCTCGAGCCGGTGCCGGACGCCGCCGTCGTCGTCGCCGAGCGGGACTCGATCCGGCTCGCCTTCGTCGCCGCGCTCCAGCACCTGCCGGCCAAGCAGCGGGCGGTGCTGATCCTCCGCGACGTGCTGCGGTGGTCGGCCGCCGAGGTCGCCGAGGCGCTCGACACGACCGTCGCCGCGGTCAACTCCGCGCTCCAGCGCGCGCACGCGCAGATGAAGGACCGCGGACTGACCGAGGACACCGTCGAGCCGGACCTGACCGAGGCGCAGCAGCAGCTGCTGGAGCGGTACGTCGACGCGTTCTGGCGAAAGGACGTCGGCGCGATCGTCTCGATGCTGACCGCCGAGGCGACCTGGGACATGCCGCCGTTCACCAGCTGGTTCAAGGGCGCGACGAACATCGGCTGGCTGATCGGCAACGAGTGCCCCGGCGGCCAGCACGACATGCCGATGCTCGCCACCTGGGCCAACGGGCAGCCGGCGTACGGCCTCTACATGCGCACGCCCGAGGGCGACTTCACCCCCTTCCAGCTGCAGGTCATCGAGCTGGAGGACGACAAGGTGCGGCACGTGACGGCGTTCTTCGACGCCCGGCTGTTCGCGACGTTCGGCCTGCCCGACCGGCTGCCCGCCGACCACCGGCCCGAGGCCACCCACCCCGACGACCAGCCCGCGCCATGACCCGGGCGCTCGACGGCGCCGTCGAGCTGCTCGACCGGTCCCTGGCCTACGCCCGGGGCGCCCTCGCCGACGTCACCGAGGCCGACCTCGACCGGCGGACGCCGTGCATCGCGTGGACCCTGCGGGCGCTGCTGGCGCACATGGAGGACGCGCTCGACGCGTTCACCGAGGCGGCTAGCGGCGTCGTCCGGGTCGACCCGCCGCCGCCCACGCGGACCCGGGTCGACGCGCTGCGCGAGAAGGCCTGCGCGCTGCTCGCCGCCTGGACCCGCGCCGCCGCCACCAGTCGCGGCGGGTCGGCCCGGAGCTCGGTCGCCGTCGGCGACGCCGGCCTCGCCGGGCCGGTGCTGGTCGCGGCGGCCGCGCTCGAGATCACCGTCCACGCCTGGGACGTCGGCCGCGCGACCGGTCGCGGTCGCCCCGTGCCCGACGACCTGGCGCGCGGGCTGCTCGCAGTGGCCGGGGTGGTCGTCGACCCCGCGGACCGGGGGGTGCGCTTCGGGCCGGTGCGGCCCGTCGCCGACGACGCGACGTACGCCGTGCAGCTGCTGGCCTTCCTCGGTCGCGACGCCGACCTGCACCTGGCTGGACCACCCGCGGCGATGTCGCGCGAACCGGGCACGCGAGGAGGGCTCGCTTCCTAGGGTGGCCGCCGTGCCTCCGTCCGCAGAACACCTGACCAGCGCCGTGGACGGACCGGTCGACGAGGTGACCGCCCTGGTCCGCGCGGGGCGGGTCGTGGAGGCGCTCTCGGCGCTGACCCGGCTGCGCGGACAGGGGCTCGGCGACCGCGACGGGGTGCGGGCGGCCGCCGCCGCGGTCGACTGCCGGCTCGCGCGGGGCGACCTGGCCGACGCGGTCGGGCTGAGCGACCGGCTGGCGGAGTCGACCGCGAGCCCGGGCGACGTCGCCGCCTTCGCGCTGCACGCGCGCGCCGAGGTCTCGGCCGCGCTCGGCGACGCGGAGTCGGCACTGGAGGGCTTCCTCGCGGCAGGGGCGGTGCTCGTCGAGGCCGACCCGTCGCCCGAGCACGTCCTCGAGGTGCCGTGGCGGGCGGGCGCGGCGTTGGCGCTGGTCCGCACGGGCCGGTTCCGCGAGGGCGCCGACCTCGCCCGCGAGCACCTCGTGGTCGCGGAGGCCTCCGGCTCGCCGTACGCCGTGGCCGGCGCGCTGCGCACCCTCGCCACCGCCGACTCCGGCGCCCACCGCACCGCGCTGCTCCGCCGCGCCCGCGCCACCCTCGCCGACGCGACCGCGGACGGGCTGCCTGCCGAGCGGCTGGCCGCCCAGCTCGACACCGACCTCGCCGGGCTGCTCCTCCTCACCCCCGGCGCCGGCGCCGGCAGCCCCGCCGGCCCGGGAGAGGCGCTGGCGCTGCTGCGCAGCGCGGAGGAGTACGCCGGACGGCAGGAGCTGTGGCCGCTGCAGGGGCGGGTACGCCGCCTGCTCGAGCGGTTCGGCGAGCGGCCGCGCCGGGTGCAGTCCGAGGCGCTCGCCGCGCTCACCGCCTCCGAGCGAAGGGTGGCCGGCCTCGCCGCCGACGGCCTCACCAACCGCCAGATCGCCGAGGAGCTCGTCGTGACCGTCAAGGCCGTCGAGTGGCACCTCTCCCACGTCTACCGCAAGCTCGGCATCACGTCCCGGACCCGGCTCGCGGCCACCCTGGGCGCGCCCGCCTGAGGACGCGCCGGCCCCGCCTCAGCGCGGCGGCAGCCGCGGCGCGTCGGCGGCGACCCGGTCGAGGATCCAGGCCTGGACCTGGGCGTCGTCGGGGGAGAGCGCGTCGCTGATCGCGTGCGGGACGACCCGGCTGAAGTAGTCGGTGACCGGGCCGTCGGACTCGCGGACGATCATGCCGGCGGCCTGGCCGTCGACGATCCACGAGCCGAGCACCACGTGGTTGCCCTCGAAGACCGGCAGCTGGGTGTAGCCCTGGTAGACCCAGCCCTCGTCGCCGTACACACCGGGCATCCGGGTCTCGGATCCGTCGGCGAGGTGGATGCGGATGTTGTCGCCCTCGCGGCCGTGCAGCGGCTTGGCCACCCATTCGTCGAGGTCGCGCGGCTCGTCGAACCAGGCCGGCAGCAGGAGCCGGTGGCCGGGGTTGCGCTCCCACAGCACCGGCAGGATCGCCTTGGTGGAGAGCAGCACCTTCCACGGCGGCTCGAACCAGCGCACCGGCTGCCGCTCGGCGCCGTCGACGATCAGCCGGCCGAACTCCTCGCCGAGCATCTGCTCCCAGGGGTAGAGCTTGAACGCCGTGCGGATCGGCTGGTCGTGGGCGTCGCGGAACTCGCGGGCGTCGGGGTTCCACCCGACCTCCGCGATCGGCTGGGCATAGGCGTTGACGCCGGCCTGCACCGCGCAGTCCACGAGGTAGGCGACGGTCATCTCCATCTCGCCGCCGTCGTAGGAGCCCTCGTCGCCGAGGTCGAAGAGGAAGTGCACCTTGCCGTCGCCGAGGGCGCCGAAGTTCAGCAGCCGGCGCCAGGCGTTGACCAGCCGGTCGTGGACGCTGTTCCACTGGTCGACGTCGGACATCACGTCCTCGACCCACCGCCACTGCGCGACGCCGGTCTCGACGAGCCCGGTGGCGGTGTCGCCGTTGACCTCGAGCATCTTCACCGACCCGTCGGCGCCGTAGGCGAGGTCGAAGCGGGCGTAGATCGCCGGGTCGTTGCGTGCGATCGACTCCCGCACCAGCCCGAGCGTGCCCGGCGGCAGGCCGAGCCGCTCGTCGGTCATCGTCGCGGCCATGTGCCCGGCCGCGTCGACGCACATCGCCCAGAGCTCCTCGGTCGCGGCCTCGAGCATCTCGACCTCGTCCATCGTGAGCTCGTACCACGCGGACTCGTTCCAGTACGGCACCGTCGTGCCGTCCGACGTGGCCGTCGTCGGGTAGACCAGCCCCTGCTCGGTGACGATGCGCTCCCAGTCGGGGCGCGGGCGCGCCCGGTGGCGCCACATCAGGCGATGCTCGCGCAGACGATGAGGCCGACGCTCAGGGCGCTGGACGCGGCGACGTACGCCAGCGGGCGCACCGGGCCGGGTGAGGTGACGATCTTGCGGAGGTCGCCGGGGGTGATCGCCTCGATCACGAAGAACATCACCGCGTTGAGCACGATGCCGAGCGCGCCGAAGGCCAGCGTCCAACCGAGCGCCTCGCCGAGGTCGCGCGCACCGTTCGTCCAGATCGCGGTGAAGAGCACGGCGGCGTTCGAGACCAGCCAGGCCGAGGTGACGACGGCCGCGGACTTGCTCGCCGCGTGCACCGACTCGTCGCCGCGCTCGTCGACGCCGCGCAGGTGGCTGCCGAGGTGGCCCGGCGTGACCAGGTCGAGCACGTAGTAGGCCAGCACGAGCAGCGCGCCCGCGAGGACGGCGTAGACGACGGCGTGGCCGAGGGAGCTGAGCAGGTCCGACATGGGGTTCCTTGTCTGGTGGCGCGGGTGGTGGTGCGGCTGGCGTGGGGATGTGGGTCGGGCGGGGTCAGCCGGAGAAGCCGCGGTTGCTGCCGCCGAAGCCGCCGGTCTTGGTGGTCGACTTGACCGTCGAGCCGCCCGTGGAGGGGAGACCGCCGCGCTGGACCTTCCCGGAGAGCGCCGAGCCGTTCCAGGTGCCGCCGGAGACGGGCGCGCCGAGGGCCGGGACGCGCGAGCTGGCGCCGAGGTAGTACCAGAAGAAGCCGGTCCCGACGCCGGTGTAGTCGCGGTCGTCGTCGCACTGGTCGTCGTCGACGCGCTGCTCGGTCTCGGGGTCGACGCACACGGCCGCGTAGTCGGCCGAGGAGGAGGCGCAGCCGGTGAGGCCCGCGGCGACCACCGCGGTCACGCCGATCGCGACGCTCGTCGAGCGCATGCGGCGTCGGGTCTGGGTCATGCGGTCCTCCGAGAGTGTGGTGGAGCGGGTGCTGGCGGGGGTGCCGGTTCGTCGCGGTCGCGGGGTGCGGGTACCCAGTCTCCCAGCCGCCTCACAGCCAGGTCATCGACCGGCCGTGCCCGTGGGTGCAGGCGACCGCCCGCCCGTCGACGCCGAGCACGAACGTCGGTGTCGCCGGCGGCTCCGGCCCGGTCTCGGTGACCCGGGGCAGCACGTTCGGGCCCTCGTTGCTGATCCACCGGCAGGCGCCGGCCGCGACGAGGTCGGTCATCAGGTCGTGGAACCGAGCCCGGTCCTCCTCGACCAGGTAGGCCACCACCGCGCTGTGGAACACCACCACCGGGCCGTGCGCGGCCACCTCCTCCACCAGCGCCGGCAGGTCGGTCAGCAGGTCGCCCTCGCGCAAGTCGGGCGGATCGGCGCGGGCCACCTCGACCGCGCGCCGGAGCAGCTCCCGGCGGTCGTCGTGCTCGGGCCAGACGAGCGTCTCCAGCCAGCCGGTCGTGTCGGGGTCGCGCACGTCGAGCGGGTGCAGGTCCAGGCCGCCGCGCCAGGCGACGGCGAGCGGCGCGGAGGGGTACGCCGGCGGGCCGGCCGCACCCGGGTGCAGGTCGACGGTGCAGGTCAGCTCGCCGACGCCGGGCCCGACCCCGGCCGGCGGCGCCTCCGCCAGCGTGCGGCCCGTGGGGTCGGTCCACCGGTAGCCCCACCGGTCGGGGTAGAGGCACAGCCCGGCGCTCGCGCCGACCTCGACGAGCGCCACCGGCTCGTCGACAGCCAGGGCGGCGAAGGCCGGGACGAGGGTCGCCAGGCGGCGTACCTCGTTGGTCTGGGTGCGCCGCTCCAGGACCGTCGCCCGGATCGCCTCGGACGAGGGCCCGAGCAGCGCCTCGCGAAGCGCGGCGTACGGACCGGGAGCGGGTACGCCGTGCCACCGGGCCGCGGCCAGCACCAGGTTGGGCTGGGCCTTGCCCGCGGGGAGGGCGGCCAGCCAGGCCAGCACCTCGGGGTCCTCGGCGATCGCGAGCGACCAGTCGCGGAAGCAGGGCGAGTCGTCGGCCTCGCGGGCGAAGCGGAGGTACTGCGCGCGCGGCTCGGCGTACGGCTCCATCCCCGCATCCTGGCACCGCGCGCCCCTCGGCCGCCGGCCGCCCGAACCTCAAGGAACACCCCTGCTTCTCGACGAAGGCGGGACGCCCGGCCCGCGACACCCCACGATGGCGCCATGGCGACCTGGGGGGGGACGGCCGGCGGCGTGCGCTGCCCTGCTGGCGAACGACGACGACGTCCTGCTCGACGTCACCGTCGACCTGCCGGGCGGCCCGGTCCTACCGACCGACCTCGTGCCCGACCGGTACGCCCGGCTGCTCCGGCCGCTGGCGCTCGCGGCCCGCGCCGCCGTCGCGCCGGCGCTGGACCTGCCGGTGACGGTCCGGTTGCGCCAGGCGGGGCCGGTCGCCGACGTCTTCGCCTGGTGGACCACCGACCATCCACCGGTCCCAGGCCGCGACCCCCTCGCCCGCGGCTGGGACCGCTGGCTCGCCGCGCTCCCCTGAGGGTCCCTCAGCCGGCGGGCAGGGCGACGTACGTCGTCTCGAGGTACTCCTCGATGCCCTCGAAGCCGCCCTCGCGCCCGAAGCCACTGGCCTTGACCCCGCCGAACGGCGCGGCGGGGTTGGAGATCAGGCCGGTGTTGACGCCGACCATGCCGAACTCCAGCGACTCCGCCAGCCGGATCGTGCGGGCCAGGTCGCGGGTGTAGACGTAGGAGGCCAGGCCGTACTCGGTGTCGTTGGCCTTCGCCACCGCCTCCTCCTCGGTCTCGAACGTCGTGATCGGTGCGACCGGACCGAAGATCTCCTCGGCGTTGATGGCGGACCCCTGGGGCACGTCGAGCAGCACGGTCGGCGGGTAGAAGTAGCCCGGTCCCTCGTGCGGCTCGCCGCCGACGACCACGCGGGCGCCGTCCTGCACCGCGCCGCCGACCAGCTCGGTCACCGACGCCACGGCCTTCTCGTCGATGAGCGGGCCGACGTCGATGCCTTCGTCCTGGCCGCGGCCCAGGCGCAGCGCGCCCATCCGCTCGCCGAGCCTGCGGCCGAACTCCTCGGCGACGTCCGTGTGGACGAGGAACCGGTTGGCGGCGGTGCACGCCTCGCCCATGTTGCGCATCTTGGCGACCATCGCACCGTCGACCGCGGCATCGAGGTCCGCGTCGGCGAAGACGAGGAACGGCGCGTTGCCGCCGAGCTCCATGCTGACCCGCTGGAGCCGCTCGGCGGACTGGCGCACCATCACCCGGCCGACGGCGGTGGAGCCTGTGAACGACACCTTCCGCAGCCGGTCGTCGGCCTGGAGCGCCTCGCTGATCTCGGCGGCGTGCGTGGATGGCACGACGTTGAGCACGCCGTCGGGCAGCCCGGCCTCGGCGAGCACGGCCGCCAGGGCGAGCATCGTCAGCGGGGTCTGCGCGGCCGGCTTGACCACCATCGTGCAGCCGGCGGCGATGGCCGGGCCGATCTTGCGCGTGCCCATGGCGAGCGGGAAGTTCCACGGCGTCACGAACAGGCACGGCCCGACCGGCTTCTTCAAGGTGAGCAGCCGGCTGCCGCCGGCGGGGTTCGGCATGTAGCGGCCGTGGATGCGCACCGCCTCCTCGGAGAACCAGCGGAAGAACTCGTTGCCGTAGGTCACCTCCCCCTTCGCCTCCGCCACCGGCTTGCCCATCTCCAGGCTCATCAGCAGCGCGAAGTCGTCGGCGCGCCGGGCGACCAGCTCGAAGGCGCGCCGCAGGACCTCGCCGCGCTCGCGGGGCGCCGTCCGGGCCCAGTCGGCCTGCGCGGCGACGGCTGCGTCGAGGGCGGTCCGCGCGTCGGCGACCGAGCCGTCGGCCACGTCGGTGAGCACCGAGCCGTCGGCGGGGTCGAGCACCTCGAACCGGGCGCCGGCCTCCGCCGGTCGCCACCGGCCACCCACGAACAGGTCGCGCTGGGAGTCGTCGAGCAGGGGAAGGCGGTCTGGTCCGGTCATGGCGTGAAGCCTGTCACCTCGGCGTTCTCGACGAAATCGCTGACACCCCTGGGCCTGCGTGGAATGCTGTGCATGTCGACTTCGGAGGGAGCACCTAGAAGGCGGCACTGAACCCCTTGCCGACCCCATGCGGCGAGGGGTTCTCCCTTGTCCGCGCCGCGTTGTCCCCCACGTCGCGGCCGGCCGCACGGCCCGCCGACCCGGTCCTCAACCCCCGGGCCGGCGGGCCGTTCTCACGTCTCGCACGCTTCCGGGAAGCACCTCAGCGCGCCGCCCGCAGGAACGCCTCGAGCAGCGGCCCCGCGGTCCGGGAGCCCGACGCGCCGCGCTCGACGAAGACCGCCACCGCGAGGTCGCCCTGGGCCGCGGCCATCCAGGCGTGGGTGTCGATCCGGCCGTCGTCCTCGAACTCCGCGGTCCCGGTCTTCGCGATCACCGGCGGGCCCGGCACGTCGGCGAGCGCCGACCCGCTGCCCTCGGTCACCACCGCGCGCAGCATGGTCCGCAGCGCGGCAACCTCGGGCTCCCGCAGCGGCTCGACGCCCTCGGGCACGGCCACCTCGACCTGCTCGAGCAGCCGCGGCACGACCGTCCCCCCGGCCTGCACGCTCGCCATGACGGTCGCCACCGCCATCGGCGAGGCCAGCACGGCGCCCTGCCCGATGAGGTCCGCGGCGGCCCGGGTCTCGGAGACGGGCGGCTCGACGCTGCCGAAGTACGCCGGGAAGCCGAGGTCGTGGTCGACCCCGAGGCCGAGGGACGCGGCCGCCGCGGCCAGGTCGTCGGCACCACCCTCGCCCTCGCCCTGCCCGCGCTCCAGCCGGTCGCGCTGCGAGATGAAGGCGGTGTTGCAGCTGTTCGCCACCGCGGTCCGCAGCGGGATCCGGCCGAGCGCGGCGGCGGGGTAGTCGGAGTAGTTGGTGAACGCCCGGCCGTCGACGGTCAGCGTCGGCGTGCAGGGCACGGTGCTCGTCGGGTCGAGGCCGGCACGCAGCAGGGCCAGGCTGGTGACGGTCTTGAACGTCGAGCCCGGCGCGAGCTGGCCGTAGGTCGCGATGTTGTAGCCGCCGGCTCCCGGTCCGTTCGCCGCAGCCAGCAGGGCGCCGTCGCTGGGCCGCACCGCCACCAGGGCGCTGCCCGGCCCGACGTCGGCGAGCACGCGCTCGGCGGCCTGCTGCAGGTCGGCGTCGAGGGTGAGCGCGAGCTCCTCGCCGGGGGTCGCGTCGACGCGGAACACCTCGCGCTCCTCCCCGCCGGGGCCCAGCGCGTCCACCACGACACCCGGCGTGCCGCGCAGCTGGTCCTCGTAGCGGGCCTGCAGCCCCGAGAGGCCCGCCCGATCGCCCGGTTGCAGGGACGGGTCCTCGTCGACCATCTCCGCGGTCACCTCGCCGACCGTGCCGAGGATCGGCGCCGCGAACTCCCGGGTCGGCGCGAGCGGCCGCTCGCCCGGGATGCTGATGACGCTGTCGAGCGCACCGATGCCCCGCGCCACCGCCGGCGGGATCTCGCCACGGCGGTAGGTGATCGCCTCGACGAACGCCTTCTCCCCCGCCTGCCGCACCCGCGCGGCGTACCCCTGCACGTCGAGGCCGGCCAGCCGCGCCAGCCCGCGCGCGTCGGCCACGGCCTCGGCCCGGCTCGCCCGGGCGCGGTCCACGCCCATCGCCACGACCGGGCGCGCGGTCACCAGCGGGGTGCCGCCGGCGCCGGTGACGTCACCGCGGGCGGCCGCGATCGTCGTGCGGTCGAGGACCTCGTCCTCGGCCAGGCTCGGCTCGACCAGGGAACGTTCCCAGGTGACGCGCCAGTCCTCCTCCGCCTCCACCAGGGAGGCCTCGGACTCGTAGGTCCACGCCTCCTCGCCGTCGAGGAGCGGCCAGGTCCAGCCCAGCGTCGCCGTCGCCGAGCCGTCCTCGCCCTCGCGCACCTCGTCGACCTCGACGGTGGGCCGGAGGTCGTCGCCGACGCCGAGGCCCGCGACGACCTCGTCGTACGCCGCCTGCGGCTCCTCCGGCGCGTCGGCGGCGAACGCCACCTCCGTTAGGTCGCCGGCCGCCAGCGCGCCGGCGAGCGCCTCCGCGGCCTCGTCCGGGCCCGGACCGTCGTCGCCGTCCGCGCTGCAGCCGGTCGCGGCCGCACCGAGCACGAGGACGGCCGTCGTGGCGAGGCTCCCGAGACGTCGCATGCGGACCCTTCTACCAGGCCGCGGGGACCACCGGCCTCAACCGAGCATCGCGTGGATCTGCTGGCCGGTGGGGAACGCCTCGAGCCGGCCCTCGAGCAGGTCGGTGACGGCCGCCTTGAACCGCGGGCAGGTCGCGATGTCGTGCGCTCCGCACCGCAGCGCGTGCTCGGTCATCTCCCGCGAGCGCTCCATCTCCCGCATCCGCCGGTCGAGGTCGTCGAGGTGGGCCTGCAGCACCTGGTGGCGGTCGGCCGCCTCGGCGTCGAGCATCACCGCGATCTGCTCCAGGCTCATCCCGGCGGCCTTGCTGCGGAGGATCACCGCGACCCGCACGACCTCGTCCTGGCCGTACCGACGGCGCCCGGACGAGTCCCGCGCCGGGGTCAGCAGTCCCACGTCCTCCCAGTGCCGCAGGACGTGGGTCGCCAGCCCGAACCGGCCCGCCAGGTCACCCACGGAGAACGGCTGCACGCGATCACTTGACTTCATGTCGACATGAACTCACAGACTCGTGGCCGTGGACAAGTCACTCGAGAACCTCTACGACGCGGTCGTCGTCGGCGGCGGACCCGCCGGCCTCCAGGCCGCCCTCACCCTCGGCCGCGTGCACCGGTCGGTGCTGCTGCTCGACAGCGGCAGCTACCGCAACGCGACGGTCGACGCGATGCACAACTTCCTCAGCCACGACGGCACCCCGCCCGCCGACCTGCGGGCGGCCGTCCACGCCGAGCTCGCGGCGTACGACACCGTCACCGTGCGCGACGTCGCCGCCGAGCGGGTCCACGCCGACGGCCCCGACGGTGCGGGTCACGTGGTCCACCTCGCCGACGGCAGCGTCGTCCGGAGCCGCGGGCTGGTGCTCGCCACCGGGCTGCGCGACACGCTGCCCGACAAGCCCGGGCTGGCCGACCTGTGGGGGCGGGAGGCGGCGCACTGCCCGTTCTGCCACGGCCACGAGTACGCCGGCCGCCCGGTCGCCGTGCTCGGCGGCGGGCCGGCCGCGGGTCACCTCACCCGGATCATGGCCCCCGTCGCGTCGCGGCTGACCGTCCTCGCCGACGGCGCGCCCGTCGAGGCGGACCTGCCCGCGGGCGTCGAGGTGCGACCCGAGCCGGTCGTCGGGTTCTGCCGCAGCGCCGGCGGGGCGACCGTGACCTTCGCGGACGGCTCGACCGAGGAGCACGCCGGCGTCTTCGTCGTCCCGACCAGCACCCAGGCCGCACCGTTCGCCGAGCAGCTCGGCCTCGCGGTGCTCCCGTCCGGCTGCGTCGAGGTCGACGTCATGGGCCGCACCAGCCGCCCGCTCGTCCACGCCGCCGGCGACATGGCGCACACCGCGGCGCTGCCCATGCCGCTGGCGTCGGTGCTCATCGCCGCCGCCTCCGGCCAGGTCGCCGCCTCCGCGATGGTCGCGGCGCTGCTCTGAGCGGTCGCGGTCTGCCCGCCGCCCCGCTCGGGCCTGTGGACGACCAGCCCCACAGGACCCGGGCGGGGAGGCTGCGGTTCGGTCAGCCCTTGTGGCGCGGCTTGCGGTCGGCGGTGCGGCCGGGGCCCCGGTCGGGCTGGAGCTCGATGAGCTTGCCGGAGATCCGGGTGTCCTCGAGCTTCTTCAGCACCGTGGGCGACAGGTCGGCCGGCAGCTCGACGAGCGAGAAGTCCGGACGGATCTGGATGTGGCCGAAGTCGGCACGCTGCAGGCCGCCCTCGTTGGCGATCGCGCCGACGATCTGGCGGGGCTCGACCTTGTGCCGCTTGCCGACGTTGATGCGGTAGGTCGCCATCGGCACGTCGGTGCGACCGCGCGGGCGGCGCTCGCCGCGGTCGGGGCGGTCGCCCCGGTCCGGGCGGTCGTCGAGGCGCTGCGGGCGCTTCTCGGCGGCGGGGTCGAGCAGCAACGGGGTGTCGCCCTGGGCCACGACGGCGAGCGCGGCGGCCACGTCGACCTCGGGCACGTCGTACTCCTTGACGTAGTGCCCGATGATGTCGCGGAACTTCTCGATCCGGTCGGCCTGCCCGAGCGCCGCGGTGATCGCGTCGTCGAAGCGGGAGAGCCGCGTGGCGTTGACGTCGTCGACGTTCGGCAGCGGCATCTGGGTGAGCGGCTGCTTGGTGGCCTTCTCGATGTGCTTGAGCAGGTAGCGCTCGCGCGGGGTGACGAACGAGATCGCGTCGCCGGTCCGGCCCGCGCGGCCGGTGCGGCCGATGCGGTGGACGTAGGACTCGGTGTCGGTCGGGATGTCGTAGTTGACGACGTGGCTGATCCGCTCGACGTCGAGGCCGCGGGCGGCGACGTCGGTGGCGACGAGGATGTCGAGCTTGCCCGACTTCAGCTGGTTGACCGTGCGCTCACGCACGGCCTGGGCGACGTCGCCGTTGATCGCGGCGGCGGAGAACCCACGGGCGCGCAGCTTCTCGGCGAGCGTCTCGGTCTCGTGCTTGGTGCGGACGAAGACGATCATCCCCTCGAAGTTCTCGACCTCGAGGATGCGCGTGAGCGCGTCGACCTTTTGCGGGTAGCTCACGAGCAGGTAGCGCTGGGTGATGTTGGCTGCCGTCGTGGTGCTCGCCTTGACGGTGATCTCCTGCGGGTCGCGCAGGTAGGACTTCGAGAGCCGGCGGATCTGCGCGGGCATCGTCGCGGAGAACAGCGCGACGTTCTTGTCCTCGGGCGTGCTGGCGAGGATCGTCTCGACGTCCTCGGCGAAGCCCATGTTGAGCATCTCGTCGGCCTCGTCGAGCACGAGGAACCGCAGCTCGGAGAGGTCGAGGGTGCCCTTGTCGAGGTGGTCCATGATCCGGCCCGGCGTGCCGACGACGACGTGGACGCCGCGGCGCAGGGCGGAGAGCTGTACGCCGTACGCCTGGCCGCCGTAGACCGGCAGGACGTGGACGCCCTTGCGGTGCGCGGCGTACCGCTCGAACGCCTCGCACACCTGGAGCGCGAGCTCACGGGTGGGGGCGAGCACGAGCGCCTGGGGCGTCTTCTGCTTGAGGTCGAGCTTGCTGAGGATCGGCAGCGCGAACGCGGCGGTCTTGCCGGTGCCGGTCTGCGCCAGGCCGACCACGTCGCGGCCCTCGAGGAGCGGCGGGATGGTGGCGGCCTGGATGGGCGAGGGCGTCTCGTAGCCGACGTCCTTCAGCGCGCGCAGCACGGCGTCGTCGAGGCCCAGGTCCGCGAAGGTGGTCGTGGGGGCAGAGGCGTCGTCGGTGGTGCTCACCCTCCCCACCGTAGAGGTTCGGCGTGTCGGGCCGCTCTTCCGCGTCGCGGTGCGCTGGGTCACCGCCGTGGGCGCGCCCACGCCGCAGCGGGGCCGGCGGCGGCCCGGTCGAGCGTGCGCGGGAGCGCGATTCGCACTCAGCGGGCCGCTCGGCCGTCCAGGTGGAGCGTCATGCCGTCCTCAGCGGTTCCCTGGCTCTTTCGGTGGGGACCGGCTACTCTTGGTGAACAGAAGGTGAACAGAAGGTGTCCCATGCAGGAATCCACGGTGACCATGAGGCCGCACGCGCGCCCCGCCATGCACTGGGTGCCCGTCGTCGACAGCCGCGGCCGCACCCGGATGGAGGCGCGCTGGTTCGACCCCGGCGTCGCGTCGGCCGGGACGACGGCCGCCCGCTCCGCCGCTTGAGGCGGCAGACCGACCACTGCACCGCAGCCGCGCACCCCCTCTAGGGGTGCGCGGCTGCTGCGTTTCCCGGCCGTCGCCCCACTGGGGTGCCCCGTCCGCTGTTTGCACCGCTCCGTTTGCCCTGCTCCGCAGCTGTGGTCCAGACCACGTGCCGTCGGCGGAATCAAACCGGACCGCGGTCCGTTCTGGTGGTTGAACTTTGAACGAACCTCGGATCGCACCCGAGGACCCGACCACCACCTCAGGAGCCTCGCATGAGCATCTTCAGCCGCAAGTCCGACACCGCCACCGCCGAGCCGGTCTTCGACGCCGCCACCACCGCCGTCGAAGACATCACCGGCGACTACACCATCGACGCCTCGCACAGCCGGATCGGCTTCAGCGCCCGCCACGCGATGGTCACCACCGTCCGCGGCGCGTTCAAGGAGTTCGAGGGCACCGCCCGCATCGACGCCGCGAACCCCGCCGCCTCCTCCGTCTCGCTGACCATCCGGACCGCGAGCATCGACACCGGCTCCGCGGACCGCGACGGCCACCTGGTCTCGGCCGACTTCTTCGACGCAGAGAAGAACCCCGAGATCACCTTCCGCTCCACCCAGGTCGAGAAGGTCGACGCCGACACCTGGGCGATCACCGGCGACCTCACCATCGCCGGCACCACCAAGGCCGTCACTGTCGCCTTCGACGAGACCGGATCCGCGCAGGACCCGTTCGGCAACCTCCGCGTCGGCTTCGAGGGCAGCACCGCCATCAACCGCAAGGACTGGGGCCTGACCTGGAACGCCGCGCTCGAGACCGGCGGCGTCCTCGTCTCCGAGAAGATCAAGCTCGAGTTCGACGTCTCGGCGATCAAGAACGCCTGACACACCGCGTCCTGGACGCGACCCGCAGCACCCCGGACGGGGCCGCCCTTGAAAATGGGGCGGCCCCGTCCGCCGTTCCCGTGGTCTCATGCCCCGCATGAACGCTGCTGACGTGCCCGGGCACCCCGGCCTGCCCGGCCTCCCCGCCGGCCTCACCAGCCGGCCGCTGACGATGGCCGACGCCGAGGCCGTGCACGCGGTCATCGCCGCCGAGGAGGTCGCCGACCTCGGCGAGGCCGAGCTGACGCTGGAGGACGTGGTCGCGGACTGGCAGCGGCCGTCGTACGACGTCGCCGCCAGCACCATCGGCGTCCTGGACGGCGACCGGCTCGTGGCGTACGCCGACCTCTCCGCGCCCGACGTCGCCTACACCGCCGTTCACCCCGACCACCACGGCCGCGGCATCGGCACGGCGCTCGCGCGGTGGGTCCAGGACCGGGCTCGCGCGGCCGGGTCCACCCGCGTCGGGACGCAGGTGCCGGAGGGGAGCGCGGCCGACCGGCTGATGGCCGACCTCGGCTACGAGGTGCGCTGGACCGCGTGGGACCTCGAGCTGCCCGAGGGCGCGGAGGTCCAGGCCCGGCCGCTCCCGGACGGGTACGCGCTGCGCGACGCGACCGACGCCGACCACGAGGCGGCGTGGACGCTGGTCGAGGACGCGTTCCTCGAGTGGTCGGACCGCGAGCGGATGCCGCTGGCCGACTTCGGCGCCCGGGTGTGGGGGCGGCCCGGCTTCGAGCCGTGGAACCTGCGGCTGCTGCTGCACGGCGAGGACCTCGTCGGCGTGACGCACGTCTTCCTCGCCGGGGACGCGGCGTACGTCGCCCGCATCGCGGTCCGCCCCGACCACCGCGGCCGCGGGCTGGCGCCGGCGATGCTCGTCGACGCGTTCGGGCGGGCACGCGAGCACGGCGCGGCCCGGTGCTACCTCTCGACCGACACCCGCGCCGGCGCGCGCGGCCTCTACGAGAAGGTCGGGATGGTCGTGTCCTCGACGTGGGTCAACCGGAGCGTCACCCTGTAGCCCATGGCCTCGTTCGTGACCCGCTACGACTTCCGCGTCCCGGGCGGCGACGCCGCCATCCGGCAGGAGGTCTACGCGCGGTCGCTGGAGCAGGCGGCGTACGTCGACGCGCACGGCCACGACGCGATCATGCTGTCCGAGCACCACGCGGCCGAGGACGGCTACCTCCCCTCGCCGCTGCTCGTCGCCTCCGCGATGGCCGCGGTCACGCAGCGGGTGCCGATCACGGTCGCCGCGCTCCTGCCGAACCTGCACGACCCGCTGCGGCTGGCCGAGGACATCGCGGTGCTCGACCACCTCAGCGGCGGGCGGGTCAGCTTCACGCTCGGGCTGGGCTACCGCGAGGTGGAGTACGCGCTGTTCGACAAGCCGTGGCGCACCCGCGGCCGTGACCTCGAGGCCGCGATCACCACGATGCTGGACGCGTGGGCGACCGGCCGGGTCACGCCGCGGCCGTTCAGCGACCCGCACCCCTTCCTCCTCTACGGCGGCGGCACGCCGGCCGCCGCCCGCCGCGCGGCCCGGCTCGGGTTGTCCTTCCAGCCGCAGCACTCCGACCCCGCGCTGAAGGAGGAGTACGTCGCCGCGTGCCGTGAGCTCGGCCGCGAGCCCGGGATCGTGCTGACCGCGCCGGCCGGCCCGGCGAACGTGTTCTGCGCCGAACGGCCCGAGGAGTTCTGGGAGCGCTGGGGCCACCACCTGCTCGCCGACGCCACGGCTTACCAGGAGTGGCACGGCGACGCCGCCTCGCACGTCCTCGACCCCTCCACCACCGTCGAGGAGATGATGCGCGCCGGGGTCTACCTCGTCTGCACCCCCGACGACCTGGTCGAGCGGATCCGCTCCCGCGAGGTCCGCCTCGTGACCAACCACCCCGCCTGCGGCGGCCTCCCCGCCGACCCCTCCTGGACGTCGCTGCGCCTCGTCACCGAGACAGTCATGCCGGCGGTGCGGGCGTAGGGCGGGCGATCAGTACCCCCGGCGGGTATCAGGATCCCAAGTGAACTTGGGATGCCCGAGGTTCCCTGCCATCGCAACAGCCGAGAAGTGCGCACGATGGCCGTGAAGTGACGCCCCGGACGGCCGAGCCGACCTCAGACCTGGACGGTCGTGACGACGCTGGTGACCGAGGGACGGGCCGGGGTCGAGGAGAACCCGAAGCGCGGGGGCGGCTCGACGCGGGTGAGGTCGCCGAGGGGTACGCCGTCGAACGCGCCGCCGGCGGCGGTGACGGCGTGGTGGTCGGTCGCGCCGTACCACTCCCGCCGCGAACCGGCGGCCGAGCCGCGCGTGCGCACGCCGTCCAGGACGACCCGGGCGACCGGGTCGGTCAGCGTGCAGAACGCCGGAGAGGTGGCGAGCCGGTCCGGCACCAGGCGCAGCAGCCGGCCGAGCGCGGTCCGGCGGCCGACGGCCAGGTCGAGGGTCAGCGAGTCGGAGCGGACCCCCCACCGCCCGCCCTGCTCCGTGACGGCGAACGGCTCGATCCGCACCTCGTCGAAGGTGTACGTCGCCGCGATGAACTCCGCCGCGTCCTCGTGCGGCGCGAGCAGCACCCGGTGGCCCGCGGGGGTCTCGACCATCGCGTCGGCGAACGCCCCGAGCGGGGTGTCGTGCCAGTGCCCGACCACGACCCGCACGCCGCTCGTCGTGCCGATCCCTGCGATCCGACCGTGGAAGCGCTGCCTCACCCGGCCGGGCCCGCCCGGTCCGGAGCAGGCTCGACGACGAGCGGCAGCGCCGCGTCCCGCCGCAGCGAGGCGGGCAGGCCGGACACCGCGACGAGGGCGACGAAGCCGCTGATCAGCTTGTCGCCCAGCGAGACCAGGAGGTTCGACGCGCCGACCGCGACGACGAGCTGCGCGCCGTACGCCTCGACCGTCTGCCGGATCGACTCCTGGCCGTGGCCGACGGAGCCGTCGAGGACCAGCAGCAGGATCGGCACCGCGACCAGGCTGCACGCGACGGCCACCAGCACGTTGAGGCCGAGGAACCGCGGCAACGTGCGGCCCATCCCCCACCGTCGGACGCCCCAGCCCCACAGCAGCGCGCCGAGCACGTTGACCAGCGCGAACGGCAGCGAGATCAGGCCGCTCGGCACGGAGCCGGCGACGTTGGTGGTGAGCCCGACGGCCGCGCCGTGCCACGGCCCGAGCGCGAACGCCGCCAGCGCGGTCCCCACCATGTCGAGGTGGGCCGGGAGCTTCAGCAGCACCACCAGCTCGCGCCCGACGAGGTTGACCGCCACGCACGCGAGGAGCAGCAGGAGGACCTGGCGACGCCGGGGCCGCTCGGCGACCGGTCCGGCCTCCGCACGCGGCGGCTCGGCCGGGGCCGGAGAGGGAGCCGGGGCAGGCCGGGGGTCGCGCAACCACGCGTCCACGAGCGCCGGGTCACCGTCGAGGGCGCGGACGATCTCGCGCACCAGCGGGACGTTCACCCGGGCGCGGCCGGTGCGGAAGGCGTCGTACACCGTCGTCCGTGCGACCCGCGCAGCGTGCTCGTCCAGGCCGTCGGCGACGCGCTGCTCGGCCACGCGGCGGGCGATCTCGGCGAAGGACGGCTCGCCCGCTGTCCGCCGCAGCACCTGCAGCTCCTCGGCGAACCGGTCCCACCGGCTGGCCCCGGGGTGCGCCGTCGGGTCGTGACTGGGTTCGCGACGGGTGTCGTCGACGTGCACGGGCGCCCCCTCCCGGATGAGTGCGTCGCTGCCTGCTGCGTGCCTGCGGTGACCAGCCTAGGAGCCGTACGCCGCCTGCGCTGCGTGTTCGGGAACGTCCGGGGTCGGCGCCCGGCGGCCCGAACGGCTCGTCGGGGCCCGGAGCGACCCGACACTTGACCGGCGGACCTCCCGAGCCGGGGGGTGCTCGGGGGTCCGCACCCCGTCGCGACCGCCGCACCGCCAGTGCCCGCACGAGGAGACGCCCGCATGACCGACCCCTTTGCCTGGTTGCCCGACGCCGACCGACGCCTGCTGGAGTCGTACCGCCGGATCGGCTGCGCCGAGGGCGAGGCCCTGCTCGCCGTCGGCGGCGACCTGCTCCAGCGCTCGTCCGGTCCCGGCGGCGACGTCGACCCGGCGCACCTGCAGCGCTTCCTCGCCGCCGCCGGGCTCACCTGCGACGACGTCCGCGACGCCCTCGGCCTGCGCTTCGGCGCTGCCGGCTGAGCCTCCGCCGGGGGCTGGTCCGGCGGGGGCTGGGTCCGGCGCCGGGGTACGGTCCACTCCCCGCTGTCCCGCTCTCCCCGAGGTCGCCATGTCCTACCTGTCCAGCCGCTCCTCCGCCGTGACCCGCCCCCGTCTCGCCGCGCTCGCCGCGGGCGTCGTGCTCACTGCCGCGCTCACCGGCTGCGGCTCCGACGACGAGTCGAGCGGAGGCTCCGGTGGCTCCAGCGACGAGGTCGTCGTGCTGGACCAGGAGCAGGTCGACCAGGCCGTCCTGTCGATCGACAACCTCGGTCCCGGCTTCGTCGTCGACGAGGACGACGACAGCGAGAACGGCGACGACGCGGACGAGGAGGCGGACACCGACCTCGGCTGCCTCGACGCGGTCGACGACGACCTGGAGGAGTCGGAGGCGAAGGCGGAGGTGTCGTACGCCGCCGTCAACGACCTCGAGTCGCCGACCGTGGACAGCGGGGTGTCGTCGTACGGATCCGTCGACGACGTGACGGAGCGGTTCGAGCGGCTCCGGACGGCGCTGGCCGACTGCACCAGCATCGAGGTGTCCGAGGACGAGGTGTCCTTCTCGCTCACGGTGGAGAGCAACGAGGAGACGTCCTCCGACGAGGTCGAGGAGCAGCTCAACATCACCGCGACCGGCACCGCCTCGACCCAGGGCGTCGAGCTCCCGGTGGCCATGCGCCTGTCCGCGGCGCGGGTCGACAACCACGTCGTCTTCCTCAGCCGCTTCGACCTCGGCGCCGACGGTGCGCTCGAGCCCTACACCGAGGCAGCCGTCGGGCGCCTGCTCGCCGTGCTCGACGGCGAGACGCCCGACGACGAGACGGTGGTCGTCGACGGTTCCGGGAGCGCCGCCTGATGCTGCGCCGGCTGCTCCTCCTCGTGAGCAGCTCGCTGCTCGCCCTCGCTCTCGCGGCGCCGGTCACGACGGCCGCCGCCGACGCCCCCGCCCCGACGCCGCAGACGCCGACACCGACGACGCCGACGACGCAGCCCGACGTCCTGCTCACGCTGCTCGTGCCGCACGCGGAGGTCGGGCGGCCGACTCCGGCGACCCTGACCGCGACCCGGGACGGCGAGCCCGTCGCCGGCTTGGTCGTCGAGGTCACCCGCACCGGGCCGACCGTGGCCGAGCCGGCAACCACGACCGCTGTGACCGACGATGCCGGCGTGGCGACGTTCGAGGTCCTCGTGACGGCCGAAGGGGAGTTCTCGGTGGTCGCGACGGTGACCGACGCGACCGGTGCGCTCGTCGGCACCGCCGGGCCGGTCGTCGCCCAGGGCTACTGGCTCGACAGCTGCGGGGGCGGCTACCCCGGGATCACCGCGCCCGCCTCGGGGCGCTGCTCGCCGCCGGAGCCGATAATCACCCGGTCGAAGAACGCCCGCAACGGGGACGACCGGATCCGTGTCGACAACGTCGCCGCGGGGGGCACCGTCCGCGTCCGCCTCTTCCGCCACGAGGGCACGGGCCGGCAGCGCATCCGGACCGCGGAGGTAGCGGAGGGCGGCCACCGGTGGTTCCGGGTCACCGACCACAACAGCCGGAGGACGACCCGCTACTCCGTGGCGATCGTGCCGGCCGACGGCCCCCGACGCACCCGGACGTTCCAGGTGCGCTGAGCGTCGGTCAGCGGATCTGAGCGCCCGAGATCGCGCGCGCGATGACGAGCCGCTGGATCTCGGAGGTGCCCTCGAAGATCGTGTAGATCTTGGCGTCGCGAGCCATCCGCTCGACCGGGTACTCCCGGGTGAAGCCGTTGCCGCCGAGGATCTGCATGGCCTGGCCGGTCACCTTCACCGCGGTCTCGCCGGCAACGAGCTTGGACATCGAGCCCTCGGCCGCCTCGAACGTCTTGCCCTGGCTGGCCATCCACGCCGCGCGCCACACCAGCAGCCGGGCAGAGTCGATCGCGGTCTTCATGTCGGCCAGCGCGAAGGCGATCGCCTGGTTCTCGATGATCGGGCGGCCGAACTGCTCGCGCGTCCTGGCGTAGTCCAGGGCGACCTCGTACGCCGCCCGCGCGATGCCGACGGCCTGCGCGCCGACCGCGGGACGGGTGCGCTCGAACGTCGCCATGCTGGCGTTGCCACCGGCGCGCGTGCCCTCGCGGGCGCGGGCGAGGCGGGCGTCGAGCTTCTCCTTGCCGCCGAGCAGGCAGCGGCCGGGCACGCGGACCCGGTCGAGGACGACCTCGGCGGTGTGCGAGGCGCGGATGCCGTGCTTGTGGAACTTCTGGCCCTGGCTGAGCCCCTTCGTGCCGGGCGGCACGACGAACGACGCCTGCCCGCGGGCGCGCAGGTCGGGGTCGACGACGGCGGTCACGACGTGCACGTCGGCCAGCCCGCCGTTGGTGGCCCAGGTCTTGGTGCCGTTGATGACCCACTCGTCGGTAGCCTCGTCGTACGTCGCCCGGGTGCGCATTGCGCCCACGTCGCTGCCGGCGTCGGGCTCGGAGGAGCAGAACGCGCCGAGCCGCAGGTCGCCGGGCTCGCCGAACATCTGCGGCACCCACTCGCCGACCTGCTCGGGCGTGCCGTTCGCGCTGACGCCCGCCGCGGCCAGGGCGGTCCCGACGATCGCGAGACCGATGCCGGCGTCGCCCCAGAACAGCTCCTCCATCGTCACCGGGATGCCGAGCCCGGTCTCGTCGAAGCTCTGCGTGGCGAAGAAGTCGAGGGAGTAGAGGCCGATCTTCGCGGCCTCCTCCAGCACCGGCCAGGGGAACTCCTCGCGCTCGTCCCACTCGGCCGCGGCCGGGCGGATGACGTCGGCGGCGAAGGAGTGGACCCAGCTCCGGAGCTCGAGGTGGTCGGGACCGAGGTCGAACGAGGGTGTCGTCACGTACCGGAGGGTAACCACGCCCGCCGCCGGTGTCTGCCGGTGCTGCGGACCACGGAGGCGGCGACCTGACAAACGTCATGCGGAACCGGTGAGCAGGCGCACTGGCCCGAGGCGCGGTCCACCGGGAGGGTGGAGCCATGACCACCTCCGCACCTCCCGGCCCGCACATCGAGGTCCGCGGCCTGCGCCGCAGCTACGGCACCGGCACGACGGCGTTCGAGGCGGTGCGCGGCATCGACCTCGTCGTCGAGCCCGGCACCGTCGTCGCCCTGCTGGGCACCAACGGCGCCGGCAAGACCTCCGCGCTCGAGGTGGTCGAGGGGCTGGCGCCGCCCACCGACGGCGAGGTCCGGGTGCTGGGCCTGGACCCGGTCGCGGACCGGGCGGAGGTACGCCGCCGCACCGGCGTGCTGCTGCAGACCAGCGGGTTCCCCGCGGACCTGACCGTCGGGGAGACCCTGCGGATGTGGTCCGCGACGATGACCGCGCCCCGGCCGGTCGAGGACGCGCTGGCCGAGCTCGACCTGACCGACCGCGTGGACGTGCGCGTCCGCAGCCTGTCCGGCGGCGAGCTGCGCCGGCTCGACCTGGCCTGCACGCTGCTCGGCGAGCCGGAGGCCGTGCTGCTCGACGAGCCGACCACGGGCCTCGACCCGGAGAGCCGGCGGCGCGTGTGGGACCTCGTCGCGGGCCTGCGCGACCGGGGCTGCTCGGTGCTGCTGACCACCCACCACCTCGAGGAGGCCGAGACGCTGGCCGACCGGGTGGCGATCATGCACGCCGGCCGGATCGTCCGCGAGGGCACGCCGGCCCAGCTCGGCGCCGACCACCCCTCGACGATCCGGTTCGAGGGGGCCGCCCCGGCCGGGCTGCCTGACCTCGCCCGCCTGCCCGCCGCCAGGCGGGTCGCCACCGACCACGGCCGGACCACGATCGAGTCCCACGACCTCCAGGCGACGCTGACCGCGCTGCTCGCGGACGCGGCCGACGGCGGCGTACGCCTGGCCGGTCTGGAGGCGCGCAGCGCGACGCTCGAGTCGGTCTTCCTGGCCGTCGCCTCGGGTGCCCACAACGACGACCGCGCTCTGGAAGGAGCCGACCGATGACCACGCTCTCCCCCGCCCGCACCCTGGGGCTGGCCCGCGCCAACGCGACGCTGGTGGTGCGCAACAAGCTCACGCTGACGTACGCCGTCGTGATCCCGCTGGCGCCGCTCCTGCTGCTGCTCGTGGGCGACACCGGGGACGGCTCGAACGGCGCCGGCGCGGCCGCGATCGTGACCGCCCTGATGATGGCCGCGCTGTTCCCGGTCTTCTACAACCTGCTGTCCCAGCTGGTCACGCGCCGTGACGAGCTGGTGCTCAAGCGGCTGCGCACCGGGGAGAGCACCGACGCGGAGATCATCACCTCGCTCGCGCTCCCCGGCTTCGTGATCGCGCTGGCGACGGCGCTCGTCGCGGTGCCGGTCGCGATGCTGCTCGGGCAGCCCGCACCGCTCAACCCGCTGCTCTACGCCGTCACCGTCGTCGTCACGCTGCTGCTCTTCGCGGCGTTCGCCCTGTGGACGGCGGCCTGGACGAAGAACGCCGAGGCCGCGCAGATCACCAGCATGCCGGTGATCCTGCTGGCCGTGCTGGGACAGGTCGCGATCGGCTTCCCCGACGAGGTGCGCCGGTTCACCGACCTGACCCCGGGCGCGGCGATGACCGACCTGGTGCGGGTGAGCTGGTTCGGCTTCGGCACCGACGACGTCGAGCGGACCCTCGACCTCGCCGGCACCTGGTCGGCCGCCGGCCAGCCGCTGCTCGTCCTGGTCGCCTGGGCGGCCGTCGCGGTCTACCTCGCCCGGCGCTCGATGCGCTGGGAGCCCCGGTCGTGACCGACCGTGGCGAGCGCGGAGGTGACGGGGCCGGAGGTCGCTAGGGTCGGGTCCGTGGCGTCGGGACGGTGGTGGCGCGGCTCCTGGGCCGAGCGCGACCAGGTGGAGCGGGTGGACCTCTACACGCGCCAGTCGCTCTACGTCATCGCGGCGCTGATGAACGGCGTGCTGGTCCTCGGTGCGCAGCCGGCCATCGATGGCCACCCGGCGGCGTACGCCGCGTTCGCGGCCGGCGCCGTCGTGCTGAGCGTGGCCGGCGGGTGGGCGATGCGCGACGCGATCCGGCTCTACCCGCAGGCCGGGCCGGTCCCCGTCCGCAGCACCGCGGTCCTCGTCGGGCTGGCCGCCGTCGCGGTCCCGGCCGCGAGCGCCCTGCCCACCGACCTGCCCCAGGCGGCCGGTCTCGTCGTCGCGTTCTCCCTCGCGTGGGGGCTGGGCGGCTACCGCGACCAGCGGGTCGCCTGGGCGACGATCGTGGCCGTCGGGCTCGCCGCGTGGCTGCCGGGCGACGACCTCCCGACGGCGGCGTACGGGCTGCTCGCCGGCGGCTTCTTCATGCTCACCGTCCGCCTGTCGCTGTGGCTGCTCGACATCGTCGTGGAGCTCGACCGCGGCCGGGACGCCGAGGCGGCGCTGGCGGTGGCCGAGGAACGGCTGCGGTTCTCCCGCGACGTGCACGACGTGCTGGGCCGGCGGCTCGCGACGATCGCCGTCCAGGCCGAGCTCGCCGCCACGCTGGCCGGACGAGGGGACGACCGGGCGGCCGACCGGATGCTCGAGGTCCGCTCGCTGGCCCACGACGGGCTGAAGGAGGCGCGCGAGCTGGCCCGCGGCTACCGCGCGGTCGACCTCGCCCAGGAGCTCGACGGCGCCGTGTCGCTGCTGCGCTCGGCCGGGATCGACGCGACCGTCGCCGTCGACGGGCTGCCCGAGGAGTGGCACGAGCCGGCGGCCTGGGTCGTGCGCGAGGCGGTCACCAACGTGCTGCGGCACTCCCGCGCCACGTGCGTGGAGGTGTCGTACGCCGACCACGTGCTCGCCGTGCGCAGCGACGGCGCCCTGCCGGCCGGTGGGTCGGCCGGGGCCGGTGGGTCCGGGGGCGGCACCGGTCTGGCCGGCGTGCGAGCCCGGCTCGCGGCCCTGGGTGCCGGCCTCGAGGCCACCCGCGACGGCCACCTCTTCACCGTCCGGATGGTGCTGCCGTGACCACGTCCCCGGGCCCGCCCCCGACCTCGACCGCCATCCGGGTGCTGCTCGCCGACGACGAGAACCTCATCCGCGAGGCCCTCGCCCAGATGCTCGACCTCGAGGACGACCTCGAGGTGGTCGCCCAGGCGGCGTCCGGCCCCGAGGCGGTGGCCGCCGCCGTCCACACCGGCGTCGACGTCGCCGTCCTCGACCTGCAGATGCCCGGCCTCGACGGCATCGCGGTCGCCGAGCGGCTCGCCCGCGACCTGCCCGCCTGCGGCACGGTCATCGTCACCAGCCACGGCCGCCCCGGCCACCTCAAGCGCGCGCTCGCGGCCGGCGTCCGCGGCTTCCTCCCCAAGACCACCTCCGCCGCGACGCTCGCCCGGGTGGTGCGGACGGTCCACGAGGGCGGCCGGTACGTCGACCCCGACCTCGCCACCGAGGCCATCGCCGCCGGCGACAGCCCACTCACCCCCCGCGAGGCCGACGTCCTCGAGCTCGCCGCCGACGGCGCACCCGTCGACGAGATCGCCGCCCGCGCCTCCCTCTCCCCCGGCACCGTCCGCAACTACCTCTCGAGCGCCGTCACCAAGCTCGGCGCCGCCAACCGCCACGACGCCTGCGCCGTCGCCCGCCGGATGGGCTGGATCTGACCGCTCGTCGGTCTCCGGGTGGGTGCCGGGTGTCGATGCGGGTGTCGATGCGGGGGTCGTGTGCCTCGGGACGCGGCCCGGCGCGTCCTCGGGCACACGACCCGGACAGGGCCCAGGCTCAGGGCTCCGCGTGGACCAGGTTCACCGTGGTCACCTGACCGACGTCGTTGACGACCAGCTGGACCGCGAACCAGTCCACGCACGTCAGCGACACGTCCGGCTGCAGGGTCACCGACCGCCCGGGCCCGGCTCCCGGCAGCGGGACGGGGTGCGCGCACGGGTGCCGCGGCTCCTCGGAGGAGACGGCCACCCGCGGAGTTCCCGCGAGCCGGTCGACCGCGGAGAACGGGCAGGTCCGCCCGGCGTACGACCCACCCTCCGGGCACACCGCCCACGCCGCCCGGTCACTCGCCTCCGCGTTCGGCAGCGTGCGGACGAACCGGCCGCCGAGGTACAGCTCCACCGGCGTGTCCACCGGCGGACCCACCCGGCCGCGGGCGAACCGGAGGAACGCCCGCGCGACCCGTTCGAGCTCCGCCGGCGCGGGAGGCAGGTCGAGCCCCGGCTCGGGCGGCGGTTCCGACGGTGACGCGGACGAGGATGGCGTGGGCGCCGACGCCACCGCGGACGGATCCTCCCGGCCGCAGCCGGCGAGCACGAGGAGCAACGAGAGGCCGGCCAGGAGCGTGCGCATGCTGGTGGGACGCGGCACCGGCGGAGCGGGTTGCTCACGGACCGGTCGCCCGCGACCCGGGCGCCCCCGGACCGCAGGCGGCAGCCGGAGGCGCCTCCGCGCGCCACCCGACCCGACCACGCGCGACGGCCGAGCCGCAGAGCGACGCGGGAGCCGACAACCAGCGGCGGCCCTCGCTGCTCAACCAGCCGAGCTGAGCCAGGCGGCGTACGCGTCGAAGGTGTAGGGGCGGCCGAGGAAGTCCTCGACCAGGTCGGCGGCGTCCTTGGCGCCGCCGGGAGCGAGGACGCGGTCGCGGTAGCGCCCGGCGACCTCGGGGTCGAACAGGTCGGCGGGGTCGAAGGCGCTGAAGAGGTCCTTCGCGATGACCAGCGACCACATGTAGGTGTAGTACGCCGAGGAGTAGCCGCCGAGGTGGCCGAAGCTGGCGAACATGTGGGTGCCGTCGATCCAGCGCAGGGGCGAGTACTTCTGCTGCAGCTCGACCATCCGCGCGGTGAGGTCGTCGGGCCGCTCCGCGTGGAAGTAGTAGGACATCGCCGCGTAGAACATCTGCACCCGCGCGGCGGTGCCCTTGCCGAAGTCGTCGGCCTCGCGCATCCGAGCGACGAGGTCGGCCGGGATCGGCTCGCCCGCGGCGTTCGTGGCGAAGGAGCGCAGGATCTCCGCGTCCCAGGCCCACTCCTCGAGCATCTGGCTGGGTGCCTCGACGAAGTCCCACTCGGTGGCGACGCCGGCGAACCGCGCCCACCGGCCGTGCCCGCCCAGGACGTGGTGCACGAGGTGGCCGAACTCGTGGAACAGCGTGACGACGTGGTCGTGCTCCATCAACCCGCGGGAGAAGTTGCAGACCAGCACCCCCTCGGGCAGCTGCTTCCCGGCGACGCCGTCGACGAGGGTGAACTGCGCGGCGTGGCCGTACTTGCCCTCGCGCGGGTGGAGGTCGAGGTAGATCCGGCCGACCGGCGACCCGTCGGCGGTCGAGGTGACGTCATAGGCCGTGACGTCGGGCGCCCAGACGGGTGCGTCGGGGACGGGCTCGTAGTGCAGGCCGAAGAGCCGGCCGGTCACCTCGAGCAGGCCCTGGCGGACCTTCGGGAACTCGAAGTAGGTCCGCACCAGCTGCGCGTCGACGTCGAGCTGCTCCTTGCGGACCAGCTCCTCGTAGTAGGCGGCGTCCGCGCTGGTGAGCGCGTCGGCGTCGGGTCGGTCCTGCCGGAGCCGGGCGAGCACGGTGGCCACGTCGCGCTCGGCTGGCTCGCGGGCGGCGTCGGCGATCCGGTCGATGAAGGCGGGGATGGCCGGGCCGGAGCCGATCATCTTGACCTCGGCGTCGTACGACGGCCAGTCGGCGTGGCCGACCAGCTCGGCGCGCTCGTGGCGGAGAGCGAACAGCTCGCGCAGCACCGCGTCGTTCTGCGGCCAGCCGCGCTCGAGGAACTGCACGGTGATGTCGTGGCGGACCTCGGCGTCGCGGCAGAACGTCCGCACGGGGACCACGTCGGGGTAGTCGGTCGTGATCGTGACCAGCCCGTCGTCGCCGGCGGGGTGGGCGTCGAGCCAGTCCTGCGGCATGCCCGCGAGCCGCTCGGGCGCGACCCGGATCGACCGGACGTCGTCGCGGATGGTGCGGGAGAAGGTCTGGTCGAGCTCGGTGAGCCGGTCGTTGAGCTCGGCGATCCGCGCCCGAGTGGCGTCGTCGCGGTCGACGCCGGCGCGGCGGAAGTCGCGCAGGGTCCGCTCGAGCAGGCGGGTCGCCTCGGCGTCGAGCCCCGACGGGTCGAGCGCGGCGAACGTGTCGTGGAGCGCGCGGTCCTGGGAGAGCTCGGTGGCGAGCTTGTCGACCTCCTGCTCGGCGCGGTCGCCCTCGTCGCGCACCGCCTCGTCGGGGTGCACGTTGCCGAGGAGCGAGCCGGCCGCGGCGACGTTGGACAACGCGCGGGTGACGGCGTCCCACTGCTCGAGCGCGGCCAGCGCGTCGGCCGGCGGCTCGGCCCGGAGCCGCTCGACGATGGCGCGGGCCTCGGCCAACCCGTCGTCGGTGCGGGCGCGCAGCCACGCCTCGGTCGCGTCGGGTTCCGGCAGGGCTAGCGGCGGCAGCGCCGTCAGCGGCTCGGGGCGGGGTGAGGTCACGCGCCCGATCGTAGGCGCGGGGTCCGACGGTCCCGTCCGTTCCGGTCCACGGCGGCGCACCCGCCCGTAGCCTGGGCGGGTGCTTCCTCGGTCCCCGCGCGCCCGCGTCGCGTCGTACGTAGCCGCGGCCGTCCTCGCGAGCGGCGCGCTCACCGCCGGCGCGACCAGCGCCGTCGCCGAGACGTCCGCGCCGCCCTCCGTGAGCAGCACGACCGGCACGACCGGCACGACCGCCGAAGCCACCGCCAAGGCCAAGGCGAAGGACCCCCGCAGGACCCGCGGCCTGTTCGTCGACCAGCGGATGCCGGTCTTCACCGCGGGCGAGACGCGCCACGCCCCGATCGCCAAGAAGGCGCAGGCGCTGTGGCTCGGCATCGACTACTACGCCACCGACCGCGTCCGCGACGTCGTCGGCGAGTACGTCGGCCTCGCGGCCGCCGCGCGCAAGACCCCGGTGCTGGTCGTCTACTCCATCCCGGACCGCGACTGCGACCAGCACTCGGCCGGCGGTGCGGCCGACGGCGCGGCGTACAAGGCCTGGGTGAAGCAGGTGGCTGCCGGCATCGGCTCGAGCAAGCCGCTGGTGGTCGTCGAGCCGGACGCGATCCCGTTCATCGGCGACCCCGGCTGCGAGGACGTGAGCGACCGCGTGGCGCTGCTGCGGTTCGCGGTCAAGCGGCTCGCGGCGGCCGGCGCGTGGGCCTACCTCGACGCGGGCCACAGCGACTGGCGGCCCTACGACGGACGCGCGGCGCTGCTGAAGCGGGCCGGCGTCGGCTTCGGCCGGGGCATCGCGACGAACGTGTCGAACTTCCGCAGCCTGGCCGACGAGAAGGCCTACGGCGCGCTGCTGCGGCGCGAGCTGAAGAAGCTCGGCGTCACCGGCGTCAAGCAGGTCGTCGACACCTCCCGCAACGGTGCGCGGAACCCGGTCGCCGGCGACGTCATCAACCCCACCTGGGCGCGGGTCGGCAAGGCCCCGCGACTGGTCTTCGACGGCCCGCTCGACGGCACGCTGTGGGTCAAGCACCCCGGCGAGTCCGACGGGTCCGTCAACGGCGGGCCCGGCTCCGGCGTGTGGTGCGACCTGCTCGCCGACCGGCTGCTCGGCCTGCCGGAGCTCTCCACCTGCTGAGCCGGGGTCGTCGCGGGGTAGTAACGGGCGGAAACGTCCGTGACCATCACCGCGACGGACGTTCCTGACCGTTACTACCCCGGCAGGAGCCCCGACTGGAGCCGAGCGTAGGTTGCCGCCCCGTGGGAGGAGCAGCACCAGGACGGTTCCGGGGGCTGCTGGCGGACACCCGGCCGCTGCGCAACGACCACTTCCGGCGGCTGTGGGTCGCCAACATCATCACGGTCATCGGCGCGCAGCTGACGGTCGTGGCGGTGCCGGCGCAGATCTACGCAGAGACCGGCTCGTCGGCGTACGTCGGGCTCACCGGCCTCTTCGGGCTCGTGCCGCTCGTCGTCTTCGGGCTGTACGGCGGCGCACTGGCCGACGTCTTCGACCGCCGCACGATCCTCATCTGCAGCACGGTCGGGCTGATCGTGACCAGCGGGCTGTTCTGGGCGCAGGCCGCCGTCGGGGGCATCGGCGTGTGGCCGCTGCTGTGCCTGTTCGCGGTGCAGCAGGCGTTCTTCGCGGTCAACCAGCCCACGCGCAGCGCGCTGCTGCCGCGGCTTCTCGAGCCCGAGCTGCTGCCGGCGGCCAACTCGCTGAACATGACCGTCTTCCAGGCCGGCGCCATCGCCGGCCCGCTGGTGGCCGGCGCGCTGATCCCGGTGCTCGGCTTCGAGTGGCTCTACCTGATCGACACGTTCACGCTGCTGGCGACGCTCAGCGCGGTGGTCCGGCTGCCCCCGCTGCCGGTGCTCGGCGCGATGGCCGGCGCACCGGGGCTGCGCTCGGTGGTCGAGGGACTGGCGTACCTCCGCGGCCATCCGGTGCTGCTGATGTCGTTCGTCGTCGACATCATCGCGATGGTCTTCGGCATGCCGCGGGCGCTGTTCCCGGAGATCGCGCACCTCGACTTCGGCGGGCCGGACGAGGGCGGGCTGGTGTTCGCGGCGCTCTTCGCGGCGATCCCGGCCGGCGCGGTGCTCGGCGGCGTCCTCAGCGGCTGGGTCTCGCGGATCGAGCGGCAGGGTCTGGCCGTCATCTGGTGCATCATCGTGTGGGGCGTCGCGATGACCGGGTTCGGCCTCGCCGTGGGCCTGGCCGACCAGTGGCGCGGGCCGATGCTCGTGGTCGCGCTGCTGATGCTGGTCGTGGGCGGCGCGGCGGACATGGCGTCGGCGGCGTTCCGCACCTCGATGCTCCAGGCCGCGGCGACCGACTCCGTCCGCGGCCGGCTCCAGGGCGTCTTCGTCGTGGTCGTGGCCGGCGGCCCGCGCGTCGCGGACGTGGCGCACGGCGCCGCCGCGGCCGCGGTCGGCACTGCTGCCGCGGCCGCCGGCGGTGGCGTGCTCGTCGTGATCGGGACGGTCGTCGCCGCGCTCGCTGTGCCGTCGTTCGTGCGCTACCGCGTCACGAGGGCAGCAACCCCCTGACGTACGCCGCCTGACCGACGTGCTGGGTGTCGTCGTTGACGACGCTGACCAGCCGGACGCCGAGCGTCACGGGCGGGTCCCACTGCTCGTCGACGACGCGGTCCAGGTCGTCGGCGGTGGTTGTGTCGAGGTAGGCGACGGTCTGCTCGTGCACCGCCCGGAGGTACGCCGCCAGCAGGTCCGCCGACGCGCGCACCTGACCGACCTCCTCGTCGGACTGGCCGTAGCCGGTCGCGTCGCGCTCGAACGGCAGCCCGAACCGGTCGGCGAACCCCTGCGCCGTCCACACCTGCTCGCGACCGGCCACCTCGGCGACGTGGTCGTCCTGCACCCGGGCGAGGTGCCAGACCAGCCACGCGATCGGGTTGGTCCCCGGTGCCGGCCGGTGGACCAGCTGGTCCTCGGACAGGCCGTCCACCACCGCCGTACCGCTCTCGACGACGCGACCGAACGATTCCTTCAGCAGCTCTGCGGGAGTCATGCCTACCGACGGTACGTCGCACCTGGGGGTACCGGCGTCCCATGAGGCTCCCGTCCGTCCCCGGCCCCAGCGACCTCCGGCAGCTGGTCGAGCAGGCGATCGCCGTCGCGCCCCGCGCCACGAACCTGCTCACCGGCGCCGAGGCGCTGCTGGCCTCGGCCGGCGGGATCGTCGGGCAAGTGCAGGCGCTGCTCGTGCGCGTCGAGGGGCTGCTGGAGGAGGTCGAGGGCGTCCGCGTCCGAGCCGACGAGGTGATCGACGGGGTGGACGGCGTCCGCCAGCGGGCCGACGACACGATCGCCGGCGTCCAGGACGTCCGCGCGAAGGCAGACCGGGCGATCGGCGGTGTCGACGACGTGCGCGAGCGGGCCTCGAACATGGTCGACCAGGCGCAGCGGATCGCCGACAAGGGCGAGCGAGCGATGGGCGGCCTGGACGACGTACGCGAACGCGCCGACGTCCTGCTGCGCCGCGTCGAGGAGGGCGCCGTCGGGCGGATGCTCGACCTCGCCGAGCGGCTCGAGCCGACGCTGCAGGCGCTCGAGCCGGTGCTGGTGCGGCTCGGCGAGACCACGAGCCCCGACGAGGTCGCCGCCGCTGTCGGCATGATCGACAAGCTCCCCGCGCTCGAGACGGCGCTGCGCGAGGACGTCATGCCCCTGATGCAGCGTCTCGACAGCGTCGCCCCCGACATGCACGACATGCTCGAGGTGACCCGCGAGCTCAGCGAGCTGGTGATGAACCTGCCCGGCATGGGCCGGATCAAGAAGAAGGTCGACGAGCAGCAGGACGACTGACCCCGCTCACGTGGGTACCGCTGGGCCATGACGCGCTTCGGCTACACCCTCATGACCGAGCAGAGCGGCCCGCGGGAGCTGGTGAAGTACGCCGTCGCCGCGGAGACCGCCGGCTTCGACTTCGAGGTCTCCAGCGACCACTACTCACCCTGGCTCACCGAGCAGGGCCACGCGCCGTACGCCTGGACCACACTCGGCGCCGTCGCCCACGCCACCGAGCGGGTCGACCTGATGACGTACGTGACCTGCCCGACGCTGCGCTACCACCCCGCCGTCGTCGCCCAGAAGGCCGCGACGCTGCAGATCCTCGCCGAGGGGCGGTTCACGCTCGGGCTGGGCAGCGGGGAGAACCTGAACGAGCACGTCGTCGGCGCCGGGTGGCCCGCCATCGGACAGCGCCAGGAGATGCTCGTCGAGGCGGTCGAGATCATCCGCGCGCTGCACACCGGCGAGCTGGTCGACTACCGGGGGTCGCACTTCGACGTCGAGTCCGCCCGGATCTGGGACCTGCCCGAGGAGGGAGTCGACATCGGCGTCGCCGTCGCCGGTGAGCGCGGCATGGAGGCGCTCGCCCCGCTCGCCGACCACCTCATCGCGACCGAGCCTCGCGCCGACCTCATCGAGGGCTGGAACGCCGTCGACGGCGCGCCGACGATCGGCTCCGGTGGCACCCGCGCCGTCGGCCAGATCCCGATCTGCTGGGGTCCCGACGAGGAGGCCGCCACGAAGCTCGCGCACGAGCAGTTCCGCTGGTTCGCCGGCGGTTGGAAGGTCAACTCCGACCTCCCCACCCCCGCCGGCTTCTCCGGCGCCACCCAGTTCGTCCGGCCCGAGGACGTCGCCGACTCCATCCCCTGCGGCCCCGACCTCGACAGGATCGTCGAGTCCGTCTCGGCCTTCTGGGAGGCCGGCTTCACCGACATCGCCCTCGTCCAGGTCGGCGACGCCCTCCAGGAGCAGTTCCTCACCGACGCCGCCGTCCCGCTCCTCGACAAGCTCCGCGCCGCCGCCCCCTCCTCCTGAGGCCGATCCGGCGCTGGTCGAGCAGACGAGCGCCAGCGAGCCGTCTTCGAAACCAGCCGAGCTGCTCCTACCGCTACCCCCCACGGGCCCGCAGGCCATAGGTCGGCCGCCAGAGGTGGGGGCGCGCGGGGTGAGTCGGGGGTCAGGTGCGGAGCTTGTCGAGACGCTGGCGCAGCAGACCCGCACGGTGGGCGTTGCCGTGGAGGTCGACGTACCGCTCGCCGAAGACGGCGAGGAGGGCGTCGTCGAGGCGACGGACGGCGCCGGGCGGGTAGCGGTAGTCCATCCGCTCGTTGATCGGCATCGCGGCGGTGGGGCGCAGGGCGTCGCCGAGCTCGTCGAGGGAGGTGATGCCGAGCTCGAGCAGGAGGCCGGAGATCCAGGCGTAGTGGTCGGTGCGCGACCAGCCGGCGTCGGCGTACTGCCCGGCGAGGAACGCCGCGAGCTCCCGCGGCTCCAGGCGTGGGTCGTCGTCGGCGACCGGAGCGGCGGGCGCGGCGGGCTCGGCGCGGAGCCGCTCGCGGATCGTGGAGAACTCCCGGTCGGCCAGCTCGAGCAGCCCCGCGGCCAGGGTGAAGCGGCGGTCGAACTCCGGCGCGTGCTCCTCGGGCACCGACCCCTTGTAGCGGATGTCGTGCTCGAACTCAGCCCACGCGTGCTGCAGCACCGTGCGGACCTGCACCTGCGCGACCCGCCCGCGCAGACCGGCGTACGCCGCCTGGGACTCGCGCGCGGCGTCGAGGGCGACCAGCAGGTGCCGCGAGGCGTATCCCCACCGCCCCTCTCGGGCGGTCTGCTGGCCCATGTCGCGGTCGTCGTGGACGACGACCTGGTCGGCGAGCAGCCCGGCGACCGCCTCGACGTCGTCCTGGACGTAGGTGATCACCCGGACGCCGAGCTGGTCGGTGATGTCGGTGAGCGGGGCGGGGTACATCGGTTGGCCGTCGCGCACCCGCCCGGCCTTCTCCGCGAACGACGCGACCGACTTCGTGCGTCCGGTGACGGTCAGGTAGTTGATGCCGGCCTCGTCGAGGATCGAGGTCACCAGCGCGACCGCCCGCTCGCCGGCGGCCGACAGCTCGGCGTGCTGCGCGGCGTACGCCTGGATCGCCGAGCGGATCGCGGCGCTCTCGTCGGGCAGCGACGGCGTGACGATGTAGCCCTCGGCGAGGTCGCCGTAGACCGTCGTCCGGTCGGGGTGGAGGTCGGCGAAGCGGCCGACGTAGGCGCACACGACCGCGTCGACCTGGTCCTCCACGACACGCAGCTGGCTCTTGCGGGTCGCGGTCTCCACAGCCGACCGCAGCGCGGCCCACGCCCCGCCGTCGCGACCGGTGTCGGTGGGCACGACCGACTCGACGTAGGTCATCAGCCGCAGCAGCTCGCTGCGGAGCAGCTCCACCTCGCGGCCGCGCTTGTCCTTGTACTTCAGGGTCCGCTCGAGCCCGAAGAGCACGATCGTCGCCGGGTGGGGGTAGACCTCGATCGCGCGCCGCGCCCGGCCGGACCGGGGGTCCATGTCGAGGCCCAGCCGCTTGCACACCCGCGCGCCGCGCGGCCCGTCGCGGAACTCCGGCTTGGCGAGGTTCGAGGGGTGGCAGCCGGCCTCGAAGCGACGGAAGTCCCGGGTCAGCGCCTTCTCCGCCGGCCGCGAGCCGGTCTCGTTGCGCACGACCAGCGGGGCGTCGACTGCGACCAGGCACGGCCCCTCGACGTACGCCACGAGCCGCTCGACGATCTCGTCGTCGGTCCGCACCGCGGAGACGTGCACCAGCGCCCCGTCCTCGTCGAGCACGGCGAGCCCGGTGGGCTGGCGCTCGCCCCAGGCGAGGTCGATGCCGATGTGGTGCACGCGTGCAGCCTGTCAGACCCGGCGGCCGGTCAGCCCGGTCCGGTCAGCCGAGCGCTTCCGCGAGCTCGTCGAACGAGGTGACGGTCCGGCCGGGGGCACGGAGGTACGGCGGGTAGGGCTCGCCCGTGCGGTCGACCCAGACCGACCCGAGCCCCGCCCGGGCCGCGCCGTCGGTGTCCCAGGGGTGAACCGCCACGAGGGCCGCCTCGGCGGCATCCACGCCGAGCCGCTCGACGGCCCACCGGTAGCTGCGCGGGTGCGGCTTCCAGACGCCGGCGTCCTCGACGGACAGGCACGCCTCGACGTGCTCGCGGACCCCGGCCCGCTCCAGCAGGTCCTCTGCGACCGACGCAGACCCGTTGCTCAGGGTGGCCACCCTGACGCCGGCCTCCGCCAGCCGCGGCAGGCCGGTTCGCACGTCCGGGTGCACGTCGAGCGCGAGGAACGCCTCGAGCAGCTGCTCGGCCCGCTCCGGGCCGGCGAGCCGGCCGAGGTGGTGGCGGGCCAGGTCCACGAAGGGCGCGCCGGCGCCGGCAGCGGCCAGCGCGAACCCGTCGCGCAGCACCGAGGCGAACCACGTGCCGGCGAGCTCCGGCGCCGCTCCTGCCCGGGCGAAGGCGCCGGCCATCGCAGCCGTGTCCGACAGGGTCTCGTTGACGTCGAGCAGGAGCAGGCGGGGGCGCATGGGCGGCCGGTACCCGCCGGGCTCAGGTCCTGTCGACCGAGCCCGGCACCGTCCACACCGCGATCGCGGTCGTGATCGGCACCGCCAGCACCAGGCCGATGCTGCTCACGAGCGTGCGGACCGCCTCCTGCCCGATCTCCTCGGTGGCCAGCAGGTCCCCGAGCGGCAGCCCGTAGAGCGAGAGCACCATGAGCAGCACGAGCGCGGTGCCGGCGTAGGCGAAGACGATCGTGTAGATCGTCGAGGCGATGTGGTCGCGGCCGATCCGCATGCCGCTGAGGAAGAGCCGGCGCCGGCCCATCGCGGGCGCCGCGCCGCGCAGCTCCCACACCGCCGAGGACTGGGTGATGGTGACGTCGTTGAGGACGCCGAGGCCGGCGACGACGAGCGCGCAGGTGAAGACGTCCTGCAGGTCCAGCGCGGGGACGTACGTCGTCAGCAACCCGGCCGCCTCGTCGCCGAACCCGGTGAGGCGCGCCGCCCGGGTGGCCACCAGTCCGAGGAGCGCGGTCACCGCGAGCCCGGCGAGGGTGCCGGCCAGCGCGGCGCTGGTGCGCACCGAGAAGCCGTGGGTCGTGTAGAGCACCACCACCATGATCAGCGTGGAGCCGACCAGGCCGACCGCGAGGCCGGGCTCGCCGGTCAGCAGCGCCGGCAGCACGAAGCCGAGCAGCACCAGGCCGGCGAACCCCAGCCCGAGCAGCGCCAGCAGGCCACGCCACCGGGCCACCAGCAGCACGACCAGCACGAAGACGCCCGCCAGCAGCCACAGCGGGCCGCTGCGGTCGGTGCCGAAGTAGACGTAGGTGCGGTCCGCGCCGTCGACCGGTGGCGGCGACTGGAGCCGGAGGGTGTCCCCGGGCTCGAGGCCGGATGTCGCCACCTCCGGCGGGAGGTCGAGGGTGCGCCGGGCGCCCGTGTCCGGCCCCTCGGCGATCGTGACCGAGACCCGTCCGCCGTCGAGCTCGCGGATCGTGCCGTCGACGAGGAGCACGCCCGGCGCCTGGAACGACACCTGCTCGCGCAGGTCGTCCGCCGCCGACCGGTCCGGCCACAGCACGGCCAGCCCGACGAGGGCCGCGATGCCCGCCAGCGCCAGCGCGCCGAGCAGCGTCGTCCGCGCGCCCCGGCGTACGTCGACCTCGTCCCCGCCGCCGTGCCCGTGACTGTGCCCGTGACTGTGCCCGGCCCCGTGTCCCGCACCGGCCGCGTGTCGTCCGCCCACGTCCCGTGCCCGCTCAGGCGAGCAGGTCGCGGGTGATGCCGGCGAGGTCGGTGACCCCGCTGAGCGCCATGGTCAGGTCGAGCTCGGCCATCAGGTGCTCCATGACCGCGCGGACGCCGTCCTCGCCGCCGAGCGCGAGGCCGTAGACCCAGGGCCGGCCGACCAGCACCGCCTGCGCGCCGAGGGCGAGCGCCTTGAACGCGTCCGCGCCGCTGCGCACGCCGCTGTCGAAGAGCACCGGCACCCGCCCGCCGACGGTGTCGACCACCGCGGGCAGCGCGTCGAGGGAGGCGATCGCGCCGTCGACCTGCCGGCCGCCGTGGTTGGAGACGACGATCCCGTCGACCCCGTGCTCGAGCGCGAGCTGGGCGTCGCGCGGGTCCTGGATGCCCTTGAGCACGATCGGCAGCGAGGTCCGGTCGCGCAGGTAGGCCAGGTCGTCCCAGGTCAGCGACGAGCGGGAGAAGACGTCGAGGAACGTCTCCACCGCCGCGCGCGGCAGCGGCGAGCGCAGGTTGTCGAGGAAGCGGCCCGGGTAGTGCCGGGTCATCGAGAGCAGCGCCCTGACCGCGGCCGGGGTGGGCCGGGGCTGCGGGCCGGCGACGGCCGGCGGGTTCGCGGCGCGGTGCTCGGCGAGCGAGCGGAAGTGCGGGTCGCTGACGTACTGCGCGATCCCCTCGGCCCGCGCGAACGGCAGGTAGGCGAGGTCGAGGTCGCGGGTGCGCCAGCCGAGCACGTGGGTGTCGAGGGTGACGACGAGCGCGTCGCTGCCGATCGCCTCGGCGCGACGGACGAACGAGTCGACGACGCCGTCGTCCTTGGACCAGTAGAGCTGGTACCACCGCGGCGAGTCCCCGAGGTCGCGCGCCACCTCCTCCATCGGCACCGACGCCTGCGTGGACAGCACCATCGGCACGCCGAGCGCGCGGGCCGCCCGCGCGACCGCGTGCTCGGCCTCGCGGTGGGCCATCTCGAGCACGCCGATCGGGGCGAGGAGGTACGGCGAGGGCAGCTGCCGGCCGAACAGCTCGACGGACTGGCTGCGCTCCTCGACGTCGACCAGCATGCGCGGCACGATCCGGTGGCGGTCGAACGCCTCGGTGTTGGCGCGCACGGTCCGCTGCTGGCCGGCGCCGCCGGCGACGTACGACCACGCCTGGGGGCTCATCCGCCGCTGCGCGGCCGCCTCGATCGCGGCCGGCTCGACCGGGACGACGGGCCGCCGGCCGAAGACGCCCTCCCGGTAGATCCGCGCCTGCACCTCGCGGCCGACGCTCGTCGCGGCCTCGACCGCACGCTCGGCCATCCGTCCCACCTGCTGCACCGTCGCGGTTCCCGTGTCGCTCACGGGGGTCAGTCTGCCGTGACGTCGCTCACCGGACCTCGTTGGACGTCGCATGCGGTCCCGCCTGCTCGTGCTCGCCCTGGTCTCCCTGGTCCTGCCCCTGCTCGCGCTCGTGCCGCGGCCGGCCGCCGACGCCGTCCCGAAGCCCGCGCCGGCCGAGCAGCTGGTGGTGGAGGTGCTGTCGAACCGCGCAGACCTGGTCTCCGGCGGCGACGTGCTCGTCGAGGTCCGGCTGCCGAAGGGGGTGCGCGCCCGGGACGTCCGCGTCCGCGCCGGGGAGCGGGACGTGACGCGCCGCTTCGCCGTCCGCCGCGACGGGCGGTACGTCGGCCTCGTGACCGGCCTGCGCACCGGCCGGACGACCATCCGCGCCACCGCCGCGGGGGGGACCGGCTCGACGGTCGTCACCAACCACCCGGCCGGCGGACCGGTCTTCACCGGTCCGCGGCAGAAGCACTACCAGTGCCAGGAGACCGCGCGGAACCGCCGCTGCGAGGAGCCGGTCCGCCACACCTACCTCTACCGCTCGGCCAACCCGCTGCTGCCCGGCCTGCGGCCCTACGACCGGGCCGACCCGCCGGCCGACGTCGCGACCACCACGACCGACCAGGGCGTCGAGGTGCCGTTCGTCGTGCGCCGCGAGGACGGCTACCAGGACCGCGACCGCTACACGATCCTCACGCTCTTCCGGCCCGGCAAGGCGTGGAAGGCGTGGGCGCCGCAGCGCCAGTGGAACCGCAAGGTGCTCGTCACCGGCGGCGGCGGGTGCGGCGCGTCGTACACGCCCGACGACCCGCCGCTCGAGGACTACGCCGGCACCATCCCGGCGCTGCCCGGCATCGAGCAGTCCTACGTCACGGCGCTCGGCCGCGGCTTCGCGGTGATGTCCACCGCGCTGGCGAACACCGGGCACAACTGCAACGTCGCGATGAACGCCGAGTCGCTGATGATGGCCAAGGAGCGGCTCGTCGAGCGGTACGGCGAGATCCGCTACACGATCGGCACCGGTTGCTCGGGCGGCTCGATCTCCCAGCACACCGTCGCCAACGCCTACCCCGGCATCTACCAGGGCCTGGTCACCACCTGCTCCTACCCCGACGTGCTGACCGCGGGCGCGCAGTTCGCCGACTACCACCTGATGCGGCAGTACTTCGAGGACCCGACCCGGTGGGCGCCCGGCGTCCTGTGGCTGCCGACGCAGATGGCCCAGGTCGAGGGGCACCTGTCCCACCTCAACGCGATCGTGGCCGACGAGGGGCTGTTCAAGTCCGCGCTGAACCCCAAGCACGACTGCCCCGGCACACGCACGCCCGTCGCCGGCGACCCGCGCACCCGCTACGACTCCGAGACCAACCCCGGCGGGGTCCGCTGCTCGGTGCTCGACCTCATGGTCAACCTCCTCGGCCGGCGACCGCGCGCGGCCTGGGGGCCGCAGGAGAAGGCGGTCGGTCGCGGCTTCGCCGGCATCCCGTTCGCCAACGCCGGCGTGCAGTACGGGCTGGCGGCGCTCCGCGCCGGCGCGATCACGCCGGCCCAGTTCGTCGACCTCAACGCCGCCGTCGGCGGGCTCGACGTCGACTCGGTCCGAACCGACGCCCGCACGGTCGGCGACCCCGCCTCGATCCGCCGCGCCTACCGCACCGGCCTGGTCAACGAGGCCAACCACCTCGACGAGGTCGCGATGATCAACCACGGCGGCCCGGACCCCGGCATCGCCCACGACTACAGCCACGCCTGGTGGACCGAGGAACGGCTGCTCGCCGATCAGGGCCACACCGACAACCGGGTGATGTGGTTCGGCGCCGTGCCGCTCATCGGCGACCTCACCTGGGCGACCGAGGCGCTGCTCGCCATGGACCGCTGGCTCGCCCGCGTCGAGCGCGACCGGTCCTCGCGGCCGCTGGCGGCCAAGGTCGTCGCCGGCCGGCCGGCCGACGTCACCGACCGCTGCCTGCTCACCGGGCTCGACCCGATCTGCACGACCCGCGAGCTCGACGTCCTGCAGACCCGACTCTCCACGCCGCGGCAGGAGGCCGGCGGCCCGAGCGCCAACGACAACCTGGCCTGCCGGCTGCGCCCGCTGCGTCGCTCCGACTACGACTTCCTCCGCCTGCCGTTCACCGACGGCCAGTGGGCCCGCCTGCAGCGCGCGTTTCCCAACGGCGTCTGCGACTGGACGGAGCCCGGCCGCGGGCAGGGACCGGCGCGCACCTGGTTGCGGTACGACGGCGCGCGCGGCGGCGCGGCGTACGGCGGTCGCGAGCTGCCGGCGCCCCCGCGGCACTCCGGCGGCGGCTGGGCAGCCCCGGTCTTCGCGCCGCTGCTGCGCCAGTAGCGGCCCACCAGCGGCCCGGCAGCTGCTCAGTAGGCTCGCCGCATGTCGCTCGCCCGCACCGCCGCCCGCGTCGCCCTCGGCTCGATCATGGTGGGCGCGGGGGTGATGCACCTGACCACGCAGCGCGAGGAGTTCCAGGCGCAGGTGCCGGGCTGGTTCCCGCTCGACGACGACCTGGTCGTGCTCGGCTCCGGTGTCGTGGAGATCGGGCTCGGCGCGGCGTTCGTCGCCCTGCCGCGGCGCAAGCGGCTCGTCGGCGCGCTGCTCGCGGCGTTCTATGTCGTCATCTTCCCGGGCAACATCGCGCAGTACGTGGAGGGCAGCGACGCCTTCGGGCTCGACACCGACGCCAAGCGGTTCGGCCGGCTGTTCTTCCAGCCGCTGCTGGTGCTCTGGGCGCTCTACGGCGGCGGGCTGCTCGGGCGTCGCCGGCGCGACCGGAGCTGACGCAGAGGCCGGCGCAGAGGCCGGCGCTGGGGCCGGCGCCGGCCCGACCGGCTCAGAGGGTCGGTCGCACGCCCGCGAGGAACCGCAGCACGGTCTCCCGCACGCCCGCCGCGCCGGCCTCGAGCGGCAGCGCGCTGCCGGCCTTGCCGAAGGTCCGCGTCGAGACCCGGGCGCTGCCGCCGAACATCGCCTCCGCGCCCGCCCGGCCCAGCCGCCGGACGCGCGCGTCGCGCCCGCCGGACAGCACCAGCACCGGCGCCTCGACGCGCCCCGACGTGAGGGTGGCCGACCCGACCGCGGCCAGCACGCTCGACACGTCGCCGCACGGGGTCGGGTTGCGCCGGGCGGTGGCCAGGCGGCGTACCTTCGCGGGCGCGCTGGCGAAGAGCAGCGAGCGGAACTCCGCGGGCGTCGCGCCGTACGCCGAGTAGCCGTCGCCGCCGACGCAGCGGCCGAGCTGGTCGGTGACGGCGCGGAGCGCCTGGCCGGTCGGCGTCGCCGTCGGCGCCGACATCAGCACCAGGGCGGCGACGTCGGCGAACTCCGCCGCCTCGAGCTGGGCGATGGTCGCGCCGGTCCCGTGGCCGTGGACGACGACGTGGGTCGCGTGCGGCGGCTGGTCGTCCTCGTTGGCCCGGTCGATGAAGCGGTAGTTGCCCGAGTAGAGGTGCTGCACGACCTGGTGGAGCATCGTGGCCTGGGCGCCGAGGCAGGTGGCGTGGCCGTTGGCGAGCGGACTGCGGTCGTAGCCGAGCCGGTCGAGCACCAGCGACGTCTCACCGCGGCGCGCCAGCTGCGTGGCGTAGTCGAAGGCCGGCGCCTGCCGGAGGTTCCAGAACCACGCGCCGGTGCCGGCGTCGTGCACCAGCACGTTGACCCGCAGCCGACCGGCCGAGCCGCTCACTTTCGAGCGCGGCCCGACGAGCCGGCCGCGCAGGACGTGCGGCCGGTTGTCGGCCAGGCACAGCGCGGAGGTCTCGTTGGTGTTGACGACCTCGAACGCGATCGGGCGGTTGGCGATCTTCTCCACCGTCGCGGCCTTCGCGGGGGCCGTCGCCGTCCGGACGGGCGCCGTCCGGGCGTCGGTCTCGGTGCGCTCAGCGGCGCCGGCGGGGCCGGCGGTCGTGGCGCCCGCGAGCGCGAGTCCGACGATCCCGACGAGGGTGGTGGCGAGGCGCTGGCGCATGCTGTTGAACGTAGTTCAACAGCAAGGTACGCAACAGACCGTCGGTATGTGACGTTGGGGACAGCCGGGTCGACCCGCCGGGGTCACTCGCCCTGGCAGAGCCCGACCGCCGTGGCGTACTCCGGGTCCTGCTGGGTGCCGCCGCCCCCGGAGTCCTCGACCGGCTCGCCGAGGTGGGCCCAGAAGCGTTCGCGGTACGCCGCCAGGCCGGCGCCGTCGACGCACTCGAGCACCGCTCCGAGGTCGATCCCGCCGCCGGGCAGCTTGCACCCGGCGTAGTCCGCGGGCAGCACCTGGTCGGCGACCCAGACCTCGGCGCACGGCGGCAGGCTCGCGACGAGCTCCTCGATGTCGGTGGGCCCTGCCGAGGGCGAGGACGGGCTGGAGGTGCCGCTCGAGGTGACGCTGGTGGCCGGTTCCGAGGGACCGCCTCCGGCGCCGGGCTCCGCGTCGCCGGAGCACGCCGTCAGGGTGAGGGCGAGCAGCCCGGCGGACAGCAGGGGCAGGACCGTGGCGGCGCGTCGCATGGCCCGCAGGGTAGTGCGCAGGGACCATCCGCGCCGGTCGTCAGGCGCGTTCCGGGTCGAGGACCGGCCAGAGCAGGTCCAGGCTGCGGTCCAGCCACTCATCGTCGACCCGGCCGCGGCGCACGAGCTCGCCGAGCCAGGCGCCGAGCAGGAGGCTGACCACGCCCTCCGCGTCGACGTCGGCCCGGACCAGGCCGGCCCGGGCGTCCTCGCGGAGCCTCGCGGCCAGCGCCTCGTCGTACGGGCGCAGCGCGTCGCGGAACAGACCCGTGAACTGCGCGTCGGCGACGATCGCGGCGAAGCCGCCGGGGCCGAGGATGTCGGCCATCTGGTGCCACGCCTGCTCCAGCGAGAACCGGAGCCACTCGCGCGCCGACCCCTCGGGCGGCAGGTCCGGCACGCCGATCGCACGACGACCGCGATCCTGGACCGGACACTTTCGCGCAATTGCGTGGCTTCAGCGCCTGGCGGGGTCCGCGGGCCGACATTTCGGCGCAATTGAACGATCGTCGACACCAGCCCGGAACACCGCACTCCGGCCCGAGTGGCCGGATCTGCCGCGACCAGCACCCACCGGCTGGCGTGGCCCTCGGCCGCGCGACTCCCGAGCCTGCGAGGCGTAGCGGATGGGATCGTCCGATGGCAGATCCGACGATCGGCGGCCGATCGGGTCAGTGCCGACAGCCGATGAACCTGCAACGCCGCCGGGCGTGGGGCACGCGGATCTGCAACGCCTTGCCGCACCAATTTGCAACGCAGCGATCCGCTCGTCCCGGGCCCAAAGGGTGCACGCCCACCCCAGCGTGTGCCTCGAACTCGACCCTGGCTTCGGTCAGAGCCGGAACTGGCGGGTGGGTGCGTTGCCCTCGCTGCGGTAGTTCTCGACCTCGCCCTCCACCCGGTGGCGGAGCGGTCCGGACCCGTCACTGGACGGACGCGCCCGTCCGCTCGTCCACCACGCGACGGCGAATCCGACGACCAGCACTACGGCGACGATGATCCAGAACATCGGGTGCCTCCTGGGGTCCGCGCGGACGACTCGCCCACGTCGCGATGCTACCCACGTAAGGGAGGCAGAAACGCGCCTCAGGGGGTCGTACCGGCGGTTTCCCGTCGGCCGTCCAGTCCAAGAAGCGGCGGCGCCCGATGGCTCGTGCCGCCGAATCGCGTCGTACCGCCGAAGCCAACTGCTGCTTCGACCCGTGAGGTGCAGGCGACTCCGCAACGCGTGCGGCCGCAAACGGCAGCGCGGCGGCTCGAACCGGCCAGGATGACCGGATTGACCCCGGCGGGTCACCGGATCCGCAAAGCGTTGCAGATCGAATCGTTCCGTTGCAGATTCGACGATCGTCGACCGACCAAGTCAGTGCCGACAACCGACGAACCTGCAACGACGCCGGACGTGAGTCACTCGAATCTGCAACGCGTTGACGCGCCAATCTGAAAGGCGACGATCAGCGCGTTTCGGGCCGAGTGAGCGGAACTGCGACATCAGCGCGCTCTGGGCGAAGTGAGTGGATCTGCGGCCCTGGCACTCGTCAAGCGGCATCACGTGGGGAGACGCCTGTTCCGGGCGTGAGTTCGGGACGACGCTTGATACCCGATGTCCGGGTTCGCTGACGTCGGGTTATGGCCCACCGACCAGCGAATACGACCAGAACCTGCCCTCATCGTCACGCAAATAGATAACGACAGGCACGGCCATCCTCGCGCGGTTCGGAGCGAGGATGGCCGTGCCGCTGCCGGTCTTGCCGCGCGTGTCGACACTGGTGGGCACTGACGTCGCGGGCTGCAACTCGTTTCGGTCGTAGTCTCGCCCGGAGGCCGCGATGCGGTTCGGCGTCTCCGTACTCGTAAGTTGCCATACGCCGTATGTGTCGTGAACGTGCACCAGTCGAGCGCCGACCACGATGGCAGTTACAGCCGCAACAAGCAGTGCGACAAGGAGCCTCTTCACGTACCTTTGACGCCTTTCGGTCGGCAAGGGTTGCTTGGCTCGATCCTTGACCGCAACGACCGTGAGGGCCAAGCCCAGAACCACACCCGGATCGGCTGCGATCAGCACTGTACGGCCAGAGTGCGCGAATCCGCCTGTGTGCGTCCCTTGTGGCGGCGGACGGCGGGATCCCGGACCATGAGGATATGAGGACCGTTGCCGACGTTCGTCTCGGACGTTCGTCCTACGCGGCTGTTGTAGCGGCTGCTTCGACGTTCGTGCCGATCACTATTGTCGCGTGGGCTTCGTGGCAGGCCATTGAGGGCGACAGCAACACGCTACTCGGGTCTCAGTTCTCGCAGTGGGCGTGGGGGACGTTCGGCGCTGCCGTTCTCACTTGCGTGGTCGCGGCGGTCTTCTGGCGCTCCCGCAAGGCGCACATTGCCGGTGCCCTTGGCGCTTTGTTGGCGGGGCTGGCGGTGGCGGGCGGCTTGCTGGTTGACCTTGTCGGCTCAGGTGGCTTGGCCTAACCGCCTAGCCCTGGCCGCTCTCCACGCAACTCCAGCCTTCAGCGCACTCCGGCCGAAGTGACCGGATCGACCCTGCGGGTCGCCTGATCTGCAAACCGTTGCAGATCGAATCGTTCCGTTGCAGATTCGACGATCGTCGGCAGTCAACCCAGTGTCAGTGCGCCATGTCCACGAAGCGCGAGTAGTGGCCCTGGAACGCGACGGTGATGTCGCGGGTGGGGCCGTTGCGGTGCTTGGCGACGATCAGGTCGGCTTCGCCGGGGCGGGTCGACTCCTTCTCGTAGACGTCGTCGCGGTGGAGCAGCACCACCATGTCGGCGTCCTGCTCGATCGAGCCGGACTCACGGAGGTCGCTCATCATCGGGCGCTTGTCGCCGCGCTGCTCGGGACCGCGGTTGAGCTGGGAGAGCGCGATGATCGGGATCTCCAGCTCCTTGGCGAGCAGCTTGATCTGGCGGGAGAACTCCGAGACCTCGAGCTGGCGCGACTCGACCTTGCGGCCGGACGTCATCAGCTGGAGGTAGTCGATGACCATCAGCTTCAGGTCGTGGCGCTGCTTGAGCCGGCGCGCCTTCGCCCGGATCTCCATCATCGTCATGTTCGGGCTGTCGTCGATGAAGATCGGGGCCGAGGAGACCTCACCCATCTTGCGGGCGAGCTTGGACCAGTCCTCGTCGTTCATCTGCCCGTTGCGGATGTGGTTGAGCGGGACCTTCGCCTCGGCGGACAGCAGGCGCATCGTAATCTCGGAGCGCGTCATCTCCAGGCTGAAGAACACGCTGGTGAGGTTGTTGTGGATCGACGCCGCTCGGCAGAAGTCGAGCGCGAGGGTCGACTTGCCCATCGCAGGACGCGCCGCGACGATGATCATCTGGCCCGAGTGCAGACCGTTGGTGAGGTCGTCGAGGTCCGCGAAGCCGGTGGGCACGCCGTAGAGGCCCGCCTCGCGGTTGCCGATCGCCTCGATCTCGTCGAGGACGCCGTCCATGATGTCCGACAGCGGCGCGTAGTCCTCGCTCGAGCGGCGGTCGGTGATCTGGTAGATCTCCGCCTGCGCCCGGTCGACCACGTCGTCGACGTGACCCTCGCCGGCGTAGCCGATCTGCACGATCTTGGTGCCCGCGTCGACCAGCCGGCGCAGGATCGCCTTCTCCCGGACGATCTCGGCGTAGTACGCCGCGTTGGCCGCGATTGGCACGTTCGCCGAGAGCGTGTGGAGGTACGGCGCCCCGCCGATGCGTTGGAGCTCGCCCCGGCGCTGCAGCTCCGCCGCGACCGTGACCATGTCCACCGGCTCGCCGCGACCGAAGAGGTCGATGATCGCCTCGTGGATGGTCTCGTGCGAGGGCCGGTAGAAGTCGGCCCCGCGCAGGACCTCGGAGACGTCGGCGATCGCATCCTTGGAGATGAGCATCGCGCCGAGCACCGACTGCTCGGCCGCCATGTCCTGGGGCGGCGTGCGGTCGCCGGGCGTCGAGGGTCGCTCGCCGGGCGCGTACGGCGCCGGGCCGTCGCCCCACTCCTCGAACGGCGGCTCGGGGACGCCCCGCGTGTCCGACTCGGCGATGCTCACTCGTGCCCCTCCTGTGCGCTCGTGACCGGTCCTGCGGTGCCGGCGCCCCGTCGGGCCGGCCGGCTCCTCGAACGCTAGGGAGGCCCACCGACATCGGTCCGCGACTCCCGGACGGTACGTGCCGCGACGACCCCAGGGACAGCGGCCTGTCCACAGGACCTGGGGATAACCGGGGACAACCCGTGGACGACACGCGACGCGCTGTGCACAGCATGGGGACCGCCCTGTGGAGGACCGACCCGATCGACCTCGCGGCACCGCGCTGACCTGCACAAACGCAGCAGACGGCATGTGGAACGAAATCAGTTCCGCACCGGTTCGGTTCCCCTCGTGGTCACCCGGGCGATTCCGGTTGGTTTGTCGACAAAGCACCGACCGCCCGTGGTATCCACAGACGACAGGTAGTTATCCACCGCCCGGGCCGGGCTAGTCGCGTAGGGGTCAGAAGCGGGTCTGCCTCTTACCCGGACTACTCTCTCCGGGTGCGCCGACCCGAGGACGTGGCCCAGGACCGCGAGATCCTCCGCCTGGCGCTGCCCGCGTTCCTCGCCCTCGTCGCCGAGCCGCTGTTCCTGCTCTCCGACGCCGCCGTCGTCGGCCACCTCGGCACCCCCGAGCTCGCCGGGCTCGGCGTGGCCGGCGTGGTGCTGCAGACCGCTGTCGGCTTGTGCGTCTTCCTCGCCTACGGCACGACCGCCGCGGTCGCCCGCCACGTCGGCGCCGGCGACACTCGCGGCGCGCTGACCCAGGGGATCGACGGGGTCTGGCTGGCCGTGGTCATCGGCGCGATCGTCACGGTCCTCGGCGTGCTGCTGACCGAGCCGCTCGTCGCGGTCTTCGACCCCAGCCCGGCGGTGACCGAGCACGCGACGACGTACCTGCGCATCGCGTTCCTCGGGACCACACCGCTGCTGGTCATGCTCGCCACGACCGGCGTGCTGCGCGGCCTGCAGGACACCCGGACCCCGCTGGTGGTCGCCGTCGCGGGCAACGCGCTCAACATCGTCCTCAACGTCGTCCTGGTCTTCGGGGTCGGCGCCTGGGACGGCCTGGGGCTCGCCGGGTCCGCGGTCGGGTCGGTGCTCGCGCAGGTCGCGAGCGCCGCCGCGCTTCTCGCCGTCGTGGTCCGGGGCGCGCGGGCCAACGGTGCCGACCTGCGCCCGGACTGGACCGGCATCCGCGCCGCCGGCCGGGCCGGCGTCTCCCTCGTCGTGCGCACCCTCACCCTGCGCGCCGCGCTGCTCGTGACGACGTACGCCGTCACCGTCGGCGCGAGCGGCCGCGACCAGGAGGTCGACCTGGCCACACACCAGCTCGCGATGACGCTGTGGACCTTCCTCGCCTTCGTGCTCGACGCGATCGCCATCGCCGCGCAGGCGATCACCGGGCGCTACCTGGGCGCGGGCGACGTGGCCGGCACGCGCGCCGTCACCGACCGGATGATCCGTTGGGGGGTCGTCAGCGGCGTGGTCACCGGCCTCCTCCTCGCCGCCGCCAGCCCGGTGCTGGGCCACCTCTTCACCGGTGACGCCGCCGTGCAGGACCTGCTCGTCCCCGTCCTCGTCGTCGCCGCGCTCGGCCAGCCGATCGCCGGTGTGGTCTTCGTGCTCGACGGCGTGCTCATCGGCGCCGGCGACGGGCCCTACCTCGCCCGCGCCGGCGTCGTCGTGCTCGTCCTGCACGCCCCCGCCGTGCTCGCGGCGGCCTACCTCGGTGGCGGCCTGGTCGTCGTCTGGGCCGTCTTCGCGGCGGTCTTCATGGGCGCGCGCCTGGCGGTCCTGCTGCGTCGCGCGCGGGGCGACGCCTGGCTGGTCACCGGCGTCCGTAGCCTGACCCCGTGAAGCCGCTCCAGTCCGTCGCGATGGGGCTGGTCGTCATCGGCCTCACCGCTACCTTCGGGGAGTACGACGCGTTGCCGGACCCGCTGGGCTGGGTGCTCGTGCTGGTGGGGGTCCTCCGGCTCCCGCCGGACACCGAGCGGCGACCCGTGCTGGTGGCGCTCGCCGCCCTGGCCGGCGTGGTCGCGGTGCCGCTGTGGGTGCCCGCGACCGCCGAGGCGCTCGAGGACGTCGACGCGTCCCTGGCCTGGGCGCTCACGCTGCCACAGCTGGGGTTCGTCGGGCTGCTGTGCCACGTGCTCGCCGCCCGAGCGACCGCCGCCGAGGACCTGCCGGCCGCGCGCCGGCTCCGGTTCGCCGTGACCCTCGTCGTCGTCGTGACCGCGCTGCCGGTGCTGGTGCTGGGTGCCGGCGCGGACGTCCTCGCGACGCCGGCCGCCGTGCTCGCGGTGGCCACGCTCGTGCTCGTCGTCTGGCAGCTCTTCACGATGTCCGGCCGACCCTGGGCCGGGGCGCCGCCGCCGGCCGCCCGATCCGGCCAAAGCCCTGCGCCGGGCCGGTCTGGACCATAGCCTCGGGTCCCCCCGAGCGTTGTCCTCCACGACAGAGAGGGAGCCCCATGCCCAGAACCGGACGCCTGCGAGGACTCGTCGCCCTGCCCGCGGCCACGCTGCTCGCGTCGCTCGTGACCATCACCGGACCCGCTGCCGCGCCCGCGGCCGCCGACCCCGGCTGCCTGACCGAGGCGTTCCAGTCGCCCCTGCCGTTGCCGCTCCCGGTCGGCACGCGCTGCGACGACGAGGTGCCGCCGGTGATGGACCCCAACGTCACGGTGACCCCGACTCCCAGGACCGCGCAGAACTGGGTCGGCAGCAAGCAGCTGACCTTCGCCTTCACCGGCCGGTTCACCGACGGTGACACCGACCCGCTCGGCTTCGAGTGCCAGTTCTACGCCACCACCAGCGCGCCGACGAGCTGGACGGCCTGCGGGACCTACGACGAGGCGGCGAAGGTCTGGAAGCAGACCTACACCGACCTCGACGAGACCGACGCCGTGCCGTACACCTTCCGCGTCCGCGCGGTCGACACCGCCGACGCGGCGATCGACGCGACGAGCCGACTCTGCCTGTGCATCCCGGCCAGCACCGACGTCGAGGACGTCTCCGCGCCGGTCACCGTCCAGGCGCGGGTCGACACGATCGTCCCCGCGGGCTCGGCCCGGATCAACGGGCTGGTCGACGAGGAGAACCCCGAGTGGCCGATGGTCACCGACCGCACCGTCCAGGTCGTGCTCGGCGCGGGCGGCAGCCAGGACCGCAGCCCGGTCGACTTCGCGTGCACCCTCAACAGCCGCTCCGTGCCGTGCGCGACCGGCACCACCGACCTGCGCAACCTGCCGCCGGGCGACCAGCGGTTCGAGGCGGTCGCCCGTGACGCCGCCGGCAACGTCGACCCCACGCCGGCGGTCCTGAAGTTCTCGGTGCCGCGCAACCTGAAGGCGACCGGGAAGGCCGGGAAGAAGTCCCCGTGGAAGGTCGTCCGCCAGGGCGGCTACTTCGCCGGCGACTTCCTCCAGACCAGCACGGTCGGCGCCGTCGTGACCGCCCCGGGCAAGAACGTCCGCGAGCTGCGCCTGATCGCGCCGCGCGGGCCGAAGCTCGGCAAGGTCGAGGTCAAGATCGGCCAGAGCATCTGGCGCACGGTCAACCTCAAGGGCCCTCGCTACGAGCGGTTCCACGTCTACCAGGTCCGCGACCAGTTCGACCCGCTCGTCAGCGGCCGCATCCAGGTGCGCGCGAAGAAGATCGGTCGCGGCGAGACCGTCCGCATCGACGCCGTCCTCGCCCACTGACCCACCGGCTGGCGCTCGCTGCTCGACCAGCGGAGACGACGACAGGGCCGCCCCTCCCGGAGGAGGGGCGGCCCTGTTCGTTGCTGCGGTGCTGCGGTGCTGCCGCGAGCGGCAGCGAGGAGGATCAGGCCGGGATGACGTTGAGGGCCACCGTGGCGGACACCTCGTCGTGCAGCCGGACCGAGACCTCGTGGTTGCCGAGCGCGCGGATCGGGTTCTTGATCGCGATCGTGCGCTTGTCGACCTGCTCGCCGGAGGTGGCCGTGAGGGCCTCGGCGATCTCGGAGGTGGTGACGGCGCCGAAGAGGCGGCCGCCGGCACCGGCGCGGACCTTGACGGCCACGCTGTTCGCCTCGAGCTTGGTCTTGATCTCCTCGGCGTGGCCGAGGTCGCGGACCGCGCGGGTGGCGCGGGCGGCCTTGATCGACTCGACGGTCTTCTCGGCGCCGCGCGTCCAACGGATCGCGACACCGCGGGGGACGAGGTAGTTGCGGCCGTAGCCGTCCTTCACCTCGACGACGTCACCGGGGCCACCGAGACCGGTGACCTCCTGGGTCAGGATGAGCTTCATCGTTCCCGCTCCTCTCAGCGACCGGTCGAGGTGTAGGGCAGCAGGGCGACCTCACGGGCGTTCTTGACGGCCGTGGCCACGTCGCGCTGGTGCTGGACGCAGTTGCCGGTCACCCGACGGGCGCGGATCTTGCCGCGGTCCGAGATGAACTTGCGGAGGAGCGTGGTGTCCTTGTAGTCGACACCGGTCGCCTTCTCCTTGCAGAACTGGCAAACCTTCTTCTTGGGCTTGCGCATCACTGCCTTGGCCATTGTGGTGCTTCCTTCCTAGAAGCCCGACCCGGCGCCGCCACGAGGGCGGGCAGGGGCGGAATGGTTGAGGGATGTGCGTGGATGGTGGTGCTGGACCAGCCGGTGGGCCGAGGAGACCCAGGTGGGGTGCGTCAGAACGGGGGCTCGTCGGAGCCCACGCCCGGAGCGCCCCAGGGGTCGTTCGCGGGAGCGCCGCCACCCGAGGGTGCGCCGCCTCCGTAACCGCCGCCCTGGCCGCCACCCGAGGGTGCGCCACCGCCGTACCCGCCCTGGCCGCCGCCGCCCTGCTGGGGCGCCGGGGTGGCCCACGGGTCGTCCCCGCCGGAGGGGGCGGCACCGCCGCCACCGCCGCCGGAGAACCCGCCGCCACCGCCGCCGGAGCGCTGGGCGCGGGTGACCTTGGCCGTGGCGTACTTGAGCGACGGACCGACCTCTTCGACCTCGATCTCGAAGACGGTCCGCTTCTCGCCCTCACGGGTCTCGTACTGGCGGGACTTCAGGCGGCCCTGCACGACGACACGCATGCCGCGCTGCAGGGACTCGGCGACGTTCTCCGCGGCCTGCCGCCAGACCGAGCAGGAGAGGAACAGCGCGTCGCCGTCCTTCCACTCGTTGGTCTGCCGGTCGAAGGTGCGCGGCGTCGACGCGATCCGGAAGTTGGCCACAGCCGCACCCGAGGGGGTGAAGCGCAGCTCCGGGTCGTCGACGAGGTTGCCGACCACCGTGATGACGGTCTCGCCTGCCATGAGGGTCTCCTTGGCTTCGTGCTGGTCAGAGTCGTGTGTGCGTCCCGCTCATCGTGGCGGCTGCCGCCGACAGCGGGAAGTGGTCGTCCACAGGGACGACGCGGGCTGGCTCCCCGGAACAGGTCCGGGAGGGCTCAGCGAGCGTCGGGGCGGATGACCTTGGTGCGCAGGATGGACTCGTTGAGCGTGAGCTGACGGTCGAACTCCTTGACCGTCGCCGGCTCGGCGTTGATCGAGATCACCGCGTAGATGCCCTCGGCGTTCTTCTTCACCTCGTAGGCGAGGCGACGACGTCCCCACACGTCGACGGACTCGACCGAGCCGCCGTCGTTGCGGATGACGTTGAGGTAGCGGTCGAGCGAGGGCTGCACAGTGCGCTCGTCGAGGCTGGGGTCGAGGATGACCATGACTTCATAGGCACGCAAAGCGGTCTCCACCTCCTGTGGACTTCGGCGGCCACGGTCTCTCCGTGGCAGGAGGGCTTGCGTCCCGCCGGCAGCCGGAGCCGGTCGGCGGGTGTCCACCGCTCCCGGCCCGTCGGTGGGCGGTCACGAATGGACAGGACAAGGTAGCAGCGCGCGGCGACCGCCCCGAAATCCCTGTCGGTGGCCACTCGTAGGGTGGTGGGCATGGCCCAGGACACCCCCGCGAACCTCCCGATCGGCGCCCACGTCGACCAGACCGACCCCGTCGCGGAGGCGCAGGCCCGGCAGGCGCCGCTCGTGCAGTTCTTCCTCGGGGACCCGCAGGACTACAAGGGCCCCCAGGTCCGGTATGCCGGCGGCGCGGCCGCACTGAGGGAGGCCGCCGAGGCCGCCGGCGTCGACCTCTACGTGCACGCGCCCTACGTCATCAACGTCGCCACCACGAACAACCGCATCCGGATCCCCAGCCGCAAGCTGCTCCAGCAGCACATGGACGCCGCGGCCGAGGTCGGCGCCAAGGGGCTCATCGTGCACGGCGGCCACGTCAACAAGGCCGACGACCCCGAGAAGGGCTTCGACAACTGGCGCAAGGCGATCGAGGCGACCGACATCAAGGTGCCGCTGCTGATCGAGAACACCGCCGGCGGGGACAACGCGATGGCCCGCTACCTCGACCGGATCGGCCGGGTGTGGGAAGCGATCTCCACCGCGGAGGGCTTCGACCAGGTCGGGTTCTGCCTCGACACGTGCCACGCCCACGCCGGCGGCAACGCGTTGGAGACGGTCGTGGACGACGTACGCCGGATCACCGGCCGGATCGACCTGGTCCACTGCAACGACAGCCGCGACGCCTTCGACTCCGGCGCCGACCGGCACACCAACTTCGGCGCCGGCCAGATCGACCCCGACCTGCTGGCAGGCGTGGTCCGCGACGCCGGCGCGCCGGTGGTCTGCGAGACGCCGGGCGACGCCGAGCAGCACCTGGCCGACTTCGCCTGGCTCCGCGACCGGGTCTGAGCCCCGGTCCCGTGCGAAGTAGCCTCGGCCCCGTGCTGACCGTCCGCGAGATCTCCGAGACCGAGCACCTCGCCTTCGTGCGGGCGCAGCGCTCCGCGTCGTTCCTCCAGACCCCCGCCTGGGGCCGGGTGAAGTCCGAGTGGCGCCGCCAGTCGATCGGGTGGGAGCGCGACGGCGAGCTCGTCGGCGCGGCGCTGGTGCTCTACCGCCAGCTGCCGAAGGTTCGCCGCTACCTCGCCTACCTCCCCGAGGGACCGGTCATCGACTGGGCCGACGAGGACCTCGGCCCCTGGCTCCGTCCGCTGGCCGCGCACGTCAAGGCCCGCGGCGCCTTCGGCATCCGGATCGGTCCGCCCGTCGTGACCCGCCGCTGGGACGCGGCGACGATCAAGGAGGGCATCGCGAGCGACGACGTACGCCGCCTGGGCGAGCTCGCGCCGACCGAGCGCGACGGCACCGGCGCCCGCGTGGTCACCCAGCTGCGCGAGCTGGGCTGGCGCTCGCAGGCGGCCGCCGGCGGGTTCGCGGCCGGGCAGCCGCAGCACGTCTTCCAGGTGCCGCTCGCCGGCCGGTCGGAGGACGACGTCCTGGCCGGCATGAACCAGCAGTGGCGCCGCAACATCAAGAAGGCCGCCAAGGCCGGTGTCGAGGTGACCTCGACCAGCACCGCCGACGGGATCCTCGCCGACCTCAAGGCCTTCCACGACCTCTACGTCCACACCGCCGAGCGCGACCGGTTCACGCCGCGCCCGCTGTCGTACTTCCGCACCATGGTGGAGGCGCTCGCCGCCGAGGAGCCCGACCGGATCACGCTCCACCTCGCCCGTCACGAGGGCGACCTGGTCGCGGCGACCATCGCGATCCGCGTCGGCGCGCACGCGTGGTACTCCTACGGCGCCTCCTCCACCGACAAGCGCGAGGTCCGCGGCTCCAACGCGGTGCAGTGGGCGATGATGCGCGCCGCGATCGCCGCCGGGGCCGACGTCTACGACCTGCGCGGCATCACCGAGACCCTCGACCCCGATGACCCGCACGTGGGGCTCATCCAGTTCAAGGTCGGCACCGGCGGCGAGGCCGTCGAGCTCGTCGGCGAGTGGGACCTCCCGCTCAGCAAGCCGCTCTACCGGGCCTTCGACCTCTACATGAAGCGGCGCGGCTGATGGGCGCCCGGGCATGAGCCTCGTCCTCCACGTCGACGGCGAGCGGTGGCGCGCCCACCTGCGCTCGGTCGCCGACGCCCATCCCGGCCTGGTCCCGGTGTGCAAGGGCAACGGGTACGGCTTCACCCTCGGCCGGCTCGCCCGCAAGAGCCAGTGGCTCGGCGTCGACACCCTCGCCGTCGGGACGTACGACGAGCTGCCGGACGTCGCGAGCCGCTTCGACGGCAGCCTGCTCGTGCTGACCCCGTGGCGGCCGTTCGGCGCCGCGCTCGAGCTCGACCCGACGCTCGCCGACCGCGTCGTCCACACGGTCAGCCGGCCGCAGGACGTCGACGACCTGCTCGGCCGGCAGCCGGACGCCCGGTTCGTGCTCGAGCGGATGACCAGCATGCAGCGCCACGGCCACACCGCCCGCGAGCTGTGGGCGGCCGCCCGAAGCGTCGCCGCGCACCCGAGCGCGCGGCTCGAGGGCGTCGCGCTGCACCTGCCGCTCGCCCAGGGCTCCCACCTCGGCGAGGTCGACCGGCTGCTCAACGACGTCGTCGCCGCCGAGCTCGAGACCCGCACGATCTGGGTCAGCCACCTCACCGACGCCGAGCTCGCCACGCTCCGCGGGTCGTACGCCGACTACGACATCCGCCCGCGCACCGGCACCGCCCTGTGGCTCGGCGACCGCGGCGCGCTCCGCGTGACCGCGACCGTCCTCGACGTGCACGCGGTGGAGCGCGGCGACTCCTTCGGCTACCGCGGCCGCACCGCGCCGAAGTCCGGCCACCTGCTCGTCGTCAGCGGCGGCACCGCCCACGGCATCGGGCTCGAGGCGCCCACCGGCGACTCGGGCCTGAAGGCCCGGGCGGCCACCCTGGCCCGCGGTGGCCTCGACGCGGTCGGCTTCGTCCGCTCGCCGTTCTCGATCGACGGCAAGCAGCGGCTCTTCGCCGAGCCGCCGCACATGCAGGCCTCGATGCTGTTCCTGCCCTCCGGTTCACGCGTGCCCGAGGTCGGCGACGAGGTCGACGTGCGGGTGCGGTTCACCGCCACCGCCTTCGACCGCGTCCTGGTCGACTAGCCGCTCAGCCTGCTCAGCCCGCGCGGGCCAGGCGCGGCGGCGGGGCGACCCACCCGCCCTCGCGGACGGGGTCGTGGGCGGGTCGCAGGACGTCGCGGACGACGACGCCGACGAGGTAGAGCTCGCAAGCCATCCGCAGCAGGATCGCCACCCAGTAGAACCCGGCGTCGCCGCCGCCGGCGGGCGCGAGGTACTCACCGAGGTACCACCACACGGCCGCGAAGTAGAGGACCTCGCCGGCCTGCCAGACCAGCTGGTCGCGCCAGCGGGGCCGGGCGAGCACGGCGAGCGGCAGCAGCCACAGGACGTACTGCGGCGAGTAGACCTTGTTGACCAGCAGGAAGCCGGCGACCACGAGGAACGCCAGCTGCGCCAGCCGCGGCGTCTCCGGCGCGCGCAGGCCGAGCACCAGCACGCCGAGGCACCAGGTGCCGAAGAACAGCCACGAGACCACGTTGATCGTGTGCGCGCTGATCGCGGTGTCGCTCGCCTGCTGGACCACCAGCCAGATCGAGCCGAGGTCGGCGCCGCGCTCGGAGTTGAACGACCAGAAGACCCGCCACTGCTCCGGCCCCGAGAGGTACGCCGGCAGGTCGGCCACCACCCAGGCGACGGCCGCGGCCGCGGTCGCGACCACGAAGTCGCGCACCCGCTTGTCGCGCAGGCAGACGACGAGCACTCCCCCGAGCAGGAACAACGGGTAGAGCTTCGTGGCGGTGCCGAGCCCGATGAGCACGCCGGTGAGGAGCGGCCTGTCGCGTGACCACGCCCAGGTCGCGGCGGCGACGAGCACGACGGCGAGCAGGTCCCAGTTCACCAGCGCGGTCAGCGCGAGCGCCGGCGACGCGGCGTACGTCATCGCGTCCCAGGGGCGCCGCCGGTGCGTGCGGCTGAGGAACCACGCGGTCAGCAGCGCGACGGCGCCGAGGCCGAGCGCGTTGACGACGACGTACCACCGGATCTCCGACTGCACCTCGGGCCGGCCGAAGAGCGCGTCCGCGGGCTGGGCGGCGCGTTCGGCGAGGTCCGGGACGCCGAGGTGGTCGGCGACCTGGGCGACCCAGGCGGTGCCCCAGGCCCAGTAGGAGATCCCGACGGGGTACTCCATGACCTCGTAGCGGTCGCGGACCTCCTCGTCGTCGGTGTAGGGCCAGGCCCGCTCGGCCATCCCGCGGCCGGTGTAGAGGTAGGGCAGGTCGGAGTAGCACATGTGGGAGTAGCGCTGCTGCCCGTCGCCCCACGTGTCCTCGAAGCAGCTCTGCTTCTGCACCATCCCGATCGCGAAGCAGACCGCCGTCACCAGCAGCACGACCCGCACCGGCGTCCACCACCGGTGGCCGGCGCCCCGGCGGCCCATCGGACCGCCGACGCCCTCGCTCAGGGCTCGGGCGACAGGGTCCTCGTGGGTCGGGTGGACGTGCGACACCGGCCGGTCAGCCCTGGCCCCGCGGGCTCGCCGAGCGGGTGGTCCCGGCCCCGGGGGTCGCCGACGACGTCGGCTGGGACGGCGGCGGCGAGCTCGGCGGCGGCTCGGACGGGGTCGGCTCGCCGCAGCCGAGGATGTCGCAGGTCGGCGAGGGCTCCTCGGTGGGCGTCGGCTCCTGGGTCGGCGTCGGCTCCTGGGTGGGCGTCGGCTCCTCGGACTCGATGTCGCTGCTGGGCTGCGGGCTCGGCGGCGGCTTGCGGGTCGGGGACGGCGGCGGGACGTACGGCGCGTGGCCGTCGGTGGGCGCGTCGCCGTCGACGTACGCCGGCTCGGGGAACTCCTCGACCGGCAGCCCCTCCATCATCGTCTGCATGGCGTTGGTCCAGGTGCGCGCCGGGTAGGAGCCGCCGAAGTACTCCGGCAGCCACCCCATCAGCTGCTCGTTGCCCTTGCCGCGGACGTACATGACGGCGGTCGCCATCTGCGGGGTGTAGCCCGCGAACCAGGCCGACGACACCTCGTCGCGCCCGTTGGTCGCGGTGCCGGTCTTGCCGGCGGCCGGCCGGCCGAGCGCGAGCGCCGCGGTGCCCGAGCCGCCGGTGACGTTCTGCTGCAGCGCGTAGGAGACGTCCGCGGCGATGTCGGCGTCGAGCACCCGCTTCGGCTCCGGGCCCTCCTCGGCGTGGGAGTAGCGGGTCTCGCCGCCGCGGTCGACGACCTTCTCGATGATGAACGGCTCGGCGTACACGCCCTCGTTGGCGATCGTCGCGTAGCCGCTCGCCATGTTGATCGGGCTGACCGTCGCGCTGCCGAGCGCGACCGTCGCGACCGGCTCGAGGCCCGGGGAGGTGCTCGGGAAGCCGGCACCGTTCCGGCTGTCGTCGGCCGGGACGCCCATGGCGTCCATCATCTTGACGACCTTCTCCGGGCCGTCGTCCATGGCCATGGTCATGTCGACGAAGGCGGAGTTCGCTGACTTCTGGGTGGCGTAGACCATGTTGATCGCCGAGCCGTAGCTGGCGTCGCCCTGGTTGGTGACCGGGGTGCCGTCGGGCAGCTCATACGGCGAGTTGCCGTCGAAGGTGTCGCGCAGCGAGAAGCCGTCCTTGATCGCCGCCGCCAGGGCGAACGCCTTCAGCGTCGAGCCGGCCTGGCCGCCGGAGACCGCCCAGTTGATCTGCGACTGGAGGTAGTCCTGGCCGCCGTAGAACCCGCGGACCGCGCCGGTGCCCGGCTCGACGCTGGCGACGCCGACGTGCAGCTCCTTGTCCTTGAAGCCCTCGGGCCGCTCCTCGACGACCGCCTGCTTGGCCGCGGCCATCGCCTCGGGGTCGAAGGTCGTGGTGACCCGGAGGCCGCCGCCTTCGATCTCCTCCTCGTCGAAGCCGAGCCGGGTGAGCTCCTTGCGAACCATCGTGAGCATGTGACCCTTCTGGTCGCCGTAGGTGCTGCCCGCCTCGATCTCGGGGAACTTCGGCAGCCGGCGCTTGGCCTTCTCGGCCTGCTCCTCGGTGATCATCTCGAGCTCGGCCATCTGGTTCAGCGTGTACTGGTAGCGCCCGAGCAGCGCCTCGCGGGCGTCCTTGCCGTTGGCGGGGTCGAACCGGCTGGGGTTGTTCAACACGCTGGCGAGCACCGCGCTCTGGCGCAGGTCGAGGTTCTTGGCCGGGCGCTCGAAGAACGCGCGGGCGGCCGCCTCCACGCCGTACGCGCCGCGACCGAAGTAGATGGTGTTGAGGTAGCCCTCAAGGATGCGCGACTTGCTCTGCTGGCGCTGGACCTTCAGCGACAGGATCGCTTCCTTGATCTTGCGCTGGTAGCTCTGCTCCTGGGAGAGGTAGAGGACCTTGACGTACTGCTGGGTGATCGTCGACGCGCCCTGGCGGGCGTTGCCCGAGGCGTTGTTGAACGCCGCACGGACGATGCCGACCGGGTCGATGCCGCTGTCGGTCCAGAACGAGTCGTTCTCGGCGGCCACCACCGCGTCCTTGAGCGACTGCGGCATCTGGTCGAGGTCGATGGAGACGCGGTTCTGCGTCGCGAAGCGCCCCAGCTCGGTCTTGCCGTCGTCGAAGTAGACGAACGTCGTCTGGGTCTCGAAGTCCTCGTTCGGGTCCGGGATGTCGACCGCCTGGTAGAGCACGACGAACGCCGCGCCGGCGAGCAGCGCTCCGACGAGCCCGACTGCGAGGAACCAGCGGGCGACCCGCCACACCTTCTGCTTGCGGGTGCGTTCCCGCTTCGGGGACTTCTTGACCGCGGGGCCGGCGGCCCGGCGCTTGCCTTCTCTCACGCTGGTGCTTCTCCTGTCGGCGTACGACGGCTCGGCGCTGGCCACGCACCGGGCCGGGCGGACCGTGCCGGACGGGGCCGCGCCGCAGGACAGGGTACGCATCCGGGCCATCAGGGGCCCCGCGCGCACGCCCGATAGGTCGGGTGTTCGCAACCCGCGGATATATCGCTACGATACGTCGCATGTCACGACGTGGGGAGACCATCGAGCTGGCGGTCCTCGGACTGCTGCACGAGGGACCCATGCACGGCTACGAGCTGCGCAAGCGGCTGAACCTCATGCTCGGATGGGGACGGGTGCTGTCGTACGGCTCGCTCTACCCGACGCTGAAGAAGATGCTGCGCGGCAACCTCATCGAGGAGTCCACCAGCAGCACGGTCACCACCAGCCGCCGGCCCCGGATCGTCTACCAGGTCACCGATGCCGGCACCCGCGAGTTCGAGCGCCTCATGTCCGAGGTGGGCCCGGCCGCGTGGGAGGACGACAACTTCGACATCCGGTTCGCGTTCTTCGGTCGCACCGACATGGAGATCCGGCTGCGCGTGCTCGAGGGCCGCCGCATCCGCCTCCAGGAGCGGCTCGACCGCGTCCAGCGCGAGCTGCAGATGACCGAGAAGGAGGTCGACCGCTACGCGGCCGAGCTCCAACGCCACGGGGTGGAGTCCGTCGAGCGCGAGGTCCGGTGGCTCTCGGACCTCATCAACGCCGAGCGCGGCCTCAGCGCGGGCCAGCCGATGGTCCCGCCCCCGGACAGCAGCACCGCACCACAGACCTAGCAGCAGATCCAGCAAGCGCAGCGCACACAGTCTCCGTACAGGTTCAGGAAGGAAGACCCGATGGGTTCGGTTCGAGTAGCGATCGTGGGGGTGGGCAACTGCGCCACCTCCCTCGTGCAGGGTGTGGAGTACTACCAGGACGCGGACCCCTCCGGCTCCGTGCCCGGCCTGATGCACGTGGCGTTCGGCGAGTACCACGTCAAGGACGTGGAGTTCGTCGCGGCGTTCGACGTCGACGACAAGAAGGTCGGCAAGGACCTGTCCGAGGCGATCAACGCCTCGGAGAACAACACGATCAAGATCTGCGACGTCCCGACGCTCGGTGTCGAGGTGCAGCGCGGCCCGACGCTCGACGGCCTCGGCAAGTACTACCGCGAGACCATCGAGGAGTCCGGCGCCGAGCCGGTCGACGTCGTCCAGGCGCTCAAGGACGCCGAGGTCGACGTGATGGTCTCCTACCTCCCGGTGGGCTCCGAGGAGGCCGACAAGTTCTACGCCCAGTGCGCCATCGACGCCGGCGTGGCCTTCGTCAACGCGCTCCCCGTCTTCATCGCCTCCGACCCCGAGTGGGCCAAGAAGTTCGAGGACGCCGGCGTCCCGATCGTCGGTGACGACATCAAGTCCCAGGTCGGCGCCACCATCACCCACCGCGTGATGGCGAAGCTGTTCGAGGACCGCGGCGTGACGCTGGACCGCACCTACCAGCTCAACGTCGGCGGCAACATGGACTTCAAGAACATGCTCGAGCGCGAGCGCCTGGAGTCCAAGAAGGTCTCCAAGACCCAGGCCGTCACCTCGAACCTCACCGGCTCGCTGTCGGGCAAGGTCCACGACAAGAACGTCCACATCGGTCCCTCGGACTACGTCGCCTGGCTCGACGACCGCAAGTGGGCCTACGTCCGCCTCGAGGGTCGCGCGTTCGGCGACGTCCCGCTCAACCTCGAGTACAAGCTCGAGGTCTGGGACTCCCCGAACTCCGCCGGCATCATCATCGACGCGATCCGCGCCGCGAAGATCGCCAAGGACCGCGGCATCGGCGGCCCGATCATCTCGGCGTCGTCGTACCTCATGAAGTCCCCGCCGGTGCAGCTCCCCGACGAGGAGGGCCGCCGCCGCGTCGAGGCCTTCATCGCCGGCGAGGAGTGACCTCCCGCTCGGCCTGAACCACCCGCACCACCCACCACGGCCCGCCCGGTCCTCCGGGCGGGCCGTGTGTCGTTCTCGGGGCATGGCCGCCCGCCGGGGCCGGTCGACGATCGTTCAATTGCGCCGAAATGTCGCGTGTCGGTCCCCGGACGGCGCTACAACCGTTCAATTGCGCGGAAGTATCGCCGGCCCTCCACAGGTACGGCCCCGCCTGTGGAGAGACCCGCACCGGTCGCCGGTGTCGGGGCAAGGTCGTCGCCATGGACGAACGACGACCCTTCACCCGGGCCGACGCGGTGCGCGCCGGCGTGAGCGACCGGGTGCTGCGGACCTCCCGCTACCGGCGGATCTTTCGCGGCGTCTACATCCGCGCAGAGGTCGCCCCGTCCGAGCGCGAGCGGATGGAGGGCGCGCTGGCGCTCCACCCGGAGGGAGCGTGGTTGAGCCACCGGACGGCAGCCGCGTGGTGCGGCGTCGCGGTGCCCGAGTCCCCGCTGGTCCACGTCAGCGTCCTGCGTGCCGAGGACCGCCGCTGGCAGCCGGGCCTCAAGCCCCACGTCGCGCCGCCGGCCACGCGGACGCGCGTCTGGCGCGGCCTGCCCGTGTCCGAGCCCGTGCGCCTCTTCGTCGAGCTGGCATCCATGCTGGACCTGGTCGATCTCTTCGTGGCCGGCGACAGCATGCTGCGCGTCTTCGGCATCACGGCCGCGGACCTGCGCGCCGGGCTCGCACGGACCACGGACTACTGGTCACCGGGCGCGCGCTACGCCGCCACCTTCGTCCGCGACCGGGTCAGGTCGGCGATGGAGTCACGTCTGCGGCTGTTGATCGTCCTCGCCGGCCTGCCCGAGCCGGAGGTCAACCTCGAGATCCGCTCGGCCGACGGTGACGTGCTGGTCGAGTTCGACCTCGCCTACCGGCACCACCGGTTGGCCGTGGAGTACGACGGGACGCACCACCGCGTCGACACGCCGACCTGGCGCCGGGACCTGCGCCGGCGCGAGCTCGTGGACGCGCTCGACTGGCACGTCGTCCACGTCACCGCGAACGACATCTACGGCACGCCGGCGCAGACCATCGAGCGCATCCGAGCGACCGCCTCCCGGCGCGGACTCCGGCTGCCGCTGCCCCGGCCGGGGTGGGAGCTGCACTTCCCGGGTCACGCCCAGGCCGGCTGAGCCGGGGCGCGCGCCGTACGTCGTGAGCCGGGCTTCGCGAGACTGGGCTGCCCCCGCCCGAGATGCGCCGCGCCGCGTCAACAACCGCGCAATTGCGCGGCTTCAGCGTCCTGCCGGCCCGAAAACCGTACAAATCCGCGCAATTGAACGATCGTCGACGCCCGGACCGCCGACGCCCGGACCGCCGACGCCCGGACCGCCGAGACCCGGACCGCCGAGACCCGAACGGATCACCCCGCGGCGGCGAGCTTCTCGGCGGCGGCCTTGATCTTGCCGAGGGTCTCGGCCATGCCGGCGCGCAGCTCGTCGGTGAAGGTGTCGACGCCGCCGAGGGCGACGCGGGTCATCACCAGGGAGACGGCGGAGATGCCCTCGGAGGTCTCGCGGCGGTTGGTGAGCCGGGTGCCGCCGTCGGCGGTGGGCTCGAGGGTGAAGGACCAGGTGGTGCGGTTCTCGTTCACGCGGAAGGCGAAGCGCACGTGCGGGTCGAACGACGTCACCTTCGCCGTGGTGGGCCACACGAGCGGCCCGCGGGAGTTGAGGTTGAGGAACGTCGTGCCCTGCTGCACCGGGCGGCCGCGGACGAAGGTGCGCAGGACCTGCGGGCTCCACTCGCGCGCCCGGGCCGGGTCGGCGACGAGCGACCAGACCGTCGCGGGGGGAGCGGCGACCTCCACGGTCGCCTCGAGGTCGGTGGAAGGAGAGCCGGTCATGGCCGCACCCTAGTGCGGCGGCGCGGCTGTCCGGACCGCCGTTTCCGAGGGCGGTCACCCGGGTAGACCCCGCCCGTGACGAGCCCGGAGGCGATGTACGCCGCGATGACGTCCGGCGACCCGGGCGCCGTCGCCGCGCTGCAGTCCGACGTCGACCGGGCGATGGGCGACACCACCGACGAGATCGGGACGATCCGCTACGCCGAGGACACCCCCGACTGGGACAGCCCGTCGGCCCGGACGCGGTTCAACATGCGCGCCTGGGCCACCCGCGCCGCCGCGGAGGTCGCCTCGCTCCGGCTCAACCGGTCGGCGCTGGCGCTGCGGGCAGTGGAGCAGAGCTACCGCGACATGCTTCGGGACGCGTCGGCGACCATCGACGTCTGGCGGCGGACGAAGGCGTCGGCGACGGACGCACTCTCCCTGCTCCTGCTGCGGGCGGCCGTCATCAGCAACCTGGACCGGGCACGCCGGGCGCACGCCACCCGCGTCGCGCAGGCCACCCAGTTCATGGTCGACGACCCCTTCACCGCCGACCAGGAGGAGTGGCTGGAGAACGGCCTGCTGCGCTCGCTGCGCCACGACCTGCAGAACCCCGGCGAGCTCGGCCCGGTCATCCCCGGCACGCTGGCCACCGGTGACGACGACGGCTTCATCCCCCAGGGCCTGGGTTACGGCGGCGGCTACCTGCTGCAGACGTCGTACACCTCCGACGGCGATGCCCAGCTGTCCCTGATCGATCCGGAGACCGGCCTGGTCGAGCAGACGGTGAACCTCGGCAAGGCCCCCGGCGGCGACACGGCCCCCGACCACGCCGGCGGCGTCGCCGTGCACGACGGGAGGGTGTACGTCACCTCGTCGGACGACCCGCCCCGCCTGTTCGCCTACGACCTCTCCACCATCGAGCGCGCCGCTCCCGGCAGCACGGTCCCGGTGCTCGACGACCCGGTCGACGTCGCCGCGGGCGCCTACTCCACCGTCGTGGGCGACACCCTCTACGTCGGCACCCACAACGAGCACGGCCACGGCGCGCTCTTCGCCTACACCTGGGACGAAGAGAAGGGATGGACCGATCGACGCGGGCCCTTCGCCACGCCGGCCAAGGGGCAGGGGGTCGCCATCGAGGGCGACCACATCGTCTTCAGCAGCTCGCTGGGCCGCGGCAACGGCAGCACGCTGACGACCTACCGCCTCGAGGACGTCCTCGGCAGCAGCCCCCTCGTCCCGTGGTCGCTGCCCGAGCCGGTCCGCACGCTCGACCTCCCCAACATGTCCGAGGGGATCGCCGCGCTGCCCGAGGGGCTGCTGACGACCTACGAGTCGGGCGCGGGGAAGTACGCCGAGCCCAGCGGCTCGGCCTCGCTCGAGGACCTGTGGGCCGCGATGAACATGACCCTCACGCCGTACTCCGAGCTCGGCATCCCGGGCGGCACTCTCGAGGTCGAGCCGGTGACCCTCAGCCAGGCAGCAGACCTATTCGTGCAGGTCCAGGCCGGCCTGGACTCCGTCGAGCGGCGGGTCGGCGGCCTCAGCCTCGGCGGCGGCGTCCTGGGCGACATCCCGGAGGGTGCGTTGTTCGCCACAGCCGTCACCCGGCACCTCGACGAGACCGCGCGCTGGCTCGACGAGGGCCGGCTGTCCGCCGAGCTCACCGCCGACGGGCTGGTCACCAGCGCGACGTCCTACGAGGAGAGCGACGCCGACAGCGGTGGCCTCCTCGGCCGGCTCCGCTCGCTCATCCCCTGACCCGACCGCCCCCGGCCCCCGGAAGGACCTCCTGTGCCGAACCCCCCGTCCCGCCCGGCCGCCGCGGCCGGCGCCGCCGTGCTCGTGCTGCTCCTCGGCGCCTGCGGCGATGACAGCGCCAGCGGGATCGGTGGGGGCGACGCGGGCACCACCTGGTCGGCCGCCGCGGACCCGCTCGACACCTCCGGGCTCGTGTGGGCCGCCGACGGCACCGTCCACCTCCCGGACGGCTCGACCATCGAGACCGAGCAGGACATCGCGGCGTACGTCGTCGCCGGTCCCGGCGCGTACGTCGTCCCCGCCGACGACGACGGCTCGACCGGCCGGCTGCTGCTCGCGACCCCGGACGGCACGGTCGAGGAGACCGGCGCCCAGGTCGATCCCGCGACGCTGCGGACCTCACCGGACGGGCGCTACCTGGCCTTCGTCGACCCCGCCACCGGCGAGCAGGACGAGTACGGCACGCCGGTCGGCACGGTCGTGGTCGTCGACACCGTCGAGGGCGAGGAGGTCGTCCGCAGCGCCGAGGGGATGGGCGACCCCGGCAGCGACGACCTGGCCGACCTGTACGAGGACGCCGAGGAGCCGGCCGTCCTCGGCCTCACCGACACCACGGCGTACGTCGTCGGGCCGGACGCCGTGCTCGCCTACGACCTCGCGACGGGCGACGCGACCACGGCCGCCGGGTCGGCCTCGGAGGCCTACGACGCCGACTGGTTCGCCGAGCTGCGGCCCGAGGCGGCGCTGACCAACCCGGCCGGCACCTGGACGATCGTCGACCCGCCGACCGGCGACCCGGTCCGGCTCGTGCCCGAGGGCGGCGGCGACCCGGTCGCGACCCGCGTGCCCGGCGGCGGCGTCTACGAGCTCGACTCGTGGCTCGACGACGAGACCGCGGTCGGTGGGGCGCTCGACGGTCAGACCGACGTGCTGATCGGCTGCTCGCTGCCGAGCGGCGACTGCGAGCCGCTGCCCGGCGTGCCTCCGGGCGCGCTGCTGCCGGTGGACCGCAGCGGTCCGGCCGGCCCGACGGTGCGTCGCTGACCCCGCGTCCTGGACGACCTGGGCGACCTGGCAGACCTGACCGCTACCGGGCCGCCCACCAGGCGAGCAGCTCCTCGCGGGCGCGCTCCTCGCCGAGCGGGCCGTGGTCCATCCTCAGCTCGAGCAGGTGCTGGTAGGCCTGACCGACCTCGCGGCCGGGGCCGATGCCGAGGATCTCCATGATCTGGTTGCCGTCGAGGTCGGGGCGGATCGAGGCGAGCTCCTCCTGCTCCGAGAGCAGGGCGATCCGCTCCTCGAGCTCGTCGTAGGTGCGCGCGAGCCGGGCCGCCTTGCGCTGGTTGCGCGTGGTGCAGTCGGCCCGGGTGAGGATGTGCAGCCGCTCGAGCTGGTCGCCGGCGTCGCGGACGTAGCGGCGCACCGCGGAGTCGGTCCATTCCCCCGACCCGTAGCCGTGGAAGCGCAGGTGCAGCTCGACGAGCTTGCCGACCGCGTCGATCTCGTCGTTGGAGAACCGCAGCGCCTGCATCCGCTTGCGGGTGATCTTCGCGCCGACCACGTCGTGGTGGTGGAAGGTGACGGTGCCGTCGTCGACGAACCGCCGGGTGCGCGGCTTGCCGACGTCGTGCATGAGCGCGGCGAAGCGGGAGACGAAGTCCGGCTCGCCGCCGAGCCGGTGCTCGAGGTCGATGGCCTGCTCGAGCACGGTGAGGGTGTGCTCGTAGACGTCCTTGTGCCGGTGGTGCTCGTCGCGCTCGAGCTGGAGCGCCGGCAGCTCGGGCAGCACGAGGGCCGCGAGGCCGGTGTCGACGAGCAGGGTGAGCCCGAGGCGCGGGTACGGCGCGCACACGAGCTTGACCAGCTCGTCGCGGACCCGCTCCGCGGAGATGATCGAGATCCGCTCGGCCATCGCCGTCATCGCCGCGCGGACGCCGTCGTCGACGCTGAACCCCAGCTGCGCGGCGAACCGCGCCGCGCGCATCATCCGCAGCGGGTCGTCGGAGAAGGAGTCCTCGGGCCGGCCCGGGGTCCGCAGCACCCGGTGCGCGAGGTCGACCACGCCGCCGTACGGGTCCTCGACCTGCCGCCCCGGGAGTCGTACCGCCATCGCGTTGACGGTGAAGTCGCGCCGGCCGAGGTCGCCGTCGAGGCTGTCGCCGAAGTCGACGTCGGGCTTGCGGGAGGCGGGGTCGTAGGCCTCCGAGCGGTACGTCGTGATCTCGACCTGCCAGTCGCCCCGGCGGCAACCGATGGTGCCGAACGCGCGGCCCATGTCCCAGATCGCGTCCGCCCAGCCCTTGAGCAGGCGCTCGGTCTGCTCGGGTCGCGCCGAGGTGGTGAGGTCGAGGTCGTTGTGGTGGCGCCCCAGCATCGCGTCCCGGACCGGGCCGCCGACCAGCGACAGCTCGTGACCGGCGTCGGCGAAGCGCCGGCCCAGCTCGTCGATCACCGGCGCGATCCGGTCCAGCTCCTCGGCCACCGAGCGCTGGACGTCGGTGAGCTGCAGGGGAGGAAGGGGAGCGTCGGGCACGGGGGACGATTCTAGGTCCGATCGACACGGATAGTGTCGTCCGCATGCTTCGCCCCCGGTCGCTGCGGCCTGCCCTGGCGGCTGCGGCCCTCGCGCTGGCCGCCGCGGCAGCGGTCCCCGGGGGCCTCGCGACCGCGCCGCCGGCGCCGGCAGCGTCCGCCGCCGCTGCGGCCCTCGCGGCGGACGACGACGCCCCGCTGGCGGTGACGATCACCTCGCTCACGCCCGGCGCGATCCCGCGGCGCGGCCCGGTCCGGATCTCCGGCGAGGTCACCAACACCAGCACCGAGACCTGGTCGGCCATCCGCCTCTACCCCTTCGTCGGCTCCACCCCGATGACGACGGCCGCCCAGCTGGCCGAGGCCGCGGAGGTCCCGGCCGACATCGAGGTCGGCGGCCGCGTCGTGGAGGTCAGCGACGAGGTCGACGCGCTGGAGCCCGGGGAGTCCGCGCCGTTCCAGCTGAGCCTGCCCCGCAACCGCATCGCGGTGAGCGCCGCCGGCGTCTACTGGTTCGGCGTCCACGCCCTGGGGGAGTCGCCGGCGGGCCGCATCGACGGCGCCGACGGCCGCGCCCGCACGTTCCTGCCGCTCGTCCCTCCCAGCACGCGCGGCGAGGTCCCCGCCGCGGTCGTCATCCCGCTGCGCCGCTCGCTGGCCCGGGAGGACGACGGCTCGCTGGCCGACGTCGAGGGCTGGGCACGCACCCTCAGCCCGGACGGGTCGCTCCGCTCGCTGGTCGACCTCGGCGCCTCTGCCGGCGACCAGCCGGTCACCTGGCTGGTCGACCCGGCCCTGGTCGACGCGGTGCGCGACCTCGCCGACGGCAACCCGCCGCGCTCCCTGGCCCCCACGGTCGACGGCCGCCCGATCGCGCCGTCGGGCGAGCCCGACGTCGGATTCTCCCCCGGCGCCGGCGGGTCCGCCGGTCCGGAGGGCCAGGACGACCAGGACGACGGCGACCAGGACGACGGCGACCAGGACGACGAGGACGGCCAGGGCGGTCGGACGTCCGGCGACGAGCACGAGCCAAGCCCCGAGGAGGCGGAGGCGGCCGAGGTCGCCTCGGCCTGGCTCGGCCGACTCAGCTCCGCCATGGCGGGCGACGAGGTGCTCGCGCTGCCGTACGGCGACCTCGACGTGGCCGGCGCGGCCGCCGCCGACGCCGACCTGCTGGTCCGCGCCCGGGCGCGCAGCGTGGAGGCCACCGACCCGTGGGAGGTCGGCACCAGCCCGGGACTCGGCTCGCCCACCGGATACCTCGACCCGGCGGCGCTGCCGGCCACCGACCCCGATGACACGCTGCTCGTCACCGACCGGATGTTTCCCGAGGACCCGCCCGGCGTGGCCACCGTCGCCGGTCGCCGCCTGGTCGTCACCTCCTCCGGCGCGGCCTCGGGCGGCCCGGGCCCGGACGACCCGCTCGCGGCGGTCGCGCTGCGCCAGCGGATGCTCGCAGAGGCGGCGGTGCGGCTGCTCCAGCCCGGCCGCACGCCGCTGGTGGTGCAGCTGCCCAGCGGCTGGACGCCCGCCTCGACGACCGGCTTCCTCGACGGGCTCGCCGAGGACTGGATCGACCTGGGCACCGTCGCGGAGGCCGCCGACCGGCAGGGCACCGTGGTCGCGGCGAACGAGCTGGTCCTGCCCGAGCGGCAGGAGGCCCGCCGCGTCGACGCGGAGACCTTCGAGACGGCCGCGGCGTTGATCAGCGCCGGCGACGTGCTCCAGCACGTGCTGCGCGACAACACCGGGGTCGCGGCCGAGGTCGCCGACGAGGCGCTCGGCGCGGTGTCGTACTCCTCCCGCGGCCGCCTCACCGCCACCCGCCTCTCCCTGCGCGCCTCGCAGCGATGGATCGAGGAGCGCCTCGGGAGCGTCACGATCGAGGCACCCCCGGGCGTGGCGCTGTCGAGCGCCAACGGCCGCTTCGGTGCCACGGTCGTCAACGGCCTCGACGAGCCGGTCGAGGTCAGCATCCAAGCCGTCACCGAGGACCCCGGGGCGATCTCGATCGAGGGGCCCGAGACCATCGAGGTCGGCGCCGGGCAGCGGGTCTCCGTGCTGCTCGACGCCACCACGCGGGAGCCCGGCGTGCACCGGGTCCGGCTGGTCCTGACCGACCACACCGAGGACCCCGAGGACAGCCACACCCCGCTCGGCTCGGCCCAGGAGCTCTCGATCCGCTCGATCCAGGCCAGCGGGATCATCTGGGTGGCCATGGGCGCCGGCGCGGTGCTGCTCTTCGGCACGATCGCCCTGCGCCTGGTCCGCAGCGTCCGGCGCGCCCGCCGCGAGGAGGAGACCGGATGACGGACGAGACCCCCGACCGGACCACCACCGGGACCGACCAGCACACCGGCCAGCACACCGGCCAGCACACCGACCGGCGGACCAGCCGGGCCGACGACGAGCAGCACTCGATCCTCTCCAGCAGCGCGGTGATGGCGGCCGGCACGATCGTCAGCCGCTTCAGCGGCTACGCCCGCACGCTCCTGCTGGCCGCGGCGCTCGGCAACCTGCTGCACGCCGACGTCTTCAACATCGCCAACACGATCCCGAACATGCTCTACATCCTGCTGGCGGGCGGCGTCTTCAACGCCGTGCTCGTCCCGCAGCTGGTGCGGGCCACCAAGAGCGACGCCGACCGTGGCGAGGCGTACACCAACCGGGTCGTGACGCTCGCGGCGCTCTTCCTCGGCGCCGTCACCGTGCTGCTGGTCCTCGCGGCGCCCTGGGTGATGGACCTGTACGTCGACCCCGCCGTCCCCGCCGACGCCCGGGAGTCGGTCGTCGACCTCGCCCGCTGGTGCCTGCCGCAGGTGTTCTTCTACGGCATGTTCGTGCTGGTCGGGCAGATCCTCAACGCCCGCGGCCGCTTCGGCCCGATGATGTGGGCGCCGATCGCCAACAACGTCATCTCGGTGCTGTTCCTCGGCCTCTACCTCCTGCTCTACGGCACCGCGAAGGGCGCCGAGCTGACCGCCGGCTACAGCAGCGACCAGGAGCTCGTGCTCGGCCTCGGCTCGACGCTCGGCATCGTCGCCCAGCTGCTGATCCTGGTGCCGTACCTGCGCGCGGCCGGCATCCGGTTCCGCCCCCGCTTCGACTTCCGCGGCACCGGTCTCGGCCACACCCTGCGCCTGGGCGTGTGGACGGTGCTCTTCGTCATCGTCAACCAGGTCGCCTACACCGTCGTCGTCCGTCTCGCCTCGCAGGGCACGGCCAGCGGGGACGCCGACGCCACCGGCTACTCGGTCTACTCCGCGGCGTTCCTCATCGTGATGGTCCCCCACTCGGTCATCACGGTCTCCCTGGCGACCGCCATCCTCCCGACGCTCTCGCGGCGCGCGGCCGAGGCCGACCTCAGCGGCCTGGCGCGCTCGCTCAGCTCGACGCTGCGCACCGCGCTGGCCGTCGTGCTGCCCTTCGCCGCGCTGCTGCCGGTCCTGGCGCCGGAGCTGGCGCGCGTGATCTCCCTCGGCGCGGCGGCGGCGACCTACGAGAACTACATCGGCACGCTCGCCGCGTTCGCTCCCGGCCTGGTGCTCTTCACCGTCCACTACCTGATGCTGCGCGGCTTCTACGCCCTCGAGCAGACGCGCACCGTCTTCTACGTCCAGTGCGGCGTCGGCGCCACCAACGTGCTCGCCGCGCTGGTCCTCGTCCACGCCACCGACGACGCCGGCACCGCGCCCGCCCTCGCGCTCGCGTACGCCGCGGCGTACGGCGTCGGCGCCCTGCTGTCCTACGCCGTGCTCCGGCGCCGGCTGGGCGGGCTGCAGACGCCGGCCCTCGTCCGGTTCGCCGTCCGGATGGCCATCACGGTCGGCGTCTCGACCGGGGCGGCCTGGCTGGCGAAGGTGCTGCTGGACGTGCTGGGCGACGAGTCGTCGTACGCCGTGGCGGTGCTGCGGGCGCTCGTCGTGGTGCTCGTCGACGTCGCGGTGTTCCTCGCGGTGGCCCGGGCGCTGCGGCTGACGGAGGTCACCTCGGTGGTCGCCACGCTCACCCGGCGGCTTCCGCTCCCCCGCAGTCGCTGACGGTCCTACGATGGCCGCACCCGGGGGCGGTGTCGGCGTCCCGGGTGCTCGAGGTCGAAGGGGATGAGGAGGCCGTGCCACAGACCGCACGCCCAGGAGACGTCCTCGCCGACCGCTACCGCCTCGTCGACCTGCTCTCGGAGAGCCGCGGCGGCCGCTTCTGGCGGGCCCACGACCGGGTGCTGGAGCGGCACGTCGCCCTCCACGTCATCGACGCCGGCGACGACCGCGCGCCCGGCCTGATCGACGCCGCCCGGCGCTCGGCGACCGTGCTGGACCGCCGGGTGCTGCGCGTGCTGGACGCCGAGCGGCTCGAGGGCGTCTGCTACGTCGTCAACGAGTGGGGCTCGGGGACCTCGCTCGACATCCTCCTCGCCACGAGCGGGCCGCTGAGCCCGCGCAAGGCCGCCTGGCTGGTCGGCGAGGTCGCCGACGCCGTCGCCACGTCCCACGCGGCGGGCGTGACCCACGGCCGCCTCGTCCCCGAGAACGTCCTCGTCGAGCGCACCGGCCACGTGCGGGTCATCGGCCTCTGCGTCGACGCGGCGCTGCACGGCCTGCCCGCCGACGGCGCGGCCACCGACGTCACCGACCTCGCCGGCCTGCTGTACGCCGCGCTCACCGGCAAGTGGGCGGGCGTCTCGCCGTCCGCGGTGGCGCCGGCGCCCCAGGAGCACGGGCACGTCCTGCGGCCGCGCCAGGTGCGCGCCGGGGTGCCCCGACCTCTCGACGCGCTCTGCGAGGCGCTGCTCAATCCCTACGCCGCCCGGCGCGACCTGCTCGACGTGACCACGGCGCGGGGCGTCGCGGCGTACCTCGAGGAGTTCGTCGGCGACCCCGCCGGCGTGCCCGAGGCGCTGGCCGCGTCCACGCCGCAGGTGAACCTCCCCTCGACGATCGTGCTGCCGCCCGTGCCCGACGTGGTGCCCCACGACGCCCGGTCCGAGCCCGATGCCCCCGAGCCCGAGCCGGACGCGGAGACCGAGCTCGTCGAGCCCCCCGGTCCGTCCGAGCCCGAGCCTGCCCCCGGCCCCGGGCCCGAACCGGCGCGCGCGGACCTGCCGACCGAGGCCGGCCTGCCGATCTTCGACGACGCGACCGACGACGTGTCGTGGCTGGAGCGCCGCACCGAGCCGGTGCCGCCCCCGCCGCCGTTCGAGGAGCCGCCGAGCCGGCCGCTCTTCGCGCCCGACCCCACCGACGGCGCCCCGGCCCGCCGGCCGCGGCCGGGGGTGAGCCACGGCGACGCCGGGCCGCACGCCTTCGCCGACGTCCCCGGCGCCGGCGGCGCGCCCGGCGACGGGACGTACTGGCCCTGGGACACCGGCGACGGCCGGGGCACCGGCACCGCGCTCCCCGCCGTCGAGGACACCGGCACCCTCGACGAGGTCCCGGGCCGACGCTGGATGCGGCTCGCGATCGTGCTGGGCATCTGCGCCGCCGTGCTGCTCGCGACCGTGGTCGCCGTCAACCTCGGCCGTGGACGCGGACCGCTCGGCACGGGGGCGGAGGACCCGACCGAGAGCGCCAGCCCGACCGCCGCACCGCTCTCGACGGTCGCGGTGCAGGGCGTCACCGACCTCGACCCGCAGGGCGGCGACGGCGTGGAGAACCCCGAGCTCGCGCCGCTGGCCGCCGACGGGGACCCCGCGAGCACCTGGCGGACGGCGACCTACAAGCAGCAGCTCGGTCCGGCCGGCCTCAAGACCGGCGTCGGCATCGTCCTCGACCTCGGCTCCGCCCAGGAGGTCGCCCAGGTCGAGCTGACGCTGGTCGGCGCCCCGACCGAGGTGGTGGTCTACGTCTCCGACACCGAGCCGACCGCGGTCCGCGACCTCGCCGTCGCCGGCGGCGACACGCTCGAGGAGCGCGGCCGCGTGTCCCTGGAGGAGCCGGTGACCGGACGGTACGTCGTCGTCTGGCTGACCTCGCTGCCCGCCGTCGAGGGCGGCTACCGCGGCGAGGTCGGCGAGGTCGTGGTGCGCGGGTGACCCGCCGGACCGACCCGACCGACCGCACCGACCAGGGCGACCGGACCGATGCCGAGCTGCTGGCCGCGCACGTCGCCGGCGACCGCGCGGCGTTCGGCGAGCTGGCCGCGCGCCACCGCGACCGGCTGTGGGCGGTCGCGCTGCGCACCACCGGCAACCGCGAGGACGCGGCCGACGGCCTGCAGGACGGTCTCGTGGCGGCGTACCGCCGGGCCGGCTCGTTCCGCGGCGACGCCGCCGTCACCACCTGGCTGCACCGGGTCGTCGTCAACGCCTGCCTCGACCGGCTGCGCGCCGCCCGGGTACGGCGCACCGAGACCCTCCCCGACGACCTCGAGGAGTACGGCGACCGCGGCTCGCGCTCCTCGGCGGGTCCGGACGCCGAGGACCCGGCCGAGGTCAGCGTGCGCGGCGAGCGCCGGCGGGAGGTGCTGGCGGCCCTGGCGACGCTGCCTCTCGAGCAGCGGGCCGCGCTGGTCCTGGTCGACATGGAGGGCTACTCGGTGGCGGAGGCGGCCGCCGTGCTCGACTGCGCCGTCGGCACCGTGAAGTCGCGGTGCTCGCGCGGCCGGGCCCGGCTGGCGGACCTGCTCGAGCTCGAGCGGCCGGTGCGACCCGGGACACCCGCAGGGAACCCGACGACGCCCCCACCCGTCCCAGGTCCGGCCGGCCTGACAGGATCGAGCGCCGTCCCGAAGCCCCACGAACCGACCGGAGGAGGTGCACCATGACCCGTCCCGACACCGAGCCCCGGCCCGACCCCCGGGAGGAGGAGGTGCGCCGCCGGCTCGCCGACGCCCGGCACGTCGAGCCCCTGCCCGTCGACGTCGCGACCCGCCTCGACCGCGTGCTCGCCCAGCTCGCCGAGGGCGAGCCCCTCCCCTCCTCCGTCGACGAGCTGTCCGTGCGCCGCCGTCGTCGGGCGGCCGGCCTGCTGGCCGCAGCTGCCGCGGTCACGGTCGTGGGGCTCGGTCTCGGCCAGGTCCTGCCCGGCGCCGGGAGCGACGCCGGCAGCAACGCCGACGAGATCGCGGCGTCCGTGGACCGGGAGGCGGCCGAGCGGTCGACCTCGGCCGACGACGAGGCCGCTGCGGACGCCGGCGACGCTGCCGGGCGGACACTCACCGAGGACGGCGGCGCCGACGGCTCTCTCGTCGACCCCGGCGACGCGCCCTCGGAGGGAGATGCCGCCGCCAGCGCTCCGGCGCCGGAGGCCGCCGAGCTCAACGCCTTCGTCACCCCGCCGGGGCGCCCCGTCCGGGTGCGGTCCGAGCGGTTCGCCGCCGACGCCCTCCGCGCCCGGGACGTCGTCGACGGGTCGCGCAGCGGCGACCGCGGCACCGAGGACCGGGGGAACCGCGGCCGCGGCGACCGGGGCGGCACGAAGCCCGACCTCGCGTTCTTCGAGTGCACGCCCGCCGACTGGGGTGCGGGCGTCGCGGTGCCCGTCCTCTACGACGACGAGCCGCACGTGCTGGTCTTCCGGGCTCCCGCGGGCGACAGCCAGGTGGCCGACCTGCTCCAGTGCGGCACCGGCGAGACCCTGCGCTCCACGACGCTGCCCGCCGGCTGACCCCGACTGACCCGTGGCGCGGAACAACCCTCGCCTACGATCGGTTGACGCAGGAGCACCTCGAGCCGCTCGAGGACTGTCCCGGCCGGCGGGAGCGACGCCGGCAGCCACCGCACCGCGAGGAGACGTCGACTTCATGTCCGACACCGCAACCCGTCAGGTCATCATCATCGGGTCCGGCCCGTCCGGCTACACCGCAGCGGTGTACGCCGCACGCGCCAGCCTGCAGCCCCTCGTCTTCGAGGGCTCGGTGACGGCGGGCGGCGCCCTGATGAACACCACTGAGGTCGAGAACTTCCCCGGCTTCCGCGACGGCATCATGGGCCCCGCGCTCATGGACGAGATGCGCGCCCAGGCCGAGCGGTTCGGCGCCGAGCTGGTCCCCGACGACGTCGTCGAGGTCGACCTGACCGGTGACGTGAAGGTCGTCAAGACCGCCACCGGCACCTTCACCGCGCGGGCGGTGATCCTCGCGACCGGATCGGGCTACCGCAAGCTCGGGCTGCCCCGCGAGGACGAGCTCTCCGGCCGCGGCGTCTCCTGGTGCGCGACCTGCGACGGCTTCTTCTTCCGCGAGCAGCACATCGCCGTGGTCGGCGGCGGCGACTCCGCCATCGAGGAGGCGACGTTCCTGACCCGCTTCGGCTCCAAGGTCTCCCTCATCGTGCGCCGCGACGAGCTGCGCGCCTCCAAGATCATGCAGGACCGCGCGTTCGCGGACCCGAAGCTGGAGATCGAGTGGAACTCGGTCGTCGAGGAGATCCACGGCGCCGATCGGCTCGAGGGCATCACGCTCAAGGACACCGTCACCGGCGAGACGCGGCGGATGGACGCGACCGGCCTGTTCATCGCCATCGGCCACGACCCCCGCTCGGAGCTGTTGACGGGCCAGGTGGACCTCGACCCCAACGGGTACGTCGTCGTCGAGCACCCCTCGACCGGCACCAACCTGCCGGGCGTCTTCGCCGCAGGCGACCTGGTCGACCACCACTACCGGCAGGCGATCACCGCCGCCGGCACCGGCTGCGCCGCAGCGCTGGACGCCGAGCGCTACCTCGCCGCGCTCGACACCGTCTCCTCGACCCCGGCCGAGGCCCAGGCGCGCGTCGACGCCGAGGTCGCTGCCGAGACCGTGCAGACCGCCGGCGCCTGACCGGCCCGCCGTCCGCGCCGGCCGGAACAACCGTCGGCGCGCCGGTGTTCACTCCTCAGCAGCAACCCCAGCACACCCTCCAGGGAAGGATCCTCACGTGGGCAACATCGCAGCCGTGACCGACGCCGAGTTCGAGGCGCAGGTCCTCAAGTCCGACAAGCCGGTCCTCGTGGACTTCTGGGCCGAGTGGTGCGGTCCGTGCCGCCAGGTCGCCCCGATCCTCGACGAGATCGCCGGCGCGCACGGCGACAAGATCTCCTTCTTCAAGATGAACGTCGACGAGAACCCGGTCACGCCGTCGTCCTACCGGGTCACCGGCATCCCGACGATCAACGTCTACCAGGGTGGCGAGGTCGTGAAGACCATCGTCGGCGCCCGCCCCAAGGCGACACTGCTCAACGAGCTCTCCGAGTTCATCTCGGCCTGAGCCCTGGCACCCCGGCTGGCGCCTCAGCGCTCCGCGGCCCTCGACACCGTCCCCCGGGACGGCGTCGGGGGCCGCACCGGTTTCGGCGCCGGTCGCACCGCGCCGAGCAGCCGCTCCACGGCCGCCTCGACCTCGTCGCGCCAGGTCAGCGCCGAGCGCAGCTCCATCCGCATCCGCGGGTTGGTCGGGTGCGCGCGCTGCGTCCCGAAGCCGACTCCGGCCAGGAAGCCGGCCGGCACCAGGCACGGCGCCACCGCGCCCGGCAGGGTGGTGCCGAACGCCTCCACCGCGCGGATCCCCCCGCGATGGATGAGGTCGCGGGCCATCCCCTGCACGAGCATCCGCCCCAACCCTCCGCCGACGTGCGCCGGATCGACGTACGCCGTCGTCAGCAGCACGGCGTCCGGGCTCACCGGCGCCGTGGGGATGCCCGCCGCGCCCGGGGCGTACGCCGGCGGCACGTAGACCGCGTGCCCGACCGGCTCGCCGTCGATCAGCACCACCTGGCCGCACGAACCCCACTCCCGCAGCACCTCCGAGAGCCAGGCCCGCTTCTCCGCGACCGGGTCCTCGACCCGCCGCCGGGTCACGGGGTCCAGCTCCCAGAACAGGCAGGAGCGGCACGGCGCCGTGAGCGCGTCGAGGTGGTCGAGCGTGAGCCGAACGACCTTGCGGGACACCTGTGCACCTCCTCCCGGCCATGCTAGGCGGGAGCCTGCGAGGATGGGCGCCGTGCGCCAGATCCGCCAGAGCCGCAAGCTCCGCAACGTCCGCTACGACGTCCGTGGTCCGATCCTGGTCGAGGCACAGCGCCTCGAGAGCGAGGGCCACCGGATCCTGAAGCTCAACATCGGCAACACCGCGCCGTTCGGGTTCGAGGCGCCCGAGGCCATCGTGGCCGACATCGTGCACCACCTCCCGGACTCCCAGGGGTACGCCGACTCCCGCGGCATCTACGAGGCGCGCACCGCGGTCATGAACTACTACCAGTCGCGGGGCCTGCGCGACGTCCGCGTCGACGACGTGTTCATCGGCAACGGCGTCTCCGAGCTGATCTCGATGGTGCTCCAGGCCTTCGTCGACGACGGCAACGAGATCCTCGTGCCCGCGCCGGACTACCCGCTGTGGACCGGCGCGATCACGCTCGCCGGCGGCACGGCCGTGCACTACCGGTGCGACGAGCAGGACGACTGGAACCCCGACCTCGTCGACATCGAGTCGAAGATCACCGAGAACACCCACGCGTTGGTGATCATCAACCCCAACAACCCCACCGGCGCGGTCTACAGCGAGGAGACCGTCAAGGGGCTCGTCGACATCGCCCGCCGCCACGACCTGGTCGTGATGGCCGACGAGATCTACGAGAAGATCCTGTTCGAGGACGCCGTGCACCACCACGCGGCGACGTACGCCGGCAACGACGTGCTCTGCCTGACCTTCAGCGGGCTCTCCAAGGCCTACCGCGTCTGCGGCTACCGCGCCGGCTGGGTGATGATCTCGGGTCCCAAGGAGCTGGCGACCGACTTCATCGAGGGGCTCACCCTCATCGCGAACATGCGGATGTGCGCCAACGTGCCGGCCCAGCACGCGATCCAGACCGCGCTCGGCGGCTACCAGTCCGTCGAGGAGCTCATCGGCCCCGGCGGCCGCTACTACGAGCAGGCGATGCTCGCGCACCGACTGCTCAACGAGATCCCCGGCGTCTCCAGCGTCAAGCCCCGCGGCGCGCTCTACTGCTTCCCGCGCCTGGACCCCGAGGTCTACCCGATCGAGGACGACGAGGAGTTCGTCATCGACCTGCTCCGCGCCAAGAAGCTTCTGGTCACCCACGGCACCGGCTTCAACTGGCCCGAACCCGACCACTTCCGGCTCGTCACGCTCCCCGCGGTCGACGTGCTGGAGGAGGCGATCGGCCGGATCGCGGAGTTCCTCGCCGTACGTCGCTGAGCGGCCTGCCCACCGCCGGGCGGGCCGCTGGCCACGGGCTCTACGCTCACCGCATGCGCGACATCACCTATCCGCCCATCATCCTGACGGCGAAGACGGTCTTCCGCCTGCTCGGTCAGCGGTTCCAGATGAGCGGGACGGAGCACGTGCCGACGAGCGGGGGCGCGTTGCTGGCGTGCAACCACGTGGGCTACCTGGACTTCATCTACGGGGGCCTCGCCGCCAACCCGTCCGGGCGGCTGGTGCGGTTCATGGCGAAGAAGGAGATCTTCGACCACCCGGTGGGCGGACCGGTCATGCGCTCGATGCACCACATCGCCGTCGACCGGGGCGAGGGGCTCGCGTCGTACCACTCGGCCGTCGACCACCTGCGCGCCGGCGAGGTCGTCGGGATCTTCCCCGAGGCCACGATCTCGCGCTCCTTCGAGGTCAAGGAGATCAAGACCGGTGCGGTCCGCATCGCCGCGGCGGCGTCCGTCCCGCTCATCCCCGTCGCGCTCTGGGGGACGCAGCGGATGCTGACCAAGGACCACCCCAAGGACTTCTCCCGGGGCAAGACCATCGCGATCCGGGTCGGCGAGCCGCTGCACCCGACCGGTGAGGACCCGGTCGCCGAGACCGCTCAGCTGCACGCCGCGATGTCGGCCCTGGTGGACGAGACGATCGCCGGCTACCCCGCCGACGAGCAGCCCCCCGGCAGCTGGTGGCTGCCCGCCCGCCACGGCGGGTCGGCGCCCACGCCGGAGGAGGCCCTTCGCCTCGACGCCGAGGAGAAGCGCGAGCGCGCCGCTCGGCGTGCGGCCAAGCGCGCCCAGGGCTGACTGAGGGCTGGTCCGGCGCTGACCTGCGGCCGTTCCAGGTCAGCTTCCGGTCGTTCGCGGCCCGATCAGTTCTCCAGGAACGATTCTGAGCGGGTTCTCCGCGTCGTCGGCTCCGCAATTGCGCGCTGTGTCGCCCTGAGGAGCGCTCCCACACCGATACTTCGACGCAACTGTGCGGTTGTTGGCCGGCCGGAAACAGCGCCAGATCGCTTTGTCGACAAAGCGATCTATCGTCAAATGGCTACGAACCGTCAGATGACGCGGTCCTGGCGGTTCCGCGGGTCCATGATGTCCGCGATCCGCCTCAGGTCGTCTACTGAGGCGAACTCGACGGTGATCTTCCCCTTGGTGCGGCCCACGTCGATCTTGACGCGAGTCTCCAGGCGATCGGAGAGCCGCTCGACCAGGTCTTCGACGTCGGCGCCCGTTTCACGTGAAACACGACTTTGGCGCTTGGTGCCGCCGGTCTCACCGACCGCAACGATCTCCTCCAGCCCGCGGACGCTGATGCCCTCGGCAACCACGCGGGAGGCCAGCCGATCCTGCAGCCCGGCGTCATCGACAGCCAGCAGCGAGCGGGCGTGGCCCGCCGAGAGCACGCCGGCAGCCACGCGGCGCTGCACCGCCGGGCTGAGCCGCATCAGGCGCAGCGTGTTGCTGATCTGCGGCCGCGAACGGCCGATGCGCTGGGCCAGCTCCTCGTGGGTGCACCCGAAGTCCTCGAGCAGCTGCGCGTACGCCGCGGCCTCCTCGAGCGGGTTGAGCTCCGAGCGGTGGAGGTTCTCCAGGAGGGCGTCCCGGAGCATGTCGGTGTCCTCGGTCTCCCGGACGATCGCCGGGATCCGCTCCAGTCCCGCCTGCTGGGAAGCGCGCCAACGGCGTTCGCCCATGACCAGCTCGTAGGCCTCCGGCCCGGTGCGTCGCACGACCACGGGCTGGAGCAGCCCGACCTCGCGGATCGAGTGGACCAGCTCGGCCATCGCGTCCTCGTCGAAGACCTGTCGCGGCTGCACGCGGTTCGGCGTGATCCGCCCGACCGGGATCTCCGCGAAGTAGGCACCCTCGACCGGGGTGAGCTCCGCCCCGGCCGGGCCGACGCCCGTCGCGGTGGCGCGGGTCGCTTCGGGCCTACCGGCACCGACCGCGGCACCCGCGTGATCGCGGTCGAGAGGTGCAGCGCCCTCCGCGCCGCTCCCCGCGGGGGCGTCGGCAGAGGGCGGGCCGGTGGGGATCAGCGAACCGAGACCACGGCCCAGACCACGGCGAGCAGGAGGCTTGGTCGTCACGCGGGTGCTCCCTGGGTCGTCCGTGGCTTGGTCGCGATCTCCCGAGCTGCTTCGAGGTAGCTCAGAGCACCGGGGGAGCCGGGGTCGTACGTCATCACCGTCTGGCCGTACGACGGCGCCTCGGAGACCCGGACGGAACGGGGGATCGCGGTCCGGAGCACCTGCGGCCCGAAGTGCTCACGCACCTCCTCCGCGACACCGGCCGCCAGCCGGGTGCGGGCGTCGTACATCGTGATCAGGATCGTGGAGACGTCGAGCCCGGGATTGAGGTGCGCCTTGACCATCTCGACGGTCTCGAGCAGCTGCCCGAGACCCTCGAGCGCGTAGTACTCGGCCTGGATCGGGATGAGCATCTCGTCGCCCGCGACCAGCGCGTTGAGCGTGAGCAGACCGAGCGACGGCGGGCAGTCAACGATGACGTAGTCGAACCGGTCCTCGCCTGCCTCCTCCGCGGAGCCGACGAGCGGGTGGCCGGTGATCGCCTTCTTCAGGCGCCCCTCGCGCGCCACCACGCTGACCAGCTCGATCTCCGCGCCGGCGAGGTCGATCGTGGCTGGGACCACGAAGAGGTTCTCCAGGTCCTCGCTGGGCGCGATCACCTCGTCGAGGGGTACGCCGTCGACGAGCGCGTCGTACGTGGACGGCGTGCCGCGGCGGTGGTCGATGCCGAGCGCGGTCGACGCGTTGCCCTGCGGGTCGAGGTCGATGACGAGCACGCGCTGACCGAGCTGCGCCAGGGCGGCCGCGACGTTCACCGTGGACGTCGTCTTGCCGACGCCGCCCTTCTGGTTCGCCACCACGAACACCCGGGTTGCGCCGGGGCGGGGGACGGCGGGTCGTGCGCGCGCACCCTGGCGGGCCAGGATGCTGTGCTGCGCAGCCTTCGCGAGCGGCGTCTGGTCGTCCTCGAACCCCGTGCCGTACGCCGCCAGGTCGGCCGCGGTGCGAACCGTGAAACCTCGGTTCGCGGTCGTTTCACGTGAAACATCGCTCGGGTCCGGCACGGACGGCTCCTGTGGACAAGTTCGGACGTTCTGTGGACAGTCACGCTCAGGGCACCCCTCCGAGCGGTGGATAACTTTGGGGAGGCCGCTCCGCGAACCCGGTCAGCGACGCTTGCGCGAGGATCCCGAGCGCCGCCGGCTCGACGTCGCGCGAGGCGCCGCGCCCGTGGTGCGCGGCCACGATACCGACGCCGGATCGGCCCACGAAACCCGCACAGCGCCGGTCGTCTCCTCCAGCACGTCCACCCCGAGCTCGCGCACCTCGGGGGTCGCGCAGCCAAACCGCTCGAGCACCGGCGCAGCCTCCTCGATCTCCGCAGCGACGGAGGACCCCTTCATCGCCACGAGCGCGCCATGGGCGTCCACCAGCGGCATCGACCACTCGAGCAGCCGTCCCAGGGGAGCCACTGCCCGCGACGTCACCACGTCGTAGCGCCGCTCGCCGTGCAACGCGTCGGCGCGGCCCCGGACCACCTCGACGTGGTCCAGGCCGAGCTCGTCCACGACCTCGCCGAGGAAGGTCGTGCGCCGCAGCAGTGGCTCGACCAGGGTCATGGCCAGGTCGGGCCGGGCGATCGCCAGCACGATGCCGGGCAGGCCAGCCCCGGACCCGATGTCGGCGACCGTGGAGCCTTCCGGGACCCACTCACCGAGGACGGCACAGTTGAGGACGTGCCGCGTCCACAGCCGGGGCGCCTCGCGCGGGCCGATCAGCCCACGGACCACGCCCTCGGTCCCGAGAAGCTCGGCGTACCGCTCCGCCAGTGGCAACCGGTCGGACGGGAACACCCTCCGCGCCTCGCCGGGCACGGAGGGTGTCTCAGTTTCACGTGAAACGTCGTCGGTCATCGCGGCGAGCGGATCACTCCGGCAGCACGACGACGTGGCGCCGGGGCTCGACGCCCTCGGACTCCGAGACCAGGCCGGCGGCCGCGACCGCGTCGTGGACCACCTTGCGCTCGAACGGCGACATCGGGTCGAGCGAGACCGCGGCTCCGGACTCCTTCACGCGGGCCACCGTCTCGGCGGCCAGCGCGACGAGCTGCTCGCGCTTCTGCGCGCGGTACCCGGAGATGTCGAGCATCAGGCGGGAGCGCTCGCCGGTCTCGCGGTAGACCGCGAGTCGGGTCAGCTCCTGGAGCGCGTCCAGCACCTCGCCGTCCCGGCCGACCAGCTGGGAGAGCTCGGCGCCGACGACGGAGACGACCGCGCGGTCGCCCTCGACGTCGATGTCCAGGTCGCCGTCGAGGTCCGCGATGTCCAGCAGCTCCTCGAGGTAGTCCGCGGCGATGTCGCCCTCGGCCTCGAGCTGCTCCACCCGGGAGGGGCGGGGGTCGCCAGCAGAGGCCGGCTCATCGACCGCCGGGGCGTCCTGCGCGACGTCGGTCTGCTCGCTGGTCTCGTGGCTCACTTCTGCTTCCCACCTTCGGTCCTGCCGCCGGACGGGCGCTGCCCGCCGCCGGACTTGCGTTGCTGTCGGGTCTGCTTGCGCGGCTGCTGCCGCTGCGTCGGCCGCCGCTCGGCCGGTGTCTCCGGCGCGGTCTCGACCGCGGTCGCCTCGATCGGCTCGCCCTTGCGGGCAGCCTTCGCCCGGTCCCGGTCCTGCTTCGCGGCGAACGCCGGCGTGCCGGGCGCGGGGTTGTTCCGGATGACGTAGAACTGCTGGCCCATGGTCCACAGGTTCGAGGTCGTCCAGTAGAAGAGGACACCGATCGGGAACGCGATGCCGCCGACGGCGAAGACGACCGGCAGGACGTAGAGCAGCATCTTCTGCTGCTGGGCGTACGGGCCGCTCAGCGCGTCGGCCGGCATGTTCTTGCTCATCAGCTGTCGCTGGGTGAGGAACGTGGTCGCGGTCATCGCCACGACCAGGACCGCGGCGAGGAGCATCACGCCGACGTGGCCGTCCGCGTTGAGGAACGTGTTCGCGATCGGGATCTGGCCGAACAGCTCCGCACCACCGAACTGCTCGGCCTGCTCCTCGGTCAGCACGCCGCGCGGGTTCCCGTGCGAGGCCTGGTCGATCAGCCGGAACAGCGCGAAGAAGATCGGCATCTGCAGCAGGATCGGCAGGCAGGACGCGAACGGGTTGGTGCCCGCGTCCTTGTAGAGCTTCATCGTCTCCTGCGCGAGACGTTCCCGGTCGTGGCCGTACTTCTTCTGCAGCTCCTTGACCTTGGGCTGGATGAGCTGCATGTTGCGGCTGGACTTGATCTGCTTGACGAACAGCGGGATCAGCGCCGCACGGATCACCAGGGTGAGGCCCACGATCGAGAGCACCCACGACGCGCCGCCCGCGGGGTCGAGGCCCACCGCCTCGAAGGCCTTGTGGAACCCCACCATGACCACCGAGATCACGTAGTAGAGCGGCGTCATGATGAAGCTGCCGATGGAGGTGAAGAAGTCCACGGGGTCAGGCTCCTTGCGTCGGTGAGGGAGAAGGGCCCGCGCTGGTGCGGGGTGGAACGGGGTCGTAGCCGCCGGGCGCCCACGGGTGGCAGCGCGACAGGCGTCGCACCGCCAGCCACGTGCCGCGCAGGCTGCCGTGGACCGTCACCGACTCGAGCGCGTACGCCGAGCAGGAGGGGTGGTAGCGGCAGACCTGGCCGTAGAGCGGACTGATGAGCGCCCGGTAGGCGCGCAGCAGCGCGATCAGCACGTACTTCATGCGAGCGCCGTCGTCACGCCGGCACCGCGGTCGTGCGGGCGAGCACGCGACGTAGCGCATGACCCAGGTCGGCGCCCAGGGCGTCGTACGACGCGCCGGCCGCCGCGGGCAGCGCCCGGACCACGAGCACAGCAGAGCCCGGGAGCGACGGAACGTGCTCCCGGGCGAGGTGTCGCAGACGGCGCTTCACGCGGTTGCGGGTGACGGCGTCGCCGACCGCCTTGCTCACGACGAAGCCCACGCGGGGTGGGTCGTCGCTGCCCTCACCAGGGGTCCACAGGTGGACCACCAGCGTGCGCGACCCCGCTCGCTCCCCGGCACGGGCGGCGACACGGAACGAGTCCGCGTCGACCAACCGGTGCGCCGGTGGGAGCACAGCGGGGTCGGAGCTGGGCGGCGGCGCGACGGCAGCCGTCAGACGGCCAGGCTCTTGCGGCCCTTGCGGCGACGCGAGGAGAGGATGGCGCGGCCGGCACGGGTGCGCATGCGCAGGCGGAAGCCGTGCACCTTGTGGCGGCGACGGTTGTTCGGCTGGTACGTACGCTTGCTCACGAGCTCTTCCTTCGGTGGTGGTTCGGGACATCGACCCCGGCGGGATCGGCAGTGCCGTCATGGATCCGTGCGAACACGCCCCACGACTGCTTTTTCGGCTGGCACCGCCCACCCACGCGAGGCTGACCTCCCGTGGACGTGCGGCACCGGTCGACACCGGGCGACCGGCCAACGGTACGCGCAGCCGAATCCCAGGGTCAAACCGACGGAGAGCGCTCAGGGCGCCCCGCCGGGGCCAGCCTACGGGCCTGTGGATGACGGCTTGCCGGTGGCGCGATGCCGGGGTTAGGTTCGGAGCCATCGAGATACCCCTCCGGCCTCCCGCAGACGCCCGCCGACCGACCCGGTGACCTGGGTCACCGCGGTTTTCAACAGGCGTCTGACCTGGGAAGACACCGATTCCACCGGAATCGGCGCCGGGTCTCGGCCAGACTCCTCCACAGCGAGCGGGTCGCGTTCACAACCTGTGGACAAAGCTGTGGAACACCGTGAGCAGAGAGAAGGGGACCACCCATCGTGGACCAGAGCACGCCGGACCTCGGCACCGCCTGGCGGCAGGTCGTCGACGACCTCCAGCCGCACCAGCGGGCCTGGCTGACCGCCAGCGAGCCGGTGACCCTGCACGAGAGCACCGCGATCGTCGCCGTCCCCAACGACTTCACGCGGGGACAGCTCGAGGGCCGGCTCCGCGGGCAGCTCGAGGACGCCCTGACGATGGCCTTCGGGCGCGAGATCCGGATCGCGGTGACGGTGAACCCCGCCCTCGACCTCGAGGCGGTCGCGGCGTCGCTGGCGCAGCAGGCGCCGGTCGAGCTCCCGACCCACTCCGATGTCGATTTGTCGACACATCGACAAGGAGCCCTCGCCTCCGTCCAGCCGTTGCGACCCGACGTCGACGCCCCTGCCCTCGGCGGAGCGCCGGGACCCGGCGCCGAGCCCGGGCGGACCGAGCCGGCCGACGGTGGCTACCTCGGCGACAACTTCCCCGGCCACGGCGCGCACAGCGGCCCGGCCGGCGGCGACCACGGTCGCCCCACGGCGCTGGAGACCCGGCTCAACCCGAAGTACACCTTCGAGACGTTCGTCATCGGCTCGTCCAACCGCTTCCCCCATGCCGCCGCGGTGGCCGTGGCCGAGGCGCCGGGCAAGGCCTACAACCCGCTGCTCGTCTACGGCGACTCCGGCCTGGGCAAGACCCACCTGCTCCACGCGATCGGGCACTACGTCCGCAGCCTCTACACCGGCGCGAAGGTGCGCTACGTGTCGAGCGAGGAGTTCACCAACGAGTTCATCAACGCGATCCGCGACGACCGGCAGGACCGGTTCAAGCGCCGCTACCGCGACGTGGACGTGCTGCTCATCGACGACATCCAGTTCCTGGAGGGCAAGACCCAGACCCAGGAGGAGTTCTTCCACACGTTCAACACGCTGCACAACGCCAACAAGCAGATCGTGCTGACCTCCGACCGCGCGCCCAAGCGGCTCGAGGCGCTCGAGGACCGGCTGCGCAACCGGTTCGAGTGGGGGCTCATCACCGACGTCCAGCCCCCGGACCTCGAGACCCGCATCGCGATCCTGCGCAAGAAGGCCGCGATGGACCGGCTCACCGCGCCGCCGGACGTGCTGGAGTTCATCGCCTCCAAGATCCAGACCAACATCCGCGAGCTCGAGGGCGCGCTGATCCGGGTCACGGCGTTCGCCAACCTCAACCGGCAGGAGGTCGACATGACCCTCGCCGAGATCGTGCTCAAGGACCTCATCCCCGAGGGCGGCGAGCCGGAGATCACCGCCGGGCTGATCATCGCCCAGACCGCGGCGTACTTCGGGCTCTCGATCGACGAGCTCACGGGTCCCAGCCGCGGGCGGCACCTGGTCATGGCGCGGCAGATCGCGATGTACCTGTGCCGCGAGCTCACCGACCTCTCACTGCCGAAGATCGGCGCGCAGTTCGGCAACCGCGACCACACGACGGTGATGTACGCCGACCGCAAGATCAACCAGCTGCTCGCCGAGCGCCGCGCGGTCTTCAACCAGGTCAGCGAGCTGACCAACCGGGTGAAAATGCAGGCCCGCCAGGGCTGAGCCCGCCCGCGAGCCGGGGCTGAGCCCTCGCCGGCCTTTCAGCCGGCGGAGGCGTCCAGGCCGGCCAGCAGCGTGCCGAGGTCGCGCCGCAGGCGCAGCAGCTCCTCGACCGAGAGCCCCATCCCCTCGAGCAGCCGACCCGGCACGTCGGCCACCCGGTCGCGGAGGCCCAGGCCCGCGGCCGTGGGCTCCACGAGGACCCGCCGCTCGTCGGCCGGGTCGCGCCGCCGAGAGACGTGGCCGGCCGCCTCCATCCGCTTCAGCAGCGGCGTGAGCGTGCCGGAGTCCAGCCGCAGGCGCCGCCCGAGGTCGCCGACGCTGACCGGCCCGCCGGCCTCCCACAGCGCGAGCAGGGTGAGGTACTGCGGGTAGGTGAGGCCGACGTCGGCGAGGAGCTCGGCGTACCGCTGGGTGACCGCCCGCGTGGCGGCGTACAGCGGGAAGCAGAGCTGCTCGTCCAGGGCGAGCTGCGGGTGGTCGGTCACGCAACCCAGGCTAACCCTTGCACTATTCGATTGTGCGCAATACGTTCGTGCACATGAAGACCCTCTACACCGCCAGCGCCGCCGCGACCGGGGACGGCCGCAACGGCCACGTCCAGTCCACCGACGGCTTCATCGACGCCGATGTCCGCACCCCGCCGGAGATGGGCGGCCCGGGCGGGGCCACCAACCCCGAGCAGCTCTTCGCCGCGGGGTACGCCGCGTGCTTCCACTCCGCGCTCAAGCTCGTCGCGAGCAAGGCCGGCGCGGACCCGACCGACTCCGAGGTCGTCGCCGACGTCTCGATCGGCCCGAACGACGAGGGCGGCTTCGCCCTGGCCGTGCAGCTCGAGGTCACGCTCCCCCAGGTCGAGGCCGACCAGGCCCAGGAGCTGGTGGAGCAGGCCCACCAGGTGTGCCCCTACTCCAACGCGACCCGCGGCAACGTCGAGGTGACCCTCACCGTCGCCTGATCCCACAGGCGTCCTCCACAGCGGGCGGAGCAGCATTCCTGTCGTTCCCGCTGTGGACCAGCCCGCCCCGCAGGCACGAACTACACGGGGAGGATCTGGGGAGAACCCGGGGAACCACTCCGTGCCGACGGTCGGGCTCCACACCAGGAGCCCGGCCGTCCCACTTGGTTCCACAGCCCCTGTGAGTCACGAGTGCACCGCACGACCTGGGAGAACGCGGTTCCTCCACAGATTCCACCGCACCTATGACTCCTCCCTACCTCCAGACATCCCGATCCCCCGTGGAACTCCACCCGGCCCCTCCCCCTGGGGACGAACGACCCGAGCGGTCCGGCCGAGGCCCCGCGCCTCCACAGCAGCGGTCGTGGGCAAACCACACCGAACCTCCCGCGCCCGCACCCCACGTGGCAGGATGCGCATCCCGTCCGCCCCTGACCTGAAGGACCACGAATCGTGAAGTTCCGCGTCGACCGCGACGTGCTCGCGGATGCCGTCGCCTGGGCTGCCCGCAGCCTGCCGGTCCGACCGAGCGTGCCGGTGCTCGCCGGTCTGCTCATCGACGCGAGCGACGACGGCCTGGTGCTCTCGACCTTCGACTACGAGACGTCCGCCCGTGCGACGCTCAGCGCCGAGGTCAACGACGAGGGCCGCGCCCTGGTCAGCGGGCGGCTGCTCTCCGACATCTGCCGCAGCCTGCCGAGCAAGCCCGTCGAGATGACGCTCGAGGGCGCCCGGGTCTCGCTGACCTGCGGTTCCGCGCGGTTCAGCCTCCAGACGATGCCGGTCGAGGACTACCCGAGCCTGCCGGAGATGCCGGCGGCGACCGGCACGGTGCAGAGCGACGAGTTCGCCCACGCGGTCGCCCAGGCCGTCACCGCGGCCGGTCGCGACGACATGCTGCCGGTGCTCACCGGCGTGCGGATCGAGATCGACGGCTCGACGATCTCGCTGCTGGCCACCGACCGCTTCCGGCTCTCCCAGCGCGAGCTCGGCTGGGACCCGCGCACCCCCGACGAGTCCGCCGCCGCCCTGGTGCCGGCCAAGGTGCTCGGCGACACCGCCAAGTCGCTGACCGCCGGCAGCGAGGTCACCATCGCGCTGGCGGCCACCGGCTCCGGCGAGGGCATCATCGGCTTCGAGGGCAACGCGCCCGGCGGCGTACGACGCACCACCACGCGGCTGCTGGACGGGGAGTTCCCCAAGGTCCGCAGCCTGTTCCCCAACGAGCACCTCACCGTCGCGAAGGTCGAGAAGGCCGCGCTGGTGGAGTCGGTCAAGCGCGTGGCGCTCGTCGCCGAGCGCAACACCGCCGTGCAGCTGGCGTTCAGCGACGGCGTGCTCACCCTCGACGCCGGCTCCGGTGACGAGGCGCAGGCCTCGGAGTCGATCCCGGCCGAGGTCGACGGCGACGACATCACCACGGGCTTCAACCCGCAGTTCCTGCTCGACGGCCTGACCGCCATCGACCAGCCGGTGGTCGAGCTGGCGTTCACCCAGTCCTCGAAGCCGGTCGTCATCAGCGGCTCCGCCCCGGAGGGCGCCGAGGCGACCGACCCGGGCTTCCGCTACCTGCTGATGCCGCGACGTCTCCTCTCCTGAGGGTGGGTACCGTCCGGCGTACGGCCTGACCCCCACAGCCCTCACAGGAGGAAGCAGATGGACCTCGGACTCGTCGGCCTCGGCAAGATGGGCGGCAACATGCGCGAGCGCCTGCGCCGCGCCGGCCACACCGTCGTCGGCTACGACCGGAACCCGGACGTCAGCGACGCCGACTCGCTCGAGGACATGGTCTCGCGGCTGCCCTCCCCCAAGGTCGTGTGGGTGATGGTGCCCGCCGGTGACCCGACGCACGCGACCGTGGCTCAGCTGGCGGACCTGCTCGGCGAGGGCGACCTGGTCATCGACGGCGGCAACTCGCGCTGGACCGACGACCTGGCCCACGCCGAGCGGCTCGCCGAGAAGGGCATCGGCTTCGTCGACTGCGGCGTCTCCGGCGGTGTCTGGGGCCTGGAGAACGGCTACGCGCTGATGTACGGCGGCGACGCCGACGACGTCGCGAAGGCCCAGCCGATCTTCGACGCGCTCAAGCCGGAGGGCGACTTCGGGTCGGTCCACGCCGGCAAGGTCGGCGCCGGCCACTTCTCGAAGATGGTCCACAACGGCATCGAGTACGCGATCATGCAGTCCTACGCCGAGGGCTGGGAGCTGCTCGAGAAGGTCGACATGGTCGAGAACGTCACCGAGGTGATGCGCTCGTGGCGCGAGGGCACGGTCATCCGGTCCTGGCTGCTCGACCTGCTGGTCGCCGCGCTCGACCAGGAGCCTGGCCTCGAGGGGATCCGCGGCTATGCCGAGGACTCCGGCGAGGGCCGGTGGACGGTCGAGGCCGGCATCGAGCACGCCGTCGCGACGCCGGCGATCACCGCCGCGCTCTACGCCCGGTTCGTCTCCCGCCAGGACGACTCGCCGGCGATGAAGGCGGTCGCCGCGATGCGCAACCAGTTCGGCGGGCACGCCATGCAGACCGCCCCGCCGAAGGGCGGCGACGCGGCCGGCACCTCGGCGGAGAGCGGAACGCCGGACCAGTCCGGGTCGGCGCAGCAGGCCGGCTCCGGCGAGGGCTCGGCGCCCGCGGAGAGCTAGCCGACCCACGGTGCACGTCTCCCACCTCACCCTGCACGACTTCCGCTCCTACGCCTCCGTCGACGTCGAGCTCGGCCCGGGCGTCACGGCGTTCGTGGGCCGCAACGGGCAGGGCAAGACCAACCTGGTCGAGGCGGTGGACTACCTCTCCCGGCTCAGCTCGCACCGGGTCGCCAGCGACGCGCCGCTCGTGCGGGCGGGTGCCGACCAGGCCGTCGTCCGCGCGGCGGTGGTGCGCGACGGACGGACCGCGGTGCTCGAGGTCGAGATCAACCCCGGTCGCTCCAACCGCGCGCGGATCAACCGCTCGCCGCTCCCCCGCGCCCGCGAGCTGGTCGGGCTGGTGCGCACGGTCGTCTTCTCCCCCGAGGACCTCACCCTGGTCAAGGGCGACCCCTCGGACCGCCGGCGGTTCCTCGACGACCTGCTGGTGCTGCGCGCGCCGCGCCTGGCCGGGGTGCGCGCGGACTACGACCGGGTGCTCAAGCAGCGCAACTCGCTGCTCAAGACGATCGGGGCGGCCCGCCGCGGCAGCTCCTCGCAGGAGGCCGCCCTCGCGACGCTCGCGGTGTGGGACGACAACCTGGCGCGGACCGGCGCCGAGCTGCTGGCGGCCCGGCTCGACCTGGTCGAGCGGCTGGCGCCGTACGTCGGGAAGGCCTACGAGACCGTCGCCCGCGGCGCGGGCCGCGACGACGCCGAGATCGAGTACCGCCCCTCCTTCGACCTCGGCGACGCGCGCGACGCCGCCGCGCTGGCCGTGCGCCTGCTCGCGGAGGTCGAGCGGCGGCGCAGCGACGAGATCGACCGCGGCATCTCCCTCGTCGGGCCGCACCGCGACGACCTGCTGCTCAGCCTCGCCCAGGGTGGCGGCGAGCAGCAGCTCCCGGTGAAGGGGTACGCCTCGCACGGCGAGTCCTGGTCCTTCGCGCTGGCGCTGCGGCTGGCGTCGTACGACCTGTTGCGGGCCGACGGCGACGACCCGATCCTGGTGCTCGACGACGTCTTCGCCGAGCTCGACACCGAGCGGCGCGCGCAGCTGGCCGAGCTGGTGGCGGGCGCCGAGCAGGTCCTGGTGACCGCAGCGGTCGGCGCGGACGTGCCCGAGGCGCTGGCCGGCGTCCGGTTCACCGTCGCCGGAGGGGAGGTACGCCGCGATGCCTGACGGGACCGACGAGCCGGGCGCGCCCGCCGCGACCCCCGACGACCCCGCGACCCCCGACGGCCCCGAGCACCGCGACGACGGCCTCGACCTCGCCCGGGCGCTGACCCGGGCCACCGCGGGCTCCACCCCGCGCGCCCGGCGCCGCCGGCCGTGGACGGAGCGGCCGCGCGGGACCCGGGTCACCGGCTCGCACCCCGACGACCGCGACCCCCAGCTGATCGACAGCACGCTCGGTCGGCTGGTCGCCGAGCGCGGCTGGGAGCTCGACCTGCGGGTGCACGGCGTCTTCGGGCGCTGGGCCGAGCTCGTGGGCGACGACGTCGCGGCGCACTGCACGCCGGAGACCTTCGAGGAGGGTCGGCTGGTCGTGCGCACCGACTCGACCGCGTGGGCCACCCAGCTGCGGCTGCTCGCGCCGGCGGTCGTGCGCCGGCTCAACGAGGACCTGGGGCACGGCACGGTCACCGTGATCGAGGTGCTGGGGCCGCACGGCCCGACCTGGAAGAAGGGCCCGCGCTCGGTCCGCGACGGCCGCGGACCCCGCGACACCTACGGCTGACGTTCTGGCGATCGGGGAGCCCCGGAGCCGTACCCGCCCCCGTCCGACCCCCTGGTCGCGGCTCCTGGTGCCGGTTGCGAGCCGCCTAGGGGCTCGCGCACCGGCCGGACGCCCCCGCGTCACGGCTCGTCGCGTGGCTGGCGGCCCGCCAGGCGGTACCATGGCCGACGGGTCGCGTGCGCGCGACCCGTTCCGTGCCGGGCCCCTGTTCCAGGGCGGCCCGCCCGACCGCTCGAGAAGAAGGTGGACGTGTCCGAGGACAGCCTCTCCCCCGCCCAGTCCGAGGCAGAGCAGCAGGCCGCGGCACATCCCGAGGCCCAGGCCGAGCAGGTCGCGGCGGTGCTGTCCACCTCCCGGGTGGAGGCCGACTACGACGCCTCCGCCATCCAGGTCCTCGAGGGCCTCGAGGCGGTGCGCAAGCGGCCCGGCATGTACATCGGCTCGACCGGTGAGCGCGGCCTGCACCACCTGATCTGGGAGATCGTGGACAACGCGGTCGACGAGCGGATGGCCGGCTACTGCGACCGCATCGTCGTCACGCTGTGCGCCGACGGCGCGATGCGGGTCGAGGACAACGGCCGCGGCATCCCCACCGACACCGCCGCCGGGCAGGAGCTCCCCGCCCTGACGCTGGCGTTGACCGTCCTGCATGCGGGCGGCAAGTTCGGCGGCGGCGGCTACAAGGTCTCCGGCGGTCTGCACGGCGTCGGCGTCTCGGTCGTGAACGCGCTGTCGACCCGCCTGGTCGCCGAGGTCCGCAACCGCGGCCACCTGTGGCGCCAGACCTTCCTCCTCGGCGTGCCCCAGGGCCCGCTCGAGCAGGTGCGGCCGATGGAGGAGGGCGAGCGCACCGGCACGACCATCACCTGGTGGGCGAGCCCCGAGATCTTCGAGACCACGACGTACTCCCTGGAGACGATCACCTCCCGGATCCGGGAGATGGCCTTCCTCAACAAGGGCCTGGAGATCGTCGTCCGCGACGAGCGCCAGGGCGCCGAGGCCGTCGCCGAGGCGGTCGAGGACGACACGGTCGCGGACGCCGTCGACGGCGCCGCCCCGCAGAAGTCCGGCGGCGCGCTGGAGCAGGTCTTCAAGTACGAGCGCGGCCTCGTCGACTTCGTGGCGCACCTCAACCGCACCAAGACCCCGTCGAACCCGACCGTGATCTCCTTCGAGGCCGAGTCGCCGGCCGAGGTCGAGAACCACATGTCGCTCGAGGTAGCGATGCAGTGGACCGAGACCTACAACGAGTCGGTCCACACCTTCGCCAACGCGATCAACACCGCCGAGGGCGGCACCCACGAGGAGGGCTTCCGCGCGGCGCTCACCACCCTGGTCAACTCCTGGGGCGAGGACTGGGGCCTGATGAAGAAGGCCGAGGACCGCGTCAAGGGCGAGGACATCCGCGAGGGCCTGACCGCGATCATCTCCATCAAGCTGGCCGAGCCACAGTTCGAGGGCCAGACCAAGGGCAAGCTCGGCAACACCGAGGCCAAGGGCTTCACCCAGCGGGTCGTCAACGACCAGCTCGGCGCGTGGTTCGAGCAGAACCCCGCCGAGGGCCGCGAGATCATCCGCAAGGCCCAGGCCGCCGCGCAGGCGCGCACCGCGGCGCGCAAGGCCCGCGACCTCGCCCGCGACCGCAAGGGCCTGCTCGGCAAGGCCGGCCTGCCCGGCAAGCTCTCGGACTGCCAGTCGACCAATCCCGCCGAGTGCGAGGTCTTCATCGTCGAGGGCGACTCCGCGGGTGGCTCCGCCCGCCAGGGCCGCGACCCGCGCATCCAGGCGATCCTCCCGATCCGCGGCAAGATCCTCAACGTCGAGAAGGCGCGCATCGACCGGATCCTGGGCAACCAGGAGGTGCAGTCGATCATCTCCGCGCTCGGCACGGGGATCCAGGAGGACTTCGACCTGGCCAAGCTGCGCTACCACAAGGTCGTGCTGATGGCCGACGCCGACGTCGACGGCCACCACATCAACACCCTGCTGCTGACGCTGCTGTTCCGGTTCATGAAGCCGCTCATCGACCACGGCCACGTCTACATGGCCCAGCCGCCGCTGTACCGGCTGCGCTGGAACAAGCCGCACGAGCACGAGTTCGTCTACTCCGACGCCGAGCGCGACGCGCTGCTGGCGGCGGGCCTCGAGGCCGGCAAGAAGCTGCCCAAGGAGAACCCGGTGCAGCGCTACAAGGGTCTGGGCGAGATGAACGCCAAGGAGCTGTGGGAGACCACGATGGACCCCGACCAGCGGCTGATGCTGCAGGTCACGCTGGACGACGCCGCCCAGGCGGACGAGATCTTCTCGATCCTCATGGGCGAGGACGTCGAGCAGCGCCGCTCCTTCATCCAGCGCAACGCCAAGGACGTCCGATTCCTGGACATCTAGGCGCTCTGGCCCTCTCTGGGCCTTTCTAGAGCGATCCCTAGACATCCGGTAGAACCAGCGAGAGAGAGCAATCGTGACCGAGACGCCCACCGACGGCGGCGGACCGACCACCCCGGGCCCCGGCGGCCGCATCGAGCCGGTCGAGCTGCAGACCTCGATGCAGCGCGCCTACATCGACTACGCGATGGCGGTCATCGTCGGCCGCGCGCTGCCCGACGTCCGCGACGGGCTCAAGCCGGTGCACCGCCGGGTGCTCTACGCGATGTACGACGGCGGCTACCGCCCCGATCGCGGCTTCTCGAAGTGCTCGCGCGTCGTCGGCGACGTCATGGGTCAGTACCACCCGCACGGCGACACCGCGATCTACGACACCCTCGTCCGCCTCGCGCAGCCGTGGGTGATGCGCGCGCCGATGATCCAGGGCCAGGGCAACTTCGGCTCGCCGGGCAACGACGCGGCCGCGGCCATGCGGTACACCGAGTGCCGGATGGCGCCGCTGGCCCTGGAGATGGTCCGCGACATCGACGAGGAGACCGTCGACTTCCAGCCCAACTACGACGGCCGCTCGCAGGAGCCCGTCGTCCTGCCCTCGCGCATCCCGAACCTGCTGGTCAACGGCTCGGCCGGCATCGCGGTCGGCATGGCGACCAACATCCCGCCGCACAACCTGCGCGAGGTCGCCGAGGGCGCCCGGTGGGCGCTGGATCACCCCGACGCCAGCCGCGAGGAGCTGCAGGACGCCCTGATCGAGCGGATCAAGGGCCCCGACTTCCCCAACGGCGCGCTCATCGTGGGCCACCAGGGCATCGAGCAGGCCTACCGCACCGGTCGCGGGTCGATCACGCAGCGCGCGGTGATCGAGGTCGACGAGGACCAGCGTGGTCGCACCTGCCTGGTCATCACCGAGCTGCCGTACATGGTCAACCCCGACAACCTCGCGCTGAAGATCGCCGAGCTCGCCGACTCCGGGCGCGTCCAGGGCATCGCGGACGTCCGCGACGACACCTCCGACCGCACCGGCCAGCGGCTGGTCGTGGTGCTCAAGCGCGACGCGGTGGCCCGCGTGGTGCTCAACAACCTGCTCAAGCACACCGAGCTGCAGACCAACTTCAGCGCCAACATGCTCGCGCTCGTCGACGGCGTGCCCCGCACGCTGAGCATCGACCAGTTCATCAGCAACTGGGTCGAGCACCAGGTCGAGGTCATCCGGCGCCGCACGGAGTACCGCCTGCGCAAGGCCGAGGAGCGCGCCCACATCCTGCGCGGCCTGGTCAAGGCCCTCGACATGCTCGACGAGGTCATCGCGCTGATCCGGCGCTCGCCCGAGGTCGACGACGCCCGCCAGGGCCTCATCGAGCTGCTCGCCATCGACGAGCTGCAGGCCGACGCGATCCTCAACATGCAGCTGCGGCGCCTCGCCGCGCTGGAGCGTCAGAAGATCATCGACGAGCTCGCCGAGATCGAGCGCACCATCGCCGACCTCAGCGACATCCTCGCCAACGTCACGCGCCAGCGGCAGATCGTCAGCGACGAGCTCGCCGAGATCGTCGAGAAGTACGGCGACGAGCGGCGCACCCAGATCATCGCGGCCGACGGGGACCTCTCGATGGAGGACCTCATCCCCGACGAGGACCTGGTCGTCTCCATCACCCGGGGTGGCTACGCCAAGCGGACCCGCGCGGACCAGTACCGCACGCAGAAGCGCGGCGGCAAGGGTGTGCGCGGCGCCTCGCTGCGCGGCGACGACGTCGTCGAGCACTTCATCGCGACGACCAACCACCACTGGCTGCTGTTCTTCACCACCGCGGGCCGGGTCTACCGGACCAAGGCCTACAACCTGCCCGAGGCGTCCCGCGACGCCAAGGGCGGCCACGTCGCCGGGTTGCTGAGCTTCCAGCCCGACGAGTCGATCGCCCAGGTGCTGGCGATCCGCGACTACGAGCAGGCGCCGTACCTCGTGCTCGCCACGCGCAACGGCCTGGTCAAGAAGACGCGCCTCGGTGACTACAACAGCCCCCGGCAGGCCGGCGTCATCGCGATCAACTTCCGCGAGGACGACGACGAGCTGATCGGCGCCGAGCTGGTCAACGCCGAGGACGACATCCTGCTGGTCTCCCGCAAGGGCCAGGCGATCCGGTTCCGCGCCGACGACGCCCAGCTCCGGCCGATGGGTCGCGCGACCTCCGGCGTCTCGGGCATGAAGTTCCGCGAGGGCGACTCGCTGCTCTCGCTGTCGGTCATCCGTGCGGCACAGGTGGCCGCCGAGGAGGCCGCCGGCCTCAGCGAGCAGGCCGAGGACTCCGCCGCGGTCGAGGCGACCGCCGAGCAGGTGGAGGAGGTCAAGCCGCAGTACGTCTTCACCATCACCGACGGCGGCTTCGCCAAGCGCACCCGGATCAACGAGTACCGCCTGCAGTCGCGCGGCGGCCTGGGCATCAAGGCGATGTCACTGGCCAACGAGGAGCGCGGCGGGCTGGTCGGCGCGTTCATCGTCGAGGACGGCGACGAGATCCTCTCGATCACCGAGAAGGGGCAGGTCGTCCGCAGCCCGATCAACGACCAGTTCCGTCCCACCGGCCGCTCGACCATGGGCGTGAAGTTCGTGACGCCGAAGTCCGGCGACGCGGTCGCGGTCGTGGCCCGCTCCGGTGAGGCCCGGGTCGAGGAGGAGGTGGCCGAGGCCGCCGACGCCGCTGCGCAGGAGGTCGTCGAGGCCGTCACCGAGGACCCCGCCGTCGAGGCCGCCGCGGTGGAGACCGCCGACCTCGCGCAGGACGTTGAGTCCGCAGAGACGGCCGATTCCGGCCCGGGTGCAACAATCGAGCCGACCGACGCCACCGACGAAGGCGAGGGTGAGGACTGATGTCCGACCGCTCCACCGAGGAGACCGCCGTACGCCCAGGCCTCGGCGAACGCCTCCAGGCGAAGCTCTCGAGCGCCGCCGACGAGCACCGCGCCAACGCCGGGTCCGGCCCGGCGCGGGCCGACCGGACCAGCGCCCCGGCGGCGAGCGGGCGGGGTCCGCGGCGGGCCCGGCTGCGCCTGACCCGGGTCGACCCGTGGTCGGTCATGAAGACGGCGTTCCTGCTCTCCATCGCGTTCGCGGTGGTCACGGTCGTCTCGGTCTTCATGATCTGGTCGGTGCTCGGCGCGGCCGATGTGTGGGACTCGATCAACCGCACCGTCCAGGACGTCGTCGGCGGCGACGACGGCGGCGACTTCGACATCGAGGACTACCTCGGCACCTCCCGCGTGCTGGGCTTCACCATGCTCGTCGCGGCGATCGACGTGGTGCTCCTGACCGCGGTCGCGACGCTCGGCGCGTTCCTCTACAACATGGCGGCCGCGCTGCTCGGCGGCGTCGAGGTCACCCTCGCGGAGGACCAGAACTGATCCCCGAGACCTCGGCGACCCCCGTTTTGGGGGGCGCCGTGGGGGTCGGCTAGTGTTTCCCCTCGGTCGCGTCAGCGACCGCCCCGGCCCCGTGCCGGAGCGGGCCTATAGCTCAGACGGTTAGAGCGCTTCCCTGATAAGGAAGAGGTCACAGGTTCAAGTCCTGTTAGGCCCACACACACGCGGGGGCTCCGCCCCTGTAAACCCTCGCAGCTCCACGGAGGTCACCCGATGAAGAAGATCGTCCTCCTCGCCCTGGCCGCCGCCGGCGCGGTCCTCGCGAAGAAGAAGTACGACGAGGGTCAGCACGAGCAGGCGCTGTGGGCCGAGGCGACCGACAGCGTCCGCGCCTCCTCCTGAGCCGTCCGCTCCCTCCCGAACGCCGCGCCCCGGGCGCGCACGGGGCCTTGGCGCAATTGGTAGCGCACCTGCTTTGCAAGCAGGGGGTTAGGGGTTCGAGTCCCCTAGGCTCCACTCGATGAAACCGCAGGTCAACCTGCGGTTTCTTCTCATTTTCGGGCTAAACCCTGCTGGCTCTCTGATCGCTGTGGGGGACTGGCGGGGGAAGCCTTTCGACGTCAGATCGTCGTGGACAGACGCAGCCGCTCACCGCGCGGATTGCCCTGATTTCCTTGGATTCTCGCCATGAGCCAACCATTGGTGCGTCTGGTGACGTTCAAGGGGCAGGCTGCGATCGGGCAGCGATGGCGACGACGATCGGGGACGGGTGCTGACACCGCCGGAGGACTTCGTGGACTGGGTGGCCGGGCACCGGACCCGGCTGCTCCGCTCGGCGTACCTGCTCACCGGCGACCGCGCCCAGGCGGAGGACCTCGTGCAGGAGGCTGTGATCAAGGTGGCCGAGCGTTGGGGCCGGCTCCGGTCGGGACACCCCACGGCGTACGCCCGGACCGTCATCGTCCACGATCAGGCATCGTGGTGGCGGGGCAGTCGCGAGACTCCATCGGCCGAACCGCTCGGTGACCACGCCCTTCCGGAGGCCGACCATGCCGGGCGCAGTGTCCTGCTCTCGGCGCTAGGACGACTGCCCCGACGGCAGCGAGCAGTCGTCGTCCTTCGGTACTTCGACGACCTCACCGAGCGCGAGACGGCCGAGGCGCTCGGGGTAACGGTGGGCACGGTCAAGAGCCAGGCGCACCACGCCCTGCGCTCCCTGCGCTCCTACACCGACGTGCGTGATCTCGTCGGCCTCGATGAACAGGAGACGACTCGATGACCCACAACCTGCGCGACCTGCTCGAGCGCGAGTCGGGTCACCTCGAAGCTAGCTTGGACCCGACCGACGCCTGGACCGAGGGGGTACGCCGCCGCAGGCGGCGCACCGCGGTTGGCGTCGCCTCAGCTGCAGCGGCTCTCGCTCTCGTCGGCGTGGTCACCTGGGCGGTCCTGCCCGGCGATTCGTCGCCATCCCCAGCACTCTCGCCCACTCCGTCCGTACCGACCTCACCCGAAGTTGTCGAAGGGAGCGGGACATCCGTCGAGCGGGATCAGGTGCTGCCGTCCTATGACCCGGCCGAGTGGGAGTCACTTCCGGAGTACCCGGGCGATCTGGGGTGGTGGGCCTCTGCCGACTCTCTGGTTCCCCTGGGTGAAGACCCCGTCTCGCGAGCGACTGCGGCGGTGCAGATCATGCTGGGGCCCGAAGTGGCGAATGTCTGGGTGTACGGCGATGACGGCGGGTGGCGGTCCCTGGACACGACCGGGCTCGACCTCGTGGACACCGGTGAGTACGAGCTGGGCCTGGGCCGCGGATCGCTTTCCCCGGACGGGACTCGGCTCGCGATCGGGCAGGCCGAGGGAGTCGTGGTCATCGACCTCACCACGGCCGAGTCGAGGATGTACCCGGTTGAGGGGCTCGGGGAGGTGTGGACCGGGCGGTCGACATACTGGACCCCCGACGGCGCCGCGGTCCTGCTCGGTCGTTCCTGGGCGGCGTTGGGGGAGCCACTGGAGTACACGAACGGCTGGCGCATCGATGTCGGCGATGGGTCGGTCAGCCGCCTCGGCTTCGACCCGACGTACGCCGCGCTCCTGGAGGACGGCAGGGTAGTGGCCGACCACTGGAGCGAAACCAGCGGACACCTGTGGTCTCGCTTCGATCCTGCGGGTGCCGCGACGCCGCTAGGCGACCTGGACGCGTACGCCGTTCTGGACCAGCCCGCCGCACGAGGGCAGCGGTGGGCAGCGCTGCGTCAGCTAACCACCATGACACCGGAACGCTCCTGGGACCGGGACGGTTTTGTCGTCCTCGACGACGAGGGTCGGCCGCTTTCGCTGCTCCCGGTTAAGGGCACGGAGAAGAACGGCGGCGGTGGGCGAGTGATCGGCTGGGCGACTGATTCAGTCATGCTGTTCTCGATGCCCGAGGCCAGTGGGTCACCGGCGGCTGCCGGGGTCGTTGCCTGGGATGTCGAGACCGGAGAGCTCTGGCGCGGGCCGCTCATGCTCGTGAACTCGTTCGTCTCCGTGGCCCAACAATGGTGATCCTTGAGCTAGGTCCCAGGCCCGGTTTAGGCCCGTCCGCTTACGCCGAGTGACGAGTCCCGAACCGGCACCCTCACCCGCCGCCAAAGCCTTCAGAACTGAGCTGCACGCATGCTACGAAGGTCCGTAGCTCGGTCCGCCCCTCGGGGACGTGAGTCATTTCAAGACTCGCAACCAGGGGGTTAGGGGTTCGAGTCCCCTAGGCTCCACACCGATGTCACCGAAGACCAGCAGGATCGCCGCGGGTGTCGCCGCAGTCCTGCTCCTCACCTCCCTCGCGGCCTGCACCGAGGACCCGCCGGCGCCCGCCCCGGCGCCGGCTCCCAGCGCGACGGCCGTCCCGGAGTTCGACGTGCGGGACGAGGCCGCGGCCGCCGTGCTGCCGCTGGTCCCGGCCGCGGCGACGTCGCTGTCGGTGACCGACCTCGAGCGGGTGCGCCTGCAGCTCGGGGTCGCCGACCTGACCGGGCAGGCGCCTCCCGCGGAGCGGGCACGGTTCTGGGCGCGGGCGGAGCGGCAGGCGCCGCTGCTCACCCCGGGACTGCTGCGTCCGGTCGAGGAGCGGCTCGCCCGCGACTACGGCTTCACCCAGGACGACGTGCGCTGGGAGGCGCGGTTCGACGGACCCGACGGCGCCGGCTGGGTGCTGTCGTTCCGGCTCGGCATCGACATGGCCGTCGTGCAGCGCGCGGTGCGCGACCGGGTCGGCATCCTGGCCGGCGCCGAGGTCCGGGCCGAGGACAGCCTGGTCGTCTCGGGTGCGGCCGACGACGGGAACGGGTCGTGGGCGGCTGACCCCGCACTGGCGGCCCTGGTCGGGTCACCGGCCGACGCGACGTACGTCGAGCGCGGCTGCGTCGAGGCGCCGGCCGGCGTGGACACCGCCGGGCTCGACGAGCTCGAGGCGTGGTCGATGGCGCTCCAGGGCGGCCTGGCCACCGCCCGGCTCGGCGAGCTGCGCTCGGACGCCTTCGCCCGGCTGCGGCTGGGGGAGACCTGGCCGGCGCGGGGCACGGCCTTCACCGACGGCTTCCGCGACGGCGTGGCCGACCCCTCCACCGGCCGCGTGGGCTACCGGCTCATCGACCCCGTCGTCGGCGCCTCCCTCGTCCGCGACCGGGTCGCGCCGTTCGCCGCCTGCGCCGACTGACCCGACCGACCTGAACCGACCGACCTGGCTGAGGCGCCGGCCGGGGCGGTGCGACGGGGGTCACGCCGTACCCTGGAAGGGTGCCTGCCGCTCTCCACCCGCGCTACTGGGGCGGGCACCTGCTCGCGGTGGTGCTGGTGCTGCTGGCCGGTCGGCTTGGCCTGTGGCAGCTCGACTCCTGGCAGGCGCACCGCGAGGCGGAGACCGCCGACTACAGCGACGTCGAGCCGGTCCCGCTGGTCGACGTCATCGGCCCGGACGACCCGTTCCCGGCCGCGAAGCTCGGCCACCCGGTCGAGGTGAGCGGCACCTGGGTGCCGACCGGGACGGTCTACGTCGAGGGCCGTGAGCACGACGGGGAGGACGGCTACTGGGTCGTCACCCCGCTCGAGGTCGACGGGGGCGGTGGCTCCGCGGTGTACGTCGTCCGCGGCTGGTCCGCCACCCCGGACGCGCCCGAGCCGGCGCCCGGACCGGCCGAGCTGACGGCGTACCTCCAGGCGACGGAGGGCACCAACGCCACCGACCCCGACCGCACCGACGACGTGCTGCCGCAGGTCCGCACCGCCGACCTGATCCAGCACGTCGACCAGGACCTGTACGGCGCCTTCGGCATCGCCACCGAGCCCCTGGACGGGCTGGCGACCGCCGAGGTGGAGCAGGTGACGGAGGCGTCGGCCTTCACCGGCCTGAAGAACCTGCTCTACGGCATCGAGTGGTTCGTCTTCGCCGGCTTCGCCGCCTTCATCTGGTGGCGCTGGTCACGGGACCTCGCGACCGCCGCCGAGCGCACGGAGGAGGCCGCCGGGGAGGCGGTACCGTCGAGGTCGTGATCGACGACGACGAGCGCACCGACCCCGGCCTCAACAGCGCACTGACCCGCTACCGCTTCATGGCCACCGTCGTCGGCATGCTGCTCATCGTGCTGTGCCTGGTCGGCGTGCCGCTGGCCAACTTCGACGGCAGCGGCATGTGGGGCATCTTCGGCAGCACCCCCGACCTCTTCGCCGCCGGCTCGGGCGCCCAGGAGCTCGGCAACGCGATCACCGAGTACCTCGGCGTCGCCCACGGCTGGCTCTACATGATCTTCCTGATCATGGCGTTCCTGCTGGCCCGCCGGGCCGAGTGGGACCTGCAGTTCACCCTGGTCACGCTGGTCTGCGGGACGATCCCGGTCCTCAGCTTCTGGGCCGAGCGCCGCGCCACCGAGCGGGTCCGCGCCCAGCTCGGCGAGCCGGTCGCCGGCTGAGCGACCCGGACCGCCGACCGGAGATGACCAGCACCGCGTTCGTCCTCGGTGGCGGGGGAGTGCTCGGCGCGGTCGAGGTCGGCATGCTCCGAGCGCTGCTCGAGCGGGACATCACGCCCGACCTGGTGCTCGGCACCAGCATCGGCGCGCTCAACGGGGCCCTGGTCGCCCGCGAGCCGACCCTGTCGGTCATCGAGCGGATGACCCGGCTGTGGGACGACGCGCGCCAGGCGCCGCGCGAGGTGTACGGCGACCGGCCGCTGCGGACGATGCGTCGAGCCGTGTCCACCGGCACCCACCTGTGGTCGGCCGGGCCGCTGAAGCAGCGGCTCGTCGACGAGCTCGGCGAGGTGACCTTCGAGGAGCTGCCCGTGCGCTTCCAGGTGTGCGCCGCCAGCATCGAGCGGGCCGCGGAGCACTGGTTCGACTCCGGTCGCGTCGTCGACGCCGTCGTCGCGAGCGCGGCCGTGCCGGGCCTGCTGCCGCCGGCCCGGGTCGGCGACGAGCACTACCTCGACGGCGGCATCGTCAACTCCATCCCGCTGGCGCGGGCGGCGCAGCTCGGGGCGGACCGCGTGTTCGTGCTCCAGGTCGGCCGCATCGACCGGCCGCTGCAGGTCCCGCGCCGGCCCTGGGAGGTCGCGCGGGTGTCGTTCGAGATCGCCCGGCGCCACCGCTTCCACCGCGAGCTCGAGGAGCTGCCGCCCGGGGTCGAGGCGCACGTCCTGCCCGCCCGCGGAACCTCGGCGCGCGACGACACGTGGCGCGCCGCCACCGACTTCGCGAGCGTCCAGGAGCGGATCGACCGCACCTACGATGCGTGCGTGGACTACCTCGACCAGCACCTCGGCTCCTGAGGTCCGGCCCCGCGGTGAAGGTGCTGACCTGGGCGGTCCGACGGCTCGTGCTCGCCCCCGCGGTCATCGCGCTCGCGGCGTTCCTGTGGATCACGCTGCCGCTGTGGCTGCTCGGGGCCGCGCTGCTGTCCTCGGTGGTGCCGGGCCGGCTGCGGGTGGTCCGCCTGGCCTGGGTGGTGATCCTCTACCTGACGACCGAGGCGCTGCTGCTGCTCGTGCTGCTGGGCATGTGGCTCGCGAGCGGCCTGGGCCGGCGGTTGCGCACGCCGTACTGGGAGGGGATCCACTACGACCTGGTGCAGGGCGTGATGTGGGTCTTCTTCCGCGAGGCCCGGCGCGTGCTGCGGCTGACCATCGCCACCGACGGCCCGACGCCGGACGCGCACCCCGGCGTACCGATCGTCGTGTGCTGCCGGCACGCCGGTCCGGGCGACTCGTTCACGCTCATCCACGCGCTCATGCACTGGTACGCCCGCGAGCCACGCGTCGTCCTCAAGGACACGCTCGCGTGGGACCCGGCTATCGACGTGCTCCTCAACCGGATCCCGGCCCGGTTCATCACCCCCGGCCGGCCCGGCGTGGACGTCGACGAGCAGATCGCGGCCCTGGCCACGGGCCTGGACGAGAACGACGCGTTCGTGATCTTCCCCGAGGGCGGCAACTTCACCCAGCAGCGCCGCAGCCGGGCCATCGAGCGGCTGCGCCGGCTCGGCCTCACGGTCATGGCCGACCGCGCCGAGCGGATGACCCACGTGCTGGCGCCTCGGCCCGGCGGACTGCTGGCCGCGCTCGACGCGGCCCCGGAGGCCGACGTGGTGCTGGTCGCCCACACCGGCCTCGACCACCTCCACGGCGTCGCGGACGTCTGGCGGGCGCTGCCGATGGACAAGCGGATCACCATGCGGTGGTGGCAGGTGCCGCGTGCCGACATCCCGGCGGACCGGGAGGCACGCATCGACTGGCTCTACGGCTGGTGGGAGGAGATCGACGCCTGGGTTGAGCAGAACCGGCCGGAGGATCTCTCCTCCGGCCGGTCCGGGTGACGCTGCAGGCCCCGCTGCTCGGCGCGGGGCGTCGTGCTACTTCTGGCCGTCGACGTCGGTGACCTCGGCCGGGTCCTCCGGCGTGGTCACCGGGTGCGGGGCCTCGGCGGCATCGGCGATCGCCTCGTCCGGGGAGGCGCCGCCGACGTCCTCGGCGACCTCGTCGGCCAGCGGCGTCGCGGCCGTGGCGTCACCGACCGGCGCAGCGGCGGTCGTGGTGGTCGCCATGGTGGACGTCGGGGTCGTCGCGGGCGGCGGGCTCGGGACGTAGGAGGACTGCCAGTTGTCGCTGCTGCTGCCGCCCTGGAGCCGCTTGGCGACCACGCCGACGACGCCGGCGACGCTCGCGACGACCAGCAGGGTCTTGACCTTGCTCCGCTGCTTCTTCGGCGGCTCGCCCTTGAGCGTGGCGACCTTGCCCTCGGCGGCGGTGCGCACCGCGGCGGCCTTCTCGCCGGCGACCGCGGCGCCCGCGGCGACCAGCGGAGCAGCCTTCGCCTTCGCGTCGGCGAGCGCGGGGCCGGCCTTCTCGCGGGCGTCCGCGATCACGGGGGCGGCCTTCTCACGAGCCTCGTGGAGGCTCGTGGCGGCCCGGACCTTGGCGTCGGCGAGGGCCGGTCCGGCCTTGACCCGGGCGTCCTCGAGGGCGGGGCGTGCGGTGGTCTCGACGAACTCTTCGACCGCCTCCCGGGCCTGGGCGACGGCGGCCTCCACCTGGGGACGCACGGTGTCGACGTAGTCCGAGGCCTGATCGAGGAGGGACTTCTTCTGGCGCAGACGCATCGCGTCACTTCCTTCCGTTCGGTCATGTCCATTCGACCACGCACCGCACGGCCGGGCCACCCGGGAAGCCGGTTGGCGCCACGTGCGAGGATCGACGGGGCGCGGCGGACCACGCCGCCGCCTTCGTGCAGTACCCACCCGCGGCGCGATCGGAACCCCGCGCCGCGGCGTACCGACACCGTTCCCCACGCGTTAGGACCTCCATGGCTGACCAGCAGGCCGTACTGAAGACGAACCGGGGCGACATCGTCCTGAACCTCTTCCCGAACCACGCCCCCGAGACGGTCGCGAACTTCACCGGCCTCGCGACCGGCGAGAAGTCCTACGACTCCGGCAACGGCCGGAGCGGCCCGTTCTACGACGGCCTGATCTTCCACCGCGTCATCGACGGCTTCATGATCCAGGGCGGCGACCCGCTCGGCACCGGCACGGGCGGCCCCGGCTACACCTTCAAGGACGAGCCGCACCCCGAGCTCGTCTTCGACAAGCCCTACCTGCTCGCGATGGCCAACGCCGGTCCGGGCACCAACGGCTCGCAGTTCTTCATCACCGTCGGCCCCACGCCGCACCTGAACTTCAAGCACACGATCTTCGGCGAGGTCGCCGACCAGGCCTCGCGCGACGTGGTCGACGCGATCGCCACCACGAAGACCGGGCCGGGCGACCGCCCCGTCGAGCCCGTGGTCATCGAGACCGTCGAGATCCGCTGACTGCCCGCTGACCCCACGTTGACCGAGTCCCCTCAGCCGGCCCCCGAGGCCGGGGTGCCCGTCTGCTACCGGCACCCCGGCCGGGAGTCGCACATCCGCTGCCAGCGGTGCGGCCGTCCGATCTGTCCGGACTGCATGCGCGACGCGGCGGTCGGCTTCCACTGCCCCGACTGCGTCGCCGAGGGCGCGCGGAGCACGCGCAGCGGGCGCACGGCGTACGGCGGGCTCCGGCCGACGAAGATCGGCAGCACCTCGATCGGCCTGATCGCGGTCAACGTGGCGGTCTGGGTGGCCGTGCTGGTCACCGGCGGCGCGGCCAGCCGGCTGGTCGACCTGCTCGCCCTGCGGCCCAACGGCCTGTGCGCCACCGGCCAGGGCGGCTTCGAGGTCTCCGCCGAGCGCTGCGACGGCGTGGGGACCTTCCTGCCCGGCGTCGTCGACGGCGCCCTGTGGCAGGTCCTGACGAGTGGCTTCACCCACGTGCAGGTCCTGCACATCGCGTTCAACATGTTCGCGCTCTACGTGCTCGGCCCGCAGCTGGAGGCCGCGCTCGGCCGGGCGCGGTTCCTCGCGCTGTACTTCCTCTCCCTGCTCGCCGGCTCGGCCGTCGTGCTGTGGTTCGCCGGGGAGTACCAGGCCACCTTGGGCGCCTCCGGTGCCGTCTACGGCCTCTTCGCCGCGCTGTTCGTCCTCGCCCGCAAGGTCGGCGGCGACGTCCGCCAGCTCGGCATCCTGATCGCCGTCAACGTCGTGATCACCTTCGCCGTGCCGGGCATCTCCTGGCAGGGCCACCTCGGCGGCTTCGTCGGCGGCCTGCTCGTCGCCCTCGTCCTCGTCTACTCCCCCCGCGGACCACGCCGCACGGCGTACCAGCTCGGCGGGCTCACGCTCATCGCCGTCGTCGTGCTGGCGGCCACCGCTGCCCGCGTGCTCGTCCTGGCCTGAGGACCGGGCCGGGCCGTCAGCTCCCTCGGCCACCCGATGACGCTGACGGCGGGCCGATGAAGCTGCAGCGGAGGACCGTCAGGTTCGGCGGCGCCCCGATGAACCTCGCGCCGGCCGGTGTTTCGCCGCGCGCGCAGGACCGCGCGCGTCCACAGGTGTGGAGCAACCTGTGCAGAACTACACGCGTGTAGTTCTGCACAGGTTCCTCCACCGATGTGGAGGAACAGCCTGGGGAGGAACCTGTGGACGGACGACGACCGCCGGCCGGCCCGGAGGCCGACCGGCGGTCGGAGGTCGTGGATCAAGCGGGGCCGCGGACGCGGCCGGGGCTCACTCCCAGCGCGTGGCGTAGGTGAAGCCGACGGCCATGAAGCCGATGCCGACGACCAGGTTCAGCTGGTTGAGGTCGTTGAAGACCCACAGGTCGCTGAGGTCGTCGCTGAAGACGTAGAACGTGCAGATCCACAGCAGGCCGATGAGGAAGCAGCCCAGCATGCCGACCACGACGCCGCGGCCGCGGCCCAGCGGGGTGGACGGGTGGGCGGCGACGATCAGCCCGAGGAACAGCAGGCCGAAGCCGATGGCGTAGTTCCAGTCGCCGAGGTCGGCCATGAACGCCGGGCTGCCCGGCTCGGAGCCGATGACGGTCGGGTCGGCGCGCACGGCGGCGTAGAAGTAGGCCATCCACGCGATGCCGACCACCATCAGCAGCAGCGCGACGACGAACCGCACCGAGAAGATCGGTCCTCGCACGGGGGCGAGGGGGTCACGCTCGGTCTTCTGCTTGGCCACGGGGCTCTCCTGGTGCTGGGTGCTGGGGGTCGTGCGCCGGCTCGCCCACGACCGGGCGTCGCGGGACGCGGGTTACCTTAGTCGTCGTGACCCCTCGTTCCCACGCGCGGCCTCAGGACCGCCCGCCGCGCCGCTGGGTCGACCGGCTGCGGCGCCCGCGCGGCGGGGCGGGGCGTGGCTGGCGGATCGGCACACCGGTGATGGTCGCGCTGAGCGGCACCCTGTTCGTCGCCAGCGCCCTCAACAGCGACGGCACCGACCTGCGCCCGGGTCGCTACACCGACCTGGCCTCCCTGGTCGAGGCCGAGGCCGACCAGTACGACGCGCTCCGGCGACGGGCCGCCGCGCTCGACAGCGAGGTGGACCGCCTCGCCGGCTCCGTTCCGAACTCCGGCGTCCTCAGGGCCCGGCGCAAGGCCGAGCGGCTGCGCGACGCGGCCGGTCTCGAGGCCGAGCAGGGCGACGGCCTGCGGATCACCCTCTCCGACGCCGAGCCCGAGGTCGTCGAGGCCCAGCCGGAGGAGGGCACCGACTTCGACGAGTTCGTCGTGCACCAGCAGGACATCCAGGCCGTGGTCAACGCCCTGTGGCGCGGCGGCGCGACCGCGATCACCATCGCCGGCCAGCGGATCATCACCACGACCGGCATCAAGTGCGAGGGCAACGCGGTCACGCTGCACGGCGTGCCCTACCCGCAGCCCTACGTCATCGAGGCGGTCGGCGACCCCGCGGTGCTGCAGGCGAGCGTCGCCGGCGACGACTACGTCGCGGCCTACCTCGAGGCCGTCGCCCGCGGCGCCGTCGGCTGGGACCTCGAGGTCGAGGACGAGGTCGTCGCCCCGGCGTACGACGGCGTGCTCACCATGTCCTACGCCGAGCCGATCGCCTGACCCGGCGTCCCGCTCGGGGGGCGGTCAGCCGCGGCCGGGTCGGGAGGGGAACACCGAGGGCAGGTCGGTGGGCAGGTCGGTCGGGGAGTCGCTGGGATCGGGGGTCTCGCTGGGCGAGGGCTCCTCGGTCGGCTCCTCGTAGGTGCTGACGACGATGGTGACCGTCGAGTCCTGAGGCAGGGTCTCGCCGGGCTCGGGGCTCTGCTGGATGACCGTGCCCCTCGGCTCCGTGGTGTCGGAGGAGCGGACGACCGAGACGCGGAAGCCCGCCTCGGTGATCATCCGCTCCGCCTCGCGCTGACGGCGGCCGCGGACGTCGGGCACCTCCTCGGGCCCGTCGGAGTAGGCGATGGTGACCGTCGCGCCCTCCGCGACCTCCTGGCCCGCAGCCGGGTCCTGGGCGACCACCTCTCCGGCGGGCTCGTCGGACTCCGTCTCCTCCTGGTTGGTCCGCAGCCCCGCGGCGCGCAGCTGCGCCGCGGCGTCGGCGCGGCTGAGCCCGACCACGGACGGGACGTTGACCTGCGGCTCGCCGAGGGAGACGACGATGTCGACGGCGGTGCCGGGGTCGACGTACTGGTCCCGGTTGGGCTGCTGCTCGGCGACCTTGCCGGCGGGGATCGTGTCGTTCTCGGCGAACGACACGTCGCCGACGCTGAGCCCCGCCTCGCGGATCGCCGCCCGGGCCTGGTCGTCACCGAGCCGGACCAGGTTCGGCACCTGCACCTGCTCGGGCGGCGACTCGAAGAGCCGCGGCAGCAGCACGAAGCCCGCCACGACCAGCCCGAGCAGCAGGACGACGAGGAACGCGATCAGACCGGTACGACGACCGGGACCGCCGTCGTCGGCCGCCGGCAGCGGCGGGCGCACGGCGGTCTGGTGCACGGCGGGCGCCGCGGCGACGGGAGCGGCGACCTGCGTGGCCGGCGGCGCGGCTGCCGCCTGGACGGGTCGGCCGGCGAGGTAGCGCTCGATGTCGCTGCGCATGGCGGCGGCGGACTGGTAGCGGTCCTCGACCCGCTTGGCCAGCGCCTTCATCACGATCGCGTCGACCTCGGGCGGGAGGTCCTGGTCGTGGTCCGACGGCGGGCGGGCCGGCTCGCGGACGTGCTGGTAGGCGACGGCGACCGGGCTGTCGCCGACGAACGGCGGGCGGCCGGTGAGCAGCTCGTAGAGCAGGCAGCCGGCGGAGTACACGTCGGAGCGTGAGTCGACGGTCTCGCCGCGGGCCTGCTCGGGGGAGAGGTACTGCGCGGTGCCGACCACGGCCGCCGTCTGGGTCATCGTCGACGAGGCGTCGCTGATCGCGCGGGCGATGCCGAAGTCCATCACCTTGACGTCGCCGGACGGCGTCAGCATGACGTTGCCGGGCTTGATGTCGCGGTGGATGATCCCGGCGCGGTGGCTGTAGTCCAGGGCGGAGAGCACGCCGCTGGTGATCTCGAGCGCGCGCTCGGGGAGGATCTTGCGGCCCTCGCGCAGGATGTCGCGCAGCGTGCGCCCGGCGACGTGCTCCATGACGATGTAGGGCTGGGCGACGCCGGAGCCGTCGGTCGCGAGCTCCTCGCCGGTGTCGTAGACCGCGACGATCGCGGGGTGGTTGAGCGAGGCCGAGGACTGCGCCTCCCGGCGGAAGCGGGCCTGGAACGTCGCGTCGCTGGCCAGGTCGGTGCGCAGCCGCTTGACCGCGACGACCCGGCCGAGCCGGGTGTCGGTGCCCTTGCGGACCTCGGCCATCCCGCCCCGGCCGAGCAGCTCGCCCAGCTCGTAGCGACCGCCGACCACCGGCCCCGTCACGGGGTGACCTCGTCAGTGGGGCTGGGCGCGGTGCTCGCCTGCGCCGGTGAGGCGGGGGCGGACGTCGGGGCCGTGGGGGAGGGCGGCGGCGTGGACGTGGGGGGCTCCTCGGTCGGTTCCTCGCTGAAGCTGGGCTCCTCCGTGGGCTCCTCCGTCGTCGGCTCCTGGGACGGCTCCTCCGTCGTCGGCTCCTCGGTCGGCTCCTCGGTGGGCTCCTCGGTCGGCTCCACGACCGGCTCGGGACCCCAGTACTGCACGGTCACCCGCTCGCCCTCGTCGAGCCGGCCGGACGGGTCGACCGACGTGACCAGGCCGGCGGTCTCGCCCCCGGGGTTGGTGACCTCCTCGGTGGTCACCTTGAGCCCGGCGCGGGCCAGGGCGCGGCGCACGTCGCCGACGGGGCGGCCCACGTAGTCGTCCTCGTCGATGGTGATCGTGCCCGCCGACGCCGAGGGCGTGTTGACCGGGTCGTCGTCGTCACCGCCGCCGCTCAACGCGATCGCGGCGACGACGCCCGCGACCACGAGGACCGCGAGGAGCAGCGCGACGACCAGGCCGGTACGCCGTGCACCACCGCCGCCGGCACCGGTGCTGCCGTCGGTCATGTCCGGGTCGAGGCCGGCGGTCGCGCTCGAGGCCTCCGGGACGACCGCGGTCGCCTGGGTCGGCGGCTCGGGGGTGGCGACCACCGCGGGCGCGATCACCTGCGTCTGCTCGCCCGCGGACGCCGGCGGCGGGGCGAGCACCTCGGTCGAGGGGTCGCGCAGCGCCGCGGCGAGCGCCGAGGCGTCGGCGTACCGCTCCGCGGGGTCCTTGGCCATCGCACGCCGCACCACCGCGGCCAGGTCGGCCGGCACCGAGCCCGGGAGGTCAGGGACCGGGTCGTTGAGGTGAGCCAGCGCCGTCGCGACCGGTGAGTCGGCCTGGAACGGGCGGTGCCCGGCGAGCATCTCGAACGCGACCACGCCGAGGGCGTAGACGTCCGAGGCCGGCGTGGCGGAGTTGCCGCGGGCCTGCTCGGGCGAGAGGTACTGCGGGGTGCCCATCACCTGGCCGGTCTGGGTCATCCCGATGCCGTCCGCGGCGCGGGCGATGCCGAAGTCGGTGATCTTGACCGTGCGGTCCGGGGTGACCAGCAGGTTGGCCGGCTTGATGTCGCGGTGGACGATCCCGGCGGCGTGCGCGGCACCCACGGCGTCGGCGACCTGGCCGAGCAGGTCGCGCACCGCGTCGGGGTCGAGCGCCTCGCCCTCGCGCAGCAGCGCGGAGAGCGGCTGGCCGTCGACGAGCTCCATGACGAGGTAGGGCCGCGGGACGCCGGACCCGTCGGTCGGGGCGGCCTCGCCGAAGTCGTAGACGGCCGCCACGCCGGGGTGGTGCAGCGAGGCCGCATGGCGCGCCTCGGTCTCGAACCGGGAGCGGAACGTCGCGTCGTCGGCGTACTCCGACTTCAGCAGCTTGACCGCGACCTCGCGGCCGAGGGTGCCGTCGGTCGCGCGCCACACCTCGCCCATGCCGCCGGTCGCGATCCGGCCCTCGAGCCGGTAGCGGTGGGCGTCGTCGGCGTACCGGTCGCCGGACGGCGCCGGGGTGCCGAACGGCTCGGTCGGGTCGGTCACTGGCGGATCACCGCTTCCATGACGGCCTTCGCGATCGGGCCACCGAGGGTGCCGCCGGCGATCTCGGAGCGCGAGATCTCGGCGTTCTCGATGACGACCGCGACGGCGACGTCCTCGTCGGGGGCGAAGGAGACGAACCAGGCGTACGGCGGACGGTCGGGGTCTCCGGACTGCGCGGTGCCGGTCTTGCCGGCGACCTCGACGCCCTGGATCGCGGCGGGCGAGGCGGTGCCGTTCTCGACGGTGGAGACCATCAGCTCGGTCACCTCGTCGGCGGTCTGCGGCCGGACGGCCTGCGACAGCTCGGTGGGCTCGGTCTTGTCCAGCACCTCGTAGTCGGCCGACTGGACCTCGTCGACGACGTAGGGCCGCATCACGACGCCGCCGTTGGCGATGCCGGCGACGACCATCGCCATCTGCAGCGGCGTCGCCCGCACCTCGAACTGGCCGATGCCGGTCTGGCCGAGCTGCGCGGCGTCCGGGTCGTCGGGATAGACCGACTCCGCCTGCGGGCGCAGGTCCTCGAGGGAGGTGCTGCCGAAGCCGAACGCCTCCGCGGTCTCGAGCATCCGCTCGGCACCGACCTCGCCGGCCAGCGCCGCGAAGGTGGTGTTGCAGGACTGCTCCATCGCCTGGGTGAACGGGATCCGGTCGGTCCCGCAGGCGCGGCCCTCGTTGTCGATCTGGCCGGTCTCGCCGCTGGTCAACGGGAGCTGGTAGGTCGCGCCGCCCGGCACCTGGTCGTCGGCGGTGTAGAGCCCGGCCTCGATCGCGGCCGCGGCGGTGACGACCTTGAACGTCGACCCCGGCGGCAGGGTGGTCTGGATGGCGCGGTTGAGCAGCGGCTGCGCGGGGTCGTCGGTGAGCCGCTCCCACGTGTCGGCGACCGCGGAGAAGTCGTGGGAGGCGAGGTTGTTCGGGTCGTACGTCGGCAGCGAGACCATCGCCAGCACCTTGCCGCTGCTGGGCTGGAGCGCCACCACCGACCCGCGGGTGCCCCTGCCGAGCGCGGTGAGCCCGGCGTACGCCGCGTCCTGCGCCGCCGGGTCGATCGTCAGCTGGACGTTGCCGCCCTCGGACTGGTCGTTGCTGACCAGGTCGACCAGCTTGGTGACGAACAGCCGGGAGTCCTCGCCGGAGAGCACGTCGTTCTGTGTGCGCTCGATGCCGCTCGCGCCGTACTGGTAGGCGAAGAAGCCGGTGAGCGGTGCGTACTTGAACGGCTGCGGGTAGGTCCGCAGGAACTCGTACTCGTCGTCGGCGGGCTCGCTGACCGCCACCGAGTCGCGCCCGACGAGGATCGCGCCGCGCTCGCGGGAGTACGCCGCGTCGATCACGCGCCGGTTGCGCTGGTCGTCGTTGAGGTCGCCGGCCGCGTGGTACTGCAGGTAGGTCGCGTTGACCATCAGCGCCAGGAACAGCAGCAGGCAGAAGATCGAGATCGTGCGGATCGGCTTGTTCATCGTCATGACAGGCGTACCACCTGGGTGGTCTCCGCGTCCGCGGCGGTGTCGCCGGCGGTGTCGCCGACCGACGGCGCGGGCCGGCGGGCGAGGTCGGAGATCCGCAGCACCAGCGCGATGATCACCCAGTTCGCCACCAGCGAGGACCCGCCGTAGGAGAGGAACGGGGTGGTGAGGCCGGTGAGCGGGATCAGCCGGGTCACGCCGCCGACGACCACGAACACCTGGAGCGCGAAGACGCTGGCGAGGCCGGTGGCCACCAGCTTGCCGAACCCGTCGCGGGAGATCAGCGCCGCGCGGAGCGCGCGCTCGACGATGAGGCCGTAGAGCAGCAGGACCGCGATGACGCCGGTCAGGCCCAGCTCCTCGCCGATCGCCCCGATGATGAAGTCCGACTCGGCGTAGGGGATCCGGTCGGGGCTGCCCTCGCCGAAGCCGCGACCCAGGAGTCCGCCCCAGCCCATCCCGAAGAGCGACTCGACCAGCTGGTAGCTCTGGTCGCTGGTGCCCTCGCCGTAGTAGGCGAACGGGTCGAGCCAGATGTCGACGCGGGTGCGCACGTGGCCGAAGAGCCGCCACGCGACGAGCGCGCCGCCGAGGAACAGCGTCGAGCCGACCACCAGCCACCCCGGCCGCTCGGTCGCGACGTAGAGCATGACCAGGAAGAGGCCGAAGAACAGCAGGCTGGAGCCCAGGTCGCGCTGGAAGACGAGGATGCCGAGGCTGATCAGCCACATCGCCAGGATCGGCCCGAGGTCACGACCGCGGGGCAGGTCGACCACGAGCAGCCGCCGGCCGGCCAGGGCCAGCGCGTCGCGGTGGAGCACCAGGTAGCCCGCGAAGGCGACGACGAGCAGCACCTTGGCGACCTCGCCGGGCTGGAAGCTGAACGGCCCGACGCCGATCCAGATCCGCGCGCCGTTGATCGTCTTGCCCAGGCCGGGCACCAGCGGCAGGAGCAGCAGCACGATCGCCGCCAGGCCGCTGGTGTAGGTGAAGCGGGTCAGCACCCGGTGGTCGCGCAGCACGACGAGCGTGCCGACGAAGAGCAGGACGCCGAGGGTCATCCAGGTCAGCTGCTGACGGGCGAACGTCGTGCCGTCGGCCAGGTCGAGGCGGTGGATGACCGCCAGCCCGAGCCCGTTGAGCGCGGCCACGACCGGCAGCAGGACCGGGTCGGCGTACGGCGCCACGAACCGGATCACCACGTGCGCGGCCACCACCAGGCCGGCCAGCCACCCGCCGTACCCCAGCAGGTCGACGGGGACCTCGCCCTCGACGCCGATGCCGACGGCGGCGTACGCCCCGACGCCCACCGCGAGCGCGAGGACGAGCAGGAACAGCTCCGCCCCCCGCCGGCGGCGGTGGACGAAGCCCATGATCGCGCCCTGCTGGCCGGCCGCCATCACGGCGACTCCGGTCCGACGGCGGTGTCGCTCTCGTCGCTCTCGTCGCTCGGGCCGGAGCCCGGGCCCGGCGGTGCGGGGCGGGTGGAGCCCGCGGACCCGGCGGACGCGGCGGACCCGGCGGTCTGCTCGGGCGCCTGCTTGGCGGCGAGGTTGTCGACGGCGCGCCGGGCGTCGTCGAGGTCGTCGACCTCGATGCCGGCGCGCACCTTGCCCGCGTCGAAGTCCGAGAGCCGGTCGACCTCGACGTCGGTGGTCTCGTAGGGCTCGCTCAGGGAGACGCCCGGCACCTCGGTGTTGAGGCCGCGGAAGATGACGACCGAGCCGTCCTGCTCGCCGACGAAGTACTGGTGCTGGCTCCACGACCACGCGGCGGCCGCGGCGACCCAGACGACGCCGGCGAGCACCAGCAGCGCGAAGACGGGCCGCAGCCAGGCCAGGCGGCGCGGCGGGCGGGGGGCGTAGCGGGCGGCCTCGGGGTCGATCGGGTCCGACGGGATCGCGAACGGGACGTCGTCGGGCACGTCGGCCGGCACCGGGTCGAGCTCGCCGGTGTCGCCGGAGCGGTGGCCCCGGAACAGGCCGCCGGGCTTCGCGCCGCGCACCGGCTTGCGGCGCAGCTCGCTGGCGGCGCCGACGAGCATCGGCTCCAGCTCGGCGTACGCCGCGTCCCCGGCAGCCTGCTCGTCGGTGACGACGTCGGAGACGATGCAGGTGACGTTGTCGGAGCTGCCGGCCTCGAGGCTGGCGCGCACCAGCTCGACCGCGGCGAAGTCGGGCGTGCCGCTGCCGAGGATGTCGGCGAGCCGCGCGTCGTCGAGCACCCCGCTGGCACCGTCGCTGCACAGCAGCAGCCGGTCACCGGCGACGAGCTCGATGAGGAAGAGGTCGGGGTCGACGTCGCCGGGGCCGCCGAGCGCCTTGAGGATCAGGTTGCGGTGCGGGTGGACCCGCGACTCCGCCTCGGTGATCCGGCCCTCGTCGATGAGGCTCTGCACGAACGTGTGGTCCTTGGTGAGCTGCGAGAGCTCACCCTCGCGCCACAGGTAGGCGCGGCTGTCGCCGACGTGCCCGAGGCCGATCCGCTGGCCGTCGAAGAGCGCCACGGTCGCCGTGGTGCTGGTGCCGTTGAGCGTCGGGTCCTCGTCGACGAGGTCGTTGATCCGGTCGTGCGCGCGGTGTAGCGCCCCCGAGACGAGGCCGAGCAGGTCCTCCGGCTCGCCGGTCGGCTGCTCGTCGAGGCGGCGCAGCTGCGAGACGGCCGTGCTGGAGGCGATGTCGCCGCGCGCCGCGCCGCCGACGCCGTCGCACACGGTGAGCAGCCAGGGGCCGGCGTACCCCGAGTCCTGGTTGTCCTTGCGGACCCGGCCGACGTCGGAGATCGCCGACCAGTGCAGGCGCAGGCTCACTTCCGCAGCTCCAGGATGGTCTTCCCGATCCGCACCTGGGTGCCGAGGGTGACCGTCGTGGGCTGCGTGATCCGCACGCTGCCGATGTAGGTGCCGTTGGTGGAGCCGAGGTCCTCGACGAACCACTGGTCACCCGAGGCGGCGATCCGAGCGTGCCGGGTGGAGACGTAGTCGTCGTCGAGCCGGATCGCGGCGTCGGTCCCGCGGCCGATGAGGATCGGCGCCTGGTCGAGCTCGGCGCGCTCGCCGACGTTGCTGCCCTCGGTGACGATGACGTGGGTCGGCGAGCCGCGACGCTTGGCCGGCGGCTTGCTCCTGCCCTTGCCCTTGGGGCCCCGCGGCTCGGCGGCGCCGCGCGCCGCCTCGGGCACGCGCGCGCCGAACATGTCGGAGCGGATCACCGAGATCGCGGAGAGCACGAAGATCCACAGGATGGCCAGGTAGGCGACCCGGATGAGGAAGAGCGTCAGCTCAGACATCCCAGGCGTCCTCCTCGACGACGCGGACCGTCATGGTGGTGTTGCCGATGCGCACCTCGGCGCCGTCGTGCAGCGCCGCGCGGGCCATCTTCTGCCCGTCGACGAGCATGCCGTTGGTCGAGCCGAGGTCGCGCACCTCGACTCGCACGGTCTCCTCGTCGCCGCGCCGCTCGGTGGTCACGCCGAACTCGACGTGCCGCCGGCTCACGCCGGGGTCGTTGATCCGCACGTCCGCCTCGGTGCCACGCCCCACGACCACCCCCGGCGGGTGCAGCGGCTGGGTGGTGCCGTTGACCTCGAGCACGGCCCGCGCGCGGCGTACCTGCGTGTGCGTGGCGTTGCCCGTGACCCGCGCCTGCGCGCGGCTGCGGATGCGGAACCGGCCGGTCGTGAGGTCCTCGGCCGGCTCGAACTCGATGTTGACCGGACCCGGGAAGACGTAGCCTTGGTCGTCGGCGTGGTCCTGCAGCTGGGTCGCCAGCTCGCCGGCCATCGCGGAGTCGTACGGCGCCAGCCGCTCCAGGTCCGGCGCGGACAGCTCGACGTGGAAGTCGTTGGGCACCAGCCGCCGGTCGCGCGACAGGATCTGTGCGTTGTTGTCGACCTCGCGCTGCAGCGCGGCCGCGATCTCGACCGGCTGCACCGCCGACCGGAACGCCTTGGCGAAGGCGCCGGAGATCATCTGCTCGAGCCGCTGCTCGAGGCGCGAGAGTCCACCCACGTCCCGCCGCCTCCTTCCAGGTCGTCGCTCTGCGTCGCTCCGCCGCTGCGGCGGAATGCTCGTCCGGGCAGGGCTGACCGGCCTACCGGCCGCCGGGTCGCGACCGATCGTAACCATGTCGACGTCCGGCGGCCCGCACCCTCCGTTCCCGGTTTGGTCGGACCTCACGCGCTGGGCTAACCTTGCGGGGCTTCACGCGCGAGTGGCGGAATAGGCAGACGCGCACGGTTCAGGTCCGTGTGCCCGAAAGGGCGTGGGGGTTCAACTCCCCCCTCGCGCACGTCGAGCAACCGAAGGCCCCGGGTCCACGACCCGGGGCCTTCGTCGTTCTCGGCGGGTCGCGCTCGACGCGGTGAGCGAATCGGCGGTCTCCTGGTCGACGCCGCCGAGCTCGAGATCGGCGAGACGTTCCTGCGCGCCGAGGGACTGCTCGGCTACCGCAGTGGCGACGGCAGGTGACCGCGCGGAAGCCAGGCCTCGGTGCGGGCGCGCTCATCCGGGGCTGGGGGATCCGCGGCGTCGTACGGCCAGCGCCTGCTGCTCGGGGAAGCTCCAACCGAAGCGCACCGCGAGCAGCCGGGTCGCTGTGGTGAGGGCGACTCCGGCGATTGCTGCATCCGGCACGGTGACGCCCACCGCGACGAGCGAGACGAGGAACGCGGCGCCGGCGGCTGCGGCGACGGCGTAGAGCGAGCCGACGTGGAGCAGCGCGACAGGCAGGTTGAGCATCAGGTCGCGCAGCATGGAGCCGCCGACGGCGGCGATGGCGCCCACGACGACCGCCGGGACGGCAGGAACCTCGAGCGAGAGCGCTTTCGAGGTGCCGATTGCGCCGAAGAGGCCGATGGTCAGTGCGTCGAGCGGGAGGATGATCCGGTCGAGACGTGCGAACAACCGCTGCAGCGACATCCCGAGGAACGCGGCGACGACAGCGACGAGGACGTACCACTGGCCACGGATGACGACCGGGGCCTCCCCGAGGAGGAGGTCGCGGAGCACGCTCCCGCCGAGCGCGAGCCCGACGCCCACCAGCACGGCGCCGAGCGCGTCGATGCGGCGCTCGGTGAACGCGCCGGCGAACAGGGCGCCCTGGACGGCCCCGAGGGCGACGGCGGCAAGCTCGGCCGCGAGCGGGATCGTGAACGGCAGGCTCTGGGTCATCGTGGCTGCTCCTGGCGCTGCATGCCTGCCGGACCGGCCCCTCGAGCCGTCGCTGGCGACGGGGAGGGGCCGGTCCGGGATGCGTCGGGCACGTGTCAGCGGGTGGTCGCGCGGGCGGCCTCGTCGATCAGGCGCGCGACGGCCTCGGGCTTGGAGACCGAGACGGCGTGGGACGCGTCGACCTCGACGTTCCGGGAGCCCGCGCGCTCACCCATGAACCGCTGGGACTCGGCCGGGACCGCGAGGTCTGCGAGGGTCACCAGGTTCCAGCTCGGGATGTTCTTCCACGCCGCTCGGGTGGCCTTCTCCTCCAGTGCGTCGCCGACGATGGGTCGCTGGGTCACGGCCATCAGCGCGGTGACGTCCTCGGGCACGTCGGCTGCGAAGACCTCGCGGAACCTGTCCTGCTGGATGTAGAGGTCGGAGACCTCCTGGCCGTCGGGGGAGGGGAGCGTGACGGGGTTCAGCGCCGGACCGAGCTCTCCGCCGGGGAACTTGGCGGCGAGCTCCCCGGTGCTCTCGCCCTCCTCGAGGATGAAGCTGGCCACGTAGACGAGGGCCTTCACCTGGGGATGGCCGTCGGCCGCCTGGCTCATGACGCTGCCGCCGTAGGAGTGGCCGGCGATGACGATGGGGCCGGCCACGCTGTCGAGGACGGTGCGGAGGTAGTCCGCGTCGGCCTGCAGACCGCGCAGCGGGTTGGCCGCCGCGATCACCGGGTAGCCGTCGTTGCGCAGCGAGACGATCACGTCGTTCCAGGAGGAGGAGTCGGCGAAGGCCCCGTGGACGAGCACGATCGTCGGCTTGGTCGTCGACTCGTGGGTGGAGAGGGACATGATGCATTTCCTTTCGGTTGGAGGCGGTCGAGCCGCCTGGGTACGACGCCGCAGCGCGAGGTGGCTGGGGGTCGGCAAGGGGTCTCTCGTCAGGGACCGATCACGAGCTCCGTGATGCCGGCCCCGTCGAGGGTGAAGCGGTAGTCGAGCTCGGCGACGCCGCCGGGGAAGTCGCCTTCGAGGCGGTTCGTGGCGACCCAGTGGGCGTCGTCGACACGCTGGGCCCCGACCAGCTCGGTGGTGTAGGTGAACTGGGCTCCGGCCTCGCGCAGGAAGGTCTGGACGGCGCTCGTCCCGCGGAAGGTCTCGCCCTGGTCGACGACGACGGCTTCGGGGGCGAAGGAGCGGAGGGCGGCGTCGACGTCGCGGGCCGCGTGGGCGCTCAGGTAGTCGCGGATCGTGGCCGGGAGCTGGTCGGGCTGGATGGGGGTGGCGGTCATGTCGTGGTCCTCACTCGGTGTGCTGTGACGTGTCTGCTCCTCGTGGGCGGGCAGGGGCGGGCCACGGCTCGGTCGCCCGGGCCGTGCCTCCTGCCGCGCCGTCCGGTCGCTCAGTCCCGGATGAACGCGAGCAGGTCCTGGTTGATGACGTCGGCGTTGACGGTGCACATGCCGTGCGAGAAGCCCGGATAGACCTTGAGATGGCCGTCCACGAGGAGGCGTACCGACAGCTCGGCGGAGTCGCCGATCGGGACGACCTGGTCGTCGTCGCCGTGCATGACGAGTGTGGGCACCCGCATCTGCTGCAGGTCCTCGGTGAAGTCCGTCTCCGAGAACGCCTTGATGCCGTCGTGGTGGGCCTTGGCCCCGCCCATCATGCCCTGCCGCCACCAGTTCCAGATGACTCCTTGGGAGACCTTCGCGCCGGGTCGGTTGAACCCGTAGAAGGGCCCGGAGGCGACGTCGAGGTAGAACTGGGACCGGTTGGTGGCGGTACCTTCACGGAAGGTGTCGAACACCTCGATCGGCAGGCCGCCCGGGTTGGCGTCCGTCTGCAGCATCAGCGGGGGCACTGCCCCGACGAGAACCGCCTTGGCCACCCGGCCGGCGCCGTGCCGCGCGACATAGCGGGCCACCTCTCCTCCGCCGGTGGAGTGCCCGACGTGCACCACGTCGCGCAGGTCGAGGTGCGCGACCACCGCGGCGGCGTCGGCGGCGTAGTGGTCCATGTCGTGCCCGTCGGAGGTCTGGGTGGAGCGCCCGTGCCCGCGACGGTCGTGGGCGATGACCCGGAAGCCCTGCTGGACGAAGAAGACCAGCTGAGCGTCCCAGTCGTCCGAGCTCAGCGGCCAGCCGTGGTGGAACATGATCGGCTGACCCGAGCCCCAGTCCTTGTAGAAGATCGAGATCCCGTCGTCGGTGGTGATGCTCGGCATGGCTTGCTCCTCGTGTGTGGCCCCTCGGGGCGCCGGGTGTCCTGCAAGCCTCGTCCGGCACGGCGCGCGCAACGTCAGTCGGATGACTGCAATACCGCAGGGGTACGGACGCGGTCGACCGGAGCGGTCACCGGGTGTTGGCGCTCGAGGTGTCGCCCAGCGCATCGCGCAGGGCTGCGCGAGAGGTGATGCCGAGCTTCGGGAAGATGCGGTAGAGGTGGGCCGACACCGTGCGAGGGGACACGTAGAGCCGGGTGGCGATCTCGCGATTCTTCAGGCCGCCTGCCGCCAGCTGCGCGACCTCGAGCTCCTGGGGCGTCAGGGAGTCGACACCGCCGACGCCGCTGGCGGCGGCAGCACGGCGAGTTGCGCCGGTCGCCCGGAGCTCGGCGGAGGCTCGTCGTGACCACAGCCGCGCGCCGAGACGGTCGAAGCCGTCACGGGCGGCCTCGAGCTGGACCCGCGCGTCACGTGTCCGACGCAGTCTGCGCAGCCGTTCACCGTAGGCCAGCCGCGCACGCGCGAGGTCGAACGGCCACGCCTCGATCCCGGGGATGCCGAGTGCGTCGTCAAAGAGGTCCGCCGTGGTGTCGTCCGGCGCGACCATCGCCCGGGCGGCAGCAGCGACCATGGCGAACCGCGCTGACAGCCGACCCGGGTCGGCGGCGTGCAGCGCCTCGGCGTGGGCCCGGGCCTCGTCCGACCGCCCGGTGTGCAGCGCGGCGTCGACCAGGTCCCACGCCGACCAGAGTGCCTGTGGGTCGTGGGTGTGCAGGCTGCCCGGTCTGCCGATGGCGGCGGCATGGGCGTACGCCTCCTCGAAGGCGCCGGCGCCGAGCGCCGCCTCGCCGAGCGCATGGTTCGCGAAGTCCTCGAGTCGTCCCAGCTGTCGAGGGACCGCCCAGGCGAGCATGGCTTCGCTCTCCGCCGTGCACACCTCGAGGTCCCCGCGGCGCGCGGCGATGAGGGCGGTGGCGTAGGTGCGGCTGGAGTCGTACAACCGGTATCCGAGCGTGTCCGCGAGCGCCCCTGCGTCGGCGGCGGTCCGCTCAGCGGCATGCCACCGACCGGCGGCGAGGTCGTCGAAGGTCATCATGCTCAGCGCCATCAGTGCCGAAGCAGCCGCGCCGGAGTCGCGTCCGTCACGGGCGACCCGGTCCAGGGCATGCCGGCAGCCGGCCAGCCGGTCGGTGTAGAAGCTGGCGATCGCGGTGCGGATGATGCGCTCGACGTCCAGCGTGTCGTCGAGCTGCTCGATCTGGCGGTCGAGCGCCGCCAGCATCGATGGCGACGCGGTGAGAGGGGCGGCGAAGGTCTCGGTGAGGAGGAGGGCGTCGGCCGGTGCCGACGTACCCATCCGGGCGACGAGATCGTCGTAGTCCTCCCAGTAGTCCACGCGTCCGGCGTAGTGGCACATCACCACGAGCGTGTAGAGACCGCGGGAGAGTGCGTCCCGGTCGTGGTCGGGCTCTGCCAACGCGGTGTCGATCGCGGCGGTCAGGAACCGATGGGCCACCGTGGCGTCGCCGTCGCTGTTGAGCAGCATGTAGGCCGTGGCGACCGCCGCCTCGAGCGTCTCGCCGAGCGTGGGGTCCCGTCGCTTGGCCTCGCGCAACAGCTGCGAGGAGCTCTTGAGCTCGCCTGCAGCGAAGGCACCGATGAACGCCGCGTGCGCCATGCGACGACTCCGGGCGCCGCGCTGCGGACTGAGCTCGGCGGCACGCAGCAGGCGCGTGACGGCCCCGACCACGTCGCCGCGCCGGAGTGTGCGTTGCGCGCCCTCCTCGACGATCGCGGCCACGGCCTCGTCCGGCGCCTCAGCGGCTTCGGCTGCGTGGTGCCCGCGCCGCTCGGGCTGGTCGGGGAAGATCTCCGCCAGCCGTTGGTGTGCCTCTCGCCTGTCGTCGTGCGTCGAGAGCTCGACGACCACCGACTTGATCATCGGGTGCCGGAACCTGATCTCACCGGACCGCTCGTCGACCAGAACCAGGTGGTCGCGCTCTGCCGGGTCGAGGCCGGACAGGCCCGCCGAGGCGCTGCTCTCGGCCAGGGCGGCGAGGCTTCCCGAGCCCTCGAGGGCGGCGAGCAGCAGCAGCCGACGTGTCGCCGCCGGCAGGCGGCCGATCCGGGTCGCGTAGAGGGACCGGACCTCACGGACGGTGACCGCTGTCGACCCAGAGGCTGCGCGAGGATCGGCGCGGGGGTGACCGGCTGCCGCCGCGAACTCGAGCAGCGCCAACGGATTGCCCTGCGCCTCGTGCGCGACCTCCCGCAGGACCCGCGTGGGCAGGTGGGCGAACTGGTGAGCCAGCAGCTCCATCGCATCGTCGTCGTCGAGCGGCCGCACGCCGAGCTCCGGCCACCCGGTGCGCTCGAAGAACCCACCGGCGCCGGGTCGGGTGGCTCCCAGCAGGCCGATCCTGCTGCCCCCCACCCGGCGTCCGACGAAGCCGATGACGGAGGCGGTCGCGCGGTCCAGCCAGTGCATGTCGTCGATGACGACCAGCAGCGGCTTCTCGTCGGCCGCTCGGCGCAGCAGCGCCAGCGACGCCTGGAGCACCGTCAGCCGCTCCGGAGCGGGGCCGGAGTCGAGTCCGAGGGCGACCTGCAGCGCCTCCCGGCTCGGAGCGGGCAGCTGCACCAGCTCGTCGGCCAGCCGGTCGACGAGCTGGTGCAGGCCGGCGAAGCTCACATCGGTCTCGTACTCGACGCCTCCCGTGCGGACGACCCGCACCCCGGCGGCGGCCGCTCTCCTCGCGGCAGCGTCGAGGAGCGACGACTTGCCGACTCCCGGGTCGCCCGTGAGCAGGAGGGCTGCGCCGTCGGCCTCGGCCCGTGAGAGGAACACGTCCACGTCCGCGAGCTCACGCTCGCGACCGAGGAGACACGGGTCGTCGTCCAGCTGAGCCATAGGTCGCGCTCCACGGCTCCGCCCCGAGTCGCGGAGTAAGCATCGGATGCCAACGGTTGGAGCGCCATGCTAAGCGCTACCGCCGTGCTGGTGCATCCACTCGGGCCTCGGCTGCACGGGTCAGGCTGAGCGTCCGAGCGCGGGGTAGTCGGTGTAGCCGGCGGAGCCACCGCCGTAGATGAGCTCGGGGCGCAGCGGGTTGAGGCCGGCGCCGATGGCGAGGCGAGCGGGCAGGTCGGGGTTGGCGATGAAGGACTTGCCGAAGGCGATGGCGTCGGCCCATCCGTTCTCGAGCACGCGCTGGGCCTTGGTGGCGTCGTAGCCGCCTGCGGCGATGATGACGCCGCTGAACGCCTCGCGGAGCTTGATCCGGAAGTCGTCGTCGAGCTCGGGGCCCTCGGCCCAGTCGGGTTCGCTCAGGTGCAGGTAGCCGAGCTCGCGCTCGTTGAGCCGCTCGGCGATGTACAGGCCCATCTCGAGCCCGTCGGCGTCGTCCAGGCCGCCGAACTTGATGAGTGGCGAGATGCGCATGCCGACGTGGGCGGCGTCCCAGGCGTCGATGACGGCGTCGACGACCTCCAGGGGGAAGCGGGCGCGGTTCTCCAGCGAGCCGCCGTACTCGTCGGACCGGAGGTTGCTGCTGGTCGACATGAACTGTTGGAGGAGATAGCCGTTGGCGCCTGGATCTCCACCATGTCGAACCCGGCGTCGCGGGCGTTGCTGGTCGCCCGGCGGTAGTCCCCGACGATGCGGTGGAGCTCGTCGGCCCGCAGCTCGCGGGGGGTCGGGCAGGGCGCCGTGACGAGGTTGCCGGCACCATCAGCGATGGTCGTGAGGCCGTCGAACGGCAGGGCGCTGGCCGAGACGCCGGGGCCACCCTCCTGGAGGTCGGGGTGGGTCACCCGCCCGACGTGCCACAGCTGGGCAGCGATCCTGCCGCCGCTGCCGTGCACAGCAGCGGTGACGCGGCGCCAGGCGTCGACCTGCTCGGCGGAGTAGATCCCCGGCGTGGCGACGTAGCCCTTCCCCTCCGGGCTGATCTGGGTGCCCTCGGTGACGATGAGGCCGGCGCTCGCGCGCTGGGTGTAGTACTCGGCCATGAGTTCCGTGGCGGTGTCACCGGGCTGAGCGGCGCGCATCCGGGTCATCGGTGCCATGAAGATCCGGTTCGGCGTCGTGAAGGCCGGCAGGGACAGTGGGTCATGCAGGGTGGGCATGGGTGCTCCTTCGTCTCTTCGTTGACGCAGCTGCGTCAGGTACTGGTTCGATCGCGGTCGAGTGGTCGTCCGCGATCGCACGCAGCCGGCAGCCACGTGCCGCCTTGGTGCAGGCGAGCGCTGAGGTTGCCTTGTGCGCACCGATGAGGCTCGTCCACAGCGGCGTGGCCAACATCAGTCCGATGACTGCCAGTACGCGGTGGTCGCCCGGCCGGGATGCTGTGGAGCGGGCGCTCGACGAGCGGCAACAGTCAGGGGACGCGGCACCGGGCAGCCGTGGAGTCGCTGGAGGAGGGAGCGCCGATCCAGAAGGCTCATTGTTGTGCCGTCGGGGGCGCGGAGCTGGTGCTGCAGGTCTCACCCAAGGCCCCGCGGGTTGATCGTCACCACTGCGGTCGCCGTCCTGGCGTGGGTCGACCGACGACATGCGGCTGGTGCAGCCGCTGGGGTCCGGCTCCGGAGCTGCGGTGATCGGCCTCGGTTCCCTCGTGGGACGGTCAGGCCGGGCGGAGAGCTGCCCCCTCAACCGGCCTGTTCGGCGGTGCTGGTCGCGCCGGCGAGGCGCGCTGCCAGCGTCCTGATGTGCTCGACGAGGTCGGGGGGCTCGTGAACCAGGAAGTCGAACCCGTTGGTCGTCACGTAGATGGCCAGCTCGTCCAGCGAGTTGGAGCCGGCCCGAAGAGTGCAGCTGTGCTCGTCGATCGGTTCCAGGGTCGCGGTGGCGGGATCGATGCGCTCCGCCGCGGTCTCAGCGCTGACGTGCAGGTGAATCGGGCCTGGTAGGGGTAGGCGGACGTGGAGATCGCGCGTGACGTGTAGCCGCTGAGATCGGGGTCTGGCGCAGTGCGGGGGGAAAGCGGGGCCCGTGGGGGTGCGCGGATCGAGGCGGTCCACGCGGTGGTGCGCCAGTCCTGACGATCGACGTCCCAGCCGACGAGGTGGGCTTCGATGATTCGCACGTCGCGGGTGTGCCCGCACCGGCCCCGCCGAGCGAGGTGGTCGTGGCCGTCGTGGTGCGGCTCGTCGACCCGGCTCGAAGGCGGGACCGACTCGCGAGTCCTTCTGGTCACCGCCCGTTCACCGCGGGAGCGCCGAGGTCGTGCACCATCCGCGCAGCCCGGACGGTGCTTCGTGCACGCCACCGTGCGCCGCCGCTCCGGGCGTCGCGCCGTGCCGTCTGCCCGGAGGTCGTCCACGTTGAGGTATCCCGAGATCGCCAAGGCGATCGCCGCGCGCATCCACCGGGGCGAGTACGCCGCGGGCGATGCCCTGCCGAGCGAGACGGCGCTGGCCACCGAGCTCGGCGTGTCCCGCAGCACCGTGCGCCGGGCACTGGAGGTGGTGCAGCGCGACCAGATGCTGCTCTCCCGCCACCACGGCCGCTGGCTGGTCTACGCGCCGAGCCGCACCCACGACTACGACTTCAGCAAGCCACTGATGCAGTGGGCCAGGACGGCCGGGGTCTCCGCTGCCGGCACGACGATGAGCGTGGCGACGGCTCGTGCCACGGCGTTCGAGGCCGCGGGCCTGCAGGTCGGTCGCGGCGACGAGGTGCTGCGTGTGACCAGGCTCGCGACCATCGAGGATCGCCCGGCGGTGCTCGTGCGCGCGACCTTCCCGAGCTGGCTGGCGCCAGCGCTCGAACAGGTCCCGGCCGATGAGCGGTCGCTCGTGGACGCGCTGGTCGAGACCGCCGACATCGAGCCGGGGCAGACGTCGTACCGGGTGAGCGCAGTCGCGGCCAGCTCCGAGGACAGTCGGCTGCTGGCCGTGCCGCGGTCGGCTCCGCTGGTACGGCTCCTGCGCACGGCCCGCGTGTCCGACGGGCGTGTCTTCGAGTTCAGCGACCTGCGGGTGCGCGCGGACGAGCTCTCCCTGGTCGTCCACGCCTGAGACCGCTTCCGACAGCGGTTGCGTTTCTTCACCGCCCCGTCGTCTGCTCGCGGCGCGAGGGAGGGCTGCCCGACGCAGGATCGTCGGTCCCGGTCGCGAGATTCACCGCGTTCGCCACTCGATCGGGATGGCGCTGGATCCTGCCTGCTTCTTCTATCGAGGACCGACGTGTTGGTGTGTGCCCTGCGGCTCGTGCTGCGACTGGTCTCGGTCGTCGGCGCCCTCGTCGTCATCGGCACGGTCACGCCGACGCCTCATGCCGCAGCGCACCCGTTCGGTGACCCCTCGGTCGCCCAGGTGGACCTCGAGGCTCCCGACACCGTCCGGGTGACGTGGAGGTTCGGCATGTCCGACGACCTCACCTACCTGGCCCAGTGGCTCGACCTGCTGCCGCCGGAGCGCTTCATGCTCGACGGCGCGGTGTTCTTCGAACCAGCGGACCAGGACCTCCTCGCGACGTCCACGGCGTTCGCCGACTACCTGCTCGAGCAGGTCTCGGTGACCACTGCTGACGGTGCCTGCACCGGGACCGTCGTCGACATCGCCCACCTGGTCGACGCGGGCGTCACCCTCGACTTCGCCTGTCCGGGCACCGTGTCCGAAGCACAGGTCGAGCTGGCGATGCTCACCGACATGAACCCGGCGTACAAGACGATGGCATCCGGTCCGGAAGGACAGAAGCAGGTCTACGACGGCGGGCAGGAGACCCATGTCTGGGCCCTCGCGGCCGCCGGCGGTGCCGGCACCTCGACGGCTCCGGACCTGGGCCGCAGCGCGGCCGTGCAGACGGGCAGCGTCCTGGGCGCCGTCGCCCTGGTCAGCGTCCTTGGCGGGCTGGTCTGGCACCGCCGTCGCGAGAAGCAGGGCATGAGATGACCCCGCACGCCGCGAACCCGCTGGTCGCCCCGCTCGTCCTGGGGGCCGACTCGCTCGGTGAACGGTTGCAGGGCTCCCTGTCCGCACCCGGTCTCGCGCCGGTCGCCATCCTGGTCGCCCTGGCCGCAGGGGCCCTGCACGCGTTGGCGCCCGGGCACGGGAAGAGCCTCGCCGCCGCCTACCTCGTCGGCACCGAGGGAAGGGTCCGCGACGCGCTCTGGATGAGCAGCTCCGTCGCTCTCATGCACACCTTCTCCTGCCTCGTCCTCGCCGTTGCCTGGACCTTCTTCTCGCTCTCCGACCTGGTGGGCATGCAGGACCTGACGACCACGCTGCAGCTCGCCGCCGGGGTGCTCGTCACGGGCACCGGCGTCTGGCTGCTTCGACGCCACCTGCGCGCGGGACGATCCGACGGCCACGGCCACGGCCACGGGCACGGCCACGGGCACGGGCACGGGCCGGGTCCGTCACGACCCGGCCTGGTCCTGCTCGGCATCTCCGGTGGCCTCAGCCCCTCCCCGGCCGCGTTCCTCGTGCTGGTCACGGGCTTCTTCACCGGACGTGCCGGCTTCGCGCTCGTCCTGGTGATCTGCTTCGGCCTCGGCCTGGCAGCAGTCCTCTTCACCGTCGGCGTCCTCGCCGTGTCGGGACGCCACGTCGTCGCTCGTGCCGCGGAGTCGCGCGCGGTCCTCCGGCTGGCCACTCGGGTGGCCCCCGTTCTCGCCGCCGGGGGCATCACGCTCCTCGGCTGCGGCATCACCACCGTGGCCGTCACCCAGCTGGGTGCGGCCTGACCCATGGAAGATCCACACGAAGGAGACGTCGTGAACACGCGACCCAGAGCCCGAACCCGCGCGTGGCGGCCGGTTGCCGCAGCGGTCCTGTCCCTCGCGGTGGCGGGCAGCGGACTGCTCGCCATGTCGCCCACCCAGGCGGCGCCCGCCGAGGTCGTGGACGTGGCAGCGGCGTCTCCGACCGCCGCCGCGACCGAGGTCCCCGAGCCCGACGTGTTCGACGTCGACTTCGGTCGCGGAACGCCTGACGACCGAGCACAGGGATTCGCGGCGACCCCTGTCGACCGGGTGACCCTCGTGGACGATGCCGACCTCGGCCAGACGGTCGCGAGCTTCGACGGCACCGACGACGCCTACCACTACGACGACTTCGCCACCTCGTGGACGGACACGTCGTACGTGCGCCCGACCACGCAGGTCACGGTGCAGTGCACGTTCAAGTACACCGGCCCGGTCCCGCCGACCGGCAACGTGGCCGTCGTCTGTGGCAACAACGTCGGCTCGTACATGCTCTACATCCAGGGCTCGGCACTGGTCAGCAACGTCAAGACCTCGGCCAGCAACTGGATGAGCGCACCGCTCGCGGCCAACCGGTGGATGGACGTCGTGATCACCTACGACGGCTCGTCGATGGCGACCTACGTCGACGGTGAGGTCGTCCACCAGTTCCCCAGGACCGGACCCATCCCCGTGCCGGCCGCCGGCGCTGCGCGGGCCATCACGATCGGCGACTCCCTCGCGCCGGGTGGCGCGGGCCACGACTTCACGGGCCGGATCGCTGCCTCGCGCGTGTGGAGCACGGCACTGACGGCCGATCAGGTGCGGGCGCTGCACGGTGTCGAGGAGCCGGAGGAGCAAGCGGTGCCGGCGGCTGACGTGTTCGACGTGGACTTCGCCCGAGGCACGGCCGACGACCGTGCCCAGGGGTTCGCAGCGACGGCGATGGACGGTGCCACGCTGGTCGAGGACCCCGAGCTGGGCCGCAAGGTCGCGACGTTCGACGGCGTCGACGACGCCTTCCGCTACCCCGACTTCGCCACGTCCTGGACCGACCCGGCCTACGTCCGTCCGACGACGCAGATGACGATGCAGTGCAGGTTCAAGTACACCGGCCCGGTGCCCCCCAGGGGCAACGTGGCCATGATCTGTGGCAACAACGGCGGCTCGTACATGGCCTACCTCCAGGGCTCGAACCTGGTGACCAACATCAGGCAGGGCGCGAGCAACTGGATGAACACCCCGTTCGCGGCCCGCCAGAACCAGTGGGTGGACGTCGTGATCACCTACGACGGTTCGCGGATGGCGACGTACGTCGACGGCGAGGTCGTCAACGTGCTGCCCAGGACGGGTGCGATCGCGGTGCCGGCCGCAGGACCCGCCCGTGGGATGACGATCGGTGACTCGCTCGTCACCGGCAACGAGAACCATGACTTCACCGGCCAGGTCGCGTCGTCGCGGATCTGGAGCACGGCGCTGGCGCCTGCACAGGTGCGCGCGTTGCACGCGGAGCAGTCCGAGCAGCCCGAGCAGCCCGAGGAGCCCGAGCTGCCGGGCGTGCCGGCGGCTGACGTGTTCGACGTGGACTTCGCCCGAGGCACGGCCGATGACCGTGCCCAGGGGTTCGCAGCGACGGCGATGGACGGTGCCACGCTGGTCGAGGACCCCGAGCTGGGCCGCAGGGTCGCGACGTTCGACGGCGTCGACGACGCCTTCCGGTACCCCGACTTCGCCACGTCCTGGACCGACCCGGCCTACGTCCGTCCGACGACGCAGATGACGATGCAGTGCAGGTTCAAGTACACCGGCCCGGTGCCCCCCAAGGGCAACGTGGCCATGATCTGTGGCAACAACGGCGGCTCGTACATGGCCTACCTCCAGGGCTCGAACCTGGTGACCAACATCAGGCAGGGCGCGAGCAACTGGATGAACACCCCGTTCGCGGCCGGCTCGTGGGTGGACGCCGTGATCACCTACGACGGGACCACGATGACGACCTACGTCGACGGTCGGGTCACCAGCCAGCTCGCCCGGACCGGTCCGATCGCCGTGCCGGCCGCAGGACCCGCCCGTGGGATGACGATCGGCGACTCGCTCGCGCCCGGGAGCGAGGCGTTCGACTTCACGGGGCAGATCGCCTCCGTCCGCGTGTGGAGCAGGGCGCTGACCCCCGAGCAGGTCAAGGCCATCTCCGGCACGGAGGAGGAGCCCGACGAGCCGCAGCAGCCGGAGGAGCCCGACGAGCCGGGTGTGGCCCCCCGTCCCAACGTGCTCGACGTGGACTTCGGTCGCGGCACGCCTGATGACCGGGCGCAGGGCTTCGCAGCGACCGCGGTCGACGGCGTGTCCCTGCTCCGGGACGACGAGCTCGGCCAGACCGTGGCGAGCTTCGACGGCGACAAGGACGCCTACCACTACGACGACTTCGCCGAGATCTGGACCAACAGCGACTACGTGCGGCCGACCGGCTCCTTCACCCAGCAGTGCAAGTTCCGGTACACGGGTGCGACCCTGCCGACCCAGCCCCAGCTGGTCTGCCGCGTCCACGGCACGGGTGGGTTCGGGATGTGGGTCAACGGCAGCACGATGACCAGCGCCCTGCGGACCACGACCACCAACGACTGGCTCGCCAGCCGCTACCAGAAGGACGAGTGGGTCGACGCGGTCCAGACCTACGACGGCACGACGTGGAAGGTCTACCTGGACGGCGAGCTCACGGTGTCCAAGGAGCGGACCGGCCAGATCCTGGTGCCCGCCACCGTCGACCGGCCCTACACCCTGGCTGACTGGCCCGGCGGGACCGGCATCCAGAGCTTCGAGGGCGACATCGCGGCTTCCCGCGTGTGGACCCGGGCACTGACGGCCGAGCAGGTGATGGACCTGCACGAGGGCAACGTCAAGGAGTTGGAACCGACGCAGCCGCGCCTGGTCCCGGACCCCGCGGTGCTGGACATCGACTTCTCCCGGGGCACCGCCGACGACGCCGCCCAGGGCTTCAAGGCCACTGCGGTGGGAGGTGCGTCGCTCGTGCGGGACGCGGAGCTGGGCCAGACCGTGGCCAGGCTCGACGGCGACCAGGGCGCCTACCGCTACAGCGGGTTCAGCCAGGTGTGGACGAACGGCCAGTACGTGCGGCCCACCACCGCGTTCACCCAGCAGTGCAAGTTCAGGTACACCGGGGCATCGGCTCCGAGCGGTGTGCAGTACACGTGCCAGAACAACAGCGGTGGCGGGTTCGGCATGTGGATCGAGGCCAGCGGCATGACGGCCAACCTGCAGACCACCCGGAACAACGCCTGGATCGCGGCGCCCTTCAAGCGGGGGGAGTGGGTCGACGCCGTCCAGACCTACGACGGGTCGACCTGGAAGCTGTACGTGAACGGTGAGCTCGCGTCGAGCGCCGCGAGGCAGGGCGACGTCAGGGGCGGGAGCCCTCACGAGGTCGGCGGCTCGCCTGCCAACGCGGCCTGGAACTTCGAGGGCGACGTCGCTGCCTCGCGGGTCTGGGACACCGCTCTGACGCCGTACCAGGTCAAGGCGCTCCACGCCGGGTCGGCCGACATCCCCGAGGTCGACGTGGTCGAGACCGTGCCGGCGACGGGGAGCGACCTCAGGGAGGCCGTGCCGTTCGAGGTGCGCCGCAAGAACGCGGACGCAGCGACCGGCTGGACGTACCTCCTCGACGGGGAGCCGATCGAGCCGGGCGACATGGTCGGCCCCGGCCTCGCTGCTGGCGCGCACGAGATCGTGATCTCGGCGGTCGGTCCCCTCGGCGAGAACCGCAAGTGGCGGGTGTCCTTCACGTCCGAGGTCATGCCTGCCGGTGGTGGGACGGAGACCGGACAGGGCGCGGGCAAGGTGACCTTGTCGGCCATCGCCAGCAACCCCGCGGGCGGCCGGGTGACCACCACCTTCACCGAAGCACTGGTGACCAGTGCCTCCGAGGGATTCCAAGGCGTCGTGGACACGATGCCCACCACGTTGGAGTTCGACTACCGCGAGGGTTCCGAGCTCGTCGGCCTCCAGGAGCCCGATGGCCAGCTGGCCGACAGTCCGAGTAGCCGGGACACGGTCTTCCAACGGTTCGACGTCGACGTGCCGGCCTCCGACGCCAGGCGCGAGGTCGTCTGGAGCGGCGTGGTGGACGCCGCGCGGTCGGTGACGCTCCTGGCATGGCACGTCACCCGGCAGGAGTGGGTCGAGCTCGCCTCGGCGCGCGGGGAGGCCGGGGGTGACACCATGCTCAAGGGACGCGTGCGCCCGGGCTTCGTCGACGAAGGAACCGTGCACCTGATGGTCGTCGGCCAGGACCCGTTCGCCGATGACCTGGCTCCTCGGGACGCCTCCGCGAACCTGCCGGAGAACCGCGACCACTTCGAGGATCCTGAGGACTACGACTTCGCGATCGCCCACTTCAGCGACACCCAGAACATGACCCAGATCGCCGGCAACGTCTGCCCCCAGTACAACCCCGGGGCCGAGCACGTCGCGCGCCAGGCCTACAGCGACCTGACCAGCTGGATCAGTGGGAACTCCGAGGCTCGGAAGATCGCCTACACAGCCCACACGGGCGACCTCATCGAGAGCAACATGACCACCTATCCCGCTCTCTGCGCCAAGAACGCCGAGCAGGTGGCCGCCGAGTTCGCGTTCACCGACGAGATGCAGGCGATCCTCGACGACTCCGGTGTCGTCAACAGCGTCCTTGCCGGGAACCACGACAACGCCGGCGGCACCGACACCGGAGCGGGGAACCTCTTCAACCAGACCTTCGGCCCGGACCGCTACTACGCGGCCTCGCAGGCCTGGCCGGCCGGCGCGTCCTACCACCCGTGGGACGAGGTGCTCGACGAGGACGGCGACGTCGTGACACCCGGCGTGGACAACGACAACAACTACATCCTGTTCAGCGCGGGTGGGCTCGACTTCGTCGCGGTGTCGCTCTCGTACGGCGTGACGGAAGCCGAGGCCGACTGGGCGAGCTCGGTGTTCGAGCGCCACTCGGACCGGAGCGGGGTGTTGCTCACGCACGCCTACCTCTCGGCATCCACGATGTCGGACGGTCGGAGCGCGGGCCGCACCGGCGACGGCGGAGCCCTCTACGAGCGCGTGGTGGTGAAGAACCCGAACGTGTTCCTGGTGCTCGCCGGCCACATCCACGGTGTCGCCACCAACGTCGTGCCCGACTCCGGTGTCACGGTCGACCGCAAGCACGGGGTGGTCGAGCTCCTGGCCGACTACCAGGAGTACCGGGTCCCCGCCCGTGAGGTGTGGCCGGACCAGGTCCAGCCCGGCGGCGGCGTCGACCTCGACGACGACGGTGTCGTCGACTACGGAGGCGGCGACGGCATCATCCTGGGAGCGAGCTTCCTGCGACTGCTGCAGATCGACATCGAGAAGTCGACGATGTCGGTCGACACGTACTCGCCGTACCTGGACAACTTCGGCACGACGGAGTACGACACGTCCGGCCGGTACAACGGGGCCGAGGACAACTTCACGGTGCCCATCGACCTGCCCACGCGCACCACCGGCTTCGCCACCGACGGCCTTTCCGTCCTCACGGCGACCGACACCGTGATCGGCGAGCGGACGGTCGCCTCGGGATGGCCCGCCACCGTCGAGTGGACGGGACTGACCGAGGGCGAGCTGTACGGCTGGCTGGCGACGAGCCGCGATGCCAGCGGCACCAACCTGGGCAGGGTGCAGCAGTTCGGCGGCGTGGTCGTGGCGAACGCGGCCGGTGCCGACGTGACCGCACCCGTGCTGACCGTGCCGGCCGCCGCGCAGGTCCGGGTGGGCGGGGCGTTCGACCCGATGCAGGGCGTCACGGCCCTCGACGCGACCGACGGCGACCTCACGAGCCAGGTCCAGGTGGTCGGGGTGGTCGATCCCCTGACCCCGGGCGTCTATCCCCTGGTCTACTCGGTGGCGGACGCCAACGGGAACACCGCTCAGGCGGTCCAGGTCGTCACCGTGGTGGCAGCGTCGTCGCCCCAGCAGCCCCAACAGCCGCAGCTGACCGCCACCACGGTGCAGGCCAGCAACCTGACCACGCCGGTGGGAGGCACGGCAACGCTGCGGGCGACCATCACCCCGTCGACCGCCACCGGCACGGTCCGCTTCCTCATGGGCGAGGCGCTGGTGTGCGAGGCGGCAGTCGTCGACGGTGCCGCGCTCTGCGCCACCAGCGCGCTGCAGGCGGCGGGCAGCTACTCGGTCGACGCCGTCTACTCCGGCGACGCGGGCCACGAGCCCTCCCGGCGCTCGTTCGTGCTGACGGTCACCGACCCGCCGGTCGCCTCGGCGGTCCCGACGATCTCGGGCACCCCGGAGGTGGGCCAGGTCCTGACGGCACAGCCGGGCGCCTGGACCGAAGGCGCGACGCTGTCCTACCAGTGGCTGCGTGACGGGGAAGCGGTCACGGGTGCGACCGGTCGTACGTACACCGCTGTCGCGGCGGACGCCGGGACCCGGGTGAGCGTGCAGGTCACGGGGGCGAAGGAGGGACACGTCTCCACCTCCGAGACCTCCACGGGGGTGACGGTGGCCCCGGGCACCCTCGCTGCCTCGAAGCCCCGGGTCACGGGCAAGGCGAGGGTCGGGAAGAAGCTCACCGCGAAGACGGGCACCTGGACCGACGGGGCCCGGCTGAGCTTCCGGTGGTACGCGAACGGTCAGCGGATCAAGGTTGCCAAGGGCAAGACCCTGAAGCTGACCCGCAACCTCCAGGGCAAGCGGATCGTGGTCGAGGTGGTCGGGACCAAGGCCGGCTACACCACGGTGGTCAAGTCGTCCACGGCCCGCAAGGTCAAGCGCAGGCGCTGAGACTCCTCGGAGCCGGGCGCCACTGATGGGGTGGCGCCCGGCCACGAGGAGCCTCCGGCGATCAGGGCTCCTCGTGGTCCGCGACGCGCGCCCGGGCGCACGCGACCACCGACGCCACGTCGATCCCGTAGGTCGGGCCGGCCGTGCGGGCGTACGCCGCGAGGTTGCCGGCGCCGCGCTCGACCAGCCGGGCCGCGCCGACGGCGTTGCCGCGGGCGGCGTGGGTGAGGCCGACGCACAGCTGGGCCAGCCCCTGCCACAATGGGCGCTCGTCCTCCGGACCGGACTTCCAGCGGACCTCGAGCGCCTCGTGGGCCGCGAACGGGCGGCCCTGGTCGAGCAGCGTCCGGGCGTAGGCGACGGTCCCCTCGCCGGGGAGCGGCTCCTCGGAGGTCGGCTCGACGCCGGGCTGGCCGTACGGCAGCGGCCGGCCCAGCTCGTCGCGGGGCCGCGCCTGCTCGGCGCGGCCCTGGGCGTTGCGGTCGCGGTCTCGCTCCATGCCCCGACCATGCCACCCGGCCCGGCGGGCCGCCTGTGGGGCCGCTGTCGGTCCGGCCGTCAGTCCACCGGCAGCGGCACCCGCAGGAACCGCGGGCGGTAGAGCAGCGGGTCGTCGAGGACCTCGCCGATGTCGGTGCGGTTCCGGCTGTACGACACGACCACCGACCGCGGCCGGGGGAGCAGGCCGGGGTGCGCGAGCGGCATGTAGCGCAGCTCGCCGGTGGTGCTGTCCGAGGGCAGCTCGGCCACGGGCGGCTGCGCGGTGAACGGCCCGGTAGGTGCGGGGGCGGTCCAGAAGACCAGGTCGGAGCCGAGGAACTCGTCGCGCTTGCTGAAGGCGTACCACCGGCCGTCGCGCTCGAAGACGCTGAGCGTCTGGGAGGTTCCGCCCGCGGCCGGGACCAGCTCCGCGGCAGCGGTCGGGTCGCGCACCCACGCGGTGCCGTCCCAGTAGCGCCAGCGGTCGGGCTCGAGCACGTCGTCGGGGCGGACCCGCGCGACCTGGAGGGAGAATCCGGTCGGCATCCCGGTGTCGGGCCGCGCGGTGCCGTACAGGTGGAGCCAGCCGTCGCGCCGTTCGGCCGCCGCCCCCCACATCGGGCGGGTGGTGTCGGCGGAGTCGGGGCCGACGTCGACCCGCTCGACGAGCTGGGGGGTGCCGCCCTCGGGGACGACGAAGAGGGCGACGGCGGGGCCGATGTTCTCGAAGCCGAAGGCGTCGTCGCGGTCGGTGGACCGCACGCGCTGGGCGGTGACGGTGACCAGGTCGTAGCCGGGGCGCCCGTCGACGACGACCGACATCGGCCAGTACCCGACCTCGCGGTCCCGATCGGGGATCACCGCACCGCCGCCGGCCGGGACCACGACCCGCAGGCAGCCGGGCTCGACGACGAGCATCGAGTTGCGGACGAACCGCTCCTCGCCGCCGGTCCCGCGCAGGGTGTCGCCGAAGACCCACAGGCGGCGGCCGTCCTGGAGCTCCGCCTGCGCGCCGACGTCGCCGCCGCGGAACTGCGGCGACCCGCGCAGCTCGGTGATCCGGTTGAGGTCGGCGACGGTGCGCACCGGCCCGGTCGGCTCGCAGGTGGTGGCCGAGGCGAGGCTCGGGTACGCCGTGTCCCCGTCGGCGCCGTCGGCGCCCGGCAGCAGGGTCAGGGTGAGCACCGTGCCGGCAGCGAGCGCGGCCAGCACCGCGACCAGCTGGATCCGCCAGCGACCGCTGGTGGGCACGTCGTCGGCCGGGCGGCCCGAGCCGGTGGCCGCGGGGCTGTGCCGAACGCCGTCGAACCGGGTGAGCGCCAGGACGAGCAGGCCGGTGGCGGCGACCGCTCCGAGGAACCACAGCGCACGGCCGGGACCGCCACCGGCCGCGGCGTCGCGGACCCCCTCGGCCGCCGCCCCGGCACTGGTCCACCGCACCAGGTCCGCCCACGGTCCGGGCAGCAGCAGGGGGTCGTCGGCCACCAGCAGGGGCGCGGGCAGCACGAGGAGCACCGCCGCGCCGATCAGCAGGCCGGCGAGGCCGAGGAACGCCTCCAGGGCCAGGGTCAGCAGCCCGGCGGCCAGGACCCCGAGCGCCAGCACGGCCGCCACCTCGGCCGCCGCGCTCCCGAGCACGCCGGGCAGCAGCGGGGCGAGGCCCGCCGCGACCGCTGCGAGCGCGCCGACGGCGACGAGCCGGAGCAGGCCGCGCGGGAGCGTGCGCGCGAACGGCCCCCACACCAGCGACACGACCAGCACCAGGACGAACCCGCCGGCCGCCGCGGCGAGGCCCAGCACGTCGTACGCCGGGGCGTCGCGGGCGGGGCCGGCCCGCTCGACGGTGACCGTGCGGCCGCGGCGCTCCTCCGCGGCGCGGACCTCCCGCACGAGCGCCCGGTCGAGCTCGGGCGTGCGCAGGCGGGGCAGGAGCAGGGTGTCCTCGGTGCTGCGCAGGTCGACCACGACCACGGCGACCACGTCGCCGTCGGCGAGTGCCCGCTCCGCCGCGGCCCGGTCGTCGGCGGGCGCGGCGTCGAAGGGTGCGTCCGGCAGCGCGTCGACGTCGTCCGCGAGCGGGCCGACCACGACCTCCGGCCCGACCAGCAGCACCGGCGCGCGGTGCGTGCGGCCCGCCGCCGCGTCGTCGAGGGCCGGCAGCACCGCGAGCAGCGCGCCGAGCAGGACCACCAGGCCGGCGATCGTCCGCAGGCGCCGCCGAGTGCTCACCGGCCCCGTTCTACCCGACCGGTCCTCTCACCCATGAAGGAGCAGCGCGAGGCCGGTGGTCACCGCGGCCGCCCACCACGCGGCGGTGCAGGCGAGGAACGGCGCCCACTCACCGGTACGCCGTGCCCGGACGCCGAGGTAACCCCAGGGTCCCTTCGTGGCCAGGTGGAGCGCCATCCGCGCGGTCGCCCGCACGCCCACGACGCGGCCCCAGCCGCGCAGGTCCGCCAGGTCGCGGACCGCCGCCACCAGCCAGAGCGCGGCCGTCGCCAGGCCGAGCGCCAGCCCGACGTCCGTGGCGACCGCCCGGGGAGCAGGACCAGCACCGGGTTGAGCAGCACCAGCCACGCGTGCGCCAGCGCGAGCTGCCACGCCGGCTCGCGGGCGTAGACCGGCAGCGCCGCGCGCCACGGCGTACCGGGCGCTACGACGGGGGGCAGCGGCTCGCCCGCCGCGAGCCCCGGAGGGCCGACGTCGTCGCGGCGGGGTGAGGTGGTCTCGGTGGACCGGGGCTGGGGCTGGATGTCGGGCTGGGCGTCGGGCTCGGGCGTCGTCGGCACCAGGCGGAGGTGCGGTCCGGCCGCCGTCGAGGGCCCGACGCCGACCGGCCTGAGGTCCGGTCCGGGGGCGAGGGGCTGGGCTGTCACGGGCATGGAAGTACCCCACGCGCGCGGCGTCGTGCCAGCCGGGACGGACGCGATCTCGGTCACGGTCGCGGGATGGGTACCGGACGGGCATGACGCACCCGTCCGAGCAGCCTCCCGCCGGCCCGCCGACCCCGGTCGACCCGGAGCCGACGTCCTCGTCCGCACCCTCCGGCACGCCCTCGACCACGCCGTCGTCCGCGTCCGCCACGTCTGCGTCGGGTGACCCGCTCCGCGGCTCGCTCACCAGCGGTGTGTGGGCGGCGATCGTGGCGTTCGGCCTCGTGCTGGTGCTGCTCGTCGTGTTCATCGCGCAGAACACCGAGCCGGTGCTCGTCCGCTTCCTCGGCTTCGAGGGCGAGACCCCGCTGGCCGTCGCCCTGCTGATCGCCGTCGCCGCCGGCCTGCTGCTCACCGCCCTCGCCGGCACGCTCCGCCTCTGGCAGGTCCGTCGCCGCGTCCGCCGCGAGACCAAGCGCAGCCGCCGCTGACGACGTACCCCCTCGGGGTAACGAGCCGATCACTTCACGGCCTTTGCCGCCGCTTCCCTGCCATCGCAATGGCCGCGAAGCGCCAGCATCCCAAGTAAACTTGGGATGCTGGCAATCCCTTCAGGCCTCCGCGCGAGCCGCCCGCAACCGCGCGTCGACGGCGACGGGCGAGAGCTCGTGGTCGATGACGAGGGCGGCGCAGCCGACGAGGCCGGCGGAGTCGCCGTGGGCGGCGGGGGCGAAGCGCAGGTCGCGGGTGACCGAGCCGGCGGCGCGGGCGTAGACGGACTCGCGCATGCCGGCGGTGTAGAGGTCGAAGGCGGAGCCCATGTCGCCGCCGACGACGACGGTCTGCGGGTGGAGCAGGTTGACGGCGACGGCGAGCACCTCGCCGACGCGCCGGCCGCTCTCGCGCAGCAGGCTGCGAGCGACCGGGTCGCCGTCCAGCGCGAGGCCGACGAGGTCGCGGACGTGGCGGGCCTCGGCGCCGCCCTCGACGAGCCGGTTGACCATCGCCCAGCCGGCGGCGACGGTCTCGAGGCAGCCGTGGGCGCCGCAGCGGCACAGCAGCTCGTCGGCGCCCTCGACCCGGGTGTGACCGAGCTCGCCGGTGACCCCGCGGGAGCCGTTGACGAGGCGGCCGTCGGCGATGACGCCGATGCCGAGGCCGGTGGAGGCCTTGACGACGAGCACGTCGCTGCCGAGCGGCGCCGGCCCGAACAGCTCGGAGCGGGTCAGGGCCGAGGTGTCGTTGGTGAGGTGCAGCGGGGCGGTGCACGCGTCGGCGAGGTACGGCGCGAGGGGGACGCCGTCCCAGCCCTTCATGACCGGGGCGTCGACGCTGACCCGCCGCTCGGGGTCGACCGTGCCGGGCAGGGAGAGGCCGATCCCGAGGACGGGCGGCTCGATCCCGTCCAGGAGTGTCCGTAGCCGCTCGGCGACGTCGGGCATCACCTCGTCCGGCCCGCTGCCGACCTCGTGGTCGCGGGTGTCGCCCACGATCTCGCGGCCCTCGAGGTCGAAGACGCCGACCTGGGTGCGCGAGCGGCCGACGGCGATGCCGACGACGACGGCCGCGTCGACGTTGAAGCCGAGCGCCCCGGCGGGCCGGCCGCCGGTGGAGGCGACGCCACCGCCCTCGACGAGCAGCTCGGCGCCGACGAGCGCGGCGACCCGCTGCGACACGGCGGTGCGGGAGAGCCCGGTGGCCCGGCCGAGCTCGGCGCGGGTCGTCGCCTCGCCGCTGCGGACGAGTGCCAGGAGGCCGCCGGCGGTGGTCTCGGGGCCGGTGCCAGGAGCGTGCGGAGTGCTCACCCGAGGATCAAAGCACGGGTACTTTGTCCACGAAAAGTCCGAAGTGGGCTTGTAACGATCCAAAAGTCCTGGGACCGTGGACCCATGGCCCCCTCCACCGACACTCCGAACCCGCACGCGGCCCTCCCGGAGCACTGCGACTTCACGGTGTTCGGCGGGACCGGCGACCTGGCGCTGCGCAAGCTGCTGCCGGCGCTCTACCACCGCGACCGCGAGGGCCAGCTGCTCCCCGGCCACCGGATCGTCGGCGTCTCGCGCAGCCCGATCGACACCGACGGCTACCGCTCGCTGGTCCGCTCGGCGCTCGAGACCCACGTCCCGGCCGAGGAGATCGAGCCGGTCGCCGTCGAGCGCCTGCTGTCCCGCCTGCACCACCTCGAGCTCGACGCCCACGAGCCCGAGGGCTGGCACGACCTGCACGGCCTGCTCAAGGACCGGCCGGGCGCCGACCGGGCGGTGCGCGTCTACTACCTCGCGGTCGCGCCCGGCCTCTTCGGCCCCACCTGCGAGCGCCTCGACGAGCTCGGCCTCGTCGACGAGCGCTCCCGGGTCGTGATGGAGAAGCCGATCGGCCACGACCTCGCCTCGGCCCGTGCGGTCAACGACGCGGTCGGCCGGGTCTTCGCCGAGCACCAGGTCTTCCGCATCGACCACTACCTCGGCAAGGAGAGCGTGCAGAACCTGCTCGTCACGCGGTTCGCCAACGCCTTCCTCGAGCCGCTGTGGAACAGCCGCTGGGTCGACCACGTGCAGATCACCGTCGCCGAGACCGTCGGCGTCGGCAAGCGCGGCCCTTACTACGACAACGCCGGAGCGCTGCGCGACATGGTGCAGAACCACCTGCTCCAGCTCCTGTGCCTGGTCGCTATGGAGCCCCCGACGTACGTCGGCCGCGAGACCGTCCGCGACGAGAAGCTCAAGGTCCTCCAGGCGCTCAAGCCGCTCACCCCCGCCGACGTCGACCGCGACACCGTGCGCGGCGTCTACGACGGGTACGCCGACGAGGTCGACCACGCGGACACGCGGACCGAGACCTTCGTGGCGCTCAAGGCCGAGGTGCAGAACTGGCGCTGGGCCGGCGTGCCCTTCTACCTGCGCACCGGCAAGCGGATGGACCACCGCGCCTCGGAGATCGTCGTGGTCTTCAAGGAGCCGCCCCACGCGATGTTCCCGCAGAGCGAGGGGACGACGACGGCCAACCGGCTGCACATCCTGGTCCAGCCCGACGAGGGCATGAAGCTCCACCTCACCGCCAAGGAGCCCGGCCCGGGCGGCATCCGGCTGCGGCCGGTGTCGCTCGACCTCTCCTACGCCACCGCCTTCGACCAGCGCTCGCCCGACGCCTACGAGCGGCTGCTCATGGACGTCGTGCGCGGCAACCCGACGCTGTTCATGCGCCGCGACGAGGTGGAGGCGGCCTGGACCTGGGTCGAGCCGATCCTCGCGCGCTGGGCCCAGCGCTCCGCGGAGCTCGAGGAGCGCCCCGAGACCTACCTCGCCGGCTCGACCGGCCCGACCGCCGCCGCCGACCTCGTCGAGCGTGACGGCCGCACCTGGCAGGAGACCGACCAGTGACCCAGCAGATGCATCCGACCGTCGCGGCGGTGACCGCCCGGATCACCGAGCGCAGCGCCGCCGGCCGCGCGGCGTACCTCCGTCGCGTCGAGCAGGCCGCCGACCGCGCCCCCGCCCGCCACCGGCTGGCCTGCGCCAACCTCGCGCACGGCTTCGCCGCCTCCGAGCCGGCGGGCAAGGCCGCGCTGCGCGGGCGGGTGAAGCCGAACGTCGCGATCGTGACCAGCTACAACGACATGCTCTCGGCGCACCAGCCCTTCGGCACCTACCCGCCGGTGCTGAAGAAGGCGGTCGTCCGCGCCGGCGGCGTCGCGCAGGTCGCCGGCGGCGTGCCGGCGATGTGCGACGGCATCACCCAGGGCCGCGACGGCATGCAGCTCTCGCTCTACAGCCGCGACGTGATCGCGATGTCGACGGCGATCGCGCTCTCCCACGACATGTTCGACAGCGCGCTGATGCTCGGCGTCTGCGACAAGATCGTCCCGGGCCTGCTCATCGGCGCGCTGTCCTTCGGCCACCTGCCGACGGTGTTCGTGCCCGGCGGCCCGATGGCCTCCGGCCTCCCGAACGGCGAGAAGGCCCGGGTGCGCCAGCTGTACGCCGAGGGCAAGGTCGGCCGCGAGGAGCTGCTCGAGGCCGAGGCGGCGTCGTACCACTCGGCCGGCACCTGCACCTTCTACGGCACCGCGAACTCCAACCAGCTGATCATGGAGGTGCTCGGGCTGCACCTGCCCGGCTCGTCCTTCGTCAACCCCGGCACCCCGCTGCGCGAGGCGCTGACCCGCGCCGCCGCCGCTCGCGCCGTGCAGATCACGCGTCAGGGCGCGAGTGCGGGGACGATGAGCCCCACGCCGATCGCGAAGATCGTCGACGAGAAGGCGATCGTCAACGCCTGCGTCGCCCTGCTGGCCAGCGGCGGCTCCACCAACCACACGCTGCACCTCGTCGCGATCGCCCGTGCCGCCGGCATCACGCTGACCTGGGACGACCTCGCCGACCTCTCCGCGGTCGTGCCGCTGCTGGCCCGGGTCTACCCCAACGGCGCCGCGGACGTGAACCACTTCCACGCCGCCGGCGGCATCGCCTTCCTCGTCCACACCCTGCTGCGGGCCGGGCTGCTGCACGAGGACGTGTGGACGATCGCCGGCCGCGGCCTGCGCCACTACACGACCGAGCCGGTGCTGCGCGGCGACGCCGAGGCCGGCGACCTGACCTGGGAGGAGGGGCCGAAGGCCAGCCTCGACCTCGACGTGCTGCGCCCGGCCGACGACCCGTTCTCGACCACCGGCGGGCTCGAGGTGCTGCACGGCCCGCTCGGTACCGCCGTGGTGAAGACCTCGGCGGTCAAGCCGGAGCACCGCGTCGTCACCGCCCCGGCGAAGGTCTTCGACGACCAGGCGGACCTGCTCCAGGCGTTCCAGGACGGGCTGCTCGACGGTCGCGACCTCGTGGCGGTCGTCCGCTACCAGGGCCCGGCCGCCAACGGCATGCCCGAGCTGCACAAGCTCACCCCTGCCCTCGGCGTGCTCCAGGACCGCGGGCAGCGGGTCGCGATCGTCACCGACGGCCGGATGTCCGGCGCCTCGGGCAAGGTCCCGGCCGCCATCCACGTCACGCCCGAGGCCGCGCTGGGCGGTCCGCTCAGCCGTGTGTGCGACGGCGACCTGCTCACCGTGGACGCCGAGCGCGGTGTGCTGTCGATCGAGACCCACGACGGCGCCGACCTGGCCTCCCGCGAGCCCACCGGCCGCGCGCCGGAGGGCGAGGAGTGGGCGGGGACCGGCCGCGAGCTGTTCGCGGCGTTCCGTGCGACCGTCGGCCCGGCCGACGCCGGAGCGAGCGTGTTCCCGGCGTACGACGCCCCCGTCCAGCCCACCCCGCGGGAGGTGCCCCTTGTCCAGCCCGTCTGACTCCCTCCTGGACGCCCTCGCCGACCGGGCCCCTGTCGTGCCGGTCGTCGTGGTCGACGACGTCGCGCACGCCGTGCCCGTCGCCCGCGCGCTGGCCGCCGGTGGCGTGCCGGTCGTCGAGCTCACCCTGCGCACGCCGGTGGCGCTCGACGCGATCCGGGCGATCGCGGCCGAGGTGCCGGAGGTGCTCGTCGGCGCGGGCACGGTCACCACCCCGGAGCAGGCGGAGCTCGCGCTGGCCGCCGGCGCGCAGTTCCTCGTCTCGCCCGGCGCCACGGCGAGCCTGCTGGGCGCGATGGGCGACACCGGGTTGCCGTACCTGGCCGGCACCGCGACGGTCTCGGAGGTGCTGGCCGTGCTCGAGAGCGGCCGGACCGAGATGAAGTTCTTCCCCGCCGAGGCCTCCGGCGGGACGGCGTTCCTGTCCTCGGTCGCCTCGCCGGTCCCCGCCGCGCGCTTCTGCCCCACCGGCGGGATCACCTCCCGCAACGCCGCGGCGTACCTCGACCTCCCCAACGTCGCCTGCGTCGGCGGCTCCTGGCTCACGCCGAAGGACGCGCTCGCCGCCGCCGACTGGGCGCGGGTGACGGCCCTCGCCGCCGCCACCGCCGACCTCCGCGCGGCCGGTCAGGACCAGCTGTCGCAGTGATGGACCGCCGCGGCTGACGGCCCTACTGTGTGCTAGCTCGGCCGCGGGGCGGCCGCGCACGACGTCCCCGCTCGACCGTGGGGGGAGGGCGGGGACGTCCGCTCCGGTGGCCGGCTGCGGGACGCCGGGCTGGAGCATCGGGCCGGGACACCGGGCCGGGATACTGGGCCGAGATACTGGGCCGGTGGCCGCCCATCGACGTCGGTGGACCCCGACCCTCGTGGTCGTGGTCGCCGCGCTGCTCATCAACCTGCCGGTGCTGCACGGCCTCTACCTCGACCGGCGGCTCGCCGCGGACGGCGTCCACCGCGTCGCGCCCGTCGAGGCGCACCGCGAGGCCGGCGGCGCGCACCTCCTGCGGTACGCCCTCGACGGCGCGTCCTTCACCGCGGACGTCGAGGAGGACGTCTTCGAGCAGGCCGTCCACACCGGCGAGGTCGGGGTGCGCGTGCTGCCCGACGATCCCGGCACCCACCGCGTCGACGGCGCCGTCAGCAGCCGCCTCGGACTCGTGGTCACCCTGGCCGCGGACGCGGCGCTCGCGCTGATGCTCTACCTGCTCTGGCGCTTCCGTGGCCGGCTGCGGCCCCGGCTCCGGTTGGTCGCCATGCAGGACGTCGAGCGGTGTCGGCCCGGCGCGGTGCTCGAGCAGATGGAGGGCGACTGGTACGTCGTGTGCGGCGAGGTCCTCGAGATCGGCGACGACGAGCTGGTGCTCGACCTCGGCGACCGGCGCGTGCAGGTGCTGCTCGACGGCCACGCCAACCCGGTCGGCCACCAGCAGCCGGCGAAGGTCGTCGGACGGGTGGTCCCATGACGGGCTCGCCGAGCGGTCCGCCAGCCGGTCCGCCGGCCCGTTCGCCGGCCCGTTCGCCCGCCCGTTCGCCGGCCCGTTCGCCCGCCCGTTCGCCGGCCTGGTCGAGCGGCTGACCGGGTCACCGCCGGCCTGCCATGCTGGCGGCCATGACGACCCTGCACGACTTCTCCGCGCGCGGCATCGACGGCAGCGACGTCGACCTCGCGGCGTACGCCGGCCGGGTGGTGCTGGTGGTCAACACCGCCTCCCAGTGCGGCTTCACCCCGCAGTACCAGGGCCTGCAGGCGCTGCACGACCGGTTCGCCGACCGCGGCTTCGCGGTGCTCGGCTTCCCGTGCGACCAGTTCGGCGGCCAGGAGCCCGGCACCGACGAGGAGATTTCCGGCTTCTGCGAGCGGAGCTTCGGCGTGACGTTCTCGCTGTTCTCCAAGGTCGAGGTCAACGGCCCCGGTGCGCACCCGGTCTTCGGCTACCTGCGCTCGGAGAAGGGCGGCGTGCTCGGGGACCGGATCAAGTGGAACTTCACCAAGTTCCTCGTCGGCCGCGACGGCCGGGTCGTGGAGCGCTACGCGCCGACCACCAGGCCCGAGAAGATCGCCGGCGACATCGAGGCGGCGCTCGCCGCGCCGGTCCCCGACGGGCGGGGGCCGGCCTGATGGCGCGCTTCACCTCCGGCACGAAGGCCCAGGCGGTCGTGCTCGCGCCGCGGCAGGCGATCTGGGACGTCCTCACCGACCCCGCGCTGGTCGCCGAGCTGACCCCGCTGCTGAAGCGGATCGAGGCCGACGGCGAGCACTGGACCTGGCACATGACCGGGATCGACGTGCTCGGCGTGAAGGTCGCGCCGACGTTCACCGAGCGGATGAGCTACCGGGAGCTGGAGCGGATCGACTTCGCCCACGACCCGCCGGCCGGCGTGGACGAGCGGGCCGGCGTCGAGGGGTGGTACGTCCTCACCGAGGTCCCCGAGTCCGAGGGCGGCGGCACCCACCTGGCCACCAGCCTCGACATCACCCTCGAGCTGCCGTTGCCGAAGCTGTCCTCGCCCGCGGTCACCCCGGCCATGCGCGGGGTGATGGGCCAGATGGGCGAGCGGTTCTCGCGGAACCTGCTCGCCCACCTGGGCGTCTCGCAGCGCTGACCGGCCCCCGTCGCGGGGTAGTAACGGACGTTTCCGACCTCCACCGGGGTAGTCACGGACGTTCCTGACCGTTACTACCCCGGCGGCGCCGTGGTACGACGTGCGTCAGACCGGCTGGCGGTCGGCGGCGTGCTGGCCGGGGGAGGCCTCGTCGGGGACGAGCTCCCCGCCCTGGCCGCGCTCGAGCTTCTCGCCCTCGACGTCGACGTTCGGCAGCAGGCGGTCGAGCCAGGACGGGAGCCACCAGGACTTCTCGCCCATGAGGTAGAGCAGCGCCGGCACGAGCGCCATCCGGATCACGAACGCGTCGAGGAAGACCGCGACGGCGAGCGCGAAGCCCATCGACTTGATGATCGGCTCGTCGATCAGGATGAAGGCCGCGAAGACCGAGATCATGATGACCGCGGCCGCCGCCACCACGCGGGCGCTGTTGCGGAAGCCGTCGACGACCGCGTCGCGGGTCGACATGCCGTGGACGTGCGCCTCGCGCATCCGGGTCACGAGGAAGACCTGGTAGTCCATCGCGAGACCGAAGACCAGGCCGATCAGGAAGATCGGCATGAAGCTGACGATCGGCTGGCCCTCGACCAGGCCGAACGCGCCCTCCTGGAAGACCGCGACGGTGATGCCGAGCGTGGCCAGCACCGAGAGCAGGAAGCCCAGGGTGGCGGTGAGCGGCACCAGGATCGAGCGGAAGACGATCATCAGCAGGATGAACGCCAGCCCGATGACGACGAGCAGGTAGATCGGCAGCGCGTCGCTGAGTCGCTCGGAGACGTCGGTGAAGATCGCGGTCGTGCCGGTCACGCCGAGGTCGGCGCCGGTGGCGTCCTCGACGTCGGCCTGGCCGTCGCGCAGGTTCGACAGCAGGTCCTCGGTGGCGGTGTCCTCCGGGCCGCTCTCGGGGGTGACGAGCACCTGGGCGCCGGTGCCGTCCTCGTTCTGGCCGACGATCTGGGCGCTGCTCACGTCGTCCTGGCCGGCGGCCCACGCCACGACCTCGCCGTACGCCGCGGGGCGCTCGTCGGCGGGCACGTCACGGCCGTCGGCCACGACCAGCAGCGGGGCGTCGCGGCCGGGGCCGAACGCGTCGGCCACCAGGTCGGAGGCCTTGCGCTGGGTGGAGTCCGCCGAGGCGGTGCTGTCGGTCGGGAACGCCAGGTGCAGGTCCTTCATCGGGATGGCCAGCGAGCCGAGGGCGACGACGACCAGCGCGACGACGACCAGCGGCTGCTTGCCGACGACCCGGGCCCAGCGGACGCCGTTGTTGAGGATGCGGCCGTCGTGGTCGCGGGCCGGGCGGTAGCGGCGGACGGTGCCGGCGAAGACCTTCGAGCCGAGCATGCCGAGCAGTGCCGGCAGCAGCGTGAGCGCGACGAGCACGGCGACCAGGACGGTGCCGGCGGCCGCGATGCCCATCGAGGTGAGGAACGGGATCCGGACGACCGACAGCGCGGCGAGCGCGATGAGCACGGTGAGGCCGGCGAAGACGACGGCCGAGCCGGCGGTGCCGACGGCGAGGCCGGTGGCGTCCTGGCGGTCGGAGGTGTGCTCCATCTCGGCGCGGAACCGGGCGAGGATGAACAGGCAGTAGTCGATGCCGACCGCGAGGCCGATCATCGTCGCGAGCATCGGGGTGGTGGAGCCGATGTCGGTGAACGCGGTCATCAGGCTGATGCCGGTGACGCCGAACCCGACGCCGACCGCGGCGGTGACGATCGGCAGGCCGGCCGCCACCAGCGAGCCGAAGGTCAGGATCAGCACGACCAGCGCGACCGCGATGCCGATGAGCTCGGAGGTGCCGCCGATGTGCGGCATGCCCTGGCTGCCCGAGCCGTTGGCCTCGACGGTCAGCCCGCTGTCGCGTGCCTCGGCCATGACGTCCTCGAGCGCCTCGATCGTCGTCGGCTCCACGTCGGCGACCGACTCGACGGCGAAGTCGAAGGTGATGATCCCGACCCGGCCGTCGTCGGACAGCGGCGAGAGCGCGTCGGCGTTCGCCTCGGCGACCTCGGCGTCGCCGCCCGCCTCCTTCGCGGCGCCGACCAGCTGCTGGCGCTGCTGCTCGGCCGCGGTCACCGGGTCCGCGAGCGGGGTGTCCGGCATCTGCGGCAGCTCGGAGAGCTCGCCGACCAGCGCCTCGGTCGCCTTCGTCCACTCCGGGTCGGCCAGCTCGGCGCCCTCGGGCGCGGCGACGACGACGTTGACCGTCGCGCGGTCCGAGGGGTCCGGGGCGTTCGGGAAGAGCTCGGCCTGCATGTCGGAGGCCTTCTCCGAGGGGATGCCCGGGATGGAGAAGGAGTCGCTCATCGGCTTCGAGAACGCCGCGACGGAGGCGCCGAGGGCGATGAAGAGCACGACCCAGGTGGCGATGACGAGGGGCCACCGCCGGTAGGCGGTGAGTCCGAGGCGGTGGAGCAGGGTGGCCATGAGGTTCCTTGGGGCTGGTCGGGCTGGTCGGGCTGGCTGGCTGGTGCGGCGGCGGTTGCAGAGCTGGTGTGCAGGAAGCCGGTGTGCGGCCGCGCTAGGAGAGGAGCGCGCGGGCCGCGGCGAGGTGCTCGTCGAACTGGTCGGCCAGCGGGCGGTCGTCGCCGTCGACGTAGGCCGCCATCACGCTGTCGAAGACGGTGACCAGGAGCCGGACGAGCAACCGTGCGCGCAGGTCGCCGAGGGCGGGGTCACGCCGGACGACGAGCCCGACGATGACGGTGCAGATCTCCTCGAACCGGCCGTGCACCGCGATGAGGAGCCGCGGGTTGGTGGTGAGGATGTGCTGGAGGCGGCGGACCTGGTCGCGGTGGACGTCCTGGCGGTCGAGGATCGCCCGGCCGAGGGAGGCGAGGTCCTCGACGAGCACCCCGTGGGGCCCGCCGCGCACGAACTCGGCGCGGACGTCCTCGGGGATCTCCGGGACGTTCCCGAGCACCGCGTCGAGCTTGCTGGGGAAGTAGTTGAACAGCGTCCGGCGCGAGACGTCGGCCGCCGCCGCGAGGTCCTCCATCGTGAAGCCGTCCAGACCGTGCTGCTCGACCAGCCGCTGGGCCCGGTCGGAGATGCGGTCCTCGGTGTCGCGGCGCTTGGCGTCGCGGCGCGACAGCTCGATTGCACTTCCGGACATGGAGTGCAGTCTTGCACTCCCGTCCAAGAAGTGCATAATTGTGACGGCGGTCACGGGGGTTGGTGGCGCACGTTTCATCGGCTGGCCGATGAAACTGCCGGTGGGCCGCTGAAACTTCATCGGCTGACCGGGAGGTCCATCGGCCCGCCGATGAACCTCACACCCGTCCGGGCCGAGGTGACTTGCCGGTAACCGGCGCGGGCGCGGAGAGTGGGCCGGTGACCAGCCGATCAGCCGCAACCACGTCGTCGTACTCCATCACCATGCGGCTGCACACCGCGCCGGACCACGGCGTGGTGGGCGCGGTGGCCACGGGCATCAGCCAGGCCGGCGGCATCGTGACCGCGATGGACGTCTCGGAGTCCAGCCACGAGCGGCTCGTCGTCGACGTGACCTGCTCGGCGGCCGACGCCGACCACGCCAAGCTGCTCGAGCAGGCGGTCGACGCGATCGACGGCGTCACGGTGCACAAGACCAGCGACCGGACCTTCCTGCTGCACCTCGGCGGCAAGATCGAGGTCACCTCCAAGGTGCCGATGCGCAACCGCGACGACCTGTCGATGGCGTACACCCCGGGCGTGGGTCGCGTCAGCAGCGCGATCGCCGAGCACCCCGAGGACGTGTGGCGGCTGACGACCAAGGGCAACACCGTCGCGGTCGTCACCGACGGCTCCGCGGTCCTCGGCCTCGGCAACATCGGCCCCGGCGCGGCGCTGCCGGTGATGGAAGGCAAGGCGGCGCTGTTCAAGCGGTTCGCCGACATCGACGCCTGGCCGATCTGCCTGGACACCCAGGACACCGACGAGATCGTGCGCGCGGTCGAGCTGATCGCCCCCGGCTTCGGCGGCATCAACCTCGAGGACATCGCTGCTCCGCGCTGCTTCGAGATCGAGCGGCGGCTGCGCGCCAGCCTCGACATCCCGGTCTTCCACGACGACCAGCACGGCACCGCGATCGTCGTCCTCGCCGCGCTCACCAACGCCCTGCGCGTGGTCAAGAAGCAGCTCGCCGACGTCCGCATCGTCGTCTCCGGCGGCGGCGCGGCCGGCACCGCCATCGTCACGCTGCTGCTCGCCGCCGGCGCGGCCGACGTGGTCGTCGTCGACCGGGCCGGCGCGCTGTGCGCCGACGACGAGACGCTCACCGGCGCCCACCGTCAGCTCGCCGAGGTCACCAACCCCCGCCGCGCGACCGGCGACCTGCACACGGTGCTCACCGGTGCCGACGTCTTCATCGGCGTGAGCGCGCCGCGGATCCTCCAGCCGGAGTGGATCAAGGACATGGCGACCGACCCGGTGGTCTTCGCGCTGGCCAACCCCGACCCGGAGGTCGACCCGGTCGAGGCGGACAAGTACGCCGCGGTCGTGGCCAGCGGGCGCTCGGACTACCCCAACCAGATCAACAACGTGCTGGCCTTCCCGGGCGTCTTCCGCGGCCTGCTCGACGCGCGCGCCTCGGAGATCACCATCGAGATGCTGCTCCGCGCGGCCGAGGCGATCGCCCACGTCGTGGCCGACGACGAGCTCAACCCGTCGTTCATCATCCCCACGGTCTTCCACCCCGACGTGCCGAAGGCCGTCGCCGCGGCGGTCCGCGGGGCCTGAGGCGCTCAGCCGGCGGGGACGCCGCGGACCTCTGCCGGGTCGCGGTGCTCGACCAGCGTCCGCAGCGCCCGGTCGCGGGCCCGGCGGGTGTCGGCGGAGACGGTGACCCGGTAGGGGTGCCGGCGGTAGACCGAGGTGAGGACCCACGCGCCGCTCGGGTCCGGCTCGCGCAGCCGCCAGACCCAGCGGTTGACGGTGCCGTCGGGGGCGCGCGCCACGGCCCGGTCGCCGCCGGCGTAGGTCCGGCGCACGCGCCGCAGGTTGCTGCTCACGTCGCGCGCCACGGCGTACGTCACGACGGCGGGGACGCCCTCGACCTGGACCCAGCAGCGCCACCGGGCGGTGCGTCCGCGCTCGGAGCCGCGGCAGGCGAGATCGTCGAGGTCGACCGAGGGGAACACCCAGGCCAGCCCGGCCAGGCCACGGGGCCGGCTGCACCCCGCGGGTCCCTCGGCGCTCGTCGAGCCGTCCCAGCAGGTCGCCGCTCCGCCGGTGGCGTCGGCGCTGTCGGGCTCGGCCAGCAGCAGCCGGGCCCCGGCGCCGGCGGTCGCGACGAGCAGCACCAGGAGCGGTACGACGACCAACGGGGTGCGTGCCACGGGTACCTCCTCGGACCGGGTCGCGCGGACATCGTGCCTCGCCCGTACCCCGGCTGGGAAGGGTCAGCCCCCGGTCGCGTGCAGCGCCGCGCCCACCACGCCGGCCTTGTTGCGCAGCGTGGCCGGCACGACCTCGGTGTCCAGCCGCAGCAGCGGCAGGAACTCCTCGGACCGCTTGCTGACCCCGCCGCCGACCACGAACAGGTCGGGGGAGAAGAGCCGCTCGAGGTGGCGGTAGTACGCCGTGAGCCGCTCGGCCCACGCGGTCATCGAAAGGTCCTCGCGCTCGCGGGCGCTGTTCGCGGCGCGCTTCTCCGCGACGTGGCCGTCGAGCTCGAGGTGGCCCAGCTCGCTGTTGGGCACCAGCCGGCCGTCGTGCACCAGGGCGGAGCCGATGCCGGTGCCGAGGGTCGTGACGATGACCAGGCCGCGGTGGCCGCGCGCCGCGCCGTACCGCACCTCGGCCAGGCCGGCGGCGTCCGCGTCGTTGACGACGTGCACCTCGCGGCCGGTGGCCTCGGTGAACAGCGCGTCGGCGTCGGTGTCGACCCAGGCCGGGTCGATGTTGGCGGCCGAGCCGACCACGCCGTGCCGCACGATGCCCGGCACGGTCACGCCCACCGGTCCCTGCGCGCCCGGGAAGGCGTCCAGCAGCTCGCGGAAGACCTCGGCCACGACGACCGGCGTCGACGGCCTGGGGGTCTTCACCCGGACGCGCTCGGCGGCGAAGTCGCCGACCTCGAGGTCGACGGGCGCGCCCTTGATGCCGGTGCCGCCGAAGTCGATGCCGACCGGGGTCTCCGTGGTGGTCGTGGTGGTGGTGCTGCTCATCCGCCCATCCCACCACGGCCCGCCTGACCCTGGCGATGGCCTCGACGTCTGCGAGCCCACCGGCGTCGAGGTCAGCAGCGGCGCTGAGCGATGAGTCCGGCGTCGCCGGCCGGTCTGAGGACCTGCCCGCGCCCGCCGCGACGACAAACCGGTCGACGGCCGCGGCTGCGGGTGGGGACACTGCCCGGGACCCGGGGCAGCGCCCGACCGAACCAGCGAAGGAGCCCGGATGATCCACGCACGAGGACTCGTGCAGACCTTCACCACCGGCCGTGGCAAGGAGAAGAAGGCGGTCCAGGCCGTCGACGGCGTCGACCTCGACGTCAGCGAGGGCGAGGTGGTCGGCTTCCTCGGTCCCAACGGCGCGGGGAAGACCACGACCCTGCGGATGCTCACCACCCTGCTGAAGCCGACGGCGGGCACCGCCACGGTCGCGGGGTACGACGTGGCGACGCAGCCCGTGCAGGTGCGGCGCAGCATCGGCTACTGCAGCCAGGTCGGCTCGACGTTCTCCGGCGCCTACGCCGGGGACGAGGTCGTCGACCACGGGATGCTCTACGGGATGTCGCGCAAGGACGCGGTCGCGAAGGGCCAGGAGCTCTTCGACCGGCTCCAGCTCGACGGCCTGTGGCGGCGGATGCCGAAGAACATGTCCGGCGGGCAGAAGCGGCGCCTCGACATCGTCATGGGGCTCATCCACTCGCCGTCGCTCGTCTTCCTCGACGAGCCGACGACCGGCCTGGACCCGCAGGCGCGGGCCAACCTGTGGGAGCACATCGCCGGGCTGCGCACCGAGCAGGGGGCGACGGTGTTCCTGACGACCCACTACCTCGACGAGGCCGACGCGCTGGCGGACCGGATCGTCATCATCGATCGCGGCCGGATCGTCGCCAGCGACACCAGCGACAACCTCAAGGCGCAGGTGGCCGGCGACCTGGTCGACCTCGAGGTGAGCGCCGACGAGCACGTCGCGGTCGCGCGGGACAAGCTCGGCTCGCTCGCTCCCGACGTCACCGTCGAGGGCCGGCACGTCCGTGGTCGGGTCGCGCGCGCCGGGCGCGCGGTGCCGGGGCTGCTGCGTGATCTGGAGTCCTCCGGGGTCGCCCTGGACTCGATCGAGGTGGCGCGGCCGACCCTCGACGACGTGTTCCTCACCCTGACCGGCCGCTCCCTGCGCGACGCCGAGGCCGCGGCCGAGGCCGCCGCGGAGGACGGGGCGGAGGACGGGGCGGAGCACGGCGGCCCGCCCGGCGGCGTACCTCCGGAGGCGGGGGCGACGCCGTCCCCGACCACCACCGCCACGACCCCCACGAGCACGGGAGCCGACCGATGACCACCTTCCTGCGCGAGACGTCGATCGTCTTCAACCGCCAGCTGCGGATGAACCTGCGCAACCCCGCCTGGGTGATCATCGGGATGCTGCAGCCGGTGCTCTACCTGCTGCTGTTCGGGCCGCTGCTGGAGCCGGTGATCGGGCAGCTCGGCGTCAACCAGTACACCTGGTTCGTCCCGGGGATGCTCGTCCAGCTCGGCATCTTCGGCGCGTTCTTCGCCGGCTTCAGCCTGATCGGGGAGTGGCGCGAGGGCGTGATCGAGGCGGAGCGGGTGACGCCGGCCAGCCGGTCGGCGCTGCTCATGGGCCGGCTCGGCCGCGACCTGCTGCAGCTGCTGGTCCAGGCGCTGATCCTGGTCGCCCTCGGCCTGGTGATGGGGATGGACTGGAACCCCGGCGGGATCCTGCTCGGCATCGTGCTGACGATCCTGCTCGGCGGGGCGTGCGCGGCGGCCTCAAACGCGTTCGCGCTGACGGTCAAGAGCGAGGACGTGATGGCGCCGGTCATCAACCTGGTCATGATGCCGGTGCTGCTGCTCTCGGGGATCCTGCTCCCGATGAGCTTCGGCGCCGCGTGGCTCGACACGCTGGCCGACTTCATGCCGATCCGGCACGTGGTCGACGCGGTCCGCGGGGCGTTCTTCGGCGACTTCGACGCCTCGACGATGGGCTGGGGCGTCGGCTGGACGGTGCTGCTCTTCGGGCTCGCCGTCTGGTGGGGCACCGCGGTGTTCCGGCGCGAGAACGCCTGACCACTCCCGGGCGCAGATTTACATCGGCGTACCTCTTGTCAAGGACGGTGTACAGACCCTATGGTCATGTAAACCCACCCGGCAGGAGGTACGTCGATGGCCACCAGCGCGAACAGCACGGTCCCCCAGGGCTCGACCGAGCAGTGGACGGACAAGAAGCGCTACCTGTGGCTGATCGGCCTGGTGGTCCCGTCCCTGGCGTTCCTCGCGTACGCCGGGTGGAAGCTGACCGGGTTCGGCGGCTTCTTCTGGATCGGCCCCGTGGTGATCCTGGTGGTCGTGCCCGCGATCGACCTGGTCGCCGGGCTGGACCGCTCGAACCCGCCCGACGACGTGATCGAGGCGCTCGAGGAGGACCGCTACTACCGCTGGATCACCTACCTCTTCCTCCCGGTGCAGTACGCCGGGTTCCTCGGAGCGATGTACCTCATCGCCGCGGGCGACCCGCTCTCCGGCGTCGGCCGGGGCGGCGGTGACCTGGCGGTCTGGGAGGCGGTCGGGCTGGCGATCTCCATCGGCTGCATCGGCGGCATCGGCATCAACACCGCCCACGAGCTGGGCCACAAGAAGGAGAGCCACGAGCGCTGGCTGTCCAAGATCGCGCTGGCGCAGAGCTTCTACGGCCACTTCTACATCGAGCACAACCGCGGCCACCACGTCCGCGTCGCCACCCCCGAGGACCCGGCGTCCTCGCGCGTCGGCGAGAGCTTCTACCGGTTCTGGCCGCGCACGGTCCTGGGCTCGCTGCGCTCGGCCTGGAACCTGGAGAAGCGCCGCTACGCCCGCAAGCAGCAGCACCCCTTCCGCCTCGGCAACGACGTGCTCAACGCCTGGGTGATGTCCGCGGTGCTGTGGGGCGCGGTCGTGGTGTGGCTCGGGCCGGTCGTCCTGCCCTACCTCGTGCTGCAGGCGGTCGTTGGCTTCTCGCTGCTCGAGGTCGTCAACTACATGGAGCACTACGGGATGCTGCGCCAGAAGGTCGGCGTCGGCGAGCGGCAGCGCTACGAGCGGGTCGACCCCTCGCACTCGTGGAACTCCAACAACATCGCCACCAACGTGCTGCTCTACCACCTGCAGCGCCACAGCGACCACCACGCGAACCCGACCCGTCGCTACCAGACGCTCCGCGACTTCGAGGAGTCCCCGGTGCTGCCCACGGGGTACGCCGGCATGATCGTGCTCGCCCTGTTCCCGCCGGTCTGGCGGCGGGTGATGGACCCCCGCGTGCACGGCCACTTCGGCGGCGACATGACCCGGGCCAACATCCAGCCCGGCAAGCGCGAGCAGATCCTCGCGGCGTACCCCACCCCGGTCGTCGAGCCGACCGCCACCGAGCGGGCCGAGACGACGCCGGGCGCGGCGGAGGAGGTGCTCGCGGCGCGCTGCCCGAGCTGCGATTACGTCTACGACGTCGAGGTCGGCGACGAGCACGAGGGGTTCGCGGCCGGCACCGCCTGGGCCGACATCCCCGACGACTGGTGCTGCCCCGACTGCGGCGTGCGCGAGAAGGTCGACTTCGTCCCGCTGGCCCGGGCGGACGCCTGATGGGCGCGCCGACCGGACCGGTCCGCATCACCGTCGACCGCGACCGCTGCGAGGGGCTCGGCATGTGCGAGGCGATGGCCTCGGACTACTTCGAGCTCGATGACGACGAGGTGATGACCGTGCTGGAGGAGACGCCGGCCGAGGCCGACCGCGGTCGGGTGCACGCCGCGGTCGAGGCCTGCCCGGTGCTCGCGCTGACGCTCGCCCCGGCTTGAGCGAGGCCCCACCGGGGCACACACGACCGGCCGCGGGCCGGCGCGCGGCGGTTCCCCCGCTGTCCGGGCGCCGGTTCGCGGTTCTCGTGCCCACCACCGTTCCTAGACTGGCCGCATGACGACGACCGGCGCAGCGCCGACCTCGACGCGCGACCGGGTGGTCGACGCGGCAGTGCGGATGACCATCGACATCGGCTGGTCGCGGGTGACGATGGTGCGGCTCGCCGACGAGGTCGGCGTCAGCCGGCAGACCGTCTACAACGAGATGGGCACCAAGGCAGGTCTCGCCGAGGCGATGGTCGCCCGCGAGCTCGAGCGCTTCCTCGGCGTGGTGACGCTCGCCTTCGACGCCCACCCCGACGACCTGGTTGCCGGCATCCGCGAGGCCACCCGGACGGTGCTCGAGCTGGCCCAGGACAACCCCCTCCTGCACGCGGTGGTCAGCGCGACCCATGGTGCGGACACCGAGCTGCTGCCGTTCCTGACCACCCAGGCCGACAACCTGCTGGCCACGGCGCACACCGTCGTCGCCGAGCGGGTGGCGCCGTACGACATCGGGCTGGCGCCCGAGCAGGTCGACGCGGCCATCGACATGGTCGTGCGGGTGGTGCTCAGCCACGTCATGCAGCCCTCCGCCAGCCCGGCCGGCACCGCCGACCGGCTCGCCTGGCTGGTCGAGCGGGTCCTTCGACCGTCGGCGGGGTGACCGGCCCCGCGGCGGTCCGCCTCGGGACGCCAACCGGGCGGGCCGTCGTCGCGGCCGCGACGCTCGGGTCGGGGATGACCCTGCTCGACGGCACGGTCGTCACCGTCGCCCTGGTCCGGATCGGCGAGGACCTCGACGCCTCGCTCGCCCAGCTGCAGTGGGTGACCAACGGCTACCTGCTCTCGCTGGCCAGCCTGATCCTGCTCGGCGGCTCCCTGGGCGACCGGTTCGGCCGGCGCCGGGTCTTCGTGGTCGGCACGGTGTGGTTCGCGCTCGCGTCGCTGGCGTGCGGCCTGGCGCCGACCGCGGAGACGCTCATCGCGGCCCGGGTGCTCCAGGGAGTCGGCGGCGCGCTGCTAACCCCGGGCTCGCTGGCGATGATCCAGGGAGCGTTCGCCGCCGAGGACCGGCCGCGCGCGATCGGCGCGTGGTCGGGTCTCGGCGGGATCGCGACGGCGATCGGCCCGTTCGTCGGCGGCGTGCTCATCGACCACGCGAGCTGGCGGTGGATCTTCCTGGTCAACCTGCCGCTCGCGGCGGTCACCGTCGCCGTCGCCCTCCGGGCGGTGCCCGAGACCCGCGACCCGAGGGCCCCCGGTCGCCTCGACGTCGCCGGCGCCGCGCTCGCGACCCTCGGCCTGGCCGGCACGACGTACGCGCTCATCCAGTGGGGCGACGCCCTCGCGCTCCCCGCCGGGGCCCTCGCGGTGCTCGCGCTCGTCGCCTTCGTGGTCGTCGAGCGCCGCCGGACCGACCCGATGCTCGAGCCGGCCCTCTTCGCCGACCGCACCTTCAGCGCCGCCAACGCCATGACGCTGCTGGTCTACGCCGCGCTCGGCGCGGTGATGTTCTTCCTGGTCATCCAGCTGCAGACCGTCGGTGGGTACGCCGCGCTCGGCGCCGGCACCGCGACCCTGCCGGTGACGGTCTGCATGCTGCTCCTCGCCGCCCGCGGCGGGGCGCTCGGCGCCCGGATCGGCCCGCGCATCCCGATGACCGTCGGGCCGCTGGTGATGGCGGTCGGCGTGCTGCTGCTCCTCGGCGTCGACGACGACGTGGACTACCTGGTCGAGGTGCTGCCGGGGCTCACCGTCTTCGGGCTCGGCCTCGCGCTGATGGTCGCGCCGCTGACCGCCACCGTGCTGGCCGCCGCGCCCGACGAGCAGGCCGGCCTCGCGAGCGGGGTCAACAACGCCGTCGCCCGGGCCGGGTCGCTGCTCGCGGTCGCGGCGCTGCCGGTGGCCGTCGGGCTGGGCGGGGACCAGTACGCCGACCCGGTGGCGCTCGACGCGGCGTACGGCTCCGCGATGCTGGCCTGCGCCGGCCTGCTCGCGGTCGGCGGCCTGGTCTCGTGGTTCGCGGTGCGCGAGGACGTGCTCGGGGAGTGAGCGAGGTCCGGCCCCACGCGTTGCCGAGCGCGCCTACCCTGGACGCGGGAGCTCGGGGAGGAGGACTCGTGGGATCGATGCGCGCCCGCACGCCGCTGGCCGCGGCAGCGCTGCTGCTGCTGGCCGGGTGTGGTGGCGCGCCCTCAGCCGAGCCCGCGCCGGCGCCCGGCTCGGCGCCGCCCACCTCGGGCGCTGCCGCGTCCACCGCTCCTGGGAGCGGCAGCACCGGAACCACGGTCGGTGACTTCGCCGTCGAGCCGCCCGGCCCGCTGCGCGGCAGCACGCTCGAGGGCCCGGACATGCTGGTCTACAGCCAGGACTCGTTGAGCGAGGACATGGTCGAGCGGATCGCGGCGCTCGAGGGCGTCGACGCGGTCGAGTCGCTGGCGATGGCCCAGGTGCCGGTCGAGGACCGGGTGATCAACCTCGCGGCGGTCGACCCGGCGACGTACCGCCGCTTCGTGCCCGACCGCGCCAGCGCCCGCCTGCTCGAGGCGTGGAAGCGGGTGGCCGCCGGCGAGATCGCGGTCCTGCCGGAGATGAAGAAGAAGATCCCCATGGACGACCAGGGCTTCCTCTCGCTCGGCAACGCGACGGAGGCGCCCAAGGCCCACGTCGGGGCGTACGTCGCGCAGGTGCCGCAGGTCGACGCGGTGGTCAACGAGAAGTGGCGCGACGTGCTCGAGATGAAGCCCGGCAACGCGCTGCTCGTCTCCGCCGACATCACCGCGCCGCAGGCGCTGCGCAAGCCGATCCAGCGGATCGCCGGCGAGGACGCCTCGGTGCAGATCCTCGGCCCGGACCTCGACACGAGCGTGCAGCAGACGGCGTTCCTCGTCGGGAGCGTCGCGGACGCGGTCGGCACCTTCAACTACACCGTGCTCGGGGGTGGACGGATCGCGCCGGACCCGGCGTGGGTCGCCGAGCACATCCGCACCGAGCCGGTGCCGATCCTCGGCTCGGTGACCTGCAACAAGGCGATCTTCCCGCAGCTGCGCGCGGCGCTCCAGGAGGTCGTCGACCGCGGTCTCGCGGCCGAGATCAACCCGGACGAGTACGCCGGCTGCTACTACCCGCGCTTCATCGCCGGCTCCACCAAGCTCTCCAACCACTCCTTCGGGCTCGCGCTCGACTTCAACGTCCCGGGCAACCTGCGCGGCACCGTCGGCGAGATGGACCGCACGGTCGTCAGCATCTTCAAGAAGTGGGGCTTCGGCTGGGGTGGCGACTGGCGCTACACCGACCCCATGCACTTCGAGATGGTGGCCATCGTCGAGCCGCGGACCTGAACCGTCCGCTCCTCCGCCGCTCGGTCGGGGGCTGGTCGCTCTCGTGGCCGGTCAACATTCGTTCAATTGCGCCGTTGTCGCGCCTCCCGCGCCCGGAAACCCGCTCAAACCGCGCAATTGAACGATTGTCGACGCCCCGGACCGGGCCGACGGCCGCAATCCCTCGTCTAGCCTGCCCGGCATGGAGCCGGCGCCGACGACCGTGTTCGCCGGGCGCTACCGCCTGCTCGGCCACCTCGGCGAGGGCGGGATGGGCACGGTCTGGCGCGTCGTCGACGAGCGCGAGCAGCGGGTCGTCGCCGCCAAGGTGCTGCGCCAGACCGACGCGGCGTCGCTGCTGCGGTTCGTGCGCGAGCAGGCCACCCGCGTCGAGCACCCGCACGTGCTGACCCCGATCGGGTGGGCCGGGGAGGACGACCTGGTGCTCTTCACGATGCCGGTCGTGGAGGGCGGGTCGCTGGAGGACCTGGTACGCCGAGGTGGCCCGCTGCCGCCGCTGCTGGTCGCCGAGCTGCTCCGTCAGCTCCTCGAAGGGCTCGCGGCTATCCACGACGCCGGCGTCGTCCACCGCGACGTCAAGCCCGCCAACCTGCTGCTCCGCGCGACCGGCGCGGGCCGCCCGCACCTGCTCGTCTCCGACTTCGGGGTGGCCGTCGACCTCGCCGGGCCGCGGCTGACCGAGACCGGCGCGGTCGTCGGCACGCCGGGCTACCTCGCCCCCGAGGCCGCCGGTGGAGCGGCGCCGGCCACGCCCGCCGACCTGTACGCCGCCGGGCAGGTCGCGCTGTACCTGCTGGCCGGCGCCCCCTCCGCCGTCCCAGCCGTGCTTCCTGCCCGCCCGGACCGGGTCCCGGACGCACTGTGGGCGCCGGTCGCCGACCTGCTCCGCGCCGACCCGGCTGAGCGGCCGACCGCCGCCGAGGCGCTGGACCGGCTCCGCCACCCGACCCTGGCCTGGCACCCCGACGCCGTCGGCGACGTCCGCCTGGACGCCGTCACCGCGCCGGTGCCCGGCCCGCACGAGCCTTCCGGGCTCCGGCGGACGCTGCCGGAGCCGACCCGGGTGCGGGCGGTCCCGAGCAGCCGAGGCGCCCGCCGGGCCCTGCTCGCGGGACTGGTCACCGCGCTCCTCGCCGGCGCCGTCGTCGCCCTGGTGCTGCTGCTGTGGCGGCCCTGGGACCAGCCGGTCGTCCAGGAGGATCCCGCGCCGGACCGGTCGCCCTCGCCCTCGCCCTCGGTCTCCTCCTCGCCGCCGCCGTCGGCCCCCACCGGTGCGACCGAACCGCCGGGCCAGCCGTCGGACCCGGCCCCGGGCTCGGTGGAGGTCGGCCGGGTGGTCACCCGGGTCGGCCAGCCGTGCGAGACGGCCGAGCTGGGCCTGCGGGAGACCACGCTGACCGGCGTCGACGTCGTGTGCCGGCCGGCCGCCGGTGGTGGCGACCCGGCCTGGCGCCGGGCGGGATAGCGCGGGTCGGCTTCAGGTGCGGCGGCGGACCAGCAGGCCCGCGACCACGGCCAGCACGACGACCAGCCCGACGCCGCCGAGCGCCCACGGGAGCGCCGACCCGCCGTCCGCGTCGCCGTCCGCGCTCTGGGAGCCGTCGGCCGCGGAGGTGTCCTCCTCGGCCGCGGGCGACTCGTCCGCGGTCGGGTCGGCGCCGTCGTACGTCGGGGCGCCTGTCGGCTCCCCGTTGACGGCGGTCCGCAGCCGCAGCGTGATCGGCTCGGCCTCGGGCGTGCCGGGCTCGGCGGCCGCGCGCGAGACGACGAAGTAGTAGTCGCCGGCCAGGGCGGCCTTGCGCAGGTTCACGTAGGAGTACCCACCTGCGGTGGTCGGCTGCGCGGAGCGGTTGCGGTAGCGGATCTCGGGGACGTAGCGCGACTCCTGCAGCGAGGCGGTGCTCGGGCTGAGGCTGGGCAGCGTGCCGGTGTCGGTGAGCTCCGCCCGGGCGGGGGTGTAGGTCTGGAGGTCGAAGTGGAGGTAGGAGGAGCGGGGAACGGCCTCCCCCGGAGCCGGGAGGTCGACGGTGAACGCCGCTGACTGCCCGTGCTGGACGGCCACGCGGTAGAAGATCTGCTCGCCCGGGAGCAAGGTCTCGCGGTAGGTGCCCGGCGCCAGCAGGAGGGCGTCGGAGAACCCGCCGCCGCCGACGACCGGGGTGCCCCGGCCCTCGGCCGGGGCGACCAGCGGGTCGATCGTCCCCGCGTCGAGGGGCTCGGGCAGGTCGCCGAGGTTGGTGACCGGTGGCTCCTCGACGTAGAGCACCTCGACGGGGACGGGTGCACCACCCTCGAGGCGCTGCACCCCGACCATGAGGCGATCGGCCTCGACGCAGGGATCCGCAGGCACGCCGGCCGGGCTGGGGGTCGGGCTGGGGCTGGTGATCGGAGTGGGCGAGGGGGAGGCGGACGTGTCCGAGGACGGGGTCGCCGAAGCGCCCGCCGCCTCCTCGGAGCCGTCGACCTGGACGTCGACGACCAGGGCCTGGGTCAGCCCGGCGGGGTCGAACCGGCTCCCGCGCTCGTTCGCGCACTGCTCGCCCTCGGGTGTCCGGATGTCGATCGTGAGGGTCTCGCGGTTGTACGGATCGGCGCTCGCGAGCGGCCGCGAGACGATGGAGAGGCGGACCGTGGACCCGGGTCGGCGGACGAGCTGGTAGTAGCGGACGGGGGTGCCGACGGCGAACCGGTCGGTGTACTGGCCGGGCTCGAGCTCGGGGCCCTCCTCCGGCAGCTCGGTGGCCTCGACGGGCTCGCCGAGGACGGTGAAGGGCCGGGTGGCGCGCTGGGAGAGCTTTCCCAGCGAGGCGGTGAGGGCCTCGGCGTCAGCGGCGTCGTAGTAGGTGCCGCCGCCCGCCTCGGCGATGCAGCGCAGCTGGTCGCGGGCGGCGGGGCCGACGCCGAAGCCGACCGTGTCGATGCGCAGGTCGACGCCGGAGCCGACGAGGGCGCGGACGGCCTTGCACGGGTCGGGCGCGCACGTCTCCTCGCCGTCGGAGACGAGCACGATCGTGCGCCGGCCCTCCGGGCCGAGGTCCTTGACGGCCTGGCGCAGGGAGTGGGCGATCGGGGTCTCGCCGGTGGGGGTGGTCTGGTCGATGGCGGTGCGCAGGGCTCCGCGGTCGAGGGTGGTCAGGGGTGCGACGAGGCGGGAGTCGCGGCAGGAGTCGTTGCGGTCGCCGTAGACGCGCAGGCCCACGGTCGCGTCGTCGGGGAGGGTGTCGACGACCGAGGTGAGGGCTCGTTTGGCGGCGACCATCTTGGTGGTGCCCGACGGGTCGGGTTCCTTCATGGAGCCGGACGCGTCGAGCATGAGGAGCAGCTGCCCGGGGTCCTCCTCCTCAGCCGCAGCGGCGGTCGCGGTGGTCACCGGCGCCGGCACGAGCAGCAGGGCGACGAGCGCCAGCAGGGCAGGCAGCGATCGGGCGGTGGTCCCCATGGACGATCTCCTCGAGCAGCACGAGCGGTCACCCCACCCTCCCCGCGCGGCCGCCCCGGAAACCCGGCTACGGTCGGCGCGTGCGGGTCGTCGCGGTGCACCGGTACCCGGTCGAGTCGCTGCAGGGCGAGTCGCTGGAGCGGGCGGACGTCGGCCCGCGCGGTCTCGACGGGCCCGCTGGTCACGCTGCCCGACGGCCGGTCCTGGGGCCGTTCGCGGAGGACGGCTGGGTCGGTCGCGAGCTGGAGGTCGGGGAGGTCGTGCTGCGGGTGCGCGAGCCGATGCGCCGCTGCGTGACGGTCGGGGCCGAGGTGCTGCACGAGGCGACGCGGCTCGACGACGGCTGCGCGGGGCTCGTGGTGGTCGACGTAGTCGCGCCGGGGACCGTCGCGGTCGGCGACGTCGTACGCCTGCTCGGTCCGGGCGGTCGCTAGCCTCCCCTCCATGCGTGCAGCCAGAGTCCTCGCCACCACCGGTCCCGCTGACGTCCGTGTCGAGGAGGTCGACGAGCCGACGCCCGGCCCGGGCGACGTCCTCGTCGAGGTGCACAGCGTGGGGGTCTCCTTCCCCGACCTGCTGCTGAGCCGCGGGGAGTACCAGATGAAGCCCGAGCCGCCGTTCACCCTCGGCGTCGACTTCGCCGGCACGGTCGTGTCCGGCCCCGGCTTCGAACCGGGCCAGCGGGTCGCCGGCGTCGGCGGCTGGGGCGGGGCCTCCGAGCTCGTGTCGAACCCGGCCGGGTTCGTCTTCGCGCTGCCCGACGAGCTGTCGTACGACGAGGGCGCGGCGCTGCCGATGAACTACCTGACCGCCGACTTCACCCTCCACGAGCGGGCCGGCCTGCGCGAGGGCGAGACGGTCCTCGTGCACGGCGCCGCGGGCGGCGTCGGCACCGCGACCATCCAGGTCGCCAAGGGCATGGGCGCGCGGACCATCGCGGTCGTCTCCACCGACGAGAAGGCCCGGATCGCCCGCGACGCCGGCGCCGACGAGGCGATCCTGATCGAAGGCTTCAAGGACGCCGCCAAGGAGCTGACCGGCGGGGTCGGCGTCGACGTGGTGGTCGACGTGGTGGGCGGCGACCTGTTCACCGACTCGCTGCGCGTGCTCGCGCCGCAGGGGCGGCTGATGGTCGTCGGGTTCGCCGCCGGCCAGGGCATCCCGCAGGTCAAGGTCAACCGGCTGCTGCTCAACAACGTAGACGTCCGCGGTGTCGGCTGGGGCGCCTACGCGATGGTCCGCGACGGCTACATGGCCCAGCAGTGGGAGCGCCTGGTGCCGATGATGACCTCCGGGGTCGTCAAGCCCCCGATCGGCACGACCTACCCGCTCGACGACTTCGCCCAGGCGCTCCTCGACATGGAGGCCCGCAAGACGCTCGGCAAGTCGGTGGTCCGCGTCCGCGACTGATCCGGCGGCTCATATGTAACGCGCTGTCGGTGCAACTACCGCGCTGTCGGCCGTCTACCGCGCCATCCGGGCAACTACCGCGCCGTTCGAGCGGCGCGGTAGTTCCGTGGACAGCGCGTTACATGCAGCGAACGGCGGCGCCCCCGCGCTCAGACCGCGCGGAGCGGGTGCAGCCCGACCTCACCGGCGAGGATCGGGCCGAGCACGCCGAAGGCCTCGGCGACGTGCGGGGCGGCCATGTGGGCGTCGATGGCGGCCTGGGACCCCCACGCCTCGATGGTGATGAAGGTGCCGGGGGCGGTGGCGGACTCGAAGGCGTCGTACTGCAGGCAGCCCTCGTCGTTCGCGAGCGTGGCAGCGGCCAGGGCGGCGAGCGCCGTGCGGGCGGCGTCGGCCTGGTCGGGCTGGACGGGCAGGGTCGCGACGACGCGGATCGGGTTGCTCATGGCGCCGAACGTAGCGGTGCTGCGCGCCCGGGCGCAGTGGGTCGTGGCGGTTAGGGTCGTGCCGTGACGATCCTGGATGACGCCCGCCCGGGCATGGACCCCGACATCCGCCCGCAGGACGACCTGTTCGGCCACGTCAACGGCCGGTGGCTCGACGAGACCGAGATCCCCGACGACCGGTCCAGCTGGGGCCCGTTCGTCCAGCTCGCCGACGCCGCGGAGGCGCACGTCCGGGAGATCATCGAGGAGCTCGCCGCGGGCGACCCCGCGACGATGACCGACGACGCCCGCAAGATCGGCGACCTCTTCGCGTCCTTCATGGACACCGAGACGATCAACGCGCGCGGCACCCGCCCGATCCGGCCGCTGCTCGACGCGGTCGAGGGGCTGCGCGACGTGCGCGACCTGGCGGCGTTCCTGGGCGAGTTCGAGCGGGTGGGCGGCCACGGCCTGTTCGGGTCGTACGTCGACACCGACGACCGCCGCTCGGACCGCTACCTCATGCACCTCGTGCAGGGCGGGCTGGGCCTGCCGGACGAGTCGTACTACCGCGAGGAGAAGTTCGCCGAGATCCGCGACGCGTACGTCGCCTACCTCGAGCGCCTCTTCACCCTCGCCGAGCACCCGCGCCCCGAGGCCGCCGCGCGGACGGTCCTCGAGATCGACACCCGCCTGGCCGCCGGCCACTGGGAGCGGGCCGAGACCCGCGACGTGCAGAAGACCTACAACCTGATGACGCTGGCCGACATCAAGCAGCTGTGCCCGGCCTTCGACTGGGACGCCTACGTCACCAACCTCGGCGGCACCGAGGAGACCCTCGCCGAGGCGTGCGTGCGCCAGCCGTCGTACCTCGGCCACCTCTCCACCGTCCTCGACGAGGTCCCGATCGACGCGTGGCGCCCGTGGATGCTCAGCCACGTGCTGCGGTCCTCCGCGGCGTACCTCACCGACGACTTCGTCGAGACCAACTTCGACTTCTACGGCCGCACCCTCAACGGCACACCCGAGCTGCGCGCCCGCTGGAAGCGCGGCGTGGCGTTCGTCGAGGGCGCAATCGGCGAGGCGGTCGGCAAGGAGTACGTCGCGCGGCACTTCCCGCCGACGTCCAAGGCGCTCATGGACGACCTGGTCGCGAACCTGCTCGCGGCGTACCGCCAGTCGATCTCGCAGCTGGACTGAATGACCGAGGACACCAAGCAGCGGGCCTACGAGAAGCTCGCGACCTTCCGGCCCAAGATCGGCTACCCCGAGAAGTTCCGCGACTACTCCGCGCTGCGGGTGACCGCGGACGACCTGCTCGGCAACGTCGCGGCGGCGTCGGCGTTCGAGACCGACCGGCAGCTGGCGAAGATCGGCGCCCCGGTCGACCGCGACGAGTGGTTCATGCTGCCGCAGACGGTCAACGCCTACTACAACCCCGGCACCAACGAGATCTGCTTCCCCGCGGGCATCCTGCAGAAGCCGTTCTTCAGCCCCGACGCCCACCCGGCGGAGAACTACGGCGGCATCGGCGCCGTCATCGGACACGAGATCGGCCACGGCTTCGACGACCAGGGCGCGCAGTACGACGGCGAGGGCAACCTCAACGACTGGTGGACCCCGGCCGACAAGGCCGCCTTCGAGGTGAAGTCCAAGGCGCTCGTCGAGCAGTACGACGGGTTCGAGCCGCGCAGCCTGCCCGGCGAGCACGTCAACGGCTCGCTCACCGTCGGCGAGAACATCGGTGACCTCGGTGGGCTGACCATCGCCCACAAGGCGTTCCTGATCTCCGAGGGCGGCTCGGCCTCCGAGGAGGACCGGCGGCGGCTGTTCCTGAACTGGGCTTACGTGTGGCGCACCAAGCGCCGCAAGCAGCAGGAGCAGCAGTACCTCACCATCGACCCGCACAGCCCGCCGGAGTTCCGCGCGAACATCGTCCGCAACCTCGACGAGTTCCACGAGGTGTTCGGCACCGCGGAGGGCGACGGGCTCTGGCTCGACCCCGACCGGCGCGTCCGGATCTGGTGACCTGACGGGGCGCCGGGGCCGGGCCTGTGGAGGGCGGCCCCGGACCGTCCCCGGCCGCTGGTAGACAGGTCGGCATGAGCTCTCCCGCCGCCCCGTCCTCGACCGCGAGCTCGACCGACGTACGCCGGCAGGCGGAGGAGCACCTGCGCGCGCTGGTCGGCAGCGACGACGCGGTCCTGCGCGAGGACCAGTGGTCGGCGATCGAGGCGCTCGCGGTCGACCGTCGGCGTGCGCTGGTGGTCCAGCGGACCGGCTGGGGCAAGTCGGCGGTGTACTTCGTGGCGACCCTGCTGCTGCGCGGCCAGGGCGCCGGGCCGACGGTGATCGTGTCGCCGCTGCTCGCGCTCATGCGCAACCAGATCGCCGCCGCCGAGCGCGCCGGCATCCGGGCCGTGACGATCAACTCGACCAACATCGAGGACTGGGAGCCGACCCACCAGGCGATCCGCGACGGCGAGGTCGACGTGCTGCTCGTCAGCCCCGAGCGGCTCAACAACCCGGGCTTCCGCGACGAGGTGCTGCCGAAGCTGGCGGCGACCTGCGGCCTGCTCGTGGTCGACGAGGCGCACTGCATCTCCGACTGGGGTCATGACTTCCGGCCCGACTACCGCCGGATCCGCACGTTGCTGGCGGAGCTGCCCGACGGCATCCCCGTCCTCGCCACGACAGCGACCGCCAACGAGCGGGTGACCGCCGACGTGGCCGAGCAGCTGGGCCCGCTCGGCCAGCAGGTGCTGGTGCTGCGCGGTTCGCTGGACCGCGAGTCGCTGCGCCTGGGCGTGGTCCGGCTCAAGACGGCCGACCAGCGGCTGGCCTGGCTCGCCGACCACCTCGCCGAGCAGCCCGGGTCGGGGATCGTCTACTGCCTCACGGTCGCCGCGACCCAGGAGATCGCGGACTTCCTGCGCTCGCGCGGGCACGACGTCGCGGCGTACTCCGGCCAGACCGACACCACCGAGCGGCAGGCCCTCGAGCAGGACCTCGCCGCCGGTCGGGTCAAGGCCCTCGTGGCGACGAGCGCGCTGGGGATGGGCTTCGACGCGACGCTCGGCTTCGTGGTCAACATGGGCGCGCCGGCCTCGCCGGTCGCCTACTACCAGCAGGTCGGCCGCGCCGGCCGAGGCACCGACGAGGCGGTGGTCGTCCTCCTGCCGGCGACCGAGGACCGCGACATCTGGCACTACTTCGCCTCGCTGGCCTTCCCTCGCGAGGAGCTGGTCCGGCAGACGCTGCAGGTCCTCGCCGAGGAGGGCCGGCCGATGAGCACCGCCGCGCTCGAGACGCGGGTCGAGCTGACCCGCACCCGGCTGGAGACGATGCTCAAGGTGCTCGACGTGGACGGCGCCGTGCGCCGCGTCCGCGGCGGGTGGGAGTCGACGGGGCGGGAGTGGAGCTACGACGAGGAGCGCTACCGCCGGGTGACCGAGGCGCGCGAGCGGGAGCAGCAGGCGATGCTCGACTACATCGCGACGGAACGGTGCCGGATGCGGTTCCTGCGCGACCAGCTGGACGACCCCGAGGCGGCCGACTGCGGCCGCTGCGACAACTGCGGCGGGCTCGACCTGTCCACCGACGTCTCGGCCGCCGCGCTGGAGGAGGCCGGCGCCCGGCTTGCGCGCCCCGGTGTCGTCGTCGAGCCGCGCAAGATGTGGCCGACCGCGCTGTCCAACCTCGGCATCGACCTCAAGGGCAAGATCAGGGACGGCGCGTCCGAGGGTCGCGCTGTGGCCAGGCTGACCGACCTCGGGCACGGGCAGGCCCTGCGGGAGCTCTTCGCGCCCGGCAAGCCCGACGGGCCGGTGCCCGTGCCGCTCGTGCGCGCCGTCGTCGAGGTGCTCCAGGAGTGGCGGCCGCAGGTCGACGTCATCGTGCACGCCGAGTCGGCGACCCGCCCGACGCTGACCAGCGACCTGGCGGCCGGGCTGTCCCGCTTCCTCGGCATCCCGGTGGTCGGCACCTGGGCGGTCGTCGACCCGGACGTCGCCCCTGGTCAGGGTGCGATGAACTCCGCCCAGCGGGTCGCCGCCGTCGGTCGTCGCTCCGCCCTGCACGCCGACGTGCCCGAGGGCGCGCGGGTGCTGCTCGTCGACGACCGCACCGACACCGGCTGGAGCCTGACCCTCGCCGCCCGGGCGCTGCGCGGCGCGGGCGCGGCCGAGGTGCTGCCGCTCGTCCTCGCGGTCACCGGCTGAGGCGGGGGCGGCCTCCGGCCGGAACCGCACCACCCCGGCAAACGGCTCGTGCTGCCCACCGTGCGCCGGAGCGCACGCTGGGTAGCACGAGAGGTTGGTGCCGAGCGGGTCAGTGACCCATGAGCGCGGTCTGGTCGACCGGCTCGGCGGGGGGCTTGCGCGGCAGGAAGAACGCCGGCACGAGCACGACGGCGACCATCACGGCCGCCACCCAGAAGGTCCCGCCGAAGACGCCGGCCAGGTCGTCGAGGACCTGAGCGGGGTCCTGCGAGGGACGGACGTCGTTCTTGACGCCGTTGGTGAGCAGCACCGAGAAGATCGCGGTGCCGATCGAGGCGGCGACCTGCTGGACGATGTTGAGCAGCGTGGAGCCACGGGCGACGGTGTGGCCGCGCAGCGTCTGCAGCGCCGCGGACATGATCGGCATCATCGTGGCGCCCATGCCGAGGCCCATGACGAACAGCGCGCCCATGAGGAACGTGTACGACGTGGTCGCGTCGAGCGTGGCGAACATGCCCATGCCGACGGTGATCACCGCGACGCCGGCGAGCACGATCTTGCCGGGGCCGATCCGGTCGGACAGCACGCCGGCGACCGGCATGACGAGCATCGCGCCGACGCCCTGCGGCGCGAGCAGCAGGCCGGCGGAGAGGGCGCCCTCGTCGCGGACCTGCTGGAAGTAGAGCGGGAAGAGCAGGCTGGCGCCGAAGAAGGCGATCGCGAACAGCGACATCGCGATCACCGCGACGGTCATCGTGCCGTTGGTGAACAGCCGCAGGTCGACCAGCGGGTGCTTGTTGGCGCGGGCGAGCGCCCACGGCACGAACGCGGCGATCAGCAGCAGGCCGACGATCGCGGGGACGAGCACCTCGGCGTCCATGACGGTGCCGGTCTCGGGGATCGTGGACACGCCGTAGAGGAACAGCGCGAGGCCGGGGGAGAGCAGCAGCATGCCGAGCCAGTCGAAGGTCTCCGAGGGCTCGACGGAGTCCTTCGGCAGCACCTTGGCGGCGTACACGATCGCGACCACGCCGATCGGGACGTTGATGAGGAAGATCCAGTGCCAGCTGGCGTTCTCGATGAGCGCGCCGCCGATGATCGGGCCGAAGATCGGGCCGAGCAGCATCGGGATGCCCATGACGGCCATGACCCGACCGATCCGCTCCGGGCCGGCCGCGCGGGTCAGGATCGTCATGCCGAGCGGCACGAGCATGCCGCCGCCCAGGCCCTGCAGCACGCGGAAGGCGACCAGCATCTCCAGCGAGGTGGCCGCGGCGCAGAGCGCGGAGCCGGCGGCGAAGAGGACGATCGCGACCAGGTAGAGCCGCTTGGTGCCGAACCGGTCCGAGGCCCAGCCGGTCAGCGGGATCACGCTGGCCAGGGCCAGGGTGTAGCCGGTCATCGTCCACGCGACCTGGGCGGTCGTCGCGTCGAACTCGCGCTGGAAGGTCTCGAGGGCCACCGAGACGACGGTGATGTCGAGGATCGACATGATCGCGCCGAGCACGACGACGCCGGCGACGACGAGGACCTGGCGGTCGAGCTTGTCGGGCGCGCCGGGCGCGCCGGGCGGGCTGGTGGAGAGGTCGGTGCTCACCGCGGAAGGTTAGGGGCGCCCGCGGTCACGCGTCCTGTCGGCGGAGGTCGCCCCGGCCGTGGCCTTGGTCACCCGCCCGGTGCACCCGCCCGGTGCAGGGCGGCGGGCGGGGCAGGTCAGGCGGCGCTGGCCGCCAGCGCGCGGGCGGCGTCGCGCAGCGAGGGGTCGTCCGGCTCGACGCCGGGCCGGAACCGGGCGACGACGCGGCCGGTGCCGTCGACGAGGAACTTCTCGAAGTTCCACTGCACGTCGCCCGCCTCGCCCTGCTCGTCGGGGGTGCGCACGAGCTCGTCGTAGATCGGGTGCCGGCCCTCGCCGTTGACCTCGATCTTCTCGGTCATCGGGAAGGTGACGCCGTACGTCGCGGAGCAGAACTCTTCGATCTCCTCGGCCGTGCCCGGCTCCTGCCCCAGGAACTGGTTGCACGGCACCCCGACGACAGTGAAGCCCGAGGCGGCCAGCTCCTCGTGGAGCGTCTCGAGGCCGGCGTACTGGGGAGTGAGGCCGCACTTGCTGGCCACGTTGACCAGCAGGGCCGGCTTGCCGCCGGTGATCTCGCCGAGGGTCGCGGGCGTCCCGTCGAGGCGGTTGATCGGCAGGTCGAGGATGCTCATGCGGCGACCGTACCGGCCGCGCGTGCGCTGTCGGCAGCAGCGGTTACGGTCCTGCGGGTGAGCTTCGTGCCCGTCACCGGACCGGCCACGTTCCGCGCCGGCGAGCCCCCGCGCGAGGGCGTGGTCGAGTTCAGCGACGACCGGCGGACGGTGAGCCTGCCGGTCCGCGCCGCGCTGCCGGTGCTCTCCAAGTCCCACGCACGCGACGACCTGCACCCCAGCGTGGGGCTGCTCTCGGGAGCGGCGCTGCTGGGCCTCCGGCTGGTCGCGGCGGGCCGGCTCGAGCCGGCGACGGGCGCCGGGCCGCCGTCGTGGCGGATCGCGCCGCTCGACGCCTCCGACACCGACCGGGTGGAGATGCTCGCGCGCTCCCGGGCGTACGACGGCGTGGACGCCGAGGCCGCCCAGGCGCTCGTCCGCCAGGTGCTCGACGCGGTCGCGGACGCCGTTCCGCGCACCGCGCCCGGGGCTGGGACTGGGCTCGGTGCCGGGCGCCGCAGCGCGCGGCCCGCTCCGCAGCGGCCGACCGCCCCGCCGCCGCGTGTCGACCCGGAGTTCGCCGCCCGGCTCCAGGCGCGGATCGACCGCCACCGGACGCGCGCGAGCCGCCCCGACGAGCTGCCCCAGCTGGTGGGGGTGTCGCTTCGGGTCGAGGCCGACGAGGAGGAGCTGGTCGCGGGGGCGGTGCGGCTGGTGCTGCAGGTCCACGACGAGCAGGACCCGCTCCACGTGTGCGACGCGGCGCTGTTGTGGACCGAGACCGGACCGGACGCGAGCCACGGGTTCGGCGAGCGCGCCCGCACCCACGCCACGATCGCCCTGCGTGCCGCCGCCGAAGCCTGGCCGGTGCTCGACCGGCTGCTCGAGCTGCGGGTGCCCGACCAGATCACCCTCGACACCGACGAGATCGTCGGCCTGCTCGAGCACGGCGTGGGCGCGCTGCGCGACCGCGGGGTCGACGTGCTCTGGCCGCGCAGCCTGGGTCGCGACCTGACCACCCGCACCGTGCTGGACGCGGCGCCCTCCGGCGCGGCGAGCGCGGGCGGAGGCGTCCGCGAGGCGCCCCTGAACGAGCCGGTGCTCGGCACCGAGGCGCTCTTCGCGTTCCGCTGGCAGGTGGCGCTGCACGGCGAGCCGCTCACCGACGAGGAGATGGAGCAGCTGGCCTCGGCGGCCTCACCGGTGCTCAAGCTCCGGGGCAGCTGGACCGTCGTGGACCCGACGGTGGCGCGGCGCGCCCGCAAGCGGCTGGTGCGCACCGCGACGCCGGCCCAGGCCGTCGCGGCCGCGCTGACCGGCACCGTCCAGGTCGAGGAGGCCGAGGAGCAGGTCGTCGTGGGCGCGAGCCTCGAGCGGGTGCGCGAGCAGCTGCGGACCGCCGCGACCCGCGAGCCGGTCGACCCGCCCGCCGCGCTGCGCGCCGAGCTGCGGGACTACCAGCGCCACGGCCTGACCTGGCTGGCCGAGCTCACCTCGCTCGGCCTCGGCGCCTGCCTGGCCGACGACATGGGCCTGGGCAAGACGATCACGCTCATCGCGCTCCACCTGCACCGTCGGGAGCGCGGCGCGACCGGCCCCACGCTGGTCGTCTGCCCGACCAGCCTGCTCGGCAACTGGGAGGCAGAGGTCGCGCGGTTCGCGCCCGGCACGCCGGTGCGCCGCTTCCACGGGTCGAGCCGCGACCTCGCCGGCCTGGCGGACGGGCTGCCGGGCACGGACCCGGGGTTCGTGCTGACGACGTACGGCACCGCCCGCCGCGACGCCGCCTCCCTCGCCGAGGTCGGCTGGGACCTGGTGGTCGCCGACGAGGCCCAGCACGTCAAGAACGCCCGGACCGCCACCGCCCGCGCCCTGCGCACCATCCCGTCGCGTGCCCGGGTCGCGCTGACCGGCACCCCGATCGAGAACGACCTGACCGAGCTCTGGTCGGTGCTGGACTGGGCGACCCCAGGCCTGCTCGGCAGCCGCAACGCCTTCCGCAAGGTGTGGGCGGCGCCGATCGAGTCGGGGCTGGAGCCCACCAAGGCCCGGCAGTTCGCCGACCTGGTGGAGCCGTTCCTGCTCCGGCGGCGCAAGTCCGACCCCGGCATCGCGCCGGAGCTGCCGGCCAAGACCGAGACCGACCACCCGCTGCGGCTGACCCGCGAGCAGACCGTGCTCTACGAGGCGTTCGTGCGCGACACGATGGAGCGCATCGAGCGGTCCGACACCGACCAGCGACGCGGCCTCGTGCTCGCGCTGCTGACCGGGCTCAAGCAGATCTGCAACCACCCGGCGCAGTTCCTCAAGCAGTCCGGCGCCGCTCGGCTCGCCGGACGCTCGCAGAAGCTCGACCTGCTCGAGGAGCTGCTCGCCACCGTGGTCGCCGAGGGCGGGGCGGCGCTGGTGTTCACCCAGTACGTCGCCATGGCCCGCCTCGTCGAGTCGCACCTGACCCGGCTCGGCATCGGCCACCAGCTGCTCCACGGCGGCACGCCCGTGCGGGAGCGCGAGGACATGGTGCGCCGGTTCCAGGCCGGCCCCGACGAGCCGGGGGCGGTCCCGGTCTTCCTGCTCTCGCTGAAGGCCGGCGGCACCGGGCTCAACCTCACCCGCGCCGACCACGTGATCCACCTCGACCGCTGGTGGAACCCCGCCGTGGAGGAGCAGGCGACGGACCGCGCCTACCGGATCGGGCAGACCAAGCCGGTCCAGGTGCACCGGATGGTCACCCGCGGCACCATCGAGGAGCGCGTCGCCGAGCTGCTGACCCGCAAACGGGCGCTGGCCGACTCGGTGCTCGCCGGGGGCGAGGCCGCGCTGACCGAGCTCTCCGACGACGAGCTGCGCGACCTGGTCACCCTGCGGCCGGAGGCCTGAGGTGGCCGACCCGGCGACCCGCGTCGTCCACCCGCGCCTGCCGGCGCGGCGCGGCGGCGCGCGGGCGGCGACCTGGTGGGGGCGCGCCTGGCTGCGGGCGGTCGAGGAGGCGGCGTACGACGAGGCGGACCTGGTCGCCGCTCGCCGGCTGGCCCGCTCCGGGCGGATCGGCGGAATCATCGTGGACCGCGGCTCGTTCGTCGCGGCGGTCGAGGACGACGGCGGGCTGTGGACGACCTCGGGCACCGTGCCGGTGCTCGACGACGTCGCCCGGGACGCGTTCGTCGAGACCGTGGCGGCCGAGGCCGGGCGGGTGGCGGCCCTCATGGCCGGCGACCTGCCGCACACGCTGGTCGAGCACGCGGAGGACGCCGGTGTCGAGCTGCTGCCCTACGGCGGCGAGCTCGGCGCGACATGCACCTGCGAGGGCTGGACCGACCCGTGCGTGCACGCGCTGGCGGTGCTCACCCAGCTCGGGTGGCTGGTCGACGGCGACCCGTTCGTGCTGCTGCAGCTGCGCGGGCTGCCCCGCGAGGACCTGCTCGCGCGGCTGCACACCCGCGCCGGCCCGACCGACGACGATCCGGTCGCCACCGACGACGACACGGCGTACGACGCGGCCCTGCGCGCCGCGCGGGCGCTGGACCTGCTCGCGGACGGCCAGCCGATCGACCACCTGCTCTGAGCGATCCGAGCCGGTCAGAAGTCGTAGGAGCCGCAGGCCCGGTCCCGCACCGCCCGCCACGACGCCTCGTCGACCGGGCTGCCCGGCTCGATGTCGTGGAAGTCCTGCAGCGGCGCCATCCGCGCGACCGTCGCCTCGTCGTAGCGGCCGGTGACGCGCTCCTCCGGGAAGCGCGCCGGGTCGATGTCGACGAGCATCCCCTGCAGCGCGCGGACCCAGATGCCGAGCTCCTGGTCGACCGGCATCCCCAGGCGCAGCTCGGGCATGTCGGCGGTCGGCAGCACGCAGACGCAGCGCACCAGGTCCGTGGTCCCGGCGGTCAGCACGGTGAGGACGTCGCCCTTGTGCGCGCTGGTCATCCGGTCGGCGCAGGGCTCGACGAGGTCGTCGTGCGGGCCGAGGTACGCCGCCCAGGTCGGCGTCGCGCGGTCCTCGTCCTGGGCCCAGCGGGTGTCGCAGGAGTCGGCGGTGCGGAGGTAGCGGACCGCGTCGCCGTGGTCGGCCACCGCCCCCCGCAGCGCGGTGGGCGTGTCACCGGTCGCGACGACGAGGACGGCCTGGCCGGTGCAGCCGAGGTCGACGTGCTCGACGCCGAGCCGGAGCGGGTCGTCGGCCACCCGGGTCTGCCCGCGGTCCGGGTCGTCACCACCGTCGAGCAGCCCGGCCGCCACCCCGCCGCCGGTCCCCAGGACCGCGGCGAGCACCAAGACGACGAGCCGGCTGCGCACGAGCCGAGACTAGGGCCGGGGCACGCCCAGCGCGGCCAGCGCCATGTCGACCAGCAGCGCGTGCATCGGCTCGTCGGGCAGCAGCCCGCTGTGCGGGGTGGAGTTGAGCAGCCCGAACGTCGCGTGCGCCATCGCCCGCGCGCGGTCCAGCACCAGCCCGGCGTGCACCAGCCGCAGCTGCTCGGCCCACAGGTCGACGTACTCCCGCTGCAGCGTGCGGACCCGCTCGCGGGCCGCCGCCGGCAGCGACTCCCAGTCGCGGTCCTGCACCACGATGAGCGAGCGCTGACCCAGCGCGAACGACGCGTGCCAGTCGACCAGCGCCGCCAGCGCCGCCGCCGGGCCGTCCGCCTCGGCCACCCGCCGCCGCCCGACCGCGAGCAGCTCCTCGCTGATCGAGACCAGCATCTCGGCGAGCATCGCGTCCTTGGACGGGAAGTGCTTGTAGAGCGCCGGCCCGCTGATCCCGCACGCCGCCCCCAGGTCGGCCACCGACACCCCGTGGAACCCTCGCGCCGCGAACAGCTGCGCCGCCGTCACGAGGATCTGCGCGCGCCGGGTCACGGCCGTCAGGTTAGCGGTTGTTAACCGGGTGCAGGCGTACCGCGGCGTCAGCATCCCAAGTGAACCTGGGAAACCGACGCTTCTCGGCCATTGCCATGGCAGGGAACCTCCAGCATCCCAAGTCAACTTGGGATGCTCGCACTTCCCTGCCTTTCCTACGCCCGAGCGAGGCCTCAGTCGACCAGGAACGCCCGCAGCCGGTCGTGGTAGCCGGGCGGCTCGAGGAGGAACGAGTCGTGCCCCCAGGGCGAGGGCAGCTCGAGGCAGTCGACGTCGACGCCGCAGGCGACGAGCTCGCGGGCCATCCGCTCGGACTGGCCGGTGTCGAAGCGCCAGTCGGAGTCGAAGGAGGTGACCTGGAAGCGGGTGGCGGTGGCGCGGAGCCGGTCGGCGGTCCAGGGGTCGGCGAAGGGGTCGAAGTAGTCGAGCAACCGGGTCAGGTAGAGGTAGGACAGCGCGTCGAAGCGGTCGAGGAACACCTCGCCCTGGTGCTGCAGGTAGTGCTCGACCTCGAAGTCGGGCCCCATCCGCCAGTCGTCACCGGTGCCGGTGCGGCGGTGGCCGAACTTCGCCTCGAGCGAGGCCGCGGAGACGTAGGTGATGTGGGCCATCATCCGCGCGACCTTCTGGCCGAGCCGCGGCTGGACGCCCTTCTCGGCGTACCGCCCGTCGTGGAAGTCCGGGTCGCTCATGATCGCCTCGCGCGCCACGGAGGAGAACGCGATGTTCTCGGGCGTCAGCCGCGAGGAGGCGGCGACGACGACGGCGCGGTCGATCTCGTCGGGAGCGTCGATGACCCACTGGAGCACCTGCATCCCGCCGAGCGACCCGCCGACGGCGGCGTGCAGCCGGGACACCCCCAGGGAGCGCAGCAGCCGCCGGTGCACGGCGACCAGGTCGCTCATGTGCAGCATCGGGAAGTCCAGGCCGTACGCCGCGCCGGTGGCGGGGTCCGTCGAGAGCGGCCCGGTGGTTCCCGAGCAACCGCCGAGCAGGTTGGCCGAGACGACGAAGAACCGGTCGGTGTCGACCGGCTTGCCCGGGCCGATCAGGTTGTCCCACCAGCCGCGCTTCTTGGCGCCGAGGTGGAGCCCCGCGGCGTGGGCGTCGCCGGTGAGCGCGTGGCAGACGAACACCGCGTTGTCGCGGGCGGGGGAGAGCTCGCCGTACGTCTCGTAGGCGACCTCGACGTGGTCGAGCCGGCCGCCGCCACGCAGGACCAGCGGGTCGTCCTCGGTGAAGAGGACGACCCGCTGCGTCTCGACGTACCCGAGCGGACCGCTCATGGGTTGGTGCTCGAGGGCGTCACTTGGTGGCGGTCAGCGCCTGCTCGAGGTCGGCGATGATGTCGTCCACGTGCTCGATGCCGATCGAGAGCCGCACCATGTCCTCGGGGACACCGGCCGCCTCGAGCTCCTCGGGCGTGAGCTGGGAGTGCGTGGTCGTGGCGTTGTGGATCGCCAGCGACTTCGCGTCGCCGATGTTCGCGAGGTGGCTGAACAGCTGCAGCGACTCGATGAACGTCCGACCACCGTCGCGGCCGGCCTTGAGGCCGAAGCTGACGAGGCCGCCGTACCCCTTGCCGGTGAAGGTGCGGTCCGCGACCTCCTTGTACGCGCTCGACTCCAGGCCGGGGTAGCTCACCCACGACACGGCGTCGTGGCCCTCGAGGTACTTCGCGACCGCCAGCGCGTTCTCGCTGTGCCGCTCCATCCGCAGGTGCAGCGTCTCGAGGCCCTGGAGGAAGAGCCAGGAGTTCATCGGCGTAATGGCGGCGCCCGTGTTGCGGAGCAGGACGGTGCGGGCGCGGATGATGTACGCCGCCGGGCCGGCGGCCTCGGTCCACACCGCGCCGTGGTAGGCCGGGTCGGGCTTGGTCAGGCCGGGGAAGCGGTCGGAGTGCGCGGCCCAGTCGAACTTCCCGGAGTCGACGATCACGCCGCCGATCGACGTGCCGTGGCCGCCGATGTACTTGGTCGCGGCGTGCACGACGACGTCGGCGCCCTGCTCGATCGCGCGCACGAGGTACGGCGACGGCGTGGTGTTGTCGATGACCAGCGGGAGGCCCTGGGCGTGCGCGGCCTCGGACCAGGCGGGGATGTCGATGACGTTGATCCGCGGGTTGCCCACGGTCTCGCCGAAGACCATCTTGGTCTTCTCGTCGACGTGCTGGGCCAGCTCCTCGGGCTTCTCGGGGTCGACGAAGCGGACCTCGATGCCGAACTGCGGCAGCGTGTGGGCGAACAGCGCGTAGGTGCCGCCGTAGAGCGTGGAGAGAGCGACGATGTTGTCGCCGGCGTAGCAGAGGTTGAGCACGGCGTACGTCGTGGCGGCCGAGCCGCTCGCGGTCGCCAGGGCGCCGACGCCGCCCTCGAGCTGGTTGATCCGGTCCTCGAACACCGACTGGGTCGGGTTCATGATCCGCGTGTAGATGTTGCCGGGCTCGGCCAGCGCGAAGAGGTTCGCGGCGTGCTCGGTGTCGTTGAAGACGTACGACGTCGTCTGGTAGATCGGGACCGCCCGCGCGTTGGTGGCGGGGTCGGCCTGCTCCTGGCCGGCGTGGACGGCGAGGGTCTCGGGGCTGTGCGACACGTGTTCCTCCTGGTGGGGTGGGCGCGGTCAGCGTGAAGTCATGTGGGTCACTGGACCGTGACGGTCCGCGGGGCGGACGCGCCCGTCGCTCGACGCTACCGGTTAACGATCGCTAACCTGCCCGGGTGACCCAGGACCTGAGATCGCTCGTCGAGGACCTGCGCGAGCGCCTCGCCGTCGCCCGGCTCGGCGGCTCGGCGGCGGCCCGCGAGAAGCACACCGCCCGCGGCAAGATGCTCGTCCGCGATCGCGTCGACCGGCTGCTCGACCCGGGCAGCGCGTTCCTCGAGCTGAGCCCGCTCGCGGCGACGGGGATGTACGGCGCTCCCGGCGAGACGCCGGTGCCGTCGGCCGGCATCGTCACCGGCATCGGTCGGATCAGCGGCCGCGAGTGCGTGGTCGTCGCCAACGACGCGACCGTCAAGGGCGGCACGTACTACCCGGTCACCGTCAAGAAGCACCTGCGCGCCCAGCAGGTCGCGGCGGACAACTCCCTCCCGTGCGTCTACCTCGTCGACTCCGGCGGCGCGTTCCTGCCGCTGCAGGACGAGGTCTTCCCCGACCGCGAGCACTTCGGCCGGATCTTCTTCAACCAGGCCAACCTGTCGGCCCGAGGCATCCCGCAGGTCGCCTCGGTCATGGGCTCCTGCACCGCCGGCGGCGCCTACGTCCCGGCGATGTCGGACGAGACCGTCATCGTCAAGGAGCAGGGCACGATCTTCCTCGGCGGTCCGCCGCTGGTGAAGGCCGCCACCGGTGAGGTCGTGACCGCCGAGGAGCTCGGCGGCGGCGACGTCCACGCGCGCACCTCCGGCGTCGTCGACCACCTCGCCGAGGACGACGCCCACGCGCTCGCGATCGTGCGGTCGATCGTCTCCACGTTCGAGCGGCCGCCGCACCGGGCCACCGGGTCCACGCCCTGGGAGGTCCGCGAGGTCGAGGAGCCGGCCGAGGACCCGGAGACGTTGTACGACGTGGTCCCCGCCGACACGCGCACGCCGTACGACGTGCGCGAGGTCATCCGCCGCGTCGTCGACGGCAGCCGGTTCCAGGAGTTCAAGAAGCTCTACGGCGAGACGCTGGTGACCGGGTTCGCGCACATCTGGGGCCATCCGGTCGGGATCGTCGCGAACAACGGGATCCTGTTCAGCGAGTCGGCGCTCAAGGGCGCGCACTTCATCGAGCTGTGCAACCAGCGCGGGATCCCGCTGGTCTTCCTGCAGAACATCTCGGGCTTCATGGTCGGCCGGGAGTACGAGAACAAGGGCATCGCGCGCGACGGCGCCAAGCTGGTCACCGCGGTCGCCTGCTCGGTGGTCCCGAAGTTCACCGTCGTCATCGGCGGCTCCTTCGGGGCCGGCAACTACGGCATGTGCGGGCGCGCCTACGACCCGCGCTTCCTGTGGATGTGGCCCAACGCCCGGATCTCGGTGATGGGCGGCGAACAGGCCGCCTCGGTGCTGGCCACGGTCGCCGGGAGGCCCGAGGACGAGGACCTCAAGGCCCCGATCCGCGAGCAGTACGAGACCCAGGGCTCGCCCTACTACGCCACCGCCCGGCTCTGGGACGACGGCGTCATCGACCCGGCCGACACCCGCCGCGTGCTCGGCATGGGCCTCGCGGCCGCCGCCCACGCCCCGATCCCCGCGCCGTCCTACGGCGTCTTCCGAATGTGAGCCGGACGATGCGGACCCCGCTGCCCTTCCGAACCCTCCTGGTCGCCAACCGGGGCGAGATCGCGCTGCGCGTCTTCCGGACGGCCGCCCGCCTCGGCGTCCGCACCGTGGCGATCCACACGGATCTCGACGCGACCGCGCCGCACGTGCGCGCGGCCGACGACGCGGTCCGGGTGGGCAGCTACCTCGACGTCGACGAGGTGGTCGCAGCCGCGGTGGCGGTCGGTGCCGACGCGGTCCACCCCGGCTACGGCTTCCTGTCGGAGCGGTCGGCCTTCGCGTCCGCGCTGGAGGCGGCCGGGGTCACGCTGGTCGGCCCGTCCGCGCAGGTCATGGAGCAGATGGGCCGCAAGGACCTCGCGCGCGACGTCGCGGTGGCCGCCGGCGTGCCCGTCGTGCCGTCGTACGCCCTCGACGACGACCCGGCCACGTTCGCCTATCCGGTGCTGGTCAAGGCCGCGGCCGGTGGCGGCGGCAAGGGCATGCGCGTGGTCCGCTCGGCCGCGGAGCTGCCCGAGGCCCGGGCGGCGGCGGCACGTGAGGCGGCGAGCGCCTTCGGCGACGACACGCTGCTGGTCGAGAAGTACGTCGAGCGCGGCCGCCACCTCGAGGTGCAGGTCGTCGGTGACGCCCACGGCACGGTGCTGGCCTTCGGGGAGCGGGACTGCTCGACCCAGCGCCGCCACCAGAAGGTCCTCGAGGAGGCGCCTGCGCCCACGATCGACGAGGCCACCCGCGCCGAGATCGCCCGCGCGGCGGTGGCGCTCGCGTCGCGGGTCGGCTACGTCGGTGCCGGCACGGTCGAGCTCCTCCTCGACGACGCGACCGGCGAGTTCTACTTCCTGGAGATGAACACCCGGCTCCAGGTCGAGCACCCCGTCACCGAGCTCGTGCACGGTGTGGACCTGGTCGAGCTCCAGCTGCACGTCGCGAGCGGCGGCCGCCTCGACGGGCCCATCGACGGCCACGGCCCGTCCACGCCGTCCGGCCACGCCATCGAGGCCCGGGTGTACGCCGAGGACGCGTTCGGCGGGTTCCTGCCACAGGCCGGGCGGGCCGACCTCGTCCGGTGGCCGAGCGGTCCGGGCATCCGGGTCGACCACGCGCTGGAGAGCGGCCAGGTCGTGTCCACCTCCTACGACCCGATGCTCGGCAAGGTCATCGCCCACGGTCCCGACCGCGAGTCCGCGCGGCAGGCGCTGCTGCGCGCGCTCGAGGGCACCGCGGTCACCGGGCTGACCACCAACACCGGTTTCCTCCGCGCGCTGGTGGCGAGCGACGAGTTCCGCGACGCGGCGATCGACACCGCCTGGCTGGACCGTCACGAGCTCGCCCCGCCCACCGCCGACGAGGCGCGGCTCTTCGCGGCCTGGACCTCGGCGTACGCCGTGTCCCCGGCTGCCGGCGCCGGCGGGGACAGGGCGTCGCACCCGTTCCAGGCCGACGGCTGGCGCCTCGCCGGGCCGTCCGCACCCGTCGTCGTCGAGCTCGACCGCCCCGTGACCGTCGAGCACGCCCGGCTCGGCGTGCCCGGCACCGTCGACGACGTGCGCGTGACCGCCGTGGCCGTGGACGAGCTCCGTCCCGGGCACGAGGTCGTGCTGGAGGTCGACGGCCGGCGCCGCCGCGCGGTCGTCGACGTCCGAGCCCACACCGTCGAGGTGGTGCTCGACGGCCAGCGCCACGTCTTCACCCGGCCCGACGTCACCGCGGACTCCGGACCCGCCGCCGGCGACGGCTCCGTCGTGGCGCCGATGCCCGGCACGGTGCTCGACGTCCGCGTCGCCGAGGGGCAGCAGGTCACGGCCGGGGAGCTGCTCGGGGTGATGGAGGCGATGAAGATGGAGTTCGCGCTCACGGCGCCGTACGACGGCGTGGTCACCGCCGTGGACGCGGTGGCGGGCAAGCAGGTGGCGCTGGGGGCGCGCCTGTTCGAGGTGACGGGTACCGACCAGGCATGACGACCGCTCCCGCACCGACGCTCCCGACCAGCGTCACCGTCTACGAGGTCGGCCCCCGCGACGGCCTGCAGAACGAGGCCGGCCAGGTGCCGACCGAGGTCAAGGCCGCGTTCGTCGAGCGGCTGCTGGCCGCCGGACTCCCGATCGTGGAGGCGACGAGCTTCGTCCACCCCAGGTGGGTGCCGCAGCTCGCCGATGCCGCGGAGATGCTGGCGCTGCTCGAGGAGCGGATCGGCGACCGCGCGCGCGACCTGCCGGTGCTCGTCCCCAACGACCGCGGTCTCGACCGCGCGCTGGAGCTCGGCTGCCGGCACGTCGCGGTCTTCGGCTCCGCGACCGAGACCTTCGCGCAGCGCAACCTCAACCGCTCCTACGACGAGCAGTTCGCGATGTTCGAGCCGACCGTCCGGCGCGCACGGGACGCCGGGATGCAGGTCCGCGCCTACCTCTCGATGTGCTTCGGCGACCCGTGGGAGGGCGCCGTCCCGGTCGAGCAGGTCGTGGCCGCCGGCCGCCGGCTGCTCGACCTCGGCGCGAGCGCGCTCAGCCTCGGCGACACGATCGGCGTCGGCACGGCCGGCCAGGTGGGCGAGCTGGTCGCCGCCTTCGGCGAGGCCGGGATCGGGCCGGAGCGGCTCGCGATGCACTTCCACGACACCTACGGCCAGGCGCTGGCCAACACCTACGCCGCCCTGCAGGCGGGCATCACGACGTTCGACGCCAGCGCCGGCGGGCTGGGCGGCTGCCCGTACGCGAAGAGCGCCACCGGCAACCTCGCGACCGAGGACCTGCTGTGGATGCTGCGCGGGCTGGGCATCTCGACGGGTGCCGACCTGGACGCCGTCGTCGCCACCAGCGCCTGGATGGCGCGGCAGCTCGGGCGGCCCAGTCCGTCGGCGGTCGTCCGCGCCCTGGCAGGATCCGGGTCGTGACCACCCGCCGCGTCTTCCTCCACGTCGGGGCGCCCAAGACGGGCACGACGTACGTCCAGGACCGGCTGACCCGCAACGCCCGGTCGCTCGCGCGGCACGGCGTGCACGTGCCGACCGGGTCGCCGCTGGTGACCCCGGCGCTCTTCCACTTCCGGGCGGCGCTGGACCTGCTCGGCCAGGACTGGGGCGGCGCGCCCGGCCACGCCGAGGGTGCCTGGGACGCCCTCGTGCGCAAGGTCCACAAGCTGTCGGGGACGGTCGTGGTCAGCCACGAGATCCTCGCCCCGGCGACGCCCGCCCAGATCGCCCGCGCCAAGCGCGACCTCGGCGGCGAGGGCGTCGAGCTGCACGTCGTCTACAGCGCCCGCGACCTCGCGCGGCAGGTGCCGGCGGCGTGGCAGGAGAGCATCAAGCAGGGCCGCAAGTGGAGCTACCGGCGCTACCTCGCCCGCACCCGCGAGGGCCGGCCGTGGTTCTCCCGCGCCTTCGACCTGCCGACCGTGCTCGACCGCTGGGGCGCGGACCTGCCGCCCGAGCACGTCCACCTGGTCACCGTGCCCCCGCGCCGCGTCGTCGCGCAGCGCAGCGACGAGCTGTGGCTGCGCTTCTGCACGGCGCTCGGCATCGACCCGGGCTGGGCGCCGCGCGACAGCGACCGCGCCAACCAGTCGCTCGGCATCGTCGAGACCCAGGTCGTGCGCCGGCTGAACCGCCGGATGGACCGCGCCACCCGCCGCGAGGCGTCCTACGACGAGCTGATCCGGGAGATGCTCGCCCAGGAGGCGCTCGTCGGGCGACGGTCGACGCCGGTGCTGCTGCCGCCGGACATGTACCCCTGGGCCGAGGAGCAGGCCGAGCGCTGGATCTCCTGGGTGCGCGGGTCCGGCATCCACGTCGTCGGCGATCTCGAGGAGCTCCGCCCGGGGACCCCGCCCGAGGAGTGGCGCGATCCCGACCGCGTCCCGCCCAAGCAGCAGGTCAACGTCGCGCTCGACGCGCTCGCGGCGATGACCCGCGAGGCCGCGCGCCGCGACGACCCCGATCAGGCGCTCTGGCGCCGCGCGCGCACGCACCTCGAGCGGCTGCGCAAGCCGTGACCTCGGCCGGGACGCCGGGCGGGACATCGGGCGAGCGGCGGGCCTGGGGCTGGGTCACCTCGCTCCGCAAGGGCGGCACCACGCCCTGGGCCGCGTGGACCGGCGAGGCCGAGGCCCGCGGCCGGGTCCTGCCCGGAGCCCAGCAGCTCGAGCTGCTGCGGCGGCTCAACGAGGCGGGCCGTCCCGAGCCTCAGCTGGTACGCCGCGTGCTGGAGGCGAGCGCGCCCGGCCGGGGCCGCCCCGACCTGGAGCTCGTGGGGGCCGTCGACCCCGGCCCGTTCGGCCCGCGTCCGGTCGACCCGGCCGACCTGCCCGACGACGAGCTGGTCCGCGTGGCCACCTCGGTCCTCGCCGAGGACCTCGCCGCCACCGCGCTGCCCGACCACGCCGACCCAGCCCGCCGCGGGCCCGGCCGGCCGCCCTGGCGCCGCCGGTTCCGCCTGGTGGGCGACCCGTGGCTCGCCGACGCGGCCCGACACGCGCTCGCCGAGCGGGGGCGCCACCCGGGCGGGCGCGGCGCCACCGTGCTCGTCCTCGCCGACGACCTCGCCACGATGCTCACCGACGCCTGGCGCTCCCGCGTCCTCGGCGAGGGCGCGCCGCCCTGGCGCGACTGGCTCGACGACGCCGTCTCCCGCGACCGGGTGCCGCCCCGGGTCGACGTGCTCCGCGCGCTGCGCACCTGGTCCGACCGGGTCGGCTGCGACCGGGTCCGGCTCGTGCTGGACCCCGCCGCGCTGCCCCGGCTGGCCGGCACCCGGCGGCCGCTGCCCCCGGCCCCGGCCCTCCCCGCCGATGGTGCCGAGCTGGCGCGACGGACCGCCCCGGTGCTCGGCCTGCTCGCGCTGCCCGAGCGGCGCGCCCGGCTGCTCCGCGAGGCGCTCCTGCCCCGGCTGGTCGCCGCCGGCGGCCCGCCCCTCGGCGTACCTGCGGAGCTGGAGGGGTGGGTCCACGACCGCGCGGAGTGGGTCCGACGCGAGGTGCTCGCCGCTGGCTACCCTGTCGTCGGCGACGTCGACCGGCTGCTGCCACGGGTCCGCGAGGGCGCCCGGGAGCCCTCGGACGCCGGCGTGCTCGACCTCGCCGTCCGCCTGCTGCTGGCGGGCGCGAGCCAGGACCACCAGAGGGGGAGCGAGGACCGATGAGCGCCAAGGTGCTCCTCCACGTCGGCACCCCGAAGACCGGCACGTCGTACGTCCAGGACGTGCTCTTCCGCAACCAGCGGCTGCTCGCCGAGCACGGCATCCTCTACCCGGCCGACCGCTTCGACGCCCACTTCCTCGCCGCCCTCGACCTGATGCGGCTGCCGTGGGGCGGGCTGGAGACCGAGGCCGTCGGCGCCTGGGACCGGCTCGCCGAGCGCGTCCGCGAGCACCGCGGGACGGCGATCGTCAGCCACGAGATCCTGGCCACCGCGTCCCGCTCGCAGGTCGGCCGTGCGCTCGAGTCGCTCGGCCACGGGTCCGGCACCGAGGTGCACCTGGTGCTGTCCGTGCGCGACCTGGTCCGCCAGATCCCGGCGGAGTGGCAGGAGAACGTCAAGCACCGGAGCACGCTCAGCTACGCGGCGTTCCTCGAGCAGGTCCGCGACCCCGCACGGGAGAGCCGGATCGCCACGTGGTTCTGGGGCGTGCAGGAGATCCCCGACATCCTCGACCGGTGGGGCCACGACCTGCCGCCGGAGCGGGTGCACCTGGTGACCGTGCCGCCGCCGGGCGGGGCGCCCGAGCTGCTGTGGCAGCGGTTCAGCCGGGTCTTCGGCCTCGGCGACGTCGACCTCGACCTCCACGCCGAGCGGGCCAACCCCTCCCTCGGCGTGCCGGAGACGGCCCTGCTGCGGCGGGTCAACCGGGCCGCCAACAAGGTCGTCGAGCCCGCGCACTACCGCCCGCTGGTCCGCGAGCTGCTCGCCCACCAGACGCTCTCGCGGCGCATCCGGTCGCCGCGGCTCGCGCTGCCGCCGGCGGTCCACCCCTGGGCCCAGCAGCTGGCGGCCGCCTGGTCCGAGGAGGTCGCCCGACGCGGGTACGACGTCGTCGGCGACCTCGCCGACCTGGCCGGCGCCCCGCCGCTCTCGCGGTGGTCCGACCCCGACCGGCCGGCCGAGAAGCAGGTCGCCGGCGCCGCGGTCGACGCGATCAAGGCGCTGCTGCTGGAGAACGTCCGGCTGCGCGAGGAGGAGGCCCGCCTGCACGGCGAGCTGGACGAGGCGCGCCGGGCGCTCGACCGGTCCTACCTGCGGCCGTCGTACCGGCTGCGCGAGAAGCTCGTCCGCCGGCTCCAGGGCGGCCGGGCCGGGCGCGGCGCGCTCGCGGTCTACCGCCGGTTGCGGGGCAGGAGCTCGCGGTCGGCGTAGCGGCCGACCCGCCAGGTCGCGTAGCCATCAGCACCCATGCCGACCAGCCCGCCGACCACCGGCACCCGCCGGCCGACGGTCGTCGCGATCCGCTTGCCGGCGACCTTGGTGATCAGCTCGGTGGCCACCTCGGCGGACACGATCGCGTCGAGGTCGGGGTCGTGGGCCGGCGCGGTGGCCAGCGCCATCGGGGGAGCGGGGAGCTTGCGCTGCTTGACCAGCTCGTCGACCTTGTCCTCCCCGAGCAGGGTCACCAGCACCGCGTTGCGCACCCGCGGGTCGTCGAGGTCGTAGCCGCGCAGGTGCGCGATGCCCGCGATCATCCGGCACTGGATGAGCGCCTGGCCGGTGATGTTGGCCGGGATCGTCAGCGCCGCGGTCACCATGCCGCCGACGTTGGTGGTGAAGCCGCTGGCGCCGGAGTAGCGCACGTGGTTCTCGATCACCTCGTGCACGGCCTTCTCGACGTCGCCCTTCTGCTCGGCGAGCTGCTTGTCCGCGGCCGCGGCGGCGGGCGGGAGCGGGCCCACGCCCTGGATCGCGCGCTGCAGCGCTTCGCGGACGAACGACGTCGTCAGCCCCGGCGCGAGCTGCGCGAACTTCGGGGCGAGCTGACGCCCCAGGTGGCCGGTGACGGTGCCAGCGATGCCGCGCTTGCCGCTCATGGCCCCATCGTAGGGAGCGGTCGCTAACGTCGGCCCGTGCCCGACCCCCAGCCCGACGAGCCGCCGGAGCCCGTGGAGCCGCCGCCGTCGGCGTGGGCCTTCGGCGACCCCACCGCGTACGACGCGCTCGACGACCTGGTCGCGATCGGCGCCGACCTCGAGCCCGGCACGCTGCTGGCCGCCTACCGCCACGGGCTCTTCCCGATGCCGTCGGGCACGCCCGGCGACCCGATGTACTGGTTCAGCCCGGTCCGCCGCGGCGTGCTGCCGCTCGACGGGCTCGTGGTCTCGCGGTCGCTGCGGCGCTCGTGCCGGGACCACGAGGTCCGAGTCGACACGGCGTTCGCCGACGTGCTCTCCGCCTGCGGCGACCCGAGCCGGCCGCAGGGCTGGATCGACGACGACGTCCGCGCGGCGTACCTCCGCCTCCACGAGCTGGGCTGGGCGCACTCGGTCGAGACCTGGCGCGACGGGGAGCTGGTGGGCGGGTTGTACGGCGTGGCGATCGGCGGGTTGTTTGCGGGGGAGTCGATGTTCCACCGGGCGCGGGACGCCTCGAAGGTCGCGCTCGTCGGTCTGGTCGACCGGCTGCGCGACGAGCACGCCGCCGACCGGTTGCTCGACGTGCAGTGGTCGACGCCCCACCTGGCCTCCCTCGGCGTGGTGGAGGTGCCGCGGGCGACGTACCTCGCCCGGCTGCGGCGGGCGCTGCCGCTGCCCCGACCCGCCCGGCTGGTCCGGACCCCGGCGGAGGTGCGGGAGTGAACCGTGCCAGTCTGGGCAGGGTGAGCCGGCGTGGACGGCCGCCCCGGACCGCCGCCGCACCCGTTCCCGAACCGTGAGGACCCCGATGACCCAGCCGCTGACCCGCACGCGCACCCTGCGCCGCGCCGTCGCCACCACGTCGCTCCTGCTGCTCGCCCCCTTCGCCGCCGCGTGCGGGGGCGGGGACGACGACGAGGCCGGCTCGGCGCCGCAGGACGCCTCGTCGGAGGACTTTTGCGAGGCCTACACGAGCATCTTCGACTCGCTGCTCGCCGCGCCCACCGACTCCGGCCAGGGCGAGCAGGAGGAGGCCGCGGTCGACGCGCTCAAGAAGTGGAGCGAGCGGATGCGCGACGTCGGCACGCCCGAGGACCTGCCCGAGGACGCCCGCAAGGGCTTCGAGCTCGTCCTCGACGAGGCCTCCGACATCGATGACGTCAGCGACCTCGACGACCTCGAGGACTCCCAGGACTACTCCGACGCCGAGCAGGAGCAGGCCCAGGCGCTGAACACCTGGATCACCGAGAACTGTGCCGACTCCATGCCCGGGCTGCCCTCGGGCGACCCGAGCGCGGACCCCTCTGATGCGCTGCCCTCGGAGCCCAGCAGCACCGAGACGACCGAGTAGCCGCTCGGTCGGGGGGTCAGACGACCTGGGGCGGCTGGCCGGTCTCGCTGACCATCGGCCGGCCGGCCGCCTGCCAGTCGAGCATCCCGCCGTCGAGGTTGACCACGTCGAACCCCTGCTGCGCCAGGTAGCCCACCGCCTGCGCCGAGCGCCCGCCGACCTTGCACACCACCAGCGTCTGCCCCGTCGGCAGGTCGGCCAGCCGCTGCGGCAGGTCCATCAGCGGCACGTGCACCGCGCCCTCGATGTGGCCGTGCTGCCACTCGACCGGCTCGCGGACGTCGAGCACCGCTAGCCCCTCCGGGAGCGGGTCCGGCACGCCGTCGATGGTCACCGTCGGGATTCCGTTCATGGGTCCAGTGTGGCGACTACTTGAGCAGCTTCGACATCCGCCGGTCGGCGAGCGGCTTGCCGCCGGTCTGGCAGGCGGGGCAGTACTGCAGGCTCGAGTCGGCGAAGGACACCTCGCGGACGGTGTCGCCGCAGACCGGGCACGGCTGGCCGGTGCGGCCGTGGACGGCGAGGTGCGACTTCTTCTCGCCCTTCAGCTCGCTCGCCGCGAGGCCGCGCGAGCGGTCGACCGCGTCGCCGATGGTGGTGCGCAACGCGGCGTACAGGCTCTGCAGCTCCTCGCCCTCGATCGAGCTCGCCGGCTTGTACGGCGACATCCGCGCCGCGTGCAGGATCTCGTCGGAGTAGGCGTTGCCGATCCCCGCGATCGTGCCCTGGTGGCGCAGCACGCCCTTGATCTGCTTGCGCCCCTCGCGCTGGAGGATCTCGCCGAGCCGCTCGGCGGTGAAGTCGTCGGTCAGCGGGTCGGGGCCGAGGGTGGCGATGCCGGGCACGTCGTGGGGGTCGCGCACGACGTACATCGCCAGGCTCTTGCGCGTGCCCGCCTCGGTGACGTCGAGCCCGGAGCCGTCGTCGAGCACGATCCGCACCGCCAGCGTCGACTTGTTGCTGGGCTTCGGCGGGATCGTCGGCACCTCGTCGCGCCACCGCACCCAGCCGGCGCGGGCCAGGTGCAGCACCAGGTGGGTGCCGGAGCAGTCGAGGTCGAGGAACTTGCCGTGCCGCGTCACGTCGTCGACCAGCGTGCCCTCGAGCGCCGACAGCGGCGGGTCGAAGGTCTTCAGCGCACTGAACGCCGCGATGTGCACCTTGACGATCGCGCGTCCGTCGAGCCGGCCCTTGAGGTCGAGGGCCAGCGCTTCCACCTCGGGCAGCTCGGGCACGTCGCGAGCCTAGCCATCCCCGTCCAGCAGCGGGTCCGGCTCAGGCGTCGTACTTCTCGCGGTGCTCCTGGCGGAGCCGGCGGTACGTCGCGTCGCCGGCCGCCGCGTCCCACGCGGCCTTGAACACCGCCGCAGCCTGCGCCTTGACCTGCGCCTTCTCGCCCTCCTGCCGGTTGGCGTACCGGCGGGCGCGGGTGTAGCCCATCTGGAGGTACTTGCGCGCCAGGTCCGCCCCGACGAAGTCGCCGTCCGCGAGGTAGCCCCGGAACCGCTCGGTGATCGCCGCGCTCGACCGCTCCGCCTTCTCCACCGTCGCGAACTCCCACAGCGGCAGCAGCTCGGACTTGTAGGGCTCGACGTGGAACACGCCCTGCTCGCCGCGACCCACGGCGTACAGCTCCGGGTGCTCGCGCAGGTCGAGCGAGGCGTAGTCGAGGGAGTAGTCGAAGCCGCGCACGACGTCGCGGTACCCCTTGGCCCGACCCCGTGACAGGGACCACTCCTCGGGGGCACCATGGGTCGATGACCGCCGCGCGCCCGCTCCCGGTCTCGGGCTCCATCCACCTCGACGCCCGAGGTGGCGACCGCGCGCTGCGGGTCTCGTGGCACCACGAGTCCGGCCTGGTCGTGCTGTCGCTGTGGCACGGCAACGTCTGCTCCGGGTCCTTCCGGCTCCCCGTCGACGAGGTCCCCGCTCTCGTCGAGGCGCTGCGCACCGGTCTCGACCAGCAGTACGACGTCGCCCTCGGCCGCCGGCTCGACTCCGCCGGCTGACGCGTCTGCACCCGCCCGCGGCGCCGCTGTCGCTGTCGCTGTCGACACGCGTCTAGCGGATCCCCTAGACATCGGGATATCGCCGATACCGTCGAGCCATGGACCCGATCCGCAACCCGTACGCGCCGGGCGCCGGCCAGCGCCCGCCGGAGCTGGCGGGGCGCGACCGCGAGCTGGAGCAGTTCGACATCACCCTGGAGCGGGTGGCGGCGGGGCGGCCGGAGCGGAGCATGGTGCTCTCCGGTCTCCGCGGCGTCGGGAAGACCGTGCTGCTCAACGCGCTGCGCAGCCAGGCGGTGAAGCGGGCGTGGGGGACCGGCAAGATCGAGGCGCGGCCCGACCGCAGCATCCGGGTGCCGGTGGCGCAGGCGGTCCACGCCGCGGTGCGGGAGGTCGCCCACCGCCACCGCGACCCCGACCGCGTCGATCAGGTGGCCGGCGTGCTCAAGGCGTACGCGCTGCGCACGACCCTCGCCGACCGCAAGGGCCTCGGCTGGGTGCCTCCGCTCGACGTGCCGGCCACCAAGGGCCGCGCGGACTCCGGCGACCTGGAGCTGGACCTGCTCGAGCTGTTCACCGACGTCGCGAGCCTGGCCGGCGACCTCGGCGTCGGGATCGCGGTCTTCGTCGACGAGATGCAGGACATCGAGGCCGGCGAGCTGGCCGCGCTGTGCGGTGCGTGCCACGAGATCAGCCAGCAGGGCGCGCCGCTGGTCGTGGTCGGTGCGGGCCTGCCGCACCTGCCGGTGGCGCTGGCGGCGTCGCGGTCCTACTCCGAGCGCCTCTTCCGCTACGTCTCCGTCGACCGGCTGCCGCGCGAGATGGCCGACCGGGCCTGGCGGGTGCCGGCGGCCGACGAAGGCGTGGAGTTCGAGCAGGAGGCGCTCGACGAGCTCTACCGCCTCACCGACGGCTACCCCTACTTCGTGCAGGCCTACGGCAAGGTCGTCTGGGACGCCGCGGTCGGCTCGCCGATCGGTGTCGACGACGTCGCCGAGGCCGCGCCGCTGGCCGAGGCGGAGCTGGCGATCGGCTTCTTCGGGGCGCGCTACGAGCGGGCGACGCCGGCCGAGCGCGACTACATGACCGCGATGGCCGACCTGGGGGCGGACGGCGCCACGGGCGACGGCCCGGTGGCCACCGCCGAGGTGGCCCGCCACCTCGACCGCAAGCCGCAGTCGCTCTCCCCGGCGCGCGACGGGCTGATCAAGAAGGGCCTGGTCTACTCCGGCGAGCGGGGCTCGGTCGCGTTCACCGTGCCCCACTTCGGCCGCTTCCTGCGCGCCCGCTGAGCCGGTGGGGGACGATGGACCGGTGCGTCCCGACCCCGTCCCGGCGAGCCGTCCGCAGGTCGTCGCCCACCGCGGCGCCAGCGAGGAGCGGGCCGAGCACACGCTCGGGGCGTACGTCGCCGCGCTGGACGCCGGCGCCGACGCACTCGAGTGCGACGTCCGGCTGACCGCAGACGGCCACCTGGTCTGCGTGCACGACCGCAACGTCAAGCGGACCGCCACCCGTCGCGGCGTGGTCTCGACGATGGAGCTCGCCGAGCTGGCCGAGCTCGACTTCGCCTCCTGGAAGAACCCCTGGGCCGACCTCGACGACGAGGCGCCGGAGCGCGACGAGGAGCACGACCGCGTGCTCACGCTGCGCAAGCTGTGCGAGGTCGCCGCCGACTACGACCGCCGCATCGAGGTGGCGATCGAGACCAAGCACCCGACGCGGTACAGCGGGTTGGTGGAGAAGCGGGTCGTCGAGCTGCTGCGCGACTTCGGCTGGGACCGGGCCGGCACGCCCGCCCGGGTGATGAGCTTCAGCTTCACCGCGCTGCAGCGGGTCGAGCGCCTCGCGCCGGAGGTGCCCCTGGTGATGCTGATGGAGCGCGCGCAGTACTGGCCGGCGCTGCGCCGGGTCATCGGCAAGGACTGGCTGGTCGGTCCGGGCGTCGAGGAGCTCGCCGACCACCGGTGGCTCGGCCCGCGCATCACCCGCGCCGGGCACGACATGCACGTGTGGACGGTCAACAGCCGCGACCACCTCGACCTGTGCCTGGAGCTGGGCGTCAAGGCGGTCATCACCGACCGCCCGGCGTACGTCCTCGACCAGCTCGGCGCCTGACTTCTCGGTACACCTAGTCTTCGCCCATGGCGAAGAAGTCCCGCACCAAGTCCCGTACGACGGCCGGCGCCGCTCCCGCCGAGGGCGCGGTCGGCCCGCGCCAGCCCTGCCCGTGCGGCTCGGGCAAGCGCTACAAGGCGTGCCACGGCGCGCCGGGCGGCGCGGTCGCGGCGTACGTCGCCCGCCCCTTCGAGGGCCTGCCCTCGGAGTGCGACATCGTCGCGATGCGCGAGCTCGTGCCCGCCGCGACCGCGCCGCTGACGCTCAAGGACGACCCGGAGCGGACCGTGCTGCTCGCCTCGCTGCTGCCGATGGCGGCCCCCGCGATGGCGCGCGAGAGCGGCCAGACCTGGCTCGGCCTCCAGGTCCAGCACGCCTTCGGCGACCCGTCGCGCGACCTCGCCGCGGCGCTCCAGGCCGCCCTCGCGGCCGACGAGCCGGGCATCGTCAGCATGGTGGAGCCGCCCGTCGAGGGCCCGCGCCTGCAGGACCTGGTGACGGGCGACAAGCTCGACGTCACCGTGCACGAGGGCTTCGAGTTCTGGATCGCCGACCTCGAGGACACCACCGGGATGGAGGCCGCCCTCGAGCAGGCCAACGGCGCCGCGACCCCGACGGCCCGCCTGACCGGCGTCGAGGCGGCGTACTGGACCAACGTCGGCACCAAGGAGCACCTGCGCTGGGTGATGCCCGAGCCCGAGGACGAGCTGCTCACCGCGCTCGCGCGGCTGCACGTCGCAGGCCGCGACGTGCTGGTGCCGGACTCGCGCTTCGTCGGGATGTTCCGCGCGCACGGCCTGCTCGCCCCGGTCTGGGACCTGCCGCTCGGCACGGGCGCGGAGGCACTGGAGGAGCCGGCAGACCGGTTCGCCCAGGACCTCGCCGAGGCGCTGGCCGATACCTCCGACCTCACCTCCGAGGAGCGCTCCGCCCGGTCCGGCCTCGCCGGCCGTCAGGTGACGATCCGCTGACCGATGGCGAGAGGGGCACGGTCCGTGCCCCTCTCGCCAGCACGCCTCACCCCGCCGCTCGGCGCAGCACCCACGGCTGGAGCCGCGAGTAGCCCTTGACCGACGTGCGCCGCACCCGGCGGAAGCGGTACGGCCGGTCGTCGGTGCCCGGGCGCGGGTCGCCGACGCCGTCGTCCTCGTCGGCCTCGGTCCCGGCCTCGTCGTCGGTGCGGCCGGAGAGCGCCTCGTAGGCTCCGCGATCGACCAGCACCGTGCCCGGCCGGGCGACCGAGGTCAGCCGCGCCGCGATGTTGACCGTCGGGCCGAACACGTCGCCGAGCCGGCTGACCACCTCGCCGTACGCCATGCCGGCGCGCACCTGCGGGAACGGGTCGTCCTCGTCCGCCCCGCGCTCGACCATCGCCAGCGCCGCCGCCGCCGCGGCGGCCGGGTCGTCGGCGACCAGCAGGACCTCGTCGCCGATGTTCTTGATGACGCGTCCGCCGTGCTCGACGGCGATGTCGGTGCAGACCGACTCGAAGCCCTCGAGCCAGCCGACCAGGCCGGCCTCGTCGAGGGACTTGCTGCGCGAGGTGTAGCCGACGATGTCGACGAAGACGACGGCCAGCGGGGCGGCGGGCGATCCGGGGGTGTCGACCGCCAGCAGCCGTCCGGCGGCGCTGACCAGGTGGCGGCGCCACACGTAGGCCTGCAGCGCCTCCACCCGGGGGAGCACCTCCTCGGCCAGCTCAGCGACCCGGGCCACCGGGTCGCCCACGCCCTCCTCGAGCGCGACGTCGGCCAGCAGCGTGGTCTGCCACTCGGCCAGCCGGGCGAAGCTGCGGCCCCACGTGCGCACCAGCGCGGCCTGCCGGTCCTCGGTGAGGACGCCGAGCTCGACCAGCTCGACGGCCTGCCGCAGCGACGCGACGTCGAGCGGGGTGAACGCGACGTCGTCGTGGTCGGCCTGGGGGAACCCCAGCCACCGCCACAGCTCCTCGGCGACCTCCTCGTCGACGCCGGACTGCTCCAGCACCTGGTCGCGGGTGAGGCTAGGCGTCCCCTCGAGGAGGAACCGCTCGACCGCGTCGACGGCGCCGGTCAGGTCGAGCCGGTCGCCCCCGGCGCCGTCGGCCACGGCTAGCGGGACTGGACCACGGCGTTCAACGCCTCGCGGAACGACGGCATCTCGTCGCACAGCTTCTCGACGGCCTCGGCCGTGAGGTGGATGAGGTCCAGCGGGGTCAGCGCGACGATCGAGGCGGTGCGCAGCGAGTGCCCGACGATGGCCTTCTCGCCCATGATGTCGCCCGGCCCGAGCTGCGCGATCTCCTCCTTGCCCCGACGGACCGACACGCGCCCCTCGAGCAGGATGTACGCCTTGTCGGCAGGGGTCCGCTCCGAGATCGGCGACCAGCCCTCGGGCAGGTGCACCCGGGTGCCGGCGGCACTGATCCGGGCGACCTCCTGCGGGGTGAAGCTCTCGAAGAACGAGACGCTCATGTGCGTTCCTTCCTCACCGCGAACGGTGCGACGGCGGGTCCCCTCCCGACGCCGATCCTCGCAGACCGCCCCTGACCTGGAAAGGAGACAGCCGACACACCCCCCGCAGGCGCGAGCGGGAACGCGACCTCAGGCAGGCAGCGGGTCGCGCGCGACCGGGCAGCTCATGCAGCGCGGGCCGCCGCGTCCGGAGCCCAGCTCGGAGCCGGCGATCCGCACGACCTCGATGCCGGCCGCCTCGAGGCGGTCGTTGGTCTCGACGTTGCGCTCGTAGGCCACCGCCACCCGCGGGGCGAGCGCGAGGGTGTTGTTGCCGTCGTCCCACTGCTCGCGCTCGGCGGTCACGGGGTCCAGGCCGGTGTCGATCTGGTGGAGCGCGTCGATGCCCATCGCCCGCGCGGCCGCCACCAGGAACGGTTCGGCGCGAGCCACCTCGAGCACCTGCGCGCCGGCGTCGTCGGCCGGCTCGGCCAGCGTGACGGCGTACGCCGTGAGGGAGTCGGCGATGTTGGGGTACATCACGATCTTGTCGACGTCGACCATCGTGCAGACCGTGTCGAGGTGCATGGTGGCCCGCTCCTGGGCGATGGGCACCGCGAGCACCGTGTGGGCCAGGTCGGCGTGGAAGACCTGCCGGGCGAGCCGCTCGACGCCCGCGGGCGTCGTCCGCTCGCCGACGCCGACCGCGATCACGCCAGGTGCGAGCAGCAGCACGTCGCCGCCCTCGACGTGCTCGTTGTGCCAGCCGTGCAGGCGACGCGTCCCGCGGAAGCGCGGGTGCTCGGTGTAGATGAGCTCGGTCAGCTGGGTCTCGCGCTTCCGGGCCGGCATCGACAGCGACGTGATCGCGACCCGGTCGCGGACCCAGACGCTCGAGTCGCGGGTGAACAGCAGGTTCGGCAGCGGGTCGACGAGGAAGTCGTCGCGGGCGAGCAGCGAGGTCACCAGGCCGAAGCCGCCGCGGACCTCGTCGTTGCGGATGCCGGCGGTGAGGTACTCCGTCAGCTCCGCCGGCGAGGCGTCGCGCAGGAACCCGGCGAGGTAGCCGCGCATCGTGTCGCCGAGGTGCAGCCCGGTCAGCGCCGAGGTGATCGCGTGGTTCCGTGCCGACTCCTGCTCGAGGGTCTCGGTCAGCAGCTCGGTCAGGTAGAGCACCTCGACGTCGCGGCCGCGCAGCGCCTCCGCGAAGGCGTCGTGCTCCTCCTGGGCGCGGGCCACCCACGGGATGCCGTCGAAGAGCAGCTTGTCGTTGTTGCGCGGGGTCAGCCGCTTGAGCTCCGGGCCCGGGCGGTGCAGCACGACCGTCCGCAGGCGACCGACCTCGCTGTCCGCCCCGTGCGGGACGGCGTTCCGGGCAGCGTCGGTGCTCGCGGGCTCGCTCATGGCCGGAACTGTAGGCCGCTCAGCGCACGAGCTCCCAGATCAGGAACGCCTCCAGCACCAGGCAGACCGCGGCGCCGGCGTAGAAGAGCACGTGCATCGGCACCCACCGCATGAGTGCGCGCCCGACGACCACCGCGAGGCCACTGACCGCGAGCAGCGCGCCGAGGGCACCGAGGAAGACCTCGAGCGGCGCCTCGTAGCGAGCCACCAGCGAGATCGTCAGCAGCTGGCTCAGGTCGCCCCACTCGGCGGCGAGCAGCACCAGGAACGACGCCAGCACCGCGCGCCAGCCGGTCGCCGGCCTGGCCTTCTCGGCGAACTCGTCGCCCTCGTCGGCGGCGGCCTCCCGCTGGTGCGCCCGCGCCTCGCGCAGCAGCACGAACGCGCCGACGAGGAACAGCACGGCGGCGGCGATCTTCACCACCTCCTCGGGCAGGAACGACGCCGCGTGGCCCAGCAGCACGGCGATCGTCGTCTGCACCGCGAAGGCCAGCCCGACCCCCAGCCACACCAGCAGCGGGCGGTACCGCGTCGAGAGGACGAGCGTGGCCAGGAACGTCTTGTCCGGCAGCTCGACCACGAAGATGGTGCCGAAGGCGATCGCCGCGACGGCGAGATCCATGGAGTGCAGCTTTCAGTAGCGGAAGGGGTCGGCGGGGTAGACGCCGAGGACCTTGACGTCGGTGGTGAAGAACGCCAGCTCCTCGAGCGCCCGGGCCAGGCCCGGGTCGTCGGGGTGGCCGTCGACCTCGCAGAGGAACTGGGTCGCGGTGAACTCCCCGCCGACCATGTAGCTCTCCAGCTTGGTCATGTTCACGCCGTTGGTGGCGAACCCGCCGAGCGCCTTGTAGAGCGCGGCCGGCAGGTTGCGGACGTTGAAGATAAAGCTGGTGACGACCGGCCGGTCACCGCGCTCGGCGTGGAACGGCTCGGGGGACAGCACCACGAACCGGGTGGTGTTGTGGTCCTCGTCCTCGACGTCCTCGGCCAGCACCTCGAGGCCGTAGATGTCGGCGGCCAGCGGCGGCGAGATCGCCGCCTGCGTCGGGTCGCCCGCCTCGGCGACCTCGCGGGCGGCGCCGGCGGTGTCGCCGGAGATCACCGGGGTCAGCCCGTGCTCGCGGATGACGCGCCGGCACTGGCCGAGCGCGTGCACGTGGCTGTGGACGGTGCGGATCGAGTCCAGCGAGGCGCCGGGGACGCCCATCAGGTGGAAGCGGATCCGCAGGAAGTGCTCGCCGATGATGTGCAGCCCCGAGCCGGGCAGGAAGTGGTGGATGTCGGCCACCCGCCCGGCGATGGAGTTGTCGATCGGGATCATCGCCAGGTCCGCGCTGGGTTCTGTTCCTGGGGCGGCCGCGACGGCGGCGAAGACGTCCTCGAACGACGCGCACGGCACGGCCTCCCAGTCCGGGTAGTGCTGGGCGCACACGATGTGCGAGTTGGCTCCGGGTTCGCCCTGGTAGGCGATGCGGCGGGCGTCGGGCACGGCCGCAGTCTAGGGTCGGCGCCGTGGACGTCCTCGCGGTGCTCTCCCTGCTGGTCGCCCTGGTGGCGGTCATGTTCGCGGTGCTCGCGCTGCGGCGCACCGCCTCGGCCCCGCGCTCCGTGCCGGTCGACGCCCTCCCCGAGGACGTGCACGGCCTGCGCCAGGAGGTCGCCGCGCTGCGGGCCGAGACCCGCGACGCGCTCCGCCACCTCGCGGTCGTGCGCTACGACGCGTTCGGCGACATGGGCGGGCACCTCTCGTGGTCGCTCGCGCTGCTCGACGACGGCGGGAACGGTGTCGTGCTCACCTCGATCCACGGGCGCAGCGACTCGCGCACCTACGCCAAGAACGTCGCCGGCTGGACCTGCGAGCAGCAGCTCTCCCCCGAGGAGGAGGAGGCGATCGGGGCGGCCCGCCCCACCGCTGGTTGAGCTTGAGGCCAGAGCAGCGACCGCGGTGATCAACCAGCGGTCGGGGTGGTGACGGGCTCCACGACGTAGTCCGCGAGGTCCACGTCGCGGGTGAGGGTCCAGTAGTCGATGATCCGCCAGGGAAGGACGGAGACGACGCGGCCATCGGCGTTGCGGTACCAGTTGTCCATCGCCGGGTGGGTCCAGACCATCTGGGCGTGGGCATCGTCGACGCGACGGTTGTAGTCCTCGCAGACGCCCGCGCGGCACTCCAGCGCCCCGGCGCCCTCGCGCACCATCGCCGCGAGCGCGGCCATGATGTAGCGCACCTGGCACTCCAGGATCGTGATGTAGCTGCCGCCGTGGCCGAGCGCGGTGTTGGGCCCGGTCATCACGAAGAAGTTGGGGAACTCCGGGATCGTGATGCCGAGGTAGGCCCGGGCGTCGTGGTCGCCCCACACGTCGCGGGTGCTGCGGCCGGTCCGGCCGACGACGTCCATCGGGTAGAGCATCCGGTCCGCGTGGAAGCCGGTCGCGAGCACGACGACGTCGTACTCCCGCTCGACGCCGGCGGAGTCCACCAGCCCGGTCGGGGTCACCGCGGTGACCGACTCGGTGACCAGCTCGACGTGCGGCTGGCGCAGCATCCGGAACCACCCGTTGTCGAGCAGCATCCGCTTGCCGAAGGGCGGGTAGTCCGGGAGCGACTTGGCGACGAGGTCCTCGCGGTCGCCGAGCTCGGCGCGCAAGTAGCGCTCGTAGAAGCCGCGGTGGCCGTGGTTGGCGGCGTTGATCGAGGCGCGCTCCTCGGGCCACTCGGGGTCCACCTGCAGGGTCGGGTGGACCTTGTCGTTGAAGATCCAGGAGAGGCGGGCGCGGTACCAGCCGCGGTAGTACGGCACGTGCGACATCACCCAGTGCACGTCGTCGCCGACAGGCTCGAAGTAGAGATCGTTGGGCGCGACCCACTGTGGCGAGCGCTGGAAGACGCTCAGCGAGCCGACGGTGTCGACGATTGCGGGGCCGACCTGCATCGCGCTGGCGCCGGTGCCGACGATCGCCACGCGCTTGCCGGCGAGCCCGGAGACGGGGAGGTCCTCGGGCCACTCCGCGGTGTGGAAGAGCGGCCCCTCGAAGGAGTCGATCCCGGGCAGGGCGGGCACCTTCGGGCGGTTGAGCAGGCCGACGGCGCTGATGAGCACCGGCGCGGCGAGCTCGGTCTCGGTGCCGTCCGCGGCGCGGGCGCGGACCCGCCAGCGCTGGGCGGAGGCGTCGTACGACGCGTGCGTGACCTCGGTGCGAAAGCGGATCCGCTCGCGCAGCCCGTGGGCGTCGGCGAACGCGTCGAGGTAGGCCTGCACCTCGTCGCGCTTGCCGAAGTGGGTGGACCAGTCGTGGTCGAAGAAGGAGTACGAGTAGAGGTAGCTGGGGGTGTCGACGCCGGCGCCGGGGTAGCGGTTCTCGTACCACCCGCCGCCCACGCCGTCGTTCTTCTCCAGCACCACGTGCGGGACACCGGCCTCGGCCAGGCGGACGGAGGCGAGCATGCCGGCGATGCCGGCGCCGACGACGATCGCCTCGAGGCCGTGCCCGGCGCGAAGGGGCGCAACGGCGGGAGTCGGGGTGCCGCGGACGATCTCGGCCATCATCGGCGCGAACTCGTGGGGCACCTCCTCGCCAGCGGTGAAGTCCAGCAGCTGCACCACGTCGTCGTCGGACGGCGCCGGCAGCGCGGGCGCGCGCCCGGCCCAGTGCTCGCGGACCGCCTCGGCCACCGCAGCGCGGATCTCGGCCTGCACGTCGTCGGGCAGCCCACCGCTGCGGTTGTCGTCCATGCCGCGCGGGCGGGTGGGCCGGTAGTGGTCGGTCAGCCACCGCTGGTCCCCGGTGAGCTGGACGAGCACCGCGAGGAGCGTCGGCACGTTCGCCGCCTCGAGGGCGGTCTCGAGACGGTCGGCGTCCGCCGGACGGTGGGTAGTCGGCTCCGCAGTCTGGGTCACGCCGTAAAACTAACAGCCGGTAGTCCGTGCTGCCAAGGAGTGTCTCGAGGACGTCTCGCGTGGCGGCGGTGCGGGCTCCCGGTTCGTAACAGTCGCGTTCGCAAAAGTTGGCGGCACGGGGTTGACGTCTAACTGGCAGCCGTTAGTCTCTGCGACAGCGATCACACTAACGGTGGTCAGTCAGTGAGAGGAAGATCCATGGAGCTCAGCGAGGCGATGCGGTCCACCGGGACCTGCCGGTACTACACCGACGAGCAGGTGCCGGACGAGGTGCTCTACCGCGCCTTCGACGACGCCCGCTTCGGTCCGCAGGGCGGCAACCGCCAGCCCGTGCGCTGGATCGTCGTGCAGGACCCGGCGAAGAAGCAGGCGCTGGCCGACCTGTACCTGCCGTACTGGGAGGGCTACTACGCCGCGATCGTCGAGGGCACGAAGGCCGTCGGCGCCGTCCCGAAGACGGTCGAGAGCGCCAACCACTTCGCCCACCACCTCGCGGAGGTGCCGACCCTCGTCGTCGTCTGCGCCGAGCTCGAGGGCCTCCACCCCACCGACCACGAGCTGGGGCGCCTCAGCGTCGTCGGCGGGGCGTCGATCTACCCGACCGTGCAGAACCTCACGCTCGCGCTGCGCCAGGAGGGTGTGGCCTCCGCGCTGACCACCCTGCTGTGCGCCGAGGAGCCGAAGGTCAAGGAGCTGCTCGGCATCCCGGACGAGTTCCTCACCGCGGCGCTGCTGGGCGTCGGCTACCCCGCGAAGGGCTTCCCGAAGAAGCTCACCCGCACCCCCGTCGAGGAGATCGCCTTCCGCGACCACTTCTCGACCCCGATGTACGCCTGAGCCCCACTCGCGAGCACCGCGACGACCCGTGACCACCACGAACGAGGCCACACGATGACTGAGCTGACCGACATCCAACGCTCCCCGCTCGGGCGCGCCACCTTGGGCGACCAGCTGCGCCGCCACGGCCGGACGCTGCGCGACAAGCCGGCGGTCGTCGCCCACGACGCCGACGGCGGCCGCGCGGTGACGACGTACGCCGAGCTCGACGCCCGCGCCAACCGCTTCGCGCACGCGCTCCTCGGCCTCGGCGTCACCCGGGGCGACCGGGTCGCGGTGATGGCCCGCAACCGGGTGGAGACGCTGGTGGCCTACTACGGCGCGCTGAAGGTCGGCGCGGCGTACTCCGGCGTCAGCCCGCTCTTCGGTGCCCGCGAGGTGGGCCAGCAGCTGGCCCACCTCGAGCCGGCCGCGGTCGTGGTCGCCGACGAGTTCGTCCCGGTCGTCGACGCCGCGCTCGAGGGCGGCCCGGCCACCCAGCGGGTCGTCCTCGGCGAGGAGTCCGGCAGCGGCAAGACGACGTGGCGCTCCTTCGACGCGCTGTGCGCGGAGTCGCCGGACACCGAGCCGGACGGCGAGGTCGACGAGCACGACCTCGCCCAGGTCGTCTACACCTCGGGCACGGAGGCCGCGCCGAAGGGCGTGATGATCCCGCACCGCAACTACCTGGTCTCCACGACGCCGGCCTACACCTGGGGACTGCGGTGCCTGCCCGACGACGTGTGGCTCTACGTCATGCCGTTCCACACGATCGCGGGCATCGGCTCGGCCACGTCGCTGCTCACCCTCGGCGCGACGCTGGTGCTGCCGGCGACGGTCGAGGCCGGCTCCGCCCTGCGGCTCATCCGCGACGAGGGCATCTCGGTGATCGCCCAGACCCCGACGTTCTTCATCTCCCTGGCCAACCACGCCGACTTCGGCCCGGAGACGGTGGGCACGGTCGAGCGCTGCCTGACGTACGGCGGGCAGGTCTCCCCGCACGCGATCAACGCGTGGGCGGAGGCGGCGCCGAGCGCGATCTGGGGCACCTACTGGGGCCAGTCCGAGCTCACCCAGCTCGGCTCGGTCGGGTGGTTCAAGCGGCTGGAGGACATCCCCGACCAGGATCCGACGTGGATCGGCAAGCCGGTCGGCCACCTCGAGGTGCGCGTCGTCGACCCGCTGGGCAACGACGCCGACACCGGCGAGATGTGGTGCCGCAGCCCCTCGGTGATGGCCGGCTACTTTCGCGACCCCGAGCGCACCGCACAGGTGCTCGCCGACGGCTGGGTGCACACCGGCGACATCGTGCGCCGCGACGCCGAGGGCAACCTCTTCTTCCTCGACCGCAGCAAGGACATGATCAAGTCCGGCGGGCTCAACGTCTCCTCCCAGGAGGTCGAGCGCGTCCTGCAGGCCCACCCCGACGTCGAGCGGGCCGCGGTCGTCGGCCTGCCCGACGACTACTGGTCGGAGGTCGTGACCGCGTTCGTCGTGCTCCGCGCAGGGTCGACCACCGCCGGTGAGGACCTCCGGCAGCACTGCCGTGGTGAGATGGCGTCCTACAAGGTGCCGAAGGCCGTGCACGTCATGTCGGAGCTGCCGACCGACCCGCAGGGCAAGCTGCTCAAGCGCGAGCTGCGGCGCACGCACGGGGAAGGGGCGCAGTAGTCCTGGCAGAGCGATCGGTGCGCGCCTCGGCGCCGGAGCAGTCGGACGGGGAGACCCCCGCACCCGTCGTACGGCCGGCGACCCTCCGTCGCCGGGAGGAGATCGTCGTCGCGGCCGCGGGCTGCTTCGCCGAGCAGGGCTACCACAGCGTCGGGATGCGGGAGATCGCCGAGGCGGTCGGCATCAGGGGCGCGAGCCTCTACAACCACTTTGGCTCCAAGGAGGAGATCCTCCACGCGATCGCGCTGCGGATGACGCGGGACTGGGACGAGCGGCACCTGCCGGTCCTCGAGACCGAGGGTCCGCCTGACCATCGGCTCGCCGCGCTGGTGCGCGCGCACGTGCTCAGCCTCGCCGAGCACCGGGTCGAGCACCTGGTCAGCCTGCGTGAGCTCGGTGCGTTGACGCCCGAGCACCGCGCGGAGGTCGTGGACTACCGCCGCTACTACCAGCGGCGGGTCCGCGACGTCATCGCCGCCGGCGTCCGCACCGGCGTCCTGCAGGTCGAGGACCCCACCCGCGCCGCCATCGCCGTCCTCGACATGCTCAACGGCATCGTGTGGTGGCTGCGCGAGGACCACGACGTCGAGGCGCTCGCCGAGGCGTACGTCGGGTTCGCGGTCGACGGCGTGCTCGGCCGCCGCCCCGGCGCAGGCCGGGCCGGCGCGGGGGCGGACGCGTGAACGCCCCGCTCGCCGGGATCCGCGTCGTCGAGCTGGCCGGCCTCGGGCCGGTGCCCCACGCCTGCATGGTGCTCGCCGACCTGGGCGCCGACGTCGTACAGGTCCGTCGGACCAGCCAGCCCGGGCCCGACGGCGTGGCCGATGCCGACGCCGGCATGTGGCGTGGCCGCCGGCTCGTCGAGGCCGACCTCAAGGACGCCGCCGACCTCTCGCTCGTCCGCGACCTCGTGGACCGGGCCGACGTGCTCGTCGAGGGCTACCGGCCCGGCACGACCGAGCGGCTCGGTCTCGGGCCGGAGGACTGCCTGGCCCGCAACCCGCGTCTGGTCTACGCCCGGATGACCGGCTGGGGGCAGGACGGCCCGCTCGCCCGGGCCGCCGGCCACGACATCAACTACCTCGCCACGACCGGCCTGCTGGGGCTGATGGGCCCCGCCGACGGCCCGCCCTTGCCGCCGCTCAGCCTGGTCGCCGACTTCGGCGGCGGGTCGATGCTGCTCGTCGCCGGCGTGCTGGCCGCGCTGCTGGAGCGGTCCACCTCCGGTCGGGGGCAGGTCGTCGACGCCGCGATGGTCGACGGCGCCAACCTGCTCGGGCAGCTCCAGTGGTCCTGGCTCGCGGCCGGTCGCAGCAGCGGGGACCGCGCGAGCGACCTGCTCAACGGCAGCGCGCCCTGCTACACGACGTACACCTGCGCGGACGGGCGTCACGTCGCTGTCGGCGCTCTCGAGGAACCGTTCTGGCGAACGCTGCTGGAGCTGCTCGAGCTCGACCCCGCGCACGTGGGCGACCGCTGGGACGCGACCCGGTGGCCGCGGCAACGCGCGCTGCTCGGCGGGCGGTTCGTCACCCGGGCCCGCGACGAGTGGGCGGCCGTCTTCGACGGCACCGACGCCTGCGTCACTCCCGTGCTCGACCACGCCGAGGCGCCCCAGCACCCGCACGCCGTGGCGCGCGGGGCGTACGTCGAGGTCGGCGGTCACCTCCAGGCCGCCCCCGCCCCGCGGTTCTCCCGCAGCCCCATCCGCCATCCCGCCGCCGCCTCCGTCGTCCCCGGCGACGACGTCCGCACCGACTGGTCCTGAGGCTCCCGCCCCCGGGTGGGTCAGCGAGGCACGCGCACGAGCAGCCGCCCGTGGATGCACTCCATCTGCAGCTCGCGGCCGGGGCCGATCGAGTCGCCGTCGAGCTGGCGGGGGGTGTCCTTCTCGGCGCGGACCACCACGGTGGCGCCGGTCTTGCGGTCGACGAGCTCGTCGGTGTGCGGCCGCTTGAGCATGACCCGCCAGGCGAGCGGGATCCAGGCGAGGAAGTTCCGCGGGTGCAGGATCACCACGTCGAGCGTGCCGTCGTCGATCGCGGCGTCGGGCAGCAGCGGCATGCCGGCCTGGAGGAAGCCGACGTTGCCGACGACGACGGTCCGCGCCCGGTGCTTGGTGAACTCCCCGCCGTCGACGGAGATCTCGACCTTGACCGCCGGGAACATCAGCGACTTGAGTCCGGAGACGACGTACGCGACCCAGCCGACCTTCTTCTTCAGGTCCTCGTTGACGCCCTCCATGATCGCGGCGTCGAAGCCCATGCCGGCCATCACCATGAAGTGGGTGTCGCGCTCGACCCCGTCGCCCGAGACCTTGACCAGGTCGATCGCGCGGTCCTGGCCGTTGAGGCCAACGTCGATGGCTGAGCGCAGGTAGAGCGGGATGCCGAGGTTGCGGGCGAGCAGGTTGCCGGTGCCGGCGGGGATGATCCCGACAGGGATGCCGGTGCCGGCCAGCTCGGCGCAGACCTCGCGCACGGTGCCGTCGCCGCCGCAGACGAGCACGAGGTCGGACCCGTCGACCGAGGCCCGCTCGGCCATGCCGGTGCCCGGGTCCTCGATGGTCGTGTAGTGCCAGGTCGGCTCGGACCAGCCGGCCTCGAGGGCCATGGTCGTGACGGTCGCGCGGAACGCGTCGAGGTCCTCGACCTTGATCGGGTTGACGATCACCGCGAGCCGGTGCGCGGAGGTGAAGACCTCCGGCAGCGGCTCGGAGCGGACCGCGATGCTCCGCGGCAGCGGGTTGAGCACCGCGAGCACCAGCAGCACGACCCCGGCGCCGAGCAGCACGCCGCCGACCACGTCGGAGGGGAAGTGTCGCCCCAGGAGCACGCGGTCCAGGCAGACGAGCACCACGAGCAGCCCGATGCCGGCGTACGCCGTGCGCCGTGCGCTCGAGCGGCGCACGAGCATCGCGACCACCACCACCAGGACGCCGCCGAACGCCGCGATCGAGGAAGCGTGTCCCGACGGGAACGACTTGGTGCTCAGCAGCGCCTCGCTGAGCTGCCACTCGGGCCGCTCGCGGCCGACCCAGAGCTTGATCCCGGTGGTGGCGAGCGAGGTGAGGACCATGACCGCGACGACGTACGCCGCCGCGCGGACGTGGTTCTTGAGGAAGAGCCCCGCGGCCAGCACGACCGTCAGCACGGTCATGCCGACCGTCGCGAAGGCGACCTCCACCCACCGCAGCGGGCCGCCGAGCCAGCCGGCGTCGACCGCCCAGTCCTGGGCCGGGTCGCCGCGGCCGTCGAAGGTGGCCAGCGGTCCCCAGCCCTGCACCACGCCCACGCCGAGGAGCGCGAGGAGGACGAGGCAGACGGCGGCCCAGCTCAGCGGGGCGACGCGGGGGCGGTCCAGCACCTCGACAGTATGACGGCCGGTCGGCGAGCGCCCGGAACTCGCGGTGAGGAGCGCGCAGAGCCCCGGATAGCCTTGCCGACATGATCGACCCCCGCATCCTCCGTGACGACCCCGACCGCGTGCGCGCCGCCCAGGCCAAGCGGGGCCTGTCCGACGAGGTGGTCGACCGCGCGCTGTCCGCCGACGCCGCCCGCCGGGCCGCGATCGCGACGTTCGAGTCGCGGCGCGCCGAGCAGAAGCAGCTCGGCAAGCAGGTGGCGAAGGCGCAGGGCGACGAGAAGGCCGAGCTGCTGGCGCGGACCAAGGCGCTCGCCGCCGAGGTTAAGGAGGCCGACGCGTCCCGCGAGGCCGCGGAGGAGGAGTGGCAGGCGGCGCTGATGTCGCTGCCGAACCTCGCCGCGCCGGAGGCCCCCGAGGGCGGCGAGGACGACTTCGTCGTGCTCGAGGAGGTCGGCACGCCGCGCGACTTCGCCGCGGAGGGCTTCGAGCCGCGCGACCACGTCGAGCTGGGCCGGATGCTCGGCGCGATCGACCTCGAGCGAGGCGCGAAGGTGTCCGGCTCGCGCTTCTACTTCCTGACCGGTGTGGGCGCCCAGCTGGAGCTGGCACTGGTCAACCTCGCGATGGAGCAGGCCCGGGAGGCCGGTTTCACCCAGGTCGTCGCGCCCTCGCTGGTCCGCCCGCGGGCGATGGAGGGCACCGGCTTCCTCGGGCAGGCCGCCGACGACGTCTACCGGATCGAGGGCGAGGACCTCTACCTGGTGGGCACCTCCGAGGTGCCGATGGCGGCGTACCACTCCGACGAGATCCTTGACGGTGCGTCGCTGCCGCTGCGGTACGCCGCGTTCAGCCCGTGCTTCCGCAAGGAGGCCGGCTCGCACGGCAAGGACACCAAGGGCATCATCCGCGTCCACTGGTTCGACAAGGTCGAGATGTTCGTCTACTCGACGCTGGAGGAGTCCTACGCCGAGCACGAGCGGCTGCTGGGCTGGGAGAAGCAGTTCCTCGACAAGCTGGAGCTGGCCTACCGCGTCATCGACGTGGCAACCGGCGACCTCGGGCTCTCGGCGATCCGCAAGTTCGACTGCGAGGCGTGGATCCCGACGCAGGGGAAGTACCGCGAGCTCACCTCGACCTCCAACTGCACCGAGTTCCAGTCGCGCCGGCTCGACATCCGCGTCCGCGAGGGCGGCGAGGTGAGGCCGGCGGCGACCCTCAACGGCACGCTCACCGCGATCCCGCGCACGATCGTCGCGATCCTCGAGACCCACCAGCAGGCCGACGGGTCCGTCCGGGTGCCGAAGGCGCTGCAGCCCTACCTGGGTGGCCGCGAGGTCCTCGAGCCGGTGCAGCCGTGAGCTGGGTCCCGAAGGTCGTCGCGCTCGACATCGACGGCACGCTGCTGAAGTGGGTCGAGGGCGCGGGATCCACCCACGAGGAGGTCTCGCCGGCGGTGTACGACGCCGTGCGCCGCGCCCGCGAGGCCGGCGCGCACGTGGTGCTCGCCTCGGGCCGGTCGCCGCACGGCATGACCGGCGTCGCGGACCTGCTCGACCTGCACCCGGGTGAGCCGACCGACGGCTCGCGCGCGGACGACCAGCTCTGGGTCGTGGCGTCGAACGGCGCGGTGGTCTTCCGCTACCCGCCGCTGGAGGTCGTCCACGAGGAGCTGTTCGACGCCGGGCCGGCGGTCAAGGCGGTCCTCGAGCGGCACCCGAACGCGCTGGTGGCCGTCGAGGAGCGCGGCGTCGGCTACCGCGTCACCTCGCACTTCCCCGAGGGCGAGCTGTCCGGCGACATGATCGTGACCGAGCTGGACGAGCTGGTGGCCGGGCCGGTCAGCCGCGTGATCATCCGCGACCCCGAAGCGACCGCTGACGAGTTCGTCGCGCTGGCCGAGGAGCTGGGCCTGCACGGCACCAACTACATCGTCGGCTGGACCGCCTGGCTCGACATCGCGCCGATCGGCGTCTCGAAGGCCTCCGGCCTCGAGCGGGTCTGCGCCGAGCTGGGTTGCACCGCGGCTGACGTGCTGGCGATCGGCGACGGCCGCAACGACATCGAGATGCTCGAGTGGGCCGGCCGCGGCGTCGCGATGGGCCAGGCGATCCAGCTCGTGCGCGACGTCGCCGACGACGTCACGGCCGACGTCTACGAGGACGGGGCGGCGCAGGAGATCTCGCGCTGGTTCCCGGAGCGCTGAGCGTGGTCCCGCCGCTGCCGGCGGTCATCGCCTCCGAGCGGCTCCGGCTGCCGCTGTGGACGGCCGAGGACGTCGCCGACATCCGCGCCGGACGTCGCCGTCCCGGCTGGCACCCGGACTTCCCGCGCCGCGACGACGCGGACGCCGCGACCCTGTGGGTCGAGAGCGACACCTGGGGCCCGCGGTCGATCGTCCGGGGCACGACGGTGCTCGGCTCGATCGGCTTCTTCGGGCCGCCGGACGGCGATCCGCTCGAGGCGCAGGTCGGCTACGGCCTGGTGCCCGAGGCGCGGGGATGGGGCTTCGCGACCGAGGCGCTGCGCGCCGTGCTCACGGCCACCGACGGCGTGGGGGTCGCGGTCCGCGCGGCCGTCGCGCCTGACAACCGCGCGAGCATCCGGGTGCTGGCCAAGGCCGGCTTCACCGGCCTGCGCGGCTCCGACGAGGACGGCAACCTCGTGATGGCGAGGCCGCTGCCGTGAGCCTCCCGAAGCTGGTCGCCACCGACCTCGACGGCACCCTCGTCCGCTCCGACGGCACGGTCTCCGACTACACCGCGGACGTCCTGGCCAAGGTCGAGGCGCTCGGCGTCCCGGTCGTCTTCGTCACCGGCCGCCCGCTGCGCTGGGCCGAGGACGTCTTCGAGCACGTCGGCCAGCACGGGCTGGCGATCATCTCCAACGGGGCGCTCGTCTGGGACGTCGCCGGCAGCCGCGTCCACCTCGAGCGGCCGATCCCCACCCGGCTCGCGCTGGAGGTCTGCCGCGACCTGCGCGCGGCCGTGCCCGGCACGGCGTACGCCGTGGAGGACCTCGACGGTATCGGGCTCGAGCCGGCCTTCGTGGAGCGCTACCCGATGCCCGACGGCGCGCGCCGGGCGCCGGTCGAGGACCTGCTCGCGCGGCCGCCGCTCAAGCTGCTGGTGCGGCACGAGGAGCTGGGGCCGCAGGACTTCTGGGACCGGGCCGAGGAGGTCAACGCCGGGCGGCTGACCTTCACCTGGTCCTCCTCGACGACCCTGCTCGAGGTGAGCGGACCCGGCGTCACCAAGGCCTCCACGCTCGAGCTGCTGGCCCGCGACCTCGGCGTCGAGGCGCCGGACGTCATCGCCTTCGGCGACATGCCCAACGACCTCCCCATGCTGACCTGGGCCGGCACGGCGTACGCCATGGCCGACGCGCACCCCACCGTCACCGCCGCCGCGGCCCACGTCGCGCCCGGCCACGACGAGGACGGCGTCGCCCGCGTCCTGGCTGGTGTCTTCGGGCTCTGATCTGTTCTGATGCTCCCCGTGCCAGGCCTCCGACGAACGCTCGTGACCGCTGCGGTCCTGGGCACGTACGTCGTCGCGCCGGTCGTCCTCGCGCCGACCGCGGCCGTCGCCGCACCTCCCGGCTGCCCGACCATCACGGTCCAGGACGCCACCCGGCAGGCCGACGGCGTCTTCCGCGGCACCGTCGAGGACGTGCGGCCCGTGACGGGGACCAGCGCCCCGGGCTCGCCGGACCGCTACGAGCACCAGGTCACGGTCGGCCGCGTCTGGAAGGGCGGCCTCTCCACGCAGCGGGTCCTCGTCCGCACCGAGGCCGGGTCGCGGCCGAGCGAGCAACCGGGGGAGCAGCCCGGCCCCCGGGCCTGCCCGGACGGCCTCGGGCAGCTCGAGACCGGCGAGGAGTACCTGTTCTTCGTCGACCGCCGCGCCTCCGGCTGGCTCGCCGAGCCCACCAGCCGCACCGCGCCGCTCGACGACCGCCTGCTCGGCCAGGTCACGCGGCTGCTCGGTTCCGGCCGCGCGCCGGTGCCCGTGGCGCCCGAGACCGCGCAGTTCACCCGCGTCGCGGACGGCGAGCCGGCCTCCCTCACCCGCACCGCCGCTCCGGGGCTGGCCATGGTCATCGTCGGCCTGCTCGGCCTCGCCGTCGTCCGCGGCCTCGGCCGCCGCTGATCCAGTCGCGCCGGCGCCCGGCCTCGGGCCCCGACATCTCAGGGGAGTCCTGCACATACCAGGGGAGATCTGCCCCGATATGTGCAGGAGTCACCGGTTAACCGGTGACCCCTGCAGCCGCCCAGCTTTCGCCGCAGAGCGCCGGTGAGGAGCGGCTAGAGGTACATGCCCCCGGAGTCGCCGGGGGTCGGACCGGGGTCCTGCCGCGGCTGCTGGCCCATCGGGGGCATGCCGCCCTGGGCGCCGGGGACGGCGCCGGGCGGGAGCGCGCGGCGAATCTGCTCGAGCTGGGCGCGGGCGGAGATCTGCTGGGCGTAGATCGCGGTCTGGATGCCGTGGAAGAGCCCCTCGAGCCAGCCGACGAGCTGCGCCTGCGCGATCCGGAGCTCGCCCTCCGACGGGGTGACGTCCTCGGTGAAGGGCAGCGCGAGCCGGCCCAGCTCCTCGACCAGCTCGGGCGCGAGGCCAGCCTCGAGCTCCTTGATCGAGGAGGCGTGGATCTCCTTGAGGCGGTTGCGGCTCGCCTCGTCGAGCGGGGCGGCCTTCACCTCCTCGAGGAGCTGACGGATCATCCCGCCGATGCGCATCACCTTGGCCGGCTGCTCGACCAGGTCGGTCACCGAGCGCTGCGTCTCGTCGTCGTCACCCTCGGCGTCTCCTGCGCCCTCGGCCTGCTGCTGCAGCGCCGACGCGGGCACCGACCCCATCGGCTGCCCGTCGGGGCCGATGACGACGATGTGCTGCTCCTGCTCCTCCGGACCGGTCATGCACCAGAACATATCCACCCCGTCGCAACCTCAGAGGGTGAGGACGACCTTCCCGCTGTGCTCGCCGGAGGTCATCAGCTCGTGGGCGCGCACGACGTCCTCGAGCGGCATCGTGTCGTGCACGACGACCCGGACGGAGCCGTCCGCGAGCAGCGGCCAGACGTGCTCGACGACCGAGGCGCAGATGGCGGACTTGCCCTCGACCGGGCGGGCGCGCAGCGAGGTCGCGATGACCGCCCCGCGCTTGCCGAGCAGCTTCGCGATGTCGAGCTCGGCCTTGGTGCCGCCCTGCATGCCGATGATCACCAGCCGGCCCTCGGGCGCGAGGGCGTCGACGTTGCGGGCGAGGTACTTCGCACCCATGTTGTCCAGCACCACGTCGGCGCCGACGCCGTCGGTCGCGGCCCGGACGGCCTCGACGAAGTCCTCGTCGCGATAGCTGATCGCCACGTCCGCGCCGAGCTCCCGGCAGTACGCCAGCTTCTCGGCCGTGCCGCTGGTCGTCAGCACCCGGGCGCCGGTCGCCTTGGCGAGCTGGATCGCGAACGTCCCGATGCCGCCGGCCCCGCCGTGCACCAGCAGCGTCTCGTCGGGCCGCAGGCCGGCGACCATGAACAGGTTCGACCACACGGTGCAGGCGACCTCCGGCACCGCCGCCGCCGTGACCAGGTCGAGCCCGTCGGGGACCGGCATCACCTGGCCGGCGGGGACGACGACGCGGGACGCGTAGCCGCCGCCGGCGAGCAGCGCGCAGACCTCGTCGCCGACCGACCACTGGTCGACGCCCTCGCCGACCGCCGCCACCGTGCCGCTGCACTCCAGGCCGATGACCTCCGAGGCGCCCTTCGGGGGTGGGTAGAACCCCTGCCGCTGCAGCAGGTCCGCCCGGTTGACCGCGGTCGCCGCGACCGCGATCGCGACCTCCCCGGGGCCCGGCTCGACGTCGGGCACCTCCTGCACGCTGAGGACCTCCGGCCCACCGGCCCCGTCGGCGATCACGGCTCGCATGCGCCCCACCCTAGGAGGGCCGGGCCGGGGTCAGTCGAGCGTGTCGCCGCTGTGGTCGACGCCGCGGTCGTCCGGGACGGGGTCGTCGACGTCGTCGGGGTCCGGCGCGTCCGCCGGCTTGTCCCACGCCTCCGCGAGCCGCTGGGCCCGCGCGGCCAGCCGCTCGACCTCCTCCGCGTTCGCGCCGGCCGCGCCGGCGGCGTACCCCAGGAGGTACGACGTCACGGGCGCCGCGGGCCGCTCCACCGCGTGCGCCACGACGCGCGCCAGGTCGAGGACGAGCCCCTCGTCCATCTCGTCCTCGACGCCGAGGACGTCGCTGAGCTCGTCGATCCAGTCGTGGAGGTTCACGCCTCCCACGATGACCGAGGCCCGACGCGACCCGCAAGGATCGCCGGCCCGATCCGGTCCGGTCACAGGTCGCGCAGGTCCGCCCAGGTGTCCAGGTCGCGGTGCTCGCGCCCCTCGGCGACGACCGCGGCGAGGTCGAGCGGGGCGAGCAGCCGGTGCAGGGCGGCGCCGTGCTGCTGCTCGTGGTCGGGGCGCACGGCGTCGAGCCGGGCCAGGTCGAGCACCATCGCCAGCTGCCGACGGCCGTCGGGGTCGTGCAGGGCCGCCCCGTCGCGACCGGCGGCGGCCTCGTGCAGCCGGCGGATCGTCCACGGCGTGACGTGCGGCATGTCGACGGCCAGCACCGCGAGCGTCGGCGTACGCCGCAGCAGCGCGTCGCGCCCGGTCAGCAGCGCCGCCACCGGTCCGCCGTGACGCGGGTCCTCGCGCACGAACGTCACCGGTCGCTCGGTCGGGACCGGGTCGCCGACCACGACGACCTCGGCGGCGTCGAGGACCGCGTCGAGCGCGTGCGCGAGCAGGGTCCGGCCACCGACCTCGACCGAGGCCTTGTCGACCCCGCCGAGCCGCGCGGCGCGGCCGCCGGCCAGCACGACCGCGCAGAAGCTCTCGAGCACCCGCCCATCCTCCCGCACCCGTCCCCGCGCCCGTGCCCCCGCACGGCCGGGACAGTGGCACGCTGGGCCTCGTGCAGTCCTCCCTGCGTGTGGCCCTCGTCCAGGAGGCCTCGGGCCTCGACCCCGCCGCCAACCGCGCCCGCCTCGACGCGCTCGTGCCCGACGGCGCGGACCTCGTCGTGCTGCCCGAGGCGTTCGCCCGTGACTTCGGCGAGGCCGGCTCCGACGTGAGCGGCTACGCCGAGCCCGTCGACGGCCCCTTCGCCACCGAGCTCGAGCGGGTCGCGGCCGCGCGCGGCACGACCGCCGTGGCCGGGATGTTCGAGGCCGGCCCGGACACCGCGCGGCCCTACAACACGCTCGTGGTCCGCGGCGGTGCGCACGCGGCGTACCGCAAGGTGCACCTCTACGACTCCTTCGGCTACCGCGAGTCCGACCGGCTCACCGCCGGCGACCCCGAGCCGCTGGTCGTGGAGGTCGCCGGGACCCGGGTCGGGCTGATGACCTGCTACGACCTGCGCTTCCCCGAGCTGGCCCGGCTGCTGGTCGACCGCGGCGCCGAGGTGCTGGTGGTCCCCGCCGCGTGGGTCGCGGGCGAGCGCAAGGTGGACCACTGGCGCACGCTCGTGCGGGCGCGCGCGATCGAGAACACCGTCTTCGTCGTCGCCTGTGGCCAGCCCGGCCCGCGCTACAGCGGTCACTCGCTGGTCGTCGACCCGCTCGGCGACGTGCTGGCGGAGGCCGGCGACGACGCGGCGGTGCTGACCGCGGAGCTGTGCCCCGAGGCGCTCGAGCAGGCCCGCCGCACCAACCCCTCCCTGGCCAACCGGCGTCTGTAACGTTGCGCGCCGTGTCCCGCACCGCCCCCCGCCGCCGCGCCGACCCGCCGCCGCGTCCGGAGCGGCGGCCCGAGCGCCGGTCCGAGCGCCGGCCCGAGCGGCGACCGCGGGACGAGGCCGGGACCGCCCCGCGGCTGCGGCTGCCGGACCCCGGCGGGCGCACGAAGGTCTCGATCGCCTGGGGCGTCGTGGTGCTGGCGCTCGGCGCGCTGGTCGCCGGCATCGTCCCGGTCGGGCCCGGCTGGCTCCCCGGTGTCGGCGCAGTCGCGGTCGCGACGACGTACACCTGGGCGCTCGCCGCCCGCACCGGCGGCCGCCCCCAGGTCTTCGCGGCCCTTGCCCTCCTGCTCGGCGTCCTGGCGCTCGCGCTCGACGACGATGCGCTGCGCACGGGCGCCGCGGTGCTGACCTGCGTGGGCAGCGCGGTGCTGGGGGTGATGGCTACGGTGCCGGCCCGGCGGTTCGGCGAGGCGGCGCGCGAGTGCGGGCTCGCGCTCGTCATCGCAGCGGTCGGTGCCCTGGCGACCGTCGGCTTCGAGCCGCGCGTCGCCGTCGTGCGGTTCGAGTACGTCACGCTCGGGCTCGCCCTGCTCGCCGCCTTCCTCCTCGTCCACCGGCTCGGCGCCGGCCTCCACGGCCTCGGCCGTCGCGGGCTCGTCGCCGTGCTCGTCGGCACCGCCCTGCTCGCGGTGACGCTGGCGTACGCCGAGCTGCTGCGCCGCTACGGCACCGCCGGCCTGGTCACCTCACTGCTCGACGCCGTGCGGTGGAGCCGGGACACCCTCGGCGCGTTCCCCCGGCCGATCGAGGCCGTCCTCGGCGTGCCCGCCCTGGTGTGGGGCTGCCACATGCGCGCCCGCCGCCGCCAGGGCTGGTGGGTCTGCGCCTTCGGCGTCTGCGCGACGGCGCCGGTCGCCAACAGCCTGGCCAACCCGTCGATCTCGCTGCTGGAGTGCGCGCTGTCGGTGCTGTACGGCGCGGCCGTCGGCCTGCTCCTGGGGTACGCCGTCATCCGCGCCGACCTCGCGCTGACCGGCCCGCGCGGCCGCCGGTCGCGGCGGGCCGAGGAGGCCGCGGCCGGGCGTCCGGAGCCGCGCCGCGCAGAGGCCCTGCTGTAGCGGACCGTCCGGGACGCTAGTGGACGAGCTCGACCAGCACGTCGCCCTCCTGGACGACGTCGCCCGGCGCGACCTTGACCGCGCGGACCGTCCCGGCGAGCTCGACGACGACGGGGATCTCCATCTTCATCGACTCCAGGAGGGCGACGGTGTCCCCGGGGGCGACGGGCGCGCCCGGCTCCACGGTCACCGCCACGACGTTGGCGACCATCTCTGCGACGACCTCGCTGACCTGCTCCCGGGGCATGCTCGCGACGCTAGCCGTTACCGCGGGGTACCCCGCCATCCCGCAGGCGGGCCGCTGAGCAGAGGGGGCGGGATTCGAACCCGCGGTAGGTCTCCCTACGACCGCTTTCAAGGCGGTTCCGATCGGCCACTCCGGCACCCCTCCGAGCCGGCCGGCGCTCGCGCCCCGGCTGACGGGAGGAGTCTAGGAGACGGCCGCTCCGCATCGCCCAGCCCGACCGGAGCGCCGACCCGTCCCCGGACCTCCGGCGGGGCTGGGGGAGAATCGACGCATGTCCGACGCAGCACCTGGCCCCGCCGACCACCGCTTCGCCCGGGCGGTCGTGGTCCGTTCCGCCGGGGTCGCGACCGTCGCGCTGGCCGTGCTCGTGCTTGTCGCCACCGTCGCCGCGGCCACGTCCGACCTGCCGGCCGGCGTGGTCGTCGTGCTGGCGGGACTCGGGGTGCTCGCGGTGCTAGCCCTCACCTGGTGGTTGCGGACCGTTTCCGTGGTCCACCTCGACGACGAGGGCTACCGCGTCCGCGGGGTGCGCGGCGTCGGCACCGGGCAGGCCCGCTGGAGCGAGGTCCAGGAGGCCGCGACGGCGTCCCCGCGCGGCATCCGCTGCGTGGTGCTGCGCCTGGTCGACGGCCGCACCACCACCATCCCCGTCGACGTCCTCGCGGTCGGCGGCGACGAGCTGGTCCGCGAGCTGCAGGTGCGCCTGCGCCGCGGCGAGGGTCTCCGCCCGCTCTGACCGCTCTGACCCACCTGACCGCCGCCGGCCGCGCCGCGCGCGGCGGCCCTGATTGGCCGCACCGGTGCGGCGCCTTGTAGCCTGTGCGCGCTGTCGAGGAGGCGTCGCCTAGTCCGGTCTATGGCGCCCGCCTGCTAAGCGGGTTTGGGGCTACAACCCCATCGAGGGTTCAAATCCCTCCGCCTCCGCCAGCCCGGCCCCCGTGCGGATCTCCGCACGGGGGCCGCTTGCACGTTCGTGCAATGCAACTTTCTGAGCCATCCATCCTGGCCTGACCACGGTCGTCGCAGGTCAGACTAGGAGTCCGGCGTCGGCACGGACGCGGGGGCACGGACACGACACAGCACGACCGACTCAGAGGTGGGACTCATGAACATCGCTCGCAAGGTGGGCATCACGATCGCAGCCGCTGCCGTCAGCGTCGGCCTCCTGGGCATCTCGGCCCCGGCCGCGCACGCGGACACCAGCTGGGGCTACCGGATCGCTCCGTCCTCGGGCAGGTAGCCCACACCAGACCGCTCGGGTCCCGCTGCCCCCTCCCCCCGGTGGCAGCACCGGTCGCCCAGCCCCCCACGACAGGCGGCCCCCGAGCCGCTCGAGGCCAGCGACGTCCCCCACGTCGCTGGCCTCGAGCGTCTTCACTCCTCGCCGGAGATCCCCTGCTGCCCGATCGTGTAGCCGAGCTGGAAGCGGGTCTCGGCCTCGAACTCGTTCTTCAGGTCGGCCACGTAACCGGCGTACGTCCGTGGGCTGACGCCGAGCCGCTTGGCCGAGACCGGGTCGGGGTGCCCCTCGATGAGCATTCGCAGCGTCATCGCCCGCTGCTCGGCGGCGATGTCCTTGAGCATCGTGGCGCTGCGGCTGGTGAACGGCCGGCCCCGCTCCCAGGAGCGCTCGAAGACGTCGACGAGGTACGCCACGACGGACGGCTCGCGCACGGCGAGCGCCACGCTGAGGTCGTCGCCGCTGGGGATGACGGCGACCTGGCGGTCGATGACGATCATCCGGTTGAAGAACTCGTCGAGCGTCCGGACCTCCGCGCCGCGGGCGGTCACTGCGGCGACGTACTCGCGGGTGGCGCTGCTGCGCCGCGCGCTGTGCTGGTAGAGCGTGCGGATCCGGGCCCCGCGCTCGAGCAGGGCGGTGTCGCGCTGGACGACGTCGGCCAATGCGAGGCTGCGGCCGGTCTGCGGCTGCGCGGTGAGCGCCTCCTCCTGGCACTCCGCGACGAGCGTGGCCAGGAAGGGCTCGATGGCCTCGGCGCGCAGGTAGGTGAACGGGCCGGCCTCGGCGGCCTGCGGCGTACGTCGCCAGGCCTGCCCGAGCGCGGACAGGGACGTCGACCAGGCGGCCGACTCCTCGAGCAGCCGGGCGCCCTCGCGGCCCAGCGGCGACACGACGCGGGAGGTCGCACCGGCGGGGTCCTCGGGCAGCCAGCGGCCGGTCTCGGCGTCGAGGCGCACCAGCCCGAGGTCCAGCAGCAGGTCGAGGGCGCGGCGCACGGCGTCCTCGCCGGTCCGGGGATCGTCGGCGGCCAGGCCGGACTCCGCCAGCAGGTCCTCGTAGAGCGGGGCGGCCACCTGCTCGAAGAGCCGCCGGTCGTGCAGGTCGTGCTCGGCCACGGACCTCCCCTTGCTTCGCTCTGCCCGGCCCCCGAGACCGGGCCCATGCTCCCACACACGCCGAAGGCCCCGTCCAGGTGAGGACGGGGCCTTCGGGCTGCTCCACGTTGTTCCGGGCCGCCGCCCGGGCGGGTCAGACGCCGAGACGCGCCTTCAGGCCGTCGAGCTCGGTCCAGAGGACGGCCGGCAGGTCGTCGCCGAACTTCTCGAACCACTCCTGGATCTGGGGGATCTCGGCCTTCCACTCCTCCGGGTCGACCGCGAGCGCGGCGCGCAGCGCCTCCTCGGACATGTCGAGCCCGTCGACGTCGAGCGCGCCCGGCGCGGGCACGTGGCCGATCGCGGTCTCCTCGGCGGCCGCCTGGCCGTCGATGCGCTCGACGACCCACTTCAGCACGCGGCTGTTCTCGCCGAAGCCCGGCCACAGGAAGCCGCCCTCGTCGTCGCGGCGGAACCAGTTGACGTAGAAGATCTTCGGCAGCTTCGCCGCGTCGTTGTCCTTGCCGACGGTGATCCAGTGGTTGAAGTAGTCACCGGCGTTGTAGCCGATGAACGGCAGCATCGCCATCGGGTCGCGACGCACGACGCCGACCGCGCCGACCGCGGCGGCGGTGGTCTCCGAGGAGAGCGTCGCGCCGAGGAAGGTGCCGTGGGTCCAGTCGCGGGCCTCGAAGACCAGCGGGACGGTCGTCTTGCGGCGGCCGCCGAAGAGGATCGCGTCGATCGGGACTCCGCGCGGGTCGTCGTACTCATCCGCGAGGATGTCGCACTGCTTGATCGGCGTGCAGTAGCGGCTGTTCGGGTGGCTGGAGAGCTCCTCGGACTCCGGGGTCCACGGCTCGCCCTTCCAGGACGTCGCCTTGGCCGGCGGGTTCTCCAGGCCCTCCCACCAGACGTCGCCGTCCTCGGTGAGCGCGACGTTGGTGAAGACCGAGTTGCCCTTCTCGATGGTCTTCATCGCGTTCGGGTTGGTGTGGTAGTTCGTGCCCGGCGCGACGCCGAAGAAGCCGTACTCGGGGTTGACTGCCCACAGCCGGCCGTCCTCGCCGACCCGCATCCAGGCGATGTCGTCGCCGAGGGTCTCGACCTTCCAGCCGGGGATGGTCGGCTCGAGCATGGCGAGGTTGGTCTTGCCGCAGGCGCTGGGGAAGGCCGCGGCGATGTACTTCACGACGCCCTCGGGGCTGGTGAGCTTCAGGATCAGCATGTGCTCGGCGAGCCAGCCCTCGTCGCGGGCCATGACGCTCGCGATGCGCAGGGCGTAGCACTTCTTGCCGAGCAGCGCGTTGCCGCCGTACCCGGAGCCGAAGGACCAGATCGCGCGCTCCTCGGGGAACTGCACGATGTACTTGGTCTCGTTGCACGGCCAGGCGACGTCGCTCTCGCCCTCGGCGAGCGGGTGGCCGACGGAGTGGACGGCCTCGACGAAGTCGGCGTCGAGCTCCTCCATCCTGCGCAGCACGTTGGTGCCCATGCGGGCCATGACGCGCATCGAGGCGGTGACGTACGCCGAGTCGGTGATCTCGATCCCGAACATCGGGCGCTCGGACTCGAGGTGGCCCATGACGAAGGGGATGACGTACATGGTGCGGCCCCTCATGCAGCCCTCGTAGAGGCCGTTCATGAGGGACTTCATGTCGTCGGGCGCCATCCAGTTGTTGGTGGGCCCGGCGTCCTTCTCGTCGACGGAGCAGATGTAGGTGCGGTCCTCGACGCGCGCGACGTCGATCGGGTCGGAGGCGGCGTAGAAGGAGTTCGGCTTGAGCTGCGGGTTGAGCCGCGTGAAGGTGCCCGTGGACTCGAGCGCTCGGGTCAGCTCGTCCCACTCCTGGTCGTCACCGGTGCACCAGTGGATGCTGTCTGGCTGCATGATGGCGGCCCACTTCTCGACGAAGTCGGCGATGCCTCGGTGGGTGGTCGGTGCCTGCGTCTCGGCGGTCATGCCTGAAGTTCCGTTCCCTCTCGCGCATTCGCGGTGGTCGCCTCGGGTCGTCCTCGGCGCCGCCGGCCGTCGAGCGTATCGACGGTGTGTCGTGGAGCTGATGTGGATCGCGCGGCCTCGTTGTCGGCGACTTTTGTGAGTGGTCCGGTGGGCGGCAGAATGGCGCCGCGACCCCCGGGTCCGCCGAATGTACCCCCGCCCTCCGGGGGCGGGTATTGGATCGTTCAACGCTTCGTGGGCCAGGTCACACCGCGGCTTCCCGGCGGCTGTCGGCGCAGGGTGGGTACCCGCGAGGCATGAGGTCCGAGGTCCTGCACCAGGCCGAGGTGCTAGTGGTCCTGGTCGCCCTGCTGGGCACCGTCGTCGCAGCCCTGTCGACGAGGCTGCGCCAGCTGCCGGTCTCGGAGCCGCTGCTCGCGCTGGCACTGGGCGTGCTGGCCGGCCCGGTCGCCGCGGACTGGCTCGACGTGCCCACCCTCACCGACGGGGGTGGCCGGGCGCTCCACGAGGTGTCGTCGGTGCTGCTGGCGCTCTCGGTGATGGCGGTCGCCCTCCGCTTCCCGTTCGACCGGGGTCGCCGCGAGTGGCGGCCGTTGGTGCTGCTCCTCGCGGTGGTGATGCCGCTGATGGCCCTCGCCACCGGGGTCCTCGCCTGGGCGGTCCTCGGGACGTCGGTCGCGGCCGCGGCGGTCCTCGGTGCCGCGCTGTGCCCCACGGACCCGGTGCTGGCCTCCAGCGTGGTCACCGGCGACCCCGCGGAGCGGGACCTGCCGCGGCGTACCCGCCTGCTCCTGTCGTGGGAGTCGGGCGCCAACGACGGACTCGCGCTGCCGCTGGTCGTGGTGGCGCTGTCGTTCCTGACGCTGCTCACGCCGGGCGCCGCGACCGAGGAGGTCGTCCGCGGGGTGGTCGGCGGGGTGGTGCTCGGTGTCGTGGCCGGGGAGGTCGCCTCACGCGCGATCAACGCGGGCGAGGAGCACGGTGCGACCAAGGAGGCGCCGATCGTCGTCTTCACACTCGTCCTCGCGGTCGGGGTGCTCGCGGCGGCGCGCCAGCTCGAGGTGGGAGGCGTGCTCGCCGTCTTCGTGACCGGGCTGGTGCTCAACGCCCGCACGCCGGGGGACGACCGGGTCCGTGCCCTCACCTTCGACGAGGCGCTGAACCGGTTCGCGGTGCTGCCGCTCTTCGTGCTGCTGGGTGCGGCGCTGCCGTGGGCCGACTGGCGGGCGCTGGGGTGGCCGCTCCTCGTCCTCGTCGTGGCCGTCCTGCTGTTGCGCCGACCACCGTGGCTGCTGCTCCTGCGGCGACCGCTCGACCTGCCGAGGTCCGACGCCCTCTTCCTCGGCTGGTTCGGCCCGGTCGGCGTCTCGGCGGTCTTCTACCTGACCGAGGCGTCCGCCCGCGGCGCCGGCACCGACGTCGTCGCGGCCGGCGCTGCCGTCGTCGCGGCGAGCACTCTCCTGCACGGCCTCACCGCCACCCCCGGCCGCCGCCTGTACGCCGCGCGAACGGCCTCGACGCCCGACTGATTTCGGCTTCGCCGCCCCGTCGGCTAAGGTCTTTCCTTGTCCGCCGCGAGGTGGACGGGCGCCTGTAGCTCAACGGATAGAGCATCTGACTACGGATCAGAAGGTTTGGGGTTCGAATCCCTACAGGCGCGCAAGGTGTGTGAGTTGGAGGAAACGCCCCTGACCTGCGGAAACGCGAGTCGGGGGCGTTTTCCATGCCGCGGGGGCACGTCGGGCGGTACACACAAGAGCCGGTCACAGATACACACGGTGCGGAACTGGTGCATCCGCGTCGTCATCAAGGGGGGCGGGTCCTCCGCCAGACGTGTGCGGCGTAGCGCCCGGGCGAAGCGCGCTCGGACGCCGGCGATACCTTGAGTAGCCGCGCCGCGCCGGGTGGTGGCGCAAAGCCGGACGCGACTCGAGTCGGTGCCTGCGACCGACCCACCTTTCGATCACGGCCTGCTGGGGATGTGGTCGGCAGGCGGCGAGCACGCTTGGCCGATCAACTGTCGTCAGTCCCGAACTGACCACCACGCTGTCGATACTGACTGACTCCGTCGACGACCTGCCGAGGCGAGCGACCATGGACTGGCGGCGTTCCCTTGCGCGTCACACTGCGATTGATCCGCGCCGTCCAAGGCGGAGTATGAGGCCCCCTGCCGACGCGACTACACGAGCAACGCCAGGTCGCTTATGCGACGACACTCGCCGCGAGGCGCAGTGATCGAGCGCGGCCTCCGCTCGGCAGTTGGGCGGGTGCAAGCACGGCCAGCACCTGCCCGCAGTGGGACGAGCGGGGCCGCCCGCACTAGTTCTGCTCCGGGCCTCGTGCGGAGTCGGCAGGCACGGCTGCTCTGGCTGCGGTAGTTCGTCAGGTGCCGTAACGGGCGCCGAACCAGCGTCGCCGTGCCACGGCGGCGTGAAGTCGTCCAGGGTCTAGGCCTCGAACAGGGCACGCACGCGGGAGGAAAGCGTCATCTCTGCGAGTCGAGCCGCGCTCCCGTGATCCTCAACGGGCTCGGTTCGCAGGACCGCTACGCCTCCAAAACGGACCTCCCCGTGCCACCGCTCAGGACGGACCTCGTCGCAGACCGAGACGACCTGGAAGCTCACGGGTCGAGGCGGACCCTGAGATACCACAGCGCCCGGCACGACCTCGACCTGCCCGATCCATTTACGGCTCTCGCTGAACATGAGCCGAACCGTACCTTCGGCCACGCCAGCGATCGGCCAGCTCACAGTGGCGATTACGACGGACGGCGTCGACACGCGCACGCTGAGTTCGATCACGAGCCGGACACACTGGCCTCACTCGAACCAGCCGTCGGGCAGCCGGCACTGACCGGTGCGGGACGGACTGCGTACGCCGGCCGACCGGACCACACCAGTCGCGATCGGCCGCGTTCAAGCTCGCCTGTCGTCGCCACACGTCGAGCTCGAGCCGTGGTCGACGCATGCAAGGCTACGACGCCAGCACGACCCCGCTCACGGCGACGGCTGCGACCCAGTCGACGGCAACGCAGAACGGCGGCCACCACCGGGTCCCATTGACGAAGTGGGTGCGGTGCTGCCACAGGTCCTTGCAGCCATGGGCGACCAGGCCGCCGACCAAGAACCAAGTGGCGCCGGCGAGGTCGGAGAGCGCGGCTGCTGCAAGGACCACGAAGGCGAGCGCGACGGCCGACTCGACCGCGACCACCTTGGCGCGGCCGTCCGCGACCGCGAAGCCGACGTAGATCGAGGCGATCACCGCCAGCATCACGGCGTACACCGTGTTGCTGGGCAGCCACCAGAACAGCAGTGGGAACACGGGAGTCGCGGCACCGACCAAGACCCCCAGCGCACCGCGGCCCCGGTCCGAGAGGCGCTGTGCCCCGACAGGGAAGTCGACCACTGCAGGGCTGAGTCGTCGTTGTCGGGCCTTCTCATGCCGCGGATCGTGTCATGCGGTCCCGATGCCACCCGGGCCGAAGGTGAACGGCCAGCACCAAGAGCGGAACCAGGACCTGGGTCGCAAGGGCCGCTGCCTGGGCGGCAGCGTCTACCGGCTCGTACGGTGCGAGATGCGTGAGGTGGTAGCCGAGGTGCGGGAAACCATAGACGAGCCAGCAGCCGGCTGCCAGCGGCGCCAGACCCGAAGCGCGCAGACCGACCGCGGCCATGGTGAGGAGGGCAAGGCTGAGGTTCAAGCCGCCGATATCGCGGATGAGGTGCTCGTTGTAGGGCCCGTCGAGGGAGACCCAGAACCGCCGGACGCCCGGGAAGTCGTCGTAGAACGACCTCGGCGCTAGCTGCGCCCAGAGGCCGACGGTGACCGCTGAACCGGCCAGGTAGAGCAGCCCGGCCGCAACGGCGCGGCTCAGCGGCCGGCTCGGCGGCCGCTCAACCGCAGCCGGGCCGGCGCCGACGTCGGTAGCCGACCTCCTCATGCCCGGACACCTCCGAGCCGCTCGTCGGCGAGCCATTCGTCGAAGGTCTGCGTGCCGTACCGCGCGCCGGTGCCGGGCAGCAGTCCGCCGGTGGCCATGGCGCGGCCGCCTTCGCCGGGCAGTCGCACGCCGATGATCGGACGGCGCCGCCCGTGCCGCGCCGAGACCTTCCGGGCGAGGTCGACCAACTGGTGCTTCTCGGGTCCGGCGAGTTCATCGGCCAGACCGCGGGGCTCGGCGAGTGCGGTGGTCACGAGCTCGGCGGCGACCTCGGCGGCGGCGACCGGGCGGATGAGCTGACGCGGCAGGAACGCGACGGGGCCCGGGACGCGGTCGAGCAGCTGGCCGGCGAACTCGTGGAACTGGGTCGCTCGGAGCACGGTCGCCGGGACGGCCCCGTCGAGGGCGAGCCGCTCCTGCCGCAGCTTGCCCTCGTAGTAGCCGAACCGCACCCGATCGACGCCCACGATCGACAGCACGACGTGGTGCCGGACCCCGGCGTCGCGGGCCCGCGCAAGGAGGTTCGTGGTCGCGGTCTCAAAGAACCCGACCGACGCCCGCCGGCCGGTGGTGACGATGTTGCTGACGTCGATGACCGCCTCCACGCCCTCGAGCGCCTCCGCAAGACCGGTGCCCGTGAGCAGGTCGACTCCCCGAGCACGCGCCAGGACGACCGGGACGTGACCTCTCTTCGACAGCCCTCCCACCACGTGACTTCCGACCAGGCCAGTGCCCCCGGCTACCGCAACTCGCATGACGCCTCTTTCAAGTGGTGCTTCGGTGTGCCCAAAAGACACCGGTGGTCGGAGTGGTGTGACAGGTATCGAACCTGACTGGTCCACCTAGAAGTCCCTGTCGGTGACCACCCGCACTGGTCTGGGAACGCCAGCAGGGCTGGCGCAACGTGGCTACCCCGCGTCTCGGGCTCACGAGTCATCTGTGCGCGAGGCGCTGCGAGCCATTCTCGGCATGGATGACCCCCAGTACGAGGGCGCTGGGCCGACTCCATCGACCGCGGCGGGGAGCAGGCCGAGATGACCTGAAGAAAGTCGAAACTGAGCGAGCGGATGCGCCTGCGGGAGGACGAGATCGCTGCTGTCCCCCACTGGCTCACCGACATCAACGTCAGCGAGTACTAGGTCAGGGCGACCGACCGCTACGTCAGGGTCGTGGGCCGGTTAGGGGCCACCCCGGGGACAGGCGGCAGACACGCTGAAGCGAAGCCAGGGCGCTGTGGCCTGGAACACCACAATGTTGAACCAGGGGTGCCGGCGCTGTCGAAGACGGCGCACCAGGTGGTGCGCGGGACCGGGTACACAATGAAGCTCGTTCCCGGTGACTTCAAGGACTATCGGCGGCCGAGTTCAGACGTATGCACTGTGGCGCGTGATGCACGAGCTCCCGAGCAGCCGACGACCTAGCCCGGCCGGCCCGTCGCGCGACTGCTGGCCGGCGGGCCCGGGCAACACGCGACGCGGTCCGAGCGACTCAGCCCGAGCGGGGACGCTCGGGCCGGGCACGAGTCGCAGTGCCTTTACTGGAATCTCCGCTGCTACGGATGTCCGAATTGGACCCGAAGCGTCCGGAATGGACTCGAAGACACCCCGACCCAACTCCGCACTGAGTGCGACCGGCGTGGCCGCCGGATCGCGGTGCATGGGCTGGTGCGCCGAGACCTAGACGAGGGACTCGACCGTTCGGGGACGACCGGTAGCCATCAGTCAGTTATCCCGCTCCGTCGTGCGTTTGCTCGACTGGGTCGGAAGTCCTACGCCCAAGAGGATGATGATCAGCCCGAGCACCAGCCCAGAGGTAACAGGTTCGCTCAGCCACAGCACGCCCAACCCTGCTCCCGCCAGGGGCACGAGGAAGGTTACCGTCGATGCAGCGAACGGTCCTGCGGTCCGAATGATCCAGAAGTACAGAAGGTAACCGCCCGCTGTGGCGCCTACGCCGACGATCAGAACTGCTAGCACGGTCTCCCTAGTGACGGGGGCCGAGGGCCGTGAAAGCCCGATTGTGACGATGGTGACTGGAATCATCATCACCGTGGCTGCGACCAGTTGGCCCAGCGCCACCGTCAGCGGCGCTTCCTCAGGAAACGCCCGACGGGCGTACACGCCACCCAGTGCGTACAGCACGGCTGCGGCGAGCGACGCGGCTGTTGACATCAGGCCGCGTCCGTCCAGGCCGACTGGCGCACCACCGAGGAGGACGACGACTCCTGCGACGCCCAGCGCGACACCAAGAGCGTGCCGCCAAGAGATGCGGTGCCCGAGCCAGATCGCCGCCACCACTACCGTGAACAGCGGGGTCGTGGCATTGAGGATGGCAGCCATGGAGGCATTGAGGCCGACGATGGCTACCGCAACCAGCGTAAGCGGCCCGGCGACGTTGAGCGCGGCCAACACGAGGAAGGCCGCGAAGCGACGACCGACTATCTGCCACATCCTCCGACTGGTCAACGTCAGCAGGGTAAGGACCATCGCCCCCACGGCAAGCCGGGCGTGCGTGACACCCACCGGCCCGAGCGCAGGGGCCGCCGTCTTGATCAGCGGGAACGAACCGCCCCACAAGCTGCCAAGCAGTAGCAACGCGCCCAGCACCTTCCACCTCGGTACTGCTTCAGGCTCGTTCGGGGCGTTCGGCACAGGTGATGGGGCTTCGCTTCGACCTTCAACCGATGCAGACACGGTGCCCCACTTCACGACACGAAAAATCTGTCGTTCCCTCGGACACCGAGCTTGGCGAGTCGTCGCGGCTCACCCCGGCAGTGTGGTCACTTACCGCGGTTCGAGAAAGCAAACTGTCGAGCTCGTCGGGCGAGCCGCCGTATTCGAAGACGCGATCTCCAAGTCGCGAGTCCTTCCCGGGAGGTTCACTGCCTTCCTCCGGGTCACGTCTTCCCAGTCCTGCCATGAGCCCACTCCCGGACTCGTGCGCGTCGCCGAACCCATGCGGGTTCGAGGTCGCCACCGAAGTGGTGTCGAGACGGTTCACCCGAGACTCTCCTTCGTTTGTCGGGTGTTTCGTTAGACCCGCCAGTTCGGGCGCAACGGGAAGCCGCTTGCCCCCCGGTCGTCGTTGCGGGTCGCGAGCACCTGGTGCAACTCGATTTCGTCTCGTTCGAACGCGATGCGTGAGCCAGCCATGTAGACCCCCCAAACCCGGGACGTGCCCACGCCGACTTCGGCGACACACTCCTCCCAATTCGTTGCGAGGTTCCGACTCCAAGCGGCCAGCGTCCGGGCATAGTGTGGGCGCAGGTTCTCGGTGTGTTGCACCTCGAGACCGGCGTCCTGAGCCGCGCCGACGACGGTCCCGGACCCGGCCAGTTCGCCGTCGGGAAAGACGTAGCGGTCGATGAACGCACCCGTCCGCGTGGGCCGGTTGTGGCTGCGGGTAATGCAGTGGTTCAGCAGACGGCCTCCCGGCACGAGCTTGTCGCGCAAGAACGAGAAGTACGTCGGATAGTTCCGCACGCCCACGTGTTCCATCATCCCGATCGAACTGACAGCGTCGAAGTCGCTGTCCATCACGGTCCGATAGTCGAGGTGTCGGACCTCGGCCAGGTCGCTGAGGCCGTCGCGGTCAAGTGCCTCCTTCGCCCAGTGCGCCTGCTCCAAGGAAAGGGTGACGCCGAGGGCACGTACCCCGTACTCGGTCGCCGCGTGGCGCACCAACCCTCCCCATCCGCATCCGACGTCGAGGAGACGCTGCCCCGGCCGGAGGTCCAACTTGCGGCAAATCAGGTCGAACTTCTCGGTTTGGGCTTCCTCCAGTGACTTGCTGTCGTCCGCGAAGACGGCACACGTGTAGGCCATCGAAGGACCGAGTACAAGCTCATAGAAGCGGTTGGAAACGTCGTAGTGATGCTGGATCGCGCCTGCGTCTCGCGACATCGACGCTCGCAGCCCTTCCACGGCTCGACGCCAGCGAGGCAACTGCTCCTGGGGAGGGGGCGGGGGCGGCTTGAGGTGAGAAACGCCGAGTGCGCGCACGATGCGAGCAGCCTCGACGACGCCCGGGCGCCGGAACTCGAGGTTGCTCATCAGCAGCGACATGACGGCGTAGGGGTCGCCCGGATGCGCCCCGGTGAGCGTGAGGTCGCCGGACACGTAGGCTCGAGCGAACCCCAGATCTCCGGGAGCGGTCATGAGGTAGGCCAGACCGCGCCCGTTGCGTAGGTGCAGGCCGTAGTGGGCGTTGCGGGGTCCTGCAGCGCTTCCGTCGTAGGCCGTGAGACGCACCGGTAAGTCTGCCGTCATGAGGGACTCGATGATGCTGCAGATTGAAGTGTCTTCCTGGGCGTCCACTTGAGCCTCACCGTCTTGGCGTAAAGATTTGTCAGCCTGTTGTCGGGGTCATATCGACGCTCTACGGCGTCAAGCGAGCCCGTTGTAGAGCGAGTCGAAGGTGGCTCGGTCGTCGAAGCCGTCGAGCCACCGGAACTTGTCCGCCGAGGTTGTGCGCGACCCATCGCTAACGCCAGCCACCCCTGCTCTGGGCGCTTGCTGCCACCACTCCGGGTGTCCGAGATGCGACCTGCCGCGCATACCCCAGTGGGGTACGTTCCGTTGCGAACACTATTCCCCCCTGGGGTATGACACAAGTCCTTACCCCATCGACGGTGGAGGGCCTACGGAGATCGCGACTGCTGCTCCATGAGGCGGCGGAGGTCCCGCAATTTCCGCGGGGTCGTACCCATCGCAGACGCGGAGGCGTCGTGCGCGCGTAGAACAGGAAGAGTGCGTAGGCGGGGGCCGGGTCACCGTCGCGACTCACGCGGTCGGATGGTCGGTCACTGTCCGGTAACCGTGACGGCCCGTGAGCGCGAGAAGCTGGAGGCAGCTGATGCCACCGCGTGTCGGCCCTACCGTTCGACTACCGGTGGTTCGGGTAGCCCCGTCAGTCGTCGAGTCTCCGCGCGCGCACCACGGAAGCCACGTGGGCAGCGCGAGCAACGCCAGTCAGCTGGGCATACGCGGGTCCGCGCTCGCCCTCACTGTCACCGAACACCCCGAGCGGGGGAAGTGACGTCGGCGACAGTTGCGTGCAGGACGCGAATGAGGTCGTCGGCGTCGATGAGGGCGCTGACGTTGTACGCGCCCGCGCCGATGAAGACGGGACCGTCGACGGTGGTGTCGACGATGGCCGGCAATGGGCGCAGTGAACCGAACGGGGTGATGGTGCCGCGCACGAACCCGGTGACGCCGTAGGCGGTGCCTGCGTCTGGCATGGACATGCGCGCTACGCCGAGGTGGGCGCGGAGTTTGGGCCAGGAGATCTCTCGGCCGCCAGGTACAAGGATGAACAGGTAGTCGTCGTCGCCGCGTCGTACGACAAGGGTCTTCAGGATCTGGCTGAGAGTGGCGCCACGCGCCTCGGCTGCCTCCTCGAGGGAGGGTACGGGGCCGTGTCGGACAATGCGGTAGTCGAGACCGGCCGCGTCGAGTGCGGTGATGGCCCGGTCTTCGTTCACGGTGTCATCGGCTCCGGTGCTGGGCTTGTTCACCTACGGGGTTCCTGTCTGGGATCTGGTGGCGGCTCGGAGTGCCTGGGGGGTGCGGGTCCGGTGGGTTCTTCGCGGACTGGAGCAGGCGTCCGCCCAGGTCGGACCTCAGCGGCCGCGGGCCGTCCTCTTCGATGATCGGCGGCCGGTGGTGTACTGGTCTGCCGGTTGTCACGCGAGGGTCAGACGACTTGTCCGCAGCTGCACTGGCACACCATGAGGGTTCCTTCCGCGCTGCGGCTTTCGATTGCAACGCCCGATGCGGCGGCCGGCGCCCGAGGTACGGGTGCGGTCGTAGAGGCAGCAGCAGCACTCGTGCGCCCAGCCATGGCTTCGGTGTCGAGTGCGGATGTAGGTGCGGGCTCGGTGATGGACCTGCTTACGGGTTCGGGCGCGCGCTCGGAGGTGGACGGGGAGGTGGTCTCGGGCGGCCACAGGAATCGAGCGGCGACGGCACCGATGACGGCACCAGCGAGCAGGGTGACCCAGGTCGGCGTCAGTCCGGCGCTCGTTCCCATCCAACCGGCGATGGGGTATGTGATCAGCCAGGCCATGTGCGAGAGGGAGAACTGGGCGGCGAACGCCTGCGGAAGCGAATCGGGTGGGACGGAGCGCCGGATGACGCGCCCGGTCGGGGTGACAACCATCGCCATGCCAGCTCCCAGAAGCACCCATACGACGGCGGTGAGTGCGTACGAGGCCGTCTCGGTGGCCACCAGGGCGACGGCGGCAATCACCCCGAGCGCAATGAGTCCGGCGCCGGCATTCATGACCGTGCGTTCAGGGGTGCGGTCGAGGAGCCGCGGGAGCGCGAGCGCAGCCAGCAGGGTGCCGCCACCGGAGGCGGCGAGCATCCAAGCAACTTCGGAGGCGCTGCCGCCAAGAACATCTCGGACGTAGTTGACGGTGTTGACGACCACGATGGCGCCACCGGTGGCGACCACGAGGTTGAACGCCATCAGCCCGCGCAAGCGGGGTGTCACGACGAACAACTTCATTCCCGACGACACACGCTTGAGTACGTTCGTCTGCGCCCCGGGACGGGCGTTGGGGATGGTCGTGGACAGCACGAGGACGGCAGAGGCGAAGAACCCGACCGAAGTGCCGAGGAAGAGCCGGTCGAACGATATGAACGCGAGGGCGACGGCCGCGAGGACGGGGCTGAGCAAGCTCTCCATGGTGTAAGCGACCTGGGAGGCCGACAGCGCTCGTGTGTAGTCGTTCTCGTTGGTGACGATGTCGGGGATGACGGCCTGAAAGGTCGGGGTGAACGCGGCCGAGGCGGCTTGAAGCAGCGCGATCAACACGTAGATGTGCCAGACCTCGCTCACGAACGGCAGGGCAAGCACGACGACTGCGCGGATGGCGTCGAGGACGGCGAGGAACGCACGTCGGGGTAGTCGGTCGACGAAGGCGGCGGCGAGGGGTGCGATGACGACGTACAACACCATCTTGATGGTCAAAGCGGTGCCGAGGACGGCGGCGGCGTTGGGGCCGGCTAACTCGTAGGCGAGAAGACCGAGAGCGACCGTAGCGAGACCCGTGCCGAAGAGGGCGATGACTTGGGCGGTGAAGAGTCGACGGTAGTCGCGGATGGCGAACACGCTCATGGTTGGGCGTCCTTGGAGTGGTGGGTTGCCGTGAAGAGATCGCTGAGCTGAGTCCTTTCTCAAACCGCCGTCTCAGGTGCGCCGCTCAGTCGGTCGAACGCCCGTCATTCAGCGTCTGGGGTCGCGCTGGCTCGAGAAGTGGCAGTGGCAGAGTTTGGAACGAACTAGGCGGGCGATGGCGTCCGAGGCTTCCTTCAGCTTCGCCTCGGCTACGTCTGCGCCCTGCATGGCCGCGTCGATGACGCAGTGGCGCAGGTGGTCGTCAAGCAGGCCGAGGGCGACGCCCTCTAGGGCTCTAGTGAGAGCGCTGACCTGCGTGAGGATGTCGACGCAGTACTGCTCCTCCTCGACCATGCGTTGAATGCCGCGGGCCTGACCCTCAATTCTCCGGAGGCGTGCGAGGTAGCGGGCTTTGTCCGAGATGTAGCCCTGCTTGTCGTCACATGCGGCGCCAGCGACAGCGGCGGTGCCTGTGGTGCTCGGAGTGCTCGTCATGGCGATGAATGTCCTTCACAAGACGCGTGCGGGGTCCAGGTCCGCATGAGGCATACCCGCGGGGGGTACCGGTGGAACAGTCTACCCCTGAGGGGTATTCCGACAAGCGCCCGATCCCGGCCGAGTTCAACGGCCGAACCGCCGCCAGGCCAGTGTGCGCGGCGCTTCACCACTCGGCCCATGAGCGCGCGACCGTGCTTCGGCGACTCCAGCCGACCGGCCACGAACGTTCCCAGGCCGGCCTTGCGCACCGGCTCTGCCGCCCTCGCCGGCGAAGCTCGTAGCGCTGGGGTGGCGGCCTGGAGTGGGGACCGGTCAGCCCTGGAGGCAGTGCTGCTGCGGCAACGGCGCGTGGCCGCGCAGCAGGCTGCGGTTGCCGCGAGCGAGCCGGCCGGTTTGTGATTCTTGCTCCCGCGGCAAGGACTGGCGGCTGGGCTGTGATCGATCCTGGACACGACAGGTCCCGGGTGTGTGGTGTGATGGTGAAACAATGTGTTGCCAGATACGGTTATCGGGATACGGTTTGTTTCATCAGTGAGGAGTGAGACCGTGGAGACCTTGAGAGCGAAGGACGCTCCGCAGCAGGGCTTGTCGCGCGCCACGTTGCACCGACGCACACAGGACGGCGAGTACGAGCGGATCGCCAGGGGTCTCTACCGGAGCGCGTCCGCGGCGCCGGCCGACCACGACCTGATCGAGGCAGCGGCAAGGCGTCCCGACGCCGTCTTGTGTCTGACCTCGGCGCTCGCTCACTACGAACTCATCGACGACATCCCTGACGCTCACGACTTGGCGATTCCGCGGACCAGCCGTCCGCCTGCGACACAGGGAGCCATCCGGTGGCACCGTTTCGACCCTGAGACCTTCGATCTTGGGCGTGAGGACTACCAGATCGCAGGGACCGACATGGTCATCGGCATTTACACCCCTGAGCGGTGCATCGCTGACGCCTTCCGGCTCCGTGGCGCCATCGGGTACGAGACGGGGAGAGACGCTCTGCGCGCCTGGCTTGCCGGCGGTGGGCAGCCGGCCAAGTTGGCTCGTCTCGCTCGGCAGCTGCCTAGGGCGACGACACCGCTGATGCGTGCACTAGACATGCTCACATGAACGCCATCCAGCAGGCCGCGGCCAACGACCCTCGCGCTGCGGGGGTCTTCCGTGAACTTCAGTCGGCCGCGAAGGCTGCTACCCGCGACGGAGGCCGCCCGGTCGGTACGCAGGAGTACCTGGTTCGGCATGCGCTGGAGTCGTTCCTCGACCGCCTGAGCCAGACTCCGCACGGCGATGACTTCGTCCTGAAGGGCGGCATCTTGTTGGCCGCGTACGGGATCCGACGTCCCACGAAGGACGTCGACGCCGAGGCAATCTCCACGGAGTTGTCGGCAGCGAACTTGACGCGCGTGGTGACCGACGTCGCCGCGGTGCAAGCGGCCGATGGTGTCGCCTTCGACCTCGAGAGCATCACTGTCGATGAGATCCGGGAGGACGCTGAGTACACCGGCCTTCGCCTGAAGGTGGTCACGTACGTCGCGACCGCGAAGGTGGTGGTGGCGTGGGATGTCTCTGCCGGCGACCCGATCGTGCCCGAGGCCCGCATGCTCAAGGTTCCCAGGATTCTGGGGAGCCCTGTGGAGCTGTACGGGTACGCGCCGGAGACCATCGTCGCGGAGAAGGGCGTCACCATCCTGCAGCGCGGCACGACCAGCACGAGGTGGCGCGACTACGTGGACATCGTCCAGGTGGCCCGGCAATACGACCTGGACCATGACAGGCTGGTCGAGTCGGTACGGGCGGTGGCGAAGTTCCGCGGCGTCGACCTGGAACCCGCTGCCCCGTTGGTGGTGGGATACGGCGATCTCAGTCAGGCGAAATGGCAGGCGTGGCGGAGCAAGGCGGGGGTCGAGGCGATGTCCGAGACGTCGTTGGACGACCAAATGCGTGAGGTCTGTGTCGTGATTGACCCCGTGTTCTTGGCCGCGGCCGGCACCTGAGTCAGGATGGCCGGGTCGGCGTCCTGCTGCCGGTCAGCGGCGGTGCAAGACGCCGGGGATGATGTCGAAGAGCCGTACATCGGTTCGTGGCCGAGGCAGCCTGCGAGACGCCGGCTGGTGTGTAGGCGCGCGGTCGCGGGCCGCAACTCGTCTGCGACGGTGACCGCGTTCCTCTGGACTCTGGCGACGGAGCCGAGCTGGACGGGAGTGTCGCGACTGGACGCGATGACACTCTCCGGCGGACTCCGTAGTTGCCCGACATCGGCGCTCGTGAAGGACCCTCCGGCCGCTGATATAGCAATCTTGAGCGCTCATAGCACGCTATAGCACCGTGTCGGGAGGCGCGGAAACGAGGAAGAGCATTCGGGAGCCCGTCGTCAACCCGGCTCTTTCACCGCTGCTCAGCAACCACTAACTGTCCACGGTAGCGACGGGTAGCGGGTGCGTGGTAGACGGTGTGCGCCAGTCGGAGTCCGTCGGCGCGCTGTCTCTCGCGCCGGGGCGCCGGACTGCAGCGACGAACAGGAGAATGATGTCCGACCACCCCGCACGACGCGCCAGCATGAGAATGGTCAGCGCCGGGCTGAGTGCCGGGCTCACGATCGGCCTGCTCGCCGCCGCGATGCCTGCGGCCTCGGCTGATGCTGACCTTGCCGCAGGTGACGCGAAGAAGGATGCCCACCCGGCGCTCGACATCACCCGCGTCGAGGTGTTCCACAGCCGACAAGCAGTCAAGGTCCTCGTGCGGGTTCGTGACTACGCCGGTATGGACTCGGGAGCGAAGGTTGCGACCGCGCTCGGCGTTCACTTCGACACAAGAGGAAACGGCAAGCCCGAGCACCTCATCAAGATCGACGGTATGCATATCGCGGCCGGCTCGACCAGCGACTGGAACAGGATGCGGCCCAACGGCATCGACCCCTGGGGCGACTGGACGGACTGCTACCCCGACGGGTGGGACAAGCCCCTCATCCGCTCCAAGCCCCAGAAGGACAAAGTCGTGTTCCTCGCGCCCCGTACCTGCCTCGGTGACCCCAACTCTGTGCGGGTAGCGGTTCAGTCCTACAAGCCTTACCGGTCCAAGACGAAGGCCGACTGGGCCCGAGGCGTTCGGAGATACATCGGGTCCGTCGAACTGATCTGAACTGACCTGAGCCGCCCCTTTCCTTGCGCCGCTTAGGCCCAGGGTGGACCCGAGGAGGTCCGGTTGTGACCCTGCCGTACGAAGGGGCGGGCAGCCGTTGGGCCGGCTGCTCGTCCCGACCCGCCTCGCGGTCGTGTCCGACCCAACTGGTCCTCAGTCGCTGGACGGGCTGCCGGTGACGCGGGCGACTCGAGGTCCGGCCGTGCGGGCCGGCCGGACCTCGAGTCATCGGCACCTTTTCCTGCGCTGGTGGCGGGCGTCGAGGTCGGGCGGCGGTCAAAGGAGGAAGGAGACCCAGTAGTCCCAGAACCGGTGGGCGACAAGCGCCAGCACGAGGGTGCAGACGGCGGTGAGGAGGACACCGTGGTTGGCGAGCACGACCCGCCCGGGGACGCAGTCACGAGCCCAGGCACCGAGGTGTCCGCGATCGACGTTCGTCAAGGTGACGTACCAGAACAGCGGCACGGTGACGGCCCACACGACCATGCAGTACGGGCACAGCGCGCCGATGCGGTACAGCGACTGGAAGACCAACCAGCCGACGAGCACGACCGCAAAGGTGACACCGGCCTGTAGCCCCAGCCAGTACCACCGTGCGAGCCTGGCCCCGGCGAGCAGCGCGGCTCCCGTGGCAGCAACGACCGGGAAAGCCGCCAGGCCCATTAGCGGGTTGGGGAACCCGAAGAGCTCGGCCTGGTCGGTGCGCATGATCGAGCCGCAGTTCAAGACCGGGTTGATGCTGCATGTCGGAAGGTAGTTCTCATCGGCCAGGAGCGCTAGCTTCTCGACGGTCAGCACGAACGCCGCCAATGCGCCGAGGGTGCCGCCGAGCAGGAGCAGCCACGGCAGCGTCCTCGCGAACTGCGCTGGTGCAGGGGCGGCGGGCAGGCCACGGGTCGAGATCGGGACGTCAGAGCGGACGGCCGCCTGGTCGGGTTCCCGGCGGGGTCCGCGCGTCGCCCGCGGCATGGGTGGAGGCATCGTCAGTCCGCGAGTGCTGCGTCGAGTGCATCGGCGAAGTCGCCGTAGATGCGGGGTTCGAGTCGTTTGCCGTCGATGAAGAACGTCGGTGTGCCTTGCACTCCGAGTGCGATGCCGTCTTCAACGTCCTTCGCGACCCGCTCTGACGTGGCCCGGGAGGCATACGCTGCGTCCCACGCGGCCATGTCGAGGTTCAGGTCCTCGGCGAAGGAGCGGAACAGGTCATCGAGCGGGACCCGCTGCCCGCCCCATTGCTCCTGGGTCTCGTACATCCGCTGGTACATCGCCTCGAACGCTCCCTGCCGGGCCGAGGCCTCCACCGCGCGAGCCGCGCGGTCGGCATTGAAGTGGCCGGGCATCGGGAAGTAGCGCGCCACGAACGTGACTCGACCCTCGTACTCGGCGCGCAGCTCTTCGACGAAGGGGTACGCGGACCGGCACGCCTCGCACTCGAAGTCGAGGAACTCCACGAACGTCACCGAGTCTCCGACGGCTTCGACCGCGTCCGCTGGTTCTGCTTCTTCACGTGGTGAGCTCGGGGTCGCGCCGGCAGGCGTGCCGAGGATGTGGCTGTCGGAGCGGACCAAGCGTGACTCGCCGGTGGTGGTCAGGTTGCCGTCGTCGGTGACGTTACCGTCGGTGGAGTTGTCGCTGCGCAGCGCCGCGGCGGTCAGGAGTGTGACGACGAGGATGGCGAACGCGCCGGCCAGGGTCAGGGAGAGCTTGAGTTGTTTCGTCATGAGGTGGGGTCCTTGCTCGCGCGCCGGTAGGCGCAGATCATGGGTGAAGAAGCAGCAGCTGCACCGGCTGGACGGCCGGCATGCGTCCCCGGATCGCGTGACGCGTACCGGCGCGCAGGGTGGTGCGCGGGGTGGGTCATCAGATGGCCACGTAGAACGAGGCGGACCAGGACCGGAGTGAGCTGACCCACAGGTCCCAGTAACCGGTGATGAGCAGGACGCCGACCGCGATCATCATCAGGCCGCCGGCGCGAGTCACCCAGCGTTGGTGGCGCCGGACGAACCCGATGACACCGAGCATCCGACGGAACGCGAGGCCGGCGACGATGAACGGCATCCCGAGTCCCAGGGCGTACGCCAGCGACAGCAGAGCCCCGCGGCCGGCGGTTGCCTGGTTGAGGGAGAGCGACATGACGGCGGTCAGGGTGGGTCCGATGCAGGGGGTCCAGCCCAGCCCGAACAGAGCGCCGAGCATGGGAGCTGCGGCGAGCCCGACAGCGGGGACTTTGTGAACGCGTACGTCGCGCTGCAGCCACGGCAACATGCCAAGGAAGGCGAGTCCGACCAGCACGGTGACGGAGCCAAGGGCGATGTTGATGGTGCTCGCGTGCTCGACCAGCAGGGATCCGAGCTGGCCGAACAGCGCCCCGAACGCGACGAACACCGCCGCGAAGCCGGAGACGAACAGCAACCCGCCGAGTGCCATTCGTCCCCGGCGGGCGTGCTCAAGATCCGCGCCGGAGAGCCCGGTCGCGTAGGCGACGTAGCCGGGTAGGAGCGGCACGACGCATGGGGAGAAGAAGGAAACCAGCCCGGCGATCGTGGCGATTGGGACGGCTAGGAGCAGGGCGCCGTCGAAGGCGGTCGCCTGGAACCAGTCGCCGACGCTCAGCGGCGCCGACCCGCTGGCCATGATGCCAATCGTCCTGGTGGTCATGAGCTTCGCTCCGCATCTGGCCGGCCGCCCGCCTGGACCTCGTCGACGACACCGACCAGGGTGGCCTTCGTGGTCTCACCGATGATGCTGGCCGCGACCCGGCCCTGGTCGTCGATGACGACGGTCGACGGGATCGCATTTGCGGGCAGCGTGTCACTGAACGCGAGAAGGACCTCGCCTTCGTCGACGATCGACGGGTAGGCGATGCCGAACTCCCGGACGAACGCCTCCGCGGCCGCGATACTGGGATCGCGGACGTTGATGCCGAGGAACGCAACGGCGTTCTCGCCGTTGTCGGGAAGCTCGGCGTCGGCTTCGACGAGGTCGTCCGCCTCGGCTCGGCACGGTCCGCACCACGAGCCCCAGACGTTGATCACGACGGTCTTGCCGGCGCCGTACTCGGCGAGCGCCAGTGCCTGGCCGTCGAGGGTACGCCCGGCCAAGTCCGGCACGGGTTCGCGTTCGGCGACGGGCAGGACGGTGACGATGCCGTCGCCTGAGATGAAGCCCTTCTCGCCAGTTCCCTCGGTCTGGGTGCAACCGGCGAGCACGAGTCCAGCGAAAACGGCGACGGCGGCGACGAACGTGCCTTCGGTTCTAGATCGCGTGCGGAAGGGTGCCGACGCGGCGGTGATGGCGGGGGTGGGTGTCGAAGGGTGGCAAGGATCGAGCTTGAACGGGCGCATGCGGCTCTCTTGAGTCGTCGGACTGGGACCCACTGGCGTACGTGTCCACGTGCCAGGTCCTCGCCTTCGGCCCGGATCGGGCCGCAGAGCGCGCCTACGTTTGGCCGGGCCGAGCTCAACAGGGTCGTTGCGAGCGGGCCCAGTACGCACGAGCGGGTCAGGATGACGGTGCGATGGGTGCGCTGCTCAGCAGCGGAAGACGCACAGGGACGCAGAGGTCGGCCCGGCGGGAACCCGGACGGAGGCCCCAAGTTCGGCAACGATCGCCGACAGCGCTGCGAACTGGCGGCGCGTCAGGCGCCACCAGCGCCGCCAGAAGGTCACCCCCACCAGCAGCGCCGCGAAGGCGGCGGCAAGAACTGCCAAGCACAACCCGGCCAGCCCGTTGTCGGGACCGTCGCTGCCGGCGACGGACGACAGGTCGACCGCGGCGGCCAGCAGAGCTCCGAGTGCTTGCGCCGCCTCCTCAGACGTTCCCTGCGCCACCCCATGAGCCGTCGCGGCCGGGGCGATGGCGGGCGCAGGAAGATCGAAGCTCGATGCAAGGACAGCCGCCAGCGCGGAAGCTACCGCCGGCGCGTCCGGGTCCCCATCGACATGACCAGCACTCGACCCGATAACGGGCGACGTCGTAATCAAAGCCGCAGGCGAGGCGCAGTGCCCCACCCCGAGCGCGTGGTCGGAGAGTCCGTGCATGGCGAGCAGCCCGGCAAGCGCCGCGACGAGGACGAGGCCCCGGCCGGCCAAGGCGAAGGTCCATGGCCGCCGGCGAGCGGGGCTCACGGCGGGTGTCATCGCCGTGCAGTGTACCGAGCGGTCACTGCAAGCATTCGCGGTACCTGCTGCTCACATCGCTTCCGCGCGAACCCCGCAACCCGTCAGCGGGAGGAGCCTTGCGGGTCCCTCCCGGACAGCGCCCCTGGGGCGACCAAGCTGCGCCGGTTGATGTCAATCCGGGAGCAAGTGCTGTGACGCCGTCGGTCTGAGGTCGGGATGGTGATTGCGCTGGTCACGAACGAACGCACGGTGTGCGTCATGACAACGACGTCGACGACGAGCAGTCAGCGCGAGTGAGAGTGACGCCCCTGTCCAGCGGTCGGGCGTGAGCTGCCGGAAATCCGACCCTGGTCCCGACACCTCACGGCAGGCCCCCAATCAAGTGTCGAGATGTGCCTTCGTTGCCGAGCCCGACGTCGTCGCCCGGCATGCGATGTGACGGCGCCGTCCATGACGCGCACCACGTATGGAGCCGCAGCCGGCTCAACCCGCAACTTGGTCCAACTAGACCCGGGCAGCGCAATCGCGTCGAGCGGCTCTTGGCTCATGCCGTCCCGTACCTCGACGACGGCCACGGGGACGTCGATCGGAACCGGGTCGGCGTAGACCGTAGAGACCACCGGTACGCCAGCAAGCGTGGCGAGTTCTCGTGCCAACTCCATGCGTCCGGAAGACCAAGTGCCCTCGACGACCAACGATCCCTCGCTCAGCAGCGACACGAGGGTCGCGACCTCGCCAGAAGTGACGGGCAGTCCCGCGGAGGCCAGAACTTCGACGGTTCGATTGAGGGCAGCAGCTGGCAGCATGTCCCCAGTGTCGGAACGAAGGGGATCACTTGAGTAAGTACGCCGACGTCGAAGCTCTGTTGCGTGACCTCGAGACGGCGTTGTCCGAGATGGTCAGCAGAGACCCCCGACTCGTGGGTCTGGCCGAGGACGTGCGCGCCGAGATCCGGCAACTGGAGAACAACCTCGCAGGGGCCACGGATGCGCCGCTGTCCCGCTACGACGTCGCCTTGACCGAATCGGCGTTGGAGGGGCTCCGCCCACTCTTGGGAGAGATTCAACTCGCTGTCGTGCCGCCGGACCGGACCGGAGTAGGAGCGGACCAGTCCTACGATTTACTGCGAAGGTTTCGCCCACACATCCGCAACCTTCTCGAAGTCCTTCGCCGCTGAGCTGGCATGCACGACGGATGAACCGTCGTAGCCGTGCCACTGCGCCACGCGCTGACGGCACGACTTCGGTAGCGAACCGAAGGACCTCCGCGACGCCCGCACGTGTCTTTCGAGGCGGTCGAAGGCGAGGCGATCAACCGGCGCGACGTCCCGGATCGGATCGGCAGCGCCTTGCTGATAGCCATCCTGACGATGAGTACGCGCCGGGTAGCAACCCGCATGGATCCCCGCCCGGCGCAGTCCTTGCGCCGCCAGGCCCGGGGGCGTGCCGGTGAGCGGGCTAGCGCCTCGTTCACCGGGCAGCGGAGTCCGGGCAGGGCTCGAAACCGCTCAGAACCGGCTGTGGCGTCGTCGCACCGCGGCGGTGGCTAGCATGCGAGACACCGTCTCGCGGTCCGTCCCCGACATCGCGCATGTCACGAGGGAACGGATTGCACCTGCTCGATGGACCGACCGGTGCTGCGCGAGTTGCAAGGGCGAGCGCGGCGGATATTCGGCGCGCGGCGTTGCCCCCGATTGTCTCGCTGTAGTCCTCGTCGGGTCCGTCTACGTGCGGAGCACAGACGCCGCTCGGTCAGTCAGAGCCAGGTTGGGCGGCACCGAGCGCGTCCTCGATAGCCGCGAGCACCTCGCGGACCGTGCCGAGTTTCTTGTGGGCATCCAGGTACTCCTCGTAGGACTGCTTCGCGTCCTTGATGAGCTTGTCGTACTTGACGACTCGTGCGTTGATCGCCGCCAGTTGCTGCCGCGACGCTTCGCGTCCGCCTTCGTGTTTCCAGTCGGACAGATCCTCGCCGACGAGGCAGACGGTCTGTAGTTCGACGTCGGTGCCTTCGGTGTCCTTGAGGAACCCCAAGATGGGGTAGCGGTACTTGTTGATCTGTTCGATCAGGGCAGCCGTCGAGACCTTCCGGTTCGACCGCTTCAGTTCGACGACGACATGGTTGGTGCCCGAGACGCGGTACTTGATGTCGAACCTGTCCTTGGGCACACCCTGCTTCTGAATCAACTTGGATACGGCCTGTTCCATGACTGGGACGGTCGCCTTGTCCCAGCCGGGGTCCAGCAGCCAGAGGTGCTCGAAGATGTACTTCTGCAGCACCGCTTCCTTGTTGTCGCCTGCCACGAGAGTCTCGAACTTGTCGATGACCTGCAGGCGCCCCTTGACGAGGTCGTAGTAGATCCGATGGGAGTCGTGTCGGCCGAGGCTCGCGTCCTCGGAAAGGCCTACTACAAACAGATTGACGTACTCATCGCTCAGCGGGCCCGCGGTCCAGAGTTGATGGTCTCCACGAAGCGCCTCGGTTCGTCGCTGGCCAACAACGCCTTGAACCGGGTCGAGGAGTCTTACGGCGACGCGCACAACCTGCGTGGACGTCACCCACTCGCCGCGATCGGATACGTCTTGGTCATCCGCAAACAAGCGATGGACAAGTCGCCCCGGTCGGCTGATCGGCTCCTAGACCTCGTGACGAAACTGGGATCGGACCCGGCGGGGTACGACGCCTCGGCGGTGGTCGTGGTCGACTGGGACGAGGAGCGAGGGCGCAACGGTGACTGCCGCCTACGACTCGAGAAGGAAACCGCCGGGGAACTGGCCGTCGGCCCATTCCTCGGCCGCCTGGTGAAGGCCGTGTTGGATCGCACCCCGATCGAGGCTCACGCCCGAGCACGCGAGCTCTACGCCCACGCCTCGGCCGGAGGCCGAGGCCGCTGCGACGACGACCGGGCCACGGTCCGGTCGGTACGCGAGTAAGCCACCCTCAGGCGCTGCGGTCCAGGAGGCCGAGGAGGTCCCAGCGCCGGGGCGGATCGGGGATGCGGCGTGTCCGCTGGCGCCACCACCAGGACGAACAGGACGGAAAGAGCGCACGGTCCGCCGGACTGAAGACTGCGCTGCCGAATCCTAGCGGTCACGAACCTCGTCGACGATGCCGACGAGTGTACTCCGACTGACTTCGCCCAACACTCGGGCGGCAACCAACCCTTCCTCGTCGACGACCACCGTAGTAGGCACCGACTGGACCGGCAAGGTGCCCGCGAACGCGAGCAGGGTGTCACCGTCGTTGACGATGCTCGGATACGGGATGGAGAACTCGCGCGCGAAAGCTCGCGCGTTCTCGACGCTGCTTTCGCGCAGGTTCACGCCGAGGAACCGGACGTCGTCCTCTGCGAGGTCTGCCGCGGCATCCGCCAATGCCGGCGCCTCGGCCCGGCAGGGTCCGCACCACGATCCCCACACGTTGACGACGACGATCTTGCCCGCAAAGTCGGACAGTGCCAGTTCATCGCCGTCCAAGGTATCTCCAGAGAGCTCACCAGGACGCTCGCGGTCCTCCTTCGGCAACACCTGCACCACGCCGTCGCCGGCAATGAAGCCCTTGTCGCCGGTCCCAGACACCGTTCCGAAGCCCCCGCACGCCGTGAGGGTGACAGAAGTCAGAAGCAATAGGGCTGCTTGAAGTGCCCGAGGACGCATGCGCGGAGTCTAACCATCACCCCCCTCCGCCGGCTGGCCCTCCGCTGCCAAGGGACTATTCGAAGTCAGAGTCGACGGGCTCTTTCCCGCCGAGTAAAGACGTGGTACTAACTACGGGTCTAGTCACCTGCCCAATCTCGGAGGGAAACTCTTGAGGCATCTACTGCGTGTTTCTGTTTTGGTCGTGGCGCTGATCGCCGGCGTACTCCTCGTTCCCCCGGCGGGGGCCGCTCCCCAGGGATTCGACTTCTCCGTCGTCGGCCCAAACGGAGGCGGGGGCCGCGCCTACGGGAACGTGGACTTCACCGGAAAGCGATCGTTCACGTTCGATCTCCGCGTCGTCGACCAGTGCAACAGCGCCGGGAACGGTGACGGTCTCGAAGTGGAGGTCTACTTCGCGATGACGACTCCCAGCAACGCCACGCGCGTGACGGAAATCAAGGGTTGGGACCGCAGCGGATGCGGCGACGGGATCCCAGGTCCGTTCAGCGGCACGGTGAGCCGCGACCACGACATCAAGGACCTGCGGGTCGTAATCCAGCTGGTTCATCCGAGCGGGGCCGCGGCTGGGTACTCGACGCCGTCCGGGTTCAAGAACAACCCGTTCGTCTGATCCTCCCCACCGAGAGCTGCCGACGGACTCTGCGCCGGTCAGCCGCCGGCTGTGCCGGGGTAGGGCACGTGCCCTACCCCGGCACGGTTCCAGTTGCAGAACGTCGGCTTCGCGACTCACAGCGATGGACCTCGCACACGGAGCCGGCACCTTGCGAGCGGAGGTCAGACGGACCGCGGCCGGGATCGGGTCCAGCGGAGCGACAACTCCCGCGGTCGCCGCAAACCAGCGGTGGTGACCCCGCGGCAGCGACGTGTCAGCGCTCCGTCTGGCCGGCATGCCGAAGAACTCGTCGGCAGATGCGCACACCGGCGTACTCGGCGCCGAGGAGGCGAAACCGGACGCGTGTTGCCCGTGACACGGTTTCGACGAGGCCGGGCTGGTCTCGGGTGCCCGAGTGCTCCGACATGCGACGCTGCCCGGCGGTCGAAGGAACGCCGCCGATCCGCCGCCTGTGAACGCTCCGCCGGATGCGCCAAGGCTGCGCGTTCGCGGCGCACCGGGCTGATGGTTCGACGGCTCTTCCTGCTGCCGCGTCGTCGTCCCGTCGTACGGGGCTCGCGACTGACCGCTCGACAGGCACCCATTGAGCGCATTCCCGGGGCAGCGGGACCCCGACCGGGGTGTACCCGGTGCTAGCGCCCCAAGCATGGAGGGGCTCGTTGCGGCCGGCCCGGGGGCGCTTGCACCTCCAAGAGCCGGATCCGCTGACCCCGGCGCCTTCGCTCAAGCAGCGTATGCGTTCGAATTCTCAATCTCGCACTATGTCCGCGAGTGCTGCAGAGTCACTACGCGGCAAGCGCTGCCTGAAACGAAAAGTCTGACCGGACTCCCGCTCCGTTCTCGCTCCACACTGTGCGCCGGAATCTGCGGGATCAATCGGTGGCGTGGACAAGGGATGCAGAAGCCTAAAACGGTAGGGCCTAAAGACGGGTGATGAAGAGTGGTCTAGCTCACGCGCCCCAGCCGCTCGTGTAGGTGACAGCGTGCCGCCTACAACGTCTCGTGGAGGTATTCGAAGTGAAGATGCGTGCATTGACCCCGTTCGCTCTCGTGTCCGTACTGGCTGTGCCGAGCGTCGTCGGCCTTTCCGTCCAAGGCCCCGCGTCGTCGGCTCCGAAAGCGGCGGCCGCAGGGTGCCAGTGGCAGGTGATTGAACACGCCGACGGCAGTGTCTCTGTTGCGCGTGGTAACGGAAAGGCCACTCGTCTGGAGCAGAAGTCGACCGACCGAGCCCGTCCCACGTTCGTGGGCGAAGCCGACACTCAGCCGGTCAGCGTGACGTTGTGGAAGGGAACTCCGCGCGCCGAAGTGGACGCAGTCGTCGAGGCGGGCGCAGCTCAGCAGGACGAGCTACTGGCCGCCAGCCTCGCCGGCGCGAAGGAAGGTGCCACCGACCATCGCGCCTCGCAAACCTTCACTACCGACGACAATGTTCCGGTGGGCCCGCTCGAGACGGTTGCGTACCGAGTAGAGGTCGGCGAGTCGGTGGAGACCGGCACTCCCGAACGGGCCTCGCAGGTCAAGATGAACAGGGGCCGCGTCGCCAAGGACTGTGTGCGCACGGCATCCGGTGCACCCCGCGGTGCCACCACCATCGACAGCGCCACCGGACGCGTAGTCATCGCGTCTGTGGACGACAACGACGGCGAGAACGGCCTCGTCGCGAAGCCGACGTACCCGAGCACCACCACGGTCGTCCGGTACCGGACGTTCATCCCAGCCGCCAAGACCCCGCCTACGCCGTGCGGAACCTTCTCCGGAGACAACCGGACGTTCAGCAGCCACTACGACCGTAGGAACAGGACAAGGGCGAGCATCTTCTTCAACTGGCCGACCCGCACGATGGACGCCACTCGACGAGTGGGCGCAACAAAGAAGTTGAACTCAAGCGGCGCTGTCATCGAGTCGAAGACGGCAAGCGTGGCCGGAATCAACATCCACACGCCCACCATGGGAGGGACCTTCGGTCGGGTCTCAATCACCCACTCCGTTGGCAACCCGCTGTGCAGCGTGGCGGGCGCTATCGCCTACAACGTCGTTGTGGAAGCATGGAGCGACGGCAGTGCGCGAATCGCCGGCACGCGCGTGGAGGTCCCAAACCACGAGGCTTACGTGTACCCCACCAGTGGAACCTACGGAAAGACGATCTTCACTCGCTCGTCGAACTCGTTCATCTGCCTGAGTGTCAACTGTGGACAGGAGAGCCTGTGGGAGACCTATCCGTAGATTCGTCTTCGGTCCAGATCGCTTGCGTCTTCGGTGTGACCGGACTGGGGTGTCTCGCGGCTGTTCTGGTCGTCATCCGTGACTTGGACGCGTCTCCGCTGCTCGTCGGCCTTGCCCTCGGATACGTCGCATTGGTGACGATCGCCCTTGCCGCGCGCGGTGTTTCGAAGGTTCCCAGAACCCTGGCCGCCTCCTGGGTCGTAGCCGTTGCTCTCATGGCGGTATATCTCGAGCAGGCCGATAACGGCGCTTCGATCGGTGCAACGATTTTCGGTGCCACTTTGATCGGTACGGCCTGCTTCGCGATATGGGTGGCCGCTGCGTCAACGGTCCTCGCACTTTTCAGACGAGTTCCGCACTGAGGTCGCCGTCCTCTGCCACGGGTTGTCGTCCGCGTGTTGCGCTTGTCGATGCCGCCGGGTTCCCGGTGGCGCCGGTCTCGGGGACGACGCGGTGCAGGAGTCGCTCGGCGATGAGCCCGTCCGCGAAGGGCGAGAGTGTGGCTCTCGGGGCGACGAGGGGACGCCACACCGGGCCCGGGTGAGCGCGACGTAGAACAGGCGACGCCCTCGGCGTGCTCGTACGCGTCAGGGGCAGCCATCGCCGGGTTGAGGACGGGGTGTCTGTGGTCTGGCTGGGAAGCCGAAGATGCCACTGGTGCTGGTGCTGGTGCTGGTGCCGCCCTCACCGTCCTGACCGACTTTCACGACTTCTTCGGTCCAGGCCCCAGCCTCCTGCTCACCCCCACGTTCCGCCGCTAGGAGGCCGTTGCCACCACTGCAACGATGCTCGTCACCAAGAACCCATCACAGGGCCGCGTTCTGCCGTCCACCTGCGCTTTGCAGAGGCCCGCGCCGCCATACGAGACAGGTTGCCGCATTCCTGGCCGCTCGCGCCGCAGCACGCACCGGCACCAGCGAAACGGTCGAACCGTTGACGTCCTACGCCGCCGCCTCGACGTCGAGCGCCAGCTGGCCCCGCACCGGACCTTTCGCGACCTGCGCGCCTCATTCCGCACCGTCCATTCAGCCAAGGGCCTCGTGGCCGGCTACGTGGTCGACGTCTGAGGCAGGGACCGCGGAGGCGGCCCCGTCGGCCACTTGCTCTGGAGCGAGGGCTCGTGTTAGCGCGTCGAGCTGCGGGACCCGATAGTGACGACCTTCTGCTCATTAGCCGTGCCCGGAGCGGCGATCGCCGCTGTGGCGGTGGCCTCGCGCGCCCCGGCGCCCTCCGACAATGCAGCGGCGCGAACGATCGCGAGTGAGAATCCGTAGGTCGCTACGACAACGTGTACCCGACGCGTGCGGCCGACCAGCCTGCGTGGTGTCTGGCTGCTGTTCCTCATCTTGGCGTTCGTGGGCGGCGGCATCGGGGACGCTCACCCGATGGACGGCCACACCGCACTGCTGAGGCTCGGACTAGGAGCCGTCGCAGGTGTGCTTCGGCAGCTGCTGAACCGTCGTGACGTCGCGGACAGACTCACGTTTTGCTCGCGTGCGGCATCGTCGTGGGGGCACTGTTCCTAGCGTTCGCGCAGTCGGGTTACCTCTTGGCGAACGCCGGCCCAGCACACGCTCTCGCCGGCACTCTCGCAGGGGTCGTGCTCACCGAGCAGTGGCTACGGCACCGGCCGTGACCACAGGCCACGAACGAGGTGACGGCTCGCCGACAAGCGCTCCGAATCCGCAGGCGCCAGCGCCTGCCGCGCCCAGACTGACCCGTCCCGATCGACTGTGTCACTCAGTCGTTGTGAACTAGCCGCCCGGGCGCGGTCTAGCTGTGATGTCCAGGGACGTTGTCCGACCTGGCATCGGTAAGCCTGGCTGACAGACGAAGGCCTCCGGTTGTGAAGTGGAGCTGTCTAGTTCACCGCTTCACTGGCCGGAGGCCTTCGTGTCCCACGCTAACGCTGCCCCGACCCCGCGCCCGTCTACGTCTCGCCGAGCTCATCGTCGAGGGCGTGCGGCAGACCCGGGCGATGATTGCCGAACATCGAGGGCATCGACAGCCCCGGGTGGCTGATCGCTCGCCTAGACGGACTCGGTCTGTCCCAATCGGCGTCGTCGCCAGATTGTGCCGACCGCGACGACTCCGGAGGTCTCAGTTCACGTCTGAAGCTGACGAGTTGCTAACTGTGTGCGTGTGCTGCGAAACGCCGGTCCGGCGACCAGCCTGTGCGTTCGGGTGATGAGGGGCTGTGGGAAGTCCACCCCCCATCGTTGGTGCCCGCACACAAGCGGCCGCCGGTGGCGAGCTACCTCGCGAGATTCCGGGCGCGCACGACGTCGGCCGAGGGAACCACGAGGGTGGGGCGCGTGGCGTGGTGCAGCACGCTCGTCGAAGTGCTACCGAGGAGGGTTGCGGCGATACCGCGACGCCCTCGGGAGCCCAGGATGACCAGGCGGGCATCGAGGTCGCGGGCGGCGGAGAGGATCGCCTCGGAGGGAGCACTAACGGTCGAGGCGATTTCGGCCTCGGCGGCCAGGCCGCGGTCGCTTGCGTACTCGGCGCCCTCAGATGCAACGCGAGCGGACGCATCGAGTGTGGCGGTGTCGAGGTTGCGCAGCTCCTCGAGTGCGACGTGGCCCTCGAGGTGCGCGGCAACGCTCTCGAGCGGCTGTCGAACGTGGAGGACGATTGCCCTGGCGCCCGGGAAGAGTTCGGCTGCGTAGTCGATTGCTGCGCGGGCGTCGGCTGATCCGTCGTAGGCGATGAGGATGGGCTGGTCGTTCATGGTGACTCTCTCTTTCTCGAATGGTTCTGCTGTCCCGACGGCGGGATGCCGGGGTCGATGGGGCCGAGGCCGGGTGACGTGTGAGGTGGTCCTGAACCTGCGCCGCGCCGCGGTGCGGTGCGGTGCGGCGCGACCCAGGGGCCAGGCGTGCGTTCGCGCGGCAGAGAATGACCGCGGGAGTCGGAGCCGATGGACGGGCAGTTCACGGTCGTTCCCTGTGGGGCCTCGCCGCTCGTGTTGCCGGACTTGGGGGGTCGACGACATGCCCTACTGCGCGTGTGACCGGCGACGTCGGAGGCGCACCGCGTACGCGTGCGTGGAGCGACGACTCGGTCAGGCGTCGGGCTGTTCGGCTGCCCGCTCTGTCGATTCGAATCCGACGCGGGCGTGTGACCCGTCGCAGAACGGCCGTGTAGCGGAATGTCCGCATCGACAGAGGAAGAGCGTGCGCCGCCCGTTCGTCGGGTACGGGCGGCCATCGTGGTCAAGAAGCTCGATGGGGCCTTTGACCTGGAGTGGTCCGCTGTCGACGATCTTGATCTTGACGGCGGCGGGGGGCTCGCCTGGTTCATTGGGTGCGGGCATTGCGGCTCCTTAGGTCGTGCGGTCTGGGCTACTGCGTTGCGGCGTGATCACGCCGGGTGTCCTCGGGGCGCTGAATCGCAGGTGGCCAGGGGCCGCCGCGTGTGATGTGGCGCTTCCATGTGGCTAGGGGGCCCGGCTGGTCGACAGCGACGGCGCCGACCATCTGCATCCCTCGCCCGAAGCCGACGACTAGGCGGCCCGACGGGGCGTCGCCGTCCAGCAGGGTCTGGGTGGTCCCCAGGTGCGGCAGGCCGACCGACAGCAGTTTCGAGTCGTACTGGTCGGACCAGAACGTGGGGACGATGGCGCATGCGTCCGCGGGTGCGTGCGAACGTCCCGCAAGCTCATTTAGAAGGGTGCGGGCTGCGATGGGCGCTTGAAGGGCGGCGTTGCTCCAATGCTCGACCCTCACGAGGCTGTCGTCGTAGAGGCGATGCGGCCAGCGCACGACGTCTCCGGCTGCGACAACACCAGACACGGGCGTGCCGTCGTTCCAGAGCGCCCTCAGCCAACGGTCTGCCCTCACACCGTCTTGGAGTAAGAGTCCCGAGCCGCTGAGCCAGTCGGTGCATGGCGTCGTTCCCAGACCTAGCACTACCAGGTCTGCATCAATGGCCACACCGTCGGCTAGTCGCACTGCGGCAACCGTGCCGCAGACCGTCTCGAGTTCCTCGACCGGCACACCCATGCGAAGGTCTACGCCGTTGGTGCGGTGGAGTCTTGCGACGTGGTCTGCGACCTGGGTACCGACCGCTCGCGCGAGCGGCGCTTCGTCTGGGCCGATGAGTGTGACCGCGAGGCCTAGCGACCGGACCGACGCTGCGACCTCGGTGCCGATGAAGCCCGCTCCTACAACAGCTACCCGGCGCGGCCCGCGGCGCAACGCTTCGCGTAGGGCGATTGCGTCGTCCAATGTGCGGACCAGGTGGACACCGTTTGCAGTTGGTGGACGCGAATCGGGGCGACCTGCGCTTGTGAGCGTTCGCGCCGCTGACCCGGTTGCGATGACGAGGCCATCGAACGGGATGGATTCGCCCGTGTGTAGGAGTACTCGACGGGAGTCCAAGTCGAGCTGCTCGGCGCGCTTCTCGAGAAGCCAATGCACGTCGGGTTGTGCGCGAGTGAGGGCGGGGAATGTGTTGTGGCCGTCGGCAGAGGTAAGGAACCCCTTTGTGAGGGGCGGCCGGTCGTAAGGGCTGTGGGGTTCCTCGCCAATGATCGTGAGTCGCCCGGCGTACCCGGCCGACCGAAGCGCCTCTGCGGTGCGGATGCCCGCTAGTGAAGCGCCGACCACCACGATGCGCTGCCCTTGGCCGCCGACCCCGGCTTGGCGGTCAGGCATGGCCGCTGGCGCTGGCCGGGGGAGTAGTGATGTCGAGGAGGGCGATGGCGCCGGCTGGGCAGCTGGCGACCGCATCCTCGACATCTGGCCGTAGTTCCTCGTCCGGTTCCTCGATGAAGCGCAGCCCCCCGGAATCGAGTTGAAAGACCTCCGGCGCCGCCATGACGCACAACCCATTCCGGTCGCAGCGGGCGAGATCGACGCTGACGCGCAAAGTTCCTCCTTTGGTTGCGACAGGCAGACCTGACGCGTGGGGGCCTACCGTACGGGGGTATGGTGTAACCGTGCAAGTACCGCGCCGGGGTAATCGAAGGGGGTCCCTATCCGGGAGCGAGTAGCGGGAGCAGCTCGTCGCCCTTGGACTGCAAGCACGCCGCATACGGCTCGTTAGGTCTCGACGACTTGACCGTCGTCCCGCTTGCGGCTCGCTCGATGTCGCAGGCGCCTGAGGGTCCGATCGCGAATGTTCGGGGTCGTTGCGTAGCCGGTCTCCGTCGATGTCCCGCTGCTCTCCCCGCGCGAGTGGCCGGCCGGTGGCTCCGGGCTCAGCTCCACACAACGCGGGTCGCGGGGAGGTTGCGCGGGCCCGCTGCCTCGGAGTCCCGGCGTCACAACGAGCAGCGCAGGACCACACCACCAGGGAGGAAAGAGATGGGCAGCCTGAGTTTCGACGCAAGCACCGGGCCCGAACCGCTCCGCGACCTCATTGATCAGGCGGATCCCGTGCGCCCGTGCGTGGGTCGCCAGCCGTGGTCAGAGATCGAGAGTGAAGCGTCCTTCGATCAGGCCATCGCCACCGGCGACCGCCCCATCGTCGTTGCGTTCGAGGATCACCAGTGCGGCCACTGCCGGTCTTACCGCCACGTCTTGCAGATCGCGTGGCGTCAACTTGGTTGGGCCGTTGATACCGCAAGAGTCGATGCCTCGGAACTCCCCTGCGTGGCTGATCGGTTCCAGATCGTTGGGTTTCCAACGCTTCTGGTCTTCAGTAGGGGCGACGTCATCTTGCGGTCAGCCGGGATCCGCGCGCCTCGAGACTTCACAACTCGGATGGCCAGTCTCTTGGCGGGCTGACGCGTTCGAGCGTGACCTGCGCAGGTTCCTGCAGGCGAGTAACGCCGTCTCGCTGTTGTCCTGTGCGTTCTATTCGCAGTTCATCGTCTGTACAGGAAGTGACCCATGCCGCATGTGGTGACCCGGGCGAGTCGACTCAAGCCCGGACAGGTCGCGGCACTGCTTGCCTTGGTGCATGCAGCCAATGATTCGCTCACCGCCATCCTCGGGCCGTTATTGCCAACGATGCGGGACCGGCTGGACCTCGGGCCCACTGCACTCGCATTGCTGGTGACCATCTTCACGGTCAGCTCGTCGGCAACCCAGCCCACCCTTGGGGCCATGGCGGACACCTTCGGCCTTCGGAAGTTCGCCGCCGCGGGAGTCGCGATTGCGGCGGTCACGCTCAGTCTGGTGGGCTCGGCGGCGTCATTTGGTGTTTTGTTCATGCTGTTGACACTTGGGGGCCTCGGGTCGGCTGCTTTTCACCCCATTTCAACCAGCATCGTCGGAGGACCCTCGAGCAAGAACCCAGCCTTGGCGGTCGGCGTCTTCACGGCCGGCGGGATGGTTGGTTTCGCTCTCGGGCCGATAGTGATCCTGATGGTCCTGGTGAACTACGGCCCCGCAGGAACTGCGTGGTTGATGGTCCCGGGGTTACTGCTCGCCGGCATCTTGTGGTGGGTCCTGCCCGAGTACGAACCTCATGGAACGGGCAGGGCGCTGCGGATTCTCGATCGGGGGGCGCTCAACCGTCAAACGATCGCTCTTACGGCAGTGACGGCTCTGACTGCCTTGAGCTTCCTCAGCTTTACCAGCACCATCCCGCTGTGGCTCGTGGATCATCACGACGTTGCATCTGACTCGCCGTTCCTGGGTTGGACGGTCGCGACGTTTGCTGTGTCAGCCGGTCTTGGCGCAGTCGTTGGCGGGTTCTTGGCGCCGCGGTTCGGGTATCCGGCAACTGGGGGAGTATCCCTGGTCGCGACCGGCGCCGCCCTGGTCTCGGTGTTGTACGCACCGCTGGGTGCGCCACTGTTGGTCGCTGGTTCGTTGATGGGATTTCTGTCTTACATCAGTCAGCCCCTCACGATCGTTGCGGCCCAGGCCGCGGCGCCCTCCGCTCCTACCGCGGCTGCCGGGCTGGTGTTCGGCGGGGGAAGTGGCCTCGCCGGGTTGCTGTACCTGGGTTCTGGACTCATCCAAGCCGAGTTCGGATTGGAAGTGGCCATCGCTACAAGCGCTGCCCTCCTCGTTCCGGCGGCGATGCTGGCGGCGTATGTTCTGCAGGCCGTGCCTCTGGCCAGTCCAGGTGCGTTAGCGCCCTCCGCAGTTCCCTCGGCGGAGGACGCTTCGGGCCGGCCTAGGTCGGCCGCCTGATTCCAGCGCCGCCTGGGGCCACTGACGCCGAGAAGCGGGACGTCACAGGCATTGACAGCGGAGCGAATCGGTGCGGCCCCACCCTGGGGGATGTCAGGTGCAGAGTCGGGTTTCCGAGTGCGGCGGCATGGCTAGGGAGTCGTGTCCGTCCTGCGCACAACGGTCAAACGAGTCCGAGTCCTACCGACGGGGGGTATGCTGTGCGCAGCAGTCGGGAGGACGCATGGACAGCACGGCAGGGCGAGGCGCGGACGGGGCCACCGTCGCGGCAACGGAATCTGATGACGGTCATCGGCACGGCTACATCGACAACCGGGAAGCGCACCTCAAGAGGCTGCGGCGGATCGAGGGCCAAGCTCGTGGCTTGCAGCGGATGGTGGAGGAGGAGAAGTACTGCATCGACATCCTCACCCAGGTCTCCGCGATGACGCGCGCGCTCCAGTCGGTAGCCATCGCGCTTATGGACGAGCACTTGAGCCACTGCGTGCTGGACGCGGCTAAGGCCGGCGGCGTCGAGGCGGACATGAAACTGAAGGAAGCCAGCGACGCCATCGCGCGTCTGGTGCGGTCCTGAGGTCTGGCCAATCCCGGTCCTGCGCCCTGGCATAGGTGACGCCCGGCCAGCTCGGAACTGGCCGCGGGATGGGGAAACCTGCACGGACGTGCCTAGCCCGGATCTCCGCGAGCTACGCGAGCGCCCTCGCCTAGTCACTCTCGCTCAAGACAGGCCCGGGGTCCGCAGGCGACGGTCACACTGTGCTGATGGCGGCAAGTGGGCAGTACGAGCCGCCGACGTCGACCTCTTCCCTCGGCGAGCCCGCAGACCGCTGCGATTCGGGCCGTTGACAGTCCCCGCGCGCCAGTCCGCCGCGACCCGGCCTAGTGGACCGCCGCACCCCCTTAGGTGTGGGCAGCGTGTCTCTAGGTAAGTCCGGCGATCCGCGACGACGACGGCCGCGACAATCGTCCCCGCAACGGCAACAGTCGTGATCCTGGTCGTGCCGAGCCGAGGCCATACGTGCCGACAACGCCGCCTGACGCCCGCAAGCGGCTCGACCCCGCCCGGATCCGCGCTTGGGCAGTCACATCGGGCATGTCAGCCATGATCACCGCATCCAGCGCAACGCTGTTGTCTATCGACAGCCTGGGTGCGCCGGTTTCGATCACAAGCCAGTTCGATGGCGCTGCGAGCGGGGTCGAGTAGGCGGCTCGGCATCGAACGGTGCATCACCGCGCCAGGTACAACAGGCACCGCGGACGACGGGAATGAGCGCGCTCTCGCGGGAAGTGGAGCCATACCCTTCCTCGCTGTCGAGCTGCCTCAACGAAGCGATCGCCAAGGTCGGGTAGCGCCCGACCATGGTGCACCCGCTTCTGCGGTAGGTCGGGCTACGCCGGGTCGGAGCGCTATCGGAACGCGCGTGCTCTCGCCGGGCGATTGATGCCAGAGACGACTCGCGACCCCTGCCGGTCCTTGGCTCTGTGAGCACCGACACTCTGGCGATCGGAAGGTACCCCGGGGGAGTACTTGCAAGCATCGCAATGTTGTGCGTACCGTACCCGTCTACGGTATCCGGCAAGCGCCGGATCATGGTCAATGGAGCTCGAAAATGACAACCACAACTCCGCCAGCAACCTCACGTCGCTGGCTCGGTCTCGGCGTGATCGCCGGCGCCCAGTTCATGGTCATCATGGACACCTCGATCATCGGCGTGGCATTGCCGAAGATGCAGGCAGACCTCGGGTTCGCGCCCGAGAACCTGTCGTGGGTCTTCAACGCGTACGTGATCGCTTTCGGCGGCCTGCTTCTGCTCGGCGGCAAGCTGTCCGACGTCTTCGGCGCGCGGAAGATCTTCTCGATCGGATGGGTCGTTCTGCTTGCCGGTTCGCTCCTGGCAGGCCTGGCGACCAACGTCGAAGCTGAGTTGGCAGGTCGTGCACTGCAGGGCGCGGGCTCGGCCCTGATCGCACCGGCAGCCCTGACGCTGCTCTTCATGCTTTTCGGGTCGACTCCCCAGGAGCTCACGAAGGCCCTTGCCCTCTACGGCGCTGCGGCGCCGGCCGGCGGTACCGCTGGCGTCTTCCTCGGCGGCGTCATCACCGAGTACGTGTCCTGGCCGTGGGTCTTCTTCATCAACGTCCCGATCGCGCTCATCATCCTGGCCCTCGTGCCGGGCACCATGCCCGCCGGCGGGCCCGCAGCGAGGTCCCGAATCGACCTCCTCGGCGCGATCACCGTCACCGGCGGCCTCGCTGCTGCGGTCTACGCGGTCGTGAAGGCGCCCGAGGTGGGCTGGGACGCCGGTCAGACGTGGGGCGTGCTCATCGCGGCAGTCGTACTGCTCGCGATCTTCGTCGGGCTTCAGGCCAAGGGTCGCGACCCGCTGGTTCGCCTCGGCATCTTCCGCGCGCCCAACCTCGCGGCCGCCAACATCGCGCAGGTCCTGCTCGGAGCCGCGTGGATCCCGATGTGGTTCTTCCTCAACCTGTACCTGCAGCAGGTTCTGGGTTACACCGCCTTCCCCTCCGGCGCGGCTCTGCTCCCGATGACTGCACTCATCATGCTCGGCATGATCGTCCTCGCCCCCAAGGTCATGGCCGTGTTCGGTCTGAAGGGTGCGACCGTCGGCGGTCTCGTCTTGCTTGCCGCGGGTCTCGTGTGGCTTTCGTTCATCAATCCGGCCGGGTCCTACGCCGTCGATGTTCTGCCCGCATCTCTGCTTGCCGCGCTTGGAATGTCACTTGCATTCATCCCGACTCTTGGCACCGCGATCTCTGCGGCCCGTCCCGAAGAAGGCGGACTGGCATCCGGCATCGTGAACACCAGCTATCAGGTCGGCTCTGCTCTCGGCCTGGCCGTGATGACCGCCGTCGCCGCCCTCAACGGCGCCGACAAGCTTGGCGACCCCTCGGCCCTCACCGACGGCTACTCCGCAGCATTCATCGGTGCGGCCATCATCGCCGCGGCTGGCGCGCTCATTGCAGCCGCCACCCTCCGCGCCCCCCGTTCAACGAACTGAACCGAACAGGCCAGATCGCGCAGGTCTGAGTTCCGCCCACGCCCGTCGGTAATCCCGACGCGGCGCAGCAACGGCGACGCGCGCGGCGTCCGCACAGACGTCACGTCCTGCCGAGAGCGCCATACAAACCCACCCATGCGACACGAGTCGCCCTCCGAGAGGAAAGCAACACATGAGCACGACCGGCACCAATTCGACCCCCGAGACTCTCGACTTCGCCGTCGAAGGCATGACCTGCGGCAGCTGCGCAGGCAAGGTCATCGGCGCTGTCGAAGGACTCAAGGGCGTCGTCGACCTTGACGTCGACCTGGCCACCGGCAAGCTGACCGTCACGGCCGGCTCTGACGCCAACAGTGAGGCCCTCCGTACGCGAGTCACCTCGGCCATCAACGCCGTCGGCTACCGCGTCGCCTGACCCGCGAGCCGGCCTGAGGAGGCCCGGCGTAGTGGCGAGTCGGCACACCTCTCTGATGCCGGGCGCTCCGCGCAGCGGCGGACCCGGCCGGGCCTCTCGGGCCCGGCCGGTGCCCGAACCCAAAACAGATCTGCCGGTCCGAAGGCGTGTCCTCGTGCTTCCGCGCTCGACCGCCGACGCCGCCAGCGACAGTCAGAACAGCCGACGGGTCCGCGCTGCAACCCGACAACCAAGACCCCAGGAGAACAAATGCGCCTCAGCGTTCGGAGCTTCCTTCCGACGGAGAACCCCTTCGGAATAACCCTGTGCGGCCGCTCGAGGCACCGGTCCTCGCGTCGCCTCCTTGGCGCCGGTGCTGTCGCTCTGGTGTTGACAGCCACGCTGGCCGCATGCGGCGACGAGGCGGACGACGCGAAGAGCAACGGGGGTGGAATCTCGACCCAGGAATCATCGACCGATGCGGAGTTCAACAGCGCCGACGTCGACTTCGCAACCCAGATGATCCCGCATCACGCCCAGGCTGTAGAGATGGCAGAGATGACCGAAGGTCGTGACCTGTCCCCGGCGGTCGAGGAGCTCGCCGCGAACATCAAGGACGCTCAGGTGCCGGAGGTCGAGGTTATGACTGGCTGGCTCGAGGCTTGGGGCGAGCAGATTCCGGATACCTCGATGGACCACGCAGACACCGGTCACGACACGCCTGGAGAGCAGTCTCCGCATGGCATGGACGGCATGGACGACATGGACGGCATGGCGGGGATGATGTCGTCAGAAGACATGACCGCCTTGAAGCAAGCACCGGACGCAGAGTTCGAGGACATGTGGCTCGCGATGATGATCGAGCATCACAAGGGCGCGCTAAAGATGGCGGAGGCCGAGCAGCGGCTCGGTCGGTACCCCGACGCGGTCGCGCTCGCTGAAGCCATTGTGGCGAACCAGCAGTCGGAGATCGCCCACATGGTAAGCCTGCTCGACTGACTCACAGGCGACGCAACCGGCGTCGCAGGCCGGGTTGACCGACGCAACATCGTGCGGGGCGCTTGCCGCTACGCACCATAGCCACGCTCAACCCGGCCACCAGGTGAAGCGCGCCAGCCCGTGAGCGCCGGCTCCGGTGTCGTTTGCACAGCATCGGCGACGTCGCCCTCCGCGACGTGGTGCTTGCAGCGGCCGGCGAACACGACACCGAGATCGACTGCTCCCGCGCTGCAGCCTCATCTCGTGTGTGTCGTCACGCCACGAACAGCTCGTCCCACTCCCGCCTCCGAGGCGCTGTCCGAGGTGCGGCGGCGCGTCGGCCGCAGACAGCACATCCAACGGATAAGTAGAGAACTGAGGTAGAGGACGTGGGAGCAGGTCACAATCACGGTCACCACGACCATGGGTCGCAACCCGCCGCGGACTTCCGCGGCAGGCTGTGGATGGCTTTCGCAGTCACAACACTGATTGTGGTCGCGCAGGCCGCGGGAGCTGTGTTGACCGGAAGTCTGGCCCTGCTTACCGACACCGCTCACGCTCTTACGGATGGAACCGGACTCCTCGTTGCACTCGTCGCAGCCACGTTGATGCTCCGCCCGGCCGACAGTCGGCGAACGTGGGGGTTCCGCCGGATCGAAGTCATCGCCGCCCTCGGCCAGGCCACTCTGTTGCTCGGCGTAGGCATGTACACCGCGATTGAGGGAGTACAACGTCTCTTCGACCCGCCCGATGTGTCCGGCCATCATCTACTGGCCTTCGGAATCGCCGGTCTGGCAGCAAACCTGCTGGCGATAGCAATTCTGACCTCTGCCCGCTCGGCCAACTTCAACATGCGGGCTGCGTTCCTTGAAGTTCTCAACGACGCGCTCGGATCGGTCGGCGTCATCGTGGCAGCGATCGTCATCGCGACTACGGGTTTCGACCGGGCCGACACCATCGCCGGCCTGTTCATCACGGCACTGATTGTTCCGCGAGCGGTCATCTTGATGCGCGAGACCCTCAGAGTGCTGATGGAGTTCACCCCGCCCGGTTTGGATCTTGAGGCCGTGCGTGAACACATCCTGTCCCAGGAGCACGTTCGTGACGTCCATGATCTGCATGCTTCGATGGTTGCAACCGGGTTGCCGACGCTCACCGCGCACGTCGTCGTCGACGAGGTGTGCTTCACGGACGGGCACGCGGCCGAGGTGCTCGAGCGGATCAAGCGATGCGTCGCGGAGCATTTCGAGGTAGCCGTGCATCACTGCACATTCCAGATCGAGACCGCAGCAATCAGCATGCGTGAGCTTGCCACCCTCAAACACGCCTGATTGCCCGGCCCGATGCGGGAGACTCGTGGACTCGGTCGACGACAGTGTCTCCGGCGGCCGTACCTCGCCCTGCCTCTGAGGCTGGGCCACGTCCTCGTATGCGGTCTCGGCTGCCGTGGCCCTGCCGCGGCCAGCGAGCTTCCTTGCGCCCCTGCCGCGACTAGTCAGCTCGGTCTGACAGCAAGACCGGAGCGGTTGTGCCCTCGGCGCGGCCACAAGGGCGTCATATCCCTTGGCGTGGGGCGGGCCGGGCGCATCAGGGTGCACGCCGCGACCTGCGGGGAGCGACCGGTCTTCGAGCGAGGGGGGCGCTTGCGGAATACCTAAGGGGGGTATAGTGTTCCCGTACCGGTACCCGCTAGGGGTACGCCCGAGCATTGAGTTGTCGTGAAGGAGCCAATGATGAGCATCAGCGAATACCAGGTCACCGGCATGACGTGCGGCCACTGCGAGATGTCGATCCGCGAGGAGGTCGAGACGCTGCCTGGCGTGCAGGACATCGACGTCAGTGCGGCCACCGGAAAGCTGGTCGTCACCTCCACCGACCCGATCGAGGACGCAGCCGTCATTGCGGCCGTCGAGGAAGCCGGCTACCAGGCGGTGCGAGCTTCGTGAACACCGCAACCCGACTGGGCGTTTACGGCGCTGGGCTGGTGGTGGTCTTCGGCGGTGCCTACGTCGCTGCCGACGCCGCCGTCCCGCAGAGCGTCGTCACCAGCTGGACCCGAGAAGCACAGTCACACGGATCAGAAGGGCACGAGATGAGCTCCGGCACCAGCGGTCACGGCAGCGCCGCACCCACAGCTGCGACACAGCACGCGGTCCCCGGCGTCACCAGCGCCCAGGGCGACTACCTGCTCGCCCCGGTGACCGCGCCCGGGCGGGGCGCCGAAGCCGGCACGCTTTCGTTCCAGGTCCTGGACGGGACCGGTGACCCGGTCACCGAGTACGCCACCCAGCACGACAAGGACCTTCACCTCATCGTGGTCCGCACCGACGGCGCGCAGTTCCGCCACGTCCACCCGAGGATGGCGTCCGACGGCACCTGGTCACTGCCGTGGGAATGGGCGGCGGCCGGCACCTACCGCATCTACGCCGACTTCGTCCCCGCCGCAGGGGAGGGAGCCACGATCACTCTGACCCGCACCGTCGAGGTGGCCGGTGAGCTCGAGCCAGTGGTCGCGTCCCCGTCCGCCACCGCGACGGTGAAGGGGTACACCGTGACTCTGGGCGGCGAGCTGACCGCGGGCCAGGCCACCGACCTGACGCTGACGGTCACCAAGGACGGCGAGCCGGTCACCAGCCTGGAGCCTTACCTCGGTGCCTTCGGACACCTGGTTGCCCTGCGCGAAGGCGATCTCGCTTACCTGCACGTCCACCCCGAGGGCGACGAGCCCACCGACGGAGAGCTCTCCGGACCTGACGTGGGGTTCATGGCCGAGGCCCCGACCCCTGGCCGGTACTTCCTCTACTTCGACTTCCAGATCGATGGCGAGGTGCTCTCCGCTCCGTTCGTCGTCGACGCCGCGCCCGGCTCGAGCGCCGCAGCTCGACACGACGACTCCGCTTCCGACACCGACCACGCTGGAACCGACGGCCAGTCGGACGCCGGCCACGGCCACTAACCCCAATGACTTCGCATCAGCGAGGGAGGAAACCATGACTGCATCCCCGGCCCAGACCGCGGGTCACGGCATTGAGCTTGAGATCGGCGGGATGACCTGCGCCTCCTGCGCGATGCGGATCGAGAAGAAGCTCAACAAGCTCGACGGCGTCACCGCGACGGTCAACTACGCGACCGAGAAGGCTCAGATCCAGGCCCCCGACGGGATGGACACCGACGCACTGATCGCCGAGGTCTCCAAGGCCGGCTACACCGCCGCCCTGCCCCGCAAGGCCGACGCGGACGAAGCGCCCGCCGACGGCGAGGAGCGGCCCGACATCGAACTGATGACGTTGCGCAACCGCGTCATCGGGTCGGTGTCTCTCGCCGTGCCCGTCATCGTGCTGGCGATGGTCCCCGCGTTCCAGTTCGACTACTGGCAGTGGGCCTCGCTGACGCTGGCCGCCCCGGTCGTCCTCTGGGCCGCCTGGCCCTTCCACAAGGCCGCCTGGACCAACCTGCGTCACGGCGCCGCGACCATGGACACCCTCGTGTCCCTGGGCACGCTCTCGGCCCTGCTGTGGTCGCTGTACGCGCTCTTCCTCGGCACCGCCGGGACGTCCGGCATGACGCACCCCTTCGAGCTGACAGTGGCCCCCACCGACGGCGCCGCGAACATCTACCTCGAGGTCGCGGCCGGCGTGACCATGTTCCTGCTCGCAGGCCGCTACTTCGAGAAGCGGTCCAAGCGGCAGGCAGGAGCCGCTCTCCGCGCCCTGCTCGAGCTGGGCGCCAAGGACGTCGCGGTGCTGCGCGGCGGGGTGGAGACCCGCATCCCCATCGGCGAGCTCGCCGTCGGCGACGAGTTCGTCGTCCGTCCCGGCGAGAAGATCGCCACCGACGGCGTCATCGTCTCCGGCACGTCGGCCGTCGATGCCTCCATGCTCACCGGTGAGTCCGTGCCGGTCGAGGTCGGCGAGGGTGACGCCGTCACCGGCGCCACCGTCAACGCCGGCGGCCGCCTGGTGGTCCGCGCCACCCGGGTCGGCTCCGACACCCAGCTGGCGCACATGGCGAAGCTGGTCGAGGACGCCCAGTCCGGCAAGGCACAGGTCCAGCGCCTGGCCGACCAGGTGTCCGGGATCTTCGTCCCCATCGTCATCGCGATCGCGGTCGCCACCCTCGCCGCCTGGCTGGGAGCCGGGTTCCCGGTCACCGCCGCCTTCACCGCCGCCGTCGCTGTGCTCATCATCGCCTGCCCCTGCGCGCTGGGTCTGGCCACGCCGACCGCACTGCTCGTCGGCACCGGCCGCGGCGCCCAGATGGGCGTGCTCATCAAGGGCCCCGAGGTGCTGGAGTCCACCCGCAAGGTCGACACCATCGTGCTCGACAAGACCGGCACCGTCACCACCGGCAAGATGACCCTCGCCGACGTCGTCACCGCACCCGGCGTCTCGCGCGAGGAGCTGCTCCGGCTGGCTGGCGCGCTCGAGGACGCCTCCGAGCACCCGATCGCCCAGGCGATTGCGAAGGGTGCGAACGCCGAGGTGGGAGGCCTCCCGGTGCCCGAGGACTTCGTGAATGTCGAGGGCAAGGGCGTCCAGGGAATAGTCGAGGGTCACGCCGTCCTCGTGGGCCGGGAATCCTTGCTCGCGGACTGGTCACAGCACCTCGACGTCGACCTCGCCCGGGCCAAGTCCGAAGCTGAAGCGCAGGGCAAGACCGCCGTCGCGGTCGGCTGGGACGGCGCCGCCCGCGGGATCATCACGGTCGCCGACCAGGCGAAGCCCACGAGCAAGGACGCCATCGGCCAGCTGCGGTCGCTCGGACTCACGCCGGTGCTCCTCACTGGCGACAACAAGACTGTCGCTGAACAGATCGCCGCTGAGGTCGGCATCGACCAGGTCATCGCCGAGGTCATGCCTCAGGACAAGGTCGACGTCGTGGCCCGTCTGCAGGCCGAGGGCAAGTCCGTCGCAATGGTCGGTGACGGCGTCAACGACGCTGCCGCGCTCGCCAAGGCCGACCTCGGCCTTGCGATGGGCACCGGCACCGACGTCGCGATCGAGGCCGCCGACATCACGCTGGTCCGCGGAGATCTGCGCAGCGCCGCCGACGCCATCCGCTTGTCCCGCAAGACGCTCGGCACGATCAAGACGAACCTGTTCTGGGCGTTCGGCTACAACGTCGCCGCGATCCCGCTCGCCGCACTCGGCCTGCTCAACCCCATGCTCGCCGGCGCAGCAATGGCATTCTCCAGCGTCTTCGTCGTCGGCAACAGCCTGCGCCTGCGCTCGTTCAAGAGCGGCGCCGGTGACGCGCCGACCGCCCCCACCCCTCAGACGACTCAGGCCCGTACCAGCGAGCCGGTCGGATCCTGACACCAGGCCGGAGGACGAACTGATCATGTGCTGAAGAAGTCACACGGCGTAGTCACCGACGCGGCTGCCGCTTCCTGACGCAGACGCCGCCGAACACACAACCGTCCACAACCACGCAAGCCCGGTGACCTGCCACGACGTCTGGCGGGTCACCGGGCAAGCCGCGTATCTCCACCCGAACCTCCCGTCCATCCGTACCGAAAGCTGACCGCCATGACCGTTACGAGCACCGTCGCCGGATCTCAGGCGTCTACAGAGCGACCTCCGGCTCTGGGGTCTCTCACCCCGGCCCACTCCGCCAAACCCGGCGAGACCGCTGCCACGGCACACAGCCACCACGGCTACATCTCCGACAAGGAGCGCTACCTGGCTCGACTCAAGCGCATCGAGGGCCAAGCTCGCGGCATCCACCAAATGGTGCAGGAACAGGTTTACTGCGTCGACATCCTCACTCAGGTCAGCGCGCTCACCAAGGCATTGGAGGCGGTGGCCCTCGGTTTGGTCGATGACCATCTGCGGCACTGCGTCATGGACGCCGCAGCCGAAGGCGGCGCCACCGCCGATGCCAGGCTCAAGGAGGCCGCCGATGCGATCGCTCGCCTCGTTCGTTCCTAGCCAGTCATCGCTCCCGCCGATGGATCTCGTTCCCGCCTTCTCCGGCCGCACACTCGCTCGCAGCGCTCTCCGATGGGCCGGTGCCTGCCTACTCCGGTGCGCCGCCGCGCGCCTCACCGATCCCAGCTCGGTGCCGACGACCGGGCCGCTACATCGCTCGAGCGGCTCCTGCGGGTCGCTCAAGCGCGATTGCCGGTGACCGCCCCGTCCTATCGCCCGACCAACGGAAGGAATGTCATGACTGAGCACGATCCGGGTCGTCCGCGCCATCACGGGCATCAGGGCCACGAACAACTGGATCAGCTAGGCGCCGATGACACGACGTTCGCGCAGTCCGGTGAGCCCTCGGACGTCGAGCATGCGCACGGCCCAGAGTCAGGCGCGGACGCCTCCCGCGGCGCCCGTTCCGATAACTCGCACGGCGGGCACGAGCACGACGCAATCGGCCGCGGTCATGGCGGTCATGGCGGTCATGGCATGAGCGGCATAAACACGATGGCGGTCAGTGCCACTTTGCACTGCCTCACCGGTTGCGCCATCGGCGAAATCCTCGGCCTGATGCTCGGCACAGCTGTGGGCTTGAGCAACGGCTGGACCATCATGTTGGCCGTGACCCTGGCATTCCTCTTTGGCTATGCCCTATCCACCTTGCCGCTACTGAAGACCGGGCTGGGGCTGGGGGCCGCGCTCAGCGTCGTGCTAGCCGCAGACACCCTGTCCATCGCCACCATGGAACTCGTCGACAATCTCGTGATGGCGGTGATCCCCGGCGCCATGGACGCCGGGCTGGTCAACAGCATCTTCTGGATCGGCATGATGATCGCCCTGACCGCGGCGTTCTTCGCTGCCTACCCAGTGAATCGCTACCTCCTTCAGCGCGGCAAGGGTCATGCACTCACCCATGAGTACCACCAGAGCTCTGCTCCCGCCGACGGCATGCGTCGCTTCATCCCGTCCCTAGCCACCCCCACACTCGTGGCCGCGATCACCGCCTTCATGCTCGGCGGTCTCGTCGTGTCCGTCGCCGACGAACTGACGTCCGACGACCGGTCTGAAACGGGTTCCGGGCACGCGGCCAGTCAGCTCCTGCCGCCCCCATAGGCGCTCTGGCACGCTCAGTGACGACGCGGGTGGGCGGTCCAAGGGGCCGTAGGTGGCTTGCTGGTGACCGGTCGAGCGGTTGAGTTGTCTAAGATCGGGCGGAGGCCCGCAACCGGTATCGGACCCGGAGTCGTCCACTCGGAGCGAACGACGCGCATCGGGGTGGTGACGGTTCGGTCGCTGCCGCAGAGGCACGCTTCACTGCCTAGACCGGTAACTGCGCCCCGACGATGATCGTGCGTAGTCGTCGGACAACGAGCGGAGCAATCCGCCACAGCTGCCTCAACAAGGGTCTTAGCAGGGGCACCTCCCTTGTACGTCGGTGGTTGGCGCCTCCGCATCGACCGGAACTACTCCACTGAGACCTGGACGTCGAGACCAACCGCTCGTGTGCGGAGGCGCAATGGCGGAATGGATTCGAGGTTCGCCTCGAAGGCGCACGGGATCGCCTTTCGGGTATGCCCTGGTAGGAGGTCGGCAGGCGTTGACCTTCAGCAGCGGGGGGTTGATTCCGCGTCAGTGATGGTCTGATTGTCCGGGTTCGCGGGCCTGGCCAGTGAGCAACGCACGACGCTGCGGCTCATCTGCCACGGACCGCGCTCGTAGAAGCGGAGCGCGACGACGTCGCGCTGTCCCGACGGCACGGTAGCCGACACCGTCGACACGGCGGCATGACCGGGATGGGATGGGCGCCGCGCGTTCTTATGCCCGCTTCGTGGGCGGAGCCTGCGCCGCTACGCGACCAGGCCCCCACAGCTGCGAACCGCGGGGGTGGAGGTCCAGTACGAGCCCCCGCCGGCTTAGCTCGGACTGGCCAGGTGCATGTCGCGCCGGAGTTCCGGCGGCAACGCGAACGTTAGCGACTCCTCGGCCGAGTGAACGGCACGTGCGTTGGGAAAGCCTCGCTCGGCCAGGAACTTGAGCACGCCTTCGACTAAGTCCTCAGGGACGGAGGCACCGGAGGTCACAGACACCAACCGGACGCCATCGAGCCAAGCCTCCTCGATCTCAGTGAGGTCATCGACGAGGTAGGCCGCTCCGGCGCCGGTCTCCAGCGCCACCTCGACGAGGCGGACGGAATTGGAGGAGTTACGCGACCCGACCACGAGCACCAGATCGGCGGGCGGCGAGATCTCCTTGACCGCGAGCTGACGGTTTTGGGTGGCGTAGCAGATGTCGTCACTGGGCGGGTCAGTCAGCAACGGGAAACGCTTGCGGATGGCCGCGACGATCTCGAGGGTCTCGTCCACCGACAGTGTGGTCTGTGAAAGCCACGCCACCTTGGCGGGATCTCGCACCTCGACGTGGGCCACGTCGTCGGGGCTTTGCACGAGCTGAATGTGGTCGGGGGCCTCACCGGCGGTTCCCTCCACTTCCTCATGCCCAGCGTGCCCGATGAGCAAGATGTCGTAGTCGTCGCTGGCGAAGCGCCTGGCTTCGTAGTGCACCTTGGTCACTAGCGGGCAGGTGGCGTCGATGGTCTTCAGGCTCCGCTGAGCGGCTTCGAGGTGTACGGCGGGTGAGACCCCGTGGGCGGAGAAGACGACCGTCTCGCCTTGGGGCACCTCGTGGAGCTCCTCCACGAAAATCGCGCCCCGCGACTCGAGATTGGCCACCACATGCGTGTTGTGGACGATCTGCTTGCGCACGTAGACGGGAGGGCCGTAGAGGTCCAACGCCTTTTCGACCGTGATGACCGCTCGATCCACGCCGGCGCAGTAACCGCGGGGTGCTGCCAGCAGCACCTCTCGAGCCGATGCAGGGTCGAGGACGGTGGGATGGCCGAGGTCGGTGGTCATGAGTGTGACTCTAGTTGTGCACGAGCAGCGCGAATGTCCGCGAGCGGCGCCCAGGGGGTGAACGAAGTCCGGGGCCGCTCGGCGGAATCTGGGGCTACCAAGTTGCACACCTCGAGAGCCGCGCCCGCCCGGGGAATCTGAGTGATGGCCCCATTGCCGTGAAGGATAAGGGGCGGCCTCTGGTCACTGGCTCTGACACCGGGGGACGCGGATCAAGTGATGTCGCACGCCCGAAGGTGCGGAGCTGCGACGCCCTAGGCAACACCTCGGGTCCGGTTCGTTGAGGTGCCTGATCAAGCCAGCGGCCGCGCGACTCCGTATGCAGCACACGTCAGCGCCTGACCATGCTTTGCGCCGAGCGGTTTGACGAACTTGAGCGCGGGTGAGACGCCGCCTCGGTACCTGGCCGGCGGGCAACGGAGCGTCGCGCCGCGGTGATAGCGACTGCCAAGAAGCCAGCTAAGGCTTCCATGGCGAGCGCCATGGGAACGTCCGTGTCGACGGCGGCCAGCCCGCCTAGGACGCGTCGTGAAGCGCGGGCAACTCGCTGACTGCCCGTACTCTCAAGGACGCGTCCCGGCGTCCAGAGCAGCTGCGATGACCGGGTTCACGTGGATGCCGGCGGTGGCGTAGGCGAGGAGTCATCGATCAACCCGACCGTATGCAGAGCGTTGACGGGGCATCGCGGAAGGTCCGGGCGCTCCGCGACGCGAGGTCGTCGCGGTGCAGCGTTCAGCGAACCTCCTTTCGTTGACGGCCCCGATGCGCCGTTGTATGCGAGCCAGGTCCTCCTTCGAAATCGGCCGAAATGTGCCGGCTGCCTTCCTGGATGCGGTCGACACGGCGATGAGCCGCGACGGCAATGCGGCCTCATTGGCTAGGCTTTCACGTACCTATGCGGACTGCACGCGGGACTACTTCGAACGCCTAGGGGCAGAGTTGGAAGAGTTACGGTCGATCGAGACTGAGCGTCAACGCGACCTATTGACGGCCTTCGCAACCGAGCTGTCGCGGCGGGCTTCAGGCCGTAGCCTGGCGAGCAGTCCATGTTCATGGCGCTGCCCAGCTCTCGGCGACGCCACGCGGCGGACGTCAGGCGCCGGAGCGGCGACAACTCGGGACGGCACCGGTAATCCAACCCACTCGGTTTGGCGTCGGTTACGGGGGCAGAAGCGGTCGCCTGGCGCGGCACATGCTTACGGGCTGTCGTCTCGCTCAGTCGAAGCAGAGGTCACCGGGTCAGAGAAGCCGGAGCCCCTTACCGGCCCGTGTAGTGGGTAGAAGACGCCGCTTCTCAGCGGTCGAGCTACCAGGCGGCACTGGTGCGAGTTGGGCGAGCGAGTTCAGCACGACCGAGCAGCCGACCAGGCAGGACTAGGTCCACCGCGAGCGGGCGCGGCGCACCGACGCCAAGACGGCGAAAGAGGCGGGATCCGAGGCGGCCGGGACGGGCAACGCGCCAGGGCCTTCTCCGTGAATGTCCGGAACCGAGCGCAGCATCGTCAGCGCAGGTATCGACACCCTTGTCGTACTTCCTTCGGCCCGGAATCGCTTCGGCAGCGTGGAGGAGGACTTGCGCGTCTGGCAGTCGTGCAAACGCCTTGCGCGAGGGACTAGGGCACAACTCGAACCGGGGCGAGATACACACAAGCGAGCTCAGGCATGACACACAACCCGCCGACGCCACTCTGAGCTTCAGCGAGCGACCGAGGCGGCCCGGGCATCCGGAAGCGCAGCGTCGGCCCAGGTCAGGGCGGTGATTGACGGACCGTCAACCCCGCGGACAGTGACTCCCATGCCCGCCACCAACCCCGTCCCCGCCCGGGACCAGTGCGCGTCACTCTGACTACGGATCAGAAGGTTTGGGGTTCGAATCCCTACAGGCGCGCAGGACGTAGGCGGCCCCCACCGGCGGTGGGGGCCGCTTCGTCGTTCACCGGGGTCGATCGGTCGCCCTCCCTGCGCGTGCCGTCGGGGGTCGCTGGGCTGCTCGGTTACCTCGAACGAGGGACGTGGGGGCTCGCTCGCGTACGAGGGTCGGGACGGCTGCGGCGCGGTCCGTCGGCCGCGCGAAGGGTGCAGCGATGGCAGGCCGCCGACCCGGCCGACGAGCCCGACGACGTACGCCGAACTTCGCCGCCGGCGTGGCGGTGCTGGCCGCGCTCGCTGGCACGGCCGGGGCGGCACCGTCTCCGGATCCGCCGGCGGCGGCCGCCGTGCCGACGGCATCGGCCACCGCCGCCGGTACGCGTGCCCGACCTGCGGGCGAGTCGTCGTCGAGGTGCTCGACGACCCGTCGCCCGACCCCGGCGCAGGCGACCTCGAGGTGTCCGTCGACGTCCGCATGACCCGCGAGGCGAGCCGGCGGACGATGAACGTCGTGCAGAAGGGCTACTCCAACGGGACCGGCGGCGTGGTCCGCGTCCGCGGCCTGGCCGCGGCCGGCGTGCTCGCCAACGCCGCGCCCCTGCGGATCGGCGGCAGGAACGCCACCTCCACCAGCAACGACCAGTTCCGCGCCGAGCTCGACGAGGTCACGATCCGCACCGGCGTCGCGGCGTGCGCCGCGGGGTCGTGTGCTTCGGGACTCGCCAGGACACGTCGTCGGGCACACGACCCCGCGGAGCGGTGCGGTCAGAGCCCGAACTGCGCCAGCCAGTCCTGGACCACCGCGATGTCGACCCGCTGGTAGCCGTCGATGTAGCGACAGTTCGAGGTGTACCCGTAGCTGGTGACGCCGACGATCTCACCGTCGAGCAGCAGCGGGCCGCCGGAGTCGCCGAAGCACGTGCCACCGGTGCCGGCGTTGTCCTTCTCGTTGCCGTTGGTCTGCAGGACCTGCGGGGTGAGCTTCTGGCCGGGCATGTCGACGTAGCGTCGGACGATCGGGTAGCTCATCGGTGTGGGGGTCTGCGGGCCGGAGTCGGCCTTGCGGACCTCGGTGCCGTAGCCGACCGCGCGGAACAGCGTCGAGCGCAGGTCGCGGCGCGGGATCGCGTCCAGCGTGCCCACGGTCGCGATGGGCGTGATGTCGACGCCGGTCACCGGCTCGTCCAGGACGACGACGCCCACGTCGTTCCAGTTGTCCAGGTCGGTGAAGTCGGAGTACGCCGGGTGGGTCTCGCCCTCGCCGGGGAGGAAGCCCGCGGCGGTGATGTCGGCGGCGGTGTACCCGGCGGTCGGGTCCGATGCGACCGGCAGGTCGGCCGGGGGTGCGTCGTCGACGAGAGGCTCGAACGTCACCGCGGTCAGCCCCTCCACGCCGTCGGTGCAGTGCGCGGCGGTGAGCAGGACGGTCGGGCTGACGAGCGTGGCCGAGCACCGGTAGCGGACGCCGTCGTCGTAGAACGCGATGAGGGCGACGCCGGAGTAGCGGTTGGCGGTGTCGACGGTGCCACCGGTGCTCGCGGAGGCGGCGCCGGAGGGTGCGACCAGGGCGAGGGCGGTCGCGGCCGTGAGGAGCAGGGCAGGGAGACGGGAACGCATGAGGACCTCCGGGGGACGAGGAACGGGAGCCCAGTGCAGCACGCGCGCGGCGGCCGGCGAATACCCGATTTCGGGGTCGCGCGCCCGTGGGTCGTGTGCTTCGGGAGCGCGCCCGGCCGCATCGTGGGGTGCAGGACGGCGGTGAACGGTGGAGGCGCCCGAGAGGGGGTGCGGGGGCAAGCACCTGGTCACCGAACAGAAGGTCTGGCGGTTCACATCGCTACAGGCGCACGACCAGAGGGCTCCCGCCGGCGGCGCGAGCCGCTCGGTCGTTCCGGGCGGGCGCGGTCCTGCGGGGATGGCGCCGCCTCCGGTCGGCTACCGGCGCCCCGTGCCTGACGTCGTGCTGATCGTCCTCGGCGCCGTGCTGGTCGCTGCGGTGGCCGTCGACGCGCTCGCGACCACCCTCTCGGTCTCCAGCGGCGCCGGACCGCTGACGACCCGCCTGCTCGCATGGTGCTGGCGGCTCGCGCTGGCGGCGCACCGCACGGGGAAGGAAGGGTCGTTCCTGACCGCGGTCGGTGCCGTCCTGCTCACCACGACGGTGCTCGCGTGGGTCGCGGTCCTGTGGGCGGGATGGGCGCTGGTGTTCGCGGGGTCCGGAGCCGTCGTGGACTCGCAGAGCGGCGCACCTGTCGGTCCGGGCGACGTCGTCTACTACGCGGGGATGACGGTCTTCACCCTCGGCACCGGTGACGTGGTCTCCGCCGACGGCTCGTGGCGTGTCGTCATGGCCGCCGCCAGCTTCTCCGGGCTGTTCCTGGTCACGCTCGCGATCACCTACCTCATCTCCGTCATCGCGGCGGTCGTCACCCGCCGTGCCCTGGCCGTCTCCATCCACGCCCTCGGGGGGTCGAGCACCGCGATCGTCGAGCGCGGCTGGACCGGCGAGGGGTTCAGCCAGATGTTCGAGCAGCAGCTGATCGACCTGCGGTCGGAGGTGGCGGCCTCGGCGGAGCAGCACCTGGCCTATCCCGTGCTGCGCTACTTCCACTCGCCGCAGCCCCACCTGGCCGCGCCGCTCGCGGTCGCGCGGCTGGACGAGGCGCTCCTGGTCCTCGCCGAGGGGGTGCAGGAGTCGGTGCGTCCGGACCGGAGCGCGACCGAGCCCTTGCGGTACGCGGTGGCGCGATTCGTGGCCACGGCGCGCCAGGGCTCCGGCAGCCGCGCCGGGGGGCCGCCGCCACCGATGTCGCTGACCCCCTTGCGGCGCGCCGGCGTGCCCACGGTCGCCGAGGCGGACTTCGACGCGGCCAACCGTCGCCACGCGGACCGACGTACCGACCTGCACCGTCTCGTCGCCGACGCCGGGTGGTCCTGGCCGTCCTCCTGACGACGGTCCGGATCCGGAGCGGCAGGCCTGTCGCGAGCTGCTCCCACGGCCTAGCGTCAGACCATGACGTACCCGGACCCCTGGCGCGCCCCGGCGACCTACCCTCCAGAGCTGTACGTCGCGGACGTGCCCGAGGCCGCGGCCCGCCTCCGCCGGTCCGACGCGCCGGCTGACCTCGACACCCTGGGCGGGTTCGCCCACTACCTGGCGACCGGTGCCACGACCGACGGGCGCTACGGGCTCTACCGCTGGGACATGGGTCCCCAGCCGGGTGGTCCCGCCCCGCACTTCCACCGCACCATGTCCGAGGCGTTCTTCGTGCTGTCCGGGACCGTCCGCCTGCACGACGGACGCGACTGGTCCGACGCCGGGCCGGGGGACTTCTGCCACGTGCCGGAGGGATCGGTCCACGCGTTCCGCAACGAGTCCGGCGAGCCGGCGTCGATGCTGATCCTCTTCACCCCCGGCGCCCCCCGCGAGGCGTACTTCGAGGGCCTGGTGGAGATGTTCACGTCCGGTCGTGAGGTCAGCCAGGAGGAGTACGTCGCGTTCTGCACGCGCCACGACAACCACCTGGTGTGACGGGCGGTAACCCGCCGCGAGACCCCTCGTTGGTCCGGCCGTGCGACGTACCCGGACCGCCCGTGCCCTGGCCCTGCTGACGACCGTGCTGCTGGGCGCGACGGTCGCCTCCGCGCCACCGGGTGCCGCGGACCGCGGCGGCGACGGGCCGGTCGTGCACTCGCCGGCGTACGTCGCGCGGGACCTGCAGAACATCGCCGACGCCTACGGCCGGATCACCGGGCCGGGCGGGCAGCTGCGCGACCCGGCGTACTTGCCGGCGCTGGTGCAGCAGGCGAGCGCGACGTCGGTGGCCCAGCTCCTCGCGCAGGTCGCGAGCCCGACCCGGCTCGCGCTGACAGCCGGCCAGGTCGTGCCCGGCTGGAACGTCGGCAACCCGCTGCGGGCCGGGTGGGGCGGCACCCGCGGGCGGATGCGCGACGTGTCGTTCACGAACCGCTACGGCGCGCTGCTGCGCGGCACGGTGTACCGCCCGCTGCCGGGCGCCAAGGACCCCTACACCGGCACGCGGCTGCGCGGACCGTTCCCGGGCGTCGTGATCACGCCGGGGTCGGTGCAGGGTTCGGAGGGGATGTACCGCTGGCTGGCGCAGGACCTCGCCGAGCGCGGGTACGTCGTGCTGACCTACGACGTGCAGGGCCAGGGCCGCAGCGAGACGCTGCCCCACGAGCCACTGCCGGTGCCGGGCGAGCAGCTGGACGCGCTGCCGTTCTGCAACCCCTTCGCGCCGCCGCGGGACCGGGAGCTGCTCGGCTGCCCAGGCGTGCCGTTCCAGCAGGTCTCGAACTTCGTCGTCGGCACCGAGGACGCCATCGACTTCTTCGTCTCGACCCCCGCGAAGCCCTACGCCAACCCGGCGTCGGCGGGCGCGAGCCCGGACCGGTTCAACCCGTTCTGGCGGCGCTTCGACCGCAGCCCCGACCGGCGTACGGCGACGCCGGGCCGGACCACGCGGCTCGCGATCATCGGCCACTCGATGGGGGCCCGGGCGGTCTCGGAGGTCCAGGGCACCGACCCGCGGGTCGCGACCGTCGTCGCGCTGGACAAGCTGTTCGCCGGCAAGGACGGCGGCACCATCCCGTCGGTGCCGGTCAACGAGACGGTGCCGCGGGTGCCTGCGCTGGCGGTGCAGTCGGAGTACGGCTTCACGGTGGCGCCGTACCTCCTCGCCGCCGGCTCCTCCCTCGTCCCCGCGCCCACGCCGGACGGCCCGGACCCGAGGCGCGAGCGGCAGGCCGGCTACGACCGCTGGGCCAAGAGCCGGCACGACGCGATGCTGGTCGTGCCGCGCGCCTCGACCCACCTGGACTACACCGACATCCCGCTGGTGCTCCCGGCCAGCCGGCACGGCCAGGCGCTGACCAGCGTCTACGTGCAGCGGTGGCTCGACCGCTACCTCAAGCACCGCGGCGGCCCGCAGGCGCTGCTGAAGCGGTCCTTCCGCTACCTCGAGCCCACGGCCGACAACGGCCGTCGGGCAATCCGGCTGCAGCGCGACCCGCTGCTGAGCTTCTACTACTGCTCGGCCTACGACCTCGGTCGCGGGAGCGAGCGCCGCTCCGACGGCGACGTCACCGGCGTCGGCTGCTAAGCCTCCTCAACTGCCGTCGCGCCGGCCCGCCCGCTCCTCGAGGGCGGACCGCAGGCCGGGCGCGGCGTCGAGCACGAGCACGTCCGAACCGGTGCGGACGCCGGCCTCGGCGAGGTCCTCCAGCACCGCGAGGACGACCCGGTGCTGGGCGACCCGCGTCTCCATCTGGCGGGCGCCGGACCAGAACCGCAGGTCCATCCGGACCGTCGCCGAGCCCACCTCCGCCAGGAGCGCCTGGGGTGCCGGGTCCTCCACGACGTCCGGCACGCGGGCCATCGCGGCCTCCGCCACGCGGACCGCGAGCTCGAGGTCGGCGGCGTCGTCGATGTCCAGGGCGACCGTCGACCGGACCTGTCCGTAGCCGGTCTGCACCGACACGATCTCGGAGTGGAGCACCGAGTTCGGGACGAGCAGCAGCCGGCCGTCGAACGACTTGATCCGGGTGGCCGTCAACGAGATGTCCACCACGGTCCCCGCGACGTCCCCCACGGCGATCTGGTCGCCGACGCGGAACTTGTCCCGGGCCAGGATGACGATCCCGGCGAACATGTTGCCCAGCACCGTCTGGAAGGCGATGCCGGCGGCGATCGAGATGATCCCGATCCCGCCGAGCGCGTTGACCGGCCGCACGCTCGGGAACACCACCGTGACGGCCGCGACCAGCGCGAGCAGCGAGACGGCCCAGCCGGTGAGGTCGGCGAAGAGGGCGCTCGCGCTCGGGGAGCGCCCGCGCCAGCCCAGCACCCGGCGGACCACCGCCCGCAGGACGCGACCCGCCAGCACGCCCACGACCAGGACGAGCAGGCCGATCGTGGCGCCCTCCCAGGTGACGTCGGGCAGCTGGAGGGCGGACTCGGGTTCGGCGGTCGGCACGAGGAGCATCGAGGAGGCGGTACCCACCCCGGGCAGGGGAAGATTGTTACCGAGCCGTAACCCATTCTTGGACCTCGCGACGATCGCCGCTAGGTTGCCGGGGCGGCTCGAGACCGCGGGGTGTTCGGGCGCCCTGCCTTCGTAGCCCGCGATCCGCCCCGGACGTCGCTGTGACGACGTCCGCGTGGTGTCGTGGTGTGCGTCGTCCGGCCGCAGGTGAGCGGTGCCGACGACAGGTCGGCGCCCACGGTGGAGGAGCAGCACCAGGTGCCAGTCATCGAGGCGCACGACGTCTTCAAGGTCTTCGGACGCCGTCCCGAACGTGCCGTCGACCGGCTGCGGGCCGGCGCGACCCGCGAGGACCTGCGGGCGGAGGGCTGGACGGCGGCCGTCATCGACGCGTCGTTCGAGGTCTCCGAGGGCGAGATCTTCGTGGTCATGGGGCTCTCGGGCTCCGGCAAGTCCACGCTGATCCGGACCGTCAACGGGCTGCTGCCCCCGACCTCCGGCACGATCCGGGTGGGCGGGGAGGACCTCACCTCGCTCGACGCCCGCGGCATGCGCCGCGTCCGGCGCGAGCGGGTCAGCATGGTCTTCCAGCACTTCGCCCTGCTGCCGCACCGCACCGTCGGCCAGAACGCGGCGTACGGCCTCAAGGTCCGCGGCGTGAACCGCGCCGACCGCGAGCGCCGCGCCGAGCGCGCCCTGGACCTGGTCGGCCTCGGCGGCTGGGGCGGCTCGCTGCCGGGCGAGCTCTCCGGCGGCATGCGGCAGCGGGTGGGCCTCGCCCGCGCGCTCGCGGCCGAGACCGACGTGATGCTCATGGACGAGGCGTTCAGCGCGCTCGACCCGCTCATCCGCCGCGAGATGCAGGACCAGCTCGTCGAGCTCCAGCACGAGCTGGGCAAGACGATCCTCTTCATCACCCACGACCTCAACGAGGCCATGCGGCTCGGTGACCGGATCGCAATGATGCGCGACGGCCGGATCGTCCAGCAGGGCACCGCCGAGCAGATCCTCAACGACCCCGCGAACGACTACGTCGCCCAGTTCGTCCAGGACGTCGACCGCACGCGCGTGCTCACCGCCTCGTCGGTGATGGAGCCGCCGGTCGCCGTCATCGGCGCGAGCCAGGGCCCCCGCGCCGCGCACAAGCTGATCCGGGAGCACCAGCTCGCCGCCGTCATGGTCGTCGACCGGGACCGTCGCCTCCGTGGCGTCGTGACCGAGGCCGCCGCCGCGGAGGCCGTGCGCGCCGGCCGCGACGACCTCACGGGCGTGATGGAGGCCGCGATCTCCGTCGGTCCTGACACCGCGGTCGCCGACCTCTTCGGCGCCTCGGCCGACAGCGCCACGGCCCTCGCCGTGATCGACGAGCGCGGTCGCCTGCTCGGGGTGATCCCGCGGGTCACCCTGCTCGCCGCGCTGGGCAGCGGCGCCGGGCCGGAGGCGGCCGACGCCGCCCACCCGGTGCTCATCGAGGAAGGAGTCCGGGCATGAGCGTCACCGACCAGGCGGTCCTCCCCATGGCGGCCGACGACTGGGAGCGCGTGGACGGGGTGCCCCGGATCCCGCTCGGGGACTGGATCCTCGACGGCTTCGAGTGGGTCCAGGACCACCTCGGCGGCGTCCTCGACGCGGTCGCCGACCTCACCGAGACGACCGTCGACGGCCTCACCGACCTCCTCGACGGCCCCGCCCCGCTGGTGACGGCCGCCGTGCTGGCGCTGATCGCCTGGCTGGCCAAGGACTGGAAGCTCGCCCTCGGCTCGTTCGTCGGGCTGGCCGGCATCGTCGGCGTCGAGCAGTGGACGAACGCGATGGCGACGCTGTCCCTCGTCCTGGTCGCGACGCTGGTCGCGCTGGTGATCGGCATCCCGCTCGGCGTGCTCGCCGCCCGCTCCGATCGGTTCAGCCGCGTCGTGCGGCCGGTGATGGACCTGATGCAGACCATGCCGGCGTTCGTCTGGCTCGTGCCGGTCGTGATGCTCTTCAGCATCGGGTCGCCCCCGGCGCTCGTCGCGACGGTCATCTTCGCGCTGCCACCGGCGGTGCGGCTCACCGAGCTCGGCATCCGCCAGGTCGACGCCGAGGTCGTTGAGGCCGGGCACGCCTTCGGTGCGACGCCGCGCCAGATCCTGCGCGAGACCCAGCTGCCCCTGGCGCTGCCCACGGTGATGGCGGGCGTCAACCAGGTGATCATGCTGGCGCTGTCGATGGCGGTCATCGCGGGCCTCGTCGGCGGCGGCGGCCTCGGCGGCGCCGTGACCAGCTCGATCTCCCGGCTCGACATCGGCCTGGGCTTCGAGGCCGGTCTCTCCGTCGTGGTCCTCGCGGTCTACCTGGACCGGGTCACCGCCTCGGCCGGACGGCGTACGCCGGGACAGCGCGGGCGCGCCCGCGCCCTGCTCGCCCGACGCCGCGCCACCGCGGACGCCGCCGGCCGCACGCCGGCGCCCGCCGCCGACGGCCCGGCGGCCCCTGCCGCGGCGGAGCCGGAGGACGCCCGGGCCTGACCCGACCCACCACCAAGCCACCCGGCGCGGACCGCACAGCCCGCCGGAGTCTCGGGGCCCGGTCCGCCGGGCAGACACGTGCACGACGAGAGGAACGACGAATGAACAGCAAGCGGGCACTGCGCCGGGCCGTCGCGACGGCCAGCCTCCTCACCCTGGGGGCGACGGCGGCCGCGTGCGGCTCCGACGACGCATCCGACGACGACACCACCGCCGGGAGCGGCGGCGGGGACAAGACGATCAACCTGGGGATCATCCCTTCCTGGACCGACGGGCTGAGCACCGCCCACCTGTGGAAGAACGTGCTCGAGGACGAGGGCTACGAGGTCGAGATCACCGAGATCTCCGAGGCCGCGCCGCTCTACACCGGCGTCGCCAACGGCGACATCGACGTCTACCCCTCGGCCTGGCCCCAGGTCACGCACGAGGCCTACATGGAGCAGTTCGGCGAGGACCTCGAGGACCTCGGCGCCTACTACGAGGGCGCGAAGCTGACCTTCGCGGTGCCGGAGTACAGCGACCTCACCTCGATCGCCGACCTGAAGGGCAAGGCGGGCGAGTACGACGGCGAGATCATCGGCATCGAGCCGGGCGCCGGGCTGACCAAGGTCACCAAGGAGTCGGTCATGCCGACGTACGGCCTGGACGAGGAGTTCGAGCTCGTCGAGTCCTCCACCACGGCGATGCTCGCCGAGCTGCGCAAGGCGACCGACGCCGAGGAGCCGATCGTCGTCACCCTGTGGAAGCCGTTCTGGGCGAACTCCGAGTTCCCGGTCAAGGACCTCGAGGACCCCGAGGGCGCGCTGGGTGAGGCCGAGACGCTGAACGCGATCGCCACCGCCGGCTTCTCCGAGGAGCACCCGGAGGTCGCCGAGATGATGGGCAACCTGACCCTCGACGACGACCAGTACGGCTCGCTGGAGAACCTGGTCGTCAACGAGTACGGCGAGGGCCGCGAGGACGAGGCCGTCGAGGCCTGGCTCGAGGAGAACCCCGACGTGCTGGAGGCGCTCCAGGGCTGACCACCCGACGTACGCCACGGGCCTCGCCGATCCTCGGCGGGGCCCGTGCTGCGTCCGGGGGTCCGGGCGCGCGTCCCTCAGCCGAGCACGGCCGGCAGCGTGTGGAAGCCGCGCAGGATCCGGGTGTCGCGACGGGTGGCGCCGGGGACCAGCCGCAGGTGGGGGAACCGCTCGGTCACCCGCTGGAGCCCGACCTGGCCCTCCATCCGCGCCAGTGCGGCGCCGAGGCAGAAGTGCCGGCCGGCGGAGAACGACACGTGGTCGGCGGCGTTCTCCCGGGTGACGTCGAAGCGGTGCGGGTCGGCGAAGACCTCGGGGTCGCGGTTGGCGCCGGCCAGCAGGGTGGTGACCACGGCGCCCCGCGGGACGCGCGTGCCGGCGATCTCGGTGTCGCGGACGACCGTGCGGCCGGTGAGCAGGACCGGCGGGTCGTGGCGCAGCACCTCCTCGACGGCGTTCGGCCAGCGGTCGGGGTCGGCGGCGAGGAGGGCCCGCTGCTCGGGGTGCTCGTGGAGGAGCGCGATGCCGTTGGAGAGCAGGTTGACGGTCGTCTCGAAGCCGGCCGCCAGCACCAGCCCGGCGGTGGCGATCAGCTCCTTGTCGGTCAGCGCGACGCCGTCGTCGTCGCGGGCGGCGACCATCTGGCTGAGCAGGTCGTCGCCCGGGTCGCGGCGCTTGGCCTCGATGTGGTCGACGAGCCAGCGCTCGAAGGACGACAGCGCGCGCTCGACGGTGCGGAACCGGCCCCAGGACAGCCCGAGGTCGAGGCTCGGCGCCGCCGCGGTGCCGAACTCCAGGACCGTGTGCCGCTCGGAGTCCGGGACGCCGAGGATCTCGGCGATGACGGTGACCGGCAGCAGGGCGCAGTAGGCCTCGACCAGGTCGACCGGCCGGCCGTCGCGGGCCTGCTGCTCCAGCGAGGTCAGCAGGTCGTCGGCGATCTCCTCGGTCCGGTCGCGCAGCCGCTGGACGGCCTTGACCGAGAAGACCCGGGTGACGAGCTTGCGCATCCGCGTGTGGTCCGGCGGCTCGGTGACCAGCAGCGACGGCGGCGTCAGCGGGCCCATCGGGGTCGTCCGGTGGGCCCACGTGCCGAGCCGGCCCAGCGGCCCGGCGCCGGTGCCGAGGTCGACGCCGGCGCGCACGTCGGGGTTGGCGAGGACCTCGCGGACGACGGGGAGGGTCGCGGTGACGTAGGCGTAGCGGGAGCGGTGGATCGGCCCCTGGGCGCGGATCGCGTCGAAGAGCTCGATCGGCGCGTCCGCGCTGGTACTGGAGGCGACGAGGAGCTGCCCGTGCAGGTCGCCGCGGCGCGCCGCCGACCCCATGACGGTCCGGGGCAGCGCGTGGCCCAGCCCCCAGCGGACGGCCGGGCGGGCGGCGGAGCGCAGGGCCTCGGTCGTGCGCGCGACCGGCCGGGGCGTGGTGCGGAGCAGCACGGGGTCCTCCTGGAGGGACGAGATCGGATACCGAGCGGTATCCGATACCTTCGAGTATCGTCCCGCGTCATGTCAACGGGACCGACGCCGCTGCCGGCGGCGGGACGACGCCGCCCGCCGCGGGACGAGGTACGCCGCGCGCTGCTCGACGCGGCGGCCCGGACGTTCGCCCGCCAGGGGATCGACGGGGCCAGCCTCGACGACGTGGCGGCCGCCGCGGGGTTCACCAAAGGCGCGGTCTACTCCAACTTCGGCAGCAAGGAGGGCCTGGTCGCGGCGCTCGTCGACGACCGCGTCTCGGCGTACCTCGACCTCGGCCTCGCCGCCGTCGACGACCCCGCCGCGACGCTCCCGGAGCGCGCACGGGCGCTCGGCGACCGGCTGACCGCCGCGAGCGACGAGCAGCACGACTGGCACCTGCTCTTCCTCCAGCTGTGGCAGCGCGCGGTGCGCACCGGCCCGGCCGACGACTCCTTCGTCCGACGCCACGGCGAGCTCCGCGCCGCCGTCGCCGAGGCGGTCGCCAACCACGCCGAGCAGGCCGGGACCGAGCTGCCCCTGCCCGCCGCATCGGTCGCGACGCTCCTGCTGGCGCTCTCCAACGGGCTGGCGATCGAGCGGATGACCGACCCCGCCGCGGTGCCCGACGACCTCATGGGCCGGGTGCTCGCGCTGCTCGTCGGCGGTGGCACGACCGGCACGACGGGCGGCACGACGGGCGGGACCGGACCGGACCAGCGCTGACCTGGGGGTTTGTGCGGCCCGGGGGTCGGGCACCAGCCCGTCACCCCCGAGAAAGGTGAACCATGAACACTCGCACCATCGCCGTCATCGCCCTGATCATCGCCGTCATCGTCCTGGCCCTGCTCGTCCTCTGACCGCCTCGCTGACGGCCGTCCGCCTGGGCGGCCGACCCGATCACCCCCTGCTGGTCCTGGGCCCGTCGCTCGGCACGTCGGCGACCTCGCTGTGGAGCGAGTGCGCCCGTCACCTCGCCCGCGACTTCCAGGTCGTGGCCTGGGACCTGCCGGGGCACGGCACCAACCGCGCCGCCGTCGGGGAGCCGCTCACCGTGGCGGACCTCGCCGGCGGCGTGCTCGACCTCGTCGACACGATGTCGCAGGGGCTGCACGCCCCCTCGTTCCACTACGCCGGCGACTCCGTCGGCGGGGCCGTCGGGCTGCAGCTGCTGCTCGACGCGCCGCACCGGGTCGAGTCCGCGACCCTGCTGTGCACCGGCGCGCGGCTCGGCGAGCCGGCGCTGTGGGGGGAGCGCGCGGCGATGGTCCGCGAGCGCGGCACCGAGGCGCTGGTCGAGGCCTCGACCCGCCGCTGGTTCGGCCCCGGCTTCGTCGAGGGCGAGCCCGACCGGGCCGCCGCGCTGCTCCGGGCGCTGACCGAGGCCGACGACGAGGCGTACGCCGTGGTGTGCGGCGCGCTGGACGGCTTCGACGTCCGCGACCGGCTGCGCGCCGCGGAGGTCGCCGTCCCGGTGCTGGCGGTGGCCGGCTCGCACGACGTACCCACGCCGCCCGGGCTGCTGCGCGAGCTCGCCGCCCTGACCGGGGGTGCCTTCGTCGAGCTCGACGGCGTCGGCCACCTCGCCCCCGCCGAGGCGCCCCAGGAGGTCGCCCGGCTCGTCCGCGAGCACGCGCTCGGCCCCGAGGAGGACGCCCCGCCGCCGGAGGTCGACGACCTCGTCGCGGCCGTGCGGGCTGCCCGGTCGGCGGGTGTGACGGCCGCGGACGTCGAGGCGCTCGTCCGGCGGGTGCTGGCGGAGTAGTCCGCCTGCCACACTCGGCACCATGACCGAGGACCGCCCGATCGAGTACTGGCTGACCGACATGGACGGCGTCCTCGTGCACGAGGAGGAGCCGATCCCGGGCGCGGGCGACTTCCTGGAGGCGCTCAAGGCGTCGGGCCGGAAGTTCCTCGTCCTCACCAACAACTCGATCTACACCCCGCGCGACCTGCGCTCGCGGCTGCTCGCCAGCGGCATCGACGTGCCCGAGGAGTCGATCTGGACCTCGGCGCTGGCCACCGCGCAGTTCCTCGCCGACCAGCGCCCGGCCGGCCGGGCCTACGTCGTCGGCGAGGCCGGGCTGACGACCGCGCTGCACGACATCGGCTACGTGCTGACCGACCACGACCCCGACTACGTGGTGCTCGGCGAGACCCGCACCTACTCCTTCGAGGCGATCACCCGGGCGATCCGGCTCATCGACGCGGGCGCGCGCTTCATCGCGACCAACCCCGACCCGAGCGGGCCCAGCCAGCAGGGCAAGCTGCCCGCGACCGGCTCGGTCGCGGCGCTGATCAGCACCGCGACCGGGCGGACGCCGTACTTCGTCGGCAAGCCGAACCCGCTGATGATGCGCTCGGCGCTCAACCGGCTCGACGCGCACTCGGAGTCGGCGGTGATGATCGGCGACCGGATGGACACCGACGTCGTCAGCGGCCTCGAGGCGGGCCTGCGGACCGTGCTCGTGCTGACCGGGTCGACCCGGCCCGAGCAGGTCGAGACCTTCCCCTACCGCCCGACCCGGGTGGTCGACTCGATCGCTGACCTCGTCGACCTGGCCCGGGGGCAGACCCTGCCGCCGCCGACGGACTGACGACTGGCGGGCTGGCGACTGACGGCTGACGGCTGACGGGCTGACGGACGCGGCGACGGGCTAGACCGCGGCGGCCGCGGCCCGTCCGGCGACGCGGCCGGAGAAGAGGCACCCGCCGAGGAACGTCCCCTCGAGCGCGTTGTAGCCCATCATCCCGCCGCCGCCGAAGCCGGCGACCTCGCCCGCGGCGTACAGGCCGGGGAACGGCGTGCCGTCCGCGCGCAGGCAGCGACTGTCGAGGTCGGTCTCGAGGCCGCCGAGCGTCTTGCGGGAGAGGATGTTGAGCCGCACGGCGATCAGCGGGCCGGCGGCGCGGTCGAGCAGCTTGTGCGGTCGGGCGACGCGGATGAGCTTGTCGCCGAGGAAGGTCCGGGCGCCGTGGATCGCCGTGACCTGCGCGTCCTTGCTGAAGGCGTTGTCCATCTCCCGGTCGCGCGCCTCGACGATGCCGCGGACGCGGGCGGGGTCGATCGGCGGCACGTCGTCGTCGCCGATCCGGTTCATGCCGGCGACGAGCTCCTCGAGGGTGTCGGCGACGACGAAGTCCTCGCCGTGCTGCTTGAACGCCTCGACCGGCCCCGCCGCTCCCTTCTTCACGCGCGAGAGGAGCAGCCTGACGTCCTTGCCGGTGAGGTCGGGGTTCTGCTCGGAGCCCGACAGCGCGAACTCCTTCTCGATGATCCGCTGGGTCAGGACGAACCACGAGTAGTCGTGGCCGGTCGCGCGGAGGTGGCGCAGCGTGCCCAGCGTGTCGAACCCGGGAAAGCACGGCGCCGGCAGCCGGTTGCCCTCGGCGTCGAGCCACAGGGACGAGGGGCCGGGCAGGATCCGGATGCCGTGGTTGTCCCAGATCGGGTCCCAGTTGCGCAGGCCCTCGACGTAGTGCCACATCCGGTCGGGGTTGACGACGGTCGCGCCGGCGTCCTGGGTGATCTGCAGCATCCGCCCGTCGACGTGCGCGGGCACGCCTGCCACCATCCGCCTCGGCGGGGTGCCCAGCCGGGCGGGCCAGTTTCGGCGCACGAGGTCGTGGTCGCCGCCGATGCCGCCGCTGGTGACCACGACGGCCGTCCCGCGGGCCTCGAACTCGCCGACCACCGTGCGGCTGCTGGGCCGGCCGCGGTCGACGTCGGTGGGCGCCAGCAGGGAGCCGCGTACGCCGACGCACGTGCCGCCCTCGACGAGGAGCCCGTCGACGCGGTGGCGGAACGCGAGCCGGACGTGGCCGGCGGCGACGTGCTCGCGCACCCGCCGCTCGAACGGCCCGACGACGCCCGGGCCGGTGCCCCAGGTGATGTGGAAGCGGGGGACCGAGTTGCCGTGGCCGCCCGCGGTGCCGTCGCCGCGCTCGGCCCAGCCGACCACCGGGAAGACCCGGTGGCCCATCCGCCGCAGCCAGGAGCGCTTCTCGCCGGCGGCGAACTGGAGGTAGGCCTCCGCCCACGCGCGCGGCCAGCGGTCCTCGGGCCGGTCGAACTGCGCACTGCCGAACCAGTCCTGCCGGGCGAGCTCGAGGCTGTCCTTGACCCCCATCCGGCGCTGCTCGGGGCTGTCGACGAGGAAGAGCCCGCCGAGGCTCCAGAACGCCTGGCCGCCGAGGCTCTGCTCGCCCTCCTGGTCCAGCAGCAGCACGCTGCGTCCGGCGTCCGCGGCCTCGGCCGCCGCCGTCAGGCCGGCGAGGCCGGCTCCCACGACGACGAGGTCGGCCTTCAGGTCCGTGGTCGGCTCGGTCACGGCGTCATGCTCGCCGATGCCGCCGACGGTGGGGTGCGCGGGTGGCAGCGGTGGTGGTGAGCGGGTCGGGGTCAGGGGTGGCCGGAATCGTCCGATCCGTGCCCTCCTCGCCGCGACCAGCAGCAGCGTCGAAAGGGAGCCCCTGGCCCGTTCGGACCATGTCGACGAGGTTCCGAGTAGTCCGTCCTGACCAGGCAGAACTCGTTGCGCTGACCTGTTCGGGAAAGGTCGGGAACGACTTCTCCCTCCGTTCACCGCGGACGCCGCATCCGTTCGGCAGTGGTCCCGACCATCAGGGCGCACGGACACCTCGTCCGCGCGCCCGACCAGAGCAGGACCACCGTGACCACCCTCCCGTTGCCCGGCGCCGACGACGACGTCCGTCCCCGCCGGATCTCGCGCCGCGCCACCGGCGCAGACGCCGTCTTCGAGCACGCGAGCCGGGCCGTCGGCGCCTCGGTCCTCGTCGTCACCGGAGGGGTCGGCCTGTTCCTGGCCTGGCAGGCCTACCCGACGCTCGAGCGCTACGGCTGGTCGTTCTTCACCGAGGTGCAGTGGCAACCGGAGGCGGACGTCGTCGGGATCGCGGCGGTGCTCACCGGCACCGCCGCGGTCGCGCTCGTCGCGATGGTCTTCGCCTTCCCGCTCGCCCTGCTGACCGCGCTCTACATCAGCGAGTACGCCCCGGCGGGGATCCGCTCCACCCTGGTCTCGCTCGTCGACCTGATGGCCGCGATCCCCTCGATCGTCTACGGCCTCTGGGGCTTCTCCCTGGTGATGCCGCACGCGGCCGAGCTCGCGCTCTGGCTGCACCGCAACCTGGGCTGGATCCCGATCTTCGACGTCCGCGGCTCCGACCCGGACGCCGCGGTCTGGGACGCCAGCCGCTACACCGCCAGCGCCTTCTGCGCCGGCATCGCCGTGGCGGCCATGGTGATGCCGATGTCCTGCGCGGTGATGCGCCAGGTGTTCTCCCAGACCCCGCAGGGCGAGAAGGAGGCCGCGCTCGCGCTGGGCTCGACGCGCTGGGGCATGATCCGCACCGTCGTGCTGCCCTTCGGCCGCGGCGGCATCATCGGCGGCACGATGCTCGGCCTGGGCCGCGCGCTGGGCGAGACCATCGCGGTCTTCCTCATCGTCTCCCCGGCCTTCGAGCTGAAGTGGAACGTCCTGGAGATCGGCACGAGCACCGTCAGCGCGCTCATCGCCGGTCGCTTCGGCGAGGCGAGCGATGCCCAGCTCTCCGCGCTCCTGGCCGCCGGGTTCGTGCTGTTCCTCATCACGCTGGTGGTCAACACGCTCGCGGCGGTCATCGTCGGCCGCAGCCGCTCCGGCGCCGGGACCGACGCATGACCGCGACCGTCCCGCCCGAGGACCTCACGCTCGCCGGCGCCACGCACCTGCCGACGTACGACGACGACGCCGCGCCGGCGGTCCCGCGGGCCAGCCTCGGCCGGCTCAGCCCCGACGAGCGGTTCGCCCGCATCGGCCCGTGGGTCGCCGCGCTCGGCCTGGCCTGGCTGATCACCCAGCGGCTGCTGCCGTTGGGGGGCCTGCCCTGGTTCCTCGTCGTCTGGTTCGGCCTGGGACTGGCGCTGACCGCGACGACCGCCGCGATGACCGGCGGATCGACCGAGGTCCGCGACCGGGTCGCGGAGGCCGTCGTCGCCGCTGGCGCCGTCGTCGTCGCCATGGTGCTGGTCACCACCGTCTACGACGTCGTCTCGCAGGGCTGGCGCCCGCTGACCCACCTGAACTTCTTCGTCGACGACATGTCGGGCGTGGGACCCAAGGACCCGTTCACCTCGGGTGGCGTCGCCCACGCGGTCGCCGGATCGCTGATCCAGCTCGGCATCGCGCTGGTCATCACCCTCCCGCTGGGGATCGGCACCGCCGTCTTCATGACCGAGGTCGGCGGCCGGTTCGCACGCCTGGTCCGCACGGTCGTCGAGGCGATGACCGCCCTGCCCTCGATCGTCGCCGGCCTCTTCATCTACACCGTGCTCATCCGGGCGCTGGGCTACCCGCGGTCGGGGCTCGCCGCCGCGCTCGCCATCGCGGTCATGATGCTGCCGATCATCGCCCGCGCGGCCGACGTCGTGCTCCGCGTCGTGCCCTCCGGCCTGCGCGAGGCCAGTCTGGCCCTGGGCGCGAGCCGGTGGCGAACCGTGTGGTGCGTCGTGCTGCCGACCGCCCGCCCGGGCCTCGCGACCGCGGTCATCCTCGGGGTGGCACGCGGCATCGGCGAGACCAGCCCGGTGCTGCTCACCTCCGGTGCGGCGGCGTTCATGGTCACCGACCCGACCGAGGGCGCGATGAACTCGCTGCCGCTCTACATCTTCTCGCTGGTCCGCTCCGGGGAGCCCACCGCGATCACCCGGGCCTACGGCGCCGCCACCGTGCTGCTCGCGCTCGTCCTGGTCCTCTTCGTGGTCGCCCGCCTCCTGGCCCGCCCGCGCGGCGCCAAGGCGTCCCTGGGTGCTCGGCTCGTCACGCGCCTGGGCCAGGCGCCGTCCGTCCGCCGCCGCGAGAGCGGCACCCGACCGGGTCCGGCCACCGCCCCGACCCACGTCCCGACCACGGGGGAGAACCGTTGAGCACCGCCCACCGCACGATCCGCACCTGGATCGTCTTCCTGCTCGCCCTCGGGTGCGTGGCGACCCTGCCGGGCTCCGCGCACGCCGCGGCGTACGCCCAGATCGAGGGCACGGGCTCCACCTGGTCGGAGCTGATCGTCCAGCAGTGGATCTCCGACGTCGACGCCAACGGCATGAAGGTCGTCTACACCGGCGGCGGCTCGTCGAAGGGCCGCAAGGACTTCTCCCAGAGCAGCACCGACTTCGCGATCTCCGAGATCCCCTACCAGGGCGTCGACGAGGCCGGGAACGCCGACACCAGCGGTGGGCGGGACTTCGCCTACCTGCCGATCGTCGCCGGCGGCACGGCTTTCACCTACCAGCTGAAGATCGGCAACGAGCTGGTCCGCAACCTGCGGCTCTCGGGGGAGACCATCGCCAAGATCTTCACCAACCAGATCACCAACTGGAACGACCCGGCGATCGCCAAGGACAACAACGGCCGGTCCTTCCCCTCGCTGCCGATCACCCCGGTCGTCCGGTCCGACGGCTCGGGCACGACCGCGCAGCTGACCACCTGGATGGACGACCAGTACCCGTCGATCTGGCGGCCCTTCTTCGGCCGCTCGGGCCTCACGTCGTACTACCCGCGCAAGGGCCGGGCCGTCGGCCAGGCCGGCTCGGACCAGGTGATGAACACGATCGCGGGCTTCGCCGGCAACGGGACCATCGGCTACGTCGAGTACTCCTACCCGGTCAACAAGGACTACCCGGTCGTCAAGGTCCTCAACAAGGGGGGCTACTACGTCGAGCCGACGCAGTACAACGTGGCGGTCGCGCTGACCAAGGCCCGCATCAACCAGGACAAGAGCTCTCCGCTGTACCTCACCCAGGTGCTCGACGGGGTGTACGCCGCGACCGACCCGCGGGCCTACCCGCTGTCGTCGTACAGCTACATGATCATCCCGACCGGCAAGAGCGACCCGCGCATGTCGACGGCGAAGCGGCAGACGCTGGCCGACTTCATGTACTACTCGCTGTGCGCCGGCCAGAGCAAGGCCGGTCCCTACGGCTACTCGCCGCTGCCGCTGAACCTCGTCCAGGCCGGATTCCAGCAGATCGCGAAGCTCAAGCAGGCCGATCCTGCGGTCGACCTCACCGACCGCGACGTCACCCAGTGCAACAACCCGACGTTCGACGGCAAGAACCTCTCCGGCAACAAGCTGGCCCAGATCGCCCCGCAGCCCGCGGCGTGCGACAAGGTCGGCGCCGGACCCTGCGGCACGGCGACGGGTACCAACACCCCGTCGACCGACGACGGCTCCGGTGCGGCGGGCGGTGGGTCGGGCGGTGGCGCGGCCGGCGCGGGCGGCGCCGCCGGCGGCACGACCGGAGGTGGCGGCGCTGCCGGCGGGGACACCGCCGGGGTGCCCGGCGGGGGCGCTGCTCCGGTGATCGACCCGGAGACCGGTGCGGCCGTGGGCGGCGACGTCGTGACCACCGGCGGCGAGGCGATCTACGCCGCCCCGACGGAGCTCGCGGCGAACCGCGCTGCCGACACCCGCACCTTCGGGTGGCTGGCGGCCGCCGAGCTGATCGCCCTCGTCCTGCTGCCGGGTCTCTACGTCGCCTCCCTGCGGCGCCGCCGGAGCGCCCGGTGAGCGCGCGGTCGACGCGCCGGGCCGCGACCGCGCTGCTCGTCCTCGTCGTGGTCGCCCTCGGCCTGGCCGTCCCCGGCGAGGTGGGCACGCCCGCCCGCGCCGCTGCCCCCGTGGCGTCCGTGGCCAAGGCCGCGAAGGGCGGCGAGGGCTACCGGAGGACCAAGGACCTGACCCGCGTGTTCACCAACGCCGACGGCTCGACGTACGCCTTCCCGACCTACAAGGTCACCGTCACCGCCGACAAGACCCGCAACCTCCGGGGTCGTCAGCGCATCCGGATCAGCTGGAAGGGCGCGCAGCCCAGCGGCGGCCGCGCGAGCAACCCCTACGGCGAGAACGGGCTGGCCCAGGAGTACCCGGTCGTCATCCTCCAGTGCCGCGGCGTCGACGGCGCGGACGTGCCGAAGGCTGACCGGCTGCGGCCGGAGACCTGCTGGACCGCCTCGGTGGCGCAGCGCTCGCAGATCAGCCGGTCCGACAGCGAGGCCACCTGGCGCCACGACCTGTACGCCGACGAGTCGGCGAAGGCCCGCACGTCCGGCGTCGCGCCGTTCCCGAGCGCCGACGAGTGCCCGACCGCCGACATCGAGCCGTACTCCACCCACCTGACGCCCTTCGTGCCCCGTCGCGGCAAGCAGCACCTCGCCTGCGACGCCGAGCACATGGCGCCCGAGGCCGCCGTCGGCGCTGCGTTCCCGGCCGCGGAGATCGCCGCCTTCACCGAGCCCGACGGCACCGGCACGGTCCAGCTCGAGGTCCGCAGCGACGTGGAGAACGAGTCGCTCGGCTGCAACGACCGGGTCGCCTGCTCGGTCGTGGTCATCCCGATCGTCGGCCTCAGCTGCGACCAGCCCTCCGCGCCGCCGACGGCCGGGGACCAGGCGTGCCGCAAGGGCGGCCGGTTCGCCCCGGGCTCCAGCAACTACAGCAACGAGGGTGTCGACCAGGCGGTCGGCCCCGCCCTGTGGTGGGCGGCCTCGAACTGGCGCAACCGCTTCTCGATCCCGATCACCTTCGGCCTGCCGCCGGACACCTGCGACATCCGCGACCCCCGCCCCCCGACGGGCTTCTACGGCTCCGAGCTGCTGGCGCAGGCAGCGACGCAGTGGTCGCCCGCGTACTGCCTGGCCGAGGACCGGTTCAAGTTCCAGCTCAACCAGATGTCCGACGAGGCCGGCTGGAACCTGATGGAGAGCGGCGGCGGCGCCGCGGCCGCGGTCTCCTCCGAGCACGAGCGCCGGGGCATCGACCCGGTCGGCTACGCCCCCACGGCGGTCACCGGCTTCTCGGTGGGCTACGCGATCGACGAGCCCGACAACGGTGGCGAGTACGACGGCCTCAAGCTCAACGCGCGCCTGCTGGCCAAGCTGCTCACCCAGAGCTACCTCGGCTCGGACCTCGGCCGCGGGCACCCGGGCATCGGCAAGAACCCGCTGGCCATCATGAACGACCCGGAGTTCCAGGAGCTCAACCCCGGGCTCAGCACCACCACGCAGGAGGCCGGCGCGACGCTGCTGTCGCTCTCGGAGTCCTCCGACGTCGTCGAGCAGCTGACGGCCTACATCGCCGAGGACGAGGACGCCGCGGCGTTCGTCGCCGGCAAGGTCGACCCCTGGGGCATGAAGGTCAACCCCGAGTACGAGGACATCGACCTGCCGCGCTCGGAGTGGCCGCTGCTGGACACCTACGTGCCGGAGACCGCGAACACCTGCCGCCAGGAGAACCCGGCGGTCTACTTCAGCCAGCTCGCGGCGCCCGTGACGACGATGCGCAAGATCTCCGAGGCGCTGCTCGACGCTTGGCCGAACGTGCAGACCCGCTGCGACTTCGACCAGTCCACCCAGCAGTACAAGCTGGGCCGTGTCGACCGGCAGTCCTTCGGCTCCCGCTTCGTGCTCGGCCTCACCAGCCTCGGGGACGCGGCCCGCTACGGGCTGCGGTCCGCGGCGCTGGAGACCAAGCCCGGCCGGTACGTCCGGCCGACCTCCGCCTCCCTGGCCGCCGCCGTGCGCCTGGCGGAGCAGGCTGAGCCGATGGCGCCGTTCGTGCTCGACCAGGTCGACGTCCGACGGTCGGGCGCGGCCTACCCGGGCACGATGGTCGTCTACACGGCCGCCCGGCTGCGCAACCTGCCGAAGGACGACGCGCGCAAGGTCGCGCAGTTCATCCGGATCGCGACGACCGAGGGCCAGCGGCCCGGCAGCGGCAACGGGCAGCTGCCCGAGGGTTTCCTGCCGATCCGGCGCACAGGCGTCACCGCCCCGCTGTTCCGCTCCGCCCAGGCCGTCGCCGACGCGGTCGCCGCCCAGCGCCGGCCCGGCGCCGGGGGCGGCGGCGGTGGCGACACCGCCGGCGAGGGCGGCGGCGGCACC
>NZ_JACMYC010000030.1 GCF_014266025.1 Nocardioides deserti | reverse complement strand
TCGACGGGGAGCTCGAGGCGCTGCGGATGCTCACCGACCGGCGTGAGGCACTGACCCGTCGGCGGGTCCAGACCGTCGACCGACTCCAGGCGTTGTTGGCAGAACTCCTGCCAGGGCAAGTGAAGCGGCCAAGGCCATGCTCGCGTCAGTGCGCCCACCGACCGGCGTGAGGCACTGACCCGTCGGCGGGTCCAGACCGTCGACCGACTCCAGGCGTTGTTGGCAGAACTCCTGCCAGGGCAAGTGAAGCGGCCAAGGCCATGCTCGCGTCAGTGCGCCCTCGTGACATCGCTGGGAAGACCCGTCGCCGGATCGCTGCCGAAGAGCTCGCCGAGCTGGTCGCGGTCGAGGCGAAGATCAAGAAGTCCACCGCCGAGCTCAAAGCCATCGTCCTGGCTCGCGGCTCACGCCTTATGGATCTGCACGGCGTCGGCCCCGTCGTCGCTGCCCGCACCTTGGCCGACGTCGGCGACGTGAGGCGCTTCGCCGACCGCAACCGGTTCGCGTCCTGGACCGGCACCGCACCCCTCGACGCGTCCTCCGGCGAGCAGAATCGGCACCGGCTCTCACGTGCCGGAAACCGGCGGATGAACCACATGATCCACATCGCCGCGATCAGCCAGATCCGCCTCGACACCGACGGCCGCGCCTACTACCGGCGCAAGCGAGCCGAAGGCAAGAAGCCCCTCGAGGCCATCCGGTGCCTCAAGCGCAGGATCTCCGACGCCATCTACCGCCAGTTGCTCGAGGACGCACAACGTGCCGCTGTCGAACGCGTTGGCACGGGTCCGGGAGGGCACTGCAGGGCGTCTCAAGAATCCAGCGCGGCCGACCCTCCCCTGCACGTCGACACTTCGGATCAGCCACTTCCCGGACCCGCGGAGAAGACGCTACGCCGAACCGGTTGACAACAGAAGGGAGCCGGAATGTCGTCGCGAGCGCGCTCCGAGGCGCTACAACCGCGCAATTGAACGACTGTTGACCGCGACTCGCGCTCAGCCGTCGATCGCGGCGGCGCGCACGACCATCACGTCCGGCAGGTCGGCGACCGCGCAGCGCCAGGTGTCGCCCCCGTCGGGCGAGCACCAGACGGTGCCGTTGCGCGCGCCGACGTACACACCGGCCGAGGGGTGCTCGTCGGTGCACATCGCGTCGCGCACGACCGCGACCCACAGCCCGTCGGGCAGCCCGTCGGGGCCGCCGCCGAGCTCCTCCCACGACTCCCCCGCGTCCCGTGAGCGCCACACCCGCGCCCGCCCGTCGGGCGGGAACCGGCCCTCGCCGAGCGGGAAGACGTAGATCGTGTCGGGCTCGTGCGGGTGCACGACGACGGGGAAGCCGAAGTCGCTGGGCAGGCCGTCGGCGATCGAGGTCCAGGTGGCGGCGTGGTCGTCGGAGCGGTAGACACCGCCGTGGTTCTGCAGGTAGAGCCGCTCGGGCCGCGCCGGGTGGCGCGTCACCTTGTGGACGCACTGGCCGAGCTCGGGGAACTGCTCGCCCTCGGGAAGGAACTCCGCCCGGATGCCGACGTTGCGCGGCTGCCACGAGGCGCCGCCGTCGGAGGTCTGGTAGACGCCGCCGGTCGAGATCGCGACCGTGACCGACGCGGGGTCGGTCGGGTGCGGCAGCACCGTGTGGAACGCCTGGCCGCCGAAGCCCTCGCCCCACTCGGGCCGGTGCGGGTGGTCCCACAGCGCCCGCTCGAGCGCGAACGCCTCGCCGCCGTCGGTCGAGCGGAACACCGCACCCGGCTCGGTGCCGGCCCACACCACCCCGGGCTCGGCGCCGGCGACGAGCTGCCAGATCCGCTCGACGGAGGCGTCGACGTCGTCGGGGAACCGGACCGCCCCGCCCGGGGTCTGCTCCCACGTCGCGCCGAGGTCGTCGGAGCGCCACACCTGCGGGCCGAGCCAGGACGACGACGCGCCGGCGAGCAGCCGGACGCGTCCGTCGCGGGTGTCGACCAGGCAGGAGTAGACCTCCTCCATGGCGAAGTGCGGGCCGGTGAACGTCCAGTCCTCGCGCGCCTCGTCGGACCGCCCGACCCAGAGGCCCTTGCGGGTGCCGACCATGAGGACCGTGCTGCGGGCCATCCCCGCTCCTTCCGCCGTGCCGGTGTCCCCTACGTTGACCCGGTGACGCGGACGAACTCATCGGCGGCCGTCCGGTCGCTCTCCCCGGTCTGGCTCGTCCTCGTCGGCATCGCCTCGGTCCAGCTCGGCGCCTCGGTCGCGAAGTCGCTCTTCGACGAGGTCTCGCCCAGCACCATCGTCTGGCTCCGGCTGGTCACCAGCGCGCTGGTCCTCGTCGCCGTCGCGCGGCCGGTGCTGCGCGGGAAGACCCGGCACGACTGGTTCGTCGTGCTGGGGTACGGCGCGTCGCTGGGCTGCATGAACTGGGCGATCTACCAGTCCTTCCAGCGCATCCCGCTCGGCCTCGCGGTCACGATCGAGTTCGTCGGGCCGCTGACGCTGGCGGTGCTCGGGTCGCGCCGGCTGCGCGACGTCGCCTGGGTCGGCCTGGCCGGCCTCGGCGTGCTCCTCCTCGGCTTCGAGCGCACCGACCTCGACCTCCTCGGCGTGGCCTACGCCGTCCTCGCCGGCGCCGCGTGGGCGGCGTACATCCTGCTCAGCGCGGAGACCGGCGCCCGCTGGCGCGGCCTCGACGGCCTGGCGGTGGCCAGCGTCGTGGCGACGCTGCTGCTCTCCCCGGTGGCGCTGGGGAGGTACGGCGACGAGCTGGCCGACCTGCGCATCGTGCTGATCGGGGCGCTGGTCGGCCTGCTGAGCTCGGTCGTGCCGTACACCTGCGAGCTCGTCGCGCTCCGCTCGATCAAGCCGTCGGTGTTCAGCGTGCTGATGTCGCTGGAGCCCGCGGCCGCGGCGCTCGCCGGCATCCTGGTGCTGGGCGAGCTGCTGGCGCCTGTGCAGTGGCTCGCGATGGCCTGCGTGGTGGTCGCCAGCGTGGGCGCGACCCGGACGGGTCGGTCGCTCGCCGAACCGGTGCCCGACTAGTTCACCGGGACGTCACACGACCTTGACCCGGGTGTCGTCCCGGCTTCCTAGCGTCGGGCCATGGCCTTCCGCGCGTCGCTCCCGCTGCTCCCGACCCTCGTCCGCCGGGTCCGCGAGTGGCCGGAGGAGTCGCAGCTGCAGGCCAGGCGCAACGCCATGGTCGCCTCCACCGCGCTGGCCCGACGACGTGCCGAGCGCATCGAGGTGGAGGAGTTCCTGGCGGCCCGGGCGATGACGGCCGCCCCGGTTGCTCCGGCCACCCCGGCCGGTCGCGTCGCGCACGGCTGAGGTCGCCGGCCCGGCACCTCCCTGTCGGGCCGGCGGCCTCCTCCGGTTGCTCCGCTCCCCCGGTTGCTCCAGCGGGTCACTCCGGCCACTCGAGCCACACCACCGGCTCACTTCCCGGCCATCCCTGCCGCTCCTCGGCCATCGCAACAGCAGAGAAGCTCCAGCATCCCAAGTTCACTTGGGATGCTGGAGCTTCCCTGCCCCTCCACCCGCCACGCTTCCCACCCACCCCGTGGGCTCCGCCACGACTCCCGGCGCAGGGCGGGCCGCTCTGGCACGCTTGAGCGCATGCAGTCGACCGCGCACACCGCGCCTGCCGCCACCATCGCGTTCCGCGACGTGCTGTCCGACGACGGCACGCGGCTGCGGGCGTGGACCAACGACCCCGAGGGGCGGATCGAGGGCCCGACGGTGCTGCTGTGCAACGGCCTGGGCACCAACCCCCTGGTCTGGCCGGCGCTGCTCGAGCCCGACTGCGGCGTGCGGGTCGTGTCGTGGAACCACCGCGGCACCGGCGGCTCGGACCGCCCGGCCGACCCGGACGCGTGCGGCGTCGACGAGCTGGTCGAGGACGCGCTGTCGGTGATGGACCACTTCGGGCTGGACCGGGTCGTGGTGATGGGCTGGTCGATCGGCGTCAACACGATGTTCCAGCTCGCGGTCGACCACCCCGAGCGGGTGAGCGCGCTCCTCGCGGTCGCCGGCGTCCCGGGCGACAGCTTCTCCACCATGCTCGGCCCGCTGCGGCTCCCCCGCGTCGCCGCCCGCGCGGTGACGGTCAACCTCTCCAAGGTCGTCAGGCTCGCCGGCCGGGCGATCACACCGGTGACGACGCGGCTCCCGATCGGTGACAAGACGGTCGCCGTGCTCAGCCACTCCGGCTTCATGTTCCCGGTGGCCGACGCGCAGCTGACCGCGGCGGCGGTCAAGCAGTTCCTCAGCACGCCGATCGACTGGTACTTCCACATGGCGCTCACCACCGCCCAGCACCGCCGCGTCCCGCTGAGCCGGGTCGACGTGCCGTGCGTCTTCGTGGCCGGCCGCTGGGACGTCCTCGCCGGGGCGCGGCACATGGCCACCGCCGCCGAGCGGGTCGCCGACGGCACCTACGTCGAGCTGTCGGGGTCGCACTTCGTCCAGATGGAGCACCCCGACGAGGTGCACCGCCAGCTGCTCGACCTGGTCGTGCGGGTCTCCGACGAGAAGGTCGCCTGATGACCCGGCCGACGGGGCAGCCGCGCACCTCCCGCACGCTCGCGTCGTACGCCGTGGGCGCGCTGCTGCTGTCGGTCGTCCTGGCCGGCTGCGGCCAGGGCGGTGACGAGGTCGACGTCGACGTGACCGGCACGGCGCCGGCCAGCCCGTCGGCGCAGGCCTCGGAGAGCGCGTCCGGCACCGCGAGCCCCTCGGCCGGCACCGGCCAGGGACGGGGCGAGCGGGTCGAACTGCCGACGTCGCGGCGACCGAGGGTCGTGGCGACCGCGGTGACCGGGCTCGAGGCGCCCTGGGGGCTCGACTTCTTCGCCGACGGCGACGCGATCGTCACCGAGCGTGACACCACCCGCGTGCTGCGGGTCTCGCCGGACGGCGAGGTGACCGAGCTCGGCACCATCGACGCCGCGGCGCCCGGCGGCGAGGCCGGTCTGCTCGGCGTGGCGCTGTCACCGGACTTCGAGCAGGACCGGCTGGTCTACCTCTACGTCACCACCGCCGAGGACAACCGCGTCGTGCGGGCCGAGCTCGACGGCGACCGGCTCGGCGCGACCGAGGACGTGCTCACCGGCATCCCGAACGGGTCGATCCACGACGGCGGCCGGCTGCTCTTCGGGCCCGACGGCCACCTCTACGTCTCCACCGGCGAGATCGGCGAGCCCGAGCGCGCGCAGGACCGCGACGACCTCGGCGGCAAGATCCTGCGGATCACCACCGACGGCGAGCCCGCGCCGGGCAACCCGTTCGACTCGCCGGTCTGGTCGTGGGGGCACCGCAACGTCCAGGGCCTCGCGTTCGACGGCGAGGGCCGGTTGTGGGCCTCGGAGTTCGGCGACAGCACCTGGGACGAGCTCAACCTGGTCGAGAAGGGCGCCAACTACGGCTGGCCCGGAGTCGAGGGCCGCGCCGAGGGCACCATCCAGGGCGGCCCGAGCGAGGAGTTCGTCGACCCGCAGGCCCAGTGGCGCACCGACGAGGCCTCCCCCTCGGGGCTGGCCCACGCCGACGGCCATCTCTACCTCGCCGCGCTCCGCGGCGAGCGGCTCTGGCGCGTCCCGGTCGAGGGCGACGGCGCCGGGGAGCCCGAGGCGTTCCTCGTCGGCGACCACGGCCGGATGCGCACGGTCGCCTTCGCCCCCGACGGGCGGCTGTGGCTGACCACGAGCAACCGCGACGGTCGCGCCGAGCCCCGCGAGGGCGACGACCGGATCCTCGTCCTCAAGCCCTGACGGGCTCCTCCTCGGACCGCACGGTCCCGACCACGGTGGCGCGTCGGGCGGCGCGGCGCAGCGTGGTGAGCACCGCCGGCCCGAGGACGACGACCGCCACCACGTTGGTGATCGCCCGGACGGTGTCGAAGCTGCCGGTCGAGGTGAGCAGCGTGTAGACGAGGAACGTCGTCAGGTTCTCCATCAGCGGCGCGCCCGGCACGAACGCCAGCGACCCCTCGTGACCGGGGACCTGCACGCCGAGCAGGAACGGCCACGACGAGAGGTTCATCAGCGCGCCGAAGAGGTACGCCGCCACCGCGGCGTACGCCGCCAGCATCGCGATCTCCCAGCGGCCGCGCACGCGCCGCGGCAGCAGCCCGGCACCCATGCCCATCCACGCCGCGCACATCATCTGGAACGGCAGCCACGGCCCGACCCCGGCGGTCATCAGCGCCGAGGCGAACAGCGACGTGCAGCCGAGCACGAAGCCGAACCCGGGCCCGAAGACCCGGCCGGCCAGCACCAGCATGAAGAACACCAGCTCGACCCCGGCCGTGCCCGCCGACACCGCCCGCAGCACCGCCTGGACCGCGCTCAGCACGCCGAGCACCGCCAGCACCCGCGCGTCCAGGCCGCCCTCGGTGAGCTCGGCCAGCACCACGGCGACCACGACCGGCAGCAGGGCCAGGAACAGGAACGGCGGGTCGACCCGGGCGTCGCCCGGCACCTGCAGCAGCAGGGGCCAGCCGAGCATCATGAGGCCCGCCAGCGACGCGACCGTCAGCACCATCGCCGAGCGGCGGGAGACGCGGACGGCGCTGGTCGGGCCGGCCGTCGGGTTGCTCGTCGGGCTGGCGGCGCTCACGCCGACTCCAGGGCGGTCGCGACCTCGTCGACGCGCAGCCACGGCGGGCCCAGCACCTTGGCGACCTGCGGCGCGAACGACGGCGACTCGGCGAGCACGCGGTGCGCGGGCCCGGACGAGACGACCTCCCCCTCGGCGAGGACGACCACCGCGTCGGCAGCCTGGGCGACGAACTCGACGTCGTGGGTGGCGACCAGCACCGCGTGCCCGTCCGCCGCGAGCCGCCGGAGCGTGGCGGCGAGGACCTTCTTCGCCGCGTAGTCCAGCCCGCGGGTCGGCTCGTCGAGCAGCAGCACCCGGGGCCGGGCCGCGAGCACCAGCGAGAGCGCGAGCGCGAGCCGCTGACCCTCGGACAGGTCGCGCGGGTGGGCGTCGTCGGGCACGTCGGGGACCAACGAGGCCAGGATCGCCCGGGTCTCCGGACCGCCGGCCGCGCACTCCTCGGCGACGGTCTCGAGGTAGAGCAGGTCGGCCGCGTCCTGCGGCAGCAGCCCGACGGCCGCGCGCCGGTCCGCCGGCTCGAGCCGCGCCGGGTCCTGGCCGCCGACGTCGACGCTGCCGGCGCGCCGCTTGCGGCTGCCCTGCAGCGCCCACAGCAGCGAGGACTTGCCCGCCCCGTTGCGGCCCATCAGCGCGGTCACGCACCCGCCGTCGAGGTCGAGGTCGACCTCGCGCAGCGCCGTCGTGCGGCCGTGGACAACAGTGAGCGACCGCGCGCCGAGGAGGGGTACGTCGCCGGGCCGGCCGACGGGCTGGGGCCGCGGCTCGGGTGCGGCGAGGTGGAGCGTCCGGGCGCGGCGACGCGCGTCGCGCACGCTGAGCGGCAGCGGGTGCCAGCCGGCGAGCCGGCCGAGCTCGACGATCGGCGGGACGACCGGGGAGGTCTCGAGCAGTTCCGCGGTGGGCCCGACGCGGACCGACCCGGAGCCGTCGAGCACGACCATCCGGTCCGCGAACGGCACGACCCGCTCGAGCCGGTGCTCGGCGAGCAGCACCGAGACGCCCAGGTCGTGGACCAGGCGGGTGAGCGTCGCGAGCACCTCCTCGGCCGCGGTCGGGTCGAGCGCGCTGGTCGGCTCGTCGAGCACGAGCAGCCGGGGGTGCATGGTCAGCACCGCGCCGATGGCGACTCGCTGCTGCTGGCCGCCGGAGAGGGTCCGCAGGTCGCGGTCGCGCAGGGCGGCGATGCCCAGCAGGTCGAGGGTCTCCTCCACGCGTCGGCGCATGGTCTCGGGAGGCAGGCCGAGCTGCTCCATGCCGTACGCGAGCTCCTCCTCGACCGTGTCGGTGACGAAGCCGGCGGCCGGGTCCTGACCGACGTACCCCACGACGTGCGCGCGGTCGCGCGGCGCCGCGTGGAGGACGCTGGCGCCGTCGAGCAGCACGTCGCCGCTCAGCACGCCGCCGGAGAAGCGTGGGACCAGCCCGGTGACGACACCGAGCAGCGTCGACTTGCCGACGCCGGTCGGGCCGCTGACCAGGACCAGCTCGCCCTCCTCGATCTCGAGGTCGACGGCGTCCAGCACCGGCGGCGCGCCCTCGGCGTACCGGAAGCAGATGTCGCGCAGCTCGATCACGCCGCCACCATCCTCGGTTCAGGGGCGACGAGCGCCGGGAGCGCCCCGACCAGCACGCCGAGCAGCAGCGCGAGGCTGATCTCCGGCATGCGGGTGAGGTCGGGGTAGGCGATGGCCAGCTGGGCGCGGCTGGCCCAGACGCCGACCGCGCCGGCGACGATCCCGGAGCCGACGACGGCGAGCTCGGGCCAGCGCCAGGGGTCGGGGCGGTAGCGCGAGCGCTGCACCCGCCGGCCCGCGGACGCCAGGCCGGCGACCGCCGCGACCAGGCCGAGCACCAGCATCGGCGCGGCCAGCACGCGCGGCGCGGTCTGGTCGAGCACGCCGTAGACCCCGACGCAGATCCCGCCCAGGCCGACGAGCAGGAACGCGCCCGTCGTCCACCGCTCGCGGCGGGTCTGCCCGGGCGCGCGGCCGTAGCCGCGGGCGTCCATGCCGGCGGCCAGCGCCAGCGAGCGCTCGAGGGCGTCCTCGAGGACCGGCACCAGCACACGGCGCAGCCCGCGGACCCGCCGCTCCTCCCCCGCCCGCAGCTGCTGCGCGGCGCGGACCCGCCGGACGCTGTCGGCCAGCTGCGGCAGCACGGACACGGCCACGACGAGCGCGGTGCCGACCTCGTGCAGCGCCGGCGGCACCGAGCGCAGCAGCCGCTTGGGGTTGGCCAGGGCGTTGGCGGCGCCGATGCAGACGATGATCGTCGCGAGCCGCAGCCCGTCGTACACCCCGCCCATCAGGCCCTCGAGGCTGAGCGGACCGAGCAGCGTGATGCCGAGGACCCAGTCGGGCAGCGGGACCTCGGGCAGGTCGAGCAGGACCGTGCCCGGGTAGGTGCCCCCGAAGACGATCCGGAACACCACCCGGAGCACGAGCACCAGGAGGGCGAGCCACAGGTAGAGCCGGAAGGACGCCGCCCACGGCTGGTCCGAGCGCCGGGCCAGGACCACGAGGGTCGCGACGGCGAGCAGCAGGCCGAGGACCAGCGGGTTGGTCGTCGACGACGCCGCCGCGGCCAGCCCGATCGCCCAGGCGTACCACGCGACCGGGTGCAGGTCGCGCGGCAGCCGCGCCCCCCGGGCGCGGCTGCGCACGCTGCTCGCCCTCCCGGCCACCGACCCGGTCACGACGCCGACGCGCTCCGCCTGCGCACCACGACCGCGCCTCCGGCCCCCAGCAGGAGCACCACGAGGACGAGCGGCACCCACGCCGGCAGGCCGCCGTCGGCTGGGTCGGCGGCCTCGGAGCTCGCCGACGGCGCCAGGGTCTCCGGGTCGGCGTCGGCGCTCGCGGTCACGGCCGGCTCGTCGCTCGTCTCGTCGCTCGTCTCGTCGCGGTCGGCGCGTCGGTCCTTCTCACGGCCACCCTTGCCGCGCTCGCCGCCGGCGCGCGCGGACGGCGACGCCCCCGC
>NZ_JACMYC010000029.1 GCF_014266025.1 Nocardioides deserti | reverse complement strand
GGGCGGCCGCGCCCGACGCCCGCGCCCGGGACGTGTTCGCCGCCGCGGCCCAGGCCGCCCGCGCCGCCCTGGCCCGTACGCCGGAGCAGCTCGCCGTCCTGCGCGACGCGGGCGTCGTGGACGCCGGCGGCCGCGGGCTGAGCGTCGTGCTCGACGCGGCCGAGACGGTGCTGACCGGTCGGCGACCGGTGCCGGTGACGGTGCCGCTCGGCAGCCACGCGATCCCGCAGCCGGTCGCGCGGCAGCACGACCTGTCCCCGGACGGACCGTCGTACGAGGTGATGTACCTCCTCGACGCCGCCGACGACCGGATCCCACCGTTGCGCAAGGCGCTGGCCGACCTCGGCGACTCGCTCGTCGTGGTCGGCGGCGAGGGGCTGTGGAACGTCCACGTCCACGTCGACGACGTCGGCGCCGCGATCGAGGCCGGCCTCGAGGCCGGCCGCCCGCACCGCGTGCGGGTCACCCACTTCGCCGAGCAGGTCGCCGAGAAGCGGCGCCGGACGCCGACCCGCACGGGCCGCAAGGTCGTGGCGGTCGCCGCGGGGCCGGGCCTGGCGAAGCTCTTCGAGGAGGCCGGCGCGGTCGTCGTGCACGGCGGCCCCGGCCGGCGGCCGAGCACCGGCGAGCTGCTCGAGGCGATCACCTCGTGCGGCGCTTCGGAGGTCGTCGTCCTGCCCAACGACCACGACTCGCTCCGGGTCGCGCAGGTCGCGGCGAGCACCGCCGAGACCGACGCCCCCGACGACCTGCGGGTCGCGGTGATCCCAACCCCGGCCCAGGTGTCGGGCCTGGCCGCGCTCGCGGTCCACGAGCCCGGCCGCTCCTTCGACCAGGACGTGCTCGAGATGACCGCGACCGCCCGGCACGCCCGCCAGGGCGCCGTCACGGTCGCGGCCCGGCGCGCGATGACGATGGCCGGCCCGTGCGAGGTCGGCGACGCCCTCGGCGTCGTGGCGGGCGACTTCGTCGTGGTCGGCGACGACCTGCTCGAGGTCGCCACGCAGGTGCTCGAGCGGCTGCTCGGCGGCGGCGGCGAGCTGGTCACGATCGTCGCGGGGGCCGAGGACGCCGACGGCGCGCTGGCCACCCGGTGCGCCGGCTGGGTCGAGGAACGGCACCCCGCTGTCGACGTCGTCGTGTACGACGGTGGCCAGGAGCGCTACCCGCTGCTGGTCGCGGTGGAGTGAGCGCACGGGTGAGGGGAGCAGCCACCGCGTGATCACCGTCGACACCCCGGTCGCCGCCGTGCTCGGCGACCACAAGGGCAAGCGCGCCAAGATCGAGGACAAGCTGGGCCTCCGCACGGTCGGGGACCTGCTGCGCCACTTCCCGCGGCGGTACGTCGAGACCAAGGAGCTCACCAAGGTCGACGAGCTGGAGCCCGGCGAGGTGGTCACCGTCGTCGGCGAGGTCGTGTCCTCCGACGTGCGCACCTACACCGACCGCCGCACCGGCCGCACGGCGTACCGCCTCGACGTGGTGCTGACCACCGACGGCCCGCGGCTGCGGATGTCGTTCTTCGCCAAGGGCCGCGGCGTCGCCGAGTGGAACGCCCGCCGGCTCGCCGTCGGCCGCCGGGGGCTGTTCGTCGGCAGCGCGAGCGTCTTCCGCGGCGACTGGCAGCTCACCAACCCCAAGATGGTGCTCTTCGGCGCCGGCCCCGAGGGCAGCGGCCCGGAGGGCTCCGATGCCGAGGCCGAGCTCGACGCGATGGGCGCGCTCTACCCGATCTACCCGTTGACCAGCGGCGTGGAGTCGTGGGACCTCCAGCGCGCGATCACCTTCGCCCGCAGCGTCCTCGACGACGTGCCGGAGGTGCTGCCCGCCGACGTCCGCGAGGAGCACGACCTCCTGCCCGCCCGCAAGGCGCTGGACTGGGTCCACGCGCCCGACGACCGCCGCCAGGTCGGCGCGGCGCTGAAGCGGTACCGCTTCGAGGAGGCGCTGGTCACCCAGCTCGTCCTGGCCCGCCGCCGCCGCGCGCTCCGGTCCCTCGGCGCGCAGGCCCGGACGGGCGGGGACGGCGGCCTCCTCGCGGTGTTCGACGCCCGGCTGCCCTTCGAGCTCACCGCCGGCCAGCGGGCCGTGGGGGAGGAGATCGAGCGCGACCTCGCCGAGCCGCACCCCATGAACCGCCTGCTCCAGGGCGAGGTCGGCTCAGGCAAGACGCTCGTGGCCCTGCGCGCGATGCTGCGCGTCGTCGACTCCGGCGGCCAGGCCGCGCTGCTGGCTCCTACCGAGGTCCTCGCCCAGCAGCACTTCCGCTCGATCACCGCCATGCTCGGTGACCTCGCCACCGGCGGCATGCTCGGCGGTCCGGCCGAGGCGACCGCCGTCGAGCTGCTGACGGGATCGATGACCAAGGGTCAGCGCACGGAGCCGCTGCTGCGGATCGCGTCGGGGGAGGCCGGCATCGTCATCGGCACCCACGCCCTGCTGGAGGAGAACGTCTCCTTCTTCGACCTCGGCCTCGTCGTCGTCGACGAGCAGCACCGCTTCGGCGTCGAGCAGCGCGCGGCGCTGACCGGCAAGGCCGGCACTCCGCCGCACGTGCTGGTCATGACGGCCACGCCGATCCCGCGGACCGTCGCGATGACGGTCTTCGGTGACCTCGAGACCTCCACGCTCACCGAGCTCCCCGCCGGCCGGGCGCCGATCCAGACCAACGTCGTCCCGGTCGCCGAGCACCCCGGCTGGATGGGCCGGGTGTGGGAGCGCGTGCGCGAGGAGGTCGCCGCCGGCCACCAGGTGTACGTCGTGTGCCCCCGCATCGCGGGCGACGAGCTCGAGCAGGGCGGCGAGGACGCCCCGGACGGCGACCCGGACGTGCCGGAGGCCCCCACGCCGAAGAAGGCTCAGCAGCCGCAGGGCCCGCCGCTCGCGGCGGTCGAGGAGGTCGTCGCCGACCTGGCCGAGGGCGCGCTCGCCGGCCTCCGGGTCGCCCCGCTCCACGGCCGGATGGCCCCGGACGAGAAGGAGCGCACGATGCGCACCTTCGCCGCCGGTGACATCGACGTGCTCGTGTCCACGACGGTCATCGAGGTCGGTGTCGACGTGGCCAACGCGACCACGATGGTCCTGCTCGACGCCGACCGGTTCGGCGTCTCCCAGCTCCACCAGCTGCGCGGCCGGGTCGGCCGCGGTGGCCTGCCGGGCCTCTGCCTGCTGGTCTCGCGCGCCGAGGCCGGCACGCCCGCGCGCCAGCGCCTCGAGGCGGTGGCCGCGACGACCGACGGCTTCGAGCTGAGCCGGGTCGACCTCGAGCAGCGGCGCGAGGGCGACGTGCTCGGCGCCAGCCAGTCCGGCTACCGCTCCAGCCTCCAGAACCTCCGGGTGCTGCGCGACGAGAAGACGATCGTGGCGGCGCGGAGCACCGCCGAGGCGCTGCTCGACCGCGACCCCGACCTCACCGCCACCCCGGGACTGGCCGCCGCCGTCCGCGACATGGAGCTCGCCGCCGGCGGGTTCATCGAGAAGTCGTGAGCGCACCGTGACCAGGATCATCGGGGGCAGCGCCGGCGGCCGGCGGATCGCGACCCCGCGCGGCGCCGCCACCCGCCCGACCAGCGACCGCGTGCGCGAGGCGCTCTTCTCCGCGATCGAGGCGTGGTGCGGCTCGCTGCAGGGCCTGCGCTTCCTCGACCTGTACGCCGGGTCCGGCGCGGTCGGGCTCGAGGCGTGGTCGCGCGGCGCCGGCGTCGTCACGCTCGTCGAGCAGGACCGCCGCACCGCGGCGCTCGTCCGGCAGAACGCCCGCACGCTCGGGTTCGCCCGCGCCGACGTCGTGGCCGCCTCGGTGGGGACCACGCTGCACCGGCCCCCGACCGCGCCGTACGACGTGGTGTTCAGCGACCCGCCGTACCCCCTGGAGGAGCCGAGCCTCGCCCGCGACCTCGCGGCGCTCGTCGAGCACGGCTGGCTCGTGCCGGACGCGCTGGTCGTCGTCGAGCGCTCCGCGCGCAGCCCCGAGCCCACCTGGCCGGCCGGCATCGAGCCGGTCCGCGAGCGCCGCTACGGCGAGACCGTGCTCTGGTACGGTCGCGCCGCCCACGCCACGGACGAACCGTCACCCGACGAGCCGTCTCCCGAGGACTAGAGCGGAGCCGCACGTGCGCCGAGCCGTCTGCCCGGGGTCGTTCGACCCCGTCCACCACGGGCACCTCGACGTCGTGGGACGGGCCTCGGTCCTCTTCGACGAGGTCGTCGTCGCCGTCGGGGTCAACGCCTCCAAGAGCCGGCTCTTCGGCCCCGAGGAGCGCCTCGCGATGCTCGAGGAGGCGTGCGCGGCGTGGGACAACGTCCGCGTCGACGGGTTCACGGGGCTGCTGACGACCTACTGCGCGGAGAACGACGTGCGCGCGATCGTCAAGGGCCTGCGCGGCGCCGGCGACTTCGAGTACGAGCTGCCGATGGCGCACATGAACTCCTCGCTCACCGGCGTCGACACCGTCTTCGTGCCCACCCGCCCCGAGTGGTCGTTCCTGTCCAGCAGCCTGGTCAAGGAGGTCGCGGCGTTCGGCGGCGACGTCTCGTCGTTCGTGCCCGCGCCGGTGCTCGAACGGCTCACCGCGCGGCTGACGGAACGGCGCGCGGCCGGTGCCTGACCGCGCCCCTCGTCCGGCTCCCGAACCTGCCCCTGAGCAGCGTTTTGTCCGATCCTCGGCCCGACGGTTAGGCTTCTCGCTGATCTGTACGTGCCCGGACCCGGAAGTGATCTCCTGAAAAGCCTGGACCCGAGAGCGCCGCTCGTGCTCGACACCCGCGAGCTCGGCCGCCGCCCGGGGTCCCAGCGACAGGTGACGCGGACGGTGCCGGCACCGCCAGATCTGGGCATCGAAGTCCTCAAGGTCACCGAGGGGTCGCAGGTCGAGCTCGACCTGCGCCTCGAGGCGGTCATGGAGGGTGTGCTGGTGACGGGCACGGCGCGAGCCGTGCTCGAGGGCGAGTGCGCACGGTGCCTGGAGCCGATCGAGGACGACACCGAGGTCACGTTCCAGGAGCTGTTCGTCTACGACGACCCTGCTCACCGGGGCGACCCCGACGAGGACGACGAGGTCAGCACGCTCGAGGACGACCTGCTCGACCTCGAGCCGCTGCTGCGGGACGCGGTGGTGCTCGCACTGCCGTTCCAGCCCTTGTGCGAGGACGACTGTCCCGGGTTGTGCACCGAGTGCGGTGTGCGGCTCGAGGACCCGGACCACTCGCACGAGGCGCCGGTCGACCCGCGGTGGGCGGGTCTCGCGGCCCTGAAGGAAGACAGCAGCACCCGCTCGCAGGACTGAACCCGGTCCGCGAGCACGACCAGGAACGGCCGGCACCAACCGGTCCCAAACCGAGGAGAGAACAGTGGCAGTCCCGAAGCGGAAGATGTCGCGCAGCAACACGCGTCACCGTCGGTCGGCCTGGAAGGCCGTCGCGCCCACCCTGGTGACCTGCGCGAACCCCGCCTGCGGTGCCAAGCACCTCCCGCACCGTGCGTGCGGCGAGTGCGGCCAGTACGGCGCTCGCGCCGACCGTCGTCAGGTCATCTGAAGACCGGTCCCCTGACCAACTACAGCGAGCTGCGCGCGGCGCTCGGGGATCCGGAGCTGGACCCCGAGCTGCTCGAGCGTGCGCTCACGCACCGTTCGTACGCGTACGAGAACGGCGGCCTGCCGACCAACGAGCGCCTGGAGTTCCTGGGCGACTCGGTGCTCGGCGTCGTCGTGACCGAGACGCTCTACACGACCCACCCCGACCTCTCCGAGGGTCGGCTGGCCAAGCTCCGCGCCGCGGTCGTCAACGCCCGCGCGCTGGCCGAGGTGGGTCGTGCCATCGGCCTGGGCGAGCACGTGAAGCTCGGCCGCGGCGAGGAGTCGACGGGCGGTCGGGGCAAGGCCTCGATCCTCTCCGACACCGTCGAGGCGGTCATCGGGGCGGTCCACCTCTCCGGTGGTGGCTTCGAGACCTCGGCCAAGGTCGTCCACCTGCTCTTCGACCCGCTCATCGAGGCCGCGTCGGCGCTCGGCGCGGGCCTGGACTGGAAGACCTCGCTCCAGGAGCTCGCCGCCGAGCACGGACTCGGCGTGCCCGAGTACGTCATCGAGGACGAGGGCCCCGACCACCAGAAGACCTTCACCGCGCAGGTCCGGGTCGGCGACCGGCTCTACGGCAACGGCGTGGGCCGCTCCAAGAAGGAGGCCGAGCAGGCCGCCGCGGAGACGGCGTACGGCGAGATCGCGGCCGCCCTCGGCGTCAGCGACCCGGCCGTCGACGCCGCCACGAGCGCCACCGGCCAGCAACCGGCCTGACCCCGTGCCCGAGCTGCCGGAGGTCGAGGTCGTCCGGGCCGGCCTCGAGCGCCACGTGCTCGGCGCGACGATCACCGGCGTCGACGTCCTCCACCCGCGTCCCGTCCGTCGCGACGCCCGCGGGCCGGACGGCTTCGCGCAGGCCCTGGCCGGCCGCCGGATCCTCGCGGCCCGCCGGCGCGGCAAGTACCTCTGGCTGCCGCTCGACGACGGCGACGCCCTGCTGGCGCACCTCGGCATGAGCGGCCAGCTGCTCGTGCAGCCGCCGGACGCCCCCGCGGAGCGGCACCTGCGGGTGCGGCTGGCGCTCGAGGGCGCCGACGAGGGCCGCGAGCTGCGCTTCGTCGACCAGCGGATGTTCGGCGGGCTGTCGGTCTCGACCGGCGGCGCCGACCTGCCGCCGGAGATCGCCCACATCGCCCGCGACCCGCTCGACGAGCAGTTCGACCTCGCCGACGTCGTACGCCGCGTTCGCCGGCGCACCTCCGGGATCAAGCGGCTGCTGCTGGACCAGAACCTCGTCTCGGGCGTCGGCAACATCTACGCCGACGAGGCCCTGTGGCGCGCCCGCCTCCACGGCGACCGGCCGGGGGAGCGGCTGACCGGCCCGCAGGTGCGCGAGCTGCTCGGCCACGTCCGCGACGTGATGACCGACGCGCTGGCCCAGGGCGGCACGTCGTTCGACGCGCTCTACGTCGACGTCAACGGCGAGTCCGGCTACTTCGACCGTGCGCTGCACGCCTACGGCCGCGAGGGCGAGCCGTGCGACCGGTGCGGGACGCCGATCCGCCGGGTGGCGTTCATGAACCGCTCCTCCTACTTCTGCCCCCGCTGCCAGCCCGCCCCGAGGCGCCGCCGAGCGCCGGCCGCCGATGGGCCGCCGGTGGTTCCCGTCCCGGACTGACGCCGGATCGACGCCGGATTGACCGTGAGGCGCTGTGGTGGGACTCTTGAAGACGGCCCGCCCGCGTGTGCGGCCCTCGTCTCCGCGGCCTCGACGCCGCCCACGGTCCCCTCACCGGGGACCACCCCCGGCACGTCCACCCCGAACCGAAGGAACACTCCATGGCCAAGGCGCTGATCGGCTACCTGGACAGCGACCTGCGTGACCCCCGCCTCGCGGCGGACAACGCCCGCCTCCGCGCCCGCGTCCGCGAGCTCGAGGCCCTCGTGCTCAGGCTGAGCGAGGAGAACGACCGGCTCGTCGCGGCCTCGGCCGCCGACATCCTCGACCGCGAGTCGGGGCTGCAGGAGATGCAGCCGGCCTGACCGGCCCGGTCACCGGCGGACGGGCGTCCCGAGAGGTAGTCTGACGCGCGCTGAGCTTCCCCCGGCGCGGCCCTCCGGCCGTCCGACATCAGCGCCGACGTCCGACCGGTGTAGGGAGCCTCCGTTGTACCTGAAGAGCCTGACCCTCAAGGGGTTCAAGTCCTTCGCCTCCTCGACGACGCTCCAGCTCGAGCCGGGCATCACCTGCATCGTCGGGCCCAACGGCTCGGGCAAGTCCAACGTCGTCGACGCGCTCGCCTGGGTGATGGGCGAGGCCAGCGCCAAGTCGCTGCGCGGCGGCAAGATGGACGACGTCATCTTCGCCGGCACCTCCGGCCGCCCGCCGCTGGGCCGCGCCGAGGTCGTGCTGACCATCGACAACGCCGACGGGGCGCTCCCGATCGAGTACGCCGAGGTCACGATCAGCCGCACGATGTTCCGCTCCGGCGGCTCGGAGTACGCCATCAACGGCAGCACCTGCCGGCTGCTCGACGTCCAGGAGCTGCTCTCGGACTCCGGCATCGGCCGCGAGATGCACGTGATCGTCGGGCAGGGCCAGCTCGACCAGATCCTGCACGCGACCCCCGAGGACCGCCGCGGGTTCATCGAGGAGGCCGCCGGCGTCCTCAAGCACCGCAAGCGCAAGGAGAAGGCGCTCCGCAAGCTCGACGCGACCGAGGGCAACCTCAACCGGCTCAACGACCTGATCGGCGAGATCCGGCGCCAGCTCAAGCCGCTGGGCCGCCAGGCCGAGGTGGCCCGCCGGGCGCAGACCGTCCAGGCCGACGTCCGCGACGCCCGGGCCCGCCTCCTCGCCGACGACCTGGTCGCCGCGCGCACCGCGCTCGAGCAGGAGATGGCCGACGAGTCGGTGCTGGTGCAACGGCGCGAGCAGGTCGAGGCCGCGATCGCCGCCGCCCGGGAGACCGAGGCGTCGCTGGAGGCCGCGCTCCGCGAGGACCTGCCCGCGCTGGCAGCGGCCCAGGAGACGTGGTTCGCGCTGTCCGGGCTGCGCGAGCGCCTCCGCGGCACGCAGTCGCTGGCCGCGGAGCGGGTCCGCAACGCCGCCGGCACCGCCGAGAGCGAGCACCGCGGCGGCCGCGATCCCGACGAGCTCGAGGCCGAGGCCGAGCGGATGCGCGAGAGCGAGCAGCGCACCGCGGCCGAGGTCGACCGCCACCGCACCGCGCTGGAGGAGTCCGTCGCCGCCCGCCGCGCCGCCGAGGACGCGGCCGCCGAGGAGGACCGCCGGATCGCCGCGCTCCAGCGGGCGGCCGCCGACCGCCGCGAGGGGCTCGCCCGCCTGCACGGCCAGGTCAACGCGCTCCGTTCCCGCGCCTCGGCCGCCGACGAGGAGGTGGGCCGGCTGACCGCGGCGCGCGAGGAGGCCCTCGCCCGCGCCGAGCGCGCGCAGCGCGCGTTCACCGCCCTGGAGACCCAGGTCGCCGGGCTCGACGCCGGCGAGGAGGGCCTCGACGCCGAGCACGAGGCCGCGACCTCGCTGCTCGACGACGTCGAGGAGCGGCTCGCGAAGGTCCGCGAGGCCGCCCAGCAGGCCGACCGCGACCGCTCCGCGCTGGCCGCGCGCAAGGACGCCCTCGAGCTGGGGCTGGACCGCAAGGACGGCGCCGGCGCCCTGCTCGCCACTACCGGCACGGTCTCCGGCCTGCTCGGCTCCGTCGCCGCGCTCCTCACCGTGCGCAGCGGCTTCGAGACGGCGGTCGCCGCCGCGCTGGGACAGGCGGCCGACGCGGTCGCGGTCACCGGCGCGGACGCCGCGGTCGACGCGATCGCCCACCTCAAGGGCGAGGACCTCGGCCGGGCGGGCCTCGTGCTCGCCGGCGCCGGGGCGGCCGCCCCGGCCGGCGACCGGCCCGCGCTGCCCGGCCACGCGACGTACGCCGTGGACGTGGTGGAGTGCCCCGACGACCTGCGGCCCGCGGTGGACCGGCTGCTCGACCGCGTCGCGGTGGTCGACGACCTCGTGACCGCCCGCGCGCTCCTCGCCGACCTGCCCGACGTGACCGCCGTGACCCGCGACGGCGACGTGCTCGCCGCGCACCTCGCCGCCGGCGGCTCGAGCAGCCGGCCCAGCCTGATCGAGGTGCAGGCCGCGGTCGACGAGGCGGCCGCCCGGCTCGCCGAGGTGACCGCGGCGGGGGAGCGGCTCTCCTTCGACATCTCGCGGCTCGAGGCCGAGCGGCTGGAGGCGCAGAAGCGCGCCGACGTGGCGATGGCCAAGCTGCACGAGTCCGACGCCACACTGGCGGCGGTCGCCGAGGAGCTGGGCCAGCATGGCTCTCAGGCGCGCGCGGCCCGCGGCGAGGCCGAGCGGCTGGCGCAGGCGATCGCCAAGGCGCAGGAGGGGCGCGAGCAGGCCGTCGCCGGGCTCGCCGAGCTCGAGGCCCGGCTCGCGACCGCCGAGGACGCGCCCGACGAGGAGCCCGACACCGGTGACCGGGAGCGGCTGACGGCGGCCGCGCGCGACGCCCGCCAGGGGGAGATGGACGCCCGGCTCGCCCTGCGCACCGCCGAGGAGCGCGCCCGCGCGCTGCACGGCCGCGCCGACGGCCTG
>NZ_JACMYC010000028.1 GCF_014266025.1 Nocardioides deserti | reverse complement strand
GTGGCGCGGGTGCCGGTGACCAGCGTCCGCCGCGGCCCCCGGCCGCGCGCGACGGTGGCGCCCCGGGTCGTCCGGGCATGCCCCGTCCGAACCCGGCGATGATGCCGAAGTCCCCGGCCGCCTTCGGCGGCGGCCCCGGCGGCCGTCCCGGTGGTCCGGGCCGTCCCGGCGGTCCGGGTCGCCCCGGTGGCCCCGGCCGTCCGGGTGCTCCGGGCCGTGGTGGCCCGGGTGGCGCCGGTGCCGGTGCTCCGGGTCGTCCCGGCGGCTTCGCCGGTCGTCCCGGTGGCGGCGGCAACCGCCCCGGCCAGCGTGGCCAGACCCAGGGTGCGTTCGGTCGCCCCGGCGGTCCGTCGCGTCGTGGTCGCAAGTCGAAGCGGGCGCGTCGTCAGGAGTTCGAGGCCATGCAGGCCCCGACCATCGGCGGCGTGCGCGTCCGGAAGGGCGACGGCGAGACCGTGCGCCTGGCCCGTGGCGCCTCGCTGACCGACTTCGCCGAGAAGATCGGTGTCGACGCCGCACAGCTGGTGCAGATGCTGTTCAGCCTCGGCGAGATGGTCACCGCGACCGAGTCGGTCAACGACGCGACGCTCGAGCTGCTCGGCGAGGAGCTCAACTACGTCGTGCAGGTCGTCTCGCCCGAGGACGAGGACCGCGAGCTGCTCGAGTCCTTCGACCTCGAGTTCGGTGAGGACGAGGGCGACGAGGCCGACCTGGTCGTGCGACCCCCGGTCGTCACGGTCATGGGTCACGTCGACCACGGAAAGACCAAGCTCCTCGACGCGCTGCGCAACGCCAACGTCGTCGACAAGGAGGCCGGTGGCATCACCCAGCACATCGGTGCCTACCAGGTCGGTGCCGAGGTCGACGGCGAGCTGCGCCGGATCACGCTCATCGACACCCCGGGTCACGAGGCGTTCACCGCCATGCGTGCCCGTGGTGCCCAGGCCACCGACATCGCGATCCTCGTGGTCGCGGCCGACGACGGCGTCATGCCGCAGACGGTCGAGGCGCTCAACCACGCCAAGGCCGCCGGCGTGCCGATCGTGGTCGCGGTCAACAAGATCGACAAGCCGGAGGCGGACCCGACCAAGGTCCGTGGCCAGCTGACCGAGTACGGCCTGGTCCCCGAGGAGTACGGCGGCGACGCGATGTTCGTCGACGTGTCGGCGAAGTCGGGCCTCAACCTCGAGAGCCTCCTCGAGGCGGTCGTGCTCACCGCGGACGCCTCGCTGGACCTGCGCGCCAACCCGACGCAGGACGCCCAGGGCCTCGTGGTCGAGGCGCACCTGGACCGCGGTCGCGGTCCGGTCGCCACCGTCCTGGTCCAGCGCGGAACCCTCCGCGTGGGCGACTCGATCGTCGCCGGCCCGGCCCACGGCCGTGTCCGCGCGATGCTCGACGAGCACGGCAACGAGCTCACCGAGGCCACCCCGGCGCGTCCGGCGATGGTCCTGGGTCTCTCCGCCGTGCCGGGTGCGGGCCAGAACTTCCTGGTCGTCGAGGACGACCGGATGGCCCGTCAGATCGCCGAGAAGCGCGAGGCCCGCGAGCGGGCGGCCATGCAGGCCAAGCGCCGCGTCCGCCGCACGCTCGAGGACTTCATGGCCTCCATGGAGAAGGGCAAGAGCCAGGAGCTCAACCTGATCCTCAAGGGCGACGTGTCCGGCTCGGTCGAGGCTCTCGAGGACTCGCTGTCGCAGATCGACGTCGGCGACGAGGTCACCCTGCGCGTCATCGACCGCGGTGTCGGTGCGATCACCGAGACCAACGTCGACCTGGCCGCCGCCTCCGACGCCATCATCATCGGCTTCAACGTCCGCCCGCAGGGCAAGGCGACCGAGATGGCGGACAAGGAAGGCGTCGAGATCCGCTACTACTCGGTCATCTACCAGGCGATCGAGGAGATCGAGGCGGCGCTCAAGGGCATGCTCAAGCCCGAGTACGAGGAGTCGACCCTCGGCCAGGCGGAGATCCGTGCGATCTTCCGTTCGTCGAAGATCGGCAACATCGCGGGCTGCATGGTCACCTCCGGCACGATCCGCCGCAACGCCAAGGTGCGCGTCATCCGTGACGGCTCCGTGGTGGCCGACAACCTCGACCTCGCGTCGCTCAAGCGCGAGAAGGACGACGCGTCCGAGGTCCGCGAGGGCTTCGAGTGCGGTCTGGTCCTGCGCAACTTCCAGGACATCAAGGAAGGCGACGTCGTCGAGGCGTTCGAGATGCGGGAGATCCCCCGCAGCTGATCACGACCGGGTCGGCGGGTCCCCTCCTTCTGGTGGGGGTCCGCCGACCCGCCGTTTCGGCACCGCCCGCAGGTCGGCCCGTCCCGGCCTGCGACCCGTTCTGAGAGAGTGAGAGACATGAGTAGTCCCCGGGTGCGCAAGATCGCCGACCGGATCCAGGTCCTCGTGGCCGAGATGCTCGAGCGGCGGATCAAGGACCCGCGGCTCGGGTTCGTCACCGTCACCGACGTGCGCGTCTCCGGCGACACCCAGCAGGCGACGATCTTCTACACCGTGCTCGCCGGCACCGGCGAGGGCGCGCAGGACGACGAGACCGCGCTGGCCGGCACCGCCGCGGCGCTGGAGTCGGCCAAGGGGCTCATCCGCTCCGAGGTCGGCAAGCAGCTCGGCATGCGCCACGTCCCGACGCTGACGTTCGTCGCCGACGCGCTCCCGGAGTCCGCCCGGCACCTCGACGAGGTGCTCGCGCGGGCGAAGGCGCTCGACGAGGAGGTCGCCGCCCGCCGGGTCGAGGCGTACGCCGGCGAACCGGACCCCTACAAGAAGCCGCGCGACGCCGACGGCGACGCCGACGAGGAGAGCGCCGGCGCTGCCGACGCCGCCGACCCGGCCGCGCCCGCGCAGCCGATCGACCCCGTCGACCCGGACGAGGTGTGAGCGCACCCGCTCAGCGGCCGCCGGTGCGCCCGGGCCTCGTCGTCGTCGACAAGCCCGGCGGGATGACCTCCCACGACGTCGTCTCGCGCGTGCGCCGGCTCGTCGGGACCCGCAAGGTCGGCCACGCCGGCACGCTCGACCCGATGGCCACCGGCGTGCTGGTGCTCGGTGTCGACCGGGCGACCCGGCTGCTCGGGCACCTGATGCTGACCGACAAGGGGTACGCCGCGACCGTCCGGCTCGGCGTCGCCACCACCACCGACGACGCCGAGGGCGAGGTCGTCTCGACCGCGTCCGCGGCGGCGCTGGACGAGGAGACCGTCCGCTCGGTGCTCGGCGAGTTCGTCGGCGAGCTCCAGCAGGTGCCGACCGCGGTCTCGGCGATCAAGGTCGACGGCAAGCGCGCCTACCAGCGGGTCCGCGACGGCGAGCAGGTCGAGCTCCAGCCGCGGGCGGTGACCGTCCACGAGCTGCACGTGCACGGCGTACGCCGCGTCGGCGACGTCGTCGACGCCGACATCACCCTGCGGTGCTCCAGCGGCACCTACGTCCGGGCCATCGCCCGCGACGCCGGCGCCCGGCTCGGCGTCGGCGGTCACCTCACCGCGCTGCGACGCACGGCCGTCGGCCCCTACGACCTCGACGTCGCGCGCACCCTCGAGCAGCTCGGCGAGGACGTCGAGGCCGGCGGGGGAGTGCTGCCGATCGCCGACGCCGCCCGGGCGGCGTTCCCGGGCCGCGACCTCGACGAGCGCGCCGCCGCCGACGTCCGGGTCGGCCGGAGCCTCGAGCTCGAGCTCGCCGGCACCACCGCTGTCTTCGCTCCCACGGGGGAGTTCCTCGCCCTCTACGAGCCTCGAGGCCCCGTCGCCCGCCCCGTCGCGGTCTTCGTCTGACCAGCGGCCGCACCGCGACCACAGGGGTGCGGGGGCACCGTCTAGGGTTCCTCCGTGCAGATCTGGCGCTCGCTCGACGAGGTCCCCGGCGACCTCGGTCGCACCGTGGTGGTGATCGGCAACTTCGACGGCGTCCACCTCGGGCACCGGCGGGTGCTGGCCCGGGCGCACGAGATCGCCGGCGAGCTGGGTGGGCTGCCCGTGGTGGCGGTGACCTTCGACCCGCACCCGATGGCGGTGCTGCGGCCCGAGCACGCGCCCACGACGCTGACCACCATGGAGGTCCGCGCGGACCTGCTGGGCGAGGCCGGCGCGGACGGCGTGCTGGCCGTGCCCTTCGACCGGTCGATCGCCGCGTGGAGCCCGGAGGAGTTCGTCCAGCGGGTCGTCGTCGACGCACTCCACGCCCGCGCCGTCGTGGTGGGCGCGAACTTCCGCTTCGGCAGCCGGGCCGCCGGTGACGTCGCCACCCTCGCCGAGGCCGGTCGCGCCCACGACTTCAGCGCCGAGGGGATCCCGCTCGACGGGGGACCGATGGTGTGGTCCTCGACGTACGTCCGCACCTGCCTGGCCGCGGGCGACGTCGCCGGTGCCGCCCAGGCGCTGGGCCGGCCGTACGCCGTGCGCGGCGAGGTCGTGCGCGGGGACCAGCGGGGCCGCGAGCTCGGCTACCCGACGGCCAACGTGCCGACGACCGGTCTGCTGGCCGCCCCCGCCGACGGGGTGTACGCCGGGTGGCTGCGGCGGCTCGACACCGGCGAGACCTTCCCGGCGGCGATCTCGGTCGGCACGAACCCGACCTTCGACGGGGTGCGCGAGCGCCGGGTCGAGAGCTACGTCCTGGACCGCACCGACCTCGACCTCTACGGCGTCGAGGTGGAGGTGTCGTTCGTGGACCGGCTGCGCGGGATGACCGCCTTCGATTCCGTCGAGGCGCTCGTCGAGCAGATGGACGACGACGTCCGCCGCGCCCGCGAGCTGCTCGTCCCGTGAGGCTGGTCCCGTGAGCTTGGACCGCTCCCGCGGGGGCCGGACGGCCGCGCCGGACCCGCTCGCCGCGACCGAGGCGTGGTTCCTCCAGCACGGGCTGGCCTACTTCGTCCCGGAGCAGCGGCGCCACGCCCGCGAGGCGCTGCGGCCGCGGCGGTTCCTGCCGCTGGCGGTGCTCACGGTGGTCGTCGCCCTTGCCGGCGGCGTCGCGATCGCATGGCTGTCCGACCAGCTGACCGCGGCCCCCGCGCTGCTGCTGACGATCGGCGTGCTGGGCGCGGCGGCGTACGCCTTGACCGCGCTGCGGACCCGCCCGATCGTCGTGTGGGCGCTGCGCCGCGGGGTGGGCAGCCTGCGCACCCTCCTGCCGATGATGAGCCGGGCGCTGCCGCTGCTCCTGCTCTTCGTGACCTTCCTCTTCGTCAACGCCGAGGCGTGGCAGCTCTCGGCGAGCCTGTCGACCGGCACGCTGTGGCTGGTCGTGCTGCTCTTCAGCCTGCTCGCCGTCGCCTTCCTGCTGGTGCGCCTGCCCGAGGAGGTCGACCGGACCGACGACGACGTGGACGACGACTTCCTGCTGCGGGCCTGCGACGGCACACCGCTGGAGGCGGAGTGCCGCGCACTGGTCGAGGACCCGGGCGCCGACCCGGCGGCGTACGCCACGGTCGCGGGCTTCGAGCGGTGGAACCTCGTGCTGGTCCTCGTGGTCATGCAGGCCGTGCAGGTGCTGCTGCTCGCCGCGACGGTGCTGGTGTTCTTCCTGGTCTTCGGCGGCCTGGTGATGGACATCAAGGTGCAGTACGCCTGGACGGGCATCGAGGAGGGCCAGATCCGCAACCTGCCCTACCTCGACCAGGTCTCCGTGCCGCTGTTCCAGGTCTCGCTGTTCCTCGCGGCGTTCTCGAACCTCTACCTGACGGTCTCGACGGTCACCGACGAGACCTACCGCGAGCAGTTCTTCGGCAGCGTGCTGCGCGAGATGGAGCGCGCCGTCGGGGTGCGCGCGGTCTACCTGGCCCTCCGCGACCGGCTGCGCTGAGGTCGCGCACGGTTTCCTCGCCCGTCCGGACGGGCACCGGGTCCCTCGACCTGACGTCACCCCTGCGACGTCACCCTGAGAAAGGACAGCCATGGGCTACGGACTCGGAGTCTTCCTCCTCGTCGTCGGACTCATCCTCGCGCTCGCCGTCGAGGACGCGATCAGCGGCGTGGACCTCACGATGGTGGGGTGGATCATGACGATCGGCGGCATCCTCGTGCTCGTCCTCACCGCCGTCACGCTCAACAGCCGTCGCGCCCGCGGCGGCACGGTCTCGAGCACGACGCACACCGACGGCTCGCAGACCGTGCAGCGCCAGGACCCGCCGGCGGTCTGAGCACGACGCCGCGACACCCGGCACGCAGCACCCAGCACGACACCGGGACCACCCGGTCGGCCCCCGCCGACCGGGTGGTCCGCGTTTTGGGGGCCGTCGGCGCGCCGCGGTAGTCTGCTCCGGTTGCCCGAAGGAGGGCGACCGCCGTCAGAACGGCCGCGGAACCAGAGTGCCCGGGTGAACAGGCCCCGGCGCGCCGCGCAGCGACCAGGCCCTCGTGGCCGGAAGGAGCCCGCATGTCGATCGGTACCGACGCGGAGACCAAGAAGCGGATCATCGCCGAGTACGCCACGACCGAGGGCGACACCGGCTCGCCCGAGGTGCAGATCGCGCTGCTCAGCCACCGCATCTCCCACCTGACCGAGCACCTCAAGCAGCACAAGCACGACCACCACAGCCGGCGCGGCCTGCTGCTGCTGGTCGGCCAGCGCCGCCGCCTGCTGAACTACCTGCAGAAGACGGAGATCGACCGCTACCGGTCGATCGTCGAGCGTCTCGGCCTGCGCCGCTGACCGAGGAGGGCCCACCACTGGTGGGCCCTCTTGCTTTTCCGGGGTCCGCCCCGGGCAGCGCGGCCACGCGGCCGTCCTGCGCTAGATTCTCCAACTGAACACCTCCACCAGGAGCGACCCGCCGTTCTGGCCCGGTCCTCGGTAGTGGCTCTCAGGAAGGACGCCCCGCACGGGGCGCGCCTGCGGGCCTCGATCGAAGATCGGCCTTCTGAAGCGGGACGCTGCGGATCGCTCCGCGACAGACAAGGGACACACCTCTTGACCGACCCCGTCATCTCCGCCGTCGAGACCGTTCTGGACAACGGCTCCTTCGGCACCCGCACCGTCAAGTTCGAGACGGGCCTGCTGGCCCGCCAGGCCGCCGGCTCCGTCACGGCGTACCTCGACGACGACACGATGCTGCTCTCGGCGACCACCGCCGGCAAGCAGCCCAAGGACCACTTCGACTTCTTCCCCCTGACGATCGACGTCGAGGAGCGGATGTACGCCGCGGGCAAGATCCCCGGCTCGTTCTTCCGGTCCGAGGGTCGTCCGGGCGAGGACGCGATCCTCACCTGCCGCCTCATCGACCGCCCGCTGCGCCCGACCTTCAAGAAGGGTCTGCGCAACGAGGTCCAGGTCGTCATCACCGTCCTCGCGCTGAACCCCGACACGCCGTACGACGTGCTCGCCATCAACGCGGCCTCGATCTCCACCCAGCTCTCCGGCCTGCCGTTCTCCGGCCCGGTCGGCGGCGTGCGCGTGGCGCTGATCGAGGGCCAGTGGGTCGCCTTCCCGACGCACAGCCAGCTCGAGGACGCCGTCTTCGACATGGTCGTCGCGGGTCGCGTCACCGACACCGGCGACGTCGCGATCATGATGGTCGAGGCCGAGGCCACCGAGACGACCTTCGCGAAGGTCCAGGGCGGTGCCCAGGCGCCGACCGAGGAGGTCGTGGCCAGCGGCCTCGACGCCGCGAAGCCCTTCATCAAGCAGCTGTGCGAGGCCCAGGCCGAGCTGGCCGCCGCCGCCGCGAAGCCGGTCCAGGACTTCCCGGTCTTCCTCGACTTCGAGGACGACGTCTTCGCCGCCGTCGAGTCCGCCGCCAAGGCCGACCTCGCCGCCGCGATGAAGATCGCCGACAAGACCGAGCGCAACGACCGCACCGACGAGCTCAAGGACTCGGTCCTCGAGAAGGTCGGCGCGCAGTTCGAGGGTCGCGAGAAGGAGATCGGCGCCGCGTTCCGCGCGCTGAACAAGCAGCTGGTCCGCGAGAGCATCCTGCGCGACAAGATCCGCATCGACGGGCGCGGCCTGGCCGACATCCGTCCGCTGCACGCCGAGGTCGGCGTGATCCCGCGCGTCCACGGCTCGGCGCTGTTCGAGCGCGGCGAGACCCAGATCCTGGGCGTCACCACCCTCGACATGCTCAAGATGGAGCAGCAGCTCGACACGCTGTCGCCGGAGAAGTCGCGCCGGTACATGCACAAGTACGTCTTCCCGCCGTTCTCCACCGGCGAGACCGGCCGCGTCGGCTCGCCGAAGCGCCGCGAGGTCGGCCACGGCGCGCTCGCCCGCCGCGCGCTGCTGCCGGTGCTGCCGGACCGCGAGGAGTTCCCCTACGCCATCCGCCAGCTGTCGGAGGCCATGGGCTCCAACGGCTCGACCTCGATGGGCTCGGTCTGCGCCTCGACCCTGTCGCTGCTCCAGGCCGGCGTGCCGCTCAAGGCGCCCGTCGCCGGCATCGCGATGGGCCTGGTCTCCGGTGAGATCGACGGCAAGACCGAGTACGTCGCGCTGACCGACATCCTCGGTGCCGAGGACGCCTTCGGCGACATGGACTTCAAGGTCGCCGGCACCCGCGAGTTCGTGACCGCGCTGCAGCTCGACACCAAGCTCGACGGCATCCCCGCCGACGTGCTGGGTGCAGCGCTGAAGCAGGCCCGCGACGCCCGCCACACCATCCTCGACGTCATGGCCGAGGCCATCGACGCCCCCGAGGAGATGTCGTCCACCGCGCCGCGGATCATCACCATCAAGATCCCCGTGGACAAGATCGGCGAGGTCATCGGCCCCAAGGGCAAGGTGATCAACCAGATCCAGGACGACACCGGCGCCTCGATCTCCATCGAGGACGACGGCACCATCTACATCGGTGCCACGAACGGCGAGGCCGCCGACGCCGCCCGGTCCGCGATCAACGGCATCGCGAACCCGACGATGCCCGAGGTTGGCGAGCGCTACCTCGGCACGGTCGTCAAGACGACCAACTTCGGTGCGTTCGTCTCGCTGCTGCCCGGCAAGGACGGCCTGCTGCACATCAGCAAGCTGCGCCCGCTCGCCGGCGGCAAGCGCGTCGAGGCCGTCGAGGACGTCCTGTCGGTCGGCCAGAAGATCCAGGTCGAGATCGGCGAGATCGACGACCGGGGCAAGCTCTCGCTCGTCCCTGTCGTCGAGGAGACCGAGGGCGCCGAGGCGTCCGACGGTGCCGACGCGGCCGAGGCCACCGAGGAGGCCTGACCTCCATCGTGGCTCCACGGACCACGGCGACCGGCCGGCAGACTCCTGCCGGCCGGTCGTGCCGTTCTGACGACACTGCTGAGGCCACGGGCCCCAGCGCCCGGACCGAGACCCTCCAGGTGGTGCGCGACGCCACCGGTCAGGTGACTTCGACCGTCCGGCGTACCGTCCTGCCGGGCGGGCTGCGGGTCATCTCCGAGGAGATGGCCGGCGTCCGCTCCGCCGCGGTCGGCGTGTGGGTCGGGGTCGGCTCGCGCGACGAGTCCGCGACGCTGCACGGCTGCTCGCACTTCCTCGAGCACCTGCTGTTCAAGGGCACGGCCGAGCGCTCGGCGTTCGACATCTCGATCGCGCTCGACGCGGTGGGCGGGGAGTTCAACGCCTTCACCGCGAAGGAGTACACCTGCTTCCACGCGCGGGTCCTCGACGAGGACCTGCCGCTGGCCGTCGACGTCCTCGGCGACATGATCACCGGCTCGCTGCTCGCCGACGACGACGTCGAGGCCGAGCGGGACGTGATCCTCGACGAGATCGCGATGCACGACGACGACCCCGACGACGTCGTGCACAACCTCCTCGCCGCGCAGGCGTGGGGGAGCGACGCGCCGCTGGGCCGCGACATCGCCGGTACGGAGGAGTCGATCACCGCGCTGACCGCGGACCAGGTGCGGGCGTTCTACGCCGAGCACTACCGCGCGCCGCGGATGGTCGTCTCGGTGGCCGGCGCGGTGCAGCACGACGTGCTGGTCGCCCAGGTCGCCGAGGCCTTCGGCCGACAGGGCTTCCTCGACGGCGACGACGAGCCGGTCGGCGCGCGCGCCGCCGAGCCGTGGCTGCCGGTCACGCCAGGGGCGGCCAGCACGACCCGGCCCTTCGAGCAGGTCAACGTCGTGCTCGGGATGGAGGGGCTCGGTCGCAATGACGACCGGCGCTTCGCACTCGGCGTGCTCAACATCGCGCTCGGCGGCGGCACCTCCAGCCGGCTCTTCCAGGAGGTGCGCGAGCGCCGGGGCCTGGCGTACTCGGTCTACTCCTTCGCCAGCAGCCACGCCGACTCCGGCCTGGTGGGCGTCGCGGTCGGCTGCCTGCCCGCGAAGTACGACGAGGTGCTCGCCACCGTGCGCGCCGAGCTGGCGCGCGTGGCGGCCGAGGGGATCGACGCCGAGGAGCTAGCCCGCGGCAAGGGCCAGCTCCGCGGTGGGCTCGTGCTCGGCCTGGAGGACTCCGGCTCGCGGATGTCGCGGCTGGGCAAGGCGGAGCTCGTCTACGACGAGCTGCTGTCCATCGACGAGGTGATGACCCGGATCGACGCCGTCACCCTCGACGACGTCCGCGCGGTGGCCGCCGAGGTGCTCACCCGCCCCGAGGTCCTCGCGGTGGTCGGCCCGGCCTGAGGCCGTCCGGTCGTCGGGGGGGGGGGGGGCGGGC
>NZ_JACMYC010000027.1 GCF_014266025.1 Nocardioides deserti | reverse complement strand
CTGCTCGGCCTGCTCGGCCGGGGCCGCGCCGCCGCGACGGCGGCGCGTGCGGGTCACCACGCGCGGCGCGGCGGGCTCGGCGGCCTGCTCCGGCTGCTGCTCCGGCGCGGGGGTCACGTCGCCGTCGGCCGTCGTGTCCGCTGGCACGTCCGCGCCCTTGTCCGCGCGCTTGTCGGCCGCCTGGTCGGCGGCCTTGTCGGCAGCTTGCTCCGCAGGCTTGTCCTCGTGGCGCGCCATCGCGGCGAGCTCGGCCGGGGTCGGCACCTTGCCGGCACCGCCCTGACCGCCGCCGTTCTGGCCACCGTTCTGGCCGCCGCGGCCGGACTGCTGGCCGGACTGCTGGCCCGACTGCTCGTCGTCGCCCTTGCCCTTGCCGCCGCGTCGGCGACCGCCGCCACGGCTGCCGCTGCGGCCGTCGTCCTCGCTGCGCGGCGCGACCGGGGCGTCGTGGATGACGACGCCGCGGCCCTGGCAGTGCTCGCAGTTCTCGCTGAACGACTCGACCAGGCCGGTACCGATCCGCTTGCGCGTCATCTGCACCAGGCCCAGCGAGGTGACCTCGGCGACCTGGTGGCGGGTCCGGTCGCGGCCCAGGCACTCCACCAGGCGGCGGAGCACGAGGTCGCGGTTGGACTCCAGGACCATGTCGATGAAGTCGACGACGATGATGCCGCCGATGTCGCGCAGCCGGAGCTGGCGCACGACCTCCTCGGCCGCCTCCAGGTTGTTCTTGGTGACCGTCTCCTCGAGGTTGCCCCCGGAGCCGGTGAACTTCCCGGTGTTGACGTCGATGACCGTCATCGCCTCGGTGCGGTCGATGATCAGCGACCCGCCGGAGGGCAGCCAGACCTTGCGGTCCAGCGCCTTGGCGATCTGCTCCTCGACCCGGTGGGTCGCGAAGACGTCCTTGCCGTCGTGCTCGGACGGCTCGTAGCGCTCGAGGCGCTCGGCCAGGTCGGGCGCGACGTGCTCGACGTACCCCTGCACGGTGTCCCAGGCGTCCGCGCCCTCGATGACGAGCTTGGAGAAGTCCTCGGTGAACAGGTCGCGGACCACCTTGAGGGTGAGGTCCGGCTCGCCGTACAGCAGCTGCGGGGCGCTGCCCTTGGCCTTCTTCTCGATGTCCTCCCAGCGGGCCTTGAGCCGCTCGACGTCGCGGGTCAGCTCGTCCTCGCTGGCGCCCTCGGCGGCGGTGCGCACGATGACGCCGGCGGAGTCCGGGACGATCTCCTTGAGCAGCGTCTTGAGGCGGCTGCGCTCGGTGTCGGGCAGCTTGCGGGAGATGCCGCTGGTCGTGCCGTCCGGCACGTAGACCAGGAACCGGCCCGCGAGGCTGATCTGGCTGGTCAGCCGGGCGCCCTTGTGGCCGATCGGGTCCTTGGTGACCTGCACGAGCACCGACTGGCCCGAGGAGAGGACCGACTCGATCTTGCGGGGCTGGCCCTCGCGGTGACCGAGCGCGGACCAGTTGACCTCGCCGGCGTACAGCACCGCGTTGCGGCCCTTGCCGATGTCGATGAACGCCGCCTCCATGGAGGGCAGGACGTTCTGGACCCGGCCGAGGTAGACGTTGCCGATGAGCGAGGTCTGCGACTCGCGGGCGACGTAGTGCTCGACGAGCACCTTGTCCTCGAGCACGCCGATCTGGGTGAGCTCGTCGCGCTGGCGGATGACCATGACCCGGTCCACGGCCTCGCGGCGGGCGAGGAACTCCGCCTCGCTCACGATCGGGGCGCGGCGGCGGCCGGCCTCGCGGCCCTCGCGGCGGCGCTGCTTCTTGGCCTCCAGGCGGGTCGAGCCGGAGACCGCGGTGATCTGGTCGTCACCGGTGCGGCTCTGGCGGGCGCGGGAGGAGGTCTTCTCCGACGACTCCTCGCCCTCGCCGTTGTCGCCGCCGTTGTCCCCGGAGCGACGACGGCGCCGACGCCGGCGCGAGGAGGAGCCCTCGCCGGACTCCTGCTCGTCCTTGTCCTGTTCCCGGTCCTGGTCGCCGGACTTGTCGCCCTGGTCGCCGGACTTGCCGGTCTTGTCGCCGGTCTTGTCGCCGGTCTTGTCGCCGGTCTTGTCGCCGGTCTTGTCGTCGGTCTTGTCGCCGGACTGGCCCTGCTGCTGGCCGCCCTGGTCCGTGCCGTTCGCGTCGCCCGACTCGGCGTCGTCGGATCCCCCGCCGGACTTGCGGCGACGGCGTCCGCCGCGACGACGGCGGCGGCGGCCGGAGCTGTTGCCCTCGCCGTCCTGGCTCTCGTCCTGGTCGTCGTCCTGGTCGTCGTCCTGGTCGGTGTCCTGGTCGTCGGACCCGGCCTCGGCACCGGTGTCGGTGTCAGTGGCGGCCTCGTCGGCCGTCTCCTCCTGGGCGGGCGGCTCGACCGTGGGCTCGCCGGGGGCGACCTCGGCGAGCGCGGCGTCCTCGGACTCGTCCTCGGTGGGCTCGTCCTCGAGCACGGGCTCCGGCTCGGGCACGGGGGCGGCCTTCTTGCGGGTCCGGCGCGCGGGGGCCTTGACCGGCTCGGGCGCCTGGAAGAGCGGTACGGCGGCGGAGCGCGCGGCCGGCGCGGCCTCCTCGGCGGGCTGCTCGGCGGGCTGCTCGGCGGCCGGGTCGGTCGGGAGCGGCTCGTCGGCCGGCTGCTCCGGCGCGGCGGCGGTCTTCTTCGCGGCGGCCTTCTTGGTGGTGGTCCGCTTGGTCGTCCGCTTGGCGGCGGCCTTCTTCGCCGGCGCCTCGGCCGGCGCGTCCACGACCGAGGCCTCGATCGGCGCCTCGGCGGGCGTGTCGGCCGGCGCGTCGGGCAGCGGCTCGGCGGGCGTGTCGACCGGGGCCTCCGCGGCCGCGGCGGCGGCCTTCTTGGTGGTCCGCTTGGCCGGCGCCTTCTTCGCGGCGGCCTTCTTGGCCGTGGTGGTCTTCGCCGCCGTCTTCTTGGCGGCGGTCTTGCGCGCGGTGGCCTTCTTGGCCGGCGCGGCGTCCGCGGGGGCGTCCCCCGCGGCAGTGGTCTCGGTGGGGGCGACCTGCAGGTCGTCGTCAGCCATGTGCTGCTCCTCGGCCCGGTCCCCCGCAGGGCGGCCGGGCGGTCAGACGCCGCGGACCCGCGTGCTCAAGGTCGACGGCGCAAAGCCTTCGGTGGCGGCGACACCCTCCGCGGTGTGCGTCACTGGGTGTGGGAGGTCACCTGCCGCGGTCGCTGGGCCCTGTCACGGCCGCGTCGCGGTCTGGCGACGACCTGCACCCACCGTGCTCGGCCCGCAGGCTGCGGGCCGGGCGAGAACGTCGTCGGGTCGACGGGGTCGACCGTCGCCGAGTATCGCACACCACACCCTCGATGCGGTCATGCTCGGGGGCGCAGCGGGTCGCGGACCTCTCCGGTCGTGGCGTCGAGCGGACCCTGCGCGACGCGGGTCAGCAGCGGTGCCGGGCCGACCGCCAGCGCGGAGACTGCGGCGAGTCCGCTGAGCACGTCGTCGGGACGGATCGACGGCACGGCGTGTCGCAGCACCAGGTCGAGCCGGGCACCGGCCGGCGAGTCGTCCGGCGCGGGGCCGGCGACGAGCGAGACGACCGGCACGCGGCAGTCGAGCTCGCGCAGCCCCTTCTTCGTCATCCGCTCCACGACGACGGACTCCGCGGCCAGGAACGCGTCGACCGCGGTCGCCGCCTCGGTCGGCTGCGCCGCGACGTCGGCCCACCAGTGGCTGGCCTCCAGCAGGTCGGCCAGCGACCCGCCCGCCGACTCGACGACCTCGAGCACGTCGAGGCCCGGCGGCAGGGCCTCCTCGAGGCTGGTGTGGATCGAGGCGGGGTCGACGACCTCGGCCAGCCCGATCTCGAGGTACTCCGCCTCGCTGGCCGACCCGGTCGGTGCGGCGCCGGCGTACGAGATGCGCGGGTGGGGGTTGAAGCCCGAGGAGTACGCCATCGGCACCCGCACGCGGAACACCGCTCGCTCGAAGGCCCGGCTGAAGTCGCGGTGGCTGGTGAACCGGAGCCGGCCGCGCTTGGCGTACCGGATCCGCAGCCGCTGGACGGGCGGGGCCTGCTGCTCGGGCTGCTGACGCACCCGCGGATCCTACGGCCCGCGGCTCTCGCCCAACGGATCGGCGGAGTCAGGCGCCGTCCTTCACGACCCGTCCCTCATCGCCGGCGAGGGGTAGACGGTGCCGACCCGCTCCCCCGCGAGCCACGCCGTGAGCCGGGCCGCCTCGGCGTCGAGCTGCGCGCGGGCCGCGACGGGGACGTCCTCGACGAGGCGCGCCGACACCGTCCCGGCGGCGTCCTGCACCCAGCAGCCGACGACGCGGCCGTTCCACCAGGCGGTCGTGCCGGCGTTGCCGTTGCGGTCGAAGAGCAGGGGGGCGTGCGGCCCGAGGTACCACCCGCGCTCCTTCCACCCCATCACGGTCGCGTCCAGCACCGGCAGCATCGCGACCCAGTCCTCGGGCGCGGCGACGGGCTCCAGGTCGTCGGGCAGCAGCCAGCCGGTGCCGCCGCCGTCGACCGTGACCTCGACGGCGCCGACGTCGGCGAGCGCGGCCCGGACGGCCCCCTTGGTCGCGCCGAGCCACCAGACCAGGTCGGCCTCGGTGCCGGGCCCGAAGGACCACAGCCAGCGGCGCACCAGGGCGGCGTACCCCTCGGCCGGCGGGAGCGGGGCGGGCACCTCTCCGAGCCAGTGCTCCATGAGCGTCCACCGGGGGCGGGAGACCCGCCAGTGCTGGGTGTTGGTGCCGCGGACGACCCGGGCGTCCGCACCGAGGCCGGTGAGGGTCCGGTTGGTGTACGTCGGGCCGATGCCACCGGCCGTGGCGACCGCAGCGAGGGCGGGCAGCCCGGCCCGGATCTCCGCGGCGGTCAGGCCGTCGGGCCGGGCGGCGAGCAGCGCGAGCACCTCGTCGCGGACCGCCCGCACCCACGTCTCGCCGTCCTCGGCGTGCCCCTCGCGCACGACGTCCTTGACCATCCGGGCGCGCTCGGTCGCCGCGACCCGCGCGGACGCGCTGCCCCACGCCGCGGGCAGCAGGTCGCGCGGGAACACGAAGAGCGTGCGCCGCATCGCGAGCTGCTTCACCAGCGTCCGGTCCGTCTCGAGCGCCCGGTCGAGGTCGGCGCGGGCGAAGCCGTCGACGCGTGCCCACAGCGAGAGGTACGGCGTCGCCGGCTCCGTCGAGTGCAGCACCGTGACCGCCGCCGTGGCCGTCTCCGGGTCCGGCATCCGCGAGCCCGGCGCCAGCCCGTGCCGCACCGCCAGCCGCGCCCGCCTCTCCTCGTCGGTCACGTGGCGCACGGCGCCTATCCTGCACGAGTGCTTCGCTGGGTCCACGGGCTCTTCGCGCTCCTCGCCCTGGCGACGATCGTGGCGCTCGTCGTGCTCTGGCCCCGGCCCGACCACGCGCCCGACGGGCGGCCGGGACCGCCCAGCGGCATCCCGCAGCCGACCGGCCCGTCCGCCACCGGGACCCCCGGCGCGCCGTCCCCGAGCGGGTCCTCCGGGCCGTCCGGGCTGCCGACCCTCCCGACCGAGCCGACCCAGACCTGCGTCGACCCGGCCCCCGACCGCGTGGTCGTGCTGAGCTTCAACATCCACGGCGGGCTCGGCGGCGGCGGGCTCAACCTGGAGCGGATCGCCCAGGAGATCGAGGCCTGGGACGCCGACGTGGTGCTGCTGCAGGAGGTCGACCGGTTCCGCGCGCGGTCGGCCTTCGTCGACGAGCCGACCTGGCTGGGCACGCGGCTGGACATGAACGTCGTCTTCGGGCGCAACGTCGTCCGCAAGCCCGAGCGGCGCGGCGCCCCGAGGTCGGAGTACGGCACCGCGCTCCTCAGCCGGCTGCCCGTCGAGCGCTGGGAGAACCGGATGCTCCCCCGGCGGCCCGGTCAGGAGCAGCGCGGCCTGCTCCGCGCGACGCTCGACTTCGGCGGCCGGTCGCTCGACGTCTACGGCACGCACCTCCAGCACACCCGCGGCACCATCCGGATCGTCCAGCTCCGCGCGGTGCGCCGGATGGTGGCACAGCGGTCCGGCGCGGACGTGCCGTTCGTCCTCGGCGGCGACCTGAACGCCACGCCGGACTCCCCCGCGATGGACGTCGCGCGCGGCTTCGCGCTGGACCCGTGGCCCGTCGTCGGCGAAGGGAGGGGGCTGACGGTCCCGCCCCGGGTGCCCCGGCGGAGAATCGACTACGTGCTGCACTCCCCCCACCTCGTCCCGACGAGCGCGCAGGTGCTGCGCTCGGCGATCAGCGACCACCGCGCCGTGCGCGTGACCTTCGACGTGCCGCGACCCGGGTGCGGACGGTGACCGCGCGGCGTACCTCCCTGCTCCTGGTCGCCGGCGTCCTGCTCCTCTCGCTCAACCTCCGCCCGGCTGCGGTCAGCGTCGGGCCGGTGCTGGACGAGGTGCGCGACGCGTTCGGGATGTCGGGGGCGACCGCGGGCCTGCTGACCTCGCTGCCCGTCCTGGCGTTCGCGCTGTTCGGCGCGCTCGCGCCGACGGCCGCGCGGGTCGTCGGGGTGCACCGGGTGACCCTGCTGGCGCTGCTGGTCGTCGGCGGCGGGCTGCTCGGCCGCTCCACCACCGACAGCGAGACGCTCTTCCTGGTGCTGTCGCTGCTCGCGCTGGCCGGCATGGCAATGGCGAACGTGCTGCTGCCGTCGCTGGTCAAGCTGCACTTCCCCGACCGGATCGGGGCGATGACCGCGGCGTACACCACCGCCCTCGCCGTCGGCCTGACCGCCTCCCTCGCGCTCACCGTGCCGGTCGCGGAGGCAGCAGGCAGCTGGCGCACCGGCCTGGGCGTGTGGGCGGTGCTCGCGCTGCTCGCGGCGCTGCCGTGGCTGGGGCTCGTCGCGCACGACCGGCGACCGCCCGACGGCCCGGCCGGGCGCGCGGTGCGCTACCTCGACGTCGCGCGGACCCCGCTCGGCATCGCGATGGCGGTCTTCTTCGGGCTGCAGTCGCTCCAGGCGTACGCCGTCTTCGGCTGGTTCGCGCAGCTGTGGCGCGACAGCGGGTGGTCGCCGACCGCGGCCGGCCTGCTCGTCGCCCTCATCGCCGGCGTCAGCATCCCACTGTCGCTGTGGCTGCCGCGGCTGCTCGCCTCGCGGGAGAACCCGCTCGGCGTGCTGCTCGCGGTGATCGCGTGCTACCCGATCGGCTACGGCGGGATGCTCGTCGCGCCGTACTCCCTCGCGCCGCTGTGGGCGGTGCTCGTCGGCACCGCCGCCTGCACCTTCCCGCTGATCCTCACCCTGGTCGGCCTGCGCGCCCGCACCGCCGAGGGGACCGCGACGCTGTCGGCGTTCACCCAGTCGGCCGGCTACCTGCTCGCCGCCCTCGGTCCGTTCGCGATCGGCGTCGTCCACGACGCCACCGGCGGGTGGGACTGGCCGGTCGCCCTGCTGCTCGTCCTCAGCCTGCCGCTGGGCCTGCTCGCGGCGTACGTCGCCAAGCCCCACGCGATCGAGGACCAGCTCGACCGGCGCGCACCGGAGCGTGTCGCGTCGTAGGGTGACGCGACACCCAGGCCCTCGGGAGGCTTCGATGACCGGTCCGCTCCGGCCGCTGCTCGGCACGCTCGTCACCAGGTTGCTCGTCACCAGGTTGCTCGTGACCGGCCTCGCCACGCTGGCGCTCCTCGGCGGCCTGCTGGCCCCGGCCTCGGCGTCGCCCGCTCCGGCGGCGCGGCCGATGCCCGGCGCGTTCACCGGCTACGCCTTCGACGCCCGGTGCGCGCCGACCCAGGCCGAGATGGACGTGTGGCGCCGGCACTCGCCGTTCTGGGGCGTCGGGGTGTACATCGGCGGCTCGACGATGGCGTGCCGACCCGACCCCGCCGACCCGGCCTCCGGGCAGCCCCACCTGGACGCGACCTGGGTGCGCCGCCAGACCACCGCCGGCTGGCGGGTGCTGCCGATCTGGGTCGGCCCCCAGGCCTCCTGCTCCGGCTACGCCGACCGGATCGACGCCGCGCCCGCCGGGGCGTACGCCGCGGCCGACGCCCAGGGCCGCGCCGAGGCGACCGCGGCGGCCGAGCGTGCCCGTGCGCTGGGCATCGACCCCCGCAGCACGCTCTGGTACGACCTCGAGGACTTCGACCTCGCCGGCGACGACTGCCGCCGCTCCGCGCTGCGGTTCCTCTCCGGCTGGACCGAGGCGCTGCACGACCTCGGCCACCGCTCGGGGGTCTACTCCAACATCGCCGCCGGCATCCACGCGCTCGACAACGCCGACAACCTCTCCCCCGGCTCCTACACGATGCCCGACCAGGTCTGGTTCGCCTGGGCCAACGGTCGCGCGGACACGGCCGTCTCCGCCAAGGTCCGCAAGGGCAGCTGGGCCGGCGAGCGCGTGCACCAGTACGCCCTCGACGAGACCGCGACGTACGGCGGCGTCACCCTGACCATCGACCGCAACTACCTCCGGGTCGGCGGCGGCTCGGTCGCTCCCCGCGCGCCGCGCGCCTGCGGCGGGGTGCGCCTGGACCGCGCCGCCTACCCGACGCTCGCGAAGGGTCGCCGCGGCCAGGTCGTCCGCACCGCGCAGTGCCTGCTGCGCAAGAGTGCGGCGTACCGCGGCAAGGTCGACGGCCGGTTCGACGGCGGCGTCGTCCGCGTGGTCCGCCAGCTCCAGCGGCAGACCGGGCTGCCGGTCACCGGCCGGGTCGACCGTCGCACCTGGGTCTCGCTGCTGGTCCGCGGCGAGGCCCGCCTGCTCAAGGAGGGCTCGGCCGAGGACGCCGTGCGCCGCCTCCAGCGCTCGCTCGTCGCCACCGGCGCCCGGCTCCGCGTCACCGGCGTGCTCGACCGGGCCACGTCGCGCGCGGCCGCGACCTACCAGCGCCGGGTCGGGCTCACCGCCGTCGGCGTCGTCGCACCGGACACCTTCAAGGCGCTGCGCAGCGGGCGGCTCTGACCACTCGGTTCACCTGCCGCTGACCGTGGGTGGGTGGCTCCGCGGGCGGGTGGCTCCTCGGGCGACACAACCGCGCAATTGCGCCGGAATGTCGCGTCAACCGCCCGGACCAGCGCTACAACCGCGCAATTGCGCCGGAATGTCGCGGCACCGACCCCCAGCAGCGGCTCAGACGACCGAGAGCGGGAGCAGCTGACGCCCGGTGGGACCGATCTGGATCTCGGTGCCCATCTCGGGGCAGACGCCGCAGTCGTAGCAGGGCGTCCAGCGGCAGTCCTCGACCTCGACGTCGGAGGAGCCGTCGGCGACGGCGAGGGCGTCCTCCCAGTCGGCCCACAGCCAGTCCTTGTCGAGGCCGGAGTCGAGGTGGTCCCAGGGCAGGACCTCGTCGTAGCCGCGCTCGCGGGTGGTGTACCAGTCGAGGTCGACCCCACCCTCGGACTCCGGCAGCGCGGCGAGCGCCTGCTCGCACGCAGCGACCCAGCGGTCGTAGGAGAAGTGCTCGCTCCAGCCGTCGAAGCGCCCGCCGTCGCGCCAGACCTGCTCGATGACGCGCCCGATGCGGCGGTCGCCGCGGGAGAGCAGTCCCTCGATGGTGCCGGGCTTGCCGTCGTGGTAGCGGAAGCCGATCGCGCGGCCGTACTTCTTGTCCTCACGGACGGTGTCGCGCAGCTTGCGCAGCCGCTCGTCGGTGGTCTCGTGGTCGAGCTGGGCGGCCCACTGGAACGGCGTGTGCGGCTTGGGCACGAACCCGCCGATCGAGACCGTGCAGCGGATGTCGTTGCGCCCGGAGACCTCGCGGCCCTTGGCGATGACCCGCTTGGCGAGGTCGGCGATCTGCAGGACGTCCTCGTCGGTCTCGGTGGGGAGGCCGCACATGAAGTAGAGCTTCACCTGCCGCCAGCCGTGGGAGTACGCCGCGGCGACGGTGCGGATGAGGTCCTCCTCGGTGACCATCTTGTTGATCACCTTTCGCATCCGCTCCGAGCCGCCCTCGGGGGCGAACGTCAGGCCGGAGCGGCGGCCGTTGCGGGAGAACTCGTTGGCCAGGTTGATGTTGAACGCGTCGACCCGGGTCGAGGGCAGCGAGAGCGAGACGTTCTGGCCCTCGTAGCGGTCGGCGAGACCCTTGGCGACCTCGCCGATCTCGGTGTGGTCGGCGCTGGAGAGCGAGAGCAGACCGACCTCCTCGAAGCCGGACTTGCGGATGCCGTTCTCGACCATCGCGCCGATCGTCTCGATCGAGCGCTCGCGGACCGGGCGGGTGATCATGCCGGCCTGGCAGAATCGGCAGCCGCGGGTACAGCCGCGGAAGATCTCGACGCTGAACCGCTCGTGCACGGTCTCGGCGAGCGGCACCAGCGGCTTGGCCGGGTAGGGCCAGGCGTCGAGGTCCATCAGCGTGTGCTTGGTGACGCGGAACGGCACGCCGGGGACGTTCGGCACGACCGAGGAGATCGCGCCGGCGGCGCCGTAGGTGACGTCGTAGAACTTCGGCACGTAGACGCCGCCGCTGACCGCGAGCCGCCGCAGCAGCTCGTCGCGGGCGCTGGGCATCTCGCCGGCCGGGCGACCCTGCGCCTTCCACTCCCGGATCACCTCGGAGATCGCCAGCACGACCTCCTCGCCGTCGCCGAGGACGGCCGCGTCGAGGAAGTCCGCGATCGGCTCGGGGTTGAACGCCGCGTGGCCGCCGGCCAGCACGACCGGGTCCTCGTCGGTGCGGTCGACCGCGTGCAGCGGGATCCCGGCGAGGTCGAGGGCGTTGAGCATGTTGGTGTAGCCGAGCTCGGTGGAGAAGCTGAGGCCGAGCACGTCGAAGGCGCGGACCGGGCGGTGGCCGTCGACGGTGAACTGCGGGATCGGGCCGTGCTCGTCGCCCTCCCGCAGGACGCGCTCCATGTCCGGCCACACGGCGTACGTGCGCTCGGCGACGATCCAGTCGCGCTCGTTGAGCACCTCGTAGAGGATCTGGACGCCCTGGTTGGGCAGGCCGACCTCGTAGGCGTCGGGGTACATCAGCGCCCAGCGGACGGTCTCGCCGGCCTCGGTGGTGGCGCCGCAGTCCCAGTCCTTGACCGTGGAGTTGAGCTCGCCCCCGACGTACTGGATCGGCTTGGACACCGACGGGAGACGGGGCTCGAGCCGCGGGAAGACGGACTCAGGGGCGGACATGCGAGACCTCACGAGGGACGGCGGGGAGCGTGCTGGGGACCGGTCAAGCCTACGTGCGGGGACCGATAGGTTGGGAACTGATGAGTGCCCCCGCCGTCCGCGGCCCGTTCCAGTGGTCGGTGGTCGTCCCCGTCGTCGCCGCCGTCGTCCTCGCCGCCACCTGGCTGCACCACGAGCACTGGGCGGTCCTGGTGGCCATCGGCGCGGCGCTGGTCGGCGCGGTGCTCGCCGCCGTCCACCACGCGGAGGTCGTGGCGCACAAGGTGGGCGAGCCGTTCGGGTCGCTGATCCTCGCGGTGGCCGTGACCGTCATCGAGGTCGGCCTGATCGTGATGCTGATGACCAGCGGCGGCGAGGGCACCAGCACCTACGCGCGCGACACGGTCTTCGCGGCGGTGATGATCACCCTCAACGGCATCGTCGGCATCTCGCTGCTGGTCGGTGCGCTCAAGCACCACCTGGTCAGCTTCAACCCGTCGGGCACCGGCTCGGCGCTCACCACGGTCGTCGCGCTGGCCTCGTTGACGATGGTGCTGCCGTCGTTCACGACCTCCGGGCAGGGCCTGGAGTTCTCCGGCTCGCAGCTGGCGTTCGCAGCGGTGGCCTCGCTGGTGCTGTACGTCGGGTTCGTGCTCACCCAGACCGTGCGGCACCGCGACTTCTTCGTGCCGGTCTCCAGCGACGAGTACGGCCTGATGACCGGGCTGCTCGACGCGGACGGCGACGACCACGCCGACCCGCCGTCGCGCCGCGAGACCCTGCTGAGCCTGGCCCTGCTCGTCGTCTCGCTGGTCGCGGTCGTCGGCCTCGCGAAGCTGCTCTCCCCCACCATCGAGGACGCCGTGAAGGCGGTGGGCGCGCCGTACGCCGTCGTCGGCGTCGTCATCGCGCTGCTCGTGCTCGCGCCGGAGTCCATCGCGGCCGTCCGCAACGCGTCCCGCGACCGCGTGCAGGTCAGCCTGAACCTCGGGTACGGCTCCGCGATGGCCTCGATCGGCCTCACCGTCCCCACCATCGCCGTCGCCTCGATCTGGCTGGACGGCCCGCTCGAGCTCGGCCTGGAGACCACCCAGCTGGTGCTGCTCTGCATCACCGTCGTCGTCTCGGTGCTCACCGTCGCCCAGGGCCGGGCCAAGTCGCAGCAGGGGTTGGTGCACCTGGTGCTGCTCGGTGCGTTCCTGTTCCTGTCCGTCGTGCCCTGACCCGTGCCCTGACCCGTGCGGTGATCCGTGCCGGCCGGCTCGCGCCGGCTCAGACGGTGCGGAGGTTCTCCGGGCCGACGGCATCGCGCACCCACGGCCGCAGCACGGCGGTCGCCAACCAGCAGGCGAGGACGCTGACGGCGGCCGTCGACCCGAGGCCGACGAGCACCTCCGCGGTGGACCCGGCCAGGTCGGCGGCGAGCACGGCGTACCCCACCGACCCGACGAGCGAGCCCAGCACCGCGAGCGGGACGGTGACGAGCAGGCACTCCAGCCGCTGCGAGTCGCTCACGACCGTCGCCGGGACGCCCGTGGCGACCAGGGTTGCCAGCTCGCGTCGGCGGACCAGCACGGTCTCGGTCGAGTGCACCGCCAGCGACGCCGCGATCACCAGGAGCGCGACGAGTGCACAGATCCCCGCTCCCACCGCCGGCAGGACGTAGTAGTCGCGGTCGCCGGCCGCCGCCTGGGCGGTCAGGCTGCCGATGAAGACCGGCACGACCCCGAGCGTGACCCCGACCGCGCCCGCAGCGGCGGCGGCGCGCCCCGCTGGACCGGGGTCGGCCACCAGGCGACGACCGGCCAGGAGCGCCGCGGCCGAGGCGGCCCGGCCGACGAGCACCCCGGCCGCGAGGTAGGCGACCGTCGGGGCCAGGAGGGCGAGGGTGAGGGTGAGCAGCACGACCAGCAGCACGACGCCGACGTCGCTGACCAGCAGCTCGTCCCGCCAGGCCAGCACGACGAGGGCCGCGAGCGGCAGCAGCCACCACGGCCGCGGCCGGCGGCCGCCGGCGCGGCTGCGCCCCTCCGGGCCGGCGGTCGACCG
>NZ_JACMYC010000026.1 GCF_014266025.1 Nocardioides deserti | reverse complement strand
GGACCGCGGAAGGAAAGACAGGGCCCGAGATCAAGCGATGCCTCAAGCGCTACATCGCCAGAGACCTCTACCGGCTACTCGAACAGAGGCAGCCAGCAACTGCTTGACGAACCATAGGAGCGTCCTCGGGCCACCTCAGCGCGCGTACGGGCCGGTGCTCGTCGACCACACGTCGGCGAGGATCCCGTCCGCACGGTCGCCGCGGACGAACCGGGACGCGAACGTCCGCGGGTCCATCGCGTAGGGCACCAACCGGACCGCCTTGAGCTCCGCACCCCAGACCGTCGCCTCCAGCACCACGCCCTCGAGCGTCTGCTCCATGAAGTCCATGTCGAAGACGAAGTTGCCCAGCGAGTGCGCGACCGGGACGCCGTCGACGACGTCCACGCCCTGCACCCAGTGCGGGTGACCGCCGACGACGAGGTCCGCGCCGGCCGCGACCAGCCGGCGGGCGACGGTGCGCTGGACCGGCTCGGGCCGGTGGGTGTACTGCGTGCCCCAGTGCGGCAGCACGACCACCACGTCGGCCTGCTCGCCGGCGCGGGCGATCGTGCGCTCGACGTGGCGCAGGTCGGCCTCGACCAGCCGGGGCCCCGTGCGCGGCGGCATCCGCACGCTGAGCGCGCCCGGGGTGGTCGGCGTCGCCCGCGGCGTCTCGCCGATCGCGTTGAACCCGACGAACGCGAACCGCACCCCGCCCTTCTCGACGTACGCCGGCCGGCCGGCCGCCGCCCGGTCCGGCCCGGCCCCGAACACCTCGATCGGGCTGGCCCGCAGCTCCGCGACCGTCTCGAGCAGCGACCGCTCCCCGAAGTCGCCGGCGTGGTTGTTGGCCAGCGACAGCGCGTCGAACCCGGCCCGCCGCAGCGGCCCCAGCAGCGCCGGCGTCGCCCCGAACGAGTCGCCGCCCTGGGTCGGCGAGCCGTCGAGGCTCAGCGTGCTCTCCAGGTTGCCGACCGTCAGGTCGGCCTTCCGGAGCCGGTCGGCCGTCGGCGCCAGCGCGCCCCACGCGTCCGGCACCCCGCGCACGAGCATCACGTCACCGACCACCGTCAGGTCCACCGCGCGCGGGTCGTCGCGGACGGGGTCGCGGCCGGCCACCCGCGCCACCGTGGTCGTCGGTCCCACGGCCCCCACCGGCACGACCGCGAGCGTCCCCGGGTCACGCTCCACCGCGCGCTGCCGCCGGGCCACCGGCCCGGTCGCCACCACCCGCCGGCCGCGCCAGCGGGTCACCTCGCCGCTCACCAGCCGCGCCGACGTACTCCTCGACAGGCGGAGCTGCGGCTCCGTCGCGTGGCCGACCACCACGAGCTCCTCGTCCGGCTCGGCGTCCGGCTCGGCGGTCGGCTCAGCGGTCGGCTCAGCGGTCGGCTGGGCGCTCGGCCCAGTACTCGGGTCCGCGGTCGGCTCGACTGCGGCCTCCGGCGACGTCCCGGGGCTGGCCGGCGCCCCCGGCTCCGACGCCTCGCCGGTGCACCCGGCCAGCAGCACCCCCGCCAGCACCAGCGCACCCCATCGCCTCATCCGCCCACGCTAGCCGCGGCGAGCCGTCCCCGGGGCCGTCAACAACTGCGCAATTGCGCGGCTTCAGCGCCTGGCGCGCCGGAGAAGCCGCTACAACCGCGCAATTGAACGATCGTCGACGCCCGGACCCGAACCGCCCGGACCCGAACCGCCCGGACCCGAACCGCCCGGACCCGAACCGCCCAGACCCGGAGGAGCCGCCGACCTCAGCGGCGGAGCAGGCGGAGGGCGAGGTCGACGAGGGAGACGTGGGGCAGGCGGGCGGCGTCGGCGAGGGGGACCCAGCGGGCCTCGTCGGTGGTGCCGTCGACCTCGGCGGTGAGCTCGCCGCCGGTGACGGTGGCGGCGAACAGGACGCGGACGGCCTTGAGCGATCGGTCGGTGGCGAGGTGGCGGCGGGAGGCGGGGATGACGTAGGTGTCGACGGTGAGCAGGCGGTCGAGCCGGACGTCGTACCCGGTCTCCTCGCGCACCTCGCGGACCGCGCCCTCCTCGACGGTCTCGTCGAGCTCGACGCCGCCTCCGGGGAGCGTCCACCGGGGGCCGTCGGCCGCCTCGTTCCACAGCGCCAGCAGGATCCGGTCCCGGTCGTCGGTGATGACGGCGTACGACGCCAGCCGGGTGTCGTAGGCGGTGTAGGGGACGGGCTCCGGGACGCTCACGTGACCATTCTCGCGTGCGGGCCCCGCGGGGAAGGATTTGGCGACCGCTGGTCTTGTGGGGAGGCATGAGCGTCCCCACGATCACCCTGAACAACCAGACGACGATCCCGCAGCTGGGCTTCGGCACCTACCAGGTGCCGCCGGAGGACACCGCGGCCGCGGTGAGCACGGCCCTGGAGATCGGCTACCGGCACATCGACACCGCGCAGATGTACCAGAACGAGGCCGGCGTCGGCGAGGCGATCAAGGCCTCGGGCCTCCCGCGCGAGGAGCTGTGGATCACCAGCAAGCTCAACAACGGCTTCCACCGCCCCGACGACGCGCGTCGCTCCTTCGACGAGACCCTCGAGAAGCTCGGCGTCGACGTGATCGACCTCTTCCTCATCCACTGGCCGCTGCCGACGAGGTACGACGGCGACTACGTCTCGACCTGGCGCGCCCTCACCGAGCTCGTCGACCAGGGGCGGGCCCGTGCGGTCGGCGTCTCGAACTTCCAGCCCGCCCACCTCGACCGGATCGTGGCGGAGACCGGCGTCGTGCCGGCGGTCAACCAGATCGAGGTCCACCCCTACTTCTGCAACGAGGAGGCCCGCGCCGCCTCGATCCGCCACGGCATCGAGGTCGAGGCGTGGTCACCGATCGCGCAGGGCGCGGTGCTCGACGACGCGGTGATCGGCCGGATCGCCGAGGCCCACGGCAAGACCCCGGCGCAGGTGACGCTGCGCTGGCACGTCGAGCGCGGCGACATCGTCTTCCCGAAGTCGGTGACCGAGCAGCGCATCCGCGAGAACTTCGACATCTTCGACTTCTCGCTCAGCGTCGACGAGGTCGCGGAGATCAGCGCCCTCGACCGGGGTGCCGCGGGCCGCACCGGCCCGGACCCGGACACGTTCGACTACATCCCCTCCTGAGCGGCACCGCCGCGGAGGGACGCCCTCAGGAGGAGGGCTGCTCCTCCGCGGTCGGCGCGGCCGCGTCGAGGGTGCGGGTTCGCTCGGTCTCGGACGTCCGGGCGCCGCGCACGACGACGACCGGGCACGACGCATGCCGCACGAGCTGGTCGGTGGTCGACCCGAGCGTGAGCCCGCGGAAGCCGCCGCGACCGCGCGAGGACACCACCACGAGGTCGGCCTCGGCCGACGCCTCCAGCAGCGCGGTGCCGGCGGGACCGCAGTACGCCGAGTAGTCGACCGCGACGCCCTCGCCGCGGGTCGCGACCGTGTCGGCGACGTCGGCGCGCAGGTCGTCGAGCACGGCCTCCTCGAAGTCGGCCCGCGGCGGGACGTAGCCGAAGGTATGGCTCTTCGGCCGCGGCGCGGTGGAGAACGTCCAGCCGCGCACGATCGTGATCGTCCCGCCGACGGCACGCGCGTGGTCGAGCGCCCACTCGAGCGCGTGGAGCGCGGGCGCCGAGCCGTCGTTGCCGACGACGATGCGGGGGCCGGTGGCGGAGGTCTGCTGCGCGGTCTCGCTCATGGCTCGCACCCTAGTCGGCCTCGTCCAGCGCCCGGCCCCACTGCTCCAGCAGCCCGGCCAGCTGGGCCCGCTGGCGCTCGGTCAGCCCGGCGAGCAGGCGGTGCTCGTTGGCGATGTGGGCGGTGAACGCCCGGTCCACCAGCGCCCGCCCCTCCTCGGTCAGGGCCACGACGCGCCCACGCCCGTCACGCTCGTGGACGCGCCGGGTCGCCCAGCCCTGCTGCACGCAGCGGTCGACCCGCTTGGTGATGGCACCGGAGCTGACCATGGTCGAGGCGGCGAGCGCGCCCGGGGTCAGCTCGTACGGCGCGCCGGCGCGGCGCAGCGTGGCGAGGACGTCGAACTCGCCCTCGCCGAGCCCGTGCTCGGCGTACTCCGCGACCAGCTCCTCGGTGAGCCGCGCGGCGAGGCGGTGCAGCCGCGCGACGACCCCGACCGGGCTGACGTCGAGGTCGGGCCGCTCAGCGCGCCACTGCTCGATGACGTGGCCGACGAAGTCCGGTTCGCTCATGGACTGGACGATATCTCACGCGGAAGATACTTTGTCTTCCGTGGAAACTACTTCGTGGCGCACGGTCGCCCTCACCGCGGTCGCCCCCGTCGTGTGGGGCACGACGTACCTCACCACCGAGGAGCTCCTCCCGCCCGACCGCCCGCTCTTCAGCGCCACCGTCCGCGCGCTGCCGGCCGGCCTGCTGCTCCTCGCCTGGTGCCGCCGCCTCCCCCGCGGCGACTGGTGGTGGAAGGCCGCCGTGCTCGGCCTGTGCAACATCGGCATCTTCTTCCCGCTGCTCTTCCTGGCCGCCTACCGCCTGCCCGGCGGGCTCGCCGCGACCCTCCAGGCGACGCTGCCGCTGGCCGTGATGGCCCTGGCGTACGCCGCGCTGGGCGAGCGCGCCTCCGGGCGCGGCGTCGCGGCGGCCGTCGTCGGCCTGGCCGGCGTCGCCCTGCTGGTGCTCGGCTCGCCGGGCGGCGTCGACCTGCTCGGGCTCGCCGCCGGGGCCGCGTCCGTGGTCGTCGCGGCGACCGGCTTCGTGCTCGTCAAGCGCTGGCGGGCGCCGGTCGACATGCTCACGCTGACGTCCTGGCAGCTGCTGGCCGGCGGGCTGCTGCTCGCCCCCGTGGCCCTGCTCGTCGAGGGCGCCCCACCGGCCATCGACGCGCCCGCCGCGATCGGCTACCTCTGGCTCGGCGGCGTCGGCACCGTCGTGGCGTACGCCCTCTGGTTCCGCGGGCTCACCCGGATGCCGGCCGGCGGGGTCGCGCTCATCGGCCTGCTCAACCCCGTCGTCGGCACCGCCCTCGGCGCGCTCGTCGCGGGCGAGGTGTTCGGGCTCCCCCAGGCCGTCGGCGTCGCGCTCGTGCTGGGCGGCGTGCTCGCCGGCCAGCGGCGCCGCGGTGCGGCCCGCCGGACCGCGCCGCCCGATCGCACGCCCGCGCGCGCACCCGGGTGCACGCCGGCGCTCAACCGATCGTGACGGTGACCTCGTTGGACTCCAGGCCGGTGCTGGTGTCGATCACGCGGAAGCGGTTCTCGCCGAGCTGGCCGGTCTGGATGTAGGTGGAGAACGTCTCGTTGCTCACCGACGCCGTCACCGGGAAGTCGACCCACTGGCCGCCGGCGAACCGCTGCACCTGCAGGATCGCGCCCTCGCCGCCGGTGTAGACGCCTGTCAGGTCGATCTGCTGCATCGGCGAGACGCTCGTCTGGCCCGCGGAGAGGGAGATCTCGTCCTCGGGCGCCTCGCTCGAGGCGGACTCCGACGGCTCGTCCTCGGCCGAGCCGCTCGAGCTCCCGTCCGGCGCGAGGGTGATCAGCGGCTCGGTCGGCTCGCCGGTCGGCTCCGGCTTGGGGAGGTAGAAGGACTGGCGGTCCGACGCGCCGCTGCCGCCCCCGCTGTCGTCGTCCCCGCCGAGCCCCAGCACGCTCACCGCGCCGAGGGCCACCCCGCCGAGCACCAGCCCCACGACCAGCGCGACGCCGACCAGCGCGATCAAGCCGGTGAGCACGGGTCGGTCGGGACGCTCGTCCAGGTCGTCGGGGGCCACGCGCCCATTGTCGGGGACGGCACCTGATCAGCCAACCGGGACGGGCGCGGCTCCAGGCTGCAGGCGGCGTCAGCGGGGCTCGAGCACCACGACGGGGATCTCCCGGTCGGTCCAGCGCTGGTAGCGGTCGAAGTCGGCGTACAGCTCGACCAGCCGCGGCCAGAGCGCCGCGCGCTCCTCGGGCCCGGCGACGCGGGCGCGCACGCGACGTACCCGCTCGCCCTTGATCGCGACCTGGGTCTCGGGGTGCGCGAGCAGGTTGCGGTACCACTGCGGATGCTTCGGCAGGCCACCCTGGGAGGCGACGATGACGAGGTCGCGGCCGTCCTCGAGGTAGAGCAGCGGCGTGGTGAACCGGTTGCCGCTCTTGCGACCGACGTGGTCGAGCAGCAGCGTCGGCACCGGCTTCCTCCAGCCGGCGCCGATGCGCCACCTGGAGCCGATGCGGCCGTTGGTGGCGCGGAACGCGGCCACCTGGACCTGCGCGACGCGCTTGAGGACCTTCGGGACCAGCGGGGAGTCGAGGCCGGCAGGCTTCTCGTCGGGGAGACCCATGCGCGGCACCCTAGGTCCGCTTCCAGACGATCTCCTCGCGCAGCTCGCGGCTGCGCCATCCGTCGGGCGTGCGGACCATCCGGTGGTGGTAGATCCCGCCGAACTCCACGACCTTCTCGCTGCCGTCCTCGGCGGTCATCGGCATCGGGTTGTGGAAGTACGCCGCCACGTCGGCCTCGTCGCCGGCGAGCTCGATGTCGACCTGGCCGAGCGTGTGCATGCGCCGGGGGAAGAACGCCGGCAGCACCTCCGCCAGCCACGGCTTGACCACACCGAAGCCGTCGGCGATCCCGCCGGACTCGGTGTAGTCGATCCGGGCGTCCGGGGTGAAGACGGCGTCCAGCCGGTCGAAGTCGCCGGTGTCGATCGCCCGCGTGTAGCGGGTCAGCACGGCGGCGATCTCCGTGCGGTCGCTGAGCTCGTCCAGGTCCACGGGACGAACCCTGGCACAGAACTGGAACACGTTCTAGTGTGCGCTCCATGCGATTCACCTACGCCGAGGCCATGACCCGGGTCGAGTACTACGCGCCCCTGGCCCAGGCGGCCGAGGCGGCCGGCTACACGAGCATGACCATCGCCGACAGCCTCATCTACCCCGAGGAGTCGGACTCGACGTACCCCTACACCGACACCGGCGACCGCGAGTTCCTCGACGGCAAGGAGTTCATCGAGACGATGGTGCTCTGCGCGCACCTGTTCGCGGTGACGTCCACGCTGCGGCTGACGCCGTTCGTGCTGAAGCTGCCGGTGCGCCCGCCGGTGCTCGTGGCCAAGCAGGCCTCCTCGCTGGCGTACCTCTCCGGCAACCGGCTCGGCCTCGGCGTCGGCATCTCGCCGTGGCCGGAGGACTTCGCCGCCCTCGGCGTCCCGTGGGCCAAGCGTGGCAAGCGGATGGACGAGTGCCTCGACATCGTCCGCGGCCTCACCTCGGGCGAGTACTTCTCCTACTCCGGCGACTTCTACGATGTCGCCTCGCTCAAGCAGACCCCCGCGCCGACCGAGCGGCTGCCGCTGCTGGTCGGCGGCCACGCCGACGCGGCCCTGCGCCGCGCGGTCCGCAAGGGCGACGGCTGGATGCACGCCGGCGGCGACGGCGAGGAGCTCGACCGGCTGCTCGGCCGGCTCGCCGAGATCCGCCGGGAGGAGGGCGACACCCGCGACGACTTCGAGGTGCACGTCATCTCCTACGACGCCTACACCCCCGACGGCATCAAGCGCCTGGAGGACAAGGGCGTCACCGACTGCATCGTCGGCTTCCGCATCCCCTACATCGTCGGTCCGGACACCGAGCCGCTGGAGAAGAAGGTGGCGGCGCTCGAGCGGTACGCCGAGGACGTCATCGCGAAGGTGAACCCGTGAGCCGGGTGCTGGGCCTGACCAAGCCGCTCCAGGACGCGATCGCCGAGGCCGAGGAGCTCATCGCCGGCGCGCCGTTCATCCGCACCGAGCAGGACCTGCTCGAGGGCTACGACTACCTCGCGGGCCGTATCCGGATGGCGATGCAGACCGCCTTCGACTACGACCTCGACCGGCCGCTGTTCGTCAACCCGACCCACCAGTTCTCCCGCCAGGGCCTGGACAACCCCGACGCGCTCTACTTCAACGCCTACCTGCGCGAGGGCGTGGAGTACGTCGTCCGCGGCCGCCGCGGGACGAGCGCCGACCTGTCGTTCCAGGTGATGGGCGGGGCGTACACCGCGACCAGCGCCGCGACCTCGATGCTCGCCTTCGACGACCGCGAGCTCGACATCGCCGACGACGGCACCTTCGAGCTCACCTACACCGCCGAGCCCGGCGCCAAGACGCTCATCGTCCGCGAGGTCTTCAACGACTGGGACACCGAGGAGCGCGGGCTGCTGTGGATCGAGCGGCCCGACACGATGGGCAGGCCCGCCAAGCCGCTCTCGGAGGCGACGCTCGCGAAGAGGTACGAGGTGGCCGCGCGGTCGCTGACCAGCTCGATCCGGACCTGGTTCGCCTTCCCCCACTTCTTCCAGTACCAGCAGGACGTCAACACCCTGACCCCGCCGCAGTCCACGCCCGGGGGTCTCGCCTCGCAGCGCTCCTCGATCGGCCACTACGAGCTCGACGAGGACCAGGCGATGGTCATCACCGTGCCCGAGTGCACCGACTGCAGCTACCAGGCCGTGCAGATCGGCTCGGACTGGTACGTCTCCACCGACTACGAGACCCACCAGACCTCGCTCACCAAGGCCCAGGCGGTCACCGACCCCGACGGGATGATGCGGTTCGTCGTCTCCGAGCGCGACCCGGGCATCGCCAACTGGCTGGAGACCACCGGCCACCGCACCGGCTCGATGATGCTGCGCTGGCAGCGCCTCGAGCGCGACCTCGGCCCCGAGGACGGGCCGACCGTCGAGGTCGTGCCGTTCGACTCCGTGCGCGACTCCCTGCCCCACTACTCCCCCGTCACCCCCGAGGAGTACGCCGCGCGCATCGCCGCCCGGCAGCGCTCCGTCGCCCGAAGGATGCTGAGCTGACGATGCCGACCCCGCAGACCGCCGCCGCCCACCTGGAGACCGACGCCGAGGTGGAGGGCCGCTACCGGCCGCTCCCGCTGCTCGAGGGCAAGGTGCTGGTGCTCTCCGGCGTCGGCCCCGGCCTCGGCCGGGCCTTCGGCGAGGAGGCCGCGAGGATGGGCGCCGACCTGGTGCTCGTCAGCCGCACCGAGCGCCGCCTGGAGAAGATGGCCGAGACCGTGCGCTCCCTGGGGCGGCGAGCACTCGTCGTCCCCACCGACATCACCGACGAGGCCTCCCGCGTCGCGCTCGTCGAGCGGTCGCTCGAGGAGTTCGGCCGGGTCGACTGCCTGATCAACAACGCCTTCGGCATCCCGCCGATGGACCCGCTGACCACCCTCTCCCTCGACGGCCTGCGCGCCGCGAACGAGACCAACGTCTTCGCGCCGCTGCGGCTGACCGCGCTCTTCGCCGACGCCCTGGCCGCCGCGCGCGGGTCGGTGCTGATGGTCAACTCCTGCGTGCTCTACCAGTCCCAGGAGGAGTTCGCGGGCTACAAGCTGTCCAAGGGCGCGCTCGAGCACCTCTCCTCCTCGCTGGCCACCGAGCTCGGCCCGCGCGGGATCCGGCTCAACAGCGTCGCGCCGTCCTACATCTACGAGGACGTCAACAAGGGCTACTTCGACTGGATCGCCTCGGAGTCCGGCCGCACGCACGACGAGGTGTACGCCGAGAAGGCGGCGCCCACGGACCTCAAGCGGCTCGCGAGCCCGGCCGAGGTCGCCCGCGCCGCGCTCGTGCTCGCCACGGACCTCTGCTCGGCGGTGACCGGGCAGGTGCTCAACGTCGACTGCGGGGAGTTCCACCGATGAGCGGGGCCGGCGAGGGCCTCAACGTGATGACCCGCGAGCGCGCCGACGTCGGGTCCTACGACGCCATCGTCGCCGCCGCGCGCCGCACGACGGGCCTCGAGGACCTCGGCGGCACCGAGCACGAGGAGGGCCTGCGCGTCCTCGTCGACGACCTCGCGTCCGCCGAGGCGGGGCTGACCCCACGCGGCAACTACTTCCAGCGCTCGGAGGTCAAGAGCGCGCTGGTCGGCCGGCTGCTGACCCAGGCGCAGTTCACCGCGCGGCCCGAGCACGCCGACGTGCCGATCGAGCGGCCGGTCTTCGTCATGGGCCTCCCGCGCACCGGCACCACCGCGCTGCACCGGCTGCTGCACGCCGACCCGGCCGCGCAGGGGCTGGAGATGTGGCTGACGCAGTACCCCCAGCCACGCCCGCCCCGCGAGACCTGGGAGGCCGACCCGATCTTCAGCGCCATGCAGCAGGCGTTCTCCGCGCACCACGTGGAGAGCCCGGAGTTCATGGGGATCCACTACATGGACGCCACGACCGTCGAGGAGTGCTGGCGACTGCTGCGCCAGACCGGGAAGTCGAACTCCTACGAGTCGCTGGCGAACGTCCCGCGCTACTCCGCCTGGCTCGCCGGGCAGGACTGGACCGACGCCTACGCCCGGCACAAGCAGAACCTCCAGCTCGTCGGGCTCAACGACCCCGACAAGCGCTGGGTGCTGAAGAACCCCTCGCACATGACCGCCCTCGACGCGCTCATGGCGGTCTACCCCGACGCGTTGATCGTCTACACCCACCGCGACCCGGTCGTGTGCATCGCCTCCTCCTGCTCGCTGTCGGCCGAGACCACGGCCGGGCACTCCACGACGTACGTCGGGGACACGATCGGCCGCACCCAGCTCGACCTCTGGTCACGCTCCTTCCACGCCTTCCACGACTCGCGGCCGCGCTACAACCAGGCGCAGTTCGTCGACGTCGCCTTCGCCGACCTGCTCGCCGACCCGCTCGGCACCGCGCGGTCGGTCTACGAGCGGTTCGGGCTGGTCTGGACGCCCGACGCGCAGGCGGCCATGGAGGAGATCGACCGGGAGTCCAAGCAGGGCGCCGCGAAGCCGTCGCACCGCTACTCGATCGAGGACTACGGGCTCACCGAGGCCGAGGTCCGGGCGGCCTTCGACCGGTAGGCCGCACCGCCGCCGGGCCGGCTCGCGTCCACAGGCGGACGCTCGCGCGCGCCGTTCCACAGCCCGGTGCGGACGGGGGTACGCGGTGCGGGTGCCGGCGGGCAGCGTGGCGCCCATGACCTCGACCCCGCTCCTGACCCTCCCGCCCGGCTGGCACACCCACCCCGATCCCGCACCCGACGTGCTGGTGGCCGCCCGCGGCACCCCGTCGTGTTCGGGCGTGCCGCCGGAGCTGGTCCTGCGCCGGGCCGAGCTGCCGGCCGCCTCCGCCGACGACCTGGCCGCGTGGCGCACCGCCGCCGTGGCCGACCTCCGGCGTCTGCTGGACCGGTTCGCGCTCGAGGACACCGAGCTGCTCGACGTCCAGGGCCGCGACGTGCTCTACCAGCGCTTCGCGCACCGAGGCATCGGCGCCGAGCTGGTCACCGAGCAGTGGTCGTGGCTCGTCGGCCGGCGCGGGCTCACCCTCAGCGGCACCGTCGCCCTGGAGGACTACGCCGACCTCTGCGAGGTGCTCGAGGACGCCGCCGCGAGCGTCGAGCCGGGGGCGCTGCTCACCGTCGTGTGAGCAGCCGCTCAGGCCTCGCCGGCGGCGGCGCGGACGGACCGCTCGGCGACGGCGTACGGGTCGGTGCGGTCGTCGTAGGACCAGAAGTCGCGGAGGAACGCCGCGGTGAGGGCGACGCCGGCCACGCAGGCGACGCCACCGCTGGTGATCGCGCCGCGCACCGACCACAGGTCGGCGGTCACGCCGGCACGGACCTGCCCGCCGAGCGGGCCGAGGGAGTAGGACAGCATCTCGATGCCGGCGAGCCGGCCGCGCATCGACTCGGGGATGGTCTGGCTCCACACGGTGGCCCGGAAGATGCCGGAGATCATGTCGGCGGAACCGGAGAGCCCGAGGAAGAGCAGCACCAGCCAGAACGACGGCATCGCGCCGGCGACGGCGACGCACGCGCCGTACGCCGCGGCGGCCACCACGATCGCCCGGCCGTGGTGGTGGACCCGGTTGGTCCAGCCGCTGGTGGCCGTGGCGAGCATCGCGCCGAGGGTCTGCGCGATGTAGAGCAGGCCGAGGAGCTCGGGGTTCTCGAAGACCTCCTCGACCAGCGCCGGGAAGAGCACGACCGGGAGCGCGAGCAGCATCGCGGCGATGTCGACGAGGTAGGTGCCGAGCAGGTCGCGGCGGCTGGCGGCGTACCTGATGCCCTGCACGATGCCGGCGAGGCTCGGCGGGGTGGTCTCGGCGCGGTGCGCGTAGGACCGCATCCGCACGTAGAGCATCGTGGCGACGGCGAGCCCGACGACGTCGAGCGCGAAGCACCAGCCGATGCCGACGGTCGCGATGAGCACACCGCCGATGGCCGGCCCGAGGAGGACGCCGATCTGGATCCCGAAGCTTCCCAGCGCGTTCGCGGCCATGAGCTGGTCGTGCCGCACCGTCCGCGGGAGCAGCGCCTCGCGGGAGGGTCGTTGGAGCGCCGAGCAGGAGACCAGGAAGACCGCGACGACGAAGACGACCCACACGTCGGGGTCGTCGCGGAACGCGTTGACCGCGAGCACCGCGGTGAAGAAGGCCTGCGCGACGCCGGTGGCGATCAGCAGCTTGCGCCGGTCGACGTGGTCGGCCAGCGCGCCGCCGTAGAGGCCGAAGACCACCAGCGGGACGAGCTCGACCAGGCCGACCGCGCCGACCGCGAAGTTGGAGCCGGTCAGCGAGTAGACCTGGTAGGGCACCGCGACGTAGGTGATCATCCCGCCGAGGTAGAAGACCGTGCCGGCCCAGAACAGCAGGCGGAAGTCGCGCGAGTCGCGCAGCGGGGCGGTGTCCATCCGCAGCCCGCGCAGGGCCGCGCGGAGGCGGTCGGCGCGGGTCGTGCCGGTGGTGCTGGTCATCGATCGATCACGAGGCGGGATGGTCGCACCCCGCGACCGCGGACGCGAAATGGGTTACGCCAGGAGCAGCACCCGGTCAGGACCGGGTCACGACACCGGCACCGGTGCGAGGTGGCGCCGCAGGAAGTGCACCTGGTGGGCGAGCGCCGCGTCGAACCAGTCCTTGCCGGCGTACACGTCGAAGTGGTCGCAGGGGTAGTGCCGCACCTCGCCGCGACCGGCGAACGCCGCCTTGAGCGCCGCGTGCGGCGGGGCGCTCCGGTCGAGGTCGGCGATCTGCACCAGCAGCGGGCAGCGCAGCTCGGCGGCGAGCTTGCCCGGTCGGTGGCCGCCGAGCTCGAGGCCGACGGTCGCGTCGATCTCGTTGCGCCAGCTCGGGCCGGCGATCGCCAGGTAGTCCTCGTAGCAGCCCTCGAGCGTGAGCGCGCCGAGCTCCCCCGGCCGGGCGACGACCGGCATCATCCGCGGCCCCGACACCCGGCTGCGCACGCCCTCGAGCGTCGAGCGGAGCATCGCCGACGGCTTGTGGTGCTGCAGCGCCAGCCGCCCGGCGGCCAGCCCGTCGACGAGCGGGGTCAGCGCCACGACGGCCGCGACGTCGTCGCGGGACGCACCGGCGGCCAGCACGTGCCCGCCAGCGAGCGAGACACCCCAGAGCACCAGCCGGTCGGGGTCGACCCCGCCGAGCCGCGTGGCCGCGGCCATCGCGGCGCGGTAGTCCTCGAGCTGGCCCGCCATCGAGACCGTCTGCCGGGGCGTGCCCCCGGAGGTCCCGAACCCGCGGTAGTCGAAGGCGAGCACGTCGAGGCCGGCGGCGGCCAGCCCGCGGGCGTAGGGCTCGAGGCCGGAGTCCTTCGTGCCGGCCAGGCCGTGCGCCATGACCACGACCGGCCGGCCGGCGGGGCCCGCGAGCTCGTCGGTCGTCGCCGGGAAGTGCCAGCCCGAGAGCTCGACGCCGGCGGAGGGGAAGGAGACGTCGGCGCGCGCGCCGGTCTGCTGGGTGGTCATGGGGTGGTGGTCCTCCCGTAGATCGCGGTGGTCCACAGGTGGACGACCGCCTCGAGGTGGGCGTCGTGCCCGAGGGCTTGGCCGGGTGCATCGGGTGCCCCGGGCTCGTCGGCGCGGACGATCCGCTCGAGCGTGCGGTCGTTGAGGTCGAGCAGCGCGGTGGCCAGCGCGTGCGCGGGTGGTCCGGGCGGCGCCTGGCCCGTCTCGCGCTCGGACTCCACGAGCGCGGCGACGACGTCGACGAAGACCGCGATCCGCTGCTCCCACCGCTGGCGGACGGCGGCGCTGGTGGCGCGGGCCTCGAGCATGGCGCGGTGGACGTGGGTGCGCCGCTGCCACCCGGCGACGACCGTCCGCAGCGCGGTCTCGATCCGGTCGCGCATGGCGCCGTCCCCGCCGAGGAGCCCCGCCGCGTCCCAGGCGTCGTCCTCCATCTCGTCCATGAGGGCGGCGACGGCGGCGGCCTTGTTCTCGAAGTAGAAGTAGAACGCCGAGCGGGTCACGCCCGCGCGCCGGGAGAGGTCCACGACGTTGATGTCGTCGAGCCGGGCGTCGGGCCCGGCGTCGCGCAGCTGGTGGTCGAGCGCCTCCAGCAGCGCCGCGCGGCGCTGGTCGCCGCGGGTGGCGGCCGGGCTCACGAGGCGGCCGGCGCGGGTGCGGCGGGAGCGGCTGCCTCGGCCC
>NZ_JACMYC010000025.1 GCF_014266025.1 Nocardioides deserti | reverse complement strand
GACCGCCGCCTCACCAGCCCACTGCCCCGACCTCACCGCCAACCAGAACCGCCGACGATCTGCCCGCTCGATCCCCACTCCGCACCTCCACTACCCGTGGCGGTGCAACGACTCCCTGAACCCGCGGTCCGTTACTACCCCGACGACTGCCCGGGGGTCGACCGCGAGCGGCGGTCAGCCGACGGCGGTGGGGTGGTCGCCGGTGACGACGAAGACGACCCGGTTGGCGACCGAGACGGCGTGGTCGGCGATCCGCTCGTAGTACCGGCCGAGCAGGGCGATGTCGACGGCCGCCTCGACGCCGTGCTGCCAGTCGTCGGCGAGGAGCTCGGCGAAGCTGCGGCGGCGCAGCTGGTCCATCTCCTCGTCGGCGCGGCCGAGCGCGATGGCGGCGGCGACGTCGCGGCGGGTGATGATCTCGGCGACGCGCTGGACCATGTCCTCGGCCACGGTGGCCATCCGCTCGATGGTCGGCCGCACCTCGTCGGGGACCGCGATGCCGGGCACCCGCAGCCGCGCGATCTTGGCGACGTGCACCGACAGGTCGCCCATCCGCTCGAGCTCGCTGACCATCCGCAGCGCGGCCACGACCGTGCGCAGGTCGCCGGCGACCGGGGCCTGCAGGGACAGCAGCAGGAACGCCGCCTCCTCGACCTCCTCGCGGGCGCGGTCGATCTCGGCGTCGCCGCTGATGACCTTCTCCGCGAGCTCGGCGTCGCCGGTGAGCAGCGCGCGGGTGGCCTCGCCGACCGCGAGCTCGACCTGGCCGCAGATGCCGGCCAGGTCGGAGAAGACGGACTCGAGCTGCTCGTGGAAGACGTCGCGCATGAGGACGAGGGTGCGCCACCGGAGGCAACGGGCGGCGCTGCCACGGTGAACGCGGGATGAACGTTCGTGAACCGACCACGGGTGCGGCGTCCGGGACCCGAGAGCGGCCGTACGATCGCAGGTGTGGACCCGACGACGCAGGCCTTCCTGGCCGCGATCATCGGGGCCGTCGTCGGTGGCGCCGCCGTGCTGGCCTGGGCGGTCAGCGAGCGTCAGCAGCACCGCGTGCCGGTCAGCGAGCGGCCGGTGGTCCCGCCGGGCGTCGCGACCGTGCTGTCGGTGCTCCGCAGCAGCGGGGTCGTGGTCGACGAGTCCGACACGGTGCTCAAGGCCAGCGCGCCGGCGTACTCCCTGGGCCTGGTGCGCGGCGTCGCGCTGACCAGCGACGAGCTCGCGGAGCTGGTCCGGCAGGTACGCCGCGACGGGCACATCCGCGAGACCGAGCTGACCATCACCCGCCCCGGCGTCCCCGCCCGCTCGGTCAGCGCCCGGGTGGCCCCCCTCGGGTCGCGGCTGGTGCTCGTCCTGGTCGAGGACCGCACCAGGGAGCGGCGGGTCGAGGCGGTGCGGCGGGACTTCGTCGCGAACGTCAGCCACGAGCTGAAGACCCCGGTCGGGGCGATCCGGCTGCTCTCCGAGGCGGTCGCGGACGCGGCGGACGACCCGGAGGCGGTCAAGCGGTTCTCCGCCCGGATGCTGCTGGAGAGCGAACGGCTCGGACAGCTGGTGCAGCAGATCATCGAGCTGTCCCGGCTGCAGGGCGACGACCCGCTCGAGGCGCCGCAGCCGGTCGAGGTCGACCGGGTGATCGAGCTCGCCGTCGACACCAGCGCGATCGACGCCGACGCCAAGCGGATCGCCGTGGTCACCAGCGGCGCCCGCGGGCTGCGGGTGCTCGGCAACACCGACCAGGTCGCGGCCGCGGTCTCCAACCTGGTCGCGAACGCCGTGTCCTACTCCGAGCCCGACTCGACCGTGCTCGTCACCACCAAGGCCACCGACGACATGGTGGAGATCTCCGTGGTCGACCAGGGCATCGGCATCCCGAACGAGGAGATCGAGCGGATCTTCGAGCGCTTTTACCGCGTCGACCCCGCCCGTCACCGCTCCACGGGCGGCACCGGCCTCGGTCTCTCCATCGTCAAGCACGTCGCCGCCACCCACGGCGGCGAGGTGCGCGTGTGGTCGGTCGAGGGCCAGGGCTCGACGTTCACGCTCACGCTGCCCGCAACCGTCTCGGACCCTGCCGTCTCGGACCCCGTCAACCAGGAGGAACGCCCGTGACCCGGGTACTCGTCGTCGAGGATGAGGAGAGCTACAGCGACGCTCTCTCGTACATGCTGCGCAAGGAGGGTTTCGAGGTCGCCGTCGCGGCCGACGGCCACACCGCGCTGGCGGAGTTCGACCGCAACGGCGCCGACATCGTGCTGCTGGACCTGATGCTCCCCGGCATCCCCGGCACCGAGGTGTGCCGCACGATCCGGCAGACCTCCAACGTCCCGGTGATCATGGTGAGCGCCAAGGACGACGAGGTCGACAAGGTGGTCGGGCTCGAGCTCGGCGCCGACGACTACGTCACCAAGCCCTACTCCCCCCGCGAGCTCGTCGCCCGCATCCGCGCGGTCCTGCGCCGCGGGCAGGAGCCGGAGCTCGCGCCCGCCGCGCTCGAGGCCGGGCCGGTGCGGATGGACGTCGAGCGGCACGTCGTCACCGTCGACGGGGTCGAGCAGCGGCTGCCGCTCAAGGAGTTCGAGCTGCTGGAGATGTTCCTGCGCAACCCCGGCCGCGTGCTCACCCGCGGCCAGCTGATCGACCGGGTGTGGGGGTCGGACTACGTCGGCGACACCAAGACCCTCGACGTCCACGTCAAGCGGCTGCGCGCCAAGCTCGAGCCGGACCCGGGCGAGCCGAAGTACCTCGTCACCGTGCGCGGGCTGGGCTACAAGCTCGACCTGTAGCCCACCGGCGCTCAGCCGAGCAGCGGGTACGCCGCGTGGTCGCTCGGCGCTCGGCCGGTCGCCTGCAGCACCTGCTCCGCGGGGCTCGGCGCCGGCGCGAGTGGGCCGCCGTGGATCCGTTCGAGCACCTGCAGGGTGTGGTCCAGCGCAGCGGACGGCGGCTCGGCCCAGGCGTCGAGCAGGTGCACGGTCGCCTCGACGACCAGCGTCGACACCAGGTCGCGGACGGTCAGCACGTGACCCTGGGTCGCCACGAGCGCGTCCGGGTCTGCCGCCGCGGCGGCCCGTGCGGCCGCCCCCGAGGTCTCGTCCCACTCCGCGAGCAGGCCGGCGGTGCCGTCGTACGCCGCCGCGACCCGCACGACGAGGCGCGCGTGGGCCGCGCCGCCGTCGCCGACGTCGGGGCGGAAGGCCCGCCAGTACGTCACCGCATCGACGTCGGCTGGACCCTCCGCCGGCGTCGCCAGGGCCACGAGCGCGCGCCGGGCGTCGGACAGCTGGTGGAGGAGCAGCTCGCGCACGGTCCAGGCCTCCGCGCGGGACGGCCGGGCGAGCTCCTCCTCGGACCGCGTCCGGAGCCTCGCGGTGAACGCGGCGTACACCTCCTCGAGCACGCCGCACCGGTGCCCGCGCGCTCGGCGTGACGAACGTGGCAGGCGATCGCGCCTCGACGTCCGGAAACCGCGTGTCATCCGTCGGTGCCCGTCCCTACGCTTGGGTGGTGACGACCGGTACGACGACCCCGCAGCCCTCCTCCGCCACCGCCCCGGCCCCGGCCGACGGCGGTGCGCCGGCGTGGCTGCCGGTCGCGGCGGTCGGCGTGACGCTCGTGCTGTGGGCGTCGGCGTTCGTGGCGATCCGCCACCTCGCCGACGACTTCGGGCCGGGCTCGCTCTCGCTGGGGCGGTTGCTGGTCGGCTCGGTCGCGCTCTCGCTCTTCGTGCTCGGCCGGCGCCTCCCCCGCCCCACCGGCCGGCAGTGGATCTCGCTCGTGACCATCGGCGTGCTCTGGTACGGCGTCTACAACGTCGCCCTCAACGCCGGTGAGCACCGGGTCGACGCCGGCACCGCCGTCATGCTCATCCAGGTCTCGCCGGTGCTCATCGCGCTGCTGGCAGCCGTGTTCCTCTCCGAGCGGTTCACCATCTACCTCGCGCTCGGCCTCGCCCTCGCCTTCGCCGGCGTGGCCGTGATCGCGTTCTCGACCTCTGAGGCGGACAACCGCGACCCGCTCGGCGTGGTGCTGTGCCTGGTCGCCGCGCTCGTCTACTCGATCAGCCTGGTGCTCCAGAAGCCGCTGGTCGCCAAGCTCTCCGCTCTGCACGTCACGTGGCTGGCGTGCACCATCGGCGCGGTCGCCTGCCTGCCGTGGGCCGGTGAGCTGGTGCGCGAGGTCGGCGAGGCCCCGACCAGCTCGGTGCTGTGGGTCGTCTACCTGGGGATCTTCCCCACGGCGATCGCGTTCACGACGTACGCCTTCGCCCTGCAGCACATGACCGCCTCCAGCCTCGGCATCACGACCTACCTCGTCCCGCCGATCACCATCGTGCTGAGCGTGCTGCTGCTCTCCGAGGCCCCGCCGGCGATGGCGTACGCCGGTGGCGTGCTCGCGCTGGTCGGCGTCGCCGTCGCGCGGCGCAAGCCCCGCACCGCCGCGGTCGAGCCGGCACAGGGCTGACCGGGGGTTGGCCCGGCCGGCCTGACTGGGGTGGCCTGGCCCGGCTGGGATGGGTGCCGGGCGTCGACAACTGCGCAATTGCGCGGTTTCAGCGCCTGGGACGGCCGGAACTGCGACATTCCCGCGCAATTGAACGATCGTCGACGCCTCCGGGCCGGCCCGACGAGAGCGCCGACCCGGGCATGACCGGATGCTCCGGCGGGAAGGGTGCGGCCATGACGCGCCGCACCCCGAACGTCCCGCTCGAACCCGGCGAGCGGGTGCTCGACAGCTGGTTCGCCAACCACACCCAGCACGCGCAGCGCGCGACCGGCGGCCGGATGTGGCTCACCGACCGGCGGCTGCACTTCGAGCCGCACGGCGTCGACCGGGCACTGGCGGGCAAGACCTGGTCGGTGCCGCTGGCGGAGGTCGCGGAGGTCGGCACGACACCGGTGGACCTGCGGCACTTCTTCGGCGGCGGGCTCCGCCGGCGGCTGCGGGTGGTGCTGCGCGACGGCAGCGAGTGGTACTTCGTCCTCAACCGGCTCCGCACCCGGGTCGAGACCGTCCGCGCCGCCCTGCCCGCCGCCTGAGCGCCGGGCCGAGCGCCGGAGCGCTAGTTCAGGCTGCCGGCGGCGGTGTCGGCGTCGGGATCGGGGTCGTCGCCGGACTCCAGCCAGCCGCGGAACTCCTCGAGGTTGCGGGTGGACTCGCCGCGCAGCTTGCGCCACTCCCACTCCTTGCGGATGGAGGAGGCGAAGCCGAGCTCGAGGATGGCGTTGAACGACTCGTCGGCGTAGGACAGCACCGAGCCGAGCAGCCGGTCGAGCTCGTCCGGGCTGACCGAGGAGAGCGGCAGCCGGCCGTCGAGGTAGATGTCGCCGGTGCGGTCGACGGCGAAGGAGACGGCGTACATCCGCAGGTTGCGCTCGAGCAGCCAGCGGTAGACGCGCTCGTGGTTCTCGTCGGGGTTGCGGCAGACGAACGCGTGGACGCCGAGCGCGTGCTCGCCGACGTCGAGGCGGACGGCGGTCTGCAGCTTCTTCTCGCCGGGGAGGGTGAAGGAGAAGAGGCCCTCGCGGGTCTCCTCGAACTCGATCTCGTTCTCGGCCAGGTAGGACCGGACGGACTCGGCGGTCTGCTCGTTCACGCAGCGGCCTCCCGCATGCCGGCGCGTGCCCGGCGGTAGACGTCGAGGGTGGCGGCGGCGGTCGCCTCCCAGGAGAACTCCCGGGCCTGCGCGAGCGCGCCGGCGGCGAGCCGGTCGCGCAGGACGGGGTCGTCGACGACGCGGGCGAGCGCGCCGGCCCAGTCGCGGGCGTCGTGGCCCTCGACGAGCAGGCCGCTGCGGCCGTCGCGGACGACGGTGGTCAGCCCGCCCACGGCGGCGGCGAGGACCGGGGTGCCGCAGGCCTGGGCCTCGGCAGCGACGAGCCCGAAGGACTCGTTGTACGACGGCACGGCGACGGCCGTGGCGGCGGCGTACCAGCGGGCGAGCGTCGCCTGGTCGACCGGCGGCACGAAGCGCACCACGTCGGTGATGCCGAGCTCCGCGGCCAGCGCGGCGAGCGACTCGGGCCGGTCGAGCCCGGAGCCGGACGGGCCGCCCACGATCGGCACGACCAGCCGGGAGCGCAGGTCCGGCGAGCGGCGGAGCAGCTCGGCCACGGCCCGCAGCAGCACGTCGGGCGCCTTGAGCGGCTGGATCCGACCGGCGAAGAGCAGCACGTGCGCGTCGAGCGGCAGGTCGAGGGCGGCGCGCGCGGCGGCCCGGTCGGAGGGACGGAAGACCGACAGGTCGACGCCGGGGTGGACCACCTCGACGCGGCCCGGGTCGGCGTCGTACAGCTCGATCAGCTGCTTGGCCTCGAGGTCGGTGTTGGCGATGAGCGCGTCGGCCGCCTCGACCACCTGCTCCTCGCCGATGATCCGGGCGGTCGGCTCGGGGGCGTCGCCGGCGGCGAGCGCGGCGTTCTTGACCTTCGCCATCGTGTGCATCGAGTGCACGAGCGGCACGCGCCAGCGGTCGCGGGCGAGCGCCCCGACCTGGCCCGAGAGCCAGTAGTGGGAGTGCACGACGTCGTAGTGGCCGACCGGCTGGACCGCCTCGGCGCGCAGCACCTCGCGGGCGAAGACGCACAGCTGCGCGGGCAGCTCGAGCTTGGTCAGCCCCTCGAACGGCCCGGCGTGCACGTGGCGCACCGACACCCCGTCGTACGCCTGCACCACCGGCGGCAGCGCCGAGCTGGTCGCGCGGGTGAAGACGTCGACCTCGATGCCGTGCCGCGCCAGCCGCTTGGCGACCTCGACGACGTAGACGTTCATGCCGCCGGCGTCGCCGGTGCCAGGCTGGTCGAGGGGCGAGGTGTGCAGGCTGATCATCGCCAACCGCCTGATCCGGTCCACGCTCGTCCTTCCGCCGTCCGCCGGTTCTCCGGGAGCCAACCGGCGGAGGCCGTCGGTTGTTCCCGTCACCGGGTGTGGGCTCCGGTACCCGTTCGTCGACCGGCGCGCGCCTGTGACCGTGACCGCGCCCGCACCAGTCCGGTCACCGCCACGACGAGCAGCACCAGCCCGACCACGGCGTCGACCACGAGGCCGTCGCCGTCGCCGCGAAGCACCTCCAGCACCGACCAGACCAGCACCGGCAGCGCGAGGGCCACCACGACCTGCAGCCAGGCCACCTTCACCAGCGCGGCGCCGTACGCCGCGAGCGAGACGGCCAGCGCGACCAGGCCGAGCCAGTACGTCGCGTCGGCGGCGGCGCCGTCGGTGCTGCTGTCACCGAGCGGCCAGCGCGCCAGCCAGGCGAGGCCGCCGAGCGCGCCGGCGCACCGGGCGAGCAGGAGCAGGCGGGGCTGGGGCACGGCAGGCCAGTGTGCCAGCGGCCGGGCTGCCTCACGACAATGGTCCGCATGAGCGAGAGCCCCACCCCCCGTCGCACCGCCGTCGTCACCGGAGCCAGCAGCGGCATCGGCGCCGCGACCGCCCGGATGCTGGCCGCGGAGGGCTTCTCCGTCTTCTGCGCGGCCCGCCGGGCGGACCGGGTGGAGGCGCTGGCGGACGAGATCGGCGGCACCGCGGTGGTCTGCGACGTGACCTCCGAGGAGTCGGTCGCCGCGCTCGCCGAGCTGGTCGGCGGCCGGCTCGACGTGCTGGTCAACAACGCCGGCGGCGCGTTCGGGTCGACGCCGGTGGCGCAGGCCGACAGCGACGAGTGGCGGCGGATGTACGAGGTCAATGTCATCGGCCTGATGCAGGTCACCCGGGCGCTCCTGCCGGCGCTGGTCGCGAGCGGCGCCGGGATGATCCTCAACGTCGGGTCAACGGCCGGGCGGACCGCCTACGAGGGCGGCGCGGGCTACACCGCCGCCAAGCACGGCACCCAGGTCGTCACCGAGACGCTGCGCCTGGAGCTGTGGGACCAGCCGGTGCGGGTGTGCGAGATCGCGCCGGGGATGGTGAAGACCGACGAGTTCGCGCTGGTGCGGTTCGAGGGCGACCGCGAGAAGGCGGAGGCGGTGTACGCCGGCGTGGCCGAGCCGCTGACCGCCGAGGACGTCGCCGACGCGATCACCTGGATGGTCACTCGCCCGCCGCACGTCAACATCGACGAGCTGGTCATCCGCCCCCGCGCCCAGGCCGCCCAGCACAAGGTGCACCGCGTCTTCGAGTGACACCGGTTACCGATCGGTACACCCGGGGCCACTCGTCTGACAGGGTGGGCGCCATGCAGACGATCGGACTCCTCGGCGGGCTCGGCTGGAAGAGCAGCGCCGTCTACTACGAAGGCCTCAACCGCGGTGTCGAGGAGCGCCTCGGCGGGCTGCACTCCGCGCGCACCGTGCTCGCCTCGGTCGAGTTCGCCGAGGTCACCGAGCTGGCCGCGGCCGAGCGCTGGGACGACGTCGCCGCGCTCCTGGTCGCCGCCGCGCAGGGGGTGGAGCGGGCCGGTGCGGACTTCCTGCTGATGTGCACGACGGCGTACCACCAGGTCTTCGACCAGGTCGAGGCCGCCGTCGACGTACCTGTCCTCCACCTCGCCGACGTCGTCGCCGCCGCCTGCCAGGAGGCCGGCGTGTCGTCGGTGGGCTTCCTCGGGACCCGCTTCTCGATGACCCGGCCGTTCTTCACCGACCGGCTCGCGAGCCACGGCATCACCGTGCACGTGCCGGAGGAGAAGCACCACCAGGAGCTCGACGACATCGTGTACGGCGAGCTCGTCCACGGCCGCGTCCTCGACACCTCCCGCCGCCGCGTGGTGTCGGTGATCGACGAGCTCTGGGACGCCGGCGCCGCCGGGGTCGTCCTCGGCTGCACCGAGCTCGAGCTGCTCGTCAAGCAGGCCGACGCCGACATCCCCGTCTTCCCCTGCACCACGCTGCACGTGGCTGCCGCGCTCGACCGCGCGCTGGCGGGGTAGTAACGGACGTTCCTGACCTCCGCGGGGGTAGTGACGGACGTTCCTGACCGTTACTACCCCGGTGGCAGCCCCGGCGGCGGTGCCTGCACGGCGCCTCCAGGGAGCGCGGCCGCCGCGGGAGCGGTCAGTCGCCCAGCACCAGCTCCACGATCCGGCGCAGGTCGGGGGTGAGGCGGGGCTCGGGCACGACGGCGCGCTCGCCGCAGACGTCGAGGTCGTAGACGAAGGCGTCCGGCACCGCCGACACCTGCCCTACGCCGGCCAGGTCCACCCGCCCGACCAGCGACCGGAGCTCGGGCACGCGCGGGTCGTCGCGATCGGCGTCGAGGTCGACGGCGGCCTCGACGACCAGCCCGGCGAAGCCGCCGGTCCGGCGCACGACGACCCGCAGGCCGGGCGCTGGGGCCGCGGCCCGCGCGCCTGGCACGCCCGTCGCCCCCGGCACGACACCCACCTCCTGCCAAGCGTCGCGGACGGCGTCGGCGTGGGGGCCGGCGGCGAGCACCGTGGCGGCCGCGAACGACGCGAAGTCGCTCCGCGGGCCGACGTCGCCGCCGGTCAGCGCGTCGTACCAGATCCTCCCGGCGCCGGCCTCCGACGTGCCGCCGACCGCGAGCGCAGCGAGGTGGAAGGCGCGGTTGGGGATGCCGGAGTTGACGTGGACCCCGCCGTGGTCGTCGGTCGTCTCGACGTAGGCGTCGAGGTGCGCCGGCTGCGGGTCGCGGCCCAGCGCCGGGTCGTCGTACGCCGTGCCGGGCGCGGCCATGTCGCGCAGCCCGCGGGCGGCGACGCCCGGCCGGAACAAGCCCGCGCCGACGAGCCAGTCGCCCTCGGCCGCGGTCTGGCCGAGCAACCGCTGCTTGAGGCAGGCGGCGAAGGCGTCCGCGACGGACTCGTTGAGCGCGCCGGACTGGCCCTCGTAGACCAGCCCGGCGGTGTGCTCGACGACCGCGTGCGCGAGCTCGTGGCCGAGCACGTCGACCGGCTTGGTGAACCGTTCGAAGACCCGGCCGTCGCCGTCGCCGAAGACCAGCTGGGTGCCGTCCCAGAACGCGTTGGCGTAGCCCCGGCCGTAGTGCACCGTCACCGACACCGGCGCGCCGCGGCCGTCGTACGACGCCCGCCCGTAGGCCTCCTCGAACAGCGCCAGCGCCGCGGCGGTCCCCTCGGACGCCTCGTCGACCGCGAGGTCACCGGTCGGCGGGTCGCCGGCCGCGCGGCGGGGCGTGCCGGGAAGGTCGGTGCCGCCGCGCGCGTCGTGGACGGTCCAGGCGGCCGCCCGACCGGGTTCCGGCGGCGTGGCGGGCGCGACCGCGGCCCGGTGCGAACGGTGCCGGTCGTCGAGGCTCAGCCCGCCGGCGTACGCCGGGTCGGTGTCGACGAGGCGGCGCAGGAGGTACGGCGGGACGAACGTGCAGCAGGCCCGAGTCACGTCCGCCAGCGTGGACCATCCGGCCCGGACCGTCGAGGGCCGAGGCCGTCAAGGGCCCCGGGGACCGATGCGGCGGCCGGCGATGAGAGGGCTCTCGGCAAAGCTCGGGCCGATCACCATCTGCGGCGCCGGTCCGTGACGAAGACCACACACGCGGCAGGTCGCCGCGGACACGAGTGGAGGTTCGACATGCGCATCAACCGAAGGAGAGCAGCCGTGGCCGGCGCGACGCTGCTGAGCGGCGTCGTCGCCGCAGGTCTCGGCACGGCCGGCATGGTCTCGTCCGCATCCGGCGCCCCGACCGGTGTGGACGGGACCCAGGTCGTCGCCGACCTCAACCCGCTCAACAACTCGGGTGTCACCGGCAAGGCCAAGGTCGTCGTCGACGGGCGCAAGCTGCACGTCAAGCTCAATGCGCACCGGTTGGAGCCCGGCCTGCCGCACGCCCAGCACATCCACTTCGGCAAGCAGGCGCTCAACGAGTGCCCGAACGTCGAGATGGACGCGAACGGCGACTTCCGGCTGACCACGGCTGAGGGTCAGCCCGCCTACGGGCCGGTCCGGGTCTCGCTCACTGAGCGGGGCGACACCTCGGCCGACAGCACCCTGGCCGTCAACCGCTTCCCGACCGCGCCCGACGGCCACATCCACTACGAGCGCCACACCCGCACCAAGCAGTTCGTCGCCAACGGCATCAAGCGCGGCAACGCCGTCGTGGTCATCCACGGTGTGGACTACAACAACAACGGCGAGTACGACTTCCGCTCCGCCGGGCGCAGCGAGCTCGACCCCGCCCTGCCCGCAGAGGCCACCGACCCCGCCACCTGTGGTGTCCTCCGCCTGAAGTGATCGGAGCGCGCGGGCGCCGGCCTCGGTCGGCGCCCGTGTGCATCAGGACGGCACGCGGTCGGGCGGGAAGCCGCCGGTGGCGACGGGGCCCCAGGAGGTGGGAGTGATCCGGAGCAGCGACTTGCCCTGCCTACGCATCGCCTGGCGGTACTCCTCCCAGTCGGGGTGCTCGCCGGAGATGCACCGGAAGTACTCGACCAGCCCGTCCTCGGCCTCGGCAGACGGCATGTCGAGCACCTCGCAGGTGCCGTCGACCTGCACCCAGGCGTCGTCCCACTCGTCGGAGAGGACGAGCACGGAGCAGCGGGGGTCGCGGCGCAGGTTCACGGCCTTGGCGCGGTCGGGGTAGGTCGAGACGACGACCCGCCCGTCGGCGGAAACCCCGCCGGTCACCGGGGAGAGCTGCGGGCGGCCATCGGAGCGGAAGGTGAGGAGCACCAGGTGGTGGCGGGTGCGGACGAAGTCGAGCAGCTCGGGCAGGTCGACGCGGGTGTTCGTGGCGATGGACGGCATGGGTCCACGGTGCCCGGGGGCGCTCCTGACGATGCGAGTCGATGCGGCAGGCGCCCCTAGACTCGACGAGGCCCTCTCGCGGCCCCGCTGTCCTGCAGCACCTGACTTGACTCCCGACGGAAGCGACGTACCACACCCATGCCCGGAACCACCGCCCGCACGGACCTGCGCAACGTCGCCATCGTCGCGCACGTCGACCACGGCAAGACCACGCTGGTCGACGCCATGCTGCGCCAGGCCGGCGCCTTCACCGCGCACCAGGCCGAGAGCGTCGCCGAGCGGGTCATGGACTCCGGCGACCTCGAGCGCGAGAAGGGCATCACCATCCTCGCGAAGAACACCGCGGTCCACTACGCCGGTCCGGCCGCCGGTGGCGAGCCGATGACGATCAACATCATCGACACCCCCGGCCACGCCGACTTCGGCGGCGAGGTCGAGCGCGGCCTGTCGATGGTCGACGGCATCGTGCTGCTGGTCGACGCCTCCGAGGGCCCGCTCCCCCAGACCCGCTTCGTGCTCCGCAAGGCGCTCAACGCCGACATGCCGGTGATCCTCGTCGTCAACAAGACCGACCGCGGCGACGCGCGGATCGCGGAGGTCGTGGACGAGACCTACGAGCTGTTCATGGACCTGCTCGACGACAGCCACAGCCAGGAGGCGCTCGACTTCCCGGTCGTCTACGCCTCGGGCCGCGCCGGCGTCGCGGGCCTCGAGCAGCCGGCCAACGGCGAGCTGCCGGACAGCCCGGACCTCGAGCCGCTGTTCAAGACCATCCTCGAGACCATCCCGGCCCCGATGTACGACGAGGGCGCGCCGCTCCAGGCCCACGTCACCAACCTCGACTCCTCGCCGTTCCTCGGCCGCCTCGCGCTGGTCCGGGTCCACCAGGGCGTGCTGAAGAAGGGCCAGCAGGTCGCGTGGATGAAGCGCGACGGCTCGGTCAACCGCGTCAAGATCACCGAGCTGCTCGTCACCGAGGGCCTCGAGCGAAAGCCCGGCGAGTCCGCCGGCCCCGGCGACATCGTCGCGATCGCCGGCATCCCCGACATCACCATCGGCGAGACGCTGGCCGACCCGGAGAACCCGGTCGCGCTGCCGCTCATCCACGTCGACGAGCCGGCCATCTCGATGACGATCGGCACCAACACCAGCCCGCTGGTCGGCCGGGTCAAGGGCTCGAAGGTCACCGCCCGCCTGGTCAAGGACCGCCTCGACTCCGAGCTGATCGGCAACGTGTCGCTGCGCGTCCTGCCCACCGAGCGCCCCGACGCCTGGGAGGTCCAGGGCCGCGGCGAGCTGGCGCTGGCGATCCTCGTCGAGCAGATGCGCCGCGAGGGCTTCGAGCTGACCGTCGGCAAGCCCCAGGTGGTCACCCGCGAGGTCGACGGCAAGGTCCACGAGCCGGTCGAGCGCCTCACGATCGACGCGCCCGAGGAGTACCTCGGCACGATCACCGAGCTGCTCGCCGCCCGCAAGGGCCGCATGGAGCAGATGACCAACCACGGCACCGGCTGGGTCCGGATGGAGTTCCTGGTCCCCGCGCGCGGCCTCATCGGCTTCCGCACCCAGTTCCTCACCGAGACCCGCGGCACCGGCATCGCCCACCACATCTTCGAGAAGTACGAGCCGTGGGCCGGCGAGATCCGCTCGCGCAACAACGGCTCGCTGGTCGCCGACCGCAAGGGCGCGGCGACGGCCTACGCCATGACGTCGCTGCAGGAGCGCGGCGTGATGTTCGTGGAGCCGACCACCGAGGTCTACGAGGGCATGATCGTCGGCGAGAACTCCCGCGCCGACGACATGGACGTCAACATCACCAAGGAGAAGCAGCAGACCAACATCCGGTCCGCCACCTCCGACAACTTCGAGAAGCTCATCCCGCCGAAGAAGCTCTCCCTCGAGCAGTGCCTGGAGTTCTGCCGCGACGACGAGTGCGTCGAGGTCACCCCCGAGATGGTGCGCATCCGCAAGGTGATCCTGGACGCCAACGAGCGGGCGAAGATCGCCTCGCGCGCCCGGAAGTCGAAGTAAGCACCGACCCCGGTCGGCTCCTCCTGCCGACCCTCGCGCTGCTGACCACGGTGACCGCCGTGGTCAGCAGCCTCGGCGCACCCCTGGTCCCCGCGATCGCGGCCGACCGCGGCGTCCGGCTCGAGGACGCCCAGTGGACGCTCACCGCCGCCCTGGTCGCCGGCGCGGTCAGCACGCCGGTGGTCGGGCGGCTCGGCAGCGGTCGGCTGCGACGGCCGACGGTGCTGGCCGGGCTCGCCGTCGTGACGGTGGGTACGGCGATCTCCGCGCTGCCGCTCGGCTTCGCGTGGCTGGTGGCCGGGCGGGCGCTCCAGGGCGTCGGCATGGCGCTGGTGCCGCTCGCGCTGGCGATCGCCCGCGACGTGGTGCCCCCGGCCCGGCTGCCGGGGGTGATCGGCTTCCTGTCGGTGACGACCGTGGCCGGCGCGGGGCTCGGCTACCCGGTCACGGCGCTGGTGGCCGACGCCGGCGGTCTCCCCGCGGCGTACCTCCTCGGGACGGGGCTGGTCGGGCTCACCCTCGCGCTGGCGTGGTTCGTCGTGCCCGCCGACGCCGGGGCCGAGCCGGCCGCGGTCGACTGGCTCGGTGCGCTGCTCGTGGCGCTCGGCCTGGTCGGTCTGCTGCTGGCGGTCAGCCGCGGCGAGGTGTGGGGCTGGACCTCCCCGGTGACGCTCGGGCTGGCCGCGGCCGGGCTGACGCTGCTGGCCCGGTGGGTCCGGCGCACGCTGCGGTCGGCGACGCCGCTGGTCGACCTGCGCCTGGCGACCCGGCCGGGGCTCGCCGGGCCGAACCTCGTGGCGGTGGTCGCCGGCACGGGGATGTACGCCCTGCTCACGCTGGTGATGGTGCTCGTGCAGGCCGACCCGGCCGCGACCGGCGGCTGGGGGCTCGGCCACCCGGTGGCGGTCGCCGGCCTGGCACTGGTGCCGTACTCCGTGCTGAGCGTGCTCGGCAGCCGCCTCGCCCGCGCCGTCGGCCACCGGCTCGGCACGCACGTCCTGCTGCCGACCGGGTGCGCGCTGTTCGGCGCCGCGACGGTCGGCCTCGCGTTCGCGCACGGCGGGCTGGCGGTCGTGCTGGCGTGGATGGCGCTGGGCGGGCTGGGCAGCGGCTTCACGTTCTCCTCGCTGGCGGTGCTGATGGTGCCGCACGTGCCGGCCGCGGAGACCGGCAGCGCGATGGCCTTCAACCAGGTGCTGCGGTACGTCGGCTTCTCGGTCGGCAGCGCGGTCAGCGTCGCCCTCATGGCCGCGATCGGTGGCGGGCCGGGCGAGGCCGGCTTCCGCGGGACGCTCCTCGCCGTCACCGGTGTCTGGGTGGTCGCCGCGCTCGCCGCCGCCCGCCTCGTGCGGCCCAACGTGCGGCCCAGCGTGCGCCCGGGCGCTCGCTGAGCAGCACGAGGCCGAGGCGGGTCAGTCCTCGACGCCGATGTCCTCGTTCCACAGCGACGGGTGGTCGCGGATGAAGCCGCCCATGAAGTCGATGCACTCCGGGTCGTCGAGCACGACGACCTCGACGCCGCGGGAGCGCAGGTAGTCCTCGCCGCCGACGAAGTTGCGGTTCTCGCCGATCACCACGCGCGGGATGCCGTAGAGCAGGATCGCGCCGGTGCACATGTCGCACGGCGAGAGCGTGGTCACCATCGTCGAGGCGGCGTAGACGCCGGCCGGCAGCCGGCCGACGTTCTCCAGGCAGTCGGTCTCGCCGTGGCGGGTCGCGCTCTCCATCTGGACGCGGCGGTTGCGGCCGGTGCCGAGCACGGTGCCGTCGGCCTGCACGAGGGCCGCGCCGATGGGGATGCCGCCCTCGGCGAGACCGGCGCGGGCCTCGGCGACGGCGTGGGCGAGCAGGTCGGCGTCGGTCGGGGGTGCGTCGTTCACGTGGGTCTCCGTTCGGGAGGTGGGGGGCTCAGGAGTGGAGGGCTGGAGGCGGGCGCCTCAGGCCCGGCGGTAGGCCTTGAGGTAGGAGCCGGGGTAGCGCACGGTGCGCCCGCCGATCGCCAGGGCGGCGATGACGGCGAGGTAGGGCAGCGCGAGCATCAGCTCGCCGGGCACCGCGTCGAAGGCGGAGGTGATCGCCAGCTGCAGCTGCAGGGCGTCCATCCCGGCGAAGATCAACGCGCCGAGGACGGCCGGCCAGACCCGCCAACGGGCGAAGATGACCAGCGCGATGCACACCCAGCCGCGCCCGCTGACGATGTCGAGCGTGAAGCTGCCCAGCACCGCGAGGGTCAGGAACGCCCCGCCGATCGCCATCAGCGCGCTGCCGACCATCAGGGCGACGTACCGCGTGGCCGTGACGGAGATGCCGGCGACGTCCGCGGCCTCGAAGCTCTCCCCCACCGCGTGCAGGCGCATGCCGAGCCCGGTGGAGCGCAGCACCCACCAGGTGACGGGCGCCAGCACGAGGAACCCGACGTAGGTCAGCCAGTGCTGGGCGAGCACGTCGGTGCCGCGGAAGAGCACGGCGAACTTGTCGTCCAGGGTGGGCCGGTCGCCGGCGTAGAGCAGCCGGAAGGTGAACTCGCAGATCGCGATGAGCAGCAGCGTCAGGCCCAGGCCGGAGACGTGCTGGTTGAGGCCGAGCGTGACGACGAAGAACGCCATCAGGGCGCCGGCCACGACGCCGGAGACGACCGCGGCGAGCAGGCCGACCCACGGGGACCCGCTGCGGGCGGCGGCGAGGAACCCGATGAAGGCGCCGAGGTACATGGTCCCCTCGATGCTGAGGTTCAGCACGCCGCTGCGCTCGGTGATGAGCTCGCCGATCCCCGCCCACACCAGGGGCGTCGCGATGGTGAGCATGGCGCCGATGAGCGCCAGCAGGTTGATGCTCATCGGGAGCCTCCTGATCGTGAGCGAGGCCGCCACTGGAGGCGGTAGCGGCGCCAGCTCATCGCCGAGAGCACCGCCAGGAGCAGCAGCGCGCTGAACATCGCGCCGAGCTGGGCCGGGACCTGGAGGACCAGCGAGACGTTCTGCGCGCCGACGGAGATGTCGCCGAGCAGCAGGGCGACCAGCACGACGCCGATCGCGCCGAGGCCGCCGAGGGTGGCGACGATGACGCCGGTGTAGCCGTAGCCGTCGCTGATGCCGGCGGTCAGCTGGTGCTGCACGCCCATCACCTGCGAGGCGCCGCCGAGCCCGGCGATCGCTCCGGAGACCAGCGCGCAGCGCCACTGCAGCCGGCCGACGTCCACGCCGCTGAACTCCGCGGCGCGAGGGGCCTGACCGGCGGCCTTGATCCGGACGCCGGTCGCGGTGCGGGCGAGCACGACACCGGCGACGACGATGACGACGACCGCGACGCCGAAGCCCCAGTGGACCCGGCTGTCGGGGATGAGCGCCGGCAGGTCGAAGCCGGACCCGAGCCGGTCGGAGTCGGTGAAGCCGCTGCTGGAGTTGCGCCACGGGCCGTTGAGCAGGCCCTGCACCACCAGCAGCGCGACCGGGTTGAGCAGCAGCGTGGTGACGACCTCGTCGATGCCGGCGCGGCGCTTGAGCCAGGCCGGGACCACCGCCCACAGCAGCCCGCCGGCGGCTCCGGCGAGGAAGCCGAGCGGCAGCGCGACGGGCGCGGGCAGGTCGGTGAACGTGGTGCCGACCCAGGTGGTGCCGATCGCGCCGAGGAGGAACTGGCCCTCGGCGCCGATGTTCCAGTAGCCGGCCCGGAAGGCGATGGCCACCGCGATGCCGGTGAACAGCAGCGGCGTCGCGGTCAGCAGCACCTCGTGCAAGCCGGAGGTCGAGGTGAGCGGGGTGACGAGATAGCGCTCGTACGCCGCCAGCGGCGCCGCCCCGGCGAGCCGGATCGGCACGGCGGTCAGCGCGAGGGTCACCAGCACGGCGACGAGCACCGCCACCGGGGCCAGCCAGCGCGGCTCGTGGCCGCGCAGCACGAACTTCACGACGATCCTCCTCCGGCCATCAGGACGCCGAGCCGGTCCGGCGACGCCTCGGCGACCGGCATCTCGCCGACCACCTCGCCGCGGAACAGCACGACGACGCGGTCGCTGAGCGCGCGCAGCTCGTCGAGGTCCTCGGAGACCAGCAGCACGCCGGCGCCCTCGGTGCGCAGCTCGTCGAGCTGCTGGTGGACGTAGCGGTAGGCGCCGATGTCGAGGCCGCGGGTGGGCTGGGCGACGACGAGGACCCGTGGCCGCCGCGCGAGGGCGCGGGCCAGCAGGACCTTCTGCATGTTGCCGCCCGAGAGCGTCGCGACCGCGTCGGCCGGGCGGGCGCGGATGTCGAAGCGCTCGATCATCGCCTCGGCGTGCGCGCGGACCGCCTTGCGGTCCAGCAGGCCGCGACGGGTGTAGGCGGGGAGGTCCTCGAGGACGAGGTTCTGCTCCACGCTCATCTGCGGGACGACGCTGCCGCGGCGGTCCTCGGTGAGCCGGCCGAGCCCGGCGGCCAGGCGCCTGCCGACGTCGGCCGAGGTCACGTCCTGGCCGTCGACCTCGAGCGTGCCGGAGGTGACCGGCAGGGTGCCGCTGAGCACCTCGACCAGCTCGGTCTGGCCGTTGCCGGAGACGCCGGCGAGACCGACGATCTCGCCGGCGCGGACGGCGAGGTCGATGCCGCTGAGCAGGTCGCGGCCGCCGCGGCTCACGGTGAGGCCGGTCAGGCGGAGCACCGGCTCGCCGGTGGTGCCCGTTGTGGTGCCCGTGGTGGTGCCTGGGGTCGGGCTCGCGGCCGTGGTGGTGGCGGACGCGGCGGGCTGGTCGGTGGGGACTTCCATGCCGACGGCCGCCTCGAGCTCGGAAGGCTCCGCGGCCGGCGTCGCGGTGGCGGCCGCGACCTCGTCGGTGCTGCCGCCCATCATCAGCGCGGCGAGCTCCTCGTCCCGCACCGTCGCGGTGACCCGGTCCCCGACCAGCCGCCCGCGGCGGAGGACGACGACACGGTCGGAGATCTCAGCGACCTCCCGCAGCTTGTGGGAGACGACCAGGATGCCCAGGCCCGCGGTCCGCAGGCGGCGTACGGTCTCGAAGAGCGCGCGGACGTCCTGCGGCGTCAGCACGGCCGTCGGCTCGTCGAGGATGACGACCCGGCAGTCGTGGAAGAGCGCCTTGACGATCTCCACCCGCTGCCGCTCGCCGATCGAGAGCGAGCCGACGAGCCGGTCGGGGTCGAGGCTGACCCCGACCCGCTCCATCGCCTCGACGACCCGGCGGCGGGTCTCGGCGCGGTCGACGCGGCCGAGCCCCGTGCCCGAGAGCGCGACGTTGTCGGTGACCGTCATGGTCTCCACGAGCGAGAACTCCTGGGTGACCATGCCGATGCCGGCGGCCATCGCGTCCTTCGGCGAGGAGATGTCGAGCGGCCGGCCGTCGACGGCGACCGTGCCCGCGTCGGGCCGGACCAGGCCGTAGACGACCTTCATCAGCGTGGACTTCCCGGCGCCGTTCTCCCCGAGCATGGCGACCACCTCACCGGGCGCGACGCGCAGCGAGACGTCGTCGTTGGCGAGGAGGTCGCCGTACCGCTTGGTGATGCCGGTCAGCTCGAGGAGGGGACGGGCCACGGTGTCCGTGGCTCCGCCGGTCACTTCTTCGACACGTCGATCGAGCTCGCGGGGGCGGACTCGTCCACGGGCGTGGTGAAGCTGCCGTCCATGATCGCGGCCTGCTTCTCCTCGACCTTCGTCACCAGGTCCTCCGGCACGCCGTCGGCGGTGCTGGTGGCGATGTCGGTGTTGATCTCGGCAAGCTCGCTGCCGCCGACCTTCATGAAGGAGAACTCGCCCAGGTCGACCGCCTGCGGCTCGCCGGTGGCCTGCTCGATGACCGCGTCGACGGTCGGCCGCATGTGCCAGATCAGGGAGGTGACGACGTGGTCGGGAGCCTCCTCCTCCTGGTCGACCATCATGCCGACGACCGGGATGTCGGCCTCCTCGGCGGCGGCGATCACGCCGTCGCGCTCGGCGAACAGCACGTCGGCACCGGCGGACACGTGCGCCTGCGCGGCCTGCTTGGCGGCGGCGGGGTCGAAGAAGCTGTTGATGAAGGAGACCTTCACCGTCGCCTGCGGGTTGGTCTCCTTCACGCCGAGCACGAAGGCGTTGACGATGCGGTTGACCTCGGGGATCGGCATGGCGCCGACGATGCCGATGGTGTCGCTCTCGGTCAGGCCGCCGGCGAGCATGCCGGCGAGGTACGCCGGGTCCTGGAGCCAGTTGTCGAAGACGCTCATGTTCGGCTCGACCGGGTCCTCGCCGGAGCCGAAGGCGAACGGGATGTCCGGGAACTCCGCGGCGACCTTGCGCACCGCTTCCTCGGCCGCGAACGCGTCACCGATGATCGCGTCGGGCTCCTCGTTCGAGGCGATGTCGCGCAGGCCGCGCTCCATCGCGTCGGAGGTGCTGAGGTCGTCAACGTGCTTGTAGCGGATCTCGCCGTCGTCCGCGGCCGACTGCAGCGCGGCGTGGATCGCGCCGTCCCAGGGCTCCTCGAGCGGGGTGGCGTAGACGCCGTAGATGAGCGGCAGGTCCTCGGAGCCGTCGGCCTCCTCGCCGGTGGAGCCGCCGCAGGCCGACGCCGCGAGGGCGAGCGCGCCGACGACGGCGACCGCTGCCCAGGTGCGGCGGAGCGGGGAGCGGCGCGGGGACCGACGGGGTCGGGATGCAGGAGTGACGTTCATGGGGACCACCTCGGATGACCTCGGACAGGACTGCTCTGGGACTGCTACCGGACTGTCGTGCTGCTGCTCGGCGGGGCCGGCTCGGCCAGTCAAGCGCTGGTCCGAGCGGCGCGGCAAGGGACACGGCGTCTCTTTTCCCAGCACTTGTCCTGACACCGTGTCGGGTGCGGCCGATTTCCGCCAGGATCGGAAACATGGCGTTCACGGTGCAGCACCTGCTCGAAATGCCCCTCCTGCGGCGGGCCCGACCCGAGGTGCTGGTCGGGGGCGACCTGGGCGCCCGCGAGGTGCGCTGGGTGCACACCTCGGAGATCTACGGGATCTCCCCGCTGCTCAAGGGCGGCGAGGTGCTGTTGACCACCGGCCTGGGCCTGGTCGGCCAGGGTGCGCCGGCGATCGAGGCGTACGTCGCGTCGCTGGCCGCGCAGGGCGTGGCGGCGCTGCTCTTGGAGCTCGGTCGGACGTTCACCACCCCGCCCGAGGAGCTCGTCGCCGCGGCCCGGGCGCACGGGCTGCCGCTCGTCGCGCTGCACGGGGTGGTGCCGTTCATCGAGGTGACCGAGGCGGTCCACCCGATGCTGATCACCGGCGAGCTGGACGTGCTGCGCCGGGTCGACGAGGTCACCGCCCGGCTGCACGAGGCGCTCGCCGGCGGCACCAGCGGGCCGGAGCTGGTGGCCCTCGTCGCGGAGTGCTGCGCCACGACGGCCGGGGTCTACTCCCCCGACGGCACGCTGCTGCTCGGCGAGGACGTGCGGGCGGGCGGGCCGCTCGGGAGCCCGATGGGACCGCCCGACGGCCCGCCCGGGGTGGCCGGGGGCCCGCCGGTCGAGGCATCGGTCGGTCGGCACCCGTGGGCGACCCTCGCGCTGGCCGACACCCGCGAGCCGGCCCTCCCCCGGCTCGCCGTGCT
>NZ_JACMYC010000024.1 GCF_014266025.1 Nocardioides deserti | reverse complement strand
GACCGCCGCCTCACCAGCCCACTGCCCCGACCTCACCGCCAACCAGAACCGCCGACGATCTGCCCGCTCGATCCCCACTCCGCACCTCCACTACCCGTGGCGGTGCAACGACTCCCTGAACCCGCGGTCCGTTACTACCCCGACAGGGGCTCAGCAGCGGAGGCCGTCGTCGGGGACGGTGCCGTCGAGCAGATAGGACTCGATCGCCTCGTCGACGCAGGCGTTGCCGGCGTTGTAGCCGGTGTGGCCGTCGCCGTCGCGGGTGACGAGGACGCCGGGCTCGAGCTGGTCGGCGAGCGCCTCGGCCCAGGCGTACGGCGTGGCCGGGTCGCGCGTCGTGCCGACGACGACGATCGGCGGCGCGCCGGAGGCGTCGACCTCGGGCGTCTCGACGGTGGCCTCGGCGCGCACGCCGAGGCAGCCGGCCAGCCCCCAGGCGAAGACCTCGCCGAAGGTCGGGGAAACCCGCTGGAAGGCCGGCACCTGCGCCGGGACTTCGGCGGGGTCGACCGCGGTCGGGTCGTCGAGGCAGTTGATCGCGAGGTTCGCCTCGGAGCTGTTGTCGGTGTAGCCGTCCGGGCCGCGCGAGGAGTAGAGGTCCGCGAGCTGAAGCAGCAACCGGCCGTCCCCGCCGAGGGCGGCTCCCAGCGCACGGGTCAGGAGCAGCCAGTAGTCGCGGTTGTAGAGCGGGGCGACGATGCCGTAGAAGGCGTTGCCCACGGCGAGCTCCCGGTCCCCGGCGGGCAGGGGCTGGGCGTCCACCTCGTCCAGGAAGTCGGTCAGCCGTCGCAGCCCGCCCTCGACGGAGTCCCCGAGCGGGCAGCCGTCGGACGCGACGCAGTTCTCGACGTACGCGCGGATCGCGGTCTCGAAGCCGCGTGCCTGCCCGAGGCTCCGCTCCCGCAGGTCGAGCGAGAGGTCGACCGCACCGTCGAGGACGAGCCGGCCGGCGCGGTCGGGGAACAGCTCGGCGTACGTCGCGCCCAGCTTGGTGCCGTACGACGCCCCGAAGTACGTCAGCGTCGACTCGCCCAGGGCCGAGCGCAGCACGTCCATGTCCCTCGCGGCCTCGACCGTGGTCACGTGGTTCGCCAGCTCGCCGGACTCCTCCGCGCAGCCGGCGTTGAAGGCGCGCTGGGCCTGCGCGAGCGCCTCGGCCTCCTCGCGGTCGTCGGGGCTGGGGTCGGCGGCGAGGAAGACGTCGAGCTGCTCGTCGGAGACGCAGTCGACGGCGGTCGAGAAGCCGGTGCCGCGCGGGTCGAAGCCGACGACGTCGAAGCGCTGCAGCAGCGGCCGGCCGAACACGAGCCCCGCCTGCGAGGCGTACGTCGTGCCGGGTGCGCCGGGGCCGCCGGGGTTGACCACGAGCGAGCCGAGCCGCTGGCCCGGGTCGGCGGCCGGCACCCGCAGGACCGCGACCTCGATCGTCTCGCCGCCGGGACGGGCGTAGTCGAGGGGGACCGTGAGCCGGGTGCACTCCTGGTCGCCGCAGGCCTGCCAGTCCAGCTCCTGCTCGTAGAAGCGGGCGAGCGCCGGCCGCGGCGGTTCCTGCGCGCCCGGCTCCGGCGTCGTGGTCGGTGCGGGCACCGGACGAGCGGCCTCCGACGAGTCGGAGCCCGGCGGGGTCGAGCCGTCGCCGGAGGACAGACCCGCGATCGCGATGCCGATCCCGCCGAGGACGAGTGCGGCGACGAGCACCAGCACGATGAGACGGACGGTCCCCTGCTTCATCGGGCGCTCCCCTGGGCCGGCGCCCGCAGCGCGACCATCATCGACTCCAGCGCCAGCGGCACCGGCACGTTGAACTCCAACATCTGTTGGCGGGCCTCGAAGATCCAGCCGATCCGGCGCAGGTTCAGCTCGGGGGTCGAGGTGCGGACGATCTCGGCGAGGTCGGCGCGCAGCTCGGCGTTCACCAGCTCGCCGGGCGCGCCCGTCCCGAGGGCGACCGCGTCGCGGTAGACCGACACGAGGTCCATCAGCGCCCGGTCGACGACGTCGAGGACCCGTCGCTTGGCGCGCCGCTTCTGGTCCTCCTGGAGGCTCTTCAGCGCGGCGGCGTACTCCCGGGCCCGCCGGCCGCGGTCCTCGTAGCCGAACGCCTGGTCCAGGTCGGCCTTGTCCCGCGCGTCGCGGTCGGAGGTGATCGCCTCGGCCTCCTCCTTGGTGACCTCGGCGAGCGTCGTGGCGGCGCTCATGCAGGCACCGAGGCTGGTGAGCCGGGCCGGGATGGCCACGACCTCGTCGCGCCGCCGCCGCGCGCCCTCGTCGCGGGCGAGGGCCCGGGCCCGGCCGATGTGGCCCTGGCTGGCCCGCGCCGCCCGGGCCGCCAGCGCGGGGTCGACCCCGTCGGCCCGCTCCAGGAACGCGGCGACGTCGGGCGTGGACGGCGTCGACAGCGTCACGAGCCGGCAGCGCGAGCGGATCGTCGGCAGCACGTCGTCGACGGTCGGGGCGCAGAGCAGCCACACGGTCCGGGCGTTGGGCTCCTCGATCGCCTTGAGCATCGCGTTGCCCGAGTGGTCGTTGAAGCGGTCGGCGTCCTCGACCACGATGACCTGCCAGCGCTGGCCGACCGGGCTGAGGGCGGCCCGGCGCACCAGCTCCCGGGCCTCGCCGACGCGGAACTGCACCGACTCGGTGCTGACGACCACGACGTCGGCGTGGGAGCCGGCGAGGACGGTGCGGCAGGAGTGGCAGCTGCCGCAGCCGGCCTGCTCGCACTGGAGCGCGGCGGCGAAGGCGATGGCGGCGTTCGAGCGGCCCGACCCCGGCGGACCGGTGAACAGCCAGGCGTGGCTCATCCCCTGCCCGCCGGCGGCGGCCCGGAGCGCCTCGACCGGCCGGGCCTGCCCGACGAGGGAGTCCCAGACGGTCATCGGGACGCCTGCCCGAGCAGCGGCTCGACCCGGGCGCGCACGGCGGCGGCGATCTCGTCGACCGGCGCGCGGGCGTCGAGCACGAGGTAGTGGTCGGGGTCCGCCGCGGCCATCCGCAGGAACGCCTCGCGCACGCGCCGGTGGAACTCCAGCGACTCCCCCTCGATCTTGTCCCGCTCCGCGAACCGGCCCAGCCCCTGCTCGGGCTCGAGGTCGAGCACGACGGTCAGGTGCGGGCGCAGGTCGTCGGTCGCCCAGCGCGAGACCCGCTCGACCATCGCCACGTCGAGGTCGCGGCCCGCGCCCTGGTAGGCGAGCGAGGAGTCGACGTACCGGTCCATCACCACGACCTCGCCCCGCTCCAGCGCGGGCCGCACGACCCGCGCGACGTGCTCGGCGCGGTCCGCGGCGTACAGCAGGGCCTCGGTGTGCGGGTCGAGCGCACCGGTCGCCGGGTCGAGCACCAGGCGCCGCAGCACCTGCCCGACCTCGGTGTCGCCGGGCTCGAAGGTCAGGACGACGACGTACCCCTCGGACTCGAGCCAGGACCGCAGCCGGCGGGACTGGGTGGACTTCCCCGAGCCCTCCCCACCCTCGAAGCAGACGAGGACGCCGGTCGTTGCGTGCACGCGCCGAACCTACGTGGCGGCACCGACGGGGACCAACGCAGGCAGCCGACTTGGCGACGCGGCGCGGATCGGCTTGGCTGACCGCGATGCCCGTCCTCCTCTCCCTCTGGAGCCACTACCGGCGCCGCCTCACCTGGCAGACGCCGCTGCTGGTGCTGGGACTGGTGTTCGTCACCAGCTGGGCGCTCATGGCGCTGGCCGAGGACAGCACGGACATCGCCGAGCCCCGGCAGTACTGGTGGTGGTTCCTCGTCACCGCGTCCACCGTCGGGTACGGCGACGTCTACCCGGAGACGACCGGCGGCCGGCTCGTCGCGGCGTACGTCGTCGCGGGCGGCGTCGCCACCCTCACCACCGTCTTCACCCACGTCGCCGACCGGATCTCCCGAGCGAAGGGACGCCGCATGCGAGGCCTCACCGATCACGACCTCAGCGGGCACGTCGTGCTCCTCGGCTACACCGCCGGGCGGACCGACCGGCTGGTGCAGGACCTGCTCGCCGACGCGGCCGCGGGCGGCCGCGCGCTCGACGTGGTCCTCTGCGCCTGGGAGGACCAGGCGGAGGTGGACCCGCTGCCCGACGACGTGCGCACGCACTTCGTCCGCGGGGACCTCACCGACCTCGACGTGCTCCGTCGGGCTGCGCCCGCGCGGGCCGCCGCGATCCTCGTCGACGCCCGCGACGACAACGAGGCGGTCACGCTCACCATCGCCGCCGAGGAGGTCTCCAGCGGCGTCCACACGGTCGTGACGCTCCGGGACCTGGCCCGGCGCCGCACGATCGCCCGCGTCGACCGCACGGTGCACTGCGTGCAGTGGCACGCGACGCAGATGGTCCTCGAGGAGCTGCAGGACCCGGGCATCGCCGGCGTCTACGACGAGCTGATGACCCCCGGCGGCATGAGCACGTGGTCCAGCACGGTGCCCGACGGCTCCCCTGCGACGTACGGCGCGTGGCAGCGCGCCCTCGGCGAGGCGCACGGCGCGACCCTGCTCGCGCTGCGCGCCTCTGCCGACCGGGACGACGTCGTGGTGAGCCCCGGCTGGGACACCACCGTCCCGGCCGGCTCGGTGCTCTACTACGTCGGTCCCCGGCGCTTGACCGCCGCCGAGCTCCGCGACGTGCTCGCCGGCCGGACCGACGGCGACGTCGTCAGGTGACCACCGCGCGCACCGTCCCGGTCACGACCGAGATGGACGGCGACGAGCTCGACGCCGAGGACGCCTGGCACCTCGCGCGCCACCACGGGCTGCGGCGGGTGGCGGTCGACTCGTTCGTGCGCTTCCGGTACGGCGACGGGTTCACCAACAGCCGCGCGCTCGCCCTGCAGGCCTGTCTCGCGGTCGTGCCGTTCCTGCTGGCGCTGACCGGGCTCACCGCCGACCTCGACCAGGAGCGGCTGGCGGAGGTCGTCGCGCTCACCGTCCAGCAGGTCTCACCCGGCCACGGCGGCGGCGACGCCCTCGCGGGCGCCGTGGCCGGCGGCGAGAGCAGCGAGGACGCCGGCGAGGTCGCCCTCGTGCTCGGCCTGCTGGTGTCGCTGGTGTCGATGGCGACCGCGATGGGGCAGGTCGAGCGCGGCACGAACCGGATCTACGGCATCCGCCGCGACCGGCCCGCCCTGCACAAGTACGGCCGGGCCGCGGTGCTCACCGCGCTGCTGGCCGTGCCGGTCGGGCTCGGGTTCCTCCTGCTCGTCGCGGGCGGGGCGTTCGGGGACGCGATGGTCGAGGTCTACGGCTGGTCCGCGGGCACCGAGCTCGCCTGGGACATCACCCGCTGGCCGCTCGGGCTGGTGCTGCTCGTCGTCACGATCGCGGTGCTGCTCGACCACGCGCCGCGGCGACGCCAGCCGGCGCTGTCCTGGCTGGCGCTCGGCTCGGCCACCGCCGTGCTGGTCAGCCTGCTCGCGGCGGCCGGCCTGGCGGCGTACGTCCGGCTGAGCGGGTCGTTCGGCGAGACCTACGGCCCGCTCGCGGGGATCATGGCGCTGCTGCTCTGGTCGTGGCTGAGCGCGACCGGGCTGTTCTACGGGACCGCGGTGTGCGCGCAGCTCGAGGCCTACCGCGCCGGCGAGCCGGACCCGGCGTACGACGACCCCGGCCGCCCGCACGGGCGGGCGGTCGGGGACCTCTGAGCGGGGCGGTTCAGGCCTTCTTCGCCGCGGCCTTGGCCGTCTTCTTGGTCGCGGCCTTCTTGGCGGTGGTCTTCTTGGCGGCCGTCTTCTTCGCCGGGGCCTTCTTGGCCGCCTTCTTCGCGCCCTTCTTGGCGGGGCCGCGCTCGCGCCGCTCGGCGAGCAGCTCGGCGGCCCGCTCGAGGGTGATCGACTCGACCGAGTCGTCCTTGCGGAGGGTGGCGTTGTACTCGCCGTCGGTGACGTACTCGCCGAACCGGCCGGACTTCACGACCACCGGCTGGCCCGACACGGGGTCGTTGCCGAGCTCCTTGAGCGGCGGCGCGGCGGCTGCCCGGCCACGCTGCTTGGGCTGGGCGTAGATCTTCAGCGCCTCGTCGAGGGTGATCGTGAGCAGCTGCTCCTCGGCCGGGAGCGTGCGGGAGTCGCTGCCCTTCTTCAGGTACGGCCCGTAGCGGCCGTTCTGGGCGGTGATCTCCTCGCCGTCCTCGGCGGTGCCGACCACCCGCGGCAGCGAGAGCAGCTTGACGGCGTCCTCGAGCGAGATGGTGTCGAGCGACATCGACTTGAACAGCGAGCCCGTCCGCGGCTTGTCGGACTTCTTCGCGTCCTCGGGCAGCACCTCGGTCACGTAGGGCCCGTAGCGGCCGTTCTTCGCCACGACCTCCAGCCCGGACTCCGGGTGGCGGCCGAGCTGGATCTCCTCGCCGGCGGGGTTGGCGAAGAGCTCCTTGGCCTTCTCCAGCGTCAGCTCGTCCGGCGGCAGGTCGTCGGGGACGTTCGCGCGCTTGCCCGCGAGGCTGCCGTCGTCGTCGCCACCGTCGGTCGGCACGGCCTCGAGGTAGGGCCCGTAGCGACCCACCCGCAGGTGGATGCCGGAGTCGGGGCCACCGACCGGGAACGTCGCCAGCTCGCGGGCGTCGATGTCGCCGAGGCCGTCGACGAGCTTCTTGAGCCCCTCGACGTCGCCGGAGCCGAAGTAGAACTCCGCGAGCTCGGTCTTCCGCTCCTTGCGCCCGGCCGCGATCTCGTCGAGCACGTCCTCCATCTGGGCGGTGAACTCGTAGGAGATCTGCCGCGGGAAGTGCTCCTCCATCAGCCGGATCACCGAGAAGGCCAGCCACGCCGGCACCAGCGCGTTGCCCTTCTTGTAGACGTAACCGCGGTCGACGATCGTCTTGATGATCGAGGCGTACGTCGACGGGCGGCCGATCTCGCGCTCCTCGAGCTCCTTGACCAGCGTGGCCTCGGTGTAGCGCGCGGGCGGCTTGGTCTCGTGGCCGGCGGCCGCGATCGAGGCGGCCGACAGCTCGTCGCCCTCGGTCAGCACCGGCAGCCGGGTCTCCGCGTCGTCCTTCTGCCCGCCGTCGTCGGTGCCCTCGACGTACGCCTTCAGGAACCCGTGGAAGGTGATCGTGCGGCCGCTCGCGGAGAAGACGACGTCCTCGCCGCTCGCCGCGGTGCCGCCGATGCGCACCGAGACCGACTGGCCGGTGGCGTCCTTCATCTGCGAGGCGACGGTGCGCATCCAGATCAGCTCGTAGAGGCGGAACTGCTCGCCGGTCAGCCCGGTCTGGCCAGGGGTGCGGAAGGTGTCGCCCGCCGGCCGGATCGCCTCGTGCGCCTCCTGGGCGTTCTTGACCTTGCCGGCGTAGGTGCGGGGGGCGTCGGGGAGGTACTCCGCGCCGTACAGCTCGCGCACCTGCGACCGCGCCGCGTCGATCGCGGCCCCCGACAGCGTCGAGGAGTCGGTGCGCATGTAGGTGATGAAGCCGTTCTCGTAGAGCCGCTGCGCGACCGACATCGTCACGCTGGCGCTCATGCCGAGCTTGCGGCTGGCCTCCTGCTGCAGCGTCGTGGTGCGGAACGGCGCGTAGGGCGAGCGGCGGTAGGGCTTGGACTCCACCGAGCGCACCTCGAAGGTGCTCTCCTGCAGCGAGCCGGCGAGCGCCTCGGCGCGGGTCCGGTCCAAGTGGACGACCTTCGCGCCGTCCTTGAGGACACCGTCCTGGGTGAAGTCCGAGCCGCGCGCGACGCGGACGTCGTCGACCGAGTGCAGCTTGGCGGGGAACATGCGCTGGTCGTTCCGGGCGCCGGCGTCGAAGGTCGCGTCGAGGTCCCAGTACGACGCCACGTGGAAGCGCATCCGCTCGCGCTCGCGGTCGACGACCAGGCGGGTCGCGACGGACTGGACACGACCGGCGGAGAGGCCGGACATGACCTTCTTCCACAGCACCGGGCTGACCTCGTAGCCGTAGAGGCGGTCGAGGATGCGGCGCGCCTCCTGGGCCTCGACCAGGTCCATGTCGAGGTCGCGAGGGTTCGCGGCGGCGGCGAGGATCGCGGGCTCGGTGATCTCGTGGAAGACCATCCGGCGCACCGGGATGCCCTTCGGCTTCAGCTCGTCGAGGAGGTGCCAGGCGATCGCCTCGCCCTCGCGGTCCTCATCGGTGGCGAGGAAGAGCTCGTCGGCGTCCTTGAGGAGCGACTTGAGCTTCTTGACCTGGTCCTTGGAGCGCTTCGGGACGACGTAGTAGGGCTCGAAGCCGTTGTCGACGTCGACCGCGAGGCGGCCCCACGGCTTGTCCTTGATCTTCGCCGGGGTGTCGGCGGCCGACTGCGGCAGGTCACGGATGTGGCCGATCGAGGACTCGACGACGTACCCCTGACCGAGGTAGCTCCCGATCTTCTGGGCCTTCGCCGGGGACTCGACGATCACCAACTTGTGTGCCACGGACCTGTCATTTCCTCACGTTGCCGGGTGGTTCCCCGCGCTCGCGGGACTCACAGCCGGTCACGGTAGCGCGTGCCGTCGACCATCCCGCTTCCCCGGGGCCGGGCCGGAACGGGTCGTGTGCTCCACGACGCGCCCGGCCGCGACCGCGGGCACACGACCCGCCGTCAACGTTTCGCGCCCCGCCACCGTCATCAGGGGGACAGTGGGACCCGGAAGGACAGGGAGACGGACGTGGCAGCTGGCGCACCGGGCGACGCCCCGGACTTCGCGGACTTCGTGGTCGTGCACCAGGGGCCGCTCCTGCGGCTGGCGCACGCGCTCACCGGCGACCCGCACGACGCCTGGGACCTGACCCAGGAGGCGTTCGCGCGGCTCGGCGAGCACTGGGAGCGACGGCGCCCCGACGTGCCGGAGGCGTGGCTGCGGACCGTGATGGTCCGGCTCAACATCGACCGCCTGCGCCGCCTGCGGCGCGAGCTGCCGGTCCTCGGCGGCCGGGGTGACCGGCCGGACGCGCCCGTGCACCACACCGGCGAGGCGGAGGGCTGGCTGGTCGAGGCGCTGGCCACGCTCACGCCGCGGCAGCGCACCGCGCTGGCCCTGCGGTACGTCGAGGACCTCGACGTCCGCGGCATCGCCGAGCGGATGGGCTGCTCCGAAGGCACCGTCAAGAGCCAGCTCTCCCGCGGCACCGAGCGGCTCCGCGAGCACGCCCGCCACCACCTCCCGACCGTCCCGGGCACGACCCGACGAGAGGACGCCGTCCGATGAACGACACCACCGAGCACGACCCGACGATCAGCGCCGCCTACGACCGGCTGACCGAGCAGGTGCGCCCGCCCGGCGACGGCCTGCAGCGCGTGCAGCGCCGGATGTCCGTACGCCGCCGGCGACGCCGCGCCGCAGTCGGGGTCGCCGCGTTGGCGGTCGTCGGCGGGGCGACCCTCGCCGCGGTCACGACCGGCGGCGAGCCCGACCGGGCCGTCGACGTGGCGACCCAGCCGGGGCCCGAGCCGCTCAGCACCACCCTGTCCGACGGCTCCGTCGTGGTGTTCGAGGGCATCGAGGTGACGTGCGAAGACGGGCTGATCGTCGCCCAGAACGAGCACCGGCTGGCCCGCGGCGCCGGCGACGAGGCGCGCTTGGCCGAGCCGTTCGTCTACCTCGAGGTCCGGCCGGACCAGGTGTCGCCGGGCGAGACGTTCACGCTCCCTGTCGACGGGCCCGGTGGCTCCGACACCTACCCGGTCCTGCTGTTCTTCGCACTCGACGACGACACGGCCGGCGACAGCACCGCGCGGGCCAACGAGCTCTCCAGCGCGGTGGGCGGAGCAAGCGGCACCGTCGAGGTCCGCGAGGCCACATGCGGGCCCGAGCCGAGGCTCGCGCTGACCGTCGACGCAGTCCTCGGCAGCGAGGTGGGGCAGGAGTCTATGCCGCTCACGGGCGAGCTGCGGTGAGGAACCCCTCCTCGACGAGCTCGCCGACCACCGGCAGGTAGGTCGCGCGGGTCTCGCCGGGGTCGCGGTCCAGCAGCTGGGCCACGGCGTCGAGGATCTGGCCGACGGTCAGCTCGCCGTCACAGGCGCCCACCAGGGCGGCCTCGACGGTGTCGACCTGGCGGGCGCGCCGCAGCCCGCGCTGCTGGCGCAGCACGATCGTCTCGGGGTCCTCGGCACCGACCGGGCCGGTGGTCTCCTGCCGGACGTCCTCACGGGTCGTGAGCCGCGCATCCGCGCCGACCCCGGTCGCCAGCACCGGGCCGACCTCGCCCCAGGCCTCGATCGCCGGGCCGATCGGCTGCTCGACGTCGTACGGCCAGTCCAGGAAGGTGCGCCGGCTCGCGCCGGGCCCGACCTTGTGCAGGTTGACCCAGCCGAAGCCGATCGCCTCGACGCCCTGCTCCTCGAACCACGAGAGCCAGGTGTCGTACCGCACCAGGTAGTCCGGTGCGCCGTGCTGGCCGGCGTCCTTGAGCCACAGCTCGACGTACGCCGCGGGGTCGAGCAGCTCGCGCTGCACGACGAGCGCGTCGCAGTCGTCGGCGATCCACGGGGCCAGCCGCTCGTCCCACGGGCGGCCGTCGAGGACCGCCCAGTTGGCCAGCACCTGGCACCAGCCGCCGTCCGCGAGGTGGGCCGGCGCGGCGCGGACGATGTCCTCGACCACTCGGTCCCCGGGCAGGCCGGAGTCGCGGTAGACCAGCCGCTCGCCGGTCGCCGGCGAGATCACGAACGGCGGGTTGGTGGCGATGAGGTCGAAGGCCTCGCCCTCGACCGGCTCGAAGTACGACCCGTCCCGCACGTCGACGCGGTCGGCCACCTCGTTGAGCGCGGCGTTGAAACGGGTCACCCACAACGCCCGGCGGTTGACGTCGGTCGCGACCACCCGGTCGGCGTGGGTGGCGAGGTGGAGCGCCTGCACGCCGCAGCCGGTGCCGAGGTCGAGCGCGCGGCCGACCGGCCGGCGGAGGGTGAGCTGCGCCAGGGACGTCGACGCGGGGCTGATGCCGAGCACGTGGTCGGCGCCGACCGCCTGGGGGCCGCCGTCGAGCCCGGGGGTCAGGTCGCTCACCACCCACAGGTCGCGGCCGTCGGCGGCGTACGGACGGACGTCGAGGCGCGCCGCCACCTCGCCCACCGTCTGCTCGACCAGGCCCTCGGCGGCCATCCGTTCCACCAGGTCGGGCAGCGCCCGCTCGGCCGCTGCCAGCTCGACCGGGGTCTGCAGCAGGAACAGGCGGACGAGGGTCTCGAGGGGCGAGCCGCCCTGGGTAAGCCGCAGCCCCGGCGTCGTCTCGTTGCGCGCGAGCGCCTCGTGGGCGCGCGGCCCGAGCAGCTCGGCGACCGCGTCGTAGGTGAAGCCGGCGACGGTCAGCGCGGCACGCAGACGTGCCGGCAGGTCGGTGGCGGAGGTGCTCATCGGATCGAGCCTAGGGCCTGGACGGAAGGCCGACGCCACCCAGGCGCACTACCCAGGCGACCACCCGGACAGGTCACCCGGACGGTCGGACCTGCTCCGCGGCATGGCCCGGATGGACTAGTCCGTTCGGTCCATGTCCGGTCAAAGAGCCCTCCTACCCCGTCGCGGTGCCCCTAGGTTCCCAAGCCTGGGGGAGCCCAGGGCGCGCACGACGCGTCGACGACACGTCCGGTCGGGAGCCGGGCGTCCGATGGGGAGGAAACCCGTATGCCCACGCACCACCGCGCCTTGAGCGCGCTCGCCACCACCGCCCTGCTGTCCTCGGGCCTCGCGCTCGGCACCGCAGCGCCGGCCCAGGCCGCGCCGGTCGAGCCGGCGCCGCTCGTCCAGGTCCAGAACAAGGACGGTCTCGGCGACCTGGTCGCACTCATCACCAACCCGGTCCTCAACCTGCTCGGCGGAGTGCCCGGCGTCGGCCAGGCGGTGTCCGTCACCAAACCGCTCGTCGACAACGTCCTGGGCCTGCTGAACCTCGACATCGTCTGGCTGTGCGACGGCAACGTGATTCCCGGCTCCGAGGGCTTCTGGACGTTCGTCCCGACGGAGGCGCAGGCCGGCTGCGAGCTCGCGGCGAAGACCATCGCCACCGTGCTCGGCGTGCCGATCTCCGGCATCACGCGGGTCATCGAGATCCCGCTGTCGAACATCCCCGATCTGCCGGGCTCCGTGAAGGCCCCGACCCTGACGAAGGCCGTCGCGATCCCCGCGACAGCAAAGGTCGGCACGCCGATGGCGGCCACGCCGCCGGTGTGGGACCAGAACGCCACCGACGTCGTCACCACCTACGAGTGGCTGCGCGGCGGTACCGCGATCGCCGGCGCGACCAGCGCGACCTACACGCCGACCGTCGAGGACCTCGGCAAGGCGCTCTCCGTGCGCGCCACTGGCACTCGCAAGGACGCCCCCACGCCGGCTCCCACGTCGACCAGCGCCGCCGTGACCGTCGCCCAGGGCGACGCCCCGACCGCGACCGTGCAGCCGTCGATCGCCGGCAAGCCCGAGGTCGGCGGGACGCTCACCGTCAACGCCCCGACCTGGTCGGGCACCGGCACCACGAACACCACCTACCAGTGGCTGCGCGACGGCCAGCCGGTCACGGGCGCGACCGCGCCGACGTACGTCGTCACCGAGGCCGACGCCGGCAAGGCGCTCACGGTGAAGGTCACCGGCAAGCGGACCGGGTACGCCGACGGCACCGCCACCAGCGCGCCGATCACCGTGACCGCGGTCGACAAGCCGATGACCCCCACGGTCACCCCCTCGATCTCCGGCTTCGCCGAGGTCGGTCGCACGCTGACCGCGAGCCCCGGCTCGTGGAGCGCGCCGGACGCCACCTTCACCTACGTGTGGCGCCGCGACGGCATCACGATCCCGGGCCAGACCCGGCCGACGTACGTCGTCCAGCTGGCCGACATCGGCAAGCGCCTGACCGTCGACGTGACCGCCACCGCGACCGGCTTCTCCGAGACCGTCGCGAGCGCGACCACGGCCGGCACCGTCAACCGCCTCACCTCGGTGACCGCCGCGAAGCTGGCGAAGAAGAAGATCCGCAAGGGCACCAAGGCCAAGGTCGTCGTGACGCTCCGCTCCGCGGGCGTCGCGCGGACCGGCCAGGTCCGGATCTACGACGGCAGGCGCGTGCTCAAGACCCTCTCGGTGAAGGGCAAGAAGACCGTCAAGCTGCCGAAGCTGGGCGTGGGCAAGCACCGGATCAAGGTCACCTACCTCGGCTCGAGGACCACGGCTCCGTCGACCTCGAAGGTCGTCGTGCTGAAGGTCGTCAAGAAGAACAAGAAGAAGTAGCGGTCCGGCCCGGCCGGTCCAGGCCGGTCCAGACCGCCGGGGGCATGCGGGCGAACCGCGTGCCCCCGGTCACGCTCCGCCGTACGGTCGCGAGCGGAGGAAGCACATTTCCGGCGCCTGGGAGGGCGCCGACATGGGAGGGAAACATGCAGTCGTACAAGCGCGCCCTGGGCGCCGTCGCCACCGCCTCGCTGATCAGCACCGGACTGGTGGCGGGATCCGCCGTCACCCCGGCGCACGCCGCGCCCGCCGCGCCCGCCGCGGCTCCGGCCCCCGCCTCGGTCCTGCCGGACCTGCCGCTGCCCGACCTGCCCGGCCTCGACCTGCTGTCGATGCTGACGAACCCGCCGAAGCTCGAGGGCATCCCCGGCATCGGCAGCCCGCTGACGCTGCTGGCACCGGTCTTCGACCTGCTGCCGATCGACCTGCAGAAGCTGCTGTCGTTCGACGTCTCCTGGCTCTGCGACGGCTCGCTCATCACGCTGCCCGCCGGCGCCGACCCGTGGCAGTTCATGCCCACGCAGGCGCAGGAGGGCTGCCAGATCGCCGCGAAGGTGACCACCACCGTCCTCGGCTTCCTGCCGCTGGAGATGATCACCACCGCGCTGCAGCTGCCGGGCGCCGAGCCCACCGCGCCCAAGGTCGTCACCGCCGCGACGGTCACCGGCACCGCGAAGGTCGGCGAGGTCCTCACCGGCGCCGCGACGTTCGAGGACGGCGTCAGCACGACCTACCAGTGGCTGCGCTCCGGCGTCGCGATCCCGGGCGCCACGAGCACGTCGTACACCGTCGCTCCCGAGGACGGCCTCAAGGCGCTGACCTTCAAGGCGACCGGCACCAAGGGCGACCTGACCACGGTCTCGACCGCCGAGGTCACTCCCGCGCTCGGCGCGGCGCCGACGTCGATCAGCGGACCCGTCCTCAGCGGCAACCCGGTCATCGGTCGCACCCTGTCGGTCACCCCCGGCACGTGGAGCGGCACCGGCCCGACGCAGTTCACCTACCAGTGGATGCGCGGCCGTGAGGCGATCTTCGGCGCCACCGAGTCGTCGTACCTCCTCAAGGGCGCCGACGCCGGCCAGGAGGTGTGGGCGGTCGTCGCCGGCACCCGCACCGGCTACGAGCCCGGCCGGGCCAGCACCGACGCCGTGCGCGTCGCCAAGGCCGCCAGCACCGTCAAGCTCGCCCTGCCCAAGAAGAAGATCAAGAAGGGCGCCAAGGCCGCCCTGAAGATCCGCCTCGGCGCCGAGGGCCTCAAGCCGGCGGGCCAGGTCAAGATCCTGCGCGCGGGCAAGACGATCAAGAAGTACGTCGTCCGCCCCTCCGACAACGGCGTCCGCACGGTGATGCTGCCCAAGCTGAAGCCGGGCAAGCACAAGCTCCGCGCGGTGTACGCCGGCAGCGCGACCGCGGGGAAGTCGCGGTCGGCGCAGGTCGTCCTCACGGTCCTGCGGAGGAAGTAGCCCCAGTACCAGGGAGAGCCCCCCGACGCCCTGGGCGTCGGGGGGCTCTCTCGTCGTGCAGGTGGTGCGGCCGGCCCTACGGCGTGGGTGACTGGTAGGGCCGGGTGGGCTCCGCGTCGACGACCGGGCCGGTGCCGGTGCCGGTGCCGGTGCCGGTGATCGGCAGGCCGGTCGCGGGGTCGACCATCGGGTCGGTCGCACCCGCCGGCGGGGCCGGCGGCGCGGGCGGCGGCGGGGGGTTGCCGTCGTCGTCGCCGATGACGACGGAACGTCGCTTGGACATCACGACCGCCGCGGCGATGCCGAGGGTCGCGACCAGCGCGATGACCACCGACAGCGGACGGTTGGCGTCCTCCCCGACGGTGAGCGAGACGATCGCGCCGACGATGAGCAGCGAGACCAGGTTCATCACCTTGATCAGCGGGTTGATGGCCGGGCCGGCGGTGTCCTTGAACGGGTCACCGACGGTGTCACCGATGACCGTGGCCTCGTGGGCGAGCGAGCCCTTGCCGCCGTGGTGGCCGTCCTCGACGAGCTTCTTGGCGTTGTCCCACGCCCCGCCCGCATTGGCGAGGAAGACCGCCATCAGCGTGCCGGCGCCGATGGCGCCGGCGAGGAAGCCGGCCAGCGGCCCCACGCCGAGGCCGAAGCCGACCGCGATCGGCGCCAGGATCGCCAGGATGCCCGGCGTGGCGAGCTCGCGGAGCGAGTCGCGGGTGACGATGTCGACGACCTTGCCGTACTCCGGCCGGCCGGTGCCCTCCATGATCCCGGGGATCTCGCGGAACTGGCGCCGCACCTCGAAGACCACCGCGCCCGCCGCCCGGCCGACGGCGTTGATCGCCAGCCCGGAGAAGAGGAAGACCACGGCGACGCCGATGAGGAGACCGACGAGCACGTCGGGGCTGAAGACGAAGAAGCTGATCAACCCGTCGTCCTCGGTCGGCCGGACCTCCCGCAGCTGGTCGACCGCCGTGCCGATGTAGGAGCCGAACAGCGCGCTCGCCGCCAGCACCGCGGTCGCGATCGCGATGCCCTTGGTGATCGCCTTGGTGGTGTTGCCGACCGCGTCGAGCTCGGTGAGGATCTGCGCGCCCTCCGGGCCGACGTCGCCGGACATCTCCGCGATGCCCTGGGCGTTGTCGGAGACCGGGCCGAAGGTGTCCATCGCGACGATGACGCCGACGGTGGTGAGCAGGCCGCAGCCCGCGAGCGCCACCGCGAAGAGCGCGATCGACAGCGACCCGCCGCCGAGGAGGAAGGCCCCGAAGACCGCGGCGCCGATGACGAGCGTCGTGTAGACCGCCGACTCGAAGCCGACCGCGAGGCCGGACAGGATGACCGTCGCCGGTCCGGTGAGGGAGGTCCGGCCGACGTCCTTGACCGGCTTGAACTCCGTGCCGGTGAAGTAGCCGGTCAGCGCCAGGATCGCTGCGGCGAGGACCACGCCGATCACGACGGCGAGCGCCGCGATCAGGGCCGGGTTGCCGGAGGCGGCGTCGTAGCCGAACGCCTGGTCGAGCGGGCTGCCGCCGGCCGGGATGCCGGTGAGGTCGGCGAAGCTGGTCGGCAGGTAGACGAAGGACAGCACGATGCACGCCAGGGCGGCGACGCCCGCGGAGATGTAGAACGCGCGGTTGATGGTGGTCAACCCGTTCTCGCCGACGCGCGGCTTGCACAGGTAGACGCCGGCCACCGCGGTGAGCGCGCCGATGGCCGGGACCAGCAGCGGGAAGACCAGGCCCTTGTCGCCGAAGGCCTGCGACCCGAGGATGAGCGCCGCCACAAGCGTGACGGCGTACGACTCGAAGAGGTCGGCGGCCATGCCGGCGCAGTCGCCCACGTTGTCGCCGACGTTGTCGGCGATGGTGGCGGCGTTGCGCGGGTCGTCCTCGGGGATGTTGTTCTCCACCTTGCCGACCAGGTCGGCGCCGACGTCGGCGGCCTTGGTGAAGATGCCGCCGCCCACCCGCATGAACATCGCGAGCAGCGCGGCGCCGAAGCCGAAGCCCTCGAGCACCTGGGGCGCGTCGTCCTGGAAGAACAGCACCACGAGGCTGGCGCCGAGCAGGCCCAGGCCGACGGTGGCCATGCCGACGAACGCGCCGGTGCGGAAGCCGATTGTCATCGCCGGCTCGCGGCCCGTGGTCTCCGCCGCGGCGGCGACGCGCAGGTTGGCGCGGACCGCCAGCGACATGCCGAGGTAGCCGATCGCCGCCGAGAAGCCGGCGCCGACCAGGAAGAACACCGAGCGGAACACCCGGACGACCGCGTCGTCGGCCGGCAGGACGAGGAGCAGGAAGAACGCGATGACCGCGAAGACCGCCAGTGTCCGGAACTGGCGCTGGAGGTAGGCGTTGGCCCCCTCCTGGACCGCGGTGGCGATCTCCTTCATCCGCGGGGAGCCCTCGCCGGCGGCGAGCACCTCCTGGCGGAACATCACCGCCAGCGCGAGTGCGCCGAGCGCGATCAGCGCCACCACGATGACGAGGACGAGGTTCCCCCCTTCCACGGCGACGGCGGGATGGATCCCGGGCATGCGCTACCTCCTGAGCTCGACAAGCGGAAGGTCACGCCGGCGGTGACGTCGACGTGACCTGGATCACGTGCGGCCGGAGTCTACGCACGCGAAGGCGTGCCGTGTCTCCACCTGAGGCCCGGGCGGCGCGCCGTGCGCAGGCGGGGCGTGGGGTCGAGAGGCGGCGAAGTCGCGCCGGGGCGGGCCTCGGCGGCCCGCGGGAGGATCAGCTGCCGGCGAGCGCGGCGTCGGCGGAGTCGTGGATCACGAACACCTTCGCCAGGCCGGTGATCCGGAAGATCTTCAGCAGGCGGTCCTGGGTGCAGACCAGCTGCAGGGACCCGTCGTGGGCGCGGACCTTCTTCAGGCCGCCGACCAGCACGCCGAGGCCGGTGGAGTCGAGGAACTCGACGGCCTCCATGTCGATGACCAGGTCGTAGACGCCGGCGGCGACGAGCTCGGTGATCTTGTCGCGCAGCTTGGGAGCCGTGTACACGTCGATCTCGCCACCGACGGCAACGATGGTCGTCCCATCGACGTCGCGCGTCGCAAGAGTCAGGTCCACGTGTTCTCCCTGAAGACTGTCGGTCGGTGGCGAATGTACGCGGGCGGCGTCCCGTCCCGACACTCGGCCCGCCCTATGAAACCACGCCGACCGGGACGGTGCACAAAGACAGTAAAGACGGGACTGTCCCCGGCCCCTGCGACACTGGCGCGGTGACCTCGACCGCCCAGCGACGCCGCCTCCCCGTGGCGGAGCTGGTCGACCGGCTCTCCTCCGTTCCCGGCCGCGAGGGCCGGTTGACGCACCTGGAGACGCTGCCGGCCCGCGCGGCGGTGACCGCCCCGTGGCCGGAGTGGGCCGACCCCTCCGTCGTGGCCGCGTTCCGGGCCCGCGGGGTCGACCAGCCCTGGCAGCACCAGGCCGTCGCGGCGGACGCCGCGCACGCCGGCCAGCACGTCGTGCTCGCCACCGGGACCGCGTCGGGCAAGTCGCTCTCCTACCAGCTCCCCGCGCTGTCCTGCGTCCTCGCCGGGCGCGGCCGTCGCGGGCAGCGCGGTGCGACCGTCCTCTACCTCGCGCCGACCAAGGCGCTCGCGCAGGACCAGCTCGCCGGCATCAGCGGGCTCGGTCTCGACGTCCGGGTCACCACCCACGACGGCGACAGCGGCCGCGACCAGCGCGACTGGGCCCGCGACCACGCGGAGTACGTCCTCACCAACCCCGACATGCTCCACCGCTCGCTGCTGCCGGGCCACCAGCGGTGGGCGCAGTTCCTCGGCTCTCTCCAGTACGTCGTGGTCGACGAGTGCCACCACTACCGCGGCGTCTTCGGCGCGCACGTCTCCCACGTGCTGCGCCGGCTGCGGCGGGTGTGCGCGTCGTACGGCGCGTCCCCCACGTTCGTGCTGGCCTCGGCCACCGTCGCCGACCCGGAGGTCGCCGCCGGCCGGCTGACCGGGTTGGACGTGCTGGCAGTGACCGGGGACGGCTCCCCGCGCGGCGAGGTGTCGCTGGCGATGTGGGAGCCGCCGTTCACCTCCTACACCGGGGAGAACGGCGCGCCCGTCCGCCGCGCGGCCTCCTCGGAGACCGCCGACCTGCTCGCGGACCTCGTCGTCGAGGACGTGCGGACGCTCGCGTTCATCCGCTCCCGGCGGGGCGCCGAGCAGGTGGCGATGACGGCCGCGGGACTGCTGGCGGACGTCGACCCGTCCCTGCCGGGGCGGGTGGCGTCGTACCGCGGTGGCTACCTGCCGGAGGAGCGTCGCGACCTCGAGCAGGCGCTGCGCCGCGGCGACATCACCGGGATGGCGGCGACCAACGCCCTCGAGCTCGGCATCGACGTCAGCGGGCTCGACGCGGTGCTGATGGCCGGCTTCCCCGGCACCCGCGCGGCGCTGTGGCAGCAGGTCGGCCGGGCCGGCCGCGGGGCGCAGGACGCGCTCGGGGTGCTCGTCGCGCGCGACGACCCGCTGGACACCTACCTCGTCCACCACCCCGAGACGCTGCTCGGCCGCCCGGTCGAGGCGACGGTCTTCGACCCCGGCAACCCCTACGTCCTCGGACCGCACCTGTGCGCCGCCGCGCAGGAGATCCCGCTGACCGCCGACGAGCTGGAGCTGTTCGGGCCGACCGCCCCGGCGGTGGTCGACCAGCTGACCGCCGCCGGCCTGCTCCGCAAGCGGCCGCGCGGCTGGTTCTGGACCGACCGGCGCCGCGCCGCGGACCTGGCCGACATCCGCTCGGCCGGCGGCCGCCCGGTGCAGCTCGTCGAGGGCGGGACCGGCCGGGTGGTCGGCACCGTCGACGCCTCGAGCGCGCACGGCACCGCCCACGCCGGCGCCGTCTACGTGCACCGCGGTGAGACCTACCTCGTCGCCGACCTCGATCTCGTCGAGCACGTCGCGGTGGTCGACCGCGCCGAGGTCGACTACTCCACCTCGGCCCGTGAGGTCACCGACATCACGATCGTCGCCGAGCGCGAGTCCCGGCGGTGGGGTGACTGCCGGCTCTCCTTCGGCGACGTGGACGTGTCCCACCAGGTCGTCTCCTTCCTCAAGCGGCGCCAGCCCAGCGGCGAGGTCGTCAGCGAGGAGCCCCTCGACCTCCCGGCCCGCTCGCTGCGCACCACCGCGGTCTGGTGGACCGTGCCGGACCACGCGCTGCAGGAGGCCGGGCTCGACAAGCGGGACCTGCCGGGCGCCGCCCACGCCGCCGAGCACTGCTCCATCGGCCTGCTGCCGCTGTTCGCCACCTGCGACCGGTGGGACATCGGCGGCGTCTCCACCGCGCTGCACGCCGACACCGGCATGCTCACCGTCTTCGTCCACGACGGGCACCCGGGCGGCGCCGGGTTCGCCGAGCGCGGGTACGCCGCCGCGCGGGAGTGGCTCACCGCCACCCGCGACGCCATCCGCTCCTGCGCCTGCGTCGAGGGCTGCCCCTCGTGCATCCAGTCGCCCAAGTGCGGCAACCAGAACAACCCGCTCGACAAGCACGGCGCCGCCGCCCTGCTCGACGTCCTGCTCGGCGACGGCTGAGCCCCGGGGCCGGCCGGCCACCTGCGGCCGGACCCGGCTGGTCATCCGGGGCCGGCGCGGGCCTCGCCGGTGAGGTCGGCGACCTGCCCGAGCCAGCGGGGGCCGGGCACCTCGGTGCGGACGCGGACGTCGCGGCCGGCGACGGTGCAGCCGCGGAGCGTGGCGCCGTTCCGCTCGGCGATGGCGGACGCGGCCGCGCACGGGTCGCCCCGTCCCGCGCCGCCGACGGCGGCGGCACCCGCCAGCGCGGCCAGGTCGGCCGCGGACTGCGCGGCCCGGTGGGCCCGGACCATCGCCGCCACCACCCCGAGCGCCGACCCGACCAGCAGGAGCAGCGCCAGGCAGCCGACCGCGAACAGCGTCACCGAGCCGGCCTCGTCTGGTGCACGACCGCGGGTCACGGCCCGGCCTCCTCGTCCAGGGCGTAGGCGGTCGCGTGCACCCGGACGGCCGGCAGGAAGTCGAACAGCCCACCGGGACCGTCGACCCGGCCGCTGGCCTCGACGACCACCTCACCGCCGGACCGGCTGAGCGCGACCGTGCTGCCCGGCGGCGCCACCCGCTCACCGCGGGCGACGGCGGCGCCGTCGTCGTCGCCGCGGGCGGCCGCCCGCGCGGTCTCCCGGGCGGCGTCGACGACCCGGACCTGGGCCGCACCGACCGCGAGCAGCCAGACGAGCCCGGCGGTCACGGCGACCAGGGCCGGCAGCACGAGCGCGAGCTCGGCGGTGGCCGCTCCGCGCTCGTCCCGCCCGCGACCGGTGCGGCGGCTCACCCGATGCCCAGCAGACCGAGGACGTGGTCGAACAGGGTGGTGAGCAGCTCGTTGCCGAAGCCGCCGCTGAGCATCTTGTAGAGCAGGCCGGCCAGGCCGGCGCCCGCGGCCGTGCCGACGGCGTACTCCGCGGTGGTGATGCCGTCCTCGCTGCGGCTGCGCTTGCGGTTGCGGCTGAGCTCGGGGGCCATGCGGGCGGAGAGGGGTCTGCGGGTCATGCGTCGCTCCTTCGGTCGGGGCCACGGACGTGGCCGGGTCAGGTCGAGGTTCGCCCGACCAGCGGCGGTGGCGCAGGCCGCGCGACGGCCGCTGTGGAGAGCGGCGCGGCGACGGCCGCTGTGGACGCCGGGCGGCGCCGGCTCGTCGGCCGGGTCGTCGGCCGGGTCGTCGCCGGGTCATCGCGCCGGGTCATCTGGCCAGCTCCCCGAGCAGCCCGGCGACCAGCGGCACGATCCCGACCAGCAGGAACGCCGGCAGCAGGCACAGGCCCAGCGGCACCGCCGCGCGCACGCCGACGGTGCGCGCGCGGTCCTCCACCTCGGCGCGGGAGCGGGCGGCCAGCTCCTCGGCGAGCCGCTCGACCGTGGCGACGACCGGAGCACCGGTCGCGTGCGCCCGCGCGAGGGCACGTCCCAGCGGCGCGAGCTCGGGGTCCTCGCCGAGCCCGGACCACACCGTGGCCGGGTCGACGCCCAGCGCGAGCCGGGCCGAGGCGGTGGCGAGCCGGTCCGCGGCCGGTCCCGGCAGCGCGCGGCACACCAGCGCGACGGCCTCGCCCGGCGCCGAGCCGGACCGGAGCGCGGTCGCGAGGAGGGTGACGACGTGCGGCAGCTCCCGACGGACGGCCTCGCGCCGACGGCGTACCCCCGGTGGCTCGGCGCGGGTCAGCACCACCCAGGCGCCGATCGCGGCTGCGACGCCGGCGACGGGCGCGGCCACCCCACCCACGAAGAGGTACGCCGCCACGCCGCTCAGCAGCGCGAGGGCCGGCCGTCGGCGGCGCATCCAGCCCGCCTCGTCGGCCGTGGCGGCGACCGTCGGTCCGGCCGCGGGCAGCCGTTCGCGGGCCGGCGGGAGGAGCGCTGCGGCAAGCGCTGCGGCGAGGACCGCGAGCGCGCCGACGGGGCCGGTCACGCCGCCCCGTCCACGTCGCGGGCGATCGCCTCGATCCAGGCCAGGCCGGCCCAGCCGAGGGCGAGCCCGGCCGCGAGGCACGCGAGCCCGACCGGGTGGCCGAGCAGGAAGCCCCAGGGGTCGCCGCCGGCCCCGGAGCCCATGAGCAGCGCGAGCACCGGCAGGCAGGCGACCAGCCGGGCGGTCGCCCGCGCCGAGGCCAGCTCGCCGCGCACGATCCGTCGGGTCGCGTGCGCGGCCCGCAGGTCGGCGGCGACCCGGTCGACCGCGTCGGCGAGGCCCTGGCCCGTGCGCGCCGCGACCTGCCAGGCCGCGGCGACCAG
>NZ_JACMYC010000023.1 GCF_014266025.1 Nocardioides deserti | reverse complement strand
ACGTCGCCACCGAACTGAACAACAGACCCCGCAAGACACTCGACTGGGCCACCCCAGCCGAACGGTTCGAAGAACTACTCTGCGGCCACGAGATCAAGCGTGGTGCAACGACCGCCTGAAACCGCCGACGAATTCGTCCTCGGCGCCGGTAGCAACGGACGTTCCTGACCGTTACTACCCCGGCGGGGAACGGTCAGCGTGGCCGCACCGGCTCGCAGATCTCCTGGATGCGGTGGGTGGCGAGCTCGATCATCAGCTGGGCGGCGGGCGAGAGGATCGCGTCGGCGCGGTGGACGATCGCCAGGATGTCGTGCTGGCGGGGGCGCAGCGAGACCCAGCCGGCGTCCGGCGCCAGCCGCGGGAGCAGCTGGTCGACGACGCCGCGGGGCACGACGCTGTCGGCCAGGCCCATGCCGACCAGCTCGACCGCGGTCTCGACGTCCTCGACCTCGATCCGGGTCATCGGGTTGCGGCCGGTCTCGTGCAGCATCTGGCGCAGCACGATGCGCGTGGAGTCGTTGGCGCGCCAGGTGGTCTCCGGCATGACGAGCGAGGCCTGGGAGAGCCGCGCGGCGGTGACCGGCGAGGCCACCCGCTCGGGGTCGGCGGAGATGTAGACGAGCTCGTCCCGGGCGACCGGGGTGATCGTCATGCCCTCGCTGGACGCGGCCGCCACGGCGATCATCGCGGCCTCGAGCCGCCCGCGGCGCAGCTCCTCCTGCACGTCGGTGGAGTTCTGCCCGACGAGCTCGACGCGGACGCCCGGGTAGCGCTCGAGCACGTCCGCGACCAGGTCGGCGCCGGCGTACAGGCGGGCGGTGCCGAACATGCCGAACCGGATGGTGCCGGTCTCCAGCGACCGGACGCTCCGCACGGCCCGCTCCGCCTCGTCGATCGAGGCGAGCACGCGCTCGGCGTACGGCCGCAGCGTGTCGGCGACCGTCGTCGGGGTCACGCCCCGACCGACGCGTCGGAACAGCTGGACGCCGAGCGACTTCTCCAGGGTGCGGATCTGCTCGGAGACCGACGGCTGCGCGTAGCCGAGCTCCTCCGCTGCACGCGTCAGGGAGCCCTGCTCGTACGCCGCGAGGAAGCATGTGAGCTGGTGCACAGAAAGCATAGGTCGATCCTATGTCAGGCGAAGGAAGGTCAGGCTACCCCTATGGCTTGAACTCCTCCAGAATGGAGTCAGCACTCCTGCACCCGAGAACGAAAGGATCCGCCGTGTTCACCCACGTCTGCACCGCTTGCGCGAAGCGCCAGCTCATCTTCCCCTCCCAGGTCTCGGCGGTCGCCGAGAGCGAGCAGGGCCCCGTCGCCACCTTCACCTGCTGGTGCGGCGCCGAGCAGTCTGCGCTCTACACCCTCGCCCCGGCGACGTCCGACAAGGTCGTCCTCGCGGCCTGAGCACGGCCCCGCCGTCACCGGCACACGCCGGTTTCGCGCCCGGCAGGCGGCCTCCGTATACTCACCCGGGTTGCCCGGCAGGTCCCGACCGCGCCGGGCAGCGCGCCGCCTTAGCTCAGTCGGTAGAGCGATTCACTCGTAATGAATAGGTCGTCGGTTCGATTCCGACAGGCGGCTCCCCGAGAGGCCCTCGATCGCAGCGATGCGGTCGAGGGCCTCTGTGCTTCCGTCGGAAGCCCGGGCTCGTCGCAGGGCCGGGCGGAAGGTCCGGTCAGTCGAGACGCAGCGTGCCGGTGAGCCTGATGTCCCGCGAGGACGAGCCGACGTAGATGGGCACGCGGCCCTCCGGCGTGACCCATCGGCCGCCCTGCCGGTTGCCGGTGACCTTCCAGTACGCGAGGAGCCGGTCGCTCCTGCCTGTTCGCAACGGGATCCGCACGGTGGTGCTGCGTCCGGGCCTGAGGGTGACCCGTGCCCAGCCCACGAGCTGGCGCGGGGGTGTGGACGCGTTCGGGAGGCGGCCGTGGTAGACCTGCACGACCTCGGTCCCTGTCCTCCTGCCTGTGTTGCGGACCCGCACCGACACGCGTCCGTCGACCCTGCCGCGCGGGTCCCGGACCTGGAGTCGGGAGTAGCCGAACGTGGTGTACGACAGGCCGTGCCCGAACGGGAAGCGTGGCCGCAACCGACGGGTGTCGTAGCCGCGGTAGCCCACGTTGACGCCCTCCGTGAAGGTCGTCGTGGGGTTGGGGACGTTGAACTGCAGGGACGGGTTCTCGACGCCGATCTCCCGGGGCTGGGACTCGGAGGCCGGGAACGTCACCGGCAGCTTCCCGCCGGGGTTGACGTCGCCGTACAGCACGTCGGCAACGGCTCGTCCCTGTTGCTCGCCGGGGATCCAGGCCTCGAGCAGCGCTCCGACCCTGCCGAGCCACGGCGTGAGCACGGGCCCTCCCGTAGCGAGCACGACCACGGTCCTGGGGTTGGCTCGGGCGACGGCGCGGATCAGGCGGTCCTGGTCCTGGGGCAGCTGGAGCGAGTGCAGGTCCGCGGCCTCGCCCTCCAAGGTCGAGGCGACGACGACGGCGACATCCGCCTGGGCGGCTGCCTGGACGGCTTCGCGGATCTGGGGGGACGCGTCGGCGGACGGCGGCTCCCACGCGAGCCGCACGGTGGGCCCGGGCACGTCGGCGCCGCAGCACTGACGGGGGGCGTCGGGCTGGTAGGTCAGCCGGATGTCGTACTCCTGACCCGCTTCGAGGCGGATGGGCTCGAGGTGGTCCTGGAGTCCGACCTGGTCCCGGGCGACCAGGGTCTGCCCGTCGACGGCGAGCCGGAAGGTCCCCATGCCGCGGACCCCGAGCCGGTAGGTCCCGGTCACGGCCGGGGTCAGCGTGCCTTCGTACAGCGCGGTCATGGGCTGCACGGCGAACGGGAGGGGGATCAGCGGGGCCGGGCTCGGGTTGAGGCCGAAGAACCCGATCAGCCCGCCCGTGCCGGTGCGGTGGTTGACCTGGTCCTCGACGCGGACCAGCTCGGCCCCTCGCGGGTTGTCCCCCTGGAACCCGAGGAAGTAGGAGGCCCGGAGTCCTCGCTGTCCGCCGTCGGCCCCGGACGGGGCCAGGACGCCTGAGGGCACGGGCGCGGCTCCGCCGAGGGTGTCGCCGTACCGGGTGGTGTCGCCCCCCGGGCGGTGGGTGACCTCCGCCTCGGAGCGTCCGGTGACGCCGTCGACGATGGTGCTCAGCCGGCCGGGGTTCGGCACCGACGGGCTGCCGAACATGTCGATGTAGCGGTCCGCGTCGGGCCCGATCAGCGCGACCGAGTCGTCCGGCGACAGCGGCAGCAGGCGGGCGCTGTTCTTGAGCAGCACGGCACCTTGACCGGCGACCCGGCGGGCGAGTCGCGCGCCCTCGTCGAGCATGAAGGCCGGGACGAGGCCTCCGGGAACGTCCTGGGACGGGACGTCCAGCGTGCCGGGCGGGGGGTTGTCTATGACGCCCTGGGCGAAGAACGTGCGCAGGATGCGGTGCACCATGTCCTCGAAGCGGCGCTCACTGAGGGTCCCGTCGGCGAGTGCCTGCTCGACGGAGGCACTGCCGAGGTCGGGAGCGCAGACGTCGACGCCGCGGGTGTAGGCGGTGTAGTCGGGGCAGGCGTTGAAGTCCGAGGAGACCCAGCCCGGGAAGTTCCACGCCCCCTTGAGGATGTCCTCCAGGAGGTGGTCGTTCGCGCAGGCGTACTCACCGTTGACCTGCTGGAAGGCGCACATCACGGCCCCCGGGTCGGCGCTCCTGACGATGTGCTCCCACGGGCGGGCGTAGATCTCGTGCAGTGCCCGCTCGGGGATGACCTGGTTGACGCCTTGGCGGGACGTCTCCTGGTGGTTGCCCACGTAGTGCTTGGCCAGCGAGTAGACGCCCGGCTGCTGCTGCACTCCCTCGACCACCGCGGCAGGGAGGCGGCCGGCCAGCAGGGGGTCCTCGCTGAACGACTCGCCGCGGCGACCGAAGTGCGGCGTGCGGATCAGGTCCGAGGTCGGGGCGGTCACCCCGGCGAACCCGGTGCGCCAGGCCTCGCGGCCGATCTGCAGGCCGTACCGGCGCGCGAGCCGCTGGTTGAAGGTCGCTGCCAGCGAGATGCTCTTCGGCAGGCCCGTGGTGGGCGTCTCGGCGGCGTCGGCCAGGCTGACGCCGCAGCAGCCGTCCTTCTCCTTGCGGGCGGGCACGCCCAGCTCGGGGATCGGGGTGGAGGGGTTGGCCTCGAAGAGCTGGAGCTTCTCCTCGCGGGTCATCACGGCGGCGAGCCGATCGGCTCTCTCGTCGACCGAGAGCCCCCGGGCCAGCCAGGCCCGGGCGGCCCGGTCCGCGCGGTCCGGTGTCGAGACGGACGTTGCGCCGGCAGGAGCCGTGGGCTCGCCGGCAGCCGGTGGCGCCGCGAGCATCGACGTCAGCAGCGCTGGCACGACCAGCCCCGCTGTGAGCAACGCTGTGGTCTTCGCGGCGGGTCGCAACAACATGGGGTTCCCTCCCGAGCGGGGATGTGAGCGGGCTGGTCGCGCTCAGCACGCCGACGCTAGGACGGGTGCGCCTTCGCGGTGGGCGATAGGACGTCCAGTCCCTGCAATTGGGTAGGAGCTCCTGGGGACTCACCCCTTGCTCGGACCGGGCAGCGGTCCGGCGGTGCTTCCGCACTGTCGATAGGTTGCACGGGGGAGCGGGAGGCTGCAGTGGAGGATGCGTCGGCGGGCGACCCCGTCACCGGGTCGGGCGCGCCGTCGTCGTCCGGTCGAGCCGCCGAGGCGCGCCGGTTGCTGGCCGCCCTCGGACCGGCCGCCGGGACCGACCTGGACGAGCGGTCGGGTCGTCAGGCTCGTGCTGCGGCGGGGACGGGCCTGGACCGCCTGGCCGAGCTCGCTCGTCGGTTGCTCGACGCCGAGGTCGCGCAGGTCGTGATCTTGAGCGAGGTGCAGACGGTGGTGGCCTCCGCCGGGTCGGCGCCGCGCATGCTCGGCGCCGGTCCGCTCGATGAGCGCCTGTGTGCGCGGGTGCTCCTCGAGGACGGTCCGGTGCGCCTGGACGTCGCTGCGGAGTCCTCCGGCTCCCACCTGGCGGTGCCGCTGCGGACGGGTGGACACGTCGTCGGCGCGCTGTGCGTCTCCGTCCCCGCGCCACGCCGCTGGTCCGAGCGGGACGTGGCCCTGCTCGAGGAGCTCGCCGGCCCGGTCGTGGCCGAGCTGGAGCTGGGCGCCCTGGTGGCGACGTACGAGGACGACCGCCTGGTGTGGCAGGTCGCCGTGGACGCGGGCGGCGTGGGCGCGTTCGACTGGGACCTCGTGACCGGCGAGCTGCGCTGGGACGACCGCCTGCTCGACCTGTTCGGGCTGGACCGCGACGGGTTCGCGGGCACCATCGAGGCCTTCCGCGCGTCCGTGCACCCCGAGGACCGCGCGCGGGTCGAGGCGGCCCTCGGGGCCGCGATCGACTCCTGCGGCACGTTCGAGTCCGAGTACCGGATCCAGCTGCCGAGCGGTCACACCCGATGGGTGGACGCCCGAGGGCAGGCCGTCGCCGGCGCCGACGGTTCCGCGGTGCGCCTCCTGGGGGCCGCCCACGACTCGACGGCGCGTCGGGACGGCGACGCGCGGGTCGCGCGGGTGCTGGAGTCGATGCCGACGGCCTTCTACCAGCTGGACGCCGACTGGCGGTTCGCCTACGTCAACGGCGAGGCCGAGCGGCTGCTGGCCGCCACCCGGGACAGCCTGATCGGGCGGGTCGTCTGGGACCGCTTCCCGGCCGCTGTCGGCGGCAGCTTCGAGGAGCACTACCGACGGGCGGTCGAGACGGGCGAGCCGGTGGCCTTCGAGGCGTACTACCCGGCGCCGTTGGACGGTTGGTACGAGGTGCGCGCCTGGCCGTCACCGGACGGCTTGGCGGTGTACTTCCTCGACATCACCGACCGTCGCCGTGCCCACGACCGGCTGCAGGAGGGGGCGGAGCAGACGCAGCTGCTCTCCGACGTCAGCGCGTCCCTGGCGACCACGCTCGACACCGAGGAGGCGGTACGCCGCCTGCCGCAGCTCATCGCCCCCCGGGTCGCGGACTGGTCGATCGTCACGCTCCTGACGGAGCCGGCCGGCGTCGGGACGACTGCGGCCCGTCCGTGGCGGACGAACCTGCGCGACGCCGGCCACTGGCACCACGACCCGGTCAAGCGGGCGCTGGTGACCGTCTACGCCTCCACCCGGCTGCGCGCGCTGAGCGACTCCGCGCCCCTGGCCCGGGCGGCGACCGGCCAGCAGCCGGTGATCCACCGCACCGACGCCACCCAGGCCCTGCTGGGCTCGCTGGCGCCCGGACCCGCGCGCGACGCGATCAGCGCCTTGGCGCCGCGGTCCGGTGCCTTCATCCCGCTGCGTGCGCGGGGCCGCGTGGTCGGTCTCCTCAGCGCCTTCCGGGAGGAGGACCGGGAGCCGTTCACGGACGAGGACGTCGCGCTCCTGCTCGACCTCGGGAACCGGGCGGGGCTCGCGATCGACAACACGCGCCTCTTCGGGCTGCAGCGCGACCTGGCCGAGGGGCTGCAGCGCAGCATGCTGACCGCGCCTCCCGCGATCGACCACCTCGAGGTCGCGGTGCGCTACGCGCCGGCCGCCGTCGCCGCCCGGGTGGGCGGCGACTGGTACGACGCGTTTCGCCAGCAGGACGGCGCCACCGTGGTCGTCATCGGCGACGTGATCGGCCACGACGTGGCCGCCGCGGCCGCCATGGGCCAGGCGCGGACGCTGCTGCGGGGCATCGCCGCGACCACGGGAGCCGGTCCCGCGGCGGTCCTGCGCGACCTCGAGGGCGCGATGCGCCTGCTGGAGGTCGACGTGCTTGCGACCGCGCTGGTGGCGCGTCTCGACCGGCCGGACGCGGGTGTGCCGGGTCCCACCCGGCTGCGCTGGTCGAACGCCGGGCACCTCGACCCCGTGGTCGTGCACCCCGACGGCCGGGTCGAGACGCTGGCACCAGCCGTGCGCGACCCGTTGCTCGGCCTCGGCGAGGGGCCGGGCCGCACCGAGCAGGAGGTCCTGCTCGCGCCCGGCAGCACGGTCGTCCTCTACACCGACGGCCTCGTCGAGCGTCGCGGCGAGCACCTGGACGCCGGCCTCGCCCGGCTGGCCGAGGCCGTGCGCGAGCTCGCCGCCGAGGACCTCACGCTCGGCGAGCTCTGCGACCGCCTGCTCGCCCGGCTGGTGCCCAGCGGTGCCGCCGACGACATCGCCCTCGTCGCCGTGCGGCTGGGCTCGGACGGCGACGAGGGCGATGTCGTCGGCGCTGCTCCCGACGGCGGGTCTCGAGACAGGCGCTAGCGCGTCCTCCTCGACCAGCCGGTTCCGTCAGTCGTCGGACGACGAGCGAGCGGCGCGGGCGAGCATGGCGTTGTACGCCGCCAGCTCGGCGTCGTCGGTCCGGTCGGCGTGCCGGTCCTGGCGCTTGGCATGCCGGCGGTCGTCGCGGGCCCACTGGGCGAGCAGGACGACGAGCACCATGACCATCGGGACCTCGCCGAGCGCCCAGGTCATCGAGGCGCCGACGTACTGGTCCTGGAGCAGGTCGGTGGCGTACGGCCGGTCCAGCATCGCGTAGTAGGACTCCGCGACGACGCCGTCGGAGCCCATCAGCACGACCGCGAAGAACGCGTGGAACGGCATGACGACGAGCAGCATCCCGAGCCGCGCGAAGTGGCCGACGCGGTGGGGGGTCGGGGCGTCGCCGACCAACACCTCGAAGAGCAGGTAGCCGGACAGGAGGAAGTGCACCTCCATGAGCGTGTGGCCGAGGTGGTTCTCCATCAGCGCGCCGTAGAGGCCGGTGAAGTAGACGGCGTACAGGCTCGCGACCGACACCGCGGCTGCGGTGACCGGGTGGACGACGACCCGCGAGACGCGCGACTGCAGTGCGGCGGAGAGCCACTGCCGCGGCCCCTGCCCGCCGGCCACGTCGCTGCCGGGCAGCGCCCGCAGCGCGAGCGTCACCGGAGCGCCCAGCACGAGGAAGATCGGCGCGACCATCGACAGCACCATGTGCGCGGCCATGTGCGCGCTGAACATCACGTGCGAGTACACGCCGAGCCCGCCCATCGTCGCGTAGGCGACGAGCGCGATGCCGACGAACCACGAGATCGTCCGGCCGACCGACCAGGTGACGCCACGCCGGCGCAGCGCGAGGACGCCGACGACGTACGCCGTGCCGCCGAGGCCGACGGCGGCGAGGCCCAGCGCCGAGGGGGTGTACGACGTGAGGAGGCGCCAGAGGTCGGGTGCGGGCGGGAGCGGCCCGCCGAGCAGGCTCTCCGCGGCGCTCGTGTACGGCTCGCCGACCGGCGGCGGGGTGCGGCCCAGGGCGACGCCGAGGCCGCCTGCGACGGCCATCAGGCCGAGCTCGATCCCGGTCAGGCCGAGCAGCGGGCCGGTGGTCGAGCGGTCCGCGTCGGCGGACGCACCGGCCCGCGCGAGCACGCCGCGGCGCAGCCGGGCGGCGAGCACCGCGACCGCGGCGACGACGAGCAGCTTCGCCAGGACGCCGTGCCCGTAGCCGGTGGTGAGCACCTCGGTCGGCGAGCCGAGCCGGACCAGCGCGTTGACGACGCCGGAGGCCACGACCAGCCCGAGGCACCACGCCGCGAGGCCGGAGAACCGCGAGGCGGCGCGGGCGCGGGCCTCGTCCGAAGCGGACCCGCCGGTCCGAACGGCAGCCCGGTCGGCAGCCCGGGGGCCCAGGTGCCACCACAGCGCGACGACGCCGCCGGCCCACACCGCGGCGGCGCCGACGTGCAGCAGCAGGCTGACCACGGCGGTGTCGTGGCTGCCGGACGCCGCCGAGTGCCCGGTGAGCACCGGCGGCAGCAGCCCGACCAGCGCGAGCGCGAGCACGAAGCCGCTCTCGCGGACGGTCAGCACCCACCGGCTCGCCAGCCCGACCAGCAGCGCGACGAACGCCTGGACGAGCAGCGCCTGGCCCTGGTCGACCTGGCGCGCGAAGCCGGACAGCTCCGACCACCGCACGTCGCCGAGCGGCACCGCGAACTGGTCGGAGAACGTCAGCACCAGCTCCGCCAGCACGACGACGGCCCAGGCGAGGCCCAGCCGGCGCACCAGGCGCACGGCCGCGACCGACCGGCCGGCGAGCCGCTGGTCGGGGCGGTCCGCGGTCAGCGCGGGCACCAGGAGGCTGCCGACGGCGAGGACGCCGAGCACCAGGCTCGCGTAGCCCACGAGCGGCAGCCCCCAACCCGTGACCGCCCCGGGGTCGGGCAGCCCGGCCGGCACGGGCTGCGGCGAGCCGCCGCCGTGCACGAGCAGCACCAGCAGCGCCACCAGCCCTGCGGCGAGCGCGCCGGCCGCGCCGACGGTGCGGGGACGACTCATCGGACGGCCCGCCGGCGGCGTACGACGAGGGCGGCCGCGACCGCGACCGCCACCGCGCCGGCGCCGATCGCTGCGGCCACGACGACCTCCGTCGTCGACCAGCCGTCGTCCTCGGCCGAGGGCTCCACCGGCGTGGTCGGCTCCGGCTCCTCGCTCGCCGGCGGCTCGGCCGGTACGGCGGACGCCGTGGGCTCAGCCGGCTGGGCGGAGTCGGCGACGGAGAAGGCGATCTCGACCGTGACCGGATGGCCGTCGGCGGAGACGGCGCGGACGGCGGTGGTCCACGCGCCGGCCGGCCCGCCCGGCCGGACCTCCTGGCGGACGGTGGTGCCGTCGACGACCGGTGCGCCGACGAGCACGTCGGAGCCGTCGGGCGGGGTGACGGCGACGTACGCCGGCTCCGACATCGCCTCGGTGAACTCGAAGGTCACGACGCTCGGCGCCTCGGCCAGCCGCTCGCCCTCCTCGGGGTCGGAGCCGACGAGGCCGGCGTGCGCGGCGGCCGGGACGGGCTGGAGGACGAGCAGGGTCAGCGCGGTCGCGGCGAGGAGGCGGAGGAGGGGCAGGGGTCTCACAGCAGGGTGCTCCAGTAGTCCCAGAAGCGTTCGAGGATCAGGACGACGACGAGGAGGTACCAGGCCAGCAGCACCAGGTAGCGCACCGACCACACCGCCTCGACGACGCGGCCACCGACGGCCAGCCGCAGGGCGAGGAGCACCGACCACAGCGCGATCGGCGCGGTCACCGCCCAGACGACCAGGCACCACGGGCACAGCGCGTCGATGCGGTAGAGGCTCTCGAAGGCCAGCCAGTGCACGAAGCCCCACGCGACCAGCGACACGGTCGCCAGCCCGCCGAGCACCCAGGTCGGCACCCGCGTGCCGGCGGCGAGCAGCACGCCGAGGGTGACCACGACGCTGAAGCCGAGGATGCCGAGCAGCGGGTTGGGGAAGCCCAGCACCGACGCCTGGTCGGTCACCATCACCGACCCGCACGACAGCACCGGGTTGAAGTTGCACGACGGGGTGTACGACGGGTCCTGGAGCAGCTTGATCCGGTCGACGGTCAGCGTGAACGCCGCCAGCAGGCCGAGCGCGCCGAGCACGACCAGCCCGACGCCGTACGGCCGCAGCCGCACGCCGTCGTCCAGGTCCTCGTCCGGGTCCTCGTCCAGGTCCTCGTCCCAGGTGGGCTCCGGCTCGGGCTGGGCCACGGCGGGGGCGTCGGTCACGACCGGGCCGCCTCGACCGCCGCCTCGAGCTCGCCGTTGGGGACCTGCTCGCCGTTGACGAGGACCGTCGGGGTGCTGTCGACGCCGGAGTCGAAGACGCGGTCGGTCTGCTCCTCGGCCCAGTCGTCGTAGGTGCGGTCCTCGATGCAGGAGGTGACGTCGTCGCCCTCGGCGCCGGCGTCCGCGGCGAGCGCGACCAGGGTGCCGTCGTCGAGACCGGCGCCGCCCTCGCCGGGCTGCTGGTCGAAGAGCGATTCGTGCATGGTCATCCACGCGTCGGCACCGGCGTCCTCGAGGACGCACATCGAGGCGTTGAGGGCGCGGGTGGAGTACTCGTCCTTGGAGGCGCGGTCGAGGAACGCGATCGGGCGGTACTCCACGGCGACGTCCTCGGAGGCGCGGTAGTCGGCCAGCACGCCGCCCATCGCGGCCTCGAACGCCCCGCACGCCGGGCACTGGAAGTCCTCCACGACCTGCACGGTCACGTCGGCGTCCTCGGCCCCGAACCGGACCGAGCCGTCGGAGGTGAGGCCGGGCGGCACTGCGGCGGGCTCGTCGGGGCCGCGGTTCGCGAGCACCGCGATCGTCACGCCGACGACCAGCGCCACGACGACGGCGCCGATGCCGACCTGGGTCAGCACGGTGCGGCGGCGCTCGGCGCGCTTGCGCTCGGCCATCTGCTGGGCCATCTCGGCGCGGCGCGACTGCTGCTTCTGGCGGGCGGCGGCGGCGCCGCCCGGCGGGAGGTTGGGGGACTTCTTCTGGTTCTGCGGCTTCTTCTTGCTCATGACGCGTCCTTGCGTGCTCGGTACGTCGGTTCCACCTGCGGGCGTCTGCCGGCGCGAGGTGCCTCGACGAGGTGCGATGGCCGGTGGAGGTGCCGGCCGGGGGTCGGGGTTCAGGTCGCGAGCAGCGGCGGACCGCGTCGGCTGGCCGGGCGGACGAGCCAGGGGTCGCGCAGGAGCGGCACCCGGTGCGCGGCCGCGGGGCGGGGACGGGTCGGCCCGGCGCACACGGGACGGGCCAGGACGACCAGGCGCAGCACGAGGCGGCGGGTCAGCGCGAGCACGGTGAACAGGCACCGCTCGCCGCGCGCCAGCCACAGCCCGACGAGGACCGCGACGGCCACATGGACGAGCATCATCGGCGCGTGCGCCTGCAGCTCGGCCAGCACCCGGCCGACCGGCAGGGCCGGCGCCGGCGCGGCCTCGCCGGCCATGGCGACGTACGCGTCGTGCAGCGAGCCGACCCGACGCCCGTCCACCGTCGGCAGCGCGTCGAGTGCTCCCGAGCGCGGGGCCGGGGCCGCGGCCACCGGGTCGCCGGCGTGGCCCGCAGTGAGGGTCAGCCCGAGGTGCAGCAGCGCCTGCCCGCCGACCGTGATCGCCACCAGCCGCAGGGCCGAGGCCGGACGGGCGAGCAGCGGGACCGCCAGGAGGACCGCGGCGACGAGCATCGCGGCCAGCAGGCCGGGCCCCGGCAGCAGCCCGTCGGCGGAGACGTGCCCGGCGACCCCGAGCAGGACCGCGACGGCGCCCACGGCGGTGGCACGAAGCCACAGCACGGCTGCATCGACCCGGTCCCTCACCCCTCCATGGTCACACGCGGCGCGCGGCCGCGACGAAGCCGCGTAGTGCGCCTCAGGACACCTTCAGAGCGTCCTCAGCCCCCGCTCAGGAGCGGGCCGGGGGAGGCTCCGGACCGGGGCGTACGCCGCTTCGCCGGCGTCACCGCGCGGGCCTCGGTGTGACCGAGACGACGCCGCCGATCCGCCCCGACCAGGAATGCAGCGCCCCGCCCACCGTTGGACCCAGGGTCCCCCTCGTGCCCGGCGTCGTGACCCGTCGCCGAGCGCTGCCGCGGGACCGGCAGACCACCACTCTCGACCACGAGCCGCCACGAGCGGCTCCTCCGACGAAGGACCCCCTGTGTCGAACACCTCCGGAAGCAGCACCCCCCTCATCGAGGCACCGAGCCGCCGTCGCTGGCCGCTCCTGCTGGCCGCGCTCGTCGCGGTCGCCGTCGTCGTCGGCCTGCTCGTCGTCCTCACCGGCGGTGACGACGAGGCCGCCGCGGACCGCCGCAGCGTGCGGCTCGGCGTCGTCGGCGCGAGCGACCCCTACTGGACCGACTTCCAGGAGGCCGCCGCCGACGAGGGCATCGACGTCGAGGTCATCGACTTCTCCGACTACAACCAGCCGAACCCGGCCGTGTCCGAGGGCGAGCTGGACATGAACCAGTTCCAGCACATCGTCTTCCTCGCCGACTACAACGTCGCGGCCGACGACGACCTCCAGCCGGTCGGCGCGACCGCGATCTACCCGCTCGGCCTGCACTCCAAGCAGTACGACTCCGTCGAGGAGATCCCCGACGGCGCCACGGTCGCGGTGCCGAACGACGCCAGCAACCAGGCCCGCGCGCTGGTGCTGCTGCAGTCGGCGGGGCTCATCGAGCTCACGTCGGGCGGCACGATCTTCTCCGACCTCGCCGACGTCGACGAGGCCGCCTCCCGCGTCGAGGTCACCGCGCTCGACGCCGCGCTGACCGCCACCTCGCTCGACGACCTCGCCGGCGCCGTCGTCAACAACGACTTCGTCGAGCGGGCCGGCCTCGACTTCGACGACGCGCTGGCCCAGGACGACCCGGCCGACCCGAAGGCGCTGCCGTACGCCAACATCTTCGCCGTCCGTGCCGACGACGTCGACGACCCGACGTACCGCGAGCTGGTCGAGATCTACCAGGAGACCCAGGCCGTCCAGGACGGCGTCGTCGAGGTCTCCGGCGGCACCGCGGTCATGCTCGACACCCCCGTCGAGGAGCTCCAGGCCTCGCTGCGCGAGGTCGAGGACGACACCCGCGCCGCCGAGCAGGACTGAGCGGGACTGGGCAGGAGCGACCGGTGACCACCACCCCCAGCACCCCCGCGACCGGGGACCCGCTGATCCGCCTCGCGGACGTGAGCCGGGTCTTCCCGGCGCGCTCCCGGCAGGGCGCGGCCGTGACCGCGCTCGACCACGTCGACCTCGACGTGCGGGCCGGCGAGGTGCTGGGGGTGGTGGGCTACTCCGGCGCCGGCAAGTCGACGCTGCTGCGGCTGGTCAACGCGCTCGACCGGCCGACCAGCGGCACCGTCACCGTCGCCGGCCGCGAGGTGAGCGGCCTCTCCGAACGCGCGCTGCGCGAGGTCCGCCGCGACATCGGGATGATCTTCCAGCAGTTCAACCTGTTCGCCTCGCGCACCGTGTGGGGCAACATCGCCTACCCGCTCACCGTCGCCGGCGTCCCCAAGGACCAGCACCGCGACCGGATCTCGCAGCTGCTGCACTTCGTCGGTCTCGCCGACAAGGCGCACGTGCACGTCGAGCAGCTCTCCGGCGGGCAGAAGCAGCGCGTCGGCATCGCCCGCGCGCTCGCCACCGACCCGCGGATCCTGCTCGCCGACGAGCCCACCAGCGCCCTCGACCCGCAGACCACCGCCGAGGTGCTCGCGCTGCTCCGGCGGGTCAACGAGGAGCTCGGCGTCACCATCGTGCTCATCACCCACGAGATGGAGGTCGTCCGCTCGCTGGCCTCCCGGGTCGCGGTGATGGAGGCCGGCCGGATCGTCGAGCTGGGCGACACCTACGACGTGTTCGCCGCGCCGCAGCACCTCGCGACGCAGCGGTTCGTCAGCACGCTCGTCGAGAAGGGCCCCCAGCCGCGAGCGCTCGACCGGCTGCGCGAGCGCCACGCCGGCCGGATGGTCACCTTGTCCTTCCGTGACGGCGACGCCTCGCCGGCCGACGTGTTCGCGGCGTTCATCGAGCGCGGCGTGACCTTCGAGCTCGTGCACGGCGGCGTCGAGGACGTCCACGGCCGCACCTTCGGCCACCTGACCTTCGCGCTCACCGGCGAGGGCGCCGCCGTCGCCGACGCCGTGTCGTACGTCGCCACGCTGGTCGAGGTCACCACCCCGGCACCCGCGGCCGAGATCGGGACGGAGGCTCCCTGATGGACCGACTGATCGAGCTGGACTCCCTCTTCTGGGAGGCCACCCGCGAGACCCTCGGCATCGTCGCGGCCACCCTGCTCATCGGCGGCGTCGGCGGGCTGGTCCTGGGGCTCCTGCTGCACACGACACGACCGGGCGGGATCGCCCCGAACCGGGTCGTCCACGTCGTGCTCAACCTGCTCGTGAACTTCTTCCGGCCGATCCCGTTCGTCATCTTCATCGCCGCGGCCCAGCCGGCGGCGCGGCTCGTCGTCGGCACCGGCATCGGCAACCCGGCGATCATCTTCGCGCTCTCCGTGGCCGCCTCCTTCGGCATCAGCCGGATCGTCGAGCAGAACCTCGTCTCCGTCGACCCCGGCGTGCTCGAGGCCTCCCGCGCGATGGGCGCCGGCCGGCTCCGCACGACGCTGACCGTCCTGCTGCCCGAGGCCCTCGGCCCGCTGATCCTCGGCTACACCTTCGCCCTCGTCGCGATCGTGGACATGTCCGCGATCGCCAGCGTCGTCGGCGGCGGCGGGCTCGGCTCCTTCGCGCTCACCTACGGCTACCGGCAGTACGAGCCGGTCGTCACCTGGGCGGCGGTCCTGCTCATCGTGGCGCTCGTCCAGGTCTGCCAGTTCGCCGGCAACCGCCTCGCCCGCACCGCCATGCGCCGCTGACCCGCCTCCCGCTGGTCTCCGGGCCGTCGTCAGACGGGCAGAACATGGACAGCGGCGGCGTCTCCGCAGGTCGGCGTGGGCCGTGCGTCAGTTCTGCCCGCTCGTCGACGGGACCGAGCCTGCTCGACCAGCAGACGTCGAGACGGTGCTGAGGGCGTCGGACGTCCGCGAGGCGGGTAACTGACGTTCTCCGGCCTTGGAAGGACGACATGAACCAGCAGGCCCCGATCGACGGCTGCGTGCGGGTCCGCGGCGCCAGCGAGCACAACCTCAAGGACGTCGACGTCGACCTGCCGCGCGACGCGATGGTGGCGTTCACCGGGGTATCCGGCTCCGGCAAGTCCTCGCTCGCGTTCGGCACGTTGTACGCCGAGGCGCAGCGCCGCTACTTCGAGTCGGTGGCGCCGTACGCCCGCCGCCTGCTGCACCAGGTCGGCGTGCCCCACGTCGAGGAGATCACCGGGCTGCCGCCGGCGGTGGCCCTCCAGCAGCGGCGCGGCGGGACCAGCTCGCGCTCGACCGTCGGCACGATCACGACGCTGTCGAACCTCCTGCGCATCCTCTACTCCCGCGCCGGCACCTACCCGGAGGGCGCGGAGCACCTGGCGGCGGAGGCGTTCTCGCCGAACACCGCCGCCGGTGCCTGCCCGCAGTGCCACGGTGTCGGCGTCACCCACGACGTCGCCGAGGACCTGCTCGTCCCCGACACCTCGCTGAGCATCCGCGAGGGTGCGATCGCCGCGTGGCCGGGTGCCTGGCAGGCCCACAACCTGCGCCGGATCGTGAAGAACCTCGGCATCGACGTGGACCGTCCCTGGCGCGAGCTGGCCGCGGAGGACCGGCACTGGCTGCTGTTCACCGACGAGCAGCCCCGGGTCCTGATCCGGCCGCAGGACAAGGACGGCGGCGGTGGTCGGGACTACATGGGCACCTTCCGCAGCGCCCGCCGGCACCTGCAGCAGACCCTCGCGAGCTCCCCGAGCGAGAAGATGCGCGAGCAGATGCTCGCGTTCGTCCGCAGCGCGCCCTGCCCGACCTGCGGCGGGAGCGGGCTGCGACCCGAGGCGCTCGCGGTCACCTTCGCCGGGATGTCGATCGCCGAGGCCAACGCCACGCCCTTCAGCGACCTCGTCGAGCTGCTGCGGCCCGAGACGGAGGGCGACCCCGACGAGGCGTCGGTGCGGATCAGCGCCGACCTGGTCGCGCGGATCGAGGTCCTGCTCGGGCTCGGCCTGGGCTACCTCTCGCTCGGCCGCGGCTCGACCACGCTCTCCCCGGGCGAGGCCCAGCGGCTGCGGATCGCCACCCAGCTGCGCTCGGGGCTGTTCGGCGTCGTCTACGTCCTCGACGAGCCGTCGGCCGGCCTCCACCCGGCCGATGCCGAGCCGCTGCTCGCGGTGCTCGACCAGCTCAAGGCGGCCGGCAACACGCTCTTCGTCGTCGAGCACGACATGGACGTCGTGCGCCGCGCGGACTGGGTCGTCGACATCGGCCCCGGCGCCGGCGAGGGCGGCGGGCAGGTGCTCTACTCCGGCCCGGTCTCCGGGCTCGAGGAGGTGGCGGGGTCGCTGACCAGTGCTCACCTCTTCGGCCGCGCCGAGCGGCTCGAGCACGAGCCGCGGGAGCCGGCGGGCCGGCTCCGGCTCGAGGGCGTCACGCGGCACAACCTCCGCGACGTCACCGTCGAGCTCCCGCTGGGCGCGTTCACCGCCGTCACGGGCCCGTCCGGCTCGGGCAAGTCCACGCTGGTGGTCCAGGTCCTCGCCGAGGTCGTCCGCCGCCACCTCGGCCAGCCGGCGGCCGACCCGCAGGACGCCGACGGCGAGGAGGAGGCCCGCCCGGCCGGGACCCTCGACGTCCGGGCGACCAGCGGCCTCGAGCGGGTCGACCGCCTGGTGCTGGTCGACCAGCGGCCGATCGGCCGGACGCCGCGGTCCAACCTGGCGACGTACACCGGGCTCTTCGACGCGGTCCGCCGGCTCTTCGCCGCGACGCCAGAGGCCAAGGCGCGGGGGTACGGCGCCGGGCGGTTCTCCTTCAACGTCGCCGAGGGCCGCTGCCCGACCTGCCAGGGCGAGGGGTTCGTGTCGGTGGAGCTGGTGTTCCTGCCGAGCACCTACGCGCCGTGCCCGACCTGCCACGGGTCGCGGTACGACGCCGAGACGCTCGAGGTGACCTACCGCGGCCGCAGCATCGCCGACGTGCTGGGCATGCCGGTCGACGAGGCCGCCACGTTCCTCGCCGACGTGCCGGCGGCCTCGCGCGGGCTGGAGGCGCTGCGCGAGGTCGGGCTGGGCTACCTCCGGCTGGGCCAACCCGCCACCGAGCTCAGCGGCGGCGAGGCGCAGCGGATCAAGCTGGCCACCGAGCTGCAGCGCGCCCGCCGCGGCCACACCCTCTACGTCCTGGACGAGCCGACCGCGGGCCTGCACCCGGCCGACACGGCCCGGCTGCTGCGGCAGCTGCACCGGCTGGTCGAAGCGGGCAACACCGTGGTGCTCGTCGAGCACGACCTCGACACGATCGCCACCGCCGACCACGTCGTCGACCTCGGTCCCGGCGGGGGCGACACCGGCGGCCGGGTGGTGGCGACGGGCACGCCGCGCGAGGTCGCCGCCGCGGGAGTCGGGGCGACGGCGCCGTACCTCGCCCGTCGGCTGGCCGGTCGGCCCGACGGCGGGAGCTGAGGGGCCGCGCCGTCAGCGCGGGCTGCTCGCGGCGAGACCGGCGCCCGCCCCGATCGACACGGCGCTCGACGCCAAGGCCCGCCGGCGTCCGCCGAGGTCGTCGACGGTGCCGAGCAGGTCGTCGACACGGAACGGCTTGGTGAGGTAGGCGTCCGCACCCGCTCGCAGCCCGGCCGAACGCGCCTCCGGGCGTGCGTCCCCGCTCAGCACGAGGACCGGGAGGGTCCGTGTCGAGGGCCGGCCGCGCAGCCACCGGACGAGGTCGAGCCCCGACCGGCCGTTGAGCCGGACGTCGGCGACCACCAGCTGCACCGGAGCGGTGTCGAGCACCCGCCGTGCCTCCTGCTCGGTGGCGACCGTGACGGGCGTGCAGCCGTGCCGTCGCAGCAGCGTCCGCAGCAGCAGCCGCAGCTCGGCGTCGTCCTCGACGCACAGGACCGTCGTCACGGCCGGTCCAGGGTGCGCAGCAGCCAGACGGCGTCCTCCAGGTCCTCCGCGCGGGGCAGCCAGCCCCGGCGCAGCTCGTCCCACCACATCAGCGCGACCTGCTCGCGCTCGGTGCGGGACAGCGCACCCCAGGCGGTGCCGAGGTCGGCCGTACGGCGGTCGGCCCGTCGTCGGAACGGGTGGCACCGGCGCGCGGTCGAGGTGCCCGATCGTGTGCTCATGCCATCCGGACGTCGGTGGTGGCCGGTTCCTTACGCGGGCGAACGTTCAGAAATCCTCAAGACCGCGACGGTGTCCCTGGCGGACAACGACGACCCGGACCCGACCAACGACGTCGTGAGGTTCCAGGCACCCGCGCGACCCTGACGTCAGGCGGTCTGGACCACCGCCCGGACCGCGTAAGCGGGCCCGCACCGCCCCCGTCTGACCGGCGACCGACCGTCGCCGACCACCCGGGAGAACCATGTCCGCGCTCGTCCTCGCCCACCTCGCCCTGCCGGCGCTCGGCCTGTACGCCGCGGGTGCCCGGCGATGACGGGCACACACGGACGAGGCGGGTCACCGGTGCGACGCGGGCCGAGCACCGACCGACGGGTGGCCGTCGTGGTGGAGGAGGACCCGGACCAGGCCCGGCTGGTGGTGACCGCGCTGCAACGGGCGGGCTTCCGGGTGGCCGCAACCCCGACGGGGCAGCGCGCCCGCGAGCTCGTGGCGCGCCACCGACCCGAGCTGGTCACCGTCGACCTGGGCCTGTCCGACGTCGACGGCCTCGAGGTGTGCCGGCAGGTGCGGCAGATGAGCGACTGCTACCTGCTGGTCGTCTCGGGCCACGCGGACGAGGCCAGCCGGCTCGCCGGTCTGGAGGCCGGCGCCGACGACGTCCTCACCGAGCCGCTGTCCGTGCGCGAGCTGCAGGTGCGGGTCGCCGCCGTGCTGAGGCGCCCGGACCGCCTGCACCGCGCGGCCCGGTCGCGCCCGCGGTCGACCCGGCCCGGCCGGCCCGGCCCGGACCGCGGACGGACGGCGAGGATCGACGCGGCGTCGCGGCGGGTGCTGGTGGGCGAGGACGAGGTGGTCCTGACGTCGACCGAGCTCGCCATGCTCGCGCGGCTCGTCGACCGGGCCGGCGCGGTCTGCACGCGCGAGGAGCTCCAGGCGCTGACGTACGCCTCTGCCGGCCTCGCCCCGACCAACGTCGTCAGCGTCCACGTGTCGAACCTGCGCACGAAGCTGCGGGGACTCGGGCTGGGAGAGGCGATCAGCACGGTGCGTGGCGTCGGCTACCGGCTCGACCACTCGGCCGGCGTGCAGGTGCTGCTCGAGCCGTGAGACGCCGACGGCGCGCGCCCCTGGAAGACCGGGGGCGCGCGCCGTACGTCGTGGGGCGGGCGGGGGCTACGCGCCGGCGCGCTCCCGGGTGCGCTCGGCCAGCGCGGCGAGCGCAGCGGGGAAGATCGACGCGGGGGGCGTGACCAGACCCGCGCCGACCTGGCCGACGCCGGCCTGCTTGCCGGCCATGCCGGTGTTGATCTGCGGCAGGATGCCGGTCCGGCAGACCGACGAGACGTCGATGCCGGTGGCGGCGCCGGCGAAGTCGAGCACCGGGATCGGCCAGCGGTCGTTCTCGCCGATGGTGATCTCGCGCATCCGGCGGCTGGTGGCCAGCGCGTCGGGCACGGTGCCGCCGACGAACCGCACGATCGCGGGGGCCGCGGCCATCGCGAAGCCGCCGATGCCGGCGGTCTCGGTGATCGCGGAGTCGCCGATGTCGGGGTTGGCGTCGTCCGGGCCGTAGTCGCCGAGGAAGAGGCCGTCGGCAAGCTGCGCGGGGCCGGTGAACCACTGGTCGCCGGTGCCGGAGACCTGGATGCCGAAGTCGGTGCCGTTGCGGGCCATCGCGACGACCATCGTGCTGCCCTCGATGTCACGGGCGGCGTCGAGCGCGAGCTTGCAGGCCGGCATCGCGACGTTGAGGAAGAAGTGGTCGTTGCCGCCCACGAACGCGAACGCCTCGGCCACCTCCTCGGCCGGGCGCGAGGAGCGCACCAGGTGCGGCGCGAGGTCGCGCATCAGCATGAGCGTGCCGGCGCGGTTGCGGTTGTGCGCCTCGTCGCCCATCTGCAGCATCTGGCCGAGGATCGCGGTCGCGTCGATCGGGCCGGCGGCGGTGACGGCCTCGGCGAGCAGCGGGCCGAGCGAGTCGCGCATCCAGCGCAGCCGGGTGAGCACCTCGGCGGAGTAGGCGCCGTAGCGCAGCACCTTGCCGAGGCCCTCGTTGAGCGAGCAGTAGGTGCGCCGGCCGGTCGCCGGGTCCTCGAGCACGAACATCCACATCGACGGCGAGACCACGCCGGCCATCGGGCCGACCGCGCCGCGGTGGTGGCACGGCTCGAGGGTCACGTCGGTGCCGGACTCGAAGAGCGCGACGGCGTCCTCGGGGTCCTCGACGAGCCCCTCGAAGGCGGCCGCGCCCATGAGCGCACCGCGCAGCGGGCCGGAGGCACGGGCCCACTCGATCGGCGGACCGGCGTGGAGGAACTGGCCCTTCTCGAGGCCGAGCAGCTCCGAGGCCGGCGCGACGCCGACGAGCATCGCCTGCACGTCGAGCATCCGCTTGACCGCGAGCGCGTTGGCGTCGCGGCGCAGCGGGTCGGCGGCGACGGTGGCGAGGTCGTCGACCGTGCCCTCCATCGGCGGCTTCCAGTCGACGCGCTCGACGGGGACGGCCTGCGCCTCGACGGCCGCGGCGAACATGTCCGCGCCGACGGCGGCAACCGCGGCGGGGGCCTGGCTGGGGGCGGGCTGGGTCACGGTCACAGGGAGCCTCCGGGGACGAGAGCGAGCGCGCGGCGGGTGGCGGCCGCGTTGGACAGGTGGACCTCGGCGCCGGCGTCGGCGAGCGCCTGCGCCTGCCGCTCGAGGCCCTGCGGGTCGGCCGAGGTGCCGACGCAGGCGACCACGACGGGTACGTCGCGTGCCGCTCGCGCCGCGGCGATCGCCGGCGCCAGGTCGGCGGCCGGGTCGTCCTGGGCGCCGTGGCCGAGGACGACGTCGAGCAGCACGACGGCGGTCTCGGGGTCCTGGGCCACCTTGGTGAGCTGGTCCAGGCGGAGCGTCGGGTCGATCATCGGGTGCGCCCGGCCGCGGGTGAGGCCGTCGTCGCCGAAGTCGATCATCAGGTGGCCCGGCGCGGTCAGGTCCGAGCCGAGGGCGAGCTCGGGGGAGAGCGGGATGTTGCTGCGGATCCCGCCGAGGGACTCCGCGGCGATGAGCATCGCCTCGTCGCAGAGCGTGCCGCCGACGAAGAGGCCGCGCAGCGCGGAGCCGCCGACCGACGTCGCGGGCGAGCCCCACGTGGGCCACTCCGGCACGGCCACCCCGAGGTCGGCCAGGAGGCCCTCGACCTGGGTGGTGATGTCGGGCTGGCCGGCGCCCAGCAGGGCGAACCGGACCGGCGTGCCCAGCCCGGCGGCGTACTCCTCCACCGCGGCGGCGACCTCCGCGGCCGGGGGCTTGGAGACCACGATGACCTGCTCGATCGTCGGGTCGGCGTCGAGGCGGTCCAGGGCGGTCATCGTCGAGATGCCGCCGATCGCGGACGACAGGTCGCGCCCGCCGACGCCGAGGGCGGCGGAGACGCCGACGCCGGCGTGGTCGAGCAGCGCGAGCACCTGCTGGCAGCCGGTGCCGGACGCGGCGACGATGCCGACACGGCCGGGCTCGGTGGTGTTGGCGAAGCCGAGGCCGACGCCGCCGACGACGGCGGTGCCGCAGTCGGGGCCCATGACGAGCAGGCCGCGGTCGCGGGCGATGCGCTTCATCGCCAGCTCCTGCTCGACCGGCACGTTGTCGCTGAAGACCATGACGTCCGAGCCGGCGTCGATGGCGTCCATCGCCTCCACCAGCGCCGAGGCGCCGGGGACGGAGACGAGCGCGAGCCCGCCGCCGGCGCGGCGCAGGGCCGAGCCGGTCGTGCGCGGGGCGGCGAGGGTGGTGTCGCCACCGCCGGCGGCGCCCTTGCGGGCCGCGGCCAGCGCGGCGTCGACCGCGGCCAGCGCGGCCGGCACGACGCCCTCGTCGTCGACGCGGAGCGCGACGACCATGTCGTTGGGGGAGGCCGGCGGGAGCGTGAAGCCCATGCCGGCCAGCACCTCCAGGTTCAGCTCGGTCGCCATCGCCACCTGGGCGGCGACGACGCCGGGGGTGGCGGCGACGTCGCGGCTGACCTGCAGCAGGGCGACGCTGTCGGCGTACGCGCCGGCGCGGATCTCGACGTGCTCGACTGTCATCGAGTGGTTCCTCCGTGTGAGGTGGATGTGGCAGGGACGTGGTCGTGAAGGGTGGGAAGGGTCAGCTGCGGAGCCCGAGCGTGGTGCCAAGGACCATCCCGGCGCCGGAGGTGTGGCCGACGGCGAGCAGCCGGTCGACCGCGGCGGGGACGTCGCGCCCGGTGGCGAGGGCGAGCAGCAGCGACCGGAACTCCGGGATGCACCCGCCCTCGACGGCCTCGAGGAGCAGGGTCGCGGAGAGGGCGGTGGTGCGGTGCGCCGAGCGGCGTACGGCGTCGGCGACCGCGTCGCGCTGGCGGCCGGCGCCGCGGGCGGCCACGAGCCAGCCGGCCACGACGTCGTCGCCGACCGGCGTGAGCCCGTCGCCGCGGCCGAGCAGGGAGGCGACCGCGTCGGGGTCGCCGGCGGCGAGCGCCTCGAG
>NZ_JACMYC010000022.1 GCF_014266025.1 Nocardioides deserti | reverse complement strand
CCCCGCCGGCGCCGAAGGTCGTGACCCGCACCCGCGGCCGCAGTGCCACCCGTCCGGCCGGCCCGCCGGCCGGTGCGGCCAGTGGCGCGACGGGCGGAGCCCCGGGCCACGACGGCTCGGCCGACGGCGTGCCCGCGACCGACGGCACCGAGTCCGCCGAGGACGCCGACGCGGCGTCGGTGGAGCACGTGCCGGTGAAGAAGAAGGGCCCGCGCAAGCGGTAGCCACCAGGGGCGGGACGGCGTACCGGCGTTTTGCGGTCGCCGCCCCGCGTCCGTACTATTGACCCTCGGTGCGCGCTGGACGGCGCGCCCTCTCTCCGTGCGGCGCGCAAGCGTGCGCGCCCGGGGACCCCGAACGCAATGCAGAGACCGACGAAGGAGACCGCGGTGTACGCGATCGTGCGCGCAGGCGCCAAGCAGCAGAAGGTTGCCGTGGGCGACGTCATCGAGATCGACAAGGTCGCGACGGCCGCCGGTGACTCGGTCACCCTCCCCGTCGTGCTCGTGGTCGACGGCGAGACCGTCACCTCCGACGCCGCGGCGCTGGACAAGGCGTCGGTGACCGTCGAGGTCGTCGGTGCCACCAAGGGCCCGAAGATCATCATCCAGAAGTACAAGAACAAGACCGGCTACAAGAAGCGCCAGGGTCACCGCCAGAAGTACACCCAGGTCAAGGTCACCGACATCTCCCTCTGAGCCTCACCGCTCGAGGTCAGCAACCCACACCCAAGGACACGACATGGCACACAAGAAGGGCGCGGCGTCGACCAAGAACGGTCGCGACTCCAACGCGCAGCGTCTGGGCGTCAAGCGCTTCGGCGGCCAGGCCGTCAACGCCGGCGAGATCATCGTCCGCCAGCGCGGCACCCACTTCCACCCGGGCAGCGGCGTCGGCCGTGGCGGCGACGACACGCTCTTCGCGCTGGTCCCCGGTGCGGTCGAGTTCGGCACCCGCCGTGGTCGTCGCGTCGTGAACATCGTCCCGGGCGAGTGACCTGAGGCGACACATCGTCGGTCGGCCCGCGCCGACCACCGTAGGGCGCCCCGGTTCCGGGGCGCCCTCCGTCATTTCTCCCCGAAGTAGGTAGCACCATGGCCGTCCCCACGTTCGTCGACCGCGTGACCCTGCACGTCGCAGCCGGGCGCGGTGGGAACGGCGTCGCGTCCGTCCACCGCGAGAAGTTCAAGCCGCTCGGCGGCCCCGACGGCGGCAACGGCGGCCCTGGCGGGTCGGTCATCCTCCGCGTCGAGCCCCAGGTCACCACGCTGGTCGACTACCACCACAGCCCCAAGCGCCGCGCCGAGCACGGCGGCCACGGCGCGGGCGCCCACCGCAACGGCGGCCACGGGGCCGACCTGGTGCTGCCGGTCCCCGACGGCACGGTCGTCAGCCTGCGCGACGGCACGGTCCTCGCGGACCTCGTCGGCGCCGGCACGGAGCTGGTGATCGCCCAGGGCGGTCGCGGCGGGCTCGGCAACGCGGCGCTGGCCAGCAGCAAGCGCAAGGCCCCCGGCTTCGCCCTGCTCGGCGAGCCCGGCGAGGAGCTCGACATCGTCCTCGAGCTCAAGGTCGTCGCCGACATCGGCCTCGTGGGCTTCCCGAGCGCCGGCAAGTCCAGCCTGATCGCCGCGATCTCGCGGGCCCGGCCGAAAATCGCGGACTACCCGTTCACCACGCTGGTGCCGAACCTCGGCGTGGTCACCGCCGGCGACACCACCTTCACCGTCGCCGACGTGCCCGGCCTGATCGAGGGCGCCAGCGAGGGCCGCGGCCTCGGCCACGACTTCCTGCGCCACATCGAGCGGTGCGCGGCGATCGTCCACGTCATCGACACCGCCACCATCGAGCCCGGCCGCAACCCCCTCGACGACCTCGACGTCATCGAGAACGAGCTCACGCGGTACGGCGGCCTCGAGGACCGGCCCCGCCTCGTCGCGCTCAACAAGACCGACGTCCCCGACGGCTCCGACCTCGCCGACATCACCATCGACGACCTCCGCGCCCGCGGCCTGCGGGTCATCCCGGTCTCGGCCGCCTCGGGCGCCGGGCTGCGCGAGCTGACCTTCGCCATGGCCGGCATCGTCGAGGCCGCCCGGGCCGAGACGCCGGTCGTGCAGGGCGAGCGGATCGTCATCCGCCCGGCTGCGGTCGACGGCGGCGACGACTTCACCGTCACCGCGACCAACGAGGGCTGGCGCGTCCGCGGCACCAAGCCCGAGCGCTGGGTCCGCCAGACCGACTTCAGCAACGACGAGGCCGTCGGCTTCCTCGCCGACCGGCTCAACCGTCTCGGCGTCGAGGACCGGCTGGTCAAGCTCGGAGCGGAGGAGGGCGACACCGTCCTCATCGGCCACCCCGACAACGCGGTCGTCTTCGACTTCAAGCCGGGCATCGAGGCCGGCGCGGAGATGCTCGGCCGCCGCGGTGAGGACCAGCGCTTCGACGAGTCGCGGCCGGCCGCGCGCCGCCGCCGGGTGATCGACGAGCTGATGGACGAGCGGGACGAGAACGAGACGCGCGCCGACGTGGCCCGCCGCATCGACCGGCCGGGCGGCCCGACGTCGTACGAGATCGGCAGCGCCGAGGACCCCGACTGGGCCGAGGACGACCCGGGTGAGTGAGCCGGTGGGCACGGCCGTCGCGGGCCGTGCGGTGGTCACCGGCGCGCGCCGCGTGGTCGTCAAGGTCGGCTCGTCGTCGCTGACCACCGCCGCCGGCGGGATCGACCCCGAGCGGGTCAGCCGGCTCGTCGACGTGCTCGCCGCGACCCGGGCGGGCGGCGCCGAGGTCGTGCTGGTCTCCTCCGGCGCCATCGCGGCGGGGCTGTCCCCGCTGGGCCTGCGCCGGCGCCCCCGTGGTCTTGCCGCGCAGCAGGCCGCCGCGTCGGTGGGCCAGGGGCTGCTCGTGCACCGCTACACCGAGGAGCTCGCGCGGCACGGCGTCGTCGCCGGCCAGGTGCTGCTCACCGTGGACGACGTGACCCGGCGCTCGCACTACCGCAACGCCCACCAGACCTTCGCCAAGCTGCTCGAGCTCGGCGTGCTGCCGATCGTCAACGAGAACGACACGGTCGCGACCACCGAGATCCGCTTCGGCGACAACGACCGCCTCGCCGCGCTGGTGGCGCACCTGGTCCACGCCGACCTGCTGGTGCTGCTCTCCGACGTCGACGGGTTGTACGACGCCGCGCCGTCCGACCCCGGCAGCCGGCTGCTCACCGACGTCGTCTCCGACGCCGACCTGGCCGCGGTCGACATCGGCGGCACCGGGACGGCCGGTGTCGGCACCGGCGGCATGCGGACCAAGGTCGACGCCGCCCGGATCGCGACCGGGGCCGGCATCCCCGTCGTGCTCACCTCCGCCGACCGGGCCGGCTCGGCGCTCGCCGGCGAGCAGGTCGGCACGCTGTTCCACGCCACCGGTCGTCGCCGCCCGACCCGGCTGCTGTGGCTGGCGCACGCGACCGAGCCGATGGGCTCGCTGGTGCTCGACGCCGGTGCGGTCCGCGCGGTCGTCGAGCGCCGCGCGTCGCTGCTCGCGGCGGGGATCACCGGCGTGACCGGCTCCTTCCACGCCGGCGACCCGGTCGACCTGGTCGGCCCCGACGGCGCCGTCGTGGGCCGCGGGCTGGTCAACTTCGACGCCGAGGAGCTGCCCGGCCTGCTCGGTCGCTCCTCGCGCGACCTGGCACGCGAGCTGGGAGCGGCGTACGAGCGCGAGGTCGTCCACCGCGACGACCTCGTCCTGGTCTGAGGCCCGCGGTGGTGCGTCGCGCGCTCTCGACGCTCGGCTGGTGGCTGCGCGACCACGCCGGCCTCGTGCTCGTCCTGCTGCTCCTCCTCCCGGCAGCGGCGCTCACCACCCTGCGGCTGACCGACGCCACCTGGGGACCGGCGGTGCGGCTGACGTCGTTCGTCCCCTACGCCCTGCCGGTGTACGCCGCCGCGCTGGTCGTCGCCGGGATCGGCCACGCCCGGTGGCGGACCCGGCTGCGGCTCGTGCCGGTGGTGCTCGCGGCGGCCGGCCTGGCCGCGCACGGGTGGTGGGTCGCGCCGTACTGGCTCGGGCCCAACCCGCCCGCTCCCGGCGGCGCCGAGCCGATCGTGGTCGTCACGTCGAACCTGTTCGGCGGCGAGGGTGACGCGCTGGGCCTGGTCGAGCTGGCGAGCGCCGAGCAGGCTGACCTGCTCGTGGTCAACGAGGTCACCGGGCCGGCGCTGCGGCGGATGCGCGCGGCCGGGCTGGCCGACGTGCTGCCGTACTCGATCGGCCGACCCGAGGCGGACCCGACGGCCGGCACGATGGTCTTCAGCCGCGTCCCGCTGTCCGAGGCGGTCCGGCTCGACACCCCGCTGGCGTCGTACCAGGTCGACGTCGGGGGACCGGGCGGGCTGACCCTGCTCGCGGTGCACCCCTCCGCGCCGACGGCCGTCGCGGACTGGCGCCGCGACCACCGCACCGTGCGCCGGGCGGCCGTGCGGTCGGACGCCGACCTGGTCGTCGGCGACCTCAACGCCACCCTCGACCACGCCCCGATGCGGCGGCTGGGCGACGCGGGCTACCGCGACGCGGTCGAGCTCGCCAACGCCGGCTTCCAGCCCACCTGGCCCGAGAACGGGCTCTTCGGCCCGCTCGGCTTCCTCCCCGCCCTCGTCGCCATCGACCACGTGCTCGTCGGGGAGGACCTCGCCGCCCGCTCCGCCCGCACCATCGCGCTCGGTGGCACCGATCACCGCGCCGTCGTCGCCGAGCTCGCCCGCAAGTGAGCGGCGCGGGGGTGCGCCGTAGGCTGGGGGACGCCATGACCAGCAGGACCGTTTACCTCGACCACGCCGCGACCACCCCGATGGTCCCCGCGGCGGTCGAGGCCATGACGGCCCGGATGCTCGAGGTCGGCAACCCCAGCTCGCTGCACGCCTCGGGCCGGCAGGCCCGGCGGGTGGTGGAGGAGTCGCGGGAGACGATCGCGCAGGCGGTCGGCTGCCGGCCCGGCGAGGTGGTGTTCACCTCCGGCGGCACCGAGGCCGACAACCTCGCGGTCAAGGGCGTCTTCTGGGCCCGCCGCGGCGCCGACCCGCGCCGCACCCGCGTGCTGACCACCGCCATCGAGCACCACGCCGTGCTCGACACGGTCCACTGGCTCGAGGAGCACGAGGGCGCCGAGGTCGAGCTGCTCCCGGTCGACTCCCACGGCGTGCTCGACCTCGACGCGCTGCGTGCCTCGGTCGGGCGGGACCCCGCCAGCGTCGCCGTCGTCTCGGTGATGTGGGCCAACAACGAGGTCGGCACCCTCCAGCCGCTCGAGGAGGTCGTGGCGGTCGTCGGCCCGCACGGCATCCCCGTGCACACCGACGCCGTCCAGGCCGTCGGGCAGGTGCCGGTCGACTTCGCCCGCACCGGCGTCGACGCGCTCACGCTGACCGGCCACAAGCTCGGCGGTCCCTGTGGCGTCGGCGCGCTGGTCGTACGTCGGGAGCTCGGCGTGACCCCGATCGTCCACGGCGGCGGGCAGGAGCGCGACATCCGCAGCGGCACGCTCGACGTGCCGGCGATCGCGGGTTTCGCCGCCGCGGTGGAGCTGGCGGTCAAGAACCAGGCCGAGCACGCCGCCCGCGTCTTCGCCCTCCGCGACGACCTGGTCCGCCGCGTCGTCGAGCAGGTGCCCGACGCCCACCTGCACGGAGCTCCGCTCGACGGTGCGGCGACGGGCCGGCTCCCCGGCAACGCCCACCTCGGCTTCCCCGGCTGCGAGGGCGACTCGCTGCTGATGCTGCTCGACGCGCGCGGCATCGAGTGCTCCACCGGCTCGGCCTGCTCCGCGGGAGTGCCGCAGGCCAGCCACGTGCTGCTGGCGATGGGCTGCGACGAGGAGTCCGCCCGCCACTCGCTGCGCTTCTCCCTCGGCCACACCAGCACCGCGGCGGACGTCGACGCGGTCGTCGAGGCCATCGCGCCCGTCGTCGAGCGGGCCCGGGCCGCACGCGCATGAGGGTCCTCGCCGCCATGTCCGGCGGCGTCGACTCCGCCGTCGCCGCCGCACGGGCCGCCGAGGCCGGACACGAGGTCACCGGCGTGCACCTGGCCCTCTCGCGCAACCCCGCGTCGTACCGCACCGGCGCCCGCGGCTGCTGCACGATCGAGGACAGCAACGACGCCCGCCGGGCGGCCGACGTCATCGGCATCCCGTTCTACGTCTGGGACATGAGCGACCGGTTCCACGAGGACGTGGTCGAGGACTTCATGGACGAGTACGCCGCGGGGCGCACGCCCAACCCGTGCCTGCGGTGCAACGAGAAGATCAAGTTCGCCGCGGTGCTCGACCGGGCGCTCGCCCTCGGGTTCGACGCGGTCGCGACGGGCCACTACGCGCAGCTGCGCACCGGCGCCGACGGCCTGGTCGAGATGCACCGCGCCGTCGACGGCGGGAAGGACCAGTCCTACGTGCTCGGCGTGCTCGACCAGGAGCAGCTGCGGCACTCGCTCTTCCCGCTCGGCGACACCCCCAAGGCGCTCGTGCGCGAGGAGGCGGCCCGCCGCGGTCTGCTCGTCGCGGACAAGCCCGACAGCCACGACATCTGCTTCGTCGCCGACGGCGACAACGCCGGCTGGCTGCGCGAGAAGCTCGGCGACCGCGCCCCCAACCACGGCGGCGACATCGTCGACGACGCCACCGGCGAGGTGCTCGGGCAGCACGGCGGGACCTACGGCTACACGATCGGCCAGCGCAAGGGCCTGCGGATCGGCACGCCCGCGCCTGACGGGAAGCCGCGCTTCGTCCTCGACATCGAGCCGGTCGCCGGCACCGTCCGTGTCGGTCCGCGCGAGCGGCTCGCGGTCACCGGCCTGCGCGGCATCCGTCCGCGCTGGTGCGGCACGGTGCCGGGCACCCTCGAGGGTCCGGGCGTGACGGTCCAGCTGCGCGCCCACGGCGACGAGCACCGCGCCCGCGTCGTCGTCACGCCCGACGGCCCCGACACCGAGGTGGAGGTCGAGCTGCTCGACCCGGCGTACGGCATCGCCCCCGGCCAGGCCGTCGTCGTCTACGACGGCACGCGGGTGGTCGGCTCGGCGACCATCGCCGCCACCGAGCGGGTCCCCGCATGAGTGCCACGATCAAGGCCACCGGCGTCGGCTCGCACCCGGGCGAGGACCAGCACGCCTTCGACGAGGCCGTCCGCGTGGTGCTCGGCGAGCTGGGGGAGGGCCTCGGCGTGCCGTACCTCCCCGAGGTCCCCGGCCGAGGCGCCACCGCCACGATGACCGGCCGCGGGCTGGCCGTGCTCGACGACCTCGACGCGGACCTCCAGCCGGCCGGCTGGAGGCTCACCGGATCCTCCGGCTCGCCGGGGGTCGACCACCGGCGCACGCGCAGCCTGCTCGCCCAGGACCTCGACGCCGTCGAGGAGCAGGCGCGAGACTTCGCAGGCACCTTCAAGGTCCAGGTCGCGGGCCCGTGGACGCTCGCCGCGACCGTCGAGCGCCCCCGCGGCGACAAGGTGCTCGCCGACCACGGCGCCCGCCGCGAGCTGGCGCAGGCGCTGGCCGAGGGCGTGGGCGCCCACGTCGCCGACGTGCGCCGCCGGCTGCCGTCGCTCGAGCGGCTCGTCGTGCAGGTCGACGAGCCGGCGCTGGCGGCCGTGCTCTCGGGCTCCGTGCCGACGGCGTCGGGCTTCTCCCGCCACCGCTCGGTCGACCTGCCGGAGGCTTCGCAGGCGCTCGGGTGGGTCCTCGCCGCGGTCGCCGGGGCGGGGGCGGAGCCGTGGGTGCACGCGTGCGCGCCGGGTACGCCGTGGGGCCTGGTGCGCGGCGCGGGTGCGCGCGGCCTGTCGGTCGACCTCGCGGTCGTCAGCGCGGCCGACCACGACGTGCTCGCCGAGTCGCTCGAGGCGGGGGAGTCCGTCGCGCTCGGCGTGGTCCCCGGCACCCGCTCGGCCGCGCTGCCGACCGACGCGCAGGTCACCGAGCGGGTGCTCCGCTGGCTCGACATGCTCGGCCTCGACCCGGCCGAGGTGCCGGGCCTGGTGGTCGCCCCGGCCTGCGGGCTGGCGGGCGCGGACACGGCGTACGCACGCGCGGCGCTCGCCCTGGTCAGGACGAGCGCCGCGAACGTGCAGTCGGGCTGAGCCTCAGCCGCTAGCCGACGTGGACCCCGCCCTCGGGGCCGTCGGTGGCCAGCTCGGTGTGCTTGACGTCCAGCAGCGTCCAGATGAGCGCCGAGCCGATGAGGATCATCACGGAGCCGGTGAGGAACGCCGCCGAGGCGCCGTCGGTGAAGGACCCGACGAACGTCAGCCCGCCGACGGCCTCCGGGTCGAGCCTGCCGCCCGACGCCTCGGCCAGGCGCGGCGCCAGGTCGTCGCCGGTGCGGGTGGCGAAGTGGAGCGAGACGGTGCTGAGGACCGCCAGGCCGAGCGCGCCGCCGACCTGCTGCATCGTGTTGAGCACGCCCGAGCCGATCCCGGAGTCCTCCGCCTTGACGTGGTGCACGGCGGTCAGGGTCATCGGCACGAAGGTCAGGCCCATGCCGACCGCCATCAGCACGATGAACGGGAACAGCGAGGCCCAGTAGTTGAGGTCCGAGCCGACGTGGCCGCCGGACGCCGCGGCCTGCAGCAGCGCCGATGCGGAGTCGTCGACGTCGAGGCGGGAGAACCCGAACAGCGCGACCGCCGCCATCAGCGTGCCGGTGCCGGCGATGTAGCGGGCGTCGATCCGGCTGACCAGGTTCGAGGAGATGCCCGCGCCGAGCACGATGCCCAGCGAGAACGGCAGGAACGCGAAGCCAGTCCGCAGCGGGCTGTAGCCCACGACCTGCTGGATGAACAGGCTGAGGAAGTAGAACATCGCGAACATCGCCGCGGGGACCAGCATCATGACGACGAAGCTGGTGGCCCGGGTGCGGCTCTGCAGGATGCGCACGGGGAGCAGCGGGTGGCTCACCCGCGACTCGACGACCGCGAAGGCGGCGAGCAGCGCGACGCCGGCCACGAGCGAGGCGATCGTGGTGGGGTCGCCCCAGCCGTGCGCCTCCTCGCCGGCCCGGGTGAAGCCGAAGACCAGGGCGAGCAGGCCCAGGGTGCCGGTGAGGGCGCCGGGCACGTCGAGCTGGCCGGGGTGCGACTCGGACTCGGGCAGGAAGCGCGGGGCGAGCAGCGCCGCGGCGATGCCGATCGGGACGTTGATGAGGAACGTCAGCCGCCAGCCGTTGAGGTCGACGCCGAGCAGGCTGTCGATGCCGAAGACGCTGTCCAGCCCGGTCAGCCAGCCGCCGAGGATGAGGCCGACCGCCGCGCCGGCGCCCGACATCGCGGCGTACACCGCGAAGGCCCGGTTGCGCTTCGGGCCGGCCGGGAACGTCGTGGTGATCAGCGCCAGGGCGGCGGGGGAGGCCAGCGCCGCGCCGAGGCCCTGCAGGCCGCGGGCGCCGAGCAGCAGCGGCTCGTTGGTCGCGAAGCCGCCGAGCAACGAGGCGACGGAGAAGACGAGGAGGCCGAGGATGAAGATCCGACGGCGGCCGTAGAGGTCGCCGAGGCGTCCGCCGAGCAGCAGCAGGCCGCCGAAGGCGAGCGCGTAGCCGGTGACGATCCAGGTCAGGTTGGCGTCGCCGATGTCGAGGTCGGCGCCGATGTAGGGCAGTGCGATGTTGGCGATGCTCGCGTCGAGCACCACCATCAGCTGGGCGACCGAGATCAGCACGAGCGCCCAGCCGAGGTGCTGGCTGCGTCCCGACGCGGGCTCGGCCACCGGGGTGCCGCCGGCGGCGGGCTCGGTGGTGGTGGGGTCGGACATGGGTGGTCCCTTTCCTCTCAGCAGCCGCGGGTCGCGGCGGGCAGGACGATCTGGTCGATGACGCGGGCGACGAGCTCGGGTGAGGGCTCGTCGCCGAGGACGAAGACGCGGTGCAGGACGATCCCGGGCAGCGCGGTCTCGAGGAGGTCGAGGTCGGCGTCCGGGGCGACCTCACCGCGCTCGCGGGCGCGCTCCCACACCAGGTGGGAGACGGCGCGCTTGGCGCTCACGACCTCCTCGCGCCACGCGGTGGCGAAGTCGGCGTCGCGGGCGATGGCGGTGACCACGCTGCCGAGCAGCGCGACCTGTGCGGGGTCCATCAGCCCGTCCCCGGGGGATGCCCCGCAGAAGAGCTGCTCGAGGTCGCCGCGCAGGCTGCCGGTGTCGGGCACCTCGCTGGGGGTCTTGGTCGAGTGGAGGGCGTCCACCACCAGCCGGGCCTTGCTCGTCCAGCGGCGGTAGAGGGTCGCCTTGGAGGCCCGGGCCCGGGTCGCGACGGCGTCCATGGTCAGGCGGTCGTAGCCGACGTCGCCGAGGACCTCCAGCGTGGCCGCGAGGATCTCGCGCTCACGGTCGCCGTCGACGCGCGGTCGCGAGGCGTGCTCGGGCTCGGGGCTGGTCACGGTGGGCCACTTTCGTTCACACGGATGAAACGGAACGGTTCCGTTCCATCGCACTCCAACGAAGGTGCTGCCCGCCGCATTCCGCCGGTCTGGACCAGTGCGTCGTACGCCGTCGCGGTGCGCCCTGCTCGGGCTGTCGGCGGGCACCGGCAAGATGTGCCCATGACCGACCCGACCCCGGCGAGCGAGGACGCGCGCGAGGAGCACCGGCGCCTGTCCGAGGAGATCGACGACGCCCGCTGGCGCTACTACGTCCTGGACTCCCCGACCCTCTCCGACGCCGACTTCGACGCCCGGATGCGTCGGCTCGAGGAGCTCGAGGAGGAGCACCCGGAGCTGCGCACGCCGAACAGCCCGACGCAGAAGGTCGGCGGGGCGGTCTCGACCGAGTTCACCGCCGTCGACCACCTCCAGCGGATGGAGAGCCTCGACAACGCCTTCTCCTTCGAGGAGCTCGAGTCCTGGCACACCCGGCTGCGGCGCGACGGCGTGGACGACCCGGCGCTGCTGTGCGAGCTCAAGGTCGACGGTCTGGCGATCAACCTGCTCTACGAGGACGGCCGGCTGGTCCGCGCGCTGACCCGCGGCGACGGCCGCACGGGCGAGGACGTCACGCTCAACGTCCGCACCATCGACACCGTCCCCGACCGGCTCACCGGCACCGACGAGCACCCGGTCCCGCGGCTGGTCGAGGTGCGCGGCGAGGTGTTCCTGCCGGTCGAGGCGTTCGAGCGGCTCAACGAGGCGATGACCGAGGCCGGCAAGCCGGTCTTCGCCAACCCGCGCAACGCCGCGGCCGGGTCCCTGCGCCAGAAGGACCCGCGCGTCACGGCCACCCGCGCGCTGGGCATGGTCTGCCACGGCCTCGGCAAGCGCGAGGGCTTCGAGCCGCGCGCGCAGTCCACGGCGTACGACGCGTTGCGGGCGTGGGGCCTGCCGACGTCGGACCGGGTGCGGGTGGTCGACTCGCTGACCGAGGCGCAGGAGTTCATCGAGCACTACGGCGAGCACCGCCACGACGTGGAGCACGAGATCGACGGCGTCGTGCTCAAGGTCGACGACGTCGGGCTGCAGCGGCGGCTCGGGTCCACCAGCCGGGCGCCCCGGTGGGCGATCGCGTTCAAGTACCCGCCCGAGGAGGTCAACACCCTGCTCCACGCCATCGAGGTCCAGGTCGGCCGCACCGGCCGGGTCTCGCCGTTCGGGCGGATGGAGCCGACCCGGGTGGCCGGCTCCACGGTCGAGAAGGCGACGCTGCACAACGCCCACGAGGTCAAGCGCAAGGACGTCCGCCCCGGCGACACGGTGATCCTGCGGAAAGCCGGCGACGTCATCCCCGAGATCGTCGGTCCGGTGCTGGCGCTGCGCCCCGAGGGGCTGGCGGAGTGGGAGATGCCGACCGACTGCCCGGCCTGCGGCACGCCGCTCTACCAGCAGAAGGAGGGCGACCGGGACCTGCGCTGCCCCAACCACCAGTTCTGCCCGGCCCAGGCGCGCGAGCGGGTCTACCACGTGGCCGGGCGGGGCGCCTTCGACATCGAGGGGCTCGGCTACGAGGCGGCGACCGCGCTGCTCGACGCCGGCGTCATCGGCAACGAGGGCGACGTCTTCGACCTGACCGAGGAGTCGTTGTTGAAGGCGCCGCTGTTCACCCGGGCGCCGAAGAAGGGCGAGGGCGACGGGCCGGTCCTCAACGCCAACGGCCAGCGGCTGCTGGCGAACCTCGACGACCGCAAGCAGGTGCCGCTGTGGCGGGTGCTGGTCGCCCTCTCGATCCGGCACGTCGGGCCGACCGCCGCGCGGGCGCTGGCCCAGGAGTTCGGCTCGATGGAGCGGATCCGCGCGGCCTCCGAGGCCGAGCTGGCCGCCGCCGAGGGGGTCGGGCCGACGATCGCCGAGGCGGTCATCGAGTGGTTCGGTGTCGACTGGCACCGCGAGATCGTCGAGAAGTGGACCGCCGCCGGCGTCGCCATGGCCGACGAGCGCGACGAGTCCACCCCGCGCACCCTCGAGGGGCTCACGATCGTGGTGACCGGCTCGCTGGCCGGGTTCAGCCGCGACGAGGCCAAGGAAGCCGTCCTGGCGCGCGGTGGGAAGGCGGCCGGCTCGGTCTCGAAGAAGACCGACTTCGTCGTCGTCGGCGAGAACGCCGGCTCCAAGGCCGACAAGGCCGAGCAGCTCGGCCTGCCGATCCTCGACGAGGACGGGTTCCGCCTGCTGCTCGAGTCGGGGCCCGACGTCGTCCGCCCGCCCGAGGCCGGGGACGCGGCCGAGGACGCCGCCGAGGACGCTGCCGAGGACGCTGCCGAGGAGGACGTCAGCGGGTGACGTGCTGCGCGAGCACCTGCTCGCGCAGGACGTCGGCAGGCAGGCCCGGCCGCGGCCGTTCCTCAGGACTCGAAGACGGCCCCGGTCGGCCTTAGCGTCTCCAGCAGCTCCTCCTCGGTGACGCCCAGGTCGACCGGGAGCTCCTCGCACGCGCCGCTGGCGGGGTCGCACGTCGTCACGGCGTCCGCCGTCACGCTCATCAGCTCGCTGCCCGCTGTCCAGCTGTAGCGGGCGGCGGGCGGGTCGAGCGGCAACGGCTCGGACCCGCCGTCGACGGCGACCACCGTGAACGTGGGGTTCTGCCAGCCGCCGCCCTGGACGAGGACGTGGCGGCCGTCGGGGGAGAGGTCGAGGTAGGCGTTGCGCTGCGGGCTGCTCCACACCTCGGCGCCGGAGTCGAGCTCGACGATCGACGACCCCGACACCCCGCGGTCGCCCCCGACGTCGGTCACCTCGAGCTTCCGTGGTGTGACCTCGCCGGTCCGCCAGTCCACCGCGAGGTGGCGCTCGCCGCCGTCCTCGCTCAGGGCGCGGACGTACGCGATGTCGCCGACCAGCTCGAGGGTGGCGAAGTAGGCGCCGTCGGCCTCGGGCACCGGCACCCGGGCGACCTCACGGTCCGCCGCGACGTGGTGGACGACGATGACCAGGCTGCCGTCTCGGGAGTCGCCCCAGGCGACGTACGGCTGGGCGGGGTCCGTGCTGTGGGCGACCTCCTCGGTGACCAGCCCGAGGCGGCGGACGTCCCCGTCGGGCGTGACCAGGGAGAACCGCTGAGGACCGCCGCCGTCGCTCCAGTTGTTCTCCCCGTGCCGCACGAGGATGCCGGCGGACGTGTTGTAGATCGACTTGACCGCCTTGTCGTCGATGACGGCGCGACGGCTCGCGTCGTCGTACCAGAGCGTGGTCCCGACGGTGAAGGTGGCGCCGGTGTCCCCGGACGACGTCGCCGGGTCGACCGGGCGGACGGCGTCGTCGTCGCCGGCGGGTGCGAGGGCCAGGCCGGTGCCCGCGAGCGCACCCACGGCCACGAGGCCGGCGACCGCGCCCGTCGTCCGTCGGCGGCGCCGGACGGCCCGGCCGCGGCGGAGCACCGCGGCGGTCGAGGGGGGTGGGACGTCCACGGCGTCGGCCTCGGCGTGGAGCAGGGCGGAGAGTCGTTCAGTCATGGCGGGCTCCTGAGGTGTGCGGGACGACGGCTTCCCCGAGCAGGGTCCGGAGCCGCGCGAGGGCGTCGGAGGTCTGGCTCTTGACGGTCCCCTCGCTGCAGTCCAGCGCGGCAGCGACCTGTGCGACCGGCAGGTCGTCGTAGTACCGCAGCACCACGACCGCGCGCTGCCGCGGCGCCAACCGGGCCAGGGCTGCCACGAGGGTCGGCCGATCGGCGGGGTCGCTCGCGGGTGCGACGCCCTCCGGTAGCTCGGACGTCGGTCGCTCGTTGCGCCAGCCGCGCTTGCGGAACCACGACGCCGCGGTGTTGACGAGCACGGTGCGGGCGTATGCCGGCGCCGCCTCGATCGTGCGCACCTTCGCCCACGACGCGTACGTCTTGGCGAGCGCGGTCTGCACGAGGTCCTCGGCCTCGGCGTGGTCGCCGAGGAGGAGGTACGCCGTGCGGTACAGCGAGGGCCACGTCGCGTGGACGAGCTCGCCGAACTCGGCGTCGGAGGGTGGTCGTGGCACGGGCGGCTCCTGTCGGGAGGTGTCTACCCGAAGAGATGCCGCGACCGCGAGGGTCGGTTGGGTCGCGAGCCGGAGACAGCAGCGCGCCGGCCTCCCCGGGGGAGACCGGCGCGCTGCTGGTGCCTCAGGCCGCCAGCTTCTCCGCGACGGTCAGCGCGCGGACGACGAGGTGGTCGAGGGCGGCGTGGTCGTCGTCGTCGAGGTCGGTGGACTGTCCGGTGACCTTGCCGACGCCGTACGGGTTGCCGTCGTTGAACTTCAGCTGGTCGGTGTAGCCCGGCGGGACGATGACGCCGCCGAAGTGGGCGAACGTCGTGTGCATCGCCAGCAGCGTCGACTCCTGGCCGCCGTGCTTGGTCTGCGACGAGGTGAAGGCCGTGTAGACCTTGTCGGCCAGCCTGCCCTGGCTCCAGAGCGGGCCCAGGGTGTCGATGAACGCCTGTAGCTGGCTGGTCACGTGGCCGTAGCGGGTCGGCGAGCCGAACACCACGGCGTCGGCCCAGTCGAGGTCGTCGGGCGACGCGACGGGCTGGTCCTCCACCTCACGCCGGTGCGCAGCCCAGGCCTCCTGGCCCTCGACCACCTCGGCGGGCGCGGTCTCGGCGACGTGGCGCAGCCGCACCTCGGCGCCGTGCTTCTCAGCGGCTTCGGCGACGCGCTGGGCCATGGCGTGGGTCGTGCCGTAGGAGGAGTAGTAGACGATCGCGAGCTTGGTGGTCACAGGAACGGTCTCCGTCCGAGAGGGAATCAGTTCAACCTTCAATCTTCCGGTGCCCGACCGGCGACCGGACAAACGAGACGGGCTCCTAAGATCGACCCCATGCCTGAGATAACGCGTGACGAGGTCGCGCACCTGGCGAACCTCGCCCGGATCGACCTGGACGCCGCCGAGCTCGACCACCTCGCGCCGCAGCTGTCGGTCATCCTCGAGTCGGTCGCCTCGATCAGCGGGGCCGCCGGCGACGACGTGCCGCCGACCTCCCACCCGCTGCCGCTGACCAACGTGTTCCGCGACGACGTGGTCACCCCGTCGCTCGCCCCGGAGGAGGCGCTCGCGATGGCACCCGCCGTCGAGCAGCAGCGCTTCGCCGTGCCGCGGATCCTGGGGGACGAGCAGTGAGCGCGCCCGAGACCCGCACCGCGGCCCAGCTCGCCGACGCGCTCGCCGCGGGGGAGACCACCTCGGTCGCCCTGACCCAGGCCCACCTCGACCGGATCGCGGCCGTGGACGGTGACGTGCACGCCTTCCTCCACGTCGACGCCGAGGCCGCGCTCGCGCAGGCCGCCGAGTCCGACGCCCGCCGCGCCGCCGGCGCGCCCGCCTCGCGCCTGGACGGCGTACCGATCGCGGTCAAGGACGTGCTGACCACCGTCGGCATGCCCACGACCTGCGGCTCGAAGATCCTCGAGGGCTGGCTGCCGCCGTACGACGCCACGGTCGTCAAGCGGATCAAGGACGCCGGCCTGCCGATCCTCGGCAAGACCAACATGGACGAGTTCGCCATGGGCAGCTCGACCGAGCACTCGGCGTACGGCCCCACCCGCAACCCGTGGGACCTCGACCGGATCCCGGGCGGCTCCGGCGGTGGTTCGGCCGCGGCCGTCGCGGCCTTCGAGGCGCCGCTCGCGCTCGGCACCGACACCGGCGGCTCGATCCGCCAGCCCGGCGCGGTCACCGGCACGGTCGGCGTGAAGCCGACGTACGGCGGCGTCTCCCGCTACGGCCTGGTCGCCATGGCCAACAGCCTCGACCAGGTCGGCCCGGTGACCCGCACGGTGCTCGACTCCGCGCTGCTGCACGAGGTCATCGGCGGGCACGACCCGTTCGACTCCACCAGCATCGACCAGCCGCTGCCGGCGCTCGTCGCCGCGGCCGAGCAGGGCGCCTCCGGCGACCTCTCCGGGCTGCGGGTCGGTGTCATCAAGGAGCTGCATGGCGAGGGCTACCAGGCCGGCGTCCAGGCCCGCTTCACCGAGTCCGTCGAGCTGCTGGTCGCCGCCGGCGCCGAGGTCGTTGAGGTCTCCTGCCCGAGCTTCGTGCACGCGCTGGCGACCTACTACCTCGTCATGCCGTGCGAGGCCTCGAGCAACCTGGCGAAGTTCGACGCCATGCGCTACGGCATGCGCGTCCTCCCCGACGGCGTCGACAACCCGAGCGCCGAGGAGGTCATGCGGGCCACCCGCGACGCGGGCTTCGGCGACGAGGTCAAGCGCCGGATCATCCTCGGCACCTACGCGCTGTCCAGCGGCTACTACGACGCCTACTACGGGCAGGCGCAGAAGGTCCGCACGCTGATCAGCCGCGACTTCGCCGCGGCCTTCGAGCAGGCCGACGTGCTGGTCTCGCCGACCGCGCCGACCACGGCGTTCAAGCTGGGCGAGAAGCTCGACGACCCGCTGGCGATGTACCTCAACGACCTCGCCACCATCCCCGCCAACCTCGCCGGCGTCCCGGGCATCTCGCTGCCCAGCGGCCTCGCCGACGAGGACGGCCTCCCGGCCGGCTTCCAGGTGCTCGCGCCCGCGCTGGCCGACGACCGGCTCTACCGGGTCGGCGCCGCGCTGGAGGCCGCACTGCACGCCAAGTGGGGCGGCCCGCTGCTCGCCCAGGCCCCGACCCTCGAAGGAGCGACCCGATGAGCACGAGCACCCGCGAGGCGCTGCTGCCCTGGGACGACGTGCTGGCGGCGTACGACCCCGCGCTCGGCCTGGAGGTCCACGTCGAGCTCAACACCGCGTCGAAGATGTTCTGCGGCTGCCCGACCGAGTTCGGCGCCGAGCCGAACACGCAGGTCTGCCCGACCTGCCTGGGTCTGCCCGGCGCGATGCCGGTCGTCAACGGCAAGGCCGTGGAGTCGGCGATCCGGATCGGGCTCGCGCTGAACTGCGAGATCGCGGAGTGGTGCCGGTTCGCCCGGAAGAACTACTTCTACCCGGACATGCCGAAGAACTTCCAGACCTCTCAGTACGACGAGCCGATCGCGTTCGAGGGCTTCATGGACGTCACGGTGCCGAACGCGGAGGGCGACGACGAGACCTTCCGCGTCGAGATCGAGCGCGCGCACATGGAGGAGGACACCGGCAAGTCGCTGCACGTCGGCGGCGCCACCGGCCGCATCCACGGTGCGGAGTACTCGCTGGTCGACTACAACCGCGCCGGCATCCCCCTCATCGAGATCGTCACCAAGCCGATCCGCGGGGCGGGGGAGAAGGCGCCCGAGATCGCCAAGGCGTACGTCGCGCAGCTGCGCGAGCTGATCGTCGCGCTCGGGGTCTCCGACGCCCGGATGGACCAGGGCTCGATCCGCGCGGACGTGAACCTCTCGCTCGCGCCCAAGGACTCCGGCGTGCTCGGCACCCGCACGGAGACCAAGAACGTCAACTCGCTGCGGTCGGTCGAGCGGGCCGTGCGCTACGAGATGCAGCGCCACGGCGCGATCCTCTCCGGCGGCGGCTCGATCCTGCAGGAGACGCGCCACTGGCACGAGGACACCGGCATCACGACCAGCGGCCGGGAGAAGTCCGACGCCGAGGACTACCGGTACTTCCCGGAGCCCGACCTCGTCCCGGTCGCGCCGTCGCGCGAGTGGGTCGAGGAGCTGCGCGGCACGCTGCCGGAGAACCCGACCCAGAAGCGGGCGCGCCTGCAGGCGGAGTGGGGCTTCTCCGACCTGGAGATGCGCGACACCGTCGGCGCGGGGGCGCTCGGCCTGGTCGAGGAGACCATCGCCGCCGGCGCGACCCCCTCGGCCGCCCGCAAGTGGTGGCTCTCCGAGCTGGCCCGCCGCGCCAACGAGGCCGGCACCGAGCTCGCCGGCCTCGGCGTCTCCCCGCTCGACGTCGCCCGCGTCCAGGCGCTCGTCGACTCCGGTGCGATCAACGACAAGCTGGCGCGACAGGTCTTCGACGGCCTGCTCGCCGGCGAGGGCACGCCCGACGAGGTCGTCGAGAAGCGCGGGCTCGCGATCGTCTCCGACGAGGGCGCGCTCTCGACCGCCGTCGACAACGCCATCGCCGCCAACCCCGACGTCGCCGACAAGATCCGCGACGGCAAGGTCGCGGCCGCCGGCGCCCTCATCGGTGCGGTCATGAAGGAGATGCGCGGCCAGGCCGACGCCGGCCGCGTCCGCGAGCTGATCCTGGAGAAGCTGACGTAGGTCGCGGCAGCCGTGAGGTTCATCGGGGCGCCGATGAACCTCACGGTTCCCCGATGGAGCTTCATCGGGGCGCCGATGAACCTCACGGTTCCCCGATGGAGCTTCATCGGGGCGCCGGCAGGTTCATCGGGGCGCCGACAAACCTGACGACCCGGCGGCCGCCTCGGCGTGTGACGCATGGGACGGGAGTGACGACGACGTAGCCTGGGGCACGCGGTCGTGGGGCCGCTTCGTCTCGCTTGCCGTCAGGAGTGTCGTGCCCGTCGTCCGCCGTACCGGGGGTCTGCTCGCGCTGAGCACGGTCCTCGCCCTGGTCCTCACGCTCACCGTGACGCTGGTCGGCTCGGTGCCGCTCGGCCCGGCGTACGCCGCGTCCCCGGCCGCTGCCGCGCCGGTCGCATCGAGCGCGGCAGCGTCGAGCCCGACCCTCACGACGGCGCCGCTCGCCCGCAAGGGGAAGGGCTGGAAGCCGCGAGCAGGGGTGCTCTTCAACAACCCCCTCGGCAACCGGCAGCAGCGCCGGCGGATCGTGCGCCAGGTGATCCGGGCGATCGACCACACCCCGCCGCGCGGCGAGATCCGGATCGCGAGCTGGAACGTCCGCAACGCCGGCATCACCCGGGCGCTCGCCTCGGCCCACCGCCGCGGCGTGACGGTGCGGCTGATCATGTCCCGCGGCAACCTCGGCACCAAGGGCGACCCGAACCCGGGCGTGCGCCGCCTGGTCCACGAGCTGTCGGTCAACGGCAACAAGCTCCGGCGGCCGGCGCGGCGCAGCCACGTGAAGTCGTGCCGGAGCTCCTGCCGCGGCACGACCGGCATCTCGCACTCGAAGTTCTTCCTCTTCAGCCGCAGCGGCACGGCGCGCTCGGTGGTCATGAACGGCTCGTTCAACGCCACCGACCTGGCCTCGAGCAACCAGTGGAACGACGTGTACGTCGTGCGCGGCAAGCCGCGGGTGTACGCCGCCTTCCGCAGCACCTTCGCCGAGATGTGGCGCGACAAGCCGGTCCGCAACGCCTACACCCGCGCCCGCGTCGGCCCGGTGACGGCGTTCTTCTACCCGTACGCCGGCCGGCGGGCGAAGCGGGTCGACCCCGCACTCAGCGAGCTGCGCGCCGTCCGGTGCCGCGGCGCCCGCAACACCACCAGCGGCCGCACCAAGATCCGGATCGCGATGACCAGCTGGTTCGGCGAGCGCGGCACCCGGCTCGCATGGCGGGTGCGCCGGATGCAGAACAACGGCTGCGACGTGAAGATCGTCTACGCCGTCATGGGGAACGAGGTGCTGCGCATCCTGCGCCGCGAGGGCCGGCGGCCGGTGCGGCTCCAGCAGATCGTGCAGGACTTCGACGGCGACGGCGTCTACGACCGCTACCTCCACATGAAGGTCCTCACCATCAAGGGCCGCTACCGCGACAGCCGACGCGCGACGGTCGTCGTCAACGGCTCGGCGAACTGGTCGCCGGCGGTGCTCAACAGCGACGAGGCCGTGCTCCGGATCCGCCGTGGGCCGGTGCTGAAGGCCTACAACCGGCGGATCGAGAAGCTTTACCGCAAGCCGCCGGAGACCGGCCTGATCGCCCCGGTGCTGGGTCGGCGGCTCGGGATGATCGACCCGTACGCCGAGATCGAGCCGCACTGACGCCGCCTGCGACGCGGGGCTCGGCCTGAGCCCCGCGGCGTACCGTGGCCGCATGCGCGCGTCCCGGCTGTCCCTGCTCGCCGCCACCACCGCCCTCCTGCTGCTGGCCGCCGGCGCGGGGGCCGGCGCGGACCCGCTGGACCGGGCGATCGCGGGCACCCCGGGCGACGACCGGCTCGTCGGCACGTCGTCGGCCGACGCGATCAAGGCCAAGTCGGGGGACGACCGCGTCCTCGGCAGGGGCGGGAACGACGTGCTGACGCTCAACGCCGGCGACGACACCGGTGAGGGCGGTGCCGGCGACGACCGGATCAACGGAGGGCCTGGGGTCGACCTGCTGCGCGGGATGGGCGGGGCCGACCGGCTGCTCGCCGGCCCGGACGCCGACCGGGTGCTCGGCGGGGGCGGCGACGACTGGCTGCACGGCAGCGACGGCGACGACGTGGTCGACGGAGGCCCCGGGGACGACCACCCGCAGGGCGGCCCGGGCGACGACACGGTCCGCGGCGGACCCGGCGACGACGAGCTCGACGGCGACCGGGGTGTGGACCTCATCGACGCCGGTCCGGGCGACGACCAGGTCACCGGCGACGAGGGCGACGACGTGATCCGGCCGGGCGACGGCGCGGACGAGGTCTACGGCGAGGAGGGCGACAACGAGGTGATCGCCACCGACGACGGCGTCCGCGACGACATCTTCTGCGCCACGCTCGGCGGCCCGCCGGGACGCATCACGTACATCGGCGCGCGCGACCCGCTCGACGCACTGCGCAACTGCGTGGTCACCGTCGTCCCGGGCTGAGCCCCGACCACGCGCGACCGGCGGCCGGCGACGGGCAGCTGCGACGGGCCCGGGCGAGCCCGGTCTCGGCCTTCGGGATCCCCGCTTGTTACGGTCGTGGGGCCAGCCTTCGTCCCCACGACCGAGCCGATTCCCGGGGTGCCTCGTCGATGAACAACTGCTCGCCCGTCCTCCCTGCCCGCGCCCCGGCGTGGGGCGTGCTGACCGCCGTCGTGGCAGCCCTGGCGCTCCTGGCAGGCCCGCTGGCCGTGCCGGCGCAGGCGAAGTACACGCCGTCCTCGGGCGTCCGCACCAACAACCCGCTCGGTGACCGCGAGGCCCGCCGGATGGTCATCGGGCACGTGATCCGCTCCATCGACGCGGTGCCGCGCGGGGGCCAGATCCGCATCGCGAGCTGGAACATCCGCAGCGACGACATCGTCAACGCCCTCGTCCGCGCACACAGCAAGCGCAAGGTCGGCGTCAAGGTGGTCATGGACCGGCTCAACGCCAACCCCGACAACCCCAACCGCGGCATCAACCGCCTGCAGCGGGAGCTGAAGAAGGGCAACGGCTCGCGCAAGCCCTACCTGCGCAGCGGCCTGCGCAAGTGCGTGAGCGCCTGCCGAGGCCCGGGCGGCATCGCGCACTCGAAGTTCTTCCTCTTCAGCAAGGCCGGCAAGGCCCGCTGGGTGGTCATGAACGGCTCGTTCAACGCCACCGACCTGGCCGCGCACGGCCAGTGGAACGACATGTACACCGTGGTCGGCCGCAAGGCGGTCTACCAGGAGATGCGCGTCGTCTTCAACCAGATGTGGCGCGACAAGAACGTCAGGCAGGGCTACCGCCACAAGTCCTACGGCAAGGGCCTGACCACGATGGTCTACCCCTGGCGCGGGTCCGGCACGAAGGGCGACCCGATGCTCAAGGAGATGTCGAAGATCTCCTGCAAGGGCGCGCGCAACACCGCCAACCGCCGCACCAAGATCCGCATCTCGATGACCTCCTGGCACGGCGACCGCGGCAAGAAGATCGCCTGGGCCGTGCGGCGCAAGCAGAACGCCGGCTGCAACGTGAAGATCGTGTACGCCGTCGCCGGCAACGAGGTGCTCCGCATCCTGCGCCGCGAGGGTCCCCGCCCCGTGCCGCTGCGCCAGATCACCCAGGACTTCAACGGCGACGGCGTCTACGACCGCTACCTGCACACCAAGGTGCTCACCGTCCGCGGCCACTACCGCAAGGACCGCCGCGCGACCATGACCCTCAACGGCTCGGCCAACTGGTCGCCCGCGGCGCTGCCGAGCGACGAGGTCCTCATCCGGCTCCAGAGCCCGGGGCCCATGAAGAAGTACAACGCCTTCATCGAGCGGCTCTTCCGGAACCCGCCGCCGCGCAGCCGGCCGGTCGCCGGCCGCCTGACCGCCCGGTCCGGTACGGAGTCGGTCGAGGGGACGGTCGAGCTGCCCGAGCACCTGCCGCTCGGCACGCGGATCAACGGCGTGGACCCCTACGCGAAGCTCCAGGCCGGCTGAGTCTGACCGCGCCCGACCGGGCCGTCCGGCCGTGTCCGGCCTCACTGGTCGGCCGGGGAGCAACCGGTCCGACGTGGAGTAGGCTGCCGGCGACATCCACATCGTTCGCACCCAGGGGAAGCCGGTCCGAGTCCGGCGCTGACCCGCAACCGTAGGCCGACGGTCCCAGCACCACGAGCACCACCGGGACCGCGCGGCGAGCCGGAGCACCTGCTGCGAGACGCCTGATCACACGCTGTCGAGGAACGCAGCGGGTGGCCGACGCCGGGTCCCCGGTCGCAGCCCTCCCGTGGTCGCAGCGGGAAGGACCACCGTGAACAAGCCCACCCTCGCGCGCCGCACCGGCGCGCTGCTCGCCGTCAGCGCCCTGGGGGCGGCCGGCCTGGTCGCCGCCCCCGGAGCGGCGACCGCCGCTCCGGTCCCCGGCGCCGACCAGGCGCCCGCCACCGCCTCCGCGTCCTGGCTCGCCGGCCAGCTCGAGGACGGCCTCCTGACCTACCAGGCCGGCGAGTTCCAGAACGCCGACCACGGCCTCTCCATCGACACCGCGCTGGCCCTCCAGGAGGTCGGCGGCCAGGACGCGGCCGTGACGGCGGTCCGGGACGCGGTCGCCGCCGGGTTGGCCGGCTACATCTCCGGCGAGGCGTTCGGCGACGTCGGCAGCACCTACGCCGGCGCGGCCGGCAAGGCCCTCGCCCTCGCCACCGCGACCGGTGGCGACCCGGAGTCGTTCGGCGGGGTCGACCTGGTCGCCCGGGTCGAGTCCGTCACCGACGACACGACCGGCCGGACGGCCGACGTCAGTGAGTACGGCGACTACGCCAACACCCTGGGCCAGTCCTTCGCCGCCCGCGGGCTCGCCGCGGCCGGCAGCCCGGAGGCGGCCGCCGCCACCGACTTCCTGCTCGACCAGCAGTGCGAGGCCGGCTTCTTCCGTCAGGCGTTCTCCGCCACGGGTGCCGCGGACCAGACCTGCGACGGCGCCGCGGACGCCGAGCCGAGCGTGGACGCCACCGCGACCGCGGTGCTCAACCTGCTCGCCCGCGACGACGCCGGCGAGAACGCCATCGCCGCCGCCGTCGACCGAGCGGCCACCTGGCTGGCCTCGGTGCAGCGCGCCGGCGGCGCGTTCGGCGCCGACGACCAGATCGAGAGCCCGAACGCGAACAGCACCGGCCTCGCCGGCTGGGCGCTCGGCCTCGCCGGGCGCGCCACCGACGCCGCGGAGGCCGCCGCCTGGCTGCGCGCCCGCCAGCTGACCAACGTGGGGTCCTGCACGCCGTTCCGGCCCACTGACCTCGGCGCCGTGGCGTACGACGACGCGGCGCTCGCCGGAGCCCGCAAGGACGGCATCACGGCCGCCACCGAGGGGCAGTACCTCCGTGCCACCGCGCAGGCGCTGCCCGCGCTCCAGTGGGCCCCGGCCGCCGGTGGGGCGAACGTCCTCGCGGCGCCGGACTACGTCAAGGCCGGCAGCCGCGTGAGCCCCGGCGTCATCGGCGCCGCGCCGGGCGAGTGGCTGTGCGCCTCGGTCGCCGGTGCGACCGCGTCCGTCCCGGCCGACGTCGCCGGCGAGGCCGTGCTCCGCGTCCGCCTCCCGAAGGCCGCCGGCACCCGCACCGTGACCGTCAGCGACGCCGACGGCGTCGTGGGCACCGCCCGCTTCCGCGCGCTCGGCGCGACGAAGCTGACCGTCCGCGCCAAGAAGAACGCGGTGCGCCGCGGTGCGAACCAGGTGGTCAAGGTCCGCGGCCTCGCGCCGGCCGAGCCGGTCCGCGTCGTCGTCGGCGGCCGCCGCGTCGACACCGGTCAGGCCAACGCGAAGGGCCGCTTCACCGGTCGCTTCAAGGCCACCGGCAGCGGTCGCACGAAGGTCGTCGTGAAGGGCCAGTTCGGCAACCGCAGGGGGACCGCGGCGTACCGGGTGACCCGCTGATGCTGCGCGGCCTCCTCGCCCGCCTCGCCGCCGCGACCCTCGTGGTCGCGGCGGGCGGCACGGTCGCCGCGCCCACCCCGTCGTACGCCGCCGCGTGCTCCGGCAGCACCGGCGTGACCGCCGTGGTGGACCGCAACGAGCTCGGCGGCGGCGTCCAGCAGGTCTGCGTCGCCGGGGGTGGTGGGGACTCCGCGGCCGCGGTCTTCTCGGCGGCGGGCTTCCCGCTGACGTACGCCCAGCGCGACCCCGGCTTCGTCTGCCGCGTCGCCGGCGTCCCGACCAGCGACCCGTGCGTGAACGCGGCGCCGGCCGACGCCTACTGGGCGCTCTACTGGTCCGACGGGAAGTCCGGCTCCTGGGTCTACTCCTCGCTCGGCGCGGGTGGCCTGACGGTGCCGGACGGGGCGTACGTCGGGTTCTCCTGGCAGGGCTCGTCCACCAAGAGCCCGCCGAGCGCCACTCCGGCCCCGCACCGCGCACCGGCCGCCTCGCCCAGCCCCACCGCCGGCGCGACGAAGCCGCCGGCCACCGCGGGCGGCGGCTCGAGCGGCTCCGGCGGCTCCGGGGGCTCGGGCGGCTCCGGGGGCT
>NZ_JACMYC010000021.1 GCF_014266025.1 Nocardioides deserti | reverse complement strand
CTTCGATCAACGACTACCAGCTGACGATCGCGTCGGCGGTGGAGGAGCAGACGGCGACGACGAACGAGATGTCGCGCAACGTGGCGGAGGCTGCGACGGGTGGCAACGAGATCGCCAGCAACATCGCAGGCGTCAGCCAGGCCGCCGTGTCGACCACCGAGGCGATGAACCAGTCGCGCGTGGCCGTCGACGAGCTGTCCCGGATGGCCGCCGAGCTGCGCAGCTCGGTCGCCTACTTCAAGGCCTGATCCACCTGCCCGCTCCACGGAGGCGGGCGGCCGGACAGGCCCGAGCCGGCCGGACCATGGGGTCCGGCCGGCTCGTGGCGTCCGGTGGGTACCGTGCGTCGACCGCACCGCAGGAGGGGCAACGGTGACCTACACGCTGGTGGGCATGTCCGCGCTCGGGTTCGACCTCGTGCGGCTGCCCGGTGGCGCCCGCGCGGCGGCGGTGCTGCGCACCGCGGTCACCGCCAGCGCCGACGAGCTCGATGCGCTCGCGCGCCAGCACCCCGGCTCGGAGGCGCGCGGGTCGTGGCTGGGGGACGACGTCGTCCCGACCGGCCGCACCCGCACCGTCGACGAGCTCTCCGGCACCGGGACCGGCACGTTGCAGCGGCTGGAGACCTCGCTCCTCGGCGACGCCCGGGCGCTCGAGCGGTTCCTGCGCCACGACGCCCTCGTGCGGACCTGGGTCCGCAGCGGTGACCTCGCCGTCCAGGACCCCACCGTCACCGAGGCCGCCGACGTGCTCGTCGACGCGGCGGTGGCGTGCTACCTCGAGGAGTCGCTCCCGGTGCCGCGACGCCGGGCGATGGTGGCTCCGCTCCTGCGCTCGGACGTGCCGGTCCGCGACCACACCGCCCCGGTCGGCCTGCCCGTCGTCGACGAGGTGCTGGCGGCGCTGGCCGCCGGCGACGACGCAGCGCGCACCGCGTGGCGCGACGCCGTCGACCGTCAGCGGGCACGCACGACCACGTGGGCTCCCGCCATGCACCGGGCCACCTGGGTGCTCGCCGTCACCGACCGGCTGCGGTCGGCCGCCGACGCCCAGCTCGCGGCCGCGATCGCGTTCCGGCGCGCCGGCCTCACCGCCCGCGACGCGGCGTACGGCGTCTGGAACGCGGTGTCCGGCACCGTCCAGGCGCTGACCGCCGTCGACCTGCTCGACGAGGCGGACGCCGAGGTGCTCCTCGGGGCCTGGCAGGAGGTCCGGCGCGCCTCCTCCTAGCGCGACGCTCAGGTCCGACCGGCGCCGGCCGATGAGGTGGGGGACCCGCCGACGGCCGGGACGGGCGAAGGAGCGGGTGCAACGTGATCAAGGTGCTGGTCGTCGACGACTCCGTCGTGATCCGACGGCTGGTGAGCGACCTGCTGGCCGCCGACCCCGAGATCGAGGTGGTCGGCACCGCGGTGAACGGCCGCGCCGGCGTCGAGAAGGTCGCGGCGCTGGAGCCGGACCTGGTCACGATGGACATCGAGATGCCCGAGGTCGACGGCATCGAGGCGGTGCGCCGCATCCGGGCGACCGGCAGCAAGGTGCCGGTCATCATGTTCAGCACCCTCACCGAGCGCGGCGCCGCAGCGACCCTCGACGCCCTCGCCGCCGGTGCCTCCGACTACGTCGCCAAGCCCGCGAACGTCGGGAGCGTCGGCCGGTCGATGGAGCAGGTCCGCGACGCGCTCATCCCGCGGATCAAGTCGCTGGTCCCGCAGGCCGCCCGCCCCGAGGGCCGACCCGGCACGCGCACGTCCGCGCGTCAGGCGGCCCCGACCCGCGAGGCGCGCCCGATCGCCCTGCGCCCACCCCGGCCCACGCCTGCGGGCGGGCACCGCCTGGTGCTCGTGGGCAGCTCGACCGGCGGGCCCGAGGCGCTCGGGACGCTGCTCGCGGCGTTGCCGCCGCTGCCTGTGCCCGTGGTCGTCGTGCAGCACATGCCGCCGCTGTTCACCCGCCAGCTCGCCGCCCGGCTCGACCGCAACGTCGCCGCCCGAGTCGTGGAGGCCGAGCACGGCCAGCCGCTGCTGCCCGGCACCGTGGCCATCGCGCCCGGCGACCACCACCTGCACGTGACCGGTCGTCCGGGCCGGCTGGCCGTCCGGCTCTCCCAGGAGCCGCCCGAGAACTACTGCCGTCCCGCCGTCGACGTGCTCCTCCGCTCGGCGGTCGAGGCCGTCGGGGGCGCGGCGCTCGGCGTGGTCCTCACCGGCATGGGCCAGGACGGGTGCCGCGGCGCCCAGGTCCTGGTGGACGCCGGTGGCAGCGTGCTCGCCCAGGACCAGGCCACCTCCGTCGTGTGGGGCATGCCGGGCGCTGTCGCCGGCGCCGGCCTGGCCGAGCAGGTGCTGCCCCTCGCCGACATCGCCCCCGAGCTGGTGCGCAGGCTCGCCCCGCAGCGCACCGCCGTCCCCGTAGCAGGAGCCTCCCGATGAGCATCAGTCCTCGCACGTTCTCCTTCGTCGCCGACGTCGTCCGGGCCGAGAGCGCCATCGTGCTGGTCGCGGGCAAGGAGTACCTCGTCGAGTCGCGGCTGCTGCCCCTGGCCCGCGCGGCCGGTCACGCGGACGTCGACGCCTACGTCGCCGACCTCGAGCGACGGCGTACGCCGGGGGCGACCCGCGCCGTGGTCGAGGCGCTCACCACCAACGAGACCTCCTGGTTCCGCGACTCCGAGCCGTTCACGGCCCTCAAGCAGGTGGTGCTGCCCGAGCTGGCCGCGCGTCGCGGCGGGCGGCCGATCCGCGTCTGGTGCGGCGCCTGCTCGAGCGGCCAGGAGCCGTACAGCGTCTCGATGGTCGTCCAGGACACCCCGGCGGTCGCCGGGCACCGCGTCGAGATCGTCGCCACCGACCTCTCCGAGGAGATGGTGCAGCGTGCGCGGACGGGAGAGTACTCCCAGCTGGAGGTCAACCGCGGCCTGCCGGCGACGACGCTGGTGCGGTACTTCCAGCGGGCTGGCGTCGGGTGGCGGGTCGACCCGGAGGTCGCGGCCCGGGTCAGCTTCCGCACGCTCAACCTGGTCCGCCCCTTCCCCCCGATGGGGACCTTCGACGTGGTCATGCTGCGCAACGTGCTCATCTACTTCGACCTGCCGACCAAGCGCGACATCCTCCGCCGGGTCCGGCAGGTCCTGTCGCCCGACGGCTACCTGTTCCTCGGCGCGGCCGAGATGACCACCGGCGTCGACGACGCCTGGGAGCGGGTGCCGGTCGGGCGGGCCTCGATCTACCGCCCGCGGTCGGCGGTGCGCAGCGGCGTCGCCTGAGCGGCGTACGCCGTCCGGGTCAGCGCCGCCGACGCAGCTGCTCGGCGAGCGCCGAGACGGTCTCGTCGGCCGGCGACGCGGCGGCCCGGTTGCTCGACTCGAGCTCGGCGAGGAGCTCGGAGCGGTTGACCGACACCGAGCGCGGGGCGTCGATGCCGATGCGCACGAGGTCACCGCGGACGTCGAGGACGGTGACGGTCACGGAGTCGCCGATGACGACGCTCTCGCCGACCCGACGGCTCAGAACCAGCACGCGGACAGGCTACGCGACGAGCGGGGTGGCGACGGACAGGGCGGCGTCGTCGAGGATCACCTGGCACGCGCGGCGGGTGCCGGCGTTGAGCACCAGGGGGGCGCGCAGGTTCGCCGTCGTCTCCTGCAGGGACGGTCCGGGCGTGAGGATGAGCAGCACCAGCGCGTCGTCGGCCGTGGTCAGAGCGAGCTCCTCGGCGGCGGTGTCGTCGACGACCGGCGCGTAGTCGGGGAAGAACGGCGTCGCCGGCGCGACCAGGAAGCGGAGGTCGGGGTCGTCGAGCGAGCGGAGCGCGCAGAGCACGCCGTCCTCGTCGAGCTCGACCAGCGCGAAGCGGCGCGCGTCGGGAAAGCCCGGCAGCGGGTGCACGAGCTCGATCACCGGGATCTCGGACATGTCAGCAGCCTCCCACGATCTCACCGGAGGAAGTCGAGCAGGCTGGGCTGGGTCACGCGGGCCGTCGCGCCGAGCGCCGCCTGGTAGGCGACCTCCTGCAGGTTGAGGTCGACGAGCGCCCGCGGGAGGTCGACGTTCTCGACCGCCGCGAGACGGGTGGTCAGCGCGAGCTTGCTGTCGCCGGCGGCGAGCACCGCCCGCTCGACCTGTGCCTGGCGAGCGCCCACGACCGACTGGGCGGACCCGATCCGGTCGAGGTGGCCCTTCAGGGCGTCGAGCGCGCCGTCGATGCCCGCCGCGTCGCCGCTCACGAGCGCGAGCGATGCTGCCTCGAGGGTGTCGAAGAGCGACGCCCCGTCGGGGCCGAAGACCTCCGGGCCGGCGAGGTCGACCCGCACCGTGACGTCCGGTCCGACCTGGCGCTCGACCGCGCCGGCGGTGCCGTCCCACGCGCCCGTGGACGCGTCGTACGCATGGTCCTTGGAGGTGATGCCGCCGAAGATCGGCCGCTCGAGGTAGCTGGTGTTCGCGTCGCCGAGCAGGCTCTCGCGCAGCTGGTCGATCTCGGTGGCCAGCGCCTGGCGGGAGCTCGCCCCGTTGGAGGCGTTCGCGCCCTGGAGCACCAGCTCGCGGGCGCGGCGGACCTGGTTGGTCATGCTGCTCAGCGTGCTGTCGATGAGCCCGAGGCGGCCCTCGGCGTCGTCGGCGTTGCGCGCGTGCTGCTCGGCCCGGGCGAGCGAGGAGCGGATGCGCATCGCGCTCGTCGTGTCGGTGGGGGAGTCCGACGGCCGGTTCAGCACGCGGCCGGTGGTCAGCTGCTCCTGGACCGCGGCGAGCCGGCCGAGGCCGGCCTGCATCGAGCGCAGCGAGCTGTTGGCGAGCATCGTCTGGGTGACGCGGAAGGTGGTCATCAGCGGGTCACTCCGGTCCGGTTGATCAGGGTCTCGAGCACCGCGTCGACGGTCGAGATGACCCGGGCGGCGGCCTCGTAGGCACGCTGCGCCGCGACCAGGTTGAGCGTCTCCTCGTCGAGGTTGACGCCGGTCAGCTGCTCGCGGGAGCCGTCCACCTGCGCGGTGACGAGTCGCTGGGTGCTGGCGAGTCGGGTGGCGGACTGGACGGTGCTGCCGAAGCCGTTGACGAGGCGCTGGTACGACGACGCGGCGGCGTCGGTGGCCCCGGCGAGGGCCGTGGCGTTGCTGCCGTCGAGGTTGCCGCCGGGGATCCCGGAGACGGCGAGCCCGGCCGGTGAGGTGACGGCGACCGCGAGACTGGCGGCCTCGTCGCCGGGGGTGTACGCGAAGAACTCCGCGCCCTGGTTGCCGTCGAGGTCGTAGCCGGCCCCGTGCGCGGTGTTGACCGCCTCCGCCAGGCTGCGCGCGACCTGGTTCAGGCCGGCGAGGTGCGCTGGGAGCGTCGTGGTGACCAGCTCGGCGACTGCGCCGAGCTCGCCGCCCCACCTGGAGCCGGCGACGGGGGTGGCGGCGCCGGTCGAGGCGTCGGCCACCGTCAGGGCCAGGGGGGCGCCCGCAGAGCCGCCGGTGACGGAGACGGACCCGGAGGTGGCACCGGACACCAGCGAGGCCCCGCCGACGGAGACGTCCATGCCGCCGTCGTCGCGGACGTTCACGTCGCCGCCGGTGAGCGTCACCAGCCGGTCCGCGAGCTGGTCGCGGCGGTCGAGCAGGTCGTTGGTGTCGGTGCCGTCGAGCTGCGCCGCGGCCAGGCTGCGATTCACCTGGGCGAGGTCGGCCGCGGCCGTGTCGATCTCCGCGGCCAGGTCGACCGCGTGGTGGACCTGGTCCGAGATCTCCGTGGTGATGCTCGCCGCCTGGGCGTGGACGGCGTCGGCCAGGGTCGCGCCCGCGGCGAGCACCGCCGTGCGGGCGGCCTCGCGCTCGGGGTGGTTGCCCAGGTCTGCCCAGGCGGCCGCGAAGTCGTCGATCGCCGCGGCGACGCCGCTGTCGCCCGGCTCGCCGATCCCGCTCTCCACCCTGTCGAGCACGGCCACGCGGGTGTCGAGGTAGGCCTGCTTCCCGTGCTCGCGGCGCGCCCGGGCGTCCAGGAAGGGGTCGACCATCCGGTCGAGGCTCCCGAGCGCCACGCCGCCGGCGGTGTCGTCGGAGCGGGACCAGAGCGCCGCCTGGGTGGCCGCGCCGACCGAGACCGCGTCCGCACGGCGGCGTACGAAGCCGTCGGTGGTGACGTTCGCGATGTTGTTGGCGGCGACGTCCATCGCGATGCGCTGGTAGCGCAGCGCGCTGAGGCCGGTGTTGAACGACGCGAAGGTGCCGGCCATGTCAGAAGGTCCTGTCCACGAGGGTGGGGGCGTCGACGGTGGTGACGGCGCTGCCGTCGGCGTCGTAGCTCAGCGTCGTGCCGCCGATGGCCAGCAGGGTCTCGCGGGCCGAGCGGTGCCCGGCGCTCAGCAGGTCGCGGTTGCTGTCGGCGAGCGCGGTGATCTCCCGCGTCATCGACGTCAGCGCGTCGCGGTGGTCGGCCAGGACCGTGCGCCACGGCTCCGGACTGGCATCGACCAGCTGCTGGAGGGTGGGGGAGGGGGCGAGGCCGAGCCGGTCCGCCACGCCGTCGGCCTCCGCCGACCGCAGCACCTCCGCCGTGCGCAGCTGCTCGAGGACGCCCTCGACGTCCTTGGCGGCGCGCATCAGCCAGGTCGTGCGACCGCTGGCGAGCACCAGCTGCTCGACCTCGAGGTGGTACTGCAGGCTCTCCAGGAGCTCGCGCTCGTGCCACAAGGTGGCGGACAGGTTCTCCATGGCCCCTCACGCCCACCCGGGCTCAACCGGGCGGGCCCACTCGTTGCTCCGTTGCTCGGAGCGTCGCGACCTCGCGGGTCGGCGCTCCGCTGACGTGGGGCCCATCGGCGCCGCGAGGCGCCATCTGAGGTGTTCGAGGGATGCGACACATTCGCTACCGCTTCTCGGCAACCTGGGGATGGTCCGAAGTGACTAGTCCCGGATGGTCCACACCCCCCGAGCAGGCCATTTGAGGGCGACACGGCGGGAACCGTCCTCACAGAGGTCCGGCGATGTGCGTCAATCCTCCCCGTGACCCCCCCGCTCACGCCGGTTTCTGCGAGCCACCACGACCTCGGAGCGCCGGCGACACCTGTCGTCGTGCTCTCCAGGACCGAGGCCGACCAGATGGCCGTCGACCACGTCCCGCTCGTCGCCCACGTCGTCCGCGAGACGCTGACCCGCGTGCCCTCGCACGTCAACGGCGACGACCTGCGGTCGGCCGGCCTGGCCGCCCTGGTCACCGCTGCCCGGTCCTTCGACCCCACCCGGGGCGTGCCGTTCGGCAGCTACGCGACCTCCCGCATCCGGGGAGCGATCCTCGACGAGCTCCGCTCGGTCGACTGGGCCTCGCGGTCGGTACGCCGGCGCAGCCGCGAGATCGAGGAGGCGCGCACCCGCCTGGCCGCCACCATGGGCCGCCTGCCCGACAACGCCGCCGTGGCGGCCGCGCTCGGCCTGGACGTCACCGAGGTCAAGCGCTCCGACGACGACGTGGCCCGGGCCAGCGTGCTCTCGCTGAGCGGGGGTCCCGACGGGTCCGACGCGGTCGCCGACATGGTCGTCTCGAAGGATCCCGGCCCCGAGGCGGCGGTCCTCGTCGCCGAGCGGCTGCAGTACCTCCAGGAGGCCATCGCCGAGCTGCCGGACCGCCTCCGTGCGGTCGTCCAGGGCTACTTCCTCGACGAGCGGCCGATGGCCGAGCTGGCGGCCGAGCTGGGCGTCTCCGAGTCCCGGATCTCCCAGATCCGCGCCGAGGCGCTCGTGCTGCTGCGCGACGCCCTCAACGCCGCCCTCGACCCCGAGCGGCTGCAGCCCCATCCCAAGCCGAACGGCTGCGTCGCCCGGCGCCGCGACGCGTACGTCGCCGCCGTCGCCGAGCGGCATGCCGCCGCCCGCGCCGTCGGCGCCACCCTCCCGGCGTTCGACACCACCGCCTGAGCGCGTCCTGGCCCGGGCGCCCCTGCTGGCCCGCCTTCGGGGGGAGGTCGGCGGGCCGGCGGCGCTCGTTCGATGTAACGGACCGTCCGCTGCTCTATCTGCACGCTGCAGCGTGCAGATAGAGCGGGGAACGTCGCGTTACATGCTCGGGTGGCGCGGTTCGCGCCGGTAGCCGGGCGGGCCGGATGCTGGCCGGTTTTGCTCAGGTCGGGCGCCTGCGTGCCGATCAGTGGGGCTGTCCGGCCGCGTCCTCGTGTGGCTGCGGAGAAGTCGTCGGACATTTCCCCCACGAATCGCTCAGCCGGCAGCGCCGGCTGCCGATTCATCGTCCGACGGAGCCCACGGACGGGCTCCAGCAGGTCGACTCACCCAGGAAGGAACCACCATGAGTCTCCGCATCAACCAGAACATCGACGCCCTCAACTCCTACCGCAACCTGTCGGTCACGCAGGGCCAGATGTCGAAGTCCCTCGAGAAGCTGTCCTCCGGCTTCCGCATCAACCGTGCCGCCGACGACGCCGCCGGCCTCGCGATCTCCGAGGGGCTGCGCTCGCAGGTCGGTGGCCTCAAGGTCGCCGTCCGCAACACGCAGGATGGTGTCTCCGTCGTGCAGACCGCGGAGGGTGCGCTCACCGAGACGCACTCGATCCTGCAGCGCATGCGCGACCTGTCGGTGCAGGCCTCTAACGACGGTGGCCTGAACGCGGACGCCAAGTCGAACATCCAGAAGGAGATCACCCAGCTCACCGAAGAGCTGGACCGGATTGCGACGACCACGAAGTTCAACGGCACCGAGCTCCTTGACGGCAGCTACGCCGGCAAGTTCCAGGTCGGCGCCAACGTCACCGAGACGATCGACGTCGCCGTGGGCACGTCGATGTCGGCCAGCGGCCTCGGTGTGGACACCGTGGACGTCACCACGGGTGGGCCGCAGTGGACCTTCGACCCGGGTGCCGTTGACTACGCCGCCACCGCCGGCCCGGTCATCACCGTCGATGTCGAGAGCTCCGGCGCTCGTACGCTCGACGTGACCGGCTGGGACACCACCGGTTCGGCTGACGCCGCGTCGAAGAACCAGGCACTGCTGCAGAAGGCCTTCGACAAGGAACTGGGCAGCAGCGGCTACACCGTCAAGGTCGGCGACTACGGCCAGATCACCGCCAACGGTCCCACGGGCGCCGCCACCGGCGACCTCGCAATCGCTGGCGCGGGCGTGACCGGAACGGCCACCTTCTCCAACGCCGGTTCCGGCGCTGAGGCCGCGATCAGCGCCATCGACGATGCGATCGAGACGGTGTCCACCACCCGAGCCGAGCTCGGTGCGAAGCAGAACCGCTTCGAGCACACCATCAACAACCTCAATGTGGCCATCGAGAATCTGTCGGCCTCCGAGAGCCGGATCCGCGACACCGACATGGCCAGCGAGATGATGAACTTCACCCGCTCGCAGATCCTGTCGCAGGCCGGCACCGCGATGCTCGCCCAGGCCAACCAGGCCCCGCAGGGCGTGCTCTCGCTGCTTCGCTGATCCCGTCTCCGCCCGTGGCGTCCTCGCCGCGGGCGGAGTCTTCAGCTCGCGTCCCGGCGGGGTGGCCAAACCCCCTGCCGCCCCGCCGGGACGCGCACCACCTCGGGCCGACCCCACGGAGGACAAGCACATGGCCAGTGTCAGCGGACTGAGCGGGTTCGACTCCGCCAGCCTCGTCGACCAGCTCATGCAGCTGGAAAGGGCGCCGCAGCAGCGGCTGCAGAGCCGCGCCTCCAACGAGCAGCTGCAGGTCAACTCGCTGCAGACCCTCAACTCCAAGATCGCCTCGCTCGTCACCAAGGCTGAGGCCGCGGCCGACCTCACCAAGTGGGAAGGCCGCACGGCGACGTCCACCGACAGCAAGATCACGGTCACCGCCGGCACCACCGCCTCGCCGGGGTCGCTCAGCATCGAGGTCATCGGCACCGCCCTGAGTCACCAGGTTGGCTTCGCGACGGCTGCCAAGACGACGGATGTCGTGGCCGGAGGGTCCATCCAGCTCAACGGTCGTGCGATCGGCGTGGGCGGCGGGACCCTGCAGGAGGTCGCCGACGCGCTCAACAAGCCGGAGAACGACACCGGAGTACGGGCGAGCCTGGTCCGCAACGGGGAGGACCAGTACCACCTGCTCGTGGAGTCGACCGCCACCGGAGAGGACTCGGCGTTCACGCTGACCGGCCTCGACGAGGCCGTCGTCGGCGCCTCCACCACGCGTATCGGTCAGGACGCCGAGCTCGACCTCGGCGCCGGCATTACGGTCAAGTCGAGCACGAACACGTTCACTGACCTCCTGCCCGGCGTGACAGTGACCGTCGCGGCCAACGCGTCGTCGGACAGCGCCAACCCCACCACGAGCACCATCACGGTCGCCCGCGACACCGCCGGCGCGACGAAGCTGGTCAAGGACCTCGTCGACGGCCTCAACTCCGTGCTCAGCGAGATGACCAGCCTGACGGCGTACGGCACGGGCACGGGCGGCACCGGCAAGGGCATGCTCGCCGGCGACGCCACGGTCCGCTCGGTGCAGGCCGACCTGCGTGGCACGGCCTTCGGCAGCAGCACGAGCGAGTCTCTCGCGAAGTACGGCATCCAGATCGACCGGTACGGCAAGTTCACCTTCGACGAGCCGGCCTTTGGGAAGGCGTACGCCGCGGACCCGGCCGGCGTGGCCGCCGGGATCAGCAGCGGCTTCGCGACGCGCGTCGAGACGACCGCGGACGCCGCCAGCAACAAGGACACCGGCCTGCTCACCGCCTCGATCACCGGGCGCAAGGCGGGCATCGAGCGGCTCAACGACAGCGTCGAGGCGTGGGACCTGCGGCTGGAGCTGCGGCGCACCGCACTCTCCCGCCAGTTCACCGCGCTGGAGACGGCGCTCAGCACGATGAACAGCCAGTCCAGCTGGCTGGCCAGCCAGATCTCCGCCCTCGGCTCCTCCGCGAGCTGACCGCCCGGTCCCGAAGGAAGGCACCTCATGCCCAACGCCCGCGACACCTACCTCGGCGCCTCCGTGTCCACCGCGGACCCCGCCCGGCTCCTCGTCATGCTCCTCGACCGCCTCGTCCTGGACGTCACTCGCGCGCTGGAGGCGCAGCGCGGCGGCGACCACCAGACGGCGAGCGGCCAGCTGCTCCACGCCCAGGACATCGTGGTGGAGCTGCGCACGAGCCTCCGGATGGACGTGTGGGACGGCGCGGCCGGCCTGGCCTCGCTCTACGACTACCTCCACCGGCAGCTGGTCGCCGCGAACATCGGCCGCGAGCCCGTGGTCACCGAGGAGTGCCTGCGCCTCGCGACGGACCTCGCCGCGACGTGGCGCGAGGCAGCCGCCCAGTCGACGCAGCACGCGCCGGCAGTGGCTGCGGTGGGATGACCGAGCAGCGGGTCGACCGTGGCGGCCTGCCCATCGTCGACCACGGCGACCGCGAGGCGTGGGAGATCGCGCTCGACCGCCTCGAGCTCGACCTGGTCCGCATCGAGCGCGCCCTGGGTGTCGGCGACTTCGTCGACGACGGCACCTGCTGGGAGGTCCCGTCGAGGTACGGACCGCTGCCCGGCGAGCTGCGCACGCGCGCCGAGGAGCTCCTCGCCCGTCAGCGGTCGGTCATCGAGACGCTGCGGGAGCGGATGGCCACCACCCTGCGGCAGCGTGCGGTCGTGGACTCCATCGGCCGCGCCGCGCAGACCCCCGAACCGCGGGCCGCCTACATCGACCTGACCGCCTGACGCCGCGACCGGGGAACCACCCGTCGCAGCCCGAGAACCCGCCCGAGAACAGCCCCGGAACAGCCCGAGACCGAACACGACCGCCTGGAGCCCGCATGCAAGCGCTGATCATCGACGACTCCCGCGCGATGCGGTCGATCCTGCGCCGGATCGTCACCGACCTCGGCTGGAGCACCGCGGAGGCGGGCAACGGCCAGGAGGCCCTCGACCTGCTCGAGGGCGGGCACACCCCGGACCTGTGCCTCATCGACTGGAACATGCCCGTGATGGACGGCTACACGTTCGTCCAGCGGGTCCGCGCCGAGCCGCGCTGGCGCGACGTGACGCTGATGATGGTCACGACCGAGAGCGAGCACGGGCAGATCGTGCGGGCGCTGGCCGCGGGCGCCCACGAGTACGTCATCAAGCCGTTCACCGGCGAGGCCATCATCGAGAAGCTCGGCCTCCTCGGTCTGCTGGACCAGGAGGTCCCCGCATGAGCATCCTCGCCCCCACTCCCGTCGACCTCGAGGCCCTCGTCACCGACATGTGGGCGTCCTTCGTCGGCGCCCCCGAGCTGCTCCTGCCCGCGGCGCCGCCCGCCGAGGACGTGCCGCTGTGGTCGGCGACGGTCACGGTGACGGGGGAGTGGCGCGGCATGGTCACCGTCGACCTCGCCGAGCCGGCGGTGCTCGCGGTCACCCGCGGGATGCTGGGCTTCGGCGACGACGAGGACCCCGACGCGGCCTCCTGCGCCGACGCGGTCGGCGAGCTCGTCAACGTCGTCGGCGGGAACGTCAAGAGCCTCATGCCCGGTCCCAGCACGCTCTCCCTCCCGGTCGTCTCGCACGGCCCCGTGGAGCTGCCCTCGGAGATGACGGAGGCCACCGCCCTGCACCTCACCTGGCAGGGCGCCCCCGTCCGGGTGCGGGTCCTGACCGCCACCCCGGCCTGAACCACCGCCGCACTGCCAGCACCACCACCACCGTCACCCCTGCACCGCCTGGAGCGAACCCATGAAGATCCTCGTCGCCGACGACAGCCGCGTGATGCGCCAGATCGTGATCCGCACCCTGCGGCAGGCCGGTCACGGCGGCCACGAGGTCGTGGAGGCCGAGAACGGCCGCCAGGCCGTCGAGCTCGTCCAGACGGAGGCGCCCGACCTCGTGCTCTCGGACTGGAACATGCCGGAGATGTCCGGCATCGACGCGCTGCTCACCCTGCGCGGCGCGGGCAACGCCGTTCCGTTCGGCTTCGTCACCTCCGAGGGCTCCGACGAGATGCGCGCCCGCGCCGAGCAGGCCGGGGCGGCGTTCCTCATCGCGAAGCCGTTCACGCCCGAGGCGTTCGACGAGGCGCTCAGCAGCGTCGGCCTGGTCGCGTCGTGACGCACGCGACCCTCGGCCCGGTCGAGACCCACCTGCCGGGTCCGAAGGAGGTCCGGGACCTGCTCGGTGGGCTGCTCGGCCGCGAGGTGGAGCTGCGCACCGCGCCGCCCCTGGTCGTCAGCCGCAAGCGCCCCGCGAGCGTGGGGATGTACGTCGATGCGCGGATGGTCGTGCGCGCCGTGGTCGTCCTCGACGTGCCGCTCTCGGCGTACGCCGCGGCGGCGATCGCCCTCCTGCCGCCGCCCGCCACCGTCGCCTCCATCGAGGCCGGCGCGCTCGACGAGGCGCTCGCGGAGAACCTGCACGAGGTGCTCAACGTGGCGGCGTCGCTGTTCAACGTCCCCGACGCCCCTCACCTGAAGCTGCACGCGCTCCACCCCGCGGGCCTGTCGCTGCCGGCCGACGTGCACGCGCGCACGCTGACGCTGGGCCGCCGCGAGGACCTCGCGGTCGACGTCCCGGGCTACGGCAGCGGGCGGCTGTCGGTCGTCCTGACCTGAGCCCGCCGCGCTGCCGCCGCGCTACGACCGCGCTGCCACCGGGTCGTTCCTCAAGATCTCCTCAGGTCGCCGGCCGTCCGGTCGATGAGCAGGGTCGAGCACGGATCGCTCGCACCCCCGCCGACGGACCGGCACCTGGCACACCTGAGGAAGGACGGCCGTGCCCTTATCGCCCGTCGGCCACGACGCGGTCTCGACCGTGCTCGGCACCACCCTGGACGGACTCTCGCTGCGGCGCGACGTGATCGCGGACAACATCGCGAACGTCGACACCCCGGGCTTCCGGGCCAGCACGGTCGACTTCGAGACCGCCCTGCGGTCCTCGGTGCTCGCCGGCGACACAGACACGCTCGAGCGGGGGATCGACCTCGGCGTCACCGCGACCGGCACCCCGGTGGGCGCCGACGGCAACAACGTCGACCTGCGCCACGAGGCGATGGCCGCCATGCAGACCCAGTACCAGTACCAGGTCATGACGCGCGCGCTCAGCGACCGCTACGACCTGGTCCGGACCGCGGCGGGTGCCTCCTGATGGGCGCCTACGACACCCTGCACATCGCCGGCTCCAGCCTGGGCATGCACCAGACCTGGTTGGACGCGCTCGCCTACAACATCGCCAACGTCAACACGGTCGTGCCGACCGGCCAGGACGCGTTCCAGGCGCAGATGGTCGTGGCGGCGGCCGACCCCTCCGGCGGCGTGGACGTCGCCGGCATCGTGCTCGGTGATCCCGAGGGCGTGCTGGAGCACGACCCGGGCAACCCGTTGGCCGACGAGGACGGCTACGTGCGTGCCCCGGCCACCGATCTGGCCAGCCAGATGTCGCAGCTGATCATCGCCCAGCGCGGCTACCAGGCCTCGGTCCAGACGACGAAGTACGCGCAGGACGCCTACAGCAGCGCGCTGCAGATCGGGGCGCGCTGATGAGCGTCTCGGGCATCGAGGGCTTCGTCCCGCTCGACCTCGCGCAGGTCCGCTCGACCGACCCGATCTCGTCGCCCGGCGGCGTCCTCGGCCCCGAGCGGCCGCGCGGCCCGCAGGGGGCGGACGGCGCGGAGGGCCCCTCCTTCTCCAGCTTCCTCGTCGACGGCCTCGACCGCCTCGACGGTGTGCAGCGCACGGCCGACAACCTGGCCGTGCAGGCCGCCACCGGTGACCTGCAGCACATCCACGACTACACCATCGCCGCGTCCGAGGCCGCCGTCACGACCCAGGTGACCGTCGCCGTCCGGAACAAGGCGGTCGAGGCGTTCACCGAGATCATGCGGATGCACGTCTGATGAAGCAGAACGTCACTCGCGCCCTCCAGCGCGCCCGGGACGGCTTCGTCTCCTTCACCACCGGCCAGAAGGTCGTCGCCGTGATCGGCACCGTCGCCGTGCTGCTCGGCGCCTTCATGGCCTTCCAGTGGGCCGCCCGCCCCAGCATGGCGCCGCTCTTCTCCGACCTGTCCTCCAGCGATGCCAGCGCGGTGGTCGAGCAGCTCGAGGCGCAAGGCACGCCGTACGAGCTCGCCGGCGACGGCACCACGATCATGGTCCCGCGGGACGTCGTGCGCGCGACGCGCATCGACCTGTCGGGCGAGGGGCTGCCGAGCGGCTCCGGCGGGGGCTACTCCCTGCTCGACGACCAGGGCCTGACCACCTCCGACTTCCAGGAGCGCACCGGCTACAAGCGCGCGATGGAGGGTGAGCTCGCCTCGACGATCGAGGCGATCGACGGGGTCGACACCGCGGTCGTCCACCTGGCGATCCCGGAGAAGGAGGTCTTCCAGGAGGAGACGGTGCCGACCACCGCCTCGGTCCTGGTCGACACCCGCACGGGTTCGTCCCTCGAGCCCGGCCAGGTGCAGGCGGTCGTCAACCTGGTCGCCTCCAGCATCGACGGCCTGGAGCCGGACCAGGTCACGGTCGCGGACGCGACCGGCCGGGTCCTCTCCAGCCCCGGCGGCGTCGCCGGCGCCGACGGCACCGCCCGGACGCAGCTCGTCGCCGACATCCAGGAGGAGTACCGCACGCGCCTGCAGTCGATGCTCGACCGCGTCGTCGGGCCGGGGAACTCCACGGTGCAGGTCAGCGCGGAGCTCGACTTCGACAGGTCCGTCAGCGAGACCGTCGAGTACGAGGCGGCGGAGGACGCCGTCCCGATGTCCTCGAGCGAGTCCAGCGAGACCTACGACGGCGCCGCTGCCGACGGCCCCGCCGGCGTGGTCGGCCCCGACGGCCAGATGGAGGCCGGCGCCGGCGCCGGTGCCGGCGGCGCAGGGAGCTACAGCAAGTCCGAGACGACCCGCGACAACGCGGTCAACTCGCGCAGCGAGCGCCGGGAGTCGACGCCGGGCGCCATCGAGAAGCTCAGCGTCGGGGTCGTCCTCGACTCGCTGAGCGCCCAGCAGGCCAGCGAGGCCGAGATCCGCGACCTCGTCACGGCCACGGCCGGCATCAGCCGTAGGCGCGGGGACACCATCTCGGTGGAGATGCTGCCCTTCGACCGGAGCGCGGAGGAGGCGGCCGCCGCCGCCCTCGCCGAGGCCGAGGACGAGGAGGCCGCCGCTGCCCGCAACCGGATGCTGCGCAACGTCGGCATCGGCGTGGTCGTCGTCGCCGCGCTCGTCCTCCTCGCCTTCCGCAGCCGCCGTCGCGCGCAGCGACGGGAGCAGGAGACGACGTACATCGTCGAGCAGCTGCGGGAGCGCCGACAGGCGCAGGCGGCGCTGGAGCCCTCGCCGGCCCTCCTCGCGCTCGAGGAGTCCGAGGCGACCCGCGCCGACGACCTGCGCGACGAGCTCACCGAGCTCATCGAGCGCCAGCCCGACGACGTCGCCGCGCTGCTGCGCGGGTGGCTCGCGGAGCGTGCCTGATGACGATGACCATGAGCGGGCTCGGCGCGCGCAAGGCGGCGGTGCTGCTGATCCAGGTGGGCAAGGAGAAGGCCGCCCAGGTCCTGGCCCAGCTCAGCGAGACCGAGGTGGAGGCCATCTCGGCCGAGATCGCGCGCCTGGACTCGATCAGCAGCGCCGAGGGCGAGGCGGTCATGGAGGAGTTCCGCGACCTGCTGACCGCTCGCGCCCACATCGCGCAGGGCGGCCTCGGCTACGCGCAGAAGCTGCTGGAGGAGTCGCTGGGCGCCGAACGAGCAGCCGAGATCATGGAGCGGCTCAACGCCGCGGCCGTGCAGATGCCCTTCCAGTTCCTCCACGCCGCCGACCCCGCGCAGCTGCGCTCGTTCATCATCGACGAGCACCCGCAGGTGATCGCGCTCGTGCTCGCCCACCTCACCGCCGACAAGGCCTCGATGCTCCTGGCCAGCCTGGCGCCCGACAAGCAGGCCGAGGTCGCGCACCGGATCGCGGTCATGGACCGCACGTCGCCGGAGATCGTCCAGGCGGTGGAGGCCACGCTCGAGCGCAAGCTCTCCTCGATGCTGCAGCCCTCGACGGTGTCGAAGGTCGGGGGCGTCGACCCCCTGGTCAACATCATCAACCGGTCCGACCGCGCCACGGAGCGGCAGATCGTCGAGGGCCTCGAGGCGCTCGACGCGGAGCTGGCCGACGAGGTCCGCAGCCGGATGTTCATGTTCGAGGACGTCGTCACCCTCGACGACCGGTCGGTGCAGCAGGTCCTGCGCCAGGTCGACGGTTCCCAGCTGGCGCTCGCGCTCAAGGGCGTCGCGCCGGCGGTGCGGGACAAGATCCTGCGCAACATGTCCGAGCGCGCCGCCGCGACCCTCACCGAGGACATCGACCTGCTCGGTGCGGTCCGCCTGGCCCAGGTCGAAGAGGCCCAGCAGGCCGTCATCCGGACCATCCGGGACCTCGAGGAGCAGGGCCAGATCATGGTCCGGCGAGGAGGCGACGATGAGTTCGTCGAGTGACGCCACCGTGCTGCGTGGCGTCGACGCCTCCGCCGTCCGCACCGCCAGCACGCCCGAGCTCCGCACCGGCGCCTGGACGCGCTTCGGCTCCGGCTCGGTCCTCGGCGACGAGGTCACCGAGGAGACCCTCGGCGGGCTCGCCGAGACCGCACGCCGCGCCGCGCGCTCCCAGGGGTACGCCGTCGGCTGGGCCGAGGGCAGGCGCGAGGCGGCCGAGGTCGCCCGCGAGGCCGCCCGGCGCCGCGAGGCCGACCGGGCGGTCGAGGACCGTCGCCGCGAGGAGGAGCACCAGCAGGCGCTGGCCGGCCTGCGCCGGGCTGCCGAGCAGCTGGCGGCCGCGGTGGCCGCGGTCGAGGACCACGTCCACGCGCACGCGCTGACGCTGGCGCGCGAGCTCACCGAGGCGCTCGTCGGCCACGAGCTGCGCAGCAGCCCCGACCGCGCCGACGACGTCGTACGCCGGGTGCTGGCCGAGCGCTCGGACGACCGGCCCGTCGTGGCCCGGCTGCACCCAGGCTTGCTCGACCGCGACACGACCACGGCGCTGGCCGCGGCCGGCGTCAGCGTCGTCGAGGACGACCGGCTCGGGCCCGACGACGCGATGGTGGAGGTCGACGGCAGCGTCGTCGACCTGCGGGTGGCCCGCCGGCTCGAGCGCGTCCGCGAGGTGCTGTCGTGAGCGCGGCCACCCGGCAGGCCTCGACCCGCCCGTCGCTCGACGACCTGCGGGACCGGGCGCTCGCCGCGGCCCGGCCCGAGGTGCTGGGCCGCGTCGACGAGATGCTCGGGCTGCACCTGCGGGTCACGGGCCTGCGCGCGGCGGTCGGCGACCTGGTCGAGGTGCTCGGCCCACGCCCGTTGCTCGCCGAGGTCGCTGCGAGCAGCACCCAGGCACTCACCTGCCTCCCGCTGGGCGACACCCGCGGGCTCGGCATCGGTGCGGTCGTCCGGCACACGGGAGGCCCGCTGCGCATCCGGGTGGGGGAGCAGCTCACCGGTCGCGTGCTGGACGGCCTCGGTCGACCGGTCGACGGCGGACCGGACCTACGAGGGCTCGCCCAGGTCACCGTCGACCAGGACGCCCCCGACGCGCTGTCGCGGCCGCGGATCGATCACCAGCTGCGCCTCGGCGTCCGGGCGCTCGACGCGCTGGTCCCGTGCGGGCGCGGCCAGCGGCTCGGCATCATGGCGGGCTCCGGCGTCGGCAAGTCCAGCCTGCTGTCGATGATTGCCCGCGGCACCGACGCCGAGGTGTCCGTCATCGCCCTGGTCGGCGAGCGCGGCCGCGAGGTGCGGGAGTTCCTCGAGAACGACCTCGGCCCCGAGGGCCTGGCGCGGTCCGTCGTCGTGGTCGCCACGTCCGACGCGCCGCCGGTCGAGCGGCTGCGCGCGGCCTTCGTCGCGACCCGGATCGCGGAGTGGTTCCGCGACGCCGGCCGCCACGTCGTGCTGATGATGGACAGCCTCACGCGGGTCGCGATGGCCCAGCGCGAGATCGGCCTGTCGGCGGGCGAGCCGCCCGCGACCCGCGGCTACCCGCCCAGTGTCTTCGGCCTGCTGCCTCGGCTCCTCGAGCGCGCCGGCACGTCCCCGTCGGGCTCGATCACCGGCCTCTACACGGTCCTCGTGGAGGGTGACGACCTGCAGGACCCGGTCGGCGACACCGCCCGCTCGATCCTCGACGGCCACGTCGTGCTCTCGCGGCGGTTGGCGACTTCCGGGCACTTCCCGAGCATCGACGTGCTCGAGTCGATCTCGCGCGTCACCTCGGCCGTCACCAGCGGCGCCCACCAGGAGGACGCCACCCGCCTGCGCCGGATGCTGGCCGCGCACCGCGACGTCAAGGAGCTCGTCGAGATCGGCGCGTACGTCGCCGGCAGCGACGCCGACGCCGACGCCGCCATCGCCCGGATGCCGCGCATCGACGCCTTCCTGCGGCAGGGGATGTCCGAGAGCACGCCGCTCGACGAGACCCGCACCGCCCTGCACGAGCTGGTGGCCCCGTGAGTCCCCGCGACCGCGGCCTGCACGCGGTGGCGCGCGTCCGCGAGGTGCGCGAGCGCGACAGCCGCCTCGGGCTCCAGCGCGCCGTGGAGGAGCAGCAGGAGCGGGCCGCCGCGCTCGCCTCGCTCGAGGACGAGCTGGCCGCGCGTGCCGGCGGGCCGGCACCGGCCGACACCGCGGCGTACGTCGCGCAGCGGGCGGGCCTGCAGTCGCTCGGCCTGGCCGTGGGCGGGGCTCGTGGCCGTCTCGCGTCCGCTGAGGTCGTCCGCGCCGCGGCCGACGCCCACTGGCAGTCCGACCACACCCGCCTGTCCGCGGTGGAGGGCCTGCTCGAGGGGCGGGCCGAGGTCCGCCGTGCCGAGGCGGTGCACGCCGAGGCCAAGGAGCTCGACGACGCCGCCGGCCGTCAGTGGCTGCGGCGCGCGGTCGCGGCCCGTCGTGCGGAGGAGGGCCGATGAGCGTCGCCGCGGTCACCAGCCGCGTCGCGGAGATCCAGGGCGTCCTGGCCCAGCTCGGTGCGGGTCGCGCCACCGGTTCGAGCGGTGCCGCCTTCCGGACCTCCCTCGACGGCGCGCTAGCCGCCACCGCCACCGCGACCGCCGCCACGAGCGGAGCCGCCGCGGGGTCGTCCCCGGGCGGGGCCCGGGTGGTGGCCGAGGCCGAGAAGTACCTCGGCGTGCCCTACGTCTGGGGCGGCACGGACCCCGACTCCGGGCTCGACTGCTCCGGCCTGGTGCAGCTCGTCTACCGCAACCTCGGCATCGACCTGCCTCGCGTCTCCCGCGACCAGGCGCAGGCCGGCCGGCCCGTCGCCTCGCTCGCGGAGGCGCAGCCGGGGGACCTGCTCGCGTTCAACTCCCCGGTCAGCCACATCGCGATCTACGCCGGCGACGGCATGATGATCGAGGCGCCCCGGCCCGGGCTCGCGGTGCGCCTCACCGCGGTGGACGGCGACCTGACGGCGATCCGACGGGTGCTGCCCGAGTCCGCCCCGGGCGTCGCGGGACGCGCCTCGACGCAGGTCTCCTCCGTGCCCTACGCCGACCTCTTCAACCGAGCCGCAGCGACGTACGGCGTCGACGCGACGCTGCTGTCGGCCATCGCGCGGCAGGAGTCGGGCTACCGGCCCGGCGCGGTCAGCCCCGCCGGGGCGCAGGGGTTGATGCAGCTCATGCCGGCCACCGCCCGGGGGCTGGGCGTCACCGACAGCTTCGACCCCGCCCAGGCCGTGGACGGCGCCGCCCGGTTGGTGCGCGACCTGCTCGACCGGTTCGGGCGCACGGACCTCGCGCTCGCGGCGTACAACGCCGGGCCGGGTGCCGTCCTGCGCTACGACGGCATCCCGCCCTACCCGGAGACCCAGAACTACGTCAGGTCCGTCCTGGCCATGGTCGGAGGAGACCTGTGAGCACCATGTCCGCCGTTCCCGCGGCCCCCGTCCTGCCGCCCGCGGTCCCCGCCGCTGCAGTCCGAGCCGTGGACGGACGCGCCGCGGACGACGGCGGACCGGGGGAGCAGGCCGGCTTCACCGACGTGCTCGCCGGATTGCTCGCCACGCTGGGCGCGTCCGATGCCGGCCCGGCAGCCGACCCGGCCGGCGTCGACGGAGGTACGCCGCCGGAGGCCGGGACCGACGAGGCGGACCGGCCGGCCGGCGACCCGGCCCTGGTCGCCCTGCAGGCCTCGCTGGTGCTCGCGCCGGCGGCGACCATCCCGCAGACCCCGGCGGCGATGCCCCCGGTGCCGGCCGTGCCGGCGCCCCCGACGGCCGATGGTGAGCCCGCCGCCGCGTCCGACCCGCCCGCCGAGGTCCCGGACAGCCCTGCCCTCGGTCGGGCCGTGGCTCTGACCGCCGGGCCGGTCGCCGGGCCGGACGTCGTCCGCTCGGCACCGGCCGGTCCGACCACGCCGGCCGGTGCCGCGCACACGGACACCGCACGACCGACGAGCGTCGGCACGGAACGGACGCCGGTGCCCGCCACCGCCGGCGCCGACGGAGCCTCGGCCGCGGGCCTCGCTCCCGCCACCGGCGGCGCGGTGACCGCGGCCCCGGCGCCGGCCGTCGGCAGCGCCCGTGCGGAGGGGGCGGCTCCCGCCCCGGTGAGCCGTCAGCTCGCCGACACCGTGCAGCAGCTCGCGCGGTCGGGGGAGGGCACGCACCGGATGACGCTGCGCCTCGACCCCGGCTCGTTGGGCGAGGTCCGGATCCACCTGGTCGTCCGCGACGGCGGCCTGCAGGTGCACCTGGCCGCCGGCCACGAGGCGTTGTCGTCGCTCGGCGAGGGCGCCGACGAGCTCCTCCGGCTGCTGCAGACCTCGGGACCCGCCGACGTGCGCGTCACCGTCCGCGACCTCGCGCCCGGGCAACAGCCCGGCCAGCAGACGGGGCAGCAGCCGGACCAGCAGCAGGGCCAGCAGCCTGGTGCGGCCGGCCACGACCCGGGCGACCGTCCCGACGGCCGGCCGCAGCAGGACGGGCGCGAGCCCGGTCCGATCTCGGCGCCGCCGGCGCCCACCACGACCCTCCGCGCCGGAGCCCTCCGGAACGCGCAGCACGACCCGACCGGGTGGACGTCCGCGGGCGTCGACCTGGCCCTGTGAGGAGCCCCATGAGCATCACCCCCACCGAGGGCGTCGCGCCGACGTCCGTCTTCGCGCCGCAGCAGGCGACGAGCACCGGCTCGAGCGCCGACAAGGACATGTTCCTGCAGCTGATGGTCGCGCAGATGAAATACCAGGACCCGATGAACCCCACGGACTCCTCCCAGTTCCTCTCCCAGACCGCGCAGTTCACGGCGCTGGAGAAGATGCAGGAGGTCGCCGACCAGACCGCCCTCCTCCTCGGTGCCTCCCTGGCCTTCGGTGCCAGCGGGATGGTCGGCCGGACGGTCACCTACGGCCACGAGGACGGCACGACCGGCACCGGCACGGTCACCGGTGTCACCTTCGGCGCCGGCGGCCCCGTGCTCGACGTGGACGGCACCGAGGTGCCGCTCAGCCTCGTCCAGCAGGTCCGCGACACCGCCGCGCCGATCGCGCCGGGCTCCCCGACCGACGCCACCGACTGACGCCACCGACGGACGACCCCACCCGAGCTCCACCCCCTCGAAAGGACCCCCACCGTGCTGCGTTCCCTCTTCGCCGGCATCAGCGGCCTGCGCGTCAACCAGACGATGCTGGACGTCACCGGCAACAACATCGCCAACGCCAACACCACCGGCTTCAAGGCGAGCACCACCGTCTTCCAGGACACGCTCAGCCAGATGCTCACCGGCGCCTCCGGCGAGAACGCCGCCCGGGGCGGCACCAACCCCATCCAGATCGGTCTCGGCGTCCAGCTCGCCGCGACCGCCATGAACGTCGGGCAGGGCTCCGCGCAGACCACCGGCCGCAACACCGACCTGATGATCTCCGGCGACGGCTTCTTCGTCGTCCGCGCCGGTGGTGAGCAGCTCTACACCCGGGCCGGTGCCTTCACCTTCGACGAGACCGGTGACCTGGTCTCGCCCGGCGGCGGCCGGGTGCAGGGCTACGCGCTGGACGCCGCCGGCAACCGCACCGGCGGACTCATCGACATCAACCTCAACAGCACCGCCGTGACGCCTGCCATCGGCACGGCCCAGATGACGTCGTACAGCATCGGCAGCGACGGCAAGCTGATCGGCTCCTTCGACGACGGGGTCAACCGCGAGATCGCGCAGCTGGCGATCGCTGACTTCAACAACCCGATGGGCCTGCAGAAGGTCGGCGAGACCTCGTTCCGCGAGAGCGCGAACTCCGGGGCCGTCGAGCTCGGCGTGCCGGCGGAGGGCGCCCGCGGCCGGATCGTCGCAGGCGCGCTGGAGATGTCGAACGTCGACCTGGCGGCCGAGTTCACCAACCTCATCCTCGCCCAGCGCGGCTTCCAGGCCAGCTCGCGCGTGATCACCACGTCCGACTCGGTGCTCGAGGACCTCGTCAACCTCAAGCGCTGACCCGTCCTCCCAGGTCGCGTCGCGCGGATCCGCTCAGGAACCGCGCGGCGCGGCCGAAGAGGAGCCCAGCGGCCAAGGACGGCTGCTGCCTCGACCGCACTAAGGATGGTGCATCGCATGATCTCGCTGACCCGTCTCTCCGGCGCCGAGCTGGTCGTCAACTCCGACCTGATCGAGCGCGTGGACAAGACGCCGGACACGGTGATCACCCTGACGACCGGCGCCAAGTACGTCGTCGTCGAGAGCTTGCGCGCCGTGGTGGCCGCCACCCGGCTGCACCGTGCGGAGGTCATCGCACTGAGCGAGGTCATCCGGATCGGGCGGGACGCCGAGGAGGACACCCGGTCGGCCGACGACCCCCGGTCGCGGCCGCTCGCCAGCGTGACCGCCCACCCCGCCGCCCACCCCGCCGTGCAACCCGCTGCGCAGCCGTCGGACGCGCCGACGGGGGACCGCTGATGGACAAGGCCACGATCGTGGGCGTCGGCGGCGCCTTCGCCGTCATCATCACCGCCAACATCCTCGAGGGCGGCAACCCGATGAGCATGCTGCTGCTGCCGCCGATGCTGCTCGTCTTCGGGGCGACGCTCTTCGTGTCCGTGGCAGGCGGGACCCTCGCCGACGCCAAGAGCTCGGTCGTGGCGATCAAGCGGGCCTTCACCGCCCCCGTGCCGGCGAGCGGCGACATCGTGCCGACCGTCGTCTCGTTGGCCGACAAGGCCCGGCGGGAGGGGCTCCTCGCCCTCGAGGACGCCACGCGTGAGCTCGACGACCCGTTCCTGGTCAAGGGGGTCACGCTCGCCATCGACGGCAACGATCCCGACGAGGTCCGCGACATCCTCGAGTCGGAGGTGATCGCCAAGCGGAAGGCCGACAAGCAGGCCGCCAAGCTCTTCGCCGACGCCGGCGCCTACGCGCCGACCATCGGCATCGTCGGCACGGTCATGGGCCTGGTCCACGTCCTGGAGAACCTGGACCAGCCCGAGACCCTGGGCCACTCGATCGCCGCGGCCTTCCTCGCCACCCTCTGGGGCGTGCTGTCGGCCAACGTGATCTGGCTGCCGATCGCGGCCAAGCTCAAGCGCCTCAGCGAGCTCGAGGCGGGGCGCATGGAGCTGATCATCGAGGGCGTCGCGGCGATCCAGGCCGGCTCGAACCCGCGGGTGGTCCAGCACCGCCTGGTCGCGCTGCTGCCGGCCGACCAGCAGCCGGCGGAGGCGGCCTGACATGGCGGGCCGCAAGCGGCACGTCGAGGAGGAGGAGCACGAGAACCACGAGCGGTGGCTGGTCACGTACGCCGACATGGTGACCCTGCTGATGGTCCTCTTCATCGTGCTCTTCGCGATGGGCAAGCCCGACGCGGAGAAATTCCAGGCGCTCAAGGCCAGCCTGGCCATCGGCTTCGGCCAGGAGGCGACCGTGCTGACCGGGGGCTCCTCGCTGCTCCAGGAGCCCGGCACCCGGGCGGTCGCGCCGGTCACCCCCGTCTCGCGACGACCGGCTCCGACGGGAGACGACGTGGAGCGGACCGTCGCCGACCGCAACGCCGCCCGGCGCGAGCTGGCCCGGCTGCGGGCGATCGAGAAGCGGATCCGACAGGCACTCAGGGCCCGCGGGCTCCGGGGCGACATCCGGACCGGGTACGACGAGCGCGGCCTGGTGGTCAGCCTGGTCTCCAAGCACGTGGTCTTCCGCTCGAACCTCGCGACGCTCTCGCCTCGCGGGGCGCGCGTCGTCGACGCGGTCGGACCGGTCCTGGTCAAGCTGCCCGACCGGCTCGAGATCTCCGGCAACACCAACCAGCTCGGCGCGCGGCCGAGGTACTACGCCACCGACTGGGACCTCTCCTCCGCCCGCGCGATCACCGTGCTCCGGCGCCTGGAGGAGCGGCTCGGGGTGGAGACGGCGCGGCTCTCCGTCGCGGCGTACGGCCAGACCCGGCCCCTGGTCGACCCCGAGCGCCCCGGCGCGCAGGTCGTCAACAAGCGGGTCGACATCGTCGTGCTGTCCGCGGCCGACGCCACCGTGCGACAGCTGCTCCCCGAGCTCGCCGGCTCCACTGATCGACCGACCGCAGGAGGTCACTGATGAGCACCACCACCCTGCCCACGACGGCCACGACCGAGGAGGACGCGAAGACCGGAGGTGGCCGGAAGAAGCTGGTCCTCCTGCTGGTCGTGGTGCTGCTGGCGGCCGGCTCGGCCTGGTGGTTCCTCCTGCGGCCGTCCGGTGAGGCGGAGCCCGAGCCGGGGGAGGTCCTGGTGATGGACCCGGTGCAGGTGAACCTGGCCGACGGGCACTACCTGTCGATTGGCATCGCGCTGCAGCTGGTCGAAGGAGCCGCCCACGCGGACGGCAGCAAGGCGCTCGACACGACCATCGAGCTGTTCAGCGGGCGCGAGCCCGACGAGCTGGTCAAGGTCAAGACCCGGCACGCCCTCAAGGAGCAGCTGGTGGAGGAGCTCGACCACCGGTACCACGGGGAGGTCCTGGACGTGTACTTCACCCAGTTCGTCACGCAGTGACCGCCTGCTGACCCCAGCCACCCCCCACCCCTCCGGCGAGCGGCCCGGGAGGAGCCGCCCCACAACCGAAGATCGAGTCACGCGAAGTGCTCAGGTCGGCCCGTCCGGGACCGATGGGTGCCTTCGTGAGCACGACGACGTCCGCAGCCGAGCGCCCCGCCGCGCCCTCGGCCGTCCGGTCGCGCCGGCGCGCCCGCTCCGCGTCAGCCGTCGCCGTGCCCTACGACTTCACCCGCCCGCTCCAGCTCAGCCGCGAGCACCAGCGGATGCTGCAGCTCGCCTTCGACGGGTTCGGCCGCCAGGTGACCACGGTCTTCACCTCGATGCTGCGCAGCGTCTGCTCGGTCACCCTGCGCGGCATCGACCAGCGGACGTACGCCGAGTACGTGCAGTCCCTGCCCGGCACGACGTACCTCACGCTCTTCGACGCCGATCCCGTCGCCGGCCGCGGCATCCTCGAGATGCCGCTGGAATCGGTGATGGCGTGCATCGACCACATGCTCGGCGGCCCGGGCTCGGCCCGGCAGCCCCAGCGGCCCCTCACCGAGATCGAGAGCGGCGTCATCAGCGGGCTGATGGACCGGATCTTCGGCGAGATGCGCTACTCGCTGGGGTCCATCGTGCCGATCGAGCCGAACGTCGTGGGAGTGGAGTACAGCCCGCAGTTCGCGCAGGCGGCCGGCGCATCCGACGTGGTCGTCGTGGTCGACCTCGAGCTGCGCATCGACGACCGGGCGCACCGGATGACGGTCTGCCTGCCCTTCGTCGGCCTGCTGCCGCACCTGACCGCCGCCTCCGCGCCCGCCCCGGTGTCGGGGCGCGAGCGCGCGCAGCGGGCCCAGGCCGCGGAGCTGCTGCGCCAGCAGTTCGAGCACGTCCCGGTCGACGTGGCCGTCCGATGCCGCCCGACCACCCTCACCCCGCAGGTCTTCGCCGGGCTCCGCCCCGGCGACGTGATCCGGCTCGGCCACCCGGCCTCCGCGCCGCTCGACGTCACCGTGGACGGCACCGTCTTTGCCCACGCCACCGCCGGCACCCAGGGCCAGCGCCTGGCCGCCCTCATCGTCGCCACCCCGAAGGAACCCTCGTGACCACCATCCCGACCGGTACGCCTCGCGACGCCGACCAGCTCGCGCTCGCCGCCGCTGCGGCGGTCGCCGCCGTGATCCCGGCCGCCGACGAGCTCGAAGCCGCCGGCGCGCAGGCCGGCGGGCCCGACGTCACGGCGCTCTTCGCCGGTGCCGTCGTCGCCGAGCTCGGCGGTCCGGCTGGCGGCGTCCTCGGCCTGCTCGTGGCGGACGAGCTGGTCTCGGCCCTGTCCTCCAGCCCGATCGGCGGCCTCGACCTGGCCGCCGCGGTCCAGCCGGCCCTCGACGCGGCGGCCACCGTGCTCGGCGCCTCGGTCCAGGCCGCCCGGCAGGTCGACCGGGACGCCGTCGTCCCCGCCGTGCTGGGCGCCGGGGGGACGGACTTCACCGTCGTGCCGCTCGTCGGCGACTCGATCGCCGCGGCCCTGCTCGTCTCCCGGGACACGCTCGTCGCCCACACCCAGGCATCGACGGCACCGCTTCCCTCGACGCCGACCGGCGGCGCGACCCCGGTGGCCGCTCCGGTGGCCGCTGCCGTGGCCGCTGCGGGGGCGATCCCCGGGGCGGCGACCGCAGGCACCCCCCACCCGCTCACCGTCCCCGCGCCGGGGACGGGCGGCACGCTCGGTCCTCGCCGCGGCATCGAGATGCTCAACGAGGTCGACATGGAGGTGACGGTCGAGCTCGGCCGCACCCGGATGACCCTCCGCGAGCTGCTCGCGCTCAGCCCGGGCCACGTCCTCGAGCTGGACCGTGCCGCCGGCAGCCCCGCGGACCTCCTCGTGAACGGGCACCTGATCGCCCGCGGCGAGGTCGTCGTCGTGGACGAGGACTTCGGCCTGCGGGTCACCGAGATCCTCGAGACCCCGGCCGCGAGCTGAGTCGGCGTGTTCGAGCTCGTCCTGCGGCTGGTCTTCTCGCTGGCGGTCGTCCTCGGGTTGATGCTGCTCGTCGCCCGGGTGGCGCAGCGGCGGCTCGGTGGTCGCGCCGGTGCGCCGCTCGCCGTCCTCCATCGCCAGGCCGTCGGCCGCCACGCCTCGGTCGCGGTGGTCGCCGTCGGAGGACGGACCCTCCTGCTGGGCGTCACCGAGCAGCAGGTCCGGATGATCACCGAGCTCGACGCCGCCGAGCTGGTGGCGGTCCCGGGGGCCGAGCCGGACCTCGCGTCCGCAGCCGGTCCGGAGCCCACCGCGCCCCGCGTCGCCCCGGTCGCGTCGCTGCCGGCCGCCCGCCGCGAGCAGGACCAGCAGGACCGGTGGGACCAGCAGGACCGGCAGGACCGGCACGACGCAGCCGAGCAGCCGTTCTTCGCGGCGGTGCTGCGCGAGCAGACCGCCGAGCTCGCCCGCACCTCGCCCGCCGCGCGCTCGACGCGGACCCCCGGCGCTCGCCGTGCCAACCGGAGCACCCGCGCCGACGAGGGCCCGCTCGCCGGGTCGCTGCTCTCGCCGACCACCTGGCGACGTGCGGTCGAGGCGGTCCGGGGCCAGGCCTCGTGACCCTGCTCGCCGACCGGCCCGCGCTCCGCCCGGGTCGGTTCCTCGTCGCTGCCCTGGTGCTGGCGTTGCTCACCGTCGCCCTCTGGTCGTTCCTGCCGGCCGGCCACGCCCACGCGCTGCCGCCGGGCGGCCCCCAAGGTCCGGACGGCCCTGGCGGGGCGGACTCGTCGGTCACGGTCGACCTCGAGGGACTGACCGACAAGCCTGGCACGTCGATCGCGGTGCTGCTGACCCTGACGCTGCTGTCGCTGCTCCCGGCGATCGTGCTGACCTGCACCTGCTTCACCAAGATCCTCGTGGTGCTGGGACTGACCCGCAACGCGCTGGGGCTGCAGCAGACGCCGCCGAACCAGGTGCTGGCCGGGCTCGCCCTCTTCCTCAGCCTCTTCGTGATGGCCCCGGTGCTCTCCGACATCAACGAGGCCGGGCTGCAGCCCTACCTCGACGGCGACAAGACGAGCGTCGAGGCCTGGGACGACGGCATCGCACCGCTGCGCACCTTCATGCTCGCCCAGACCGACGACGACGAGCTGGAGCTGCTGACGAACGTCGCGGGCCGCGACCTGCCGGAGACCCGGGAGGACGTGCCGATATCGACGCTGGTCCCGGCGTTCGTGCTGAGCGAGCTCGAGCAGGCGTTCATCATCGGCTTCATCATCTTCATCCCGTTCCTCGTCATCGACATCGTCGTGAGCGGGGCACTGATGGCGCTGGGCATGATGATGATGCCGCCCGCGATGGTGTCGCTGCCCTTCAAGCTGCTGCTGTTCGTGCTGGTCAACGGGTGGGCGCTGATCATCACCGCGCTCGTGGGGAGCTACGGGTGAGCGAGCGATGAGTGACACCGAGATCATCGAGATCGCGATGCAGACCATGGTCGTCGCGCTCAAGCTCTCCGCCCCGATCCTGGTCACCGCGCTCGTCATCGGCTTCACGATCTCGCTGTTCCAGTCGATGACGCAGATCCAGGAGTTCACGCTCTCCTTCGTGCCCAAGGTGATCGGCATCGGCATCGCGCTGCTCGTGAGCGGCAACTGGATGCTGCACACGCTGGTGAACTTCACCGAGCAGCTGTACGCCCAGATCCCCGCCCTGCTCGGCTGATCGTCATGACGCTGACCGTCGCGGGCGAGCCGCTGCTGACGTACCTCCTCGCCTCGGTGCGCATCATCGCCTGGCTGGCCGTGGTGCAGCCGTTCTCGTCGCGCACGATCCCGGCGCCGGCGAAGGTCGTGCTGGCCCTCGGTCTGGCGTTCGCGGTGACCCCGTCGCTGGCCGCCGGTGCCGTGCCGCTCGACGCCGTCGGCCTGGTGATGACGGTGCTGACCCAGGTCGTCCTGGGGGCGGCCATGGGGTACGTCACGTCGCTGCTGTTCGCCGCGGTCGCGGCGGCCGGCGCGCTGATCGACGTCTTCGGCGGATTCTCGCTCGCGCAGGCGTTCGACCCGCTGGGGATGAACGCGAGCACCGTGCTCGGCAACCTGCACCAGTGGCTGGCGACCGTGCTGCTCTTCGTGAGCGGCGGCTACCTCATCGTGGTCGGGGGACTGCTGCGCTCCTTCGCAGCCGTCCCGATCGGGCAGAGCCCGGAGCTGCCCGGGGGAGTGGCGGTGCTGACCTCGGTCTTCGAGCTGTTCTTCATCACCGCCGTGCAGATCGCGCTGCCGATGGCCGCGGTCCTCTTCATCACCGACCTCGGGCTGGCGCTGCTGACCAAGGTCGCCCCCCAGCTGAACGCCATCAACGTGGTCTTCCCCGCCAAGATCGGTCTGACCCTGCTCCTCGTCGGGCTCTCGTTCCCCGTGCTGCCCGGTGTCGTGGACCGCCTCGTGGAGGCCGCGCTGAAGGCCATGGCCGCGATCGTGGGTGCCTCGTGAGGGAGGTCGGATGAGCGAGGACAAGACCGAGAAGCCGACCCCGAAGCGCCGCAAGGAGGCGCGCAAGGAGGGGCAGGTCGCCCGCACGCAGGAGCTCGGCGCGTGGTCGGCGCTGCTGCTGGGCTCCCTCGTCGTGCCGATGCTGCTGCGCCACGAGCTGTCGTCGCTGTCCGCGCTGCTGAAGCAGTGCCTGACCGCGGCGGAGGGTGCCGACGTCCCGATGGCGCTCGAGCTGCTGGGCGAGGCCGGCGGCCACATCCTGCTGACCCTCGTCGTCCTCGGCTGCTGCATCCTGGTCGTGGGTGTCGCGGGCGCGCTCGCGCAGGGCGGCTTCTTCCTCGCCACCAAGACGGTCAAGCCCAACCTCAAGAAGCTCGACCCGATCAAGGGCTTCAAGCGGATCTTCGGTCCCCAGGCCTGGTGGGAGGGGGCGAAGATGCTGCTGAAGTGCTCCGTCGTCGCCGGCCTCGTCTGGTTCGGCGTCGACGCGATGATGCCGCTCCTCGGGGGGTTCGTGCCGATCGGCGTCGTGCTCGACATCGTGGGTGGCGAGGCGCTGTCGATGCTGCGCAACGTGGCGGTCGCGGGCCTGGTGATGGCCGTGCTCGACTACGCCGTGCAGCGCCGGCGGATCGGCAAGCAGACCCGGATGACGAAGGACGAGGTCAAGCGCGAGCACAAGCAGACCGAGGGCGACCCGCTGGTCAAGAGCGCCATCCGGTCGCGGCAGCTCGCGGCCTCCCGCAACCGGATGATGGCCGACGTGCCGACAGCCGACGTGGTGCTGGTCAACCCGACCCACGTCGCCGTGGCGCTGCGCTACGACGAGACGTCGCCGGCCCCGCGGGTCGTGGCCAGGGGTGCGGGCGTGGTCGCCCAGCGGATCCGCGAGACCGCCCTCGAGAACGACGTGCCGCTGGTGCGCGACGTACCCCTCGCCCGGGCGTTGTACGGCGCCACGGACGTCGGTCGCGAGATCCCGGCCGAGCTGTTCGCCGCCGTCGCGCAGGTGCTCGCGTTCGTGATCAGCCGCCGGTCCCGGGGCCACCGCGGCGGGGAGCACCGGAGCCCGCGCCCGCCGGTCGACCTGCCCGTGGTCCCGCGCGGGCGGCGCCGCACGCCGGTCGCACCGTCGATCGCACCGTCGATCGCACCGCCGGCCGTTGCCGCGAACTCCTCAGCCGAGCCGGCGCCCGGCCGATAGGCCGGTGAGCAGGGACCAGGACGGACCCCGCACCCGCGCCAGGGACGGCGCCCGCAAGCCCCCTCGACGAGGAGCCTCCGCGTTGTCCCTCAAGCGCCTGACCCAGCTCGGTGTGCCGCTCGGCATCGTGCTGATCGTCGTCATGCTGGTCATCCCGCTGCCGGCGGTGGTGCTGGACCTGCTGATCGCGCTGAACATCACCGGCGCGCTGCTGATCCTGCTGACCGCGATGTTCGTGAGCCGACCGCTCGACTTCGCGGCGTTCCCCGCCGTGCTCCTGGTGATGACGCTGTTCCGCCTCGCGCTGAACGTCAGTGCGACCCGGCTGGTGCTGCTCCACGGCGACGCCGGCAAGGTGATCGAGACCTTCGGCCACTTCGTGGTCGGTGGCTCGCTCATCGTCGGGCTCATCATCTTCGCGATCCTGCTGGTCATCCAGTTCGTCGTCATCACCAACGGCGCCGGCCGCGTCGCCGAGGTCGGCGCCCGCTTCACCCTCGACGCGATGCCCGGCAAGCAGATGGCCATCGACGCGGACCTCAACAGCGGGCTCATCGACGAGGAGCAGGCGCGCCGCAGGCGGGCCGAGGTGCACGCCGAGGCCGACTTCTACGGCGCGATGGACGGTGCCTCGAAGTTCGTCAAGGGCGACGCCATCGCGGCGATCGTCATCACGCTGGTCAACCTGCTCGGCGGGTTCGCCGTCGGCATGCTCCAGCGCGGCATGTCGGCCGGGGACGCGGTGCAGACCTACAGCCTCCTCTCCGTGGGCGACGGCCTGGTCTCCCAGATCCCCGCGCTGCTGCTCTCGGTCGCCACCGGTCTGGTCGTGACGCGAGGCGTCGGCGAGGAGGACATGGGCTCCGACATCGTCCGGCAGCTCACCCGCCAGCGGACGCCGCTGCGGGTGGCCGGCGGCACGGCGCTCGCCATGTGCCTGATCCCGGGGATGCCGAAGATCCCGTTCCTGCTGGCCGGCGGCGCCTTCCTGCTCGTCTCGACCCGCGTCGACGAGGAGGGCGCGAAGGACGCCCCCGAGGCCGCGGTCGAGCTCGCCACCGCCCCGAGCGACACCCCCGAGCTGCTCGCCGCGGAGATCCAGGTCGACCCGCTCAGCCTCGAGCTGTCCGCCGACCTCATCGACCTCGTCGACCGCGAGCACGGAGGGGACCTGCTCGAGCGGGTCAAGGCGCTGCGCCGCAAGGTGGCGCTGGAGACGGGGGTGCTCATCCCGCCGGTGCGCACCCGGGACAACCTCGACCTGCCGCTGCGCACCTACGTCATCAAGCTGTTCGGCATCGAGGTGGCGCGGGGCGAGGCCCCCCGCGGCACCGTCCTGGCGATCGGTGACGACCTGGCCTCGCTGCCCGGCGAACCGACCCGGGAACCGGTCTTCGGCCTGGACGCGAAGTGGATCCCCGCCGAGCTGGCCCACCAGGCCGAGATCGGTGGTGCCACCGTCGTCGAGCGGACGGCGGTGGTGACCACGCACCTCTCCCACGTCGTCAACACCCACGCCAGCCGCCTGCTCGGCCGGGAGGACGTCCGGCTGCTCACCGACGTGGTCAAGCGGACCCACCCCGTGGTCGTCGACGAGCTCACCCCGACCCTGCTCAGCCTCGGCCAGGTGCAGCGGGTCCTGCAGTCCCTGCTCGACGAAGGGGTCTCGATCCGCGACCTGGTCCGCATCTACGAGGCGTTGTCGCTGCGCGCTGCGGACACCAAGGAGCACGACGCCCTCGTCGAGGCCGCCCGCGCGGCACTGGGCCCCGCCATCGTGGCGCCGCACCTGCGCGACGGGATCGTCCACGTGATCAGCCTGGAGCCGCGGCTGGAGCAGCAGATGCTGGAGTCGATGCGGATGGGGGAGGACGGCAACGTCCTGCTCCTCGACCCGTTCGTCGCCCAAGCCGTCGTGAACCGCCTCGGCCAGCTCCTCGTCGAGGCCGAGAACGCCGACGTGCGCCCGGTGCTCGTGTGCGCCCCTCAGGTCCGCCCCGCGCTCCGCCGGCTGGTCCACCAGCAGGTCGACCGGCTGCCGGTGCTCTCCTACCAGGAGCTCGTCGGCGCCGGGCAGGTCCGATCGGTCGGTGTCGCCTCGGCCGAGGCGATGGTGGAGGCGGGCTCGTGAACCTGGTGTCCGTCCCGGTGCTCGGAGGCGCCGCCGTCCTCACCACGCCGGCGCTCTGGTCGGCGCTGGTCGGCACGATGCCGGCCGAGACCGCGGTCGTGCGCTACGCCGTCGTCGCCGTGCTCACCTGGGTCGCGCTCTCCGCCCTGGCAGCGCTGGTGGGGTCGCCCCCGGCCCCCGACGCGGACGCCGGCACCGGCACCGGCGAGGCCCTCGACCCCACCGCCGTGATGCCTGCGGTCGACGACGCGCCCTGACGCCTACCGTCGCTGGGGCTTGCCAGTCCGCGGCGTCGACAGTCGTTCAATTGTTTGGTTGTCGCGGATGAGAACGCTCCCACCACGACATATCCCAGCAATTGAACGATCGTCGACGCCCGCCTCGCGTCGCGGACTACTCCAGGAAGTGGTCGGCGGTGAGCGGCAGGTCCCGCACCCGCACCCCGGTGGCGTGGTACGTCGCGTTGGCGACCGCCGCCGCGGTGCCGACGATGCCGATCTCGCCGATGCCGCGCGAGCCCATCGGCGTCGACAGCTCGTCGATGTCGTCGAGCCACTCCGCGTCGATGTCGCGGACGTCCGCGTGCGCGGCGACGTGGTACGTCGCCAGGTCCTGGGTCACGGTGTGCCCGGTCCGCGGGTCGCGCCAGCCCTCCTCGTGCAGCGCCGCCGACAGGCCCATGACCAGGCCGCCGAGCAGCTGGGAGCGGGCGGTCCGCGGGTTGACGACGCGGCCGACGGAGTAGACGCCGAGCAGGCGCGGCACGCGCACCTCACCGGTGTAGCGGTGCACCCGCGCCTCGCAGAAGACCGCGCCGAAGGAGTGCAGCGCGTGGCCGTCCATGTCGGCGTACTGCCCCGACGCGGCCGTCGTCTCCACCCCCGGGTCGGGGTGCTCGCCGTGGTCGGCGCGGAACTGCTGCGCGGCCGCGACGATCGCCGTGCCCCACGAGGTGGTGCCGGACGAGCCGCCCGCGACCGAGCCGAACGGCAGGTCGCTGTCGGCCATGTCGAGGTCGATCGCCTCGGGCGGGCAGCCGAGCGCGTCAGCGGCGATCTGGGTGAGCACGGTGCGGGCGCCGGTGCCGATGTCGGTCGCGGCGATGGCGACGGCGTACCGCCCCCCGTCGAGCGAGCGGACCCGGGCGATGTTGCCGGGCATCCAGAGCATCGGGTACGTCGACGCGGCGACGCCCGTGCCGACCCACCACTCACCGTCGACGGTCGCCCGCGCCCCGGTCGGGCGGTCGGCCCAGCCGAACCGTTCGGCGCCGCGGCGCAGGCACTCGACCAGCCGCCGGTTGCCCCACGGGTTGCCCGTGTCGGGGTCGACGTCGGGCTCGTTCCGCACGCGCAGCGCGACCGGGTCGAGGCCGGCGTGGAGCGCGAGCTCGTCGACCGCGACCTCCTGGGCGTACATACCCGGCATCTCGCCGGGCGCGCGCATCCACGACGGCACCGGCACGTCGAGCTCGGCGACCCGGTGGGTCGTCGCGCGGTGCGGGGCGGCGTACATGACCCGCGCCGGCACCGCCGCCTGCTCCGCGAACTCCTTGACCCGTGAGGACTGGGTGACCGCGTCGTGGCGCAGCGCCTCGAGCCGGCCGTCGGGGTGGGCGCCGAGCCGGACGTGAGAGCGGGTCGGCGTCCGGTAGCCGGTCAGCGCGAACATCTGCTGCCGCGTCACGGCCAGCCGCACGGGCTGTCCCGGCACGGTCATCGCGGCGAGCGCGACCGCCATCTCGGGCGCGTGGGGGAGTCCCTTGGAGCCGAAGCCGCCGCCGACGTACGGCGCCAGCACCCGCACCTGCTCCTCCGCCAGGCCGAGCATCGGCGCGAGCGTGCCGCGGACCGGGCGCGGGCCCTGGGTGGAGTCGTGCAGCGTGAGCCGCTCGCCGTCCCACAGCGCGGTCGCGGCGTGCGGCTCCATCGGGTTGTTGTGCTCGTGCGGGGTCGTGTACGTCGCGTCGACGGTCACCAGCGCACGAGCGAGCGCCTCGTCGGGGTCGCCGTCGAGCGTGTCGGTCTCCGAGCCGCCGTTGACGGACTCGGGCGCGTAGGTCGGGGAGTCCTCCTGGAACGCCGCCGCGTGCGGCTCGGCCTCCTGCTCGACGTGCACGAGCGCGGCGCCCTCGCGCGCGGACTCGGACGTCTCGGCGAGCACGATCGCGACGATCTGGCCGCGGAAGGCGATCGCGTCGTCCTGGAGGATCGCGAGCTCGCGGTCGCTGGTGTCGGCCAGGCGCGGCGCGCTGGTGTGGTCGACCACCGACACGACGCCCGCGTGGGCGAGCGCGGCGGTCGCGTCGACGGCGACCACGCGGCCGCGGGCGACGGTCGAGGTGACCAGCCAGGCGTGCAGCGGCGGCTCGCCGGCCGGTCCGGTGACCGGGTGCTCAACGGCGTACGTCGCGTCGCCGGTGACCTTCTCGACGCCGTCGCGGCGCAGCAGGCTGGTGCCGATCGAGCTGGTCGACCGGAGCGGTTCGGGGGTGACCTGGTCGGCGGTCATCGGGTCGCTCCTTCCGCGAGGCCGGTGAGGGTCAGGGCGGTGAGGTTGCGGACCATCGGCACCTTGTACGCCGTCTGCTCGTCGGTCACCGCGGCCGCGAGCTCGGCCTCGGCGGCCGCGCGGACGGACTCCTCGCTGACGAACCGCCCACGCAGCTCCGCCTCGGCCACCTCCGCCCGCCACGGCTTGTGCGCCACGCCGCCCCAGGCGATCCGCACGTCGCGGACCCGGCCGTCGTCATCGAGCTCGAGACCGGCGGCGACGGAGACGAGCGCGAAGGCGTACGACGCCCGGTCGCGCGCCTTGCGGTACGTCGAGCGGCGGGCGGTCCCGGTTGCGGGCAGCTCGACCGCCGTCACCAGCTCGCCGTGCGCCAGCGTCGTGTCCTGCTCGGGCCGGTCGCCCGGCAGCCGGTGGAAGTCGCTCATCGGCACCCGGCGCTCGCCGTCCTGGCCGAGCACGACCACGGTCGCGTCGACGGCGGCCAGCGCGACCGCGAGGTCGGAGGGGTGGGTGGTCACGCAGGCCTCGCTGGCGCCGAGCACGGCGTTGTAGCGGCCGTAGCCGCCGATCGCGCTGCAGCCGGTGCCGGGGTCGCGCTTGTTGCACGGCGTGGTGACGTCCTGGAAGTACACGCACCGCGTCCGCTGCAGGAGGTTGCCGCCGGTCGTCGCCTGGTTGCGGATCTGGCCGCTCGCCCCGGCCAGGAGCGCTCGGGCGACGACGGGCCAGCCGCGGCGTACCGCCCGGTGCGCGGCGAGGTCGCTGTTGCGGACGTTCGTGCCGATGCGCAGGCCGCCGTCGGGCAGCTCGGTCACCTCGTCGAGCGGCAGCCGGCTGACGTCGACGAGCGTCGTGGGGGAGGTGACCCCCAGCTTGAGGTGGTCGACGAGGTTGGTCCCGCCACCGAGGAACCGCGCGTCCGGGTCGCCGGCGACCAGCGCCACCGCGGAGGCGGCGTCGTCGGCCCGGTGGTAGGTCAGCTCCTTCACGCGGCACCGCCCTCGCTGCTCGCGGCCGCGGCCTGCCTGACGGCGCCGAGGATGCCGACGTACGCCCCGCAGCGGCACAGGTTGCCGCTCATCCGCTCCCGGATCTCGTCGTCGGTGAGTTCCGGATCGGCTTCGAGGTCGTCGCTCACGTGGCTGACGTGTCCCTGCTCGATCTCGTCGAGCACGCCGACCGCCGAGCACACCTGGCCTGGGGTGCAGTAGCCGCACTGGTAGCCGTCCTGGTCGAGGAACGCCTGCTGCACCGGGTGCAGCCCACCGTCGCTGCCCCGCAGCCCGCCGGCCGTCGTCACCTCAGCGCCGTCGTTCGCCACCGCCAGCGACAGGCACGTCAGGTGCCGCCGCCCGTCGAGCAGCACCGTGCACGACCCGCACTGCCCGTGGTCGCACCCCTTCTTCGGGTTCGTGACGCCGAGCCGCTCCCGCAGCGCGTCGAGCAGCGTGGTCCGCGTGTCGACCATGACGGTGCGCCGCACCCCGTCCACGGTCAGGCTGATCTCCGCATCCATGGCGACGCGGTACCCACGCCCACCGATCCACTCCGCCCTGATCGTTGGTCGAGCAGCGAGCGCAAGCGAGGGTCGACGAGACCCGGTGATCCGAGCCTCCTTGCCCGACCAGCGTCATGTCCACATGTGGAAGGTGACCTGGTTGTCGGGGTGGATCATGGTCTCGAACCGTGGGTCGTGGATCCGGGCGTGGTGGCGGGGACACAGCAGCCGGGCCTTGTCCATGTTGGTCTCGCCGCCGGAGAGCCAGCTGTCGTCGTGGTGGGCGTGGCACAGGTGTGCCGGCCAGTCACAGCCGATGGCGGTGCAGACCCGTTGGGTGAGGACGAGGCCGAGGCGTTGTGCGCCGTTGAACGGGCGGGCGGTGCGGCCGAGGTCGAGCAGCTCGGACCGGCTGCCCAGGACGGCGGGGATCAGGCCGGCCTCGCAAGCCATGCGTCGGGCCAGGGAGGCGGAGATGGGTTCGCCGGTCTCGAGGACCGCGCGGCCGATGTCGCTCTTGAGGCCGGTGAAGTCGAGCAGGACGATGATGGAGGCGTTGAGCCCGCCGAGCTTCGGGAGCTCGTGGGCGGGGAGGCGTTCGATGAGCTCGCAGAACGCGTCCCCCATGCGTTCCGGTGAGGGCCGTCGCTCGACCTGATCCTGCTCCGCGTCGCCGTCCTTGGTGGCGGCTTGGTGCTTGGGCGCGGCGAACGCGAGCAGCATCTTGCGCAGCATGGCGCCCTGCATGGTCGGGATGGAGAACTTCCCGCGGTAGCTGCCCTTCCCGTCCGGGCACATGGTGAGCCACGCGTTGGCCCGTGCTTCGCGCTCCTCGCGCTCCAGCGCTCGGGCGTCTCGATCCTCGCCGATCTCGGGGGCGACCACGGTGAGGACGTGCTTCGCGAGGATCGCCAACGACCTGGGGTCCAGGTCGAGCGCCTCGGTCAGCAGGTGCTTCTCGGCCCGCTCTGGGATCGACGGGTCGGGAAGGTCGCCCGGGAGCCGATCGACGCAGTCGGTGATGACACGCGCGTGGTCGACGCTGATCGCGCCCTCCGCCAGAGCCGCCGAGGTCGGCGTGTGGCGGTCGAGGGACTCGGCGAGCCGCATCCGGCGCTTGGCAGCCGGCTTGTCCTGGCGGGTCTCGTGGCTCCACCAGGACGCTGTGTCGGTCGCGCCGACCCGGTCCCCGACCGTCCGGCGGTCGGCCTCGGCGGCGAGACGCAGCTCGAGCGCCTCGACCTTTGGGCACGCAGTCGCGTGGCTTCGAGGAGGGTGTCCGAGACCTCGTCGTCGGACATCTGCCACAGCTGGGAGCTGCATGCCGAGCGGGTCTTCTTGCGGGACTTCGCGACCGCGCGGCACACCGGGTGTGCGCTGTGTCGGGAGTCCTTGGCCATGGGTCTACTCAAGCAGTGACCACCGACTGTGAGGCTGCTGTTTCCCCAGGTCAGACCACCATTCGGGACAACCAGTTGAGGAGCTGCTCGGCGGGTTTCGAGACGGGCCCGGCGGCCCTCCTCAACCAGCCGAGACGCAGGCTGCCTTCGCCGCGACCACAGCGGGGACGGGGGTCAGCGGCGGCGCCACTCGATGGCGGGACAGGTGTCCATGACTATGGGGACGCCGGCGGCGGTGGTGCGCTCGAAGGCGGCCTCGTCGACGACGCCGAGCTGGAACCACACCGCCTTCGCGCCGACGGCGACGGCCTGGTCGGCGAACTCGCCGGCAGCCTCGGAGCGGCGGAAGACGTCGACGACGTCGATGGGGAACGGCACGTCCGCGAGCGTCGCGTAGCCCTGCTCGCCGAGCACGGTCTCGGCCGAAGGGTGGACGGGGACGATGCGCTTGCCGCGCTGCTGGAGCAGCTGCGCGATCTGGTACGCCGTGCGGCCGGGGTCGCCGGAGAGGCCCACCACCGCCCACGTCTCGCAGTCGTCGAGCATGAACCGGACGGCCTCGGGATCCTGCCAGCTGGTCATGGCCCCAGTGAACCACCGGAGCCTGACCGACCGGTTGCCCCAATCCGCTGCGAGCCAGGCCACAGCCCCCTACGTTTCTCGGTGGCCGCTGCAGGGAGGCAGCGCCGTCTGCTTCTGGGAGGGAGCTCTACACATGACGACTTCTGCTGTCACCAAGCGCCTGGCCGCCACCGGCCTCGCGACCGTCCTGACCACCGGCGCGCTCGTCGCCGGCGGTGCCGGCTCCGCCGGCGCCGCGACGCCGGCCTCGGCCAAGGCGATCGGCGGCGGCGCGACGTTCAGCTGCACGCTGCCGATCGTCGGCGCGATCGACGTGCCGCTGTCGCTGTCGGGCGCCGACCTGCCGACCGACCTGCTGGCCGACTTCGAGGTTCCCGCCGGCCTGCCGATCGTCGGTGACCTCCAGGTGGGCGGCCTGCTCGGCCTGCTCAACCTGATCCCCGGCGTCAACCAGCTGGGCGCGAACCTGCCCGGCTTCGACCTGCTGCTCGGCAACCTGCCGCTGCCGCTGGACAACCTCGCCGCGCCCCTGGGTGCTCTGTCCGATGTCGCCGGCCTCGCGGGCAACCTCGGCGGCTTCAGGACCCCGGCCAAGGCCGGCGTGTACGACGTCAAGCTGCCGAGCGCCTTCAGCATGTCGCCGCTGGCGAACCTGCCCCTGCCCATCGACCTGCTCCCGTGCGAGATCAAGCCCGGCGAGAGCGCGGTCGTCGGCACGGTCAAGGTCAACAAGCAGAGGGCCGCGATGGCCGCCAAGGCGAAGAAGGCCACGATCAAGAAGGGCAAGCCCGCCAAGGTGGCGACCGCGGTCGTCCGCGAGGACGGCAAGGCCGCCACCGGCAAGGTCGTCGCCATCGTCGGCGGCAAGCGGGTCGCGACCAAGCAGCTCCAGGGCGGCCGCGCGACCCTCGCCGTCAAGAAGCTCGGCAAGGGCACCAAGAAGATCGTCGTGAAGTACCTCGGCAACGCCTCCACGAAGACGGCCAAGAAGACCGTCAAGGTCACCGTCAAGAAGTGACGCACCGCCGCCCCTGAGGGCGGGCGGAAGGGCGCCCGGGCGGTCGAGGACACTCGACCGGCCGGGCGCTCGCACGTGGTCCGGACGTGCCCCGGACCACGGCGTACGGCGATTCACCCCAGCGGGTGGTGGGTACCTGCGCGCCATGACCAACAAGCTCCGCTACACCGTTCCCGGCATGAGCGAGTCCGACGCCGAGCGCGTCGTGGAGTTGCTCCAGGGCCGGCTCAACGCCACCAACGACCTGCACCTGACGCTCAAGCACATCCACTGGAACGTCGTGGGTCCGCACTTCATCGCCGTCCACGAGATGCTCGACCCGCAGGTCGAGGCGGTCCGTGGCTTCGCCGACGAGCTGGCCGAGCGGATCGCGACCCTCGGTGGCTCGCCGTGCGGCACCCCCGGCAAGCTGGTGGAGAACCGGCACTGGGAGGAGTACAGCATCGGTCGCGCCACCACCCAGGAGCACCTGGGTGCGCTCGACCTCGTCTACGCCGGCGTCATCGGGGACTACCGCAAGGGCATCGAGGAGCTCGGAGAGCTCGACCCGGTGACCGAGGACATGTTCATCTCCCAGACCAACCAGATCGAGCTGTTCCACTGGTTCGTCCGCGCCCACCTCGAGGACAAGGCCGGCAACCTCAGCACCGCCGGTGCGACCTCCGAGGCGGAGGCGGCCAGCGCCGCGAGCTGACCGCAGCGCAGCAGCACCACCCGACAGCACCCCTCGACCGGGGCGAGGACCGCGAGGTCCGCGCCCCGGTCTCGCACGTCTGGACCGATCCACCCGATCCGGTGGCCGTGCCCGCGGCTCCGTGGGACGATGCGGGCGTTGGCTGGGGGGTCAGCCGATGACGGAGGACGAGTCGTGGTGGCCGGAAGCGCGTGGACGTACGACGAGGGCGGACCGCTCGACGCGGCCGTGCCCTCGACGCCGCCCTCGACGCCGCGCGCGCGGCCGCTCCCACCGCACCCGCCCGCCCTGACCGACAGCCGCCGGCGGATGGAGACCGCCCGGCTGCTGTCCCGGGCGCGCGCCAGCCAGGGGGAGCTCCGCACCCGCTACGAGGACGACGTCATCGCGCTCAACATGGGCGTCGCCTCCGACGTGGCGCGGCGCTACCACGGCCGCGGGATCCCCGACGAGGACGTCGACCAGGTGGCCTACCTCGGACTGGTCAAGGCCGTGCGCGGCTTCGACCCGACCCTCGGTGACGACTTCCTCAGCTTCGCGGTGCCGACGCTGCGCGGCGAGATCCGCCGCTACTTCCGCGACGCCGGCTGGACGGTCCGCCCGCCCCGGTCGGTGCAGGAGGTCCAGGCGCGGGTCACCGCCGCCGAGGGCGAGCTGACCCAGCGGCTGGGCCGCGCGCCGCGCCCGGCGGAGGTCGCCGCGCACCTCGACGTACCGCTCCAGCTGGTGCTGGACTCGCTCAACGCCACCGGCTGCTTCACGCCGGTCTCGCTCGACGCGCCGGGGCTCGACGGCGAGGACGACCCGACCCGGTCGATGGGGGACCTCGACCCGGCCTTCGCCTCGGCCGAGGCGCGGCTCGCCCTGCGCCCGCTCATGGAGGAGCTGACCGAGCGGGAGCGACGTATCATCGAGCTGCGGTTCTTCGAGAACCGCACGCAGACCCAGATCGGCGACGAGGTCGGCGTCACCCAGGAGCAGGTCTCCCGGCTGATCACCCAGATCCTCGCCCGGCTGCGCCGCAGCCTCGCCGCCTGAGACCGCGCACCTCCGCGACGCTGCCGGGCCGCGTCGCGCGCCCCGGCCTCAGCTGAACCAGCCGCCCACGGTGTCGATGGCGCCGCCGACGCCGTCGGCGATCGCGTCACCGGTGTCGGCGAGCGCGTCGAGGCCCTCCTCGAAGGCCTCGCCGACGTCGGGGCCGTTCTCGAACAGCGAGTCGATCGCGCCGTCGGCGAAGATCGACACGCCGGCGCCGACGACAGCACCCACGGCCGCACCGACGGCGGTGCCGGCCACGGGGACGACCGACCCGACCGCAGCACCCACGGCGGCGCCCGCACCGACGCCCGCGAGGAGGGAGCCGCCCTGCGAGACCGCGATCTGCGTGGCGCTCTCGCCCTCCTGGTAGTCGTTGTAGACGCCGAGGCCCAGCCCGAGCGGACCGAGGACCTTCCCGGCCCGTCCGAGGTAGCGCGGCAGGCGTCCTCCGTCGAGGTCGTCGGCGCGCCGGAGCAGGTCCTCGGCCTCGTCCAGCTTGCCCTGGATCGCCAGCCGGTCCGCCTCGAGCCGGGCCTCGTCGAGGGTGCGGAAGAAGAACCACTTGCGCTTGATGTAGCGGTCCGGGTTCGCCTGGAGGTCGCGGATGGCGCGCTCGGCCTCGCCGAGGAGGTCGCGGGCGCGGCCGTGCAGCGCCGACTGGTTGCGCGCGATGCTGACGCCGATCACGCCCGCGGCGAGGTCGCCGAGGACGTCACCCATGGTGACGATCCACGATGCGTGCTGGCCGACCGTGTACTCGTCCTGCAGCTCCCGGCACGCCGTGGCGTACTTCCGGTCGATGCGGTCGGCCTCGCTCGAGGCGTGGTTGTAGGCGCGGACCAGGTCCTGGTGCGCGTCGTACGCCGCCACGGCCCGGTCGTGCGCGGCGACCTCGGCCTCGGTGCCGGTGAACCCGTCCGGCGGGCGGGCGGGACCGGGGCCCGGGTCGGCGATGACGAACCCGCTGACCGACAGGCCGGCCGCCCGCGCGTCGGTGCGGATGGTGGCCATGTCGGACTGGCAGGTCCGCAGCTTCTCGGCGAAGTCCCCGAGGTCGTCCGCCATCTTCTTGGTGGCGGTCTCGAGGTCGTCGGTGGTGTCGCGCCCGGTGCGCACCGCCGTCGCGAACTGGTCGCCCGCGAGGCTGTCCCACGACGACTCCGCGTCCCGGCGGGCGTCGTTGAGGCGGTCGGAGGCGTCGGACAGTGCCGTCGCTAGCTGGTCGCGCAGCCAGGTCTCGGCGGACTCGATCGACGCCGGCGAGCCCTGGATCTCGGTGTCGACGCTCACGGCGTCATCACCTCGCGGATCTCGGCCAGGCCGAGGGCGGAGTCCTCGTCGACGGTGCGGTAGTAGGTGCGGCACTGACGCACCAGCTCGGCGGCCGAGGTCAGCGAGGTCGAGACCTCGCCGGCGCTGTCGGTGACCTGGGCGATCATGCTCGCGATGACGCCGGTCATGGGGCCGGCGTCGATCCCGCTCGGCACGCTGTCGGCCAGGTCCTCCAGGCCCGACGCCCCGTTGTCCAGGGCGGTCGCGATCCTGCCCAGCGCGGCGAGGTCGACGTAGACGTCGCTCATGCCGGCGCCCCGCTGCCGTCCACCCGGCCCTCGTCCATCCGGTCCGCGCGCAGGCCCGGGTCCACGTCGACGAAGAGCAGGTCGTAGGGCGTGGCTTCGTGGATGCGCTGGAGCGCCGACCCGTCGCAGAGCACCCACGAGCTGTCGGGCAGGTAGTGGTCGTGCAGCCGGTCGAGCGCGGAGTAGGTGTAGAGGGCGGTGCGCCCGTCGGCGACCTGGTGGAGCACGACCCTGCGGGCGGTGGGCTCGGGGTCGTCGGTCGTTGGCACGTAGACGACCGGCGGCAGCGTCGGACGCGACGGCTGCTCCTCGGCGGGTGTCGTGGTCATGCCCGGCAGTCTGACCGGCTGCGCCGTCCCGAAAACCCCGGGCCGCCGAGGAGTGCCCGGACGCGGCTCAGCGCGTGGTGCGCCTCCGCCCCGCCTCGAGGCCGAGCTCGTCGCGCAGCCACGCCCCGAGGTCCGCGGGCTCGTGCCCGACGTCCGCGCAGCGGAGCTCGACGCGCCCGGTGCCACCGCCAGTGTCGTCGGCCGGTCGCGCCCGGCGGTCCGGACCGCGCCACCAGCGCGGGCACAGCGTCCGCTCGACCGGGCCGTCCACCCGCACCAGGACGTAGCTCGTGCCGCTGATCGGCCGCACCTCGCTGACCTGGTCCCGGCCGACGCGCTCGCGGCCCCAGGGGGCGTCGTGCACGACGTGGTCCGCCGTCAGCCACAGGGCCTCGACCCGCCGCCGGCCGGTGATCGCCAGCAGGGCGCGGACACCGAACCAGGCGCCGACCAGCCCGATCGGCAGCGACCACAGCGCCCACTCGCCGCCGGCGGCCAGGCCGACCCCGACCAGCGCGCAGCCCAGCACCAGCAGTCCCACGTCGAGGGCGACGGCGTACCACCACTCCGCCGGGCGGGCCCGGACGCCCACGGCGGGCTCGCCGTCGACCGTGCCGGCGCCGACGACCGGGAGCCGGTCGGTCAGCGCCGTGGCGACCGCGAGCCCCAGCGTGAGCAACCCGGCGTACGCCGTGTAGCCGACCAGCAGCATGACGGCGGTGACGTCGCGCGGAACCGCCGCCAGGACGCCGGCGACCGCGGCCGCCGCGAGCAGGGCGAGGACCAGGTTGGCCACGACCGCACCCCACTTCTCGCGACCCCCGAACCCGCGGGGCGGGGGACCGGCCGACGCGGCGCCGGGGGCGGCCATCAGAAGACCGGCGGGAGGTCCGAGGCCCGGCCGGTGAACTCCGGCGCGCGCTTCTCGCGGAAGGCGGCCACGCCCTCCTTGCCGTCGCCGAGCGAGGTCCAGTACATCGCCAGCGAGTCGTTGAGGTGCGCCTCGAGCGGGTCGGCGGCGGCCGCGCCGCGGTGCAGCAGCTGCTTGGCGAGCGCGAGCGCGACAGGAGAGCGGCCGTCGACGAACGAGCGCGCCAGCTCCTGCGCGGCCGGCAGCAGCTCCTCGGGCTCGTGCACCGAGCGCAGCAGCCGGCCGGCGAGCGCCTGGTCGGCGGTGAGGATCTCGGCGGAGTAGACCCACTCGAGCGCCTGCTGGATGCCGACGATGCGGGGCAGGAAGTACGACGACGCCGCCTCCGGAACGATCCCGAGCTTGCCGAAGACGAAGCCGATGCGCGCCTTCGACGAGGCCAGCCGCAGGTCCATCGCGAGCGTCATCGTCGCGCCGATGCCGACCGCGGGGCCGTTGATGGCGGCGATGACGGGCTTGGGCAGCGCGTGGATCGCCAGCGTGACCTTGCCGCCGGTGTCACGGACGCCGTCGTCGTAGGGCGCCCGGTCGTACGCCGCGCGGAACTCCGCCGGGTCCGGGCGCAGCGACTCGTCGAGACCGAACACGTTGCCGTCGGCGGAGAGGTCCATGCCGGCGCAGAACGCGCGGCCGGCGCCGGTGACGACCACCGCCCGCACGTCGTCGGAGAGCGCGTCGGTCCGGAAGACCTGCTCGAGCTCGCGGGCCATCGTCACGCTGAACGCGTTGAGCTGGTCGGGGCGGTGCAGGGTGAGCGTCGCGACGCCGTGGTCGTCGACGTCCCACAGCAGGGTCTCGTAGGAGGTCATCCGGTCACTTCCTTCGGCAGGCCCGTCGGCGTGCACAGCTTCCGCGGGATCGAGTCGGTGTCGTCCTCGATGATGGCGTCGAACATCTGCTTCGACCGCTCGGGGTCCCAGTTCACCGCGAGGTCGCTGATCGGGACGCCGCAGGTCAGCCCGGACTCGCCGTTGACCCGCGTCATCGCCATCGCCCACAGGCCGGCGCGGACCGGGCCGGTGCCCTCGCCGAAGGCGAAGAAGCCCGGCACGGACTGGTTGAGGTCCCAGTAGCGGAACGGGTTGAGCACCGTCCACGGCGAGACGACCTTCTTGCCGACCGCCGAGACGACCTCGCGCTGAGCCTGGGCGCGCTGGGTGTCGCCGAAGCGGGCGTAGGTCTTGCGCGACCGGGCGTAGCCGAGCGCGGTCGCGCCGTCGGCCTCCTGGCAGCCGGCCTCGATGTCGAGCTTCGCCTGCGGGTCCTTCATCGCGTTCTCGGGGCAGATCTCGATGCCGCCGACCGCGTCGACGACGCCGGCGAGGCCACCCATGCCGATCTCGACGTAGTCGTCGACCCGGATGCCGGTCTCGTTCTCGATGGTGCGCACCAGCAGCTTCGGGCCGCCGAACGCGTACGCCGCGTTGACCTTGGTCGTGCCGTGCCCTGGCACCTCGACGATCGAGTCGCGCGGGATCGACATGAGCAGGTTCGGCCCGGAGCCGGTGTGCAGCAGCATGATCGTGTCGGTGCGCTGGCCCTGTGCGCCGCCGGTGCCGAGCCGCTTGCGCTCCTCCGGGGACAGGTCGCCGCGCGAGTCGCTGCCGACCAGGAGGTACGTCGTGCCCGGCTGGTCGCCCGGACGGTCGCCGTCGGGCTCGAAGTCGACCTTGTCGACGTCGTTCCACGCCAGCACCGGCACGACGACCAGGTAGGCGATCCACGCGAGCAGCAGCAGGAACACCCAGCGCACCCGCGGCCGCGGGAACCGGAAGCCGCGCCCGCCGCGTCCCTGCGTGGGCGGCGGCGTGGCGGGTGTAGGGCCGGGTGTCTGGCCAGGCGCTGGGGCGGGCCGCTGCTGGCCGCGCGGCGAGGCCGGCTGCGCGGACTGCGCCGGCCG
>NZ_JACMYC010000001.1 GCF_014266025.1 Nocardioides deserti | reverse complement strand
TCGACGGGGAGCTCGAGGCGCTGCGGATGCTCACCGACCGGCGTGAGGCACTGACCCGTCGGCGGGTCCAGACCGTCGACCGACTCCAGGCGTTGTTGGCAGAACTCCTGCCAGGGCAAGTGAAGCGCGACATCACCACGGGTCAGGCCAAGGCCATGCTCGCGTCAGTGCGCCCTCGTGACATCGCTGGGAAGACCCGTCGCCGGATCGCTGCCGAAGAGCTCGCCGAGCTGGCCGCGGTCGAGGCGAAGATCAAGAAGTCCACCGCCGAGCTCAAAGCCATCGTCCTGGCTCGCGGCTCACGCCTCATGGATCTGCACGGCGTCGGCCCCGTCGTCGCTGCCCGCACCTTGGCCGCCGTCGGCGACGTGAGGCGCTTCGCCGACCGCAACCGGTTCGCGTCCTGGACCGGCACCGCACCCCTCGACGCGTCCTCCGGCGAGCAGAATCGGCACCGGCTCCCTCACGTGCCGGAAACCGGCGGATGAACCACATGATCCACATCGCCGCGATCAGCCAGATCCGCCTCGACACCGACGGCCGCGCCTACTACCGGCGCAAGCGAGCCGAAGGCAAGAAGCCCCTCGAGGCCATCCGGTGCCTCAAGCGCAGGATCTCCGACGCCATCTACCGCCAGTTGCTCGAGGACGCACAACGTGCCGCTGTCGAGGACGTTGGCACGGGTCCGGGAGGGCACTGCAGGGCGTCTCAAGAATCCAGCGCGGCCGACCCTCCCCTGCACGTCGACACTTCGGATCAGCCACTTCCCGGACCCGCGGGAGAAGACGCTACGCCGAACCGGTTGACAACAGAAGGGAGCCGGAATGACGCAGTTCGAGAGCGGCGCACATCGCGGCAGATGCGGACGTGTCCGACTCCTCGGATAGCGTCCTACGCGTGAATGCTCAAGCCGCTGGCATGTTCCGACGGACGGAGATCGAGCGGTCCGACCAACGGGTTGCATGGGAACGGGCGGACCAAGCCTTCTTTGCTGCCGGAGCGTGCCACCTGCTGGCCTGGGTCTGCCGCGAGGAGTACCCGGACCATTCCATCGCGATCGAGGCGTTGCGGTTTGAGGGCGAGCAGCAGGTCTTCCACACCTACGCGACCTGGAATGGTTGGACCTTCGACCACTCAGGCTGGAATCCGGAGCCGCAACTGGTTGCGGTCAACACCGACTTCGAAGGTCACCGGCTCGAACGCGTTGCGATAACGGTCGACCTCGCCGAGTTCTGCGAGCAGCACTATCACCGGATGCCACATCACTACTGGCGCGACCCTCTGCAGCGCGCCCGTGACTACGTCGGGCGGCACCAGCCCCCATGGCTGTAGCGCTTCGTTCGCCGCGCGCTCATCGGCATGAGCGGGCGTTGATAGCCGCGCTTTCGGCCCGGTGTGCGGTGATCGCGGCAGGACCGCGCGCTTACGGCCACGCTAGGCGGCAGGTGCGGATTGCCCGCGCCAGTCGTCTAGCGCTCTGCCGATTATCGAATGTTCGTCAGTGTCACGAGGTAGCCAGAGACGTGGAGACCGTCCTTTTCTGACTCCCAGCCGTCCACTTCGGCAATGGGAAAGGTCTCTACCGAACCTGGAATGACGTGTCCCTGGGCGAGGCGACACCGGTAGACCTCAATACGCGAAACGATGCCGGTGTAGCCGACTGTGTCCACTGGTCGCGGAGCGTGCCAGTCGACGCCCATCGAAACCCGAGCGGCAGTGTCGGCTCCTACATGCTCGGTGAGCGCTCTCTCGTTGAATCGCGAGCCGACCGGCCACGTAACGCTCTGTCCCACGACGAACGGCAACATCTCGGCCTGCACCTGCCAAGCCTCGACCCAGACCAGCGCGTCCATGTCGGCATCGTGCCAGTAATGGGTGGGAACGTCCGCTATCCGCATGAACGGGCGTCAAGAGCCGCGCTTTCGGCCCGGCATGTGCCGCCCGTCGATGCCGACCGTTCGACCGTTCCGGGTGACAATCGCCGGGTGACTCAGACGACGACCGCCTCGCGCAGGCTGGGCACAACGGTTTCTGCTGCGTGGATCCTGCCCGTCATCGCGGTGTTCGTGGGCGGCGGCATCGGCGATAGCCACAGGATGGTTGGACACACCGCCTTGCTGGTGCTCGGCCTGGGGGCGGTCGCGGGCGTGCTCTGGCAGTTGCTCAATCGCCGGGACCTGACGAACCGCCTCACTTTCCTTGCATGCTGCGTCGTCGTTGGCGCGGCCTTCCTTGCACTCGCACCGTCTGGTTACTTGCTTGCCAACTCGGGTCCTGGCCACGTACTGGCTGGGACTCTGGCAGGCCTAGTGCTCACCGAGCAGTGGTTGCGTCGTCGCAAGCAGTAGTCACGGCGTCTCTGTCGGCTCACTTGGCCCGAAGTGTCTCGAACAATCCGTAGTGTCTACTGCTGGTGGCAGGTCACTCGGATGCCGGGACGACCTCTGAGCGCAGTCGCTCGTAGAGAGGTTGCCCTCCGCGCGATGCGCGGCCTGGTCGCGGTCGGTCATGTGCCGGGGGTCATATGCCTCGCCTCAACTACGGAGGTCTTCGATTAGTTCCGCGCTGAGGCCGAGGTACGTCTGCAACCAAACCAGGTCGTCGGGCAGGTCTCCATCGGCATCCCAGAGAGGCATGGGACAGACGTACTCAGCCATCAACCGCAGGTGGTCGCCTTGCAGAGGGCGGCTGAATATGTCGTCCTCTGCCCAGTCGCGTCCATGGCCGTCGATGATGGGCTTGCGTCCCCGCTCCACGCTGACGACCTTAACCACGCCAGGCCCGGGCCTGGGGTGTTGCCGCCGTTGCAGCATCCGCACACGTCCGGAGTGTTGCCGATGCCGACGCTTCCCGCGTCGTGACACCTGTCAAGTCATCTCGGGGGCGGTGAGGTAGATGACCTCCCTGGCGACTACCGCTCCTTCGTCTCGGTACTCAATCCGCCCCTCAGTCACGTCGCTTCCGAAGAGTCGCAAGGTGTAGGTCTGCTCGTCGGCATCGCTACCGCAGCCCCTCCCGCGTACTTCGAGTTCCCCGTCCACGCCAGCGACGTCTATCAGTTCCTGGAACTCGTCGCGCATCGTGACTCCCCGCGCACGGTCGCCCAGCACGGGATTCTGGCCTGACGTGACGAAGGTGAGGTGCCAGTGTCCGTTGGCATGGCCCACAGGGAGACGTTCAACGATGCGGCCACTGGGCATCTCGACACGGAACTGGCCACCGGGCGTAAGCATGGTCGAGAACGTACACACGCAGGTCGTCGCTCGCCCCGTTCTGGCCGCGGGCGCTGACGCTGGGCGTTGACCTACGCGGTCCCCGCTGCGCGTTCCGTCCAAGGCAGAGGCCGTGGAGTCGGCGACTCCACTCATTCGGGCCGGAGTGCACTGATCGCGGCAGATCCGGGCGAGCGCAGCAGCCCTCATCGCGGAATGTGGGAGCGTTCCACTCATGAGCGACTGGCGAGCAGATCGCATCGGCACAGCCTTGCGCGGGGAGAATCCCACCGTGCTTGGCAGGCTCCCGGGAGCGTTCGCGGTGATCGGTGACGTTCAGTGGCTACCCGGCTACTGCGTTCTACTTGCTGACGACCCGCACGTCGGGAGCCTGTCCGATCTCTCGCGACCTGGGCGTCGGGACTTCCTTGAGTCAATGGCCGACCTCGGCGAGGCGGTCAGTCAAGCCTGTCGAGAATTGGACTCCGAGTTTCGTCGAGTCAATCTGGAGATCCTGGGCAACACCGATCCGTTCCTCCACGCGCATGTGTGGCCCCGCTACGAGTGGGAGTCGCCCGCGCTCATCCGGAAGCCGGTGTGGCTCTACCCGGCAGAGAACTGGTCGGACCCGGCCACCGCGCTTGGCCCGGAACACGATCCGCTGCGCGAGGCGATCACGCGGCATCTCTTCAGGAACGGCTGATCACAAGCAACTCATCCCACAAGAGCGATAAGGCTGTCCGCAACGTCCGACTTTCGGCATGAGCGGACACCTGCGGGCGCACGCCGACAGGCGGCGCTGTGGGCGTGGGTCGTCGCGCCATCGAGTGCGAGCGGATGGGTCAGCCGGTGAGCGAGACGGTCGACCCGTGCCGTGACTTGGCGACGAGCAGCTGGGTGGGGATGCGGTCGCGCATCTCCGCGACGTGGCTGACGACGCCGACGACCCGGCCGCCGTCGCGGAGCGAGTCGAGGGTGTCCATGACGGCGTCGAGGGTGTCGGCGTCGAGGGAGCCGAAGCCCTCGTCCACGAAGAGGGTGTCGAGGGCGGCGCCGCCGACCTCGTTGGTGATGACGTCGGCCAGGCCGAGGGCCAAGGCGAGGGAGACCACGAAGGTCTCGCCGCCGGAGAGGGTGGCGGGGTCGCGGGCCTCGCCGGACCAGTCGTCGCGGACCAGCAGGGAGAGCCCACCGCGGGTCTCGCCGGCGCCGCGGCGGCCGGTGTGCTCCAGGGAGTAGCGGCTGTCGCTCATCCGGGCGAGGCGCTCGTTGGCGGCGGCGACGACCTGGGAGAGGCGGTAGGCCAGGACGTACGCCGAGAGCCGCATCTGCAGCCGGTTGTCGGCGGACTTGCCCTCGACGAACGCGCACAACCGGGTGGCCAGCTCGAGCTCGGCCCGCAACGGCGCCCAGTCGTCGAGGGCGTCGGCCAGCGACGAGTGCAGCGACGCGAGGCGGCCGGCGCGGGTGGTCCAGCGGTCCTCGGCGGTGCGGGCGTCGTTCAGCGCAGCCAGGGCGGCGCGGTGGGCGCCGACGAGGGCGTCGAGGTCCGGGGGAGTGGCGGCCGCGAGCTCCTCGGAGCCCCGAGCGCGCAGCACCTCGGTGACGGCCGCCAGGCGCTGCTCGTGGCGGGCGAGCCGCTGTTCCAGCCGCGAGCAGGCAGCGGCGTCGCGGAGGGCGGCGTACGCCTCGTCGGGTGTGTCGAAGCCGGCGGCGGTCATGGCGTCGGCCAGCGCGGCCTCCGCCTCGGCGACGGCGCGGTCGGCCTCGGCGAGGCGGTCCAGCGCGTCGAGCGCCGCGCGGCCCTCCCGCTCGGCGGCGCGGTGCCGGCGCAGGAGGCGGTCGAGGTCGGCGGCGGCGTCGCCGGTCGTGTACTCGCCGGCGTCGGCCATCGCCTGCTCGAGCTCGTCCGCCAGCACCTCGGCCTCCTCGGCGAGGGAGCGCCGGGTGGCCTCGACCGAGGCGGACTCGGCCACGAGCTCCTCGACGGCTCGGGAGGCCGCGGCGGCGTCGGGAGCCGGGCGACCGCCGGCTGCGGCGAGCAGCCGTTCCAGCGACGTGGCGAGCTCGGCCCGCTCGGCCTCGAGGCCGTCGACGTCGCCCGGCCCGGCCGCGTCCTCGGCGTGCTCGAGCCGGATGACCAGGTCGCGGACCTTCCCGTCGCGCAGGTGCTCGAGGGTGGCGGCGTCGTCGACGGCGCGCTGGGCGGCCTTCTCGGCGTGGTCGTCCGGGGCGTCGGGGCCGGCGACGGCCTTGGCCGGGTGGTCGTCGGAGCCGCATACCGGGCAGCAGGCGCCGACCGCCAGGGCGCCGGCGAGCTCGGCGGCCATGCTGTCCAGCCGCGCGCGGCGTACGTCGATGGCGTGCTCCCGCGCGGCGAGCGTCGCCTCGCGCGACTCGTGCCACGCCTCCCGGGCGGCGGTGAGCTCGGTTCGCAGGCGGGCGACCGTCGCGTGCGCGGCGATCCGCTCTACGACGGTGTCGAGGGCGGACTGCACCTCGACGGCCTCGCAGCGGGCGCGGGCGGCGGCGGTGAGCCGTTCGAGCTCGGTGGCGCGGGTGGTCAGCCGGCCCGCCTCGGTGTGCAGCGTCGCCAGGCGGGCGGCGCGTGGGCGGAGCGCCTCGACCCGGGCTGCGGCGGTGACGGCGACGTCGACCTCGGCGACCAGGGCCTCGCGATCCTCACGCGTGACGGCTCGGGCGGCGGCGGCCCGGGCGGTGCGGGTCTGCTGCACGAGCCGCAGGACCGGCGCCACGCCGGCCGCGCGCCGTGCCGCCTCCAGGACGACCCTGTCGGACGCGACGGCGTCGGCCTCGCCGAGCAGGGTCTGGTGCTCGCGGGCGGCGTCCGCGAGCCGGGCCTGCCGCTCGGCGAGTGCCCGGCCCGCCTCGAGCGCCTGCCGGGCGACGGCCTCGGTCGAGCCGGCGGTGACTGCCTCGACCCCGGACGCGGTCGCCGAGGCGGCGGCGGACTCGGCGAGGCCGCCGGCCCAGGCGAGCAGCGTGCCGTCGCCGGACGGCTCGGTCAGGTCGCGCACGTCCCACGGAAGCGGGGTCGCCACGACCTCGCTGACCCGGCTGGCGAGGTCGGCGACACCCTGGTGCGCCGACTCGGAGCGCCGGCGCAGGTCCAGGCGGCGGTCGCGCAACCACCGCTCGACGTCGGCGAACCGGCCGGTGCGGAAGAGGCGCTGGAGCAGCTCGTGGCGCTCCTCCGACCTCGCACGCAGGAACGCCTGGAAACGGCCCTGGGGGAGCATCGCGACCTGGGTGAACTGGGTGAGGTTCATGCCCAGCAGCTCCGAGACCAGGTGACCGGTCTCGTCGAGCCGCGAGGACAGCGGCACCCAGTCACCGCCGACGAGCTCCGACAGGGTCACCGACGCCTGCTGGGTGGTGGTGCCGGTGCCGCGCTTCTTCGGGCGCTCCCAGGCGGGCGACCGCACGATCCGGAACCGCCGGCCGCCGAGGGTCGCCTCGAGGGAGACCTGGGGCGCGACCCCGGGCGCCGCGGCGTCGCACCGCAGGCGCTTGGCGCTCGAGCGGTCGCCGGGGACGTCGCCGTACAGCGCGAAGCACACCGCGTCGAGCACGCTGGTCTTGCCGGCGCCGGTGGGGCCGGACAGCAGGAACAGCCCCGCGGCGGACAGGTGGTCGAAGTCGACGCGCACGGTGTCGGCGAACGGCCCGAAGGCGGTCGCCTCGAGGGAGTGGAGCCTCACCGGGCCGCCACTCCCAGCACGGCGCGGTCGAGGTCGGGGTCGTCGCAGCACGCGTCGATGGCGGCGTCGAGCAGGGTCCGTTCGGCGTCGGTGGGCGGGGTGCCGCGCAGGTCGCGGACGAACTCGTGGGCGATGTCGTGGTCGGTGCGGCCGGCGGTGCGGGCCGCGGGGGCGACGCCGATGCCCGGCGGCGGGGTCGCGAAGCCGAGCACGAGCGTGTGCGGGAAGCGCCGGCGCAGGCGGTCCATCGCCTGCAGGGGCCGCACCTCGTCGGTCAGCGTGGCCTGGACCCACGAGCCCTCGTGGCGCTGGTGGCGGGCGTCGGTGAGCAGCTCGTCGAGGGTGCCGGTGAGGCGGGCGAGCGGTCGGGGGACCGGCGCGTCGACGTACTCCGCCGTCACCGCGCCGTCGGCGGCGAGGTCGACGAGCCAGGAGCCCTTGTGGTGGTCGGCCTCGGAGAAGGAGTACGCCAGCGGGGAGCCGCTGTAGCGGACCCGCTCGGTGAGGGTGTGCCGGCCGTGCAGGTGGCCCAGCGCGACGTAGTCGATGCCGCCGAAGAGCGTGGTCGGGACGATCGAGACGCCGCCGACCGAGATGTCGCGCTCGGAGTCGCTCGGCTGGGCGCCGGCGACGAACGCGTGGGCCAGCACGACCGAGCGGGTGCCCGGTCGGGTCGCGAGATCGGCGCGGACGCGGACCATCGCCTCGGTCAGCGCCGCCTCGTGGGTGCGGGCGCGGAGGTCCCAGGGAGCGGCGACGGCGTGCGGGTCGAGGTAGGGGAGCGCGTGGACCGCGACCGGCCCGTGCTCGTCCTCGAGCAGCACCGGTGTGCCGACGCCCGCGGGGTCGGTGCGGATGAAGACGCCGGCCGCGTCGATGAGCCGCGAGCTGAACCCGAGCCGCTGCGCGCTGTCGTGGTTGCCGCTGGAGATGACCACCCGGGCCCGCGAGGCGGCGAGCCGGACCAGCACGTCGTCGGCGAGCCGGACGGCGTCGACGTGCGGCAGCGCGCGGTCGTAGACGTCGCCGGCGACGACGACGAGGTCGACCTTCTCGGAATCCACGACCTCGAGCAGGTGGTCGGCGAAGGCGGCCTGGTGCGCGAGCATCCCCTCACGGTGGAACGACCGGCCCAGGTGCCAGTCGGAGGTGTGGAGGATGCGCATGCGAGGACCGTAGGAGGCGGCGCCGACAGTCCCACGGACCCACGCCGGGGGTGGCTCAGGTGTAGCGCACGCAACGCCGCGCGGAGGTGAAGCCGTAGAGGACCAGGCCCGCCTCGCCGGCCAGCTTCGCCGACAGGCTCGTCGGCGCGCCGACCGCGGCGAGGGCGCCGACACCGGCGGCCAGCGCCTTCTGCACGAGCTCGAAACCGGCCCGGCCGCTGACGACCATCACCGCCTCGGCCGGCGGGTCCCCGGCCAGCACCCGGGCGCCGGTCACCTTGTCCACCGCGTTGTGGCGGCCGACGTCCTCGCGCACCACGAGCGGCTCGCCCGCGGCGGTGAACAGGCCGGCCGCGTGCACCCCGCCGGTGCGGTCGAAGACGCGCTGCTGCTCGCGCAGCACGTCCGGCAGGCGGCGTACGACGTCGGGTTGGGGAAGGTCGCCCGTCCAGTGCGCCGCGGCGCTCACGGTGAGCGCCGAGGCGACCGAGTCCTTGCCGCAGACCCCGCACGCGGAGGAGCCGGAGCCGAGCGTGTCGTGGCGGTGACCCGGGTCGAAGAGGGGCGGGGCGTCGAGGGTGACGGTGACGACGTTGAACTCCTGCTCGGGCGACAGGTCGGTGTCGGTGCAGTAGGCCACGCTCGCGACATGACCCGTCCCGCGCACCAGACCCTCGTGGACCAGCCAGCCCGCCGCCAGCTCGAAGTCGTGGCCCGGCGTGCGCATGGTGACCCAGACCCGCCGCGCGGGCGAGCCGGGCCAGGCGAGCCGGATCTCCAGCGGCTCCTCGGTGGCGAGCCGGTCCTCGTGGCGGCGCTCGCCGGCCTCGGTCAGCTCGCGCACCTTCGCCCGGACCGTCGGTCCGGGGCGACGCGGTCGGTCGATCACGCCGGGTAGGCCTTGCGGACGGCCAGCCGGCGCTCGAGCTCGTCGACCTGGTCGACGACGCGTCGGCGGATCGAGGCGTCGAGCCCGTCGAGGTCCAGCAGCGTCCGGACCGAGGCGAGCGCCTCCTCGCGCAGCGAGGTGCCCGGGAAGAACGCGTCGGCCGCGTCGGCCAGCACCCAGCCGCTCCGGGCTCCGGCGGTGGCGGGGAGGTCGGCGACGTACCGGTCGACGTAGGCGTCGGTCAGGTGCTCCTGGCCGACGCGCCACATGCCGTGGCCGGCCGCGGTGAGCTCGTAGTTCGGCACGTCGACCTCGCCGGTGAAGCGCTGCCAGGCGAACTCCTTCGCCTCGGCCGTCGGCAGCGACGCGCGGGCGCGGGTGTGCTCGACCCGTGCCGTCGCGGTCGGCTCGGCGTCGAGGGCGGCCTCCAGCTCCACGACGTCGGTCGCGCCCAGCACGGCCAGCCGGACGAGGATCGCCCAGCGCAGGTCGAGGTCGACCTCGATGCCGTCCGGCACGGCGCCCCGGAGCCACTGGCGCAGCGCGTCGGGCTCGGCCGAGGAGGCGACCGCGGCCTGGAACGCCGAGAGCTGCAACGTCGACCCGGGCTCGGTCGTCGCGACCTTGCGCAGCACCGCGCGGTGGACCCGCTCGAGCGACCCCTCGGCGGCGAGGGGGATGACCTTGCCGAGCACCCAGGGGAGCGTGGCCGACACCGCGTCGTCGCTGTCCTCGACTCCGAGGCCCGCCTCGAGCAGGTCGACCACGTCGGCGGGGGAGACGGCGGCGTTGTGGAAGGCGCTGCGCACGTTGTTCCAGACCCCGGCCCGGAGCAGGGCGTCGTCGGTGGCCGGCAGCAGCGTCTTCAGCGCGGCGACCGTGGTCGCGTCCGGCTGCACGAGCGCGAAGGTGTCCTCGAAGGGGTCGAGCAGGACGGCGGTGCCCTCGGCCACGTCGTACGGCGTCTCCGGGCTGTCCACCGGCAGCGACGAGATCGCCCAGCCGGCGCCGGGCGCGGCCGTCGCGACCCGGAACGTGTGGGAGCGGTCGGCGGGGTGCTCGGCCGGGGGAGTGCGGCGGACGACGCCGGCGGCCCGGTCCAGCACGATGGTGTCCGGCCCGGCCGTGCGCAGCCAGTTGCTGGTGAAGGCGGACAGGTCTCCCGCGCCGGCGCCCTCCCAGCTCGCGAAGAGGTCGTGCATCGTGGCGTTGCCGAAGCGGTGGCGGGTGAAGTGGTCGATCGCCCCGGCGAAGAACACCTCGTCGCCGAGCGTGGCGTTGAGCTGCTTGAGGATGCTCGAGCCCTTGGCGTAGGAGATGCCGTCGAAGTCCTGCAGCGCGGCGGTCGCGTCGAGCGCGCCGTTGCCGGCGACGGGGTGGGTGCTGGGCCGCTGGTCGGCGACCAGCCCCCACTGGCGGCGGGCGTAGGCGTGGTGGGTCCAGGCGTCGCTGTACTCGGTGACGTCGGCGGTGACCCGGTTGCCCATGTACTCCGCGAACGACTCGTTGAGCCACAGGTCGTCCCACCACCGCGGCGTGACGATGTTGCCGAACCACTGGTGCGCCATCTCGTGCGCGACCGTCGTCGCGCGGCGGATGCGCGCACCGCGGGTGACGCGCGAGGAGAAGACTAGCGGGTCGCGGAAGGTCACGCAGCCGGGGTTCTCCATCGCGCCGGCGTTGAACTCCGGCACGAACGCCTGGTGGTAGTCGCCGAACGGGTAGCGGATCCCGAAGAGGCGGTGGAACTCGTCGAAGCACTGCCGCGTCATCGTCAGCAGCTCGTCGGCATCGGCCTCGAGCGCGCCGGCGAGGCTCTGCCGGGCGCTCAGGCCCAGCGCGATGCCGTCGTGCTCGTCCCGGACGAGGTGGTAGGGGCCGGCGACGAGCGTGACGAAGTACGTCGAGAGCGGCTGCGTCGGGCCGATGTGCCACAGGCCCGGCTCGGGGCTGGTGGCCGGCGCGTTGCCGACGACCGTCCAGTCGTGCGGGGCGAGCACCGTGACGGTGTAGGGCGCCTTGAGGTCGGGCTGGTCGAAGCAGGCGAAGACGCTCGGGGCGGCGTCCATGAACGACATGCCGTAGACGTAGTGCCGCCCGTCGGCGGGGTCCACGCTGCGGTGCAGCCCCTCGCCGTCGTTGCGGAAGCGCATCGTCGCCTCGACGACCAGCTGGTTGGGGCCGGACACGGTCTCCAGCGGCACCCGCCCGCGGTCCAGGACGTCCGGGTCGAGGGGCGAGCCGTTGAGCACGACCCGGTGCACCCGCACCGGCTTGAGGTCGACGAACGTCGGCCCGCCGAGCGAGTCGAAGTGGATCGTCGTGGTCGACGCGAAGGTGGCCTCGTCCGCGGCCAGGTCCAGGCGGACGTCGTACGACTCGATCGTCAGGAGGGCCGCGCGGGCCTCGGCCTCGGTCCGCTGCAGGCTCCGGTAGGTGCTCACGGCGCCACCCTACGGAGCGGCCCGTCACCTGTTCCGGGGAGATCGTGACCCGATCGCGACGACCTCCGGCGCGTGAGCAACCAAACCCGGCGCCGCGGCGTCGTAGGTTGCAGCGAGCGTGATCACGCTCCCACGTCCGGGAGGAAGCCCCACATGACCACCACACGACGCCGGGGCCCTGCCCTGGTCACCCTGACCGCCGCGGCCACCGCCGCCACCGGCCTCCTGCTCGGGACGACCGTCGTGGCCGGCCCGGCCACCTCGGCCGAACCGGCGGGCGACTGCACCCCCGCCTTCCCGGTCGCCGAGCTCGAGACGGGCGACGCCGTCACGGGCCTCACCGTCACGCGCGGCACCACCCCCGAGCCGTTCGCCGGCGAGGTCCTCGGCATCCAGGAGGACGGCATCGGGCCGGACCTCGACATGGTGATGGTCGAGGTCGACATGCCCGCCGTGGAGAAGGCCGGCATCTGGCAGGGCATGTCCGGCTCGCCGGTGTACGCCGCCGACGGCCGCCTGATCGGCGCGGTCGCCTACGGCCTGTCGTTCGGTCCGTCCCCGGTCGCCGGGATCACGCCGTTCGAGGACATGGACGACTACCTCGCCGAGGCGCCCGCCCGGATCCGTATCGGCAAGGCCACCGCCGCCCGGATCGCCCGCGCCACCGGCGTCACCCGGACGCAGGCCGCCCAGGGCTTCCGCCAGCTGCCGATGCCGGTCGCCGTCTCCGGGGTGCGCGCCGAGCGCCTCGCCGCCACCGAGGACCGCCCCTACCTGCCCCGCGGTGCGCAGGCCGCGGGCGTCGGCACGGCCGCGGCCGCCGGGCCCGAGACCTTGGTCGCCGGCGGCAACATGGCGGCCTCCCTGTCCTACGGCGACGTCACCCAGGCCGGGGTCGGCACCGCGACCTCGGTGTGCAACGGCCGCGTGGTCGGCTTCGGCCACCCGATGTCCTTCGAGGGCGAGACGACGATGAGCCTGCACCCCGCGTCGGCCATCTACGTCCAGGAGGACCCGGTCGGGCCCGGCTTCAAGGTCGCCAACCTCGGCGCCCCGGTCGGCACCGTCTCCGAGGACCACCTCACCGGGATCACCGGCTTCCTCGGCGCCCTGCCGCGCGCGACCACGATTACCAACACCACGACGTACCAGGACCGCACCCGCACGGGCACCACGATGAACACCGTCGACAGCGCGGCGGCAGGCACGACGTACTACCAGATCGTCGCCAACCACGACCGGGTCGTCGACGCGCTGATGCCCGGCTCGGAGACGCTGAGCTGGACGATCCGCGGCACCGACGTCGACGGGTCGGCCTTCGAGCTGTCCTTCGACGACCGGTACGCCTCGGAGTACGACATCTCCGGCGAGGTCGGCTACGAGCTCTCCGACCTCGTCTATGCCCTGACCCGGATCGAGGGCGTCTCCGTCGACTCGGTGACCAGCGAGTCGGTCGTCAGCGACGACAGCTCCACCTACCGCGTGCGCGGCGTCCAGCAGAAGCGCGGCGGGACGTGGATCCCGCTCGGCAAGGGCGAGCGCGCCGAGGCCAAGGCCGGCTCGACGCTCGTGCTCCGCGCGGTCCTCGCCGGCGCCGAGGGCCTGACGTACGTGCCGCTCACCATGAAGGTCCCGGCCTCGGCCGCCGGCATGAAGGGCCGGCTCGCGGTGCAGGGCGGCGGGTGGATGTACGGCGGCGGCAACATCACCTCCGTCGCGAAGGCCGAGAAGGTCGTCGCCGGCATGATCCGCAACGACGAGGTCGAGGTCGAGCTGACCCTGGACAAGCGGCGCAAGCACGTCGAGCGCACCAAGGTCGTCGGCCCCGCCGACCGGGTCGTCCTCGGCTCGAAGCGGGTCCGCGTCGTCGTCCGCTGACACCCGCTTGTCCTGCGTCGGTCGCTAGCCGGGTGCTTGCCCGTGCTTGCGGACGACGCGGCATGTAACGGACCGTTCGACGCTCTACCTGCACGCTGCAGCGTGCAGGTAGAGCAGTGGACGGTCCGTTACAAGCGCCCGCGCCCGTCGCCGCTAGCAGCCGGCAAGCGGGCGCGGGGCAGGTGGCGACTGGCCCGGGTGGGGGCGGGTACTCCACAGGGCATGACGTCGATCGCACACCAGTCCGTGGCCGAGCTCGGGGGCGAGTGGAGCATCCTGAACCGTCAGCGCCGCGACCACGTCCGCCTCGACGAGCTGCTCCACCAGCTCGAGGGCAGCGAGGGTCAGGAGCAGCGGGCGGTGCTCCGCGAGATCAACCGGCTGGTCTTCCCGCACGCGTTCGCCGAGGAGTCGGTGCTCTGGCCGGCGCTGCGCCGGATCCTGCCCGGCGACGAGGGGGAGCGGCTGACGCTCCAGGTCGAGCAGGAGCACCAGGAGGTCAACCACCTGGTGGTGCAGCTCGACTCCGAGGAGCCGAGCGAGGAGGAGCGCCGGCCGGTCATCGAGCGGCTGATCGAGGTGCTGCGCGAGGACGTCCGCGACGAGGAGGACGAGCTGCTCCCGCGGCTGCAGGAGCTCGTGCCACCCGCGCAGCTGCGCGCGCTCGGCCTCGCGTGGGAGGCGGTACGCCGTACCGCACCAACGCGCCCGCACCCCACGGTCGCGCGGCGGCCACCCGGCAACGCCTTGGCCGGTCTGCCGCTGACCGTCATCGACCGCTCCCGCGACGTGCTCGACCGCGGTGCGGAGAGGTCCACCGTCCCCACCGCGCGCCGGCTACGCGGCCTGAGCCAGGCCCTGGCCGGGATCGCCGGCCGGGTCGAGCGGGTGGGCGTCATGCGGGTCGGCGAGGACCCCAGCACCTCCGTGGACGACCCACGCGCGTAGGGCCACCACGGCGAGCACGGCCGCGGCGGCGACCAGCGCCGCCGGGGTGCCGGTGGCGGCGCCGAGCACGGCGGCGACCGCCGCGAGGAGCAGGTGGAGCCGGGTCGTGGAGAGCGGCACGACGCTGGCGCGCGGCCGGGCGGCGACCAGTGGGATGACGGGCGGCGTGACGGGCGGGACGAGGTGGGACATCGGTGTTCCTCCGGTCGGTTCAGGTGAGCACGAGCAGGAGCGACCCGACGAGGACCGCCGGGATCGTGGTGAGCACGGTCGCGAGCAGCGCCGAGCGGTGCTCCATCGCAAGGAGCGGGATGAGCGCGTCGCCGTCCTGGCTGATGGTGTTCGCGACGAGGGTCGACAGCGGCATGCCGCCGGCCAGGAACAACCCGGCGAAGACGATCTGCACGGCACAGCCGGGGATCAGCCCGACCAGCGCGCCGACGACGACGCCGGCGAAGCCGAGCACCGGCAGCTGCGAGCCGTCGAAGCCGGTGAGGTGCGTGAGCAGGGACCACGCGAGGTACGCGATGGCGACCCAGACGGTCACGAACGACACCTCGTCCGCGCCCTTGGCGAGCACCTGCTGCATCGACGTCGGCTCGCCGTCGACGGTGTCGTCGGCCAGCTTGCAGCCGTTGCGCAGGAAGAAGCCGACCGCCAGCACCGAGCCGACCAGACCGATCGCCAGGTAGGGGTCGACGCCACCGAGCAGCGCGTTCCCCAGCTCGGCCGGGTCGACCAGCTCGAACGTCGCCGGCAGGCTGACCGTCGCGCCCGCCCCCAGCAGCAGCCACATCAGGGCGGGCAAGGTGGCGGCCTCCATCAGGACGGTACGCCGCCGGGCCGGCGCGGCCGCGGCCGCGCCGGGCGTCGGCACCGGCACGGGCACCGGGGCCGGTGCCGCGGCCGCCGGGCGGGCGACGGTGTCGACGCGACGTCGCGGGGCGATGCCCGCAGCGTCCACGACGTACCCCGTCGCCGCGCCCGTGGCGACCAGCAGCACCTTGAGCTGGAGCGTCAGCACCGGGTCGGCCGCGAGCAGCACCCACGACGCGTCGCCCATGGTGGCGACGAGCGCGGCGATCGCAGCGCCGTAGCTGACGGCTCCTCGGGCGTAGACCGACATCACGATGATCGCGCCGCCGCAGCCCGGCGGGACCGTCAGCAGGGCGGCCACCAGCGGACCCAGCCGGCGGTGACGCTCCAGGGCGTCGTCCAGCCGGTGGCCCCACCGATGGCGCGCCCAGCCGAAGGGCACCACCAGGAGGGCGACGAACACGCCGACCTCCATGAAGGCGTCGGCCAGCGGGCGCAGCAGCAGCTCGGTCATCGGTCCGGTCTCCGAGGTTCGTCGCTCACTCGCCGGTGAGCTTCTCCTTGGCCTTGTGCAGCAGGTTCTCGGCGCCCTGGCCGTAGGCGCCGGCGGCGTTGCCGGGCTTGCCGGGGCCCATGCTGCCGTCGTAGGTCGCGAACAGCAGCGGGTCGGGCGCCGGCACCTGCTGGACGTCGTCGGTCAGCGCGACGCCGGGGGAGAACTGGATCTCCTTGTCGCCGATCAGCGTGGTGCCCTGGGCCCAGCGGCCCTCGGCGGCGGTGCTGCCCTCGTGGAAGCTGTAGAACGTGCGCCCGGGCTCGTCCTTCTCCTCCGCGGCCAGCGAGTCCTCGATGCCGTCGGTGAAGCCGTCCTCGATGAGCTGCTCGATGCCGAGCAACCACTGCTGCTGGTGGAAGGTGTCGCGGGCGAGGTTGAACTGGAGCATGTCCTTCACGCCCGGGTCGTCGGTCATCTGGTAGACCCGCGCGGTCTGGAGCCGGCTCTGCGCCTCGGCCGACACGTTGCTGCGGAAGTCGGCCAGCAGGTTGCCGCTGGCGACGATGTAGCCGCCGTTCCACGGCACGCCCTGGCTGTTGGTGGGCATCGCGGCGCCGCCGGTGACGATCGCGTGCTGGACGTTCTGGCCGCCGAGCACGGCGGCGAGGGCCGGGTTGGCGGCGGCGGCCTCGGCCTGGGTCTCGGACGGGGCGCCCTCGAGCAGACGGGCCATCATCGTCACGAGCATCTCGACGTGGCCGATCTCCTCGGTGCCGATGTCGAGGATCATGTCCTTGTACTTGCCGGGGATGCGGCAGTTCCAGCCCTGCCAGAGGTACTGCATCATCACGGTCATCTCGCCGAACTGACCGCCGACGAGCTCCTGGAGCTTCGCGGCGAAGAGGGCGTCGGGCCGCTCCGGCTTCGCCGAGAACTGCAGCTCGCTGGTGTGTCGGTACATGGGTCGCGCCTTTCGTCGTGGGTGCCTCCGCAGCACCCGGTGAGGAGCACGCTCCCGGCCAGCCGTGATCCCGCCGTCCGCGACGGCGTACGCCGCCACGCCGTCGCCGGCGTGGCACCCGCCGTCCGCGCCGGCGTGCACCCTCGCGTCGCCGATGCGCCCCCGTCGCGTCGCTGTCGCGTCGCCGTCGCGTCCCTGAGGCGTCTCCGTCGCGTCAACGGCGTCCGGAAATGCCCCAGGGGGTGTGGATGAGAGCCGTGCTCAAGGGAACTGCCGGGGGCATGGACCTGACGCCGGCGCCGCAGCTGCGGTTGTCACTCATCGGCGGCTTCTGTCTTCACTTCGGTGAGGACGAGCTCGACGTCACCCGGCCGGCGCAGCGACTGCTGGCGCACCTGGCCGTCGTGCACCGGCGTGCGAAGGTCCCACGAACGGCGCTCGCGGAGCGGCTGTGGATGGACGCCGAGCCAGCGCGTGCGACGGCGAGCCTGCGCACGGTGCTGTGGCGGCTGCCGCGGCCGCGGGGCCGGACGCTCGTGCAGTGCACGGCGACCGCGGTGCGGCTCAGCGGCGATGTCGTCGTCGACCTGTGGGAGGCCGAGCAGGCGGCGCACGAGCTGCGCGAGGGGCTGCGGCCCGGAGCGGAGCGCGCTCGGCTGTGGCGCGAGGACCTGCTGCCGACGTGGCGCGACGAGTGGCTCGATGTCGAGCGGGAGAGCTACCGGCAGCTGCGGCTGCACGCGCTCGAGCGTTCCTCGGAGGTGCTGCGCGCGGACGGCCGGCACGAGGAGGCGCTCGGCGCGGCGCTCGAGGCGGTGCGCTCCGAGCCGCTGCGCGAGAGCGCCCACCGCCGCGTCGTCGAGGTGCACCTGGCCGAGGGCAACCACGCGGAGGCGCTGCGGCAGTACGACCACTACCGCCGGCTCCTCGCCGACGAGCTCGGCCTCTCGCCCTCCCCGGTCATCCGCCGGCTCGTCGGGTCGATGCTGGGGCGGCCCCTCGACAGCGCCTGAGGCGCGGGCGAGACTGGGCGGCATGGACCTCGGGCTCGCCGTCGCTCTCATCGCCGGCGCGGCCGTCCTCGCGCTGGCCGGGCTGACCGCGGTCGGCGAGCGCCGCCGCGGTCACGGCCCGGGCGTGGCCCTCGTCGCCGGGTTGTTCTTCCCGGTCACCTGGGTGGCGTGGTACCTCCGTGACGAGCCGGGTCCGCGAGCCGCCGGCGGGAGTCGTCTCCCCTAGGTATGCAGGCGAACCGTCACTTCCCAGGGTGAGCTCACCGTGGGGGGTGACGGTCCAGCGACATACCTGGAGGAACCGACACCCAGGTCCAGAGCCAGGTCAGAGCCGGACGAGCATCTTGCCGATGTTGTCGCCGCGGTGCAGGCCGAGGAACGCGTCGACGGTGCTGTCGAGCCCCTCGGTGAAGGTCTCGCGGTGCTTCACCTTGCCCTCGGCCACCCAGGCTCCGGCGCGGGCGTAGAAGTCGTGGGCGGCGTCGCCGTGGTCGGTGACGATGAAGCCGCGCAGGCTGATCCGCTTCTGCACGACCATGAACATGTTGCGCGGGCCCGGGGTCGGCTCGGTGTCGTTGTACGACGCGATCGCGCCGCAGGCGGCGATCCGCCCGAAGTCGGCCATCCGCTGGATGGCCGCCTCGAGGTGCTCGCCGCCGACGTTGTCGAAGTAGACGTCGACCGGCCCGTGCTCCTTCAGCTGCGCGGCGACCGGGCCGTCGTGGTAGTCGAACGCCGCGTCGAAGCCGAGGTCCTCGGTCAGCCAGCGCACCTTCTCCGGGGACCCGGCCGAGCCGACGACCTTGCTCGCGCCCAGCTCGCGGGCAACCTGGCCGGCCACCGAGCCGACCGCGCCCGCGGCACCTGATACGAAGACCGTGTCGCCCTCCTGGACGGGGGCGATGCGGGTGAGCCCGACGTACGCCGTGAGCCCGGGCATGCCGAGCACGCCGAGGTAGGCGCTGGCCGGGACCTGGGAGACGTCCACCTTGCGGACCTGGTCGGCCGGCAGCAGGGCGTGCTCGCGCCACCCGGCCTGGTGCAGCACGGTGTCGCCGGGGGAGAAGCGGTCGTCGCCGGAGGCGAGCACCTCGCCGACCGCGCCGCCCTCGAGCGGGGCGTCGAGGGCGAACGGCGGGACGTAGGACTTCGTGTCGTTCATCCGCCCACGCATGTAGGGGTCGACCGAGAGGACGGTGTTGCGGACGAGGACCTCGCCCGGGCCGGGGTCGGCGAGCTCGGTGATGACGGTGCGGAAGTTCTCCGGCACCGGCCAGCCGGTGGGACGGGAGGCGAGGTGGATCTCTCGGGTCGTCGTGGGCATGACGCCGATCCTGCCAACCCGGTGGTGGCCGCGCCCGGCCGGGGACGCAGCGGGGATGCAGCAAGGCCCCGACCGTGGCGGTCGGGGCCCTGCTGGGAGTGCCGGGGTCGCGTCAGGCCTGGAGGCCCAGCGCGAACTCCACCTTGCCGGTCGGGTCCACGGCGGCGTCGAGCACCTTGTCATCGAGCATGACCGCGGCCGCCTCGTCGAGGTAGACCGTCGCGCCCGACTGCTCGACCACCTGGTCGCCCGGCTCGGCGGCCGGGGCGGCGGTGACGGCGAAGGCCGGCTCCGTCGCGCTCTCGGAGGTGATGCGCAGGCCTGCCGTCTCGGGCTGCCCGGGCTGGGTGGAGATGTCCTTCACGATGGTGCTGGCGTTCTCGGTGAGGGTGAGCACAGCTCGCCTCCTCCAGATCGTGTGCAGGTCCCGACCCACCGTTCCCGACACGTCGCCCTCGCACAAGTCGGGCCCGGGGCCCGGGCGTGTCGTGGCAGGCTGACGCCCGTGCCGAAGCTGCCCGAGATCCACCGGACCCGCGTGCCTCGCTGGCGGGAGGTGCCGCCGCAGGACGGCCGCCGGTTCGTGGTGACGGGGGCGAGCAGCGGGATCGGGCTCGAGGTCGCGCGGGCGCTGGCGGGGGCCGGTGGCCAGGTCGTGCTCGCGGTGCGCGACCGGGCGAAGGGGGAGCGGGTGGCTGCGGACCTGCCCGGCCGGGACGAGGGCCGCGTCGAGGTGCGTGTGCTCGACGTCGCCGACCTGGCCTCGGTGCGGGCGTTCGCCGACGACCTCGACCGCGTCGACGTGCTCGTCAACAACGCCGGGGTCCTCGGGATGCCGTTCGGCCGCACCGCCGACGGCTTCGAGACGACGCTGGCCACCAACCACCTCGGCCACTTCGCGCTGACCAACCTCCTGCTGCCGCGACTCACCGACCGCGTGGTGGTCACCGGCTCCCGGGCGCACCTGCACGGCGACCTCGACCCGGACGACCTCGGCTGGGAGCGACGCACCTACCGCCCCTACGCGGCGTACGCCGCCTCGAAGCTCGCGAACCTGCTCTTCCTCGCCGAGCTCCAACGGCGGCTGACCGCGGCCGGCTCGACGCTCCGCGCGACCGGCGCCCACCCCGGCTCGACGGCCACGGCGATCACGGCGAGCTCCGGCAACGCCGTGCTCACCTGGGTCGGCTCCTGGGGCCACCGGCTCGCCGGCATGCAGCCGTGGCAGGGCGCGCTGCCGACGTTGTACGCCGCCACCATGGACGTCCCGGGCAACACCTACGTCGGCCCCCACGGTCCCGGTGAGATGCAGGGCTGGCCGACCACCGCCCGCCGCGCCCCCGCCGCTCTCGACCCCGACCTCGCTCGCCGGCTCTGGGAGCGCTCCGAGGAGCTGACCGGCGTGCACTTCCCGCTGTAGCCCGCACGTCGCCGGCCGGCCTGCGACGAGGGGGTTCGCCTACGACTCGCCGGGTAAGAGCCGTCGCATGAAGTGGTGGACGGTGTTCTTCCCGCTGTACGTCGTGGCGTGCGCCTGGTCGGTCGTCGTCGACGCGATGTTCGGCGACCTTCCGTCGTACGCCGCAGGACGGTGGGTGGTCTGGGGCGTGACCGTGGTCGCGGTGCCGGCGGCCTGCGCCGCGCTCCTGCAGCGCGTCGAGCGCCGACAGGCAGGGACGGGACGCGAGCCGCTGTTGGTCGTGAGCCCGGTCTTCTGGGCGGTCGCGCTCGTGGGCATCGCCCCGGCGGGCACCGGAGCCGTCCTTCGCGGGTCGTGGCCGTGGGGGAGCCCGAACCGCGCCGTGCTCGCGGTCGGCGGCATCGCGGTGCTCGCCCTGGCGGGCACGCTCGCGCAGGTCCTCCTGGCGCGGAGGCGGCGGGTCAGTCCGCGATCGTGACGGAGGAGATGTCGACGGCCTCGGCGGGGGTGACGCCGTCGGGGCCGTTGCCGGCCTTCGCGACCTCCTGGACGGCCTCGAGGCCGGCCTCGTCGACGGTGCCGAAGACGGTGTACTCCGGGGTCAGCGGGGTCTCGCCGTACACGATGAAGAACTGCGAGCCGCCGGAGTCGGGGGCGGCCGTCTTCGCCATGGCGAGCGTGCCGTCGGGGTAGGTCTCGTCGCCGGTGACCTCGTCGTCGATGGTGTAGCCGGGGCCGCCCATGCCGGTGGCCGTCGGGTCGCCGCACTGCAGGACCTGGATGCCGGCGGCCGCGGTGGTGAGCCGGTGGCAGGTGGTGTCGTCGTAGTAGCCCTGCTCCGCGAGCGACACGAAGCTGTTGACGGTGCACGGCGCGGCCTCGGCGTCGAGCTCCAGGCCGATGTCGCCGATGTTGGTCGCGATCGTCCCGGACACGGTGCCGCTGACGGTCGCCTGGCTGGGCGGGAGGTCGACCTCCTTGGCCGCCTCCTGGCCGTCCTCGCGGTAGGTGCAGCTCGGACCGTCGCCCTCGGGCGCGTCGGAGGCGGTGGATCCCTCGTCGTCGCCGCAGGAGGCGAGCAGCGAGACGGCGGCGAGCGTGGCCAGGACGGCGAGGGGGCGCTTGAGCATGGCGCCGATCGTAGGCGGCGGGCTCAGCAGTTCAGCCCACGGGCCGCGACCGGCCAGGCGCGCAGCGCACCGGCCTCCTCGACCCACAGGTCGTCGACGAGGTTGACCGCGGAGCAGACGTGGTTGGGCACGACGTCGACCTGGGTGCCGAGCCGGGGGAGCGGGGCGCCGGCCATGTCGACGACGGCGCGGTTCTCGGCGAGGAGCACGATGCGGGCGTCGGGGTACGCCGGCAGCCGGCCGTGCCCGGTCGACCAGCCCGCCCGGTCGGCACCGAGCACCTTGCTGCCGGCGTCGAGCACGGCCCGGCCGCCGCTGTGGCTGATCACGGTCGACCGGCAGCTCAGCGCGATCCGGTCGGGCGTCGTCGTACCGAGCTCCCACTGCTGGGCGTCGCCGAAGACGTAGACACCCGGCCGCAGCTCGGTGACGACCGAGGTGTCGGTGTGCGCGGAGGTCGGGGTCGACCCGCCGCTCACCACCCGCACCTCGATCCCGGCGGCCTCCACCGACGCCCGGGCGGCGGCGAGGGCGGCGGCCTCGTCCCGGGCGGCCGACTCGGCCGCTCCCGGCGCGTAGGAGTGGCCGGGGAACGTGAACACCCCGCGCACCTCGAGCCCGGCGCGGACCGCGGTCGTCGCGACCGCGCCGGCCTCCTCCGGGGTGGCTCCCGTGCGGTGCTGGCCGCTGTCGATCTCGACCAGGACCTCGACCGGCGTGCGGCCGAGGAGCCGGCCGGCATTGGCCGCCGCTGCCGCCGAGTCGACGGCGAAGGCGACGCGCGCCTTCTCGGTCAGCTCGCGGACCCGGCCCGCCGCGCGCTCGTCGAGCCAGAGCGGATAGGCGATGAAGACGTCCTCGCAGCCGTGTCGGGCGAACAGCTCGGCCTCGCCGATGGTCGCGACGGTGATGCCGACGGCCCCGTGGACGAGCTGGAGCCGGGCGATCTCCGGGCTCTTGTGCGTCTTGACGTGCGGTCGGAGCGCGACCTGCTGCGCCGCGGCGCGCTCGGCGACGACCCGCACGTTGCGCCGCAACCGGTCGAGGTCGACGCACAGGTAGGGGGTCGCCGCCGGCACGTCACATCTCCTCGTGCGTGTCCGGGTCGCCGTCGAAGAGCCGCCCGTCGGGTCGGCCGAGCGCCGTGATCGCTGCGACCTCGTCGTCGGCGAGCTCGAAGTCCAGGACGTCGAGGTTCTGCCGCTGCCGCTCGGGCGTCGCCGACTTCGGGACCGGCACGTTCCCGAGCTGGAGCTGCCAGCGCAGGATCACCTGCCCCGGCGTCACGCCGTGCCGCTCGGCCGCCTCCGCGACCGGGGGCTCGTCGAACGGCGCCTGCCGCTTGCCGAGCGGGCTCCACGACTCGGTGCGGATCCCGAGCCGCTCGTGCACCGCGCGCATCCCGACCTGCGGGAAGTACGGGTGCAGCTCGACCTGGTTGACCGCCGGGGTAACGCCCGTGGCGTCGATGACGCGGAGCAGGTGCTCCTCGGTGAAGTTGGAGACCCCGACGGTGCGGACGAGCCCCTCGGCCCGCAGGTCGACCAACGCGCGGTAGGCGTCGACGTACCTGCCCACGCGCGGGTTCGGCCAGTGGATGAGGTGCAGGTCGATCCGGTCCAGCCCGAGCGCGTCGAGCGACCCGCGCACGCTGGCGACCGCGTCGTCGTACGCGTGCGCCCGCCCCGGCAGCTTGCTGGTCACCACCAGCTCCTCGCGGGGCACGCCCGAGCGGCGGATCGCCTCGCCGACCTCGCCCTCGTTGCCGTAGTTCACCGCCGTGTCGATCAGGCGGTAGCCGGCCTCGATCGCCGACTGCACGGCGGTGACGCACTCCTCGCCCTTCAGCGGGTAGGTGCCGAAGCCGATCGCCGGCAGCGTCGTGCCGTCGTTCAGCGTGTGCACCGGGAGGCCGCTCACTTGTCGGGAGGGGTCTCGGCGGGCGTGGCCTCGTGGTGGGTCGCGCCGTGGGTACGGCGCTCCTCCTTCATCTCGGCCTCGTACAGGTGGCGGCGGCCGCCGACGAGCGCCTCGCGGGCCTCCCGCTCGACGTCCTTGAACGCCGCGTAGTAGGTGTCGTCGTACGCCTCGACGATCTGGAACGTCCAGCGCCCCTCGATCACGTTGCGACCGATGATCTCGGTGCGGACCTTCTCGGCGAGCTCGGTGTGCCCCGCCTTCTGCAGCAGGTCGACGGCGTCGCCGGCGGTGAGGTCGGCGGTGCCGCTCATCCGGTGGAAGTTGTAGAGGAACCCCCGAGCCGCCTCGACCGCCTCGAGCGCCTCCGACAGCTTCCCGAGCGCCTCGACGGTGGCGTCGGTGACGCCGTCCGGCCGGGTGTGCCGCTCGTCGGGGCCGCTGGTCAAGACAGGACGCTCTTCGCGTCGACCACCCCGTGGCGGGACTCGATGGCGTCGGCGAGCTTGGCGATCTCGTCGTCGCTGAGCTCGATGCCGACCTCGTCGGCGCCCTTGCGCAGCTCCTCGGCGACGGTGCCCTCGGTCGCGCCGTCCTGCCAGGAGGAGACCCGGTCGACGATGATCTGGACGGCTTCGTTCTTCTCGTTGGCGTTCTGCTCGGTCATGCGCGACCTGTACCCACCTGCCCGCCGCCCACCTACGCTCGTTCCATGGCCCTCACCCGCCGGACCGGCCCCGCCCTCGTCGGCGCGATCGTCCTCGGTGCGGGTGCCCTGACGGGGTGCTCCGACGGCGCGTCGGCGGGCTCCGAGGCCCTGGGATCGACGTCCACCCCCTCGCCGTCGGCGGCGTCGAGCCGGTCGACCAGCCCGACGCCGACCCCGACGCCGACCCCGACAGCGACCACGACGCCGGATCCGTACGTCGCGAGCGACGGCCGGCCACGTGCGGCGACCCTCGCGGTGCCCGCGATCGGGCTCGCCGGCCTCGAGGTCGTGCCCTACCGCGGGTGGACCGACGACGCCCCGGGCACGGCGATCCAGGACAGGGGTGACGCGGCCAGCCCGCACGGGCCGCGCGGCGGCATCGGCCCCGGCGGGATCGGGAACTACCAGGTCACCGCGCACCGGCTCTCGTCGACCCGCGCCTTCGAGCGGCTGCCCGAGCTCCGGCGCGGGGACGTGGTGCACGTCGAGGCGGGCGGGGTCCGCTACACCTACCGGGTCACCGCGACCCGGGAGACGTCGTTCCGCTCGGCCGCGTCGCTGCGGGCGCAACGGGCCGCCGTGCCGGGACGGCCCGGGGAGCGGCCCACGTGGCCGATGATCACGCTGTCCACGTGCGCGACCCCCGAGGACCACGCCGTCGGCAACTACTGGTCGGACCGGTTCGGCAACCCCGAGCACCGCATCGACAAGATCGGCGTGCTCGTCCGCAGCCGACCGCTGGGCCGGGCCGCCCGCGGCTGATCCCGCCCCGCGCGGCGGGTGGCCGTCAGCCGGCGGCGACCCCGGCAGCCTCCGGATGCTCGACGACGGTGTCGTCGACCTTGCGCCGCGGGATCGTCGCCGCGATGGCGACCCCGACGAACGCGGCGACCGCGCCGACGAGGAAGCACAGCCGGAACGCGTCCTCGGTCGGGATCTCGAAGCCCCGGCCCATCGGCGTCGTGTTGCTGGTCAGCAGGGTGCCCATGACGGCGGCCGCGACGGTGGTGCCGACCGAGCGCATGAGCGCGTTCAGGCCGACCGCTGCGCCGGCCTCGCGCGGCGGCACCGCGTCGAGGATGAGGGTCGGCATCGCGGCGTACCCGATCCCGACGCCGGCGGAGAGGATGCAGGAGACGAGCAGGAGCTGCCAGGGGGCATCCATGAGGACGTACGCCACCAGGTAGCCGGCACCGAGCACGGCGGCGCCGATCATCAGCGTGATCCGGGCGCCGATGGTGGCGATGAGCCGGCCGGAGACCGGCGCGAACAGCATCATCACCAGGCCGCCGGGGGCCATCCACAGGCCGGCGGCGAGGACCGACTGGCCCAGGCCGTAGCCGGTGGCCTCGGGCAGCTGGAGCAGCTGGGGGACGACGATCGCCTGCGCCATCATGCCGAAGCCGATCGCGACCGCGGCGACGTTGGTCATGAGCACCGGCAGCTTGGCGGTCGCGCGCAGGTCGACCAGCGGCTCGGCCTGGCGCATCTCGAAGGCGCCCCAGACGAGGAGGACGACGACGCCGGCGACCATCGCGCCGAGGGTGCGGGCGTCGCCCCAGCCCCAGGTGGTCGCCTTGGAGACGCCCACGAGGAGCGACACGAGACCGACGGCGAGGCCGATCGCGCCGACCCAGTCGAACCGGCCGGGCGCCCCGTCGTGGATGTGCGGGATCGCCAGGGCGGTGAGCACGGTGATGAGCGCGGCGAGCACGGTGGAGACCCAGAAGAGCGCGTGCCAGTCGCCGACCTCGACGATCCAGGCGGACAACGGCAGCCCGATCGCGCCGCCGACGCCGAGCGTCGCGCTCATCGCTGCCACCGCGCTGCCGGCCATCTGGGGCGGCACGATCTGGCGGATCAGCGAGATGGCGACCGGGATGAAGCCCATGGCCAGGCCCTGCAGCGCCCGGCCGGCGAGGACGGGGACGAGGGTCGAGGAGAGCGCGACGAGTGCCGAGCCGACCACGAGGAGGGCCGCGCTGGCGACCATGACCCGCTTCTTGCCGAAGAGGTCCGCGAGCCGGCCGGCGATCGGCATCGCCACGGCACCGGCGAGCAGGGTGACCGTGACGACCCAGGCGGCGTTCGCGGCCGAGGTGTCGAGCAGGCGCGGCAGGTCGCTCTGGATCGGGATGACCAGCGTCTGGGTCAGCGCGGCGGTCAGGCCGCCGGCGCAGAGGACGGCGATCGCGAGACGCGGGTTCGGCGTCCGGGTGGGGCTCGGCACAGGTGTTCCTCTTCGGTCGGTGAGGTGCCTACCGTAAAGATGATTGCCTTCGACAACCAACTACTCGTGATGTGATCCCGGCCGCACACCACTTCTCCGGGGAGTCCTGCACATACCGGGGCGAATCTGCCCCGGGATGTGCAGGGGTCACCGGTGAACCGGTGACCCCTGCACGCGGACGGTGCGGCTCAGACCGCCGTCGGGAACCGGTCCCAGACCCGGTGGAAGGCCATCTGCTCCGAGACGCCGGTGAAGACGTCGGCGGGGGAGTCGCCGGTCACGATGCCCGCGTCGTCGGCCGCGATGCCGGCCCCGTCGAGCGCGGTGACGCCCTCGCCCCAGGCGCCGATCACCTTGGCGTGGCGGTGGCACTCCTGGACGAGCAGCGCGACGCGCGGGTCGAGCGCGGGGGAGCCGGGCGTGCCGGCCTTGGCGTCCCGGTTGGTGAGCGCGTCCGGCGCCGGCTTCGGGGCCCCGGCCAGCAGCAGCACGTCGACCTCGACCGAGCGGCCGGTGGCGAAGGTGCGCTGCACCGGCATGCCCCCGATGGTGCCGCCGTGCGGCCCGAAGACCAGCGGCACCATCCCGGCGCCGTGGATCGTGCGGCGCAGCGCGTCCACGCCGCTGAGGTCCCCGTCGGGGTCCACGACGATGCCGACCATCCGGCCGTCGGGCGGGAACGGCCCCTTGACCTGTGACAGCGCCGGGCTCGGCTCGAGGTCCTCGAGCGGCACCGTCGGCTCCGGCGCGGGCAGGCCCAGGCCGGTGGCCACCTCCTGGCACAGCACCGGGTCGATGTTGGCCAGGCTCTGGAGCTGGCGCTCCTTGACGGCCTGCTCGTAGCACTTGCCGAGCTCGAAGGTGTAGGCCCGGATGATGTGCTCCTTCTCCACCGGCGTCATCGACAACCAGAACTGGCGCACCTGGCTGTAGTGGTCGTCGTACGACGCCGGGTTGGCACGCACCTTGGTCGCCTCGGAGACCTTGACCGCCGCCTCGACGAACGCGCGGGTCTCCTCGTCGGAGAGGTCCGCACCCGCGGCGAAGGGGCAGCCGCCGTCCAGCGAGTTCGGCTTGTACGGCGCCACGCCGGAGTGCACCGCGTGCTGGTGGAAGCCGTCGCGGAACATGTCGTTGGTCGGCACGTGCGGCCGGTTGACCGGGATCTGGTTGTAGTTCGGGCCGCCGAGCCGGGACAGCTGGGTGTCGACGTAGGAGAAGAGGCGCGTCTGCAGCAGCGGGTCGTCGGTGACGTCGATGCCCGGCACCAGGTGGCCGACGTGGAAGGCGACCTGCTCGACCTCGGCGAAGAAGTTCGTCGGGTTGGCGTTGAGCGTCAGCTTGCCGATCGGCTGCACCGGCGCGATCTCCTCGGGCACGATCTTGGTCGGGTCGAGGAGGTCGATGCCGGCGAACATCTGGTCCGGCTCGTCCGGGAAGACCTGGATGCCGAGCTCCCACTCGGGGTGCGCGCCGGCCTCGATGGCGTCGTAGAGGTCGCGGCGGTGGAAGTCGGGGTCGATGCCGCCGACCATCTGCGCCTCCTCCCAGGTGAGGGAGTGGACGCCGAGCTTGGGCTTCCAGTGGAACTTCACGAGCGACGTCGCGCCCTCGGCGTTGATGCACCGGAAGGTGTGGACGCCGAAGCCCTCCATCATCCGGTAGGAGCGCGGGATGCCGCGGTCGGACATGTTCCACATCGTGTGGTGCTGGGCCTCGGTGTGCAGCGAGACGAAGTCCCAGAACGTGTCGTGCGCGCTCTGCGCCTGCGGGATCTCCCGGTCCGGGTGCGGCTTGCCGGCGTGGATGACGTCGGGGAACTTGATGCCGTCCTGGATGAAGAAGACCGGGATGTTGTTGGCGACGAGGTCCCAGTTGCCCTCCTCGGTGTAGAACTTCGTCGCGAACCCGCGGGTGTCGCGCACGGTGTCGGCCGACCCGCGCGAACCCAGGACGGTGGAGAACCGCGTGAAGACCGGGGTCTGCTTGCCCTTCGCGAACAGCCCGGCCATCGAGACCGACTCCGCGGTGCCGTAGCCCTCGAAGACGCCGTGCGCGCCGGCGCCGCGGGCGTGGACGACGCGCTCGGGGATGCGCTCGTGGTCGAAGTGGGTGATCTTCTCCCGCAGGTGGTGGTCCTGCAGCAGCGTCGGGCCGCGACTGCCGGCCTTGAGCGAGTGGTCGGTGTCGCGCAGGCGGGTGCCGGTCGAGTTGGTGAGGTACGCCGACTGCTGGGCGCGCGCGGTCGGCGGCGCGCCCGTCTGCGCGCCGGTCGCGGTGCCGGTCGCCGGCGCGCCCTGGTCGGGCTTGGGCGGCAGCGGCGGCTTCGGGGCGGTCGGCTCCTCGACCGTGGCGGGCGCGGGGCCGGGCGCTCCCGGGACCGTGACGTCGAGCAGGCCCTCCAGCTTGTCCTTCGCGGCCTTCGCGGCGTCCTTGGGGTTCACGTGCATGCTCACCTTCCGTCGAGTGTCGGTCGGTGGTCCCTTGCCCGGCGGGAGGCTTCCGTGAACGGGGATGGGCGCTTCGGCCTCAGCCAGTCGCGCCGAACTGCTCCACGCGGATCGTCGTCGGGTCGACGCCGGCCTCGATCAGCAGGGGAGTGGCGAGCGCGACGAAGCGTGGCGACCCGCAGACGAAGGCCACCTCCGCGGCCGCCGCCAGCGGCGCCAGCTCGTCCACCGTCGCCACGCCGCGGGCACGGTCGCCGTCGTCGTGACGGGTGTAGGCGACCAGCGCTCCGGCGCGCGCCAGCTCGGCGGCGTACGGCAGGTGCTCGGGGGAGCGGCCCACCGCGGCGACCCGGAGCAGGTCGCGACGGCCGAGCCGGCGCGCGGTGCGGAGCATCGAGACCGCCGGCACGACGCCGGTGCCGCCGACCAGGCAGACCGCCGGGGTGCGGGTGTCCCAGCGGAACCAGCGGCCGATCGGCCCGCGCACCTCCAGCACGTCGCCGACCTCGGCGACGTCGGCCAGGTGCCCGGAGACCTCGCCGTCGGGGAAGCGCTCGACCAGCAGCTCGACCAGCGGGTCGTCGTCGTCCGAGGCGACCGAGTAGGAGCGTTGCGCGGTGTAGTCGTCGGGCGCGCGCAGCCGCACGACGTAGTGCTGCCCGGGGTCGTGATGCTGCCGGTCGTCGACGTGGAGCCGCAGCCGCACCTGGTCGGGCGTCGGCTGCTCCTTGGTGATGATCGTGCCGGTGGTCCAGGTCGTCTCGCGCGGGACGACGTCGTCGATGGACCGGTCCGCGCTCACGCGTCGCCCTGGTAGCGCTGCTCGCGCCACGGGTCGCCGCGGTCGTGGTAGCCGTTGCGCTCCCAGAAGCCCTGCTGGTCCTCCGCGAGCAGCTCCAGCCGCGAGACCCACTTGGCCGACTTCCAGAAGTAGAGGTGGGGGACCAGCAGCCGGGCCGGGCCGCCGTGCTCGGGCGTCAGCGGCTTGCCCTCGGCCTCCCACACCACCCACGCCTTGCCGCCGGTGACGTCCTCGAGCGGCAGGTTGGTCGTGTAGCCGGTGCTTGAGTGCGCCAGCACGAACCGCGCCTCCGGTCGCGGCCGCGCCGCCGCCAGCAGGTCGTCGACGCTGATCCCGCGGAAGACCATGTCCAGCTTGGTCCAGGTCGTCACGCAGTGGATGTCGCCGGAGTACGTCGCCGACGGCAGCCGGTGCGCCTCGTCCCACGTCCACGTGGTCGGCTCCTCGACGAGACCGTCGACGGTGATCGACCAGTCGGCCGGGTCGATCCGCGGCGTCGCCTCGGCAGTGAGCACCGGCCAGCCGCTACCGGTGTCGTACTGACCCGGCGGGATCCGCCCCTCCGGGCCCTGCGCGCGCTTGCGGAAGAAGCCTCGGGTCACGGGCACGGAGGTCCTCCTGGGGTCGATCGGCAGCTCACCTGCGAGTCTAGGGAACGCCCGGTGCACCTGTGTTGGCCGTCGATGGCCTACGGTCACCTCCGCAGGGTCGTCCCCGCTCGTCTCGGGAGGTGCAGTGGAGGACCTCGACGCCCAGCTCCGGCACGCGACCGGTGGCCGGTTGTCCTACGACGCCCGCGCGGGGGAGCTGCGGCTGCGCGCGGCCGCTGGTGAGGCGCGTGCTGGTGACCCGGCGGACCCGGCGGACCTGGTGGTGCGGGTCGGCAAGGAGGCCGTGCGCAACGCGATGCAGTCCGCGTTGCTGGCCGCCGAGTCGCCGAGTGTGCCTGACGGCGCGCTCGCCGCCGGCGCGCGCGCCCTGCTGGCGGCGTACGACCGGGAACCCGCCGTCGCCGAGCGGCTCCTGCGGCGCAGCGCTGCCCAGTTCGAGGGCACCGCCGCCGCCCGGCGCCGCCGGCGCGGCTGACCGTCGCGCGGAGCTCGGGTCCGGTCCTACCGGCCCGGTCGGCGCACGCGGTTGTGCGCGACGTCCGGCGGACGATCGGTGACATCCCGTGCCGGTGGTATAGCACGTTCTAGTTTTGGCAACGTCCGATGGAGTCTTGGGGGAGTCGCATGCAGCACCTGGCAGGTCGGGTCGCGGTCGTCACCGGTGCGGGCAGCGGGATCGGTCGGGTCACCAGCGAGCGGCTCGCCGCCCGCGGGTGCCACCTCGCGCTGGTCGACGTCAGCCCGGGCGGGATCCAGGAGACCGCCGAGTTGGTGCGACGGGCCGGCGTCACGGCGTCCACCCACGTGGCGGACGTGTCCGACGCCGACCGGGTGGGAGAGCTGCCCGATGAGGTGCTGGCCACGCACGGTGCGGTGCACGTGCTGGTCAACAACGCCGGCGTCACGTCCGCCGGGGCCTTCGCCGAGGAGCGGCTGGAGGATGTCCGGTGGATGGTCGGGGTCAACATGTGGGGCGTGGTGCACGGCTGCCACGCGTTCCTGCCGACGCTGCTGGAGCAGGACGAGGCGCACATCGTCAACGTCTCCAGCATGACCGGACTGCTGGGGCTGCCGCACAACGCGACGTACGCCCTGACGAAGGGTGCGGTGAAGTCGTTCACGGAGGGGCTGCGCGGCGAGCTGATCACCACGAACGTCGGCGTGAGCACGATCTTCCCCGGCACCCACCGCACCAACATCACCGGCAGCGCGCGCGGGGCCGAGGGGGAGCGGATCGCCAAGCTCGGGGCGTCGCGGGTGTCGAGGTTCATGCCGCCGCCCTCGCGCGTGGCCAAGGCGATCGTCAAGGCGATCGAGAAGGAGAAGCCGCGCATGGTCGTCGGACCCGACGCCCGAGTCCTCGACCTCGCCGCGCGTCTCGCCCCGGGCCGCACCGGCCTGGTCGGCCGCGCGACGTCGCGCCTCGCGGCGAAGCACTAGTGCCGACGCCGCGCGGGCCCGCCGGCCTCAGATGGTGCTGGTGACCTTCGCCAGTCCGCGCGGTGCGTCGGGATCGTGCTGCCGGGTCACGGCGAGCCGGTGGGCGAGCCGCTGGAGCGGGACGATCTCGACGATGGGGGACAGCTCCTCCGGGATGTCCGCCGGCAGTGGCACGACGGTGTGCACGTCGGGTACGCCGGCGGGATCCCCGATGACGGTCAGCTCGGCCCGCTGGGCGGCCAGGCGCTCGAGGGTGGGCGCCATGGCCCTGCCGCCGTCGCCGGGGCCCACCACGGCGAGCACCGGTCGGTCGGCGTCGACCAGTGCGAGCGGCCCGTGGAGCAGGTCCGCGCCCGAGAACGCCTGGGCGGCGACGTACGACGTCTCCATCAGCTTGAGTGCCGCTTCACGGGCCGTGGGGTAGGAGTAGCCGCGCGCGGTGCAGATGAGGCTCGGGGCGAAGCGGAGCCTGCTGGCCAGCCCGTCGATCCCGGGCGTGTCGAGGGCGGAGCCCACGTGGTCCGGCAGGCCGGCCGCGGTGCGACCGTCGCCGCCGCGCCAGTGGTCGACGAGCAGCCACAGGGCGAGCAGCTGGCTCGTGTAGGTCTTGGTGGCCGCGACCGCTCGCTCCGGCCCGGCCAGGACGTCCACCCCGAGCTCGGCCGCTGCGGCGAGGGGCGAGTCGGGAGCGTTGGTGACGGCGACCGTGAGAGCCCCGCAGGCGCGGGCGGTCTCGGTCGACCGGACCAGGTCCGGCGACCCGCCCGACTGGCTGACCGCGACCCACAGCACGTCGTTCAGGTGCGGGCGCGCGCCATAGACCGTGAGCGTCGAGGGGGACGCCAGGCCCACGGGCAGGCCGAGGGAGATCTCGATGAGGTACTTGGCGTAGAGCGCCGCGTGGTCGCTCGTCCCACGGGCGGCGAGGACCACGAAGCGCGGCCGAGCCTCGCGGATGCGGCGGGCGACCTCCCTGACCTGCGCGGTGTCGTGCAGGAGGCGGGAGAGGGCGGGGGGCTGCTCGGCGATCTCGCGAGCCATCTGCTCGCCGACGGGCGTGATCATGTCGTCTCCTGTGGTCGGCTCGGGGTCAGTTCGCGGCGCGGGCGGTGGGGACGGCGAGGTGGTCACGCAGCCACGCGATCGTCAGCTCGTCCTGGGGAATGCCGCCGCCCTCGTGCTCGTTGTAGGGGTAGATCTCGAGCCGGGTCGGACCGGCGTAGGCGTTGTGGGCGGCGTAGACCGTGGACGGCGGGCACACGTCGTCCATCAGCGCGACCGAGAACAGCGCGGGTGCACTGGCCCGGCCGGCGAAGTTGACACCGTCGAAGTAGTCGAGGGTCGCCAGCGCATCCTCGGCACGGGCGCGGTGCGTGCGCAGGAAGCGCAGCAGCTCGGCGTACGGCTCCGAGGCGGTCACGTCGACCGCACGGCTGTAGTGGCACAGGAACGGCACGTTGACCACGGCGGCACGGACACCGTCCGCGAGTGCCGCGGCGGCGAGGGCGATGCCGCCTCCCTGGCTGGTGCCCGCGACCGCCAGCCGCGCGGCGTCCACGCGGTCGAGCTGCGCGGCGCACTCGACCGCGCGGACGGCGTCGGCGAACACGCGGCGGTAGTAGTAGTCGGCGCGGTCGAGCACGCCCTTGGTCAGGAAGCCCTCGACGTGCGGGGAGCGGCTGCCGTCATGGTCGCCGGTCGCGCCGCCGCGCCGGGCGCGCGCTCCCTGGCCGCGCGTGTCCATCACCAGGGTCGCGAAGCCGGCCGCCGGCAGGCCGAGCCAGTCCAGCGGGCTCCCGGTTCCGTCGCCGTACCCGAGGAACTGCACCACGACCGGCAGCGGTCCAGCGACGACCGCGGGGGAGGGCCGCAGGAAGAGGCCATGGACGGGCTGACCGCCGTAGCCGGCGAACCAGACGTGGGAGGCCTCGACCGCGGTCAGTGCGAGCTCGTGGGTCTCGACCACCACGTCGAGCGGGTGGGCGGACGTCTCCGCGAGCGTGGCTGCCCAGAACTCGTCGAAGTCGGCCGGCTCGGGTCGCGGCGAACGGTAGGCGGTCAGCTCGTCGAGGGGCAGGTCGAACAGCGGCATCCGGTCAGTCCTCGCGTGCTCGGGCGATGTGGGCGGCGATGTTGGTCCGGATCGGCTGGTAGTGCGCTGCGATCGCCTCGCGCAGACCGACGGCATCCTCCGCGGCCACCCGCTCGGCGATCCGCAGGTGGGCGTCGGCGGTCTGCACCAGCTGTTCGGAACTGCTGCCCAAGCCCGGCGCCACGATCGCGTGCACGTCCCAGAATGCGCCGGTCAGCTGCAGCACCAGGTCGTTGTCCAGTGGGGCCATCAGGGCGAGGTGGAAGTCCCGGTCCAGGTCGATGATGTCCTCGCCGCGCTCCGCCCTGGTCCGCATGCCGGTGGCGAGCGCGTGGAGGCGGTCCCGCTGCTCGGGCGTGGAGGACGCGACGAGGGTCTCGGCGAACCCCTGCTCCAGCGTCGCCCGCACGTCCACCAGGTCCGCGATCAGTCGGTAGTCGTTGTCCCTGCTGAGAAATCCGCGGAAGGCCAGGCTCTCGACGAGTGCAGCCATCGACATCTTCCCGACGTAGGTTCCGTGGCCGTGGCGCACCTCGACGATGTCGAGGGCGGCGAGGACCTTGACGGCCTCGCGAACGCTCGAGCGGCTGGCCCCCAGCTCCTCGCACAGCTCGCCCTCGGTGGGCAGCAGGTCGCCGGGCCGCATCCGGTTGCGGATGATCAGCTGCTTGATCTGCTCGGCCACCTGCTCGCGCAGCGAGACGCCACGCGTGCGGGCCGAGCGTCCAGCCGAGATTGCTCCGTCGAGATCGACCACGATGCTTGACCCTTCCGTCGAACTCGTGTGAGGCTCACCCTAACGCATAAGACATCAGACGTCATAGGTCTGATGCCGAAACCCTTGGAGGTTCGTGTGAGCATCACCCGCAGGGCGGTCCGGTCCCGCCTTCGTTCCGCGAGCGGCGCCGCCGCAGCCGCACTCGTGTTGTCGCTGGGGCTGGCAGCCTGCGGCGGGCCGTCGTCCAGCAACGGGGGTGGTGGCACCGGCGGCAACACCATCGAGGCCACCCTGGCGTTCGCGCTCTCGAGCGGCTTCGACCCGGACAACGCCTCCAGCGCCGTCGCCACCGCCGCCAACCAGCACATCTTCGAGGGCCTGATCGATCTCGACCCGGTCACCCGCGAGCCGTACCTGGCGCTCGCCGGGTCGGAGCCGGAGGAGAGCGCCGATGGGCTCTCCTGGACGGTGCAGCTGCGAGACGGCGCGAAGTTCTCCGACGGCAGTGACGTGACGGCCGACGACGTCGCGCACTCGTTCATGCGGGTGATCGAGCCCGAGGATCCGGCTGCGCCTCCGCTGATGGCGGGTTTCGTCAACTTCATCAAGAAGGTCGAGGCGGTGGACGCCACCACGGTGGAGTTCACCCTGAAGAGCCCGTTCCCGCTGTTCGAGCAGCGCATCTCGGTGATCAAGGTCGTTCCGAAGGCGCTCACCGGTGACGCCGAGGCCTCCGAGAAGTTCGACACCGCCCCGATCGGGTCCGGCCCCTACCAGCTCGACAGCGCCTCGGAGACGGTGCTGAAGCTGAGCAAGAACGAGTACTACAACGGTCCGCGCCCGGCGAAGGCCGACGCGATGACGTGGAACACGAACACGGACGGCTCCGCCCGCATCGCCGACCTCCAGGGCGGCCGCGTCCAGGCCATCGAGGCCGTGCCGTACCTCAACGTCGACTCGCTCGGGGACGGCTTCGAGGTGGCGGAGAAGCAGGCCTTCAACCAGGCCTTCCTCATGTTCAACAACAGCGCAGCGCCGTTCGACGACAAGCGGGTCCGGCAGGCCCTGCACTACGCGCTGGACAAGGACAAGATCGTCGACACGGCGCTGAACGGCTTCGGCACGCCGGCGAGCTCCTACCTCGATGAGGGCAACCCGTCCTACCAGGAGGCCGCGACCGTCTACGGCTACGACCCGCAGAAGGCCGAGCAGCTGCTCGCCGAGGCCGGCGCCGAGGACCTGCAGTTCGAGCTCGTCACCACGGACGCCTCGTTCATCAAGGACATCGCCCCGCTCGTGATCGAGCAGTGGAAGCAGGTCGGCGTCACCGCCACGCTCAACACCGTGCCGTCCTCCGCCGTCTACGGCGAGCTGGTGCCCTCCGAGAAGTTCCGTGTCCTGCTGGCCTCCGGTGACCCGAGTGTGTTCGGCCCCGACCCCGACCTGCTGATGCGCTGGTTCTACTACGGGACGACCTGGCCCGAGGACCGGATGCGGTGGAGCTCCCCGAACCGGCAGAAGGTCGCCGACCTGCTCGACCGGGCCGCTGCGACCGACGACGAGAGCGCTCGCGACGAGCTGTGGAAGCAGGTGCTCGACATCGTCGCTGACGACGTCCCGCTCTACCCGATCCTGCACACCAAGGTCGTCACCGCCTACGACGGCGACGAGCTGAGCGACTTCGACGGCCCGGCCACCACCGGCCTGTACTTCCTCGACGCGTCCCGCTCGTGACCGGCTGATCCGGCGTGCCTGCCCCCGACCCCGGGGGCGGGCACGCCGCCGGTCGGCGGCCCTGCGACCGTCCGACGTCCCCCACCCGACTCCGCCCACCCGGCCCGGACCCACGAGGAGAGCCGTGCTCGCCGTCCTGAACCTCGTCGCCCGCCGCTTGCTCACCCTCGTGCCCCTGACGCTCGGCATCACCCTCTTCGTCTTCGTGGTCCTGCAGTTCTCGCCGTTCGACCCGGCGCTGTCGGTGCTCGGCGACCAGGCCTCGGCGGCCCAGATCGAGGCGTTCAAGGCCTCCCACGGGCTCGACGACCCCTTCGTGCTGCGCTACGTCCACTTCCTGGGCGACCTCGTGCAGGGCAACCTCGGCGTGACCTTCCCGCCCGCGGTCCCGGTCGCGGACCGGATCGGCGAGGCGCTGCCCCTGACCATCCAGCTCACCGCCCTGGGCGTGCTCGGCGCCCTGGTCATCGGGCTCGTCCTCGGCATCGTCGCCGCGCTGTACCGCGACCGCTGGCCGGACCAGGTCATCCGGTTCGTGTCGATGACGGGGATCGCGATGCCGTCCTTCTGGCTGGCTCTGCTCCTGATCCAGTACCTCGCCATCAACAACCGGGTGTTCCCGTCGGGCGGATACGTCAATCCGGGGGATTCCGTCGCTGGGTGGCTCGAGAGCCTGGCCCTGCCGGCGATCGCCCTCGCCGTCCCCGTGGGCAGCTCCCTGGCCCGCATCGTGCGGACCTCGATGGTCGAGGAGCTCGACCGTGACTACGTGCGCACCGCGATCGGCGCCGGCCTGCCGCCGTACGTCGTGGTCGGCCGCAACGTCCTGCGCAACGCGCTCGTCAACCCGCTGACCGTGCTCGGCGTCCGGATCGGCTACCTCATTGGCGGCACCGTGATCATCGAGGCGATCTTCTCGCTGCCGGGCATGGGGACGCTGATCATGACGGCCGTCCGCAACAACGACACCGCGCTCGCGCAAGGTGCCGTGCTCACCATCGCACTCGGCTTCGTCGTGGTGAACCTCGTCGTCGACATCCTCTACTACTTCGCCAACCCTCGACTGCGAGGAGGTCACTGATGCGGACCCTCGACCCCGCCACGCTGGCGGCGACCCTCTCCCGGCCGGGCGTCGCGTTCCGTCGACTCGGCCCCGCCTCGCGGGTGGCGCTCTGCTTCGTCGTCCTGATCGTGCTCGTCGGCCTCCTCGGCCCGCTGCTGCTCACCCACGACCCCGGCCGCACCGGCCTCGCGACGCCGACGACCGGCCCCTCGCGCGAGTACTGGTTCGGCGTGGACAAGCTCGGCCGCGACGTCTTCTCCCGCCTGCTGTCGGGCACCCGTCGTTCGTTGCAGGTCGGCTTCGGCGCGGCCGGCATCGCCCTGGTCCTCGGCGGGTTCCTCGGCGCCCTGGCCGGCACCGCGCGATCCGTGGTCGACGAGGTCGTCATGCGCTGCCTGGACGTCGTGATGGCGTTCCCGGCGATCGTGCTCTCGGCGCTGCTGATCGTCTCCTTCGGCAAGAACAACCTGACGGTCCTGATCTTGGCCATCGGGTTCGTGTTCACGCCGCCGGTCGCCCGCATCGTGCGCGCCAACGTGCTCTCGCAGTACGGCGAGGACTACGTGGCAGCGGAACGGATCATCGGCGCCCGGCGGCCGCACATCTTGTGGCGGCACGTGCTGCGGAACTGCGCCGCGCCGATCCTCGTCTACGTCACGGTCATGGTGGCCGACGCGATCGTCTTCGAGGCCTCACTCTCGTTCATCGGCGGCGGGCTCTCCCCGCAGGAGGCAGCCTCGTCGTGGGGCTCGGTGATCGCCTTCGGCAAGGAGATGATCCAGTTCGGCGGCTGGTGGGCGACGTTCTTCCCGGGCCTGCTGATCCTGCTCACGGTGCTCGCGCTCAACGTGCTCTCCGAGGGCATCTCGGACGCGTGGGCCGCTCCTGCGGCCCGGCGAGGGACGCAGGTCGCCCCAGCAGGGGACCGACTGGAGGTCGCGGCACCCGGCAGCGGCGTCGCGGTCGACCTGCCCAGACTCGCCGAGGCCGCCCGGCGGCTCGGCGCCCGCAGCCGGCCGGTCCCCGCCGGTGACCCGATCCTCGTGCTCGACGACGTCTCGATCGCGTTCGCACGCGCCCACGGCGGTGTCGACGTCGTCCGAGGCATGTCCTTCGACGTGCGGCCAGGCGAGGTGCTCGGCCTCGTCGGTGAGTCCGGCTCAGGCAAGTCGCTGACCACGCTGGCGGTGATGGGTCTGCTGCCCGCCGGCTCGCGCCTGCGGGGCAGCATCCGGTTCGACGGCCGCGAGATCGCGGCGCTGTCGCCGACGAAGCGGCGCCCGCTGCTGGGCCGGGACATCGCGATGATCTACCAGGACGCTCTCTCGGCGCTGAACCCGTCGTTGAAGATCGGCGTCCAGCTGCACCAGTTGGTCAAGCGGGGCGGACGCCGCTCTGCCGAGGAGCTGATGCAGCTGGTCGGCCTCGACCCGGCGCGCACCCTCGCGGCGTACCCACACGAGCTGTCGGGCGGCCAACGGCAGCGTGTGGTCATCGCCATGGCACTCTCCCGCGACCCCCGGCTGGTCATCGCCGACGAGCCCACCACCGCGCTCGACGTGACCGTCCAGGCTCAGGTCATGGAGCTGCTGCTGCGGCTGCAGGACGAGCTGAACTTCGCCCTGATCCTCGTCAGCCACGACCTGGCGCTGGTCAGCGACGTCGCCCACCGCGTGGTCGTCATGTACGGCGGCCAGGTGGTCGAGAGCGGGCCGACAGCGGCGGTCATCGGCGCGCCGGCGCACCACTACGCACGCGGCCTCCTCGGTTCCGTGCTGAGTCTGGAGACCGGTGCCGAGCGGCTCACCCAGATCCCGGGCGTGGTGCCCTCGCCGGCGGACTTCCCGCGCGGCTGCCGGTTCAGCGACCGCTGCCCGATGGCCACCACCGTGTGCCACGACGTGGCCCCTGCGCTCGAGGGGGGAGCGGGCCACCGGTTCGCCTGCCACCACCCCGTCCTCGTCCCGACCCTGACGGAGGTCGCCCGATGAACGAGACCGTCGCCGAGCTCCGGGACGTGCACGTGGTGCACCGCATCTCGGGAGGCCGGCTGTTCGAGAGGCAGCGGGTCCACGCGCTCACCGGGGCGGACCTGGCCATCGCACGTGGCGAGACCGTCGGCATCGTCGGGGAGTCCGGCTGTGGCAAGTCGACGCTCGCCAAGGTGCTGGTCGGCCTGCAGCGGCCCACCAGCGGCCAGGTCCTGGTCGCGGACACCGACGTGTGGACGATGAGTCCGGCGCAGCGTCGCGAGCACATCGGTGCCGGCGTGGGCATGGTCTTCCAGGACCCGTCGACCTCGCTCAACCGGCGCATGGCGATCCGCAGGATCCTCAGGGACCCGCTGGACGTGCACCGCCGCGGGACGGTCGCCCAGCGCGAGGAGCGGGTCCGCGAGCTGATGGCGCTCGTCGGCCTGCCCCGGTCGGTCGCCGACGCGCTGCCCAGCCAGCTCTCGGGCGGGCAGCGCCAGCGCGTGTCGATCGCCCGGGCGCTGGCCCTCGAGCCGGGCCTGCTCATCGCCGACGAACCGACCAGCGCGCTCGACGTCTCGGTGCGGGCCCAGATCCTGAACCTGCTGATGGACCTGCAGGACCGGCTCGACCTCGCGATGGTCTTCGTCTCCCACGACATCCAGACCGTCAAGCGGGTCAGCGACCGGATCGTGACGATGTACCTCGGCCGGATCGTCGAGCAAGCGCCGGCACGCGTCATGCCCGAGGGGGCGGCCCACCCCTATACCCGTGCGCTGTTCTCCGCGACGCCCGGGCTGCTCTCTCCGCTGGACCCGATCCCACTGGTCGGACCGGTGCCCTCGGCGACCCGGCCCCCCAGCGGGTGTCCGTTCCGGACCCGCTGCTGGCGCGCCGACGACCTCTGCGCGGAGACCATGCCGCCGTTCGGGACCGGCGCGTCCGGCACGACCCACGTCCTCCGATGCCACCACCCGGTGCCGTCGGGCACCAGCGACGCCGAGCTGGTCGACATGGCCCGGCGCGCCACCCACACCCCCACCCCGTTGCACGTCGAGGAGCACGCGTGATCAGTCCCACCCGCCCGTACGCCGGAGTCGTCCCGCCGGTCCTCACCCCGCTCACCGCTGACGGCGAGGTCGACGTGCCCTCGCTGGAGCGGCTCGTCGCGCACCTGCTGGACGCCGGGTGCCACGGGCTGTTCCCGCTGGGCAGCTCGGGCGAGACGGTCTACCTCACCGACGCGCAGCGCGACCTCGCCCTCGAGGTCGTCGTCAAGACGACGGCCGGCGCCGTGCCCGTGATCGCCGGATGCATCGAGCCGACCACCGCGCGCGTGCTCGGCCGGACCAGGGCGGCCGAATTCCTGGGGGCAGACGCGGTGGTCGTGACGGCGCCGTTCTACACGCTGGTCGGACCACACGAGGTCGAGCGGCACTTCCGCGCAGTGGCCGAGCGCACCGCGCTCGACGTCCTGGCCTACGACATCCCGGCATGTGTGCACACCAAGCTGCCGGTCGAGCTGCAACTGCGGCTCGCCGTCGACGGCGTCCTGGCAGGGGTCAAGGACTCCAGCGGGGACGACGTCGCGTTTCGCCAGCTGCTGGTCGCGGTCGCCGAGCAGGGACTGGAGTACGCCGCCCTGACCGGTCACGAGGTCGTCGTCGACGGGATGCTGCTGGCCGGTGCGGACGGCTCGGTGCCGGGCCTCGGCAACGTCGACCCGGCCGGTTACGTGCGACTGCACGCCGCTGCAGCAGCGGGGGACTGGACCACCGCCAGGGCCGAGCAGGACCGTCTCGTCCAGCTCTTCCGCGTCGTCGACGCCGCCGACCCCCGCACGACCCATGGGAGCACCCGCGGTGTCGGCGGGTTCAAGACGGCGCTCGCGCTCCTCGGGGTCATCGAGACCAACACCGTGTCCCTGCCGATGCGTTCGCTCGACGCCGAGGAGACCGCCCGGGTGCGCGCGGTCCTCGAGTCGACGGGACTGCTCTGACCGCGATGGGCCTGGAACTGGTCGCCGCGGTCGACGTCGGAGGCACCAAGACCGCGGCCGCGCTCGTCGGGCGGGACGGCGCCCTGGTCGCACGGCTCGAGACCGCGACCCCGGCGTCGCTCGGAAGCACGGCCATCCTCGACACCGTGGCCGGCCTGGTGGGACGCCTGGCCGCCGCCGAGGGTGGCACCGTGGGAGCTGTCGGCGTCGGGACTGCGGGTGTCGTCGATGCGGACGGCGTCGTCGTGGGGGCGACCGACGCGCTCAACGGATGGGTCGGGACCGACGTGCGCGCCGGACTCCAGGCGCGGATGGAGGTGCCGGTGACCGTCGTGAACGACGTGCACGCCCACGGCCTGGGCGAGGCGACGTACGGCGTCGGCCGCGGCCACCGGAGGGTGCTCACCGTGGCGGTCGGCACGGGCATCGGCGGAGCGGTGGTCGACGACGGCGTCCTGGACCGCGGCCGGCACGGTGCGGCCGGCCACGTGGGGCACCTGCCGTGCCCCCAGGCCGAGACCCTCGCCTGCAGTTGCGGTGCCACGGGGCACCTGGAGGCGTTCGCCTCCGGGCCCGCGCTGGCACGCGAGCACGCCCGGCGCACCGGCGGCACCGCCGGAGACCTGCGGGCGGTCGCGGCCGCCGCGGCGGCGGGGGACACCACGGCCGGCGACCTCCTCGCGGACGGCGGACACGCGGTGGGGGAGGCCCTTGCCGGACTGGTGAACGTCCTGGACCCCGACGTCGTGGTGGTCGGCGGCGGGGTCGCGAGCATCGGAGGGACGTGGTGGGCGGCGCTCACGCGCGCCGCGGCGGCCGGCGTCCTCCCGCTGCTGCGGGACGTGCCGGTGCTGCGGTCGGAGATCGGTGCGACCGCGGCCCTGCTCGGCGCCGCGGCGCTGGTGCGGACCAACGCGAAGGAGGTTGCAGCGTGGACGAGGTGATCGAGAGGCTGCGGGGCGGGCTGGTCGTGTCGTGCCAGGCCTACGGTGGCGAGCCGATGAACGACGCCGAGACCATGACCCGGGTCGCGCAGGCTGTGGTGGCCGGAGGTGCCGTCGCCGTGCGTGCGCAGGGGCCCGGCCACCTGCGGCGCATGCGCGCCGAGCTCGACGTGCCGCTCGTCGGACTGTGGAAGGACGGGCACGACGACGTGTTCATCACCCCGACGCTCGAGCACGCCGCCGCCGTGGCCGAGGCCGGCGCGGAGGTGGTGGCCCTCGACGGCACGGACCGGTGCCGGCCGGACGGGTTGGACCTCGCAGAGACGATTCGCCGTCTGCGGGAGCGTCATCCGGTCCTCGTGATGGCCGACGTGTCGACCTTCGAGGAGGGCGTTCTCGCCGCCGAGGCCGGTGCGGACCTGGTCGGCACGACGCTGTCGGGCTACACGGCGTACACCGTCAAGACGCCCGGTCCCGACCTCGACCTCGTCGAGCGCCTCGCGGGCGCACTGAGCGTCCCGATCGTCGCAGAGGGCCGTTACCACACCCCCGACCAGGCGGCCGAGGCCCTGGAGCGTGGCGCCCACTGCGTCGTCGTCGGCACGGCGATCACCCACCCGGCGACGATCACCTCGTGGTTCGCCGCCGCGCTCGAGACCGGCGATCGGCGAGCGACGTGAGCGCCGCGGAGCAGGTGCTGCGGGGGCGTGTCGTCCTACCGGACCGGGTCCTCGAGGACGCCGTCGTGGTCGTCGTGGGGGAGCGCATCGTCGAGGTCGCACCGGCGTCGGCCTGGTCGGGCCCACCACCGGAGGAAGTCGGCACGGTGGCCCCGGGCTACGTCGACCTGCACTGCCACGGGGGCGGCGGCCGGTCGGTCACGACGGGTCGCCCCGACGACGTCGCCGCCGTCGTCTCCCACCACCTGCAGCGGGGGACCACCTCGCTGGTCGCCAGCATGGTGAGTGCGCCGTACGACGTCCTCGCGAGCGCGTCGGCCGCGGTCGCCACGGTGGCCGCGGCGCAGCCGGGGCTCCTGGGCGCCCACCTCGAGGGCCCGTGGCTCGCGCCCGGCCACTGCGGGGCCCACGACCCGGCTGCGCTCGAGCTGCCGGACCCGGTGGCAGCGGCGGAGCTCCTCGTCGCGGCCCGGGGAGCGCTGCGCATGGTGACTTTGGCGCCCGAGCTCGATGGTGCCCGCGAGACAGCTCGGGCGCTCGACCGAGCCGGCGTGCTGGTTGCCGCCGGCCACACCGACGCCGACGCCGCCGGCTTCGCCGCAGCGCTCGCCTGGCCCGAGGTCAGCCTCGTGACGCACCTGTTCAACGGCATGGCACCTTTCCACCACCGCGAACCCGGACCGTCCGGCGCCGCGCTGGCAGCGCTGGCACGCGGACAGGTGCACGCGGAGCTGATCTGTGACGGCGTCCACCTCGCGGACGAGACGGTCCGCCTCGTGTTCGCCGTCGCGCCCGAGCGGGTCGTCCTGGTGAGCGACGCGATGACCGCGGCGGGGATGCCCGAAGGTTCCTACCGCCTCGGGCCGCTCGAGGTCGAGGTCCGCGGAGGCACGGCGTGGACGACGGCCGAGCAGCCGGCACTCGCCGGCAGCACGCTTCACCTCGCCGATGCCGTGGCCCGGGCAGTCACCGAAGCTGGCATCCCGCCGCACCAGGCGGTGCGCGCCGCCAGCGCGACACCGGCGAAGCTCCTGGGGCTCGCGGACCGCGGTCGCATCGTCGCGGGCGCTCGGGCCGACCTCGTTGTGCTCGACGACGACTGGCGGATGCGCCGGGTCATGGCCGGCGGCACCTGGGTGACGCCGGCCGCGGCGTGACCTGGCTCTCCTGCGAGGGACGCGGCAGCGCCGGGCCTTCCGGTCGGCGGTAAGGGACAGCCTGTCAAGCGAGACCTGACATAATGTCAGTTATCGGCGTTACCGGGGAGGTGCGACCAGTGTCCGGGAAGTGCTGCTGGGCACCGGGTGGCCGGGGCAACCGCTCCCAGCACTCCCGAGCACCGAAGGATGGTCGTCCATGAAGGCAGTCACGTGGCAGGGCAAGCACGACATGCAGGTCACCGAGGTTCCCGACCCGCGCATCGAGGAGCCCACCGACGTGATCATCAAGGTCACCTCGACCGGCCTGTGCGGCTCGGACCTGCACCTCTACGAGACGCTCGCGGCGTTCATGGAGCCGGGCGACATCGTGGGTCACGAGCCGATGGGCATCGTCGAGGAGGTCGGGTCGGCCGTCACGGAGCTGGCCGTCGGCGACCGCGTGGTCGTGCCGTTCAACGTCTCGTGCGGCTCGTGCTGGATGTGCGACCGGCACCTCTACAGCCAGTGCGAGACCACGCAGAACCCCGAGCACGGCACCGGCGCGAGCTTCTTCGGCTACTCCAAGCTCTACGGCCAGGTGCCGGGCGGCCAGGCGGAGTACATGCGGGTGCCGTTCGGCAACTTCCTGCCGGTCAAGGTGCCGCACGAGCACGACGACGACCGGTTCCTGTTCCTCTCCGACGTGCTGCCGACCGCCTGGCAGGGCCTGAAGTACGCCGACGTCCCCGACGGCGGCACGCTGCTGGTCATGGGCGCCGGCCCGATCGGCGACATGGCCGCCCGGATGGGTGTGCGCGCCGGTCACCGCGTCATCAGCGTCGACCGGGTCCCCGAGCGGCTCGCCCGCGTCGAGGCGTTCGGCGCCGAGCCGCTGAACTTCGACGAGGCGGCCGAGGCCGGCGGCGTCGCGTCGATCGTCCGCGAGCTGACCGGCGGCCGCGGCGCCGACTCGGTCATCGACGCGGTCGGCATGGAGGCCCACGGGTCGCCGAGCGCCCAGGGCGTCCAGAAGCTCGTCGGGCTGATGCCCGACGCGATCGCCGAGCCGATGCTGAAGAACGCCGGCCTGGACCGGCTGGCCGCGCTGCACACCGCCATCGAGTCCGTCCGCCGCGGCGGCACGGTCTCGATCTCCGGCGTCTACGGCGGCGCGGTCGACCCGATGCCGATGTTCCAGCTCTTCGACAAGCAGGTCCAGCTGCGGATGGGCCAGGCCAACGTGCGCGCCCACACCGACGAGCTGCTCGCGATGCTGGTCGAGGACGACCCGTTCGGCGTCGACGCCTTCGCCACGCACCACCTCCCCCTCGCCGAGGCTCCCCGGGCCTACGAGCACTTCCAGAAGAAGGAGGAGGGCATGGTCAAGGTGGTCTTCCAGCCCTGAGCCTGAGCCGGAGCCCGGGCCGGGGCCGGAGCCCGGGCGGTCCGGGTGCGCCTCCCCGGGCGCGCCCGGACCAGGCTCAGGCGGAGGCCGCCGCGGGCTCCTGCGCGGCCTGCTGCATGGCGAGCTCCGCCTCCTCGCGCTCGCGACGCCGCATGGCGCACTCGAGAGCGGATCGGCGAGCGTTCTGTCGGGCGCGGGCCTGCGACATCGGCAGGGTCCGGGCGCGGCGGGTGAGGATGACGGTCCACGAGGTCACTGGGCAAGGGTCCTCGCTGAGGCGTGTGCTCCACATCACCAATGCTGGGGAAACCCGCCAGTAGCAGGTTTGCCCGCCGCTCAGGCGGTCAGGAACACCCGCAGCGCCGAGACGAACGCCTCCGGCTGCTCGGAGTGCACCCAGTGGCCGGCGCCCTTGATCGTGACGAGCCGGGTGCGCGGGAAGAGCCGGCGCATCGTGTCGTCGTGCTCGGGACGGACGTACGGCGAGCGCTCGCCCGCGAGCCACAGCACCGGGCGGTCGAAGGTCGCGTCCAGCTCCGGGAACCCACCGATGGTCGCCAGCTCGGCGCGCAGCAGCGAGAGGTTCGTCTGCCAGCGGAAGTCCGGGCCGTGCGAGCGGAGGTTCTGCAGCAGGAACCCGCGGACCCGCTCGTCGGGGATGTCCTCGGCGAGGAGGCGGTCGGCGTCCGCACGGCGCACGACGGCGTCCAGGTCGAGCCGCGCGAGGCTGTCCAGCAGGTGCTCGAACTCCCCCGAGCCGCCGCCCGACGCGGTGTCGACCGGCGAGATGTCGACGACGACCAGCCGGTCGACCAGGTCGGGGTGCCGCAGCGCCAGCACCATGGCGATCTTGCCGCCCATCGAGTGGCCGACGACGTTCACCGGCCCGTCGGCGGCGAACCCGCCGCGCAGGTGCTCGGCCACCGCGTCCGCCACGTCGACGTAGTCCACCGAGTCGGTCCACCCGGATCGGCCGTGGTTGGGCAGGTCGACGAGCAGCGAGTGCAGTTCGGGCGTGAGCGCCTTGGCGGCCTGCGTGAAGTTCTTGCCCTGTCCGAAGAGCCCGTGCAGGAAGACCGTCCGCTCGCCGTCGGGCCCGCCGACCTCGGTGTCGTGGATCGCTCGGTCCGGCTCCGTGGTCACGTCCGCAGCCTAGGTGGCCGGCAGCGGCCGAGCCCGACCGGTCGACCGGCGTGACCCATCTGGGTCATCTCCGGTGTGTTGCACTCCACACCGGTCCCCCGCGGCCTACCGTCGCACCGACGACTTTTTGGGGGTCACCGCCATGTGGGACACCGTCCAGACCAACGCCCGACCGATCTCGCACGACCTGCCGTGCGGGCACTGCGGGCACGCCGCGCACACCTACCTCGCCTGCTCCGACACCTGCGACTGCCGGCCGACCCGGGACCTCGTCCGCAGCTGACCGGCCCGACCCGCCTCGTCCGAGCCCGGCTCAGCCGCGGGCCGGCACGTCCACCGCGGCGACCTGCTCGAGGACCGGCCGATCGGCCTCGCCGCGGTCGGCCCCGCGCGACCACGCCAGGTGCAGCCCCTGGTCGCGCAGCTCGAGGACGGCCAGGTTGTTGTCGTACCAGGGCCCACGCGGCAACCGCCACCGCAGCGGGCTGCGGGGCACGCGTCCGCCGAGCAGACGCCCGGTCGGCCGCGCCGTGCCGTACGCCGCCAGCGCGGTCGCCAGCTGCATGGCCCGCGGCAGCGGGTTGCGGATCGGCGAGCACACGGCCTGCACGATCGCGCTGTGCGCGGTGCGACCGCTCGCGGGGTCCGGCTCGGCCAGCGCGACGTAGCTGTGGTGCACGTCGCCGGAGAGGAACGTGACCGTGCCGGGCGGTCTCCCCCGCTCCCCCGCGGCCACCTCGACGACCATCCGCCCGACCTTCTGGAAGCCGTCCTGGAAGGCCGCCCAGTGCTCGAGGTCCGCGGCCTGGCGCGCCCACTCGCCGAACGGCTTGAAGACCCGACCGAGCCGGCCCTGGGTCAGGGCCTCGCCGAACGCCTCGGCGTGGTGCAGCGCCGGCGCGAGCAGGAACGGCAGCGACGTGCCGACCAGCAGGTGGTCGACGTCGCCGCGCATCCGCTCGTCGAGCCAGGCCATCTCGGCGTCGTCGAGCATGCTGCGCCGGTCGGGGGTCAGCACCCGCGCGGCGCGGGAGTCCACGACCACGAGCCGCGCCTGGGTGTCGAAGTCGCGGCAGAAGCTCCAGCGGTAGCTGTCGGGCTGCTGGTCGGCCCGGTCGGCCAGGGCGTCGACCTCGGCGGTGACGTCGAGCTCCTCCGCACCGTCGTAGGACCGGATCCGCTGCCACAGCGCGTCCTCCGCCCGCTCGGCGGGGCTGAGGTTGCCCAGGTGCTGGTGGACCCAGTACGACGACAGGCCACCGACGACGCGGTCGTGCCACCAGTCGGTGGCCTCCATCTGCGCCCGCCAGTCGGCGCTGGTGTTCCAGTCGTCGCGGATGTCGTGGTCGTCGAAGATCATCGCGCTGGGCAGCGTCGAGAGCAGCCAGCGGTTGGCGGGCTCGCTCCACGCGAGCCGGTAGAGGTGGGCGTACTCCTCGTAGTCCTGCAGCTCGTACCAGGGTGCCTGCTGCGGGTCGCGCCGCTGCTCGATGAACGCCTTCATCTCGTCACTGGTGTCGTCCGCGTAGACCTGGTCGCCCAGGAACAGCACCAGGTCGGGCCACTCGTCGTCGGCCACGCCGTCGCCCGTGTCGCCGGCCAGGTGCAGCGCGTAGGCGCGCAGCGCGTCGACGCCGTGCTGCTCGTTGCCCGCCCGGTCGTGGGAGACGCTGACCCGGCACGAGCCGAAGAGCATCCGCAGCGGTCGGCCCGCCTCGAGGGTGCCGATCACCGGCGCCGGGTAGGGGCTGTCCGCCGGCGGCCAGACCTGGCCGCCGTCCAGCTCCACGACGTACGCCGTGCGGGTGCCGGGCGCGAGGCCGCTGACCTCGACGAGCGCGTAGTGGTGGCCGTGGACGGCGAACGTCCGCGCCTCGCCCGTCGCGTCGCCGGCCCGGACCGTCACCCGCGCGGCGCGCTCGGTCTCGACCCAGACGGTCGCGCTGGTCTCGTCGACGAACCGCAGCAGCGGTCCGAGCCGGAGGTCGCTCACGGTTGCAGCAGCACCTTGATCGCGCGGCGCTCGTCCATCGCCCGGTAGCCCTCGGCGACCTCGTCGAGCGGCAGCGTGAGGTCGAAGACGCGCCCCGGGTCGATCGTGCCGGCGAGCACGAGGTCGAGGAGGTCGGGCAGGTAGCGGCGGACGGGCGCCATGCCGCCGGCGAGGCCGACGTTCTTGGAGAACATCCGTCCCACCGGCAGCTCGACGCCGTGCGGGACGCCGACGAAGCCGACGGTGGAGCCGGGCCGCGCGACCGCGAAGGCCGTGCCCACCGCCTGGCCGGTGCCGACGCACTCGAGCACCGCGTCGGCGCCGATGCCGCCGGTGATCTCCTTGATCGCGGCCGCGCCCTCCTTGCCGCGCTCGGCGACGACGTGCGTGGCGCCGAAGTCGCGGGCGATGCGCTGGCGTGGCTCGTGGCGGGACATGACGACGACCTTCTCGGCGCCCATGGTCGACGCGGCCAGCACGCCGCAGAGCCCGACGGCGCCGTCGCCGACCACGACGACGGTGTCGCCGGCCTTCACCCCGGCCGCCACCGCGGCGTGCCAGCCGGTCGGCATCACGTCGGAGAGAGCCATGAGCGACGGCACGAGGGCCGGGTCCGGCACGCCGCCGTCCCCCACCCCGTTGACGCGCACGAGGCTGCCGTCGGCGTGGACCACCCGGGCGTACTCCCCCTGACCGCTGGTGGTCATCCCGAGGTTGACGCACGCCGAGTGCACGCCGGCCAGGCAGTGGGCGCACGTGCCGTCGCAGTGGTCGAACGGCACGACGACGAAGTCTCCGACGCGGAGGTCGCGGACCTCGCTGCCGACCTCCTCGACGACGCCGATGCACTCGTGGCCGATCGTCGCGCCCTCGGTGATCGGGTTCTCCCCGCGGTAGGGCCACAGGTCGGACCCGCAGATGCACGACGAGGTCACCCGCACGATGGCGTCGGTCGGCTCGAGGAGGGTCGGGTCGGGCACCTCCGAGAGGCGGATGTCACCGGGGCCGTGGATCGTCGTCGCGCGCATGCCGCTCATCCTGCACCTCCCCCGGTCGGCGAGCGACGCCGTCGACACGCCGTTCCCGGCGAGATCGGCGTTATCTCACATGTGAGTTACCGTGGATGGCATGACGCAGACGCAGACCCTGGACTACAAGGGCCGGATCGGCAACCTCATCCGCGACGCCCGCAAGCACCGGGGACTCACCCAGCACCAGCTGGCTGACCTGCTCTCGACCAGCCAGAGCGCGATCAACCGGATCGAGAAGGGCCAGCAGAACCTCTCGCTGGAGATGATCGCCCGCATCGGCGCGGCACTCGACTCCGAGATCGTCGCCCTCGGCGCCGGCCCCACGCACCTGCGCGTGACCGGCCCCACCACGCTGTCGGGCCGCATCGACGTGAAGACCTCCAAGAACGCCGGCGTCGCGCTGCTGTGCGCCTCGCTGCTGAACCGCGGCCGCACGACGCTGCGCAAGGTCGCCCGGATCGAGGAGGTCAACCGCCTGCTCGAGGTGCTCGGCAGCCTCGGCGTGCAGACGACCTGGCTCAACGAGGACAACGACCTGGAGATCGTCCCGCCCCGCGAGCTGGAGCTCGGCGCGGTCGACGAGGTCGCCGCGCGGCGTACCCGCTCGATCATCATGTTCCTCGGCCCGCTGCTGCACCGGGCCGAGACCTTCGAGCTGCCGTACGCCGGCGGGTGCGACCTCGGCACCCGCACCGTCGAGCCGCACATGGCCGCGCTGCGCCCCTTCGGCCTCGAGGTGAAGGCGACCGACGGGTCGTACCACGCGCAGGTCGACCGCGCGATCGAGCCGAACCGGCCGATCGTGCTCACCGAGCGCGGCGACACCGTCACCGAGAACGCGCTGATGGCCGCCGCGCTGCACACCGGCACCACCGTCATCCGCAACGCCTCGTCCAACTACATGGTCCAGGACCTCTGCTTCTACCTGCAGAAGCTCGGCGTCCGCGTCGACGGCATCGGCACGACCACGCTGACCGTCACCGGTGTGAGCGAGATCGACGTCGACGTCGACTACGCCCCAAGCGAGGACCCGATCGAGGCGATGTCGCTGCTGGCGGCGGCCATCGTCACCCAGTCGGAGATCACCATCGAGCGGGTGCCGATCGAGTTCCTCGAGATCGAGCTGGCGCTGCTGGAGGAGATGGGCTTCTCCTACGACCGCTCCGAGGAGTACGTCGCCCTCAACGGCCAGACCCGCCTGGTCGACATCACCACGCACCCCTCGGTGCTGCACGCCCCGCTGGACAAGATCCACCCGATGCCGTTCCCCGGCCTCAACATCGACAACCTGCCGTTCTTCGCGGTCATCGCGGCGGTCGCCACCGGTCAGACGCTGCTGCACGACTGGGTCTACGAGAACCGCGCGATCTACCTCACCGACCTCAACAAGCTCGGCGGCCGGGTCAAGCTGCTCGACCCGCACCGGGTGATGATCGAGGGCCCGACGTCGTTCTCCGGCGCCGAGCTCATGTGCCCCCCGGCCCTGCGCCCGGCCGTCGTCATCCTGCTGGCGATGCTCGCCTCCAAGGGCACCTCGGTGCTGCGCAGCACCTACGTCATCCACCGCGGCTACGAGGACCTCGCCGAACGGCTCAACCTCCTGGGCGCCAACATCGAGTCCTTCCGGGACATCTGAGCCGGAGCGCCGCGCTGACCGGGGGCAGCCATACTGCTCCGGTGACCGCACCTCGGACCGGGTTCGCCTTCCTCGACGAGGTGCTGGCGACGCCGGGGGCGGTGCTGGCCTTCGCGCACCGGGGCGGGGCGTACCACCCGGAGATCGAGGGGCTCGAGAACACCCGGGCGGCCTTCGCCCACGCGGTCGGGCTCGGCTACGACTACCTCGAGACCGACGTGCACGTGACCGCCGACGGCGTGCTGCTCGCGTTCCACGACGCGGTGCTCGACCGGGTGACCGACGCCCGCGGGGCGATCGAGCACACGACGTACGCCGAGGTGCGCCGCGCGCTCGTCGGCGGGCGCGAGGAGGTCCCCACCCTGGCGTCGCTGCTCGACGCGTTCCCGGACGCGCGCTTCAACATCGACCTGAAGTCCGACGGTGCCGTCGACGCGCTGGCCGCGTTCGTCGAGGAGCGGGACGCTCACGACCGGGTGCTCGTCGGCTCGTTCGGCCAGCGACGCACCGGCCGGTTCCGTGAGCTGACCGGCGGGCGCGTGCCGACCGCCGCGACCCCGGCCGAGATCCTGGCGTTCCGGCTGCTGCCCAGCGGCCGCCTGGCCGACCGGCTGACCCGTGGGCGGGTCGCGGCGCTGCAGGTGCCGCACCGGCGCGGCCGGTGGCGGGTGACGACGGCCGGCCTGGTCCGGCGCGCGCACGCCGCCGGGAAGCACGTCCACGTGTGGACCATCGACGACCCCGAGGAGATGGCGGTCCTGCTCGACCTCGGCGTCGACGGGCTGATGACCGACCGCACCGACCTGCTCAAGGACGTCCTCGTCCGCCGAGGACAGTGGAGGGAACGCGCATGACCCAGACCCCGAGCGACCAGACACCCGGCCCCGGGCCGATCGCCCACCTCGAGCCGTTGAACCGGGTCCGCGAGCAGCGCGCCTGGTACTGGTACGACTGGGCCAACAGCGCGTTCGCCACGACGGTCGCCGGCGTGCTGTTCGGGCCCTACCTGATCGCGGTCGCCGAGGAGGACGCCGTCGGCGACCGGGTCTCGTTGCTCGGGCTCAGCCTGGCGCCGGGGTCGCTGCCGGCGTACGTCATCACCGCCTCGACCCTCATCGCCGCCGTCCTGCTGCCGCTCCTGGGGGCGGTGGCCGACCGGACCGCCCGCAAGAAGGACCTGCTGGCGGGCTTCGCGTGGGCCGGGGCCGCGGCGGGGGCCGTCCTGTTCTTCGTCACCGAGGACAACTGGCAGCTCGGCGTGGCGGCGTTCCTGGTCGCCAACGTCTGCTTCGGCGCGGCGGCGGTCTTCAACGACGCGATCCTCGTGCAGATCTCCGACGAGCACGAGCGCGACCGGGTCTCCTCCCGCGGGTGGGCGTTCGGGTACGCCGGCGGCGGTCTCCTGCTGGCCGTCAACTTCGTCGTCGTGAGCGCCCACGACACCTTCGGCCTGTCCGAAGGGATGGCGGTGCGGCTGAGCATGCTGTCGGCCGCCGTGTGGTGGGCGGGGTTCACGCTCATCCCCTGGCGGCGGCTGCGCAACCACCCGCCCATGGACGTCGAGCACGTCGAGGGTGGCGTCGTGCAGCGCAGCTTCGGGCAGCTGTGGGTGACGCTGCGCGAGCTGCGCAACTACCCGGTCGCGCTGACGTTCCTGGTGGCCTACCTGTTCTTCAACGACGGCATCCAGACCGTCATCGGGCAGGCCGCGGTCTACGGCGAGAAGGAGCTCGGCTTCGAGACCGGCACCGTCCTCGGCACCTACCTGCTCGTGCAGCTCGTCGCGATCGGCGGCGCGCTGTCCTTCGGCCGGGCCGCGGGGCGGTACGGCGCGAAGAGGGTGATCCTCGTCGGCCTGGTCATCTGGTGCCTGATCGTCACCGCGGCGCTGTTCATCCCCGACGGCGCGCTCGTGCCGTTCCTGCTCCTCGGCGCCGCGATCGGCGTGGTCCTCGGCGGCACCCAGGCGCTCGCCCGGTCGTACTTCTCGTTGTTCGTCCCGCGCGGCAAGGAGGCGGAGTACTTCAGCTTCTACCACGCGATGGAGCGCGGCACCTCCTGGCTCGGCGCGCTCGTCTTCGGCCTCGTCTACCAGTTCACCGACTCCTACCGGCCGGCGATCTTCGCCCTGATCCTGTTCTTCGTCGTCGGCGGGCTCCTGCTGATGCGCGTCGACACCGCCAAGGGTATCCGCGACGCCGGCAACGAGATGCCGGCCGTCGTCTGAGGCGCGCGGTCGGGGTGGTCGTCAGGTTCATCGGGGCCCCGGTGAACCTGACGGATCCCCGATGGAATTTCGTCGGGGAGCCGTGAGGTCCGTCGGGGCCGCGATGAACCTCACGCCCGCCGCCGCCGTGTGGGGCCCCCCGACGCGGGGCACCGGGGTGACGGACGCCGCTCGATTGTCGGAATTCTGGGCGGCTCAGTACCGTTGAGCACTTCGAGTGTCAACGGCCGTATCAGGCATCGAGCATCAGATTTTGGGAGGCGTCTCATGGCAGAGCGCACACTGCGTGGAGCGCGGCTCGGAGGCCAGAGCTTCGAGGACGAGCGTGGCATCGAGTTCGCCGCCCGCCAGCAGGTCGGCTACAGGTGCAAGCAGGGCCACGAGTTCGAGATCACCATGTCGGTCGAGGCCGACATCCCGGCGGTCTGGGAGTGCCCGCGCTGCGGCGCCGAGGCGCTGAGCACCGCCGGCATCCTCCCCGAGGAGAAGGCCGAGAAGCCGGCCCGCACGCACTGGGACATGCTCCTCGAGCGTCGCTCGGAGAAGGAGCTCGAGGACATCCTCAAGGAGCGGCTCGAGCTGCTCCGCGGGGGCGAGATCGGCCCGGCCCACCTGCACCGCGCGAACGCGAAGAAGCGCAAGGCCGGCTGAGCCAGCCGCTCGTCGGCTCCAGTAGTTCCTCGGCAGCCCTACGGCTCGTCGACCACGTCGCCCCGGACCACGTCAGGTCCGGGGCGTCCGTCGTTCCCGGGGCCGGGACGACGCGGACCGGGCGTGCCGAAGCCCGGCATGCCGGGGCCGGGGACGACGAGCCTGCGGGTGACCGCCGAGGTGAGCAGGCCGCGGAACAGCGGGCGGGTCACCGGCAGGATGAGCAGGACGCCGAGGGCGTCGGTGACGAAGCCCGGCGTCAGCAGCAGCGTGCCGCCGATGAGCACCAGCGCGCCGTCGGCGATCTCGCGGGCGGGCAGCCGCCCGGAGGCCAGGGTGGTGCTCAGCGCGGTCCAGGCGCGGGCGCCCTCGCGGCGCACCAACCAGGCGCCGACGGCGCTGTTGAGGACCAGCAGGAGGATCGTCCACCACGCGCCGATGACCTGGCCGACCTGGACCAGGGCGAAGATCTCGAGCAGCGGCACCCCGACGAAGGCGACCAGCAGCACCCACGTCCAGCGCCGGCGCCGCGGCGTACCGGCAGCTCCTGCGCGCGGGCTCATCCGCGCCTCCGCTGCAGGGCGCGGCGCAGCTGGTCGCGTCGCTCGGCGAGCCCCCACTGCGTGATCCGCTTGAGCGACTCGGTGGCGACCGCGCCGCTCATCTTGGAGTCCCCGCGCTCGCGCTCGACGAACTCGATGGGCACCTCCACGACCCGGAGGCCGGCGGCGAGGGTGCGGGCGACGAGGTCGGTCTGGAAGACGTAGCCGGTCGACCGCACGGCGGACAGGTCGATCTTCTCGAGCGTCTCGCGGCGGAACACGCGGTAGCCCGCGGTCGCGTCGCGCACGGAGACACCGAGCAGCAGCCGGACGTAGAGGTTGCCGCCGCGCGAGAGCGCCTCCCGGCGCCGCGGCCAGTTGACCACCGACCCGCCGCGGACCCACCGCGACCCGATGACCAGGTCCGCGTCGGCGAGTGCGTCGAGCAGCAGGTGCAGCTGCTCGGGCTGGTGGGAGCCGTCGGCGTCCATCTCGCCGATGACGTCGTAGCCCTGCTCCAGCGCCCAGGCGAAGCCGTGGAGGTACGCCGCGCCGAGGCCGCCCTTGGCGGTGCGGTGCAGGACGTGCACGTGGTCGTCCTCGGCCGCGAGCCGGTCGGCGATCTCGCCGGTGCCGTCGGGCGAGGAGTCGTCGACGACGAGCACGTCGACGTCGGGCTCCGCGGTGCGCAGGCGCCCGATGATCCACGCGATGTTCTCGGCCTCGTCGTAGGTCGGCACGACCATGACGACCCGGCCCCGGGGCTCCCTCACCGCACGCTCCCCTGCTCCTCGCTCCCCGGCCCCGCCGGAGCGGCGGGCACGGGCGTCTCCCGCCGCCGACGATACGTGAGCACGGACCACAGCAGGCCGAGACCCGTGAGCACGGCGGCGCCCCGGCCGACCCACGGTCCGACCAGCACGCCCGGCGTGGTGCCCGACCACAGGCCGACCTCGGCGAGGAGCACCTCCTGCGTGCGCGGCGCCGCGCTGGTGACGACCTCGCCGTCGGGCGTGATGATGCCCGAGACGCCGTTGGTCGCGGCGACCACGACGGTCCGGCCGGTCTCGATCGCCCGGAGCCGGGTGATGGCGAACTGCTGGTCGATCTGGTCGGTCTCGATGAACGTCGCGTTGCTGGTCTGCACGGCGAGCAGCTCGGCGCCGTTGCGCACCTGGGCGTGGATGCCGTCGTCGTAGGCGACGTCGAAGCAGATCGCGTCGCCCACCGCGGTGCCGGCGATGGTCAGCGGCGTCTCGCGGGTGCCGCTCATCATGTCGCGCGGGATCATCGCTAGCCGGCCGAACTGCCCGGTGAAGAACTCGCGGAACGGGATGTATTCGCCGTAGGGCACCGGGTGCCACTTGGTGTACCGCTCCCCCGGCCCCGTCACCGGGTCCCACACGATGCCCTGGTTGAGCACGTTGGTCTCGCCCGCGTCGACGATCGCGCCCACCAGGACGGGTACGCCGACCGCCTCCACCGCGCGCCGGATCGCCGCGTTGGTCGCGGCGTCGGCGAAGGGGTCGACGGCGGTGGAGTTCTCCGGCCAGACCACGAAGTCCGGGCGGGCCGACCGACCCGCGGCCACGTCGTCGGCGAGCGCGACGGTCGCCTCGACGTGGTTGTCGGTCACGCCGCGGTAGTCGTAGAGGATGTCGTTGCCCGGTCCCGGCACGTCGCCCTGGACGGCCGCGACGGTCACGTCTCCGTCGTCGCCCGGCTCGAAGGGCACCAGCGCCGGCAGCACCGTCACCAGCGCGACCCCGGCGAGGACCGCGCCGGACACGAAGGCCCTCCGTCCTCCGGCGGGCTCTCGCGCCCGCACCAGCGCCAGCACGAGCGCCGCGAGCAGGCAGCCCAGGAGCGCCAGCAGCGCGCTGAGGCCGACCATCCCGACGTACGCCAGGGCCGGCGCGACGGGGGTGTCGGCGGCGGCGAACGCGAGCCGGCCCCACGGCATGCCGCTGAAGGGCCAGCCGCTGCGCCAGACCTCCATCGTGGTCCACGCCGCGGCGAGCCAGAGCGGCCAGGCGGGCAGGCGATGGAGGTACGCCGCGGCGGCGCCGAGCAGGCCGTAGAACACGGACTCGACCCCGGCCAGCGCCAGCCATGCGTCGGTGCCGACGGCGGTCATCCAGTGGATGTGCGGGAAGTAGAACGCGACGCCGAAGACCAGACCCACCACGAACCCGGACCGGGCGCGCAGCCCGCGGGTGGCAAGGGCGAAGCCCGCGACGGCGACGGGCACGACGTACGCCGCGGCGACGGGCTCGAAGGCGAGCGCCAGGAGGAGGCCGGCCACGAGGGCGGCGAGGCACCGCTTCAGCACGAGGACGACCGTATCCGGCCGCACCTGGGGCAGCGGAGCGCCCCCGAACCCCTTCGGGCCATCCCGGCCGCTGCTGGCTGCCGGCGCCGGGAAGTTGTCTAGGGGGGTCGGGGGCTGCTCCACGTCCACCCTCGCGGGGCGGACCGACCTCCGCGAACAGGGCTGGAGCGGCGTTGGGCACCACACCCCCCGGCCCGGTCACTCGGACGTCGGTCCGCGGCCACGATCTGCCTGGGCGGACGGCACACACTCGCCTCCGACGCCGCCCCGTGTCAACGTGCTGCTGACCTGCGCCGACGCGCAAAACGGCAGGTCAGGAACGGTGCCTGCATCGCCCAACCGGGTGAAAAATCTTCGGCCCCACGGCGTGTCGCGCCCGCGACCCGCCGAGGACCGGTCCAGACGACCGGACCCGCTGGCTAGACCGCGGGGCCGGCCTCCTGGCGCTCCCGCACGAGGGCGAGCACCTCGCGGCGCAGCACCTTGCCCATCGGGTTGGTGGGCAGCTCGTCGAGGACGACGTAGCGCCGCGGCACCTTGTACGCCGTGAGCGCGGCACGCGCGTGCGCGTCGAGGGCCGCGGGGTCGGGGGTGCGACCGGGCGCGGCCACGACCGCGGCGACGACCTGCTCGCTGCCCGACCCGTCGGGCACGCCGACGACGGCGGCGTCCGCCACGTCGGCGTGGGTGCGCAGCGCCGCCTCGACCTCGCTGGGGTACACGTTGAAGCCGCCGGTGATGATCAGCTCCTTGACCCGGTCGACGACGGTGAGGAAGCCGTCCTCGCTCATCGTCACCACGTCACCGGTGCGGAACCAGGCGTCGTGGAAGGCGGCATCGGTCTCCTCCGGGCGGCCGCGGTAGCCGGCGAAGACCTGCGGGCCGCGAACGAGCAGCTCGCCGGGCTCGCCCAGCGCGACGTCGCGGTCCGGGTCGTCGCGGTCGGCGACGCGGACCTCGGTGTCCGGGAACGGCACGCCGATCGCGCCTGGCCGCCGCCTGGTCGACATCGGGTTGCCGACGATGACCGGGGAGGTCTCGGTCAGCCCGTAGCCCTCCACCAGCAGACCGCCGGTCGTCGCCTCCCAGCGCTCGACCAGCTCGGCGGGGAGCGGCATCGCGCCGGACAGGCCGTAGCGGATGCCCTGCAGCGAGACGCCCCGCCGCTGCGCCTCCTCGGCGATCTTCCGGTAGAGCGGCGGCACGGCCGGGACGAATGTCGGCACGCGGCGGCCGACGGCGTCGAGCACCAGGTCGACGTCGGGCTTGGGCAGCAGCACCAGCCGGGCGCCCAGCATGACGCCGAGCAGGACCGACACGGTGACGCCGTAGGCGTGGAACAGCGGCAGGGCGACCAGGAAGGTCTCCTCGCCCTCGCGCAGCCCGGAGACCCAGGCGCGGCCCTGCACGCAGTTGGCGACCAGGTTACGGTGGCGCAGCTCGGCGCCCTTGGGGATGCCGGTGGTCCCCGAGGTGTAGAGCACGAGGGCGACGTCGTCGGCGGTCGGCCGCGGGTGGTCGCCGGCGACCGGCGGCGCGGTGACCAGGTCGGCCCACGGCACGGCGCCCGGCGCCGGGGCGGTCAGCTCGGCGCGAGCCCGGCGCGCCTTGGCGACGGGCAGCCGCAGGGCGAGCCGCTTCCCCAGCGGCAGCGCGGCGGTGAGGTCGACCGCGACGACGTGCTCGAGCGCGGACCCCTCCCGCAGCGCGTCGACCACCGGCACGACCTTGTCCCACACGACGGCGACCCGGGCGCCGTGGTCGGCGAACGGCGCGCGCAGCTCCTCGCTCGTGTAGAGCGGGTTGTGCTCGACCACGACCGCGCCGAGGCGGACGACGGCGTGGAAGGCGACGACGTGCTGCGGGCAGTTCGGCATGAGCAGCGCGACCGGGTCCCCCGGTCCGACACCGAGCCGGCGCAGGCCCTCCGCGACCCGCTCGACCTGGTCGGCCAGCTCGGCGTACGTCGTCGTCCGGCCCAGGAAGTCCAGCGCCACCCGCTCCGCGTGCCGTTCGACGGTCAGCTCGAGCTGGTCGACCAGCGAGCGGTCCGGGTAGTCCAGGTGGAGCGGCACCCCGGGTGCGTACGAGCCTGCCCACAGCGGAGCGTCGGTGCTCAACGGAGATCCTCCTGGAGGTCGGGTGCCGGGCCCGGTAACGCTACGCCGGGGCGTCGCTCCCGTTGCCCGCAGGTGCCGTCGGTACGCCGAGCAGCTGGCGCGCGAGCGCGGCGTAGGTGTCGGCCAGCTCGGCCAGCGGCATCGGGCCGGTGGCGTCGTACCACCGCGCGACGCCGCTGCACATCTCCAGCAACGCCCGGCGGGCGACGGCCGGCGAGCCGACCGTGAAGGCGCCCCCGGCCGTCCCGGCGTCGATCGCGTCCTGCCAGACCCGCTCGTAGCGGTCGCGCAGCGCGACCACCTCGGCCCGCGCCTCCCCCGTCAGCGCGGCGAGCTCGCCGTCGACGACCCGGGTCTCCCGGGGCTGCTCGGCGTGGCTGACCACGTGCGCACGGACCAGCGCCTCGACGCGGGACGTCGGGTCCGCGTGCTCGGCGGCAGCCGCCTCGGCGTCGGCGACCAGGCGTCCGAGGCACTCACGCATGATCGCGGCGAGCAGGTCGGTCTTGGTCCCCATGTAGTGGTAGAGCGAGGCCGACGAGAGCCCGGCGCGCTCGGCGAGCTGGCGGATGCCGACGCCGTGGAAGCCGCGCTCCGCGAAGAGGTCGAGCGCCGCCTCGCGCACCCGGTCGGCCGCTCCCGCCACGCCGGTCCCCTTCCGCTGCTTGTGCCGGCCGCCGGTCGCGGCCTACCGTCAGGATGCCCGATCGATCGATCGATCGGAAGTGCGGGCGTCGACAGATGAGGGAGGCGGACGGTGGTCGTCCACTACGAGCGCGACGGGGCGGTCGCCCGGATCGTCCTGGACCGGCCGGAGCGGCTCAACGCCGTCACCGCCGAGCTGACCGACGGGCTGGTCGCCGCGCTGCGGCGCGCGCTCGCCGAGGAGGTGCGGGCGGTCGTGCTGAGCGGCAACGGGCGGGCGTTCTGCGCCGGCCACGACCTCAAGGAGGAGCCGCCGGTCGAGACCGTGCTGCAGACGCGCGCCCGGCTCGAGGCGATCCAGGACGTGACCCGCCTGGTCCGCGAGCTGCCCGCGCCGGTGGTCGCCGCGGTGCACGGCTACGCGCTCGGCGCCGGCTGCGAGTTCGCGCTGGCCTGCGACGTCGTCGTCGCGACCGAGGACGCCGCCTTCGGCTTCCCCGAGGTCGGCGTCGGGCTGTCGGTGACCGGCGGGATCTCGCGACTGCTCCCCCACCTCGTCGGCTGGGCCCGCGCCAAGGAGCTGCTGCTGCTCGGCGAGCGCATCTCGGGCGCGGAGGCGGCGCGGATCGGCATGGTCGCCCGGGCGGTGCCGCCCGGCGAGCACGAGACGGTCGCGCTCGACCTCGCCCGTCAGTTGGCCGACCGGCCGCCGCTGGCGGTCAGCCTGGCCAAGCAGGTGCTGGACCAGGGCCTCGACGCGACCTTCGGCGAGGCGCTGGCCCGCGAGGTCGACCACGCCGTCCTCACGTCGCTGTCGGGCGAGGGCGAGGCTCCGCGCACGGAGTTCGTCCGTGGCTGAGCGGGTTCCCGACCAGCTGCCCGCCGACCTGGTCGCAGCGGTCGAGACCGCGGCCGCCACCTGGCCGGACCGGCCGGCGTGGACGTTCGAGGCCGCCGACGGGAGCACCACCCGACTCACCTTCGCCGAGGTGGCCGAGCGGACGGCGGCGTACGCCGCGGGGTTGCGGGCGCTGGGCGTCGCTGCCGGCGACCACGTCGCGGTGATGGTCGGCAACGAGCCGGGCTTCCCGCTGACCTGGCTGGCACTGGCGCGGCTCGGCGCGGCGATCGTGCCGCTGAACGTCCGCTACCGCTCCGCCGACGCCCAGCACCTCGTCGACGACGCCGACGTGCGGCTGGCGGTCACCACCGACGAGCATCGAGCCGTGCTCGACGGGCTCGCGCGCCCGCCGCACGTGGTGCTGCTCGCCGAGCTGGACGCGGAGCCCGCCGACGCGTCGGCGTACGACCAGGGTCCGGTGGACCCCGAGGCGGTCGTCAACGTGCAGTACACCTCCGGCACGACCGGCAGGCCGAAGGGCTGCCTGCTCACCCACGAGTACTGGACGACGCTCGGCGGCTCGATGCTCCGGGAGTTCCCGCACCTGACGAGTGACGACGTCATGCTCACCGCGCAGCCGTTCCACTACGTCGACCCGCAGTGGAACGTCGTGGCGGCGCTGCTCTCGGGTGCGCACCTGGTCGTGCTCGACGGCTTCCACCCCTCGACGTTCTGGGAGCGCGTGCGCGCGCACGGCGTGACGTACTTCTACTGCCTGGCCTCGATGCCGGTGCTGCTGCACAAGATGCCGCCGGACCCCGCCGACCGCGACCACCGCGTCCGCGCCGTGCAGTGCTCGGCGATCCCGCCGGCGCTGCACGCGGCGCTGGAGGAGCGGTGGGGCGTGGGGTGGTACGAGGCGTTCGGCATGACCGAGACCGGCGCCGACATCCGCGTCACCGCCGAGGACCACGACGTCCTGGTCGGCACCGGCAGCCTCGGGCGACCCGCCGGCCACCGGGAGGCGCGGGTCGTCGACGGCGAGCTGTGGCTGCGCGGGCCGGGGATGATGACCGGCTACCTCGGCCACCCCGACCCGTTCCGCGAAGGCTGGTTCCCGACCGGCGACCTCGCCCGGATCGACGAGCACGGCCGGGTCTTCCTCCAGGGCCGGCTCAAGGACATGATCCGGCGCAGCGGGGAGAACGTCGCCGCGCACGAGGTCGAGGAGGTGCTGATGGCCCATCCCGAGGTGCGGCTCGCGGCCGTCGTCGGCGTGCCCGACGAGGTGCGCGGCGAGGAGGTCATGGCGTACGTCGTCGCGCCGGGCCTACCCGAGGCGGACGTCCCAGCGGTGCTCGGCTCGTGGTGCTCCGAGCGGCTCGCGGCGTTCAAGGTGCCCTCGCGGTGGGCGGTGCGCGACGAACTGCCGCTGACGGCCTCGCACCGGGTGGCGAAGGCGCAGCTCACGTGAGCGGCACGCTGCAGGCCGACCTGCTGCTGACCAACGCCCGCGTGCGGACGCTCGGCGGACCCGACCACTCCGCGGTGGCCTCGTCGGTCGCGGTGCTCGGTGGCCGCGTCGTGGCGCTCGAGGACGTGGCCGCGCGCCGGGTCGTCGACCTCGACGGCGCCGTCGTGGTGCCGGGCTTCCACGACGCGCACAACCACATGGCCTGGCACGGGCTGGCGCTCGCGGAGGTGGACCTCCGGTGGCGTCGCTCGACCACCTCTACGAGGCGGTGGCCGCCCGCGCCGCGACGCTCGGGCCCGACGCGTGGGTCGTCGGGTCGGGCTACGACGAGAACAAGATCGGCGCGCACCCCGACCGGGACGCGCTCGACCGAGCGGCCGGTGGCCGGCGGGTCTGGCTGAAGCACACCTCGGGCCACATGTGCGTGGTCTCTTCCGCGGTCCTGGCCGACCTGGGCCTGGCCGACGCTCCCGTCGACGTGCCGGGCGGGCTGGTCGTCACCGACGCCGCCGGCCGCCCGACCGGGCTGCTGCAGGAGCAGGCGCAGTCGCTGCTCTCCCGGCTGGTCCTCCCCTACCCCGTCGCGACCCTCGTCGACGCCATCGAGCGGGCCGGCCGCGCCTACCTCGCCGAGGGCATCACCAGCGTCGTCGAGGCCGGCGTCGGCGGCGGCTGGATCGGCAAGAGCCCGGTCGAGGTCGCGGCCTACCAGGCCGCGCGCGACGCCGACCGGCTGCCGGTCCGCGTGGAGCTGATGGTCGCCGCGGACGTCCTGCACCCGGTGCCCGCCCACGAGGCGGACGGGATGCCGCTCGGGCTCGACCTCGGCATCAGGACCGGCCTCGGCGACGACCGGCTTCGGCTCGGCCCGGTCAAGGTCTTCTCGGACGGGTCGCTGATCGGCCACACGTGCGCGCTGACCGAGGACTTCGCGGACACGCCCGGCTCGCGCGGCTACCTGCAGGACGACGCCGACGCGCTGCGCACCCGCATCCTCGACGCCCACCGGTCCGGGTGGCGGGTGGCCGCCCACGCGATCGGCGACGCCGCGATCGACCTCGTCCTCGACGCGTACGACGAGGCGCAGCGCCGCTGGCCGCGCCCGGACGTGCGCCACCGGGTCGAGCACTTCGGAGTCGCCCGGCCCGACCAGGTCACGCGCGCCGCCGCGCTCGGCGTCGTGCCCGTGCCGCAGGGGCGGTTCGTCGGCGAGATCGGCGACGGGATGCTGCGCGCGCTCGGGCCGGAGCGGGCCGGCTGGGCCTACCGCGGCCGGTCGCTGCTCGACGCGGGGATCGTGGTCCCCGGCAGCTCGGACCGACCGGTGGTCGACGGCCGCCCGCTGCTCGGCATCCACGACCTGGTCAACCGCACCACCGACGGCGGGCAGCCGCTGGGCCGCGAGGAGGCGATGACGGGGCTGGAGGCGCTGACGGCGTACACGCTGGGGTCGGCGTACGCCTCCCACCAGGAGCACGAGCGCGGCCAGGTGCTGCCCGGGCGGCTGGCGGACCTGGCGGTGCTCTCCGACGACCCGGCGACCGTCGACCCGTCGCGGATCCGCGACATCGAGGTGCTGCGCACGGTGCTCGGCGGACGGCTGGTGCACGGATGAGCGCGCCGGAGGGGCGGCTGGTCGAGGCCGGCTCGCTGTCGACGGGCGACCTCGCGGCGGTGCGGGCGATCTACGAGGGTGCCTTCCCGGACGAGCTGCAGGCGCCGTTCGAGGACCTCCTGGTCGACCGGCTGCTGGTGTACGTCGACGCGGACGGCCCGGCCGGCCTCGCGCTGGTGCGGGACCTCGGTCCGACGTCGTGGACGTTCCTGCGCTACTACGCCGTCGGCCGGCGGGGTCGTGGCACCGGCTCGGCGATGTGGGCCGACCTGGCCGCGCTGCTGGCCGCGGAGGGGCGCACCCGGTTGGTGTGGGACGTCGAGGACCCCGACGAGCCGGGCCTCTCCCCCGCACTCGTCGAGGAGCACCGCCGGCGCATCGTCTTCTACGAGCGGCTCGGCGGCCGGTTGCTGCCGGTGCGCGAGTACGAGCCTCCGCACGACGACGGGCACGCGCCCCGGCTGCTGCTCATGGACACACCGCTCGGTGCCGGTGACGACGCGCCGCTTCGGGACGTGGTCGAGGCGGTGTTCCGGTGGCGGTACGGACGGGACGCGTCCGACCCGGTCGTCCGCCGGACGTTGGAGGCCAGCCGACTGGCGTGAGCAGAAGATCCTGCGGCATGTGCGTGGATATGGCGCAGATCATCCGTTAGCGTGGTCACATGAGCATCGAGACGTCGATCGGCCTGGAGACCGGGCAGCCCTACCCCTACCGCCGGGTCGAGCTGGTCGAGCCCGACTGGACCCGCTTCCCCGGCTGGCGCGACGTGACCCGCGCCGAGTGGGAGTCGGTCCAGTGGCAGCGCGCCCACTGCGTCAAGAACGTCAAGCAGCTGCGCGACCTGATGGGCGACCTGATCGACGAGCGGTTCTACGCCGACCTCGAGCGCGACCAGCGCGAGCGCGCCACGATGTCGATGCTCGTGCCGCCGCAGATGGTGAACACGATGGTCCCCCACGCCGTGCCCGCCGGCCCCGGCTCCTTCACGGAGGCGTTCTACGGCGACCCGCTGCGGCACTACATGATCCCGGTCTTCTCCGACCGCCGCACCGACTGGCCCTCGCACCCCTACGCGAGCCGCGACTCGCTGCACGAGCACGACATGTGGGTCGCCGAGGGGCTGACCCACCGCTACCCGACCAAGGTGCTCGCCGAGCTGCTGCCGACGTGCCCGCAGTACTGCGGCCACTGCACCCGGATGGACCTCGTCGGCAACTCCACCCCGGCGGTGGACAAGCTGAAGTTCCTCGCCAAGCCGAACGACCGGCTCGAGGCGATGCTCGACTACCTGCGCCGCACCCCCGCCGTGCGGGACGTCGTCGTCTCCGGGGGCGACGTCGCGAACATGCCGTGGCCGAGGCTCGAGGCGTTCGTGACCGCCCTGCTCGAGGTCGAGAACATCCGGGACATCCGGCTCGCCACCAAGGCGCTGGTCGGGCTGCCGCAGCACTGGCTGCAGGACGACGTGCGCGCCGGCATGGAGCGTGTCGCCGGGCTCGCCCGTGCGCGCGGCGTCTCGCTGGCGATCCACACCCACGCCAACCACGCGCACTCGGTCACCCCGCTGGTCGCCGACGCGGCGCGGGCGATGCTCGAGGCCGGCGTACGCGACGTGCGCAACCAGGGCGTGCTCCTCGACGGCGTCAACGCCGACCCGCACGCGCTGCTCGACCTGTGCTTCGCGCTCCTCGACGGTGCGGGCGTCATGCCCTACTACTTCTACATGTGCGACATGATCCCCGCCGCCGAGCACTGGCGGGTCTCGCTCGCCGACGCCCAGCGGCTGCAGACCGCGATCATGGGCTACCTGCCCGGCTTCGCGACCCCGCGGATCGTCTGCGACGTCCCGTTCGTCGGCAAGCGGTGGGTGCACCAGGTGACGACGTACGACACCGAGCGCGGCGTGTCCGGCTGGACCAAGAACTACCGGACCTCGATCGAGGCCACCGACGCCGAGGCCCTCACCCGCACCTACGAGTACTACGACCCGATCCACACCCTCCCCGAGTCCGGCCAGGACTGGTGGCGTCGCCGCGCCGGCCTCGACGCCCAGCTCGCCCTCACCTGACCGCCCCGGCTGGTCTGGGGCGCCGTCGTCGAACGGGCAGAACGTTGATCGCAGCGACGTTTCCGCAGGTCGGCATCGGCCGTACGTCACTTCTGCCCGTCCGTCGACGGAGCCGGCTGACCGCGCCGCGCTCAGTCGGCAGCGTTCGCGGGCTCGGCGGCGCTGACGGGCCGGTTCTCGTAGAAGGTGTTGAGGACGATGGTGGTCCGGGTGTTGACGTTCGCGGCGGAGCGGATCCGGGCGAGCAGGCCCTCGAGCGCGGACGGGGTCTCGGTTCGGACCTTGAGGATGTAGGACTCCTCCCCCGCGACCGACCAGCACGACTCGATCTCGGTGATGGCGCTCAGCCGCTCCGGGGAGTCGTCGGGCTGGGAGGGGTCGATCGGGCGGATCGAGATGAAGGCGGTCAGCGGCAGGCCGACCTGCTCGTGGTCGATCGTCGCGCCGTACCCCAGGATCAGCCCGCGCTGCTCGAGCCGCTTGACCCGCTGGTGGACCGCGGAGGTCGAGAGGCCGGTCGCCTTGCCGAGGTCGGTGAACGACATCCGCCCGTCGGTCGCGAGCAGCTCGAGGATGTGTCGGTCGGTTGCCTCGACGTCGCCGGTGCTCACGTCGGCCACCCTAGCCAGCGGCGAGGCCGGCCGGCCGGGCACCTGCCGGATCGGCGGGCGTCGCCGTCCGCGAGAGTTCTGACAGGATGCGGCGCGTGACCTCCGAGCCCGGCCGCCTGATGCTCCTCGACACCGCCTCGATGTACTTCCGGGCCTTCTTCGGCGTGCCGGAGATCAAGGCGCCCGACGGGACGCCGGTGAACGCGGTGCGCGGGCTGCTGGACTTCATCAGCCGGCTGGTCGACGAGTACCGCCCCACCGACCTGGTCTGCTGCTGGGACAACGACTGGCGGCCGCAGTGGCGCGTCGACCTGCTGCCGACGTACAAGGCGCACCGCGTCGTCGAGGTGGTCGCGGGCTCCCCGGACGTCGAGGAGGTGCCGGACCCGCTGGAGGTGCAGGTCCCGATCATCCGCGACGTGCTGGACGCGTTCGGGATCCGCGTGCTGGGCGCCGACGGCTACGAGGCCGACGACGTCATCGGCACCCTCGCCACCGGTGCCGGCCAGCCGGTGGATGTGGTCACCGGCGACCGGGACCTGTTCCAGCTCGTCGACGACGAGCTTGACGTCCGCGTCCTCTACATCGCCCGTGGCGTCGGGCGGCACGAGCGCGTGACCAACGACTGGGTGCGGGAGAAGTACGGCATCGACGCCTGCCAGTACGCCGACTTCGCCACCCTCCGCGGGGACGCCTCCGACGGGCTGCCCGGCGTGGCCGGGGTGGGCGACAAGACCGCGGCCAGCCTGCTCGGCCGGCACGGCGACATGGCCGGCATCCGTGCGGCGGCGCTCGACCCGGAGTCGGGCATGGGGCCGGGCCCGCGGGCGAAGCTGAAGGCCGCCGCGGACTACCTCGAGGTCGCGCCCCGCGTCGTCGCCGTCGCCCGCGACATCGACCTCGACCGGTCGGGCACCGCGCTGCCCCGCACCCCGCGCGACCCCGAGCGGCTCGCGGCCCTGGCCGAGCAGTGGGCGCTGACCAGCCCGGTCGAGCGGCTCACCGCCGTCCTCTCCGGCTGACCCACCGGACGCCGAGGGCCCTCACCGACCCGTCCGTACGGTGGGGAGCATGAGCCAGATCGCGATCGTCGGGGGCCACGGCAAGGTGGCCCAGCACCTCATCACCACCCTCGCGGCCCGGGGTCACACCCCGGTCGCGCTCGTCCGCAAGGAGGAGTACCGCGACGAGCTCGAGGGGAAGGGCGCCGTCGTGCGGATGCTCGACATCGAGGCGCAGGACGGCGCGGCGTACGCCGAGGCGTTCGAGGGCTGCGACGCCGTCGTGTTCGCCGCCGGTGGCGGCGCCGACGGCAACATCGAGCGCAAGCGCACCGTCGACCTCGAGGGCTCGCTGAAGTCGATCGAGGGGGCCGAGCAGGCCGGCATCGCGCGCTTCCTCCAGGTCTCCGCCATCGGCGTCGACGCCCCGCTGCCCGACGACACCGAGGACGTCTGGAAGGCCTACGTCGAGGCGAAGCGTGACGCCGACGCCGCCCTGCGGGACAGCGGGCTGGCCTGGACGATCATCCGTCCCGGCGCCCTCACCGACGACCCCGGCACCGGCCTCGTCACCCTCGGCGAGTCCGTCGAGCGGGGCGAGGTCACCCGCTCCGACGTCGCCGCCGTCCTCGCGGTGTGCCTCGACGAGGACGCCTCGATCGGCAAGCAGTGGGAGCTCGTCGGCGGCGACACCCCCGTCGCCGACGCCGTCACCTCCGCCGGCTGAGGATCGTCCGTCGACGCCCCAGCGACTGGTGTGCTGCGTCCGTCCCCGACCCGGGCACACACGATCGTTCAATTGCGCGGTTGTAGCGAGGTTCCGGGCGTTCAGCCGCTACTTCCCAGCAAATGAACGATCGTCGACGCCCCCGCCCGTCCGCGCCCGAGCAGCGGCGGGGGCGGGGACGGGGTCAGTCGGCGATGGCGGAGTAGGCGACGACGCCGCGGCGCAGGCGCTTGACGACGTCGCGGGCGGTGCCGCGGACGGGTGAGTCGCCGGCGGCGTCGGCGACCTGGCCGGCGAGGTCGAGGAGCTGCTTCATCCAGCGGACGAAGTCGCCGGCGGCGAGCTCCGAGGCGCCGAGCACGTCGTCGAGCTCGTCGCCCTCGGCCCAGCGGTAGGCCATCCAGGCGAAGCCGAGGTCGGGCTGGCGCAGGAAGTCGAGACGGTGCTCCTTCTCCAGCCGGTCGAGGTCGGCCCAGAGCCGCATCATCTCCTCGACGACCGACCGCACCCGCCCGCCCGGGATCCGCGGCGAGGACTGGTCGTCGGCCCGGCGCGCCTCGAAGACGAGCACCGACAGCACGGCCGCGAGCTCGGAGGCGGTGAGGTCGTCCCAGAGACCGTGCCGCATGCACTCCGCGGCGAGCAGGTCCATGTCGGAGTAGAGCCGCATCAGGTGGCGCCCCCGGTCGGTGACCTCCTCGCCGTCGAGGTAGTCCAGGTCGGTCAGCACGTCGCAGACCCGGTCGAACTGACGAGCGACGGTGTTGGTGCGGTTCTCGACGCGGCGCGCGAGCGTGGCGGCGTCCCGCTCGAGCTTGTAGTACCGCTCGGCCCACCGACTGTGGTCCTCGCGCTCCGGGCAGGCGTGGCACGGGTGCGCCTTGAGCTGGCGACGCAGCTCGGCGACCTCGGGGTCGACGTCTGCCTCCGGGGAACCCTTGCGGCGTCGCACCGCCGTGGGCGGGAGGTCGCGCGTCCGCTCCCGCAGCGCCGAGGCCAGGTCGCGCCGCATCTGCGGGTTGCGTCCGTTGAAGCTGCGCGGCACCCGGAGCCGGGTCAGCGACTCGACGGGCGTCTGGAAGTCCATCATCGCGAGGCGACGCGCCTGGCGGTCCAGCGTGACGACGTACGGCCGCGGCCCCTCGTCGCTGTAGCCGGGGTCGACCACGACGGCGTACCCGGCGAACTTGCCGGACGGCACGTCGATGACGTCGCCGACCTTGAGCCGCGCCAGCGAGGCGATCACCTCGTCGCGACGGTCCTGCCGCCGTGACCGGCTGGCCTCCTTCTCGACGTCGGAGATGCGGCGGCGGAGCGCGGCGTACTCCATGAAGTCGCCGAGGTGGCACTGCGCGGCGTCGCGGTAACCCTGCAGCGCGTCCTCGCTCTTGCGCAGCTGCCGCGCGAGCCCGACGACGGCCTTGTCGGCCTGGAACTGCGCGAAGGACTGCTCGAGCAGCTCGCGCGACCGGGCCCGGCCGAACTGGTTCACCAGGTTGACCGCCATGTTGTACGACGGGCGGAACGACGAGCGGAGCGGGTAGGTGCGGGTGGAGGCGAGGCCGGCCAGCTCGCGCGGGTTCATCCCCGGCTGCCACATGACGACGCCGTGGCCCTCGACGTCGAGGCCGCGACGGCCGGCGCGGCCGGTGAGCTGGGTGTACTCCCCCGGCGTGATGTCGGCGTGCGTCTCGCCGTTCCACTTGCTGAGCTTCTCGATGACGACCGTGCGGGCCGGCATGTTGATGCCGAGCGCGAGGGTCTCGGTCGCGAAGACGACCTTGCAGAGCCCGCGGAGGAACAGCTTCTCGACGCACTGCTTGAACGCCGGCAGCATGCCGGCGTGGTGGGCGGCGACGCCGCGGCTGAGCGCCTCGAGGAAGTCGTGGTAGCCGAGGACGTGGAGGTCCTCCTTGGCCAGGTGGCGGGTCGCCTCCTCGACGTAGGTGTGGATCTCGTCGCGCTCGGCGGGGGTGGTGAGCCGCACGCCTGCGTTGAGGCACTGGGTCACGGCCGCGTCGCAGCCGACGCGGCTGAAGATGAAGACGATGGCCGGCAGCAGGTTCTCCCGCTCGAGGCGGTCGATGACGTCGTACCGGCTGGGGATCCACACCCGCCGGCCGTTGCCGACCTGCCGGGCGCCCCGAGCGCCCGATCCGCGCGGTGAGCGGCGGTCCTTGATCCGGGAGGCGGCCCAGTCGTCGCGGGCGACCTTCATCAGCTCGTCGTTGACCGGCGCACCCTCCTTGACGAAGCCGGCGGCCGCGTCGACGTCGGAGGAGGCGAACAGGTCGAGCAGCCGCCGTCCGACCATGACGTGCTGGTAGAGCGGGACGGGCCGCTTCTCCTCGACGATCGTCGCGGTGTCGCCGCGGACGGTCTCCAGCCACTCGCCGAACTCCTCGGCGTTGGAGACCGTCGCCGACAGCGAGACCAGAGAGACCGACTCGGGGAGGTGGATGATGACCTCCTCCCAGACCGCGCCGCGGGCGCGGTCGGCGAGGTAGTGGACCTCGTCCATGACCACGAAGCCGAGCCCGATGAGGGTGCGCGAGCCGGCGTAGAGCATGTTGCGCAGGACCTCGGTGGTCATCACGACGATCGGCGCCTCGCCGTTGACGACGTTGTCGCCGGTCAGCAGGCCGACCTGCTCGGGTCCGTAGCGGCGGACCAGGTCGTTGTACTTCTGGTTCGACAGCGCCTTGATCGGCGTCGTGTAGAACGCCTTGCGGCCGGTCGCGAGCGCGAGGTGGATGGCGAACTCGCCGACGATCGTCTTGCCCGACCCGGTGGGCGCCGCGACGAGCACGCCACGGCCCTCCTCGATGTGCTCGCAGGCGCGGACCTGGAAGTCGTCGAGCGGGAAGTCGTGGAGCGCGCGGAAGTCCTTGAGGACCGGGTGCTGCTTGGTGGCGCGGTACGCCGCGTAGCGCTGCGCGGGGGTGAGCTGCTGGTCGTCGGTCTCGTCAGCGGTGCTCATGCGAGAACGGTAAGCGCGCCGGGCACGGCCTCGACGGTCAGGGGCAGCGGGCCGAACCGCTCGCCGTCGGCGTACGCCACGATGCCCGGCGCCGCGACGGTGACGGTGCGGGCGCGGTGGTGCTCGTACTGCGGCAGCCGCGTGTGGGTGCCCTGGAACAGACGCGGGTAGGCCCGCACGAGGCCCACCTTGCTCAGCGGCTTGATGATCACGACGTCCAGCATGCCGTCGTCGAGCAAGGCGCCCTCGGCGATGCGCAGGCCGCCGCCGAACGACGGCCCGTTGCCGACCGCGACGAGCATCGCGTCCGTGCGGATCCGGCGGCCGTCGACCTCGATCGTGTACGGCAGCGGCTCGAAGACCCGCAGCTCGGCGAGGGTCGCGAGGTTGTAGCGCATCTGGCCGCGCGGCCAGGTCATCGCGTTGGCGCGCTCGTTGACGATCGCGTCGAAGCCCGCGGCGAGGACAGTCACGAACCACCGCGAGCCGGACCGGGCCAGGTCGATGGTGCGGGTGCGGCCGGCGATGACCCGGTCGGCGGCCGCGAGCGGGTCCGTGCGGGGGACGTCGAAGTACCGGGCCACGTCGTTGCCGGTGCCGGCGGGCACGAGGCCGAGCGGGACGCCGGTACCGGCAAGTGCCTGCACGCCGAGGTGCGCCATGCCGTCGCCGCCGCAGACGACCAGCGCCTCGACGCCGTCGGCGACGGCGGCGCGGGCGAGGTCGAGCGCCTCGTCGGCGTCGCGGCCCACCAGGTCCCTCACCAGCAGGCCCGCGTCGCGGAACCGTCCGAGCGCGGCCGCCCGGTGCCGGGCGCCCCGGCCCTGGCCGGCGGTGGGGTTCGTCAGGAGCGCGATCTCGCGGGAGCTGCCGGCCACGGGCGGACCCTACCGGCGCGCGGCCTACCGCGAGCCGCGTTCGGTGCCGATCCGCAGGTGCGCGGCGTACCGCTCGGGGTCCGCGCCCACCGCCCGGGCCAGCCGCTCCAGGGCGTCGAGCACCCGGTCGGCGGTGAACGACGTCCCCGGCACGGCGAGGGTCAGCCGCTCGCCACGGCGTACGACGTCGACCTGGCCGTGCCGCCAGGCCTGGTGCGCGCGGCGGCGAGCGGCCTCGTCGGCGACCGGCGCGGGCCAGGCCTCGTCGACGGCGAGCAGGTCGCAGGCGAGCTCGTCGGCGCCGTCCGCCGGCCCACGGGCGAGCCGGCCACGGACCAGGTGGCCGGTGCGCACCCCGGACTCCGGGCGCCAGGCGACCTCGCCGGTGCCGAGCCACTCGGGCAGGTCGAACGGGTCGACCGGCGCCAGCCCGTGCTGGTCGTCCTGGTCCCCCGGCGGCGGCGTCACAGAAGCATCACAGCGGTGAGAGGGCGTCGTCGTCCCACTGGTCGGTGCGGTCCGCACCCCGGCCGCGGGAGCGGTCCACGAGCCGGGCGATGACCTCGGCGACGACGAAGAGCAGCAGCATCGGCAGGGCGAGCATGAGCATGGAGAACGGGTCGGTCGAGGGCGTGGCGACGGCGGCGAAGACGAAGGTGCCGATGATGATCCAGGGCCGGTAGCGGCCCAGGGCCTTGCCGCTGACCACGCCGGCGAGGTTGAGCATGATGACGAACAGCGGGATCTCGAAGGCGACGCCGAAGACGAGCAGCATGCGGGTGAAGAACCCGAAGTACTCGCCGAACTCCACGAGGTTCTCCAGCCCGTCGGGGGTGAACCCGATGAGGACCTCGAGGCCCTTGGGCAGCACGTAGTAGCCCGTGCCGACGCCGAGGAAGAAGATGGGGCCGGCGATGGCGGCGAAGACCCGGGTCCAGCGCCGCTCGTGGGCGTGCAGGCCGGGCACGATGAACGCCCAGATCTGGTAGAGCCAGAACGGGCTGCTCGCCACGATCGCGGCGACCCCGGCGAGCTTGAGCTGCAGCAGCAGCGGGCCGCCGGCGGAGGCGATGTAGGCCTTGGTCTCGGCCTGGCCCTCGAGCGCGGCCTGGGCGTCGTTGTAGGGGTCGAGGATCAGGTCGAGCAGCCACGGGTCGTAGACCACGAGCCCGATGACGAAGGCGATGAGGAAGAACACCGTCGCCTTGAGCAGGCGCGCGCGCAGCTCACGCAGGTGGTCGGACAGCGCCATGCGGCCGTCCGCGCCCACCGGGTGGTGCGGTCGACCGCGGAAGAGGTCGAGGACCCCGGAGATGGACAAGCGGGGGCGGGTCAGGCGGTGTCGCCGCGGCGCTGGCGCTCGGTCTCGGTGTCGAGCTGCGCCTGCTGGCGGGCCTCGATCTCGCGCTGCTCGGTGGTCTTCGTGGCGTCGCTGTCGGCGTCGTCGTCGTCCATCAGGCCCTTGGTCTCGGCCTTGAAGATGCGCAGCGCGCGACCGCTGCCACGAGCCAGCTCGGGGAGCTTGGAGGCACCGAACAACAGGATCAGCACGGCCAGGATGATGAGCAGCTCGGTGGTGCCGAGACCTGCGACGAGCGGAAGCATGAGGGTCCTCACGTGTGCTGGGGTGCTGGGTGGTCGTGCTGGGCCCATCCTACGCCGGGGGCCCGGTAGTGCTCGAGCGCTTCCGCCGCTGCGGCGGTGAACACCTCGGTGAACTCCTCGGGAACGAGCACCCGCGCGTGCGGGGCCAACCGGAGCAGCAGGCGCAGCAGCCAGCGGTCGTCGGCCACGACGAGGTCGACCTCGAGCGAGCCGTCGGCCGCGGAACGGGCATCCTCGACCGGGTAGTACTCGGTCACCCACCGCGCGGGCGGCTCGAGGCGCAGCGTGACCCGCCGGGTCTCCTCGGACTGGCTGAAGATCCCCTCGCTCAGGTCGCGCGGGGCGGCCGGCTCGGTCTCGATCGGCCGGTCCAGGACCTCGAGCTCGTGGATCCGGTCCAGCCGGAACAGCCGCGGCGCCTCGGCGCCGTGGTCCCACGCGTCGAGGTAGGAGAAGCCGTGGTGGTTGACCACGCCGCGCGGGTCGACGACCCGGACCGACTGCTCGTCCCGGCTCGGCACCCAGTAGGTCATCCGCACCTGGCGGCGCTCGTCCGCGGCCTGCTGCAGCCGCGTCGCGCGCAGCGCCAGGTCGACGTCGGCGGCGTCGAGCCCGGGGTCCACCTGGGGTGCGGCCTCGGCGGCGGCCGCCTCGAGCTTGCCGAGCGCCCGGTCGACGATGCCGCGGGTCTCCTCCCCCGCGCCCTCCCGCAGCGCCCGGAGGGCCACGATGATCGCGGTCGCCTCGGTGGGCGTGAGCCGCAGCGGCCGAGCGAGGTAGTCGGCGTTCGAGACCCGGATGACGCCGTCGGCCTCCGGCCCCTCGAGCGAGTCGAGGTCGACGTCGATGAGGTCGTCGGGATAGCCGCCGGGCAGGCCGACCATGAGCAGCACCTTGAGGTCCTTGACGACCTGGTCGGGCGCGACGCCCAGCGCCGCGGCCGCGTCGTCCACGCGGACCTGCCCGTGGGCGTGGAGGTACGGCACGAGCGCCAGCAGCCGCCCCACCTGGTCCTTGGCCCCGCTGGCCGGCTGCTTCGCCGGCTGCTTGTCGGAGGGAGTACGCCGCGCGCTCACGACGCCTGCCCCGCCGTCGGGTCCAGGGTCGGGTCCAGCGACGGGTCCAGCGACGGGTCGAGCCTCAGGTCCAGCGCCGCGGAGAGCCGCTGGACCACCTGCTCGCGCAGCCAGGCCGGCTCCTCGACGACGACGTCGGCGCCGTGGGCGAGGATCTCGTCGGCGGCGCCGGGGATGCCGCGCGTCAACACCAGCCGGTCCCACGCGGTCCGCTCGTCCGGGCCGGGGACGCCCACCTGGGTCTCGTCGGCGTTGCGGCGCAGCGCGTACCCGGCGCCCGCCCGCACCAGCACGACGGTGCGGTCGCTGGTCGGAGGTGGCGCCAGCCGGCGGGCCACCTCGCGCACGTCGGTGCCCGGCGGGACGTCGTACGACCCCGGCTCGCCGACCTTGGTCGCCTCGCCCTGCACCCGCGAGAGCCGGAAGACGCGCTCGGCGCCGCGGTCGGTGTCGAGCCCGACGACGTACCACCGGCCGGAGTAGCGCACGACGCCCCACGGCTGCAGGTGGCGGCGTGCCGGTGCGGTGCCCCCGCTGCGGAGGTAGTCGAACTCGACGGGGGTGCGCTCGGTGGTCGCCTCGAGGAACACGTCGAAGGACGGCTCGTCGGCGGTGAGCCGCGGCTCGACGATGTCGAGTGCGCTGACGTCGACGGGCACGCCGAGGGCGACCAGCTTGCGGACCGCCTCGGTGGTGGCGTCGGCCAGCCGGGCGTGCTCCCAGACCTTGGTCGCCAACGCGATCACCGACGCCTCGTCGGCCTCGAGGTCGATCGCCGGCAGCGCGAACTCGTCGGGCCGGATGCGGTAGCCCGGCTCGTCGTCGAAGTAGGCGTCGATCTGCCCGACCTCGATCGGCACGCCGAGCGAGCGCAGCTCGTCCTTGTCGCGCTCGAACATCTTCTCGAACGCCTCGTCGCTGGCCCCCGCGTAGAGGATCGAGCGGATCCGCTCCTTGGGCACGAACCGGCGCTGGACCAGCAGCATGATGAGGAGGTTGAGCAGCCGCTCGGTCTTCTTGCCCGTCGACCCGCTCATCGCTCTCCCGTCGTCACGTGGGTGCGCCCCGGCGCGCGGCCGGGGCGCCGCGTCACTTCGCCGAGACGATGTCGACGACGAAGTACAGGGTGCTGCCGGCCGGGATCGCAGCCTGTGCCTGGTCACCGTAGCCGAGGTCCGGCGGGATGGAGAGCAGGACGCGGCTGCCGACCTTGACCCCGGCGAGGCCGTAGGTCCAGCCCTGCACGACCTGCTGCAGGGAGAACTCCGCGGGCTTCTTCGAGAACGACTCGTCGAACGGCTTGCCGGCGCCGTAGACCATGCCGAGGTAGTCGGCCTTGACGGTGCTGTCCTGGGTGAGGGTCTTGCCCTTGCCCTCGCGGACGACGTACCGCTTCAGGTCGTCGTCGGCCTTCGGCTTCGGCAGCCCCTTGAAGCGCAGGCGGACCGGGTCGCCGCCCTCGCCGAAGACGATGCCGGGCATCTCGTCGGCGCCGACGTCCTCCGGCTTCGGCGGCACGAACTCCTCGACGAGGTCGACCAGGACGAGGACGGTGTCCTTGTTGGCGATGTTGAGCTGCGGGTTGCCGACCTCGCCGAAGGCCTCGTCCGCGGACGCGGTGACCGCGACGCGGGAGCCGATCGTCCGCCCCTCGAGGGCGTCCTCGAAGATCGGCGCGAGGTCGTCGCCGACGGTCAGCGTCTCGGGGCTGCCGCCCTCGTCGTAGGTGCTGTAGGCCTTGGTCTTGGTGAAGCCGTTGCCGATCCAGATGTGGGTGACCACCTGGTCGCCGTCCGCGAGCTCCTCGCCGTCACCCTCGACGACCGTCTCGGCCACGATGTCGCCGGCCTCCATGACGCCGTTCCACTCGACCTTCGGCTGCTTGCCGACGTCGCCAGTGATCTCCACGGCATCGAGGCGCTCCTCGTCACCGCTGACGCCGCTGTCGCCCTCGTCGTCGCCGCACGCGCTCAGCGAGGCGGCCAGGAGGAGCGGGACCAGGGCAAGGGCGGGGCGACGGGTTCGACGGGGGCGTCGGAGCACGGGGTTCACCTTCGGGGATCTGGGGTCGGAGCGGCGCTCACCCTACAAGCGGTCCCTGAGAGCGGCCTGGGGAGGCTCACATGCCGTCGATGAGGCGCTGCACGCGCTCGTCGTAGGCCCGGAACGGGTCCTTGCACAGCACCGTGCGCTGGGCCTGGTCGTTGAGCTTGAGGTGCACCCAGTCGACGGTGAAGTCGCGCCGGCGCTCCTGGGCCTTGCGGATGAACTCGCCGCGAAGGCGGGCGCGCGTGGTCTGCGGCGGCACCGACTTGGCCTCGAAGATCTTCAGGTCCGTGGTCACCCGGGCGACCTTGCCCCGCTTCTCGAGCAGGTAGTAGAGCCCGCGGCCGCGGTGGATGTCGTGGTACGCCAGGTCCAGCTGCGCGATGCGGGGGTGGCCCAGCGGCAGCCCGTGCTTGGCGCGGTAGGCGTCGATGAGCTTCCACTTGATGACCCAGTCGATCTCGGTGTCCACCAGGCCGAGGTCGTCGGACTCGATCGCCTTGAGCCCGCGCTCCCACAGGTCCAGCGCCTGCTCGATGACCGGGGTGCTGATGCCGCGGCGGTCGACGAAGTCGCGCGCCTTCGACAGATACTCCCCCTGGATCTCCAGGGCGCTGGCCTCGCGGCCGTTGGCCAGCCGGACCTTGCGGGTGCCGGTGACGTCGTGGGAGATCTCCCGGATCGCCCGGATCGGGTTCTCCATCGTGAGGTCGCGCATGACGACCCCCTCCTCGATCATGCGCAGCACCAGGTCGCAGCTGGCGACCTTGAGCATGGTCGTGGTCTCGCTCATGTTGGAGTCGCCGACGATGACGTGGAGCCGGCGGTACTTCTCCGCGTCCGCGTGCGGCTCGTCGCGGGTGTTGATGATCGGTCGGCTGCGGGTGGTGGCGCTCGAGACGCCCTCCCAGATGTGCTCCGCGCGCTGGCTCACGCTGTAGCCGGCGCCCCGCGGTGTGTGCGTGACCTTGCCGGCGCCCACGACGATCTGCCGGGTCACCAGGAACGGGATCAGCACGTCCGCGAGGCGGGAGAACTCACCGCTGCGCCCGACCAGGTAGTTCTCGTGGCAGCCGTAGGAGTTGCCGGCGGAGTCGGTGTTGTTCTTGAACAGGTAGATCTCGCCGGCGATGCCCTCGTCGTGCAGCCGCTGCTCGGCGTCGAGCAGCAGCCCCTCGAGGACCCGTTCCCCCGCCTTGTCGTGGGTCACCAGCTCCACGACGTCGTCGCACTCGGGCGTCGCGTACTCCGGGTGGCTGCCGACGTCGAGGTAGAGCCGCGCGCCGTTGCGGAGGAAGACGTTGCTCGAGCGCCCCCAGCTCACGACCTTGCGGAACAGGTAGCGCGCGACCTCGTCGGGCGAGAGCCGACGCTGGCCCTTGAACGTGCACGTGACGCCGTACTCGTTCTCGATCCCGAAGATCCGGCGGTCCATGGCTGAACACTACGCACCGGATGGGCGCCGCGGGGCCGACCCGCGGGCGCGGTCAGGACATCGGCGGGGCCACCGGCGGCTCCGGGTCCGCAGCGGGCGGCTCGGGGTCGGGGTGCACCTGCGACGGCGAGGTCTCGCCCCGTCCACCGAGCAGCACCTCGAGCCGGGCCGGCGCCAGGCGCGAGAACTTCCGCGGCTGGATGCGCGTCCGGTCGAGCACGGCCACCTCGAGGTCGTCGACCGCGATCACGCGGTCCTCCGTCTCGGTGTGGCCGAGCGCGGCGACGGCGGTCTTGAGGGCCTCCTCGAGGGCGGCACCCGAGCGGTAGTGCTCCTTGAGGTGGGCCGTGACGGCCTCGGCGGCGCCGCCCATGACGGCGTACCCGTGCTCGTCGGCGACCTGACCGTCGTACGTCAACCGGTAGATCTGGTCGGACGCGGCCTCGTCACCGATCTCGGCCACGAACAGCTCGACCTCGTAGGGCTTCTCGCCCCCGCTCGAGAAGATGGTGCCGAGGGTCTGCGCGTAGGCGTTGGCGAGGCCGCGGCCGGTGACGTCGCGCCGGTCGTAGGCGTAGCCGCGCATGTCGGCGAGCCGGACGCCGGCGATGCGGAGGTTCTCGAACTCGTTGTAGCGCCCGACCGCGGCGAAGGCGATCCGGTCGTAGATCTCGGAGACCTTGTGCAGCGCCTGCGAGGGGTTCTCGGAGACGAAGAGGACGCCGTCGGCGTACTGCACCGCCACCACGGACCGGCCGCGGGCGATGCCCTTGCGGGCGAAGTCAGCCCGGTCCTTCATCAGCTGCTCGGGCGAGACGTAGAACGGCGTGCTCATCGCGCGTCACCTCCGGTCGAAGGACCGGTCAACGGTGCGGCCGGGCCGTCGGGACGGACCATCCGGCCGGCGACGACGCGGTCGGCGATCTCGGCGACCTCCTCGTCGCGCATCCGGCGGCCGCCCTCGGCGGTGATCACCTGGACGACCGGGAAGATCCGGCGGGCCAGGTCGGGACCACCGGTCGCGGAGTCGTCGTCGGCGGCGTCGTACAGCGCCTGGACGACGACGGTGACGCAGTCCTCGGTGCTGAGGTCCTCGCGGTACAGCTTCTTGAGCGCGCCGCGGGCGAACAGGGAGCCGGAGCCGACCGAGTGGAAGGCGGTCTCCTCGTAGCGACCGCCGGTCACGTCGTAGCTGAAGATCCGGCCCTGGCCGGCGGCGAGGTCGTAGCCGGCGAAGAGCGGCACGACGGCCAGCCCCTGCATCGCCATGCCGAGGTTCCCGCGGATGAGCGCGGCCAGGCGGTTGGCCTTGCCGTCCATCGACAGCGTGGTGCCCTCGATCTTCTCGTAGTGCTCGAGCTCGGTCTGGAACAGGCGGACCATCTCGACCGCGAGGCCCGCGGTGCCGGCGATGCCGACGGCGGAGAACTCGTCGGCCGGGAAGACCTTCTCGATGTCGCGCTGGGCGATGATGTTGCCCATCGTGGCGCGGCGGTCGCCGGCCATGACGACGCCACCGGGGAAGGTCGCCGCGACGATGGTCGTGCCGTGCGGGGCCAGGTCGCCGGCGTTGCCCTGCGGGACGGCGCGGCGCGCCGGCAGCAGGTCAGGAGCCTGCTCGGCGAGGAAGTCGGCGAACGACGAGACGCCCGGCTGCAGGTAGGCAGCGGGCAGACGGGGATCGGACAAGGCCTACTGCCCGCCCTTCTGGATGAAGGACTTCACGAAGTCCTCGGCGTTGGTCTCGAGGACGTCGTCGATCTCGTCGAGCAGGTCGTCGACGTCGCTGTCCAGGGCTTCCTTGCGCTCGGCCACGTCCGTCTCGGGGGCCGTCTCGACGACCTCCTCGGTCTCCGAGGACCGCTTCGGCTGCTTCTGCTCCTGTGCCATGTCCCCAACCTACTCAGTCACCGGGTGAGTGCGGTGAACAAGTCCTCGGCCGTCCGGCACCGGTTGATCAGCTCGCCGACCGACGCCTTGCTGCCCCGCAACGGGTCGAGGGTCGGCACGCGCTGGAGCGAGTCCCGGCCGGGCAGGTCGAAGATCACCGAGTCCCAGGAGGCGGCGGCGACGTGCTCGGCGTACTTCTCCAGGCAGCGGCCGCGGAAGTAGGCGCGGGTGTCCTCAGGCGGGTCGTGCATCGCGGACTCGACCGCGGCGTCGTCGAGCAGCCGCTCGATGCGACCCGCGGCGGCGAGCCTGGCGTAGAGGCCCTTCTCGGGGCGGATGTCGGAGTACTGCAGGTCGATCAGCGCCAGCTTCGCGTCGTCCCAGTCCAGGCCGTCGCGGGAGCGGTAGGACTCCAGCAGCTTCAGCTTCGCGACCCAGTCGAGCTCGCCGGCGCACAGCATCGGGTCGCGCTCGAGCCGGTCCAGGACCGACTCCCAGCGGGCGAGCACGTCGACGGTCTGGGGGTCGGCGTCGGCGCCGTACCGGTCCTCGACGTACTTGCGGGCCAGGTCGAGGTACTCCAGCTGCAGCTGGACGCCCGTCAGCCGGCGACCGTCGCGCAGCGTGACCGTCTGCTTCAGGGTCGGGTCGTGGGAGACGGCGCGCAGCGCGGAGACCGGGCCGTCGACGGAGAGGTCGACGTTGACGAACCGGTCCTCGATCATCGCCAGCACCAGCGCGGTCGTGCCGACCTTGAGGTACGTCGACACCTCGGCGAGGTTGGCGTCGCCGATGATGACGTGGAGCCGGCGGTACTTCTCCGGGTCGGCGTGCGGCTCGTCGCGAGTGTTGATGATCGGGCGCTTGAGCGTCGTCTCCAGGCCCACCTCGACCTCGAAGAAGTCCGCGCGCTGGCTCACCTGGTAGCCGTGCTCGCGCCCGTCCTGGCCGATCCCGACCCGGCCCGCGCCGGTGACGACCTGGCGGCTGACGAAGAACGGCGTCAGGTGCTTGACGATCTCCGCGAACGGGGTGGACCGCCGCATCAGGTAGTTCTCGTGCGCCCCGTAGGACGCGCCCTTGCCGTCGGTGTTGTTCTTGTACAGCGCGATGGGCGACCCGCCGGGCAGCAGCGCGGCGCGGCGCTGGGCGTCGAGCATCACCTGCTCCCCCGCCTTGTCCCAGCGCACGATGTCGAGCGGCGTGGTGACCTCGGGCGTGGAGTACTCCGGGTGGGCGTGGTCGACGTAGAGCCGGGCGCCGTTGGTCAGGATGACGTTGGCCAGGCCCAGGTCCTCGTCGGTCAGCTGGCTGGCGTCGGCGACCTGGCGGGACATGTCGAAGCCGCGGGCGTCGCGCAGCGGCGACTCCTCCTCGAAGTCCCACCGCGCCCGGCGCGCCTTGGCCGTCGCGGAGGCATAGGCGTTGACCACCTGCGAGGAGGCGACCATCGGGTTGGCCAGCGGCTGGCCGGTCACCGAGATCCCGTACTCGACCTCGGTGCCCATCACTCGGCGGACGCTCATGCTCCGAGCCTACGGGGGCAGCGCGCCTAGGCTGGGCGGATGGGTCTGTGGACCGAACGGGTCGTCCCCCACCTCACCGACCGCGCGCTCGCCGGCGGCGAGGTCACCACGCTGCGCGAGGCCGCCTGCGAGGGCCTGGCCGGGCGCGTGCTCGAGATCGGGTTCGGCAGCGGTGCCAACCTCCCGTGCTACCCACCCGAGGTGGTCTCCGTCGACGCCGTCGAGCCCTCCGACGTCGGCTGGCGGATGTCCGCCGGCCGTCGTGCGGCGGCCCGCGTGCCGGTGCACCGGACCGGGCTGGACGGCCAGCGGCTGGACGCCGGGGACGCGGCGTACGACGCCGTGCTGTCGACGTTCACGCTCTGCACCATCCCGGACCCCTCGCTCGCGCTGGCAGAGGTACGCCGGGTGCTGCGACCCGGCGGGTCGTTTCACTTCCTCGAGCACGGCCTGGCGCCGGACGCCAAGGTGGCCGCCTGGCAACGCCGGCTCGACCCCGTGCAACGGACCGTGTGCGGCGGCTGCCACCTCAGCCGCGACGTGCCGGCCCTGGTGGCTGCCGCCGGGCTGGTCGTCGAGGACCTCGAGGAGTCCTACCTCCCCGGCCCGGCCGTCTCCCGGCCGTGGACCCACGCGTTCGTGGGTCGCGCGGTGGCGCCGTGAGTGGTCACGCGCGGGTCGTCGCGGCGGCTCGCGAGCTCGGGCTCGACGTCGAGGTGACCCGGCACGGCCCGGTGCGATCGTTGGCGGAGGCGGCCGCTGCGCGCGGGGTGGAGCCCCGCCGGCTCGTCAAGACGATGGTCGTGCGGGTGGCCGAGGGCGACCACCGGTTCGTCCTGGTGCCCGGCGACCGGGAGATCGCCTGGCCCAAGCTGCGCGGGCTGCTCGGCGTCAACCGCCTGACGATGGCGTCCGCGGACGAGGCGCTGCGGGTGACCGGCTACGAACGGGGCACGATCACGCCCCTGGGCAGCCGGACCGCCCTCCCGGTCGTCGCCGACGCGTCCGTCGCCGGACGGATCTCGATCGGCGGAGGTGAGCACGGGGTCGGGGTGACCGTCGAGGCCGACGACCTCCTCGCCGCGCTGGGCGCGGAGGTCGCCGACGTCACCGACGTCACCGACGTCGTCCCGTCGGACTAGGGACTCCTCAGCGCCGGCGCAGCAGCATCGAGCCGACGTAGAGGATCGCCAGGACGACGAGGACGATCAGCAGGATCTTGAGCACAGGGGTCTCCTTGTCCGGGCGGCCTCGGGGTGGCCGCCGCGCCGGGACCGTTACCCGCGACAGTCCCGGCGCGAACGGATCAGAGGTACTGGCCGGTGTTGGCGACGGTGTCGATGGACCGGCCGGGCTCGGTGCCCTGCTTGCCGCTGATGAGGGTGCGGATGAAGACGATCCGCTCCCCCTTCTTGCCCGAAATCCGCGCCCAGTCGTCGGGGTTGGTGGTGTTCGGGAGGTCCTCGTTCTCCTTGAACTCGTCGACGCACGCCTGCAGGAGGTGGGCGACCCGGAGGCCGCGCTGATCCTGCTCGAGGAAGTCCTTGATGGCCATCTTCTTCGCGCGGTCGACGATGTTCTGGATCATCGCGCCGGAGTTGAAGTCCTTGAAGTACAGGACCTCCTTGTCGCCGTTGGCGTAGGTGACCTCGAGGAACCGGTTCTCCTCGGTCTCGGCGTACATCCGCTCGACCGTCGCCCGGATCATGCCGCCCACCGTTGCCTCGCGGTCCCCGCCGAACTCGGCGAGGTCGTCTGCGTGGAGGGGGAGGTCGGGGGTGAGGTACTTGGAGAAGATGTCGCGTGCGGACTCGGCGTCGGGCCGCTCGATCTTGATCTTCACGTCGAGGCGACCGGGCCGCAGGATCGCGGGGTCGATCATGTCCTCGCGGTTCGAGGCGCCGATGACCAGGACGTTTTCCAGCAGCTCGACGCCGTCGATCTCGCTGAGCAGCTGCGGGACGATGGTGTTCTCGACGTCGGAGGAGACGCCGGACCCACGGGTGCGGAACAGCGAGTCCATCTCGTCGAAGAACACGATGACCGGCGTGCCGGTGCTGGCCTTCTCCCGCGCCCGCTGGAACACCAGCCGGATGTGGCGCTCGGTCTCACCGACGTACTTGTTGAGCAGCTCGGGGCCCTTGATGTTCAGGAAGTAGGACTTCACCTCCTGGCCCGCGCCGTCCGTGCCGTGCCGTGCGGCGACCTTCTTGGCCAGCGAGTTCGCGACCGCCTTGGCGATCAGCGTCTTGCCGCAGCCGGGAGGGCCGTAGAGCAGCACGCCCTTGGGCGGCTTGAGCTGGTGCTCGCGGAAGAGCTCGGGGTAGAGGTACGGCAGCTCGACCGCGTCCTGGATCTGCTCGATCTGGCCGCCGAGGCCGCCGATGGACTCGTAGGCGATGTCGGGGACCTCCTCGAGGACGAGCTCCTCGACCTCCGACTTCGGGACCTTCTCGTAGACGTAGCCGGCACGGGAGTCCAGCAGCAGGCTGTCGCCGGCGCGGATCGTCTCCCCGCGCAGCGGCTCGGCCAGCCGCACGATGCGCTCCTCGTCGGCGTTGGCGATGACCAGGGCGCGGTCGCCGTCGGCGAGCACCTCCTTGAACATCACGACCTCGCCGACCTGCTCGAACTCGAGCGCGGCGACGACGTTCAAAGCCTCGTTGAGCATGACCTCCTGGCCGCGGCGCAGGGTGTCGAGGTCGACGGACGGGCTGACGTTGACCCGGAGCTTGCGGCCGCCGGTGAAGACGTCGACCGAGTCGTCGTCGTTGCGGGCGAGGAAGGTGCCGAATCCAGCCGGCGGCTGGGCGAGCCGGTCGACCTCCTCCTTGAGCTTCATGATCTGGTCGCGGGCCTCGCGCAGCGTGCTGGCGAGCCGCTCGTTCTGCGACGTCACTGCGGCGAGCGAGCGCTGCGCGTCGGCGAGCCGGAGCTCGAGGCCGCGGTTGTGCGAGGGCGAGTCGCTCAGGCGGCGCCTGAGGTCGGTGACCTCGGCCTCCAGGAACCGGACGTGGCTCGCGAGCTCCTCCGGGCTGGGACCGTCCTGAGCGCGGCTGCCCGAGCTGGGGATGTCGGATGTCATCGGCGCACCTCCTCGTGTGCCGCGACCCTACCCGCGGATCCTGACGACGGAAGGGGGTGAACCGCCGGGATGGTCACGATTCGGACGCGGCCCGTCGACGGTCCCCGCCCCGGCCCCGCCCCAGCCCCTGTCCGGCCCCGGTGCGGGTCCGGTGATCAGTCCTCGACGACGGGCTCCTCGACCGGTACGCCGGGCGGGCGCGGGCCGGTGTAGTCCGGGCCGTAGGCGCCGGGCGCCGGGCGCCGCTTCTTCAGCGGCGGCCGCTGCCCCGGGGCCATCCGCCGGGCGGTCACGAGGAACGCCGTGTGGCCGATCATCTTGTGGCCCGGCCGGACCGCGAGCCCCTCGACGTGCCAGTCCCGCACGAGCGACTCCCACGGCTGGGGCTCGGTGAACCCGCCGTGGAGCCGCACGGTCTCGACGAACCGCGAGAGCTGCGTGGTGGTGGCGACGTACGCGCACACGATGCCGCCGGGGACCAGCGCGTCCGCGGCGGCGTCCAGGCACTCCCACGGCGCGAGCATGTCGAGGATGATCCGGTCGCAGCGCTCGCCGGACGCGGGCAGCGCCTCGGCGAGGTCGCCGAGGGTGAGCTGCCAGGCGGGGTGGGTCTGGCCGTCGGGGGCGCCGAAGAACTGGGTGACGTTCTTGCGCGCGACGTCGGCGAACTCCTCGCGGCGCTCGTAGGACGACACCTTGCCGAACGGGCCGACCGCGCGCAGCAGCGAGCAGGTCAGGGCACCCGATCCGACGCCGGCCTCGACGACGTGGGCGCCGGGGAAGATGTCGGCCATCGCGACGATCTGGGCGGCGTCCTTGGGGTAGACGACCGCCGCGCCGCGGGGCATGGAGACGACGAACTCCGAGAGCAGCGGCCGGAACACGAGGTACTCCCCGCCGGCCGAGGAGGTGACGGTGAAGCCCTCCTCGCGGCCGATCAGCTCGTCGTGCTCGAGGTGCCCGCGGTTGGAGAAGAAGCGCTTGCCGGCGACCAGCTCGAAGTTGTGGCGGCGGCCCTTCTGGTCGGTCAGCCGCACCCACTCCCCCTCGCGGAGGGGTCCGCGGTGGACCCCCGACCAGGCGTCACGGCTCACGTCGGGCAGGGCGTCGGACATGCGCGGAACCCTAGTGGCGACCCTCGCGGAACGCGCGATCGACGTCGGCGGTCACGAGCACGCCGTAGACGCCCTGGCGCTGGTCCTGGCCCTCGCCCTGGCCCTCGACGAGGAGGTACTCCGTCGCCGGGGTCCGGCTGATCGCCCGGACCAGCTCCTCCCCGGCGAGGCCGGCCGGGATCCGGAGCCCCGGCTCGAGCGTGCGCGCCACGGTGGACGTGGCGACCCAGGGGCGGCGGTCCTCGGGCGTGGCGAGGAGGGCGGCCTCGTTGACCAGGCCGACCGGCGTGCCGTCGGCGGCCACGGTGACGAGGCTGCCGGCCTGCGCGTCCTGCGCGCGGCGTACCGCCTCGGCCAGCGGCAGGTCCTCGGACACCGCGAGGGTACGCCGCGCGAGGTCGCGGGCGACCAGGTGCGGGAGGCGGCGGCGCACCCGAGCGGAGGTGATCGCCGCCGTCGCGCCGGTCCACAGGAACAGCCCGACGACGAACGCCAGCAGGAAGTCCAGCAGCTCGGCCTCCACGCCCAGCAGCGGCTCGAGCGCGAGCGGCCACAGCAGCACCAGGACCGCCGTGATCCGGCCGCCCCACCCGGCCGCGATCGTGCCGCGGTGCTGGTCCTTCGTCGCACCCCACACGGCCGCCTTGAGCACCCGGCCACCGTCGAGCGGCAGCCCGGGCACGAGGTTGAGGACGCCGACGAGCAGGTTGGCCACCGCCAGGCCCTCCACCGCCAGGAGCAGCAGCCCGTCCGGCACCACGAACCACAGCCCGAACGCCGCCGCGCCGACCGCCAGCGACGTCAGCGGACCGACCACGGCGATCGCGAACTCCTGCTTCGGCTTCGTCGTCTCCGCCTCGATCGCGGTCATGCCGCCGAGGAAGTGCAGGGTGATCGAGCTGATCGGGAAGCCGTAGCGCTGCGCCATCACCGCGTGCGACGCCTCGTGGAGCAGCACCGAGAGGTAGAGGACGACCGCGAAGGCCAGCCCGGCGACGTACTTCAGCGCACCGAGACCGGGCTCGACCTGCTCCACGCGCGGGGCGATGACGACAGCGATGAGCGCCGCGACGATGAACCACGAGGACGAGACGAGCACGTCCGCGCCGGCGATGGTGCCGACCTTGAAGGTGCCGGGCGGGCGGCGCGCGGGGCCGGGTCGAGGGCTGCGGTCGGTGGCCCGGCCGTCGCCGGGAGGTTCGGGGTCGGCCACCTCGCCAGCGTATCGGGGCGGTCACGACGCGACTGTCCGTGGGCTCGCCTAGGGTCTGGCCCATGAGCGTGCAGCAGGCCTCGTCCCCCGCCGATCGGGTCTCGACGCCGGTGGACGGGGTCGAGGTGGTCGGCGCGCTGTCCCCGAGCCGGGCGGGTGACTTCCTGACCTGCCCGCTGCTCTACCGCTTCCGGACCGTGGACCGGCTGCCCGAGCCGCCGTCGCCGGACCAGGTGCGGGGCACGGTGGTGCACAAGGTGCTCGAGGACCTCTTCGACCTGCCCGCGGCCGACCGGACGCCGGCGCAGGCGGAGGCGATGCTGGAGCCGGCCTGGGAGCGGCTGCGGGAGGAGTCGCCCGACGTGGCGGCGATGCTCGGCGACGGCGGGCCCGAGGTCGCCGCCTGGTTGGCGTCCTGCCGGACCGTGCTCGAGCGGTACTTCACGCTCGAGGACCCCCAGCGCCTGGAGCCGGCCGAGCGGGAGCTGTACGTCGAGAGCCTGCTGGACTCGAAGCTGCTGCTGCGCGGGTTCGTGGACCGTGTCGACGTCGCTCCGGACGGGTCGATCCGCATCGTCGACTACAAGACCGGGCGGTCGCCGGCGGCCGGCTTCGAGGCCCGCGCGCTGTTCCAGATGAAGTTCTACGCGCTGGTGGTGTGGCGCACCCGCGGGATCGTGCCGGCGGTGCTGCAGCTGGTCTACCTCGGCAACGGGGAGATCCTCCGCTACCGGCCCGACGAGCAGGACCTGCTCGCGACCGAGCGCAAGGTCGAGGCGATCTGGCAGGCGATCCGGTCCGCGGAGGAGAGCGGCGACTGGCGGCCGCGGCGCAGCCGGCTCTGCGACTGGTGCCAGCACCGGTCGCTGTGCCCGGAGTTCGGCGGCACGCCTCCCCCGCTGCCGGACGCCCCGCCGAGCACCGAGTCGAGCACCGGGTCGAGCACCGGGTCGAACACTCAGCCGACGACGGCCTGACGGGTCGAGGCCCTACAGGCCGTTCCGCTCGGCCCAGAGGGCTGCCTGCGTGCGGTCGACGACGCCGATCCGCGCGAACGCCGAGGTCAGGTGCGCCTTCACGGTGCGCTCACTGATGTCGAGTCGACGGGCGATCTGCTTGTTCGCGAGGCCCTCGCGGACCAGCTCGAGCACCTCGGTCTCGCGGTTGGTGAGCTGGACCGGCGGCGGCGCGGCGCGTACGCCGAGCAGCGCGCGCGCTGCTCGAGGGTGGATCGGGGACTCCCCGCGGCTGACCGACCGGATCCCGGCGAGCACGTCGTCGGGGTCGGCGTCCTTGAGCAGGTAGCCCACCGCGCCGGCGTCGAGGGCGCCGACGATGCGCTCGCTGTCGGAGTAGGAGGTCAGCACGAGCACGTCGCTGCGCAGCCCGGCCGCCTTGATGTTGCGGGTGGCCGTGACCCCGTCGACGTTCGGCATCTGGAGGTCCATCAGCACGACGTCGGGGTCGGTCTCGCGCACGACGGTCAGCGCCCGGGCACCGTCCTCGGCCTGGCCGACCACCTCGATGTCGTCGGTGCCGGCGAGGAGCTGCGCCATCCCGGCGCGGATGACGGCGTGGTCGTCGACCAGGACCACGCGGATCGGTGTGCTGCTCACTGCTGGGCCACCTCCATCCGGACCGTCGTGCCTGCGCCGGGCGCCGAGATCACGTCGATCTCGCCGCCGATGTCCTTGACCAGGCTGCGCAGGCCCTTGAGACCGTAGCGGTCCGGGCCGGAGACCGCCGGGTCGAACCCGACGCCGTCGTCGACGACCTCGAGCCGCAGCCGGCTGTCCACGCTGTGCACGGTGACCGCCACGGTCGTGGCGTCCGAGTGCCGCAGGGCGTTGCGCACCGCCTCCTGGGCGACGCGCCAGACGAGCGCGACAGAGGCGTCCGAGGCGCCCTCGATGCCGCTGACGTCGACGGACGCCTGGATCCCCGCGTTGGCCGCCGGTGCGACCAGGTCGTTCAGCGCCGGCTCCAGCCCGTCGGCGTGCAGGTCGGGCGGGTGGATCTCGGCCAGCAGGGAGCGCAGCGCGCGCAGGCTGTCGCGGAGGCTGTCCCCCGCCCCGTCCAGCGTCTGCCGCGCCGGCTCCGGGACCGCGGGGTCGCGGGAGAGCGCCGTGACGGAGAACGTCGTGCCGGCGATGTCCTGGACCACCCCGTCGTGCAGGTCGCGCGCGATCCGGCGCCGCTCGGCGTCCGAGGCGTCGGCGGCGTGGACGAGCAGCCGCTCCCGCTCCTCTCCGGCCCTGGTCAGGCGGCGGGTGAGCAGCCAGAGGATCGGGGTGACGATGACGAGCAGCCCGGCCAGCGAGCCGATGGTGATCCACCGGAATGGCGCCAGGATCTCTTCGCGGCGCTGCTCGATCCGGTCGAGGCTGAAGTAGGCCTCGAACAGCACCGGCTGGTCGTCGACCACCAGCGGTGTGTACACCCGCACGAGCTGCTCGTCGAAGTTCGTGCCGGCGTTCTCCGGGTCGTCCTCGTCCGCGACGGCGTAGCCCGTCCCGCCCTCGCGGAGGACGCGGCGATGGTCGCTGCTCAGCTCGAACGGTGCGCCACTGAGCGCGCCGAGGTCGCTGAAGACCAGCGTCCCGTCGGCGAGCCAGACGTTGATGCGCACCGTCTCGGGGTTGTCGATGAGCAGGCCCTGCTCCGTGAGGTCGCGGAACCTGTCGATGGCCCCGGCCTGCGCGCGCAGCAGCCGCCTATCCATGGCCGGCAGCGCCACAGAGTTCGCCAGGACGACGGTGGTGTTGCGGGCCTCCGCGACGGCTTCGTCCTCGGCGACGTCCTCGGCTATCCAATTCGTGCCGGCGATGATCGCGGTCATCGTCACCACGGCCAGCAGGAGGAACTGCACGACCGGACTGCGCAAGAACCGCACGGCTACCTCTCGACGACGCGCCGGGCGGCGCGGCGACCAGGATAGGCCGCACGCGTGGTTGGGCTCAGGCGGTGCCCTCGGCCTTGCAGGCCTCCCCGGTCTTCTGATTCACCGCGCGGAACAGCACGTCGTCGGCACCGTAGAGGTCGACCATGAACCGGACGATGCGGAAGGACCGGTCGGCGTCCTTGGCCTTGACCTCACCCATGAACGAGAAGTCGTCGTTGTGCTTGAACTTCCACGTCCACACGTCGTCGTCGTCGCTGAAGACCACCCCGACGACCTCGATCTCGCCGTTGGTCATCAGCGTCGTGCGCAGCTTGACCCGGCTGCTCCCCTGGCAGTTGCCGAAGTGGTTGCTCTTGGAGTCGTCCTTGCGCTTCGCGGGGAGGCCGTCAGGGCCGGGCGCCGGGATCAGACCGTCGGCGACCACGTTGCTCTGCACAGGGGCCACGTCCTCCGCAGCCCCGCCATCACTCGCCACCGCCGGAGCGGGAGCGAGGGCCGCTGCACCCAGCACGAGGCCGAGCACGATGGCGGGACTGCGACGGACGAACATGTGGGCCTCTCTCAGAGCGCTGGGAGTCCAGCGCCCCCGAAGCAGTCCCCATCCTGCCGGGCGCCGATGTGCGACGCCATTGCCCGGAGGTACTAGGACCTCCGGGCAGTCACGGCCGTCGCCCGGCGGCCGGCCCGAGCGGCGCGCCACACCTCGTCCAGGTCAAGCCCGTCGAGGGTGCTGGCGAACGAGCGCCGCTCCCCCGGCGGGACCTCGACGTGGTTGGGCACGACGAGCACCTCGCAGCCGGCCGCTGCGGCCGACGTCGCGCCGGTCGTCGAGTCCTCGACCGCGAGGCAGTCGGCGGGGTCGAGGCCGAGCTGTGCCGCCGCGGTCAGGTAGGGCTCGGGGTGGGGCTTGCCGTGGGTGACCTGGTCGCCGGTCACGACGGCCGAGAACGTGCCCGGGGGCAGCTGCTCGAGGATCGGCTCCACGAACCGGGTCCACGACATCGTGACCAGCGCGCACGGCACGCCCGCCTCGGCGAGGGTCAGCAGCTGCTCGCGCGCACCCGCGCACCACGGCACGCTGCGGCGTACCCGCTCCACGACGCCGTCGAGCAGCAGCTCCACGATCTCCTCGGGCGGCAGGTCCAGCGGCATGTGCTCGCGGATGTAGCGCGCGGAGACCATCAGGTCGTTGCCGACCAGGGCGAGCGCGTGCGCCTCGGACCAGGTGCCGCCGAAGCGCTCGGCGAGCGCGAACTCGGTCTCGATCCAGTAGGGCTCGGTGTCGACGAGCGTGCCGTCCATGTCCCAGAGCACGGCCTGCGGGAACCGGGCCCGGCGCTCAGGGTGCTGACCATCGGTCCTCGTGCGATTCGCGGTACTCAGCGTGCCCTCCCGAGCTCCAGTGACCGGTCGGGTGACGAGCCACGCTGCGCACCAGCCTAGGTCGGGCCCCCGGCGAGCAGTTGCGCAGGAGGCCGCTCCTCCGGACTCAGCGCACGCGCCAGCGGATGCTCGAAACGCTGGCGGCGGACCGGGTCGTGGCGGTCCTCGGGCTCTTCAGGTCGAAGCGGGTCGTCGCTCGTACGCGGATCCGCGTGACGGCGTACCCGCTGCGGTCGGTGGTCACCCAGCGCCGGACGACGACGCTCCCCTGCCGCCACCCCCGGACCAGGACGCGGAGACCGGCGACGGGCCCACCGGTGTCGGAGTCGGTGGCTCGGAGCCTGATGCGGACGCGTCGCCCCTGCGTCGTGGCCCCTCCTCGGTCGGTGAACGCGAGGACCGGCTGGACCGCCGTAGGGGCGGGACTCGAGGTCGGTGTCGGGGACGCGGGCGGGGACGAGGGTGTCGGCGACGGCGCGGACTCCGGGACCGGGGTGGGTTCCGGCGTGGACGTGGCGCTCGGCGAAGGCACGGGCTCGGGCTCGGGCTCGGGCTCGGTGGTGGCGGTCCCCGTCGCTGTGGGCAACGGCGACGGGCTGTCGGAGACGGGGGCGGGCGGGAGCGGTACCGGGCTCACGGCGCGAGCGTCACAGCCGGTCAGGGAGCACAGCGCCCGGTCGGGGTCCGGCAGGCCGTACCCGTGCTCGGGGTCCCAGCCCGCCGACCCCAGGTCGCGAGCCGTGATGGTCAGTGCACTCGCCAGCTGCTCGCTCGTCATCGCGCCGTCGGTGACGTCGACGGCCAGGGCCGCGATCGCCGCTACATGGGGGGTCGCCATCGAGGTGCCGGACATGTAGGCGTAGCCGGCAGGGACCGTCGAGATGATCCGACCACCGGGGGCGGCGACGTCGACGTAGGTGCCGGTGTTGGAGAACGCCGAGCTGCTGTCGTCCACGTCGGTCGACGCCACGGCGATCACGCCTGGCACGGCCGCCGGGAAGCTGGGGGCGTTGCCGGTGGCTCGCTCGTTGCCGGCTGCCGCGATCACGGGTACGCCCTTCGTCATCGCGTAATTGGCGGCGACCGTCGTGGTCGGGTCCTCGGTCGGCCCACCGAGCGAGAGGTTCACGACGTCCGCGCCGCGGTCGGTGGCGTAGATGATCGCTTTGGCGATGTGTGAGCTCCAGCCCGAGCCATCGGCGTCGAGGACCCGCAGCGGCATGATCTTCGCGGCCGGCGCCAGCCCCGCGACGCCGACCGAGTTGCCACGGACTGCCGCGATCACTCCGGCCACGTGCGTCCCGTGACCGTTCGGATCCACCTGGCCGCCGCCGCTGACGCCCACCGCACCGGAGACGAAGTCCGCGCCGGATGCGGTCAGCTGACCTGCGAGGTCGGGGTGGCTGCCGTCGACGCCCGTGTCGACCACCGCGACCACCGAGCCGGCACCGGACGACCATCCGGCCCACACCTGCTCGGCGGCCAGCCGGTCCAGAGCCCACTGGCGGGCGCGGAGCACGTCCGCCGACATCGCCTCTGCTGCGGGTGTGTCGATCGACACCTTGGAGTCGATGGACACGGCCACGAGGTCGTCGCCGGTCTGAGCGCGCCGGACCGCCCGCACACCGTCGTCCGGTCCCACGACCTCGTCGACGATCACGCGCGGTTCACCGCCCCGGTCGACCACCCTGACCACTCGCAGACGGGTGTCGGCGGTCGCGTCCGGCGCGGCCGCGCGAACCAAGGCGGCCGCCGGCGTGTCGACCGATTCGTGAGGTGTCGCCCAGGGCTGCGGGACGTCCACCACCTCGTCCGGGGCCTGCAGGGCCGCCGGCTGCTCGGGCGCCCCGGGCGGCGACCACACCGCCGAGTCCGGGCCCGTCGCCTGCCCGCTCGGTGGCCGCCCGTCGGACGTGTCCACGAGCCCGGTCCCCAGGGTGCCGGACACCGCGAGCGCTGCAGCGACAAGGCCACATGCGAGGAGGATGCGCGTACGGCCACGAGGCGAGCCAGTCACGTCTGGGTTCCCTTTCCCGAGTCAAGGTGAGACCCCCCAGAGCCGCCTTCCGAGGCCGCATCGGGCCATTGCCCGACTCCCCAGAGGGTAATCGTCCTGGCCACTGCCGGCGGAATCCGGCCAGTCCTCCGGTCCTCCGGCCAGTCCTCCGGGCCGTCCTACGGTCAGTCCTCCGGGTCGTAGCCGAGGTTCGGCGAGAGCCAGCGCTCGGCCTCGGCGAGCGTCCACCCCTTGCGCTCGGCGTACGCCGCCACCTGGTCGCGGCCGAGCCGGCCGACCACGAAGTACTGCGACTGCGGGTGGCTGAAGTACAGCCCCGAGACCGAGGCTCCGGGCCACATCGCCATCGACTCGGTGAGGCGGATCCCGGTCGCGGCCTCGACGTCGAGGAGCTCCCAGATCGTCCGCTTCTCGGTGTGGTCGGGACACGCGGGGTAGCCGGGCGCGGGGCGGATGCCCGTGTAGCGCTCGGCGATGAGGTCCTCGTTGGTCAGGGACTCGGTCGGCTCGTAGCCCCACAGCTCGGTTCGGACCCGCTGGTGGAGCCGCTCGGCGAACGCCTCGGCCAGCCGGTCGGCCAGCGCCTCGACCATGATTGCGGAGTAGTCGTCGAGGTCGTCCTTGAACTGCTGGACCCGCTCCGGCAGGCCGATGCCCGCGGTGACGGCGAAGCCGCCGACGTGGTCGGCCAGTCCGGTCGAGGTGGGCGCGACGTAGTCGGCGAGCGAGCGGTTCGGGACGCCCGCGCGGTGCTCACCCTGCTGGCGCAGCTGGTGCAGGACCGTCCGCTGCTCGCTCCGCTCGTCGTCGGCCCAGACCACGAGGTCGTCGCCGTCGGCGTTGGCCGGGAAGAAGCCGTAGACCGCACGGGCGGTGACCCACCGCTCGGCGACTATCCGGTCGAGCATGGCCTGCGCGTCGTCGTACAGCTTGCGGGCGGCCTCGCCGCTGGCCGGGTTGTTGAGGATGTCGGGGAACTTGCCCTTCATCTCCCAGGCGTTGAAGAACGGCTGCCAGTCGATGTACTCGCGCAGCTCGGACAGGTCGTAGTCGTCGAGGACGTGCACGCCGGGCTGCTTCGGCGCCGGCGGGACGTAGCCGTCCCACGAGACCGGCGTGGCGTTGGCGCACGCGTCGGCGTACGTCAGCTGGGGCCGGTCCTGCTTGGTCGCGTGGCGCGCGCGCAGCGAGTCGTAGTCGGCCTTGAGGTCGGCCAGCAGGTTCACGCGCCGTTCCGCGTGCAGCAGCGAGGCGACCGTCGGCACCGACCGTGAGGCGTCCTTGACCCACACGACGGGGGCGTCGTAGCGCGGGTCGACCTTGACCGCGGTGTGCGCGCGGGAGGTGGTGGCGCCGCCGATGAGCAGCGGGATCTCGAGACCGAGGCGCTGCATCTCGGTGGCGACGTTGACCATCTCGTCCAGCGACGGCGTGATCAGGCCCGAGAGGCCGATGACGTCCGCGCCGACCTCGGCGGCGGTGTCGAGGATCTTCTGCGCCGGCACCATCACCCCGAGGTCGATGACCTCGAAGTTGTTGCACTGCAGCACGACGCCGACGATGTTCTTGCCGATGTCGTGGACGTCGCCCTTGACCGTGGCCATGACGATCGTGCCGTTGGTGTCCTTGGCCGTGGCCAGCGCCGGGTTGTCCAGCTTCTCCTGCTCGATGAACGGGATGAGGTAGGCGACGGCCTTCTTCATCACGCGCGCCGACTTCACCACCTGCGGCAGGAACATCTTGCCGGCGCCGAACAGGTCGCCGACGACGTCCATGCCGGACATGAGCGGGCCCTCGATGACCTCGATCGGGCGGCCACCGCGGGCGGCGATCTCCTGGCGCAGCTCCTCGGTGTCGGCCTCGACGTGGGCGTCGAGCCCCTTGACCAGCGCGTGGGTGATCCGCTCGCCGACCGGCAGCGAGCGCCACTCCTCGGCGGTCGCCTCGGCCTCCTCGCCCTTCTTGTTGAACGACTCGGCGATCTCCAGCAGCCGCTCGGCCGCGTCCGGACGTCGGTTGAGCACGACGTCCTCGATCCGCTCCCGCAGCTCCGGCTCGACCTGGTCGTAGACCACCAGCGCGCCGGCGTTGACGATGCCCATGTCGAGCCCCGCCTCGATGGCGTGGAGCAGGAAGACGGCGTGGATCGCCTCGCGCACGGGGTTGTTGCCGCGGAAGGAGAAGCTCACGTTGGAGATGCCGCCGGATACCTTCGCCCCGGGGAGGTTCTCCTTGATCCAGCGGGTGGCCTCGATGAAGTCCAGGCCGTACGACGCGTGCTCCTCGATGCCCGTGGCCACGGCGAAGACGTTCGGGTCGAAGATGATGTCCTCGGCCGGGAAGCCGACCTCGTCGACGAGGATCCGGTAGGCCCGCTCGCAGATCGCCTTGCGGCGCTCGAGGTTGTCGGCCTGGCCGTCCTCGTCGAAGGCCATGACGACCGCGGCGGCGCCGTACTTGCGGCAGAGCCGGGCGTGCTCGCGGAACGCGTCCTCGCCTTCCTTCATGGAGATCGAGTTGACGATCGCCTTGCCCTGGACGTTCTTCAGCCCGGCCTCGATCACCTCGAACTTCGAGGAGTCGACCATGACCGGCACCCGGCTGATGTCGGGCTCGCTGGCGACCAGCTTGGTGAAGCGGTCCATGGCCGCGACGCCGTCGATCATCCCCTCGTCCATGTTGACGTCGATGACCTGCGCACCGTTCTCGACCTGCTGGGCCGCGACCGACAGGGCGGTGTCGTAGTCGCCGTCCTTGATCAGCTTCCGGAAGCGGGCCGAGCCGGTGATGTTGGTGCGCTCGCCGACGTTGACGAAGAGCGAGTCCTCGTCGATCGTGAACGGCTCGAGCCCCGACAGCCGCATCGCGGGGCGGATGCTCGGCACGTCGCGGGGCGTGGCGTCCTCGACGGCCCGGGCGATCGCGCCGACGTGGGCCGGGGTGGTGCCGCAGCAGCCGCCGACGAGGTTGACGAACCCCGCCTCGGCGAACTCCCGGATGACCGCCGCGGTCTCCTCGGCGGCCTCGTCGTACTCGCCGAACGCGTTGGGCAGGCCGGCGTTGGGGTAGCAGCTGACGAAGGTGTCGGCCACGCGGCTGAGCTCGGCGACGTAGGGCCGCATCTCCTTGGCTCCGAGAGCGCAGTTGAGGCCGATGGCGAGGGGGCGGGCGTGCCGCACCGAGTTCCAGAACGCCTCGGTCGTCTGGCCCGACAGCGTGCGCCCGGAGGCGTCGGTGATCGTGCCGGAGATGATCACCGGCCAGCGGCGCCCGAGGTCCTCGAAGAGCGTCTCGAGCGCGAAGATGGCCGCCTTGGCGTTGAGCGTGTCGAAGATCGTCTCGACGACCAGGAGGTCCGCGCCGCCGTCCACGAGGCCCCGGGCGGCGGTGGTGTACGCCGCGACGAGCTGGTCGTAGGTCACGTTGCGGGTGGCGGGGTCGTTGACGTCGGGCGAGATGGAGGCGGTGCGCGTCGTGGGGCCGAGCGCGCCGGCGACGTACCGCGGCCTGTCGGGGGTCTCGACGGCGTCGCACGCCCGGCGGGCGAGCCGGGCTGCCTCGAGGTTGAGCTCGTAGGCGAGCTCCTCCATGCCGTAGTCGCCGAGCGAGACGGCGTTGGCGTTGAAGGTGTTGGTCTCGAGGATGTCGGCGCCGGCCTCGAGGTACTCCCGGTGGATGCCCTCGATGATCTGCGGCTGGGTCAGCGTCAGCAGGTCGTTGTTGCCGACCACGTCGCTGGGCCAGTCGGCGAACCGCTCGCCGCGGTAGCCGGCCTCGTCTGGGCGGTCGCGCTGGATCGCGGTGCCCATGGCGCCGTCGATCACCATGACCCGTTCCCGCAGCGTCGCGGTGAGCGCCTCGGTGGCGTCGGGTCGGCGGTTCGGCGGTGCGAGATCGGGCACGCCAGCTCCTTCCGGGCAGGTGGCTCCAGCGTAGGAAGAGCGGTCCGAGTGCTGGACAGGGTTCTCAGATCGTGGCACCGGGCGTCGTGCCCGGTGAAATCCCGGCACCTGACTACCCTGATGTGGTGATCGAGATCGAGGACCTGCCGGAGCTGGTCGACCCCGTGGTCATCGCGGCCTTCGAGGGCTGGAACGACGCAGCCGACGCCGCCTCCTCGGTCGTGGACCACCTCATGGAGGTCTGGAACGCCCGGGTCGTGGGCGCCATCGACCCCGAGGAGTTCTACGACTTCCAGGTCAACCGTCCCGTCGTCGGCACCGACGAGCTCGGGCACCGCCGGATCACCTGGCCCACCACCCGGATCGCGGTCGCCTCTCCCCCGGACCTCGACCGCGACGTCATCCTCGTGCGCGGCATCGAGCCCAACATGCGCTGGCGCCAGTTCTGCGCCGAGCTGCTCGCCGCCTGCGACGACCTCGGTGGCGAGCTGGTCGTCACGCTCGGCGCGCTGCTCGCCGACACCCCGCACACCCGGCCCATCCCCGTCACCGGCACGGCCACCGAGCCGGACCTCGTCGACCGGCTCAAGCTCGAGCAGTCGACCTACGAGGGCCCGACCGGCATCGTCGGGGTCTTCCAGGACGCCTGCGTCCGGCTCGACATCCCCGCGGTGTCGTACTGGGCGGCGGTGCCCCACTACGTCGCCCAGCCGCCGTGCCCCAAGGCGACCCTGGCGCTCATCGGCCAGCTCGAGGACCTGCTCGAGGTCTCCATCCCGCTCGGCGACCTGGCCGAGGACGCCCGCGCCTGGGAGCGTGGCGTCGACGAGCTCGCCGAGGACGACGAGGACGTCGCCGACTACGTCCGTGCGCTCGAGGAGACCCGCGACACCACCGACCTGCCCGAAGCGTCCGGCGAGGCGATCGCGCGCGAGTTCGAGCGGTACCTCAAGCGGCGCGGCGACGAGTCCGGCGGCGGGGCCGGCTAGGCGTCAGGTTCATCGGGGACCCGTCGAACCTGACGGGTCCCCGATGAAATTTCAGCGGGGACCCGTGAGGTTCATCGGGGCGCCGATGAACCTCACGGCCGCCCGAGGGGTTCAGACGGCCAGGCCGAGCGCGGCGTCGAGGACGGCGATCATGCTCACGGCGGCGTCGGGGTCGCTGGTGTCGGCGAGGCCGTCGGTGCCCAGCGTCGCGCGGACCCAGCGATCGACGGCGGCGACGGCGCGCGGGGCGTCGAGGTCGGCGGCGAGCGCCTCGAGCACCTCGGCGACGACCGGCGCGGCGGGAGCGCCGGCGCCGAGCGCGAGGGCGCGGCGCCAGTCGGCGAGGGTGTCGACGGCGTCCCAGAGCTCGGCGTCGGTCCACTCCCAGTCGGCGCGGTAGTGGTGCCGCAGCAGCGCGAGGCGGATCGCCATCGGGTCGACGTCGCTGTTGCGCAGCGCGGAGACGAAGACCAGGTTGCCGCGCGACTTCGACATCTTCTCGCCGTCGTAGGCCACCATCCCGGCGTGGACGTAGGTCTGCGCGAACGGCGTGCCCGGGTCGGCGACCTGGGCGTGGCCGGCGCACATCTCGTGGTGGGGGAAGACCAGGTCGCTGCCGCCGCCCTGGACGTCGAACGCGCCGCCGAGGTGCTCCAGCGCGATCGCGGTGCACTCGACGTGCCAGCCGGGGCGACCGGGGCCGAACTGGCTCGGCCACGACGGCTCGCCCGCGCGCTCGCCGCGCCACACGACGCAGTCGAGCGGGTCCTTCTTGCCGGGCCGGTCGACGTCGCCGCCGCGCTCGGGGTAGATCCGCAGCATCGTCTCGCGGTCCCAGCCGGACTCCGCGCCGAAGGCGGGGTCGGCGGTGACCGACATGTAGAGGTCGTCCTCGACGCGATAGACCGCACCGGCCTCCTGCAGCCGCTCGATCAGCTCCAGCACGAGCGGGATCGACTCGACGGCACCGATGTAGTGGTCGGGAGCGAGCACCCGCAGGGCGGTCATGTCCTGGCGGAACAGCTCGGTCTCGCGCTCGGCGAGCTCGGTCCAGTCGGTGCCGACCTTGGTGGCCCGCTCGAGCAGCGGGTCGTCGACGTCGGTGACGTTCTGGACGTAGCGGACCTCGTGGCCGGCGTTGCGCCAGGCGCGGTTGAGCAGGTCGAAGCCGACGTACGTCGCCGCGTGGCCGAGGTGGGTGGCGTCGTACGGCGTGATGCCGCAGACGTACATGCGCGCCGGGCCCTCGGGCGTGGTCGTGACGAGCGCGCCGGTGGCGGTGTCGTGGACCGACACCTCCGGGCCCGTGACGGCGAGGGTCGGGATCTCCGGGGACTGCCAGGCGCGCATGGCCGCAGCCTATCGACCGGGATCCGCCGACCCGGTCGGCGGGAGGCTCAGAACGGCGGCCACGGGATCGCGGGCATCTCGCCGTCGGGCGCCGGCATCACGCCGCGGTCGAGGAACCGCGCGCAGCGCCGCTCCAGGGCGGTGATCTCGAGGTCGGTGAGCAGCGGCGCCAACGTGTCGCCGAGGTCGCCGGAGAGCGCGGTGCGGAGCCGGCTGACGACCTCGACGTCCTCGTCGCGCAGCGGCTCGCCGAGCCAGCCCCACAGGACGGTCCGCAGCTTGTGCTCGTGGTGGAACGTGATGCCGTGGTCGACGCCGTACCGGTGGCCGTCGGCCATCTCCAGCACGTGCCCGCCCTTGCGGTCGGCGTTGTTGACGACCACGTCGAAGACGGCCATCCGGCGCAGCGGCTCGCTGTCCTCGTGGACCAGGCTCACCGGCAGGTCCCGGCCGTCGACGCCGTCGAAGACGTGGAGGAAGCCGCGCGGCACCTCGCCGTGCGGCACGATCTCCACCGCCGCCTGCTCGGGGTCGGGCTCGCGCCAGCGCTGGACCATCCCGACGCCGTGGGGGCCTTCACGCAGCCACGTCTGCGGCACGACGTCCCACCCGGTGGCCTCGGACACGGCGTACGCCGCCACTTCGCGGGAGGCGAGGTCGCCGTCGGGGAAGTCCCACAGCGGCCGCTCCCCCGCCACCGGCTTGTAGACGACCTTGATGTCGCCGATCGCACCGAGGAACGTCGCGTTGCTGGCCGGCATGATCCGGCCGTGCAGGACCAGCTCGTCCTCGATCAGGTCCACGCCGGTGTCGTCGGCGGTGGTCACGGGTCGCGGCGCTTGAACCCGTTGGCCCGGACGCACAGGTGGCCGTCGGGGTCGATCGGCAGCCCGCAGAAGGGGCAGGACGGGCGACCCGCCTCGAGGACCTGCTCGCTGCGCTTGACGAACGCGCGGGCGAGACCCGCGGGGATCCGGACGAGCAGCACCTCGTCGGGCTCGGGCTCCTCGAAGTCCTCGTCGACCTGCTCGGGCGAGACCACCGCGGCCTCGGTGAACGGGAAGACCTCGATCACGACGCGCTCGTCGTCGGGGTCCCACGACAGCGTCATCGTGCCGGCGCGGAACTCCTCCTCGATCGGCTGCTCCAGCGGATCGGTGTCCTCGAGGTCCAGCGGCGCGACGGCCGGGATCATCGCCGTGTTCCGATCGCTGGCCATGACCTCGTCCAGCAGCTCATCGATCCGCTCCGCGAGGGCGGCCACCTGCTGCTTCTCCAGGGCGACGCTCACGAGCTTGGCACCGTTGCGGGCCTGGAGGAAGAACGTGCGGGACCCCGGGGGCCCGACGGTGCCGGTGACGAAGCGCTCCGGCGGGTCGAACCCGTGGACGAGTGGTGCCATGTCCCCCACCCTATGAGGCCGCGCTAGGAGGTCGGACCGGCGCCGCCGCCGACCACCGCGTCCGCCTCGGCTGTCGCCGCCGCCCGCTTGCCGGCCCGCGGCTTGCGCGCGGGCTTCTGCGCCAGCCAGGCGAGGTCGCCGGCGTGGGTGTTGGTGGCCAGCACGTAGGGCCGCGAGCCGGTGTACCGCACGATCGAGATTGACGCGGGGTCGATGGTGATCCGCTGGAAGAGGTCCAGGTGCATGCCGAGGGCGTCGGCCAGCACGGACTTGATGATGTCGCCGTGGCTGACCGCCACCCAGACGGCGCCGGCGCCGTGCGCGGCCTCCACCGATGCGTCGTGGCGGCGTACGGCGGCGACGGCTCGCGCCTGCATCGCGGCGAGCGACTCACCGCCGGGGAACTCGGCCGCGGAGGGCTGCGACTGCACCGTCGACCACAGCTTCTCCTTGGCCAGGTCGCGCAGCTGCCGGCCCTGCCACTCGCCGTAGTCGCACTCCGTGATGCCCTTCTCGGTCACCAGCGTGAGCGGGGGCGCCTGGGCCCGCATGATCGCCTTCGCGGTCTGCCGGCAGCGCTCGAGCGGGCTGCTGACGATGGCCTGCACCGGCAGGTCCTTCATCCGCTCCCCGGCCCGCGCGGCCTGCTTCTGCCCGGTCGCGTCGAGCTTCACCCCGGGCATCCGACCGGCCAGCATGCCGCTCGCGTTGGCGGTCGTCCGGCCGTGGCGGACGAGGATGACGGTGGCCATGGCGTCGAACACTACTGGTCACCGCGGCGCTACCGTTCCGGGCGTGATCGTCGACAGCGCGCTGTACCGTCACGGCTCGCGGGTCCCCGTCGACTGCGGACCGCAGGACTACTCCCTGCTGCGGCGGGAGGTCCGCGACGAGGGCGACTTCGTCTGGCTGGGGCTGCACCAGCCCGATGCCGAGGAGCTCGCGCGGGTGGCCGAGGCGTTCGACCTGCACCCCCTCGCCGTCGAGGACGCGGTCAAGGCGCACCAGCGGCCGAAGCTCGAGCGGTACGCCGACAGCCTGTTCCTGGTGCTCAAGACGCTCTGGTACGTCGACGAGGACGACGCCGTCGAGACCGGCGAGATCAACATGTTCGTGGGCCGGGACTTCGTCGTCACCGTCCGCCACGGCGAGGGGTCGGAGCTGCAGTCGGCCCGGCAGTTCCTCGAGTCGCAGCAGGCCGTGCTGGACCACGGACCCTCTGCGGTCGTGTACGCCGTGTGCGACACCGTCGTCGACGCCTACCGGGACGTCGCCGACGAGCTCCAGCAGGACGTCGACGAGGTCGAGGACTCGGTCTTCTCCCCCACCCGCAGCGACGACTCGGTCCGCATCTACGTCCTCAAGCGGGAGATCGCCGAGGTGCGTCGCGCGGTCCAGCCGCTGCGCGACCCGATGCGCCGGCTCGCCGCCGGCGAGGTCGACGGCATCGACGCCGGCGCGGCGCCGTTCTTCCGCGACGTGCTCGACCACCTCGGCCAGGTCGGCGAGGTCGTCGACAACCTCGAGACGCTCCTGTCCTCGGCGTTCGACGCCCACCTGGCGCGGATATCGGTCCAGCAGAACGACGACATGCGCAAGATCTCCGCCGGCGCCGCCCTCGTCGTCGTGCCGACGCTGATCGCCGGCATCTACGGCATGAACTTCGACCACATGCCCGAGCTGCACTGGACCTTCGGCTACGTCTTCGCCCTGGCGCTGATGTTCGGCTCGTCGGCGGTCCTGTGGGTCTTCTTCAAGCGGTCGGGCTGGTTGTGAGTCGCTGCTGCTTTCTCGCGGCCGTCGGTCGAGGCTGGGATGGGGTCGTGTGCCTGAGGACGCACGCCAGCGCGTCGTCAGGCACACGACCGTGACGACCGGCCCCCTGTGAGGCCGGCAGCGCCGTCCGCCTCCGATGCGTACGGACGTACCGAAGTGCGCCAGCGGCCATCGCGACCTGCGGGAACGTCGCGCGCGGACAGGTTCGGTACGTCCGCCGCGTCCGAGGTCGTCCCGTCGGCTGTGGCTCACCTCAGCCCTGTGCGGCTGCTCCGAGCGGGATCAACCACAAGTTGCCCCTCGCGCACGACGACCGGCGATCCTTTGCTCCCCAGCGTCTCCATCAGCTCGTCGATCGCGCTGCCCGAGATGGCTGGGTCGTAGAGCGCCCCGACCCCGGGCGCTGCGCCTGCGAAGCCATGAGCGACGAAGTGGGCCCACTCGGTCGGCCCGAAGGCGAGCACTTCTTTCTCGCCGGCCCGGAACCTGATGATGGTTCGCGACTCATCGAGGCGCTCGACCCAGGCGACCCCGGAGAGGAATTCCATGAGGTCGCGCCAGAGGGCCTCTACGAGGCTTCGCGGGATCTGTTCGCGCGCCGCGCCCATGGGCGGCAGTATGCGCGCGGTGCCGCCCCACTGCACCGGGCAGCGCCGCAACTGGGACAGGCGCTTCGAGAAACCTGTCCCACGTGGGCGTAGCGTTTCGCCGTGCGCTGCCTGCTTGCTGTCCTGATCATCGGGCCGGTGCTCGCCGCGTGCTCCTCGGACAAGGGCTTGGGCGAGACCGAGCGGGTCCGCAGTGATGACCTCGGGAGCGCTTGGCCGCTGACGGTCGATTCGGCTCTGCTGACTTACGACGACGCAACCGTCTTGGTGCAGGTCGAGGGCAGTGCCTTCCGCATCGACGACATCTCCGGTCCGGGCGACGCCCACTCGGGCTTCCGGCGACTGTGGGCGACCGACCCCGAGCAACGCCATGGGCGCAGAGACCTGTCGCCCTTGGTCGACGCGGGGAGATCGCTCTGCGACTGACCTGCTCTTCACCGCTCCAGCGCACCACGGTCAGGTCGACGCCAGTCCCCGAGGCACGGCGTCATCGATCGCCGTCGCACGTCGCTGGGCGTGGAAAAGTGGCTCTGGCCAACCGGGCCCGACCGGCGCACACTCAGGGCATGAGCGACCCTCGAGGCGTCACCAGCGTGCTCCGGCCGAGGTTGCCGTGGGCCGTGTTCGCCGTCGTCGCCGCAGCCGCGCTCAGCGCCTGCGTGGTCGCTGCCCTTGCCGCGGACGACGCTGCCAGGGCGTCGGTGGTCGTCGGGAGCGGGGTGGTCGCCGTGGCGCTCGGCGCGCTGCTCATGGCCGCGGTGCTCTCCCCGCTGCCGGGGGCGGCCCGGCCGCGGGGGCTGCACGGAGCGGACTGGAGCGCGGCCGCGGCGACCGGCACCGATGGTGGTGGTGGCTGCGGCGACGGCGGGGCGGCCAGCGGCTGACTCGACCCCGGCCGAGGGTCAGGCGGCGAGCACGCCGGTGCCGACGAGCACCAGCACGAGGGCGCCCAGCCCGACGCGGTAGAGCACGAACGGCGCGTAGGAGCGGGTCGAGACGTACCGCAGGAGCCACGCGATGGCGGCGTACCCGACGACGAACGACACGATCGTCGCGGTGATCGTCGGGCCCCAGCCGTAGGTGTTGTCCCCGTGCGGGATCTCCTTCAGCTCGAACAGCCCGGCGCCGACGACGGCGGGGATCGCGAGCAGGAACGCGTAGCGGGTGGCGGCCTCGCGCTCGTAGCCGAGGATCCGGCCCATCGAGATGGTCGCGCCCGAGCGGCTGACGCCGGGGACGAGCGCGCACGCCTGGGCGAGCCCCATGAGGACCGCGTCGCGCAGGTTCATCTGCTTGATGGTCTTGTTCGAGGCGCTCATCCGGTCGGCGATGCCGAGCACGATGCCGAGCACGATCAGCGTGGTGCCGATGATCCACAGGCTGCGGAAGTCGGACTCGATGACGTCCTTCAGCGCGATGCCCAGCAGCACGATCGGCAGCGAGCCGATGATGATGAACCAGCCCATCCGGGCGTCGAGGCTGCCGCGGTGCTCCGGCTTGACCAGCGACCGCAGCCACGCCGACGCGATCCGCCAGATGTCGTGGCGGAAGTAGATGAGGACGGCCAGCTCGGTCCCGATCTGGATCACCGCGGTGAAGGCCGCTCCGGGGTCCCCCCACCCGAAGAGCTCGGGGAAGATCCGCAGGTGGGCGCTGCTCGAGATCGGGAGGAACTCGGTCAGTCCCTGGATCGTGCCGAGCACGACGGCCTTGAGGAAGTCCCACACGGGCGCCGATCCTACGGACACCGGTCCCGCGAGCCGGGCACGGCGTCCGGGGCGTCGCCCACTACCTTGTCGCCATGCAGCACAGGTCTCTGGGTGCCACCGGCTTGAAGGTCTCGCGCCTGGGTCTTGGCACGATGACGTGGGGTCGCGACACCGACGAGCACGAGGCGCGCGACCAGCTCGTGGCGTACGCCGAGGCGGGCGGCACGCTGCTCGACACGGCGGCCGGGTACGGCGGCGGCGCGTCGGAGGAGCTCATCGGCTCGCTCCTCGGCGACGTCGTCACCCGCGACGAGGTCGTGCTGGCGACGAAGGCCGGCATCAGCGCGCGGCGGGGCGGCCGGGAGTACAACACCTCCCGCGGCCACCTGCTCACCACGCTCGACGGTTCGTTGAAGCGGCTCGGCGTCGACCACGTCGACCTGTGGCAGGTGCACATCTGGTCCGACGAGACGCCGCTGGAGGAGACGCTGTCGGCGCTCGACATCGCGGTGTCGTCGGGCCGGGCGTCGTACGTCGGGGTCTCGAACTACTCCGGCTGGCAGACCGCCCAGGCCGCCACGTGGCAGCGCGCCGTGCCCGGTCGGGCGGTCATCGCCTCGACCCAGGTGGAGTACTCCCTGCTCAACCGCGCCGTCGAGGCCGAGGTGCTCCCGGCCTGCGAGGCGCTCGGCCTCGGGGTGCTGCCCTGGTCACCGCTGGGTCGCGGGGTGCTGACCGGCAAGTACCGCTCCGGCACGCCCTCGGACTCCCGCGCCGCCTCGTCGCACTTCGCCGGCTTCGTCGGCACCTACCTCGACGACCGCTCGGCCAGGATCGTCGAGGCCGTCGCCCGTGCCGCCGACGGCCTCGGCTGGACGCCGCTCGAGGTCGCCCTCGTGTGGGTGCGCGACCAGCCCGGCGTCACCGCCCCGATCGTCGGCGCCCGCACGGCCGCGCAGCTGCGCGGCGCGCTCGGCACCGACGGCCTCGTCCTGCCAGCCGAGATCGTCGAGGCGCTCGACGACGTGTCCGGAGAATGACGGCATGTCTCGGGTCCACCGTCTGCCGCTGAACCGCGGGGTCGAGTGGGAGTTCGACAAGGTCACGTTCTCCCGCGAGTTCTCCCGCAACGTCGTCACCAAGCTGCTGGTCGAGCGCGCCGAGCACGGCGGCTGGGAGCTCGACCGCGTCCGGATCACCCCCGACGGCACCCGCCGGGTCATCCTGCGGCGCAAGATCATCCGGGCGGTCCGCACCGCCTGAGCCGGGACGCGCCGGTCCTCAGACCTGGTCGAGGAACCGGTCGAAGACCCGCGCGCCGAACTCCAGCGCGTCGACGGGCACCCGCTCGTCAACGCCGTGGAACAGTGCGGTGAAGTCGAGGTCGGCCGGGAGGCGCAGCGGCGCGAAGCCGTAGGAGCGCATGCCGAGCTTGCGGAAGTGCTTGGCGTCGGTGCCGCCGCTCATGAGGTACGGCGCGACCACGGCGTCGTCGTCCTCGGCGAGGATCGAGCGGGTCATCGCGGCGACGAGGTCCCCGTCGTACGGCGTCTCCCAGGGCTGCTGGTGCGAGACGTGCTCGATCTCGACGCCCTCGCCGGTCAGCTCGGCCAGGGTCGAGAAGAACTCGTCCTCGAAGCCGGGCAGGAACCGCCCGTCGACGTACGCCGTGGCCTCGGTCGGGATCACGTTGACCTTGTAGCCGGCCGACAGCATCGTCGGGTTGGTCGTGTTGCTGATGACCGCGCCGAGCATCCGGGCGGCGCCGCCGAACTCCTCGATGAGCGCCGGCGCGTTCTCCGGCGTCACCTCGGTGCCGGCGAGGTCGGCGACGGTGGCGAGCAGCACCTCCATCGTCGGCGTGAGCCGGACCGGCCACTGGTGCGCGCCGATCCGGGCGACGGCGGCGCTGAGCCGGGTGACGGCGTTGTCGGTGTTGATCATCGAGCCGTGGCCGGCGCGGCCGCGGGCGGTCAGCTTCATCCAGGCCATGCCCTTCTCGGCGGCCTCGATGAGGTAGACACGGCGGCCGCGGACGGTGGCGGAGAAGCCACCCACCTCGCCGACGGCCTCGGTGACACCCTCGAGCAGGTCGGCGTGCTGCTCGACGATGACCTGGGCGCCCTTGTGGCCGCCGGCCTCCTCGTCCGCGGTGAACGCCAGCACGACCGGGCGGTCCGGCACCTCGCCGGCCTGCTGCCGGGCGCGGACGACGGAGAGCAGCATCGCGTCGAAGTCCTTCATGTCGACCGCGCCGCGGCCCCACACGTACCCGTCCTGGACCTCGCCGGAGAACGGGTCGACCTGCCAGTCCTCCGCCGCCGCCGGCACGACGTCGAGGTGGCCGTGGAGCAGCAGCGCGTCGGTGCGGCTCGGGTCGGCACCGCCCCACCGGGCCACCAGCGAGGTGCGACCCGGCTCGGACTCGATGACCTCGCAGGTGATGCCGACCTCGTCGAGCAGCGTCGCGACGTGCTCGGCGGCTTTGCGCTCACCCGGGCCCTCGGCGTCGCCGTAGTTGGAGGTGTCGATGCGGATCAGGTCGCGGCACACCTCGACGACCTCGGCGGCGGGGTCGTAGGAGCGCTGCTGGTCGGACGCCTCGGAGCTCGTCATGGGCCCAGCATGACACCGGCCCGCGAGGGGCCCGATTCGGTCGGGACGACACCTCTGTAGTACTTTTTCTCCGCACTCGTCCGGGTGGCGGAATTGGCAGACGCGCTAGCTTGAGGTGCTAGTGCCCGTATTAGGGCGTGGGGGTTCAAGTCCCCCCTCGGACACAGAAGTTGCTCCTCGAACGAAGGCCCCTCCGGCCTGGCCGGCGGGGGCTTCGTCGTTCCCGGCTCAGCCGTTGCCGTCCTTGACGTGACCGCCGTCACCACATTAGCGTCGTTGATGCCAGGATTGAAAGGTTTCAATCGGGCGCCGGTCTCGGGACGACGCGGTGTCGGGCGGCGCCTTGGTGCGCCCTCGCGACCCCTCGCGTGCCGGGCCCGCGCGCTCCTGACGTGCCGCCTCCCCCTGCGGCACCCGAGAGGACGCAGATGAACGCCACTCCCCCCACCTCCGCACGACCGGTCGGCCGCGGACGGCGCAGCGCCGCGTGGCTCGCCGCGGCGGCCGTCACCGGCACGCTCGCAGCGACCGGCCTCGTGGTGGCGCCTGCCACCGGCGGACCCGGCCGGGCCGCGCACGCCCCGGACGCTCCGCTCGCCCTGACGGTCGATGACCAGACCCGCCCGCTGAACGTCGAGGGCGCACCGCTCTTCGGCTGGCAGCCGCAGGACCGCGACCCGGGCGAGGTGCAGACGGCCTACCAGCTGCGGGTCCTCGACGCGAGCACGGGCAGGACCGTCTGGGACTCCGGCAAGGTCGCCTCCGACGAGCAGTCCCACGTCGAGTACTCCGGGCCGGCCCTGCGCAGCGGGGACGACTACCGCTGGACCGTCCGCACCTGGGACGTCACCGACCGGTCCTCCGGATGGTCGGCGCCCGCCACCTTCGAGACCGGCATCGGCGACGGCGACTGGGAGGGCGCCTCCTGGATCCGCCGCACGACCGGCGAGGCGGACGACTACACGCTCGCCCGCACCGAGGTCCCCGTCGCCGACAGCCCCGTCGTCCGGGCCCGCGCGTACACCGCGGCCAACCACACCTACGAGCTGTTCCTCGACGGGAAGCGCGCCGACCGCGGGACCTCCTTCGCCTACCCGGGCGAGGGCTACTACCAGGCCACCGACGTGACCGACCTGGTCACCGCCGGCCGGACGCTCGCGATCGGCATCCGCTACCACTGGTACGGCAGCGGTCAGGGTCGTCCTGCCGCCGCGCCCGGCCTGCTCCACAAGCTGGTCGTCGAGCACGCTGACGGCACTCGGCAGGTCGTCACCACCGACGGCAGCTGGCGCCTCACCCGCGACACCCGGTTCGTGAGCGGCAACCGTCGCAACGGGGAGGGCGACCGTGTCGACGCCCAGGACGGCCGCGCCGTCATCGACGGCTGGGCCCGGCCCGGCTTCGACGCGGGTTCCTGGCAGCCGGCGACCGTGGTGGGTCAGCACCCGGTCGCGCCGTTCACGCACCTCTCGGGCCAGGAGACCCGCATGGAGGAGTCGATCATCGCCCCGGAGCGGATCCTCACCGCGGCCGACGGCACGCTGGTCGCCGACTTCGGGAAGGTCGTCCCCGCTCGTCCTGTGGTCCGCTTCCAGGACGGCGTCGCGGGTCGCACCGTGGTGCTGCGCGCCGGCTACGAGCTGACCGACAACGGCCGGGTCGCGACCTCCACGCTCGCCACCCAGGGGACCGACATGTCCTTCCCCTACATCCAGGACGACGGCGAGCAGACGTGGGAGGCCTGGACGCACCTCGGGTTCCGCTACCTCGAGATCCCCCAGGCGGGCGAGGACGTCACGGTCGACGACGTCTCCGCCGTCCTCGTCCACACCGACGTCGAGGGCCCGGAGGCCACGTTCTCCAGCAGCGACCCGACGCTCGATGCGGTCTGGGACATGATGCAGCGATCCGCGCTGTGGTCGGTGCAGGAGCAGTTCGTGGACACGCCGACCCGGGAGAAGGGTCAGTTCCTCGGCGACGCCGCCAACATCTCCTACGCCACCATGCAGGGCTTCGGCGAGCGGACCGCGACCCGCCAGGCGATCCGGGAGTTCCTCCAGTCCCAGCAGCGGTTCTGGAGCTCCGGCGCCGACGCCGGCCGCTACAACGCCGTGTACCCCAACGGGGACGGCAAGCGTGACATCCCCGACTACACCGAGATGTTCGTCGACTGGGTCTGGCGCTGGTACGAGGTCACGGGCGACGAGACCCTCATCCGCGAGGCGTACCCGGCCATCCGGGAGACCGCGGGCTACGTGCTGCGCCACATCCCCGACGAGGGCCCGACCGCCGGCCTCGTCACCAACCTCTCCGGCGGCAGCGGCGCCTACCGCTACGGCATCATCGACTGGCCGGAGCCGGGGCGGTTCGGCTACGACATGGACGCCGCCGCCCGCACCGTCATCAACGCCCTCGGCGTCGAGGTCCTGCGCCGCACCGCAGACATGGCGGAGGTCGTCGGGCGTCCTGCTTCCGAGGTCGCCGAGCTCCGCGACTCCGAGCGGGCCCTCGTCGGCGCGATGAACGACCGGCTGCGTCGCCCGGACGGCGTCTACGTCGACGGCCTGCACGCCGACGGGACCCAGTCGACGCACGCCGGCCAGCACTCGACGTCGTACGCCGTGGCGTTCGACGTCGCCCCCGAGGAGGACCTGCCGGCGCTGGCCGAGCACCTGTCCTCGATGGGCATGAAGCAGGGGCCGATGACCGCCCACTGGCTGCTGCAGGCACTCTCCGACGCCGGCCGGCCGGACGCGGTGCTGCGGCTGCTGACCAATCCCGACGACCTGGGCTGGGCACGCATCCTCGACCAGGGCGGCACCTTCACCTGGGAGGCCTGGACCCTCGACCCCGGCAGTAACTTCAGCCAGTCGCACGGCTGGGGCGCCCAGGCGGCGGTCGACGTGATCGAGACGATGCTCGGCATCCGGCTCGGCGAGCCCGGCGCCGAGACCGTCGTCCTGGCCCCGCCGGCCACAGGTCTGGAGCACGCATCCGGCTCCGTGCCCACCCAGCGCGGCGTCGTCTCGCTCGACTGGACCCGCAGCCAGCACGGCGTCCGGCTGGAGGCGGACGTCCCGGTCAACGTGACGGCCCGGGTCGAGCTGCCGGCCTCCGACCGGACCACCTACCGGGCCGTCGGACGCACGGACGCGCGGTACCTCGGCACGCGCGACGGCGTGGCCGTCTTCGAGGTGGGGTCGGGCAGCGTGCGGTTCGTCCCCACGCGCGGCCGCGGCTGAGATCGCGGTGCCACCGGGTCCGGGAGCCCCGGGCCCGGTGGCGCGCGGTGGCCGACGGCCCGACCCCGGAGGAGCCGCGTACGCCGCGTGGCTCCTGACCGGCGGCCCGGGCCCGTCCCGTAGGCTCCGGCCACGCCCGCTGCGCAGGAACCCGGTGAGACTCCGGGGCGGTTCCGCCACTGTGACGCGACCTCCGGGTCGTCAGCCAGACACTCGTCGTGGGTCCGATCCGACCGTTCGACGGGGCGAGAACCCCGGAGGAGGACCCGGCCATGGCCGACCCTGCCCGCATCTGCCTGCTGTCCACGTCCGACACCGACCTGCTCTCGGCGCGGGCCTCGGGTGCCGGCTACACGCTGGCCAACCCCGCCCGGCCCGCACACCAATCCATGGCCGCGGCGCTGGAGGGCGCCGACCTGGTCGTCGCCCGGATCCTGGGCGGTCCCGAGGACCTGTGCAGCGGGTTCCGGCGTATCCGCGAGACCGGCGTGCCACTGGTCGTGCTGGGCGGTGAGCAGCAGCCGAACGCGGAGCTGATGGAGCTCTCGTCGGTGCCGATGGGCGTCGCGGCCGAGGCACACCGCTACCTCGCCGAGGGCGGCCCGGAGAACCTCGCCCAGCTGCACGGGTTCCTCTCCGACACCGTGCTTCTCACCGGCGAGGGCTTCGAGCCGCCGCGTCCGGTCCCGGCGTGGGGCGTCGCCGAGCGGCCCGCGCCAACCACGGGCACGGGCACGACCCGCGCGGACCTGCCACGGGTGGGGATCCTCTACTACCGCGCCCACCACAGCAGCGGGAACACCGACTTCGTCCACGCCCTGGCCGACGCCGTCGACGCGACCGGCGCCGCCGTCGGAGTACCCGTCTTCGCGGGCTCCCTGCGCAGCGCGCCCGACGCGCTGTTCGAGGAGCTCGCGACCTTCGACGCCCTGGTCGTGACCGTGCTGGCAGCCGGCGGCAGCGTGCCGGCGTCGGCGAGCGCCGGCGGCGACGACGAGGCGTGGGACGTCGAGCGGATCGCGGCGCTCGACCTGCCCGTGCTGCAGGGGCTGTGCCTGACCAGCAGCCGGGCGGAGTGGGAGGCCAACGACGACGGCGTGACGCCGCTGGACTCGGCCAACCAGGTGGCGATCCCGGAGTTCGACGGTCGGATCATCACCGTGCCGTTCTCCTTCAAGGAGGTCGACCCCGACGGGCTCCCCCGCTACGTCGCCGACGAGGAGCGCTGCCGACGGGTCGCCGGCCTCGCGGTCAACCACGCCCGCCTCCGCCACGTGCCCAACGGCGAGAAGAAGGTGGCGCTGGTGCTGTCGGCGTACCCCACCAAGCACTCGCGGATCGGCAACGCCGTCGGGCTCGACACCCCGGTCAGCACCGTCCGGCTGCTGCGCCGGCTGCGCGACGCCGGCTACGACCTCGGCGGCGCCGGCGCGGTGCCGGGCCTCGACCTCGAGGACGACACCGAGGCCGGCGACGCGCTCATCCACGCGCTGATCGCCGCGGGCGGGCAGGACGAGGAGTGGCTGACCTCCGGCCAGCTGACCGACGCCCACGTGCGCGTGGCGCCCGAGCAGTACGCCGCGTGGACGGCGCACCTGCCGGCCGCGCTGCGCGAGGAGATCGCCGCGGCCTGGGGGGAGGCGCCGGGCAGCCTGTTCGTCAACGACGCCGGCGAGCTCGTGCTGGCCACGCTGGTGGCCGGCAACGTCGTGCTCATGATCCAGCCGCCCCGAGGCTTCGGGGAGAACCCGGTCGCGATCTACCACGACCCCGACCTCGCCCCCACGCACCACTACCTCGCGGCGTACCGCTGGCTCGAGGCACCCGAGGCCGAGGGCGGCTTCGGCGCGCACGCGGTGGTCCACGTCGGCAAGCACGGCTCGCTGGAGTGGCTGCCGGGCAAGAACGCCGCGCTGTCGGCGGAGTGCGGCACGGACGCGGTGCTGGGCGACCTGCCGCTGTTCTACCCGTTCCTCGTCAACGACCCCGGCGAGGGCGCGCAGGCCAAGCGGCGCGCGCACGCGACGATCGTGGACCACCTGGTGCCGCCGATGGCGCGGGCGGAGTCCTACGGCGACATCGCGCGACTGGAGCAGCTGCTCGACGAGCACGGCAACATCGCCGCGATGGACCCGGCCAAGCTGCCGGCGATCCGCGGCGAGATCTGGCAGCTGATGAAGGCCGCCGAGCTCCACCGCGACCTCGGTCTCGAGGAGAGGCCCGAGGACGACGACTTCGACGACTTCCTGCTCCACGTCGACGGTTGGCTGTGCGAGATCAAGGACGTCCAGATCCGCGACGGCCTGCACGTCCTGGGGCAGCCGCCGACCGGCGAGGCGCTGGTCAACCTCGTGCTCGCGGTCCTCCGCGCGTCCCAGGTGTGGGGCGGCGTCGGGCACGCGGTCCCCGGCCTGCGGACCGCGCTGGGGCTCACCGAGGGAGCGGGCACTGCCGAGGTCGACGCCGTCGAGGCGCAGGCGCGCGGGCTGGTCACGGCGCTGGCCGACGCCGGGTGGGACCCGGACGCCGTCGACGCGCTGCACGAGGACGCGGATGTCCGCGCCGCCCTGCGCTTCGCCGCCACCGAGGTGGTCCCCCGCCTGGCGGCCACGACCGACGAGATGGACGCGCTGCTGCACGCGCTCGACGGGGGGTACGTCGCCGCGGGACCGTCCGGGTCACCGCTGCGCGGCCTGGTCAACGTGCTGCCGACCGGGCGGAACTTCTACACCGTCGACCCGCGTGCGGTCCCGTCGCGGTTGGCCTGGCAGACCGGGCAGGCGATGGCCGAGTCGCTCGTGCGGCGCTACCTCGACGAGACCGGCGAGCACCCCACCTCGGTGGGCTTGTCGGTGTGGGGCACCAGTGCGATGCGCACGTCCGGCGACGACGTGGCCGAGGTGCTGGCCCTGCTCGGCGTGCGGCCGGTCTGGGACGAGATGTCGCGTCGGGTCAGCGAGCTCGCCGTGATCGACCTCGCGGAGCTCGGCCGGCCCCGGATCGACGTGACGGTGCGGATCTCCGGATTCTTCCGCGACGCCTTCCCGCACGTGGTGGCGATGCTGGACGACGCGGTGCGGCTGGTGGCGGACCTCGACGAGCCCGACGAGCTGAACTTCGTGCGCGCCCACGCCCGGGCGGACCTGGCCGAGCACGGCGACGAGCGACGCGCGACCACCCGGATCTTCGGGTCGAAGCCGGGTTCCTACGGGGCCGGCATCCTGCAGGTCGTCGAGTCCGGGACCTGGCGCGACGACAACGACCTGGCGGAGGTCTACACCGCGTGGGGGGGCTTCGCCTACGGCCGCGGCCTCGATGGCGCACCCGCCGCCGACGACATGCGCGCGGCGTACCGCCGCATCAAGGTGGCGGCGAAGAACGTCGACTCCGCCGAGCACGACATCGCCGACTCCGACGACTACTTCCAGTATCACGGCGGGATGGTCGCCACCGTCCGCGCGCTCACCGGCGCGGATCCCAAGGCGTACGTCGGCGACTCGACCACTCCCGACGCCGTGCGGACCCGCTCCCTGCAGGAGGAGACCAACCGCGTCTTCCGCGCCCGCGTGGTCAACCCGCGCTGGATCGCGGCGATGCAGCGGCACGGCTACAAGGGTGCCTTCGAGCTGGCCGCGACGGTGGACTACCTCTTCGGCTTCGATGCGACCGCCGGCGTGGTGCACGACTGGATGTACGAGTCGCTGGCCGCCTCCTACGTGCTCGACGAGACCAACCAGGACTTCCTGCGCCGCTCCAACCCGTGGGCGCTGCGCGGCATCGTGGAGCGGCTGCACGAGGCGGCCGACCGCGGGCTGTGGGCCGAGCCGGACGCCGAGACGCTCGCCTCGCTGCAGAAGGTCTACCTCGAGGTCGAGGGCGACCTCGAGGACGGGGACCAGTGACACACGTCCACGTCGTCGGCCTGGGCATGGGGCGACAGCACCTGACCGCCGAGGGCGCAGCCGCGCTGGCTGGCTCCGACTACGTCGTGGCGGTCCGCAAGGGCGAGCACGACGAGCTGCTCGAGGTACGCCGGCGGGTGGCCGCCGACCACGGGCTCGACCTCGTCGAGGTGGTCGACGCTGAGCGCGACCGCGCCGACCCGGCGGACTACCCGGGCGCGGTGGCTGCCTGGCACGCGGCGCGCGCGGACGCGTGGGCGCGGGTGCTCGGCGCGCGCGGCGGCACGGCGACGTACCTCGTGTGGGGCGACCCCTCGCTCTACGACTCGACCCTGCGGGTGCTCGAGCAGGTCGCCGCGCGCACGGAGCTGACGTGGGACGTGGTGCCAGGGGTCAGCGCCCCGCAGGTGCTCGCCGCGCGCCACCGCGTCGTGCTGCACGAGGTCGGCCAGCCGGTGCACCTCACGACCGCGCGGCGGCTGGCCGACGACGTCGCCGCCGGCCAGCGAAACCTCGTCGTCATGCTGGGGTCGGCCGCGAGCCTCGACGGGCTCGACGGCCTGCCGGACTGGCGGATCTGGTGGGGCGCGAACCTCGGCGCGACCGGCGAGCGGGTGGTGGTCGGCCGCGTCGGCGAGGTCCTCGACGAGGTGCGGGCCGCCCACGAGGCCGCCCGCGACGAGGCCGGCTGGGTGATGGACTGCTACTTGCTGCGGGCGCCACGGTGAGCGGCCTGCTGGTGGCCGGCACGACCTCCGACGCCGGCAAGTCGGTGGTCACGACCGGGCTGTGCCGTGCGTTCGCGCGCCGGGGGGTGTCGGTGGCGCCGTACAAGGCGCAGAACATGTCCAACAACTCGATGGTCTGCCACGACCGCGACGGCACCCCGGCCGAGATCGGCCGGGCGCAGTGGGTGCAGGCGCTCGCCGCCCGGGTCACCCCCGAGCCGGCGATGAACCCGGTGCTGCTCAAGCCCGGCTCGGACCACCGCAGCCACGTGGTGGTGCTGGGCCGGCCCGCCGGGGAGGTCGCAGCGACCGACTTCGCGACCGGCCGGCGGCACCTCGCGACGGCCGCGCACGCGGCGTACGACGACCTGGCCGGGCGGTACGACGTCGTGGTCGCCGAGGGCGCCGGCAGCCCGGCCGAGGTGAACCTCCGCGCGAGCGACTACGTCAACCTGGGCCTGGCCCGCCACGCCGACCTGCCGGTGGTGGTCGTCGGCGACATCGACCGCGGCGGCCTGTTCGCCGCGATGCTCGGGACGCTGGCGGTGCTGGAGCCGGCCGACCAGGCGCTGGTGGCGGGCTTCGTGGTCAACAAGTTCCGCGGCGACCTCGGGCTGCTGCGCCCAGGGGTGGAGCGGCTGCAGGAGCTGACCGGGCGACCCGTGCACGGCGTGCTGCCGTGGCACCCCGACGTCGGGCTGGACTCCGAGGACGCGCTCGACCTCGAGGGCCAGCGCGCCCGGGCCGGCGACGGGGTCCGCGTCGCGGTCGTCCGGCTGCCGCGCATCAGCAACTTCACCGACGTCGACGCGCTCGGGCTCGAACCGGATCTCGACGTCGTCTTCGTCTCGCACCCGCGCGACCTCGCCGACGCCCACCTGGTCGTCCTGCCCGGGACGCGCGCCACCCTGGCCGACCTCGCGTGGCTGCGCGCCCGCGGCCTCGACGCCGCCCTCGCCCGCCACGTCGCAGCCGGCCGACCGCTGCTCGGGATCTGCGGCGGCTTCCAGATGCTGGGCCGGGAGATCCGCGATCCCGAGGGCGTCGAGGGCCCCGCCGGGGCGCACGCCGAGGGGCTGGGCCTGCTGCCCGTGAGCACCACGTTCGCCCGCGACAAGGTCCTGCGGCTCCCGGTCGGCGAGGCGCTCGGCGCCACCACCACCGGCTACGAGATCCACCACGGACGGGTCTCCCGGGACGCCGGCTGCGAGGAGTTCGTCGGCGGCGCCCGGTCCGGTGCCGTCCTCGGGACGATGTGGCACGGCAGCCTCGAGGGCGACGCGTTCCGCGCGGCGTTCCTCGCCGAGGTCGCCGGCCTCGCGCGGTCCGAGGTGTCCTTCCCCGCCGCGCGCGAGCGCCGGCTGGAGCTGCTGGCCGACCTGGTCGAGGAGCACCTCGACGTCGGCGCGCTGCTCGCCCTCGCCCGCTCCGGCCCCCCGCCGGACCTGCCGACCCTCGAGCTGGGGCTCGTCCGATGAGGGTGCTGCTGCTCGGCGGCACCGCCGAGGCCCGCGAGCTCGCGCGGCTCCTCGTCGACGCCGGGGTGGACGTCACCTCGTCGCTGGCCGGCCGGGTCGCGCGACCGCGGCTGCCGGTCGGGCCGGTGCGGATCGGCGGCTTCGGAGGGGTGGCCGGCCTGCGCGCCGAGCTGGCGGCGTACGACGTCGTGGTCGACGCGACGCACCCGTTCGCTCGGGGGATCAGCGCGAACGCCGTCGCGGCCTGCACCGCCGAGGGCGTCCCGCTGCTGCGGCTGGAGCGGCCTGGGTGGGAGCCCGACCCGGCCTGGACGTACGTCGCCACGCACGCCGCCGCCGCGGAGCGGGCCGCCGCGCTGGGCCGGCGTCCGTTCCTCACCGTCGGGCGGCAGGAGCTGGCCGCCTTCGTCCCCCACCTCGGCGACCGCGACGTGCTGGCCCGCGTCGTGGACCCGCCCGACATCGACGTGCCCCCGACCTGGTCGCTGCTGACGAGCCGCGGCCCGTACACGCTCCCGGGCGACCTCGCCGTTATGCGCGAGCACGGCTCTGACGTGCTGGTCACCAAGGACTCCGGCGGCACCTACACCCGTCCCAAGCTCGACGCTGCGGCCGACCTCGGCGTGCCGGTGGTCGTCGTCGCCCGGCCCGAGCCGGACCCGCGGACGCCCGTCGTGAACGCCCCGGGTCCGGCCCTGGCGTGGGTGGTCGGCCGGCCGACCGCGGACTGCACCGACGAGCTCGGCGGCGCGGTGGTAGGTTCCGCCTGCCGTGGTGAACGGGAAGCCGGTGCGAGACCGGCGCGGCCCTCGCCACTGTGAGCGCGGAGTCCCGCGACCTCACTGACACCCAGGTGTCAGGACCACTGGGCGCGAGCCTGGGAAGGTCGGTCGTCGGACGTCGATGCGCGAGCCAGGAGACCGGCCACGGCGCTTCACCTCCACGAGGGTTCCTGGAAGAGAGCACCACCGATGATCCGTCGTACCGTCCTGCGTCCGACCCTGCCCACCGTCCCGTCCACCGGACCGTCCACCGCCCGGCTCCGCAGGCTCGGCGGGCTCGTCCTCGCGGCCGGGCTGCTGTCCGGCTGCACCGGGGCGCCGGCGACCGGGTCCGCCCCGCCCACGTCCTCCGACCGGTTCCCGGTCACCGTCACCAGCTGCGGCCACGAGGTCACCGTCGACGAGCCGCCGTCCGAGGTGGTGACCCTCAACCAGGGCGCCACCGAGGTCGTCCTGGCCCTCGGGCTGGCCGACCAGCTCGCCGGCACGGCCTACCTCGACGACGCCGTCCCCGAGGAGTGGCAGGCGGCGTACGACGCCGTGCCGGCGCTGTCGGCGGAGTACCCCACCAACGAGCAGCTGCTGGCCGCCCGTCCCGACTTCGTCTACGCCTCCTACGCGAGCGCCTTCGAACCGGCCGTGGCCGGCACGCAGGACGACCTCGCCGCCTCGGGCGTCGGCTCCTACCTCTCCCCGTTCGGCTGTCCTGAGGCCACTGACCGCCCCGAGGCCTCGTTCGAGGCCGTCTGGGACGAGGTCACCGACGTCGCGAGCGCCCTGGGCCACCCCGAAGCCGCCGAGCGGCTCCGGGACGAGCAGGAGGACCAGCTCGCTGACCTGCGGTCCGGGGCGGCCGGCGAAGGCCTCGACGTCCTCTGGTGGGACGGCGGCACGAAGTCACCGAACGTCGGCGCCGGCGACGGCGGTCCGCAGCTGGTGCTGGACGCCGTGGGCGCGACCAACGTCTTCGGCGACCTGCCCGGCTCCTGGGCCGAGGGCAGCTGGGAGGACGTGCTGGCCGCCGACCCCGACGTCATCGTGCTGGTGGACGCCGTCTGGGACCGGGCCGCGGACAAGCGGGCCTACCTGGAGTCCGACCCGGTGCTGAGCGGGCTCACCGCGGTCCGGGAGCAGCGCTACGCCGTGGTGCCGTTCTCCGCCTCGACCGCCGGCGTGCGGCTGGTCGACGGGGCCGCCTCGCTCGCCGGACAGCTCGGCGAGCTCGGGCTGGATGGGTGAGCCTGCGGGGCGCCCGCGGCCGGACCGGTCTCGGGCTCCTGGCGCTCGGCGGGCTGGCGGTGCTCGTCGGCAGCTGCGCGATCGCGCTGGGGGTGGGCTCGGTCGACGTGCCGGTGGCCCGCGTGCTGGCGGTGCTGGCGCGCCGGGCCGGGGCGGGTGAGCTCGACGTGACGCTGCTGGAGGACCAGCTGGTCTGGCAGCTGCGGCTGCCGCGGATCCTCGGCGCGGTCGCCGTCGGGGCCGTGCTGGCGTCCAGCGGCGCCGTGCTGCAGTCGCTGACCCGCAACGACCTGGCCGACCCGTTCCTGCTCGGCGTCTCCAGCGGCGCCGGGGTGGGTGCGGTCAGCGTGATCGTGCTGGGCGTGGGCGTCGGCGGCCTCGCCGCGGGCGCCGTCCTCCCGGCCGCCGCGTTCGCCGGCGCGCTCGCCGCGCTCGCCGCCGTGCTCCTGGTCGCGTCGGCCGGGGGCGGCGCGCTCCGCCCGCACCGCACGGTCCTGGCCGGCGTGGCGGTCGCGCACCTGTGCGGCGCCTACACCTCGGTGGTCGTGATCATGCACGGGCAGGGGGACGCCGCGCGCCGGGTGCTCGCCTGGACGCTGGGCTCGCTCGCCGGCCTCCGCTGGGGCAGCGCGCTCGTGCTCGTCGGTGCCGCCGTGGTCGCGCTGGTGTGGTTCCTGGCGTACGCCGAGCGGCTCGACGCGTTCGCGTTCGGCGAGACCTCTGCCCGCTCGCTCGGCGTCCCCGTGACCGCCACCCGGTGGGTCCTGATGGTGGGCACGGCGCTGGTCACCGCCACGACCGTCGCGTACGCCGGCGCGATCGGGTTCGTGGGGCTCGTCGTGCCACACCTGGTGCGTCCGCTCGTGGGCTCGCGGCACCGGGCCCTGCTGCCTGCCTCGGCGGTCGCGGGCGCGGTGCTCCTCGTCTGGGCCGACACCGCGGCGCGTTCCCTGGTCGACGGACAGGAGGTGCCGATCGGTGCCCTGACCGCGCTCATCGGCGTCCCCGTCCTGGTCTGGCTGATGGCGAGGAGGACCGTCGGATGAGCCACCGCGAGAACTGCGTCCACCGGGCTGCCCACGGCGACCTGCTCGAGGTCACGGCCGAGGGGGTGACCGTTCGGCTCGGCGACCGGACCGTGCTCGACTCGGTCGGGCTGCGGGCCGCGGGCGGTCGGGTGACCGGGCTGCTCGGCCCCAACGGCTCGGGCAAGACCACGCTGCTGCACGTGCTGGCCGGACTGCGTCGTCCCGACGCCGGCGTGGTGCGGGTCGGGGGCACCGACCTCCGGTCGCTGCCGGACCGGCGGCGGGCCCGGACGGTCGCGCTCGTCGAGCAGCACGCCGCCACCACGGTCGACCTCACCGTCCGCGAGGTCGTCACGCTCGGCCGGCTCCCCCACCGCGGTCGGCTCGGCGGCGCGGCGCGGGACACGCGCGGTGCGGACGTCGTCGAGGAGGTGCTCGAGATGGTGGGGCTGGCCCCGCTCGCGGAGCGGCTCTGGGGCACGCTCTCGGGCGGCGAACGACAACGCGCCCACCTCGGGCGGACACTGGCGCAGGAGCCGGAGGTGCTGCTGCTCGACGAGCCGACCAACCACCTCGACCTGGGCCAGCAGCTGCGCTTCCTCTCGCTGGTCCGCGAGCTCGGCCTGACGGCGGTCGCGGCGCTGCACGACCTGGAGCTGGCCGCAGCGTTCTGCGACGACGTGGTGGTGCTCGACGGGGGCCGGGTCCGTGGCGACGGCACGGTCGGCGACGCGCTCACCGCGCCGTTGCTCGGCGAGGTGTACGGCGTCGAGGCGTCCCTCGCGCCGCACCCCCGCCTGCCCCGGCAGCACCTGGTCTGGGACGGCCCCTCCGGAGGACCCCGGTGACGGCGTACGTCCTTGTCGGCACGACGCCCGCCGACCCTGCCCGCCGGGCGGAGCTGCTGGCGCTCGCGCGTCGCGTCGGCGCCGAGCTCGCCTTCATTCAGCTCGGCTCCCCCGGGCTGGGCACGGTGCTCACGCGGCTGGCCGACGACGGCGCCGCCCGGGTCGTCCTCGTCGGGGTCGGCGGCGCGACCGGGCCGGGGGTGTCGTGGCTGCGCCGGGTCGCCGCGCACTGGTGGGCGACGTACGGCGCCGGCGCGCCCGAGCTGCTCACCGCCCCGGCGTACCTCGCCGACGAGGCGGCGTGGGACGACCTGGTCGCGCGCGCCCGGCCGGTCACCGGGGCCGGGCCCGGCCTGCGCTCCGCCGCGTGGGAGGACGTCCCGCGCCACCGCCACCAGGTCCTCGTCTGCCGCGGGCCCCGGTGCACCGCCGCGGGCGCGGAGGAAACCGCCGCCGCACTCGTCGTCGAGCTCGCCCGGCACGACCTCGGCGACGACGACGTGCTGCTCACCCAGACCGGCTGCCAGTTCCCCTGCAACCGGGCCCCTGTCGTCACGGTCCACCCCGACGACGTCTGGTACGGCGGCGTCGACCGGGCCGCGGCCGGCGCGGTCGTCGCCGAGCACCTCGTGGCCGGGGACCCGGTCGAACGGCTCCGACTTCGGCGTGTGGCAGCCGGGACGACCGCGGACAGGGCACGATGACCCAGTGAATTGAGGGTGCCGGAAGCTGACCCGCACGACGGCGAGCGGCCGCCCGAGCATCCTGGCGGTGCTCGGGCCCGGCGACACGGTCGGCGAGATGTCCCTGCTGGGTAGGCACCCGGCGGGTCGCACCCTCACCCCAGTGGGGTGTTGCGTTGCCGCCGAGAGGGGTACTGGGATCTCAGCCGCCTTGGCGCGGCTTCCCCCGAAGTGCCCAGCCGGCTGCCGAACATCATGGGGTCAGCAGCCTGGCGGCACACCTTCAAGGAGTACACGCGCATGTCTGCACACACGAACGACACCACGAACCACACCGGCCGCCGCATCAGCACCGAGACGAAGGCGTCCTTCAAGACGACCGAGCTCATCGCCTACGTCGCGGCCGTCATCGGCGTTCTCATCGCCTCCGCCATGGTCGACGCCTCGGACTTCGGCGCGCAGGAGGCCTGGTTCTACGTCACCCTCCTCACCATCGGCTACATGGTCAGCCGCGGACTCGCGAAGTCCGGCAGCCGCGACTTCTACGACGACGACCAGAACGACCGCACCGCGAACAGCGCCCACCAGCACTGACCGCTGCGCCACACAGACACGGACCGCCCCTCGCTCCTGAGCCGGGGGCGGTTCTGTCGTTCGAGCCGACCGAGCTGGCCGCGCCGAACGGACCGTGGTGGTCGCCCGGGGACCCGTCGGGGGAGCCCCGGGCGACGACGACGCCGGTTCAGCAGCGCCGTCGTGTTGACCCGCGACTGAAGCCGCGCGGCCCCCTCCGGAGGGGTGGTGGTGACGTGGCTCGGGGAACACATCAGGTACCCGCTCTGGTCGAACGTTCCTCAGTCGTGGCGAGACGTGTCACCGAAGACCGCGCGGAGGCCGGGGTACGCCTCGTAGAGCCGCTCGCGTCGCTCCCTGGCCGGCTTCACGACGATGTCGTCGTGCGTCGGCAGGCCCTTGCCCTGGCGCCAGCGCATGACCGTTGCTTCCGACAGCCCGCACGCCGCGGCGACCTCCCGGATGCTCCCGCCGTTGCGCATCGCGGTCACGACCGCGTCGGCCAGTTCGAGCTCGGCGAGCTTCTTCAGCTCCACCGCACGCTGCATCCGCTCGACGTCGGCCGGGCGGGGGATGCCCTTGCGCTGAGGCATGGGCGGACGGTAGCGGTGGGACGCCGCGCAGGTGCAGTCGTGGGGACGGCGGTTCATACCATGGTGCCGCCGCAGCAAGCAGCAAACGCTCGCTTCGTGAACCCACCTATTGGGTGAGACGCGGCTTAGGCCTAGCGTCCGGACGCCTGCTACTGCGGGCCGCGGCTCGGGACGCTGCTGCTGGCGGGAGCGCTGTCCCCATCCGCGGGAGCCGCCTCGGTTTCCCCCCGCTCCGAGGCGGCTCCACTTCCAGACGAGCCGCCTCGGGTTGGTCCCCCCGAGCCCGGGGCGGCTCCCTGCTTCCCCGCACCCTCGGAATAGGTGCGGTCGCGGTGACGGCTTTTCCGCCAGGCGAGGTGTGGACATCTAGACGTCGACGCCATGTCAGCGCCAGGTCTAGGTAGGACGGGTCTCAGTCCATACCGTCCGGATGCCTGCCCTCCCAGCGGGCCGCGGTCGGCAGGATCTGGTGGCGAACCGTTGACGCCGACCGCGCGAGCCGCCTCGGCCCCTCCCCCAAGTGCCGAGGCGGCTCACCTTCACCGCCCGCCGGGTTCGACCCGCTCCTGCGGGAGCACCGCGGCTTGCTTTGCGTTGGTGCGGTGAGACTCGCGACACGCTGGGGTTACCGAGCGGTACACCCTTTCGGGCGAGATCCCTGCCCTAGGCTCATCGACGTGAACCCACTGGCCGACGCGATCGAGTGCGACGTTTGCTGGGCCCTCGTGTCGAGACGGCTCATGGTCTTCCATCGTGAGTGGCATGCCAGTGCCGACGGGGTCGGACGGCGAACGTTCCCGGATCAGCAATCGCTGGAGCTGCACTTCGCTGAGGCAGTGTGGGGACTCTGCCAGCTCCGATCGATCCCGGAAGCCTCTCCTCGGCGTGAGTTCGTGCAGGACCTCAGGAGCCGACTCGTCGCTGCGGCACACGCCTCGGTGGAGGTCCCTGAACATCCCGCGGCTCAATCGCCCGTCGGTTCGACTACTGCCGGCTGTCCAGCCGGTAGCGCTTGCTGAACTCCTGCGTGCGACGGCGCTTCTCCTCGCGCGCCGCGATCTGCTCGGCGGTCGGCCAACCGTTCGCCTAGCCCCACCGGTGCGCGGTCCGGTCGCTGATCCCGGCCGACGCCGCGGCCTCCCGGTGCGAGGCGCCGTACTTCATCGCGCCGACCACCGCGGCGAGCAACTCGGCCTCGGCCGCCTCGAGCTCGGCCCGCGCGGCGTTGAACCGGGCGCGCTTCTCGATCCGACGCTGGTCGGCCGGCGCCGGGATGGCCGTCCGCTGGCGCACCCGCGGAGGCTGACGGCGCAGCCCGGAAAGGGTGTGGCCACGATGTCAGCGGTTCGGGACCTTCCCGGCCGAGTGAGGGCATCCAGGGTCGTGGGTGACCCGTGCCTCGTGGGCTCCTCGGCGTGAGGCGGTCCTTCACCCGGGACGCCCTACTGGCGTTCGCTCGGCTCAGCCTGGTCCCGCACCGATCTCGGCCGGCGATCCTGCCGCTGACGGCCGCCGCCGGCCGCTGACGGCCGGTCACGAGCAGCGTCACCTGCCCGACGCCGGCCCTTCATCCTCCGCTCACCGCAGGACGCCCTGTCCACCCCCGGAGACGCCTACGTTCGCGCCACCGACGACAGGGGTGGTGCATGGCGAGGATGATCAGTCCCCGGGGTGGGACCCGGGTGCTGTCGGTCTACGAGGGTTTCTTCGCCGGGGGTGCGCGGATCCAGCACACCTCGGTGGTGACCGGCCTGCACGCCGCGACGGACCAGCGGCACAGCGTGCTGGGACTGGCGAGCAGCACGGCCCGCGAGGACACCGTGCAGCGCGCCGACCGCGACGGCAGCTGGCGGCGGCTCATCGACGCCGGAGTCGCCGTCGACGCGCTGGACCGGTCCTCGACCGGCACGCTGGGCCGCGGGCACCTCGCCCGCCTCGAGCGGGCGGTCCGGGACGCCGACGTGGTCCTGTCGCTGAAGGAGCAGCCGCTCGCCGCGCTCGGTCGCGTGGACACCGGCGGCACCCCGGTGCTCGTCTCCCTGCACCGGTCCGACCCCGAGCACCACGGGCCCGCCGTGGCCGACCTCGTCGAGCTCGTGGACCGCGGGGTCGTTACCTCGGCGGTCTGCTGCGCGCGGTCGACCCAGCGGGCCTACCACGCGGCGACCGGGATCCCGCTGAGCCGGCTGCCGGTCGTCCACAATGGCGTCGACCTGCGGCGGTACCGGCCCTCGGCCTCCGACCGCCGCGACGTACGCCGGGAGCTCGGCATCCCGAGCGGTGCACCCGTCGTCCTCCTCTCCGCCCGCTTCGACCCGATGAAGGACGTCCCGCTGTTCCTGCGGGCGGTCGCCGCCCTCGCGCGCCGGCGCCCCGAGGCGCACGTCGTGCTCTGCGGCGCCGGCATGTCGCCGACCAACGGCGGGCTCGCCGACCTGGCCGCGGCGACGCTGCGCGGCTGGTCGGGCGCGCAGGACCGGGTGCACCTGCTCGGGATCCGCACGGACATGCCGCGCCTCTACAACGCCGCCGACCTCGTGGCCCTCACCAGCGCCTACGGCGAGGCGGCGCCGCTGTCGCTGCTGGAGGCGATGGCCACCGGCACCGTGCCGGTCACCACCGAGGTCGGCGACGCGGCGGAGATGGTCGGCGACCCCCGCCTGGTCACGAGCCGCGAGCCGGACGCGGTTGCCCTCGCGTGGGAGGCCGCGCTCGAGGCCCGCGAGGGGCACCGGGCCCGGATCCTGGGCCGCCGGCACCGGCTCTCCGAGCGGCACTGCGTCGACGCGTACGCCGCCCTCGTCGAGCAGCACGCGACGTACGACGCCCTCCGCCCCGCGGTCTGACCGGGTTCGCGGACGTGGTGCGACCGGACGGCCGGCAGGCCGTGGTGCTGGCGCTCGCCGCGGCCGCAGCGGTGTGTGCAGCGGTCGTGGAGGCCGGCTGGGCGCCGGCCTTCATCGACCTCTCGGTCTACCGGTTCGGCGCCGGGCAGCTGGCGCGCGGCGAGGACGTGTACGCCGGCACCGACCCGGCGAGCGGGCTGCCGTTCACCTACCCACCGTTCGCGGCGCTGCTGTTCCTGCCGCTCGCGGCACTCCCCGCGCCCCTCGCGGCCGGCCTGCTCGCGGGCGCCTCGGTCGCGGCCCTGGGCTGGACCGTCCGACTGCTCGCCCCGCGCCCGGGACCCGCGGTCCTCGGGCTGCTCGTCGCGGGGCTGGTCGTGCTCGAGCCGGTCGAGCAGACCCTGTCCTTCGGGCAGGTCAACCTGCTGCTGATGGCCCTCGTCGCGGCGGCGGTGCTCCAGCCGGACCGGCCGCGCAGCCCCTGGCTGCTCGGGGTCGCCGCCGGGCTCAAGCTGACGCCGCTGGTCTTCGTCGTCCTCCTCGCCCTCGTCGGCCGTCAGGGCCAGGCCGCGCGGGCGGTGGCGGTCTTCGGGGGCACGGTGCTGCTCGGGGCGGCCCTGCTCCCCCGGGACGCTGAGGCCTACTGGACCGCAGCGGTCTGGGACCCCGACCGGGTCGGCGGCGTCGCGTTCGTCAGCAACCAGTCGGTCAACGGGCTCCTGGCCCGCCTCGGCGACGGGCACCCGTCGACCGCGGTGTGGTTCGTGGTGGCCGGAGCGGCGTCCCTCGCGGCCCTGGCGTGCGGCGCCGCGTGGTACCGGCGCGGGCATCGGTCGCTCGGCCTGGCCCTCGCTGCCGCGGCGATGCTCCTGGCGTCGCCGGTCTCCTGGAGCCACCACTGGGTGTGGGTGGTCGTGGCCGTGGTGGCCCTGCCCCGGACCGCGCCGGTCGTCGTGGCCGTCTTCGCCACCCGGCTGCTCTGGTGGCCCCCGCACGGCGAGGACCGCGAGCTCGACTGGGGTCCCGTCCAGCACCTGGCCGGCGGCTCCTATCTGCTGCTGGCGGTGCTCCTCGTGCTGGGCTCGGCCGTGGCGCTGGTGCGCACCGGCCGGACCCCGGCGTCAGCGCCAGAGCCGGAGCAGGGCCCAGACCCAGAACACGACGACGGCCGTGCCCAGGACCGTCACCGTGACGAGGCTGCCGCTCACGGCACCACACCCTGACCACGGTCGGCCACCGCCGCTCCACCGGCGGGAGGACCGCAGGCGCACAGCCGGCGAACACCCGCCGGCCTGGACCGGCAGGCCCGCCTATCGTCGGGACCATGGGGACGGAGGGCTCGGCACGCGAGGCGCTCCGCGTGCTGGCCACGCGGCTCCTGCTCGAGCACACCGGCGCTAGGGGCGTCGTCCGGCTCTGCCCGCAGTGCGGCGGCGACGACCACGGCCAGCCCGTGCTGACCGGGCCGGGACCGCTCGCCCGCGTCTCCCTGGCGTACGCCGACGGGCTGGTGGCCCTGGCCTGGAGCAACCACGGGCCGGTCGGCGTCGACGTGGAGCGCGACGGTCCGCCGGTCGGGACGTACGGCGACCGGCGGGCCTGGACGAGGGCCGAGGCGCTGCTCAAGCACGCCGGCACCGGCCTGGCCCACGACCCGCGCGACGGCCTTCCGGCCGACGTGCCGACGCACGACCTCCGGGCGCCGGACGGCTACGTCGGGACCGTCGTGGGGCGCGGGGTCAGCTGGTGCGTGGCCGGTCCGGCGCTGCCGGGAGGTCGGGCAGGGCCGGTTCGTCGAGCCACGCCCGGAACAGACCGCCCAGGTCCTGCCCGGTGACCTCGCCGGCCAGCGCGACCAGCTCGGTGGTGGTGACCGACCCGCCGCGGTGCCGCTCGCACCAGGTGCGCAGCAGCTCGAAGAACGGCTCGTCGCCCACGGTCAGCCGCAGGGCGTGCAGGGTGAGCGCGCCGCGCTTGTAGACCCGGTCGTCGAACATCGTCTCCGGCCCCGGGTCGGCGAGCACGAGGTCCTGGTCGGAGTCGCCGAGGCGCTGGTGGTGGGAGCGGGCGTGCACGTCGGCGGGGTCGCCGCCGGAGCGCTCGGACCACAGCCACTCGGCGTAGCAGGCGAAGCCCTCGTGCAGCCAGATGTCGCGCCAGCGGGCGAGCGTGACCGCGTTGCCGAACCACTGGTGCGCGAGCTCGTGGGCGACCAACCGCACCGAGCGCCAGTCGGGGTCGAGGAAGTTGGCACCGAAGGTGGAGAGCCCCTGCGCCTCGAGCGGGATCTCCAGGTCGTCGGCGGTGACGACGGAGGTGTACGCCGCGAACGGATAGGGGCCGAAGAGCTCCTCGAAGAAGCCGAGCATCTCGGCCTGCCGGCCGAACCCGGCGGTGAACGCCTCGTCGCCGGTGTCGGTGCCCTCCGGCACCGCGGCCCGGACCGGCACCCGGGCGCCGTCGAGCTCGTGGACGTCGTACCGCCCGACCTGGACCGTGGCGAGGTACGTCGCCATCGGCTCGCGCTGCTCGTGCACCCACCGCAGGCCGGAGCCCTGACGCACCCGCTCGGTGCGCTCGCCGTTGGCGACCACGACGTACCCCGGCTCGGCCGTCACCGTGATGCGGTACGTCGCCTTGTCGTCCGGCCGGTCGTTGCAGGGGAACCACGTGGGGGCGCCGTGCGGCTGGCCTGCGACGATCACGCCGTCCTCCAGCTCCTCCCAGCCGGCGTCGCCGTGGACGTCGTCGACCAGCGGCCGCGGCGTGCCGGCGTACTTCACGACGACCCGGAACTCGGTGCCGGCCGCGAGCGGCTCGGCGAGCGAGACCACGAGCCGGCTGCCCCGGGTGGTCCACCGCTTCGGGCTCCGGCCGCCCACCGTGACCTTGTCGGCCTCCAGCCCGGCGAGGTCCAGGACCACCCGGTCGAGGTCGTCGGCCACCGCGACCGCGTCGATGGTGGCCCGGCCGCGGAGCCGGTTGGGGGCGAGGTCGTAGTCGAGCTCGAGGTCGTAGTGGCGGGCGCTCCAGGCGGGGTCGCCGTGGCCGGGGAGGTAGTCGTCCGCGGTGGGGAGGCCGTGCTGACCGGGCAGCTTCACGGCTCCGCCGTCCACGGGCCGATGGGGTTGCCGATCCAGGTCGTCTTGTCCGGCACGGATTCGCCCCTCATCACCAACGACACGGGGCCGACCGTAGCGTGGCGGCCCAGCGTCGCCGCGGGGAGGATGACGCTGTTCGGGCCCAGCGTCGAGCCGCGCAGGAGCGTCACGGTGTCGGTGCTGAGCATCCGGTCGTGGAACAGGTGCGTCTGCACGACGCTGCCGGCGTTGACGGTGGCGCCGTCGCGCAGGTCGACCAGGTCGGCCTCGGGCAGCCAGTAGGTCTCGCACCACACGCCCCGCCCGATCCGGGCGCCCATCGTGCGGAACCACGCGGTCAGCAGCGGCGTGCCGACCGCGGCGCGGGCGAACCACGGCGCGGCCAGCACCTCGACGAAGGTGTCGGCCAGCTCGTTGCGCCACACGAAGGAGCTCCACAGCGGGTGGGCGCCGGGTCGGGTCCGGCCGACGAGCAGCCACTTGGCGGCGGTCGTGACCGCAGCCGCGACCAGGCCGCCGAGCGCGAGCAGCGGGCCGGCGAGCAGGACCGCCACGAGGACGCCCCACCGGTCGAGGAGCGCCACGAGCGCCACCGCGACCACGAGGGTCAGCGCGACGGCGAGCACGACCGGGACCAGGCGGCACAGCTCGACCAGCGACCGCGCCACGAGCAGCCGCGTCGGCGGGTCGTAGGTGCGGCCGCCGTCGGAGTCCTGGGCGACCCGGCGCAGCGGCGCCGGCGGGCTGCCGAGCCAGGACTCGCCGGACCGGGCGCGGGCGCGCCGCGGGGCGGCCGACAGCACGGCGACGAGCGACGCCTTGGGCACCTTGCGGCCGGGCGCCGCCATGCCGGAGTTGCCGACGAACGCGCGCTTGCCGATCTTCACCCGCTCGACGCGCAGCCACCCGCCGCCCAGCTCGTAGCCGCCGATGAGCGTGTCGTCGGCGAGGAACGCCTGGTCGTTGACCTGGGTCAGGGACGGCACGAGCAGCACCGTCGAGGCCTCGACCCGACGCCCGACCCGCGCGCCGAGCGCCCGCAGCCAGACCGGGGTGAGCAGCGAGGAGTAGAGGGGGAACAGCCAGGTCCGCGCCTCGTCGAGCACCCGCATCGTCGTCCACACCGCGAGCGCCGGTCCGCTGCGCACCGGGTGGACCCCGGGCCGGACGCCCAGCGCGGCCAGTCGGACGACCAGCCACACCAGGGCGGCCAGGACGAGCAGGCCGACCAGCGTGGCGAGCGGCACCCAGGGCAGCAGGCCGGCGAGCGCGTCCCGCGGGCCGTCGTACGCCGCCGGGCCGAGCGCCAGCAGCACGGCCCCGCCCGCGGCGACCGCCGCGACCGGCAGCAGCGCCAGCAACGCGGCCACGGCGACGTACGCCGCGACCCAGGCGCGCGAAGTCACCGGACGACCCGACCAGGGCCCGCGCGCCGCCTCGCTGACCCGCGTGGCGGGAGCGCCGGACCAGAACTCCCTGTCCGGCACCCGGCCGAGGACCGCCGACCCCGGTGCGACCTCGGCGTCCCGTCCGACCTCCGCACCGGGGCACAGCATCGAGCGCGCGCCGACCTTGGCCCGGGCGCCGACGGTGACCGGGCCCAGGTGGACGACGTCGCCGTCCACCCACCAGCCGCGGAGGTCCACCTCGGGCTCGACCGAGCAGCCCTTGCCGAGCCGGAGCAGGCCGGTGACCGGAGGGAGGGAGTGGAGGTCGACGTCGCGGCCGACCTCGGCGCCGAGCAGCCGGGCGTACCACGTCATCGCCGGGGCGCCGGCCAGCCCGGTCGCGCCGAGCTCGTCGGCGGCGCGCTCGGCCAGCCACAGCCGCAGGTGGACCTTGCCGCCGCGCGGGTGGTCGCCCGGACCGATCCCCGCCAGCACGAGCCGCGCGGTCCCGGCGGCGAGCAGCATCCGGCCGGGCGGGCTGAGGAAGACGAGCCAGCCGAGCAGCACCAGCGACCACGCCGGCCGGGGCAGGCCGTCGATGCCGACCAGCGCGGCCGCGTGGCAGCCGATCGCCGCCCAGGTCAGCCAGCGCGGGCCGGCGAGCATCCGCAGCGCGACCGTCGCGACCACCTGGCCGGCCTGGGTCTTCAGCGGCACGGCGGGCACGGTCCGGTCGCTGGTGGCGCCCGGCGCGGCCAGCCCGTCGAGGTAGCCGGCGAGCTCCCCGAGGGTCGGCCGCTCGTAGATGTCGCCGACCGCGACCTCCGGATGGCGCACCCGCAGCCGCGAGACCATCTGCGCGGCGGTGAGGCTGCCGCCGCCGAGGTCGAAGAAGTCGTCGGCGCGGCCGGTCGCGCCCGCCCCGAGCACCTCCAGCCACAACCCGGCCACCCACGACTCGGTCGCGGTCAGCCCGGCGGTCGGCGCCTCGGCCGCCGCGGGCAGCGGCCAGGGCAGCGCGTCGCGGTCGACCTTGCCCGACGTGCGGGTGGGCAGCGCGTCGACGACCGCCAGGCGCGGGACGAGCGCGGCCGGGAGCGCCCGGCGCAGGCGGTCGAGGGCGGCGGTCTGGTCGAAGGTCGCGTCCACGGCGACGTACCCGACGAGCAGCTGGTTGCCGGCGGAGGTACGCCGCACCGCGGCCGCCGCGCCGGAGACGCCGGGCAGCCCCAGCAGCGCGCTGTCGACCTCGCCGAGCTCGATCCGCCGACCGCCCAGCTTGACCTGGTCGTCGGCGCGGCCCCCGAAGAGCAGCCCCTCGGGGTCGAAGACGACCAGGTCGCCGGACCGGTAGGCGCGGTCCCACCCGAGGGTCGGCATCGCGGCGTACTTCTCCGCGTCCTTGGCGGGGTCGAGGTACCGCGCGAGGCCGACGCCGCCGATGATCAGCTCACCGGTCTCCCCCGGAGCGACGTGGTGCCCCTCGGCGTCGACCACGGCGAGGTCCCAGCCGGCCAGCGGCAGCCCGATCCGCACGGGCCCATCCCCCGTGAGCTCGGCACCGCAGGCCACGACGGTCGCCTCGGTCGGGCCGTAGGTGTTCCACACCTCCCGGCCGGGCGCGACCAGCCGGGCCGCGAGCTCCGGCGGGCAGGCCTCGCCACCCATGATCAGCAGGCGCACCTGCGCCAGCGCCTCCGCCGGCCAGAGCGCGACCAGCGTCGGCACGGTCGAGACGACGGTGACCTCGTTGGCGACGAGCCACGGCCCGACGTCGACGCCGCTGCGGACCAGCGCGCGCGGGGCCGGCACCAGGCACGCGCCGTACCGCCAGGCCAGCCACATCTCCTCGCAGCTGGCGTCGAAGGCGACCGAGAGACCCGCCATCACCCGGTCCCCGACGCCGAGGGGCGCGCCCTGGAGGAAGAGCGTCGACTCGGCGTCGACGAACGCCGCGGCGCTGCGGTGGGACACCGCGACGCCCTTGGGGGTCCCGGTCGAGCCCGAGGTGAAGATCACCCACGCGTCGTCGGTCAGCCCCGGTTCCTCGGCCGCACGGGGCACCTGCGCGTCCACCTGGCGGCGCGCGACCACGGCGAGCCCGTTGCCGACGACCGCGGCGACGTCGGCCTCGCCGAAGACCAGACGGGCCCGCTCGTCGGGGTCGTCGGCGTCGACGGGGACGTATGCCGCGCCGGCCAGCAGGATGCCGAGGATCCCGACGTACAGGTCGGTGGTCCCCGAGCTGATCCGCACGCCCACCCTGTCGCCGGGGCCGACCCCGAGCTCCGCCAGCCGCGCGGCGAGGGCGTCCGCGGACTCCTCGAGCTCTGCGTAGGTGAGCACCTCGTTGCCGGTGTCGACCGCCGGCTCGTCGGCCGCCTGCGCGACCGTCGCGCGGAAGACGTCGACCAGGGTGCGTGGCGTGGGCGCCTCTGCGCCTCGGCGCAGCGGCAGCGTGGGATCGGTGAGCACGGGCGAACGCTGTCGGGGACAGGTGAACGGGAGGTGTCGGTGTCCGCGGAACGGGTCGTCCCAGGCATCGGCCGGCGGCCCACGGTTCACCCGGGCGGCACCGACGCTCCTCCTCCCGGCCACCCGCCGACGGCAGCGTGGAGCCGCTGCGGCGGCCTCGGTGCCGCGGCCCCTACTCGGAAGGATCGCCATGCACGAGCACCCGCACGACCACTCCCACGGGCACGACCACGGGCACGACCACGGGCACGCGCACGAGGTCGACGACCTCAACGCTGTCGCCGCGGACACCTCGGTCCCCGACAGCGACCTCTCCCCCGCCGAGCTGTCCCGCCGTGGGCTGCTCCGCGCGGCCGGCATCACCGGCGCCGCTGTCGCCGGGATCGCCGGCATGCGCGGCGTCACCCCGGCGATGGCCGAGCCCGGGGCCACGCCGGCCCGCGGCGGCAGGCCGGGCTCGGGCGCACCGCGGCACTGGCTGGCGGGCGACCACCACATCCACACGCAGTACTCCTCCGACGGGCAGTACCGCGTCATCGACCAGGCCCAGCACGCCGCGGCGTACGGCCTGGACTGGCTGGTCATCACCGACCACGGCGGGGCCACCCACGCCCGCATCGGCGTCGACCTGGTCAACCCCGACATCCGGGCCGCGCGTGAGGAGCTGCCCGACACGCTGATCTTCCAGGGCCTGGAGTGGAACATCCCGGCCGCCGAGCACGGCACCGTCTTCGTGGCCCCCGGCCCGCACGAGGTCGAGGTGCTCAAGCAGTTCGAGAACGCCTACGACGGCTCGGTCAAGGGCGCGTCGGGCAACTCGCCGGCCAACGAGGCGCTCGCCGTCGCCGGCGTCCAGTGGCTCGGCCAGCAGGTCGACCGCAAGCGGGTCGCCGACGCGCTGTTCCTCGCCAACCACCCGGCCCGCAACGGCATCGACAGCCCCCACGAGATCCGGGCCTGGCGCGACGCCGATCCCCGGATCGCGATCGGCTTCGAGGGCGCGCCCGGCCACCAGGCCGCCGGCCTGCCGAAGGGGTACGGCCCCGGCTCGGCCCGCGGCTACTACGGCAACGCCCCGGGGCCGGCGTCGTTCGCCGGCTACCCGCCCGAGAGCTACCGCACCTGGGGCGGCTTCGACTGGATGACCTCCACGGTCGGCGGCCTCTGGGACTCGCTGCTCGCCGAGGGCAAGCCGTGGTCGATCACCGCGAACTCCGACTCCCATGTCAACTGGACCGACACCCCCCGCCGCCCCGACGGCTCGAGCTCGGAGCAGTTCAACCGCGACGGGCGGTACGGCGACCCCGTCTACGCCGGCCGGATCAACCTCGACGCCGGCGACTTCTGGCCCGGGTTCTACAGCCGGACCCACGTCGGCGCGTCCTCTCGCGACTACCGCGCGGTCATGCGCGGCATGCGCGACGGCCGGATCTGGGTGGACCACGGCGGCCTGGTGAAGTCGATCGACGTGACGGTCCGCAGCACCGGCGGCCGCGGACGCGACCGGAACGCTTCGGAGACCCTCGGCGGCACCCTGATGGCCAGCCGCGGGAGCCGGCTCGAGCTCGTCGTGCGGATCACCGCCCAGGACGTGCCGAACTGGTCGCAGTTCGTCCCGTCGCTCAACCGCGTGGACGTCGTCCGCGGCAAGGTCGAGCTGCCGTCCCGGTCCGCCGACCGCGACCGGTTCACCGCCCCCGACTCGAAGGTCGTCGCGCAGACCGACACCTCGGGCCGGACCGGCACGTACACGCTGACCTACGACCTGGGCCGCGCGGAGGAGCCCTTCTACGTCCGGCTCCGCGGCACCGACGGCAACCGGTCGCAGCCGGGCTACCTCGGCGCGGCGGTCGACCCGGCCGGCCCGCAGATCGACGTCGTCGGCGACGCCGACCCATGGGTGGACCTGTGGTTCTACACCAACCCGATCTGGGTCGTCCCGACCCGGTGACGACTCCCCCGGACGTGCCGGCGTCCACGGTGCTGCTGGCCGTGGACGTCGGCACCCGCGACCACGCCGGTGCCGAGCACGTCGTCCACCAGCTCGACGCGCTGCTGCCCGCCGAGCTGGTGGCTCACGCGACGTACGTCGCCAGCACGCACGTCGTGAGCACCGACGACGGCGCGCACACCGCCGTCGCGGCGTCGTGGACCAGGTCCGCGTCGGAGGCCGCCGCACTGCTGTCGCGGCTCGCCGGCCCCCTCGGGGATGACGTCGGCGTGCTCGTCGTCGCCGCAGGCGACGAGGACGCGGCGGGGCCGTCGGCGTTGGTAGCGGGTGCCCGTGCGGCGGCCGAGCAGCACGCCGGCCGCACCGCCGGGCGGCTCGCCCGGTTCGCGGGCCGCGCGGGGGTCGAGCGGGTGTGCACCGTCGCGGAGGTCGAGGCACTCGACGCGGTCGACGCCGTCGAGGCGCTGGCCGGCACGGAGGTCGGCCCCGACACGCTGGTCGACCTCCGCGAGTGGGCTCGGCCGACGTGGCGGGCGGGGCGCGCGGTGCTCACCGTCCAACCGGGTCGGGAGCACCTGGTGCCGTTCGAGTCGCGCTACCAGATCCCCTGCTGCTCCGACCACTAGCCACCCACCGGGGTCGTGTGCCTCAGGACGCGCTCGGCCGCGTCCTCGGGCACACGACCCTGCTCGCATGGGCGGACGCGCCCAGCGCCGCCAGCCACCCCACGCGGCGGGCGAGAGCGGTCACCCGGGGCACGTCGCTGGGCCGGACCGGCCGTCCGCTGCCCATCGTCGGCCGCTGCTCGACCCGGTCGCCGTACCGGTTCGTGCCGCCAAGGGTGACGCCGAGCGACCCCGCGAACGACGCCTCGACCACGCCGGCGTTCGGGCTGGGGTGCGCCCGGGCGTCGCGCCGCCAGGCCGCCCACGCGTCCGCGGCCCCGGTCGGCGCGGCAGCCAGCACGCACAGCCCGCCCAGGCGCGATCCCGGCAGGCCGAGCACGTCGTCGAGGCGGGCCGACGCCCACCCGAAGCGGGCGTAGCGGGGGCTGCGGTGGCCGACCATCGCGTCGAGGGTATTGGCGGCGCGGTGTGCCAGCAGGCCGGGTACGCCGCCGACGGCCCCCCACGCGAGCGGGGCCGTGACGGCGTCGGAGGTGTTCTCCGCGACCGACTCGACCACCGCGCGGGCGACCTCGTCCGCGTCGAGGCCGGTCGGGTCGCGGCCGACGAGGTGGGTCAGCCGCTGCCGGGCCGCGGGCAGGTCGTCGGCCGCGAGCAGCGCGTGGACGGCCAGCGCCTCGCGCTCGAGGCTGCGCCCGCCCAGCACCGCCCAGGTGCCCAGTGCGGTCGCGGCCGCGTGCAGCGCGGGGCGGCCCTGGGTGGCCCGCTCGACGGCGATGCCGAGCCCCGCGGCGCCGCCCACCAGCAGGGTGGTGTGCGCGACGCCGGGCGCTCGCGCGTCGGCGTACAACATCTGCTCGGAGCGGCTCGCGAGCCGCCCGAACCCCGCGACCGGGTGCCACCGGCGCGGGTCCCCCATCGCCCGGTCCAGCGCGAAGCCGAGGAGGAGCCCGGCGGCGCGCGACCTGGCGTTCGGGCGCGACCACAATCGTTCAATTGCGCGGTTGTTGCGGGTTCTCGGGCCGGAAAGGCGTCGCAATCGTTCAATTGAACGATCGTGTACGCCGCCAACCCTGCGCCCGCCCCCGACCCGACCCCCCGACGCCACCCTCACGCCTGCAACCGAGCAGCGTCGAGCGCAGCCAGCAGCAGCGCGGTCGTCTCCGGCGGGCGCACGGCGATCCGGGCCCAGGAGCCGTCGAGGCCGGGGAAGGTGTCGGCCCGGCGCACCGCGACCCCCCGCTCGCGCAGCGCCGCGCGAGCGCCGTCGCCGAGCCGGGCGAGCACGAACGACGCCTGCGACTCCACGACCTCGACGCCCCGCTCGGCCAGCCCCGCGACCAGCACCGACCGCCACCCGGCGATCCGGGCCGCGCGCCGGGCCGCCTCGGCGACGGCCGCCGGGCCGGTGCAGGCGGTCGCGGCGTGGATCGCCGGCGTCGAGACCGACCACGGCACCTGCCGCGCGGCGAGGCCGGCGATGCTGCGCTCGTTGCCGACGACGTACCCGACGCGGATTCCCGGCAGCGACCAGTGCTTGGTCAGGCTCCGGACGACGAGCAGCCCGCGCCGCCGGTCCTTGGCCAGCGACTCGCGCTCCCCCTCGACGGTGTCGATGAACGCCTCGTCGACGAGCACGACCCGCTTCGGCCGCCGCAGACGGAGGATCTCCGCGGCGGGGTGCAGCACGCCGGTGGGGTTCGTCGGGTTGCCGAGCACGACCAGGTCGGCGTCCTCGGGCACGGCGGCGGGGTCGAGCCGGTAGCCGTCCTCAGCCCGGCAGTGCACGACGGTCACCCGGTGTCCCGCGCGCTCGAGCGCGGCGTGCGGCTCGGTGAACTGCGGGTGCACGACGACCACGTGGCGCCACTGCTTCCACCGGGCGACCAGCTCGAAGGCCTCGGCGGCGCCGGCGGTCACCAGCACCTCGTCGGGCCGCCGGCGGTGCAGCTCGGCGATCGCCACGCGGGCGGCCGCCGGGTCCGGATAGCTCGTCGACGCCCGCACCCCCTCGGCCAGCGCCCGCTCCAGCCAGGCCGGACGCGGCTCGGGGTGCACGTTGACCGCGAGGTCGAGAAGCCCCGGACCGAGCTCGCGGTCGCCGTGGTGGAGGAGCGGGTCGGTCGACTCCTGCGGCTCCTGGGGTTCGACGGCCGTCGGCTCGGGCTCGGCCAGGGGCGGCCCGGCCACCGGCGCCGCGGCGGCCGCCGCCTCGGTGAACCGCCGGGCGAGCTGGGGGTGGCCGGCCCAGTGGAGGTGGAGGTACGACGCGTGCAGGGTCGGCGACGCGACGCCGATCAGCTCGCGGTCGACCTCCCAGGCCGGCGTCCAGCCGCGGGCGGCGCGGGTCAGGGCGGTGCGGTGGAACTCGTGCCCGCGCACCTCCTCCCCCGCCCGGGTCAGCAGGCTGTCGCCGACCGCTCGCGCGACCGGGTAGCGCAGCACCAGCCGCTCCGACATCGCGGCCGACGTCCCGATCACCCCGGCCATCGGGGTGTCGTCGAGGGAGTCGAGGAGGTAGAGCATCCCGGCGCACTCCGCCACCGTCGGCAGCCCGCCGCGCACCGCGTCACGGACCTGCGCGAGCAGGGCGGTGTTGCGGGCCAGCTCGCGTGCGTGCTCCTCGGGGAAGCCTCCGCCGAGCAGCAGCGCCTGCGTGCCGTCCGGGAGCGCGCGGTCGGTCAGCGGGTCGAACCGCACCACCCGGCAGCCGGCGGCCGCGAGCAGCTCCTCGGTCTCGGCGTAGGCGAACGTGAACGCCCGGCCGCCCGCCACCGCGACCACCGGCCCGCCCGGCACCGGGCTCACCTCGCGCGCGGGGTCCCACGGCGTCGCGTCGAGGGCGGGCGCTGTCCGCGCGACGTCGAGCACCGCGTCGAGGTCGACGTGCTTCGCGACGTGCTCGCCGAGCCGGGCGACCAGCGCGGTGGCCTCGTCGCGCTCGGCGGCCGGCACCAGGCCGAGGTGCCGTGAGGGGGTCGCCAGCGACTCCTCGCGCGGCACGACGCCGAGCACGGGCAGGTGCAGCGAGCGGCGTACCTCCTCCACGTTGCGGGGCGAGCCGGCCCGGTTGAGGACGACGCCGACGACCTCGACCGCCGGGTCGTACGCCGCCATGCCGGCCACCAGCGCACCGACCGACCGCGACATCCTCGCGATGTCGACGACGAGCACGACCGGCGTGCGGGTGAGCGCGGCCACGTGCGCCGTGGACGCGAACCCGTCGGTGCCGAGCCGGCCGTCGTGGAGGCCCATCACGCCCTCGACGACCGCGACGTCCGCGCCGCGGGCGCCGTGCAGCAGCAGCGGGCCGATCCGCTCCTCGCCGACCTGGTGGGGGTCGAGGTTGCGGCCGGGCCTACCGGTGGCGACGGCGTGGTAGCCGGGGTCGATGTAGTCCGGGCCGACCTTGTGGCCGGACACCTCGAGCCCCCGGGCGCGCAGGGCGGCCATGAGGCCGGTGGCGACCGTGGTCTTGCCCTGGCCGGTCGACGGCGCGGCGACCACGAGGCGGGGCAGGTGCGCCTGCGTCACCACTCGATCCCTCGCTGGCCCTTCTGGCCGGCGTCCATCGGGTGCTTGACCTTCGTCATCTCGGTGACCAGGTCGGCGACCTCGAGCAGCGCAGGCGCGGCGCGGCGGCCGGTGACGACGACGTGCTGGCGGCCGGGCCGGTCGCGCAGGGTGGTGACGACGTCGTCGAGGTCGACCCAGCCCCAGGCGATCGGGTAGGTGAACTCGTCGAGCACGTAGATGTCGTGCGCCTCGGCGGCCAGCCGCCGCTTGATCTCGGCCCAGCCCTCGGCGGCGGCGCGGGCGTGGTCCTCGGCGTCGCCCTGCTTCTTGGTCCACGACCAGCCGGCGCCCATCTTGTGCCACTCGACGGGTCCGCCCTCGCCGGTCTCGCGGTGCAGCTCGCCGAGCCGCTCGAGCACGGTCTGCTCGCCGATGCGCCACTTGGCGGACTTCACGAACTGGAAGACACCGACCCGCCAGCCCTGGTTCCAGCCGCGGATGGCGAGGCCGAAGGCGGCGGTGGACTTCCCCTTGCCGTCGCCGGTGTGGACCATCAGCAGCGGCCGGTTGCGGCGCTGGCGGGTCGTGAGCCCGTCGTCGGGCACGGTCAGCGGCTGTCCCTGGGGCATCAGCGGGTCTCCTCGAGCTGGCGGGTCGGCGTGGCGAAGGCGGCGACCTCGCCGATGACGGTGACGGCGGGCGGGGCGATGCCGGCCGCGGCGGTCGCGATGTCGGCCAGGTGCGCCACGCGGACCTCCTGGTCGGGGTGGCCGCCACGGGCGACGACGGCGGCCGGGGTGGCGGGCGGCATGCCGTGGCCGAGCAGCTCGGCGGTGATCGCGGCGAGGTTCGCGACGCCCATCAGCAGCACCAGCGTCGTGCCGGACCGGGCCAGCGCGGCGTAGTCGAGCGTGCAGGTGGGATGCCCCGGGGGCACGTGCCCGGACAGCACGCTGAACCCGTGCACCACCCCGCGATGGGTGACCGGGATGCCCGCGAGCGCGGGCACGGCGACGGCCGAGCTCACCCCGGGCAGCACGCGCGCCTCGATGCCGGCGTCGGCGCAGGCGAGCACCTCCTCCATCCCGCGACCGAAGACGAACCCGTCGCCGCCCTTGAGCCGTACGACGCGTCGCCCGGCCCGCGCGTGCTCGACGAGCAGCTCGTTGATCCGCTCCTGCGGGGTGGTGCGCCCGCGCGGCAGCTTGGCGACGTCGAGCACCTCGGCGTCGGGGCGCGCCCAGGCCAGCGCCTCCTGCGGGGCGAGGTGGTCGACGAGCAGCACGTCGGCCTGCTCGACCGCGGCGCGGCCGGCCACGGTCATCAGCCCGGCGTCGCCGGGCCCGCCTGCGACCAGGGTGACCGAACCAGGCAGCAGGGGTGCGAGCGTGCCCATCAGGCGACGCGCCCCGTGGCGGGCCCGGAGTCGGCGCGACCGGCCACGACCTCGACGAGGCCGTCGGCGCTCACCTGCTCCATCGGCACGTGCTCCGCGCGGAGGTGGCCGGCGAGCGTCCGCGCCAGCCCCATCCGCAGCGGGCCCTGCTCGCAGTCGACCACCACGCTCGGGACGCCCTGGCCGGCGAGGTGCGCCGCCGCACGGCGGGAGCGGTCGACGGCGTCCGGGCCGGCGGTGGCGCGTCCGTCGGTGACGAGCACGAGCAGCGGCCGCAGGTGCGGGTCGCGCAGCCGCTCGCGGCGCAGCACCCGCTCGGCCTCGAGGAGGCCCTCGGCCAGCGGCGTCCGGCCGCCGGAGGGCAGGTCGTCCAGCAGCGCGGCGGCGACCTCGACCGACCCGGTCGGCGGCAGCAGCAGCCGCGCCTCCCGGCCGCGGAAGCCGACCAGCGCCACCTTGTCGCGGCGCCGGTAGGCGTCGGTCAGCAGCGACAGCACCGCGGTCTTGACCTGGGCCATCCGCCGTCGAGCCGCCATCGAGCCGGAGGCGTCGACGCAGAAGAGCAGGAGGTTCGCCTCCCGGCCCTCGCGGACCGCCGTGCGCAGGTCGACGGGCTGCAGCCGGACCCGGCCGCCCGCGGTGCCGGCGCCCTGGCGGGCGGACCGCTCGGCCGCCGCGCGCAGCGTCTCGACCAGGTGCAGCGAGCCGTGGCCGGTGCTCGCCCCGACCCGCCGGCCGCTCGTGGCCCGCGCCCGGCTGCGCCGACCCGGGTTGCCCTCGCCGACGCCGTCGACGGTCAGCAGGCGGGGGCGGTACGCCGTGCCGGAGCGCGCGGCGGGCTGGTCGCCGCCGCTGCCGCTCGGGGCGGGCGGCGCCTGCGGGGCGGGCTGGTCGTCGGGCTCCTGCTCGTCCTGGTTGCCGGCCGGCTGGTCGGACTCCTGGTCGCTCGGCTGGTCGGGCTGCTGGTCGGGCTGCTGGTCGGCGTGGTCGTCGTGCCCCGGGCCGCCGGAGCCCTCCGTCTCCGGGGCCTCCCGCTGCGGGTCGTCACCACCGCCCGGCGGCTCGGGCTGCGGGTCGGGATCGGGGTCCGGCTCGGGGAGCTCCTCGTCGCCGAGGACCCGGTCGAGCAGGTCCTCGTCGAGGCCCGGCGCGTCGAACGGGTTGCGTCGACGCCGGTGCGGCAGCGCCAGCAGCGCGGCGGCGCGGATGTCGGCCAGCGTGACGCGGTCGCGGCCGGCCCAGGCGGCGTGGGCCGCCGCGGTCCGGGTGGTGACGATGTCGGCGCGCAGGCCGTCGACCTCGAACGCTGCGCACACCTCGGCGACCTTGAGCAGCGCCGCGTCGGTGACCACGACCGAGCCGACCCGGGCGCGGGCGTCGGCGATGCGCCGGGTCAGGTCGGCCTGCCGGGCGGCGTACTGCTCGGCGAAGGCGTCGGGGTCCGCGTCGAAGGCCAGCCGGCGGCGTACCACCTCCGCGCGCAGCGCCGGGTCCCGCGGCGCCGCCACCTCGACGGTGAGGCCGAACCGGTCGAGCAGCTGGGGGCGGAGCTCGCCCTCCTCGGGGTTCATGGTGCCGATCAGCACGAACCGCGCCGCGTGGTGCAGCGAGATGCCGTCGCGCTCGACGGTGACCGTGCCGGTGGCGGCGGCGTCGAGGAGCAGGTCGACGAGGTGGTCGTGGAGCAGGTTGACCTCGTCGACGTACAGCACGCCGCGGTGCGCGCGGGCCAGCAGGCCGGGCTCGAGCTCGACGGCGCCGGAGGTCAGCGCCTTCTCCAGCTGGATCGAGCCGAGCAGCCGGTCCTCGGTGGCGCCGACCGGCAGCTCGACGAGCCGCACCGGTCGGGTCCGCGTCGGGCGGCCGGGCCCGAACGGGCCGTCCGGTGAGACCGCGCCACCGTCCGCCGGGTCCACGGAGAACCGGTCGCCCTCGTGCACCTCGACCGCCGGCATCACCTCCGCGAGCCCGCGCACGGTCGTCGACTTCGCCGTGCCCTTCTCGCCGCGCACCAGCACGCCGCCGATGCCCGGGCTGACCGCCGTCAGCACCAGCGCGAGCCCCATCGGGTCCAAGTCGCCGGACGAGGCGTGGTCGCAACCGACGACGGCAGAAAAGGGGTACTTCGTAGGCACGTGAGGCTCCCGCTCGCTTGGCCATGGATGGCGACGCGAGGCCGGTCTTCGGACTTGCCGGGTCACTCCCGAAGGAGTGCTCGGTTCACCGCAGCGGGCCTGTGCCGGAATCTCACCGGCTTCCCAGATTCTCCCCGTTGTCCGTCCCCACCGCCTGGCGATGGTTGGGCCGCAGGGGCACCTCACGTTGTGCGAGGACGATAGCGTCCGGCCCCGTGCCCGACCCGACACCCCTGCCCGGCGTGGACACCGACCCGGTGATCACGGTCGTCGGCGTCGGCGCGGACGGACGCCTGGACGAGCACGCCGAGGCGCTGGTGCGCGACGCGGACGTGCTCCTCGGCGGCCGCCGCCACCTGGCCGACCGACCCGACGTACCGGGCCAGCAGCGCCTTCCCTGGCCCTCCCCGCTCGCCGACGGCCTGCCCGCGCTCCTCGACCCCCTGCTCGACGGCCCGCACGGCCGCCGGGTCGTCGCCCTGGCGTCCGGCGACCCGATGGTCTCCGGCATCGGCACGACCCTCGTCCGCCTCCTCGGTCCCGCTGCCGTCCGCGTGATACCGGCCGTCTCGTCGGTCGCGCTCGCCCGGGCCCGGATGGGCTGGTCGGCCGAGGAGTCGGTCGTCGTCACCCTCGTCGGCCGCCACGAGGCGCGGTTGCTCCGCGAGCTCGCCCCAGGCCGCCGGATCCTCCTGCTCAGCTCCGGCCCCGAGACCCCCGCCCGGGTCGGTGGGCTGCTCGTCGACGCCGGCCACCCCGAGGCGTCCGTCACCCTCCTGGCCGACCTCGGCTCCCCCGCCGAGTCACGGGACGTCCGCACCGCGTCCGAGTGGACCGCCGTCCCCGCCACCGACGTCCCGCCCCTCCACGTCCTCGCCGTCGAGCTGCCGCGCGGCCTCGGCTCCCGGCACTCGTCGTGGGTGGCGGGCCTCCCCGACGACGCCTTCGAGCACGACGGCCAGCTCACCAAGCGCGACCTGCGCGCCTCCGCCCTCGCCCGCCTCCAGCCCGCCCCCGGCCAGCACCTCTGGGACGTCGGCGCCGGGGCCGGCTCGGTCGGCATCGAGTGGATGCGTGCCCACCCCACCTGCCGCACGACCGCCGTCGAGTCGCACCCCGACCGCGCCGCCCGGGTCGCCCGCAACGCCGCCCGCCTCGGCGTCCCCGATCTCGCCGTCGTCGAGGGCCGCGCCCCGGACGCCCTCGCGGACCTCCCTGGCCCGGACGCGATCTTCGTCGGCGGCGGCGCCACCCGCCCGGGAGTCCTCGACGCCTGCCTCGCCGCCCTCGCCCCCGGCGGCCGTCTCGTCGTCCACGGCGTCACGCTGGAGACCGAGTCACTCCTCGCCGACGCCTACCGGACCCACGGCGGCGAGCTGACCCGCCTCTCGGTCGAGTCCACCGCCCCCGTCGGCACCTTCACGGGCTGGACCCCGGCGCGCACGGTCACGCAGTGGGCGTGGGCCCGCTGACGCCCACCTTGGACGCGACGAGGAGGCACCACCCGACGCCACCTCGGGTGGCCGGCTGCCTCCTCACGGGGCGATGACGAGCTCGCTGACGAGGTCGTCGGTGAGGGTGAACCGGTAGCGGAGGTCGACGACACCGCCCGGGAAGTCGCCCTCGAGGCGCTGGAGCGCCACCCAGTGCGCGGCGTCGACGCGCTCGGCGCCGACCAGCTCGGTCGTGTAGTCGAACTCCGCGCCGGCGGCGCGCAGGAAGGCGAGGACCTCGGCGGTCCCGCGGTAGGAGCGGCCGTCGTCGACGACGAGGGCGTCGGGGACGAAGGTGCGGATCGCAGCGTCCGCGTCCCCGGCGGCGTGGGCGGCGAGGTAGGCCCGGATCGTGGCGGGCAGCTGGTCCGGGCGGATGGTCGTCGGTGTGCTCATGCCGTCACGCTGCGGCGTCCGCAGGCGGGAGGGTCAAGCACTGGACCCTCCCGCGGGGAGAGGGTGCAGACTGCCCGGGTGCTGGCGATCGGCGAGTTCTCGCGTCTCACCCACCTGAGTGTGCGCACGCTCCGCCGCTACCACGAGGCGGACCTCCTCGTCCCGGCGACGGTGGACGAGGCGACCGGCTACCGCTACTACGCCGCGGAACAGATCCCTACCGCGCAGGTCATCCACCGGCTGCGCGAGCTCGACGTGCCGCTGCCCGACGTCCGGCGCATCCTCCGCTCCCCCGAGCCTGCGGCGCGTGCTGCGCTCGTCGCCGACCACCTGCGGCGACTCGAGGCCGAGCTCGACCGCACCCGCGTCGCGGTCGCGTCACTGCGCAGGTTGCTGGCCCCGGAGCCGGCGCCCGTGCACGTGGAGCTGCGCTCGGTCCCGGCGGCCACGGTCGCCGCCGTCGAGGGCGACGTCGAGCTCGAGGAGGTGCTCCCCTGGTACGCCGGCGCGATGGCCGAGCTGGACGCGGCAGTCGCGGAGCCGGACGGCCCGCCGGGAGGGCTGTACGACAACGCTCTCTTCGAGGTCGGCCGCGGGCACGTCCTCGTGCACCGCCCGACGGCCCGCCCTCCGACCCTCGGCCGGGTGCGTCCGGTGACCATCCCCGCCGTCGAGCTTGCCGTCGCCACCCACGTCGGCCCGCACGACGACATCGACGTCACCTACGGCGAGGTCGGCGCCTGGGTGGTCGCCAACGCGCTCGCGGTGGCCGGACCGGTCCGGGAGGCCTACCTCGTCGGCCCGCGGGACACCCCCGACCCCTCCGCCTGGCGCACCGAGATCGGCTGGCCCGTCTTCCAGGTCTCGCCGCGCTGAGCGGCGTCCGATCGGACCATCTCTTCCGTCGGAGATCGATGTACCGCGCTGGTCGGCCTGCTCGGCCACGTGGGCGCCTGGGCACTTCGGCGAACTCGTGGGCCACGCGTGCCCCGCCGGACTGGGCGACAGGTCGGTCACCCGTACACCGGGCCCAGAATGGGCGCCCCAGCCCGCCGAATTCGGCGCATTAATAAGTGCGGTAGACGTAGACGGGGACGCCCGCGGAGGTCTGACGTTCGCCGAGTGCCGATCGGGTGCCTAGACCAACCAATTCTCACCGCAGCCGACGGCGACCCCGGACGGCAGCTATTGTCCGGGCATGGTTGAAGCGCTGCCGCTCCGAATCTTCCTCGCGTCGCCCGGCGACATGGAGAACGAACGCGCCGCTGTACGTGCGTGCGTCGATGAGCATAACGCTCGTCACGACGGCGAAGACGGTGTCATGTTCGAAGTCGTCGGGTGGGACCGCGTCCGCGGTACCGTTCGCAGGGCCCAAGAGGCGATCAATGATCTGATCGCTGAAAGCCACTTCATGATCACCCTGTTCAAGGATGCTTGGGGAAGCGCACCAGGCAGCCCGTGGGGATACACGTCTGGCACGGAGGAAGAGTTCTTCACGGCGCTACTTGAGCTCGGCCAGGCTGAGCAGCCGATGAGAGACCTGTGGGTTGGTTTCGTCAAGGGGTCCGAGCCTGATGCTCGGATTCTAAGACTCCGTCAGCACATAATCGACGGTCACTCGGTGATGCTTGAATCAATCACTGATCTCAGAGACTTGAAGGAGAAGTTGACTCAGCGCCTTGAGTCCTGGCACGACCTCGTGGACACGAAGATCCCCCGGCACGTCGACCTCGTTCCGTCATCAGGCAAAGACGTGCTGCGCGCCGCCAATCTGCGACTGAGAGGCGAGAAGCTTATCGACCTGGGCCAACCCGACGCAGGCCGAGCGTCCCTAAAGGAGGCTGCGGTGCTCGGCGGCCCGATCGAGAAACTCGCTTATGCGAAGGTCCTTCGCCGAGCAGGTGACCTGAACGCCGCCTACACCCAGACCCAGAAAGCGATCGACTACTTCACTGACGGCGGCACACTTTACTCCACACTTGCAGCGGACGCGTTTTCCGCTCAGGCGCGGGTGCTCAATGATCAGGGCCGCGAACGCGACGCGATTGGCCGGCTCGAACACGCGTTGACGTTGGCAATCGGCGACGATGCTAACGCCCAGGCTATTCGGTGCCGGATCCAGGACGACCTTGGCTTGGCGTACCAGAAGGTCGACGACCTCGCGAACGCTCAGCGCAGCTTCGAAGCGGCTCTTTCTGTGCGGCAGAAGGTCGGTCGCGATGTCGATGTTGCCCAATCCCTGATCAACCTTGCGAGACTCTTGATCGCTGCCGACGACTTGGAGAGTGCCGCAGACTACGCGGAAGAAGTGGTCGCGACGTTGCGAGCAACACCGCCATCCGGGCTGCACGCAAATTCAGAAGTTCTAGCCGCGCAAGTTCGCCTTCGACAGGGTCGCCCAGATGAGGGCGTCCCCCACGTGGAACGGGCGCTCGCCATCAACCGGCAACTGGCAAACAGGCGTGGCGAGGCGATTTCGTTGCTATTGCTCGCTCAATGCCATCGCGCCGCTGGCCGTCTCGACGACGCCGAGGATATCGCGATGGAATGCATCGCAGTGAATGAGGCGATGGGAGACGCCAATGGTGCCGCGAAGGCACAGTGGATTCTCGACCACTTGGCGGACCACCCACCCGTTAGCTAAGGGACGACCTCGCCTTGACTATTTACCTGCATGTAGTCAAGGGACGGCCATAGGAGCGCAGTTAGCCGCCCAGAATCTGTTCCGCAACCGGTGTCCACCCTGGCCGTGCGACTTCCGATTCGTGGAAGCTCCCCGACGGGAATATGCGCACTGATATGAAACTTAGCCGTCGGCGAGTTGGACGGGATATGCTCAGCAATCAGCTCGTCCGTCTCGTATGCCGTCCGCATCGCACGTAGTTCCGCGAGGTGTTCTGGCGGGAAGGCGGCGATGAAATCCGCGAACACGTCCGGCCCGACGCGTCTTCCGACGTAGGACTTGACGGTCATTGCGCCGCCCATCTTGAGGAACCCGCTCAAGTCTTGACGGTCAATGGCGTCGAGGAGAGCAAGTTCGTGATTCCCTGCTAGCAAACTGGCGCGCCCGGCTCGCCGATGGGCAATCAGGTCCTGCATCACTCCCGCGCTCTGCGAGCCCTTGTTGATGTAGTCCCCAAGAAAGATCACGTGTGATGTCTCCCGCCGAACAAGCGCGCGCCATAATCCGCTAAGCGCAGGCCGATTGCCATGAACGTCACCAACAAACGCAATCTCAGAACTCACAGCAGGATCTTCTCCACTTCTGCGTAATCGGTTCCTTGGCCCGTTACTCCAAGCGCGAGGAAAGACATCGACAGCAGGTCGCCGGGCTCCTCCCATTGATTGACAATCGTTGCCTCGAGGGAGCCGTTCCGGCTCTCCGGGAAGGCCCCCAAGACCCTACGAAGGCGAGCGAGACATTCACCCAAGTCCCGGGCCGAGGGTTCCCCAGGCTGGCGGGAGGCCAATAGGCGGGACAGGTCTGGGTCGCCATTGCGATCCGCGAGCTCGCGGACTGAGAAGCACGGTCGGCTCTCGGCGATCGCCTGCGCGTACAGGCAGCTACGTAAGAGGTACCTTGCCTCGCGAAGCAGCCCCGGCAGGTACTTCGGAAGATCGCGCTCTGGCGTAGTGAAGAGTTCAGACATTGCTCGCGAGCGGGTGAGCAGTCGGTCCGTATCCACCTCACCCATCGCCCTAATGGCCCCCGAAAGCAGTCCTTCGGGATCCCAAACAACCCTCGAGTCGCGCTTTAGATGGGCGCCGAATAGCGTGCCTATCCCTGACGTCAATTGCTCGATTGTGTAGAAGCTGACGTTGACGTCGCCAGCGTAAATCGACGGTCGAGGCGTCGAAACGAGCGCGAGGACATCGAGATCCGAGTCTGCAACGGCGTCGCCGCGAGCTCGGCTTCCATACACAAGTAGACCGACTAGGTCGGCAGGGAGGCGCGGAAAGTCGACGAGAATGTCATGCGGCACGCCCATGTTTTCTATGGCACTGACCACGCTGTCTCGGATCACAAGACTACCGTAGGGCTTGGCGCCTGTTCCGGGGAAACCATCTGTGGTGGAGCGTGCCGTCGACGTGCGAGCCCGCAACTGATGTTGTCCTGTGCGGTAAGACAAGCCTTGTCGTTCTGTGTGGTTTCATCGCTTCTGGTTCGAGCACTTAGAGAGTGACCGAATGGGCTGCGACGGCAGCGAAGTGCCACACGCCTGTTCAACGGGACCTCTTGGTTGGTGCGACCGTGATTGACGCCGATCGCCGTGCGGGAACATCGCGGGCAGGAACGTAGACGCGACACCCCTCCCGGGATGACCTGCGCCGAGTTCGCCCTGTGCGTCGTTGTGCCCGACGCCGTGCTCGTGGGCGCGGGATTCTCAACAAGCGTCTCGCCGAAGAGACCCCCGGCGCAAAGGGGCGCCCCGCAGGCTTGCGAAGGCGCGTCACTCCGCCGCTCAGCAGACGCCGGTGGTCGGGGCGAGAGGACTAGCGTCGATTGGTTCAGACTCCCGGTCGGGCTGGCGGCGGGCGCGCCGGGGCAGAGCTAGTCCGCCGCGAGGTGGCCTCATGTCCGGCACGACAGCACTACTGCCTTTTCAACCGGCCGAGATGTCGCCGGCCCAGCTCGCGGCGGTCTCCTACCTAGCCCGCTACTCCGGCCGCACCCACCGGCTGTACGCCTTCCAGCTACGACGGTGGTTCACCTGGTGCGAACAACACGGGCTGGACCCCCTGCACGGGATTCAACGCGCTCACATCGAGCTCTACATTCGCCAGCTCGGCGACTCGGGCCTGATGGACTCCTCAGTCGTCACGATGATGCACGCGGTCCGAGGCCTTTTCCGGTTCGCGCACATCGACGGGCTCATGATCTCTGACCCGGCCGTCTACGCGAGGCTCCCGAAGGTCCACCGCGACGAATCCCGAACCCAGGGATTGGACCGGCTCGAGCTCATCCGGTTCCTCCAGGTTGCTCAGACCCTTACCGTTCACCACGGCGCCCTGGCCTACCTGCTCGGCATCAACGCGTTCCGAGCATCCGAAGCCGCCGCCGTGCGGATCGAGGACTACGCCGACACCCTTCGAGGCCACCGAGTGCTGCACCTGGTCGGCAAGGGGAACAAGCCCGCCCCCATGCCGATCACCGTCCCGGTGCTACGGGTCCTGGAGGCTTGCCGCGGCCAGCGCACCATCGGGCAGGTCATCCTCCGACCAGTCTCAGGAAAGCCAATCGATCGCCGCGACGCCTACCGGATGGTCACCCGAATCGCGAAGGTCGCCGGCATCCCGCGCCACATCAGCCCGCACTCCCTGCGGCACGCCGCCATCACCAACGCCCTCGACGCAGGCGTCCCACTCCGAGACGCCCAGATCCTGGCCCGACACGCCGACCCGCGCACCACTGAGCACTACGACCGCGCCCGCGGCAACCTCGACCGGCACGCAGTCCACTTCCTCAGGCCTACGTCGCTGGCGTGTGAGCACGCTCGCCCGGCTCGGCCCAGATTGACACAGGCCGCCGCTGGCACATGCGTCGTGTGCGTAGTGGGCTCGACGGACGCCGGTGCGACGCTTCGCACCGGCGGTGCCAGCCTCCGCACGGCTGCAACCTCGCCTTGATCCAGGCACGAACCGGGCGAGCGCAAGGGCGATAACCACTCAACTCATCGGCTCGAGAGGTGTGCTTGGAAATCCATGCTTGGCGAGCAGAGAGGAGGAGCGACCTACAAGGCCTCGGGCTAGGCCGGCAGATCTCCAACGATCTCCCGCACCTTCGTCAATAGCCCTTCGTCGCTACCGAGAAGCACGCGGACCGACTTCTCGTAGAGATCCAGATTCTTGAACCCGAGGGCGTGAGCAACGGCTGTGCGCAATCCGCTGTCGCGCACGGAGAACCCGCGCACGATCGCGTCGTAGTCCTTGGAAGCAACGAGGTCTGCGAGCTTCTGATGCTCACGGGGGTATGGAGACGTCAGACTGATCGGAAGCTCCACTCCGCCGTTGATCATGTCCTCACCGCTCGGCAAGCTGGCCAGTGCCTGACGACGCAGCATTTTCACGGCATTTACCGAAGCTAGGTGCTGCACCGTGTTCGGCCGGAGCGTCTCCATCGCCTTGTCTCGGACGGTCGACCTAAGGGCTGCCGAATCCTCGCCCAAGGTTGCCGCTTGACGATCAGCAACCGCGTCCACGACGCAGGACAGGTAATAGAGGTTTTCCACCTCGTCGACGCGCAACACCAAGATCTTCTTGGCTCCAAGCGCACTGATCTCCTCTGGCGAACGCGCATCTCCATCGAGAATGCCCCGGCTTTCGACCCAGTGATAGGCATCGGCCTCGTGTAGCCCAGTGGTCGCTCTCTTGACCTCGTCGGAGCCGCCGCACGGCACGACAGTCCATTGAGGAAACAGAAGTTGGTACAACGGAAAGTCAAGGCTGGATGTCTCGCCCTCCACAAATAGCAACTGGCGCCGACCTCCCAAGATGGCCTCACGGACGGCGTCGGGAACACCGCTGGCTTCCGAATCGATCTCGAGAGCCCAACCGGTGGCCCTGCCCTCGTTCCATGCGACCGCGCTTACGAAACAGACGATCGTTCCGGACGGCTCCAGCTTGCCGAGCAGGTCCAGATCGTGCGTGAGCAATACGAATGCGCAATCATCGCGCTCACGCATCAGGGAGGCCACAAAGTCAGAGGAGATGGCGCGATGTAGATGACGCTCCGGCTCATCAACGATCTGCACGCTGCCAGGAGGCGACAGCAACACTTCCGCCGCCAGCAGGAAGGCACCCTTCTCACCGTCCGACATCTCCGAGATCGGATAGGCGTCCCCAGACTCACGAACAGCTTCGAACTCGCCCAGGTGGGTCACCCGGAACCTAATGTCCAGGTTGGCCGACGCAAAGACTCGCGAGATTGTGGTGAGCATCGACTCGTCGACCATCGACGTGTCTTGGCCAGTATCAACGAGTTCAGCAATCCGAGCGTTCCGCCCGTTGACACGTCCAAGAAGGTCGTAGAGGAGTCTGGACGAGCGCTCAGAGTCGCCTTCAACCTTGACTCTGGACGTGGGTTGTGCGTCCCACGACGCGAAGGCTGGCAACAATTGGGCACGCTGACTGGCGGTCATCTCGGTACCAGCTGACTGCATCCAGACCCGGCGGTGCGCAAGTACCCGCGTAACCGGGGTATCTGAGTCACCACGATTGACGCTCAACCAGTGGCTGAGCGCCGACTTGCCCGATCCGTTCGGTCCGACGACCACAACTGAGCGTCCGGCGTAAGCACGCAGCTCTACCGAACTGTCTCCCCCGGGACTCGGCACGACCCATTCAAGGAGAGGCTTGGTGGCGTCGTCTGGCACTTCGGTCATCGCACGTCCTGCCTAGTTCTTGGCGATGCTTGTCTTAACACCGCGATCAACCGTGGACATTACGGGCACTCAAGGCCCCAAACGCTCAGAAGCGCTGACCAGGCGACGATCGCAAGATCCGGGGGCAGGCGCCAACTTGGCGATCCTGCGGTCCTCGCGCTAGCGACGTCGACATGGTGCTCGAGTTCTAGGCGGCATGTGCGTCCTTCCGCCGCCTGTCGGCTTCGCTCCGACGACCGCTGATGCCGCTGACGGGCGCCGGCGCTACGTATCCTCCCGCGGGGCGGCAAGAGACCTCAGCGGAAGTCGAACAGTCGGATACCTGCGCCCACCGGAACGCCGTGCACGAACTGTCCCTCGGGGATCGGGACAGGGGCCCGAGCCGCCAGCGCTCGGGAAGTCGAAGCCCCGTTGAGATGGTTGTAAGCAGCTGACGCACGGCTCCGCAGCGGCGCGGACGCCTCCCGGCCTCGAGACCTCGGCAAGCCGTGCCTACCCAGTTGTCCGCACCACCCTCAGGTTGGCGAGAGTCCTCAGCGCCGCCTGTTCTCACCGCTATCGGCGCGTGCCTTTCACCGGTCCTGGTGTGGAACAGGCAGTCGCTCGTCCGCAGGGTGACGACGAGCGCCCGGAGTCACCGGGGGGGTGTGGCAAGGGCGGATGTCTTGCGACTGTGCAGTCAGCCAGGTTGATGGCAGTCAGCGAAGCGTCGAGAACGTGGTCCGGAAACACGCCTCATCACGGGTGCGGCATCAGCCCTCCTCGTGTGCCCCCACCGCGTGCGCAGGCGGTTTCAGGGCCGGGTCCTGCTGGCGATCAGGACGCCCAGCACAGCTATGGCGCAAGTGAAGGCATAGACCGCCAGGAACGGGTCGATGCCACCGCGCTCGGCAGCAGCGAAGGCCACCCCGGCTACCGAAAGCGCTAGCGCGGCGCCCAGCGAGTCGGCCACCGAGAGCGCCGAGGAGTTCAGACCGCGGTCGCGGTCGGTCGACTCTGCCAGCATCGCGACCGATGTCCGGGGGTAGGCGAACCCCATCCCCGCTCCCGCGAGGACGTACGCGGCGATCGGCAGCACCGGGGACAGCTCGCTTCCGGCGACCTGGAAAGCCACAGCGACGAACAGTGTGACGATGCCGACCAGGACCACCGTGGTGCCCGCATGCATCGCCCGCTCATGGGTGATGCGGGTTCCCAGCCGTGACTGCACCTGGCTGGAGAGGGCCCACACCAGACCAACAAGGGTGAGTGCGACGCCGGCCTGACCGACCGAAAGGTCCCAACGGTCCTGCAGGACGAAGACGATGTGGGCCTCCGCGCAGAAGAATCCGGCGCTCAGCAGCCCCCGCGTCGCCACGACGGCCGGCAGCCCACGCCCGCCGATCAGCGTGCCCGCAGGAAGCAGCCGGGCGAGGGCGAGGAACACCAGCAGGAGGGCGCCGACCGCGCCGCCCCAGGCCAGACCGCTGTCCGCTCCGAGCAGCGCAAGGGCGAGCACACCGACCGCCGCGACGCATGCCCACCCCAGGCGGGACAACGGCGTGGTGGTGCCCTGCGGGTGCGGCTTCATCCGGCGCAGCGCTGGTGCGATCAGCATCAGCGCCACAAGCACCAGAAGGATCGTGCCGGTGAAGACCCAGCGCCAGCCGAAGGCGCTTGCCACCACGGCGGCGAGTCCGGGTCCGAAGAGAGCCGGCAGCACCCAAGCAGCCGCGAACGAGGCGAAGATCGCCGGCTGCAGGAGGCTCGGGTAGACCAGCCCCACGACGACGTACAGCGCCACGACGAGGGCGCCGCCGCCCAGCCCTTGGAGGACGCGGCCTGCGATCAACACCTCCATGCTCGGTGTGGTCCCACACGTCAGCAGCCCCAGCGAGAACAGCACCATCGAGATCAGCAGAGGAGCCCGCGGACCGGCGCGGTCACTCCACATACCGGCGCCGACCATCCCCACGACCCCGCTCGCCAAGGGTGCCGCGAAGGAGAGCGCGTAGAGCCTGAAGCCATCGAGATCGCGGGCGACGCTCGGCATCACGGTCGTGACGGCCATCGCCTCGAAGGCCACGAACCCGATCAGCCCGAACATGCCCACGGTCGTCGCCAGGTAGGCCGGGGAAAGGATGCCGTCACGGCGTCCGTTGGTAGCGCCGCTCGACGTCGCACTGCTCACCCCCGGACGCTACGGCCCGAGCCAGGGCGGGACCACATGGGTCCCCATCGCGCCGTCGCTGCCCACCGGAAAGGCTGTCCTGGGCTTCGCTGCGACGCCGCTCCCGCGCCTTCGGCGACCTGCTTCTATCCGCCGCCTGTCGGCGTGCGCCCGAAGCGTCCGCTCATGCAGAGGGAAACGCGTCCCTGGCTCGCTGGAACACTGGCGAGATGCCACGCATCGGATTCCTCCACACCGCGCAGGTCCATGTCGCAACCTTCGAGGCACTCCTGCGCGATGCCGATGCCAGTTCGTCCTGTGTGCACCGGGTCGAGCCGGATCTTCTCGACCAGGTGCGCAGGGACGGCCCTACCCTGGATGTCGAGGACGCCACCCTGGCTGCCCTCCGCCGACTCGCCGATGACGACGTGGACATAGTCGTCTGCACCTGCTCCACACTCGGGTCCGTCGCCGAAGCCCTGGGAGGGCGTCTACCTGTGCCGGTCGTCCGCGTGGACCGGCCGATGGCACGCGCGGCTGTCCGGGCTGGGGCGCGTATAGGCGTCATCGTCGCGTTGGAGTCCACGCTCGAGCCGACCCGTGCACTGCTCGCCGCCGAGGCGCGGCGCGAAGGCGCGTCTCCGACGATCATCGACGTCGAGGTACCGGACGCATGGGCGGCTTTCGAGGCCGGGGACCATGAGGACTACCTGCGACAAGTTGCGCATGCCGCTCGCTCCATCGCCGACCGCGTGGACGTCGTCGTCCTGGCCCAGGCGAGCATGATGGGCGCCACCACGACGCTCAGCGATCTCCAGACGCCTGTGCTGGCGAGCCCTGTCCTTGCCGTGCAGCACGCCTTGAGCCCGTCGAGTCGATGAAGGGGCGAGGGTCCGCCGATGCCTCGATGAACGACTTTCCGCCGCCTCCAAGCGGGAAGAGTCCCGCTGGTCTGCCGATGAGCGCACTGCGACGCCAGCTCGACGCTCCTCGGAACGAGTGACTGGACTACCGAGATGGGCGCGGCGCCGCCGGCGATACCTCCTGTGGCGGCTGAGTGCTCGGCGGCGATGCTCCGAGCGGCGGTGGCCGCCGGGCGGTTGGCCAACGCCCAGGGCTAGTTCCTTGAAGTAGCGCAGCGAAGACCACGGAGGGTGGCGCCTCGACGACGGCTCCTCCGAGATCGGAGTGCGTCATCGGACGAACGTAGCCCTGGCCGGCCTGGCTGGAGAGCCTCTTCGTCCCGGCCTGACGCCCGGGCCCAGGCCGGCTCCGGCGCACGCACCGAGCACACATGGAGGAACCGCCGGGGTCTCGGGTCCCCGGCGGTTCAGGGACGAACATAGCCGTGATCGGGCGGCACAGGTTCGAGAACCTCGCAACGTCTCCTCGAGATCGCCGCCGAGCGCGGCACCACGTAGCGGCCGAGGGGACACCTACCCGAACGGGCACATCGTCTAGTCCATTGGTACTAGTCCCCGCGCGTCGTGGATCCTAGGGGTTCTAATTCTCGCCTGGCGCCAGTAGCAACTGCTTCTCTCGGGTGGTGCGGTGGTCCATGGGGGAAACATGTCGCGATGCACGCAGCCCAGGGTCGTGGTCGCCGATCAGCACGCGATGCTGACGGAGAGCCTCGCGGTGGTCTTCGAGAGGTGCCACTACCAGTACCGCGTCGTCCCCATCCCCCGTGAGCCGGCGAGCGTCGGGCACATCCTCAGCCAGGTCCTCAAGCTGCGGCCGGACGTGCTGGTCATCAACGCCGACCTCGGCCCGACGTGCAGCGGTGCGGCGCTCATCGCGCCGATGACCCGGGCCGGCGCCGCGGTGGTGGTGCTGACCGACACCCTCGACGAGGCCCGCGCGGGCGAGTGCGTGCTCAAGGGCGCGCGGGTGGTGCTGCCCAAGAGCGAGTCGCTGGCCGTCGTGGTGTCGACGATCCGCCGGATCGTCGCCGGTGAGTGCGTCCTGGACCGTGCGGAGCGCCGGCGCCTCGTCGAGGCCTACCAGCGACGCGAGTCCCACGAGCACGGCCTACGGGATCGCCTCGAGCGCCTGTCGCCGCAGGAGGCCGAGGTGCTGCGGCACCTCATCGCGGGCCGGACCACCCGCGAGGTGGCGCAGGTGCGAGTGGTCTCCGAGGCCACGGTCCGCACCCAGGTCAAGGCCGTCCTGGCCAAACTCGAGGTCAGCTCGCAGCTGGCGGCCGTCGCCCTGGCCCGTCGGGCCGGGTGGAGCGCGCCGACGATGGTCCTCGGGTCGGAGGTCGCCCGGCGGGCGCGTCCGGAAGCGACCCGCGCGACCGCCTGACCACGCGACCTCCGGCTCCGCCTCAGCCCGCCGGCGGCGCGGCGTAGGACTCCTCGTGGACGACGAGCGGCGTGCGCGAGCGCCAGCCGAACCGCTCGAGGTCGGGCACGTCGGGCAGCGCGGCGATCTCGCCGACGCAGAGCCACGCGACCGGCCGGACGTGGTCGGGGAAGCCGACGAGGTCGGCGAGGACCTCCTCGCGGTAGAAGCTGACCCAGCCGACGCCGAGGCCCTCGGCGGTGGCGGCGAGCCAGAGGTTCTGGATCGCCAGGCACACCGAGTACAGCCCCGTGTCCGCGATCGCGTGACGGCCCAGGACCCGCTCACCCGCGGTGGTCGGGTCGTACCCGACGACCAGGCCGAGGCCGGCCTCGACGATCCCCTCGACCTTGATCCGCGAGAACGTCGCCGCTCGCCCGGGATCGTCGGCGAGCGAGGCGGCGAAGACCTCCCGCTCGGCGGCGACGTGGTCGCGGAACGTCCGGAGCCGGGCCGGGTCGCGGACGGTGACGAACACCCAAGGCTGGGACATGCCGACGCTCGGGGCGCGGTGCGCCGCCTCGAGGACGCGGGTGAGCGCCTCGGCGGACGGCGGGCCGGTGAACTCGGCGCGGGTGTCACGGCGGCGCGCGATCGCGTCGTACAGCTCCACGGTCAGCGCCTCCGCTCGCGCTCGGGGCTGTAGAGGAACGACTCGCCCCCGTCGCGGGCGTCGCCGAGGGCGCGGCCGACGAGGATGACCGCCGCCTGCCGCAGGCCGGCCTCCTCGACCTGGTCGGCGATCGAGCCGACGGTCCCGCGCAGCACCAGCTCCTCGGGTTGGCTGGCGCGGTGCACGACGACCACCGGGCAGTCCTCGCCCACGACGGGGACCAGCTCGGCCGCCAGCTCGCGGGTGCGCCTGATCGCCAGGTGCAGCACCAGCGTGGCGCCGGTCGCGGCGAAGGCGGTCAGCGACTCGCCCTCCCCCATCGGCGTCGACCGGGCGCGGGTGCGGGTGAGCACGACGGACTGGGCGAGGTGCGGCACGGTGAGCTCGCGCCCGACCAGCGCCGTCGCGGCGGCGTACGCCGGCACGCCCGGCGTGACCTCCCACGCGACCCCGGCCGCGTCGAGCCGCCGGGCCTGCTCGTGCAGCGCGGAGTAGAGAGACGGGTCGCCGGAGGTGAGCCGGACGACCCGCTCCCCCGCTCGCGCACCCGCGACGAGGTGAGCGGTGATCGCGTCGAGGTCGAGGTCCTGGGTGTCGACGAGCCGGGCACCCGGGCCACAGTGGGCGAGGACGTCGGGGTCCAGGTAGGTGCCCGGGTAGAGCACCAGGTCGGCCGCGGCCAGGAGCCGGGCTGCCCGCAGCGTGAGCAGGTCGGCCGCGCCGGGCCCGGCACCCACGAAGTGGACGGGGAAGCAGCCGGTCACCGGACGTACCTCGGCGTCCACACGCCCGCCGCCGACACTCGCGTCGAGGAGGCGCCCACGATGAGCAGGCACTTCATGTCGATCGTCGCCGGATCGAGCTCGCCGAGCGTGGTGACGGTCAGCGACTCCTCGGCCCGCCCGACGTCACGCCCGACGACCACGACCGTCTCCGGCGACCGGTGCTCGAGCAGCACGGCGCGAGCCACCGCGACCTGGTCGGTCCGGCTCCGCGAGGCGGGGTTGTAGACGGCCAGCACGAGGTCGGCCTCGGCGATCGCGCGCAGCCGCCGCTCGACCACCTCCCAGGGCTTGAGCCGGTCCGAGAGGCTCACCACCGCGAAGTCCGCGCCCACCGGCGCGCCCGCCCGGGCCGCGACCGCCTGCACGGCGCTGACGCCGGGCAGCACGCGCACGGGCACGGCGGCGTACGCCGGGTCCTCGGCCGCCTCGAAGACCGCCGCCGCCATCCCGAACACCCCCGCGTCGCCACCGGAGACGACGGCGACCCGCTCCCCTCGGCAGGCCAGGTCCAGGGCCAGCCGCGCGCGGTCGACCTCCACGGTGTTGCCCGACGCGTGCCGGGTGAGACCCGCCCGCTGCGGGACGCGCGCGACGTACGGTCCGTAGCCGACGACATGGTCGACCTCCGCCAGCGCGGCCGAGGCCTCCGGCGTGATCCACCCCTCCGGGCCCGGCCCGAGACCGACCACGAGCAGCTCGGCGGCGCCGCGGGACGGCATCGGTGGGACCGCCGAGGCGGACGTCGCCGGCGCGGCGAGGTCGCGCGAGCGGCGGCCGTTGCGGGTGTCGCCCGTGACCACGATGAGCGAGAAGTACGGCACGGACGCGGGGTCGACCTCGGCCACCGGTCGCCACTGCTCCTCGGGCATCGAGGCCCGCTCGACGTACAAGGCGTGGTCGAGACGACCGGCCTCGACCAGGGCGCGGCGGACGGCGGGGAACGTGCGGCCCAGCTTCATGATCACCGCGCCGTCGGTGTCGGCCAGACGGCGGGCGAGCTCCGGCTCCGGCAGCGTGCCCGGGAGCACGGTCAACACGTCGGTCTGCCGGACCAGCGGGCTCGCGACCGTCGCCGTCGCGGCCAGGAAGGCCGGGACCCCCGGTACGACCTCGGCCTCGTAGCGCGCGGCGAGGCGGTCGTGCATGTACATGTAGGACCCGTAGAACAGCGGGTCGCCCTCGGCCAGCAGCACGACGTCGCGACCGGCGTCGAGGTGCGCGGCCAGCCGCGCGGCCGAGGCCTCGTAGAACTCCGCGATCGCCCCGGCGTAGCCGCCGGGGTGGGTGGTCGTCCCGGTCGTCACGGGGTAGGTCAGCTCCTCCTCCACCGCGTCCGCCGGGATGAGGTCGGCGGCGATGCGGCGGGCGTTGGAGCGCTTGCCGGCGGCGGCGTGGTACGCCACCACGTCGGCCTGCGCGATGAGCCGGGCGGCCTTGCGGGTGATCAGCTCGGGGTCGCCCGGGCCGACGCCGACCCCGGCGAAGCGACCGGTCCTCACTCCTCCTCCTGGGCGATCGCGTTGAGCGCGGACGACGTCATCGCCGAGCCGCCGCGGCGGCCGCGGACGGTGACGAAGGGGACGTCGATGCCGTGGTCGGCGGCGAGGTCGACCAGCCCCTGCTTGGACTCGGCGGCGCCGATGAAGCCCACTGGGCAGCCGACGACCGCCGCCGGCCGCGGCGCGCCGTCGACGAGCATCTCGAGCAGGTGGAAGAGCGCGGTCGGGGCGTTGCCGATCGCGACGACGGCCCCCTCCAACCATGGCTCCCACAGCGACACCGCGGCCGCGGTGCGGGTGGTGCCCCACTCCTGGGCCAAGCCGGGCACGCGGGGGTCCTCGAGCAGGCAGAGCACCTCGTTGTCGGCGGGCAGCCGGCTGCGGGTCACCCCGCGGACGACCATCGTCGCGTCGCAGAGGATCGGCGCGCCCGCCTCGAGCGCCGCCCGCGCGGCCGGCACCAGCCGCGGGTCGACCACGAGGTCAGCGGCCAGGTCGACCTGGCCGCTGCCGTGGATCATCCGCACCGCGAGCCGCTCCGCGCTGGGCGGCACCGCGGACAGGTCCGCCTCGCGGCGGATGGTCGCGAAGGAGTCGCGGTAGATGTCGGCGCCCCGGTCGACGTACGTGTAGTGGTGGCGGGGGCGGGTGGGCGTGCTCAACGGGACTCCTCGTTAGGTGGGCCGGGGACGAGGACGCCACGCCACGGCGTGACGACGAGGACGGGTGCGGCGGCGGTGAGTCGCTCGACGGCGGCCCGGTCGAGGCCGTCGTCGGGGACGGGTTCGTGGACACCGCCGGGCACGACGCCGTACGGCGGTGCGGGTGCGGGCGGTGGGAGTCCGGGGTCGGGCGGGCACGGCTCGACCAGCGGCTCGACCAGCTCGGCGACGTGCCACGGCGCGTCGGGCCCATCGCCCCGGACGTCGAGGAACCGCCGGGCGAGGTCGACGACCGTCCGTGGAGCGTCCGCGAGCGGCACGACCGGCCCCCAGCCGTCCCCCACGCGCAGCTGGCCGAGCTCCGCGTCGAGGGCCACCACGCCGAGGTCGCACGAGCGGTCCGCGAGGTCGCCGCGGTCGTCGAGGACGAGCAGGAAGCGCCCGGGCAGCCCGCCGAGCGCGGGGTCGGCGAGCAGCGTCGCGTCGAGGCCGTCGACGAGTCGCCGCAGGTCGGCCCGGCCACCGGCGAGCCCGGTCTGCGGCGATGCCATCAGGTTGCGGGCGAGGTCGTGGGTGCGGCTCGGCAGCAGGCCGGTCGCCTCGACCGCGGCGAGCACGTCGGGCCGCAGCCGCGCAGGGCCGGCTCCCCCGTCCGGCTCGCCCGGCAGCGCGCGGACCTGGAGGTTGGCGCGGCCGGTGACGTGCACCCGACCGTCGCCGTACCGCTCGGCCACCTCGGCGAGCGCCAGCAGGGAGGCGGCCGGCACCCGCCCACCGGGCAGGCGCAGCCGCACCAGAAGCCCGTCGTCGGCGGGCCAGGGGCGCAGCGCGCCGGGGCAGCGGTCAGGTCGGAACCGGTTCACCGGGAAGCGTCACCTTGCTCGGAGTCGGGGTCCGAACGCGAGACCCACCTCGACCCGACGACGGGCGTCGTCGAGGCCAGCAGGTCTTCGGACTCGGATCAACCGGGAGTGGACGCCTTCCCAGGACCCGAGGGCCCCAGTGGCTGCCGTTGCCGGCGTGTCCGTCCCGTCCCCTCACCGCTGCGCGTCAGCTCCGGATTCACACCGGATTCCCTGACTCCACAAGGGAGTACGACTGGCTGACCCGGACCCTAGCGCGTCCTCCCGGGCACCCGCGCAACCGGCTCGCCCCCCGGGCGCGCCAGCCCTCTCGTCGACGTCCCGGAACAACGCGGCGACCGGATGGGTTGCACCACCCATCTTCGGTCCGCAGGGATCGCGTCGGTCGGGAGCACGGCGCGTGCGGCCGTAGCCTTGAGGGCACTGGCCCCAGGGCCCACGTCGCCGTCGGACCCATCCGGGAGGACCCCCACTCGTGCTGCTGCTGATCGTCGCACTGCTCGCGGCGGCAGCACTGTCCCCGTGGGTGCTGCTGCGCGGCGGGCCCCGCGCCTTCCTCGCGCTCGCCCTGGTCCCCCTCGTTGGCACCGGATACGTCGCGCTGCAGGCCCCCGACGTCCTCGACGGCGGGATGCTGGTCGAGGTCCACCCCTGGGTCGGCGCGATCGGGATGGACCTCGCGTTCGCGATGGGCACCCTGCAGTGGCTCATGGCGCTGGTCGTGCTCGGCATCGGCGCGCTCGTCCTCGCGTACTGCGCGTGGTACTTCGACGCGGGCGCCACCGGCGTCCCGCGCTTCGGCGGCGTGCTGGTGGCCTTCATCGGCGCGATGCTCGGCCTGGTCCTGGCCGACAACCTCCTGGTGCTCTACGTCTTCTGGGAGCTCACCACGGTCTTCTCGTTCCTGCTGATCGGGCACGACTCCGACCGACGCAGCAGCCGCCGCGCCGCGATCCAGGCGTTGGTCGTCACGACCTTCGGCGGGCTGGTGCTGCTCGTCGGCGCGATCGTGCTGGGCAACCAGGCCGGGACGTTCCGGATCAGCGAGATCCTCGCCGACCCGCCGAGCGGCACCGCCGTCACGGTCGCGGTGCACCTGCTGCTCATCGGCGCGGTGAGCAAGTCCGCGCTGCTCCCCTTCCACTTCTGGCTCCCCGCCGCGATGGCCGCTCCGACACCGGTGAGCGCCTACCTCCACGCCGCGTCGATGGTGAAGGCCGGCGTCTACCTCGTCGCGCTCCTCGCCCCCGCCTTCGCCGACGTGGCCGGCTGGCGCGCGGTCCTGCTGACCCTCGGCGTCGCGACGATGGTGCTCGGCGGCGTCCGTGCGCTGCGGCAGCACGACCTCAAGCTGTTGCTGGCCTACGGCACGGTCAGCCAGCTGGGCTTCCTCGTCCTGGTGCTCGGCACCGGCACCCGCAGCGCGGTCCTGGCGGGCCTCGCGCTGCTCCTGGCCCACGCGCTGTTCAAGGCCACGCTGTTCCTCACCGTCGGCGTCATCGACCACAGCACCGGCACCCGCGACCTGCGGCGCCTCAGCGGGCTCGCCCGGCGGATGCCGGCCCTGGCGGTCGCCGCGACGCTCGCCGCCGCGTCGATGGCCGGCCTCCCCCCACTGATCGGGTACGTCGCCAAAGAGAGCGTCCTCGTCGCGCTCGTCGACGTGGCCAAGGAGGGCGACGGCACCGGCATGGGCCAGCTGAGCGGCTGGCTCCTCGTGGCCGGCGCGGTCCTCGGCTCGGTGCTCACGGCGGCGTACTCCGCCCGCTTCGTCTGGGGCGCGTTCGGCAACCACCTCGACGCCGACGGCGGCGACCCGGTCGAGGTGCGCCGCCCGGCGGCGGCGTTCGTCGCGGCCCCGGTCACCCTGGGCGCGTTGTCGCTGGTCCTTGGGGGCCTGGGCGGCCCGCTCACCCACGCGCTGGCGGGCCACGCGGAGCTGCTGCCGGCCGGCGTGCACGAGCCGGAGCTGACCCTGTGGCACGGCGTGGGGCTGCCCCTGCTGCTGACCGCGGTCTCCCTCGGTGTCGGCGCCCTGCTGTTCGTCGCCCGCGACCCGGTCGCGCGCCTGCAGGCCCGGTTCGTGCACGACTGGAGCCTCGAGCACACCTACCGCAGCGGCATGCGGCTGCTCGACCGGAGCGCCGTCGAGCTGACCGGCGTCGTGCAGCGCGGCTCGGCGGCGGCGTACCTCGCCATCATCCTGCTCGTCGTCGTCATCGTGCCGGGCTCCGCGATGGTCCGCGGCCTCGACGACGTGCGCGTCCGCGCCTGGGACACCCCGGTCCAGGCCGTCATCGGCGTCGTGGTGGTGATCGCGGCGATCATGACCGCCCGGTCCCGCCGACGGATCCGCGCGGTGCTGCTGGTCGGGGTGACCGGCTACGGGACGGCGCTGATCTTCGTCGTGCACGGTGCGCCCGACCTCGCGCTGACCCAGGCCCTGGTGGAGACCCTGACCGTGGTGGTCTTCGTGCTGGCGCTGCGCCGGCTGCCGGAGTACTTCACCGACCGTCCGCTCAGCCGGCAGCGCTACGTCCGGGCGGCCATCGGGCTCGCCGTCGGCGTGGCGAGCGCGGGCTTCCTGCTGGTGGCCGCGACGGCCCGCACCGCGGAACCGATCTCGGCGGGGCTGCCGCAGGAGGCGGTCGACTTCGGCGGCGGCAAGAACATCGTCAACGTGATCCTGGTCGACACCCGCGCCTGGGACACCCTCGGCGAGATCAGCGTGCTGATCGCTGCCGCGACGGGCGTCGCGAGCCTGGTCTTCATCAACACGCGCGGCACCGAGATCCGCCGCGTGCACGAGATCCCCTACCCGACCTCGGTGAAGAAGGTCCCGACCGCTCCGGGCCGGCGCGCCTGGCTGCCCGGGTCGCGGACGCTGCCGCCGGAGAAGCGCTCGATCATCTTCGAGGTGATGACCCGGCTGGTCTTCCACACCCTCGTCGTCATCTCGATCTACCTGCTGCTCGCCGGGCACAACGCGCCGGGCGGCGGCTTCGCGGCCGGCATGACCACCGGGCTCGCGCTGGTGGTGCGCTACCTCGCCGGCGGGCGCTACGAGCTGAACGAGGCCGCGCCGGTCGACGCCGGCCGCCTCATCGGGTCGGGCCTGACGATCGCCGCCCTGGCCGCAGTGATCCCGATGGCGTTCGGCGGCGAGGTGCTGCAGTCGGCCGTCTTCGACGTGCCGCTCGGCCCGCTCGGCAAGCTGCACCTGGTGACCTCGGTCGGCTTCGACATCGGCGTCTACCTCGTGGTGGTCGGCCTGGTCCTCGACCTGCTGCGGGCGCTCGGCTCGCACATCGACCGCGACATCCAACGCGCGCTGCGCGAGGCCGAGGAAGCGAGCACTGCGTGACCGACGTCAACCTGACCCTGGTGATCGTCTCCGCCGCGCTGCTGGGCAGCGGGGTCTACCTGGTGCTCGAGCGCAGCCTGTCCCGCGTGCTGGTCGGCCTGGTGATGATCGGCAACGGCGTCAGCATCGGGTTCCTCGTCGCCGGCGGCCGGGCCGGCCGCGCGCCGATCGTCGGCGAGGACGGCGACAGCGCCGGGATCGCGGACCCGCTGCCCCAGGCGATGGTGCTGACCGCGATCGTCATCACGCTGGCCACGACGGCGTTCGTGCTCGCGATGGCCTACCGCAGCTGGCAGCTCTACGGCCACGACGACGTGCAGGACGACGTCGAGGACGCCACCGTGCGCCGGCTGGCCACCATCGACGTCACCTCCGAGGCGTACGCCGCCACGACCTCCGACTTCCCCGGTGACGACTCCAGCGGCGACCCCGGCCAGGGCCCTGACGACGACCCCCGCGGCAATCAGGCGCACGGCAAGGACCCGCTCGGCAGGGACCCGCGCACGGGTGATCCCGCCGAGAGCGACCCGCTCCGGGCGGACGCCGCCGAGGCCCGGGGAGCCGACTCGTGAACACCCTCGTCCCCCTCCCCGTCCTGCTGCCGATCCTCGGCGCCGGCGCGACGCTGGCGCTGGGTCGCCACCCGCACATCCAGCGCTGGCTCAGCCTCACCGTCCTCGGCGGCGTCGCCGCGATCGCTGCCGTGCTGCTCGTCCAGGCCGACCGGCACGGCCCGCAGACGGTCTGGATCGGCGCCTGGCCCGAGCGGCTCGGCATCGTGCTGGTCGCCGACCGGCTCGCGGCGCTGATGCTGCTGGTCAGCGCGCTCGTGACGCTGGCGGTCCTGGCGTACTCCGTCGGGCAGGGCATGACCGAGGACGAGGAGGGCGCGCCGCTCTCGGTCTACCACCCGACGTTCCTCGTCCTCGTCGCCGGCGTGGCCAACGCGTTCCTCGCCGGCGACCTGTTCAACCTCTTCGTCAGCTTCGAGATGCTGCTGTTCGCCAGCTACGTGCTGCTGACCCTCGGCGGCACGGCCACCCGGATCCGCGCGGGGACGATCTACGTGCTGGTCAACCTGCTGTCCTCGACGCTGTTCCTCATCAGCCTGGCGGTCACCTACGCGGCGACGGGGACGTTGACGCTGGCCGACCTCGCCGCGCGCCTCGAGGAGCTGCCCGACCACGTCTCGTTGATGATCCAGCTGCTGCTGCTGACGACGTTCGCGATCAAGGCCGCGATCTTCCCGCTGTCGTTCTGGCTGCCCGACAGCTACCCCACCGCGCCCGCGCCGGTGACCGCGGTCTTCGCCGGCCTGCTCACCAAGGTCGGTGTCTACGCGATCCTGCGCATGCAGACGCTGCTCTTCCCGCACAGCCCACTGACCGACCTGCTGCTGTGGGCCGCGCTGCTGACGATGATCATCGGGATCCTGGGCGCCGTCGCGCAGTCCGACATCAAGCGCATGCTGTCCTTCACGCTGGTCAGCCACATCGGCTACCTAGTGCTCGGCATCGCGCTCGGGAGCCGCTCCGGCACCGCGGGCACCACGTTCTACGTCGTCCACCACATCACGATCCAGACCGCGCTGTTCCTGGTCCTGGGACTGGTCGAGCGCCGCGCCGGCAGCACCGCGCTGATGCGGATCGGCGGCCTGGCGCGGCTCGCGCCGCTGCTCGCGGTGCTGTTCTTCGTCCCGGCGATGAACCTCGCGGGCATCCCGCCGTTCTCCGGCTTCATCGGCAAGGTCGGGCTCTTCCAGGCCGCACAGGCCGACGGCCGCGCGCTGGCGTGGGCGCTGGTCGCGGGCGGGGCGCTCACCAGCCTGCTGACGCTGTACGCCGTGGCGAAGACCTGGGCGGTCGCCTTCTGGCGGACGCCGCTGGAGGCCCACGAGGCGCTCGAGGCGATCGGGGCCACCGACGACCCGGACGGCGAGCCGGTGCCGGGCCACGACACCCGGCCGGTGCACGAGCACCGAGGTCACGTCCACACCGCCGGCGGGGTCGTCTCCCGCGCCGACATCGAGGAGGCGCGACGCCTCGGCGACGACGACATGCCCGAGCGGGACTTCCACACCCTGATCGAGGCCGGCGAGGACAGCCGGCACTCCCCCCGCGGGATGCTCGGGCCAGCCGCCGCGCTGGTCACGATGAGCGTGATGCTCAGCGTCGTCGCCGGTCCGCTCTACGCGTTCTGCGACCGCGCCGCCGCCGACCTCCACGACCGCGGTCCGTACCTCTCCTCGGTCCTGACGGGTGAGGACCAGTGAGCCCGGTCCTGCGGACCCGCCGGGACGGGAGCACCCGGCCGGCGCGCTACCGGGCCGTCCAGCCGCTCGCGGTGCTGTGGCTGACGCTGGTGTGGCTGGCGATGTGGGGCGAGGTGTCGCCGCTGCTGGTGGTCGGCGGCGTGCTGGTCGCGGTGGCGGTGTGCGTGGCCTTCCCCCTGCCGCCGATCGACATCGCCTCCGGCCTGCGACCCCTCGCGCTGGCCCGGCTGGTCGCGCGGTTCCTGGTCGACCTGGTGCGGGCCAGCATCCAGGTCTCCGGGGTGGTGCTCCGTCGACGGCCGGTGCGCAACGCGGTGGTCGCCGTCGACCTCGAGAGCTCCTCGGACTTCGTGATGACCCTCGTCGCGGCGATGCTGTCGCTGATCCCGGGCTCGGTCGTCGTCGAGGCGCGGCGCTCGACCCACACGCTCTACCTGCACGTGCTCGACGTACCCGACGAGGAGAGCGCCGAGAGGTTCCGCCGCGACGCCCTCGACCTCGAGCAGCGCGTCCTGCGCGCCCTGCCGCCGCACGCCCCTGAGGAGGCCGGAGCATGAACGTCGTCCTGGTCGTGGCCGCCGGCATCCTGCTGGTCGCCGCGCTCCTGCTGGTCGTCCGGATGACCCTCGGGCCGACCATCCTCGACCGCAGCGTCGCCCTCGACGTGCTGGTCGCGGTGACCGTCTGCGCGATCGCCCTCTACAGCGCCCACACCGGGGCGACCTACGCCCTGCCCGTCGTGGTGGTGCTCGCCGGCTGCGGGTTCGTGAGCGCCGTCAGCGTGGCGCGGTACGCGAGCCGCAGCGACGACCTGCAGCCCGGCGCCGGCGACGACGACCGCTTCACGGGGCGGTCGTGATGAGCTGGACGACCCCGCTCGACGTCGCCGCCGCGGTCTGCATCCTGCTCGGCGCCGTGCTGACGCTGATCGCGGCCATCGGCCAGGTGCGCATGCCGGACCTGCTCAGCCGCATGCACGCCGCGACCAAGCCGCAGGTCCTCGGCACGGTCCTCATCGTGCTGGGCCTGTCCCTGCGGCTGCGCGACCCCGGCGTCGTCGGCCTGCTCCTGCTCGTCGTGCTGCTGCAGATGGCCACCAGCGTGGTGTCGAGCCACATGGTCGCCCGGGCGTCGTTCCGCGCCGGCCAGGTCCGCCACGACCTGCTGGTCGTCGACGAGCTCAGCGACGAGCAGCTGCACGAGGAGCCGCGCGGCGCCCCCTGACGCGGGTCAGAGGGCGCCGGTCAGGCCCGCTGGTCAGGCCCGGGACTTGGCCAGGTGCAGCCAGGTGTCGACGACGGTGTCCGGGTTGAGCGACATCGACTCGATGCCCTGGTCGAGCAGCCACTGCGCCAGGTCGGGGTGGTCCGAGGGACCCTGGCCGCAGATGCCGACGTACTTGCCCTGCGCCTTGCACGCCTTGATCGCCAGCTCGAGCATGTGCAGCACCGCTGGGTCGCGCTCGTCGAACGACTCCGCGACGAGGGCGGAGTCCCGGTCGAGGCCGAGCGTCAGCTGGGTCATGTCGTTGGAGCCGATCGAGAAGCCGTCGAAGTGCTCGAGGAACTGGTCGGCGATCACGGCGTTGGAGGGCACCTCGCACATCATCACGACCTGCAGGTCGTTCTTGCCGCGCTCCAGGCCGTGCCTGCCGAGCAGCTCGATGACGCCGGCAGCCTCCTTGGTCGTCCGGACGAACGGGATCATCACCTTGACGTTGGTCAGGCCCATCTCGTCGCGGACGTGCCGCAGCGCCTCGCACTCCATCGCGAAGCAGTCGGCGAAGTCCTTCGAGAGGTACCGCGACGCCCCGCGGTAGCCGATCATCGGGTTCTCCTCGTCCGGCTCGTACCGCTCGCCCCCGACGAGGTTGGCGTACTCGTTGGACTTGAAGTCGCTCATCCGCACGATGACCGGCTCGGGCGCGAACGCCGCCGCGATCGTGGCCACGCCCTCAGCGACCCGCTGGACGAAGAACTCGCGCGGGCCGGGGTACGCCGCCGTCAGCTCCTCCACCTCCTCGCGCAGGTCGGCCGGGAGCGAGTCGGGGTCGTTCGCCAGGTCCAGCAGAGCCTTCGGGTGGATGCCGATCTGCCGGTTGATGACGAACTCCAGCCGCGCCAGCCCCACGCCGGCGTGCGGCAGCCGGGAGAACGCGAACGCCTGCTCCGGCGTGCCGACGTTCATCATGATCTTGACCGGGATGTCGGGCATCGAGTCCAGCTCGGTGCGCTCGACGTCGAAGTCCAGCACTCCGTCGTAGACCAGTCCGGTGTCGCCCTCCGCGCACGAGACCGTGACCTCGCGCCCGTCGGTGAGGTCCTTCGTCGCGTTGCCGGTGCCGACGACGGCGGGGATGCCGAGCTCGCGGGCGATGATCGCGGCGTGGCAGGTGCGGCCACCGCGGTTGGTGACGATCGCCGAGGCGCGCTTCATGATCGGTTCCCAGTCGGGGTCGGTCATGTCGGCAACGAGCACCTCGCCGGCGTTGAACTCGTGCATGTCCTCGACCGAGGTCAGGACGCGTACGGCGCCGGCGCCGATCTTCTGCCCGATCGCCCGGCCCTCGATGAGGACGTCCGCGTCCCTGGTGACGGCCCGGTCGATCTTGAACCGCTCGAGCGCGCCGCTCCGCCGGGACTGCACGGTCTCCGGCCGCGCCTGGAGCACGTAGAGCAGCCCGTCGAGGCCGTCCTTGCCCCACTCGATGTCCATCGGGCGGCCGTAGTGCTCCTCGATGGTGAGCGCGTGCCGTGCGAGCTCCTCGACCTCGTCGTCGGTCAGGGACAGCAGGCGGCTGTCCGCCGGCGCGACGTCGACGAACTCCGTCGTGCGGCCCACGGTCGCGTCGTCGGTGTAGACCATCTTGGTCGCCTTGCTGCCGACGCCGCGCTTGAGCACCGCGGGGCGGCCGGCGCGCAGGGCGGGCTTGTAGACGTAGAACTCGTCGGGGTTCACGGCGCCCTGCACGACGCCCTCGCCCAGGCCGTAGGCGGAGGTCACGAAGACCGCGTCGGTGAAGCCGGACTCGGTGTCCATCGTGAACATCACCCCGGACGCCGCCAGGTCCGAGCGGACCATCCGCTGCACACCGGCCGACAGCGCGACGTCGGCGTGCGCGAAGCCGTGGTGCACGCGGTAGGCGATCGCCCGGTCGTTGTAGAGCGAGGCGAAGACCTCGCGGATCGCGGTCAGGACCGAGTCGATGCCGCGCACGTTGAGGAACGTCTCCTGCTGGCCGGCGAACGACGCGTCGGGCAGGTCCTCCGCGGTCGCCGAGGAGCGGACCGCGAACGACGGCTCCTCGCCGCTCTCCCCCGTCGACCGGCCGGCCGACTCCGCCGCGAGCCGCTCGTAGGCGGAGCGGATGTCGGCCTCGAGGTCCTCGGGGAACGGCTGGGCGACCACCGCCTCCCGGATCTCGCGGCCCACCTCCGCCAGACGGCGTACGTCGTCGGTGTCCAGGCCGTCGAGCAGCCCGGCGATCCGCTCGGCCAGCCCGGTCTCGCCGATGAAGCGGTGGAACGCCTCCGCGGTGGTCGCGAACCCGTCGGGCACCCGCACCCCGAGGTCGGAGAGCTGGGAGACCATCTCGCCCAGCGAGGCGTTCTTGCCGCCCACCTCCTCGAGGTCGCCGAGGCCTAGGTCGGAGAACCACCGGACGTTCGAGGTCGGCTGGCTGGTCATGGGCGTGTCCCTTCGGTGCTGGCGGCCTGCTGCCGACCGGCCCGCTTCCGGGCGGTCGTCTTGAGCGTCTGGAGGATCAGGGCGGAGATCTCCTCGACCGACTTGGCCGAGGAGTCGATGACCGGGAGCCGGTGGGCCGCGAGCAGCGCGTCGGCGCGGCGCAGCTCCCAGCGGCACTGCTCGGGCGAGGCGTAGCGCGAGCCCGGCCGGCGCTCGTTGCGCACCCGGCTCAGCCGTTCGACCGTCGTCGTGAGGCCGAAGCAGCGGTCGAGGTAGGGCCGCACGACCTCCGGCAGGTCCTCGGCCTCGAGGTCCTCGTCGACGAGCGGGTAGTTGGCGACGAAGAGCCCGTGCTGGAGCGCGAGGTACATGCTCGTCGGGGTCTTGCCGCACCGCGAGGGCGCCAGCAGGATCACGTCGGCCTTCTCCAGCGCCCGCAGGCTCTGCCCGTCGTCGTGCTCGATGGTGAACTCCACCGCCGCCATCCGGGTGTTGTACGCCTTGACGTCGTTGACGCCGTGCAGCCGCGCCGCCTGCCGCTGGCCGCGGCGGCCGAGGATCGTCTCGACGCGGTTCATGTGCAGGTCGAAGAAGTCGATGATCGGCGCGGTCGTGCGCGCCAGCTCCGCGCGCACCTCGTCGCTCGCGGCCGTCGTGAAGACCAGCGGCGGCACCGGACCCGCCGCCGCCTCATCGAGCAGCGCGACGACGCGCCGGGCGTCCTCGACGGTGTGGATGAACGGGATCAGCGTCCGCTCGAACTGCAGGTCCGGGAACTGCAGGAGCAGCGCGTTGCCCATCGTCTCGGCGCTGATGCCGGTGGAGTCGGACAGGAAGAAGACGGGTACGACGCCGTGCTCGCTGCTCGCGTCCATCTCCGCCTTCGTCCGCCTCGGTCCCGGTGCCTGCACCGTAGTGCGTCCCGTACCCCGCTCGGCGGCCGTCCCAGGCCGGGCCGCGAGATTTCGCGCCCACGCGTGCATGGTCCGCATCACACCGGGGAACAACTCCGGTGACGGCCGGGGCCTCCCCCCAGTGCTCCGGCTGTCCGCGGGCCGCGACCTCCGGGTCGCGGCCCGTCCTGCGTCGTGGGCCCGCTCGTGCCCGAGGTCGCTCTTGCTGTCGCTGTCGTCGTCGCTGGTCAGGCGTAGGCCAGCTCGGCCGTCACCCGCGTGCCGTGGGACCGCTCGAAGTGCCAGCTCTCGCAGACGTGGTCGACGATCGCGAGCCCGCGTCCGCTGAGCGCGTGGTCGTTGAGCTGGACGGCTTGGAGCTCGTCGACGGCGCCGCCGTCCACGACGCTCAGCCACAGGAGGTCGGGTCGCACGCACCAGGAGACCGCGATCGTCCGGTCCGCGTTCGGCCGGCCGTGGACCAGCCCGTTGGTGAGCAGCTCGCTCACCACCAGGCCGGCGTCGTCGACGACCGTGTCCCGGATGCCTGATCGTCGGAGGTCCTCGGCGAGGAGGTGCCGGGCACGCCGCACGCTCGATGGCTCGTAGGGCAGGTGCACCGTCACGCAGGCCTCGTCGTCGTGCTGGCGCCCCATGCGTCGCTCCTCGCGCTGCTGTCGGTGTCCACCGGTCCCGTAGCCCCCTCCTCCGGGTCCGAAACGGGGGTCTCGCCGATCGGCGGCGGGCTATGCGCCGTTACCGATCTGTGTGTCCGGCGTTGATCACCCGAACCGATCCGAACTCGTGCGCATGACCGGCCGCCCGGCCGTTTCCCGCTCCGGACGTGGTTCCCGGACCCGCGTGAGCCCTCGGATCCGGCGCGGCCGAACCTTTCAGAATCCCGCCTGACCTGCCAGGACGCCATCCGGTCTGCTCACCCCGCACGGACTCCTGGACCGGACGACGTGTCCGGTCATCTGAGCACCACCAGCGTCCGGCGCCGACGGCACGTACCGGAGCTCGCAGGAGATCACGATCGAGCACTGACCGGCCGCTCCAGGACCTCTGTCACCGCGCTCGGGCGCGGGCAGGGTTTCGCCCGCCGAACTACTGGTAGATGTCACTCCCCCAGCCCCTGCTCAGGCGGCGGACGGCCCCGGTCGGCGCACTTCGACCAGTACTTCGGCGAGTGCCACCGCTCGTTCGAGCACGCGGCGGACCTCCATGGGGTGGAACATCACGTCCTCCCACGTGAAGCGGAGGACGATCCAGCCGCCGACCACCATCCGGTTGTAGCGTCGCGCGTCCGAGGCGAGGGCCGATCGGCTGCCGTGCCATGCGAACGAGTCGGCCTCGCAGACGATCCGCAGGCGAGGGTCCACCAGGTCGGCGCGGGCGCGGAAGTCACCGTCGCCGATCGTCACCTGCGGTCGGACGGACAGTCCGGGCACGTCCAGGCAGATGGCGCGCAGCACGGACTCGAACGGGTTGGCGGCGAGACCGGTCGCGACGGCCGCCACCCGGCGCACCTGTGGCGAGCCGGGCCCGCGGACCGTCTCCGCGACCCGCCGCAGCAGCTGGGCGCATCCCGTCTCCCGCAGCGCGGAGTCCGCGACGCAGAGCGCCTCGTCGAACGGCAGGGACCGCAGGCAGTCGCGCAGCGTCGTCTCCTCCGACGTCGCGGCACCGCTCGTCTCGTGGGCCTGCAGCTCCGCGTAGTGCACGTGGGCCAGCCGGCCTCGACGGCCCACCTTGCGCCCGCGGCCCACCATGACGTGCGGGCGGTCCGGCACGACCTTGACCCCCCAGCCGTGGTGCAGCGCCGCGCTGGTGTGGGAGAGGACGCCGCCGAGCTGGGCGGCCACCCGGGTGGCGTCGTCGACCGTCGGCAGGACGTACAGGCCACGACCGGCGCGGCCGACCGTGCCAGCGGAGACGGCGGCGTCCAGCTCAGCGCGGTCCACCACCCCGAGCAGGACCGACCGCCGGGCGACACCGCCCAGGTCGGCGAGCAGGTCCACGACGTCCGGCACACCGGCAGCCTTCCCGCCGACGGCCGGTCCCGCGAGCGCCTCTCCACAGGGGTGGTTGACCGCTCCGGTCCGTGGTCACCGGAGCGGGGCAGGAAGACGTGCACCAGAGAGGGAGTTCCCGTGGCAGAGCAGTCCGTGTCCGGCAAGACGATCGCGTTCCTCGTGTCGACCGAGGGCATCGAGCAGGCGGAGCTGACCGGCCCGTGGGAGGCGGTCAAGGAGGCGGGCGGCACGCCGGTCCTCCTCAGCACCGAGTCCGGGGAGGTGCAGGCGTTCAACCACCTCGACAAGGCCGACACGTTCGGCGTGGACAAGGTGGTCGACGACGTGAGCGTCGACGACTTCGACGGGCTCGTGCTGCCGGGCGGGGCGCCCAACGGCGACCTGCTGCGGACGTTCGAGTCGGCGGTGACGTTCGTGCGCGGGTTCGTGGAGTCCGGCAAGCCGACCGCGGTGATCTGCCACGCGCCGTGGGTGCTGGTGGAGGCCGACGTGGTCCGTGGCAAGCAGGTCACCTCGTGGCCGAGCCTGCAGACCGACCTGCGCAACGCCGGGGCCGAGTGGGTCGACCAGGAGGTCGTCGTCGACGGCAACCTGGTGACCAGCCGGCAGCCCGACGACATCCCGGCGTTCAACCGTGAGTTCCTCGCGCTGGTGGCCCAGGCGGCGTGACCGCGCGCCGGCGGGGTGCCGCGCCGCACGAGCAGCGCGAGGCGAGCCCTAGGGTCGAGCCCGTGAGCACCCCGCCGTTCCGCGTCGGCTTCGTGACCGGGGCGACGCCCGACAAGTGGGCCCGCCACTGGCGCCAGCGGCGCACCCGCGAGCCCCTCGAGCTGGTCCCCGTGACCGAGGAGGACCAGGAGCGCGTCCTGCGCGAGCGCGAGGTCGACATGTGCCTCGTGCGGCTGCCCGTCGACCGGGAGGGCCTCCACCTCATCCCGTTGTACGACGAGCTCCCGGTCGCCGTCGTCGGCGACGAGCACCTGCTGACCCTGGCCGAGGAGGTCACGACCGCCGACCTGGCCGAGGAGCAGCTGGTGCTCCCCCACCGATCGGGCTGGCGCCCCGACGTACCCCAGCTGGACTGGCCGCCGATGAGCGTCAAGGACGCCGTCGAGGTGGTCGCCAGCGGCACCGGCGTCGCGATCGTGCCGATGGCGATCGCCCGGCTGCACAACCGCAAGGACGTGGAGCACCGGGTCGTCACCGACCTGGAGCCGACGACCGTCGGCCTGGCCTGGCTGGTCGAGCGCGACGACGAGCAGTGCCAGGCGTTCGTGGGGATCGTCCGGGGGCGATCGGTCCGCAGCTCGCGCGGCTGACCCACCCTGCTCACCCGTCCCGGGCGGAGTGGGCCACGCCACCCCGCCGGACGGTGTGCGGTCCGGGTGGGACGGGTACGTGGACAGATCGTGACGACACAGCAGGAGCACCCCCAGCCACGCGACGACCGCCCGACGGCCCGCAAGGTCGTCGATGCCGTCGTCCAACCGCCCGTGGACGTCGTCCACCCGGCGCTGGACGCCGTGCCCGAGGAGCAGCGCGTCGAGCGCGGCCTGGACCGCGTCGTCTTCGGCGTCACGGCGGTCATCGCCGTCGCGTTCCTGGTGTGGGGCTTCGTCAGCACCGAGTCCCTCGCCTCCGCCTCCGGCAGCGCGCTGGACTGGGTGATGAACTCGACCGGCTGGCTGTTCGTGCTGACCGCGAGCGGGTTCGTCGTCTTCGTGCTGTGGCTGGCGCTGGGCAAGTTCGGCCGGATCCCCCTCGGGCGGGACGACGAGGAGCCCGAGTTCAGCACCGTCTCCTGGGTGGCCATGATGTTCAGCGCCGGCATGGGCATCGGCCTGATGTTCTACGGCGTCAGTGAGCCGGTGACGTTCTTCACCGAGCCGCCCCCGGGCACCGGCGAGGCCGGCACGCCGCGGGCCGCCGAGACCGCGATGGCGACGACTCTCTTCCACTGGACGCTCCACCCGTGGGCGATCTACGCGGTCGTCGGCCTCACCATCGCCTACGGCGTCTACCGCAAGGGCCGCGCCCAGCTGGTCTCCGCCGCGTTCGAGCCGCTGCTCGGCCGCCACGCCCACGGCGCGGGCGGCAAGGTCATCGACATGTTCGCGATCTTCGCGACGCTCTTCGGCTCCGCGGCCTCGCTCGGCCTGGGTGCGCTCCAGATCCGCAGCGGCCTCCAGATCGTCGGCGGGCTCGGCGAGGTCGGCAACGGCGTGCTCGTCGCGATCATCGCGGTCCTGACCGGGGCGTTCGTGCTCTCGGCGGTGTCGGGCGTCGCGCGCGGCATCCAGTACCTCTCGAACATCAACATGGTGCTCGCGGTGCTCCTCGCGCTGTTCCTCTTCGTCGTCGGGCCGACCGTGTTCATCCTCAACCTGCTGCCCAGCTCGATCGGCACCTACCTCGGCGACCTGCCGACGATGGCGGCCCGGACCGGCGCCGAGGGTCCGGAGACCGCGGAGTGGCTCCAGAGCTGGACGATCTTCTACTGGGCCTGGTGGCTCTCGTGGACGCCGTTCGTCGGCATGTTCATCGCCCGGATCTCGCGCGGTCGCACCATCCGCCAGTTCGTGACCGGCGTCCTGCTCGTGCCGAGCCTGATCAGCCTGGTCTGGTTCGCGATCTTCGGCGGCACCGCGATCGACCTGCAGTCCGACGGCGTCGACATCGCCGGCGCCGAGGGGCTGGAGTCGCAGCTGTTCGCCACGCTCGAGCAGTTCCCCTGGGCGACGGTCACCGGCATCCTGGTCATGGTCCTGGTCGGCATCTTCTTCGTCTCCGGCGCCGACGCCGCCTCGATCGTCATGGGCACCCTGTCCGAGCGCGGGACGACCGAGCCGCGCAAGCCGACGGTCGTCTTCTGGGGCGTCGCCACCGGCGCGGTGGCGGCCGTGATGCTGCTCGTCGGCGGCGCGGAGGCGCTGTCAGGGCTGCAGACGATCACGATCGTCGCGGCGCTGCCCTTCGTGCTGGTGATGATCGGCCTGGCCGTCTCCCTGGTGAAGGACCTGCGCCAGGACCCGCTCGTCGTGCGTCGTCAGTACGCCGTGGAGGCGGTCGAGCAGGCCGTCGTCGCCGGCGTCACCGAGCACGGCGACGACTTCGCCCTCTCGTTCGAGGCGGCGCCGGTCACCGAGGACCCCGCCGAGGCGGGGACCGACCCGGAGACCGAGCCCGAGGCCGGGCCGAGGACCGGGCGCGCCGCCGACTGAGCCCGGCTCACCAGGAGGTGGCGAGCGGTCGCCCCTCCTGGTAGCCCGCCGCGGACTGCACGCCGACGACCGCGCGCTGGTGCAGCTCGGCGAGGTCGCGCGCCCCGGCGTACGTGCAGGCCGAGCGGACGCCGGAGCAGATCTGGTCGATGAGGTCCTCCACGCCGGGGCGGGCGGGGTCGAGGTACATCCGCGAGGAGGAGATCCCCTCCTCGTAGAGGCCCTTGCGCGCCCGGTCGTACGCCGACTCCGCCGACGTGCGGTTGGCGACGGCGCGGGCGGACGCCATCCCGAAGGACACCTTGTAGGCGCGACCGCTCGGGTCCTCGACCAGGTCCCCCGGCGACTCGTGGGTGCCGGCGAACCACGAGCCGATCATCACGCTCGCGGCGCCGGCGGCCAGCGCCAGGGCCACGTCGCGGGGGTGCCGCACTCCCCCGTCGGCCCACACGTGCCCGCCGAGGTCGCGGGCGGCCGCGGCGCACTCGAGCACGGCGGAGAACTGCGGCCGGCCGACGCCGGTCATCATCCGCGTCGTGCACATCGCGCCGGGGCCGACGCCGACCTTGACGACGTCCGCGCCGGCCTCGAGCAGCGCCCGGGTGCCGTCGGCGTCCACGACGTTGCCCGCGACGACCGGCACGGACGGGTCGAGCGCGCGGACCGAGCGGAGCGCCTCCAGCATCCGGTCCTGGTGGCCGTGCGCGGTGTCGACGACGAGGCAGTCGACGCCGGCCTCGAGCAGCCGGCGCGCCTTGTCCGCGACGTCGCCGTTGACGCCGACCGCGGCCGCGATCCGCAGGCCGCCGCGGGCGTCCACGGCCGGCGTGTAGAGCGTGGCCCGGAGCGCGCCGGTGCGGGTGAGCACCCCGACCAGCGCGCCGTCGTCGTCCACCGCGACCGCGAGCGGCTCGCGCGCCTTGTCGAGCGCGTCGAAGGCGGTGCGCGGATCCGTGCCGTCCGCGATCGTGACGAAGTCGCGCCGCATCACCTGCTGCACCTGCGCGAACCGGTCCACGTCCGCGCAGTCGCCCTCGGAGACCACGCCGACCGGCCGGCCGGCGTCGACGACGACCGCCGCGTGGTGGGCGCGCTTGGGGATGAGCGAGAGCGCCTCGGCCACGGTCTGGTGCGGGGTGAGCTCGATCGGGGTGTCGAAGACCAGGTGGCGCGACTTCACCCACGCGACGACGTCGGCGACGACGGGCACCGGGATGTCCTGCGGGACCACCACGAGGCCGCCGCGGCGCGCCACGGTCTCCGCCATCCGCTTGCCGGCGATCGCGGTCATGTTCGCGACCACGAGCGGCAGCGTGGCGCCGGTCCCGTCGCTGGTGGACAGGTCGACGTCGTACCGGCTGGCCACCGCGGAGTGCCGCGGGACCATGAACACGTCGTCGTAGGTCAGGTCGTGCGCGGGTCGCGCGTCGTGGAGGAATCGCACGTATCCCGACAGTACGCGGTGCCACGCCGCCGACCGGACTTCTGGCCCGACTTCCTAGGGTGGGCGCGTGGACCTCCTCGAGCCCGGCAACCCGGACCAGATCGCCGCCGACCTCCGCGCCGCCTTCGAGCAGCGGTACGGCGCCCCCGCCGCCGTCGTGGGCCGGGCGCCGGGCCGGGTCAACCTGATCGGTGAGCACACCGACTACAACCGCGGCCTGGTCCTCCCGCTGGCGCTGCCGCACGCGACGTACGCCGCCGCGGCGCCGCGCACCAACGGCCGGGTGCGGGTGGCCAGCCTCCAGTCCGACGCCACCTGGGAGGGCACGCCGGTGGACGCCGGGCCGGGCGGCCCGCAGGGCTGGACGGCGTACGCCGCGGGCGTGCTGTGGGCGCTCGGCGAGGCCGGCGTGGACGTGCCCGGGGTCGACCTGCTGGTCGACGGACGCGTGCCGCTGGGGGCCGGTCTGTCCAGCTCGGCCGCGCTGGAGTGCTCGGTGGCCGTCGCGGTCCTGGCGCTGGCCGGGCGCGACCTCGACGCCGACGCCCGTCAGCTCGTGGTCGACGCGTGCATCCGGGCGGAGACCGAGGTCGCCGGGGCGCCCACGGGCGGCATGGACCAGACGGTGTCGGTCCTCGCCGAGGCCGGCACAGCGCTGCTGGTCGACTTCGACAGCGACGAGACCCGCCCGGTCGCGCTGGACCTCGACGGGCTGACGCTGCTCGTGACCGACACCCGGGTCTCCCACGAGCTCGTCGACGGCGGGTACGCCGCCCGGCGCGCCGACTGCGAGGCGGCCGCGGCTGAGCTCGGCGTGCCGTCGCTGCGGCAGGCCGACCTGGGGGAAGTCGACCGGATCCCCGACCAGCGGGTGCGCGCCCGCGCGCGGCACGTCGTGACCGAGATCGACCGGGTCCGGCCCGTGGCCGAGGCGCTGGCCGCCGGCGACCGCGACACCGTCGAGCGGCTGTTCGCGCTCTCGCACGCGTCGATGCGCGACGACTTCGAGATCTCCTGCGACGAGCTCGACGCGGCCGTGGCGGTCGCCGTCGAGGCCGGCGCGGTCGGGGCGCGGATGACCGGCGGCGGCTTCGGCGGCTCGTCGGTCGCGCTGGTGCCGGACGAGCGGGTCGAGGCGGTGATGCGGGCGATCGACACCGAGTTCGCGCTCCGCGGCTTCGCGGCCCCGGCCCACCTGCGGGCCGAGCCCTCCGCCGGCGCCGGCCTGGTCTGAGGCCAGACGGTCGGCGTCAGGTCGAGGAGACGCCGATCCGCCCCTCGCGGAACGCGCTGACGAAGAGCGCGTGGTCGGCGCGCACCCGGTCGGCGTACCGCAGCCCGACGTCGGCGACCCAGGTGCGCAGCTCGTCGCGCCGTCCCTCGACCGAAGCCGCGACCGCGTCCTCGACCTGGAAGTCGACGAGGTCCTGCTCGCTGTCCTCGTCCGAGGCGCAGTGGATCTTCGCCGTCGCGCGGCCCAGCAGGCCGACGACCTCGGCGACCTGGTCGGGCTCGGTCAGCCCGGTCCAGTCGAGGTCGACCTCGTAGGGCGATAGCTCCGAGACGACGTACCCGACGCCGTCGAGCTCGGTCCAGCCGAGCAGCGGGTCCGTGTGCACCTGCAGCGCCCGCTGGCTCACCACCGTGCGGTGGCCCTCGTGCCGGAAGTACCCCTCGACGGTCCCCGCGTCGACGAAGCGGCTGATCGCCGGGACGTTCGCCTGCTTCATCGACAGCACGACGTCGTTGTCGAGCGCCTCGCTGTGGCCCTCGATGAGCACGTTGTACGCCGGCAGCCCGGCCGAGCCGATGCCGAAGCCGGACTTCCCCACGACGTCGCGGAGCCGGTAGAAGAGCGCCCGGTCCGAGCGCTTGTCCTCCGGGATCGTCCCCAGGTAGCTCTCGTACGCGGCCTCCACCTTCGCGCGCTCCTCGTCCGGCAGGCGTCGGACGGAGACGTCGTCGCGGAAGAGCCGCACCCCGTCGACGCGCACGGTGGCGGCGTCGAGCAGGTCCGCCCGGCTGCGTTGCCGGGCACGCACCAGCGCCTGGTGGATCGGCCCCTCGGTGTTGTCCAGGTGCAGGGCGAACTCGGCCGCGTCATCGGCCGCGTCGTCGGCCGCGCGGCGGTAGTCGTCGACCTGGTCGAGGTAGCCGTCGACGTAGGTCCCGACGAGGTCGCGCACGTCGGGCTCGGGCAGCGCCTTCTGCCAGCCCACCAGGGCAAGCGACGCGGCGAAGCGCAGCACGTCCCAGGTCCAGCGGCCGAGGTAGGCCTCGTCGAAGTCGTTGACGTCGAACACGAGCCGGCCGTCGTCGCTGAGGTAGGTCCCGAAGTTCTCGACGTGCAGGTCGCCGTGGACCCAGATCCGCCCCGAGCGCTCGTCGACCCAGCCGTCGTCGACGGCACCGTCGGCGCCGCGGGCCGTGACGTCGGCGTAGAACAGGCTGGCGCTGCCGCGGTAGAACGCGTGCGGGTCGCGGGCCATCGAGCGGTACTTGCCGCGGAACGCCACGGGGTCGGCCGCCATCAGCGGCGCGAACGCGTCCGCGAAGGTGCTGATGATCAGCTCGGTGCGCGCGTCGTCGTCCACGTTGCCCGTCGGCCAGGTGCCCGTCACGACCCGGCCCCCCTCGGCGGGTGCGGCGGGGGCGGTGGGATGCGTGGAGCGGAGGTACGCCGCGGCGCGGGCGGGCGCAGCCCGTGCTGGGCCAGCTCCAGGCGCGCGAGCCGCTCGACGACGGCCGCGTCACCGCGGCGCCACGCGCCGACCGGGTCGTCGGTGACTCGCCCCAGCACGGAGAGCGGCTGGTGCGCCATCGCCCGCAGCGCGAACAGCTCGAGGTCGGCCGGCCCGTCGACGTACCGCTGCGCGGCGGTGGCCTCGCGGACGAACCTCACCCGGCCCGGGACGTACCGCGTGGCGACCACCAGGATCGGGATCGCCGCGATCGAGAGCCCCAGCCAGAAGGCGAGCCGCTCGACCGCCCGCACCGTCGACTCCCCCGCGTCGGCCAGCGCCCGTGAGGCGTCGGAGGCCTGCTCGAACGGCGACGCGATCCCGCCCCCGACGAGCGGCACGTCCTCCAGGTAGCGGCCGGCGTCGCCCATCGACTCCGAAAGGCTCGTGGCGGACGCCGCCGTGCGCTCGCCCGGGCCGGCGAGCTCCATCGTCCCGTCGTGGACGGTGTTGCCGACCCAGATCCACAGCACGACCCAGCCGACGAGCAGCGCGTCGAGCGCGAGCTGGGTCGCGAAGCGGGGCGTGGCGTCCGCGTAGAGCTTCATGGGGGCTCGGTGACCGCGGCCGAGCACTGGTACTCAGGTGCGGACGGGTGCGCGCACGGATCCCGCCGCGCCGGGCCGTGGCGAGGCTGAGGGCCATGAGCACTCCGACCTCCGTCCGCAACACGACCGCCTTCTACGCCCAGGCCGGCATCTCCTTCGCCGTCGCGCTCTCCGCGATGCTCTTCGCCGTCCTCTACGTCCCCGTCGACCCGTGGGTGCGCGCGTTCTTCGCCGTCACCACGCTCTACCTGACGACCTCCGCCTTCACGCTCGCGAAGGTCATCCGCGACGCCCAGGAGACCCAGGCCGTCTCCGCCCGCCTCGACCAGGCCCGCGTCGACAAGATCCTCGCCGAGCACGACCCCTTCCGCGCCGTCTCCTGACGCGTCCGGGGCGGTCCGCCGCATGGCGAAGGTCACCGCGACGCGGTGTTCTGCTCAGGTTCGTCCGGGGTACGGGACCGAGAACCGCGCGTCGTACGCGCCTGTTTCACTCCTCGGAGACCTCGACCCACCGGAAGGACCGACACCGTGGCCCGCAAGAGCCCCCTCGGCAAGATCAAGGACGCCGCCCTCGACACCATCAAGGACCCGATCGGCTCGGGTTCCAAGGCGGTCGGCCAGGCCGTCGGCCAGGCGAAGGGCACCGTCGAGCTCGGCAGGGCGGTCGCCGGCCAGGTCACCGGCCAGGCGATCTCCCGCGCGACCGGCACCGTCGGCGCCGTGACCTCGCTGGTGCCGGGCCTGAAGAAGCACGGCACGCCCGCTGCGCCGACCGAGGACCCGATCGCCCGCAAGACCGCCGAGCCGCCGGCCGGCACCGAGACCCCCGCACCGGCTGAGAAGGCCGACACGACCGCGACGAAGGTCGCCGCACCCAGCCGCCCGCAGGGCGACCCGGTGAAGCCCGCCGCCAAGAAGGCCCCGGCCAAGAAGACGCCCGCGGCGAAGAAGGCCCCGGCCAAGAAGGCCGCGAGCGAGCCGGTGAAGGCGCCCGTCGAGGATGTCGCCACCGCCGCCGTCAAGGAGGCCGCGACCCAGGCGACGCCGGGCAAGGGCTCGCTGAGCGAGGCGACCACCCGCAAGGGCACCGCCAAGACCGCGAAGAAGGCCGCCAGGACGACCGAGCCCGACAACGCGATCGACGCCGCCGCCGACGTGGACGACGTCGACGTGACCCCGGCCGACATCGCCGCCGCCGTCGCCAAGAAGGCCCCGGCCAAGAAGGGCACCGCGAAGAAGGCTCCTGCTGCGAAGGCCCCCGCTGCGAAGAAGGCCCCGGCGAAGAAGACCCCCGCCGCCAAGCGCACCTCCTCCGGCGACGTCCCGCTCTCCGCCGCCGAGCTCGCCGGCGGCGCCGGCACCGAGGCGATCACCCCGGCCGGCACCCGTGGCGCCGGCGTCCCGTCCAACCCGGACACCGGCGAGACCGGGTTCGGCACCTCCTCCGCCGGCGACACCCCGCTGATCGACCCCGGCACGGCGAGCGCGGTCGCCAGCGAGGCCGAGACCCTCGGCCGCGCGAGCGACACCGACAAGGGCTGACGCCCCGGCGTACGCCGCCACCAGCACGTCGAACGGCCCCCGCGGAGCGATCCACGGGGGCCGTTCTCGTCTGTGGGCCGGTTGCGTCCCGACCGCTACTTCAGCTCGGCGCTGGAGAGGCCGAGGACGCGACGGGCGACGATCAGCTGCTGGATCTGCTGGGTGCCCTCGAAGATGTCGAGGATCTTGGAGTCGCGGGCCCACTTCTCCAGCAGCTCGGCCTCGCTGTAGCCGACCGAGCCGCACAGCTCGACGCACGACAGCGTGATGTCGGAGCCGACGCGGCCGGCCTTCGCCTTGGCCATCGAGGCCTCGAGCGAGTTCGGCCGGCGGTTGTCGGCCATCCAGGCGGCCTGGAGCATCAGCAGGTGCGCCGCCTCCCAGTCCGCCTCCATCTGCAGCAGCTTGGCGGCCGCGGCGTGCTGGAGGTGCGCCGGTCGGTCGTGGTCGACCGTGACGCCGGCGTCGGCCAGCAGTGACCGGGTCAGGTCGAGGGCGGCGCGCGCGCAGCCGACGGCCATCGCGGCCACCAGCGGCCGGGTGTTGTCGAAGGTCGCCATCGCGCCGGCGAAGCCCTGCTTGGTGTCGATCTCCGGGGAGCCGAGCAGGTTCTCCTTCGGCACCCGGCAGTTCTCGAAGATGATCGTCGCGGTGTCGGAGGCCTTGATGCCGAGCTTGTGCTCGAGCCGGTCCACCCGCATGCCGGGGGTGCCCTTCGGCACGACGAACGACTTGATCGCGGCCCGGCCCAGCGAGCGGTCGAGCGTCGCCCAGACGACGATGTGGTCGGCGCGGTCGCCGGCGGTGACGTAGATCTTCTCGCCGTTGAGGACGTACTCGTCGCCGTCCAGCACCGCGGTCGTCGTGATGTTGGCCGAGTCCGAGCCGGTGCCGGGCTCGGTGATGGCCATGCCGGCCCAGACGCCCGCGAACCGCTCGGCCTGCTCGTCGTTGGCCACCGAGGCGATCGCGGAGTTGCCGAGCCCCTGGCGCGGCATGGACAGGAGCAGGCCGACGTCGCCCCAGCACATCTCGGCGATCGACATGACCGAGGCGAGGTTCGCACCGTTCTTCACGCCGCCGTCGTCCTTCTTCGCACCGTCCTCGCCGCGGCGTACGCCGGCGGCCCCCGCGCCCTCGTTCGCGCCGGACTCCGAGAGCCCGTCGATCATCGCGGCGAGCATGTCGAGCTCCTTGGGGTACTCGTGCTCGGCTCTGTCGTACTTGCGGGAGATCGGGCGCAGCATGTTCATCGCGACCTGGTGCGCCTGCGAGACCAGCGGCCGGAACTTCTTCGGGTCCTCCAACGAGATGGCCATCAGACCAGCACGCTCCCTTCCATCACGCCGACGGCCCGCAGGTCGCGGTACCACCGCTCCACCGGGTGCTCCTTGACGAAGCCGTGGCCACCGAGCACCTGGACGCCGTCGAGGCCGATCTGCATGCCCTTGGCGGCGCACAGGTTGCGCGCCAGCCCGACCTCGCGGCCGAACTCCTTGCCGGCCGCGGCGCGCGCGGCCGCCTTGTAGGTCAGCAGCCGCATAGCCTGCAGCTCGATCGCGATGTTCGCGACCATGAACGCCACCGACTGCCGGTGGGCGATCGGCTCACCGAACGCCTCGCGCTCCTTGACGTAGGGCGTCACGTAGTCGAGCACCGCCTGTCCGGTGCCGACCGCCAGCGCGCACCAGGCGAGGCGGGAGAGCCGCACGCACTCGGTGTACGTCGTCCCGTCGGTCGCGCCGAGGACGGCCTCGGCCGGCACGGTGACGTCGGTGAGCTCCAGCCGGGTCAGGCCGGCGGCCCGCACGCCCATGCCGGGGTCGCCCTCGACCGTGAGGCCGGCCGTGGACGACTCGACGAGGAACAGCACCGGGGTGCCGTCGAGGGAGGCGCCGACGACGAACAGCTCGGCCTCCGCGCCGAGCGGCACGAGCGACTTGGTGCCGTTGAGCACGTAGGAGTCGCCACGCCGGACCGCGGTGGTCGACGGGACGAGCACGTCGAAGAGGACGGTCGGCTCGTTGAGGGCGAGCGCCGCGGCGGGAACGTCCTCGCCGGCGAAGGCGGGCAGGTAGGTCCGCTGCTGCTCGTCGGTGCCCCACAGGCCGAGGGCGGTGGCGACCGACCCGGGGGCGAGCGTCGCGACGGCGAGGCCCATGTCCCCCTTCGCGAGCGCCTCGGCCACGAGCGTGCCGGCCATCGCCGAGCGCTCCTCGGAGATGCCGCCGAGCGACTCGGGCACGCCGAGCAGCGGCAGCCCGACCTCCTGGGCGGCCGAGCGCACCGAGTCGGGCACCGTGCAGCACTCGTCGGCCTCGGCCGCGGCGGGCCGCACGACCTCCTCGGCGAGCTCGGTCACGACGTCGACGAGCATCTGCTCGTCCTCGGTCGGGGTCAGGTCGAAGACGCCGGTGCGCGGGGCGGACGGCACCCGGACACCGGGCTTGCCGCGCTGGCCGGCGCGCTGGAACGACCGGCCGGCCGCGGTCGCCGTCCGGAACCCGGTGCGCGTGACGGTGAAGACGGTCTGCTCGGCGGTGCGGCGCAGGCCGAGCCGGTCGATGAGGTCGCTCTGGGCCACGCGGTTCAGGGCCGCCACGGCGTACCCGATCGGGTCGCGCGACTCCTGCGTGGCGAGCCCGTGCCTGCCGCCGGGCCCCAGCTTCTGGATCAAGGACATGGCGCCAATGTAACTACGAGTTACACCACCGGCTACACCCCACGCCGTGGGCCGGGTCACAGACCGCCGGACAGCGGGTCGGACCGGTCCGGCCGACTAGGATCGCGCCCATGCCCGCCCCCGCCGAGCCCCCGCACCACGCCCCGCACGGCCCGCTGCCGACCGGCGGCACGGTCCGCCCGATGACGCGCTGGGGCACGCCGGTGATGCACCGCCCGCAGCAGCCGGTGACGGCGTACGACGCGGAGCTGCGGTCGCTGGTCGCCGACATGGTGGCGACGATGTACGCCGCGGACGGGGTCGGCCTGGCCGCGTGCCAGATCGGCGTCGACCGGGCCGTCTTCGTCTTCGACTGTCCCGACGACTCCGGCGAGCGGACCGTCGGCGTGGTGTGCAACCCCGAGCTCGTCCTCCCCGAGGGCCGCGACCGCCGGCTCGAGGAGTCCGAGGAGGGCTGCCTGTCCTTCCCCGGCGCGTTCGTCGAGTGCGCCCGGCCGGACTTCGCGACCGTGACCGGCACCGGCCTCGACGGCGAGCCCGTGACGTTCTCCGGCGACGGGCTGCTCGCGCGGTGCCTCCAGCACGAGACCGACCACACCCGGGGCACGGTCTTCGGCGACCGGCTGCCCACCAAGCTGCGCAAGAAGCTGCAGAAGCAGCACGACAAGCTCGCCGGCGACTACCCCGCGGACTGGCCCGTCGGCGAGGAGTGAGCCCCGGCGTGGGCCGGGCGCGCGAGCGCGTCGACGGTCGCCCCGAAGAGCCACGGCAGCCGCTCCGCGGTCGGCACGAGCGCTGAGCGGCTCGACCGCCGGCTCGTCGCGCCGAGCAGCGCGGAGGTGAGCCAGCGGTAGCGCCGGGTCAGGCGCCGCCAGTCCTGCTCGTACGCCGCGACGTCGCCGCGGACGACCGCCTGCACGGCCGCGCCCGCCTGGGCCACCGCGAGCGCGATCCCCTCCCCGGTGAGCGCGTCGACGTAACCGGCCGCGTCGCCGACGAGCAGCACCCGGCCGGCCGTGCGGGCGGTGGCGTCCTGCCGCAGCGGCCCGGCGCCGCGGTCCGAGCCCGAGCGCGCGGCGCTGGCGACCCGGTCGAGCAGCTCGGGGAAGGCGGCGAGGTGGTCGTCGTACGAACCGGTGCGGGTGGTGAGCACGGCGACGCCCACGAGGTCGTCGGCCACCGGCGTCACGTAGGCCTCGGCGTCACGGGCCCAGTGCACCTCGACGTGGTCCGACCAGGGCCGGACGGTGTAGTGCCGGCGCAGCCCCCGCCGCAGCTGGCGGCGCCGAGGGCGGTCCAGGCCGAGCGAGCGGCGCAGCGGCGAGTGCAGGCCGTCGGCCGCGACGACGTACCGCGCGCGGTGCCCGCCGACCGTGACGCCCTCGTCGTCCTGCTCGATCCCGTGCACCCCGACGTGCTCGACCGCCACGCCGGCGTCGGCGACCGCCCGGCTGAGGGCGTCGTGCAGGGTCGTGCGGCGTACGCCGCGGCCGCGTCCGGACCGGAAGTCGGCCTCGACGCGGCGGGCCCCGGCGACGTACCGGATCCCGAGCAGGTCGTGCCCGGCCGGGTCGACGCCGAGGTCGGCCAGTGCGGCGACCGCGCCGGGCATCAGCCCCTCCCCGCAGGCCTTGTCGACGGTGCCGACGCGCTGCTCGAGGACCGTGACGTCCAGGCCGGCGCGGGCGGCGTGCAGCGCGGTCGCGAGGCCGGCCGGTCCTCCGCCGACGACCAGGAGGTCCTTCACGCCGCAGCACCGCCGGGCACGCGACCGGTGAGGTTCGCGAGCGCGGCGTCCTCGGCGCGGATCCGGGTCGCAAGCAGGCCCGCGTTGAGCACGGTGAAGACGATCGCGGTGATCCACGCGCCGCCGACCAGCGGCAGCGCGAAGCCCTCGACGACGACGGCGACGTAGTTGGGGTGCGGGATGAGCCGGTAGGGACCGCCGGTCACACGGGCGGCGCCCGGGACGACGATGACGCGGGTGTTCCACTGCCGGCCGAGCGTGCGGATGCACCACCAGCGCAGCGCCTGGGACGCGAGGACGAGCACGAACATCGACCAGACCAGCGCGGCGGGCGGCTCGGGGCGGCGCACCCACACCTCGACGAGCGCGCCGACGAGCAGGCCGGTGTGCAGCACCACCATGAACGGATAGTGCCCGCGACCGGACTCGACACCGCCCTGGGCCAGGCTCCACTCGGCGTTGCGGTTGGACACGACCAGCTCCGCGACCCGCTCGACGGCCACGGCGGCCACGAGCAGCGTGAAGGCGACCTCCAGGCTCACGCGGTGGCCTCCGTGGAGTCGTCCGGCGCGCGCAGCAGCACGAGCTCGGAGCAGAACCCCGGGCCCATGGCGAGCATCAACCCGTAGGAGCCGGGCCGGGGCGGCCGGTCGGCGAGCGTGTCGGCCATGACGTGGAGCACCGAGGAGGAGGACAGGTTCCCGATGCGGCGCAGCGAGTCCCAGGTCATCCCGAGCGCGTCACGATCGACCTCGAGGGCGTCCTGCAGGGCCTCGAGCACCTTCGGGCCGCCGGGGTGCGCGACGTACCACTCCACGTCGTCGTGCGTGAGGCCGTGGTCGGCGAGGAAGCCGCTCACGTCGTCGCCGACGTACTGCCGGACCAGGTCCGGCACCGAGGAGTCGAGGACGATCTTCAGGCCACCGGCCCCGACGTCCCAGCCCATGGTGCGCTCGGAGTCGGGGTACATCCGGCTGCGCGAGGCGAGGACCTCCGGCTGGGTCGGCTCGGCCACCTGCGCGAGCGGGTGGTCGGCGCCGACCGCCACCACCGCGGCGGCGCCGTCGCCGAAGAGCCCGCTGGCGACCAGGTTGGCCACCGAGGTGTCGTCGCGCTGCAGGGTGAGCGAGCAGAGCTCGACCGACATCAGCACCGCGACCCCGTCGGGGCGGCCGCGCAGGAGGTCGTGGAGCCGGGCGACGCCAGCGGCGCCGGCCACGCACCCCAGGCCGACCAGCGGCAGCCGGACCACGTCGGGGCGCAGGCCGATCTCCTGGGCCACCCGGGCCTCCAGCGACGGCACGGCCAGGCCGGTGACGGTGCAGGAGACGATGACGTCGACGTCGGCCGGCGTGAGGCCGACCGCCTTGAGCGCGTCGACCACGGCCCGGGCGCCGAGGTCGACGCCGGCGCGGATGAACACGTCGTTGGACTGCCCGAAGTCACCGAGACCGGCGTACTCCTCGAGCGGCATCGCGGTGTGCCGGGTGTCCACGCAGGCGTTGCGGTGGAAGCGCTCGACGACGCCCGGGTTGATCGACCCCTCGATGAGCGTGTCGGTGAAGGAGGCGGTGATCTCCTCCTGGGTGTAGCGGTGCTCCGGCAGCGCGCCGCGGACGCTGACCACCCGGCTCGGGCGGCTCGGGAGGCTGGTGGTGGTCATGCGGGCTCCTTGAGGGCGGGCGGTCGCGGGTCGCGGTGGGTGGCGGGCGGAGGCCTGAGCAGCGCGCGCCCGAGCCCGAGCGCGAGGGACGAGGTGAGCCGGCCCCGGGCGAGGCCGAGCTCGACGAGGTCGTCGAAGACACGCTGGTCCGCCGCAGCGGCGGCGATGCCGGCCCCGAGCACCCGGCTGCTGCGGGTCAGGGTCGCGGCCAGGGCGGTGTGGCGCAGGTGCGGCAGCAGGATCGCCCGGGTCGCCCGGCGGTGCAGCGACCCGGCACGCTCGGGACTCCCCCGGCGCAGCGCCTCGGCGGCCGCGCGGCCCGCGGCCAGGCCGGTCGCGACGGCGTAGAAGATGCCCTCGCCGGTGAGCGGGTTCACCAGGCCGGCGGCGTCACCGACGAGCAGGACGCGGCCGTTCCGCGGGCGCCAGCGGGCGGTCGACAGGGGCAGGTGGTGGCCCTTCCAACCGGTGCCGCCGACGGTCACATCGGGCAGCAGCCGCTCGAGCCGCTCGAAGAGCTCCGCGCGGGTGGGGGCAGGCCGGTCGTCGTGCAGCACCTCGCCGTACCCGACGTTGGCGGTGCCGTCGCCGCAGTCGAAGGACCAGGCGTACGACGGCTGGTGCTCGGTGCCGAGCTCGATGACCTGGCGACCGGCGTGGGCCGCCGTGACCGGTGCGTAGCCGCGGATCGCCAGCGCCACCGGTCCGCGCGGCCGGTCCAGCGCCCGGCGGACGACCGAGTGGGCTCCGTCCGCCCCGACCACCACGGCCGCGGGCAGCTCGCCGTCGAGCACGACGCACCCGGGCTCCTCGTGCAGCGTGCGGACGCGGTGCCGCCGCAGCTCGGCACCGGCCGCGACGGCCGCGTCGACCAGGCGCGCGTCGAGGACGGCCCGCGGCACGACGTACGCCGGTCGGGTCATGGTCCGCTCCGCCTCGGCGCCGCCGCGGACCAGCCGCAGGCGGTCGACCGGCATCCGGTCGTCGAGCAGCCCGGTGACGCCGGCCTCGGTGAGCAGGTCGAGCACGTGCGGCGCGATGCCGTCGCCGCACGCCTTGTCCCGGGGGAAGTCGGCGCGGTCCAGCAGGAGCACCCGCAGCCGCGGGTCGGCGTGGAGCGCGCCGATCGCGGTGGCGGCGCCCGCTGGGCCGGCACCGACGACGACGAGGTCCCATCGCTCCTCGCGCGGGCTCATCCGGCAGCCACCAGCAGCACGACGTCGAGCAGGGCGACGGCGACGGCGGCCCGGAACGGGGTCCGTCCGCGGGTCACCAGTGTCACGGCCGCGAGGGCCACGGCCAGCGCGAGGGCCGCCCACGCCCACGCCGGCGGGCTGCCAGCAGGGCCGAGGACGGCGGCTACCGAGGCGCCGCCGAGCAGGACCGCGGCCAGCACGCGGGACGGCGTCGCGCCGATCCGGTGCGGCAGCCCGCGGACGCCGGTGCGCTCGTCGTCATCGAGGTCGGGCAGCGTGTTGAGCAGGTGCGCGCCAACGCCGAGCAGGGCGCCCGCGGCGGTCATCCAGGCCGGCGCCCAGGCCGGGTCCGGTCCGGCGAGGGTGACGACGGAGGGCAGGGTGCCGAAGGCGCACGCGTAGGGCGCCCAGGACCACCACGTCGCCTTGAGCCCGAGGTTGTAGGCGTGGCCGGCGCCGGCGCCCAGCACGACGTTGACCAGCGCGCTGCGCCACCCGACGGCGGCGGAGAGCGCCATGCAGGCCACGGCCGTGGCGCCGAGGGCGACGACCACCCACAGCACCGGCAGGTCGCCGGTGACCAGGGGCTTGTCGGTGCGGCCGACCGCCCGGTCCCGCGGCAGGTCGCGCAGGTCGTTGCCCCACCCGATGGTGAGCTGGCCGGTCAGGACGGCGGCGGTGACGAGCACGGCGTCGGTCGCGTCGAGTTCGCTGCGGACCGCGAGCAGTCCCGCGATCGTCGTGACGGCAAGAGCGGGGCCGCCGTGGGCGGCGGCGAGCAGCGCGGCGGCCCGCCCGGACCGGGTCCGGGCGCGCGGACCCGACCGGGCGGGGACCGCGCTCGTCGTCACGGCCGGCGCCGCACGGCGACCGGCCCGCGTCGTACGGCGTCGCTCACCGCCCCGAGGACCGAACGGGGGCGCAGGGCGGGCGTGCGGCCCGCGGCGGCGTCCTTCATGCCGGCGACGACCTCGGCGAAGACCGTCGGCCCGTCCTTGGTCGGCGCCCAGCCCAGCTCCACCCGGGCGCGGGTGGTGTCCATGGTCGGCAGCGCGAAGCCCATGTCGAGCCAGCCGGTGTCGACCTGCTGGAGTCGGGCGTGCCAGGTGGCCGACATGACCGCCCGGACGACCTGCGACGGGACGTGCACGAGCTTGGCGCCGAGCACGTCGGCGATCACCTGGGCCGTGACCGGCGGGTCGGCGGCGAGGTTGAACGGGCCGGCCGCCCCCTGGCGCAGCACGGTCGCGACCGCCTCGGCCACGTCGTCGGTGTGGACCATCGGGATGACGAGGCCGCGGTCCATCGGGAGGACCGGCAGCAGGCTCAGGGCGCGGGACGGGACGAGGGCGGGGATGCCGTAGCGCAGCAGCGCCGACCCGGCGGCGCGCTGGCCGACGATGCCGGGGCGGATCCGCGTGACGACCCGGTCGGGGTGGGCCGTCTCGTGCTGGTCCAGGAGCCGCTCGGCGGCCGACTTGTGGCGGCTGTAGCGGCTGGTCGGCACGCCCTCGGTCGGCCAGGACTCGTCGACCGGCCGGTCGTCCTGCTTCGGGGCGTAGGCGCCGACCGAGGACATGTGGACCACGTGCGGCACGCCCACCTCGGTCACCGCGCGGAGCACGCGGCGGGTGCCGCCGATGCCGGTCTCGGCGAGGTAGGTGAGGTCGTGCGAGGGCTGGAAGCCCCAGGCGAGGTGCACCACCGCGTCGGCCCCGCGGAACGCCTCGACCAGCGTGTCGTGGCACGCGTCGGTGCTGAGGTCCACGCTGTGCCAGGTGACCCCGTCGTGGGCGCTGTCGTGGGCGCTGTCGTGGGCGCCGTCGCGGTCCTCTGGTGGGCGCCGGGCGAGGCCGACCAGGTCGTGGGTGCCGTCGGCCTGCAGCCGTCGTACCAGCGCCGAGCCGATGTTGCCGGACGCTCCGGTGATCGCGATGCGCATGAGCGCTCGGTGCCCCGCCGGCGGGGGCCTCACACTGCTGCTCGCGGTGCCCGCCCACCCGCGGTCGTCAGTGGTCATGGGAGCACGGGGCACCAGGCGGGACGGGCCGCTCGTCGACAATCGCGCAATTGCGTGGTTTCAGCGCCTGGGACGCGCGCAGACGCGCCATTCCCGCGCAATTGAATGATCGTTGACGCGCGCTCGGAGCCGACGTACCCCGCCACCCCCGACGGCCGGAGCCGGGTCGTGTGCCCCAGGACGCGCACTCCCGCGTCGACGAGCACACGACCCCGCGACCGCGCGAGGTCGGAACCAGCCCGGTCGGCGGACCGCTCCCCGGTCGGAGGGACCCGGGACGCCGTGTCGTCCGGTGGCCGCGCCGGTGGTGGTGCGGGCGGGACTCAGCCGGCGAGGGCGTTGGTCACAGGTAGCGACCGCAGTGCGGCCACGGCGAGCGGCCGCGCTGCTTGTAGAGCAGCTTCGCGCGGTACGTCTGCTCCGCCGCCGGGACGCGGTGCGGCATGCCGCGGCCACCGACGCTGCGCCAGGTGCCGGTGTCGAACTGGTACAGGCCGTAGTAGCCGGCCGCGTTGACGGCGCGCGGGTTGCCGCCGGACTCGCAACGGGCGAGGCCACGCCAGTTCAGGTGGTCGGCGGCGGGCACGGACCGGCGCGGCGCGCCGACGAGCACGCGGCGCGGCCGCGGGTCGCGGACCATGTGCTTGCGGACGGCGCGGTCGACGACGCGGGCGTTGAGGGTCACCCGGACGACGCGCACCTTGCGCACCCCCGGGCGGCCGTCACGCACCACGCGGCGCTGGCCGGGTCGCAGCGACGTCGTACGCCGCTTCTCGACGCCGGCGCGCACCTTGACGCGGCGGGTGTCGACCGTGCGCTCGACGCGGACGACCTTGACGGTGTCGCCACGGCGGAGCCGGCGCCGGTCGCCGCTCACGCGGCGCTCGGCGCGCAGGACGCGGACCTGGTCGCGACGGGAGACCTCGACGCCCTGCTCGCGCAGGACGCCGGCCGGCCACGCGGCCGAGGTACGCACCGGTCGCGTGTCGTTGCGGCCGACCCGGAGGCGGACGGGCGTGGTGTCGGGGGCGGCAGCAGCAGCCACCGGCTCGGTGCCGGCGGGTGCGGGCTCGCTCTCGGCGGCCGTGGCCGTGGCAGGCAGCAGCCCCAGGACGACCGCTGCCGCGAGGGTCGAGGTGGCCGCGAGCCGGGACGGACGGCCGGTGGGCAGGACGGAGGGCAGGGCAGAGTGCAAAGGCATGAAGAAAAGGAGGTCCAAACGGGGTGTCGACGCCCTCGCCGTGGTGCGAGGGTCTCCTGGTCGTGACACGGCCGGCGTGCGGCCGCGGGAGCCCGACCGGAACGGCATCAGGGGCCGCCCGGCGGAACGGCCATCGACGGTACGCGACCCGCGGCGCTCCGCCCAATCACCGCCGCCGAGGTGGCACTTCGCGCAGGCTCGAGCCCGCTCGGTCCGCCCAAGTGGCGACTCGGCGGGGTGGGGTCAGCGGCGGGCGGTGACGTAGCAGGCGACGGCGGTGGCGGCGGCGACGTTGAGCGAGTCGACGCCCTCGGCCATCGGGATGATCGCGCGCCGGTCGGCGGACTGCTCCCAGCGCGGCGAGAGCCCGTGGCCCTCCGAGCCGAGCACGAGCGCCACCTCGTCCAGGCCGGCGACGGCGTCCTCGATCGGGGACGAGTCGTCGGCGAGGGTGAGGGCGATGGTGGTGAAGCCGCGCGCGGAGAGGTCGGGCAGGGCGTCGTACCAGTCCGGGAGCCGGGTCCACGGCACGTTGAAGACCGTGCCCATCGCGACCTTGATCGAGCGGCGGTAGAGCGGGTCGGCGCAGCGCGGGGCCAGCAGGACGGCGTCGAAGCCGAGCGCGGCACCGGAGCGGAAGATCGCTCCGACGTTGGTGTGGTCGACGACGTCCTCCAGGACGAGCACCGACCGGGCGCCGTCGAGGACCTCGTCGACCGACGGCAGCGGGCGCCGCTCGAGCGAGGCGAGCGCTCCGCGGTGGACGTGGAACCCGGTGACCTGCTCGGCGAGAGCCTCGGACAGCACGTAGCAGGGTGCGTCGGAGCGATCGAGCACGTCGGCGAGCCCGTCCAGCCAGCGCGGCGCCATCAGGAACGAGCGCGGGGTGTGGCCGCCCTCGACCGCGCGGCGGACCACCTTCTCGCCCTCCGCGAGGAACAGCCCGTGCTCGGCCTCGAGGTTCTTGCGCAGCTCCACGTCGCGCAGGTCGCGGTAGTCCGCGAGCCGCGGGTCGGCGGGGTCGGCGATCTCCACGATCGTGGCCATTCAGGCGCCGTCCCCGCCCGAGGAGCCGGCCGCGCGGTCGCCGAAGCGCTCGGGGTGGGCCACCGCGACGACGTCGCCGACCAGGATGATCGCCGGCGGCTTGACCCGCTCGGCCGCGAGGTCACCGGCGAGCGTGCCGAGCGTGGAGAGCACCGTCCGCTCCCCCGGCATCGTCCCGTCGCAGACGACGCCGACCGGGGTCCCGGCATCACGACCACCGGCGACGAGCGCGTCGGCGATCGCGGGAGCGTTCTGCACCGCCATCATCAGCACCAGCGTGCCGCGCAGCTGCGCGACGGCCGCCCACTCGGTCAGCGACTCCGGGTGGCCCGGCGGCAGGTGGCCGGAGATCACGGTGAACTCGTGCGCGACGCCACGGTGCGTCACCGGGATGCCGGCGACCGCGGGCACCGACACCGGGCTGGTCAGCCCGGGGATGACCGTCACCGGCACGCCGGCCTCGCGGCAGGCGAGGACCTCCTCGTAGCCACGGCCGAACACGAAGTTGTCGCCGCCCTTGAACCGCACCACCCGCTTGCCGGCGAGCGCGCGCTCGACGATCACCCGGTTGATCTCCTCCTGCTGCGCGCTCCGCCCGCGGGGCAGCTTGGCGACGTCCACCAGCTCCACGTCGGCCGGCAGGTCACCGAGCAGCTCGCGTGGCGCCAACCGGTCGGCGACCACGACGTCGGCGTCCATGAGCGCCTTGCGGCCGGCGACGGTGATCAGCTCCGGCTCCCCCGGACCACCGCCGACCAGCACGACGCCCGGCGTACGGTCCCGTCCGCGGCGCGCCGACAGCACCCCCTCGCGCAGCTGCTCGACGACCGCGTCGCGGATCGACGCCGAGCGCTGCGGCTCGCGGTTGCTCAGCACCGCGACGGTGACGCCGTCGTGCCGACCTGTCGCGGGCGTCCATGCCGTGGCGTGGGTGGCGTCGTCGGCCCGCACGCAGAAGACCCGCCGCGCCTCCGCGGCCCGGCTGATCCGCTCGTTGACGGTGGGCAGGTTCGTCGCGGCGATGCAGTACCAGGTGTCGTCGAGGTCGCCGTCCTCGAAGCCGCGCTGGTGCCAGGTCAGCTCCCCGGACCCGACCAGCCCCTCGATGGCGGGGGTGGCCTCCGGGGCCACGACGTGGACCTGGGCGCCGGCCGCGATCAGCTGCGGCACGCGGCGCTGGGCGACGTGTCCCCCACCGACCACGACGACACGGCGGCCGGCCAGGCGCAGGCCGGAGGGGTACGTCGGGAAGTCGTCCACCCACCCATTCTCGCGTGTCCAGCCCGGCGGTCGGTGGTACGGGTTCGGGGACCGGACTACGGTCGCCCGCGACCCGCCACTGCGATAGGAGCCCCATGTCCTCGTCCCTCGACCGCCCGGTGAGCCCGAACCCCTACGACCTGCTGCCGGCCGTGCCGTCGTTCACCGTCACCAGCGCCGACGTCACCGACGGGCAGCCGCTGACGCAGGACCAGGTCGCCGACGGCGGCGACACGTCGCCGCAGCTGTCGTGGTCGGGCGCGCCGGAGGGGACGAAGAGCTACACCATCACCTGCTTCGACCCCGACGCCCCGACGCCGAGCGGCTTCTGGCACTGGGTGCTCGTCGACGTGCCCGCCGACGTCACCGAGCTTCCCGCCGGCATCGGCGCGGAGGGCGGAGAGCTGCCCGGGTCGGCGTTCATGTGCCGCAACGACGGCGGGTCGAAGGCGTTCACCGGCGCCGCCCCGCCGCCGGGCGACCAGGTCCACCGGTACTTCTTCGTCGTCCACGCCGTCACCGAGGAGACCCTCGGCGTCGACTCGGACGCCACGCCCGCCGTCGTGTCGTTCAACCTCGCGTTCAAGACCGCCGGCCGGGCGATCCTGCACGGCACCTACCAGCACTGAGCGAGGACGCGTCAGCGGACTCGCCGAGGCGGAACCTCTCAACCAGCGGAGGCGCGGCGGAGCAGCTCCTCGAAGGGGGTGGGCGCGGCCAGCTCGTCGTCGGCGGAGCCGCGGGTGGGACCGGCGGCGTCGGCGGGGCTGACCTTGCCCACCAGAGCGGCCAGCTCGCCGGCCGCGCGGGCGATCCGCTGCTCGAGCTCGGTGCTCGCGAAGTCCTCGGTCGCGGCGAACACGCCGGTCGGGACGACGACGGCACGCAGGTAGGCGAAGAGCGGGCGCAGGGCGTGGTCGAGCACCAGCGAGTGCCGCGGCGTGCCGGCCGTCGCGGCGACGAGCACCGGCTTGCCGTCGAGCGTGCCGGGCTCGAGCACGTCGAAGAACGTCTTGAACAGGCCCGAGTACGACGCGGAGAACACCGGCGTCACGACGACCAGCCCGTCGGCGGCCCGGACCGCGTCGATCGCCGCCGCCAGCCGCTGGCCGGGGAAGTTGGTCAGCAGGTGGTCGGTGAGCTCGTGCGCCACGTCGCGCAGCTCGACGACGGTCACGTCGACCTCCTCGAGCGCCTGCGACGTCGCGGCGCCGAGCCGGTCGGCCAGCAGCCGCGTCGACGAGGGGTTCGAGAGGCCCGCGGAGACGACCACGACCGAGGTCATGAGAGCACGTCCTCGGCGCGGTGACCCGTGGCGGAGTCGGCGGCGGCGTACACCGTCGCGTCCTGGGCGCCGCCCGCGGCGGCCACGAGCGAGCCGTGGGTGGGCGCGTCCGGGACGTGCGCGGGACGGCCCTCGGCGAAGCCCTTGCGCATCTCCGGGAGGATCTCGCCGAGCAGGTCCAGCTGCTCGAGGACGGTCTTGAGCGGCAGCCCGGCGTGGTCGACGAGGAACAGCTGGCGCTGGTAGTGCCCGACGTAGTCACGGAACGACAGCGTCCGCTCCAGCACCTGCTGGGGCGACCCGACGGTCAGCGGGGTGGCCTCGGTGAAGTCCTCCATCGACGGGCCGTGGCCGTAGACCGGGGCGTTGTCGAAGTAGGGACGAAACTCGTTCCACGCGTCCTGGCTGTTGCGGCGCATGAAGAACTGCCCGCCGAGCCCGACGATCGCGGTGTCGGCCGGGCCGTGGCCGTAGTGCTCGAAGCGGCGGCGGTACAGGTCGACCATCTGCTGGGTGTGCGAGGCCGGCCAGAAGATGTGGTTGTGGAAGAAGCCGTCGCCGTAGTACGCCGCCTGCTCGGCGATCTCGGTGCTGCGGATCGAGCCGTGCCACACGAACGGGGGCACGCCGTCCAGCGGCCGCGGCGTGGAGGTGTAGCCCTGCAAGGGCGTCCGGAAGCGCCCGGACCAGTCGACGACGTCCTCGCGCCACAGGCGGTGCAGCAGCGCGTAGTTCTCGATCGCGAGGTTGATGCCCTGGCGGATGTCCTTGCCGAACCACGGGTAGACCGGGCCGGTGTTGCCGCGGCCCATCATCAGGTCGACGCGGCCGTCGGTGAGGTGCTGGATCTTGGCGTAGTCCTCCGCGATCAGCACCGGGTCGGTGGTGGTGATCAGCGTGGTCGCGGTCGACAGCACGATCCGCTCGGTCTGCGCGCCGATGTAGGCGAGCGTCGCGGTGGGGTTGGAGGAGATGAACGGCGGGTTGTGGTGCTCGCCGGTCGCGAAGACGTCGAGCCCGACCTCCTCGGCCTTCTTGGCGATCGCCACCGTGGCCTTGATCCGCTCGTGCTCGGTGGGCGTGCGTCCGGTGGTCGGGTCGGTGGTGACGTCCCCGACGCTGAAGATCCCGATCTGCATGACGGTCCCCGTCTCTCGCGGTCGCTCCGCGGCTCGGCATGGTTGAAGGGCCTGGCTGAAAAGCCTGGTTGAAAGGCGAACTATCCGTGTCAACGAGGGATCCTGCCAGGCTATTCCGCGACAGTGGCGCCATGCGTCGCGTGCCGTGGTGGATCCCTGCCCTCGTCCTCCTCGCCACGGTGGCCCAGCTCGCCGTCGCCCAGTGGGTGCCCGGCATCGAGCGGTTCGAGGGGAAGGCGTTCGGCGCCCGGCTCGTCGCGTATCCCCTCCTGATGCTGCTCGCGCCCGCCGTGTGGTGGGTGTGGGCGCGGCGGAGGCAGGCCGATGCGGCGCCGTACGGCGCTTTCACGCTGGTGATGCTGCCGTTCCTGGTCGACGTGACCGGCAACAGCCTCGACCTCTACGACGCGGTGGTCTGGTGGGACGACCTCAACCACCTCGTCAACTGGTTCCTGCTCTGCGCCGGGCTCGGGCTGCTGCTGTGCCGCTCGGTCCGCCCGTCCTGGGCGGTGGTCGTGCTGGTGACCGGGCTCGGTGCCGCGCTCGCGATCGGGTGGGAGCTCGGCGAGTGGTTCACGTTCATCCGGCACGGCACCGAGGCCGACGCGGCGTACGAGGACACCCTCGGCGACGAGGCGCTCGGGACGCTCGGCGCGCTGGGGGCCGGCTTCCTGGTCGCGCGGAGCGTCAGTCGTGGAGCAGCCGGCCCTCGTCGAGCCTGAGCACCCGGTCCGCGATGGCCCGCACCCGGCTGTCGTGGCTCGAGACGAGCACGGCGCTGCCGACCCGCGCCGCCCCGACCAGCGCAGCGGTGACCAGCTCGGCCCGGTCGTCGTCCTGGTGACCGGTCGGCTCGTCGAGCACGAGCACCCGCGGCGAGAGCACCAGTCCGCGCGCCACGGCGATCCGCTGCTGCTCACCGAGCGAGGTCTCCCCCACCCGCCGGTGCGCGAACGCGCCGAGGTCGAGCTCGTCGGCGAGGCGGGCGAAGGGCACGGCCGCCGTGGTGGAGCGGTACGTCGGCAGCAGCACGTTCTCCTCGACGCCGAGCCCCTCCACGAGCCCGTGCTGCTGCGGGACGACCGCGACCAGGGACCAGTCCGCGGCCGTGGCGGGCGACCGGCCGTCGACCTCGACCGTGCCGGCGTCGGGTTCCTCGAACCCGGCGGCCAGGTGGCACACGGTCGTCTTGCCCGACCCCGACGGGCCGAGCAGCGCCACGACCTCGCCGGGCTCGACCGCGAGCGTGATGGCGTGCAGGACGGCGACGCGGCGGCTGCCGGCGCCGTACCCGTGGCTCACGCCGCGCAGTGACAGGCCGCTCATGCCGGGTCCTCGGGCGCCCGGAGCCGCACGTGCTCGCCGCCGGCCTCGACGACCACCCGGCGCGACGGGAACCGGGCCAGCAGCGCCGGCGGCAGCTGCAGCCGCCCGGCGTTGTCGATGACGGCGACCGTCTCGCGCGACTGCGCGGTCTCGCTGGACAGGACGCCGTCGCGCAGGCGCAGCAGCCGGCCGGCCCGCTCGGTCACCCGCGGGTCGTGGCTGCTCACGACCACCGCGCTGCCCTCGTCGGCGGCGGCGGCGAGCGCGTCGAGCACCCGGTCGGCGTGGCCGTGGTCGAGCTCGGCGGTGGGCTCGTCGGCGACGACCAGCGCCGGCCGGGCGACCAGGGCCATCCCACCGCGAGCCGCTGCTGCTCGCCGCCGGACATCGTGGCGGGGCGGTGGCCGCCTCGCGCCGCGAGCCCGACGGCGTCCAGCACCGCATCGACGTCCGCGTGCCGGTCACGCCGCCAGCTGGCGACCTGGCGGACGTGCGCGGTGGCGGTGAGGTGCGGGAAGAGCCCGGTGGACGCGCGCTGCGGGACGTAGCCGATCCGTCGGTGGCGCAGCCGGCGCAGCAGCGCCGCGGACGCGCCGGCCACGTCGCTGCCGAGCACGCGCAGCTCGCCCGCGCTCGGACGCTCGCGGGCCGACAGCAGGGTCAGCAGGCTGCTCTTGCCGCTGCCCGACGGGCCGGCCACGACGGTCAGCGAGCCGGGCAGCAGCGCGAGGTCCACGCCGCGCAGGGCGTAGGTCTCCCCCGTCGCCGAGCGGTAGACCCGGGTCAGGTCGGCAGCCTCCACGACCGGCCCGGCGAGCACGTCACCCGTTGCCACGCAGCACCTCCGCGCTCGATCGGCCGCGGGCCCGGACCAGGCCGACGCCGGCGGACGCGAGGACCATCGCAACGCCGAGCGCCACGACGGCCAGCACCTCGGCCACGCCCACCCGAGGGCGGCTGACGGGCAGCACGGAGGCCACTTGGTCGACCAGGCTCGGGCCGAGCACCATCGCCCCCGTCGTCACCAGGGTCGCGACGGCCGCGGTGAGCACCGCGCGCACCACCTCCCAGGTCCGGGCCGCAGCGAGCTGCCGTGGCCGCCAGCCCATCCGGGCGAGCAGCACGTCGGAGACCGCGTCCCGGTCGGCGAGCCGGAGGCCGAGGGCCAGCGCGCTCGCCAGCGCGAGCAGCAGCACCACCAGCCCGAGGACGACGACGTACTGCGCCGCCCACGAGGCCGACAGCAGCCCCTCGCCGACGGCGGCGCCGGCCGTGGTCACGACGTCGTCGGGGACCAGGCCGATGGCGCGCAGCCGGTCCCGGAGCTCCTCGGACCCCGCCTGCGACCAGACCTCCGCGGTGAACGGTCCCGTGCCGTCGACCGAGAGCGGGTCGCGGGGGTCGAGGTAGCCCGGCAGCCGTGGGAAGACCGCTCGGCTGCTCGGGACCACCGCCGCGTCGCCGGTGCCGGCCTCGGAGCCGGGGAACGCGGGCAGGACGCCGACCACGATGTAGGGGAGGCTGATCTCCTCGTTGACCTCGAGCGTCCCCCGGTCACCGACGTCGCGCTCGGTGTCCCCGGCGAGCAGCACCGGTACGCCGTCGGCGGCCGGGTCCTCGAGCCGGTCGAGCAGGTCGCGGCCCGGCGCCAGCGTGCCGGTCGAGCCCCAGTCGGCGACGTCGCCGAAGGTGAGCGGGTCGATCGTCAGCAGCTGTTGCGCGCCGAACACCGGCGGCAGCGTCGCCCGCTGGCGCCAGACCAGCGTGGAGCCCTCGACGGGCGGCAGGACCGCGCGGCGGCCGGTGCCGCGCAGGTCGTCCTCGAAGGAGGTGACGGTCGGGGCGCCGACGAGCGCGGCGACCTTGTCGTCGGCGCCCTCGACGAGACCGCGGTGGACGGTGAGTGCGTAGGCGAACAGCCCGAGCGTCACGGCGAGCACCGCCGTCAGCGCCTGCTGGCCGCGGTCGGCCGCACCCCCGGCGTTCGCGCCACCGGCACCGGCACCGGCCGACCGACGGCCGGCGAGCCAGCGGGGTCGGCCGGGCCGGGCCCCGGGGACCCGCACCAGGCCGGCGAGCCGCACGACCACGGCGGCCGACGACGCGGCCACGAGCAGCGGCAGCACGGTCGTCAGCGGCGAGCCGCCCCGGCGGGCCGGGTCGGTGGAGAGGACGCCGACGAGCACCACGGCGGTGGCGACGAGGACGAGCAACCCCCACGGGACGGCACGGACCCGGGCGCCGAGCCGACCGCGGCCGCCCACCTCGGCGCGGAGCGCCGCCAGGACGGCGACCAGCCCCGGCAGCAGCAGCACGAGCGCGCTGCCGAGCAGGGCCAGGCCGCGGTCGCCGGCGGTGAGGTCGCCCGGCCCCAGGTCCGCGGGCGGGCCGGCGACGTCGATCGCCAGCAACGCGGCCGCGGTGCCGAGCGGCACGGCCAGCAGCGCGACCGGCAGCAGCTCGAGCAGCGTGAGGGCCCCTGTCGCGGCGGGGTGGACCCCGAGGCCGGCGGCCAGCGCCTCCTCGCGCCGGCGGCTGCGGCCGACGAGCACCCACGCGGTGAGCAGCAGCGCGGCGGCGAGCACCTGCCCGGCGGTGGCGTAGGGCCCCACCTGCTGCTCGGCGCTCGACGCGGCCTCGGTCGCCTCGTCCACGATGTCGGGCAGGCCCGAGGCCAGCTCGAGGCGCGTCCCGATGGGCACGGCGCGTTGGGTCGCCCGGGCGAGCTCCGTGCTGTCGTCGAACGCCTCGACCGCGAGCTCCTGGAGGGCGGCGACGGCGTTGGCGGCCAGGTCCGGGTCGAGGGCGGGGTCGGCCGCGAGGTCCACGGCGTACAGCGGTTCCTCGTCCACGGCGCGGGCCAGGCGGGCGAAGGTCGCCCGGCCGGCGACCACGAGCGGGCTGGCGGAGCCGGGGCGGCCCGGGTCGAGGGGCAGCACCCAGTCCTCGCTGCCTGGTCGGTCCGCGACGGCGGCCGGCAGCACCGAGCCCGGCGCGGGGTCGTAGGTGCCGGCGAGGCGGGCGCCGGCGTACCGCGTGGCGGCGGAGGTCGCGGACACGCTCTCGAGCCCGACGCGCACCCGGTCGCCCGGCTCCACCCCGAGCTCCTCGGCGATCTCGGTGGGCAGCCAGACGCCGCGGTCGTCCTCGTCGCCGCCGAGCGCCTCGACGACGCCGTCGTGGGTGAAGAGCGCCGCGCCCGTCGACGTCCCGCCGACGCGGACGACGGCCCGGAGCCGCCGCTCCTGCGCCGCCCCGGCCGCGCCGAGGACCGGCGGGCCGAAGCCGGGAAGCGCGTCGAGGCGCTCGAGCACCAACGCCTCGCCCGGGGTCGGCAGGACGCCGCCGACCCACGAGGCGCGGAGGTCCGCGGACGCGCCCGGCGCGGGCTCGGCCGCCGCCGTCTCGATCCGGGCGTCGAGCGCCGCGGTGCGCGCACTGGTGCGGAAGAGCGCGGGCGCGACGACCGAGGCGACCAGCAGCGAGGCCGCGAGGAGCACCAGCACGAGCCAGCCGGGCGAGTGCAGGAGCCGGGCGGGCGCGGTCGTCCAGAGCGGGTGCCGACCCCGGTGCAGGTTCGGCACTACCGCCCGCCGGCCCGGTGGAGGACGAGCACGGCGCGGTCGTCGTCACCCCGCGGCACCCGGTCGATGATCCGGCGGGCGGCCCCCTCGAACCCACCGTGACGGCCGTCGACGGCCTCGGCCGCGGTCCGCTGGAGCCAGACGATGCCCGCGTCGATGTCGGAGTCACGCGACTCGATCACGCCGTCGGTGTAGAACATCAGCGCGTCGCCGGGCTCGAGCGTGCCGGTGGAGGCGTGCAGCTCGGGCTCCGGAACGACCCCCAGGGCCGTGCCGCGGGCGCCGTCGACGTGCCAGGCGTGCTCGGCGGCGTCGTACCGCAGGGCCGGCGGGTGGCCCGCGCTCGTGACCGTCCAGCGCCCGTCGCGCAGGTCGACCAGGACGTGCACCGCGGTGGCGAAGGACTCGTCGGCCCGTTGCCGCAGCAGGAAGGCGTTGGCGGCGCGCAGCAGCTGCTCTGGCGGCAGCGCCCCGATCAGGCCGCCGAGCGCGCCGGCGAACTGCAGCGCCTGCGGCCCGACCGCGATGCCCTTGCCGCAGACGTCGACGAGCACCATCTCCAGGCGGTGGCCGTCGTCGGTGAGGTCGGCGACGAGGAAGTCGCCGGCATAGCCGGTGCCGTGGGAGGCGATCATCGCGCTCTGCGCCGACCAGCCTGCCGGCAGCTCCGGCACCGTGCCCTGCGCCTGCAGCCGTCCCTTGAGCTCGGTCAGCAGCGCCTCGCTCAGCAACGTCGGCAGGCCGCTGCGCCGACGTCCCGACTGGACGAGGACCAGTGTCGCGCAGACGAGCAGCGTGATCGCCACCGAGACCCGGGCGTCGGTCAGCGGGCCGTCGCGGACCATCGCGGCCAGCGCCACGACGAGCACGAGGCCGGTCAGCGGCACCAGCGGCTGGAAGCGGAGGGTGAGCATGCCGAGGATGAGCCACACGACGTACGTCGTCGCCGGCAGCGTCCCGTAGTCCACCCACGACACCACGCCCGAGACGAGCACGCCGGCGACGAGCAGGGCGAGGACCCGCACCTGGCTGTTCCAGGAACCGGACCGCCAGTCCCTGACGAACGTCCCGGACCGGCTCACGGCCCGAACACTAGTGGCGCGGACGACCCACCAGCGGCGTTCTCCACCGGGCACGCCGAGGCCGGCCGCTAGTGTCGCGCAGCGTGAGCACCCCACACCCCACCTACGAGCAGCTGGCCACCCTGCCGGCCTACGCCGAGCAGCCGGTCCCCATCGCCTTCGAGGACGCCAACGGGCACCTCAACGTGCGCCACTACACCGGCATCGCCAGCGAGGGGCTCGACGAGTCGCTCGTCGACCTCGGCATCCCGCAGAACTGGCCGGCCCTCGGCCACGCCTGCTTCACCGCCGAGCACCACCTGCGCTACGTCGCCGAGCTCCGCACCGGTGACCGGATGTCCGCGCGGGTGCGGTTGCTCGGCCGCTCCGACCGCGCCGCGCACGCCCTGGTGCACCTGCTCGACGACACCCACCAGCGCCTCAGCTACGTGATGGAGGAGGTCTTCCTCCACATCGACATGACCACCCGCCGCACGGCACCGTGGCCCGCGGAGGTCGCCGCCGGGCTCGACCGGAGGATCGGCGAGCACGCCGAGCTCCCCTGGGAGCCCGACGTCTCCGGGTGCCTCGGCCTGCGCTGAGCGCGGGACCCGTGTGGGCCCGTCGCGGGTCCGGTCGTGGGCCCCGTCCTCAGGACCCGTCCTCGGATTCGTGGTGTCGGCGCGCCGACACGGTGCTTGTCGGGTACCGAAAGCGGTCACTACCGTCTAGCAACCCCGGTGGGCTCGGGCCCCGCCACCGTGACGGCAGACAGGACTCGACATGACCACACGGGAGCACGAGGACGCCGCCTACTTCGAGGAGCGGCAGCTGCGCAGCGGCGTGGCCGGCTGGGTCCTCCTGGCCGGGCTCGGCGTCGCCTACGTCATCTCCGGCGACTTCGCCGGCTGGAACTTCGGCCTCGCCGAGGGTGGCTGGGGCGGCCTGCTGGTCGCCACGATCATCATGGGCGTGATGTACCTGTGCATGGTGCTCGGGCTGGCGGAGATGTCCTCCACCATCTCGACCGCCGGTGGCGGGTACGGCTTCGCCCGTCGCGCGCTCGGCCCGTGGGGCGGCTTCCTCACCGGCACCGCGATCCTCATCGAGTACGCCATCGCGCCCGCCGCGATCGCGAACTTCATCGGCGCCTACGTCGACTCCCTCGTCGGCATCGACGGGCCGCTGGTCTTCGCGGTCTTCTACCTCGTCTTCATCGGTCTCCACCTGTGGGGCGTCGGCGAGGCGCTCAAGCTGATGTTCGCGATCACCGCCATCGCCGTGATCGCGCTCCTGGCGTTCGTCGTCGCCGCGGCGCTGAAGTTCGACGCCGGCAACCTCGTCGACATCGCCCCCACCGACGCCGTCGGGGCCAGCGACTTCCTGCCGTTCGGGTTGATCGGCATCTGGGCGGCCCTGCCCTACGCGATCTGGTTCTTCCTCGCCGTCGAAGGCGTGCCGCTCGCCGCCGAGGAGACCAAGGACCCCGCCCGGTCGATGCCGCGCGGCATCATCGCCGCGATGCTCACGCTCCTGGCGTTCGCCGCGATGATCCTGCTCGTCGCGCCCGGTGCGGCCGGCGCGGAGTCGCTGCAGGAGTCCGGCAACCCGCTCGTGGACGCCCTCGAGACGGCGTACGGCGGCTCCACGGCGGTCAGCACCTTCGTCAACGTCGTCGGTCTGCTCGGCCTCATCGCCAGCTTCTTCTCGATCATCTTCGCCTACTCGCGCCAGACCTTCGCGCTCTCGCGGGCGGGCTACCTGCCCAAGGTGCTCTCGCGCACCGGCAGCCGCAAGACGCCGTACCTCGCACTGATCGTGCCCGGCATCATCGGCTTCGTCATGGCGATGCTCAACGAGGGCGACCTGCTCATCCTCGTGGCGGTCTTCGGCGCGACGATCTCCTACGTGCTGATGACGCTCTCCCACATCGTGCTGCGCATCCGCGAGCCCGACCTCGAGCGTCCGTACCGCACCCCGGGCGGCGTCGTCACGACCGGCATCGGCTTCGTGCTCGCCTGCGTCGCCGTCGTCGCGGGCTTCTTCGTCGACTCCACCGCGGTGCTCATCACCGCGGGCGTCTTCGCGCTGGCGATCGCGTACTTCGCCCTCTACAGCCGCCACCACATCGTCGCGGGGGCTCCGGAAGAGGAGTTCGCCGCCATCGAGGACGCCGAGAAGGGACTCTCGTGACCGACCTGACCGCAGGGACCGAGCAGCCGGTCAACGACCGGATGCTCACGCTGGACCGGCTCCGACGGCTGGTCGCCGACGGCGAGGTCGACACGGTGGTGATGGCGTTCACCGACATGCAGGGCCGGCTCCAGGGCAAGCGGCTGCACGCGGCGTACTTCCTCGACGTGGCGCTCGAGGCCGGCACCGAGGGCTGCAACTACCTGCTCGCCGTGGACGTCGACATGAACACCGTCGACGGCTACGCGATCTCCTCCTGGGAGCGCGGCTACGGCGACATGGAGTGGGTGCCGGACTGGAGCACGCTCCGGCTGCTCCCCCACCTCCCGGCGACCGCGATGGTCCAGTGCGACCTGGTGTGGCCCGACCACACGCCCGTCGCCGAGTCGCCCCGCACGATCCTCAAGGGCCAGCTCGACCGGGCCCGCGAGCGCGGCTGGGAGGCGCACGCCGGGACCGAGCTGGAGTTCATCGTCTTCGAGGACACCTACGAGGAGGCCTTCGACCGCGGCTACCAGCAGCTGCGGCCGGCCAACCAGTACAACGTCGACTACTCCATCCTCGGCACCACGCGCGTCGAGCCGCTGCTGCGCGACATCCGCAACACGATGTACGCCGCGGGCATGGACGTCGAGGGCGCCAAGGGCGAGTGCAACCTGGGCCAGCACGAGATCGGTTTCCTCTACAACGAGGCGCTGGTGACCGCCGACCACCACGTCGTCTACAAGACCGCGGCCAAGGAGATCGCCGCTCTGCACGGCAAGTCGTTGACGTTCATGGCGAAGTTCAACGAGCGCGAGGGCAGCTCCTGCCACATCCACCTCTCGCTGCGCGGCACCGACGGCGAGCTGGTCTTCTGGGACGCCGAGCGCGACGACCGGACCCGCGTCTACGACCAGTTCATCGCCGGTCTGCTCGCCACGATGCGCGACTTCACGCTGCTCTACGCCCCGAACGTCAACTCCTACAAGCGCTTCGCCGACGGATCGTTCGCGCCGACCGCGATCGCCTGGGGGCTGGACAACCGGACCTGCGCGGTGCGCCTGGTCGGGTCGGGACCCTCGGCCCGCCTCGAGAACCGCGTGCCGGGCGGCGACGTCAACCCCTACCTCGCCATCGCCGCCATGATCGCCGGCGGCCTCCACGGCATCGAGAACGAGCTCGACCCGGTCCCGCCCACCGAGGGCAACGCCTACAGCCAGGGACTCGAGCTGGTGCCGCAGACGTTGCGGGAGGCCCGGGACGCCTTCGCGTCCTCACAGGTGGCACGATCAGCGTTCGGTGACGCCGTGGTCGACCACTACACGAACATGGCCGACGTCGAGCTCAAGGCGTTCGACGCGGCCGTCACCGACTGGGAGCTGCGCCGGGGCTTCGAACGCATGTGAGCCGCATGTGACCCCCGGCCCGACGAGGGGACCTGCATGACCGACCTGTTCACCGTGGTGAACCCGGCCACCGCACGCCCGATCACCGAGGTGCCGCTCGCCTCGGTGGAGGAGGCCGACGCCGCGATCGCCCGCGCCCACGAGGCGTTCGCGACCTGGCGGGCCGTCGCGCCCGGCGAGCGGGGGGCGCTGCTGCGCAGGTACGCCGCGGTCGTCGACGCCCACGTCGAGGAGCTCGCCGAGATCGAGGTCCGCAACGCCGGCCACACCTGGGGCAACGCCCGCTGGGAGGCCGGCAACGTCCGCGACTGCCTCAACTACTACGCCGGCGCGCCCGAGCGGCTCTTCGGCCGGCAGATCCCGGTCGCCGGCGGCACCGACGTGACCTTCCACGAGCCGCTCGGCGTCGTGGGGATCATCGTCCCCTGGAACTTCCCGATGCCGATCGCCGCGTGGGGCATGGCGCCCGCGCTGGCCGCCGGCAACACGGTCGTGCTCAAGCCCGCCGAGCTCACCCCGCTGACCGCGCTGCGGCTGGCCGAGCTCGCGCTCGAGGCCGGCATCCCCGAGGGGGTGCTGACCGTGCTGCCCGGCCGCGGCGACGTGGTCGGCGAGCGCTTCGTGACCCACCCGCTGGTGCGCAAGGTCTGCTTCACCGGGTCGACCGCGGTCGGCAAGCGGGTGATGGCCGGCTGCGCGGAGCAGGTCAAGCGGGTCACCCTGGAGCTGGGCGGCAAGAGCAGCAACATCGTCTTCGCCGACGCCGACCTGGCCGCGGCGGCCGCGGCGGCGCCGTACGCCGTCTTCGACAACGCCGGCCAGGACTGCTGCGCGCGCTCGCGGATCCTCGTCGAGCGCTCGGCGTACGACGAGTTCCTCTCGCTCCTGGAGCCCGGCGTCACCGGCCTGCGGGTGCTCGACCCGACCGACGAGGCCTCGGAGATGGGCCCGCTCATCTCGGCGCGCCAGCGCGACACGGTCGCCGGCTACCTGTCCGAGGTCGACGTGACCATCACCGGATCGACGCCCGGCGGCGACGGCTTCTGGGTCGCCCCGTCGGTGGTCGCCGTCGACGACCCGGCGCAGCGGATCTGGCGCGAGGAGGTCTTCGGCCCGGTCGTGGCGGTGATGCCGTTCGACGACGAGGCCGACGCCGTGGCCCGGGCCAATGACACCGACTACGGCCTGTCCGGCTCGATCTACACCCGCGACCTCGGCCGCGGGCTGCGCGTCGCGCGCGCCGTCGAGGCCGGCAACCTCTCGGTGAACTCCCACGCCTCGGTCCGCTACTGGACGCCGTTCGGCGGCTACAAGCAGTCCGGCCTCGGCCGCGAGCTCGGCCCCGACGCACCGCAGGCGTTCACCGAGGAGAAGAACGTCTTCATCGCGCACTGACGGCGCAGCAGGTTTCCACGAGAAGCACCACCAGAGAGGCATCACAGTGGCAGGACGCATCCAGGACCGGGTCGCGGTCGTCACCGGCGGTTGCTCGGGCATCGGCCTGGCGACCGTCCAGCGCTTCGTCGAGGAGGGCGCCAAGGTCGTCATCGGCGACATCGACGACGAGCGCGGCCACCAGCTGGTCGGGCAGCTCGGTGGCACCGAGTTCGTGACGTACGTCCACGTCGACGTCACCGACAAGGAACAGGTCGACGCGCTGTTCCGGACCGCGAAGGACACCTACGGCTCGGTCGACATCGCCTTCAACAACGCCGGCATCAGCCCGCCGGAGGACGACTCGATCCTCGACACCGACCTCGACGCCTGGCGCAAGGTGCAGGAGGTCAACCTGACCTCCGTCTACCTGTGCTGCAAGGCGGCGCTGCCGTACATGCTCGAGCAGGGCAGGGGCTCGATCATCAACACCGCGTCGTTCGTGGCCGTCATGGGCGCCGCGACCTCGCAGATCTCCTACTCCGCCTCCAAGGGCGGCGTGTTGTCGATGACCCGCGAGCTCGGCGTGCAGTTCGCGCGCCAGGGCGTGCGGGTCAACGCGCTGTGCCCTGGACCGGTCAACACCCCGCTGCTGCAGGAGCTGTTCGCCAGCGACCCCGAGCGGGCCGCGCGCCGGCTCGTGCACGTGCCGATGGGCCGCTTCGGGGAGCCCGAGGAGATGGCGTCGGCGGTGCTGTTCCTGGCCTCCGACGACTCCTCGTTCATGACCGCCAACACCTTCCTGGTCGACGGCGGCATCTCGGGCGCCTACGTCACCCCGCTGTGAGGGCCGTCGGGTGAGCGCGCCGGTCATCGGGCTGTCGACCTACCGCGAGCAGGCCCGCTGGGGCGTGTGGGACCAGCGCGCCGACCTGCTGCCGACGCAGTACGCCGAGGCCGTCGAGGCCACCGGCGGCGTGCCGGTGCTGCTGCCGGCGGTCGCGCAGGTGGGTGCGGCCGACGCCGTCGTGCGCCGCCTCGACGGTCTGGTCATCGCAGGCGGCGCGGACGTCGACCCCGCGCGGTACGACGCCGAGCCGCACCCGCGCACGGCCGGCTGGCGCCCGGACCGGGACGCGTGGGAGCTCGCGCTGCTCGACGCGGCCGCGGCGGCCGGCCTGCCGGTGCTCGGCGTGTGCCGCGGGATGCAGCTCATGGCCGTCCACGCGGGAGGGTCGCTCGACCAGCACACGCCCGACCTGGTCGGGCACGAGGAGCACTCCCCCGGTGGCGACGTCTTCGGCCGCGTGCCGGTCCGCACCGTGCCGGGCACGTTCGTCGCCGGCCTGGTCGGCGAGACGCTCGAGGTCGGCTGCCACCACCACCAGTCGGTGGCCACCCACCCCGGCTGGGTTGCCGCCGCCCGCGCCGAGGACGGCACGCTGGAGGCGATGGAGGTGCCCGGCGACCGGTTCTGCGTCGCGGTCCAGTGGCACCCCGAGACCGCCGCCGACGTCGGCCTGCTCGCCGGGCTCGTGCGCGCCGCGGCGTCGTACGCCGTGGAGCGGTCCGCCCGGTGAGCGACGTGCTCGCCGGCTGGACCGTGGCGCCGGACTCGCCCCTGCGGCCCGAGGTCCTCGCCCTGCTCGAGGAGCACCTGCGCGACATGCACGCGACCAGCCCGGCCGAGAGCGTGCACGCGCTGGACCCGGCGGCGCTGGCCGCTCCCGGCACGGCGTTCTGGACCGCGCGGTCGGGCGAGGGCGCAGTACTCGGCTGCGTCGCGCTCCAGGACCTCGGCGCGGGCCACGTCGAGCTGAAGTCGATGCGCACCGCCACCGCGGCCCGCCGGCGCGGGATCGGCGCCGGCCTGCTCGACCGCGTCCTGGCCGAGGCCGGAGCGGCCGGGCACGAGCGGATCAGCCTGGAGACGGGCACCGAGCCGTACTTCGCGCCGGCTCGCGCCCTCTACCGCTCCCGCGGCTTCGAGGAGTGCCCGCCGTTCGGCGACTACGCACTCGACCCGCACAGCGTCTTCCTGACCCGCGGGCTCGGCACCGGGCGACGGTCCTAGCGGCCGAACGGCTCCCCGTCGAACCGCTCACGGACGGCCAGCTCCTCGACGGGCAGCCGCTTCAGGCGGGTCAGCTGCTTGACCGGCCGGCCGAGCGGGACGACCGCGGCGACGGCGTACGTCTCCGGCACGCCCAGCAGGACCTTGACCTCCGGCTCCATCGCGGTGGCCATGGTGGTGATCGTGCCGCCGTAGCCCGCGGCCCGGGCGGCGAGCAGGACGTTCCACACGAGCGGGTAGACCGACGCGCCGCCGACGATGCCGACCCGGCTGAGGTCCTGGTCCATCGCGGCGACCACCGCGAGGTCGACGACGAAGACCAGCACGACCGGCGCGCGCAGCACCGGCTCGGTGAACGACGCCGGCACCCGGGTCGCCGCGATCTCCTCGGGCGTGGGACCGGGGGGGTGCACCGGGTTCCACGGGCTCTCCCCCGCCTTGGACTGCGCGACGTACCGCCGCACCGCCGGCTCGTTGAGCTCGGCCAGCCGCTCCCGGGTCGTCCCGTCGCGGACCACCACCACCCGGGTGCCCTGGCGGTTGCCGCCGCTCGGCGCGAACCGGGCGTCGTCGAGGATGCGGTGCAGCACCTCGTCTGGCAGCGGGTCGTCGGTGAACTCCCGCACCGCCGCCGTCGTGCGCATCACCTCGGAGAGCTCCATGCGGCCACCGTGCCACGCCGCCCCTGGCGCGGCACGCCAGGATGTCCTCGTGCCTCGTGCCTCGGTCAGCGACCCGGTCCAGCTCAGCGCCCACCGCTGCCTCACCCGGGCGGCCGTCGACCGGGCGCTGTCGCTGGACGTCGACTTCGTGGAGTTCGACGTCGAACGGTGCGGCGACGGCACGCTCGTCGTCTTCCACGACTCGGTCGTCGAGGTCGCCGGCGAGGAGGTCGCGCTCAGGTCGCTGACCGTCGACGACCTGCGGGCGGCGGTGCCGGACCTGATGACGTACGACGAGGTGCTGGACGCCCTCGCCGGTCGCCGTCGCGCCCACCTGGACCTGAAGTTCGTCGGCAGCTGCGCCGAGGCGACCGCCCGGGCCGTGGAGCGGCTGGGCGGCGACAACCTCATCGTCACCACGCTCGACGACGAGTCGGTGCGCGAGGTCCGCGACTGGGCCGAGGCGAACGGCCTCCCCGACCTGCTCGTCGGTCTCTCGCTGGGCCGCAAGGTCACCGGCTTCCCCGTCTGGCGCCAGCTGCGCGTTCGCGCGTCCGAGGTGTGGCCGCACCTGCGCTACCGCCAGTCGCGCGCCAACCTCGTCGTCGCGCACCACTGGCTCGCCCGCGCCGGCCTGGCCGGCTTCGCCCGCCGCCGCCGGATGCCGCTGCTGGTGTGGACGATCGACACCCCTGGCTCGTTGCGCCACTGGCTGCGGCCCGGCCGCGCCTGGCTGGTGACCACCAACCGACCGCAGGAGGCCCTCGCGATCCGCGGACGGCGTACCGGCAGAATCCGGGCATGAGCACGACCCCCGACGTCCTCGGCCCCGACGTCCTCGGCCAGCCGTACCTGGCCGAGGAGATCGTCCTCCCCGACGACGACGAGGGGCCGGTCGTCGCGACGCTGGTCCAGCGGCGGGCGGCGATGCCGACGCGGCGGGCGGTCCTGCACGTGCACGGCTTCGCCGACTACTTCTTCCAGACCGGGTACGCCGAGTGGTGGACCGAGCGCGGCTACGACTTCTACGCCCTCGACCTGCGCAAGTACGGCCGCTCGATCCGGCCGCACCAGACCCCCAACTACGTCGCCGACCTCTCGGAGTACGCCGCCGAGCTCGACGCCGCCTGGGCGCTCGTCACCGGCCGCGACGGCCACGACCACGTGGTGCTGACCGGGCACTCCACCGGCGGGCTGACCACCTCGCTGTGGGCCGACGCGCGCAGGCCCGACGAGCTGGCCGGGATGGTGCTCAACTCCCCCTGGTTCGACATGCAGGGCAGCGTCCTGCTCCGCACCCTCGGCACGGTCGTCGTCGAGCAGGTCGGCCGCCGCACGCCGAAGCGGGTGCTGCCGCGCTCGGTCAGCGGGTTCTACGCCCGCAGCCTGCACCGCGACCACGAGGGCGAGTGGGACTTCGACCTGGCGTGGAAGCCGCTGGAGTCGTTCACCGTGCACGCCGGCTGGCTGCGCGCGGTCCGCCGCGGGCACGCGCGGCTGCACGCCGGCCTCGCCGTGCCCTGCCCGGTGCTCGTGCTCTCGTCCGGCGCCAGTGCGCAGCCGAGCGCGATGGGCGACGACGTGCACCGGCACGACATCGTGCTCGAGGTGCCCCAGATCCGCCGGTGGGCCACCGCCGTCGGGCCGCACGTCACCTACGTCGCGGTGCCCGACGCCCGGCACGACGTCGTGCTGTCCCTGCCGGCGCCGCGCGCCGCGGCGTACGACGCGATCGGGCGGTGGCACGACGCCTGGGTCGGCTGACCGGACCCCTCCTCGCGGCGGCCCGCCGTCCCGCTAGTGTCCGGCGGCATGAACCCCGTGACCGGACTCTCCCTGGGCCGTATCGCCATCGGCGTCGCCTCGCTCGCCAACCCGTCCATGGCCGCGCAGCAGATGATGCTGGACCCGCGGAGCAACCCGCAGGTGCCCTACGTGACCCGCCTGTTCGGCACCCGGGAGATCGCCCTCGGCGCGGCCACGCTGCTCGCCACCGGCAAGGCCCGGCGCACGCTGGTGCTGCTCGGCATCCTCGTGGACGCGGCCGACGCGGCCACCGGCTACCTGGCCGTGAAGGACGGCTCGGCGCCCGTGAAGGCCGGCCAGGGCATGACCGCCGTGGCCTCGGGCGCGGTCGTCGCCGGCTTCCTCGGTCTGCGCACCGGGAAGACCCTCACCGACTGACGCTGCCCCTGCGGTCGCGCTGGTGCTCGTCCTCAGAGCGCGAACGACACCAGCGCGACCAGCCCGACCACGACGATGACCGCGCGCAGGACGGCCGGAGGCAGTCGGCGACCGACGGTCGCACCGATCTGACCTCCGATCACCGCGCCGACGGCGATGAGCGCGACGATCCGCCAGTCGACGTCGGCGACGACCACGAAGAGCAAGCCGGCGACGCCGTTGACCGTCGCGGCGAGGATGTTCTTGACCGCGTTGAGCCGCTGCAGCGACTCCTCCACGCCGATGCCGAGCACGCCCATCAGCAGCACGCCCTGGGCGGCGCCGAAGTAGCCGCCGTACACGCCCGTCAGCGCCGTCGTCGGCCAGATCCACCACGGGTCGGGGCGCGTGCCCTCGACGGGGCGCGCCTCGCGCCGGCGGGCGACGGTGCGGGAGACCCGCGGCTGCACGACCACCAGGACGACACCGAGGCCGATGAGCACCGGCACGATCCGTTCGAAGGCGCCCGCGGGCAGCACGAGCAGCAGCACCGCGCCGAGGAGGCCGCCCAGCAGCGATCCGCTGGCCAGCCGCAGCACGCGGGTGCGCTGGCCCACGAGCTCGCGGCGGTAGCCGATCGCGCCGGAGATCGAGCCCGGCACCAGGCCGATGTTGTTCGAGACGTTGGCGGTGACCGGCGGCACGCCGAAGGCGAGCAGGGTCGGAAACGTGATGAGCGTGCCCGAACCGACGACGGTGTTGATGGTGCCGGCGGCGACCCCCGCCAGCAGGATCGCCGCCGACTCCAGCAGCACCTAGGAGACCGGGGGCGCTGCCGGGGGCTCCGGCTGCTCCGGGGGTACGTCGACGGGGTCGACGGACGGGTCGGTCCCCTCCACCTGCGTGCCCGGCACGGCGGCCGGGGCCGAGCCGGATCCCGACCGCGGCTGGGCGGCCGTCGCGGCCTCCCGGATCGCGGCCTGCACGGCCTCGTTGGCCTCGCTGAGCTCGCCATCGTCACGGTTGGCGCCGCGCGGGAGCTGCGGCTCGGCCGGCCCCATGTCGACGCGGGTCTTCGGGCCGTCGGACTCCTGCGGGATGCCCTGGAGCTGGTTCATCGTCGAACCGAGGCCCTTGAGCGCCTCGTTGAACTCGCTCGGGATGATCCACACCTTGTTGGCGTCGCCCTCGGCGATCTTCGGCATCATCTGGAGGTACTGGTAGGCCAGCAGGGACTGGTCGGGCTGGCCGTCGTGGATGGCCTGGAAGACCGTCTGGATCGCCTGGCCCTCACCCTGGGCCCGCAGGATCGCGGCCTCGCGGTCGGCCTGCGCGCTCAGGATCTGCGACTCGCGCTGGCCCTCGGCCTGGAGGATCGCGGACTGCTTCTGGCCCTCCGCGGTCAGGATGGCCGACTGGCGCTGGCCCTCGGCGGTGAGGATGGCGGCCCGCTTGTCGCGGTCGGCGCGCATCTGCTTCTCCATCGTGTCCTTGATGGACGGCGGCGGGTCGATGCTCTTGATCTCGACCCGGCCGACGCGGATGCCCCACTTGCCGGTGGCCTCGTCGAGCACGCCGCGCAGGCCCGAGTTGATGGTCTCGCGGCTGGTCAGCGTCTGCTCGAGGTCCATGCCACCGACGATGTTGCGCAGCGTGGTCATGGTGATCTGCTCGACGGCCTGGATGTAGTTGGCGATCTCGTACGTCGCCGCCACCGGGTCGATGACCTGGAAGTAGATGACCGTGTCGATCTCGACGGTCAGGTTGTCCTCGGTGATCACCGAGGACGGCGGGAAGCTGACGACCTGCTCGCGCAGGTCGATCAGGTAGCGCACCTTGTCGATGAACGGCACGACGATGTTGAGGCCGGCGGGCAGCGTCTGCTTGTACTTGCCGAACCGCTCGACGATGCCGGCGCGCGCCTGGGGCACGATCCGCACCGTCTTGGCGAGCACGGTGATCACGAAGACCAGCAGCAGCGCCAGCAGGACGAGGACGACGGGCATGGGAGCTCCTCAGCTCTCGAGGCGAGGGACGGGGTGGACGTAGGCGGTGGCGCCGCGGATCTGGAGGACCTCGACGGCCTCGCCCTCCGCGATGGTGAGGTGCTCGTCGTACGGGCGGGCCGTCCAGTCCTCGCCGGAGACCCGGACGATGCCGGGCTCGAGCGTGCTGATCGGCTTGGCCGCGACGCCCTGCTGGCCGACGAGCTTGTGGTGGCTCATCTCGAGGTCCGGCCCGCTGTGCAGCCGCTTGACCACCGAGGGGCGCACCAGCGCGAGCATCGCGACCGACGTCGCCGCGGCGACGAGGATCTGCAGCACCAGCGGCGCCGAGAGCAGCCCGGCGACCATGCCGGCGAGCGCGCCGACGGCCAGCATGAGCAGGATCAGGTCGAGGCTGAACAGCTCGGCGACCCCCAGGGTGAACCCGAGGCCGAGCCACACCGCCCAGGCGTTGTCTCCGAGCCAGTCCATGTCCCCGACCCTATCGGTAGTGGTCTTAGCGGGCCCGGGTGCGCCGCCGGGCGGCCCAGCGGCCGTCCTCCTGGGTCAGCACCAACGGCATGCCGAACGTCGCGGCGAGGTTCTCCTCGGTCAGCACGTGGTCCAGCAGCCCACCCGCCACGACCGCGCCCTCGCGCAGCAGCAGCGCGTGGCTGAAGCCCGGCGGGATCTCCTCGACGTGGTGGGAGACCAGCACCGTGGCGGGCGAGTCGGGGTCCATCGCCAGCACGCTCAGGGTGGAGACGAGGTCCTCGCGGCCGCCGAGGTCGAGGCCGGCCGCCGGCTCGTCGAGCAGCAGCAGCTCGGGGTCGGTCATCAGCGCGCGGGCGATCTGCACGCGCTTGCGCTCGCCCTCGCTGAGGGTGCCGAAGGTGCGGTCCACCAGGTGGCCAGCCCGCACCTCGGCGAGCAGGTCACGCGCCCGCTCGTGGTCCAGGTCGTCGTAGTCCTCCCGCCAGCGCCCGACCACGCCGTACGACGCGGACACGACGACGTCGTGGACCTTCTCGTGCCGCGGGAGGCGGTCGGCGAGCGCCGCGCTGGTCAGGCCGATGCGCGGGCGGAGCTCGAAGACGTCGACCGTGCCGAGGACCTCCTCGAGGATCCCGGCGACGCCCGAGGTCGGGTGCAGCTGGGCGGCGGCGACCTGCAGGAGCGTGGTCTTGCCGGCGCCGTTGGGGCCGAGGATCACCCAGCGCTCGTCCTCCTCGACGGTCCAGGAGACCTGGTCGAGCAGGGTGGCCTGGCCCCGGCGGACGGTCACGTCGGCGAACTCGAGGACTGCGGCCATGGCCCTCACCCTAGCGAGTGCGCTGCCGCTCCCGCGGCGCCCCGTCGTACAGTCTCCGGCCGTGCCCGACGACCACCTCGAGACGCTCCCTGCCGCCGCCCGGCTGGCCTGGTGGGGCACCGCCTGGCTGCGGGGCGCCGTGGTGACCGACCTGCTGGTCGACGCGGTCATCGGCGGCGACGCGACACACACGGTCGCCGACCCGTTCCAGGGCACCGACACGCTCGTCGGCGGGCTGGCGCGGCTGCGCGCGGAGGGCGCGACGTCCTTCGGCGCGGCGTTCCCGGCCGAGGGCGACCCGGTCGGCCTCGGCGGGCCGGCGCCGTTCAACGCCGCCTCGCTCGAGGCGGGCTCGGCCGTCGTCGTGGCCGGTGCCGACCTGGGGCTGGTGCCGCAGCGGACCGGCGCCGCCGTCGCCTGGGTGCTCCACCCCGCCGCCCGGCGGCAGCTGCCCGACGTCGGCGAGGCCGACCGCGGGCTGCGCGCGGCGCTGCTCGAGTCGGCCGGGCGCCTGGCGGAGCTCGACGTCGCTCGGTGGAACCCCGAGGTCGCCGACCAGCTGATGAACCTGCGGCACCGGCCCGCGCTGGCCGCTCCGCCCGGCGTGCCGGCCCGCTGCGTCGACCTCGCCGCCCGCGGGCTCCAGGCGCTCGGGATCGCCGACCTGGCACTCGCCGACGACGGCGGCGCCGTCACGGCGTACGAGATGACCGCGCGGCGCGACGCCCTCGTGCCGCTCGCGCGGGCCGGCCGGCGCGCGCTCGTGGCGGCCTGCTCGCCCGAGGTCTGGCCGCCCGCCTGAGCCGCGGACCGCGGGCGATAGCCTCGCCCGCGATGGAGACCCCGGAGACCCTGCTCATCACGCTCACCGGCAAGGACCGCCCGGGCGTCACCTCGGCGATCTTCGCCACGCTCGCCCGCACCGGTGTCGAGGTCGTCGACCTCGAGCAGATCGTGCTGCGCCGACGGCTCATCCTCGGCGTGCTCGTGACCGTCCCCCGCGACTGGGAGCAGCTGCGCGACGCCGTCACCTCGACCGCCACCGAGCTCGGCATGAGCGTCGAGGTGGAGCGCGGCACCGGCGACAACCGCGCCCGCGCCGGCGGGCGTGCGCACGTCACCGTGCTCGGCACCCCCCTGCGCGCCACCGACATGGCCGGCGTCGCCGGCCGGATCGCCGAGTGCGGCGCCAACATCGACCGGATCGAGCGGATGGCGCGCTACCCCGTCACCGCGATCGAGCTGCACGTCTCCGGCGCCTCGCCCGAGGCGCTGCGCACCGCGCTGGCCACCGAGGCCTCCGAGCGCGGGATCGACATCGCCGTGCAGCCCGCGAACCTGCTGCGCCGCGGCATGCGGCTCATCGTCATGGACGTCGACTCCACGCTCGTCCAGGGCGAGGTGATCGAGATGCTCGCCGCCCACGCCGGCTGTGAGGCCGAGGTCGCCGCCGTCACCGAACGCGCGATGCGCGGCGAGGTCGACTTCGAGGAGTCGCTGCGCGCCCGCGTCGCGCTGCTCGAGGGCGTGCCGGCCTCCGCGCTGGACTCGGTCTACGACAACCTCCAGCTCGCCCCTGGCGCCCGCACCATGGTCCGCACGCTCAAGCGGCTCGGCTACCGGTTCGCGATCGTCTCCGGCGGCTTCTCCCAGGTCACCGACCGCCTCGCCGCCGACCTCGGCATCCACTACGCCCGCGCCAACGAGCTCGAGGTCGTCGACGGCCACCTGACCGGCCGCGTCGTCGGCGAGGTCGTCGACCGGGCCGGCAAGGCCCGCGCCCTGCGCGAGTTCGCCGCCGACATCGGCGTCCCCCTCGACGCCGTCATCGCCATCGGCGACGGTGCCAACGACCTCGACATGCTCAACGCCGCCGGCCTCGGCATCGCCTACAACGCCAAGCCCCTCGTCCGCGACGCCGCCGACACCTCCGTCAACGTCCCCTACCTCGACGCCATCCTCTACCTCCTCGGCATCTCCCGCGAGGAGATCGAGGCCGCCGACGCCGCCGCCGGCATCGTCACCCCCGCCCCGCCGGTGTGAAGGGTGTTGTCAGCATCCCAAGTGAACTTGGGATCTTGACGCTTCTCGGCTATCGCAACAGCCGCAGAGCGGTGACGATGACCGTGTAGTGGCGATCGACCCTCCACCTCCGCCTGAGGGTCAGGCAGCCGAAGGGAACAGGACAGCACGGATGATCGCGGCCAGTCGGACCGGGTCGCGGAGGTCTGCCCAGGTGATGCGGATGCAGCGCCACCCGGTGATGCGTCGGACCAGGTCCTCACGGTTCTTCTCGCGTACGACGGCGTCGGCGACGCTCTCGCCGGGCCGGCGGTGCTTCTCGTACTTCTCCCGGCCGTCGAACTCCAGCCACACCCCGAGCTCCGGCCAGGCGAAGTCCAGCCACGCGACGATCCGCCCCGTCGAGTCCTTGACCTCGAACTGGCTCACCGGCCGCGGCAGGCGCTGCTGGTAGAGCGCCCAGAACGTCCGGGTCTCCCCCACCGACGCGATGCGCGGATCGACTAGCCGCAGGAGCACTTCGGCCGCGCTCATCCCGGGCCACGTGTGCATCTCGACGTACTGTCGCGCAGCTCCTCGGGAGTCGCCAGGCCACGGTGCACCACATCGTTCATCACCACCAGGCTCGCTTCCGAGCACCCGAGGGTGACGGTGTCCAGCGCCGCCCGGGCGGGTGTCACCGCCGGTACGCCGTTGACGCGCAGGACGTCGGCCGGGCGCAGCGTGCCGACGTGGTGCTGGACGCCTGGGGCCCGCCGGCCGCGGATGCCGTCCGTCCGAGTGACGTGCACATCGTCGAGGTCGAAGCCCCAGGTCGGTGCGTCGTACTCCGGGAGCGCTGACACGTGGGAGAGCACGACCGGCGCCTTGGCCTGGCCGAGGACCGCGCGGCAGCGCAGGCCGTAGCGGCCGACGTCGTCCAAGGCCTTCCAGGTCTCCGCGGAGACGTACGCACCACCGCGCAGCCGGTGCAGGACGCCGGTGCGGTTCATCCGGGCGATGGCCTGGTCGGTGTAGCCCTCCGCCAGCAGGTGCTGCCGGAAGATGACTGGTCCGTTGCGGGGGTCCTCCGGCTCACGGAGGTCGATGGGTCGCTGCATGCGGCGGCATCTGCCCGCGGCTCGGCGCTGCTACCGAGACTGCTCGTCGCCTGTGGATCAACCGATCACTTGGGGGCTCCTGTGCGCACTTCCCGGCCATTGCGATGGCAGAGAACCTCCAGCACCCCAAGTTCACTTGGGATGCTGGAGCTTCCCTGCCTTCCCTAGCGCCCGCCGACGAAGAACGCGACGACGGAGGCAGAGGCGTCGGCGAGGTGCTCCCAGTCGCCGTCGTAGGAGAGGACGGTGGTGGCGGAGGGCGGGTAGCCGAGGGCGAGGCGGTTGCCGGCGTCGAGGTCGCCCTCACCGTCGTCGAGGAGGTGGGCGAGGGAGGCCACGGTGGGGTTGTGACCGACCACGACGAGGGTGCGGACGTCGTCGGGGACGATGCGCAGGAGGTCGAGGGCGGTCTCGGGGCCGGCGGCGTACAGGCTCTCGTCGACGTCCGGCTCGATGTCCCAGCCGGCGACGTCGGCGAGGTCCTCCCAGGTCTGGAGGGTGCGGACGGCGGCGGAGACCAGGGCGTGGTCGGGCGTGACCCCCTGCGCGGCGAGCCAGGCGCCGACGGCGGAGGCGTCGGCGTGCCCCCGTTCGGAGAGGCGGCGCTCGGCGTCGCTCGGTCCGTCCGCCAAGGCCTCCGCGTGCCGGACGATCACCAGCGTCCGGGTGCCCTCGTCTGCGCTCACGATGGGCGAGTCTGTCAGGTCCGCGGGCGGGTCAGGCGCCCATGGCGTGGAAGCCGCCGTCGACGTGGACGATCTCACCCGTCGTGGCGGGGAAGAAGTCCGAGAGCAGCGCGCACACCGCCCGCGCGGTCGGCTCCTGGTCGGTGTTGTCCCAGCCGAGCGGCGCGCGGGTGCCCCACATGTCCTCGAGGTCGCTGAAGCCGGGGATCGCCTTGGCGGCGAGCGTCCGCAGCGGCCCCGCGGAGACGAGGTTGCAGCGGATGCCATCGGCGCCGAGGTCGCGCGCCAGGTAGCGCGAGGTCGACTCGAGGCCGGCCTTCGCCACGCCCATCCAGTCGTACGCCGGCCACGCGACCGTCGCGTCGAAGGTCAGCCCCACGACCGACCCGCCGCGCCCCATCAGCGGCTTGCAGGCCAGCGCCAGCGACTTCAGCGAGTACGCCGACACCTGGACCGCCTGCGCGACGTCCTCCCAGGGGCCGTCCAGGAAGCGACCGCCCAGCAGGGTCTCGGGGTTGCCGTACGCGATCGAGTGCACGACCCCGTCCAGCCCGGCGTCGGGACCGAGGTGCTCGCGGACCAGGTCGGGCAGCCGCTCGAGGTGCTCCGGGTCGGTGACGTCGAGCTCGAGCACCGGCGGCTCGCTCGGCAGTCGCTTGGCGATGCGCCGGGTGATGCCCAGCGCCCGCCCGAAGTTGGAGATGAGCACGGTCGCGCCCTGCTCCTGGGCGACCTTCGCGGTGGCGAAGCCGATGGAGGAGTCCATCGTCACCCCCGCCACGAGGATGCGCTTGCCGGCGAGGATGCCGGTGGCTGCAGTGGAGTCGGTCATGTCAGTGCCCCATCCCGAGGCCGCCGTCGACGGGGATCACGGCCCCGGTGACGTACCCCGCGTCGTCGGAGGCCAGCCAGGTCACCGCGGAGGCGACCTCGGCCGGCACGGCGTAGCGCCCGAGCGGCACCTGCGCCTTGATCGTGTCGCGCTGCTCGTCGGTGAGCACGCCGGTCATGTCGGTCTCCACGAAGCCGGGCGCGACCACGTTGGTGGTGATCGACCGGGAGCCGAGCTCGCGCGCCAGCGACCGGGCCATGCCGACCAGCCCCGCCTTCGAGGCGGCGTAGTTGGCCTGGCCCGCGGACCCGAGCAGCCCGACGACGGAGGAGATGAGGATGATCCGGCCGCGCCGCAGCCGCAGCATCCCCTTCGCCGCGCGCTTGGCGAGCCGGTAGGAGCCGGTGAGGTTGGTGTCGATGACCGAGGACCAGTCGTCCTCGCTCATCCGCAGCAGCAGGGTGTCCTGGGTGATGCCGGCGTTGGCGACCAGCACCTCGACCGGGCCGTGCGCCGCCTCGACCTCGGCGAACGCCGCGTCGACGGCCGCCTGGTCCGTCACGTCGCAGCGGACGTCCAGTGCGCCCTCGGGCGCACCGCCGCTCCGGGTGGTCACGGCGACGCGATCGCCCTGGGCGAGGAACGCCTCGGCGATCGCGCGGCCGATGCCTCGATTGCCGCCGGTGACCAGCACCGAACGGCCGGTCGGGAGCCCCTCCCCGGGGTCTGTCTCAGTCACGTCCAAGGACGCTAGTGATTACCGCCAGGTACGCCGAATGGCGCGGTCCGCGCCCGGCTCGAGCTCAGTCGTCCTCCAGGCGGAAGCCGACCTTGAGGCCGACCTGGAAGTGCTCGACGGTCCCGTCCTTGACCTGGCCGCGGACCTGGGTGACCTCGAACCAGTCGAGGTGCCGCAGCGTGCGCGCGGCGCGCTCGACGCCGTTGCGGATGGCCTCGTCGATGCCCTCGGGCGAGGTGCCGACGATCTCGGTGACCCGGTACGTGCGGTTCGTCATAGGAAGCCTTCCGTTCGACGCGTGGGAACCGCACTCTAGCGACGTACGCTGGAGGACATGGCCCGCGACCAGCGCAGGGACCGCGACGACGCGGTGCGCATCACCACGGCGGCCGCCAGCCGCAACGTCGACATCGCCGCTCGGCAGAAGCGGTACCTGCTGTCGATGAGCATCCGCTCGATCTGCTTCGTCGGCGCCGTCCTGACCGCCCTCGCCGGCTGGCAGTGGGTCTGGCCGTTCCTCATCGCCGGCGCGATCGTGCTGCCCTACGTCGCCGTGGTGCTGGCGAACGTGCAGGCCACGCGCAAGGAGGGGTTCGCGCTGCAGGACGGGTCGTACGCCGCCCCGCAGCTCGGCACCGCACCCCAGGAGCCCGAGGTCGGCCGTCCCGCGCGATGATCGGCGCGTGATGGACCCCGACACCTGCTCGGCCAAGGGCTGCCAGGCCCCGGCCGCGTGGCAGCTGCAGTGGAACAACCCGAAGCTGCACACCCCCGAGCGTCGCAAGGTGTGGCTGGCCTGCGACGACCACCGCGGGTCGTTGTCGGACTTCCTCGGCGCGCGCGGCTTCCTCAAGGACGTCGTGCCGCACGACGGCAGCACGCCCCCCGAGTAGTCCGGCAGGAACAGCCGGGAACAGCAGCCGGGGGTCAGCCGCCGATGGCCGACATCGGACGGTCGGGCTGCAGGAACGTCGGGTCGTCGATGCCGTGACCGGCGCGCTTGCCGCGCATCGCGACGACCCAGCGGTCCGCGATCTCGGAGTCGGGGGCGCCGGCGCGCAGGGCAGCCCGCAGGTCGGACTCCTCGCGGGCGAACAGGCAGTTGCGCACCTGCCCGTCGGCGGTGAGCCGCACGCGGTCGCAGTCGCCGCAGAACGGCCGCGTCACCGACGCGATGACACCGACCGTCCCGGGGCCGCCGTCGACGAGGAACAGCTCCGCCGGGGCGCTCCCCCGCGGCTCGACGGCCGGGGTCAGCACGAAGTCGCGCGCCAGCCGCTCGAAGATCTCCTCGGCGGTGACCATGCCGGTCCGCGACCAGCCGTGCTGCGCGTCCAGCGGCATCTGCTCGATGAACCGCAGCTCGTAACCGCGCTCGAGGCACCAGGCGAGCAGCTCGCCGGCCTGGTCGTCGTTGGTGCCGCGCAGCAGCACGGCGTTGACCTTCACCGGCCCGAGCCCGGCGGCCTGGGCCGCCTCGAGCCCGGCGACCACGTCGTGGAAGCGGTCGCGACGGGTGATCGTGTGGAAGGTGTCCGCGCGGACGGTGTCGAGGCTGACGTTGACGCGGTCGAGCCCGGCCCCGGCGAGCTTGTCGGCGGTCCGCGCCAGGCCGAGGGCGTTGGTGGTGATCGACAGCTCGAGGTCCGGGCCGAGAGCACGGGTGCGCTCGACGATGCCGACCAGGCCACGACGTACCAGCGGCTCGCCGCCGGTGAACCGCACCTCGCGGATCCCGAGGTGCTCCACGCCGATGCCGATCAGCCGGACGACCTCGTCGTCGGTGAGCACCGAGTCGTCGGGCAACCAGTCAAGGCCCTCCGCCGGCATGCAGTAGTTGCACCGCAGGTTGCACCGGTCGGTCAGCGAGACGCGCAGGTCCGTGGCCACCCGGCCGTACCGGTCCTCCAGGGGTCTCGTCGTCACTCCTGCAGTCTAGGTGGCGAACCCCGGGAGTCGAGGATCACGCGCACCGGCCGTGGTCTCGCGGCACCACCCGGATAGCCTCGAGGGGTGCGTCGGTTCCGGTTCCTGCTGAGTCGTCGGTGGGCCCTCTTCGCCGTGGCCATCGTCGTCGTCGCCTGGGCGACCTGGTGGCTCGGGAACTGGCAGTTCGACCGTCTCGACGACCGCCAGGAGACGAACCGGGTCGTCGAGCGCAACGAGAACCTCGAGCCGGCGCCGGTCGCGGACGTCCTCTCCCCCGGCGGCGACGTCCCCGACGACCAGGAGTGGCGGGTCGTCACGGCCACGGGCGAGTACGCCGTCGAGGACACCGTCATCGTCCGCTACCGCACCCGCGACGGCCAGTCGGGCATCGAGGTGGTGGTCCCGCTGGTCACCGCCGACGGCACGGCGCTCGTGGTCGACCGCGGCTGGCTGGCCACCGAGAACCGCGGCGGCGACGCCTCGGGCGTGCCCGCGCCGCCGTCGGGCGAGGTCACGATCACCGGCTACGTCCGCGCCGACGGCACCGGCGACAGCACGAAGGTGGTCGACGGCAGCACCCGGGCGGTCTCGAGCACCGAGATCGGCGAGGCGATCGGCCGGCCGACGTACGGCGGCTTCGTCGACCTGCGCTCGGAGGACCCCGAGCCCGCGGAGGCGCTGACGCCGCGCGCCCTGCCCGAGCAGGACAACGGGCCGCACTTCTTCTACGGCCTGCAGTGGTGGTTCTTCGGCCTGCTGGCCATCTTCGGGTTCCTCTACCTGGCCTACGACGAGCTCAAGCGGGGCGCCCCCGGCCAGCGCGGCCCGCGCGGCAAGCGACCGCCGCGGCCGAAGGCCGACCCGCGGACCGGCAAGCGTCCGCCCCGGCCCCCGCGGGAACCTCAGAGCGCGCGCAGCGCCCCGCCGTCGACCGGCAGCATGACGCCGGAGACGAACGACGCCGCGGGCGACAGCAGGAACGCCGCCGCCCGGCCGAACTCCTCCGGCCGCCCGTAGCGGCGCAGAGGGATCGCGGCCTCCGCCGCTGCCCGTTCCGCGTCAGGGTCGTCAGCCAGGGCGTCGAGCGCGGCCACCCGGTCGGTGGCCAGGCGTCCGGGCAGCAGCCCGTTGACGCGTACGCCGCGTGGACCGACCTCGTCGGCCAGCGTCTTCGCGACCATGGCCAGGCCGGGGCGGAGCCCGTTGGAGATCGCCATGTCGGCCAGGGGCGACCGGACGCTGGAGGACAGCACCAGCGCGAGGGAGCCGCCCTCGGGCAGTGCGGCGGCGACCGTGCGGCAGATCCGCACCGCGCCGAGGAAGACCACGTCGAAGGCGGCCGACCACTGCTCGTCGGTCGCCTCGAGCACCGGCCCCTTCGGCGGCCCGCCGACGCTGACCAGCGCGCCGTCGACCCGGCCGAACGAGCCGGTCGCGGCCTCGAGCAGCCGGTCGGGCGTGGCCGGATCCGCGTTGTCGGCGACGACCGTCGCGACGCGGGCCGGTCCCAGGTCCGCGCGGGCGGCGGCCAGTGCGTCCGCGGAGCGGCCGGACAGCACGACCCGTGCCCCCTCGGCCACGAGGACGTCCGCCGTGGCCCGGCCGAGCCCGCGGGCGCCGCCCGTGACGACGTACACCCGGTCGGTGAGCGAGAGGTCCACCCTGCCAGCCTCCCCTACGCCGGGACGTCCTCGAAGAACTGGGTCCGGTGCAGCTCGGCGTAGAGCCCGCCCTGGGCCAGGAGCTGAGCGTGCGTGCCGGACTGGACGATCCGCCCGTCCTCGAGGACGAGGATGAGGTCCGCGTCGCGGACCGTCGAGAGGCGGTGGGCGATCACCAGCGACGTGCGGCCGGCGAGTGCGGCGTCGAGCGCCCGCTGCACGGCCGCCTCGGACCCGGAGTCGAGGTGCGCCGTGGCCTCGTCGAGCACGACGATCGACGGCGCCTTGAGCAGCAGCCGGGCGATCGCCAGCCGCTGGCGCTCGCCGCCGGACAGCCGGTACCCGCGGTCACCGACGACGGTGGCGAGACCGTCGGGCAGCGCGCGCACCAGGCCGGCCACCTGGGCGGCCTCGAGCGCCTCCCACATCTGCTCCTCGGTGGCCCCGGGCCGGGCGTAGGCGAGGTTGGCGCGGATCGTGTCGTGGAACATGTGGGCGTCCTGGGTGACGTACCCGACGGCGTCCTCCAGCGACTGCAGCGTCACGTCGCGCACGTCGTGGCCGCCGACCCGCACCGCGCCGTGGTCGACGTCGTAGAGCCGGGCGACCAGGTGGGTGACGGTCGTCTTGCCGGCGCCCGACGGGCCCACCAGCGCGATCATCTGGCCGGCGTCGGCGGCGAAGGTGAGGTCGTGGAGGACCTCGGCGGTGTCGCGCGCCTCGGGTCGCGCCACGGTCTCCAGCGAGGCCAGCGACACGTCGTCGGCCCGCGGGTAGGTGAACGAGACGTGGTCGAACTCCAGCTTGGACGCGGTCGGCGGGAGCGCCACCGCGCCGGGCTTCTCGCGGACCAACGACGGCAGGTCGAGGACCTCGAAGACGCGCTCGAAGCTGACCAGCGCGGTCATGACGTCGATGCGGACGTTCGAGAGCCCCTGCAGCGGGCCGAGCAGCCGCAGGAGCAGGGTGGCGAGCGCCAGAAGCGTGCCGACGGTGAGCGTGCCGTCGATGACCAGGTGTCCACCGACGCCGTACACCAGGGCGGTCGCCAGCGCGGGCACGAGCATCATCGAGGCGCCGAAGATCCGGGTGATCAGGGAGATGCGGACACCGAGGTCGCGGACGTTCGCGGCCTTCGAGGCGAACAGCGCGTCCTCCTCGCCGCGGCGGCCGAAGAGCTTGAGCAGCATCGCGCCGCCGACGTTGAAGCGCTCGGTCATCACGTTGCCGAGGTCGGCGTTGCCGTCCATCTGCCGCCGGGTCAGGCCCGCGAGGCGCGCGCTGACGAAGCGGGAGACGCCGAAGAGGATCGGGAACATCGCCAGGCACAGCAGGGTGACCCGCCAGCTCAGCGCGAACATCGCGATGCCGACGACGACCACGGCGATCGAGTTCGACACCGTGCTGGACAGGGTCGAGGTGAACGCCCGCTGGGCGCCGATGACGTCGTTGTTGAGCCGCGAGACCAGGGCGCCGGTCTGCGTGCGGGTGAAGAACGCCAGCGACTGGCGCTGCACGTGCCCGAACACCTGGGTGCGCAGGTCGTAGATGAGGCCCTCACCGATGCGGGACGACAACCAGCCGCCGAGCACGGCGAGCACCGCGTTGAGCACCGCCACGCCCGCCATCGAGAGCGCGATGATGGTGACCAGGCGACCGTCGCCCGCGAGGATGCCGTCGTCGACGACGCGCTGCACCAGCAGCGGGGTGACGACGACCATCGCCGCGTCGATCACGGTCAGCACCAGGAAGGCGGTGATGATCCCGCGGTGCGGTCGGGCGAAGCCCAGCACCCGGCCGAGCGTCTCCCGGCTGATCCGGTTGTCGACCACGCTCCGGTCGGACCTCAGGTGGCGCCACGCGGCGCCCGCGCCGTACATCCCCGACATGGAAGCTCCTTCACCGGCCTCCCACGAGGGACGCCATCTCGCGGAACCGGCGCACCTGTGCCTCGCGCTCGAGCCGCCGCTGCGTCTCGAGGTCCCGCTCGTCCGCTCCCTGGAGGAGCGTCTTGATCTCGGTGACCGCACCCGGGAGGGGTGCGACCAGGGCCTGGACCAGGTCGGCGACCGTCGAGTCCAGCTGCTCGGTCGGCACGGCGGCCAGCGCCAGGCCGATCCGCACGGCCTCGTCGGCACCGACCATCCGCGCGGTCGCGCAGATCTCGAGTGCCCTGGCGTACCCAACGCTGTCGACCAACGGCTTTGTTCCCGTCAGGTCCGGTACCAGCCCGAGCGCGGCCTCCTTCATCGACAGCTGGGCGTCGGTCGACAGCACCCGCAGGTCGCACGAGAGCGCCAGCTGGAAGCCCGCGCCGATGGCGTACCCGTGCACCGCCGCGATCGAGACGAACCGCGGGTCGCGCAGGAAGGTGAACCCGCGCTGGTAGGCGTCGATCGTCGCCGAGAGCTCCTCGTCGGACAACGTGACCAGCCCCGCGACCGACTCCTCCTCCCCACCGATCGAGGACGGGTCGAGCAGCCGACGGTCGAGGCCGGCGGAGAACGCCGGGCCGTTGCCCCGCACCACCACGACGCGTACGTCGCCGGGCAGCCCGGCCCCGAGGTCGGCCAGCGCGCGCCACATCGCCGGGGTCTGCGCGTTCCGCACGTCGGGCCGGTCGAGGGTGATCGTCGCGACCGGGCCGGTCAGGTCGAGCTGCAGGCCTGCGGCGGCCAGGATCTCCGGGGTGGGGGTCTCCGGGGTGGGGGTCGTCATGCCGGTGAGCCTAGGTCCGGCCACCGACACCGCCATCGACACCGCCATCCGGATGACCCCCTGCCCGACCTGCGCATCTGCCATGATCCGGCGCGTGAACGCTCCCGCCGGGTCCGACCGTCGCCGTGTCGCCATCGTCCTCGCCGGCGGCACCGGCTCGAGGGTGGGCCTGGAGACCCCCAAGCAGCTGCTCAAGATCGCGGGCCGCAGCGTCCTCGCGCACACCCTCGCGGTGTTCGAGAACCACCCCGGCATCGACGAGGTGGTGCTGATGATGGCGGTGGGCCACCTGGACGCCGCGCGGGCGATCGTGCGTGAGGAGGGCTTCACGAAGGTCGCCCACGTCCTCGAGGGTGCCGAGACCCGGAACGCCACCACCGAGCGGGCGCTCGCCGCCGTGCCGCACGACGACTGCGACGTCCTCGTGCACGACGCGGTCCGTCCGTTCCTCTCCACCCGGATCATCGACGACTGCATCGCCGCCCTGCGCACCTACGAGGCGGTCGACGTCGCGATCCCCTCCGCGGACACGATCATCCGGGTCGAGGACGACATCATCGAGAGCATCCCCGACCGCGCCCGGCTCCGACGGGGCCAGACCCCCCAGGGCTTCCACATCGGGACCATCCGCCGGGCCTACGCCCTGGCCGCCGAGGACGACGGGTTCGCCGCGACCGACGACTGCGGAGTGGTCCTGCGCTACCTGCCGGGCGTCGAGATCGGCGTGGTGCGGGGCGAGGACCGCAACATGAAGATCACCGACCCCATCGACCTGCACATCGCCGACAAGCTGTTCCAGCTCGCCAACAGCGAGCTGCCGCAGCAGCAGGGCGAGGACGACTACCGCGAGGCCCTCGACGGCAAGGTCGTCGTCGTCTTCGGCGGGAGCTACGGGATCGGCGCGGACATCGCGGCGTTCGCCGCCAAGCACGGCGCCTCGGTCCACTCCTTCAGCCGATCCGCGACCGGCACCCGGGTCGAGGACCGGCGCGACGTCGCGGAGGCCGCGGCGGCGGTCGACCGGATCGACGGCCGGGTGGACTTCGTCGTCAACACCGCCGGTGTCCTCCCCCGCGGCGAGCTCGTCGACGCCAGCGAGGAGACGATCCACTCCTCGATCGAGATCAACTACTTCGGCCCCATCTTCATCGCGCAGCAGTTCTTCCCGCTGCTCCAGCGCACGCAGGGCTCGTTGCTGCTCTTCACCTCGAGCTCCTACACCCGCGGCCGGGCCGGCTACAGCCTCTACTCCTCGGCGAAGGCGGCGGTGGTCAACCTCACCCAGGCCCTGGCCGACGAGTGGTCGCCGCACCGCGTCCGCGTCAACGCGATCAACCCCGAGCGCACCGGTACGCCCATGCGCACGCAGGCCTTCGGCGCGGAGCCGGCCGGGTCCCTGCTCGAGTCCGGGGAGGTGGCCCGACGCTCCGTGGACGTGCTCATCTCAGGGAGCACCGGCCAGATCTTCGACGTGCGCAAGCACGACCCGTTCCTCGGCTGAGGACGGGAGTCCGCGAGCGAGATCAGGCCAGCGAGACCAGGTCGGCGTACCCCTCGTTCCACAGGTCCTCGTCGCCGTCGGGGAGCAGCAGCACCCGGTCGGGCTCGAGCGCGCGGACGGCACCCTCGTCGTGGGTGACCAGCACGATCGCGCCCTCGTAGGAGCGGATCGCCGCGAGCACCTCCTCGCGCGAGGCCGGGTCGAGGTTGTTGGTGGGCTCGTCGAGCAGCAGCACGTTCGCGCTCGAGACGACGAGCGAGGCCAGCGCGAGCCTGGTCTTCTCGCCGCCGGAGAGCACCTTGGCCGGCTTGTGGGCGTCCTCGCCGGAGAAGAGGAACGAGCCCAGCACCGAGCGCGCCTCGGTGTCGGTGAGCTGCGGCGCGGCGGACTGCATGTTCTCCAGCACGGTCCGGTCGGTGTCGAGGGTCTCGTGCTCCTGGGCGTAGTAGCCCACCTTCAGCCCGTGGCCCGGCACGACCTCGCCGGTGTCCGCCCGGTCGACGCCGGCCAGGATGCGCAGCATCGTGGTCTTGCCGGCGCCGTTGAGGCCGAGGATGACGACGCGGGAACCCTTGTCGATCGCGAGGTCGACGTCGGTGAAGACCTCCAGCGAGCCGTAGGACTTCGACAGCCCGGCCGCGGTGAGCGGCGTCTTGCCGCAGGCGGCCGGCTTGGGGAAGGCGATCCGCGCGACCTTGTCCGCCTGCCGCTCCCCCTCGAGCCCGGCCACCAGCTTCTCGGCACGCTTGAGCATCGACTGGGCGGCCGACGCCTTGCTCGCCTTCGCGCGCATCCGGTTGGCCTGGTCGGTCAGCGTCTTGGCCTTGGACTCGGCGTTCGCGCGCTCGCGCTTGCGGCGCCGCTCGTCGGTCTCGCGCTGGACGAGGTAGTCCTTCCAGCCCATGTTGTAGACGTCGATGACGCCGCGGTTGGCGTCGAGGTGGAGGACCTTGTTGACGGTCTCCTCCAGCAGCCCGTTGTCGTGGCTGATCACGATGAACCCGCCGCGGTGCGCCTTGAGGAAGTCGCGCAGCCACACGATCGAGTCGGCGTCGAGGTGGTTGGTCGGCTCGTCGAGGATGAGGATCTCGGCACCGGAGAAGAGGATGCGCGCCAGCTCGACCCGGCGCCGCTGGCCACCCGACAGCGTCTTCAGCGGCTGGGCGAGGATGCGGTCCTCGATGCCCAGGCTGTGCGCGATGACCGCGGCCTCGGACTCGGCCGCGTACCCGCCCCCGGCGTGCAGCTCGGCGTCGGCCCGCTCGTAGCGACGCATCGCCTTGTCGCGGACGGCCGGGTCGTCGCTGCCCATCGCGGCCTCGGCGTCGCGCAGACGGCGTACGACGGCATCGAGCCCGCGTGCGGACAGGATGCGGTCGCGGGCCAGCACCTCCGGGTCGCCCGTGCGGGGGTCCTGCGGGAGGTAGCCGACCTCGGTGGTGGTGGTCACCGTCCCGCTCGCGGGCTGGCCCTCGCCGGCGAGGATCTTGGTCAGCGTCGTCTTGCCGGCGCCGTTGCGCCCGACCAGACCGATCTTGTCGCCGGCGGCGACGCGGAAGCTGACGTCCTCCATGAGCAGTCGCGCGCCCGCTCGGACTTCCAGCTGGGTGGCGGTGATCATGAGGAGAGCGAGTCTAGTTGTGGGTACGGGCCACGCACGAAACCCCAGGCACGTGTGAGGAGTCACCATGCGGTTCAACCCCAAGGCGCGGCTGGACACGGGGCGGGTCCGCGACCGCGGGCGCGGCGGTGGCGGCGCCCTCGGCCGCGGGGGCGGCGGGCTGGGCGGCGGCCGCGGCGGCGGCCCGATGATGATCCCCGGTGGCATGCGTGCCGGCGGCGGCATCGGTGGCGTCATCGTCGTCGTGCTGTTCCTGGTGCTCACGCAGTGCATGACCGACGGCGGCGGTGGGGGCGGCGTGCCGGGCCTGGGCGCGGCGTCGTACGACACCAGCCGGTTCGCCGGCAGCGACCGCTACGAGAACTGCCGGACCGGCGAGGACGCCAACAACGACGTCGACTGCGCCCGGGTCGCGGTCGAGAACTCGCTGCACGACTTCTGGTCCGACGAGCTCGGCGGCCGGTTCCAGCCGGTCGAGCAGCTCGCGACATTCTCCGGCTCGACGCAGACCGGCTGCGGCGGGGCGAGCTCCGACGTCGGCCCGTTCTACTGCCCCGCCGACTCCTCGATCTACCTCGACTCGACCTTCTTCGACGCCGTGCTCGAGCGCCAGCTCGGCGGACCCGACGGCGGCTTCGTCGAGCCGTACGTGCTCGCCCACGAGTACGGCCACCACGTCCAGAACCTCCTCGGCACCATGGGCAGGGTGCGCACCCAGCAGGGCCCGACCAGCGACGCGGTGCGCCTGGAGCTGCAAGCCGACTGCTACGCCGGCATGTGGACGCGCGCGGCCACCTCCACCGAGGACGCCGACGGCCAGGTGCTCATCAGCGAGCTGACCCAGCGCGACGTCGAGGAGGCCGTCGCCGCCGCCGAGGCCGTGGGCGACGACCGGATCCAGGAGAAGACCCGCGGCCAGGTCAGCGAGGAGTCGTGGACGCACGGCTCCGCTGCGATGCGCGTGCGGTGGTTCCGGACCGGCTTCGACACCGGCTCGCTCGACGCCTGCGACACCTTCGCCGCCGAACGGCTCTGACCGACGGCGCTGGTCGGCGACTCAGCCGCGGAGCAGCGCCTCGAGGTGGGTGGCCTGGCGTTGGAGGGCACGCAGGTGGGGAGCGACGGCAGGGTGGCGGTACTTGCCGGCGAGGGCGCCCTCTCCCCCGGCGACCCGGGCCAGCGCCCACTCCGCGCGGTTGAGCGCGGTGAGCACAGCGGTCACCCGGGCGCCGTGCAGCACCTGCTCGGGCGAGGCGAGCCCGTCGGGCAGGCCGAGCAGGTACGCCTCGACCAGCGGCTCGAGCTCCTCGCGGGCCTGCAGCGCGTAGTAGCCGAGGTCGGCACCGACCGGCCCGTGGCCGAGCGTGCCCCAGTCGAGGGCGAGCACGTCGTCGCCGTCGCGGCCGGGCAGGTTCGCGGGTGTCGGGTCGCCGTGCTGCGGCACCTGCGGCAGGTCGTCGAGCCCGCCGAGCAGCGCGAGCCGTCGGCTCCACAGGTGGTCGGCGACGTCGGCGACCGTGGTGCGCGCCAGGGTGCGCCATCCGCCGTTGCGCTCGACGCGCGTCATCCGGTGCCGCAGCTGGCCGCGCGCCAGCGCCGGCCCGTCGAGCGTCGCACCGGCGAACGTCCCCAGGCAGCGGGCCACGAAGAGCCCGCTGTTCGCCGCGTCCTCGACCCACGCCTGGGTCAGCGTGATCCCGTCCTCGTCCTCCTCGGCGGCGGCCTGCGGGTCCGCCCGCAGGCCCGGCGTTCCCACGACGAGCCCGCTGGTGAGCACGTCCGCCGCCCGCCGCCAGTACGCCGGGTGGTGCGGGTCGGAGAGCTCGTCCGGGTCGCCGGGGGCCGGGCGCGCGAGGCGCTTGACCACGACCGGCTGGTCGCCGAGGACCGTGCGCCAGACCCCGACGGTGGACGTACCGCTGCCGCCGGGCATCGCCAGCCACCCCGGCTCGGGCTGCCACATGGCTCGGACGCTAGCCACGGGCGGCCGCCGCGTCACGCAGGCGCGCGCAGGGAGAACCTCAGCGGTCCGCGTCACCTCGTAGCAGCCGGGCGCCGCCGGTGAGCAGCGCGCCGAGCGCCCAGACGGCCAGCGTCAACCGCGCCGACGTGGTCGTCATGTCGTCACTCGGGCCCTCCCCGAACACCAGGAAGAGCGCCCCCGACCCGGGCATCACCGTGGCCAGCTCCTGGGACCAGCCGTAGGGCAGCTGGGCCAGGAGCATCGGCAGCACGAGCACGAGCGCGCTCACGCTCACCAGGCCTCCCGCGGTGCTGCGCAGCAGCAGACCCAGGCCGACCGCCATGACGGCTCCGGCCGCTAGCACGATCGCGACACCGCCCAACACCTCGGCGCCCTGCCTCGCGGGCAGGCCGATCTCCGGCACCAGCGACCACACGACGGAGCCGGCGCCCGCGACGAGCAGCACGCCGAGCGCGGACGTCGTGAGCGCGATGACCCCCACCCGCGCCACCAGCAGCAGGTGGCGCCGGGGCGTCCATTGCAGGGTCGGCACGATCCCGCCGGTGCCGTGGTCGGCGGTGCTCGCCACCACCGCCAGCGCCAGCACCCCGAAGAGCGCGAACATCGCGGTGGGCCGGCCGCCGTCCCAGGCGCTCGCGTCGGCCGGCACCCCGGCCGGGTCGTCCGCGGCCTCGAGACCGACGAGGATGCTGATGCTGAGCACCACCAGCGCCGTCACACCGGCGAGCAGCCAGCTCGACCTGACCGTCCAGATCCGGCTCCACTCGGCGGCTGCCGTGCACCGCAGCGACCGCGCGCTCACCGGGCCACCTCGGCGACCGTGTCCGCGAGCCGGCCGACGTGCTCGACGCTGTCCCCGGTGAGCGCCAGGTAGGCATGCTCGAGGGACTGCTCCGCCTCCGCGAGGTGGTGCACCGGCACGCGTGCCGCGTGAGCCGCGTCCCCCACGGCCGCCACCTCGAGCCCGCGGACCTCGATCTCGTCGTCGGCGACGCGGACGGTCTCCGCGCGGCCGGCCAGCGCGGCCTGCAGCTCCTCGACCCGCGGGCTGCGCACGCGGACCCGCCGACCGTCCAGACCGTGCAGGACCTCGTCGATCGCCGCGTCGGCGATCATCCGGCCGCGCCCGATGACGAGCAGTCGGTCGGCGACCAGCTGCATCTCGCTCATCAGGTGGCTGGAGACCAGCACCGTCCGCCCCTCGTCGGCGAACCGGCGCAGGAGGCCGCGGATCCACCGCACCCCGTCGAGATCGAGGCCGTTGACCGGCTCATCGAAGAGGAGCACGGGCGGGTCACCGAGCAGCGCGCCGGCGATGCCGAGGCGCTGCCGCATGCCGAGCGAGTAGCTCCGCACCCGCCGGCGGGCGGCCGGGTCGAGGCCGACCACGCCGATGACCTCCTCCACCCGGCGCAGCGGGATCCCGTTGCTGCGGGCGGCGATCCGCAGGTGCGCGCGCCCGGTGCGACCCGGGTGCACGGCGCCGGCATCGAGCAGCGCGCCGACCTCGCGCAGCGGCGCGTCGAGGGCGGCGTACGGCCGGCCGGCGATGGTGGCCGTGCCGGCGGTCGGACGGTCCAGCCCGAGGACCATCCGCATGGTCGTCGACTTCCCGGCCCCGTTCGGCCCCAGGAACCCGGTCACCTTGCCGGGCTCGACATCGAAGGTGAGGTCGTCCACGGCGCGCACGTCGCCGTACTGCTTGGTGAGTCCTCGCACGCTGATCATGCGGGGGACGCTAGGAGAAGTCGTGTGCGGAAGACTCGCACAGCGCGTGGAGATCCTGTGCAGGCCGCACGCGCGCGCCGGAGCGCTCAGGCGTTCACGACCTCGACCTGCAGCGAGCAGGCGTCGCGGACGGCCTGGTCGAGCACCGCCCGCCGAGGATCGGGCACGGCGAGCCAAGGGCCGACCACGCGGAGCCGGTCGAGCGGCGCCCCGCCCAGGACCTCCTCGACCGCCGGCCGGTCCCCGCCGGTGACGACCGGACCGTCGAGGCCGGAGAGGCTCGCGAGGACGCGGGCGGCATGGCCGGCCGCGGCCTCGTAGGCGGCCCGCGCCTGGTTGTCGCGACGGCGCGCGAACCGCTGCTGGCTCTGCCCGCCGGCCTTGGTGCGGCCCTGGACGTGCCGCTGGCCGACCTTGGAGTCCACGACGGCCGTGCCGGCGAGCCGAGCGACGGCGAAGCCGCCCTTGCGCACGAGCAGCACGCCCCAGTCCGCGGGCACCGCTTCGCGGGCGGCGGCGGCGAACGCGTCGGCGTCCGGCAGGCCGGCGTACGCCGCCTCGAAGGGCAGGGACGCCGCGAAGGTCGACCCGTCCTGGGCGCTGCCGGTCAGCGCACCGGAGACGACCGCCAGAGCGGTCGGGCCGTGGCGGCCCTGGAAGTTCAGCACCCACCGCTCCCACCGCTCGGTGGGCACGGGCACGACGGCGGAGGTGCTCACCGCCCGGGTTTGGGGTGCAGCACGCGAAACCGCTCGAGCACGACCGGCATGTCCGGGCGGAACCCGCGGCCGTGCGGGTCGTCGTCGCGGAAGAACGCCTCGTGCCGCGCGCGCCAGGTGGCGAGCGACCGGTCGCCCTCGCCCTCGGCGTGCGCGTGCTCGGCCGGCACCTGGTCGAAGGGCACGACCTCGACCGCGGTGGTGGTCACGAGCGCGCGCGGGTGGCCGGAGCCGTCGAGGACGATGCCGAGCGTGCCCGGCTCGGGCAGCGGCACGCCCTCGGCGGCGTAGTCCTCCGCGGCGCTCGCCGTCGCCGTCTTGACCCCGTCGGCCACCAGGTCGGCGAGCTCGTCGGCCTGCGCGGGCGAGGCCCCGAAGGACCACGCCGGCGGCGGCAGCGAGGCCAGCGCGGACGGGCCGAAGTAGCCGGGCAGCCGCTCCAGCCGCGCCTGCCGGCGCGCGAGGACCCAGAACGCCTCGACCTCGGCCGAGACCTCAGGCGGCTGGTTGCTCACGTGCGGCTCAGACGTTGAAGCCGAGGGCGCGCAGCTGCTCGCGGCCGTCGGGGGTGATCTTGTCCGGGCCCCACGGCGGCATCCAGACCCAGTTGATCGCGACGTCGTTGACCAGGCCCTCGAGCGCGGCGTTGGTCTGGTCCTGGATGACGTCGGTCAGCGGGCAGGCCGCGGAGGTGAGCGTCATGTCGAGGACGACGTTCGAGCCCTCGTCGACGTGCACGTCGTACACCAGGCCCAGGTCGACGACGTTGATCCCCAGCTCGGGGTCGACGACGTCCTTCATCGCCTCGGTGACCTCCTCGGGCGAGACGGTCGAGGAGCCGGCGGGGGCGGCACCGGTGGCCTCGGGGACCTCCGGCAGGTCGGAGTGGTCGAGCTCGGTCATCGGGTCTCCTCCAGGGATCGGGCGGTGGCGTCCTTCCAGGCCATCCAGGACAGCAGTGCGCACTTGACGCGCGCGGGGAACTTCGCGACACCGGCGAAGGCGATGCCGTCCTCCAGCACGTCCTCGTCGGGCTCCACGGTCCCCTTGCCCTGCATCAGGGTCAGGAACTCCTCGTGGACCGACATCGCCTCGTCGACCGGCTTGCCGATCACGAGGTCGGTCATCACCGACGCGGATGCCTGCGAGATCGAGCAGCCGACGGCGTCGTACGACACGTCGACCACCGTGCCCTCGGCGATGTGGACGCGCAGCGTCACCTCGTCGCCGCAGGTCGGGTTCACGTGGTGCACCTCGGCCTCGTAGGGGTCGCGCAGGCCGGCGTGGTGCGGGTTCTTGTAGTGGTCCAGGATGATCTCCTGGTAGAGCGAGTCCAGCTCGGCGTTCATTCCTCAGCCCACCTTGAAGTACGCGCGGGTGTGCTCGAGGCCCTCCACGAGGGCGTCGATCTCCGCGGGGGTCGTGTAGAGGTACGACGACATCCGGGTCGAGCTCTGCACGCCGAAGCGCGCGTGCGCCGGCTTCGCGCAGTGGTGGCCCGCCCGCACGGCGACGCCGCGCGAGTCGAGCACCTGGGCGATGTCGTGGGGGTGCACGCCGTCCATCTCGAACGCGACCGCTCCCCCGCGCCGGGCGGCGTCGAGCGGGCCGAGGACGCGGAGGCCGGGGATCGTGGCGAGCCCGTCGAGCGCGTACGCCGTGATCGCCTGCTCGTGGCGGTGGATGTTGTCCAGCCCGATGGCCGCGAGGTACTCCAACGCGGCGCCGAGGCCGACGGCCTCGACGATCGGCGGGGTGCCGGCCTCGAACTTGTGCGGGATCCCGGCGTACGTCGACCGCTCCATGCGGACGGTCTCGATCATCTCGCCGCCGCCGAGGAACGGCGGCAGCTGCTCGAGCAGCGAGCGCTTGCCCCACAGGACGCCGATGCCGGTCGGGCCCACGACCTTGTGGCCGGTGAAGACCAGCACGTCGGCGTCGACCTCGGTGACGTCGACCGGCAGCTGCGGCGCGGCCTGCGAGGCGTCGACGACGACGATCGCGCCGACCTCGTGAGCGCGCCGGGCGATCTCCTTGACCGGGTTGATCGTGCCGAGCATGTTCGAGACCCAGGTCAGCGAGACGACCTTGGTCCGCTCGGTGATCAGCGAGTCGATGTCGGCCAGGTCGAGCTCGCCGGACTCGGTCAGGCCGAACCACCGCAGCGTGGCGCCCTTGCGCTCGGTGAGCAGCTGCCACGGCACGATGTTGGAGTGGTGCTCCATCTCGGTGATGACGACCTCGTCGCCCTCCCCGATCGCCAGGTCGCCGGTCGCCCAGGCGAGCGTGTTGGCGACGAGGTTGAGCGCCTCGGAGGCGTTCTTGGTGAAGATCACCTCGTCGCGGCTCGGGGCGCCGATGAACCGCGCGACCACGTCGCGCGCGTTCTCGAACGCCTCGGAGGACTCCGCCCCGAGCTGGTGCATGGCGCGCGCGACGTTCGCGTTGTGCCGCTCGAGGTGGTCGACCATCGCGTCGATCACGCACTGCGGCTTCTGCGAGGTGTTCGCGCTGTCGAGGTACACCAGCGGCATCCCGCCCGCGAGCGTGCGCTCGAGGATCGGGAAGTCCTTGCGGATGACCTCCAGCTCGGGGAGGAGTCCGGGGAGCGTCATCAGACCGCCGCGGCCTTGAGGTACTTGTCGTAGCCCTCGGCCTCGAGCTCGTCGGCGAGCTCGGGGCCGCCGGACGCGGCGACCCGGCCGGCGACGAAGACGTGGACGTGGTCGGGCTTGATGTAGCGCAGGATCCGCGTGTAGTGCGTGATCAGCAGGACGCCCTTGCCCTCCTTCTCGCGGAAGCGGTTCACGCCGTCGGAGACGACCTTGAGCGCGTCGATGTCGAGGCCGGAGTCGGTCTCGTCGAGGATCGCGACCTTCGGGTCGAGCAGCTCGAGCTGGGCGATCTCGTGGCGCTTCTTCTCACCGCCGGAGAAGCCCTCGTTGACCGAGCGGGTGCCGAAGGTCGGGTCGAGGTTGAGGCGCTCGAGGGCGCCGTTGACGTCCTTGACCCACGTGCGCAGCTTGGGGGCCTCGCCGTCGATAGCGGTCTTCGCCGTGCGCAGGAAGTTCGACACCGAGACGCCGGGGACCTCGACGGGGTACTGCATCGCGAGGAACATGCCCGCGCGGGCGCGCTCGTCGACCGACATCGCGAGGACGTCCTCGCCGTCGAGGGTGACGGTCCCGCCGGTGATCGTGTACTTCGGGTGGCCGGCGATCGAGTAGGCCAGCGTGGACTTGCCGGACCCGTTGGGGCCCATGATCGCGTGGGTCTCGCCCGACCCGATGGTCAGGGTGACGCCCTTGAGGATCTCCTTGGGACCGTCCTCGGTGTCCACGGACACCTGCAGGTCCTTGATGACGAGCTCGCTCATGAGGGGGTGACTCCGTTCAGGGTGGTGGTGGTGTCGACGTAGACGCTGGGTCCGTCGGGGCCCTCGCGGACCTCCACGGGGAAGGTCGCGACGGGTTCGGTGGCCGGGAGGCCGGTGGGCTTGCCGGTGCGGAGGTCGAAGCGCGAGCCGTGCAGCCAGCACTCGACGGAGCAGTCCGCGACCTCTCCCTCGCTCAGGGACACGGCGGCGTGGGAGCAGAGGTCCTGCAGCGCGTAGACCTCGTCACCGTTGCGGGCGACGGCGACGTCGTACGCCCCGACGGTGACGGCGAGCGCCTCGTCGGTGGGTACGTCGGACAGGGCGCAGGCGCGCTCGAAGCTCACTGCGCGCCACCCACGGGCGCGAGCCCGTCGAGCACGTTCTTGGCGAGCTCGGCCTCGACGGTGTCGGTCAGCTGCTCCTCCAGGGAGGGGATGCCGACCTTGCGGATCAGGTCGTTGAAGAACCCGTGCAGCACCAGGCGGCGCGCCTCGGCGTCGGAGACGCCGCGCGAGCGCAGGTAGAACAGCTGCTCGTCGTCGAAGCGGGCGGTCGCGGACGCGTGGCCCGCGCCCTCGATCTCACCGGTCTCGATCTCGAGGTTCGGCACCGAGTCGGCCTGGCAGCCGTCGGTGAGCACGAGGTTGCGGTTCTCCTCGTAGGTCTCGATGCCCTCGGCGACCTTGCGGATCAGCACGTTGCCGATCCACACCGTCCGCGCACCCTGGCCCTGCAGCGCGCCCTTGTAGACGACGTTGGACTTGGTGCGCGGCTGGTTGTGGTCGGCGAAGAGCCGGTGCTCGAGGTGCTGGCCGGCGTCGGCGAAGTACAGGCCGAGGAGCTCGGCCTCGCCGCCGGGACCGTCGTACTCGACGTTGGCGTGCATCCGGACCACGTCGCCGCCGAAGCTCACCGAGGTGTGCTTGACGCTCGCGTCGCGGCCGACCCGGATGGCGTCGCGGCCGAGGTGGACCGCGTCGTCGTCCCAGTCCTGCAGCGAGACCATGTTGAGCTCGGCACCGTCGCCGACCACCACGGTCGTGGTGGCGGCGTACCGGGCGGAGCCGGCGTGGCGCAGCACGACGGTCGCCTTCGAGAAGCGGCCGAGGCGGACCACGACGTGGCCCCACACGAGGTCGTCGGCGCTCTCGCCGGTCAGCGTCACGACGACCGGCTCGGTCGCCTCGAGCTCGGCCGGCACGTCGAGCAGCACCGCGCCGCCGGCGTTGGCCACGGCCAGCGCCGAGGGGCGGTCGTTCGGCGCGAGCTCGCCGAGCTCGCGCGCCTGCTCGGCGGTGATCTCGGTCAGCGTCACGCCCTCGGGCAACGAGACCTCGCGGCGCAGCTGCTTGTCGGACGCCTCGCCGTCGAGGATGCCGCGCAGCCGCTTGAGCGGGGTGAAGCGCCAGACCTCCTCGCGCCCGGTCGGGACCGGGTGGTCGGCCAGGTCGTACGACGGCGGCGGGTTGAGGTGGGACTCCACCCGGTCCTGCTCGAGCGCGCTCGCGACGCTGTCGCGGGCGGTGCTCGGGTCAGTGCCGAGGTCGGTGTCAGTCACGGTCACTACGTCTGTCTTTCTACGGTCGGCAGCGGGGTGGGACGGGGTCGGCGATCAGCCGACCGCGCCCTCCATCTGCAGCTCGATGAGGCGGTTGAGCTCGAGGGCGTACTCCATCGGCAGCTCCTTGGCGATCGGCTCCACGAAGCCGCGGACGATCATCGCCATCGCCTCGTCCTCCTCCATGCCGCGCGACATGAGGTAGAAGAGCTGGTCGTCGGAGACCTTCGAGACGCTCGCCTCGTGGCCCATGGACACGTCGTCCTCGCGGATGTCGACGTAGGGGTAGGTGTCCGAGCGCGAGATCTGGTCGACGAGCAGCGCGTCGCACAGCACGTTGGACTTCGAGCCGTAGGCGCCCTCGTTGACCTGGATCAGGCCGCGGTACGACGTCCGGCCACCGCCACGGGCCACCGACTTGCTCAGGATCGAGCTGGAGGTGTGCGGCGCGGCGTGCACCATCTTGGCGCCGGCGTCCTGGTGCTGGCCCTCGCCGGCGAACGCGATCGAGAGCGTCTCGCCCTTGGCGTGCTCGCCCATGAGGTAGACGGCCGGGTACTTCATCGTCACCTTGGAGCCGATGTTGCCGTCGACCCACTCCATCGTCGCGCCGGCCTCGCAGGTCGCGCGCTTGGTGACGAGGTTGTAGACGTTGTTCGACCAGTTCTGGATGGTCGTGTAGCGGACGCGGGCGCCCTTCTTCACGACGATCTCGACGACCGCGGAGTGCAGCGAGTCCGAGCTGTAGATCGGCGCCGTGCAGCCCTCGACGTAGTGCACGTAGGAGTCCTCGTCGGCGATGATCAGCGTCCGCTCGAACTGGCCCATGTTCTCGGTGTTGATCCGGAAGTAGGCCTGGAGCGGGATGTCGACGTGGACGCCCTTGGGCACGTAGATGAACGAGCCGCCGGACCACACCGCGGTGTTGAGCGCGGAGAACTTGTTGTCACCGACGGGGATGACGGTGCCGAAGTACTCCTTGAACAGCTCCGGCTGCTCGCGGAGCGCGGTGTCGGTGTCCAGGAACAGCACGCCCTGGGCCTCGAGGTCCTCGCGGATCGAGTGGTAGACGACCTCGGACTCGTACTGCGCGGCGACACCGGAGACCAGGCGCTGCTTCTCCGCCTCGGGGATGCCGAGCTTGTCGTAGGTGTTCTTGATGTCCTCGGGGAGGTCGTCCCACGTGGCGGCCTGCTTCTCGCTGGACCGCACGAAGTACTTGATGTTGTCGAAGTCGATCGCGCCGAGGTCGGAGCCCCAGGTCGGCATCGGCTTGCGGTCGAAGAGCTTGAGGCCCTTCAGGCGCAGGTCGAGCATCCACTGCGGCTCGTTCTTCTTCGCGGAGATGTCGCGGACGACGTCCTCGTTGAGACCGCGCTTGGCGGTCGCACCGGCGGTGTCCGGGTCGGCCCAGCCGAACTCGTAGCGGCCGATGCCCTTGAGCTCGGGGTTCAGCTCCTCGATGGAGGTCATTAGCGGACCTTCTCCTTCTCCTCGATGGACGTGCTCGGGGTGGTGCTCGTGCTTGCTGCCGGGACGGTGGGGATGCAGGTCGTGCACACCCCGTCGCCGTGGGCGATGGTGGCCAGCCGCTGGACGTGGCTGCCCAGGACCGCGGCGAAGGCCTCGGTCTCGGCCTCGCACAGCTGGGGGAACTCGTGCGCCACGTGGCTGACGGGGCAGTGCTGCTGGCACAGCTGCTCCCCCACCGGCCCGTCGCGCACCGCGGCGGCGTAGCCCTCGTCGGTCAGGACGCGGGCCAGGGACTCCACCGGGCTGAGCTCCGGGTGCTGCTCGGCGACCTCGCCGAACCTCTCCTGGATGAACGCCACCCGGCGGCCCGCGAATTCCCGGACGGCCTTCTCGCCGCCGGTCTCCCGCAGGAAGCGCAGGGCCTGGACGGCCAGGTCGTCGTACTGCTGGTCGAAGCTGTCGCGGCCGACCGAGGTCAGCGCGAACACCTTCGCCGGACGACCACGGCCGCGGACCGCGGTGGTGCTCGGCTCGCGGGCCTCGACGGCGCCCTCCTCGACCAGCTGGTCGAGGTGGCGGCGCACCGCTGCCGGCGTCAGCGCGAGGCGCTGGGCCAGGGCCGCGGCGGTCGAGGGACCGTCGACGAGGATCGACCGGGCGACGCGCTGGCGCGTCGGCTGGTCACCGCCCGAACGGGCTCCCTCGAATTCCACTACACCAGTGTGACGTTAATGCGCGGGGCCCTTCAAGGAAGGCTCCCCTTACCTGCTCCGGGCCGGTGACGTACGTCGCAGCCAGACCAGCCCGGCAACCGGGAGCACCAGCGGGAGGAAGGCGTAGCCCTGCCCGAAGTGCGACCACACGGTCCGGTCCGGGAACAGGTCGGTGGCGACGTAGGACAGCGTGCCGACGACCAGCACGCCCACCGCCTCGACGACGACCGCCACGAGCGCCGCCCACCAGCCGCGGCGCCCGCCGACGAGCAGGCACGTGGTCGCGGCGAGGTAGACGAGCGCGGCGAGGAGCGAGAGGGAGTACGCCACCGGGGCCCGGTCGGCGTCCGTGCCGAGCTGCACCAGCGAGCGGCCGGTCGCGGCGACCGCGAACACGGCGTACACCGCCACCAGCACGCGGCCCGGGCCGCTGGAGAGGTCACGCACCGACGGTCCAGAGCGACTGCAGGCGGACCTCGAGGGCGACGACGGTGAGCAGGGCGACCAGCAGCACGGCGGTGCCGGCGCGGGTGCGCTCGGCCAGCGACCAGAACGCGCCGATCGGCAGCACCAGCACGATCGACCACAGGTAGCTGACGAAGGTGACCCCGGAGATCTCGCGGTCGGTGCCCGCGAGCGCCACGCTGCCCAGGACCGCCTGCACCAGCAGGAGGACCTCGACCACCGCGAGCGCCAGGAACGTCGGGTCGCCGGCGGTCTCGTCGCGCACCAGGTGGAGGACGACCAGCACCAGGGCGACCACCGACGTGGCCAGCACGAGCCAGAGGAGCACCGCGTTCACGGCTCGAACCCTAGGCCGCGGGCAGAGGCCCGCGCCGCCCCGCCCGCCCGGCGAGGTCCGGGCGGGAGCGGTTTCCTAGACTGGTGCGGTGTCCGACGCCGCCCCAGCAGTCGCCGTCGACGGCCTGGTGATGCGGTACGGCGACAAGGTCGCCGTGGACGAGCTCTCCCTGACCGTCGACCGCGGCAGCATCACCGCCGTGCTCGGCCCGAACGGGGCCGGCAAGACGACCACCCTCGAGACCTGCGAGGGCTACCGCCGACCGCAGCGCGGCACCGTGCGCGTGCTCGGGCTCGACCCGGTCGCGCAGCGCAAGGACCTCCTCCCCCGGATCGGCGTCATGCTCCAGGGCAGCGGCGCCTGGAGCGGCGTGCGCGCGATGGAGATGCTGCGCCACGTCGCCCGCTTGCACGCCCACCCGATGGACGTCGACCTGCTCGCCGAGCGCCTCGGCCTCGGCGAGTGCGGACGTACGCCGTACCGCCGGCTCTCCGGTGGCCAGCAGCAGCGCCTGGGGCTCGCGATGGCGCTCGTCGGCCGCCCGGAGATCGTCTTCGTCGACGAGCCCACCGCCGGCATGGACCCGCAGTCGCGGCGCACCACCTGGGAGCTGCTCGGCGAGCTGCGCGACGCCGGCGTGACCGTGGTGCTGACCACCCACTACATGGACGAGGCCGAGCGGCTCGCCGACCGGATCCACATCATCGACCACGGCCGCCTCATCGCCTCCGGATCGCCCGTGCAGCTGACGCGCGGCGGCACGGTCGCGACGATCAGGCTGGTCGTCAGCCGGCCGTTCCCGCCGGGGGCGCCCGACTCGCTGCGGGCCGCGCTCGGCGGGGCCATCGAGGTGACCCTCCTCGACGAGGTCAGCCTGCTGGTGACCGGCCCGGCCGATGCCACCACGCTGGCGAAGGTCTCCGGCTGGTGCGAGGCGCAGGGCGTGCTCCCGGAGTCGCTGACGCTGGGGCAGCGCAACCTCGAGGACGTCTTCCTCGAGCTGACCGGGCGGGAGCTGCAGCCATGAGCACGACGAGCCCCACCTCGACCACCGACTGGACCCCGCAGCCCGGCGGCGCGCCCTGGCTGAGCCAGGTCCGCGCGCAGGCCTCGATGGAGGCCCGGCTGATGCTGCGCAACGGCGAGCAGCTGCTGCTGGCCGTCGTCATCCCCGTCATCGTGCTGGTCGGCGCCGTCATGGGCGCCGACCGGGTCGACCTCGAGCTCACCGGTCGCGCGATCGACGTGTTCACGCCGGGCGTCCTGGCGCTCGCGGTGATGTCGACGGCGTTCACCTCGCTGGCGATCGCGACCGGCTTCGAGCGGCGCTACGGCGTCATCAAGCGGCTCGGCACCTCCCCGCTCCCCCGGTCCGGCCTGCTCGCGGGCAAGGTCGGTGCGCTGGTCGCGGTCGAGGCGCTCCAGGCCGCGGTGATCTCGGCCGTCGCGCTGGCGATGGGCTGGGACCCGGCCGGCGGGGTCGGCGCGGTGCTCGGCACCTTGCTGGCGGTGCTCCTGGGGACCGCCGCGTTCGCCGCGCTCGGCCTCTTCCTCGCCGGCTCGCTGCGCGCGGAGGCCACCCTGGCCGCCGCGAACCTGGTCTACCTGCTGCTCATGGCCGGCGGCGCCGTGGTGCTGCCGGCGTCGGCGTACGGCTCCTTCGGCGACGTCGTGCAGTGGCTGCCCTCGGGCGCCCTCGGCGGCGCGATGCGCGACGCGCTGATCGACGGGGTCGTCGCGCCCGTGGCGCTTCTCACCCTCGCCGGGTGGGCGGTGGTCGGCACGGTGCTGACCGCCCGGACGTTCAAGTGGGAGTGAGAAGCGTGGGATCCAAGGCCCGGTTCACCGTCGAGGACGCCACCCGGTGGGTGCGGCCGATGGGCTGGGCGACGCTCGTCGCCAACTGCGTGCTGGTCGTGACCGGCGGCGCGGTGCGGCTGACCGGCTCGGGGCTCGGCTGCCCGACCTGGCCGCGGTGCACCGAGGAGTCCTACACCCCGCACGGCGAGCTGACCATGCACGCCGCGATCGAGTTCGGCAACCGGATGCTGACCTTCGTGCTGGTCGCGATCGCGGTGGCGACGTTCCTCGTCGCGTGGCGCACCCGGCGCAGCGACCTGCTGCGGCTCTCCACCCTCCTGGCGTTCGGCATCCCGGCGCAGGCGGTCATCGGCGGCATCACCGTCCTGACCGACCTCAACCCGTGGGTCGTCTCGTTCCACCTGCTCTGCTCGCTGGCGATCATCGCCCTGTCGGTGCGGTTCCTGCAGGTCGCCCGCGCGCCCGTCGGGCCACCCGCCCGCGGCGGCCTGCTCCCGCTGGCGTGGGCGATGTTCGCGGCCGGCTGGGCAGTGCTCTACATCGGCACCATCGTGACCGGCTCCGGCCCGCACGCGGGCGACGAGGACTCGGTGCGGACCGGGCTGGACCCGCTCCAGGTCAGCCAGCTCCACGCCGACGCGGTGTTCCTGCTGCTCGGGCTCACGATCGGTCTGGTGCTCGCACTGCGCGCCACGGGCGCGCCGCGCCAGGCCCAGCGCGCGGCGCGCGTGCTGCTCGGCGTCGAGCTCGCCCAGGGAGCCGTCGGCTTCGTGCAGTACTTCACCGACCTGCCCGTCGTGCTGGTCGGCTTCCACCTGCTCGGCGCCGCGCTGACCTCCGCCGCGCTCACCTGGGCCCTGCTCACCGTCCGGCACCCGCAGTCCTCGCGCCAGCGGCTGGTCGACGCCCTCGAGGACGGCGGCGACCCCCGGCTGCGCGAGCCGGCGCCCCTGCGCTGACGCGGACGTCGTACGCCGGGGCGCCGGCCGGGGCCGGTGCTACTCCGGCGCCACCACCTGGACCCACGAGTCCTGGTTGATGTGGCTCGGGCCGTCAGCGGTGGCGATCGTGCCGAAGTCGTAGCCGGCCTGGCGCGCGGTGCGGATCAGCCGGTCGAGGTACTTCAGCTGCTTCTCACCGCACCCGATCACGTCGTTGCCGTCGTGCAGCAGGATGATCGCCTGGTCGGCCAGCTGGTTGATCGCGTAGCGCTCGACCTCCTTCCAGCCCGGGCACTCGAAGTCGCCGGTCCCCGGCTCGCTCCAGTGCCACAGGACGTCCCACATCCCCAGGTCGCGGACCGCCCGGTCGGTCTCCGGGTTGGAGTTGCCGAACGGGTAGCGGAACAGCGTCGGCCGCTCGCCGGTCACGCGCTCGATGAGGTTGTTGGTCCACTCGATGGACTGCCGCGCCTGGTCGTAGGTCAGCGTGGAGAAGTCCGGGTGGTTGTAGGAGTGGTTGCCGATCACGTGGCCGTCACGCTGGATGGCCCGGACCAGGTCCGGGTGCTTCTTGACCTCGGTGCCCTGCAGGAAGAACGTCGCTCGGACCCCCTGCTGGCGCAGGATCCGCAGGATGGCCGGGGTGACCTCGGGCGAGGGGCCGTCGTCGAAGGACAGCCCCACCATCCCCTCGGATCCGGCAGCCACCTTCCCGCGGGCAGCGGCCTCCTGCGCGGCGGTCGCCGCCTGCCGGTCGACCGCCGCGGCGGTCTCGGGCGCCGGCCGGGTGAGCACGACGGCGCCCACCCCGACGAGCAGGACGACGGCCAGCGTGAGCGGAGCGCGCTTGCCGCCGCGCTTGCCCACGCGCCAGATCAACCAGGTCAGCATCAGGACGGTGAAGCCGATGAGCAGCCACACCAGCCAGTCGGGCGCTCCGCTCGCGGCTGCGGCGCCGGCGCCGGCCGCGCCGACCGCGCCCCCGCCGCCGAGTCCGCCGTCCACAGAGGTGGGCACGGCTACAGACATCTCGAGATCCTTCCGGTTACCACGCCTGGCGCCGGGTGCGCAGGCTGTTGTAGATCGCTTTGAACGTGCAGGCCTCCAGGAAGAGGCCGTAGGCGTCCTCGACGAGGACCACCACGACGACCGACCAGTCGCGCCACGACTTGCCGGACAGACGCATGAAGCTGGTGACGCGCTCGAGGAACATGACGGCGAGCGGGATGAGCCCGACCAGCGCGAAGCGCCAGGAACCGTCGTTGACGAGCAGCAGGACGAGGAAGACCACGAACAGCGCACGCATCAAGGTCGAGAACCCGAAGAACCCGTAGGCGCCGATGTCGCGCCGGGTCGCCGGCGTCCAGCCCCGCTTGCGGACCTCGTCGATCCCGCCGCGGCACCAGCGGAGCCGCTGCTGCCACAGCTCCCCGAACGTCGCCGGGGTGTCGGTGTGCACGTGGGCCGTAGACGACGCCGCGACCCGCCACCCGACGGTCTTGAGGTCGAGCGTCAGCGCGTAGTCCTCGATCAGGCTGGTGCCGTCCCACGGGGTGGGGCGTCCCAGCTCGCGGCAGACCTGGAGCAGTGCCTCGTTGCGGTACATCACCGCGGCACCCGAAGCGACCTGCACCTTCCAGCCGCGCAGGTCACGGGTGTCGTCGAAGCGGGCGTACTCCAGCCGCTGCAGCCGCCACACCAGGCCCTCGCCCTCCTTGGCCCAGTACCTCGCGCACACCGCCCCGAGGCCGGTGTCGGCCTCGAGGTCGGCGACCAGGTGCTCGATCGCGTCCGGCGCCAGCTCGGTGTCGGCGTCCATCGTGAACACGAAGTCGTGCCCCGCGGCGTACTGCTCCCAGGCGAAGTTCATCGCCCCGGCCTTCTTGTCCGGGTTCCGCCACATGTCGACCACCCGCACCGGGTAGGTGCGGGCGATCTCCACCGTGCGGTCCGTGCAGTTGTTCGCCACCACCACGACCAGGTCGGGACGCCGCGTCTGGTTCAGCAGCGACTCGATGGTCCGTGCGATGCCCGCTTCCTCGTTGTAGGCGGGCACCAGGGCGATGCAGGTCGCGCCCATCGCGTGCCGCCCCCTCAGGGGCGGCTGGCGGGCGCGGAGACCGACCGGTGGACGACCCAGCACAGGCTGCACCAGCCCGGATCGTCGACGGCCTGCGTCTCCGGAGCGGTCTCCCGATCAGGAAGACGTGAGGTGCCATCTGGCACCAGGACAGCGTGAGACATCGTGAACCCCCCAGTTCAGACGCCGCGGGCCTCCCCCATGGAGCGCGGCTCGCACCCGAGGTGCGACATAGTCACAACGGGTCATGCCCGCCGTAGTCACGCCTGACACCTGAAGGTGACCGGGACCACCCGTCCGGGGATGCCTGTTCCGTGAAACCGCAGGTAGGCCGGGCAGTCACGACCGGTCTGGACCACTTAACGATCCGCAGGTCGAGCACGGAGGCGACCCGCAGCCGCAGGCCCCGACCCCCACCCCGGCGCACCTCCCCCCTCGGCACGGCCGCAGAGCGACACAGGAGCCACCACCATGCTCGCCGCAGGCGGCGACACCGGCCCCGCAGACGGAGGCAGGTTTCGAGACAGGCGCTGACGCGCCTTCAACCAGCCGGGATCGCCGACTAGCGGGAGAGCAGCGGGTCGAGCGCCACGGCGACGAAGAGCAGCGAGAGGTAGAGGTTCGAGGAGTGGAACAGCCGCATCGGCTGGATGGTCCCGAGGTCCTCGGTGTCACGGGCCCGGGCGTGCATCCGGTGCGCCTCGAGCAGGAAGACGGCGCCGAGGACGGCGGCCGCCACGGGGTACGCCGCGCCGGTGCCGGCGACCGGCCACAGCAGCAGCGAGGTGGCGACCATGACCCAGCTGTAGATCACGATCTGCCGGCCGACCTCGCGGGCCGGCTTGACCACGGGCAGCATCGGCACGTCGACGTTCGCGTAGTCCTCGCGGTAGCGCAGTGCGAGCGCCCAGGTGTGCGGCGGCGTCCAGAAGAAGACGACCATGAACAACACGACCGGCACCCACGACAGCTCGCCGGTGACCGCGGTCCAGCCGATGAGCGCCGGGAAGCAGCCAGCCAGCCCGCCCCAGACGATGTTCTGGGTAGTGCGGCGCTTGAGCAGCATCGTGTAGCCGAAGACGTAGAACGCGTTGGCGCCGAGCGACAGCGCGGCCGACAGCGGGTTGACCCACAGCAGCAGCACCACGGTCGAGAGCACCGCGAGCACGAAGCCGAAGACCAGCGCCGCGCGCGGCGACACGATGTGCCGCGGCAGCGCCCGGCGACGGGTGCGCCGCATCTGCTCGTCGATGTCGCGGTCGTAGACGCAGTTGAAGACCGAGGCCGACCCGGCCGAGAACGTCCCGCCGACGACGGTCGCGAGGACCAGGCCCAGCTCGGGGATCCCCCGGGCGGCGAAGAACATGACCGGCACGGTGGTGAGCAGGAGCAGCTCGATGACACGTGGCTTGGTGAGCCCGACGTACGCCGCGACGACGTCGCGCACCGTTGCCCTCGGGGTCGGCTCGCCGGACTCGTGCCGCTCGGGAGCGGTGGCCGACTGGCCGACGTGGGTCACGGTGTCCTCGGATGGGATCGGGAGCGTGGAGCGGGTGTGAGTCTAGCCCCGGTGGTCAGTAGGCTCGGAAACGCCCGAGCCCGATCGCTCGCGGGTGTGAGCGGTCTCTCCCGCGGCGTGATCCCGGCTCGACCTCAGCTGATCCCCACCCCGAAAGGTTCCTCGTGACGACTGTGCCCGACCTCGAGTGGAGCGACCTCGACGACAAGGCGGTGGACACCGCCCGGGTGCTCGCGATGGACGCTGTCCAACGGGTCGGCAACGGCCACCCCGGGACCGCCATGAGCCTCGCCCCGGTCGCCTACCTGCTGTTCCAGAAGGTCATGCGGCACGACCCGGCGGACCCCACCTGGATCTCGCGGGACCGGTTCGTCCTCTCCTGCGGCCACTCCAGCATCACCCTGTACACCCAGCTCTTCCTCGGCGGCTTCGGCCTCGAGCTCGAGGACATCAAGGCGCTGCGGACCTGGGGGTCGAAGACCCCGGGCCACCCCGAGCTCGGCCACACCGCCGGCGTCGAGGTGACCACCGGCCCGCTGGGCCAGGGTGTCGCGAACGCCGTCGGCATGGCGATGTCGGCCCGTCGCGTCCACGGCCTGCTCGACCCCGAAGCGGCCCCTGGCGAGAGCCTGTTCGACCACCACGTCTACGCCCTGTGCTCCGACGGCGACCTGCAGGAGGGCGTGAGCAGCGAGGCCTCGTCGATCGCCGGCACCCAGCAGCTCGGCAACCTCACCGTGGTCTACGACCGCAACCGGATCTCGATCGAGGGCGACACCGACGTCGCGTTCACCGAGGACGTCGCCAAGCGCTACGAGGCGTACGGCTGGCACGTGCAGACCGTCGACTGGACCAACGGCGGCGAGGAGTACCGCGAGGACGTCCCGGCCCTGCACCAGGCGATCGTCGCCGCCGGCGAGGTCACCGACCGCCCGTCGCTGATCGTGCTCGACACCGTCATCGCCTGGCCGGCACCGAACGCCCAGGGCACCGAGAAGGCCCACGGCAGCGCGCTGGGCGACGAGGAGGTCGCGGCCACCAAGGAGATCCTGGGCTGGGACCCCGAGCAGCGCTTCCAGGTGCCGCCGGAGGTGCTCGAGCACACCCGCGCCTTGCGGACCCGCGGCTCCGGCTGGGGCAAGGAGTGGGACGAGCGGTACGCCGCGTGGGCGGCCGCCAACCCCGAGAGGGAGAAGCTGCTGCACCGGCTCCGGGCGCGCGAGCTGCCCGAGGGCCTGGCTGACGTCGTGCCGACCTTCGAGGCCGACGCCAAGGGCGTCGCCACCCGCTCGGCGTCCGGCAAGGTGATCAACGCACTGGCCCCCGTGCTGCCCGAGCTGTGGGGCGGCTCGGCCGACCTGGCCGGCTCGAACAACACGACGATCGAGTCGGCGCCGTCGTTCATCCCCGAGGGCCGCAGCACCCGCGACTGGACCGGTGACCCTTACCAGGGCCGCGTCCTGCACTTCGGCATCCGCGAGCACGGCATGGGCGCGATCATGAACGGCATCGCGGCCGACAAGCTGACCCGCGTCTTCGGCGGCACCTTCCTCACCTTCTCCGACTACATGCGGGGCTCGGTCCGCGTCGCGGCGCTCAGCCAGCTCCCCGTGACCTACGTCTGGACCCACGACTCCATCGGCCTGGGCGAGGACGGCCCGACCCACCAGCCGATCGAGCACCTCGCCGCCCTGCGCGCGATGCCGGGCCTCGACGTCGTCCGCCCGGCCGACGCCAACGAGACGGCCGCCGCCTGGCTGACGATCCTGCGCAACGTCGACCGTCCGGCCGCCCTGGCCCTCACCCGCCAGAACGTGCCGGTCTTCCCGCGCGGCACCGACGGCTTCGCGACCACCGACGACGTCTCCAAGGGCGGCTACGTGCTCGTCGACGCCGACAGCGGCGACCCCGACGTGATCCTGATGGGCACCGGCTCGGAGGTGCAGCTGGCGGTCGAGGCTCGCGAGCTCCTCGCCGCCGACGGCATCGCCGCGCGCGTGGTCTCCTTCCCGTGCCTGGAGTGGTTCGAGGAGCAGTCCACCGCCTACCGCGAGACCGTCCTGCCGCCGACCGTGAAGGCGCGGGTCTCGGTCGAGGCGGGCGTCAAGCAGGGCTGGCGCGACTACGTCGGCGACCACGGCCGCATGGTCTCCATCGACCGCTACGGCGCGTCGGCCGACTACGCGCGGATCTACGAGGAGTACGGCGTCACGGCGCGCTCCGTCGCCGACGCCGCCCGGGACAGCCTGCGGGTCGCCACCGAGTGACGCCACGGCGCCTCGGGTACTGAGAGCAGTGACTTCCAGAAGGGACAACTTGTGAGTGATCGTCTGAAGGCCCTGGCGGACGCGGGGGTGTCGATCTGGCTCGACGACCTGTCGCGCGAGCGCATCGAGACCGGCAACCTGGCCGACCTCGTCACCACCCGGTCCGTCGTCGGCGTGACCACCAACCCGACCATCTTCGCCTCCGCGATCGCGGACGGCGAGCGGTACGACGAGCAGGTGCGCAAGCTCGTCGCCGACGGCCGCTCGGTGGACGAGGTGATCTTCGAGCTCACCACCGAGGACGTCCGCAACGCCTGCGACGTGCTGGCCCCGGTCGCCGAGCGCACCGCTGCCGACGGGCGGGTCTCCATCGAGGTCGAGCCGGACCTGGCCAACGACACCGAGGGCACGATCGCCTCGGCCCGCCAGCTGTGGCAGGCGGTCGACCGGCCGAACGCGCTGATCAAGATCCCGGCGACCCTCGAGGGGCTGCCGGCCATCACCACGGCGATCGCGGAGGGCATCAGCGTCAACGTCACGCTGATCTTCAGCGAGGCGCGCTACCGCGCCGTCATGGACGCCTACCTCACCGGTCTCGAGCAGGCCCGGGAGGCCGGTCACGACCTCTCCACGATCCGCTCGGTGGCGTCGTTCTTCGTCTCGCGCGTGGACTCCGAGGTGGACAAGCGGCTCGAGGCCGTCGGCGGCGATGTCGCGTTGGCGCTGCGGGGCAAGGCCGCGGTCGCGAACGCGCTGGTGGCGTACGACGCCTTCGCCGAGGTCGTCGCGTCCGACCGCTGGCGAGCGCTCGAGGAGGCGGGTGCGTCCATGCAGCGGCCGCTGTGGGCCTCGACCGGTGTGAAGAACCCCGACTACGACGACACGATGTACGTCACCGGCCTGGTCGTGCCCGACACCGTCAACACGATGCCGGAGAAGACCCTCGAGGCGTTCGCCGACCACGGCGAGGTCCTCGGCGACGTCGTCACCGGCAAGGGCGGCGAGGGCCGCGCGATCCTCGAGCGGCTGGGCGAGCTCGGGGTGGACTTCGACGACGTCCTGCTCGTGCTCGAGCAGGAGGGCGTGGACAAGTTCAAGAAGTCCTGGACCGAGCTGGTCGAGACGGTCCGGGGCCAGATGGAGAAGGCCGGGGCGTGACCGCTGCGCCGGTGGACCCGACCTCCACGTCGGCCTGGGCGCGGCTCGCGTCGCTGGCGGAGGGCTTCTCCCCGGACCTGCGCGCCTGGTTCGACCAGGACCCGGGTCGCGTCGAGCGGCTGACCCGGACCGCCGGCGACCTGCGGGTCGACCTGTCGAAGTCGTTGGTCGACGACGACGTGCTCGCCGCGCTGCTGGACCTGGCCGAGGAGATCGGGCTGGCGGCGCGGCGGGAGGCGATGTTCCGCGGTGAGCGGATCAACGTCACCGAGGACCGCGCCGTGCTGCACACCGCGCTGCGGCTGCCCCGCGACACCCCGGCCGACCGGCGGCCGACGCTCGACGGGCAGGACGTCGTGGCCGACGTGCACGAGGTGCTCGACCGGGTCTACGCCTTCGCCGACCGGGTCCGCAGCGGCGACTGGACCGGGGTGACCGGCGAGCGGGTCCGCACGGTCGTCAACATCGGCATCGGCGGGTCCGACCTCGGACCGGTCATGGCCTACGAGGCGCTGGCGGCGTACCGCCAGGAGGGCCTCGAGTGCCGGTTCATCAGCAACATCGACCCCACCGACGCGGCCACGACGCTCGCCGGGCTGGACCCGGCGACGACGCTGTTCATCGTCTCGAGCAAGACCTTCGGGACGCTGGAGACGCTCACCAACGCCCGGCTGTGCCGGCAGTGGCTGCTCGACGGGCTGCGCGAGCGGGGCGACCTGACCGACGAACCTGGCGAGCGCGCGGCGGTCGTGCAGCACTTCGTGGCCGTCTCGACGGCCCTGGACAAGGTCGCCGACTTCGGCATCGACCCCGACAACGCCTTCGGGTTCTGGGACTGGGTCGGCGGGCGCTACTCGCTGGACTCCGCGATCGGCACCTCGCTCGCGATCGCGATCGGTCCCGAGCGCTTCGCCGAGCTCCTGGCCGGCTTCCACGCGATGGACGAGCACTTCCGCACGGCGCCGGCGGCGGACAACGTGCCGCTGCTGATGGGGCTGCTCAACGTCTGGTACACCGACTTCCTCGGGGCCGAGACCCACGCGGTCCTCCCCTACTCCCAGCTGCTGCACCGTTTCCCGGCGTACCTCCAACAGCTGACGATGGAGTCCAACGGCAAGGGCGTGCGCTGGGACGGCAGCCCGGTCACCACCGAGACCGGCGAGGTGTTCTGGGGCGAGCCCGGCACCAACGGGCAGCACGCGTTCTACCAGCTCCTCCACCAGGGCACCCGGCTCGTGCCGGCGGACTTCGTCGCGTTCGCCAACCCTGCGTACCCGCTCGCCGACGGCGAGGAGGACGTCCACGAGCTGTTCCTCGCCAACTTCCTCGCCCAGACCCGCGCCCTGGCCTTCGGCAAGACCGCCGACGAGGTGCGCGCCGAGGGCACCGAGGAGTCCATCGTCCCGGCCCGGGTCTTCACCGGCAACCGGCCGACCACCTCGATCATCGCGCCGGACCTCACGCCGTCGGTGCTCGGCCAGCTGGTCGCGCTCTACGAGCACATCACCTTCACCCAGGGCGTCGTCTGGGGCATCGACAGCTTCGACCAGTGGGGCGTCGAGCTCGGCAAGCAGCTCGCCCAGCAGGTCGGGCCGGCGCTGGCCGGCGACGCCGACGCGCTGGCCGAGCAGGACGCCTCGACGCGCGCCCTCATCGCCTACTACCAGGAGCACCGGCGCCGATGACCACTCCCCGCATCGAGGTCCACGACGACGACCAGGCGCTGGCCACCGCGGTCGCCGGCGAGCTGCTGACCCGGCTCGCCGACGCCCAGGCCGCCGGGCGCGTGCCCCACATCGCACTGACCGGCGGCACCATCGCCGAGGTCGTGCACCGCGAGCTGGCCCGGCTCGCCCCCGGAGCGGAGATCGACTGGACGCGCGTCGAGGTGTGGTGGGGCGACGAGCGGTACGTCGAGCCCGGCTCGCCCGACCGCAACGCCGGTCAGGCGCGCGAGGCGTTCCTCGCCGCCGTCGGGGTGCCGGACGCGCACGTGCACGAGGTGCCGACCACCACCGACTGCGCCAGCGTCGAGGAGGCCGCGACGGCGTACGCCGAGGCGTTGCGCGAGCACGGCGGCGCCGGGTTCGAGGTGGTGATGCTCGGGCTCGGGCCCGACGCCCACGTCGCGTCGCTGTTCCCCGGCCACCCGGCCCTCGACGTGCGCGACGCGCTCACCGTGGCCGTGCACGACTCCCCCAAGCCCCCGCCGGAGCGGGTCAGCCTCACCTTCGAGGCCCTCAACCGCAACCGGGCGCTGTGGTTCCTCGTCAGCGGCGAGGGCAAGGCCGAGGCGGTCGCCCGAGCGCTCGCCGGCCGGACCGGAGCCGGTGGCGACGTCGCCGACGTCCACGACGTCCCCGCCGTCGGCGTCACCGGCGGCGAGGAGACCATCTGGTTCCTCGACCGCGCCTCCGCCTCCCGCCTCTGACCCGCCGCCGTCGCCGGTCGGGCAGCCGAGGCGGAGCTGCTCAGAAGATGAGGTCGCCGGACTTGCGGCGGGAGCGGAGGAGCTGGAGGGCCTCGTCGAGGATGTCGGCGGCCTCCTTGTCGGAGCGCCGCTCCTTCACGTAGGCCAGGTGCGTCTTGTACGGCTCGATCTTCGGAGCCGGGGGCGGGTTGTCGGAGTCCATGCTGGCCGGGAGGCCGCACTTGGGGCAGTCCCAGGACTCGGGGACGGTCGCCTCGACCGAGAAGGCGACCACGGAGCGGTGGTCGTTGGAGCAGAAGTAGGTCACCGCCTGGCGCGGCGCGGCCTCGCCGCGCTCCGCCTCGCCCATCGGGCCGGCTCCGACCCGGCTCCCGCGAATCGCGTTTCCTCCACCAGCCACGTGCGTACTCCCTTTCCGGAGCTTTCGGGTATCAGGGGGTCGGGGGCCGTCTGCTGCCTAGTAGGCGAGCAGGAGGCCCAGGGCGATGACGGTCGCGAACCAGATGACGCCGATGCCGACGGTGAGCCGGTCGAGGTTGCGCTCGGCGACCGACGAGCCGCCCAGCGAGCTGGAGACGCCACCACCGAACATGTCGGAGAGGCCGCCGCCACGACCCTTGTGCAGCAGCACGAGGAGGATCATGAAGGCGCTCGTGAGCATGAGGATGACGGTGAAGAGTGTTTCCACGGCTCGGATCCTACGTCAACGACGGCCGGTCACAGGACCGGCATGTCGTAGTAGCGGCAGATACCTGCGAACTCCTCGGCCTGCAGGCTGGCGCCGCCCACCAGGCAGCCGTCCACGTCGGGCTGCGCCATGATCCCGGCGACGTTCGCGGCCTTCACGGAGCCGCCGTACAGCACGCGCACGGCGTCGGCCGCCTCGTCGCCGTGGGAGGCGCGCACGTACTCGCGGACGGCGGCACAGACCTCCTGTGCGTCGTCCGGGGTGGCGACCTCGCCGGTGCCGATCGCCCAGACCGGCTCGTAGGCCACGACCAGCCCGGCGACCTGCTCGGCGCTGAGGCCGGCCAGTGAGCCGGTGACCTGGCCGACGCAGTGCTCGACCTGACCGCCGGCCTGCCGCACCTCGAGCCCCTCACCGACGCAGACGATGGGGGTCATGCCGGCGGCGAGCGCGCGCTGCGCCTTGGCGTTGACGACCTCGTCGGTCTCGCCGTGGTGCTCGCGGCGCTCGGAGTGGCCGACCACGACGTAGGAGCAGCCCAGCTTGGCCAGCATCCCCGCGGAGATCTCGCCGGTGTAGGCGCCGGACTCGTGCATGGAGACGTCCTGCGCGCCGTACTTCACCGGGAGGCGGTCGCCGTCGACCAGCGTCTGCACCGACCGCAGGTCGGTGAACGGCGGCACGACGACCACCTCCGCCTTCGCGTGGTCGTGCCGCTTGTCCGAGAGCGTCCAGGCGAGCTTCTGGACCAGCACCACCGCTTCCTGGTGGTTGAGGTTCATCTTCCAGTTGCCCGCCATCAGCGGGGTCCGGGTCACTGCCATGTCAGTCGTCCTCCAGGACTCGAACGCCGGGCAGCTCCTTGCCCTCGAGGTACTCGAGGCTGGCGCCACCACCGGTGGAGATGTGGCCGAAGGCGTCCTCGGCGAAGCCGAGCGTGCGCACGGCGGCGGCGGAGTCGCCACCGCCGACCACCGAGAGGCCGCCGTCGGCGGTGACCTCCGTCAGCGCCTGCGCGACCGCGCGGGTGCCGTCGGCGAACGCGTCGACCTCGAACACACCCATCGGGCCGTTCCAGAAGACGGTCCGCGCGCCGGCGAGCGCACCGGCGAAGGCGCGCGCCGACTCCGGGCCGATGTCGAGACCCAGGCTGTCGGCCGGGATCTCCGAGGCGGCGACCACCCGGGGCGACGGCGTCACGTCGCCCGAGGGGAACGCCGTGTCGACGACGACGTCGGTCGGCAGGATCAGCTGCACGCCGCTCTCGGCGGCGCGCTGGAGGTACTCCCGGCAGACCTCGACCTGGTCCTCCTCCAGCAGGCTCTTCCCGACCTCGTGGCCCTGGGCCTTGAGGAAGGTGAACACCATCCCGCCGCCGACCAGCAGCTTGTCGGCCTTGCCGAGCAGGTTGTCGATGACACCCAGCTTGTCGGAGACCTTCGAGCCGCCCAGCACGACCACGTAGGGCCGGTCGGGCTCCACGGTCAGCCGGCGGAGCACCTCGATCTCCGCCTGCACGAGCCCACCGACGGCATGCGGCAGCCGCTGCGCCACGTCGTACACCGAAGCCTGCTTGCGGTGGACGACGCCGAAGCCGTCGGAGACGAAGAGCTCGGCCAGCGAGGCCAGCCGGTCCGCGAACGCGCCGCGCTCGGCGTCGTCCTTGCTGGTCTCGCCCGCCTCGAAGCGGACGTTCTCGAGCACGGCGACCTGCCCGTCCTCGAGGCCGTGGACGACCTCGTGGGCGGACTCGCCGACGGTGTCGCGGGCGAAGCGGACGTCGCGGCCGAGCAGCTCGCCGAGCCGCTCGGCCACCGGACGCAGCGAGTACGCCGGGTCCGGGGCGCCCTTGGGTCGCCCGAGGTGGGCGGTCACGACCACCCGAGCGCCGGCCTCGGCCAGCGTGCGGATGGTCGGGACGCTGGCGCGGATGCGGCCGTCGTCGGTGATCACCTTGTGGCCCGCGGGGCCGTCGAGCGGGACGTTCAGGTCCGAGCGGACGAGGACGCGCTTGCCCGCGACCCCCTGCTCGACGAGGTCGGCGAGGGTGGAGTAGGACGCCACGGTCAGAGGGTCTCGCCGATGTAGTCGATCAGGTCGGCGAGGCGGTTGGAGTAGCCCCACTCGTTGTCGTACCAGCCGACGACCTTGACCTGGTTGCCGATGACCTTGGTCAGCGGCGCGTCGAAGATGCAGGACGCCGGGTCGGTGACGATGTCGGAGGAGACCAGCGGGTCGGTGGAGTAGCGCAGGAAGCGGCCGTCCGCGGCCTTCTCGACCGCGGCGTTGACCTCCTCGACGGTGGTCTCGCGCCCGGCCTCGAAGGTGAGGTCGGTGGCCGATCCGGTCGGGACCGGGACGCGCAGGGCGTAGCCGTCGAGCTTGCCCTTGAGCTCGGGGAGCACCAGGCCGATCGCCTTCGCGGCGCCGGTGGAGGTCGGGACCACGTTGAGGGCGGCGGCGCGGGCGCGGCGCAGGTCCTTGTGGATGTTGTCCTGGAGGTTCTGGTCGGCCGTGTAGGCGTGGACCGTGGTCATCAGGCCCTTGACGATGCCGAACTCGTCGTTGAGCGCCTTCGCCATCGGCGCCAGGCAGTTGGTGGTGCACGAGGCGTTCGAGATGACCGTGTGCGCGCTCGGGTCGTAGGTCTCGTGGTTGACGCCCATGACCACGGTGACGTCCTCGTTGGAGGCCGGCGCGGAGATGATGACCTTCTTGGCGCCGCCGGCGTCGACGTGGGCGCGCGCCTTGGTGGCGTCGGTGAAGAAGCCGGTGGACTCGACGACGACGTCGACGCCCAGGTCGCCCCACCTCACGTTGGCGGGGTCGCGCTCGGCGAAGGTCTTGATGACCTGGTCACCGACGCGGATCTCGTCCGCGGAGGCCGACACGTCGGCGTCGAGGCGGCCGAGGATCGAGTCGAACTTCAGCAGCGGGGCGAGCGAGGTGTTGTCGGTCAGGTCGTTGACCGCGACGATCTCGATGTCGAGCCCGGACGCCCGGACGGCGCGGAAGAAGTTGCGGCCGATCCGGCCGAACCCGTTGATGCCTACGCGAACAGTCACTGCGGTTGCTCCTGCTTCTCCATCGGGTGTCTGGTGTGACGGACCCTACCGAAGCGGGTGCGAGCGCGGTCGGCGGCGTCCGGGGTACGGCGGGCCGCCGCCGCTCAGGCCTCCTCGGCCAGCATCTCGGGGGTCAGCGACGACTCGGTGTCGGGGATCCCCAGCTCCTCGGCGCGCTTGTCGGCCATCGCCAGGAGCCGGCGGATCCGGCCGGCGATGGCGTCCTTGGTGAGCACCGGCTCGTGCAGCTGCCCGAGCTCCTCCAGCGAGGCCTGCTTGTGCTCGAGGCGGAGCGCGCCGGCCATCTTGAGGTGGTCGGGCACCTCGTCGCCGAGGATCTCCATCGCCCGCTCGACGCGCGCGCCGGCGGCGACCGCGGCGCGCGCGGAACGGCGCAGGTTGGCGTCGTCGAAGTTGGCGAGCCGGTTCGCGGTGGCCCGGACCTCGCGCCGCATCCGGCGCTCCTCCCAGGCCATCAGCGACTCGTGGGCGCCGAGTCGGGTCAGCAGCTGGCCGATCGCGTCGCCGTCGCGGATGACGACCCGGTCGACGCCGCGGACCTCGCGCGCCTTGGCGGAGATGCCGAGCCGCCGGGCCACGCCGACCAGCGCCAAGGCCGCCTCGGGGCCGGGGCAGGTCACCTCGAGCGAGGAGGACCGGCCGGGCTCGGTCAGCGAACCGTGGGCGAGGAACGCGCCCCGCCACGCCGCGACCGCGTCGCAGCCACCGCCGGAGACGACGGCCGGCGGGAGGCCCCGGACCGGGCGGCCGCGCTGGTCGAGCAGGCCGGTCTGGCGGGCGAGCGCCTCACCGTCGCGGACGATGCGGACGAGGTAGCGGCTGCCCCGGCGGATGCCGTTGCCCTGCACCATGACCACGTCGGACTGGTGGCCGTAGACCTCGGCGATGTCCTTGCGCAACCGTCGGGCCGCGGCGCCGGTGTCGAGCTCGGCCTCGATGACGATCCGTCCGCTGACGATGTGCAGGCCGCCGGCGAAGCGCAGCATCGAGGCGACCTCCGCCTTGCGGCAGCAGGTCTTCGTGATCTGGGTGCTCGCCAGCTCAGCCTTCACCTGTGCCGTCATCGCCATGACCCGCATCCTCGCACGCGGGTCAACGACTCCAGGCAGCAACCGGTCAGCCCGCGGCGAGGATCCGCTCGTACGCCGCGGCGAGCTTCTCGGGGTCGTGCCGAGGCGTCCCGTCGCCGATCGCGACGTCGTCCACGACGAGCTTCGCGCCGTACGCCGCGACGACGTGCTCGAGCTCGTCGAGCCCGTCCCCGACGCTCTCCCGGTCGGCCAGCACGGTGTGGACGACCAGCTCCGGTGCGTGCTCGGCGAGCACCGCCAGGTGGTCGGCCGGGCCGAAGCCGCCGGTCTCCCCCGCCTGCTCCGCGAGGTTCAGGTTGACCACCACCCGGGCGCTCGTGCGCACGAGCGCGTCCCGCAGCTCGGGGACCATCAGGTGCGGGATCACCGAGCTGAACCACGAGCCGGGGCCGAGCAGCACCCAGTCGGCCGCCCCCACGGCGGCGACCGCCTCGGGGCAGACCTGCGGATCGGCGGGGTCGAGGCTGATCGAGGAGATGACGCCCTCGGTGGTGGCGACCTCGACCTGGCCGCGGACCGTGGTGAGCGCGTCCGGGTCGTCCGCGTCGAGGCCGCGGACCTCGGCGGTGATGTCCATCGGGGACAGCGCCATCGGCAGCACCCGCCCCTTGGCGCCGAGCAGCTTGCCGACCCAGTCGAGCGCGTCGACGTGGTCGCCGAGCAGCTCCCAGAGGCCGACGATGAGCAGGTTCCCCACGACGTGGCCGCGCATCTCGCCGTTGCCGGCGAACCGGTGCTGGAGCACCTGGGCCCACGTGTCGCCCCACTGGTCGTCGCCGCAGAGCGCGGCCAGCGCCATCCGCAGGTCGCCGGGCGGCAGCACGCCGAACTCGCCGCGCAGCCGGCCCGAGGAGCCGCCATTGTCGGCGACGGTGACGATCGCGGTGAGGTCGTCGACGGTCAGGTCGTCGACCAGCCGGCGCAGCGCGCTCAGCGAGGCGTGCAGGCCGTGGCCGCCGCCGAGCGCCACGACGGCCTGGGCGCGGGTGGCGTCGGCGGCGCGGACCGGGGTGCCGGGCGGCGTGCTCACTCGCGACCCAGGTCGCGGTGGACCGGCCGGGCGTCGTACCCCTGCTCGCAGAGGCGGCGCGTGATCTCCTCGGTCATCGCGACGCTGCGGTGCTTGCCGCCCGTGCAGCCGATGGCGACCCGCATGAACCGCTTGCCCTCGCGCAGGTAACCCTCGGCGACGCCGGCGAGCACCGGGACGTAGCCGTCGAGGAACTCCTCGGCGCCCGGGCGGCTCAGGACGTAGTCGGACACCTCGGTGTTGCGGCCGGTGCCGGGGCGCAGCTCGGGGATCCAGTGCGGGTTGGGCAGGAAGCGCATGTCGGCGACGAAGTCGGCGTCGATGGGGATGCCGTACTTGAAGCCGAAGCTGATGACGTTGACGCTCAGCCGCACCTGGTCGGCCTTGCCGAAGGCGTCCGCGATCGCGCGGGTGAGCTGGTGGACGTTGAGGCCGCTGGTGTCGATGACCAGGTCGGCGCCGCTGCGCAGGTCGGCGAGCACCGTGCGCTCGCGCTGGAGCCCGTCGAGGAGCCGGCCGGTGCCCTGGAGCGGGTGCGGGCGGCGGACGGCCTCCTGGCGCCGGACGAGGACCTCGTCGGTGGCGTCGAGGAAGAGCAGGGTCGCGTTGCGGCCGGTGGCGCCCTGGGCGAGGTTGGCCTGGAGCGTCTGGAAGAACGAGCCGGACCGCACGTCGACCACGACGGCGATCGCCTGGCCCGGCCCGGCGCTCTCGTCGACCAGCCGCACGACGTCGCGCAGCAGGCTCGGCGGCAGGTTGTCGACGACGTAGAAGCCGAGGTCCTCCAGCTCCTTGGCGGCCGTGCTGCGGCCGGCACCGGTCATGCCGGTCACGACGACCAGCTCGCCGGGAGGCGTCTGCTCGCTCATCCGTCCTCCTCGATGATCTCGCCCGTCGCGGTGTTGACGCTCATCCTGCCGCCTGTGCCGCGCCCCGCGGGCGAGGACGCCGCCACCGCGTCCTTGATCGACGTCGCGGTCCGCTGCCCGATGCCCGGCACGGTCGCGATCTCCTCGACGGTCGCCTCGCGCAGCTTCTTGAGCGAGCCGAAGTGCTTCATCAGGGTCTTGCGGCGCACCTCGCCCAGGCCTGGGACGTCGTCGAGGACGCTCTCGACCATCGACTTCGACCGACGGGAGCGGTGGTGGTTGATCGCGAACCGGTGCGCCTCGTCGCGGATCCGCTGGAGGAGGTAGAGACCCTCCGACGAGCGCGCCAGGATCACCGGGTCCTCCTGGCCGGGCAGCCAGACCTCCTCGAGGCGCTTGGCCAGGCCGCAGACCGGTACGTCGTCGATGCCGAGCTCGTCGAGGGCCCGCTGGGCCGCGGCCACCTGCGGCGGGCCGCCGTCGACGACGACCAGCCCCGGCGCGTAGGCGAACTTGCGGGGCCGCCCGGTCTCGGGGTCCACCAGCATCGGGCCGTTGGTCTCGTCGCCGGGGCGGAGCTCGGACCGCGCCTGCTCGTCGAGCAGCCGCCGGAAGCGCCGAGTGATGACCTCGTGCATCGAGGCGACGTCGTTCTGCCCCTCGACGCCGCGGATGACGAACCGGCGGTACTCCCCCTTGCGGGCCAGGCCGTCCTCGAAGACCACCATCGAGGCCACGACCTCGGTGCCCTGGAGGTTGGAGACGTCGTAGCACTCGATGCGCAGCGGCACCTCCTCGAGCTCCAGCGCCTGCTGGATCTCCTCCAGCGCCCGGTTGCGGGTGGTGAGGTCGCTGGCGCGCTTGGTCTTGTGCAGGGCGAGTGCCTGGGAGGCGTTGCGGGCGACCGTCTCCTGCAGCGTCTTCTTGTCGCCGCGCTGCGGCACCCGGATCGCGACCTTCGAGCCGCGCAGCTCGGTGAGCAGCTCCTCGAAGGTCACGACGTCCGTCGGCAGCGCCGGCACGAGGATCTCGCGCGGCACCGACTCCGGGTCGCCGGCGTAGAGCTGGAGCAGGAAGTCCGAGACGAGCTCGGGGGTGTCCCCCTCGTCGACGCGGTCGGCGACCCAGCCGCGCTGGCCGCGGATGCGGCCGCCGCGGACGTAGAAGATCTGCACGGCGACCTCGAGCGGGTCCTCCGCCAGCGCGATGACGTCGGCGTCCGCGCCGTCGCCGAGCACGACCGCCTGCTTCTCCAGCGCACGCTGCATGGCGCCGAGGTCGTCACGCAGCCGCGCGGCCTTCTCGAAGTCCATCGCCTCGGAGGCGACGTACATCTCCTTCTCGATGCGCCGCATGAACGGCCGGGTCTGTCCGCCCATGAAGTCGCAGAAGTCGTCGACGATCGCCCGGTGCTCCTCGGGGCTGACGTTGCCCACGCACGGCGCCGCGCACTTGTCGATGTAGCCGAGCAGGCACGGCCGGCCGATCTGGGCGGAGCGCTTGAAGACGCCGTTGCTGCACGAGCGCATCGGGAAGACGCGCAGCAGCACGTCGACGGTCTCGCGGATCGCCCAGGCGTGGCTGTAGGGGCCGAAGTAGCGGGTGCCCTTCCGCTTGGCCCCGCGGCCGACCATGACCCGCGGGAACTCCTCGCCGGTCGTCACCGCCAGCCACGGGTAGGACTTGTCGTCGCGGTACTTGACGTTGAAGCGCGGGTCGTACTCCTTGATCCAGGAGTACTCCAGCTGGAGCGCCTCGACCTCGGTGTTGACCACCGTCCACTCGACGCTGGCCGCCGTCGTGACCATCGTGGCGGTGCGCTGGTGCAGGTTCGCGATGTCCTGGAAGTACGACGACAGGCGGGCGCGGAGGTTCTTGGCCTTGCCGACGTAGATGACGCGACCGCGGGCGTCACGGAAGCGGTAGACCCCCGGCTGCGTGGGGATCGACCCGGGCTCCGGGCGGTAGGACAACGGCCCGCGGGCGGAGCGTCGGGATGGAGCAGCAGGCACCCGGCAAGCCTACGTTCCGGCGCCGACAGTCCTGCTCCCGCCGGCTAGCCGAGCGTGATCCGGCCGCCCTCGACGGTGATCGCCCGCTCCTCCAGCGGGACGGTCGCCGGACCGCCCTGCGGCGAGCCGTCGGAGATCGAGAACACGCTGTTGTGGCAGGGGCAGACGATCCCCTCGTCGGAGACCTCCGAGACCGCGCAGCCCTGGTGGGTGCACACGATCGAGAACGCCTTGAACTCACCCTCGCTCGGCTGCGTCACCACCACCTCCTCGTTCGGGTAGATGGCGCCACCGCCGACCTCGATGTCGGTCGTCGCCGCCAGCGCCTCGCTCCCGGGCTCCCCGGCGGAGGACGAGGCACCGCCCGGCGCGGAGGTGCCCGCCGCAGGATCGGACGCGGTCGACGGACCGTCGTCGCCACCTCCGCAGGCGGCGAGCACCGGCAGGGCCGCGCCGACGCCGGCCGCCCCGGTCAGGGCGCGGCGACGGGTCAGGGAGTCGAGCGGGTGCTTCTCGGTCACGTCGGTGGTCCTTCCGAGGCGGTCACGGTCGGGACGACCCTAGCCAGCCGCCCGCTTCGAGGTCGCCGCGCTCGTCGCGGTGGCCTTCTTCACGGGAGCCTTCTTGGCGGCAGCCTTCTTCGCGGCGGTGGCGGCCTTCTTCGCCGCGGCCCGCGACGCGGCCGCGTCGGCCTTCGCCTTGGCAGCGGCCTCGCCGCGGCTCAGCGGTGCGGACGACGCCGGCGCCTTGCCCTTCGGCTGCTCGGCCTCCTTGCCCTCGAGCAGAGGCGCGAGGTAGCGGCCGGTGTGGCTCTCCGGGACCGCCGCCACCGTCTCCGGCGTGCCCTCGGCGACGACGGTGCCGCCACGGGAGCCGCCCTCAGGACCCATGTCGACGATCCAGTCCGCGGTCTTGATGACGTCGAGGTTGTGCTCGATGACCAGCACGCTGTTGCCCTGGTCGACCAGCCGGCCGAGGACGAGCAGCAGCTTGCGGATGTCCTCGAAGTGCAGGCCGGTCGTCGGCTCGTCGAGCACGTAGAGCGTGCGCCCGGCCGAGCGCTTCTGCAGCTCGGCCGCGAGCTTCACGCGCTGCGCCTCGCCTCCGGACAGCGTCGTCGCGGGCTGGCCGAGCCGGACGTAGCCCAGGCCGACCTCGACCAGCGTCTTGAGGTGCCGGTTGATCGCGGGGACCGCGGCGAAGAAGTCGACGGCCTCCTCGATCGGCATGTCGAGGACCTCGGCGATCGTCTTGCCCTTGTAGTGCACCTCGAGCGTCTCGCGGTTGTAGCGGGCGCCGTGGCAGACCTCGCACGGGACGTAGACGTCGGGCAGGAAGTTCATCTCGATCTTGATCGTGCCGTCGCCGGCGCACGCCTCGCAGCGGCCGCCCTTGACGTTGAACGAGAACCGGCCCTGGAGGTAGCCGCGCATCTTCGCCTCGGGCGTCTGCGCGAACAGCTTGCGGACGTGGTCGAAGACCCCGGTGTACGTCGCCGGGTTCGACCGCGGGGTGCGGCCGATCGGCGACTGGTCGACGTGGATCACCTTGTCGATGTGCTCGAGGCCGGTGATCTTGCGGTGCCGGCCGGGCACGGTGCGCGCGCGGTAGAGGTGCTTGGCCAGCGACGTGTAGAGGATGTCGTTGACCAGCGTCGACTTGCCCGAGCCGGACACGCCGGTGACCGCCACGAACATGCCCAGCGGGAACGTCACGTCGACGTCCTGGAGGTTGTGCTCGCGGGCGCCGACCACCGTGAGCTCGCGGCCCACGGTGCGCGGACGGCGTACGGCCGGGACGGGGATCTCGCGACGACCCGAGAGGTACTGCCCGGTCATCGAGTCCGGGTGGGCGTAGAGGTCCTCGACCGTGCCGGTGTGGACGACCTGGCCGCCGTGCTCGCCGGCGCCGGGGCCGATGTCGACGACCCAGTCGGCGACCTTGATCGTGTCCTCGTCGTGCTCGACGACGATGAGGGTGTTGCCGAGGTCCTTGAGCCGGACCAGCGTCTCGATCAGGCGCTGGTTGTCGCGCTGGTGCAGGCCGATCGACGGCTCGTCGAGGACGTAGAGGACGCCGACCAGGCCGGCACCGATCTGGGTGGCCAGCCGGATGCGCTGCGCCTCGCCGCCCGAGAGCGAGCCGGAGGGCCGGTCCAGCGAGAGGTAGTCGAGGCCGACGTCGAGGAGGAAGCGCAGCCGCTCCTGGATCTCCTTGAGCACCTGCTCGGCGATCTGCCGCTCCCGCGAGGAGAGCTCGAGGTCACGGAGGAACTCCGCGGTCTCGTTGATCGGCAGGGCGCAGACCTCGGCGATGTTGAGGCCGCCGCCGCCCTTGGAGCCGAGGGTGACGGCCATCGAGACCGGCTTGAGGCGGCTGCCGCGGCAGGCCGGGCACGGCACCTCGCGCATGAAGCCCTCGAAGCGCTCGCGGCTGGTGTCGGACTCCGCCTCGCGGTGCCGGCGCTCGACGTAGGTCCGCACGCCCTCGAACTCGGCGTAGTAGGCCCGCTCGCGGCCGTAGCGGTTGCGGGTGACGACGTGGACCTTGGTCGAGTGGCCGTCGAGCAGCGACTTCTGCGCCTTCGTGCCGAGGTCCTGCCACGGGGTGTTGAGGTCGAAGCCGAGCTCCTTGCCCAGCGCTCCCATTAGCCGCAGGAAGTAGTCGGCGACGTGCGCCTGGCTCCACGGCTGGATCGCGCCCTCGCCCAGCGTGGCGGTGGGGTCGGGGACGACAAGCTCGGGGTCGACCTCCATCCGGGTGCCGATGCCGTGGCACTTGGGGCACGCCCCGAAGGGCGAGTTGAACGAGAACGACCGCGGCTCGAGCTCGTCGACGTCGATCGGGTGGTCGTTGGGGCAGGCCATCTTCTCGCTGAAGCGCAGCTCCCGACCCGGGTCCTTGACGTCGAGGTCCACGAAGTCGAGCAGCACCAGGCCGCCGGACAGGGTCAGCGCGGTCTCGACCGAGTCGGTGAGCCGGCGCTTGGAGGACTCCTTGACCGCGAGCCGGTCGACGACGACCTCGATGGTGTGCTTCTTCTGCTTGTCGAGCTTCGGCACGTCGTCCAGGGCGTGGGTCTCGCCGTCGACGCGGGCGCGGGAAAAGCCCTGCGCCTGCAGCTGGCGGAACAGCTCGAGGTACTCCCCCTTGCGCGCACGCACGACCGGCGCGAGCACCTGGAACCGGCGGCCCTCCTCGAGCCCCAGCACGCGATCGACGATCTGCTGCGGCGTCTGCCGCTCGATCGGGGCGCCGCAGGTCGGGCAGTGCGGGCGGCCGGCGCGGGCGTAGAGCAGGCGGAGGTAGTCGTAGACCTCGGTGATCGTGCCGACGGTCGAGCGCGGGTTCTTCGAGGTGGACTTCTGGTCGATCGAGACCGCCGGCGAGAGCCCCTCGATGAAGTCGACGTCCGGCTTGTCCATCTGGCCGAGGAACTGCCGGGCGTACGCCGACAGCGACTCGACGTACCGGCGCTGGCCCTCGGCGAAGATCGTGTCGAAGGCCAGCGACGACTTGCCGGACCCGGACAGACCCGTGAACACGATCAGGGAGTCGCGCGGGAGGTCCAGCGAGACGTCCTTCAAGTTGTGCTCCCGGGCGCCCCGGATGATGAGCTGGTCAGCCACGTTTGTCCCTCGAGTCGGATGCAGGCGTTCGAACACGCGTTCGTCCATCGTACCGGCCGGGCCCTCCCCCGCCGGGCTGCGACGGACGGAGCACGAGCCACCGGCGACGCTGCCACACGCCGCCGACAGTGGCGACCGGGCCGGTGACCGGCTTGGATGACAACCATGCCGGACCCCGAGCCCTTCCCCGCCGCGACGAGTGACGCGTCACCCCTCGGGGAGGCGACCACGCGGCTCGTGCGCAGCGTCGACGAGATGGACGACGACGCCTGGCGGGCACCCAGCCTGCTGCCCGGCTGGAGCCGCGCGCACGTCGTCGCCCACCTGACGCTGAACGCCGAGGCGCTGGCCGGCGTGCTCGACGGCGCCCGCCGCGACGAGCCGGTCGCGATGTACGCCTCCCCGGAGCAGCGCGACACCGACATCGAGGCGCTGGCCGCGATCGACGTCCGGAAGCTGCGGGACCGCTTCCTCGCCTCCACCACGACGTACGCCGAGGCGGTGGCCGCACTCCCCGAGGACGGGTGGCGCGGCACGTTCGACCGCACCCCGGGGCTCCGCCCGCGGCCGGTGACCGACGTGCCGGCCATGCGCCTGTCCGAGGTCGAGGTGCACCACGTCGACCTCGGCCTCGGCGCGACGCCGGCCGGCTGGTCGGAGCAGTTCGCGCTGGCCCTCGTCGAGGCGATGGTCGCGCGCCGACCGACCTCGGTGCCGCTGCGGCTGGAGGCCACCGACACCGGTCGTGCCTGGGAGCTCGGCGCGGACGCGACGACCGCCGCGACCACTGTCCGGGGCACCGCGGCCGACCTGGGATGGTGGCTGAGCGGCCGGGCTGCCGTGCCGGGGACGACCGGGCCCACCACCGACGACGGCGTGCTGCCGAGGATCGAGGGACTGTGAACGACTACACCGGAGCCGTGCGACCCGGCGGCCCCGCCGACGTGCGCGAGCTCGCGCACCTGCAGATCGCGAAGGTCGCCGTCGACGAGCAGATGTCGAACAACTGCTACCTGCTGACCTGCCGCGCGTCCGGCGAGCAGCTGCTGGTGGACGCGGCGGCCGAGCCCGACACCCTGCTCCCGCTGGTCGGCGACGCCGGGCTGGCCTCGGTCGTCACGACCCACCAGCACTGGGACCACCACCGGGCGCTCGCCGACGTCGTGCGGGCGACCGGTGCGGGCGTGCTCGCCGGGGAGCCCGACGCCCTCGCCGTCACCGAGCAGACCGGTGTCGACGTCACGCGGCCGCTGCGCCACGGCGACACCGTCACCGTCGGGCGCTGCTCGCTGGAGGTCATCGCCCTGGCCGGGCACACCCCCGGCTCGATCGCGCTGCTGTACGACGACCCCGAGGGCCACCCGCACCTGTGGACCGGCGACAGCCTCTTCCCGGGCGGCGTGGGCAACACGTTCGGCGACGCCGACGCGTTCCGCCAGCTGCTCGACGAGGTGTCCACCAAGGTCTTCGACCGGCTCCCGGACGACACCTGGTTCTACCCCGGGCACGGCGACGACTCCACGATCGGCGCCGAGCGCCCGCACCTGCCGGAGTGGCGCGAGCGGGGCTGGTAGCTCAGGCGGCGTACGGCCAGGTGCCGGGGTCCTCGATCCGGAGCCCGCTGCCCGGCGCGCGAGGCGCGACGGCCGGCTCCGGGGCGGGTGCCGCGGGCTCGGCGTGCGTGGTGACGTCGGGTCGCCGGCGCGGGAGGCCGTTGAGCACGGCGAAGACCTCCAGCTCCGCGAGGTCGGGCAGCGACCCGTCGGCCAGGTGGCGCAGGAGCTCGGCGTGGCTCAGGTCGGCGCCGAGCACGACGGCGAGCGCGTGCACGTCGAACCGCTTGGTCCACATCCACAGCGTGAACGGCGCGACGCGCAGCTGGTCGGCCTTGGCCAGCACGAAGCGCACCTCGTCGTCCGGCAGCTCGTGGGCCCGCAGCAGTCGCGCGACGTCGGCCGTGGTCACCTCGCCGGGCCGCGAGTCGACGTACCGCAGCCGCCAGGCGTCGGCCCGCCGACCGCTCCCGGACGCGGTCGGCAGCGAGCCGGTGGTGAGCGGCCAGGCGGCGAGCAGGAGACCGGCCAGGAGCAGGGAGGTGAGGACCATGCCACCCCAACGGGGCGCGCCGACCTGCATGGTCACGCGCCGACCCGTCGGCGCGACCGCACGGTGGACCGGGACCGTCAGCCGTTGTTCCAGGCGCGGCTGAAGCCGTCGAGGTACTGCCGCACGGTCTCGCGCTCGCTGACCACCAGGCTCAGGCCGTCGCCCGACAGCGCACCGTCGGACCACGCGGGGCCGCCGACCCAGGCCTTCTGCACGCCGGCCCGCTTGCCGTAGCGGCCGTCGAGCACCAGGAGGTTGCCGCCGACCTTCGCGCTCCGCACGGGTACGCCGCCGCGCTGGAGGGTGCGGCGGACGCCGCTCAGCACGTTCGGGCCGAGGACGGCCGCCACGTCGCAGCCGCGGTCGCGCAGGGTCACCAGCCGCTCGGCGATCCGCTTGCCGCGGGCACCGGCCCAGGACCGCACCGCGACCCGGACGTTGGTGCGGCCGTCGTCGGTCCGCAGTCCCTTCGCGTTCTTGCAGCCGACCGCGGCGAGCCCGCGCAGGACCGGGTCGCGGCGGGGCACGTCCGGCACCGGGTAGAGCTGCGCGACGTACCGGCCCCAGGTGAGGACGCGGGTGCGCGTGGTGTCGGTGGTGTCGGCCGCGAGCCGCGTGAAGATCCGGCCGTAGCCGGCGTACAGCTCCGGGTCCGAGGAGACGTAGGTGCTCGACCAGTGGCGGCGGGCCGCCTTGGTCATCTGCCCCGCCCCGACCATCGTCAGCTCGGTGGTCCCGCCCGCACGGCTCACCAGCAGCACGTTGGTCTCGGTGCGACCGGAGCCGCCGAGGCAGCTGCCCTCGCAGCGCACGACCCACGACGACGCGGCGCGGTCGCTCCCGATCGCCGCGACGAGCCGCCGCTCGACGTCCGTGCCCGCGCCGGCACCGAGCACCACCTGCACCGAGACACCCTCCGCCGCGGCGTCGACCAGGGCGTTGCCCACGGTCGGGTCGTCCAGGCGGGTGGTCGCGAGCCGGACGAGGGCACCGGGCTCGGCGTTCATCACCGCGCGTGCCTGCCGGTCGCCGATCCGCTTGCGGTCGGCGCCGCTTCCGCCGACCGGCCGGTTGTGCAGGGCGCCGGTCGCGAACAGGTCGGTGGTCCGGTAGGTGACCACGACGGCGTCGTGGTCGGAGTTGAAGCCGCGCACGACGGTCGCACTGGTGCGGTCGAAGCCGCTGCCCTTGCGCAGCGTCATCGCGTAGTCGAGCAGCGAGCCCGGCCCCCGGGAGCCGGTCAGCGCCATGTCGAAGTTGACGAGGTCCCCGAGGGTGTCGGTCGGCAGGCCGGGCAGGCGGCGGCGGCGGTCGGCGAGGTAGTTGACGTTGAGGTCGCCGGCGGCGAAGACGTGCTCGGTCGTGCCCGCGAGGCGCTTGATCTCCTGCCGCAGCATCCGCAGGTGCTTGCGCAGCCGCGGGATGCGGTCCATGTCCGTCAGCTGCGCGTCGCGCGAGGCCTGGGCGATCGTGTGGGTGTTGATGAAGCCGAACACCTTGCCGGTGGCGAGCTCGCGCAGCCGCACGGTGTTGATGTAGCGGGCGGGGGTCACGCCGTTCTGCGGGCCGTGGGTCCGCACCGAGCGGCCCTGGATGAGCCGGAAGCGCTGGCGGTCCCACACGATCGGGATCGCGACGCCCGCGCCGATCGGCATGTACCAGCCCCAGTCCTTCTCCTGCAGCAGCTTCATGAGGTTCTGCCGGTCCTCGAGCTGGGAGAACTCCTGCAGGCCGCCGGCGTCGCCGAGCTCCAGCGCCCGGCGCACGTCGGCCATGGCCTTCTTGGGGCCGAGGCAGTGGCAGACGTTCAGCGTGAAGGTGCGGTACGTCGCGCTCGGGAGCGCGGCCGCGACGGGCGCGATCGGCGTGACGTCGGCCGGGCGGGGCCCCGCCGGCGTACCGCCCGGGGCGGCCAGCAACGTGACCGCGAGCCCGAGGACGAGGACGGCCGCAAAGGTGCTCGCGAGGGTGCGGCGCAGGACGTGCACGACCGCGCTCGAGGCTGCCACGCGACTCCTCCAGACGATGGTTCGGGCACGCCACGACACGGGCGCGGCTGAATCACATCAGTCACATCAGCCCCACGCAACGCTTACGCGACAACTACAGATCTGTAATTCTCGCGCGCCCCCGGCGCGTCGGTGCGGGCGGGTCAGCTGTACGTCGCGCGCACGGTGTCGGTCGTCGCGACCGACTGGCAGGCGAGGCGGATCCCGTCGGCGAGGTCCTCGTCGTCGAGCACGTCGTTGTGCCGCATCTCGACCTCGCCCTCGAGCAGCCGGACCGCGCACGCGGAGCACTCCCCCTCGCGGCAGGAGTACGGCGCCTTCACGCCCTTGGCCTCGAGGTGGTCGAGCATCGTCGTGCCCGGCGCCCAGTCGTCGAAGGCGTGCGTCTCGCCGTCGAGCTCGACCTCGAGGCGCACCGGGCCGGCCGGCCCGCCACCGTGGCTCGCCGGCTCCTGGGCGGCGTCGTCCTCGTCGTGCTCGGCAGCGTCGATCTCCGCCTCGGCCACCTCGACGTCGTGGAGGTCGCCGAACGGGTTGCCGCCCAGCGAGATGAACTTCTCCTGGTGCCGGCGCTCGCGCGGGAACTCGAGCTCCTTGAGCGCCGCGACCGTCATCTTCATGAACGGTGCCGGACCGCAGACGAACGCGTCGTACGACAGGTAGCCGGCGGCGAACGCCTTGACCTGCTCCTGGCTGGGCAGGCCCTGGACGGACTCCAGCCAGTGCACGACCACGAGCCGGTCGGGGTGCTCGGCGGCCAGCTGGGCGAGCTCGCCGGCGAAGATGACCGAGCGCTCGTCGCGGTTGGCGTAGAACAGCACGATCCGGCCGGTCCCGTGCTCCAGCGCGGTGCGGGTGATCGACATGACCGGCGTGATGCCGCTCCCGCCGGCGAAGAGCAGGAGGTCGGCGCTGAGCGAGGCCGGCGTGAAGATCCCGCTCGGGGGCAGGACGCGCAGCGAGTCGCCGGGACCGAGGTTGTCGCAGAGCCAGTTCGAGGCGTAGCCGCCGTCGGTGCGCTTGACCGTGATGGTCAGCGGGCCACCGCCGACCGGGCTGCTGCACAGCGAGTAGCACCGCGCGGCGACCCCGGTCTGCTCGCTCGGCACCGCGACGGTCAGGAACTGCCCGGGCTTGTAGGCGAAGTGCTCCTCGGCGCCCGCGGGCACCTCGAAGCTGATGGAGCGGGCGTCGGGCGTCTCCTCGACGACGTCGAGGATCTTCAGCTCGAAGGAGTCGGTGTCCACGGGGTCTTCCTGGTCGGGGGCGGCCGGGGACGGCCGTCGTGCGGGGCGGCGGAGGTGCGGGTCGAGCAGATGGTGCAGGTGGGTGGAGCGGTGCTCAGTATCCGTCCTCGGCGCCGATGGGGACGGCGCCCTCCCGCACGGCGGTCTCGATGCTCGCCAGCATCCGCGGGCAGCCGACGTGGCTCTCGCGGCCGCCGGCGCGCCGATTCAGCTCAGGGCAGTGCACCCGCGCCTCGGTGCTCCACTGGATGGAGGTGTGGTGCTCGCTGTTCTTCTTCACTCCTACCTTCGCCAGGCAGTCCAGGCACGCGACCTCGGTCAGCCGGGCAGAGGTGTAGAGGCGCTGGTCCTCGAGCGTCTCGGGGCTCAGCGGGACGAACGACGGCATCTCAGGTGCCCGTCATGACCTGGGGCTTGCCCTCGGCCTCGGGGTTCGCGACGCCGGCGGCAGCCGCGTCGTCCTCGGCCGCCTTGCGGGCCAGGTTCTCGGCCACCTCGGCCTGCCAGAACTCGTTGGCCTTGGTCGTGTCGACCTCGAACTCGAAGCGGTCGACCATCTCCGGCGCGACGTCGGCGGCGTCGACGTAGAATTGCTCGTACCAGCGACGGAGCTGGTAGACCGGTCCGTCCTCCTCGCACAGCAGCGGGTTCTGCACCGGCACCTTGTTCTTCCAGATGTGCACGTCCTGCAGGAAGCCCTCGCCGAACATCGTGGCGTACTTCTTGGCGATGTACTGCGCGGTCTTCTCGTCGAGGCCCTCGGGCTTCTTGACCGCGATGCCGTACTGCAGCGTGAAGGAGTCCGGCCCGGTGGGCAGGTGGCAGTTGACGAGGACGACCTCGGTGACGAAGCCCTTGTAGTCGACCTCGAGCCAGTTGATCATGTACGACGGCCCGTAGTAGGTGGCCTCGGACTTCAGGAACATCTCCGCGTCGCCGTACCCGCCGCTCACGTCGGGGCGGCCCTTGGACGCCATGTACTGCGTCGCGCGGGTGCCCTCGAAGACGTTGCGGAAGCTCGTCGGGAACGACAGGTGCACGTAGTAGAAGTGCGCCATGTCGACGACGTTGTCGATGAGCTCGCGGCAGTTCGAGCCCTCGATCGGCACGACCTCCCAGAACCACTCGGTCCACTCGTCGGTGCCGATGCCGGCCAGCTCGGGCGGGAGGATCTCCATGTCCGGCGCGGAGCCCTCGACGTCGTGCCAGATCAGCACCTGGCCGTTGCGGATGACCACCGGGTACTTCTGCGTCCGGGCGCGCAGCGGGACGCGGCGGGCGTAGGGGATCTGCTTGCACTTGCCGTCGCCGCCCCAGCGCCAGTCGTGGAACGGGCAGGCGACCTCGTCGCCCTTGACCGAGCCCTGGGTCAGGTCGCCACCCATGTGGCGGCAGTAGCCGTCGAGGACGTTGATCCCGCCCCTGCTGTCCTGCCAGACGACCAGCTTGGTCCCGAACGCCTCGATGCCGTGCGGCTTGCCGTCGGCGAAGGACTTCTCGGTGCCGAGGCAGTGCCAGCCACGCGCGAAGCGCTCCGGCGGGGTGCCCTGGTCCAGGAAACGGGTGCTGGATCCGGTGTCGCTCATGGCGTGCCTCCCGATCGTCGATGGCCGTACCGCGTGCCGGTGGACCAAAACGAGAACAGGTTATAGTTTTCTGACCGGTTCTTCCACCATCGGTACCACTCGGCAGGAGTCCGCAGCATGCACCTGGCCCTATCGGACGCGGAGCTCGCGCTGCGCGAGGAGCTCCACGACTACTTCTCCGAGCTGGTCACGCCGGAGGTCCGCGCCGGCCTGGCCGCCTCCACCGGCGAGTTCGGCGAGGCGGGCGTCTACAAGGACGTCATCCGGCGGCTGGGCAGCGACGGCTGGCTCGGCATCGGCTGGCCGGAGGAGTACGGCGGCCAGGCGCGCTCGATGGTCGAGCAGCTGATCTTCACCGACGTCGCGGCCGACCACGGGGTGCCCATCCCCTACCTCACGCTCAACACCGTCGGGCCGACGATCATGCGCTACGGCACCGACGAGCAGAAGGAGTACTTCCTCCCCCGCATCCTCGCCGGCGACCTGCACTTCTCCATCGGCTACTCCGAGCCCGGCTCCGGCACCGACCTCGCCTCGCTGCGGACCCGCGCGGTCCGCGAGGGCGACGAGTGGGTCATCAACGGGCAGAAGATGTGGACCTCGCTCATCCAGTACGCCGACTGGGTGTGGCTGGCGTGTCGCACCGACCCCGACCTGCCCCGGCACAAGGGCCTCTCGATGATCCTGGTGCCGGCCGACGCCCCGGGCTTCTCCTACACCCCGGTGCACACCGTCGCCGGCGTCGGCACGAGCGCGACCTACTACGAGGACGTCCGGGTCCCCGCCTCCAACCTGGTCGGCGAGCTCAACGGCGGCTGGGCGCTGATGACCAACCAGCTCAACCACGAGCGGGTGGCGCTGACCTCGTCGGCGCCGCTGACCCAGTCGTTGCGGATGGTGCGCGCCTGGGCGCAGGAGACCAAGACCGCCACCGGCAGCCGGGTCATCGACACCGAGTGGGTGCAGATCGCGCTCGGCCGGGCGCACGCCCGGGTCGAGATGCTCACCCAGCTGAACTGGAAGCTCGCCTCCGACGCCGACCACGGCGTCGACCTCTCCCCCGCCGAGGCGTCGGCGACCAAGATCTACGGCTCCGAGCTGGCCACCGAGGTCTACCGCTCGCTGATGGAGGTCGTCGGCCCGAACGCCGCGCTGCCGGCCTCGACCGAGGGCGCGGTCCTGTCCGGACGGCTCGAGCGGATGTACCGCTCCTCGCTCGTCATGACCTTCGGCGGCGGCACCAACGAGATCCAGCGCGACATCATCGGCTACGTGGGCCTCGGGCTGCCCGCGGCGAAGAGGTAGGGCACCGGCATGGACTTCTCCTTCACCCCCGAGCAGGACGAGGCCGCCGAGCTGGCCGCCCGGATCCTCACCGACCGCGCCACTCCCGAGCGGATGCGCACGGTCGAGCAGGCCGGCGACCGGTTCGACCGGGAGCTCTGGAACGACCTCGGCGACGCCGGCCTGCTGGGCCTGGCGCTCCCGGAGGAGCACGGCGGCGCCGGCCTCGGCCTCCTCGAGCTGTGCCGGGTGCTCGTCGAGGTCGGCCGCAAGGTCGCCCCCGTCCCGCTCGCCTTCCACGGCCCGGCCACGCGGCTGCTGGCCGAGGTCGGCTCGGCCGAGCAGCAGGCCGCCTGGCTGCCCGGTGCCGCCTCCGGCGCGTCCGTGGTGACCGCCGGGGTCGCCGAGGACCTCGCCTTCGCACCCGAGCGGCTGACGACGACAGCCACCCGGGACGCCGCCGGCGACGGCTGGTCGCTCACCGGGGCCAAGGCGGTCGTCCCGGCCGGGGCGTATGCCGACCTGCTGCTCGTCCCTGCCGACACCGCGGACGGCGTCGCGGTCTTCCTCGTCCGCCCCGACGACCCCGGCGTGACCGTCACTCCGCTCGCCTTCACCGACGGTGACCGGGTCGCCCGGGTCGAGCTCGACGGCGCGACGCTCGGTGGGGACCGGCTGCTCGGGCCCGCCGACGGCTCGGTCGACCACAGGCTGCGCCAGCTGCTCGTGCTCGCCGCGGCTGCCGAGCAGCTCGGGGTCACGGAGGGCGCGCTGGCGCTCACGGCGTCGTACGCGAAGACGCGGGAGCAGTTCGGACGTCCGATCGGGACGTTCCAGGCGGTCTCGCAGCGGCTCGCCGACGGCTACATCGACGTGCTGGGCCAGCGGCTGACCCTGTGGCAGGCCGCGTGGCGGCTCTCCGAGGGTCTGCCGGCCGAGACCGAGGTGGCGATCGCCAAGCTGTGGGCGGCCGACGCCGGCCACCGGCTCGCGCACACCACCGTCCACGTCCACGGCGGTGTCGGCATCGACCTCGATGGCGAGGCGCACCGGTACTTCACCACCGCCAAGCGCTTCGAGATGCTCCACGGCGGCGCCACCGAGCAGGCCCTGCTCATCGGCCGACGCCTCGCCGCCGAGCCCGCCTGACCCGGTCGCACCACCCGGCTGCACCACCCGGCTGCACCACCCGGCTGCACCACCCGGGATCGTCCGATCGGTCACACCTGGCCGGATCGACGGCGCGCCTGCTTGACGGCTCCTACTCTCGGATCCATGTCCCCCCGGCTGTCACTGCTGCCTGCCCTCGTGGCGGCGCTCCTGCTCGCGCTGCTGCCGGTCGCGCCCGCCGGCTCGACCGCGGCGCCGGCCGCCACGACGACCATGACGACCGCGCCGACGACCGACGCGGGCGCTGACGACAACCCGCTCGCGGGCGGGACGTGGGGCGTCTACCGCGGCGGGGCCGAGATGGCCTGGGCGCCCTACGAGCGGGCGTCCGGCCGCAAGCGCGAGCTGCTCGCGATGATCGCGGACGCGCCGAAGGCGAAGTGGTTCGGCGACTGGATCCCCGACGGCGCGATCGGCGCGAAGGTCAAGGAGTACGTCGCGAACGCGCAGGGCGGCGACCCGGACGCGCTCGTGCAGCTGACCGTCTTCCGGATGGTGCCCTGGGAGCACGAGGCCTGCACGCGCCTGCCCACGAAGGGCGAGAAGACGTCGTACAAGCGCTGGATCCGCCGCTTCGCCGCCGCGCTGGGCGACACCCGCGCCGCGGTCGTGCTCCAGCCCGACGGCCCGTTCGCGCTGTGCGCGCCGCGCGGGTCGACGGAGCTCTCGCGCCTGGTGGGGTACGCCGCCCGCACCCTCGCCGCGCTCCCCCGCACCGCGGTCTACATCGAGGTCGGCTCGGCCGGGTGGAACCACCTCGACCCGCAGCTCGCCGTCAAGCAGCTCGTCCGCGCCGGCATCCGCAAGGTCCGCGGGTTCCACCTGAACACCACCCACTACGAGACGACCGAGCGCCAGGTCCGCTTCGGTGCCGAGGTCGTCGAGGCGCTCGCGGCGCGCGGGATCACCGGCAAGCACTTCACCGTCGACACCGCGCAGAACGGCCGTGGCTTCACCTGGGAGCACAACCGCAAGCACCACGGCGGACGCTTCGACAACGCCCCGACCTGCCGCACGCGGAAGCAGGAGCACTGCGTCACGCTCGGCATCCCGCCGACCTGGCGGGTCGCCGACGAGCGCTGGGGCCTGCCCGACGACGTACGCCGCCTGGCAGCCGAGCACGTCGACGGCTACCTCTGGGCGGGCCGCCCGTGGCTGCGCCGCCAGGCCAAGCCGTTCGTCCTGCAGCGGGCCCTCGCGGTCACCCGCACCTCGCCGTACCGCTGAGCGGTCGGCCCGCTAGACACTCATCCCGTCGAGCCGCTTGACGGTCTCGTCGAACTCGGCGACCAGGTCGGCCATCACGTCGGCGACCGGGCGCACCGCGTTCATCCGGCCCACGATCTGGCCGACCGGCATCGAGATGACGTCGGGATCGTTGGACGCGACGATCCGGTTGTGGGCCTCGGCGACCAGGAGGTTCTGCAACGGCATCGGCAGCGGCTGCGGGGCACCCTCCTCGGCCCAGGCCTCCGTCCACCTCGTCTTGAGCAGCCGCGCCGGCTTGCCGGTGTAGACGCGGGTGCGGACGGTGTCGCTGGAGGAGGCGCGGGTGAAGGCGGTCTCCCAGGCGGAGTGGTTGGCCGAGAGGTTGCGGTACTCCTCGGTGCCGAGCCAGATCGAGCCGGTCCACACGCCCTGCGAGCCGAGCGCGAGCGACGCGGCGATCTGGCGCCCCGAGCCGATGCCGCCGGCGCCGAGCACCGGCACGTCGGGACCGACCGCGTCGACGATGTCGGGCTGCAGCACCATCGAGGCGACCTCGCCGGTGTGGCCGCCGGCCTCGTAGCCCTGCGCGACGATGATGTCGACGCCGTTGGCGACGTGGGACAGCGCGTGCTTGGCCGCGCCTGCGAGCGCGGCGACCTTCACGCCGTGCTCGTGGCACTTGTCGATGACGTCCTTCGGCGGGGAGCCCAGCGCGTTGGCGATGAGCACCGGGCGGTGCTGCAGCGCCACGTCGAGGTGGCTGCGGGCCACCGAGTGCAGCCAGCCGAGCACGCCCTCCCGGCCCTCGCCCTCGGGCAGCGGCGGGATGCCGAGCTTGAGCAGCGTCTGGTCGACGAACTGCTTGTGCTCCTCGGGGATCATCGAGGAGACGTCGAGCCCCTTGACCTCCTCCGGCACCTTCATCGGCATGACGATGTCGACGCCGTACGGCTTGCCGTCGGTGTTCTCGTCGAGCCAGCTGAGCGTCTGCTCCAGCTCCTCGGTGTCGTTGAAGCGGACGCAGCCGAGCACGCCCAGGCCGCCGGCGCGCGACACGGCGGCCGCGACGTGCTCGGAGGGGGTGAAGGCGAAGATCGGGTAGTCGATGCCGAAGGCGTCGCAGAGGGGGGTACGCATCAGGTGCTCAGGCTCCCGTGGGTGCGGTGACGGACTGGCTGGACGGAGCGGAGGCTGCGGGGCCGGAGGCGGACAGGGCCAGCTCCTTGGCCCGCGGGTACTGCGCCTTGCCGGTGGCGTTGCGCGGCACCCGGTCGACGACCGTGAGCGCCCGGGGCAGCTTGTAGCCCGACAGGTGTGCGCGCAGGTAGGTGCGGAGCTCCTCGAGCTCGAGCGAGTGGCCCTCGCGCAGCTCGACGACGGCGGCCACGGCCTGGCCGTACCGCTCGTCGGGCACGCCGACCACGAGCACGTCGTACACCGCGGGGTGGCCCTTGATCGCCATCTCGACCTCTTCGGGGTAGACCTTCTCCCCGCCGGTGTTGACGCAGTTCGAGCCTCGGCCCAGCAGCGTGACCTTGCCGCCCTCCTCGATGCGCGCGTTGTCACCGGGGACGGAGTAGCGCTGGCCGTCGATGGTCAGGAAGGTCGCGGCCGACTTGGCCTCGTCCTTGTAGTAGCCCACGGGGACGTGCCCGCCGCGCCCGAGGCGTCCGACCTTGCCGACGTCCTTGGTGACGTCGAGGACGCGGTTGTCCTCGTCGATGACGACGCTGGCCGGGCCGAGCGCGACGACGGGGCCGTCGGGGCTGATGTTGTCCTTCTCCTGCATGCCCATGCCCTGGAAGCCGGTCTCCGAGGCGCCGATGGAGTCGGTGAACACCGCGTTCGGGAAGGCGTCCATCCACCGCTTCTTCACCGGCGGGCTGAAGATCGCCGCGCTGCTGGAGATCGCGAACAGGCTGGAGCCGTCGAAGCCGCCGGCCTCGTAGGCCTCGATGAGCGGGCGCGCCATCGCGTCGCCGGTCATGAAGATCAGCTGGACCTTCTCGCGGTCGATGATCTCCCAGGTGCGGACCGGGTCGAACTTCGGCTCGAGGATCGTGAGGTGGCCCGCGAACAGGTGCATGAGCAGGCCGGCCTGCGCGCCGCCGTGCATGAGCGGGCTCAGCGGGAAGGTGACCATCCGCGGGTCGGTCGCCTGCTTGGACTGGTCGTGCTCGTCCAGCGCGTTGCCGGTGTAGAAGTCGATGCCGCCGCCGAGCACCCGCCAGAAGTCCTCGTGGCGCCACATGACGCCCTTGGGGAAGCCGGTCGTGCCGCCGGTGTAGATGATGTGCAGGTCGTCACCGCTGCGCTCGCCGAAGTCGCGCTCGGCCGACTGGCCGGCCAGCGCGTCCTCCCACAGGACGCCGCCGTACGACGACACGTCGCTCGCGTCGTCCGGCTCCAGGACGTCGGGGACGACGACCGCCACCCGCAGCTTGTCGTGCTTCGGGAAGCAGGCGGCGACCAGGTCGGCGTACGTCCGCTCGTGGATGAGCGCCACCACGTCGGCGTTGTCGAAGAGGTAGTTCAGCTCGCCCTCGACGTACCGGTAGTTGACGTTGATGTTGACCGCGCGGATCTTCGTCACCGCCAGCACCGCGACGACGTGCTCGATGCTGTTCTTGGCGTAGATGGCGACGTGGTCCCCGGGCCCCACGCCCTGCGACTGCAGGTAGTGCGCGAGCTTGTTGGACTCGGCCTCGAGGTCGGCGAAGGTGGCGACCCGGTCCCCGACCTTGACGGCCGGGTTGTCGGGCGCGGCGTCCACCGCGTGCTCGAACAGGTCAGCGATGTTGTGAGCCACGGCGGCGAGACTAGAACACGTTCTCGTTCTTGGCTAGCATCCCGCCATGACCAGCACGGACGCCTCCCAGACCACTCCCGCGAGCGCCCCCAGCGGTGCCGAGACGCCGGAGGAGCCGCACTGCCTCGTCGAGCAGGACGGCCACAAGCTGGTCGTGACGATGAACCGTCCCGCCTCCCGCAACGCGCTCTCCGGCGAGATGCTCGCGATCATGGAGCAGGCCTGGGACCGGGTGAACTCCGACCCGGAGATCCGCGTCTGCATCCTCACCGGCGCCGGTGGCTACTTCTGCGCCGGCGCGGACCTGAAGTCGATGTCGAAGCGGCCGCCGTCGGAGAGCTTCGAGTCCGGTGAGTACGACCCGACGGTGATCAAGGGGCTGCTGAAGGGCTTCCGCCTCACCAAGCCGCTCATCGCCGCGGTCGAGGGCCCGGCGATCGCGGGCGGCACCGAGATCCTGCAGGGCACCGACATCCGCGTGGCCGGCGAGTCGGCGAAGTTCGGCATCTCCGAGGCCCGCTGGAGCCTCTACCCGATGGGCGGCTCGGCCGTCCGCCTCGTCCGCCAGATCCCCTACACCGTCGCCGCCGACCTGCTGCTGACCGGCCGCCACATCAAGGCGCCCGAGGCCAGGGAGATCGGTCTCGTGGGGCACGTCGTCCCCGACGGCCAGGCGCTCGCCAAGGCCCACGAGATCGCGGACATGATCGCCGCCAACGGCCCGCTCGCCGTCCAGGCCATCCTCCGCACCATGCGCGAGTCCGAGGGCAAGCACGAGGACGAGGCCTGGAAGGACGACGCCCGCGTCGGCGCTGCCGTCTTCGCCTCCGACGACGCCAAGGAGGGCCCCCGCGCCTTCGCCGAGAAGCGCGCTCCGCGGTTCACCGCCTCCTGACGTCGCGGCACTGCGCCCCCGCTTCGCGCCTCAGCGGGCGGAGCCGGGCGCGGCCAGCGCGCCGTGCAGGGCGGCCTTGACCCGGTCCGGCAGGACCCGGGCGGCGGCGGTGACGATCTTGTTCGGGAGGCCGGGGACGACCTGCTCCTTGCCGGCGAGCACCGCCTCGATCCCGAGCCGCCCTTCCGCCAAGGCTCCGTCCGCACCACACTGGCGGGATGAGCACCCCGAGCCGCCGCGATCCCGGCGACCGACCGGACTACCGCACGCTGCCTGCCGCCGTTCCGGTCGACGACACGGTGACGTCCCTCGACCCCACACCCCTCGCCGACCCCCACGCCGGCCACAACACCGACCAGCACGCCGCTCTCCGGGACGACTGACGGCGGCGCAGGGCCGCGGCCAGCGGGCCAGCGGGTCTGCCGGAGACGTTTCCCACAGCAGTGGTGGCCGTTGGCCGCGGGACGCCCGGGTACTGCGCGGGCATGACCAGCGACCTGGAAGCAACGACCGACGACCTGCTCAACACGATCCGCGAGCTCTGGCAGCGCGCTCAGGGCGGCGACGAGCTCGCGCCGCCGGAGGGCTTCGGCCAGGCGGTGACGTCGGTCAAGGACACCGAGATCGCCGAGGCGACCGGGCTGGAGCTGGACCCGGTGCGGGAGTACCTCGACAACGCCGACGGCACGCAGCTCGTCGTCGGCCGCGACGGCGACACCCGCGCGGTGCAGGGCCTCATCTAGGAGACGTTCAGGCGTCGCCGTCCACCAGGGCCTGGACGGCGGCGCCGTACCACCGGGCGACGTCCTCCACCGGTGCGCCGGTGACGACGGGGTCCTCGAGGATTGCGACCGCCTCCAGCAGCCCGCCCACCTGCGCGGCCACGAGCCGGGCCCGCAGGGCGACGTCCGGCCCGCTGAGCCGCTCGGCGAGCGGAGCGGCCAGGGTCGCGTCCATCGCCTCGAGCAGGTGGGCGCGGACCTGGTCGCTGTCGGTGGCCCGGATCATGGCGCGGTACGTCGTCCGGAACACGCGGCCGAGCCGGTCGTCCAGCACCAGGGACACGAGCCGCTCCCCCAGCCGGTCGACCGCACCGTCCAGCGCCTGCTCGAAGGCGCCCTCGACGTCGATCGTCTCGATGAAGAGCTGCTCCTTGGAGCCGAAGTGGCGCATCACCAGCGCGGCGTCGACGCCGGCCTCGGCGGCGACCGACCGCACCGACGTGGCGGCGTACCCCCCGGCCTGGAACTGCCGCCGGGCGGCCTCCGCGATCGCCGCGCGCGTGCTGGTGCCGGTCACGCGCGCAGGCTAGTGCGTCAGCCGACCGCCCGGTCGCCGGTCCAGTACTGCGCGCGCAGCGCCTTCTTGTCCGGCTTGCCCAGCGCGGTCAACGGGAGCGCGTCGGCGACCACGACCTGCTTGGGCGCCTGGACCGAGCCCTTGCGCTCCTTGACCATCTCCTGGATCTCGGCGGTCATCCGCGCCACCGAGCCCTCGTCGCGCGGCGCGTCCTCGCGGAGCACGACGATGGCGGTGACCGCCTCGCCGAACTTCTCGTGCGGGGTGCCGATGACGCCGACCTGGGCGACCGCCGGGTGCTCGGCCACGACGTCCTCGACCTCGCGGGGGAAGACGTTGAAGCCGCCGGTGACGATCATGTCCTTGGTGCGGTCGACGATGTACCAGTAGCCGTCCTCGTCCTCGCGCGCCACGTCGCCGGTGTGCATCCAGCCGTCGCGGAAGGTCTCGGCGGTGGGCTCGGGCAGCTTCCAGTAGCCGCCGGCCAGCAGCGGACCGGCCACGCAGATCTCCCCCGGCTCCCCGGTCGGGACCGGCTTGCCGTCCTCGCCGAGCAGCGCGGTGCGCAGGAACGCCGACGGGCGCCCGCACGAGGACAGCCGGCGGTCGTCGCCGCCCTCTCGCAACGACTCGGCGTGGTCCTCCTTGCCGAGGTAGGAGATCACCATCGGCGCCTCGGACTGGCCGTAGTACTGCGCGAAGATCGGCCCGAACCGGTCGATCGCCTCGCGCAGCCGCACCGGGTTGATCGCCGAGGCGCCGTAGTAGACGGTCTCCAGCGAGGACAGGTCCCGGGTGCGCGAGTCGGGGTGGTCCATCAGCGCGTAGAGCATCGACGGCACCAGCGTCGTGGCGGTGATCCGCTGCTCCTCGATCGTGCGGAGCACCTCGGCGGGGTCGAACTTCGCCAGGACGTAGAGACAGCCGCCCTTGAGCACGGTCGGCACGAAGAATGCGGCGCCGGCGTGCGAGAGCGGGGTGCACATGAGGAACCGCGGCGACTCCGGCCACTCCCACTCCGACATCTGGATCTGCGTCATCGTGTTCATCTGCCGCGCGGTGCCGATGACGCCCTTGGGCCTGCCGGTCGTGCCGCCGGTGTAGGTGATCGACACGACGTGGTCGTGCGGGAGCAGCACGGCCTCGAGCGGCTGCGGCTCGAACTCCGCCGCCTTCGCCGTCAGGTCCGTGGTCTCCGCGCGGGTCGCCGCGAGCTCCTCGGGCACCGGCCCGATGGTCAGGACCTTGTCCAGGGCCGGGCACCGCTCGAGCAGGCCGAGCGCCCGCTCGACGAACATCGGGTTCGGGTCGATGACGAGCGTGGTGATCTCGGCGTCGTTGATGACGTAGGCGTGGTCCTCCAGCGAGCCGAGCGGGTGCAGCGACGTGCGCCGGTAGCCCTGCGTCTGCCCCGCGCCGAGGATGAACAGCACCTCCGGCCGGTTGAGCGCCAGCAGCGCGCCGGCCGTGCCGCGGCCGGCGCCGAGCGCCTCGAACGCCTGGACGTACTGGCTGATGCGATCGGCCACTTGGCCGCCTACCAACGTCTCGGCAAATCCCTCGTCAGACGACGGTGACAACCGCATGACCGGCTTGGTGCGGTGCTTCTTCAGCGCGGCGACCATGAGGTGGCCGTTGTGGGTGCCGAGCCGCATGAGCTCCTCCGTGGTGTGGTCGGTGCTCATGCGAGCACCTCCGCGACGCGGCGGACCTCGTCCGCGGAACGGCAGCTGAGCAGCAGGGTGGTCACTCCGGTCTCCTCCCATTGGGCGACGCGTTCGCGCACCTCGCCCGCGGTTCCGATGATGTGCATGTCGTCGACCAGCTCGTCGGGGATGAGCGCGGTCGCCTTGTCCTTCTCGCCGGTCAGGTAGAGCTCCTGGACCTGCGCGGCCAGCTCGGCGTGGCCCATCCGCTCGAAGACCTGCTTGTGGAAGTTCTGGTCCTTCGCGCCCATGCCGCCCATGTAGAGCGCGACGAACGGCTTCATCGCGTCGATGACGGCCTGCTTGCCGGCGGCGTCCTCGACGATCTCCAGGTGGCAGGTGGCGGCGATCTCGAAGTCGGCACGCGTACGCCGCGCGCCCGGCCTCGCGAAGCCCTCGTCGAGCCACGGCTGGTACATCCCGGCCGAGCGCGGCGTGTGGAAGATCGGGATCCAGCCGTCGGCGATCTCGGCGGTCTGGGCGACGTTCTTGGGCCCCTCGGCGCCGAGCCAGATGGGGATGTTGGCGCGCAGCGGGTGGACGATCGGCTTGAGCGGCTTGCCGAGCCCCGTCGCACCCGGTCCGGCGTACGGCATGGGGTGGTGCGGGCCGTCGTTGATCACCGGCGCCTCGCGGGCCAGCACCTTGCGGATGATGTCGACGACCTCGCGGGTCCGGGCGAGCGGCTTCGCGAACGGCTGTCCGTACCAGCCCTCCACGACCTGGGGACCGCTCACGCCCATGCCGAGCACCATGCGACCGCCGCTGAGGTGGTCCAGCGTGAGGGCGTGCATGGCGATCGAGGTGGGCGTGCGGCCCGACATCTGCACGATCGAGGTGCCCAGGCGCAGGCGCGTCGTCTCGCGCCCCCACCAGGCCAGCGGGGTGAACGCGTCGGAGCCCCACGCCTCGGCGGTGAACACCGCGTCGAAGCCGGCGTCCTCGGCCGCTGCGACGAGCTCCGCGACCCCCGTCGGCGGCTGGGCGCCCCAGTAGCCGAGCTGCAGTCCGAGTTTCATGAGCGCCACCCTGGCAGACCCTTGCCGCGATTTCTAGAACGTGTTTCACTTCCGGACCATGTCCCGAACCTTGTCCGCTCCGGTCACGGTCGCCTTCGACTACACCCGTTCCACCGGCCCCGTCCTGGGCCGGTTCCTCACCGGGCTGCGCGAGAAGCGCGTCGTCGGCGTCCGCACCTCCGAGGGCCGCGTCGTGGTCCCCCCGCCCGAGTTCGACCCCGTCACCCACCAGCAGGTCGACGACTTCGTCGAGGTCGCCGACACCGGCACCGTCACGTCGTGGACCTGGGTGCCCGAGCCGGTCAAGGGCCAGCCGCTCGCCCGCCCGTTCGCCTTCGCGCTGGTCACCCTGGACGGCGCGGACGCGCCGATGGTGCACGCGCTCGACGTGTCCTCCCCCGACCAGGTGCGGACCGGCATGCGCGTGCGGATCCGCTGGGCCGAGGAGCGGGTGGGCGCGATCACCGACATCGCGTGCTTCGAGCCGGCCGAGGACGCCGCAGCCGGCACCGCGACCCAGCTCGGCGACCTGGGCGACAACCCGGTCACCGGTGTGATCACCCCGGTCGAGCTCGACTACCTGTACGCCGCCTCGCCGGAGGAGTCGTCGTTCTACCGCGCCATCGCCGAGGGGCGGATCATCGGCCAGCGGTGCCCGACCTGCGGCAAGGTCTACGTGCCGCCGCGCAGCGCCTGCCCCGCGGACGGCACGCCGACCACGGACGAGGTCGAGCTGTCCCACACCGGCACCGTGACGACGTTCTGCATCGTCAACGTGCCGTTCCTCGGCCAGCGGATCACGCCGCCGTACGTCTCGGCGTACGTCCTGCTCGACGGCGCGGACATCGCGTTCCTCCACCTCATCCTCGACATCCCGGCCGAGGAGGTCCGGATGGGCATGCGGGTCAAGGCGGTCTGGAAGCCCCGCGAGGAGTGGGGCACCACGATCGAGAACATCAGCCACTTCAGTCCCACCGGCGAGCCGGACGCGGACTACGACACCTACAAGCACCACCTGTGAGGGCGGGGAAGACACGATGAGAGACGTCGCCGTCGTCGGGTTCGCCCAGCGACAGATGGAGGAGTTCGACGGGTCGCCCACGTGCGTGGAGCTGCTCGTCCCGCTCTTCGCGGAGTGCTACGAGCAGACCGGGTGGACCCGGCGCGACATCGGTTTCTGGTGCTCGGGCTCGTCCGACTACCTGGCCGGCCGGTCGTTCTCGTTCGTCCAGGCCGTCGACGCGATCGGCGTCATCCCGCCGGTCAACGAGTCACACGTCGAGATGGACGCCGCCTGGGCGCTCTACGAGGCGTGGCTGAAGATCCAGACCGGCGAGGTCGACACCGCGCTGGTCTACGGCTTCGGCAAGAGCTCGGCCGGTGTGCTGCGCCGGACGCTGTCGCTGCAGCTCGACCCCTACACGATGACCCCGCTGTGGCCCGACACCGTGTCGCTGGCCGGCCTCCAGGCCCGCGCCGGCATCGACGCCGGCCTGTGGGACGAGCGGGCGATGGCCGAGGTCGCCAACCGGTCGCTGACCGACGCGGAGAAGAACGAGTACGCCATCCGGAAGGGCGGGTCCTCGGTCGAGGAGCTGCTCGCCCGCCCGATGTACGCCGACCCGTTGCGCAAGCACGACTGCGCGCCGGTGACCGACGGCGCGGCCGCGATCGTGCTCGCCGCCGGCGACCGGGCCCGCGAGGTCTGCGACCGACCGGCGTGGATCACCGGCATCAGCCACTACGTGGACCCGATCAGCATGGGCACCCGCGACCTGACCCGCTCCCCCTCGGCCGCCCGCGCGGCGGCTGCTGCCGGGACCGAGGGCGTCGAGGTGGCCGAGCTGCACGCGCCGTTCAGCCACCAGGAGCTCGTGCTCAAGCGCGAGCTCGGGCTCGCCGACGACGTCGTCGTGAACCCCTCGGGCGGCGCGCTCGCCGGCAACCCGATGTTCACCGGCGGCCTCATCCGCTTCGGCGAGGCCGCGAAGAAGGTCTGGCAGGGCGACGCGAGCCGCGTCCTCGGCCACGCCACCAGCGGCCCGGCGCTGCAGCAGAACATCGTGTGCACCATGGAGGGCAGGAACTGATGGCCAAGCAGCCAGCCGCGATCGTCGGCATCGGCCAGACCCACCACCGCGCCAAGCGCGAGGACGTCTCCATGGCGGGCCTGTGCCGCGAGGCGATCGACCGGGCGCTCGCGGACGCGAACGTCTCCCTCGACGACATCGACGCGATCGTCGTCGGCAAGGCGCCCGACCTGTTCGAGGGCGTGATGATGCCCGAGCTGTTCCTCGCCGAGTCCCTCGGCGCAGCCGGCAAGCCGCTGCTGCGCGTGCACACGGCCGGCTCGGTCGGCGGCTCGACCGCGATCGTCGCGGCCTCGCTCGTCCAGGCCGGCGTGCACAAGCGCGTCCTGACCGTGGCCTACGAGAAGCAGTCGGAGTCCAACGCGATGTGGGCGCTCTCGGTGCCCGTGCCGTTCAACATGCCGGTGCACGCCGGCGCGGGCGGCTACTTCGCCCCGCACGTGCGCTCCTACATCCGCCGCTCCGGCGCCCCGACCCACGTCGGCGCGATCGTCGCGGCCAAGGACCGGCAGAACGCGCTGAAGAACCCCTACGCGCACCTGCGCAACCCCGACACCACCGTCGAGTCGGTGCTGGCCTCGCAGGTGCTGTGGGACCCGATCCGGTACGACGAGACCTGCCCCTCCTCCGACGGCGCCTGCGCGATGGTGATCGTCGACGAGGACACCGCCGCCGCCTCGTCGAACCCGGCGTGGATCCACGGCACGGTGATGCGCTCGGAGGCCACCACCGCGGCCGAGCGCGACCAGGTGAACCCGCAGGCCGGCCGCGACGCCGCGGCGTACCTGTGGAAGCAGGCGGGGATCACCGACCCGCTCGCGGAGATCGACGCGGCGGAGATCTACGTGCCGTTCTCGTGGTTCGAGCCGATGTGGCTGGAGAACCTCGGCTTCACCGCCGAGGGCGAGGGCTGGAAGCTCACCGAGTCCGGCGGCACCGCCATGGACGGCCGGCTCCCGGTCAACTGCTCCGGCGGCGTGCTCTCCTCCAACCCGATCGGCGCCTCGGGCATGCTCCGCTTCGGCGAGGCCGCCCTCCAGGTCCGCGGCGCGGCGGGTGAGCACCAGGTCGACGGCGCACGCAAGGCGCTGGGGCACGCGTACGGCGGCGGGTCGCAGTTCTTCGCGATGTGGGTCGTCGGCGCCGACAAGCCCAGCAACTGACCCGGCGAGTGACCCGCCCGTGTCGGCCGGGGTGGGGGCGGCGTTCTAGGCTCGGCCCGTGATCGAGCTCCGCACCCCCACCCAGGTCGACGAGATGCGCGCCGCCGGGCGCTTCGTCGCCGACGTCGTCACCGCGCTCGCCGAGGCCGCCGACGTGGGCGTGAACCTGCTGGAGCTGGACGCCCTGGCGCACCGGATGATCCGCGAGCGCGGCGCGGAGTCCTGCTACATCGACTACCACCCGTCCTTCGGCGCCTCGCCGTTCGGCAAGGTGCTGTGCACGTCGGTGAACGACGCGGTCCTGCACGGACTGCCCCGCGACTACGTGCTCCAGGACGGTGACCTGCTCAGCGTCGACTTCGCCGCGAGCGTCGACGGCTGGGTCTCGGACTCGGCGTACTCCCTCGTCGTCGGCACCGCCCGCCCCGAGGACCTCGCACTGATCGACACCACGCAGCGTGCCCTCGAGGCCGGCATCTCGGCTGCGCAGCCGGGCGGGAAGATCGGCGACATCTCCCACGCGATCGCGTCGGTGGCGCGCGAGGCCGGCCTGCGGATCAACACGCAGTTCGGCGGGCACGGCGTCGGGCGCACCATGCACGGCGACCCGCACATCCCCAACGACGGGCGCCCGGGCCGCGGCTACACGCTCAAGCCGGGCCTGGTCATCGCCATCGAGCCGTGGTTCCTGCACACCACCGACGAGATCTTCACCGACGCCGACGGCTGGACGATCCGCAGCCTCGACGGCTCGCGCGGCGCCCACATGGAGCACACCGTCGCGATCACCGAGGACGGCTCGCTCGTGCTGACCGCGCGCGAGCGCGAGCCCGTCCTCAGGGGCGGGCTCGCGCCGGCTCAGGCGTAGCGGACCGGGAGGTCCTTCAGCCCGTTGATCCAGGAGTGCCGCAGCCGACGCGGCTCGCGCTCCTTGAGGATCCCGGGCGCGTGGTCGGCCAGGGCGTCGAAGATGACCCGGATCTCCTGCCGCGCCAGGTTGGCGCCCAGGCAGTAGTGCGCGCCGTGGCCGCCGAACCCGAGCTGCGGGTTGGGGTCGCGGGTGATGTCGAAGCGGAACGGGTCCTCGAAGACCGACTCGTCGAAGTTGGCGCTGGCGTAGAACAGCCCGACCCGCTGGCCCTTCGCGACCGTCACGCCGCCGACCTCGACGTCGTGCACGGCCGTGCGCTGGAAGACCGTCACGGGCGTGCCCCAGCGGACGACCTCGTCGACCATCGTGGCCGGGCGCTCGGCCTTCCACAGCTCCCACTGCTCGGGGTTGTCGAGGAAGGCGTTCATGCCGTGCGAGATCGCGTTGCGGGTGGTCTCGTTGCCCGCGACGGCCAGCAGGATGACGAAGTAGCCGAACTCGTCGTCGGTCAGGCCGCGCTCGCCCTTGTGGGCGTTGAGGAGCCGGGTGATGAGGTCGTCCCGCGGGTTCGCCTGCCGCTCGGCGGCCATCGTCATCGCGTAGCCGAGGATCTCCGCCGCCGCGACGTCCGGGTCACCCGGGTAGTCCGGGTCGTCGGAGGCGAGCATCTGGTTCGACCAGTCGAAGAGCTTGAACCGGTCCTCCATCGGTACGCCGATCAGGTCGGCGATCGCCTGCAGCGGCAGCTCCGCCGCGACCTCCTCGACGAAGTCCCCCGACCCGCGCTCGACGGCGTCCCGGACGATCTTCTCGGCCCGCTGGCGCATCAGGTCCTCGAGCTCGTTGATCGAGCGCGGGGTGAAGGCACGCGAGACGATCTGGCGCGTGGTCGGGTGCTCCGGTGCGTCCTGGTTGAGCATGATCACGCGCTGCATCTCGACCTGCTCGCGGAGCATGCCCTCGGAGAACCGGATGATCGCGCCGTTCTCGGCGTTGGACCAGTCCTTGGAGCTCTTCGAGATCGTCGAGACGTCGGCGTGCCGGGTGACGGCCCAGTAGCCGCTCCCGGACTCGGGGGCCATGCCGTCGTACGTCCCGGGCGCCTGCTCGACCCAGGTGAGCGGGCCGCTCTGCCGCATCGCCCGGAACTGGTCGTGCGGGACGGCCTTCTCGTTGACGAAGGGGTCGGTGGGGTCGAAGCCCTCGACGAGCACGTCGCTTGCGGTCACTGCGTTCTCCCTCTCTCGCGTGGTCGAGCCGGCCCCGAGCACGTCACCGGTAGGCGACGCGCAGCTCCTTGACCCCGTTGATCCACGAGCTGCGCAGCTTGCGCGGCTCGGACAGCTGCGTGACGGTCACGTCCCGGTCGGCCAGCGCACGGAAGATCAGGTCGACCTCGAGGCGGGCGAGGTTCGCGCCGATGCAGTAGTGCGCGCCGTGGCCACCGAAGGCCTGGTGCGGGTTGTGGTCGCGGGTGACGTCGAAGCGGAACGGGTCCTCGAACACGTCCTCGTCGAAGTTGGCGCTCGCGTAGAGCAGGCCGACCCGGTCGCCCTTCTTGACCTGCTGGCCGCCGACGACGACGTCGTTGGTGGCGGTGCGCTGGAAGACGGTGACCGGCGTGGCCCAGCGGATGATCTCGTCGACCGCGGTCGCGGGGCGCTCCTTCTTGTAGAGCTCCCACTGGTCGGGGTGCTGCATGAACGCGTGCATGCCCCACGTGATGGCGTTGCGGGTGGTCTCGTTGCCGGCGACGGCGAGCAGGATCATGAAGAACCCGAACTCGTCGTCGGTCAGGCCGCGGCCCTCGTCGCCCTGTCCGAGGTCGACGTCAGCGGTGACCAGGCGGGTGAGGATGTCGTCCTGGGGGTTCGTCCGGCGCTCGTCGGCCAGCGCCATCGAGTAGGCGAGGATCTCCATGAACGCCGTCATCTGGTCGCCCTCGACCTCGGGGTCGTCGTAGGACAGCATCTGGTTGGACCACTCGAAGAGCTTGCCGCGGTCCTCCTGCGGCACGCCGAGCAGCTCGGCGATCGCCTGGAGCGGGAGCTCGGCGGCGACGTCCTCGACGAAGTTGCCCTCGCCCTTGGCGATCGCGTCGTCCACGATCTGCTCCGCGCGGGCCTTGAGCCCGTCGTGCAGCGCGTTGATCGCGCGCGGGGTGAAGGCGCGCGAGACGATCTGGCGCAGCTTGGTGTGGTCGGGCGCGTCGTGGTTGATGAGCAGGAAGCCGGTCTGCTCCACCTCCTCGCGCGTCATCTCCGGGGCGAACCGGATGATCACGCCGTTCTCGCGGGTGGAGAAGTTGGCCTGGTCCTTCGAGACCGCCGCGACGTCGGCGTGGCGGCTGAGCGCCCAGTAGCCCTCGTGGTCGGGGAAGCCCGCCCGCGCCGCCTCGTCCTGGGCGATCCAGGAGACCGGCGCGGTACGCCGCAGCGCGAGCAGCTCGTCGTGCGGCAGGCGCTCTGCCATCACGTCGGGGTCGGTCGGGTCGAACACCGGCACGGCGGTTGCGGTCACGTGGAGTCCTTAGGAGGTCGGCACTAGCGGAACACGTTCTAGTGGCCGAGGTTACATACTGTCGGTACGGAAGGGAAGCGTCGCGGCGTACTGCTGGGACAGACCCTCCCGCGGAACGAGAACCTGTTCTAGTGTGCCGGGCATGGGCACTCCTGTGATCGTCGACGCCGTCCGCACCCCGCTCGGGAAGAAGAAGGGGTGGCTCGCAGGCGTCCACCCCGCCGTGCTGCTCGGCTTCGCCCAGCGCGAGGTCCTGGCCCGGGCCGGGGTCGACCCCGCGCTCGTCGAGCAGGTCGTCGGCGGCTGCGTCACGCAGGCGGGTGAGCAGTCGAACGACATGGTCCGCCGCGCCTGGTTGCACGCCGGCCTCCCCCAGCACACCGGCGCGACCGCGATCGACGCCCAGTGCGGCTCCGGCCAGCAGTCGGCCCACCTCGTCGCCGACATGGTCGCCGCCGGCACGATCGACGTCGGCATCGCCTGCGGCGTCGAGTCGATGTCGCGCATCCCGCTCGGCGGCAACGTCCCGCCCGGCCTCGGCGACCCGCGGCCGGACGACTGGACCATCGACATGCCGAACCAGTTCGAGGCGGCCGACCGGATCGCACGCAACCGCGGCCTGACCCGCGCCGACCTCGACGCGTTCGGGCTCGCCTCCCAGCAGAAGGCCCGCGTCGCCGTCGACGAGGGCCGCTTCAAGCGCGAGATCGCCCCGATCGAGGCGCCCGTCCTCGGCGAGGACGGCTCCCCCACCGGCGAGACCCGCCTGGTCGAGGCCGACCAGGGCCTGCGCGACACCACCCCTGAGGGCCTCGCCGCCCTGCGGACCGTCCTCCCCGACGGCCTCCACACCGCCGGCACGTCCTCGCAGATCAGCGACGGCGCCTCCGCCGTGCTGATCATGGACGAGTCGAAGGCGCGCTCGCTCGGCCTCACGCCCCGCGCCCGGATCGTCACCCACTGCCTGGTCGGCTCCGACCCGTACTACCACCTCGACGGCCCCGTCGACGCCACCGCCCGCGTGCTCGCCCGCACCGGGATGTCGATCTCCGACTTCGACCTGTTCGAGGTCAACGAGGCCTTCGCCTCCGTCGTCCTCTCCTGGGCCGGCCAGCACTCCGTCGACATGGACCGCGTCAACGTCAACGGCGGCGCCATCGCCCTCGGCCACCCCGTCGGCTCCACCGGCACCCGCCTCATCACCACCGCCCTCCACGAGCTCGAGCGCCGCGACGCCTCCACCGCCCTCATCTCCATGTGCGCCGGCGGCGCCATGGCCACCGGCACCGTGATCGAGCGGATCTGAGGCTGGTGCTCTGGTCGCGGCGGGCGTGAGGTTCATCGGGGCGCCGATGAACCTCACGGTCCCCCGACGAAATTTCGGTCGGCACCCGTCAGGTTCGTCGGGTAGCCGACCAACCTGACGGCTTCGTTGTCCACAGGCCGCTCCCACTCCGGGTGCGGCGAACGACGCGATCGATCAGTGTCGACCCATGATCGAGCACCTGGTTGACGACCTCGGGGTAGTGCTGCGCCGCGATCTGGTCGCGGCCGGGATCAACGACACGGCGATCGGCCGTCTCCTGCGGGGTGGCGTCCTGGTTCGGATGCGCCACGGCGTCTACGCCCTGACCTCGCTGTGGTCAGTCGCGGGCGACCGGCAGCGTCACCTCATGCTGGCGCGCGGCGTGATGACGCTGTACGGCGACGACGTCGCCCTCTCGCACAGCAGCGCCGCCCTGGCGTACGGCGCCCCGGACTGGCGCGTCCCCACCGACGTGGTTCATCTGACCAGTCTGTTCGCGGTCGGGGAGCGCACCCAGGCTCGCGTGCGGCACCACCAGGGCACCTGCCGGGTCCAGGACCTGTCCCGGTTCGAAGGCCACTGGATCACGAGCCCGCTGCGGACCGCCCTGGACGCAGCATCCATCCTGCCGCGCGAACCGGCGGTCTGCGTGCTCGACTGGTTCCTCCGCAAGCAGCTCGTCACCGCCGCCGAGATCACCGAGGCTCTGACCATTCGCCAGGACTGGTCCGACCACCTCGACCTCGTCCTGAAGTCCAGCCTCGCACGCGTCGGATCGGACAGTGTCGGCGAGACCCGCTCGCGACTGATCTTCGGCGACCTCGGTCTTCCCGAGCCGGTCCTGCAGATGGAAGTGCACGACACCAGCGGGCATCTGGTCGGGATCGTCGACTTCGCTTGGCCCGAGCACGGTGTGATCGTCGAGTTCGACGGCGCGGAGAAGTACCACCGCTACCGGCGCCCCGGCGAGACCATCGAGCAGATGGTCATGCGGGAGAAGCGTCGCGAGGACAGGATCCGGGAGCTGACCGGATGGGCGATCATCCGCGTCAGCTGGGCAGACCTGGCGAACCCCGCTGCACTCCGGGCGCGACTCCAGCGTTACCTCCGCCCGGCCGCGGCGTGACTCTGGCCGAACCTGAACCTGCCGGCGCCCCGACGAAATTTCAGCGGCGGACCGTGAGGTTCATCGGGTGGCCGATGAACCTCACGGCTCGGCCGCCCACGCCCGGCCCGCAGCCCATCACGTCCCGTACACGGGCTCCGGGGCGGGCGCGGAGGCGATGAGGTCGCGGAGGACGGGGCCGAGCCGGGCGGCGTCCCAGCGGGAGCCGTTGTCGCGGGAGGGGCCGTGGGCCCAGGCGTTCTCGAGGGTGACCTTGCCACCCTCGATCTCGATGACGCGGCCGGTGACGTCGCCGGCCTCCTCGGAGGCGAGCCAGGCGACGACGGGCGAGTTGTCCTCGGGCTCGGGCATGGCGGAGGTATCGAAGGCGCCCTCGGTCATCCGGGTCCGGGCGACGGGGGCGATGGCGTTGACGGTGACGCCGTACCGGCCGAGCTCGGCGGCGGCGACGAGGGTGAGCCCGGCGATGCCGGCCTTGGCGGCGGAGTACGTCGCCTGGCCGATCGACCCCTGCAGGCCGGCGCCCGAGGAGGTGTTGACGACCCGCGCGGCGCGGGTGCGGCCGGCCTTCGCCTCGTTGCGCCAGTAGGCACCGGCGTGCCGCAGCGGCGCGAAGTGGCCCTTGAGGTGGACGCGGATGACGGCGTCCCACTCCTCCTCGGAGGTGTTGACGAACATCCGGTCCCGGACGAAGCCGGCGTTGTTGACGAGGATGTCCAGCCCGCCGAAGGTGTCGATGGCCTGCTGCACCATCGCCTCGGCCGCGGCGAAGTCGGCCACGTCGGCGCCGTTGACGACCGCCTGGCCGCCCAGCGCCTCGATCTCGGCGACGACCGACTCGGCGGGGGTCTCCCCGGTGCCCTCGCCGGAGAGCGAGACGCCGTAGTCGTTGACGACGACCCGGGCGCCGTGCCGGGCCAGCTCGAGCGCGTGGGCGCGGCCGATACCGCGGCCGGCGCCGGTGACGATCGCGACGCGGCCGTCGAGGAGGTTGCTCATCAGTTCTGCTCCTGGGTCGAGGGGGAGGTCAGGGCGGACAGGAAGACCGGCGGCTCGCCGCCGCCGTGGCACTCGATCCGAGCGCCGGAGACGTACGACGCGAGGTCGCTGGCGAGGAACGCCGCCACGTGGCCGACCTCCTCGGGCCGCGCCATCCGTCCGAGCGGGATGGTCCGCTCGATCGCGGCGACCCCGTCGTCACCGCCGTAGTGGTCGTCGGTGTTCTCGGTCCGGCACAGCCCCACGTCGATGGCGTTCATCCGCACGCGGGGCGCCCACTCGACCGCCAGCGAGCGGGTCAGCGAGTCGAGGCCGGCCTTGGCGGCGCCGTACGCCGCGGTGCCCGGCGAGGGCCGGGTGGCCGAGACCGACGAGACGTTGACGATCGACCCGCCGGTCTCCTGCGTCTGCATCACCCGGTTGGCAGCCTGCGCGGCGACGAGGGGCGCCATCAGGTTGAGCCCCACGACCTTGTCGTGGAAGCGCGGCGACGCCTCCGCCGCCAGTGCGTACGGCGCGCCGCCGGCGTTGTTGACCAGCACGTCGAGTCGCCGGTGGGCCGCGACCACCTCGGCCACGAGCCGGTCCACGGCGTCGGCGTCCCGCACGTCGCAGGCCAGGTGGGTGGTCCCGGGGACGGGGTCGGCGTCAGAGCGCGAGCAGGTGACGACGGTGGCGCCGGCGGCGAGGAAGGCCTGGGTGATGCCCAGGCCGATGCCCTTCGTGCCGCCGGTGACGAGGGCGACGCGGCCGCCGAGGTCGAGTGGGATCGCCATGCTGCGACCATACCAAGCAAATGCTAGGTTGGCGCACATGCCGACCACCTCGGAGCTCCGCGCGGACGGGATCCGCGTCATCACGATGGACCACCCACCGGTCAACGCGCTGACGGTGCAGGGCTGGTTCGACGTCGCCGCCGCGCTCGACGAGGCGAGCGCCGACATGGACACCCACGTGGTCGTGCTGCGCGCCGAGGGCCGCGGCTTCAACGCGGGCGTCGACATCAAGGAGATGCAGCACACCACGGGCTTCGACGCGCTCATCGGCGCCAACAAGGGCTGCTACGCGGCGTTCAAGGCCGTCTACGAGTGCTCGGTCCCGGTCATCGCGGCCGTCAACGGGTTCTGCCTCGGCGGCGGCGTCGGCCTGGTGGGCAACGCCGACTGCGTCGTGGCCAGCGACGACGCCTACTTCGGCGTCCCCGAGGTCAACCAGGGCGCGCTCGGCGCCGCGACGCACATGGCCCGGCTCGTGCCGCAGCACATGATGCGCACCCTCTATTTCACCGCCCGCACCATCCCGGCGAAGGACCTCGTCCAGTTCGGCAGCGTCCTGCAGACGGTCCCCCGCGACCGGCTGGACGACGCCGCGATGACGGTCGCCGGCGAGATCGCCGCCAAGGACACGCGCGTCGTGCGCGCGGCCAAGGAGGCGCTGAACGGGATCGACCCGACCGACGTGAACAAGAGCTACCGGTTCGAGCAGGGCTTCACCTTCGAGCTCAACCTCGCCGGGGTCAGCGACGAGCTCCGAGATGGGTTCGCAGGGACAGAGAAGGCAGCCAAGAAGTGAGCAAGGGACCCCGCGACAAGCGGATGAGCATCGACGAGGTCGTCGGCGAGCTGCGCGACGGCATGACCATCGGCATCGGCGGCTGGGGCCCGCGGCGCAAGCCGATGGCCCTGGTCCGCGCGATCCTCCGCAGCGACCTGACGGACCTGACGATCGTCAGCTGGGGCGGCGCCGACGTCGGCCTGCTGGCGCGCGCCGGCAGGATCCGCAAGCTCGTCTTCGCGTTCGTCTCCCTCGACTCGGTCCCCCTGGAGCCGAGCTTCCAGAAGGCACGTCAGGAGGGCACGATCCCCGAGCTCGTCGAGCTCGACGAGGGGATGTTCCAGACCGGCCTGCGCGCGGCGGCCGAGCGGCTGCCGTTCCTGCCGATGCGGGCGGGCTTGGGCTCCGACGTGCTGGTCAACCAGCCGTGGATCAGGACGGTCACCAGCCCGTACGACGAGGGCCACGGCCACGAGGAGCTGGTCGCCGTGCCGGCGCTCCGCCTCGACGTGGCGCTCGTCCACATGAACCGCGCCGACAAGCACGGCAACGCGACGTACCTCGGGCCCGACCCGTACTTCGACGACCTCTTCTGCATGGCCGCCGACCGCGCGTTCGTCTCCTGCGAGCAGGTCGTCGACACCGCCGGCCTGACGGTCGACACGCCCGTCCAGCGCCTGCTGCTGAGCCGGATGATGGTCAGCGGCGTGGTCGAGACGCTGAACGGCGCGCACTTCACCACCTGCACGCCCGACTACGAGCGCGACGAGAGGTTCCAGAAGGCGTACGCCGCCGCGGCCGGCGGGTCGGACGAGGACTGGGCGGCCTTCGAGCAGCGGTTCCTGTCCGGTGACGAGGACGCCTACCAGGCGGCCGTCGCCGCGTTCGCCGAGGAGGGCAAGTGAGCACCGACGCCGGCACCGACGCCAGCACCGTGACCCGCGCCGACGTCTGCGCGGCGGCGATCGCCGACGCGTTCCGCGACGACGGCGAGATCTTCGCCAGCCCGATGGGCATGCTGCCGATGCTCGGCGTGCGCCTGGCCAAGCTGACGTCCAACCCGGACCTGGTGATCAGCGACGGCGAGTCGCTGTTCCTCGCCGGGGTGCCGCCGCTGTTCGCGAAGGCCGACGTGGTCGAGGGCTGGATCCCGTTCCGCCGGGTCTTCGACGTCGTGGCGTACGGCAAGCGGCACGTGATGATGGGCGCCACCCAGGTCGACCGGCACGGCAACCAGAACATCTCGGCCATCGGCGACTGGGCCCGCCCCCAGCGCCAGCTGCTCGGCTCGCGCGGCGCGCCGGGCAACACGGTCAACAACCGCACGTCGTACTGGGTGCCCAAGCACTCCCCCCGCGTCTTCGTCGAGGCCGTCGACATCGTCTCCGGCGTCGGCCCGAGGCGGGCGAAGGAGGCCGGCCCGGGCGCGGCGCGGTTCAACGACATCCACCGCATCGTCACCAACCTCGCCGTCCTCGACGTCAAGGGCGCCGACGACACGGTGCGGCTGCTGAGCGTGCACCCCGGGGTGCGCGTCGAGGAGGTGCGCGAGGCGACCGGGTTCGAGCTCGACGTGCCCGCCGACGTGCCGACCACCCGCGAGCCCACGATGGAGGAGCAGGTCGTCATCCGCGAGGTGCTCGACCCCAAGGGCCTGCGCTTCCGCGAGGTGCCCCGAGCATGATCGAGCAGCTGATCCGCACCCCGTTCACCGACCTCACCGGCGTCCGCCACCCGGTCGTGCAGACCGGCATGGGCTGGGTCTCCGGGCCGCGCCTGGTCAGCGGCACCGCGAACGCCGGCGGGCTGGGGATCCTCGCCAGCGCGACGATGACCTTCGCCGAGCTCGAGCAGGCGATCGTCGAGGTCAAGGGCCGCACCGACCAGCCCTTCGGCGTCAACCTGCGCGCCGACGCGGGCGACGCGAAGGACCGCTGCCGGCTGCTCATCGACCACGGCGTCAAGGTCGCGTCGTTCGCGCTCGCGCCGAAGCCGGACCTGATCGCCCTGCTCAAGGAGCACGGCATCGTGGTGATGCCGTCGATCGGCGCCGCCAAGCACGCGGTCAAGGTCGCCTCGTGGGGTGCCGACGCGGTGATGGTCCAGGGCGGCGAGGGCGGCGGCCACACCGGCCCGGTCCCGACCACGCTGCTGCTGCCGACCGTGCTGGACGCCCTGCACGGCGCGGGGAGCGACATCCCCGTGATCGCGGCCGGTGGGTTCTTCGACGGCCGCGGCCTCGCCGCCGCGCTGTCGTACGGCGCCGCCGGGGTCGGCATGGGCACCCGGTTCCTCCTCACCCGCGACAGCGCGGTGCCGGACGCCGTCAAGCAGCTCTACCTCGAGCGCGGCCTCACCGACACCGTCGTGACCGCGAAGGTCGACGGCATGCCGCACCGGATGCTGCGCACCGACCTCGTCGCCGAGCTCGAAGAGACCGGCACGCTCAAGCGGCTCGGCCCGACCGTGCGCCGGACCCTGGAGCTCAAGCGCGACACCGGCATGAGCTGGCTGGCGCTGGCCAGGGACGGCCGCGAGATGCGCAAGGCGCAGGGCCGCACGCTCGGCCAGATGGCCCTGGCCGCCAACACGCCGATGATGCTCAAGGCCGGCCTGGTCGACGGCGACACCACGGCCGGCGTGCTGGCCAGCGGCCAGGTCGTCGGCGTGATCGACGACCTGCCGACCTGCGAGGAGCTCGTCGACCGGGTGGTCACCCGCGCCGCCGACGAGCTGCGCCGCGCCGCGTCGTACGCCGTCTGAGCGACCGGCCGGGGGCGGTTGTTCACCCGCTGTCCATCGCCCGGCCCGTCACCCTCGCCCGCAGGCGCGCGTTGGTCGGTCATGTGCGACGACCACTCCGCCGGCCACGCCCTGCCCCAACACCTACCCACCCGCCCGTTCACCCGGCGTACCGCCCTCGCCTCGGCCGGCGCCGGCCTGCTCATGGCCCAGGCGCTCAGCCCGGAGACGCCGGCGATCGCCGCCAGCGGCACGCGGGCGGTCCGCGGCGCCTCGCGCACCTCGCGGATCACCCGCGGCACGCGCCTGGTCCACGCCGACCTGCACAACCACACGTTGCTCTCGGACGGTGACGGCGACCCGGCCCTCGCGTTCGACTCGATGCGCAGCGCCGGGCTGGACGTCGCCGCGCTGACCGACCACGCGACGATCTCCGACAACCTGCTGGGCGACCTGCTCGCCGGGATCCTGCCCGAGGAGTACCGGCAGCTCGGCGGCCTCACCCGCAGCGGCTGGGCGCGCACGGCGGCGTACGCCGACGCCGCGAACCAGGACGGCGCCTTCACCGCGATCCGCGGCTTCGAGTGGTCGGAGCCGCTCCTCGGCCACATGAACGTGTGGTTCACCGAGCACTACGTCGACGTGCTGCAGGCGGGTCTGATGCAGCCGTTCCTCGACTGGCTGCGGCGCAAGCCGGGGCTGGTGCTCGACGGCGGCGCGGACGGGCTCGCGGGCTTCAACCACCCCGGGCGGGAGCCGTTGCGCTTCCAGGAGTTCCACTACGACCCTCGCGTGCGCGACCGCGTGGTGTCGCTGGAGATGTTCAACCGGGGTGACGACTACCTCTTCGAGGGGTACGCCGACGGCCGCTCGTCGCCGCTGGTCGCCTGCCTGGGCGCGGGGTGGCGCACCGGCATCACCGGCGTGACCGACGAGCACGGCACCGACTGGGGCCACCCGGAGGGCAAGGGCCGCACGGGGCTGTGGGTCGACGACCACTCGCGGGCCGGCGTGAAGCGGGCCATGCGCGCGCGGCGGTTCTTCGCGACCCGGACCTCGGGGCTGCGGGTGGACGCCACGGCGACCCCGCGCGGAGGCCGACGCTCCCGGATGGGCTCGGTGCTGCGGCTCCCCCGCGGTCGCGGCGTGGTCACGTTCGAGCTCGACCTCGCCCGGGACCGCGAGTGGCGCGGCCGGCCGCTGACCGTCCAGGTGCTGCGGCCGGGCACCGAGGTGCCGGAGGTCGTGCGGGTCGTCGACTTCGAGGTGGGCCCGGTCGTCCGCTTCCGGCTGCCGCTCGACCTCGCCGACGGCAACTGGGTGCTGCTCCGGGTCGCCGACCCGGCCGAGCGCAACGCGACGCCGGGTCCCGACGGCCACCCCGGCAACGACCTCGGCATCGCGTACACCAGCCCCTGGTGGATCGAGGCCGCCTAGGGTGGCGCCGTGACCCGCTCGGTGCTGCTGTGGATGATCCCGGCGAACCTGGCGCTCGTCGCGTGGGTGTGGGGCGGCCGGATGCTTTTCGGGGTCGGCGGCTGGATGCTGCTGGTCTACCTGTTCAGCGTCGTCCCGGTGCTGCTGGTCGGGCTGGTCGTGACGAGCGCGCTGGCGCTGACCCAGCAGCCGGGGCCGGCCGGGCGGCGCGAGCTCACGCGGTCCCAGGCGCGGGCGCAGCTGGTGATGTGGGTGGCGATGCTCGTCTTCGGAGCGTTCTCTTTCGACTTCGGCGACACCGAGGACAGCGACACCGCCCTGCTGGTGAAGGTGCTCGGCGACCACGAGTGGGTGTGGGCGGCGACCACGACGATCATGGCGGTCTCGGCGCTGGTCACGGTCGTCGCGTGGGTCGCGCTGGTGGTGACCCTCACGGCCGCACGCCGGCCCGCCGCCGTACCCTCGGGACCATGAGCGCGCCCACGCCGCCGCCCCGCCGGGCCCGTCACCTGCTGGATCCCGACAACCCGCGACCCTCGCAGCCGACGCGTCGCCGCAAGGGCGGGAAGCGGGACGGGATGCCGATCGAGATCGTCCAGCGCTACGTGCTCTCGGTCCTCGCCGCCACGACGATCCTGCACCTCTCCATCGGCCTGGTCTTCGCCGGCCTGGTCATCGACGACGAGCACCGCGTCTCCCAGATCGGGCTGTGCGTGCTGGGCGGCGCGTTCGGCGTGATGGCCGTGGCCGCCGCGCTCGCCATCCACCGGAAGAACCCGCTCTCCCCGTGGCTGCTCCTCGGCACCCTCCCCGGCATCGTCGGGGTCTGGATGGTGCTGGCCTAGCTCGGGGCGGCTGTCAGGTTCATCGGGGCCCCGACGAAGTTGACGGTCCCCCGATGGAATTTCATCGGGTAGCCGTGAGGTTCATCGGCGCCCCGATGAACCTCACGACCCGGCCGGCCCCCAAAGCCGCCTTCAGAGCCGCTCGAGGATGGTGACGTTGGCCTGGCCGCCGCCCTCGCACATGGTCTGCAGGCCGTAGCGGCCGCCGGTGCGCTCGAGCTCGTTGAGCAGGGTGGTCATCAGGCGGGTGCCGGTGGCGCCGATGGGGTGGCCGAGCGCGATGCCGCCGCCGTTGACGTTGACCTTCTCGTGCGGGACGCCGATCTCCTCCATCCAGGCGAGCACGACGGGGGCGAAGGCCTCGTTGCACTCGAAGAGGTCGATGTCGTCGACCGAGAGGCCCGTCTTCTCCAGCGCGTGGCGGGTGGCGCGGATCGGGCCGGTGAGCATCCAGACCGGGTCGTCGCCGCGGACGGAGAGGTGGTGGATGCGGGCGCGCGGGGTGAGCCCGTGGTCGGCGACGGCCTGCTCGGAGGCGATGAGCATCGCCGAGGAGGCGTCGCAGATCTGCGAGGCGACCGCGGCGGTGATCCGGCCGCCGGGGGCGAGCGGCTCGAGGGAGGCCATCTTCTCCAGCGAGGTCTGCCGGGGGCACTGGTCGACCGAGAACGTCGAGCCGTCGGGCAGCGTCACCGGGACGACCTCGCGGTCGAAGCGCCCCTCGGCGATCGCGGCCAGCGCCCGCTCGTGGGAGGCCAGGGCGTAGGCCTCGAGCTGCTCGCGGGACAGGTCCCACTTCTCCGCGATCATCTCGGCGGAGCGGAACTGGCTGACCTCCTGGTCGCCGAAGCGCTTCTGCCAGCCCGGCGACTCCGCGAACGGCGTGGTGAAGCCGTACTGCTGGCCGACGATCATCGCCGCGGAGATCGGGATGGCAGACATGTTCTGCACCCCACCGGCGACCACGAGGTCCTGGGTGCCGGACATGACCGCCTGCGCGGCGAAGTGGACCGCCTGCTGGGAGGAGCCGCACTGCCGGTCGATGGTCACGCCTGGCACGTGGTCGGGCAGGCCCGCGACGAGCCACGCCGTGCGTGCGACGTCCCCGGCCTGCGAGCCGATCGTGTCGCAGCAGCCGAGGATGACGTCGTCGACGGCGCCCGGGTCGACGCCGGTGCGGTCGACCAGCGCGGAGATCGAGTGCGCCGCGAGGTCGGCGGAGTGGACGCCGGCGAGCGCGCCGCCGCGCTTGCCGGTCGGCGTGCGGACAGCGTCGACGATGAATGCTTCAGGCATGGGCGATCCCGTCTAGGAGGATGGTGAGGTACTGGTCGGCGACGTCGGTGTGGGTGAGCTTGCCGCCGGGGCGGTACCAGCGCACGGCCACCCAGACGGTGTCGCGGATGAAGCGGTAGGTCAGCTCGACGTCGAGGTCGGCGCGCAGCGCACCGGACCGCAGCCCGTCCTCGAGAAGCGTGATCCACACGTCCCGGGACTGCGCGTTGCGCTCGGCGAGGTAGGCGAAGCGCTCCTGCTGGCCGAGGAAGTCGGCCTCGTTCTGGAAGATCGCCACCTCGTGCCGGTGCCGGTCGATGGCCTCGAACGACAGCCGCACCGCCCGCTCGATCTTGGTCCGCGCGTCGTCGTCGCTGCGCAGGACCTCGTCGTACGCCGCGAACAGCTCGGCCTGGAACGACGACAGGATCTCGTCGACCATCGACTCCTTGGAGTCGAAGTGGTGGTAGAGGCTGCCCGAGAGGATCCCGGCGGCGTCGGCGATGTCGCGGACGGTGGTGTTCTTGAAGCCCTTGTCGGCGAAGAGCTCGGCCGCGATCGCGAGCAGCTCGCGGCGGCGTCCGGTCGCGCCGTTGGCCTGGCTCGGGCTCTCGGTGGTCATGGGGAGATCGTCCTACGCCTGCTGGCTGGAGACGGCGACGACCTCGCCGGTCATGTACGACGCGTAGTCGCTGGCCAGGAAGACCATCACGTTCGCGACCTCCCACGGCTCGGCGGCCCGCCCGAACGCCTCCTTCGACTTGAGCTCGGCGAGCAGCTCGTCGGAGGTCACCTTCGCGAGGAACGGGTGCATCGCGAGGCTCGGGCTGACCGCGTTGACGCGGATGCCGTGCGGGGCCAGGTCGATCGCCGAGCAGCGGGTCAGCGCCATGACGCCGGCCTTCGCGGCGGCGTAGTGGGCCTGTCCCTCCTGGGCGCGCCAGCCGATGACGGAGGCGTTGTTGACGATGACGCCTCTCTTCCCCGCGGCGACCATCCGCTGGCCGGCGGCGCGGACGCACCGGAAGGTGCCGGTCAACGTGATGTCGAGGACCCGGAGCCACTGCTCGTCGGTCATCTCCAGCACGCTGGCGGTGCCGCCGAGGCCGGCGTTGTTGACCATGACGTCCACGCCCCCGAGCTCGTCGGCGACGTCGAGCAGCGCGGCGACCTGCGCCTCGTCGGTGACGTCGCAGACCCGCTGGCGCACGCGGTCGGCGCCGAACTCGGCGGCCAGCGCCTCCTCGGCCTCGGCCAGCCGCCGCTCGTGGGTGTCGCTGAAGACGACCGCCTTCGCGCCCTCCTCCAGCACGCGGCGCACCACGGACGCGCCGATGCCGGCGCCGGCGGCGGCGGTCACGACGACCACCTTGCCGGCCAGCAGGTCGTGGCCGGGGACGTAGGCGGGAGCGGGCTGCTCGGGACGGGTGGTGGTCATTCAGACGCCTTTCGGTTCACGCGGGAGCCCGAGCACGCGCTCGGCCAGGATGTTGCGCTGGACCTCGTCGCTGCCGCCGTAGATGGAGTCGGCGCGCGCGAAGAGGAAGAGTCGTTGCCACTCGTCGAGGTCGTACGGCGCGGCGCGGGCCGTCAGCCCGTCGGCGCCGAGGACGTCCATCGCCACCTCGCCGAGCCGCTTGTGCCACGCCGCCCACACGAGCTTGAAGATCGATGCGGCTCCCCCTCCGGCCGCGGAGTCGTCGCCGCCGGTCACGGCCGAGAGCCCGCGCATCGCGTTGAAGCGCATCACCTCGAGCTCGACGGCGAGGTCGGCGAGCCGGTCGCGCAGCAGCGGGTCGTCGATCGCGCCGTTGACCTTGGCCAGCTCGACGACGCCCTGGAGCTCGCGGGCGAAGCCGACGACCTGGCCGAGCACGGACACGCCGCGCTCGAAGCCGAGCAGGCCCATCGCGACCCGCCAGCCCTGCCCGGGCTCGCCGACGACGAGGTCCGCATCCGTGCGGGCGCCGGCGAGGAAGACCTCGTTGAACTCTGAGCCGCCGGTCAGCTGCTCGATCGGCCGCACCTCGACGCCCTCCTGGTCCAGCGGGACGAGGAGGAAGGAGAGGCCGGCGTGGCGCTGCGAGCCCGGCTCGGTCCGGGCGATCACGAAGACCCACTGGGAGAAGTGGGCGTTCGACGTCCACACCTTCTGCCCGTCGACGACCCACTCCCGCCCAGTGGGACCGTCCTCGAGCCGGGCCCGGGTCTGGACGTTGGCGAGGTCGGAGCCGGCGCCGGGCTCGGAGTAGCCCTGCGCCCACAGCTCCTCCACCGCGCGGATCGGCGGGAGGAAGCGGGCCTGCTGCTCGGGCGTGCCGAAGGCGATCAGCGTCGGGCCGAGCAGCTCCTCGCCGAGGTGGTTGAGCCGCGCGGGCGCGTCGGACCGGGCGTACTCCTCGTGGAAGATCACCTGCTGCGAGAGCGACAGGCCGCGGCCGCCGTGCTCGGTCGGCCAGCCGACGCAGGTCCAGCCGTGCTGGGCGAGGTGCCGGTTCCAGGCGAGCCGCTCCTCGATCGCCTCGTGGTCGCGACCGGGACCGCCGAGGCCCTTGAGCGCGGCGAAGTCGCCGCGCAGGTGCTCCTCGAGGAAGTCCCGCACCTCGGCACGGAAGGCCTCGTCCTCGGCCGAGTAGGTCAGGTCCACGAGTGCTACAGTACCAAGCAATTGCTTGGTTGGGCAGATCGGTCCCTTCCGGGGGCCCGGAGAGGCAGGAGGTGAACGGTGGAGCAGACGATCCCGGCCGCGCTCGGCGCGGCGGCGGACCGCTTCGGCGACCACCCGGCGTACGTCCAGGACGGCGAGGTCGTCACGTTCCTCGAGCTGCTGGGCCGGGTCCGGCGCGCGGCCCGGGCGTACGTCGCCCGCGGCCTCCGCCCCGGCGACCGGGTCTGCCTGTGGGCGCCGAACAGCATCGACTGGGTCGTGGCGGGCCTGGCGGTGTCGTACGCCGGCGGCGTGCTCGTGCCGCTCAACTCCCGGTACACCGCCCACGAGGTCGCCGACGTCGTCGAGCGGACCGCCGCGCGGCTGGTGGTCGTCGCCGACGGCTTCCTGGGGCGCACCCAGCTGGCCGACCTGCGGGTGACCGGCGAGCACCCCTCGGTGCTCGCGACGATCGACCTGGCCGACCTGGCCGACCTCGACCCGGGCGACGTCACCACCGCCGACGTCGACGCGATCGCCGGGTCGGTCTCCCCCGACGACGTCGCCGACGTCCTCTTCACCTCCGGCACGACCGGCCGCAGCAAGGGCGCGATGTCCGCGCACCGCCAGACCGTCGGGGTCGCCCGCGCGTGGGGCGAGCTCGGCGGCGTGACCGGCGAGGACCGCTACCTGGCGGTCAACCCGTTCTTCCACTCCTTCGGCTACAAGGTCGGCATCGTCACCGGCCTGGTGACCGGCGCGACGCTCTACCCCCTCGCCACCTTCGACCTCGACACGACCATGCGGCTCGTCGAGGAGGAGCGGATCACCGTCCTGCCCGGCGCGCCGACGATCTACCAGTCGTTGCTCACCGCGCCCGGCCGCGAGCAGCGCGACCTGTCCTCGCTGCGGCTCGCCGTCACCGGCGCGGCCGTCGTCCCGGTCGTGCTCATCGAGCGGATGCGGCAGCCGGCGCCGGACGGCCTCGGCATCGACCAGGTCGTCACCGCGTTCGGCATGACCGAGGCCGTCGTCGCGACGATGGCGCGCGCCGGCGACCCGGCGGAGCTCGTCGCGACCACCTGCGGCCGAGCGATCCCCGGCATGGAGACCCGCATCGACGCCCCACCCGGCGAGGCCGGCGAGCTGCTGCTGCGCGGCGACTACGTGATGCTCGGCTACCTCGACGACGAGGAGGCCACGGCCGCCGCCATCGACGCCGACGGGTGGCTGCACACCGGCGACGTCGGCACGCTCGACGAGGCCGGCAACCTGCGGATCACCGACCGGCTCAAGGACATGTACATCTCCGGCGGCTTCAACGTCTACCCCGCCGAGGTCGAGCAGGTGCTCGCCCGGCTCGAGGGCGTGGCGGACGTGGCGGTCGTCGGGGTGCCGGACGAGCGGATGGGCGAGGTCGGCGCGGCGTACGTCGTCCGCGCGGCCGGCCCGGCGGGCGAGGCCCTCACCGCCGACGACGTCACGGCGTACTGCAAGGAGCGGCTGGCCAACTTCAAGGTCCCGCGGCGCGTGGCGTTCCTCGACGCGCTGCCTCGGAACCTGTCCGGCAAGGTGCTCAAGACCGACCTCCGCGACCAGCCCAGGAGCGAGTGAATGGACCTGTCCCTGTCCGAGTCCGAGCTGGCCTTCCAGGCCGAGGCGCGGGAGTGGCTGGCCGCCAACGTGCCGGCCGAGCCGCTGCCGTCGATGGACACCGAGGCCGGCTGGAAGGCCCACCAGGAGTGGGAGGCGCGGCTGGCCGAGGAGCGCTGGTCGGTGGTGTCGTGGCCGCGGGAGTACTCCGGCCGCGAGGCGTCGCTGGTCGAGTGGGTGGTCTTCGAGGAGGAGTACTACCGCGCTGGTGCGCCCGGCCGGGTCTCGCAGAACGGCATCTTCCTGCTCGCGCCGATCATCTTCGACCACGGCACGAAGGAGCAGCAGGACCGGTTCCTGCCGACGATGGCGACCGGCGAGAAGATCTGGGCGCAGTGCTGGTCCGAGCCCGAGGCGGGCTCCGACATGGCCTCGCTGCGCTCGACCGCGCGGCGCGACGACGAGCGCGGCGGATGGGTGCTCAACGGGCAGAAGACCTGGTCCTCGCGGGCGGCGTTCGCACACTGGGGCTTCGGCCTCTTCCGCTCCGACCCCGAGGCGCAGCGGCACGCGGGGCTGACCTACTTCCTCTTCCCGCTCGACGCGGACGGCATCACGGTCCGGCCGATCGCGCAGCTCGACGGGGAGGCCGGCTTCGCCGAGGTGTTCTTCGAGGACGTCTTCGTCCCCGACTCCGACGTCCTCGGCGCCCCGGGCGACGGCTGGCGGGTGGCGATGTCGACCGCGGGCAACGAGCGCGGGCTCTCGCTGCGCTCCCCCGGCCGGTTCTGCGCCGCCGCCGACCGGCTCGTCGACCTCCACCGCTCGACCCAGCGGCCGCCGGCCGCCGCGGCGGACCGCGTGGTCGACGCCTGGGTCAAGGCGCAGGCCTACCGGCTCTACACGTGGGGCACGGTCACCCGGCTCGCTGCGGGCGGTGAGATGGGCGCCGCGGGATCGGTGAACAAGGTCTTCTGGTCCGAGCTCGACATCGCGCTGCACGAGACCGCGCTCGACCTGCTCGGCCCGGAGGCCGAGGTCGCCTCGCCGTGGCTGGACGGCTACACCTTCTCGCTCTCCGGCCCGATCTACGCCGGCACCAACGAGATCCAGCGCAACATCGTCGCCGAGCGGATCCTCGGCCTGCCGCGGGAGGTCCGCAAGTGAGGTTCGTGCTCGACGAGGACCAGCGCGACTTCGCCGCCGCGCTCGAGTCGCTGCTCGCGGGTGCCGACACCGTCGGCGCGGCCCGGGCCTGGGCGGACGGCGACGCCGGCCCCGGGCTGGCGTTGTGGAAGCGGCTCGCCGACCTCGGGGTGCTCTCGCTGGCCACCGATGCGACCCCGGTCGAGGTCGCGATCGCCTTCGAGGCGCTGGGGCGACACGTGGTGCCCGGGCCGTGGATCGAGTCCGCGGCGTACCTCCCGGTCGCCCTGGGCCGCGAGGTCGAGGGCGTCGCCACGGTCGCGCTGCTGCCGCACGTGCCGCACGCGCTCGACGCCGACGTCGCCGACGAGGTGTACGTCGGCAGCACGCCCGTCACCGGGGTCCGCGAGCGGTTGACCTCGGTCGACCGCACCCGGCGGCTCTTCCGCGTCGACGGTGTCGACGATGCGGGCGCCGTCCGCGGCGCCGAGCCGTCCCGCGAGGCGTTCGACCTCGCCGTGCTCGCGTGCGCCGCGGAGCTGATCGGTGCGGGCGAGCGGGTGCTCGCGGACTCGGTCACCTACGTCAAGCAGCGCAAGCAGTTCGGTCGCGAGATCGGCTCCTACCAAGCGATCAAGCACGCGCTCGCCGACGTCCGGATCGCCCTCGACTTCGCCCGCCCGCTGGTCCACGGGGCCGCGCTCGGCGAGGTCGATGCCTCGGCGGCGAAGGTCGCGTGCGGCGACGCGGCGTACCTCGCAGCGCGCACCGGCCTCCAGGTCCACGGCGCGATCGGCTACACCCAGGAGTTCGACCTGAGCCTGTGGCTGGGACGGATCCGCGCGCTCGTGACCGCCTGGGGCACGCCCGACTTCCACCGCGGCCGGCTGCTCGAGCAGCTCGGGGCGCGCTGATGGACTTCGCGCTTTCCGAGGAGCAGCAGGAGCTCGCCTCGACCGTCCGCTCGCTGCTGGCCAAGCGGGCCGACCCGCGCGTCGAGACCTACGACGAGCAGCTGTGGGCGCTGCTGTGCGAGCAGATCGGCGTCGCCGCGCTCGGCATTCCCGAGGAGCACGGCGGCGCGGGGTTCACGCTCTTCGAGTCGCTCGTCGCGCTCGAGGAGATGGGCCGCTCGCTCGTGCCCTCGCCCCTGCTGTCGTCGCTGGTGACGTCCGAGGCGCTGCTGGCCGGCGCGAGCGACGAGGCGAAGGACGAACTGCTCCCCCGGCTCGCCGCCGGCGAGGTCGGCGCGTTCGTCGACGCGACCGGTGGCAGCCCCGGCGCCACGACCGTCGCGGACGTGCTCGACGGCGACCTGGCGACCGTGCTCGTCGCCGCGACCGACGACGGGCTGTGGCTCCTCGATGCCGAGGCGACCACGCGCGAGTGGACACCGTCGATGGACCAGACGATCCGGCTCGCCCGCGTCGCGGTCGACACCGCCGCCGCCACCCGCATCGGGGACGGCCCAGCCGCCGCTGCACGCGCGGCGCTGGTGGGCGCCGCGGGCGTCGCCGCGCTGCAGGTCGGCACGGCCGCCCGGGCGCTGGAGATGACGGTCGCCTACTCGAAGGAGCGGGTGCAGTTCGGCCGGCCGATCGGCTCCTTCCAGGCGCTCAAGCACCGGATGGCCGACATGCTGGTCCTGGTCGAGATGGCCCGCTCGGCGTCGTGGGCGGCGTCGTACGCCGTGTCCAGCGGCGGCGCGAACGGCGAGCGCCTCGCGCACGTCGCGGCGGCGTACTGCTCCGACGCCCTCACCGCGGTCGCCGCCGAGACGGTGCAGTTGCACGGCGGCATCGCGATCACCTGGGAGCACGACGCGCACCTGGTGCTGAAGCGGGCGCACTCCTTCGGCCAGCTCTTCGGCACGGCCCGCGCCCATCGTGCTGCGGTGCCCCTCTGACCTGGTCCACAGACGTGTGAGGAAGGCCACCGGACTGTTCTCCCGCCGTGGCCGTCCCACGCCCCTGACCTGCGACGACGCGCACTAAGTTGGGTTCCATGAGCGACACCGACGTCACCACGAGCCAGTCGACCGCGGTCGCCGAGGCGTCCGAGGCCTCCGAGGCCGCGCAGGCGCAGGACGACTTCCCGATCGGGATGGTCGCCAACCCGATCCGCACCCGGATCTGACGCCCGCCCCGGGACTGTCCGGGGCCGCCCGCGTGTTGTACCGGTGATGACGACACGCACCCATGCCGAGCGGATGCTCGACGTCAGAACGATCTTCCACGAGCCGGACATCGAGTCCTACCCCCGCGGCGCCGAGATCCTGGCCCGCTTCCCCGACGCCGAACGGGTGCCGGTGCTCTCGCACCAGGCGATCCCCGGGCTCTACGGCAACGAGGGCAACGTCGAGGACTGGGTCCGCAACAAGCGCGAGGTGCTCGTGCTCGGCGTCAAGAAGTCGTTGAGCGCCCGGCCGAACGGCCGCAGCTCCGACTTCATCGCGCCCTCGACGTCCAACGGCTGCGCGATGGCGTGTTCGTACTGCTACGTACCGCGCCGCAAGGGCTACGCCAACCCCATCACCGCGTTCGTCAACATCGAGAAGATCCTCGGTTACCTGGAGCGCCACGCCGGCCGCCAGGGCCCCAAGACCGTGCCGAACCAGTGCGACCCCGTCGACTGGGTCTACGACCTCGGCGAGAACGGTGACTGCTCGGTCGACGCGCTGTTCAGCGACAACGTCCGCGACCTGGTCGACCTCTACGCCCGGCTCGACGGCGCCAAGGCCAGCTTCGCCACGAAGTTCGTCAACCGCGACCTGCTGGACTGGGACCCCCGCGGCGGCACCCGCGTCCGGTTCTCGCTCATGCCCGAGGAGATGTCGAAGAAGCTCGACCTGCGGACCTCCCGGATCGCCGAGCGGATCGCCGCCATCGACGACTTCGTCGAGGCCGGCTACGAGGTGCACCTCAACTTCAGCCCGGTCGTCGTGCACGAGGGCTGGAAGGAGGAGTGGGCCGAGCTGCTGACGCAGGTCGCCGACGGGATCGGTGAGAAGGCCAAGGCCCAGCTGGCCTGCGAGGTCATCTTCCTCACCCACAACGAGCAGCTGCACGAGGTCAACCTCGGCTGGCACCCGAAGGGCGAGGAGCAGCTGTGGCGCCCCGACCTCCAGCAGCGCAAGCGCTCGGAGAGCGGCCAGGAGAACGTCCGCTACAAGGTCGCCTGGAAGCGCCGCTGGGTCGACGAGCTGGTCGACATGATCGGCGAGACGCTGCCGTCGTGCCGGGTGCGCTACGCGTTCTGACGCGTGTGCCTGGGGACGCGGTGAGCCGCGTGCTGGGGCACACGACCCGCGCCGAGGTCGGCGCCCGGCTCAGCGCTCGGCGGGCGGCGCGGACTCGGCCGTGAGCAGCTCGATGAACTCGTCGGCCATGGCCAGCTGGCGCGCGAGCCGTTCACGGCGTCCGGCGCCGTCCGCCCTGACCACCTCGAGCCGGCCGCGGGCCTGCTCGCGCTCGGCGGGTCCGGCGCCGGGGTCGCGAAGCACCTCGATGTCGGTCATCACCGACCTCATCTCCTCGAGGGTGAACCCGAGGGGCTTCATCCGGCGGATGACGAGGATCTTCTCGACGTCCTCCTCGGTGTAGAGGCGGAAGCCGCCGTCGGTGCGGCCGGAGGGGTGCAGCAAGCCGACCTCCTCCCAGTGGCGGAGGCTGCGCAGCGAGAGCTCGGTCCGGCTCGCGACCTCGCCGATGTGCAGGGCGGGCGCGCTGCGCGTGTCGCCGGCCACGTCACCCCTCCTCTGGGTCGTCTCGATGCAAACCCTTCCGTTGCGGAAGAGTAGGTTGTCGGTCCGTGTCCTCGCCATCCTCCACGTCCGTGCCCGCCTCCGCCGAACCGGCGGAGCCGAGCGTGCGCACCGCACTGCGATCCCCGCGCATGCTCCGCACCGAGGTCCTCGCGGGCCTCGTCGTCGCCCTCGCGCTGATTCCCGAGGCGATCTCGTTCTCGATCATCGCCGGTGTGGATCCGCGGGTGGGGCTGTTCGCGTCGTTCACGATGGCCGTCGCGATCTCGTTCCTCGGTGGCCGTCCCGCGATGATCTCCGCAGCGACCGGCGCGATCGCCCTGGTCATCGCGCCGGTCATGCGCGACCACGGGTACGACTACCTCATCGCCACCGTCCTGCTCGGCGGCGTGATCCAGGTCGTCCTGGCCCTCGCCGGCGTCGCGAAGCTGATGCGCTTCATCCCGCGCTCGGTGATGGTGGGCTTCGTCAACGCGCTGGCGATCCTGATCTTCGAGGCGCAGATCGACCACCTCATCGACGTGCCGTGGGCGGTCTACCCGATGATCGCCGTCGGCATCGCCGTCATCGTCGGCTTCCCGCGCATCAACAGCGTCATCCCCGCCCCGCTCGTCGCCATCGTCGCGCTGACCGCCTTCGTGCTCGTGGGGTCGGTCGGTGTCCCCGACGTCGGCGACGAGGGCGAGCTCCCCGACAGCCTGCCGAGCTGGTTCGTGCCCGACGTGCCGTTCAGCCTGGACACGCTCGAGATCATCGCGCCGTACGCCCTCGCGATGGCGCTCGTCGGTATCCTGGAGTCGCTGCTCACGGCGAAGCTGGTCGACGACATCACCGACACCCACTCCGACAAGACCCGTGAGACCTGGGGTCAGGGCACCGCGAACGTCATCACGGGGTTCTTCGGCGGCATGGGCGGGTGCGCGATGATCGGCCAGACGATGATCAACGTGAAGGTCTCGGGCGCTCGCACCCGGATCTCGACCTTCCTCGCGGGCGTCTTCCTGCTCGTCCTCGTCGTCGGCTTCGGCGACGTCGTCGCGCTGATCCCGATGGCCGCGCTCGTCGCGGTGATGATCATGGTCTCGGTCGGCACGTTCGACTGGCACTCGGTCCGCCCGAGCACGCTAAAGCGGATGCCGAAGTCCGAGACGACGGTGATGCTCGCGACCGTCGTGGTCACCGTGCTCACCCACAACCTGGCCATCGGCGTCGTCGTCGGCGTGCTCGTCGCGATGACGCTCTTCGCCCGACGCGTCGCACACCTCACCGTGACCGAGCGCGAGCTGGTCGAGGACGAGCACGGGGCCACGACCGCGGTCTACCGGGTCACCGGCGAGCTGTTCTTCGCCTCGAGCAACGACCTCTACACGCAGTTCGAGTACGCCCGCGACCCCGAGCGGGTCGTCATCGACCTCTCGGACTCGCACGTGTGGGACGCCTCGACGGTCGCCGCCCTCGACGCGATCACCACGAAGTACGCCCGGAAGGGCAAGACCGTCGAGATCGTCGGGCTGAACGACGCCAGCGCCGAGCGGCACGGCCGGCTCACCGGTCAGCTCGACACGCACTGATCCGAGGAGCGGTCAGCGCGTGGTGCCGTACTTGCCGCGGTAGAACAGCAGCGGGTCCTCGGCGGCACCCTCGGGCGCGGTGGCGAGCTGCAGCACCCGGCCGATGACCACCCAGTGGTCGCCGGCCTCGTGCACGGCGTGGACGCTGCAGTCGACGTGGGCCAGCGAGCCCTCGAGCACCGGCGAGCCGGTGGCGGCCGACGGGTGCCAGGCGACGCCGGCGAACTTGTCGCTGCCGCGGCTGGCCATCTGGTTGGACAGCTCGGCCTGGCCGTCGGCGAGGAAGTTGACGCAGAACCGCCCCGAGCGCTGGATCAGCGGCCACGCACGGGAGGTCTTCGCAGGGACGAACAGCACCAGCGGCGGGTCCAGCGAGACGCTGGAGAACGACTGGCAGGTCATGCCCACCGGCTCGCCGCCGCTCACCGCGGTCACGACGGTGACGCCGGAGGCGAAGCGGCCGAGCACGTCACGGAAGTGCCGCGCCTCGGCCTGCTTGGCCGGGTCGTCGGTCGGGACGGCAGCGCCCTCGCCGGGGCCGAGCGGCTCGACCTCGTAGGCCTCGCTGCCCAACCAGGACGCGATCAGCTCGGGGCTGGGCCAGGTCTCGGCGGCATTGGGGTTCATGCCCTCCGGGATGTCCGCGGAGGCCCCCGAGTGGGCTGACATGGTCCCCACGCTAGTCACTGACCTCCGCCGCCGAACTCGTGGCCCCAGTACGACACGGCGGTCGACTCGCGGGCCACCCACTTGCTGTCCTCGACCTGCAGGCCGTCGGTCCCGAACTCCACGTCGAAGCCGCCGGGCGACTTGACGTAGAACGACACCATCTCGTCGTTCATGTGCCGGCCCAGGGTGGCCGAGAGCGGCGCCTTGTGCTTGCGGACCCGCTCCAGCGCGCGGCCCACGTGGTCGAGCTCGTCGACCTCGAGCATGATGTGGACACACTTGGCCGGGTTCGGCATCGGCAGGAACGCCAGTGAGTGGTGGCGCGGGTTGACGCCGAGGAACCGCAGCCACACCTTCGAGCCCGGTTCCTTGCCGACGAACTCGCCGGGCATGCTCATCGAGTCGCGCAGGCGGAAGCCGAGGACATCGGTGTAAAAGCGCAGCGCCTCGACGTCGTCCAGCACCGGGATGACGATGTGGCCCATCCCCTGGTCGCCGGTGACGAACTTCGCGGCGTACGGCGTCACGATCGGCCGGGCCTCGTAGGTGATGCCGTGGAACAGCTCGAAGACGTTCTCCCACGGGTCGGAGAACCGGATCATCTCCTGCACGCGGCGCTCGTCGAGCTCCTCCTTGGTGGCCTCCTCGAAGACGACGCCGGCCTTCTGCAGGTGCTCGCGCGCCTCCTGGAGGGCCTGGTGGTCGGCGACCTCCCAGCCGGTCGCCTCGAGGAGGTCGCGGTCGGAGGGGACCACGACGAGCCGGGCGGAGACCTGGTCGATGCGCCAGTACTGGTGGTCCGGGTTGGGCCCGCGGCCCTCGGCGAGGCCGAGCACCTTGCCGGCGAAGACCTTCCACTGCTCGAGGTCGGTCGACGCCACGCGGACGTAACCCATGGACTTGATGTCGATCGTCACGGAGTGGCCTTTCGAGGTCGTTCGACGTGGCGGGCCAGGAAGGCGGTGGTGATCTCGGCGAACTCCTCGGCCGCCTCGATCTGCGCCCAGTGCCCGCAGTTGGGGAAGACGTGCAGCTGCGCCTTCGGGATGAGCTTGAGCGCGGCCATGGCGCCGTCGAGCGGGTTGACCCGGTCCTCGCGGCCCCACGTCAGCAGGGTGTGCTTGCGCAGGCGGTGCGCCTCGCGCCAGAGCATGCCGTCCTCGGCGGTCTCGGGGTTCCAGAACGACATGCCCATCGAGCGCATCGCCTCCTGCGCGCCCGGGGCGGTCGCGTCGGCGAACCGCTGCTCGACCAGCTCGTCGGTCACCAGGGACTGGTCGACGACCATGGTCGAGATGAACGCGCGGAGCTTCTCGCGGGTCGGGTCGGCGCCGAAGTCCATCAGCCGCTGGACGCCCTCGGTCGGGTCGGCGTGGAACAGGTTGAGCGAGAGCCCGCCCGGGCCCATCAGCACCAGCCGGCCGACGCGGTCGGGGTGGGTCAGCGCGATCCGCATCGCCGTACCGCCGCCGAGGCTGTTGCCGAGCAGGTGCACCCGCTCGATGCCGAGCTCGTCGAGAAGTCGCACGACGTGGTCGGCCGCGAACCGGTAGTAGTTGCCCGCCACCGGCGGCTTGTCGGACCCGCCGAAGCCGGGCTGGTCGACGAGCAGCGTGCGGAACGACTGCGCGAAGTGCGGCAGCGCCGGGCCGAAGTTCGACCACGCCGAGGCACCCGGGCCGCCGCCGTGCAGCATGACCAGCGGCAGCCCGCCGCCGACCTGCGCCGGCTGCGTGTCGGGCGCGGCCTCGTAGTAGTTGAGCGTCAGGTCGCCGGCCTTGGCCGAGCGACGGACGCTCTCCTGGCCGAATCTCGTGTCAGCTGCGTCCACGTCAGTACATCCCCGGGTCGACCTTGTGGCCGAACTCGTGGGCGCCGAACATCTGCAGCGCGCGCTCGGGGTCGTTGGCGGCGTGCACCCGGCCGGCGTGGGCGTCGCGCCAGGCACGCTGGAGGTAGGTGCCCTCGGCGAGCGCCCGGCCGCCCGAGGCCTCGAACAGCGCGTCGATCGCGTCGATCGCGCGCTGGCTGCCGAGGACCTGGTCGCGGCGGACCCGCAGGCGCAGACCGAGCGGGATCTTCTCCCCCTTGGCGACGTGGTCCATCTCCTCGCGGATGTTGTTGACCAGCAGCGCCCAGGCGGCGTCGATCTCGCTGCTCGCCTTGGCGATGCGGACGGCCGCGAACGGGTCGAGCGAGGCCTTCTCGCCGAGGTACGCCGCGCGCGTGCGCTTCTGCTGCATCTCGACGTGCTCGGCGTACGCCCCGCGCGCCATGCCGATGATCGGCGTGGTGATGGTGCCGGTGAAGATCGAGTGGAAGGGCAGCTTGTAGAGGTCGGAGGTGTTCTGCTCCTGGCCCGGGCCCTTGCACGCGCCGGTCTGGCTCATCGAGAGCGTGAACGCCTCGGGGATGAAGACATCCTCGACCACGATGTCGTTCGAGCCGGTGCCGCGCAGGCCGACCATGTGCCAGACGTCGACGATCTGGTACTTCTCGCGCGGGACCATGAACGTCTTGAAGTCCACGACCTGGCCCTCGGCGTTGAACACCAGGCCGCCGAGCAGGACCCAGCTGCAGTGGTCGCAGCCGGAGGAGAAGCTCCACTTGCCCGACAGGATGTAGCCGCCGTCGGTGACGGTCGCCTTGCCGGTCGGGGCGTACGACGAGCTGAGCCGGGTGTTGGTGTCCTCGCCCCAGACGGCCTGCTGCGCCTCGTCGGCGAAGAGCGCGACCTGCCAGGGGTGCACGCCGACGACGCTGGAGACCCAGCCGGTCGAGCCGCAGGCCGACGCGATGTCGCGCACCGCGGTGTAGAAGGTGACGGGGTCGGCCTCGAACCCGTCGAAGCGCTTCGGCTGGAGCAGCCGGAAGAACCCGACCTCCTCCAGCTCCTTGATGCTCGCCTCCGGCACGACTCGCAGACGCTCGGCCTCGTCGGCGCGCTCGCGGAACGTGGGCAGCAGGTCACGAACGCCGTCGAGAACAGCCTGGGTCATCGCCAACTCCTGTCGTGGTGGGACGTCGGCAATACTAGAACACGTTCTTGTTTTGGACCAGGCAGCGCTCCCGCTCAGCGGGGAGGGCGGTGCGTCAGGTGGTCGTCAGCAGGTCGTCAGGTGGTCGCGTCGCTCGGCTGGTAGCGCCGCAGCACGCAGAACTCGTTGCCCTCCGGGTCGGCGAGCACCGCCCACCCCGTGTCGCCCTCGCGCCGGTCGTCGACCATCGTCGCGCCCAGGCCGAGGATGCGGTCGACCTCCTCGTCGCGGGTCCGGTCGGTCGGCCGCAGGCACAGGTGCATGCGGTTCTTGACCGTCTTCGGCTCGGGCACCTTGAGGAACAGCAGGTACCGGTCGTCCGGCCCCACCAGCCCGCACTCCTCCTCCCCCGGCTCGTTCTCCCCCTCCTCCGCCGTCGGCAGCCGGTGGTCCTCGAGGACCTGCGCCCACCACATCGTCTGGGCGTACGGGTCGTGGGCGTCGATGCAGGAGTTGGATGCGCGGGATGCCATGGCCCGTCTGTACCCGTCCGGCCACCCCCGCGTCGACCGCTTTCTGCGATCGGCTGGTGCGCAGCGGGCGTTGGTTCATCGAGGTACGCAGACGAACCGCCACTCCCCTGGGCCAATTGACCGAGGGAAGTGGCGGTTCGGCGACATACCTTGAGGAAGCGACAACGGCCCGCGGCAGCTCCGGCGGAGTAGCGCAGGCGGGCGGCCGGGGTCAGGCGTTGGCGGCCGCCTTGTCCTGCTCGGCCTTGAGCATCAGGGCGATGTCGATGAGCTGGTCCTCCTGGCCGCCGATGAGCTTGCGGCGGCCGGCCTCGAGCAGGATCTTCGCGCCGGAGACGCCGTAGCGGTCGGCGGCGTTGCCGGCGTGCTTGAGGAACGAGGAGTAGACGCCGGCGTACCCCATCATCAGCGTCATCCGGTCGAGCTGGCACTCCTCGGGCATGGCCGGCTTGATGACGTCCTCGGAGGCGTCGACGATCTGCAGGAAGTCGACGCCGGTGCGCCAGCCGAGCTTGTCGCATACCCCGATGAACGCCTCGAGCGGGGTGTTGCCGGCGCCGGCGCCGAAGCGGCGGACGGAGCCGTCGATCTGGGTGGCGCCGGCACGGGCGGCGATGACGGTGTTGGCGACGCCGAGCCCGAGGTTCTCGTGGCCGTGGAAGCCGACGTCGGCCTGCGAGCCGATCTCGGCGACGACGGCGGAGACGCGGTCGGCGGTCTGCTCCATGACGAGCGCTCCGGCGGAGTCGACGACGTACACGCACTGGCAGCCGGCGTCGACCATGATCCGCGCCTGCTTCGCGAGCACCTCGGGCGGCTGGGTGTGGCTCATCATGAGGAAGCCGACGGTCTCCAGGCCCAGCTCGCGGGCCAGCCCGAAGTGCTGGATCGAGGTGTCGGCCTCGGTGCAGTGGGTGGCGATCCGGCAGATCTGGCCGCCGTTGTCCTGTGCGGCGCGGATGTCGTCCTTGGTGCCGACGCCGGGGAGCATGAGGAAGGCGATCCGGGCGTTCTTCGCGGTCTCCGCCGCGATGCGGATCAGCTCCTGCTCGGGCGTGCGGGAGAAGCCGTAGTTGAACGACGAGCCGCCGAGGCCGTCGCCGTGGGTGACCTCGATGACGGGGATGCCGGAGGTGTCGAGCGCCTCGACGATGTCGTGCACCTCCTGCCCGGTGAACTGGTGCCGCTTGTGGTGCGACCCGTCGCGCAGGCAGGTGTCGGTCAGCCGCAGGTCGAGGTCGCCGCCGTGGGCGTCCTTCCACGTGCGGCCCAAGGTGTTCAGCTGAGCGGTGTCGAGCTGTGCGGTCCCGGTCATCTCAGGCCTCCTTGCGGCCGGCGAGCACGGACCGCGCGATGTTGTCGCCGACCCTGGCGGCGGCTGCGGTCATGATGTCGAGGTTGCCGGAGTACGGCGGCAGGTAGTCGCCGGCGCCCTCGACCTCGACGAAGATCGAGACCTTCACCTGGCCCTGCGTCGCGGCGGACGGCTCGTCGACCTGCGGCTCCTGCAGCAGGCGGTAGCCGGGGACGTACTCCTGGACAGCCTTCTCCATGGCGAAGACCGACTGCACGACCGCGTCGCGGTCGGCGTCGGGCGGGACGGCGCAGAAGATCGTGTCGCGCATGATCATCGGCGGCTCGGCCGGGTTGAGGATGATGATCGCCTTGCCGCGCTCGGCGCCGCCGATCCGCTCGACGCCGGCGGCCGTCGTCCGGGTGAACTCGTCGATGTTCGCGCGGGTGCCGGGGCCGGCGGAGACGCTGGAGACCGAGGCGACGATCTCGGCGTACGGCACCGGGGCGACCCGCGAGACCGCTGCCACCATCGGGATGGTGGCCTGGCCGCCGCAGGTGATCATGTTGACGTTCATCGCGTCGACGTGCTCCTCGCCGTTGACCGGCGGGATCACGGCCGGACCGACCGAGGCGGGGGTCAGGTCGACGGCGCGGATGCCGGCCTCCTCGTAGCGAGGGGCGTACTCCTTGTGGACGTAGGCCGAGGTCGCCTCGAAGATCAGGTCGGGCAGCACGTCCTGCTTCAGCAGCCAGTCGACGCCCTCGTGCGAAGCCTCGAGCCCCTGCTGCGCGGCGAGCTTGAGCCCCTCGGAGGCCGGGTCGACGCCGATCATCCAGCGCGGCTCGACGACGTCCGATCGCAGCAGCTTGTACATCAGGTCGGTGCCGATGTTGCCCGGCCCGACGATGGCCGCGGTCAGCTTGGTCATGATCTGGGTGGACCTCTCAGTCGGTAGGGGCCGAGCGTGGCACGCGGCGTACCCCTGCGGACGACCCCGGACCGCTCAGCGGGAGCGGTGTCCGGGAGCCTGTCGGGCGCATCGGCCCGGCCTCCCGGCGAGTGGGATCGGACGGCATGCCGCCATGCTAGAACCTGTTACAGTTTTGCGCCATGACGGGGTCTTCTCACGCCACCTCCAGCGGCTCGCCGACCGACCTGCCCAGCGAGGTCGACGTGGTCGTCGTCGGCGCCGGCGCGGCCGGCATGTCCGCCGCCCTCGCCGCCGCGGACCGCGGTCTCGACACCATCCTGCTGGAGAAGAGCCGCTGGTTCGGCGGCTCGACCGCGCGCAGCGGCGGCGGCGTCTGGATCCCGGGCAACTACGCGCTCAAGGCGGTCGGCCAGGACGACGCGCTGGAGAACTCCAAGCTCTACCTCGACTCGATCGTCGGCGACGTCGTGCCGAAGGTCCGCCGCGACACCTACGTCGACCGCGGCGCGGAGGTCATGGACTTCCTCAAGGCGCGCACGCCGGTCCGGTTCACCTGGGTGCCGGACTACGCCGACTACCACCCCGAGCAGCCGGGTGGCCGCGCCCGTGGGCGCACCGTCGAGCCGGTCCCGCTGGACGCCAGCTTCCTCGGCGCGGAGCTCGAGCGGCTGCACCCGCCGTACACCAAGGCGCCGGCGAACATGATCGTCACGCAGGCCGACTTCCGGAAGATCAGCCTCGGCATGCGCACGATCAAGGGCCCGCTGACGATGGTCAAGGTGACGATCAAGCGGATCGTCGCGGGGTTGTTGCGCCGCCGGATGTACGCCATGGGCAACGCGATCGCGATCGGGCTGCGCAAGGGCCTGATGGATGCGCGCGTGCCGGTCCACTACGAGACCGACCTGCGCGACCTCGTCGTCGAGGGCGGCCGGGTGGTCGGCGTACGCGTGCTGCGTGACGGCGTCGAGCAGGTCGTCCGCGCCCGCCGTGGCGTGGTGCTCGGCAGCGGCGGCTTCGAGCGCAGCGCCGAGCTGCGCGAGAAGTTCCTGCCGCAGCCCACCTCCACCGAGTGGACGACCGGCTCGCAGAACAACACCGGCGCCGGGCTCGTCGCCGGCATGGCCGCCGGCGCCCGCACCGACCTGCTCGACGACGGCTGGTGGGGCCCGACGATCCCGCTGCCGGGGCGGCCGTGGTTCTGCCTGGCCGAGCGCAACCTGCCGGGCTCGATCATCGTCAACCAGGCCGGCGAGCGGTACATGAACGAGGCGCTCCCCTACGTCGAGGCCGTCCACGAGATGTACAAGGGCGAGCGGACCGGCGTGCCGCACGTGCCGTCGTGGATGGTCATCGACCAGCGCTACCGCAACCGCTACGTCTTCGCCGGCCTGATGCCGCGCCAACCCTTCCCGGGTCGCTGGTTCAAGGAGGGCATCGTCAAGAAGGCCGACAGCCTCGCCGGCCTGGCCGCCGAGATCGGCGTGCCGACCGAGACGCTGGAGCGGACCGTCGAGCGGTTCAACGGCTTCGCCCGCACCGGCGTCGACGCGGACTTCCACCGCGGCGAGTCGGCGTACGACAAGTACTACTCCGACCCCACCGTCAAGCCGAACCCCTCGCTGCACAGCATCGACGAGGGCCCGTTCTACGCCGTCAAGATCGTCCCCGGCGACCTCGGCACCAAGGGAGGCCTGGTCACCGATGAGCGCGCCCGCGTGCTGCTCGAGGACGGCACCGTGCTCGAGGGGCTGTACGCCGCCGGCAACGTGTCGTCCGCGGTGATGGGCAACACCTACCCCGGCCCCGGCGGCACGATCGGCCCGGCGCTGGTCTTCGGCTACCTGGCCGCGGAGGACCTCGCCGCAGCCAAGCCCGCAGCCCAGCCCGCCACCCAGCAGACCGCCCAGAAGGAGACCGCCTGATGCCCATCGACCCCTCCGTGGCGATCGGGGCCGACCTCGGCTCCCGCGAGTTCAGCTGGTCCGAGAGCGACGTCCTGCTCTACCACCTGGGCATCGGAGCCGGCGCGCGGCCGGGCGACAACCTCTCCCCCACGGCGCTGCGCTACACCCTCGACGGGCCGGGCCTGCAGGTGCTGCCGTCCTTCGGCGTCGTCGCGCCGACCTTCTCCGAGACCGACCCGCCGCCGCTGGACCTGCCCGGCTGCGACATCAACCTGGCCCAGGTCGTCCACGGCTCGCAGGCGATCACCGTCACCGGCGGCCCCCTGCCGACCAGCGGCACGGCCACGATCCGCACCGCGCTCACCGACATCTGGGACAAGGGCAAGGCCGCGGTCATCTGGCAGGAGGGCGTCGCCACGTCCCCCGCCGGCGAGGAGCTGTGGCGGGTCCGCTCGTCGATCTTCGTCCGCGGCGAGGGCGGCTTCGGCGGCGACCGCGGCTCGTCGACGACGGTGAGCCTCCCCGACCGCGCGCCCGACGCCGACGCGGCGTACGACGTCACCCCGCAGCAGGCGCTGCTCTACCGCCTGTGCGGCGACCGCAACCCGCTGCACGCCGACCCGGACTTCGCCAAGGCGGCCGGCTTCCCGGCGCCGATCCTGCACGGCCTGTGCTCCTACGGGATCGTGCTGCGGACACTGACCGACGAGCTGCTCGACGGCGACGCGACGAAGGTGGGCGGCTTCGCAGCGAAGTTCGCCGGCGTCGTCTTCCCCGGCGAGACCATCCGCACCCGCGGGTGGCGCGAGGACGGCCGGATCCTGGCCTCGGCCGAGATCACGGGCGGCGAGCGCGACGGCTCACCCGTGCTCGGCGACGTGGTGCTCGACCTGGCCTGAGCCGCCGCCCCGCAGCGCCCAGCCGGCGGGGTGACTCGACTCACCCGGGCCCGGGGCATGGCCTCAGGGGAGGACGTGTTGGGCAGGAGTCCCTCCTCGAAAGGCTCCTGCGAATGTCGAACTCCTCGGTCCTGCGCGCTGCACGCAAGGTCCCGTTCTGGGCGCAGATCGTCGCCGGCCTCGTCCTCGGCGTGCTGCTGGGCCTGGTCGCCCGCACCACCGGGTCCGAGTGGCTGACCACGACGCTGGCCACCGTCGGCGACGTCTTCGTCGGCCTGCTCAAGGCGGCCGTCCCGCCGCTGGTGCTCACCGCGATCATCGTGAGCATCGCCAACCTGCGCCAGGTCACGAACGCCGCCCGCTTGGCCGGCCAGACCCTGCTGTGGTTCATGGTCACCTCGCTGATCGCCGTCGGCGTCGGCCTGGGCCTCGGCATCCTGACCAACCCGGGCGAGTCTGCCGACGTCGCGCCGGCGGGTGCGTCGTACGACGGCGGCACCGGCTCGTGGCTGGACTTCCTCACGGGCCTGGTCCCCGCGAACTTCCTCGGCCTCTCCGCCGACGAGGGCGGCGTGTCGTTCAACGTGCTCCAGCTCGTGGTGGTCGCGCTCGCCATCGGCGCGGCCGCGCTCAAGGCCGGCGACGCCGCCGAGCCGTTCCTGCGCTTCATGCGCTCCGCGCTCGCGGTCATCCAGCAGGTGCTGTGGTGGATCATCAAGCTCGCCCCGCTGGGCACGCTCGGCCTGATCGGCACCGCGGTCGCGACCTACGGCTGGGACCTCGTCGGCCCGCTCGCGACGTTCACGATCGACGTCTACGTCGGTTGCCTGATCGTGATGCTCGTCGTCTACCCGGTCATCCTGCGGCTCCACGGCCTCTCCCCGGTCAAGTTCTTCACCGGCGCCTGGCCGGCCATCCAGCTCGCGTTCGTCTCGCGCTCGTCGGTGGGCACCATGCCGCTCACCCAGCGCGTGACAACGCGGAACCTGGGAGTCCCGGAGGAGTACGCCTCGTTCGCCGTGCCGTTCGGTGCGACCACCAAGATGGACGGCTGCGCGGCGATCTACCCCGCGCTCGCCGCGATCACCGTCGCGCAGGTCTTCGGCATCGAGCTGGGCATCCAGGACTACCTGCTCATCGCGTTCGTCTCGGTCATCGGCTCCGCTGCGACCGCCGGCCTCACCGGTGCGGTCGTCATGCTCACGCTGACCCTGTCGACGCTCGGCCTGCCCGTCGAGGGCGTGGCGCTGCTGCTCGCGATCGACCCGATCCTCGACATGATCCGGACCGCGACCAACGTCGCCGGCCAGGCGCTCGTGCCGACGATCGTGGCCAAGCGCGAGGGGCTGCTCGACCTGGCGGCGTACGCCGCTCCCCGCGGTGACGCCCTCGGCGACGAGCCGGTCGCCGAGCAGCGCACCGAGCGCGAGCCGGTCTCGGTCTGAGCCCTGCTGGTGACCCGGGCTAGCCCCTGGTCGCCAGCACGTAGAGCCGCTCGGTCGTCTCGCACCGCGAGGCGACCGGGCCGCGGCGGTACCACTCGACGTCGCCGAGCCCGGCCGCCTCCACGGCGGTGCGGACCTCGGCGACGTCGTGCATCACGACGTCGAGCGACACCTCGTGGCCGAGCCACTCCTCGAGGTGGCGCACCCGCTGCGGGCCGCCGGTGTGCAGCGCGAGCACCAGCAGCCCGCCGGCGGCGAGCGGCCGGGCCAGCGCGGACACTGCCTCCGCCAGCTCGCCGGGTGCGAGGTGGATCAGCGAGTACCACCCCAGCACCGCCGCCCAGCCGTCCGCGGCCGGCGGCCGCACGAGGCGGCGCAGGTCACCGACGGCGTACGTCGCGTCCGGGAAGCGCGCCTGCGCCTGCTCGACCATCGCAGGGGTGAGGTCGATGCCGGTGGCGTCGACCCCCGCCGCGGCGAGGTACGCCGTCACCCGGCCCGGTCCGCAGCCGGCGTCGACCACGGGGCGGCCGGACGCGACCGCGTGCTCGGCCACCCGGTCGAGCAGCCACCGCTCGAACGGCTGCCCGGGCAGCTCGTCGGCCATCGCGTCGTCGTAGTCCGCGGCGATAGCCCCGTAGGACGCGCGCACCCGGTCGTCCCGGTCCTCGGGCAGCACCACGGGGCCGTCCGGCTCGACGGCCGCGACCACGTCGTCGGGCGCGCCGAGCAGGTGCCGCCAACGGGCGTCCCGGTCCCCGCGCCGGCGCGGCAGCTCCTCGACGAGGCTGCGCTCGGCCATCCGCCGCAGGCACGCCTCGGCCGCCTGCCGGTCGGCGAACGCGTGCAGCCGGTCGGTCCGCGAGCGCAGCTCGCCGGGCGCCTGCGGTCCGCGGAGCAGCAGCACGGTCAGCAGCGCGCGCTCGTCGTCGGAGAGACCGAGCACCTCGTCGAGCACCTGGTGGTACTTCAGCGTCCGCCGGCCGGTGTCGGACCAGACGATCCGTAGCAGCCCGCGCTCCTTGAGCCGCCGGCCGACCTGCTCGACCAGCCGCTCGTCGTACTCCGTGACCGGCTCGCGGCTGCTCGTCTGGTTGCACGCGGTGCGCAGACCGCTCAGCGTCATCGGGTAGGACCCCGGCACGGTCACCTGCTTCTCGAGCAGCGCGCCGAGCACCCGCTGCTCCTCGTGGTCGAGCTGGAGGTCCGACGTGGGCGGGGTCTCGGTCACGCGGCGACGATAGGGGAACGCCCCGACAGCACCCGGTGTTCAACCAGGTGATGCCCCGTCCGATGTCACGTCCCTGGGTCCCCGAGCACGTCCTGGTCACCGCCGCCGCGGCCGAGCAGCCGCACACCGCCGAGGTGCTGCGCCGCGTCGAGGCGGCCGGTGTCGACGACGTGCGCCTGCTCTCCGGCAACCGCCTCACCGGTCTGACCGAGGGCTCCGAGCGCGAGGTCTACGCCCGCGCTAAGAAGACGCTCGCGCTCGTCGTCGCGCCGCCGAGCGCGATCAAGCCGCAGCCGATCCCGCCCAGCGCCGACTGGCGCATCGACCTGGCGAAGGGCTGTCCGGCGCACTGCCAGTACTGCTACCTCGCCGGCTCGCTCACCGGCCCGCCGATCACCCGCGCCTACGCCAACCTCGACGACGTCCTGGCCGGCATCGGCACGCACGCCGGCCGCGGCGCGGTCACCAGCGGCACCGCCGAGCGCGGCCACGAGGGCACGACGTACGAGCTGTCCTGCTACACCGACCCGCTCGGCATCGAGCACCTCACCGGCTCGCTCGCCGAGGCCGTGCGCCGCGTCGGCACGGGGGCGTACGGCGACGACGTGTCGCTGCGGTTCACGACCAAGTTCGACGCCGTCGACGACCTGCTGGTGCTCCCCCACGGCCGCCGCACGCGGATGCGCGTCTCGCTCAACGCCGAGGAGGTCGCCGGGCGGTTCGAGGGCGGCACGTCGCCGGTGCCGGCCCGCATCGAGGCGCTGCGCCGGGTCGCGCTGGCCGGCTACCGCGTGGGGCTGACGATCGCGCCGGTCATGCCGGTCGAAGGCTGGCAGGAGCAGTACGCCGCGCTGCTGGACGCCGTGGGCACGGCGCTGGCCGACGTCCCCGACCTCGACCTGACCACCGAGGTGATCACCCACCGCTTCACGCCGGGCTCCCGCGAGGTGCTGCTCGGGTGGTACCCGCGGACCAAGCTGGAGATGGACGAGTCGGTCCGCACCGCCAAGCGCAACAAGTTCGGCGGCACCAAGTACGTCTACCCACGCGAGACGATGACCGAGATGCGCGGCTGGTTCACGGACGCGCTGGCCGCCCGCCTCCCCGGCGCGCCGCTGCTCTACTGGACGTGAGGACCCAGCGCGAGGATGCAGCGTGAGGATGCGGGGCCCGGACCGGTCCCCTGCTAGTGTCGAGGTTGTTGAAGGGGGTTCTCCCCACCTGGTGGCCGATCTGGCCGCCGAGCTCATCGCTTGTCCTTGGTTTTCTTCGTCTCGCACGTCGGTATCAGGCGCCTCGCTTTGTCTTCAGCCCCGCAGCGGGCAACAGGTCGCCCGCCGCTACCGACACGAAGGAAATGCATCATGACCAACGGCACCGTGAAGTGGTTCAGCGACGACAAGGGCTTCGGCTTCATCGCGCAGGAGGGTGGCGGCGCTGACGTGTTCGTCCACCACAGCAACATCCAGGGCAACGGCTACAAGTCCCTCAAGGACGACCAGCGCGTCGAGTTCGACGTCGTCGCCGGCCCCAAGGGCCCGCAGGCGGAGAACGTCCGCGCTGTCTGAGCCTCCGGCTCCCACACGCTTCGTCCAAGGGCGGCTCCCCGGTCACGCACCGGGGGCCGCCCTTCGGCGATTTCTGGCGGAAGTTCCAGCGGCCAGCCGATGAAGCTCGCGGCCGCCGGCCTCACCACCCCGCGACCGTGGTGACGCGGCCGGCGTCGGGGTCCCAGCGGCGCAGCCGGGTGAAGGTGAGCACGACGTCCTCGTGACCGAGCACGTCGACGGCCCGCTGGGCGTCGGCCCGGTCGAGGCGGCGGGCCAGCGTCACGTGCGGCAGCCAGCCCAGGTGGGCGCGGTCCGGCACCTGCACGCGCACCGCGAGCACACGACGTACGACGTCGTCGTCGATGTCGACCGCGCGGGCCACGGTCAGGCGCTCTCCGCCGAGCAGCAACAGGCCGGCCGACCGCGCACGGAACGGCAGCAGCGACCCGAGCCGCGCGGCGGCCACGTCGATCGCGGCGTCGGGCAGGTCGGGCGCGGAGACGACGGTCAGGTGCGGCGCGTTGGTCGCCCCGGGGTGGTCGAGCTGCGACGGCAGCCCGGCGTCACGGAGCCGATGCCAGTCGTGGCGGACCGCCTCCAGGCCGGCCTCGTCGGGCACCAGCTCGAGCGCGTGCAGCGGCATCAGGCCCCGCACCGTCCGCCGCGGGGCACCACCAGCTGGACACGCCGTTCCGTCACGAGGGCGCCGGTACCCATACTCCGCGTCATGGCGCTCCTCGACACCTGGACCGGCGGCGTGCACACCGACGCCGCCGGCACCAGCCACCCGACGTACCGGAAGGGGGACGGACCCGGCGTGGTCCTCGTCCACGAGATCCCGGGCATCTCCCCGGACGTGATCGGGTACGCCGAGGACCTGGTCGCCGCGGGCTACACCGTCGTCATGCCGCACCTGTTCGGCACGCCCGAGGCGCCGGTCGGTGCCCGGTCGGTGGGTCGCGCTCTCGCGCAGATCTGCGTCAGCCGGGAGATGTCGATGCTGGCCGCCGGCGGGACCACCCCGGTCGCGGGCTGGCTGCGCTCGCTGGCCCGGGAGCTGCACGAGGACGTCGGCGGGCCGGGCGTCGGGGCGCTCGGCATGTGCTTCACCGGCGGCTTCGCGCTGGCGATGATGGTCGACGACTCGGTCGCCGCGCCGGTGCTGGCCCAGCCGTCGACGCCGCTCCCGCTCGGGCGTCGGCGCGCGGCCGACCTGCAGCTCTCCCCCGCCGACCTCGACGTGGTCCGCGAGCGGGCGGCCGCCGGCTGCTCGGTGCTCGGGCTGCGCTACGAGGGCGACCGGATGATCGGGACGCGCTTCGAGACGCTCACCCGCGAGCTCGGCGACGCGTTTCTCCGCGTCGACCTGCCCGGGTTCAAGCACTCCACCCTCACCCTGCACCGGCACCAGGACGCCGTCGACGCCGTGCTGGCGTTCTTCGACGACCGGCTGCGGCGCTAGCCCGCCGCGACCGCGTGGAGCCCCGCCGAGGTCCCGAACAGCCCGGCGAACATCGCGGTGATGCCGACGACGTCGACCACCGACGCGTCGCCGTGCACGCCGGCAAGCAGCAGCGAGGCGGACACGACGACCTGGGTGAGGGCGGTGGCGCCGAGCGCGAGCACCATGCCGCGGGGCCGGAGCCGCGCGGCGAGCGAGCCGAGGAGCAGGACGGCGGGGACGGCGACGTACGCCCGGTCGGGACGGCCGCCGGCGCCGACGATGCCGACCGCGCCGGAGGCGAGGACGAGGAGGACAGCGGTGCCGACGGCGACCGTCAGCCCGAGGCGGGACGCGGTGGTCGGGGGGAGGCGCAGGCTCATGCCTCCGACGCTAGGCGTCCCGACGGTCGGGCCGGGTCGAGGAAGTGTGGAGGTCCGGTGCAGGTCGCGGGCCCGGGTCGGCCGGTTCAGTCGTTGGCGGGCGGCTGCGGGCCGGTGCGTGGGGTCCGGGGTCCTGTGTGCCGCGACTGCGGGTGCGGACCCGGGTCGAGGTTGGTGTCGAGGTGCTCCCCGGCGATGCCGTCGTCCATCCGGCGCTGCTCCTGCTTGGCCGAGCGGGTGCTGGCGAGGAAGTAGCCGACAGCGATCGCGACGAGCACGACGACGAGGACGATCCATCCGGTCATGCGCTCCCGGTTCCGCACACGGCCACCGGCATACCTCCGGCACGGACCCGCTCCCGCGGCTAGGTTGCGAGGCGTGGACAGCGCACGCGCGATCGAGAACCTCCTCTACCGCTACGCCGAGCACGTCGACGCCGGCGACCTCGACGGCGTCGCGGCGCTGTTCGAGCACGGCAGCGTCGTCGGCCACGAGGGTCCGGCCGCGGTGAAGCAGATGTACGCCGCCACGCTGCGGCTCCACGAACCGACCGGACGCCCGCTCAGCCACCACGTCGTCAGCAACCCGATCATCGACGTCGACGAGGCCGCGGGGACCGCGACCTGCCGCTCCCGGTTCACCGTCCTCCAGGCGACCCCCGACCTCCCGCTCCAGGCGGTCGCGGCCGGACGCTACGTCGACACGTTCACCCGGGTCGACGGCACCTGGTGGTTCGCCACCCGCTCGATGCGGCTCGACCTCACCGGCGACCTGAGCCAGCACCTCCTCGGCTGAGGCCGACCCCCGGCGTCAGGCGGTCCCGACCGGCCGGGACGGGTCGGCGGTCCAGGCGTTCATGGAGCCGTCGTACACGGCCACGTCCTCGCGGCCGAGCTCCATCAGCGCGAGCGCGGCGGCGGTGGCGGCGATGCCGCCGCCGCAGTACGTCACCGGCTGCTTGCCGGGGTCGAGCGCACCGACGGACTCGAACAGGCCGCGCAGCTCGTCGAGCGGACGCATCCGCCCGTCCGGGCCGACCAGCTCGCCGAACGGCACGTTGACGCTGCCGGGGATGTGTCCGGCGGCGAAGGCGTCGCGGTCGAGCGCGTTGACGAGCAGCACGCCGGGGTCGTCGACGGCGCGCTCGACGTCGGCGGTGTGGCTGATCCGCTCCGGCCGGCGCCGCGCGGTGAAGGTCGTCGGCGGGTAGGTCTCGTTGCCGGTCGTCGTCTCGTAGCCCGCGGCCTGCCAGGCCGCCAGCCCGCCGTCGAGGACCGACACGTTGTCGCTCCCCTCGAGCCCGAACTGCCACCACAACCGCGTGGCCCAGATGCCGTTCACCGAGTCGTAGACGACGACGCGGTTGTCGTCCCCGACACCGGCCTCACCGATGACGGCGGCGAACCGGTCGCTGGCCACGGCGGCGAACGGCGCCTCGCCCTCGGGGTCACTCAGACTCGCGACCTGGTCGACGAAGGCCGCGCCCGGCACGTGCCCGCGCTCGTAGGTCTCCCGCCCGGGCTCGACGTGCGCCCCGTCCTCGTCGAAGGTCAGGTGCACCGTCGCGTCGAGGACGCGCAGGGTCGGGTCGGAGAGGTGCTCGTGGAGCCACTCGACGGACACGTGGCGGGGTGCGTCGCTCATGCACCGCCAGTACCCACCTGCCCGACCGCGACGCCGACCGCGCGCCGTACCGTCGTCGCCGTGCAAGGCGCCCCGCAGTGATCACGACCGTGCTCGTCGAGCACCCCTGGCTCTCCCCCACGGCGCTGCTGGTGCTCGTCGTCCTCGGCCCGTTCGTCGGTGCCTGGTTGAGCGTCCGCCCGCGGCTGGCATGGGCCGCGACGGCCCTCTCGCTGGTGCCGGTGGCGGCGCTGGCGCTGGTGCCGGTCGACCGGGAGCTGTTCTCCCGCTGCGAGGTCGCCTGGACGCTGCCGACCCCCGGCCGGGTGGAGCTCGCCGCGAACGTCGTCCTCCTCGTCGCCCCGGCCCTGCTCGCGGCCGTGGCGTCGCGCCGCCCCGCGCTGGCCGTCCTCGCGGCCGGCCTGCTGTCCGCCGCGATCGAGACGCTGCAGGCGCTGGTTCCGGCGCTCGGCCGCTCGTGCTCGACCGACGACTGGCTCTCCAACACCGTCGGCGCCGTCATCGGCGGGTTGCTCGGCTGGCTCGCGCTCACCCTCGCACGGACCCGCGTCCGCCGTCCCTGAACGCTTGCTAGCCTCGGGGTGGGCCGAGGCGGCCCGCCGGACGAGGGAGCCGTACCCGGACAGCGACAAGACGGCCACGAGGAGTCGTCGTGGCGTGGTTCGTGCTGGTCCTGTCCGGAGGTCTCGAGGCGGTGTGGGCGGTCGCCCTCGGCCGTTCGGACGGCTTCTCCCGGCTGACGCCGTCGGTCGTCTTCGCGGTCGCGCTCACGGCGAGCATGGCCGGCCTCGCCTACGCGATGCGCACCCTCCCCGTCGGCACGGCGTACGCCGTGTGGGTGGGCATCGGTGCGTCGCTCACGGTCGCCTTCGGCATGGCCACCGGCGCCGAGCCGGTCAGCGTCGCCCGCGTGCTCCTGATCGCCGGGCTGGTCGGCTGCGTCATCGGGCTCAAGCTCGTCCACTGAGCGACGGGCCGGCCGGCGTCACGAGCGTGGGCGCGGCGTGGCCGCCGCGGTCGGCGCCCAGCGTGTCAGCGGCCGCGACGACCAACCCGCCGAGCAGGAAGGCCGCGATGGCGGCGACCAACGTCGAGGTCGCGATCGCCGGGATGAACCGTCGGTAGCCGGTGGGCTCGGCCGGGGCGTCGTGGAAGGCGTGCGTGAGGGCGTGGCCCTTGCCGCGCGCGAGCAGATGCCGGTTGACCGGGTAGGCCGCGGCGAACGCGACCGCCAGCGCGATCGGCATGGCGACCCAGAACGTGACGTCGACCAGGCCGGCGCCCATCGCTCCGGGGATGAGGGCCATGACGGCGTTGTCCACGACCTCCATGGTCGCGATCGAGAGCGTGTCGGCGGCGAGCACGACGCCGAGGGCGGCCCCCACGCCGAGGCCGGTGCGGACGAGCGGGAGCGTCGAGAGCGCGTAGCCGAAGAGGAACGCCAGGCCGACCGCCAGCGCGATGGTCCAGCCGTTCGACAGGCCGATGGCCGTGCCGATCATGAGGCCGGCGATCTCACCGATGGCGCAACCGCTGAGGCAGTGGAGCGTGGCGCTGACGGCCATCGACCGGCTCGCCGTCGGGTGGGCGTGGTGCTGGTGGGTGGAGTGGTCCATGCCGACGTAACGTATACCCCTGGGGGGTACATTCCGCGGATGCCGAAGAACCTTCAGTCCTCGACCACCCGCACCGCCGTCCGCTGGTCGCCGAGCTCGACGGTCGCCGGCATGCCACGCTCCAGCCGCACGACCACCCGGGCGTCGTGCCCGAGGGGCGCGAGCCGCACGACCCGCTGCAGGCGATCGGTCACCGCGTGGTGGCCCGCCAGCAGCTCTGCGGCCGGCAGCTCCTCGGCCATCGCCCGGAGCGTGGCGACGACGAGCACCTCCAGGGGCCGCACGTCGTGCTCGCGCCAGCCGACGATGCCCTCGGGGTCTTGGCGCACGGTGAGCCTCACCCGCGCGGTCACCACCTCGTGGTCCCGCGCGACGAGCGGCGTCGCAGCGAGCACCAGCTCGCGGGTCCGACGGTCCGCGTCTGCCCCGGTCGCGCGGCGACGTGCCCGCGTCCGCAGCCTGGCCGCGTACACGGCGACCGCCCCTGCGACGACGAGCGCGACCAGCAGGAGGGTCAGCACGGGCAGCAGCGAGGACATGCCCCCAGTCTCAGACCGAGAGCACCAGGCCGCTGGTCGGCACGCCGGTGCCGGCGGTGACGAGCACGTGCTCGGCGCCGTCGACCGGGTTGACCGAGGTGCCGCGGAGCTGGCGGACGCCCTCGGCGATGCCGTTCATCCCGTGGATGTAGGCCTCGCCGAGCTGGCCGCCGTGGGTGTTGACCGGCAGCCTGCCGCCGATCTCGATAGCGCCGTCCGCGACGAACCCGGGCGCCTCGCCGCGGCCGCAGAAGCCGAGCTCCTCCAGCTGCATGAGGACGTAGGGCGTGAAGTGGTCGTAGAGGATCGCGACCGGCATGTCGTCGGGCCGCAGGCCGGACTGCCGCCACAGCTCGCGGCCGACGACGCCCATCTCGGGGATGCCGATGTCGTCGCGGTAGTACGACGTCATCACGAACTGGTCCTTGCCGCTGCCCTGCGCCGCCGCGGCAACGTACGCAGGTCTCTGCGGCAGGTCCTTGGCCCGCTCGGCCGAGACGACCACGAGCGCGACCGCGCCGTCGGACTCCTGGCAGCAGTCGAGCAGGTGCAGCGGGTCGGCGATCATCCGCGAGGCCTGGTGGTCCTCGAGGGTGATCGGCCGCTCGAAGAAGAAGGCGTTGGGGTTGGTGACGGCGTGCCGGCGGTCGGCGACCGCGACGCGGCCGAAGTCCTCGGAGGTGGCGCCGTACTCGTGCATGTAGCGCCGCGCCTGCATGGCGACGGTCGCGGCCGGCGTGCCGAGACCCATCGGGTAGGTCCAGGCGTTGTCGAGGCCGTTGGTGTTGACCTGGGTGGCCGCGGCCACCGAGACCTGGCCGAAGCGGCTGCCGGAGCGCTCGTTGAAGCCGCGGTAGCAGACCACGACGTCGGCGACGCCGGTCGCGACGGCCATGGCGGCCTGCTGGACGGTCGCGCAGGCGGCGCCGCCGCCGTAGTTGATCCGGGAGAAGAACCGCAGCTCCGGCACCCCGAGCTCGCGGGCGACCGCGATCTCCGAGGAGGTGTCCATGGTGAAGGTCGTCAGGCCGTCGACGTCGGCGGGGGTGAGCCCGCAGTCGGCCAGCGCGGCGAGCACCGCCTCGACGGACAGCTGGAGCTCCGAGCGGCCGGACTCCTTGGAGAACTCGGTGGCGCCGATGCCGACGATCGCGGCCTCGCGCGAGAGGCCCGCCATCAGACGGCCACCTTCACGGTGCCGATGACGTGGTCGCCGAGCGAGACCGCCCCGGTGACCTCGAGCGTGGCGACGCCGTCCTCGACCGACTCGACGGAGCCGGTGAAGGTGAGGGTGTCGTAAGGGTACGCCGGCGCGCCGAGGCGGATCGCGATGCCGCGGACCTCGGTGTCCCAGTGGCCCGTCCGCTGGTGGGCCCAGTCGGTGACGTACCGCTCGACGAGCGCCGTCGAGGTCAGGATGTTGACGAAGATGTCCTTCGACCCGGCCGCCTGCGCGATGTCGCGGTCGTGGTGGACGTCCTGGAAGTCGCGGGTGGAGATCGCCGTGCTCACCACGAGGGTGGGCGTGATCGGCACTTCCCAGGCCGGGATGGTGTCACCGACGGTGAGGGGCAGGGTGGACGTTGTCATCTCAGGCCTTCCGCCAGGTCGGGAGGGTCAGGTCGTCGTCGATGCGGGAGAAGCCGACACGCAGCCGCATGCCGATCTCGATCTCGTCGGCGGCCACGTCGGCGACCTCGCCGACCATCCGGACACCCTCGTCGAGGTCGATGAGCGCGATGACGATCGGCAGTTCCTTGCCGGGCACGGGCGGGTGCCGGTGCACGACGTAGGAGAAGACCGTGCCGGTGCCGGCCGCGACGACGTACGTCTGGTCGAACGAGTGGCACGCCGGGCAGGACGGGCCCGGCGGGAACCGCAGCGACCCGCAGCCGTTGCACTTCTGGATGCGCAGCTCGCCGGCGGCGGTGCCCTCCCAGAAGAACGCGCTGTCGCGGCCGACCATCGGCCGGATGGCCGCGGCACCTCCGGCGCTCACGAGGCCGCCCCCTTCGGGATGAACTTCAGGACGCGGAAGAGCATGGTCGCGACCACCTCGGCGGCGCCGTCCGGCCCGTCGACGTACCAGGTGTTGCGCGAGGTGACGAAGTAGCCCTCGCCCATGCCGGTCCGCTTCGGGCCGACGACGGAGTCGAGTGCGGTGGTGACGCGCACCTGCTCGCCGACGCGCAGCGTACGGCGGTACTCCTGCTCGCAGTTCGTCCCGAGGACCGCGGTGTAGCCCTCGTCGGTGAGCACCTTCATCATCCCGTGCAGGGGGTCGTCGGCCGGTGGCTTCCCGCCCAGGCCGTACATCGTCCACACCTGCGCCATCGACGGCGGCGCCTCCCCGGCCTGCCAGCGCGGGTTGGTGTTGCCCATCGCCTCGAGCCAGTTGTTGATCGTCGGCTGGTTGACCGGGTCGCGCGCCTCGCGCTCGGCCGCCTCGCCGAGCGCCTCGATCCGCTCGGCCTCGGCCATGATCCGCTCGTGCGCGCCGGTGTCGGCGGCGGCGGCGCTCATCGAGGCACCCGCGGCAGCCCGAGGCCGAACATCGCGATCAGCTCGCGCTGCACCTCCTGCACGCCACCACCGAAGGTGAGGACGAGGTTCCGCTTGGCCTGCGCGTCGAGGTACTCCACCAGGTGCCGCGTCTCGGCCTCCCCCGGGTCGCCGTACCGGTGCACGACCCGCGTCAGGTCGTCCAGCAGGTGCTGGACCTGGTCGGCGGCGAAGACCTTCGAGGAGGACGCGTCGCCGACCGAGATCTCACCGGTGGCCGCGGCGCGGGCGACCTCCCAGTTGAGCAGCTCGTTGACGCGGAAGACCGCGGTGGTCCGGCCCATCACGTCGACGACGTCGGGCAGCTCCGCGACGCCGGCCTTGGTCGCCCAGTCCAGGACGCGGTCCCGCAGCCCCTCGATGCGGCCGGCCGGGCCGAGCATGACCCGCTCGTGGTTGAGCTGGGTGGTGATCAGCTTCCAGCCCTGGTTCTCCTCACCGACGAGCATGTCGACCGGCACGCGCACGTCGTTGTAGTACGTCGCGTTCACGTGGTGGCTGCCGTCGGCGGTGATGATCGGCGTGAAGGAGTAGCCGGGGTCGGTCGTGTCGACGATGAGGATCGAGATGCCCTTGTGCTTGGGCGCGTCGGGGTCGGTGCGGACCGCGAGCCAGACGTAGTCGGCCTGGTGCCCGCCGGTGGTCCACAGCTTCTGCCCGTTGACGACGTAGTGATCACCGTCGCGGCGGGCGGTGGTGCGCAGCGAGGCGAGGTCGGTGCCGGCGTCGGGCTCGGAGTAGCCGATCGCGAAGTGCACGTCGCCCTCGAGGATCCGCTTGAGGAAGAGGTCCTTCTGCTTCTGCGTGCCGTAGCGGATCAGCGTCGGACCGACGGTCTGCAGCGTCACGGCCGGCAGGTGCACGTCGGCACGCTGCGCCTCGTTGGCGAAGACGGTCTGCTCGATCTCGCCCAGCCCGTGGCCGCCGTACTCCTTCGGCCAGCCGACGCCCATCCAGCCGTCGGTGCCCATCTGCCGCACGACGCGCTGGTAGGTCGGGCCGTGGCGGTCCCTGCCCATGTCGAGGTGCGCGTCGTGGTCGGCCAGGCCGGTGAAGTAGGTCCGCAGCTCGGCCTTGAGCGCGCGCTGCTCGGCGCTGAGCTCGAGGTTCTTGGTGGTCGGGTCCTCGACGTGCACGTGCTCGGGGCGGGCGTCGAGGGCGTGGACGACGTCCATCACCCACGAGTAGTAGTGGTGCATCGGGTAGGTCTCGTCGACGCCCATGCCACCGTGGAGGTGATGGCAGTTGCGCATGGCGCGGGGCGCCTCGGCGCAGGTCCAGTACGCCGCGACGGCGAGGTCGTCGGTCACGTGCAGGCCCTGCTCGACCCGCCAGGCAGCGTTGGCCGCGGCGAGGTCGGCCAGCCGGGAGGTGATGTAGACGTCGGCGACCTGCATCGCGACCGCTTGGAACTGCGCGAGGGAGCGGCCGAACTGCGTGCGCCCCTTGACGTAGTCCGCGGTCAGGTCGCGGGCGCCGGCCACCACGCCCGCGGCGGTCAGCACCAGGCCGGTGACCGCGTGCTCGAGCAGCGACCGGGCAGCGTCCGCCTGGCCGACCAGCTCGGCCGGGGCGCCGTCGAGGACGACGGTGTGCTCGGGGATCCGGGCCGAGGACGGCGACTCGAGCCGCTCGACACCCGGGCCGTCAGGGTCGACGAGCACCAGCACCGGCTCGCCGTCGGACCCGGTGGCCGTGACGAGCAGGCGGGCCGCGGCGTCGGCGTACGTCACGCCGATCTTGCGCCCGGACACCGTGCTGCCGTCGTACGTCGTGGTGGGCCGCGTCGCCGAGGAGGCGGTGAGCCCCCGGCCGACCTCGCGGATCGCGGGCGTCAGCAGCAGCTCGCCGGAGGCGACGCCCGGCAGGAGCGCCGCGCGCTGCTCGTCGCTGCCGTGGGCGGCGAGGACGAGCGCGCCGCAGCACAGCGTCTCCCAGACCGGGAGGTGGCGGGCGCGGGTGCCGGTCTCGCGCAGGAGCACCGCGACCGCGGCGAGCCCGAGACCCTCTCCCCCGTGCTCGGCGGGGACGGGCAGGGCCGTGAGGCCGTTGGCGGCGAGCGCCGCCCAGTCCTCGCGCCAGCCGCCGCCGCCGCGCTCCAGCGCCTCGGTGATGACCGACCGGACCGCGTCGAGCGACTCGGCGCGCTCCGCGTCCACCTCGGTGTAGCCGTCCGTGCCCACGCGTGTCTCCTCACGACTCGGGGTTCCCCGCTGCGAAACTGTAACGTGTTCTAGCACAGGTCGACGGTCGCGCGAGGAGGTGATCCCACTGGCTCTGCCGACTCCTCGCAGCGCGCTTCGCCGGGTCTACATGCCGTGGGCGCGGATCCCCGCAGGCCGCACCGTCGAGCTGCCCGGGCGCGGCACGACGTACGTCACCGACACCCCGGGTCCGTCCGCGTCCTCGACGCCGCTGGTGCTGCTGCACGCGCTGGGATGCACGGGGTTGCTGACGTGGTACCCGGCGGTCGAGGTCCTCGCCCGGCGCTTCCGCGTCATCACCCTCGACCAGCGCTGGCACGGCCAGGGCATCCGCAGCGAGGACTTCTCGCTGCGCGACTGCGCCGACGACGTGGCCGCGTTGTGCGACGTGCTGGGGCTCGACGAGGTGCTCGTCGGGGGCTACTCGATGGGCGGGGTGGTCGCCCAGCGTGTCTGGCGCCAGCACCCCGACCGCGTCGCCGGACTGGTGCTCGCCGCGACGAGCGACCGGTTCCGCAACAACCCGGTCGAGCAGGGCTTCTTCGCCGGCATGGGCGCCACGATGCTCGCCGCCCGCGGCATCTCGCGCTCCCGCACAGCCGTCCGCGCCGCGCGCGGGGCGACCGGCCTGCGCCCCACCGACGTCCACGACTGGGCGCTGCGCGAGCTGCGCAGCACCAGCCCGTGGGCGGTCGGGCAGGCGCTCAGCGCGCTCGGCAACCACCACTCCCAGCCCTGGCTCGGCCGGATCGACGTGCCGACCGCGGTCGTCGTGACCCTGGGCGACCGCGTCATCCCCGCCTCCCGCCAGCTCGCCCTGGCCCGCCGCATCCCGGGCGCCACCGTCCACGAGATCACCGCCGGCCACGCCGGCTGCGTGCTCCGGGCCGAGGTGTTCGTCCCCCGCTTCCTCGAGGCCGCCGCCACCGTCGAGGCCCGCCGCCGATCCGCCGGTTGAGCGGGCCCACCCCACCTCGCCACCCGGCAGGATGCCCCCATGCCCGCCTACCTCGCCTGGACGGCCGAGCCGCCGGAGGACCTCGACGGCCCGTGGACCGAGGCCCGCCCGGTCGCGCCCGGCCTGCTGCTCATCGACAGCACCGAGCACCTCTCAGCGGTCTACCACGCGCTCAAGTGGTCGCTGCCCGACCACGCCGCGCTCGTCGTCGTACCTCTGCACGAGACACCGAAGCTGCGGGGCCTGGCGGCAGGCACGACGACGTGGTTGCGCGAGCGGACGGTGCCACAGCAGCGAACATGAGAGACCGCCTCATGAAGGTCTCACCCGGTACTCATGGGCGCCGCGCAGAGTGGGGACCGTTCGGGCCGGACGTCTCGGACAGCACGGAAACTCCCCCACCGAAACGGAGTCACCTCATGACGCACGCTCGCACGGCCACCGCTGCCCTCGCCGCGGCCTCCCTGATCGCCGCGCCCCTCGCGCTCGCGGCCCCCGCCCACGCCGACGGCCCGGAGAAGGAGCGCGAGTTCCGCGTGGCGGGCGCCGACGTCGACTTCCAGGTCGAGAAGGACGACGGCCGCTTCGAGATCGACGTGGACATCGACGACGCCCGCCCGGGCAGCAAGTGGAAGATCGTGCTGCGCCACGACGGCAAGCGGTTCCACAAGAAGGTCCACCGCGCCGACTCCGACGGCGACGTCGACATCGACAAGCGCCGCCGCGACACCAAGGGCGCCGACGTCTTCAAGGTGACCGTCAAGAAGGTCGGTGGCACGGGCAAGACCCGCACCATCCGGATTCGCTGACCCGACGTACCGGCCCGTCGGCGCCCGCGAGCTGCCGGCGGGCTGCCCGCGGGATGGGAACACCGCTGCCGGCGGTCGTGTGTCCCTGGACGTGACGATGCGCGTCGTCGGGCACACGACCCCGGCCCGGCCGCTGCCCACCTCGGTCGCGCCTGCCCGAAAGGACGATTGATCGCGCGCCCGGGCCGGGGTAGACCTGACGGTCCCTGCCACACGCGTCCTTCCCCAGGCCGAGGGCGCGGGCCACCGGGCGGCCCACCCACGCCGTTCCGAGCGCTCGCGTCACGGGCCCGGGGAAGGGTCGTCCGTTCCCCCGCGGCCGACTCCGTGCGCGTCGTACCGATCGTGGAGACCCCACATGACACGGACCCCCGACCGAGCCCTGCCCCTGCGACATCGATCACCGCCGGTCTCGTACGTCCCGCGTGTCGGCGAGGACGAGCTGGTCCGGCGGCGCCTCGGGCACGTCCGCACGGTCGTGCTCGGCCGGCACGTACTGCTCGTCCACTGCCTCGAGGTGGTGCTCGCCCAGGAGGGCTACGAGGTCCGCAGCGTCCTGTTCCCGTCCCCGGCCGACCCGCTGCCCTCGCCGTCGTTCGTCCTGCAGGCCCGCGCTCGCACCGCGCTCCTGGTCGTCGACCTCGACGCGGAGCTCGACGAGGCGGTTCGGCTGGTGTCGGGGCTGGCGGCCGAAGGGACCGACGTGGTCGTCCTGACCGGGACCCGCGCCCGGGCCCGCTGGGGCCGTTGCCTACGACACGGCGCCGGTGCGGTGATCGGCATGGACGAGCCGCTGGCCAGGGTGCTGGACGCGCTCGCACTGCTGAGCCGCGGGCTCCCGGCCATCGACCGGAGCACGCGCGACGAGCTGGTCGCCCTCGCCGCAACCCATGAGCACTCCCTGCACGGCGGGCGCGCCCGTCTGCGCCTGCTCACCCACCGTGAGCGCACCGTCCTGGCCCTCCTGTGCGAGGGACTGACCGTCGGCGAGATCAGCAGGCGCGAGGTCGTCGCCGAGGGGACCGTCCGCACGCAGGTCAAGTCGATCCTGGCCAAGCTCCAGGTGTCCTCCCAGCTGGCCGCGGTGGCCCTGGCCAAGCGCGCGGGCGGCTAGGAGGGACCCGCCGATGCGTCCGCAACGGGGCCCGACGTCGGGTCGAGCCCGCGGTTGAGGCGGTCGATCGCACGCCGCTCCTCCGCGGTGAGCAGCGACGACGCCGCAAGCACCTTCTGGAGCACCTCGGACTTGCCGGCGAGGTAGCGGTCGATCGTCATCGACGGGTCGGTCGCGAGGCTCGCCTTGACCGCGGCGTACTCGTCGCGCAGGTCCGGGCGCTCCCGCAGCACGTCCCGCACCGCGAGGTGGTTGCGCACCGAAGGCGTGCCGGCCTCGCAGACGTAGACGTGGCGCCGCGGCTCGTCGTCCGGCGCGGTGAACGCCTCCCGGCCGACGACCCCCAGGTCGCCGCGGTGCACGTAGCCGATGCTCGCGAGCGCGGCGATCGCAGCCGGTACGTCGCCGGGCTCGACGACCACGTCGACGTCGATCACCGGCTTGGCCGCGAGTCCCGGCACGGCTGTCGACCCGACGTGCTCGACCTCGGCCGAGGCCACCCCGGCCAGGGCTCGGGTCAGCACCTCCGCCACCGCGGCGAACTGCTGCGGCCACTCGTCCCGGTACGCCACGACGTCGACAGCCACGGTCCGATCATGCCGACCCGACGTCCCAGCCGGGGGCTGCACCGCGGCGTGTCCCCGACGACCTACCGTCCGGACGAGGCGGCACCCGGCGGCAGGACGACACCGGGGCCCTGAGGACGCACCACCCACGTCTCGCCGATGCAGTCGGCCTTGTGCACCGCGATGGTGGTGAAGCCGTCGACGACAATCGCCCGGAGCGGTCCGAGGTCGCAGGCATCGCGCTCGATGTAGGCCATCACCTTCCCCGGCTCGACGACGGTCATGCCCTCGTCGTCCTCGATGTAGACCGGTGCGCCGGCACGGTTCCGCACGGTCAGACCGGCCTCGGCCGCCCCGCCCGCGAGCCCGACCTCGACGGTCACGGTCGTTCCGCGGGCGACGGCCGTGTCGCCGGCGGGCGCCTGGTCCAGCACGACGTGACCCATGCTCTCGACGGTCACCTCGCCGGCGTCCAGGCGGAGCCCGAGCCGGGTCGCGACCTTCGTGGCCTCCCCGAGCGGCAGGCCGTCGAGCGAGGGCACGGTGACCTGGTCGAGGCCGGGCGCCGCCGGCTCCTGCTCATGGGGGCCCGAGTCCCACCCATCGGTGACGACCGGGGCGGCCAGACCGACCGCAGCGACCGCCAGGACCGCGGTGCCGGCCCACGCGGCGCGGCGACGGCGGCGCTCGCGGGACGCCCGGCCCCGGATCGTCGTGGCGTCCAGGGGTCCGAACCCGGGCGGGACGGCCTCGGTGAGGGACCGGCGCAGGACGGTCTCGTGCGCGGTCTCGTGGCTGGTGTCGCGGTCGTGGTTGCTCATCGGCGCTCCTCGCAGAGGACGTCACGCAGGGAAGGGTGCTCGCGCAGGGCCGCGAGCGCCCGCGCCTGGTGGGACTTGACCGCTCCGAGCGAGCAGCCCATGACCGCCGCGGCCTCGGCGAGCGGCAGGTCCTCGTAGAACCGCAGCACGACGACCTCGCGCTGGCGTGGCGAGAGCTCCTCGAGCGCTGCGAGGACGACCTGCCGGGCGAGCCGGCGGTGCCAGGAGACGTACTCGTTGTGCATGGCGCGTCGCACGTACGCCTCGAACGACCCGCCCTCCCCACGGTCGATGCGGTCGAACTTCGCGCAGGTCCGCGCCAGGGCCGACTGCACGAGCTCCTCGGCGTCGTGGCGGTCGCCGGTCAGCAACCACGCCGCCCGCAGCAGCGCGGGGCTGCGCGCCGCCACGAACTCCTCGAAGGTGGCCATCCGGTCACGTCCTGTCCCGTCGGTCCTGAAGTGCCTCTCACCCTCCTCAACGCCCGAGCGGCCCTGAAGGGTTACGCGGGTGCTGACCTGGGTCGGCGCCCGACCGACGCGCCTCAGGGCGCCGGCTCAGCGGCGCACGTCGGCGACGACCTTGACGATGCCGTTGGCGTAGGACTCGGTGTCCACGACGTCGAGCAGGGTCTTGTCCCGGTCCGCGTCGCTGAAGAGCCGCTTGCCGGCGCCGAGGAGGACCGGGAAGACGAGCAGGTGGTAGCGGTCGACCAGACCGGCGTCGGCCAGCGCGTGGCCGAGGGTGGCGCTGCCGTGCACGATCAGCGGCGCGCCGTCGGTCTGCTTCAGCGCGGCGACGTCGTCCAGGGAGCGGAGGACGGTCGCCGGCCAGCGCGGGTCGTCGCCCTCGAGGGTCGTGGAGACGACGTACCGCGGCATCGCGTTGTAGCGCGGGAACTCCGCGGTCATCGTCGGCCACACCGGCGCGAACGCCTCGTAGCTGCGACGGCCCAACAGCAGCGCGCCGGCGCCGTCCTGCTCCTGTGCCTTGAGGGCGTACGCCGCCTCGTCGAACGCGATGCCGTCGAAGGTCCAACCGCTGTTGCGGTACCCGGGCTCCCCGCCCGGTGCCTCCATGACGCCGTCGAGGGACATGAACGCGGTGACGATGAGCGTGCGCACAAGTGGCTCCTGGGCTCGGTGGTCGGGTCAGCGGGTCCGACCACGACCGGGACCCATCCTCATCGGTCCGTCCGCAGCGGTGACGGAATTCCACCGCTTCTGCCTGGGAAAGCGCACAACGGCCGACTCAGACCGTGACCCGCACACGTGTCGGATATGGATAGGTGCATGACTACGTCCACGCTCGCCCCGGGGCTGACCTGGCAGACGACGCCGTCACGCCCGGTGCGTTGCTGGACCGGGTCCGCGGGGCGAGGAGGACCGCGGACGCCGCCGAGGTGGAGCTGCTGGTCCTGGCGGTCGCGTGGGCGCACGCGCACCCGGTGCTGCCCGGCCAAGAAGCCTGGGGCGTGCCCGGCTCGCCCCCCCGACGCCCTCGACGGCTCCGGGGACGAGGACGACCCCGACGCCGACGTGACCGGTGACGAGCTGTCCGGGATCCCACTGGTGCGCTGGGACGCACCAGCGGCGTTCGCCGCGGCGAACGCCATGTCCACCGAAGCCGGGCAGGCGCTCATCCGCGACGCGCTGGTGCTGCGCCACCGACTGCCGAAGACCTGGACCCGCACCCTGACCGGCGACGTCCCCGCCTGGCGCGCCCGCCGGATCGCCCAAGCCGTCCTCGGCCGCCCCGACGACGTCACCACGTACGTCGACGAGCACGTCGCCCCCGTCGCCGGCTCCATCGGCGTGGTCCGCCTGGACCGGATCATCGACGAGGCGATGCTGCGCCTGCACGCCGAGGAACGCGAGCTCGCCCAGCTCGCCGCCCTGGACAAGCGCTACGTCCGCCTCGACGAACGCACCCCCACGGCCGCCACTACCTCCGCGGCCCCACCGGCACCACCGAGGTGGGCGAGCCCACGGACGTCACCGTCGCCCCTGACCCGCCGCCGGTCTCCTGAGGTCAGGAGCGGAGGATCTTCTCCAGCGCCTTGCCGCGGGCCAGCTCGTCGACGAGCTTGTCGAGGTAGCGGATGCGGCGCATCAGCGGGTCCTCGACCTCCTGCACCTTCACCCCGCAGACCGAGCCGGTGATCTGCGAGACCAGCGGGTTGAGCTCGGCGGCGGCGAAGAACTCCTCGAACGTCGTCCCGGCCTCCAGTTGCCGCGCCAGCTCGGCCTCGTCGAAGCCGGTCAGCCACTCGATCACCCGGTCCAGCTCGGCCTTGGTCCGGCCCTTCCGCTCGACCTTGGTCACGTAGAGCGGGTACACCGACGCGACGCTCGTGGTGAAGATCCGGTGCATGTCCCGGAGCGTATGCCGCGTGGGAACCGGCCTCAGTCCAGCTCACAGTCCCGCTCGACCTCGGCGCGGCAGCGGTCGATGCCGTCGGAGCCGACGGCGCGATCCTGCCCGGGGCCGCCGATCAGCACCTCGCCTTCGACGCCGCCGCGGAGCCGGTCGTCGCCCGGGCCGCCGCGCAGGACGGTGCGGGTGCCCTCGCACTGCTCGGCGTCGGAGCGCAGCACGTCGGGGCCGCCGGCGCAGCGGACGACGCCGCCGCAGGCGCGCATGGTCACGACGTCGCGGCGCGGGGTGCCGAGCACGAGCACGTCCTCGCGCAGGGCGCCGGTGGACCGGACCAGGAGCTTCTCGGCAGCGAACGGCACCGTCGCGCCGTCCCTGCTGAAGGTCCGGCGAGCCAGGTCGTAGCGGACCGGCAGGTCCCCGGGGTCCGAGTACCCCTGCACCTCGACGACGTCGACGCCCGACCCGCCGCGCACCCGCCGGTCGCGACCAGCAGGGGGCGCGTCCGGGTGCGGGTGGCTCGCCTGCCGGTTCCTTCCGAGTGCGGTCGAGCCACGGTACGCCGGAGGCTCGCCCGAGGCGCTACTCCTCCGGCACGACGCAGACCGGCCCGCGGGCGTGCTCGAGCACCGCCATGGCGGCCCGCGAGCCGCGGCCGGTGCGGGGTGCGCCGACGAGCACCAGGTGGCTGGTGCCGCTGAGCTCCTCGAGGGACCGGACGAGGTCGTGGTCGGTGCAGCGGAACCGGACCACGACACCGCCGTCGGTGCCCGTCGGCAGGACGCCGGTCGGGTCGTCGTCCGGGCGGTGCAGCACCGTGATCGGCAGGCCGCGGACGCGGGCGTGGAGCAGCGCACGCTCGACCGTGCGCGGCCCGAGCAGGGCGGGGTCGGAGGCGAGGGTGACCCCGGTCCGTGCCGTCCGCGCCGGCAGGCCGCACCACGGTCGGACGACCACCACCGGGCACGTCGCGTGCCGGGCGACACCGGCGCTGACCGACCCCAACAGGAGGCTCCGCACCGGTCCGCGGCCACGCGACCCGACGACCAGCAGCGCGGCGTGCTGCGAGCAGGTGAGCAGCGCCTGCCGGGGGTCCTGGCGGCCGACCGCGGTCAGCACCTCCACCCCGGGCACGAGGTCGACCACGGACCTCCCGGCCCGGACGACGAAGCCCCGGGCGTGGTCCTCGAGCTCCCGCAGCAACGACTCCGGCGCACTTCCCGGGACGCCGGCCCACGCCGAAGCGAAGGCGGTCCCGGCGTCGGCGGCGTTGAGCACGACCAGCCGTCGCCCCTCGAGCACGGCCTGCTCCGCGGCCCACCGCAACGCCTCGTCGGCCTGCGTCGAGCCGTCCACGCCCGCCACGACCGCACCGTCCAGCGCCCCGGAGCCGAGCAGCTCGTCCATGGGGCAAGCGTGCCCCACCCGCGGTCGGGCACCGGTTCCCCATGCCGCCGCTGCTCACCGTCGGACACGGCACCGCGGACCGCCATGAGCTCCGCATGCTCCTCGAGGGCGCCGGCGTCGACCGGCTCGTCGACGTGCGCCGCTTCCCCGGCAGCCGCCGCAATCCCGACGTGTCGCGCGACGCGATGGAGCAGTGGGCGCCGGAGGCCGGCATCGGCTACGCCTGGGAGCCGCGCCTCGGCGGCCGCCGCAGCGTCCCGAAGGGCCAGGACCCGGCGGTGGACGGCTGGTGGCGGGTCACGGCGTTCCGGGCGTACGCCGCGCACATGCGCACCGACGAGTTCCGCGCCGGCCTCGACGACCTGCTCGGCGGCGCACGGTCCGGCACGACGACCCTCATGTGCAGCGAGTCGCTGTGGTGGCGCTGCCACCGGCGGATGGTCGCCGACGCGCTCACGCTGCTGCACGGCGTACCCGTCCTCCACCTCGCCCACGACGGGCGCACCACCCTCCACGAGCCGTCGGCCGGCGCGCAGGTCACCCCGGAGGGGCTCCGCTACGACGCCCCAGCCGGGAAGCCGGGATAGTCACGGACGTTTTTGTCCTCCGTCGGGATAGTCACGGACGTTCCTGACCGTTACTACCCCGACGCAGCGGCTCAGTCCCGGCCCCAGACGCCGAGCGCGCGGCCGAGGGGCTCGGCGAGCTGCTCGGAGTACGCCGTGGTGAGGTGGCCGAGGTCGCGCATGGTGATGGTGGCGCCGACGACGGCGGGGCACAGCCCGCCGGCGCAGAACCACCGCTGCGGGTCGATCCAGTCCACGCCGGCGTCCTGGGCGGCGTCGCGGGCGGTGAGGGTGACCTGGCGGGCGGCGTCGACCGGCTCGTCGGCGCAGGCCGCAAGGGTGGCGCCGCGCCGGCCGAGGCAGTCGGCGGGTTCGCGCTGGCGCTTGGGGGCGTCGCCGAGGACGGCGACCCGGCCGGCGTACGGCTGGACGTCCGCGATCACGTCGGCGAACCCCTGGCCCATCGCCGGAAGGATCTCGTCGCGGTCCTTGACGACCTCGCCGTCGACGACGATGCCGCGCGGGGCGGAGCCGGTGACGACGACGAGGTCGGGCTCGAGCCTCGCGATCCGGTTGAGCGTCCAGCGGTTGAAGTCGGTGCACTCGTCGAACGGCTCGTCGAGCTTGGGGTGCAGCGACTCGACGCGCGCGGGAGTGCAGGCGGACTTGACCAGGTAGTAGGCGCGGTAGCCGGCGCGCTCGGCGATCTTCTCGAGGGCCGGCACCCAGTGGCGGCCGTGCGAGTTGCCGAGCAGGACGAGCGTGCGTTCCCCGTCGGTGTCGCCGCGGCGGCACAGCTTCCACGGGGCGGCGCCGTACTCGCACTCCCCCAGGTCGGCCTTGTCCCCCTTGAGGTCGAGCAGCCCCGGCTCGAGCTCGGAGGGGACCGGCTCGCCGTCCTTCGCGGCCCGCGCGCTGACCTGGACGAGCGCGACGGCCGGGTCTTCGGAGAGCTTCTCCCCCGTCGGACCCTCGTCCTGGGAGGCGATGGTGATCGGCGGCGCGTCGTCGTGCACCATCGAGCGCTCGACGACGAAGCCCGCGACGAGGCTCGCGGCCAGGACCACCCCGACCGAGGCCGGGTAGAGCCGCAGGGTGCGCACCGGCGACCACGAGAGCGTCCGGAACGGCGTCTCGACGAAGCGGTACGTCGCCCACGACAGCGCGAAGGTCACCAGCACCGCCGCGGCGGTCCCGCGCAGGCTGAGGTCGCGGCCGACGTGCTGGCTGGCGATGAGGAAGACCGGCCAGTGCCAGAGGTAGAGGGAGTACGACGCGTCGCCGACCCACCGCAGCGGCGCGATGCCGAGCATCCGCTGCACGAGCGGCGGGCGCCCGGACCACTCGGCTCCGGCGACCATGATCGCGCCGGTGCCGAGGACCGGCAGCAGCGCGACGTACCCGGGGAACGCGGTCTCCTCCGTGACGGTGAAGCAGGCGACCACGACCGCCGCCAGGCCGGTCGCGGCGAGCAGGCTGCGGTCGCGCGCGCCGAGCGGCCGCACCAGCCAGGGCGCGATGATCGCGAGCAGTGCGCCGACGCCGAACTCCCAGGTGCGGGTGAAGGTCGAAAAGTACGCCGTCTCCGGGCTGGTCGTGGACGCGTGCACCGACCAGGCGAGGCTCGCCGCGGTCATCGTGCCGAGCACGATCGCGGCCCGCGCCCGCATCGAGCCGGCCCGGCGCGCCGCCCACCACGCGGCGAGGACCACCAGCAGCGGCAGCACGAGGTAGAACTGCTCCTCCACCGCCAGCGACCAGAAGTGCTGGAACGGCGAGGCGGCGGTGTCCTGCGCGAAGTAGTCGGTCTGCTCGCTGGCGAAGCGGATGTTCGCCGCGAAGAACGCGGTCCACAGCGCGTCGGTCGCGGCGTCCCTGGCCTCCACCACGCCCAGCCAGACGGCCGAGGCGACCAGCGTCGCGACGGTGACGACCGAGGCCGCCGGGAGGATGCGCCGCGCCCGCCGGGCGTAGAACTTCACCAGCGAGACCGACCCGTCGCGGTCCACCTCCTTGAGCAGGAGGTGGGTGATGAGGAAGCCGGAGACGACGAAGAAGACGTCGAGGGTGACGAAGCCGCCCGGGTAGGGGCTCAGCCCCGCGTGGTAGAGCATGATCGCCAGCACGGCGAGCGCGCGCACGCCCTGGATGTCGTCACGGAAGCCGCGGCGCTGCGGCTGGTGCCCCTCCTTCCCGTGGTCCCGGACCGGCGTGGACGGGTGCTGCGAGGGAGGCACGCTGACCTTTCGGACGGGCGGGGCGGACGCGGCGTCGACGCTAACAAGTCGGTCCAGCCCGCCACGCGCGGGTCAGGCGAATGCCGGCATCACCTGGTCGTGGACGAGCTGCAGCTGGGCGTCGATGTCCGGGACGCCCTCCAGCTCGCGGCCCATGAGCGCCTTGACCAACGCGGCGTCGGTGATCGCGAGGATCATGTGGTTGACCCCGGTCGGCTCGATCTGCTCCTTGATGAGCGCGGTGACCTCCTCGGGCGTGCCGGCGATCGAGAGGCGCTCGGCGATGTCCGGGGTGGTCAGCTCGATGCCCCGGGCCATGTCGCCGGCGCCGATCGCCTCGATGATGGGGGCCATCTCCTCCGGCTTCACGCCGTTGCGCTCGAGCTGCTCGTGCGGCATGGAGGACGCGTAGAGACCGACCATGCTGCGGGCGGCGTCCTTGGCGACCGCGGAGTCCTCCGCGACCGAGAACACCACCCAGGAGCCGAGGTCGAGGTCGTCGAGGTCCTTGCCGGCCCGCTTCGCGCCGATCGCGCAGTGCTCGATCATGTACTCGTAGGCCTCGCGGGTGTAGCTGAGCGCGTGGTGGCAGCCGTCGGAGAGCTCCGCGGCCGCCTCGAACGACTTGGGCCCGCGCATCGCTCCCATCATCACCGGCAGGTGCTTCTGCACCGGGCGGGCGAAGGTGAACAGTCCGTTGTAGGTGAAGAACTCGCCGTCGAAGGTGACGACGCCGTCGTCGAGGAGCGTGCGGATCACGTGGACCGCCTCCTTGACCCGCGAGAGCGGCTTGGTGCCGGCCCAGTCGATGCCGTACTGCGCGAGCAGGCCGAAGTTGCCGCTGGAGACGGCCACCTCCGCGCGGCCGCCGGTCAGCTCGTCCAGGGTGGCCGCGGCCTGCGCGACCAGGGTCGGCTCGCGCAGGCAGATGCCTGAGACGCTCGGGCCGAGGCGGATCCGGCTCGTGGTCGCCGCGGCCGCCGCGAAGAGCAGCCAGAGGTCCTTGTGCCAGGTCTCGTCGGCGGCGTACACGGCGTGGAAGCCGAGCTCGTCGGCCTTCTGGATCGACGCGAGGGACTGGCTGAGCGGGTAGTCCGGCAGCATCGCATAGCTGAACCTCATCGGATGGCTCCTTCGGCGGGCGGGGAGGGACGGTCGAGGTCGTCCGGGGCGGGGATCGCGTCCCCGGCGACGGCGTCGCTGCGCTCGTGGGGACGCGCGAGGACGAGGTAGAGCCCGCCGATGCCCACACCAATCGCGGCGGAGAGGGCGACGAGCCAGTTGTCGTACCACGGCAGGCCGGGGCTCCGCGGCCATGCCATGTTCACCATCGCCAGGACGCCGTACGCCAGCGCCGCGGCGTTGACGAGCAGGCCCCAGCGCCCGAGGGTGAACGGTCCGCTCGGCACCCACCCGAGGAGGCGGGCGCGCAGCGCGGCGGCCGTGACCATGTGGAAGCCGAGGTAGATGCCGAGGGTGGCGAAGGAGATGATCGAGGTCAGCGCCTTCGTCGAGAACACCGAGCCCAGGACGATCACCGCCGGCGCGACCGCGGCGACAACCATCGCGTACGGCGGGACGTGCCGACCCGGAAGGAACGTCCGGAACAGGCGGGCGCCCGGGACCATGTCGTCGCGCGCGTAGGCGTACAGCAGCCGGCTCGCGGCGGCCATCAGGCTCAGCGCGCAGGAGAGGAAGGACAGCATCACGACGACGAGGACGACCTTGGTGCCGGTCTCGCCGAAGGCCTCGTGCAGGATCGTCGTGACCGGGTCGGCGTCGGTGCCGTCGATGACGCGGGCGTAGTCGGAGACCGCCAGGAGCAGCGCCAGGCACACGAAGATCGCCGCCGCCCCGCCGACGTAGATCGTCATCCGCATCGCCTTCGGGATCTGCCGCGAGGGATCAGGGACCTCCTCGGCCACGTCACCGCAGGCCTCGAACCCGTAGTACTGGTAGATGCCGATCAGCGCCGCGGCCAGGAACGCCGACAGGTAGCCGCCGCTGTGTCCGACCACGTCCCCGGTGTCGAAGAGCACCGACAGGGACTGGTGCCGCTCGGTCAGGAGCAGCCACCAGCCCACCGCGAGCGCGCCCAGCAGCTCGGCCGTGAACCCGACGACCGCCGCGGTGGCCAGCCACCGCGTCCCCATCAGGTTGATGGCCAGCGCGATCGCCAGCAGGATCAGCGCGCAGGTGATCGTCGACGACGTCCCGGGGCTGAAGCCCAGGAGTTGGGCGAGGAAGGGCCCGGAGCCGTAGACGACGCCGGCGATCGTGGTCAGCAGGGCGACGAGGTAGATCCAGCCCGTCATCCACGCCCACCGGCGGCCCCACAGCCGGCGTGCCCAGGGGTAGACGCCGCCGGCCACCGGGAACTGCGAGACGACCTCGCCGAAGACCAGGGCGACCAGGAGCTGCCCCACGCCCACGATCGCCAGCCACCAGATCATCGCCGGCCCGCCGCTGACGAGGCCGACCGCGAACAACGTGTAGATCCCGACGACCGGGGAGAGATAGGTGAAGCCCAGCGCGAAGTTCGCGGCCGGGCTCATCTCGCGCCGGAACTCCGACCGGTAGCCCAGCGACGCCAGGGCCGCCGCGTCGGCGTCGTGCTGGCGCCGGTCGCCCGGCAGTGGCCGGTCCCCGAGCCGGTGGCTCACGGCCCGACCTCCGGGTCCTCGGCCTCGACCTCTCGGAGCAGCGCGGAGCCGGCCACCACCCGGTCCGCGAAGTGGCGGTGCATCCAGTCGAGGTGGTCGTGCCGGCTGTGCACGATCCGCAGGCTGTCCCAGGCGGGCATCTGCTGCTGGTGCACCCAGCGCTCCATCAGCCGGGGGTCGACCTCGAGGACGTGCTCGAAGGTCGTGACCGCGACGTCGGTGACGGGGACCGGTGGCGGCGGGGCGTGCTGCTCGGCGTAGCGGTAGCCGAGCCGGCCGCCGCCGTCCTGCGTGCCCTGCTCCCCCGGGCCGTGCTCCCCGGGGCCGTGCTCCTCCGGGCTCATGGCGCCTCCTCGGCGGGGTAGGCCCGGTCGAGGAGGTACTTGCCCGGGTTCATGATGTTGTTCGGGTCCACCGCCCGCTTCACGTCGAGCATCACGTCGAAGCCGCGGCCGAGCTCGTAGGGCACGAGGTCCACCTCGCCCTCCCGGCACGACCCGTGGCAGGCGCTGATCGAGCCGTCGTGGGCGAGCGCCGCGGCCGCGATGTCCCGCTTGGCCCGAACCCACAGCCCCCACGCCCGGTCGTCGAGCTGCTGCTCCCAGATCCCCACGTCAATCTCGGTCAGGTAGTCCACGCCGGTGTCGGCCGAGGTGTAGGCGAACATGCCCCAGTCGTCGAAGACGTCGGTCTTGCGTCGCAGGTCGGCCACGATCTCGTGCCACGCGCGGCTGACCGCCGGCACCCTCGTGTAGTTCACCGCCGCGTCCTCGCAGTGCCAGCTCATCGGGACCACCTGGCCGTCCTTCGTGCGGCCGTGCAGCGGGGTCGCGTACCGGTCGTGGCGGGCCGCCCAGTCGCCCTCGGAGATCTCGTCGCCGAGGTAGCGGGCGCCGTGGTCGCGCGCGATGCGGAAGAGCCGCTTGCCGCCGACCCGCACCTCGTCCTCGTAGCCGTAGAGCACCGCGCAGACCAGGGCGCGGACGTCGCGCGGTTGCGGGATGTAGGCCTCGTCGTCGCGGCGGAGATAGGCGACCTTCCACTCGTCGAAGAGCACCGCCCCGGCGAAGGTCGCCACGCCGGCCCGGGCGAGAGCGCCCACGCAGCGGTACGCCGCGTCGTAGTCGTCGAACGCCCAGAACGGCGACAGCTCGGCCTCGGGCTTCGGGTAGAGCTTGAGGGTCGCCTCGGTCGCGATGCCCAGGGTGCCCTGGTGGCCCATGAACAGGTGCTTGAGCTGGTAGCCGCTCGAGGACTTGCTGATCTTGTGGCCGATCCCGTCGCCGACGTGCAGCACCTCGCCGGTGGGCAGCACGTGGTCGAAGCTGAGCACCAGGTCCCGGGTGTGCCCGTAGCGGGACCCGATGAGCGACCACCCGCTGGTGCCGATCCGGCCCCCCACCAGCGAGCAGGGGTAGGACGCCGGGTCGTCGGGGTAGATCAGGCCGTGGGCGGCCAGCTGCTCGTTGAGCTTGAGCATGTTGATGCCGGTCCCGACGGTGGCGGTGCGGTTCTCCAGGTCGATCTCCTTGACCTGGTTCATCCGCTTGACGTCGACGACGATCCCCCCGCGCAGCGGCACCGCGCCGTCGGTGAGGCCGGTGCCGCCGTCGCGGGGCACCACCGGCACCCGGAGGTCGTTGGCGATCCGGAGGACGCCGGCCACCTGCTCGGTGCTGGTCGGCAGCACGGCGAGGTCCGGCATCCGCTCGGCCCAGCGGTGCACGGGGAACGGCGCTGGCACGCGGGACCGGTTCAGCCGGTCGGCGCGCGAGGTGAGGATCTGGTCGTCGGCCAGCACGGTGCGGAGCGCGGCGACCACCTCGTCGACGCGCTCGACCTGGAGCGTCACGGTGCACCGCCGTTCGTCGTGCCACCGACGTCGATGCCGAGCGAGAGCGCCAGCAGCTCGTGGATGTCGACGACGTCGATGCCGACGGCCTCCCCCGCACCTGCGAGCGGCCGCTCGGACCAGGGACAGGCGCTGACCAGGGTGTCGACCCCCAGCGCGGCGGCCTTGTCGACCCGGCCGGCGGCGATCTGCTCGGTCAGCTCGGGCTTCTCGATGGGGAGCCCGCCCCCGCCGCCGGAGCAGTAGGACCACTGGGTCACCCGGTCGACGTCGTGGAAGGTCAGCCCCGGGATGGCGCGGAGGACCTCCCGCGGCTCCCGCCAGATGCCCTTGCGCTTGTTGAGCCGGCAGGGGTCGTGGTAAGTGATCGTCCGCTCGACCGGGACCGACGGGGTCAACCGGCCCTCGCGGAGCAGCTCCGCGAGCAGCTCGACGACCAGCACGACCTCGATGTCGGCGTACTCCTCGCCGAAGTAGCGCGGGTAGTCCTCGGTGAACGAGATGTAGTCGTGCGGGTCGAGCACCAGCACCCGCGTCGTGCCGGTCGAGCGCCAGCTGTCGAGGTTGTGCCGGGCGAAGCGCCGGGCCTGCTCGACGTACCCCATCTCGGCCGCGGGGCCGCCGCAGCACCACTGCTCGCCCATGAGCCCGAACTCGACGCCAGCCAGCTGCAGCACCTGCGCCACCGCTCGCGGCACCGAGGTCCGGTAGAACGCCGCCTCGCAGTCGACGAACAGCACGGTCGGCCCGCCGATGGGCAGGTCGAGCCCGGCGCTCCAGTCGCGGACGTGCTCCTGGCTGACCGGCGTGTCGCCGAGCACCGGCTCGTGGGTGAGCTGGTCGGTGCGGGCGTTCCAGGTGCGCCAGCCCTCCTGGTGCACCCCCTGGTCGACGGCGAGAGCCCGCACCGCCTTGACCACGTCGACGGTGCGGGTCCGGAAGCGGTAGAAGTCGCCGGTGAAGAGGGTGTTCGGGCAGCGCAGCTCGCACGCGCCGCACTGGGTGCAGTTGACGTAGTCGGCCGCCACGTCCGCGACGCTCAGCTGCCCCTGCTCCATCGCCACGACGTTGGCGTGGAAGGCGGTCGGGGTCCACGACTCGTTCCGGGTCACCTGGGTGACCGGGCACACCTCGCGGCAGAACTTGTGGCCGGAGGAGAAGCAGTTGTACGCCGCGTTGCGCCACTCGGCGGCGAGCTCCTGCTCCGGCGTCGCAGTGACGTCCGCGAGCGGCAGCGGCTCGCCGGCGATGGTCTCGACGTACTCCGACAGCTGCGCCGGGTTGTCCCGCATCCCGGGGGTGAACGGCACCGCCAGGGCATCGTCGGCCTGCTCCGGGTCGTCGATCTGGGTCATCTCCCCCACCTTGCGCCGCGTCGGTTTGACCGTGCCGAGACGTCGGAACCTAGGGCGTGGTGGGGCGGCCGACATCCCCAATGTGGGGGAAGTCGGCGTGCGTCCGGGCCGGTGGGCAGCCTGCTCGGGCCCCTGCTCAGGCCCCCTGCTCCGGCTCGGCCTCGGCCGGCTCGTCGTCGCGGAGGAAGAGGTACCAGTAGGACGTCGCCACGAACACGACCGCGCCGACCAGGTTGCCGGCCCCGGCGAGCAACCAGTTGACGAGCACGTCGCCCCAGCCCAGGTCCGGGACGCCGGCGAAGATCGCGGCCGGCAGGAAGAACATGTTGGCCACGACGTGGTCGAAGCCCATCGCCACGAACGCCATGATCGGGAAGAAGATCGCGAGGATCTTGCCGGCCACCGACGTGGCCGCGAGCGACATCCACACCGCGAGGCACACCAGCCAGTTGCAGCCGACGGCCCGCAGGAACGTCTCCCACGCGTTGTGGTCGGTCGCCTTGCCGTGCGCGATGCCGGCCAGCCGGTCGAAGGTCATCGCCGCGGCGCTGCCGGGGTCCGCCCCGGAGCTGCCGATGACGCCGCTCTGCACCGCGAGGAAGAACGCCACGAACAGCGCTCCGAGCAGGTTGCCCACCAGCACGAGCGTCAGGTTGCGGGCCACGTCGCCGGCGGAGAGCTTGCCGTCGAGGGCGCCGAGCGGCACGAGCATCATGTTGCCGGTCGCGAGGTCGGAGCCGGCGATCACCACCAGCACCAGCCCGAGGGTGAACGCGGCGCCGGTGAACAGCGTCGGCAGCGTGCCCCACGTCGCCGGGTCCAGCCCCGAGGACACGGTGATCGCGACCATCCCGCCGAAGGCGATGTACGCCCCGGCGAGGAACGAGCTGACGAGCACCCGGTCCCAGGACCGGTGCACCTTCTTGGCACCGGTCGTCGCGGCGACGGTCGCGGTCTCCTGCGGTTCGCGAGCGGACATCGGGCACCTCCGAGGACGCTGGTCGGCGGGTGGCGCCCTCCGCTGGGGTGGTACCCGCCGACGCGGTCGGGATGCCCCCGCCCCCGACCCTCACGGCCCGTCGAGGACCACCAGCTCCTGGGTCGCGCGGGTCATGGCGACGTACCGATCGACGGCGGGGGCGACGCCCGAGGTCTCCGCCGCGGCGTACCGGTCCGGCTCGACCAGCACCACCAGGTCGAACTCCAGGCCCTTGGCCAGGACGGGGGTGAGCTGGCGGACGCGGGGCGAGGGAGGTACGTCGGTCCGCTCGCCGTCGGCGGTCACGACGCACACGGTGCCGGTGTCGTGCTCGGCCAGCCAGGCGTCGACGACCGACCCGAGCTCGGCCACGGTGCCGTGGCGCACGGGGCGGCCGGTGCTGCGGACGGACGTCGGCACGTTGGCGTCCGGCAGGGCGGCCCGGATCACCGGCTCGGCGGCCGCCATCACCTCGGCCGGCGTGCGGTAGTTGATCCGCAGCGACGCCACGGTCACCTGCCCCGACCCGGACCCGAACCCCGACCCGGCCCCGGCCCCGGCCCCGGATCCGGCCAGCCCCGCCCGCGCGAGCCGATCCTCCCAGGACCCGGCGAACCCGTGCCGCGCCTGTGCCCGGTCGCCGACGACCGTGAGGCTGCGCGACGGGCAGCGGCGCAGCAGCATCCGCCACTGCGCGTCGTCGAGCTCCTGCGCCTCGTCGACGACGACGTGCGCGAACGGGCCCGCCAACCGGTCGGCCCCCGCGCCGCTGCTGCCTGCGCCGTCGACGTCGACCAGGGCGGTCTGGAGGTCGGCCACGCGCAGCATCGACATCACCCGCATCTCCGAGTCGTCGATCGCGACCAGGTGGTCGACGACCTCGTCCATCCGCGCCCGCTGGGCGGCGGCCGCGCTGCGCTCGCGCCGCCGACGGCGGGCCGCGTCGGGGTCGCCGAGGCGGTGCCGGGCGGCGTCGAGCAGCGGGAGGTCGGCGGTCGTCCAGGCCTGCGGGTCGGCGCGCTGCAGCAGTCGCACCTCGTCGGGGGTGAGGTCCGGCGCGCACCGACGGAGGTAGGCCGGCACGGTCCACAGGTCGCCGACCAGGTCCGCGGCGTCGATGAGCGGCCAGGCGCGGTCGAAGGCTGCGCGCAGCTCGCGGTGGCGGTGCAGCGAGCGGCGCACGTCGTCGGCCGTGGGCTCCGGCGCGCCCCCGTCCAGGTCGTGGTCGTCGAGGTCGTGCTTGTCGACCAGCAGGTCCACGAGCTCGTCCCAGACCTGGTCGCGGGCCTCGTTGTGCGGCGTGCCGGGGTCGGGCGAGGCGAACACCTCCGCCCACCCGTCCGCCCCGAGCCAGACGTCGGACCACGGCGTCTCGACGACCATCCCCTCGGTCGGCGGCTCCTCGTAGAGCGCCACCGCCGGCTCGATCGCGTCGACCAGCGCCGCGCTCGCCTTGAGCCGGGCCACCTCGGGGTCGGCCTCCTCGACGGCCGTCGCCCCCTCGGGCACGAGGTCGCGCAGCGTGCAGGTCACGACGCCCTCCTCACCGAGGCTGGGCAGCACGTCGGCCACGTAGGAGAGGTAGGGCTCGTGCGGCCCGACGACGAGCACTCCTCCGCGCCGCTGCCCGTCCTGCCCGCCGAGCCGCGGGTCGGCGTGGAGGAGGTACGCCGTGCGGTGCAGCGCGACGACCGTCTTGCCGGTGCCGGGACCGCCGTCGACGACGAGCACCCCGCGTGATGGGGCTCGGATGATCGCGTCCTGGTCGGCCTGGATCGTGGCCAGCACGTCGCGCATCCGCTCGCCGCGGCTGCTGCCCAGGCTGGCGATGAACGCCGACTGGTCGTCCAGCGCGGCGTGCCCCTCGAGACCGTCGGCGGTGAACACCTCGTCCCAGTAGTCGGTGACGCGGCCGAGCGTCCAGCGGTACCGCCGTCGGCTCATCAGCCCCTGCGGGTCGGCATGGGTCGCGCCGAAGAACGGCTCCGCCGCCGGCGACCGCCAGTCCACCAGCAGCCGTCGACCCGCCCGGTCGGTCAGGCCGAGCCGTCCGACGTAGACGGGGTCGCCCTCGGCGGGCACCATCCGCCCCAGGCACAGGTCGACGCCGTACCGGCTCAGCGTCCGGATCCGCGCCGTCAGCCGGTGCACCTCCTGGTCCCGGTCGAGCGCCGCCTGCCCGTGCCCGCCGCCCTCGCGGCGCACGACCTCGAGCCGGTCAGCCAGCTCGGCCAGGCTCTCCTCGAGGCTCCGCGCGATCGCCGCGAAGTGCGCCTCGTCGGCCGTCACCAGCGCCGGGTCGGCCTTGGCCGCCAGCCGTTCGTCGAGGTCGAAGACCCCCGCATCCCTCGTCACGGCGGGTGATTCTGGGGCCCGTCGGGGGCCTTGCCGCAAGCCCCCCGACGCGCTATACCTTGGACATGGCGAGGGGTTCTCCCTCGCCGTTCGTGTGCCCGGCCGTGATCCCGCGCCCGCCTTGGACCAGAGCCGATGAGTCCCGCACGCCGCGCCGGTCCACCTCGTCCAGGAGTGACGGACGGAAGGTGCGAGGCATGCGGACGCTGACCTACGGGATGAACGTGAGCCTCGACGGCTACGTCGCCGGGCCCGACGGCGACCACGGGTGGGGCGCCTCGAGCGACGAGCTGTTCGAGTGGTGGCTCGCCGAGCAACAGGCCGCGGACGTGATCGCCTACGGGCGCCGGCTGTGGGAGGCGATGAGCTCCTACTGGCCCACGGGCGACCAGCAGCCCGACGCCACCCCGGCCCAGGTCGCGTTCGCGCGGAACTGGCGGGACACCCCGAAGGTGGTCTTCTCCTCGACGCTCGACGCGGTCGGCTGGGGCACCCGTCTCGTCGCCGGCGACCCGGTCCCCGAGCTGACCCGCCTCAAGGCCGAGGACGGCGGACCGCTCTGCGTCGGCGGACCCACGCTCGCCGCGGCGGCGATGCGGGCCGGACTGGTCGACGAGTACGCCGTCGTCACCCACCCGGTGCTGCTCGGCGGCGGCCTGCCGTTCCTCGCCGACCTGGACGCTCGCGTGGATCTCGACCTCGCCGAGACGCGGACCTTCCCCGGGGGCGTGGTGATGACGCGGTACGCCGTCCGGCGCTGAGCCTCGCGACTGTCCCGGGGCCGGTCGTGTGCTCCCCGACGCGGCCCGGCGCGTCGCAGGGCACACGACCCGTCATCGGCAGCGGGCAGCAGCGGGCAGCAGTGGGCAGTCGTCGGTCAGCGAAGCCCGTCGGCCAGCTCAGCGAGCGCCTGCTCCAGCGTGACGGTCGGCGACCAGCCCCAGGCGCGCGCCCGGTCGGCGACGATCCGGCCGGTCCACGACGGCTCGTCGACCCACGCCGCCTCGACGCCGACGGCGGAGGTGACGGTCTCGTAGTAGTTCCGCGTCCGGGCCGGCTCGGCCGCCAGGTTGACCGGCGTGCAGCCGCCGACGACCGGCCCGCGGCCGGGGTCGTCGGACTGGGCCACCACCCCGACCGCGACGTCGGCGAGGAAGGCGGCGAGGTCGCGGACGTGGACCCAGGCGAACGTCTTGTCCGGAGCAGTACGCCGTGCGTCCGGCTGGTCGCGGACGGCGGCGGGCCGGAGCGTGTTCCAGACCGAGGTCTCCCCCGGCCCGAGGATCGCGGGTGGCCGGACCAGCACCCGGGTGGTCCCGTCGACCTCGGCCAGGGAGGCGTCCGTGTCGCGCTTGGTGACGCCGTAGTCGCCACCGTCCTCGCCGACCAGCGCCGAGCCCTCGTCGACGTCACCCATCCCCGGCGAGCGGTCGTAGACCGCCGCGGTCGACACGTGCACCAGCCGGTCGACGCCGGCGTCTCGGGCGGCCCGCGCGAGGGTGGTCGTGGCCGCCACGCCGACCCGGTGCTGGGTCTCGCGGTCCGACCCCATCGGGTGCACGGTCGTGACCACGGCGGTCGCGCCCTCGACGACCGACGCGGCGAACGCCGGGTCGCCGAACTCGCCGACCCGCTCCTCCACCCCGGGCACCGCCGGCGCCGAGCCGGCACGGCGTACGACCGCTCGCACGGAGGCGCCGCGCTCGACCAGGGCGGCGCAGGTGGCGGACCCGACGAAGCCGTTCGCCCCGGTCACGACGACGACAGGGGCGTCTGCTGCTGTCTCGCTCATGCCGGCCACGATGGCACGCAGGCCCACACGGCGCCCCGCCCCGCGTGCGACCATGCGGAGCGGAGGTGGAACCGATGACGGACCCAGGTCCCCCACCGGACGATCGAGCAGCCGAGCAGCGGGCGATCGACCTCGAGGTGCGCGCGAGCGAGGCCGACGAGCGCGACACCGTCGCGGCCGACCGCGAACGCTGGTCCGGGCAGGCCGCGCAGGACAGGTCCCGCGCCGCCGACGAACGCGACCGGGCAGCCGACGACCGCGACCGGGCGGCGGACGAACGCGACCTCGCCGCCGACGAGCACGACCGGCGCTCGGCCGAGCGGGAGCGATCGGTCACCGAGCGGGAGCGCGCCGTGGACCAGCGCGAGATCGAGGAGCAGCAGGCGCCCGACTAGCGGCGCGTGCGGCAGCCCGTGCCCGGCGGTGGGTACCGACCGGCCGTGACCGACCCGCTCGCGACGTACCGCTCGATGCGCGACTTCGCCCGCACCCCCGAGCCGGCCGGCGACGTGGCGACCGAGGAGGGTGCGCCGCGCTTCGTGGTGCAACGGCACCGGGCCAGCCACCTCCACTATGACCTGCGGTTCGAGATCGACGGTGTGCTGGTCAGCTGGGCGGTGCCGAAGGGTCCGACGCTCGACCCGGGCACGCGGCGGCTCGCCGTGCACGTCGAGGACCACCCGGTCGACTACCTGCACTTCGAGGGCACGATCCCCGGCGGTGAGTACGGCGGCGGCGACGTCATCGTGTGGGACACCGGCACCTTCGAGCCGGTCCGCACCGACGACCCTGCGGCCGCCGTCGCCGCCGGCGAGCTCCACGTCGAGGTGCACGGTCGCAAGCTGCGCGGCCGGCTCGTCCTCGTCCGCCGCGAGAGCAAGGACTTGAGCAAGGGCCCGGGCAAGGACGAGTGGATGCTCCTGCACAAGCGCGACGAGCACGCCGTGGACGGCTGGGACCCCGAGGACCACCCGCGGTCGGTGCTGAGCGGGCGCACCAACGACGACGTCCTCGCCGGCGTGCCGCCGACCCCGGCCGCGAGCGTCCCCGACGAGGCGATCGACGCCCTGGGGGAACTGCCCGGCAGCGGCGGCACCTGGGAGGTGCACGGCCGGCGGCTCAAGGTCACCAACCTGGACAAGGTGCTCTTCCCCGGCCGGCCCGGCGAGGAGGCGATCACCAAGCGCGAGCTGCTGGCGTACGCCGCGCAGGTGGCGCCCGTCGCGCTGCCCTACCTCGAGGGCCGGGCCGTCAACCTGCACCGCTACCCCGAGGGCGCCGACCGGCCGGGCTTCTGGCACAAGCAGCGTCCCGACCACGCGCCGGAGTGGGTGGACTGCTGGGAGAACCCGGACGCCGACGAGGGCGAGACCACGGCGTACGTCGTCGCCGACGAGCCGGCCACGCTGGTGTGGATGGCCAACTTCGGGGCGCTCGAGTGGCACCCGTGGACCTCGCGGACCGAGGCGATGCACGAGCCGACGTACGCCCTGGTCGACCTCGACCCCGGCGAGCGCACCAGCTGGGAGGAGCTGCTGGTGCTGGCCCGGCTGCACCGCACCGCGCTCGACCACCTCGGCGTGACCGCGCTGCCGAAGGTGACCGGGCGGCGCGGCATCCAGGTGTGGGTGCCGGTCGTGCCCGGCTACTCGTTCAGCGACACCCGCGCCTGGGTCGAGCGGCTCTCGCGGACCGTCGGGAAGGTCGTGCCGGAGCTGGTCAGCTGGAAGTGGGAGGTCAAGGCGCGGGGCGGGCTGGCGCGGCTGGACTACACGCAGAACGCCGTCAACAAGACGCTCGTCGGCCCGTGGTCGCCGCGGCCGGCACCCGGCGCTCCGGTGTCGGTGCCGATCCGGTGGGAGGAGCTCGACGACCCGGACCTGCGGCCGGACCGGTGGACGATCCGCACGGCGCTGGAGCGGATCGCCGAGCACGGCGACCCGTTCCGGGCCCTGCTCGGCGCCGCGCAGGAGCTGCCCGAGATCAGCTGAGCATCAGATGAGCGTGATCAGCCGGGCTCGGCCTCCTCGCGGAGCGGGCGGGCGGCCACCGCGGCGCGCAGCTCGGCCAGCTGCGCGGGGAACCGTTGCACCAGGTCGTCGGGGTTCGGCACCGACTCCCGGCAGGCGATGACGCCGACATGCAGGTGGCCGTGGTTGGACATCACCGTGATGTTCAGGCCTGCGCCGTGGAAGACCGGGCCGAGCGGGTAGAGGCCGAGCACCTCGGCGCCGCAGAAGTACAGCGGGACCGGCGGACCCGGGACGTTGGAGATCACCAGGTTGTGCACGACCGGGTGCCGCTCGGCCAGGCGCAGCGAGGCGTACGTCCGCACCGCCAGCCCGAAGGTCCGCGGCGCCGCGAACTCCGCCCAGTCCTGGAGGGAGTCCGCGCTGATCGCGTTGTGGTGCTCCTTGGCGTGTCGGTTGCGGGTCGCCATGTCCTCGAGCCGGACCAGCGGGTCCTCCTCGTCGGTGCCGAGCTTGGCGAAGAGGGCCGAGACCTTGTTGGCGCCGGCGGACCGCCTCGAGCTGCCGTGCACCGAGACCGGCACGGTCGCGAGCAGGGAGTCGTCGGGCAGCTCGCCGCGGTCCTCGAGGTAGGAACGCAACGCACCGCCGGCCACCGTCAGCACGACGTCGTTGACCGTCGTGCCGGTCGCCGCCTTCACCTCGCGCACCTGCTCGAGGTCGATGTCGGTCAGCGCGATCGTGCGGTGCCCGGTGATCGTGCCGTTGAACGACGTGCGCGGCGCGGTCAGCGGGGCGGCCATCGCGGTGCCGGCCCGCGCGCGGCCGATCGTGCGCGAGACCAGCTGGGCCGACGGGCTGAGCAGCTTGGCCACCTGGACCGGCTTGGTCGCGTTGGACAGCAGCGCGCGGCCGAGCAGCTCCAGCCGGTCCGGGTCGCGTCCGTAGCGCTGGTCCGCGGCGGTCGCCAGCGGCTCGGCCTCCGGCTCGAGGCTGCACAGGTGCGAGACCAGGTTGGCGCCGGAGACGCCGTCGACCGTGGCGTGGTGCATCTTCATGAACACCGCGACCAGGTCGTGGTCCAGCCCGCCGTCGTACCCCTCGATCACCCACATCTCCCACAGCGGCCGCGAGCGGTCCAGCGGCTGCCCGGCGAGGTGGCCGGCGAGGTCGGTGAGCTCCGCGAGGCCGCCGGGCCGCGGCAGCGCGAGACGGTGCACGTGCCGCTCGATGTCGAACTGCCGGTCGCGCACCCAGATCGGGTGGTCGAGACCCAGCGGCACGCGGCGCAGCTTGCGGGTGAACGCCGGGGTGTCGCGCACCCGCTCGTGGACCGTGGCCCGGAGGCGCTCGAACGAGTACGGCTCGGGCATCGTCGCCGGGTCCAGGACGATCACGCCGCAGACGTGCATCAGCTGGGCCTGCGTCTCGAGGTAGAGGAAGCTCGCATCGAGCCCCGACAGCCGGTCGACCACAGCAACTCCCTCGACGTAGAACGTGTTCCACTCCGGTAACGTCCACGACCGTACGACGTCACGCGGGCGCGCCCGTGACGCGCGTCAACTCCGGACTACCCTCGTCCGCATGTCGTTCCTCCGACGCCAGGTAGTGACCGCCGCGCTCACCGCGAACGCCCTTCGACCGCTCCCCGGCTTCCGTCCCGGCATCCCCGCCTTCATGGCCGGCTGGCTCGTCGGCGAGCTCGCGCCCCACGCGCTCGCACTGACCGTGGCCGACGCCGCGGCGCACGCCCGCGGGCCGAAGCGGGACGCGCGCGGGCTCGCCCTCGCCGCCGCCAGCGCGGCGGGCCTGTCCTACCTGGTCGCCCAGGCGCGGCAGGTGCAGCACCAGGCCGAGGAGAGCCTGGTCGAGGCGCTCGGCGCGGACTACCTCGAGCAGCTCGACGCCAAGCCGACCCCGGCCGACCTCGCGGTGCCGTGGCGTCGGCTGGTCAACCCGTTCCGGATGCGCGACGCCCGCGTCCGCGTCGAGAAGGACATCGCCTACGACCCCGCCATCGGCAGGCGCGGCCTCCTCGACGTCTACTCCCCCGCCGACGGCGTCCCCGATGGCGGCGCGCCCGTCCTGCTCCAGGTGCACGGCGGCGGCTGGACAATCGGCAACAAGGACCAGCAGGGCATCCCGCTCATGCAGCACCTCGCCGCGAAGGGCTGGGTCTGCGTCGCCATCAACTACCGGCTCTCGCCACGCTCGGACTGGCCAGCCCACGTCGTCGACGTCAAGAAGGCGATCGCCTGGATCAAGGCCAACATCGCCGAGCACGGGGGCGACCCCGAGTACATCGCGATCACCGGCGGCTCGGCGGGCGGCCACCTCGTCGCGCTCGCCGCCCTCACGCCCGGCGACCCGGCGTACCAGCCCGGTTTCGAGGACGCCGACACCTCCGTCCAGGTCGCCGTGCCGCACTACGGCGTCTACGACTTCGCCGGCTCGACCGGCACCCGCGCCGCGGAGCAGCTGCGCGACCTCTTCCTCGCGCCGCGCGTGCTCAAGAAGCGGTGGTCCGAGGACCCCGAGGTCTTCGAGGACGCCTCCCCGATCCTGCGGATCACCCCCGACGCCCCGGACTTCTTCGTCCTGCACGGCGCGTACGACACCCTCGTCCCGGTCAGCCAGGCGCGGTCGTTCGTCGAGAAGCTGCGGCAGGTCTCGAAGCGGACGGTCGTGTACGCCGAGCTGCCCGGCGCCCAGCACGCCTTCGACGTCTTCCCCTCGATCCGCAGCTCCCACGTCGTCCGCGCCATCGACCGCTTCCTGCACTGGCACTGGAACCAGTACCGCCGCGAGCAGGGCCGCCGCGCCGGCTGACCCGCCTCCGCTGGTCGGACCGGCTCAGGCGGTGATGGCGGTGCCGAGGGTGATCTCGCCGAGGAGGTGGTCGCGCCGGGCGGCGAGCTCGGCGACGGCGTCGAGGAAGCGGAGAGTGCTGTCGCCGACCTGGAGGTCGTCGAAGTAGTGGTGCCGCATGGCCACCCGGGCGAGGTGGTGCGCGTCGTGGTCGAGCCGCGCGGCGACCAGCTCGGTGAGCGCGGGGACGTCGACGGAGTCGAGGACGTCGGCGCAGCGGCTGACCGGGACCTCCCGGCGCAGCCGCTCGGCGTCGTGGTGGCGGTCGGTGATGAAGATCGGGCGCTCGGTGCGCAGGTAGAGCCAGTCGAGGCCCACCGAGGAGACGTCGGTGACCATCGCGTCGCAGTCGGGCATCAGCGCGAGGATGTCGCCGGCAAGCACGGCGACGTGGCCGGCTGCCGGGTCGCGTCGGGCCGCCTCGTCGAGGAGCGCCAGGATCGTGCGGTGCCCGTCGCGGACGGCCGGCGTCTCGCTGGTGACGACCTTGGGGTGCGGCTTGTAGACCAGGCGCACGTCGGGCACGGCCAGCACCGCGCGCACGACATCGGAGCCGATGGTGTCGACGGAGGTGTAGTCGTTGTACTCCGCGTCGCCCTCCCACGTCGGCGCGTAGAGGACCGTGCGGCGGCTGCTCGGCTCCAGCAGCGGCTCGCGCTGCAGGTCCAGCTGCGGGCGGCCGACCCGGACCAGCCGGCGGGTGTCGAGCTCGAGCAGCCCGGCCACGTGGCGCTGCACGGCGGCCTCGCCGGCGACCAGGACGCGGTCGTAGGCCTTGGCGTTGTTGCTGGCCATGCTCTGCTTGTCGCTCTCGCCGTGGTTGACGTGCACGTGCAACGCGCGGCCGTGCAGCAGCGACTGGAAGTTCAGCATCGAGTTGTTGACGTAGAGGACGACCTTCGGGTCGACCACGGCGTACAGCTCGGTCAGCTCGGGGAACGACTCGGCCAGCGCGACCGGCAGCGAGGTCCGCGTGCGCAGCAGAGCGGCCGCCTCGGGGTCGCGCGCGACGACGCCGACGGGCTGGTGCTCGGCGAGCTGCTCGAGCACCGGCAGCCACTGCACGAGCTGGTACGTGCGGGTGGTGTCGTCGGCGAAGTAGGCGAGGATGGAGGCGTCGAGCACCGGCAAATCGTACGGGTCCGCGGGCCCGCCGCAGAATCGGCCGAAAACGCCTCCTGACCTGCAGTGACGGCCGTCGCAGGAACGGCCGTCACCGCCTCAGCGCGGCAGCCCGAGGATGCGCTCGCCGGCGACGTTCCGGAGCACCTGGGTGGTGCCGCCGGCGATGGAGAGGCACCGGGTGTTGAGCATCTCCCAGACGTCGGCGCGGACGTCCTCGGCGTCGGTCAGCGCGCGGTCGCCGTGCAGCGCGACCACGAGCTCCGAACCGTCCTGGCGGTTGCGGACGCCGAGCAGCTTAGCGACGCTCGACTCCGGACCGGGCCCCTGCCCGGCCAGCGATCGCAGGGTCGACCGGACGCCGAGCAGCGAGCACACGGTCGACAGGGCGACCGCCTGGCCGACGCGCACCTCCTGCGCCACCGAGAGCCCACCGGCGGCGAGCTCGACGGCCCGCTCGGTGCTCTTCGACAGGCGGCTGCTCGCCATCGCGACCCGTTCGTTGGCCAGCGTGGTGCGGGCCAGCCGCCACCCGTCCCCCGGGCCGGCGACCATCATGTCGTCGGGCACGAACACGTCGTCGAGGAAGACCTCGTTGAAGAGGGCTTCGCCGGTGATCTCGCGCAGCGGCCGCACGTCGATGCCCTCGGAGCGCATGTCGACGAGGAAGTAGGAGATCCCCTTGTGCTGCGGGGCGCCGGGGTCGGTGCGTGCCAGGCAGATGCCCCAGTCGGCGCGCTCGGCCATCGACGTCCACACCTTCTGGCCGGTGAGCCGCCAGCCGCCGTCGACCTTCTCCGCGCGGGTGCGCAGCGACGCCAGGTCCGAACCGGACCCGGGCTCGGAGAAGAGCTGGCACCAGACCAGGTCGCCGCGCAGCGACGGCTCCACGAATCGCTCGCGCTGGTCGTCGGTGCCGTGCTCGAGGATCGTCGGCAGCGCCCACCCGGCGATGACGATGTCCGGTCGGGTCACGCCGGCCCGCGCGAGCTCGGTGTCGATGACGATCTGCGTCACCGCGTCCGCCCCGATGCCGTACGGCGCCGGCCAGTGCGGCATCAGGTAGCCGGTGTCCACCAGGCCGGCCCGCCGCTCCTCCTCGGGCCGGGCCGCGATCGACCCGACCGTCGCGCGCACCTCGTCGCGCACCGCCGCGTCGCGCCCCTCGAGGTCGACCTCGAGCCGCCGTCGGGTGCCGGCGACCGCGCGGGCGGTAAGCCGCCGGGCGGCCTCGTCGGTGCTGCCGACCAGGCTGCGCAGGGCGACCGCCCGGCGCAGGTAGAGGTGTGCGTCGTGCTCGAAGGTGAAGCCGATGCCGCCGAGCACCTGGATGCAGGTCTTCGCGACCTCGACCGCACCGTCGAAGCAGGTGACGGCGGCGACGTCGGCCGCGAACGCCCACTGCTCGTCGTCGGCCTCCCCCGAGATCCCGTGCTGCGCCGCGGACGCGACGTCCCACGCGGCGCTGGTGACGGCCTCGGCGGTCTCGAGCATCTGTGCGCAGAGGTGCTTGACCGCCTGGAAGGCGCCGATCTTCTGGCCGAACTGCTCGCGGACCTTGGCGTACTCGACCGCGGTGTCCAGGCACCACCGCGCGAGGCCCGCGGCCTCCGCGGCGGCGTACGTCACGACCGTGCGATGCAGCAGCTCGCGGGTCAGGGCCGGCACGGCGACACCGACGGTCGGGTCGTCGACCGACACCGTGCCGTAGCGCCGGCTGAGGTCGAGCCCGGTGCCCGGAACGACGGTGACGCCCTCGGCCGGCAGCACCCGCCAGCCGCCGCCCGCGCCCCCGCCGACCTCGACCAGCACGTGGGTGGCCGACGGGACGTCCCAGACCAGGTCCGAGAGCGCCACGGCCACGACCCCACCCTCGCCGAGCACCGGGGCGATCTCCGACTCCCCCAGCAGCGCCGCCGCGACGACCGGCCCGAGCAGCGGACCGGGCACCATCTCGCGGGCGCACGCCTCGAGCGCGACCGCCTGGTCGAGCACCGACCCGCCGCCACCGCCGGCCGCCTCGGGCAGCCCGATGGACGCCACGCCCATCTCGGTCACTGCCTGCCAGGTCGCGGCGAACGTCTCGGCCGCCGTGCCCTCCGCGGCCCGGACCACGGCCGGTCCGTCGAGGCTCGCGGCCCACTTGCGCAGGCTCTCGGCCAGCTCGACGTGCTCGTCGGAGATCCCGATCGACATGGGAGGCGTCCTTCCAGGCTGCCCAGCCCTCAGGCGAGAACTAGAACGTGTTCCAACCCTACTAGTCTGACGCCGTGACGAACACGGTCGACCACCCCTCCGACTGGCTGGGACACGCCCTGGCCGCGAAGGGCTTCATGCCCGAGGACGAGGGGATGCTGCTGCACCGCGTCGCCCTCGACCGCCTCGCCCACGGGCCGGCGCTCGAGGTCGGGACCTACTGCGGCAAGTCCGCGATCTACCTCGGCGCCGCCGCGCGCGAGGTCGGCGGGCCGCAGGCGGTCGTCTTCACCGTCGACCACCACCGCGGCTCGGAGGAGAACCAGGCCGGCTGGGAGCACCACGACGCGACCCTCGTCGACGACGAGTTCGGCGAGATGGACACGCTCCCGACCTTCCGCCGCACGCTCAAGCGCGCCGGTCTCGAGGACCGCGTCGTCGCCGTCATCGGTCGCAGCACCACGGTGGCCACCCACTGGCGCACCCCGCTGTCGATGCTGTTCATCGACGGCGGGCACGCCGAGGAGCACGCGCAGAACGACTACACCGGCTGGGCGCACTGGCTCGAGGTGGGCGGCCTGCTGGTGATCCACGACGTGTTCCAGGCCCCGGCCGACGGCGGCCAGGCGCCGTACCACGTCTTCCTGCGCGCAGTGGAGTCCGGCGCCTTCGACCAGGTCGAGGCGCTGGGCTCCATGCGCGTCCTACGCCGGACGACCGGCGCTGCCGGCGAGCTCGTCGGCTGAGTCGCAGCCACACTCGAGCGCGAGCTCGGTGAAGTGCGGGGCCAGCGAGGTCCCGCGCATGATCCCAGAGCCGGCCGAGCTGTGCCCGGCGACCTCTCCGAGGGCGTCGACGGCCAGGATCACGGCGGCGGCGGTGTACGTCGTCCACTCGTAGGGCCAGTTGACGTCGTCACCGAAGACCCAGCCGGTCCAGTACTTGCCGTCGTCCGCGCGCAGGTGCTGCATGTCGGCCAGCAGCTGGAGCGCGCGACGGTGGTCGCCGATCGCGTCCAGCGCCATCACCAGCTCGCAGGTCTCCGCGCCGGTCACCCACGGGTTGGTGTCGACGCAGCGGATGCCGAGGCCCGGCACCACGAAGTCGTCCCACCGGGTCTCGAGCAGCTCGAAGGCCGCGTCGCCGCGGACCGCGCCGCCGAGGACCGGGTAGTACCAGTCCATCGAGTACGTCGCCTTGTCCAGGAACAGGTCGCGGTGCTCGCGCACGGCGTGGCCGAGCCGGCCGCCGGCCAGCTCCCACTCCGGCTGCGGGTCGTCGAGCAGGTCGGCCAGCGCGACGCCGGCGCGCAGCGACTGGTAGATGCTCGAGGAGCCGGCGAGGAGCGCGCCCTCCTCGGTCGGGGTCCACCGGATCCCGCCGAAGGGCAGCTGCTGGCTGACGACCCAGTCCAGGCCGGCGCGCACGCTGGGCCAGTACTGCTGCACGAACGCGTGGTCGCGGCGTACCAACCAGTGGTGCCACAGGCCCACGGCGAAGTACGCCGACATGTTGACCTCGCCGCGCTCGTCCTCGACCTCGCCGCCGACGATCTTCATCGGCCACGAGCCGTCCTCGCGCTGCAGCGTCGGCACCCAGGCGTAGGCGCGCTCGGCGGCCTCGACCTGGCCGCCGACGAGCATCGCCATCGCGGCCTCGACGTGGTTCCAGATGTCGACGTGCTCACCGGTCGTCCACGGCACGGCGCCCGAGGGCTCCTGCATCGCGGCGATCGACGCGGCGGTCTCGCCGACCTGGGCCGCGCTCAGCACGCCCTCGACGTACGGCAGGAGCTCAGACATCGGCACCGGCAGCACGCGCGTCGGCGGTCTCGGGCTTGCGGAAGTACAGCACCATGCTCTTGCCGATGAGCGGGTCGAGCACCTTGCCCGCGACCTTGAGCGCGGTCGGCTGCTTCATGATCTCCCAGACCAGCAGCTTGTGGTACGCCTTCGCGAGCGGGTGGTCGTCGTTGTTGACGCCGACCGCGCACTTGATCCACCAGTACGGCGCGTGGAGGCCGTGGGCGTAGTCCTTGCCCTCGAAGACCATCGCGTCGCCGGGCTCGCCGTCGTTGGGCCGGCCCGCTTTGGTGACCTTGTCGATGAGCTCGTGGTCGGTGTAGATGCGGATGTGGCCGCCCTCGGCGTTGTGGTACTCGTCGGAGAGCTTCCAGTTGATGACCTCCGGCAGCCAGCGCGGCACCGAAATCGCGAGCGTGCCGCCCGGGCGCAGCACCCGGACGAGCTCCTTGATCGCGTCGACGTCGGCCCAGATGTGCTCGAGCACCTCGGCGGCCACGATCCGGTCGAACTCGCCGTCCGCGAAGGGCAGCTGCAGCGCGTCGCCCTCCTTGACGTCGGCCTCGGCGCCCTCGGGCACCTCGCCGGCCTCCTTCATCGCGGTGAAGAGGTCACGCACCTTGGACAGCTCGTCGGCGTCCATGTCGAAGGCGACGACGTCGCCACCGCGGCGGTACATCTCGAACGCGTGCCGGCCGGCCCCGCAGCCCATGTCCAGGACGCGGTCACCCGGGCGCAGCCCGAGGCGGTCGAAGTCAACGGTGAGCACGGTTGTTCCTCTCGTCGGCGGGACGCGCGCCGCGCTCGCGGCGGTGGTCCTCGATCACTTCCTCGTACGCTGCGGCGACCTTGACCGCCACGGCACGCCAGCTGAACATCTCCTCGACGCGCTTGCGTCCCGCGGCACCCATCCGGGCGCGACGCTCGGGGTCGTCGAGCAGCGCGCCGAGCGCCTGGGTCAGCTCCCCCACGTCGCCGGGGGTGACCAGGTCGGCGGCCTCGCCGTCGGGGCCGGTCACCTCGGGGATCGCCCCTGCCCGGGAGACCACCAGCGGGGTGGCGCAGGCCATCAGCTCCGCGGTGGGCAGCGAGAAGCCCTCGTACAGCGACGGCACGCACGCGACCTCGGCCGACCCCATCAGGTCGACGAGCTCCTCGTCGGTCACGCCGCTGACGAACCGCACGCAGTGGCCGATCGAGAGCTTCTCGATGAGCCGCTCGGTGGTGCCGCCCGGCCGGGGCTTGGTGATGAGCACCAGCTCGACGTCGCGCTCGGTGCGGAGCTTGGCGAAGGCCTCCAGCAGCGTCGCGATGCCCTTCATCGGGGCGTCGGCGCTGGCCATGGCCAGGATCCGGCCCGGCACGCGCGGCCTGGTCGGCGGCTTGAAGAGGTCCTCGACCCCCAGCAGGATCACCTGCATCCGCGCAGGGTCGACGCCGAAGTCCTTGGCGATGTCGCGCTTGGACGCCTCCGAGGGCGTCAGGATCTTGCGGGCGGCGCGGGCGACCTTGGCCTGCATCCGCAGGAAGCCGTACCAGCGCCACAGCGTGAACTTGCGCCACGGGTTCCTGGTCTGGCTGATGTCGATGCGACGGTCGAAGGTGATCGGGTGGTGCAGCGTCGTGACGAGCGGCAGCCCCATCTTCTCGATCTCGAGCATGCCGTAGCCGAGGACCTGATTGTCGTGGACGATGTCGAAGTCCTCGACCCGGTCGCGCAGCACCCGGGCGACGCGCGAGCTGAACGTCTTCGGCTCGGGGAAGCCGGCCGCGCACATCGTGAGGAACTCCTCGACGTCGATGCGGTCGCGGAACTCGCGCAGCTTCGGCACCCGGAACGGGTCCGGCTGCCGGTAGAGGTCCAGGCTCGGGACCTTCGTCAGCCTGACCCCGGGGTGGTCGAGCTCGGGGTAGGGCTGACCGGAGAACACCTCGACCTCGTGACCGAGGTTGGCCAGCTCCCGCGTGAGGTGACGGAGGTAGATGCCCTGCCCCCCGGTGTGGGGTGCGCTCCGGTAGGACAGCATCGCGATCCGCACGCGTCACGACCTTTCTCGACTGTGCCGTTGCCGACATCCGGACACACTCCGGATGCTTGACACGCCGGGCCGGACGAACTGGAACGTGTTCCTATCATGGACCACGTGGGGCTAGCCTAGTGCCACATACCGGCGGTCGGGTCCGGATCAATCCCGGTTCCGCATCGGATCACATGACGCGGGACACTGGGCCGCCATGACCGCGACGAGCACCCAGGGGCACCTTCGATGAGCGCGACCAACTCCCTCAACGTGGAGGACCTCGGGTCCGCGGCCCAGCGCGACCGCCGCAAGCGCATCCTCGACGCCACGATCGACCTCGCCTCCAAGGGCGGCTTCGACGCCGTCCAGATGCGCGCCGTCGCCGACCAGGCCGACGTCGCCCTCGGCACGCTCTACCGCTACTTCCCCTCCAAGATCCACCTGCTCGTCAGCGCGCTCGGCCGCGAGTTCGAGCGCGCCGAGGCCACCCGCCGCGACGTCGAGATCCCCGGCGACACCGCCTCGGAGCGGGTCATCAACGTCCTCAAGGGGACCACCCGCGGCCTGCAGAGCAGCCCCCACCTCACCGAGGCGCTCACCCGCGCGTTCATGTTCGCCGACGCCTCGGTCCAGGCCGAGATCCACCAGGTCGGCATGCTGCTGAGCACGATGCTCACCCGCGCCATGCACCCCGGCCAGTCCGAGCCCACCGACGAGGACGTCGCGATCACCCGGATCATCGGCGACGTCTGGCTCGCCGCCCTCGTCGGCTGGGTCACCGGCCGGATGACCGCCGCCGAGACCGGCGCCCAGATCGAGCGCGCCGTCCACCTCATCCTCCGCGACTGAGCCGGCGCCGTACCGCGGCTGGCGCGTTCAGCCGCTGATCGGTCGGCCGAGCGGGCTTCGAGGTTCATCGGCTGCCCGACGAAACTCACGGTCCCCCGACGAAGTTTCATCGGCGGGCCGTGAGGTCCATCGGCTGCCCGATGAACCTCACGGTGCCCCGACGAAGGTGACGGCCCCCCGATGGAACTGACGTCAGTCGAGGAACTCGGCGGTGGAGCCGCCGAGGTCGAGGGGGTCCATGCCGAGCTTGCGGTGGTCCCAGCTGCGGACGCGGTCGACGTCGAGGCGGACGACGACGCGGTTCTTGGCCATCAGCTCGACGAAGGGCTTGAGCTCCTCGGTGTACGGCGCGTTGTAGCGCTCGAACACGTTGACGCAGACGTCCCAGACGGTCTGCTCGTCCTCGATCACGACCCCGTTGCCCTCGAGGGAGACGCCGCGGAGCTGGTCGTAGGTGTGGCCGGCCTCGACGAGGAAGCTCATCCGCGGGTCGCGGCGGAGGTTGACGACCTTCTGCGACTTGGCCTTGGTCTCGAGCCAGATGTGGCCGTCGAGCCAGGCGTACCACATCGCCACGAGGTGCACCTGCCCGTTCGGGCCGACCGTGGCGACCGTGGAGCTGCGCTGCTGGGTGAGGAAGGTGTCCACCTCGTCGTCGGACATGACGACCTGGGACCGCTGGTTGGCCATGGCGAGAACGTAGTGGTCAGCCGCCGAAGGCGTGCGTGGAGGTCACGCCGCCGTCGATGGCGATCTCGGCGCCGTTGACGTACGCCGACTCGTCGGAGGCGAGGTAGACGTAGAGCGGCGCGATGTCCCCCGGCTGGCCGACCCGGCGCAGCGGCACCTTCGAGGCGCCGTACTCCATCGCGGCGTCGCCGCCGTGCACGCGCGTCATCGGGGTGTCGATCATCCCGGGATGCACCGAGTTGACCCGGATCCCCTGCGGTCCGAGCTCCATCGCCGCGCACTTGGTCATGCCGCGGATCGCCCACTTGGTGGCGGCGTACGCCGTGCAGCCGGCCATGCCGGCCAGGCCCTCGACCGAGGAGGCGTTGATGATCGAGCCGCCGCCGTTGGCGCGCATGGTCGCGGTGACGGCCTGCATGCCGAGGAAGCAGCCGAGCTGGTTGACGCGGAACAGCAGCTCCACCTCGTCCTGCGGCATGGTGCCGATCTCGCCGAAGCGGAGCAGGCCGGCGTTGTTGGCCAGCACCGAGACCGGGCCGAAGCGGGTGTTCGTGTCATCCACGAGCGACGCCCACGACGCGGCGTCGCTGACGTCGTGGTGGGCGAAGTGCGCCCGCCCGCCCGACTCCCCCGCCAGCTCGTCGGCGAGCTCCTGCCCGGCGTCCTTGGCGATGTCGGCGACGACCACCGACGCGCCCTCGGCGACGAAGGCCCGGCTGATCGCCGCACCCTGGCCCATGGCGCCGCCCGTGACGACGGCGACCTTCCCTGCGAGTCGTCCCACGACCGTTCCCCTCTCAGACCGTCAGCTGCATGATCGAGTCGGCGGCGAAGCCGACCGACGGGTCGCGGCCCTCGAAGAAGCCGCCGACCTGCTTGGCGAGGTCCTCGAGGTCCCACACCGAGCCCGAGGCGTCGAAGCGCTGCTTGACGACCGGCGCGGCCACGAGCGCGACCATCCCGCCGTACACGACGAAGACCTGGCCGGTGATGGCGTCCGCGGCGGGCGAGGCGAGGTACGCCACGAGCGGCGCGACGTGGTCGGGCGAGTACGGGTCGATCTGCTGGCCCGAGGTGTCCTCGCCGAAGACCTGCGCGGTCATCGCGGTGCGGGCACGCGGGCAGATCGCGTTCGCGCGCACGCCGATCCGCCCGAGGCCGCGGGCGGTCGACAGGGTCAGCGCGGTGATGCCGGCCTTCGCGGCGGCGTAGTTCGGCTGCCCCGGCGACCCGCCGAGGAACGCCTCGCTCGCGGTGTTGACCACCCGGGCGTAGACGGGGGCATCGGTCTCCTTCGACTTCCCACGCCAGTACGCCGCGGCGTTGCGGGAGAGCAGGAAGTGGCCGCGCAGGTGGACCCGGATGACCGCGTCCCACTCCTCGTCGGACATGTTGAACAGCATCCGGTCGCGGGTCATCCCGGCGTTGTTGACGACGATGTCGAGCGAGCCGAACCCGTCGACCGCGGCCGCGACCATCGCGTCGGCGGTGGACCGCTCGGAGACGTCGCCCTCGACCACGGTGGCCTCGCCGCCGCGGGAGCGGATCTCCTCGACCGCCTCGTCGGCAGCGCCGGGCAGGTCGTTGAGGACGACCTTCGCGCCGGCGGCGGTTAGGGCGAGCGCCTCGGCGCGCCCGAGGCCGGCGCCGGCGCCGGTCACGACGGCGACGCGGCCGTCGAGGGAGAGGTCGTCGGTGGTGGTGCTCATCGGTGGATCAGTCCTCCAGGGAAATGGCTGCGCGCGGGCAGGCCGCGACGGCTCGCTTGACGTCGCCCTCGTTCTCGGGCGTGGTCTCCTCGGCCTTGACCTGCAGGTAGTCGTCGTCGTCTAGCTCGAAGACCTCCGGCGCCATCGCCTCGCACAGCGCGTTCGACTCACAGAGGTCGAAGTCGACCTTGATCCTGCTCATGGACTAGCTCCCTTCACTGGAATGGCCGGGGAAGACGTGGGCGGTCGGGTCGATCGCCACGGTCGCGTTGTTGACGGCGGTCGCGGCCTCGCCGAAGCCGACGGCGATCAGCCGGACCTTGCCGGAGTACTCCGTGATGTCGCCAGCCGCGAAGACGCGCGGCAGGTTGGTGCGCATCGCCGGGTCGACGACGACGTGCCGCTTGTGCACGTCGATCCCCCACTGCTGCAGCGGCCCGAGGTCGGCGATGAAGCCGAGCGCGGCGACGAGCGCCTGGCAGGGGTACGTCGTGGCCTCGCCGTCGACGGTCACCTCGACCTCTTCGAGGTGCTCGGCGCCGCTCAGGGCGGTCACCTCGGCGCGGGTGACGATCTCGACGGAGGAGTCGCGGACCTGCTGGACGGTGCGCTCGTGGGCGCGGAACGCGTCGCGGCGGTGCACCAGCCGCACCGAGCGGGCCACCGGCTCGAGGTGGAGCGCCCAGTCGAAGGCGCTGTCGCCGCCGCCGACGATGACGACGTCCTTGCCGGCGTACGGCGCGAAGCTCGGGACGAAGAACTCCATCCCCCGACCCAGCCAGCCCTCGCCCGCCGGCAGCGGCCGGGGGCTGAACTTGCCGATCCCGGCGGTGACGAGGACCGCTGCGGCTGCGACCTCGGTGCCGTCGTCGAGCGTGACGACCACGCCGTCGTCGCCGTGCTCGAGCGTGGTCGCGGTGCGGCCCAGGAGGTACGTCGGGTCCGCGGTCGCCGCCTGCTCGACCAGTCCCGCGACCAGGTCGCGGCCCTTGACGGCGGGGAACCCGGCGACGTCGAGGATGAGCTTCTCGGGGTACATCGCGGTGACCTGGCCGCCCAGCTCTGGCAGCGAGTCCACGACCGCGACGCGGTGCCCGCGGAAGCCGGCGTAGTAGGTGGCGAACAGGCCGGTCGGTCCGGCGCCGACGACGAGCAGGTCGGTCTCGACGCGGTGGGACGGGCTGGTGGGGCTGGCAGTCGCGGTCACGGCGGCGATCCTGCTCCTCCCGCCCCAGGTGGTCTACTAGAACGTGTTCTAGGTTCGGTCGGGGACAGTTCTATCAGAGGGCGTCGAGGTCCGTCACGACCCAGTCCCCCTCACCGCGACTGAGGGTCACCACCACGCGGTTGAGGTCGGCGCGCGGCTGCTTGCTGCCCTTGCCGGTCGTCGCCTGGTTGACGAAGAGCAGCGCCTTCACGTCGTGCTCGCTCGCCGAGATGGCCGACGCCGCCACGACGGTCGCCTCGACCTTCGCGCGGTTGCGCTCGGTGTCCTCGCGGATCGCCTCGAGCGTCTCGCGGTACTCCGTCTGCATCCGCGGGGCGAGCAGCGGCAAGGCCGCCTCCATGTCCGCGTCCAGGGTCCCCGCGGAGTACGACAGCACCTTCTCCGCCGCCTCCGTCGCCGCGCTCAGGCCGGCCGACTTCGCGCCCTCGGACTCGAAGACCACGCCGTCCGCGAGGGGAGTCGTGCCGTCGGGTGGGCCGTCGGTCCCATCGTCGACCGTGAGCATGCGGACGAAGACGATGCCGAGGGCGAGGACGAGCACGGCGAGAGCGATCGCGGCCCAGCGGCGGGACTGAGGTCGGCTGTCGTCTCGCGGGGTCTCGTCGACGCTCGCTGGCGCTCGCTGCTCGACCAGCGGTGGGGGCGGTTCGGGCTGGGGTTCGGGCTCGAGGTCGGAGCCGCAGTAGCGACAGCGGATGGCGGCGGCCTTGATGGTCTCCGCGCAGAACGGGCAGGCCTTGGTGTCGGCGCTGGTCTCGTCGGTCATCGTCGGGTCACCTCAGCCCACGAACTGCACGTTCGAGGCCAGCCACTCGCCGTCCTCGCGGACCATGTCGAGCTGGAGGCGGTAGTAGCGGGACTGGGTGGTGCCGTCGGTGGTGACGTTGGCGACCTCGCTGTCGGCGGCGACGTACACCAGCGCCGAGTCGGCGTCGAGGTCGCCGACGCCGAGGGCGACGACCGAGCCGGTGCTGACCGACTCGTTGCGCTCGGCGGCGTCGATGAGCTGCTCGACGTTGGCGGCGTACTGCTCCTCGAACTCCCCGGTCGCGTAGGACAGGACCTTGTCGGTGAGCGGCTCCATGTCGCGGTGGTCGACCTCGAGGAAGGCCAGCGTCAGCTCACGCGCCGCCTCGGACACCTCGCGGTGCGCCGCGGTCAGCTCCTCGTCGCCCCCGTCGCCGGCGACGCCGACGGCCTGCTGGAGCGCGTCGCGGCCCTCGTCGGACCGCAGTGCGGTGACGGCGATCGCGCCGGCCAGCGCCACGGCGAGCACCGCGAGCACGGCCGTCACCCGGCCCCACGTCGTGGCGGGCAGCAGTCGACTCACATCCCCTCCTGCGGACCGATGAGCATCCAGCGCCACGAGTCCTCGCCGAACACGTCGCGCAACCCACCCTTCGTCCCGACCCGCACGGCCGGTTCGTCGGCGAGGGTAGCGCCCGGCGCAGCCCGGTTGGTGCTGCCGCCGAAGCGCGGCGCGTACTTCGGGCCGCGCTGGTTGTACGGCGGCCCGGACAGGCAGGTGGCCGGGTAGATCGGGGCGTCGGTGAGGTCGGAGGACGGCCGCCAGTCCTCGCTCGGCATGAAGCCCTCGCGGCACGGGCCGGGGTTCTGGGCCAGCTGGAGGTTGATGTGGCCGTAGCCGTCGCCGGGCGTGCCGGTGAAGCCGTTCGCGACGATCTTCGGGAACGTCACGAGCAGCTGCTCGACGGCCGGCAGCCGGGTCGTGACGATCTGGTTCAGCGTCACCAGGTTGCCGATGAAGACCGGCATGGTCGGCTCCAGCCCCGCCATCAGCTTCTCCACCTCGCGCACCGCGCTCGCGCCGCCCTCGAGGACCGTGCGCAGCTCGGGGTCCTTGCCGCGCAGGGTGCCGGTGAGGTCGGCCAGCGACCGGGCGAACGCGCGGATGTCGCCGCGGTGCTCCTGCTGGGTGCGTAGGACGGTGCGGCCGTTGTCGAGCAGCCGGAACGTCGACTCCTCGTTGGCCAGCGCTGCCTCGACGAAGCGCGAGCCGCTGTCGACCATCCGCTCCAGCGGGCCGGCGGTGTCCTCGAAGGCCAGGCCGAGCTCCTCGATGACGGTCGAGAGGTTGCCCTGGTCGACGGAGGAGACGAGCTGGTCGAGGTCGATCAGCAGCTCGTCCTCCCCCACCGGCAGGCTGTCGGTGTCGCCCGCCAGCACGGCGCCGTCCTCGGCGTACGGCCCGTCGCCGTCCTCGGGGACGATGTCGAGGTACTGCTCCCCGACCGCGGAGAGGTTGTGCACCTCCACCTTCGCGTCGAGCGGGACCTGGGTGCCGTCCTCGAGCGCGAGCTCCGCCTCGAGGCCCTCACGGGTCACGTCCATCGCCGAGACCTTGCCGACCTTCACGCCGCGGTAGGTCACCTCGCTGCCGACGAACAGGCCGCCGGAGTCCGGGAGCGTCGCCGAGATGGTCAGGCCGCGGCCGAGCAGCCGGTCGACCAGCCCCAGGTAGGTGCCGGTCACGTAGACGATGCCGACCGCGGCCAGCGCCACGAAGAGCACCAGCCGGACCTTGACGCCGCGTGTCATCGGCCCAGCCCCTCGGCGAGCAGGCCGCCGCCGGTGCCGACCGACATGTCCCGGGTGTAGCCCGCTTCGCCGGCCCGGCCGAGGCCGGGCAGCGTGGGCAGGCCGGGGATGTCCGGGAGCGGGATGTCGGGCAGGTCGGGCAACCCGGGGATGTCGGGCAGCGGGATCGTCGGCCCGTCGCCGGGCTGCTCGATGAGCTGGGTGATCCCCTCCAAGGAGACGTCCAGGGCGAACTTCGCGTTGGCGTAGTCACCCTTGACGATCTCGCTGGCCTGCTCCGGGAACGGGAAGCTGATCAGCAGCGACAGCCCGCGGGGCAGCGAGTCGCCGGTCTCGTTGAGGCGCCGCAGGATCGGCCGGAGGTGGTCGAGGTCGGCCAGGAGGTTCTCCTTGGTGCCGTTGATGACCCGGGTGCCGACCTCGCCGAGCTCGTCGAGCTGCCCGAGCATCGCGACCAGCTGGTCGTGCTGCTGGTTGAGGACCTCCAGCGCCGGTCCGGTCGCCTCGATGGCGTCGGTGATCGTGCGCGACTCGCGGTTGAGCGTGCGGGCGAGCGTGTCGAGCGACTCCATCGCCGAGACGATGTCGTCCATCTGCTCGTCCAGCCCGCCGACGAGCTGCTCGAGCTGGTTGAACAGCGACCTCACGTCGTCGGTGCGCCCGGAAAGCATGTCGTTGACCTCGTCGCTGATCTGCTTGATCTGGCCGACGCCACCGCCGCTGAGCAGGAACGACAGCGCGCCGAGCACCTCCTCCACCTCCGGGTTGCGGCCCGTGTCCGCGAGCCCGAGCCGGTCGCCGTCCTCGAGCCGGCCGCGCGCCCGGCCCGCGGGCTCCTCGAGCGCGACGTACTTCTCGCCGAGCAGGCTCGTCTGGCGGATCTCGGCGATCGCGTTGTCGGGCAGCTCGATGTCCTGCCGGATCTTGAGGCGTACGACGGCGTTCCACCCGTCACGCTCGACCTCGTCCACCTCGCCGACCACGACGTCGCTCACCATGACCGGCGAGCGGGGCACGACGTTGAGCACGTCGTCGAACTCAGCGGTCACCGTGAACGTCTCCTCGCCGCTGACCGGGCTTCCGGGCAGCGGCAGGTCGTAGGCGCCGTCGAAGTCGCAGGCCGCCAGCAGCGGGACGGCCAGCGCCAGCGACACCAGCCCTGCCAGCGGGCTTCTGGACGTCCTCGTCGTGGTGCTCATCGGGGACCACCTCCGAGCAGCTCGCGCAGGTCCATGGCCGGGACGGCCTCGCCCGGGACCCGGGTATCGGGTGCCGCCGAGCGGGCGGGACCGGTGGGCAGGGCGAGGCCGAGCGGCTCCAGCAGCGACTCGAGGAGCTTGCAGACCGTCTTGGCGGCCGGGACACCGGCGTTGTTGACGACCGCGCAAAGGAAGCCGTCGAGGTCCTCGACGTTGGGGCCGACCTGGATCCGTGCGTTCTGCGACCCGGTCTTGGTGTCGAAGCCGAGGGCGAGGTTGCCGAGGCCGAGCGGTCCCTTCTCGATGGCCTGCGTGAGGGACTCCTTCTCCGCGACCAGCACGTCGAGGACGTCGGTGAGGTCCTCGACCTCGCCGACGAGGGCCTTGCGGTTGTCCTTGACGAACGCCTCGACGGTGCCGACGGCGCCCGCGAGCGCCTCGAGCGCGGCGCCGAGCTCCTCCCGCTCCCCCGACAGCTGCTCGGTGGCGCGGCCGAGGTCGCCCATGAACTCGTCGACCAGGTCGTCGTTGCGCGCCAGCGTCCGGGTGAAGGCGTCGAGCTGCTTCACGGTGCCGAACAGGTCGCCGCTGTTGTCGCCGAACGTCGTCGCCGCGGCCGAGAGGTCGCGGACCAGCTGGTTGGCCGTGCGGCCCTGCCCGCCGAGCGCCTCGGCACCGGAGGCCAGCAGCGTGTCGAGCGACCCGTTCCTGTTGGCGCCGTTGGGGCCCAGCGCGTTCGCCAGGGTCGAGAGGCTCTCGTAGATCCGGTCCAGCTCGACCGGGCTCGCGGTCTCCGCGAGCGGGATGTCGGCGCCGTCGGCCATCACCGGCCCGCTCGTGTGCACGGGGGTGAGCTGGATGAACCGGTCGGCCACCAGCGTCGGGGTGACGATGACCGCCCGCGCGTCCTTCGGCACGTCGTAGGCGTCGTCGTACTCCATCTCGACGCGCACGGACTCCCCCTCCGGCACCACCGCGGTCACCTCGCCGACCGGCACGCCGAGGATCCGCACCTCGGTACCGACGAAGACGCTGACGGCCCGGGCGAAGTGCGCCGTGACCGTCTTGCGGCCGCTGTCGCCGTCGACGAGCACCAGCACCGTGCCGAGGAGCAGCAGCGCGGCGACCAGGCCGCCGGCGGCCTTCATCGTGATCCGGGGCATCGCTCAGTTCCTCCGTCCGGGGACGAACTCGCCGGCGAGGCCGAGCAGGTTGACCAGGTAGGCGTCGAACCACGGGCCGGTGCCGACGATGTGGCCGAGGATGTCTGCGTACGGCCCGACGGCCTTCGCGGTCTTGCTCAGCTGGTCGCGGCGGTCGCGCAGCATCGTGGTGACCGTGCGCAGGTCGCGCAGCGCGGGGCCGATCTCGTCCTCGTTGTCCTCGGCCAGGCCGCGCAGCTGCACGGCGAGCTGGCGGGCGCCGACGAGGAGCCGGTGGATGGCTTCCTCACGCCGGTCGAGCTCGTCGAAGACCTGGCTGCTGCTGGCCATCAGCTGCACGAGGTCGCCGCGCCGGTCGGCCAGCAGGCCGGTGACCGACTCCGCCCGGTCGAGCAGGCCGGCGAGGTCCTCGTCGCGGCTGGCGATCGTGCGCGAGAGCCGGGACAGGCCGGTGAAGCTGTCCTGGATCTCCGGTGCCGCGCCGTCGAGGGTCTCGGAGATGACGTCGAGCGCCTCGCCGAGCTGCTCGTCGTCGATGGCCTCGGTGGTGCTGGTCAGGTCGCCGAGCACGTTGACGATGTCGTACGCCGACTGGGTGCGCTCGACGGGGATGGTGCCGCCCTCCTCGAGCTGGCCCTCGTCGCTCGGCACGACCTCGAGGTACTTCTCCCCCAGCAGGTTGAGCACCTCCACCGACGCGCGGCTCTCCGGCCCGAGCTCGGTGCCGGCGTCGAGCTCGAAGTCGACGACGACCACGCCGTCCTCGACCGACATGCCGTTGACCCGGCCGACCCGCTTGCCGGCGATCTGCACCATGTGTCCCGGCCGCAGGCCGCTCGCGTCGCTCAGCTCGGCGTGGTAGCCGACGCCCCGGAAACCGGGGAACTTCTGCAGGTTGAACGCCGCCGCCATCACCACGAGCAGCACCACCAGGGCCACCACGCCGAAGCGCAGGACCTGGCGGTCGCTGCGTCCGCGCGCGCCCACTACCGGCTCCCCATCACTGGCACCTCGGAGCGGTGCTGTGGAAGGACAGGTCGTTGAGCGCGTCCTCGAGCCAACCGAGGTCGATGCCGAGGATCTTCGGCAGCTTGATGCTGCCCTCGAAGTCGCAGAGGTAGTAGTTGTACCAAGAGCCGTAGGTCCCGATCCGGGTCTGGTCGGTCATCGCCTCGGGCAGCCGGTCGAGCAGCTTGGTCAGCACCTCGAGGTTCTCCTGCTTCGACAGCGTGCGCACGAGGGTGCGCAGCTCGCGCACGTCCTCGGCCAGCAGCGGCCGGGCGCGGGTGAGCAGGTCGGCGACGGTGTCGGTCAGCTCGGAGAGGTTCTGCACGGAGGTGCCGATGACGTCGCGGTCCTCGGCCAGGTTGCCCATCCACTCCTCGAGCCCCAGCACCAGCTCGGAGAGCTGGGTGCGGCGGCGGTCGACGGTCCCGAGCAGCTCGTCGAGGTTCGTGATGACGTCGCCGATCAGCTCGTCGCGGTTCGCGAGGGTGTTGGTGAGCGACGCGGTCCGGGCGAGCAGGCCCTGCACGGTGCCGGACTCCCCCTGGAGCACGTCGATGATGTTCTGGGAGAGCTCGTTGACCGCCTTCGGGTCGAGCGCGGAGAAGAGCGGCTGGAAGCCGTTGTAGAGCGCGGTCAGGTCCAGCGCCGGCTCGGTCCGGCTGACCGGCATGGTGGCGTCGTCGCCGAGCCGCTTGCCGCCCTTCGGCCCTTCCTCGAGCGCGAGGTAGCGGTCGCCGACGACGTTGAGGTAGCGGATCTCCGCGCGGCTGTTCGTCGTGAGCGGCACGTCGGCGGCCACGGTGAAGGTGACCATCGCGCGGCTGCGCTCGTGCAGCTCGATCTCCTTGACCTCGCCGACCGGGATGCCGGCGATCCGGACGTCGTCGCCCTCCTGGAGCATGCTCGCGCTGGTGAACTCGGCGTTGACCGTGCGCTTGTCGCCGAAGCCGACGTTGCCCATGATCACCGCCAGCAGCCCGGTGACGAGGATCGAGATCACGGTGAAGATCGCGAGCTTGACCGCCGCGACGATCGTCCTGGTGTTGCGCGTGCTCACCGCTGCACCACCGTCCCGCGCACCTGCGGGCCGTAGAGGAGCGCCGAGAGCGATCCGAGGTCGCGGTAGGACAGCCCCGCCTCGGAGGCCAGCAGGACGTTGACCAGGCGCTGCTCGGGGACGGTGCCGGCGTACCCCTTGGTCGGGTTGCGGTACGACGCAGGGTCGACGGTCCGGAACGGCAGCGTCGAGCCGGCGATCTCGTCCTGGTCGCTGCCGTCCGCGAGCGGCGTGCTGTTCGGGCCGCTCGGCCGCGGCAGGCCCGCGCACCACGGTCCGTGGCCGACCTCGGCGTACTCCGGGCGGTCGTTGACGTCGTACGCAGGCTTCTGCACCGAGCCCAGCTCGAGCACCTGATTGACCCGGTCGTTCTCGAAGATCTCGGCGAGCTTCGCGGTATAGATGTCGAGACCCTCGAGCAGGCAGGGGTACTGCGGCGCGTAGGTGTCGAGCAGCCGCAGCAGCGGCCGGGACAGCTCACCGAGCCGGATGATGCCGTCCTCGTTCTCGGCCAGCACGCGGGTGGTGGTCTCGGCCATGCCGGTGACGTCGCCGATGAAGGAGGAGAGCTGCGCCTCCTGGTCGGCGACCGTGCGCGCCGAGACCGTCGCGTTGCGCAGCAGCCGGAGCACGTCCGGAGCGGCGCGCTCGTAGGTGCCGGAGACGTCGGCGATCAGCTCGAGGTCCTGCTCGAGGGTCGGCAGCCGGTCGGCCAGCCTCCCGGTGTAGCCGTCGAGCCGCTCCAGCAGCGCGCCGACGTCCTCGCCGCGGCCGGCCAACGCGGAGGCCAGCGCGTAGAGCGTGCTGTTGAGCTCGGCCGGCTTGACCGAGCGCAGCAGCGGGAAGAGGTTCGCGAGGATCCGGCTCAGCTCGACGTTGGTCTCGACCCGGTCGGCCGGCACCACGTCGCCGTCGGCGACCGGCTCCGCCGACGGATCGGCGGGCTCGACCAGGGAGACGAACTTCTGACCGAACAGCGTCGTCGGGAGGATCTCCACCCGCACGTTGCGCGGGATGTCGCGCGCGGCGTCGGGCTGGAGCGCGACGTCGATGACCGCCTGCTCGCCGTCCTGGCCGATCGAGTCGATCCGCCCCACGAGCACGCCGTGGTAGCGGACGTCGCCGTTGACCGCGAGCTGCAGGCCGGCGCGGTCGGCCTGGAGCGTCATCCGCGTGGCGCGCTCGAACTCCTTGTTGTAGATCGCCACCGACAGCCACAGCAGCAGCCCGATCACCGTCAGGAACGCCACGCCGGCGACCAGCAGCCGCCGGTGCTCGCCCGGGGTGTCGTGGTGGATGTTGACCAGCACGCCGCTACCCCGTGATCCGGACGGTCGTGGTGGAGCCCCAGATCGCGAAGCTGAGGAAGAAGTCGGCGACGACCGTGGTCACGATGCTCGTGCGGATCGCCCGGCCGACGGCCGTGCCCACGCCGGCCGGTCCGCCCGAGGCGGTGTAGCCGTAGTAGCAGTGGATCAGGATGATCGCCACGGCCAGGAAGATCAGCTTGAAGAACGACCACAGCATGTCGATCGGCGGCAGGAACTGCAGGAAGTAGTGGTCGTAGGTGCCGGCCGACTGCCCGTAGACCATCGTCGTGATCAACCGCGGCGAGAGGTACGACGCGCTCAGCGCCACGACGTACAACGGGATGACCGCGATGAACGCCGCGATCATCCGGGTCGTCACGAGGAACGGCAGCGACGGGATGCCCATCACCTCGAGCGCGTCGATCTCCTCGCTGATCCGCATCGCGCCCAGGCGGGCGGTGTAGCCGCAGCCGACGGTCGCGGCGAGCGCGATCGCCGAGATCAGCGGCGCCACCTCGCGGGTGTTGAAGTAGGCGGAGATGAACGCGGTGAACTTCGAGACACCGAGCTGGCTGAGCGAGGCGTAGCCCTGGATGCCGACCTCGGTGCCGGCGAAGAACGCCAGGAAGGCGATGACGCCGACCGTGCCGGCGATGACCGACAGGCCGCCGACGCCGAAGGACACCTCGGCGAGGGTGTTGAGGATCTCGCGCGGGTAGCGGCGGATCGCCCGCGGCGTCCAGGCCAGCGCCTTGACGTAGAACAGCAGCTGGTCGCCGTACTCCTCCAGGCGCGCGCGCCGCTCCCGGAGGATGGCGCTGCCGACGTCGGTGATCGCTGCCACGTCAGAGCCCGTGCTGAGGGACGACTTGGAAGTAGATCGCGGTGATGATCGCGTTGAGGAAGAACAGCAGCATGAAGGCGACGATCACCGACTCGTTGACCGCGTGGCCGACGCCGCTGGGGCCGCCGCCGGCGTTGAGGCCCTTGTAGGCGCCGACGATGGCCGCGAGGTAGCCGAAGACGGCCGCCTTGACGATCGCGATGTAGAGGTCGGGCAGGCTCGCGAGCGCTGTGAACGACGACAGGAAGGCGCCGGCCGAGCCGTCCTGGATGATGACGGTGAAGAAGTAGCCCCCGCCGATGCCGGCGGAGATCACCAGGCCGATGATCATCACCGCGACGAAGACGGTGGCCATCACGCGGGGCACCACGAGCCGGGCGATCGGGTCGACGCCCAGCACCTCCATCGCGTCGATCTCCTCGCGGATCTTGCGCGCGCCGAGGTCCGAGCAGATCGCCGAGCCCGCGGCGCCCGCGATGATGAGGGCCGCCGCGATCGGCGCCGCCTCGCGGACCACCGCCAGGACGGCCGAGGCGCCGGCGAAGGACTGGGCACCGAGCTGGCCGGTGAGGTTGCCGACCTGGAGCGAGATGACCGCGCCGAACGGCACGGAGACCAAGATCGTCGGCATCAATGTCACGCTGGTGATGAACCAGGCCTGCTCGATGAACTCGCGCAGCTGGAACGGTGTCGTGAAGACCCGCTTGGTCACGTCGACGACCATCGCGGTCAGCTCACCGGGTCCGCGGATGACGGACACAGCAGAGAACGCCATTCCCCCACCTCCCCAGATCGATGACGGCTGGGCCACCGTAGAACGTGTTCTCGTTTCGGGCAACGGACGTCCACTGACCGGGCGGCCTAGGATGCCGACGTGCCCAGCCACGATCCCGCCGCCACCTGGGCGTCCTTCACCCACGACCCTCGCGTCAAGGCGAACGCCGGCCTGCGCGCCGGCGACGCGGACCGCGACGTCGTGCTGCGCGTGCTGGGCGAGGCGTACGCCGACGGACGGCTGACCCGCGAGGAGCACGACGAGAGGGCCGCCGGGCTCGCCTCGGCCCGGACCTTCGGCGACCTGCGACCGCTCCTCGACGACCTCGTGCCCACGACCCCCGCGCCCGCGCGGGGGAGGTCGGCGGCCCTCGCCCTCGCCAGCCCCGACGACCTGCGGCGGATGGCCGCGCGCGAGTGGGAGTCCGACCGGCGCTCGGCGGTGCTCGCCTTCATCGGCCCGACCCTCATCTGCTGGGCCGTGTGGGTGGCCACGTCGTTCGGCGACGGCGGCTTCGAGCCGTACTTCCCCTGGCCGCTCATCGTCATGGCCGCGACCGGCTTCCACCTGGTCCGGACCCTCGTCTCCCGCCAGGAGCTGATCACCGCGGAGGTCGAGCGGCTCGAGCGACGCCAGGCCAAGGCCCTGCGCAACCGGGGCGGCCGAGGGAGTCGACCGTGACCGCGGCCGGCCAGCAGCAGGTCCGCGGGGTCCTCGGGCGACACCCGTCCGCCGTCCTGCTCGGGGTCCAGCTGGTGGCGGTGCTCGCCTACCCGTTCCTGCAGGACTCCGCGGCCGGTCGTGCCGTGATCGGCGTGGTGCAGATCGCGGTGGTGACCATCGCGGTCTGGGCGGTGCGCCGCACGCCTGCGCTCAACTGGTCCGCCGGCCTCCTGGGGGCCCCGGCCGTCGTGTTCACCGTGCTCGAGGCGGCCTCGCCCGACACCGACTGGGTCGTCCTGGTCTCCGCGCTGCTGCACGCGCCGTTCTACTTCTACGTCTCCTATGCGTTGATCCGGTACCTCTTCCACGACGACCGGGTCACCACCGACGAGCTCTATGCGACCGGTGCGGCGTTCACGGTCGTCGCCTGGGGCTTCGCCTACCTGTACTCCGCCACGCAGGTGCTCGTCCCTGACGCCTTCACGAGCGCCGGGGGCGGGGACCAGCGCTCCTGGTTCGAGCTGCTCTACCTGTCGTTCTCGGTGCTCACCAGCGTGGGGCTCTCCGACGTCGTCCCGATCCAGGCCAACGCCCGCTCGCTGGTCGTGGTCGAGATGGTCGCCGGCGTGCTCTACGTGGCCCTCGTCATCTCCCGCCTCGTCGGCCTCGTCGTCAGCCGGCAGGCCGTCAAGGAGACCCAGGCCGCCCAGGAGGCCCAGGCCGCCACGAGGAACGAGGCCTGAGCCGGCGACCAGCCGAGCGCGGCTCAGTCGGCGGAGGCGAACGTGTAGCCGACACCGCCGACGGTGCGGATCCACTCACGGTGGCGGCCGCCGGCCTTGCGGAGCTTGCGCCGCAGGTTCGCCACGTGGACGTCGACGAGGAAGTCGGACTCGATGAACTCGCCCTGCCACACCTCGCGGACGAGGTCGCCGCGGTCCCAGGTGCGGCCCGGCTGCGCGGCGAACGCGGTGAGGAGCGCGAGCTCTGCGGGTGTCAGGGGCAAGGGCTGACCGTCGAGCAGGGCGACGTGGTCGACCGGTACCAGCACCAGGCCGCCACCGGCGTCCAGGTCGGGGGCCGGGGCCGAGCGCGCGCCCTCGGCCGGCGTGGTCCCCGTCGTGGAGGCGCGCGGACGACGCAGCAGCGCCGCGGACCGCGCTCGCAGCTCCTTCGGGGAGAACGGCTTGGCCAAGTAGTCGTCCGCGCCGACCTCGAGCCCGACCAGCCGGTCGATCTCGGAGTCCCGACCGGTGATCATGATGATGTAGGCGTCGGAGAAGGCACGGATCTCCCGGCAGACGTCCCTGCCGTCCATGTCGGGCAGCGTGAGGTCGAGGGTGATCAGGTCCGGCGACTCCCGCTGCGCCATGTCGAGCGCCGCGGCTCCGGAGGCAGCCGCCGACACCTGCAGCCCCATCCCCTCGAGCAGGACCTGGACCAGCTCACGGATGTCGGTGTCGTCGTCGACCACCAGGGCACGTTGTCCGACCACCTGCTCCACACGTGCGACCCTAGCCCGCGGCCGGAGACGTTTGGTATCCGACCGGCGCGGGGTATCGGCCCGGCGCGCACGGCATGGGGGCTCTGGCACGACGGGCGCGGAAGGGTGAAGCACCATGGGGACCTCCGCGGAGGAGCGGCGTCAACGCGCCGTCGAGAGCCTCGCCCTCGACGAGGGCCGGCAGCACGACCGGCTGGACCGGGTCACCCGGCTGGCGCGGACGGCCCTGCGCGTGCCGATCTCGACCGTGACCGTCCTGGACGGTGAGCGGGCGTGGTTCCCGAGCACCGCCGGGATCGAGCTGGACGAGCTCCCCCGCGACCAGACGTTCTGCGACCGCACGCACGACGAGGGCGGGACCCTCGTCGTGGAGGACGCGACGCTGCACGAGCGCTTCCGCGAGCTGCCGGTGGTCTCCGAGGGCGGCATCCGGTTCTACGCCGGGCATCCCCTCCGCGACCATGCCGGCAACGTGGTCGGGACCTTCTGCGTCTACGACACCGAACCCCGGACCCTCGCCGGGGACGACCTCGTCACGTTCCAGGACCTCGCGGCTTGGGCGGAGCTCGAGCTCGTCGCCTCCGCGGAGATGACCCAGGCCGGGCGGGTGCAGGCCTCCCTGCTCCCGGCGACGCCCATCCGCGTCGACGGCTGGGACGTCGCGGGAGTGTGCCTGCCCGCACTCGCGGTCGGCGGCGACTTCTACGACTACGTCGTCACCCGGCAGACGCTGCACCTCGCGCTCGGCGACGTGATGGGCAAGGGAACCGGCGCGGCCCTGCTCGGTGCGGGCGTCCGGACCGCCCTGCGCGGCACGAACGACGCGGTCGCCGCCGGGGTCGACCTCGGCATCGTGGTCACCCAGGTCGCCCGCTCGCTGCTCGCGGACTTCGAGGCGGCGGAGTCCTTCGCCACCCTGATGGAGGTCGCCCTCGACCTCGACGACGGCGAGCTGCGGTACGTCGACGCCGGCTCGGGCCTGGCGCTCGTCGTCCACGCCGACGGCGCCGTCGAGCGGCTCGGCGGCCGGGACCGCCCCCTCGGGGTCCTGCCCGAGGACCATTGGACCGAGCACCTCGCCGAGGTGGAGCCGGGTGGCCGGCTGCTCGTGTTCAGCGACGGCGTCCTGGACCTGCTCGATGATCCCGACCGGTGGTGGGGGCCGCTGGGCGCGATGGTCGCCGAGGCGCCCGACGTGCCGGCGCTGCTGACGGCGATCGCCCGGCTGGCGCGGTCGCAGACCGCGCTGGACGACATCACTGCGGTGGCCGTGTTCCGGTCGGAGCACGGGCGGTGAGCCGGCGCCTGCTCCTGATCCGCACGGTGGTGCTGGTCACCGCCCTGCTCGGCCTCAACTACCTGACCTGGCGCTGGATGTTCTCGGTGAACTGGTCGGCTTGGTGGATCGCGGTGCCGCTGGTGCTCGCCGAGACCTACAGCCTGGTCGACTCACTCCTCTTCGGCCTGGGCATGTGGCGGCTCAAGGAGCGGGGAGACCCGCCCCCGGCCCCGCCCGACCGGACGGTGGACGTGTTCATCGCGACGTACAACGAGCCGATCGAGCTGGTGATGGCGACCGCGCGGGCGGCGAAGGCGATCCGCTACCCGCATCGCACCTGGATCCTCGACGACGGCAACCGGCCGGAGATGCGTGCGGCGGCGGAGGCCGAGGGCATCGGCTGGCTGACGCGGTCGGCGGACTGGGCGGGGATGCCGCGCCACGCGAAGGCCGGCAACCTCAACAACGCGCTGCTGCAGACCGACGGCGAGTTCATGCTGATCCTCGACGCCGACCAGATCCCGCTGCCGGAGATCCTCGACCGCACCCTCGGCTACTTCGAGGACGAGCGGATGGCGCTCGTGCAGACGCCCCAGTGGTTCGTCAACGTGCCTGAGGAGGACCCCCTCGGCAGCCAGGCGCCGCTGTTCTACGGGCCCATCCAGCAGGGCAAGGACGGCTGGAACGCCGCGTTCTTCTGCGGGTCGAATGCCGTCATCCGCCGCGAGGCGCTGATGCAGCTAGGTGTCTCCCGCTACGTCGGCGAGGTGGAGGAGGGCGTCCGCCGCGCGCTCCGCACCGCCCGCTCGGTCATCCGCTCGGCGCGGAGGCAGCTGCCTGGGGACGAGGTCGAGGTGCGGGCGGCACTCGACGAGATCGAAGGCCGCATCGCCGAGGCGCGAGCCGCCCTGACGGCCGGCGAGGCGTTGTTCGACGTCACCTTCCGCTTCCAGCAGCAGGTCGCGGAGGTACGCCGTTCGCTCGTCGCGGCGGACCTGCAGACGATGCAGGCCGACCTGGAGATCATCGCGAGCCTGGACGGCATCGCGGACAGTCCCGACGGCGGGCTGGCGACGATCGACCTCTCCGCGCTGGACCAGATGACCCAGCGCGAGTGGTCGCCGCTGGGGGCCGTCGAGACCGTGGAGGCGCTCGTCCGCGCGGTCGACGTCGGCCGCGGCGGCGAGGCGCAGCCGATCATGCCGCTCGCGACGATCTCCGTCACCGAGGACATGGCGACCTGCATGCGGTTGCACACCCTGGGCTGGCGCTCCGCCTACCACGACGAGGTGCTCGCCCACGGCCTCGCGCCGGAGGACCTGCAGACCATGCTCGTCCAGCGCCTGCGCTGGGCGCAGGGCACCGTCCAGGTGATGTTCCGGGAGAACCCCCTCGTCCAGAAGGGGCTCACCCTGGCGCAGCGGTTGATGTACTTCTCCACGATGTGGAGCTACCTGTCGGGCTTCGCCGCCCTGGTCTACATCGCCGCACCGGTGGTCTACCTGACGATCGGAGTACTACCCGTCCAGGCACTGAGCACCGACTTCTTCGTCCGGTTGGTGCCGTTCCTCGTGCTCAACCAGCTGCTGTTCTTCATCGTCGCCGCGGGTCGGCCGACGTGGCGGGGCCAGCAGTACTCCTTGGCCTTGTTCCCGATCTGGATCAAGTCCTTCACCTCGGCCTTCGGCAACGTGTTCCTCGGTCGCAGCCTGGACTTCGCGGTGACGCCGAAGACCAAGCGCGAGAAGTCAGGCCACGACTGGCACCTCGTCAAGCCCCAGCTGTGGGCGATGGGACTCCTGGTCGGCGCTGCCGTCATCGGCCTGGTCCGGCTCGCCGTCGGGCAGGGCGAGCTCCTCGGCATCGGGTTCAACCTGCTCTGGGTCGCCTTCGACCTGCTGATCTTCTCCGTCATCATCCGGGCGGTCCGCTACCGCGGCTTCGAGCCGGATGCCGTCCCCGCCGACGCCGGGCCCGGCGCCGGTCCTACCCCAGGAGTGCCTGCATGATCGAGATCGACGTCCACACCCGCGACGACGGCATCGGCGTCGTCGTCCCGCGCGGTCGGCTGAACATGGTGGCGGCGCGGCAGCTCAAGGAGGTCCTGGCCGATCTCGTCGGCACCGGGACCAGCCGGATCGTCGTCGACATGGCCGAGACGACGTTCCTGGACTCCTCCGGCCTCGGAGCGCTCATCGGCGGGCTGAAGTCGGCGCGGCAGGCCGGCGGCGACCTGCGGATCGCCCGCCCGGTCCCAGCGGTGACGACCGTCTTCGAGCTCACCAACCTCGACCGGGTCCTGCGGGCCCGGGACGACGTCGACACGGCGTTCGATGACTGACGGGCGGCTCGTGCTGTCCGCCCCCGCCGTCCCCGAGGTCCTCGAGGTGGTGCACAGCATGCTCGCGCAGCTCTGGGCCCGAGCCGACAGCTGGGAGCAGCGGGACCGGAGCCGCTTCGAGCTGGCCGTGATCGAGGTGCTCGGCAACGTGGTCGAGCACGCCTACGCCCACGACGCCGAGTCAGGGCGTCGCTTCGACATCACGCTCGTCGCCGACGACGAGCGTGTCGTCGCCAGCCTCGCCGACAACGGGCTGCCGGTCGCGCTCGACCTGAGCGGCGTCGCCCTGCCCGAGGACGAGCTGGCCGAGTCCGGACGCGGCCTGGCACTTGCGACGGCGGCGCTCGACGACCTGCGCTACGAACGGGTCGAGGGCCGCAACCACTGGACGCTCGAGTGCCGGCGCGGCTCGGCGGGCTGAGCGCGCGGCTCGCCGCTCTCCTCGGGACGCTGGCGATGGCGCTGGCGACGGCCGGCCCGGCGACCGCGACGACGACGGACGACCCGGCGCCTCTGCCGCCCGCGGGCGAGCCGTGGTTCGGACCCGCGCTCGACTGGACCGTCGACAGCGCGGACGACTACGCCGATCGCCTGGGCCGCAGCCCGTCGCTGCTCGCGCAGCGGGTGCGCTACCCCCTCGACGACGGCTCCCGGTCCTTCCTGCGCACCTTCGTCGAGCAGGCCGCCGCGCTCGGCGCGGTGGCCGTCGTCGACCTGGAACCCGCCGCCCCGCTGGCAGAGCTCACCGAGACGGACGCCACCGCCCTCGCCGACGAGCTCGTCGCGCTGCACGACGAGCTCGACGCCTTCTTCCTGCTCCGGTTCGCCCCCGAGATGAACGGCAGCTGGTACTCCTGGGGCCAGCAGCCGAGTGCCTACGTCGATGCGTTCCGCCTCGTCGCCGACGTGGTCCACGGCCGCACCCCGCAGGCCGCGATGGTGTGGTCCCCGGTCTACGGAGCGGGCTACCCCTACGGCGCGGCGTACGGCGACGTGGACCCGGACCGGACCGACGACACCGATCGGTTGGACACCGACGGGAACGGCCGGCTCGACGCGCGCGACGACCCCTACGGGCCCTACTGGCCCGGCTCGGCCGCGGTCGACTGGGTCGGCCTGACCCTCTACCACTTCGGCGTCGACAGCGGACGCCAGGACAACGAGCTCGACCCGGCCCAGGGCGGCGAGACCGGTGACTCCGAAGGCAGCCCCGGCTTCCGCCTCGACGTCGAGCCGGCGGCGGACGCGTTCGTCGCCCAGCTCGAGGAGCGGTTCAACTACGGCGGCACTGCTGGGCGCACCCCGTTCTACGAGCGCTTCGCCGCCGGCCGGGAGAAGCCGATGCTGGTCGAGACTGGCGCGCTGTGGATCCCGGACGACCGGGGCGACCCCGAGCTCGACGTCAAACGATCCTGGTGGCGACAGGTGCTCGCCGCCGCCGCCGACCGTCCCCTGCTGCGGGGCGTGTCCTGGCTCGAGCAGCGGCGGGCGGAGGCGGAGGCCGGCGACCGCGTCGTCGACTGGCGTGCGACGCGGTCCGAGGAGCTGGCCGCCGCGCTCCGGCGCGACCTGGACGCCTCCGGGGTCACGCTCGCGCCGGTCACCGACGCGACGGCCCCCGGGCCGGAGCCGTCGTCCCAGGACCCGACAGCCGTCCCGAGCGACGCCGACACCGCACCGGTCCTGCATCCGACGCCGAGCGCGACCGGGCTCGCGGTCGCCGGCGTCCTCCTCGCCCTGCTCCTCGGGCTCGCCCTCGTCGCCCGGGCCCGCCCCGCTCCCGCCCGGCCGGGGGCGGCCGACGACCGCGATCCGCGTCTCGACCTGGTCCGCGGCGTGCTGCTCGTCGGCGCGGTCCTCCTGCACCTGGAGATCGCCCTGGACCGGGAGGGGCCGGTCACCGCCGTCGTGGCGGCCACGGTCGGCATCGAGGGCTTCGTGCTGGTCGCCGGCCTGCTCCTCGGCCTCCGGCACCGCGCGCTGGTCGCGCGGGTCGGCGAGCTGTCCGCCACCGGTCGCAGCTGGCGGCGGGCGTTCTCGCTCTGGGCGGTCGTCGTGCTGGCCACGCTCGCGACGTACGCCGTCGCCGTGGTGCCGGGCGTGGACGGTTCGGCGGTGACGCGGTCCACCGACGGCCGGTTCGACCTGTTCCCGCAGGCGCGACGGCTCTTCGACTACCCGCCGCCGTGGGAGGTCGTGCGCGAGCTCTTCGTGCTGCGGATCGGCCCGTGGGTGCTCACCGGTCTGGGCCTCTTCGTCGTGCTGCTCGTGCTGGCGCCGCTCGTGCTGGCCGTCGTCCGCAGGGACGGGTGGTGGTGGGTGCTGCCGCTGTCGTGGGCGGCGTACGTCGCCGGCCTCGTCCTCGAGCCGGACTGGCTGCCCTCGCAGCTGGAGGAGGTGCACCCTCCCCTGCTCCACCAGGTCGTGCTCGTCCACGGCATCGTGATCGGCCACCACCACGACCGGCTCGTCCGTTGGGCCTCGCGCCCCCTCGCCCGGGCGCTGGGCGCGTCGGTGGTCGCGGCGTACGCCGTCGCACTGGTGCTGGCCCGCGTGGTCGGCGACGGGTCCGGTCACCTCCGATACTGGGAGGGCGCCCTGCCGCCCGGTCGGGTCGTCACCCTGGCCGTGGTCGCCCTCGTCACGACAGCCGTCCTCACCCGAGCCTGGCGACCGGTGGGCTCGACGATCGGGCGGGTGCTGGTCCCGCTCGGACGGCACCCGGTGCCCGTGGTGCTCCTGCTGGTGCCGCTCGTGCTGGTGGTCGGCGCGGTCCGCTGAGGAGCGCACGGCCCGTCAGCGGTCCCAGCCCTCCGGGCGGTGCTTGCGGGGCAGGGTCTCGACGACCAGGCGGTAGGACTCGTCGACCGCCTCGAGCAGCTCGTCGTCGGGGATGTCGTAGGACAGGTCGTTCCAGCCCGAGCGCCCGATGTACGCCATCACGTGCGCCTTGCCGGGGTGCCGGTCGAGCCACTCGTCGGCGACCTCGCGGCTGCCGGCCTTGACCCCGACGCCGTCGGCGCGGAGGAACGCGAAGATCTTCGCCCGTCCCACGGGGCCGACCTTGACCACCGGGTGCTCGTGGCCCCACGGGTCGTCCGGCCACGCGCCCGGCTTGGCGAGGCAGTGGGCCTGCATCCGCTCGACGTCCACCGGAGGACCGTACTGTCGAGCCGTGGCCGCCGTCGACGACTCCGCGATCCACCGCCTTCTCCAGGAGTGCCGCGCCGGGCTGGACCGGGTCGAGCCGGCCGACCTGGCGGCAGTCGCCGCCGCCGGAGCGCTGGTGGTGGACACCCGGCCCGTCGAGCAGCGCCGGCGCGACGGGGAGCTGCCGGGCGCGCTGGTCGTCGACCGCAACGTCCTGGAGTGGCGGTTGGACCCCTCGAGCCCGCACCGGCTCCCGGTCGCCGACGACCCCCAGCGCCGCGTGGTCGTCGTCTGCAACGAGGGCTACAGCTCCAGCCTGGCCGCCGCCACCCTGCAGCGGCTGGGTCTGCCGCACGCGACCGACCTCCGGGGCGGGTTCCAGGCGTGGCGCGCCGAGGTCGGCGGCTGACCCGGCCTCAGCGCTGCGCGCGCACCCGGTCGACGAAGGTCAGCAGGTTGCGCCGCAGCCTGGCCGCCCGCTCCTCGACCGTGAGCGTCTCCGGCACCCGCATGAGCGGCGGCAGCGGCTTCAGCCCGCGGACGTACGCCGAGCACGCGAGGTCGGCGCAGACGTCGACGCCGACGGTGTTGCCGGCGCGCCCGGACCGCCCTGCTCGCGGGGCCACCATCAGCGCGGCGCCCTGCCCGGGGTGGGTGGTCGTGCACAGCGAGCACATTCGCGCCCGCCGCGGACCCACGCCGGCCGGAGCGCGGCGCAGCTGCACCCCGACCAGCCGGTCCTCGTCGTCGGCCAGCACCAGGTAGGCGTGCAGCGGCGAGCGCTCGTCGACCCAGCCGAGGAAGTCGAGGTGGCCCCAGGAGCGGCCGGCCAGGTCGGTGGGCACGCGCAGCCGCTCGGCCTCGCCGCGGCTGGCGTTGACGAAGGACGCCCGGAGCTCCCGCTCCTCGACCGCCCTCACGAGGCACCCCACCCGGCGAACGTGGTGTCCAGGCTGTCGAGGATCCGGTCCCAGCTCTCCTGGCCGGCCGGTGCGCTGTGGTCGAACCCGCCGGCCCGCTCGAGGTCGACGAAGCCGTGGATCACGCTGCCGACCAGGCGGACCGCGTGGGTCTCGTCGGGCTCGCCGAGGCGGTAGCCGGCCAGGGCGGCGCGCACCATCGCCGCGAGACGCGGTCCGGCGCTCGCCGCGGCCGTCCCAGTGTCCAGGCGCAGCCGCGCGGCGTCGTACCGGCCGGGGTGGGTGGCGGCGTACGCCCGGTGGACCTCGCCGAGCGCGCGGAGCGCGTCGCCGCCCGACCGACCGGCCAGCGCTTCGGCCGCCCGGACGGCGAGGTCCTCGAGCGCCAGCAGCGCGACGCGGGTGCGGAGGTCGTCGGAGCCGGCGACGTGGGAGTAGAGGCTGGCCGGCTTGACGTCGAGCCGACGCGCGAGCGCCGACAGCGTCACCTCCGCCAGGCCCGCCTCGTCGGCGAGGTCGGCCGCGGCGGCGACGACCCGGTCCGCACTCAGGCCCTTCCTGATGCTCATAGGCAGAAGCCTATGGGCATTAGGCGCGATCCATCACATCCCGGCGCGGAGCGTGGCGTTGACCTGCGCCCGAGTCGTCGTGCGGCGCGCAAGCCGGCGGAAGCGCCAGACCTGGGAGCCGCCGAGCGCCCACAGCAGGAACTGTGTGCACATCGCCCACCGGAACGCGTCCGCCGTGTAGTCCGACCCGGCCGGGGTGCGCCAGTCGAGCACGAGGCCGACGACCACGACGAGGACCAGGCTGGCGATGAAGCCGCCCTGGTTGATCAGGCCGGTCGCGCTCGCCAGGCGCTCCGGCGGGTTGGACGTGCGGCCGAGGTCGAAGCCGACCATCGACGCCGGTCCCCCGATCCCGACCACCACGGCCAGCGCGAGCAGGACCCCGAACGGCGCCTCCCCCGGCCAGGCCAGGACGACTGCCCAGGCGGCCGCCATCGCGGCGACGATCGTCAGCACCATCGTCGAGCGGTGCCACGGGTGGGCGCCCACGAGCCACCCGAAGGCCGGCCCGATCGTCATCGCGGACACCACGACCACGGTGAGCAGTCCGCTGGCCTCCGCCGGCGACAGCCCCTCGCCGCGCACGAAGAACGGGTAGCCCCAGAGCAGGCCGAGGACGTTGCTGCTGAACGGCGTCGAGAAGTGCATCCAGAAGCCGAGCCGCGTGCCCGGCTCGGCCCACGACGCCGTCAGGCTGCGACGCACGGCGGCCAGCGGCATCGGCTCGCCGCGCAGGTTCTTGCGCGTCGGGGTGTCGCGAAGGACCAGCAGGAGCGCGACGAGCAGGACCGGGCCGAGCGCCGCGGCCACCAGGTAAGCCGTCGTCCAGCCGAGGTCGCGCAGGGCCCAGGTCATCGGTACCGCGGAGATCACCGCGCCGAGCTGGCCCAGCGTGCCGGTGAGCTGGCTGAACAGCGGGATTCGCCGCCGCGGGAACCAGCTGCTGACCAGCCGCAGCACGCAGATGAAGGTCAGCGCGTCCCCGACGCCCACGAGCGCGCGGGCGGCCAGCCCGAACGGGTACGTCGTGGCGAGCGCGAACGCCACCTGGCCGGCCGTCATCACCAGCAGCGCCCCGACCAGCACGCTGCGCGAGCCCCACCGGTCCACCAGCAGCCCGACGGGCACCTGCATGCCGGCGTACACCAGCAGCTGCAGCATCGTGAACGTCGCCAGCTGCGACGCGGAGATGTCGAAGCGGTCGGAGGCCACCAGGCCGGCCACCGCCAGGGAGCTGCGGTGGAAGACCGCCAGCAGGTAGACCAGCAGCCCGACGCCCCAGACCAGGACCGAGGTCCGCAGGCGGGATTCGTCCACTAGCTCATTTCGTCGCTTCCGCTCATTTAGTGGCCGCCGCTCGCTGCGCTCGCGGGGCCCTCCTCACTTCGTCCGCTGCCGCTTACTTGGTCGCTTCCATCATCTGCCGCAGCTCCTTCTTCAGCTCGGAGATCTCGTCGCGCAGGCGGGCGGCGACCTCGAACTGCAGCTCGGCGGCGGCGGTGCGCATCTGGTCGGTGAGGTCCTGGATCAGCTGGGCGAGGTCGGAGCTCGGCATGCCGGCGAGGTCCTTGGCGTGCTTGCCCGCGGCGTCCTTGCCGAGCGTCGGCACCGGCTGCTTGGCCTTGGCGCCGCCCGCGCGACCCTTCGCCTCGGTGCCGGCCCAGGTCTCCAGGAGCGCCTGGGTGCTCTCGTCCTCGCGGGCGAGCATCTCGGTGATGTCGGCGATCTTCTTGCGCAGCGGGGTCGGGTTGATGCCGTGCTCGGTGTTGTAGGCGATCTGCTTCGCGCGGCGCCGGTTGGTCTCGTCGATGGCGTTCTCCATCGACGGGGTGATCTTGTCGGCGTACATGTGCACCTGGCCCGACACATTGCGGGCCGCGCGGCCGATCGTCTGGATCAGCGACTTGTCGGAGCGGAGGAAGCCCTCCTTGTCGGCGTCGAGGATCGACACCAGCGACACCTCGGGCAGGTCGAGGCCCTCGCGCAGCAGGTTGATGCCGACGAGCACGTCGTACTCCCCCAGCCGGAGGTCGCGCAGCAGCTCGATCCGCTTGAGGGTGTCGACCTCGGAGTGGAGGTAGCGGGTGCGGATGCCGGCATCGAGGAGGTAGTCGGTGAGGTCCTCCGACATCTTCTTGGTCAGCGTGGTGACCAGGGTCCGCTCGTTGCGGTCCACCCGCAGCCGGATCTCGTGGATGAGGTCGTCGATCTGGCCCTTGGTCGGCTTGACCACGACCTCGGGGTCCACCAGCCCGGTCGGGCGGATGATCTGCTCGACGACGTCGCCGCCGACCTTGTCCAGCTCGTAGTCACCCGGCGTGGCCGAGAGGTAGATCGTCTGGCCGATCCGGTCGAGGAACTCCTCCCACCGCAGCGGTCGGTTGTCCATCGCGCTGGGCAGCCGGAAGCCGTGGTCGACCAGGTTGCGCTTGCGCGACATGTCGCCCTCGTACATGCCGCCGATCTGCGGCACCGCCACGTGCGACTCGTCGACGACGAGCAGGAAGTCCTCGGGGAAGTAGTCGAGCAGGCAGTTCGGCGCCGAGCCGCGGGCGCGGCCGTCGATGTGCATCGAGTAGTTCTCGATCCCCGAGCAGGAACCGACCTGCCGCATCATCTCGATGTCGTACGTCGTGCGCATCCGCAGCCGCTGGGCCTCCAGCAGCTTGCCCTCGCGCTCGAACTTCGCCAGCTGGTCCTCCAGCTCCAGCTCGATCCCCTTGATCGCCCGCTCCATCCGCTCCGGGCCGGCGACGTAATGGGTCGCGGGGAAGACGTAGAGCTCCTCGTCCTCGGTGAGCACCTCGCCGGTGACGGCGTGCAGCGTCATCAGCCGCTCGATCTCGTCGCCGAAGAACTCGATGCGGACAGCGTGCTCCTCGTAGACCGGGAAGATCTCGAGGGTGTCGCCGCGCACGCGGAACGTGCCGCGGGTGAAGGACATGTCGTTGCGGGTGTACTGGATCTCCACCAGGCGCCGCAGGATCGAGTCGCGGTCGTGCTCCTCGCCGACCTTGAGCCGGATCATCCGGTCGACGTACTCCTGCGGGGTGCCCAGGCCGTAGATGCAGGAGACGGTGCTGACCACGATGACGTCGCGCCGGGTGAGCAGGCTGTTTGTCGCGGAGTGCCGCAGGCGCTCGACCTCCTCGTTGATCGAGGAGTCCTTCTCGATGTAGGTGTCGGTCTGGGGGACGTACGCCTCGGGCTGGTAGTAGTCGTAGTAGGAGACGAAGTACTCGACCGCGTTGTCGGGGAACAGCTGGCGCAGCTCGTTGGCGAACTGCGCGGCGAGCGTCTTGTTGGGCTGCATGACCAGCAGCGGGCGCTGCACCTGCTCGGCGACCCAGGCAACCGTGGCGGTCTTGCCGGTGCCGGTGGCACCGAGCAGCACGACGTCCTCCTCGCCGGCCTTGATCCGCTTCGTGATCTCCTTGATCGCGGCCGGCTGGTCACCCGAGGGCGAGTAGTCCGAGACCACCTGGAACGGGGCCACGCGGCGCTCGAGATCGGTCACTGGACGCATGGTTCGAGCGTACGCCGCGCCACCGACAGTGCCGTGCCGGCGGAGGGAGCAGGTGCCCTAGATTGGCCCCGTGACCGCCCGCCGCCAGCACGTCCTCGAGCGGGCGCTGCGGATCCTGCGCCGCACGCTGCTGACCGTCTTCGGTGTCCAGCTGGCGCTGGCGGTCGGGATGTCGCTGGTCGACTCCTACCGACGCCGCGGCAAGAAGCCGAAGCCGTTCCCGGTCACGCCGCCCCGCACCGTCCCCGTCGGCGAGGGCACCGTCACGACGTACACCTTCGGCAAGGACCTCTACGAGGACATGCTCGCCGCGATCGCCGGCGCCAAGAAGCAGGTGCTCCTCGAGACCTACATCTGGAAGGGCGACGCGGTCGGCGAGCGGTTCAAGCAGGCGCTGGTCGACGCGGCCGCGCGCGGCGTGGACGTCTACTGCATCTACGACGGCTTCGCGAACCTCGTGGTCTCCCCGCGGTTCAAGCGGTTCCCGCCGTCGCTGAAGGTGCTGCGCTACCCCGTGTACGCCGCCGGGTGGCGCTTCTTCGACCTCGGCCGCTACGGGCGCGACCACCGCAAGGTGCTCGTCGTCGACGACGAGGTCGGCTTCGTGGGCGGCTACAACATCGGCGCGGCGTACGAGACCGAGTGGCGCGACACCCACGTCCGCGTCACCGGGCCGGGCGTGTGGGACCTCAAGCGTGCCTTCGCCGACTTCTGGAACCAGCAGCGCCGCCGCCGCATCGGCCACAGCGAGCGGCCGCTGCTGCTCGAGACCGCCTCGACGTGGGAGCCGATGATCCGGTTCCAGCGCAACAGCCCGCGGATGTGGATGTTCCCCATCCGCGGGATGTACCTCGAGGCGATCAACCGGGCCAGCCGCAACATCTGGATCACCCAGGCCTACTTCCTGCCCGACCAGCAGTTCGTCGACGCGCTCAAGGACGCCGCCCGGCGCGGGGTCGACGTGCGGCTGCTCGTGCCGCTGAAGTCGAACCACATCGTCGCCGACTGGATCTCGCGCGGGTACTTCTCCCAGCTGCTCGAGGCCGGCGTGCGGATCTTCCGGTTCAAGGACGCGATGGTGCACGCGAAGACCGCGACCGTCGACGGCACCTGGTCGACGGTCGGCACGGCGAACATCGACCGGCTCAGCCTCCAGGGCAACTACGAGATCAACGTCGAGGTCATCGACGGCGCCCTCGCCAAGACGCTCGAGGAGATCCACCTCGTCGACGAGTCCAACTCGATCGAGCTGACCCGCGGCGAGTGGGAGGCTCGCGACCTGCAGCGCCGCTTCACCGAGTCGCTGCTGCAGCCCTTGCGCCCGCTGCTGTAGCCGCTGTCGCCGACCAGGCATCGCCGGGGGGGATCGCTTGGGGCCTGCCGGCTGCGGGTAGCGGAGGGCATGTCCACCCCACGGATCGCCCCTGGCTCGCTGCGCGACGTCGGCCCCTTCACGTGGGCGCTGGCCCGCGTGTTCGGCCGCCGCAGCGGCACCGAGCCGCCGGCGGTCTTCCTCGTGCTCGGCCGGCACCGGAGGCTCTTCCGCGGTTGGCTGCACTTCGCCGGACGGATGATGCCCGGCGGCCGGCTCCCCCGCCGCGACTCCGAGATCGTGATCCTGCGGGTCGCGCACCTGACCGGCAGCGAGTACGAAGCCACCCAGCACCGCGGCCTCGGCCGGCGCGCCGGGCTGAGCGACATCGAGATCGACCGGGTCGCCGACGGCCTCGACGCCGACGGCTGGTCTGACCGCGAGCGGCTGCTGCTGCGCGTCACCGACGAGCTGTACGGCACCAGCGACCTCTCCGACGCCACCTGGGCCGACCTCCGCGCCGAGCTCGACGAGGAGGCGTGCCTCGAGCTGCTGCTGCTCGTCGGTCACTACCAGATGCTGGCCACGACCCTCCGCGCCCTGCGGGTGCCGCCGGACCGCCTCCGCCGCTGACCCGGCGGGGACGCAGGAGGGACGCAGCGCGCTACCAGGTGTCGACGGGGCGCCCGCTGCCACGCAGGCGTCCGTCGCGGGCGGCGGCGTCGATGACGCGAGCGACGACGGCCCGCGTCTCGGCGGGGTCGATGACGTCGTCGATCTCGAAGTGCCGGGCGACGTTGAGCGCGGACGACCGCTCGCGGGCGAAGGCGGTGAGCTCCTGGACGGTCCGCTCGCGCTCGGCCTCGTCCTCGATCGCCTCGAGCTCGCGGCGCATGGCCAGCCGGACGGCACCCTCGAGACCCATCGCGCCGAGGTGGGCGCCGGGCCAGGCGACGGTGAGCAGCGGCTCGTGGGTGCTGCCGCCGAGCATCGCCTGCGCGCCGAGGCCGTAGGCGCGCCGCAGCACGACGCCGACCAGCGGCACCTGCAGCTGCGCCCCGGCGACGAGCAGCCGCGACGTGTGCCGCACCAGCCCGGTGCGCTCGGCGTCGGGACCGACCATCATCCCGGGGGTGTCGACGAGCGAGACGACCGGGAAGCCGTGGGCGTCGCACAGCTGGAGGAACCGCGCCGCCTTGTCGCCGGCGTCCGCGGTGATCGCGCCGGCCGTGTGCCGGGTGTCGTTGGCGAGAACCCCGACGGTCCGCCCCTCGATCCGCCCGAGCGCGGTGAGCAGCTCGGGCGCGAACGACGGCCGCAGCACCGTCACGCTGTCGACGTCGCAGATCGCCTCCACCACCGGCTCGACGTCGTACGCCGTCCGCTCGCCCTCGGGGACCGCGGCGCGCAGCGGGGCCGGGTCCGGAGCGGTCCACTCCTCGACCGGTCCGAGGAAGTAGCCGAGCAGCTCGCGGGCGACGAGCGCGGCCTCGTCGTCCTCGGCGACCACGTCGACGACGCCGTTGGCCGTCATCACGTCGATCGGACCGACGTCCTCGGCCGCGACGTCCCCGAGGCCGCCGCCGGCGATCATCGCGGGCCCGCCCATGCCGAGCGAGGCGCGGCGGGTGGCGACGACGAGGTCGGAGCAACCGGCGACGACCGCGTTGCCGGCGAAGCAGTTGTCGTCGACGACGGCGATCCGCGGCACCCGGCCCGAGAGCCGCGCCCACGCCGCGAAGGTGGTCACGTCGAGCGCGGAGACCAGCGGGATGTCGGTGTCGCCGGGGCGCCCGCCCCCGCCGGCGGCGAAGAACACGGTGGGCAGCGCGAGCCGCTCGACCACGTCGAGCAGCCGGTCGGTCTTGCGGTGCCCGCGCATGCCCTGGGTGCCGGCCATGACGAGGTAGTCGTAGGACAGCACCGCGCACTGCCGGCCGTCGACGGTCGCGAGGCCGCCGACGATGCCGTCGGCGACCGTGCGGTCCAGCAGGTCGTCGAGGTCGCGCTTGTCCTCCTGCGCGGCGGTGACGAACCGGCCGTACTCGACGAGGCTGCCGGGGTCCACGACGTCGGCGAGGTTCTCCCGCGCGGTCCGGCCGCCGCGGGCGTGGAGGCGGGCGACCGCCTCGGGCCGGGCGGCGTCCTCGGTCAGGGCGCGGCGGGCGAGCAGGTCGAGGAGCTCCTGGCGGATCGGCACAGCCGGAGTCTAGGAACGTCCCTCAGGTGCGGGTGACGCGTGCCGGCAGGTGCGTGCGCGGCGCCATCCGCGCCCCGTGGCGGGGCCGGCGGTGCCCGGCGGCGTACAGCAGGCGGACGACCCGCCCGCGGTGCGGCCGCCACGGCTCGAGGTAGGCCTCCATCTCGGCGTCGTCGAACGGCGTGCCGGTCAGCGCCCAGCCGACGTCCTTGGCCACGTGGTAGTCGCCGAACGACACCGCGTCGGGGTCACCGAGCGCCCGCTGGCGCACCTCGGCGACGGTCCAGCGGCCGATGCCGGGGATCGTGCAGAGCCGTCGCTCGACCTCGTCGCCGGGCACGTCGGCCAGGCGCTCCATCGCGTCGGCGACCCGGGCGACGGTGACGACCGCGCGGGAGCGGGCGTGGTCGACGTGCATCCGCAGCCACTCCCACGACGGCACCCGGCGCAGGTCCTCGGCCGTCGGCTGGACCCACAGGTCTATCCCCGGTCCGGGGCCGGGCGCGCGCTCGCCGTAGCGCCGCACCAGCATCCGGTAGCCCGCGAACGCCTCCTGGCCGGTGACCTTCTGCTCGAGGATCGCGGGCACCAGCGCCTCCATGACCAGGCCGGTGCGGCCCACTCGCACGTGCGGGTGGCGGCGACGGGCGTCGACGAGCACCGGGTGGTCGCGGGGGTCGAACCCGCTCCAGTCGTCGCCGGCGCCGAGCAGGTCCGGCACGCCGTCGAGCACCCAGGCGGCGCCCGGCCCCCACGCCTCGGCGTGGACCGCGCCGTCGCGGGGCGCGACGTGCAGCACGAGCGTCGCCGGCCCCTCAGGCGTGCGGATGCCGCGCCAGTGCCGGCCGGCGTCGTCGATGCGGTACGTCGGGTCGCCGCCGCCGCGCTTGTGCGCCCGCATCGTCCCGAGGCCGCACGGCCAGTCGGGACGCCACACCCGGGTCGACGACGTCACGGCACGACGCTAACCCGCGCCGCCGACACCGGCGTGAACGAGAACGTGTTCCAGCGCCGGTCGCTAGGGTGCCGCGCATGCTGCAGGTCACCGACGAGCGCCGCGTGCGCACCCTCACCCTCGACCGGCCGGAGGCGCTCAACGCGTTCAGCGAGGCGTTGTACGACGCGCTCGCCGACGCCCTGCTCGAGGCCGCCGAGGACCCCGGCGTGGCCGTCGTGCTGCTGACCGGCAACGGCCGCGGGTTCAGCGCCGGGACCGACCTCCTCGAGATGCACCGGATCGCCACCGACCCGACCTTCGAGCGCGGCCGGCACGGCTTCCCCGGGCTGGTCGACGCGCTCGTGGACTTCCCCAAGCCGCTCGTCGTGGCCGTCAACGGTGTCGGGCTCGGCATCGGCGCGACGATCCTCGGCTTCGCCGACCTGGCGTTCATGAGCTCGACCGCGCGGCTGAAGTGCCCGTTCACCTCGCTCGGCGTGGCGCCGGAGGCGGCGTCGTCGCACCTCCTCCCCCGGCTGGTCGGCCGCCAGGACGCCGCCTGGGTGCTGCTCTCGGCCGAGTGGGTCTCGGCTGCCGAAGCGAAGGAGATGGGGCTGGTGTGGCGGGTCTGCGAGCCCGACGACCTGCTGCCCGAGGCGAGGCGTCACGCCGAGGTGCTCGCCGCCCGTCCGATCGCCTCCCTCGTGGCGGTCAAGCGCGCGATGACCGCGCCGCTCCGCGCCGGGATCGACGCGGCGCGGGAGCGGGAGAACGCCGCCTTCGCCGAGCTGATGGGCGGCCCGGCCAACCTCGAGGCCCTCAGCGCGTTCGCCGAGGGCCGCGAGGCCGACTTCACCGGGATGTAGCCGGGGACCGGCCCCGGGGCGACCGGGTCAGCGCGGCTCGCGCACGACCACGTCGAACGACGCGCCGGCGCCGTAGATCAGCAGGAACCCGGCGTACGCCGCGCCCGGCGGGATCGTGACCGCCTCGTCGAAGTACTGGAAGCCGCCGGTGATCGGCGCGCAGTCCGGGCCGTACCACCACAGCTGCCACTCCCCGATCGGCACCGAGCCGGAGTAGGTGATGGTGTGCTCGCCGTCGGCGGAGCCCTTCGGGAGCTTGGTGAACCACGCGTCGGAGCCGTTGGCCGGCGGGAGCGCCGGGCAGGACGCCGCCCAGGTCAGCTCGGTGACGCCGGGCCGGTATGGGTCGAGCCCCAGCAGCGAGCCCTGCACCGGGTTGCCGGCGGCGACCGAGCCGCGGCTGCGCACCGGCTTGTCAGGCTTCTGCTCGGTGGGCCGGATGCCCGGCGCGCGGCCGAAGACCTGGACCTCGCCCACGATCGCGCTCGAGGAGATCTCGGCGGTGTCGCCGAAGGTCGACAGCGGCGTGACCCGGACGAACCGCGCCCGCACCGGCCGGTCCAGGCGGTATGTCTTCAGCATCTGGTCGCCGACGGTCGGGCGCGGCTGCCGGAAGGAGTACCGCGCCGTGGTGACCGTGCGCCACCGCTTGCCGTCGGTCGAGGTCTGCACGCGGACCTTGTCGGCCGCGGCGAACCGCGGCAGGGTCGGCGGCTTCATGACGCTGACGGCGACCGTCTCGACCGTCGCCTTCTTCTTCATCCGGACGACGACCGACGACTTCCTGCCCCGGTTGTAGGCGACGTCCTGCGCGCCGGTCTGCCAGGCGCTGGCCTCGGTGTCGTCGAACATCGCGGTCGCCGGCAGCGCGGGGTTCTGGCTGCCGACCTTGACGACCTTCGCCCCGGACAGGCCGGAGACGAGGTTGGGCCGCAGCCGGATCGTCCTGTCCAGGGTCCGGCCGCGCTGGATGGTGACCGGGAAGCGCTGGATGCCGAAGCCGGGCGCCTGCAGGGTCAGCGTGTAGCGCCCCGGCGTCATCGTCGCGCTCGCCCGGCCGGCCTTGTCGGTGGTGTCGACCGGCGTCGTGCGTGCCTCGAAGACGCCGGGCAGCACGCGCACGCCCTTGACCGGGCCGCCGGCGGAGGCGTTGACGACCTTCAGCCGCAGCCGACCGTTCTCCGAGGACCTCTTCGCGTCGAAGCCGGGCTTCGGGTCGGTGTCCGCCTCGCCCTTCGTCCTCGCGGAGGCGCCCATCCCGCGCTTGGCGAAGACGGCCCAGATGAGGTCGTCGTACCGCTTGCCGTAGCGCAGCTGGCTGGCCTTGAGGATCGCGTCGCGCATGTCGAGGAACGACGGCTCGGGCGCGGAGATCGGCATGGCGTCCATGACGAGGTGCTCGGTGATGTCGCTGGCCCGGCGGTGGTTGCCGCCGACGGTCCGCAGGATGGCCTTGCGCAGGTCCCACAGCGTCGCGGTCCAGATCTCGCCGTCGGAGTGGACCTCGGGGCCGGAGGTGTCGTAGCCGATGTCGCCGTAGGTCGTCGGGTTCTCGTCGTAGTTCCAGTTGCGGATGCCGCGGTGCTTGTCGCCGACGTACGCCGCGGTCACGGCGGTGCGCGACAGACCCTCGCGGAAGAGGTGGTTCATCGCGAACCAGTCGCTCCAGCCCTCACCCATCGAGCCGCCCTGCACGACGCCGAGCGCGCCGAGTCCGCCGCCGCCGACGTACCTGTTGGTCAGGCCGTGGGCGTACTCGTGCTGGATGATCGAGGCGTCGAAGTCACCGTCGCGGTGCGGGCCCTCGAAGGCGTCGTCGACCGGCGCCCAGAGGTACATGTTCGTGATGCCGGGGATGCCGTCGGGCAGCGTGAGCATGTTGGCGTTGTTGCGGCCCAGCCCGAGGATCGGGTCGGTCAGGCCGGTGGCCCCCGACTGCGCGCCGCCGAGGATGAGGTCCCCGCCCAGGCCGCCCTTGCCGAAGTTGTCGAGCTGGAAGTTGCCGCCCGTCTCGGTGAAGCCGAACTCGTAGAACTCGTCGTGGATCCGGTTGTGGTGGTAGAAGAGGTTGACCGCCGCGGCGTTGGCGTCGCGCACCCACGAGCCGGTCGCGCCCTTGGTCTTCCGCCACGCGTCGGGGAAGTCGTAGTGGAAGCTCCCGGTCGGCGAGACCGGCCGGATCGCCTGGTCCACCGGGACGAGCGGGACGGTCCACGCGTTGGCCGTGTCGGCGTTGTTGCCGAGCGTGGTGATGCCGGTGCCGAGCAGGCCGACCGGGTCGATCCATCCCTTCGGCGACTGCGGGGTCCGGCCGAACGACTTGCGGACCGGCTTGCCGCCCTTCGGCGCGCCCGGGTAGTTCTCGTAGACGGTGCCCTCGGCGTGCTGCACGAGCGACTTGCGCAGCAGCGTCTCCCCGGTCGCGCCGTCGACGACCTGCAGGTAGGCCTCGTCGACGCTCTTCACGACGAGGACCGCGTACGCCGCGCGAGCGCCGTCGGCCATCGGGAACGCGATCCGGCGCACCCGCAGCACGTCGAGCAGCGGCCCGCCGTCGAACAGGTCGTAGCCGGCCTGCTTGCGACCCAGCGCCTTCGGCACCAGGTCGACCGCCGGCGCGACCGCGTCGAGGACCGACCCGATCGCCTCGGCCGCCGACAGCTCGAAGGAGCCGGTCAGCCGGCCCGGGCGGATCGGGTTGCCGGCGTAGCTGACCACCCGGCCGGCCTCGTCCACCACGACGGTCAGCACGCCGCCGTAGCCGGCCGCCAGGCCGCCGAAGGTCTGCTCGAAGCTGACCACCGTCGCGCCGATGCCCGGCAGCGCGTGGTCGCGGACCACACCGAGCCGGTCGACGTCGGCGGCGTCGATGCCGAGCAGCCGGGTGCTCGAGCGCAGCCAGCCGCGGGCGATGTCGACCGGGTCGCCGGAGCGGGGGCCGGTGAGCGTGCCGCCGTCCTTCCACACCGAGCGCGGGGTGCCGGCCGGGTTCCACGCGACCGAGGCGCCCAGCGAGCGGGCCGCCGTCCGCTGGGCCGAGGACGGGCCGAGCGCGGGGACCGCGCGGCGGGCGTCGTACGCCAGGGTGTGGAGGTCGCCGACCAGCCCGGCGACGGCGCCGCTGGTGCGGGCGGCAGGCGCGGGCGCCGAGGTGGCGTCCGCCGGGCCGGTGACGGAGAGCGTGGGGGCGGCGATCGCGGCCAGGCCGACGACGGCGGCGAGGGACGTGCGGGAGCGGGTCACGGGCTTCCTGACGTTCGTGCTCGGCCGGGGCCGGGCGGTGATCGGTTGCCTGGAGAACGACGACCCGGCGGGAGGGATACGCGCCGACCCGCCACCGCCGGGTGATATCCGGGTCACACCGCGCTTGGATGGCTCCGTGCTCCTCGCCGACCTCGTCGTCACCTCCCGCGCCGTCGCCGCGACCCGGTCCCGCAAGGCCAAGGTCGCCGCCGTCGCCGAGCTGCTCGGGCGCCTCCTCGAGCCCGCGCCCGGGTCCGGTGCCGCGCCCGACCCGGACGAGGTCGCGACCGTCGTGTCGTACGTCGCCGGGTCGTTGCGCCAGCGCCGCACCGGGCTCGGGTGGCGCTCGCTCGGCTCGCTGCCCCCGCCAACGGCCGAACCGTCGCTGACCGTGGTCGGTGTGCACGAGGTGTTCGACGCGATCGCCGCACTGGCCGGCCCCGGCTCGCAGGCCGCGCGAGCCGCCGCGGTCGCGGACCTCTTCGGCCGGGCCACCGCCGACGAGCAGACCTGGCTGCGCGGGCTGGTGACCGGGGAGGTCCGCCAAGGGGCACTCGACGCGCTCGTGCAGGAGGCGGTGGCCGCCGCCGGGGACGTGCCGCTCGCCGCGGTGCGCCGCGCCGCGATGCTCGCCGGATCGACGGTGGCCGTCGCCGTGGCCGCGCTGACCGGGGGCGAGGAGGCGCTCGCGGGCTTCGGCCTCGAGGTGGGTCGCCCGGTGCTGCCCATGCTTGCCTCGTCGGCGACCTCGACCGCGGAGGCGATGGTGAAGGCCGGCGGCCCGGGCGGTGAGGTCGCGATCGACACCAAGCTCGACGGGATCCGGATCCAGGTCCACCGCGACGGCGACGACGTGCTGGTCGCCACCCGGTCGCTCGACGACATCACCGCGCGGCTGCCCGAGGTGGTCGAGGTCGCGCGGGCGCTGCCGGCGCAGCGGTTCGTGCTCGACGGCGAGGCGATCGCGCTCGACGCCGAGGGCCGGCCGCGACCGTTCCAGGAGACCGCGTCCCGCACCGCCCAGGCGTCGGACGGTCGCGTCGCGGTGACGCCGTACTTCTTCGACCTGCTGCACCTCGACGGCCGCGACCTCCTCGACTCCCCCGGCACCGAGCGGCTCGCCGCGCTCGAGTCGCTCGTGCCCGAGGCTCACCGCGTCGGGCGCCTGGTCACCGCCGACGTCGCCGAGGCCGACGCGTTCGTCGCGCAGGTGCTCGCCGCCGGTCACGAGGGGGTCGTGGTCAAGGACCTCGCCGCGACGTACGACGCCGGCCGCCGCGGCGCCGCCTGGGTCAAGGTCAAGCCGGTCCTCACCCTCGACCTGGTCGTCCTCGCCGTCGAGTGGGGCTCGGGCCGGCGGCAGGGCCTGCTCTCCAACATCCACCTCGGCGCCCGTGACCCCGCCACCGGCGGGTTCACGATGTTGGGCAAGACGTTCAAGGGGATGACCGACGAGATGCTCGCCTGGCAGACCGAGCGCTTCCTCGGGCTCGAGACCTCGCGCGACCAGCACGTCGTCCACGTCCGCCCCGAGCAGGTCGTCGAGATCGCCCTCGACGGCGTGCAGCGCTCGACCCGCTACCCCGGCGGGGTGGCACTCCGCTTCGCCCGGGTGGTCCGCTACCGCCACGACAAGCGCCCCGACGAGGTCGACACCGTCGACGCCGTCCGCGCCCTTCTCCCCGGCGGCAACCCCTGACCCGCAGACCCGACCCCTGGGTGGGTACGGGTCTGTCGTCGCCCGACAGGAGGAGGACGCGTGAGGAACGTGCAGTTCTGGCAGGTCTCGGGCTACGAGGCCAACGCCGACATCGAGGACACCCCGCTCCCGCCGGGCCACCTCTTCCGCGGCACCAACACCGAGGACGGCGCGGCCGTGCTCGTCTTCTGGGACGAGTCGATGGGGCGCTGGCAGGAGGTCGACCCCTCGCTCGTCGACCGCTGAGCCGGTCCAGCCCCCGAGGGCGGCATGCTGTGGCCGTGCACTCCCGGTGGCTCGCGACGACGGCGCTGTCCTACGCCGTGCTCCACCACCTCGGCCTGCTGCCCGACGGGCTCGGCCGCGCTCCCCAGGGCACCCGCTGGGCCGACTGGCTCGACCTCGTCGTGCCGTGGCTGGTGCTGACGCCGGCCGCCGCCACCCTGGCCGCCGCGGAGGCGAGCAGGCGGGTGTGGACGTCGTTCGCCGCCGGCAGCGTCGCCTACGCCTCCGGCCACGGCATCCACCTGGCCGCGAACTCCGCCGGCTCCGCGGCGGTCGCGGTGCTCCTCGGCGCGCTGACCCTCGGCTGACCGCGCGGACGGGCTCCGGCGCCGGCCGGATCTGCCGAAGTACTGGTCGAAGTCGGTCGGCGGACCGGGCTCTCCGCGGGGCGGCGCCGCGCCGGGCCGACTTCCACCAGTAGTTCGGATCACGAGCCCTCACGCCGAATGCGTCACAGCCGTGCAACTCCGAGTTGCACGATCGCTACGATCGGCCTCATGACGACCGAGCGCACCGACGGGCGGCGCTCCGCAGCGGCCGCCCGGCGGCGGGCCCGGGAGCAGGAGATCATCGCGGCGACGCGGCGGCTCTTCGACGAGCGCGGTGTGCGGGACGCACAGATCGACGACATCGCGACGGCGGTCGGGATCAACCGGGCGATCGTCTACCGGCACTTCTCCGGCAAGGAGGAGATCTTCGCGCTGACGCTGGTCTCCTACCTCGACGAGCTGCGCGGCGCGCTCGAACAGGCGGCCGACGGCGTCGACGCCGCACCCGACCGGCTGGCGGCGATCGTGACGGCGTTCGTGGACTACGGCCTGGCCCACCCGGCCTTCGTCGACTGCGCGCAGGCGTTGATGCGTCGCACCGGCACCGAGCTGCTCGACGAGATCAGCGAGAGCGCGCTCTTCCGGCTGGGGCGCGGCATCTCCTCATGCCTGCGCCAGCTCAGCACGGCGCTGGAGCACGGCGTCGAGACCGGCGACTTCCACGTCGCCGAGCCGGCGCTGCTGGCCAACACGCTGTACGCCAGCGGGCTCGGCGCGCTCCAGCTGGCCCGCCTCGGCATCCTCGTCGAGGAGGCCGCCCCCGGCGTGCCGACGGTCGGGCAGATCAGCCCCGACCAGGTGCGGCACTACCTGGTGACCTCCGCGCTGGCGCTGGCCACCCACCCCCCGGCCTGAGCCGAAGCCCGCCGGGGGTGGGTACGGGTCAGCGCTCCAGGATCGCGACGACGCCCTGGCCGCCGGCGGCGCAGATCGAGATCAGGCCGCGGCCCGAGCCCTTCTCCGCGAGCAGCTTGGCCAGGTTGGCGATGATTCGGCCGCCGGTCGCGGCGAACGGGTGGCCGGCGGCCAGCGAGGAGCCGTTGACGTTCAGCTTCGCGCGGTCGATCGAGCCGAGCGGGGCGTCGAGGCCGAGGCGCTCCTTGCAGAACACCGGGTCCTCCCACGCCTTGAGCGTCGAGAGCACTTGCGAGGCGAACGCCTCGTGGATCTCGTAGTAGTCGAAGTCCTGCAGCGTCAGGCCGTTGCGCGCGAGCATCCGCGGCACGGCGTACGCCGGCGCCATCAGCAGGCCCTCGCCGCCGTGGACGTAGTCGACGGCCGCGGTCTCGGAGTCGACGAACCACGCGAGCGGCTCGAGGCCGTGCTCGCTCGCGAACTCCTCGGAGCCGAGCAGCACCGCGGAGGCGCCGTCGGTCAGCGGGGTGGAGTTGGCGGCGGTCATCGTGGCGGACTCGCCCTTGCCGAAGACCGGCTTGAGCTTGGCGAGCTTCTCGACGGTGGAGTCGGGGCGCAGGTTGTTGTCGCGCTCGAGGCCGCGGAACGGCGTCACGAGGTCGTCGTTCCAGCCCTTGTCGTACGCCGCGGCGAGGTTCTGGTGCGAGGTGGCGGCGAGCTCGTCCTGGTCCTCGCGGGTGATCTGCCACTCCAGCGCGGTGAGCGCGGCGTGGTCGCCCATCGACAGGCCGGTGCGCGGCTCGCCGTTCTTCGGGATCTCCAGGCCGATGTCACCGGGGCGGATCTGGCCGAGGGCGGTCAGCCGACCCTTGGTGTCCTTGGCGGCGTTGACCTTCATCAGCTTCTTGCGCAGCTTGTCGCTGATCGCGACCGGTGCGTCGGAGGTGGTGTCGGTGCCGCCTGCGATGCCGGAGTCGATCTGGCCGAGCGCGATCTTGTTCGCGACCTGGATCGCGGCCTGGAGGCCGGTGCCGCAGGCCTCCTGGATGTCGGTGGCCGGCGTCGTCGGCGCAAGCTTGGAGCCGAGCACTGACTCCCGGGCGAGGTTGAAGTCGCGGGCGTGCTTGAGGACGGCACCGGCGACGACCTCGCCGACGCGCTCGCCCTCGAGGCCGTAGCGGGCCACGAGCCCGTCGATCGCTGCGGTGAGCATGTCCTGGTTCGAGGCGGTCGAGTAGGCACCGTTCGACCGGGCGAAGGGGATGCGGTTGCCGCCGAGGACGGCGACGCGGCGAGTGGTGGTCTCCATGTTCCTATCCTTGCCCCGATGCCCGGAGTTCAGAAGGACATGAGGGCCACGTCACGAATTGTGGACTCCGAGTTACACCTCTAGTTACATGGAGCAGCATGAGCGACCGTTACCGCGACTTCACGTCCTCCCCGATCGGCAAGCTCCTGGTCAAGAACCTCGGCCTGCCGAACCCCACCAAGCTCGAGCGGTACGAGGCGGGGGCGCCGCTCGTCACCGGCACCGTCGGCCTCGGCGGTCGCGGCCGGCTGGCGGAGTCCCTCGGCGGCATCCTCGAGACGGTCGGCATCGCCTCCACCGAGGTCACCGGCGCGCCCGAGGAGGGCCAGCGGTTCAAGGGCCTGGTCTTCGACGCCACCGGCCTGACGACCTCCGCGGACCTCGTCGCCCTGCGTGACTTCTTCACCCCGCTGCTGCGCAGCCTGGAGACCAACCCGCGGGTCGTCGTCCTCGGTACGCCGCCGGAGCAGGTCAGCGGCGCGGAGCGGGTCGCCCAGCGCGCGCTCGAGGGCTTCACCCGCAGCCTCGGCAAGGAGATCGGCCGCGGCGGCACCGTGCAGCTCGTCTACGTCGCCGAGGGCTCCGAGGCCGCGGTCACCAGCACGCTCGCCTTCCTCCTCTCCCCCAAGTCCGCCTACGTCTCCGGCCAGGTCGTCCGCATCGGCGCCCGGGGCGCGACGGTCGCCGGCGAGGTCGCCGACTGGCAGCAGCCGCTCGCCGGCAAGGTCGCGCTCGTGACCGGCGCCAGCCGCGGCATCGGCGAGTCGATCGCCCGCGTGCTCCACCGCGACGGGGCGACCGTCGTCGGCGTCGACGTGCCCCAGGCCGCCGACCCGCTCCAGAAGCTGATGAAGGAGCTCGACGGCGACTGGCTGACCCTCGACATCACCGGCAAGGACGCGCCGCAGCGGATCGCGCACCACCTGAAGGAGAAGCACGGCGGCGTGGACGTCGTCGTGCACAACGCCGGCATCACCCGCGACAAGAAGCTCGCCAACATGGCCGAGGACCGCTGGGAGTCGGTGATCGGCGTCAACCTCACCGCCCCGGAGCGGATCACCCGCGAGCTGCTCGACCAGGGCGTCGTCAACGCCAACGGCTCGATCATCGGCGTCGCCTCGATCGCCGGCATCGCGGGCAACGTCGGCCAGACGAACTACGCCGCCTCCAAGGCCGGCGTCATCGGCCTGGTGGACTCGCTGGCCGACGAGCTCGACAACGGCATCACGATCAACGCCGTCGCGCCCGGCTTCATCATCACGCAGATGACCGCGGCCGTGCCGTTCGCGACCCGCGAGGTCGGCCAGCGGCTCAACGCGATGTCCCAGGGCGGCCTGCCGGTCGACGTCGCCGAGACGATCGCCTGGTACGCCAACCCCGCCTCCAGCGCGGTCAACGGCAACGTCGTCCGCGTCTGCGGCCAGATGATGCTGGGCGCCTGATGGCCGGCTCGTCGAAGCAGCAGGACATCCCCACCCGCGAGGTCTCCGGCGACGCCGGCGGCCTGACCACCCTCCTCAAGGCGGCCCTGCCGTCGCTGCCGGTCGTCGGCCAGCTGCCGGGCATCCGCAAGGCGTCGGCCGACGGGTTCAGCGGGCTGTCGTTCAGCCGGCCGCCGGTCACGGTCGAGCGCGCGCACGTCGAGCGGTACGCCGCGGTGTGCGGGTTCCCGGTCAAGGACACCGTCCCGCTGCCGTATCCGCACCTGCTCGCGTTCCCGCTGCACATGGCGCTGATGAGCGACCCGGCGTTCCCGGCTCCGGCCATCGGCACCGTGCACCTGGAGAACTCCATCACCCAGCACCGCCCGGTGCGGATCGGCGAGTCGCTGGCGGTGAGCGTGTCCGTCGGGCCGGCCCGGCCGCACGCCAAGGGCAGGGTGTTCGACTTCCGCACCACCGTGACCGCCGACGGCGAGACGGTCTGGGAGGAGAGCTCGGCCTACCTGCGCCGCGGCAAGGGCGACGAGTCGGCCCCGGCCGGCACGGCGTTCCCCGAGGCGCCCGCGGGCGGCACGGCCTGGTCGCTGCCCGGCGACCTGGGCCGGACCTACGCGGCGGTCTCCGGCGACCACAACCCGATCCACCTCTACCCGCTGACCGCGAAGGCGCTGGGCTTCCCCCGCCAGATCGCGCACGGCATGTGGACGCTGGCCCGCTGCACCGCCGCCCTGGAGAACCGGCTCGCCGACGCCGTGCGCGTCGACGTGGCGTTCAAGAAGCCGGTGCTGCTGCCGGGCACGGTCGCCTTCGGGTCGCGGCCGCTCGACGACGGCTACGCCTTCTCGCTGAGCAGCCCGCGCTCCGGCGCCCCGCACCTGGCCGGCCGGACGACCGACCTCTGACCTCCGGGCCCGGACGACGTAGCTCAGCGCATCGGCCGGATCAGGCCCTCCTGGGCCACCGTGGCGACCAGCGTGCCGTCCTCGGTGTAGACCCGCCCGAGCGCCAGCCCGCGCCCGCCCGACGCCGAGGGCGACCACTGGTCGTAGAGCCACCACTCGTCGGCGCGGAACGGCCGGTGGAACCAGATCGTGTGGTCCAGCGACGCCATCATCGTGCTGGCCGGGTCGGTCTCGTGGGCGGCCAGGCACGAGCCGAGCAGGCTGATGTCGCTGGCGTAGGTGAACAGCCCCAGGTGGGTCACCGGGTCGTCGGTGGCGAGCCGCTCGCGCACCCGCATCCACAGCTGCGCGCGGGCCGGGTGCTCGGGGTGCGGGGCTAGGCCGCGGCGGGTCGTGCCGAGGTGGCGCACGTCGAGCGCGCTCCACTCCGCGGCCAGCGCGTCGGCCTCGGCCGTGCCGGAGCGCCGCATCAGGTCGGCCATGTCGGCGCCGTCCTCGGGGCGGCCGACCTCGGGCATGGCGTCCTGGTGCTCCCAACCCTCCTCGGGCCGCTGGAAGTTGACGGTCTGGAAGTAGATCGCGCGCCCGTGCTGCCGGGCCACGACCCGGCGGGTCAGGAAGGACCGGCCGTCCCGGATCCGCTCCACGTCGTACACGATCGGGACGGAGTAGTCGCCGGGCAGCAGGAAGTAGGAGTGCAGCGAGTGGACGGCGAAGTCCTCGCCGGCCGTGCGGATCGCCGCGATCAGCGCCTGCGCCGCGACCTGCCCGCCGTAGACCCGCGCGCGCCCCGACGGCGGCTGCGCGCCGCGGAACAGGTCGGCGTCGATGTCCTCGAGGTCGAGCAGGGCGACGAGCTCCTCGACGGGGTTGTCCGCGGACGAGCTCACGCGCCCGCCTCCTGCCGAGGCGCGCGCGGCTTGCGCAGCAGCGCCTCCTGGGAGACCGACGCCACGAGCGTGCCGTCCGCGGTGTGCACCCGGGAGTGCACCAGCCCGCGACCGCCGCCGGCGAAGGGCGAGTCCTGGTCGTAGAGCCACCAGTCGTCCACGCGGAACGGCCGGTGGAACCAGATCGAGTGGTCCAGCGACGCGACCATCGCCTCGGGGCTGCCGCTGCGGATGCCGTGCGGCGCGAGCGCGGCGCCCATGAGCGTCATGTCGGAGAAGAACGCGAACGCCGCCACGTGCACGAACGGGTCGTCGGGCAGGGTCCCCTTCGCGCGCAGCCACACCCGCTGCCGACCGGGCCGCGCCTCGTCCGGCTCGAGCCCGCCGTCGAGCGAGCTGCCGGCGTACCGCAGCTCCATCACGCCCCACTCGGGGTCGTCGTCAGGTTGGCCGAGCAGCTTCTTGGGGTCCAGGCACTCCTCGGGCGGCGGCACGACCGGCGCGACCTGCTGGTGCTCCCAGCCCTCCTCGGGCCGCTGGAAGTCCGCGGTCAGCGCGTAGATCGGACGGCCGTGCTGGCGCGCCAGCACCCGGCGGGTCGCGAACGAGCGGCCCTCGCGGATCGTCTCGACGTCGAAGATGATCGGCGCCGAGGTGTCCCCGGGCTGCAGGAAGTAGGAGTGCAGCGAGTGCAGGACGTACGCCGGGTCGACGGTGCGGCCCGCGGCCACCACCGCCTGCGCGGCGGCCTGCCCGCCGAAGACCCGCGGCAGCGACGAGACCTGCTGGTGCCCGCGGAACAGGTTGGTGTCGATCGTCTCCAGGTCGAGCAGCTCGACCAGGTCGGCGGCGTCGCGCGGCACTCAGCCCTCCCCGTCCTCGTCGTTGCCGGGGTCGGTGCCGGTCTTGGGGTCCTCGTCGAGCGCGGCGAGGAACTGCTCGAACTGCTGGCCGAGCTCCTCGCCGCTGGGCAGCGGCTGGTCCTCGGCGAGCAGGTTGCTGCCGGACTCCTCGGAGCGCTCGAACGCGTCGTACTGCCGCTCCAGCGCGGCGACGACCTCGGCGACCTCCTCGTTGGCCGCGAGGTAGCGGGCGATCTCGACCTCGCGGTCCTCTGCCTCCGCGCGCAGCCCGGAGAGGTCGATGGTCAGCCGGCCGCCGCGCTCGAGCTGCTCGAGCAGCACGGCGGAGGCCTTCGGGTAGTCCAGCTGCGCGAGGTAGTGCGGGATGTGCGCGACGAAGCCGAGCGCGGCGTGGCCCCACTCCCCCAGCCGCACCTCGAGCAGCGCCTGGGCGCTGCTGGGCACCCGCAGCTCGCCGCGCCACGGGCTCTGCCCGACCGGCTCGGCGTGGTCGTTGGCGTGGTGGGTGATGGCGATCGGCCGCGTGTGCGGCACCGCCATCGGCACGGAGCCCATCGCCACCACGCGGCTCACGCCGAGCCGCTCGACGACCTCGCGCACCGAGCGCGCGAAGGCCTCCCACCGGTTGTCGGGCTCCGGGCCGTGGAGGAGCAGGTACGGCGTCCCGCCGGTGTCGCGCAGGAGCCGGACGACGAGCCGGGGCGCGTCGTACGCCTCGTAGTGGTCGCGGACGAAGGAGATCGCCGGACGCCGTGCGCGGTAGTCGTGGAAGGAGTCGACGTCGAACGTCGCGACCACCTTGCCGCCGGGCACGGGCGCGTCGGAGAGGTCGACGAGGTGCTGGGCAGCGCGCGCTGCGGCGTTGCCCGCGTCGAGGAACCCGTCGAGGACGATCACCAGCGTGAGGTCGGTGGCGTCGTCGAGCTCCGGCACCTCGTCGACGATGTGCACGAGACGGGGTTCCTGGGTCACCCGCCCAGCCTATGGGGTGGCCTCGACGCCCGGGACGAAGGTGGCGACCATGAGCCGCGCGGCCCGGTTCGCGAGCTGGTCGGCGGTCAGGCCCAGGGTCCGGCGGAGCACGTCGGCCTCGTCGGCGTCCTCCTCCGCGAGGGCGTCGAGCAGGGCCCAGAGGGCGCCCTCGCCGAACGAGCGGGCGACGTACTCGCAGACCCACCAGGACACGCCGTACGACACGACCGGCTCGTCGCCGGGGGCGGTGAACGACTCGCGGGTCGGCAGCCCGTCGATCCCCGCGAGGGCGCGGCCGAGGGCCGCCTCGGCGACCACCCGGTCGGCGGGGTCGACGGCACGGACCGAGACGTACTCCGCGATGCCCTCGCTGAGCCACACCGGTACGTCGTCGTCGCGCTCGCCGAGCGCGACGTGCACCAGCTCGTGGCGCACCAGCCGGTCGCGCTGCGGGCCGGCGCGCGTGAGCATCCGCGGGTGCAGCGCGAAGCGGGTCGCGGCCGCACCGGCCCGCCCGGGGCCGGCCGCGACCGGGAAGGCGACGCCGTCCAGCCGCTCCGGGTCGCCCCCGGGCAGCTCGTCGATGGTCTCGAGGAACGCCGTCGAGGACAGCGCGTAGACGACCACCGTGCGGCGCCAGCCCTGCGGCAGGACGGCCGAGACGTCGGTGATGCCGCGCTCGACCGACGCGATCACCCCGGACGCGGCGGCAACGCTCTCGGCGTCGAAGACGCCCAGCACGCCGAACCCACCGCGCACCTCGACCGGGCCGAGGTCCCAGGGCTGGGGCCGCACGTCGTGCTCGGCCTCCCAGGCCGGGTCGGTGACCGAGGTGAGCCGCATCCGTCGGACGTTGCCGGGGGCGGGTCGGAACCGGAACCGGTCGTGGGTGACGACCGGCTCGGCGTCGTAGCCGGCCAGCTGCATGGACTGCTCGACGACGACCCAGTAGCCCTCGCCGTCACGCACGATGTTCTGCCGGTCGACGGTGTAGCGGAGCTCCGCGAGCGGCAGCTGGGCCAGGTTGTCGAACCAGGTCAGCTGCTGGGCCCGCACCCGCGCCGACCGCCGGGCGAGGCCGGCGGCGAAGGTGCGCCGGTCCCCGCGGCGCACCGCCCGGGCGCGGCGGTCCAGCGCACGCCGTACCGCCACGACCACGTCGGCCGGCGCGGGCGCGACCGCCACCCGGGCGGCGCCGTCCGGGTCGTCGCTCCGGTGGAGGAGCGAGCACCCGGGCAGCAGGCAGACCAGGAGCGCGACCAGCAGGGCCCTGACCGCACCCCGCGGGCTCCGGCGGAGTCGGTCAGACGGGGTGGTCGGCGTGGGCGGCATCGACGGGTAAACGACCTTCGTCGAGGGAGGTCATGTACTCGACGATGTCGAGGGCGAGCGCCTGCGGCGTGAGGCCGATCCGCTCGAGGATCGCGGCGCGCTTGGCGTGCTGGAGGAACTCCTGCGGGATGCCGCGCAGCCGGACCGGGGTGGTCACGCCGGCCTCGACGAGGGTCTGGAGCAGCACCGAGCCGCAGCCGCCGACCACGCCGTTGTCCTCGACCGAGACGACCAGCCGGTGCTCGCGGGCGAGCTCGACGACCGCGGGGTCGACCGGCTTGACCCAGCGCGGGTCGACGACGGTGACGCCGATCCCCTGGGCGACGAGCCGGTCGGCGACGCCGAGCGCGACCTCGTTCATCGAGCCGACGGCCACGACGAGCACGTCCTTGGTGCCGTTGCGGACCAGCACGTCGGCGCCGCCGGCCTTGCCGACCGCCTCGACGTCCGCGGGCGGCGGGCCCTTGGGGAACCGGACCACGGTCGGGGCGTCCTCGACCTCGACGGCCTCGTTGAGCAGCTCGCGCAGCCGGGCGGCGTCGCGAGGTGCGGCCAGGCGCAGGCCGGGCACCACCTGGAGCACCGACATGTCCCACATGCCGTTGTGCGAGGCGCCGTCGTCGCCGGTCACGCCGGCGCGATCGAGCACGAAGGTCACGCCGGTGCGGTGCAGCGCGCAGTCCATGAGCACCTGGTCGAAGGCGCGGTTGAGGAACGTCGCGTAGACCGCGACCACCGGGTGCAGCCCGCCCATCGCGAGCCCGGCCGCCGACGTCGCGGCGTGCTGCTCGGCGATGCCGACGTCGAAGGTGCGCTCGGGGAAGCGCTTCTGGAAGTGGTCGAGCCCGACCGGGTGCATCATCGCGGCGGTGATCGCGACGACGTCCTTGCGGCGCTGGCCGATGTGGACGATCTCGTCGGAGAAGACGTCGGTCCAGATCCGGCCGCGGGCCTTCTCCTCGCCGGTCTCGATGTCGAAGGGCTGCGGGGAGTGGAACTGGTCGGCCTCGTGCCGCTCGGCGGCGTCGTACCCGAAGCCTTTGCGGGTCAGCGCGTGCACGATGACCGGGCCGCCGAACCGCTTGGCCCGCTCCAGCGCGGCCTCCATGGCGACGAGGTCGTGGCCGTCGACCGGGCCGACGTACTTCAGGCCGAGGTCCTCGAAGAGGCCCTGCGGGGCGAGCGCGTCCTTGAGGCCCTTCTTCATCGCGTGGAGGGCGTCGTACGCCGCGGGGCCGACGCCGGGGACGGCGTTGAGGCGCTTCTTGACCAGGTCGAGGACCTGCTCGTAGCGCGGGTTGGTGCGCAGCGTGGTGAGCGCGTTCGCCAGGCCGCCGATGGTCGGCGTGTAGGAGCGGCCGTTGTCGTTGACGACGATGACCAGCCGGCTGTCCTTGGCGATCGCGATGTTGTTGAGCGCCTCCCAGGCCATGCCGCCGGTGAGAGCGCCGTCGCCGATGACCGCGACGGTGTGGCGGTCCTCGCCGCGGATCGCGTAGGCCTTGGCCAGCCCGTCGGCGTACGACAGCGCGGTCGAGGCGTGGGAGTTCTCGACGATGTCGTGCGGGGACTCGTCCTGGCTCGGGTAGCCCGACAGGCCGCCCTCCTTGCGCAGGCCGTCGAACTGGCCGCCGCGCCCGGTGAGGATCTTGTGGACGTAGGACTGGTGGCCGGTGTCGAGGACGATCCGGTCGCGCGGGCTGTCGAAGACGCGGTGCAGGGCGATGGTCAGCTCGACGACGCCGAGGTTGGGGCCGAGGTGCCCGCCGATGCGCGAGCAGGTCTGCACGAGGAGGTCGCGGATCTCGGCGGCCAGGCCCTCGAGCTGGTCGGGCGCCAGGGCCTGGACGTCCCGTGGACCGGCGATCGAGTCGAGGAGCGACATGCCCCCGAGTCTAGGAGGTCACAGGTCGTGGGCCGCGATCGCCGGCTCGTGGAGGCTGCCCATCCAGACGCGACCGTCGTGCTCCCGGACGCCGGTCACCATGTGGTACCGCTCGCCCGGCAGGTCGAGGTCGTGGACGAGCCGGCCCTCGTCGTCGTACGCCTGGACGCGGACGGTGCGCGCGGGCTGCGGCTGCAGCTTCTGCGGGATCCGCGTGACCAGCTTGCGCACCTTCAACGGCGCGCCCTGGAGCCGCTCGACCACCGGGTCGCGCGGGCTGGCGATCGTCACCCAGATCAGGCCGTCGCTGCCGCGGGCGATGTTGTCGGGGTAGCCCGGGAGGTTCGAGCAGAGCAGGTCGCGCATGCCGGCGCGGTCGCCGGTCAGCCAGCGACGGACGACGGTGCGGCCGCCGGTCTCGGCGACGCAGACGAAGTCCTCGTCCTTGCTCAGCGCGACGCCGTTGGCGAAGGCGAGCCCGTCGAGGACGACGGTCACCGTGCCGTCGGGGTCCATCCGCATCAGCCGGCCCGAACGGGTGACCTGGATGAAGTCGTCCTTCCACCGCTCGATCCCGTAGCGCTGGGAGGAGTCGGAGAACCACACGGTGCCGTCGCTCGCGATCGCCGCGTTGTTGCAGAAGACCATCGGCTGCCCGCCCACCCGGTCGGTGACGGTCTCGATGCCGCCGGTCGCCGTGTCGATCCGGAGCACGCCGCGCTTGGCGTCGCACACCAGCAGCCGGCCGTCGGCGTCGATCTCGATGCCGAGGGGGCGGCCGCCGGTGTGGGCGACCCGGTCCACCTTCGCGCCGTCGTGCGAGACCCGGAAGACGCTGCCGTCCTCGGTGCCGGTGAACACACAGCCCTCGTCGGGGCCGGAGGTGGCGACGACGACGTCCTCGGCGCCGTGGGCCGGGACGGGGACGACGGTCAGGTCCGTGGTGCGCGCGGTGGTCATGGGGCCATGGTGCTGTACATCTCGCTGTCGAGGAACGCCGGGAGGGCGTCGGCCGCCGAGCCGGTCAGCTCGAGGGTCGGCACCCGCGCCGGGTCGACGAAGACCATCTGCCGGCCCTCGCCGCAGGTGATGTCGGCGTCGGTGAGGTCGACGGCGCCGACGTACACGTGCATCGAGCCCACGCCGTACGACGCGTGCTCGGTCGGGACCTCCCGCCAGAACTGCAGGTCACCCCGCTCGAGCCGGACGCCGGTCTCCTCGGCCAGCTCGCGGTACGCCGCCTCCTCGAACCCCTCGCCGTCCTCCACGTGACCGCCCGGCATCCCCCACGTCTCCGGGTCGATCACCGCGTGCTCGTCCCGCTCCTGCAGCAGCACCCATCCCCGGCGGTCGACGAGCAGCGCGCAGGCGAATCTGGTCGGCTCATGCATGTGGCGAACCTAGCCCGGCCACCGCTGGTCGAGCAGCCGGGAGTCAGCCCGCGAGGAAGGAGAACCGCACGGTGCGGTCGTGGTTGTCGACGTTGAGGTCGACGAGGCAGATGCTCTGCCAAGTACCGAGAGCGAGCGAGCCGTCGAGGACGGGGACGGTGGCGTACGGCGGCACGAGGGCCGGCATGACGTGGGAGCGGCCGTGGCCGGGGGTGCCGTGGCGGTGGCGCCAGCGGTCGTCGGCGGGCAGCAGGTCGCCGAGGGCGGCGAGCAGGTCGTCGTCGCTGCCGGAGCCGGTCTCGAGGATCGCCAGTCCGGCGGTCGCGTGCGGCACGAAGAGGTGGAGCAGGCCGTCGCCGCGACCGCTGACGTAGTCGGCGCAGTCGCGGGTGAGGTCCAGGACGGTGTCCTCGCCGCCGGTGCGGTAGTCCCTGGTCTCGGAGTCCATGGTCCTCCCGTGCCCGGCCCCCGCGGGGGTTACACCGTCGTGCCGGGGCCCCGCTCGGGCTCGACGCCGCCCTGCGGGTCGGGCACGCCGCCGGCGCAGGAGGCGAACGGCTCGGGCGCGGAGCGGCCGCCGCCGAGCTGCTCGACGAACAGCCCGAGCCGGGGGTCGTCCGCGCCGACGAGCCGCAGCTGGTGGCCCCAGACGGTGACGACGACGGGGGCGGGCAGGCCGGGGTACGGCGACAGGATGCCGTTGGCGGGCAGCTGCTCGGCCAGGGACGCGACGTCCTCGGCGGGCAGGTCCGGGTCGTAGGTGATCCACACCGTGCCGTGCTCGAGGTCGTGCACGGCGTTCTCCTCGCGCACCGGCTCCTCGTAGACCCCGCACTCGAGCCACCGCGGGTGGTGCGGCCCGCCGGCCGGCGGCACCTGCGGGTAGTCCACGTCGCCGTCGGTGTGGTCGGTGCTCAGGTCGGCGAAGACCTGCACCTCGTCGAGGTTCCGCTCGACCCGGGCGGCGTCGTCCGCCCGCACCTGGCTGACCGCCACGGGCACACCGATCGCCACCAGCAGCACCGCGCACGCGGCCAGCCCGGCGAGGACCAGCACGCTGAACCGGTCACGCTGCGGAGCCGGGGGCGCCGGCGGGCCCGGGGGCGGGGGCGGGGGTGCCGGCGGCGGAGGGACCGAGGGCGGAGGCGGCGGTACGTCGCTCACGACTGCTCGAGCGCGCGCTCGACCCGCTCGACCTTGGCGGTCAGCTGGCCGTCGTACCCGGGCCGGATGTCGGCCTTGAGCACCAGGCCGACCCGCGGGGACACCTCGGCGACGACGTCGACGGCCTTCTTCACGACCGCCATGACCTCGTCCCATTCGCCCTCGATGTTGGTGAACATCGCGTTGGTCTCGTTCGGCAGCCCGGACTCGCGGACCACCCGCACCGCGGCCGCGACCGCCTCGGAGACACCGCCGGTCTCGTCACCGGTGGTCGGGCTGATGCTGAACGCCACGATCATGCGTCACACGGTAGTGGCCACCACCTCGGCCTCCGGCACGAGCGTCCGCAACCGGGCGAGTCCCTCCCGGGCCTGCGACTTGACCGTGCCGACCGCGATCCCGAGCACGTCCGCGGTCTGCCGCTCGGTGAGGTCCTCGTAGTAGCGCAGCACGATCACCGCCCGCTGCCGCGGCGGGAGCGCCGCCAGCGCGGCCCGCAGCAGGTCGCGGTCGGAGGCCTCCCCCGTCCCGTCCCCGGCGGCGCGGGTCTCGGGCGGTTCGGCCGTGCTGACCTCCCGCCACCGCCGACGGCGCCACCGCGAGACGCTCTCGCGGGCGAGCACGCGGCGCACGTAGGGCTCGGGCCGGTCGGCGATCCGGTCCCAGTGCGGGACCACCTTGACCAGCGCGACCTGGACGAGGTCCTCGGCGTCGTCGTGGTCGCCGGTGAGGAGGTACGCCGTGCGCAGCAGCGCCGCGCGCCGCGCGCCGACGAACTGCTCGAACCCCTCGCGGTCACGCTCAGCCCTGGACACGTCGCCGCCTCCTCGTCCAGAGGAGACCCACCACCGCGACGGCACCCACGGCTGCGCCGCCCACCAGGTACGGCCGCCGCGGGTCGCTGCCGCCCGGTTGGTCCACCGCAGGGACGAGCGGGTTCTGCCAGAGGTCGCCGGCGAGCAACGGCGCGTTGTACTTCGCCGCCCCGCCGTCGAGGTCGACGGTCTCGGTCTCGCCCGTGACGACGTCGACAACCCGCACCGTGGTGCGCCAGTGGCCGACGACCACGTGCCGAGCGTCGCGCCAGCCGAGGATCTGCCCCGGTTGGGTGCCGAGCGGCAGCGCCCGGTCGCGCGCCTCGGCGACCGAGCGGCCGGCGTAGAGCCGCCAGCGTCCGGGCTCGTCGGGACCCGCTCGCCGCCCGACATAAGCGAACGCGCGGTCGTCCGGCCCCCACGAGGCGACGACGACCGACTGCGGGAACGCGGAGGTGCGCCGTTCCCCGGTGAGCGGGTCGAGCCGGTGGACTTTCCGGCCGCGGGACCAGACGACGTCCGACGGTGCCGTGCCGAACGAGGGCACCCACTTCTCCCCCGGCCCCTCGACGACCGTCCGCTCACCGGTGCGGACGTCGACGGCCACGAACCTGTGGCGCCGGTCCCCGCCGCCGCTGCGCGTCTCGTAGCTCGTGAGCAGGTACCGGGAGTCCCCGGAGAACGCGAGGTCGGTCGCGTCGACCACCCGGCGGGCGCGCGGGTCGGCCAGCTCGCGGACCTCGCCGGTTGTCGTGTCCAGGACCGACCACCCGGCCTGTGGGGCCTGCGCCCCGGGGCGCCGCGGCTCATCGTGCCGGGTCCAGCCGATCCAGCGTCCGTTGGGCGACAGCGCGAACCACCCGACCAGCCCCTGCGACTCCACGGTCACGCCCGGCAGGTCGATCCACCCGGCTCGGCCGTCGACGGCCGAGACCCCGAAGACCTCCAGCGGCGTCCGTTCGCCGAACAGGCCCTCCGGCTCGGTGCGCAGGAAGAGTCCGACGGCGGCCAGTGGCCCGGCCGGGTTCTCCGCGTCGGACCACGTCCCCGGCGGCCGGACCTGCTCGGGGAGGTGCAACCGCTCGAAGGGCACGTCGGCCGGGAGCGGCGCTGGCGGGTCGGTGCGCAAGGCAAGCCCGGCCGTCACGAGCACGACGGCGGCCGCCACGGCAGCCCCCGATGCCGCGCGACGCAGCCGTGCACGACGTACGCCGCGCTCCCACAGCGTCGCCGGGGGTACCCCGGGACCGTCGCCCGGTCCGGCGTCGGCGGCCAGGTCGGCCAGGCGGTCGCGCAAGGTGCTCATCGGGTTCCTCTCCTGCCTCGTCATCCCCTTCCACGCACCGAGCAACCCCGAGCGAGGGGTCGAGGACGAAGAAGGGAACAGACGGACGGCCCGCCACCCCCGAGGGGTGACGGGCCGTCCGGACGGTGCGGGAGCGGATCAGGCCTTGCGCAGGTTGCGCAGGACGTACTGCATGATGCCGCCGTTGCGGTAGTAGTTCGCCTCGCCGGGGGTGTCGATGCGGACGACCGCGTCGAACTCGACGTCGCCCGCCTTGACCTTGACGGTCTTGGGCGTGCGGCCCTCGTTGAGCTCGGTGATGCCGGTGATGGAGAACTCCTCCTCGCCGGTCAGGCCGAGGCTCTCGGCGGTCTCGCCCTCGGGGAACTGGAGCGGGATGACGCCCATGCCGATGAGGTTCGAGCGGTGGATGCGCTCGTAGGACTCGGCGATGACGGCCTTGACGCCCAGCAGCGAGGTGCCCTTGGCGGCCCAGTCGCGCGAGGAGCCGGAGCCGTACTCCTTGCCGGCCAGGACGACCAGCGGGGTGCCCGCGGCGATGTAGTTCTCCGAGGCCTCGAAGACCGAGGTCACCTCGCCACCGTTGGTGAAGTCGCGGGTGACGCCACCCTCGGTTCCCGGCGCGAGCTGGTTGCGCAGGCGGATGTTGGCGAACGTGCCGCGGATCATGACCTCGTGGTTGCCGCGGCGCGAGCCGTAGGAGTTGAAGTCCCGCTGCTCGACGCCGTGCTCGGCGAGGTACTTGCCGGCCGGCGAGTCCTTCTTGATCGCGCCGGCCGGGCTGATGTGGTCGGTGGTGACCGAGTCGCCGAGCTTGAGGAGCACGCGGGCGCCCTTGATGTCGGTGACCGCCTCCGGCTCGTCGGGCATGCCGTCGAAGTACGGGGGCTTGCGGACGTAGGTCGACTCGGCGTCCCACTCGAAGGTGTCGCCCTCGGGGGTCGGCAGCGACTGCCAGCGCTCGTCGCCGGCAAAGACGTCGGCGTAGGAGCTGTCGAACATGTCGGAGGTGATCGACTCGCCGATGACCCGCTCGACCTCCTGCGGGGACGGCCAGATGTCCTTCATGTAGACGTCGTTGCCGTCGGTGTCCTGGCCCAGCGGGTCGTTGAACAGGTCGACGTCCATGGAGCCGGCCAGCGCGTAGGCGACGACCAGCGGCGGGGACGCGAGGTAGTTCATCTTCACGTCGGGGTTGATCCGGCCCTCGAAGTTCCGGTTGCCCGAGAGCACCGAGACGACCGCGAGGTCCTTCTCGTTGACCGCGGCGGAGACCTCGGGGATGAGCGGGCCGGAGTTGCCGATGCAGGTGGTGCAGCCGTAGCCGACGAGGTTGAAGCCGAGCTTGTCGAGGTACGGCGTGAGGCCGGCGCGCTCGTAGTAGTCGGAGACGACCTGGGAGCCGGGCGCGAGCGTGGTCTTGACCCACGGCTTGGTGGTCAGGCCCTTCTCGACCGCGTTCTTGGCCAGCAGGGCAGCGCCGATCATCACCGACGGGTTCGAGGTGTTCGTGCACGAGGTGATCGCGGCGATCGCGACCGCACCGTGGTCGAGCTCGAACTCGCGGCCGTCCTCGAGGGTGACGGTGATCGGGTCGCTCAGGCGGCCGTCGGCGTTGGCCGCGGCGCTGTGCCAGTCGGCGGGCTTGGCGGCGTCGTCGTGACCGTCGCCGTTGCCGTTGCTCGCCGGCGGGTCGGAGGACGGGAAGGACTCCGCGGAGGCCTCGTCGGCGCCGGTGGTGACGCCGAACGGCTTCTCGTTGCCCGGGACGCCCGGCTTGCGGTCCTCACCGCCGGTCTCGTCGGCGGCAACGTAGTCGGCCAGCGCGATCCGGAACGCCTCGCGGGCGTCGGAGAGCGCGACGCGGTCCTGCGGGCGCTTCGGGCCGGCGAGCGACGGGACGACCGTCGAGAGGTCCAGCTCGAGCTTCTCGGAGTAGCGCGGCTCGGCGTCCGGGTCGTGCCACAGGCCCTGCGCCTTGGCGTACTCCTCGACGAGGCGGAGCTGCTCCTCGGAGCGCCCGGTGAGCTTGAGGTACTCGACGGTCTGCTCGTCGATGGGGAAGACCGCGATGGTCGAGCCGAACTCCGGGCTCATGTTGCCGATCGTGGCGCGGTTGGCCAGCGGGAGCGCGGAGACGCCGGGGCCGTAGAACTCCACGAACTTGCCGACGACGCCGTGCTTGCGCAGCATCTCGGTGATCGTGAGCACCAGGTCGGTCGCGGTCGAGCCCTCGGGCAGGTCGCCGTTCAGCTTGAAGCCGACGACGCGCGGGATGAGCATCGAGACCGGCTGGCCGAGCATCGCGGCCTCGGCCTCGATGCCGCCGACGCCCCACCCGACGACGCCGATGCCGTTGACCATCGTGGTGTGGGAGTCGGTGCCGACGCAGGTGTCGGGGTACGCCACGCCGTCGCGCACCATGACGGTGCGGGCGAGGTGCTCGATGTTGACCTGGTGCACGATGCCGGTGCCCGGCGGGACGACCTTGAAGTCGTCGAAGGCGCCCTGGCCCCAGCGCAGGAACTGGTAGCGCTCGCGGTTGCGCTCGTACTCGATCTCCACGTTGCGCTCGAACGCCTCGGGCGAGCCGAAGACGTCGGCGATGACGGAGTGGTCGATGACCATCTCGGCCGGCGCGAGCGGGTTGATCCGCGACGGGTCGCCGCCGAGCTCGGCCATCGCCTCGCGCATGGTGGCGAGGTCGACGACGCAGGGCACGCCGGTGAAGTCCTGCATGATCACGCGCGCCGGCGTGAACTGGATCTCCTTGTCGGGGTGCGCGTCGGCGTCCCACCCGGCGAGGGCCTTGATGTCGTCGGCGGTGATGTCCGCGCCGTCCTCGGTCCGCAGGAGGTTCTCGAGCAGGACCTTGAGGCTGAAGGGCAGCGTCTCGACGTCCAGGCCCTCCCCCGTCACCGCGTCGAGGCGGTAGATCTCGTAGGACTGTCCGTCCACGTCCAGGGTGCTCTTGGCACCGAAGCTGTCCTGACTGGCCACTGCCAACTCTCCTCGTGACGTCCGGTGGTGCTTGATCGATGGTGCGGTCGGCTCCTCGCCATCTTGCCGTTGCGCTGGTGGGCGACGGAAGGAAGGCAGCCCTAACCTCTGCAGCTGGTCGACCGAACTCTCTTGATATCAAGATACACGACGTCGAGCCAGTACGGTCGGTCGCGGTCCGGTGCCAGCCGGTGGCACCGGATCACGACCGAAGGCTCGGACATCGGGGGCAGGTCGCCGGTCCCCCGCTCCACCCTCGCCCTTGCAGCAGACGACCGACGGCCACGGCGGTGGCGCACGCCTCGGACAGGACCTGACGGTGCCCGAGCCGCACGGTCGTGCGCCCGTCCGCCACCACCGCCGTCAGGTCGCGGGCCAGGTCGCGGTCGCGGGCAGCGGGCGTGTCGTGGAACGCCCGGCCGTCGAGCTCCACGTAGGTGCCGAAGTCGTCGTAGGAGACGTCCCGCAGGACGGTCCGGCCGTCCACGCTCCCCCGTGCCTGCCGGCGCCCGACCGGGAGACCATGTGCGCGCTCGACGTCGCGCAGGTACGCGCGCTCGAGCACGGAGGCGGCCCCGGTCGCCAGGTCCGCCACCAGCTCGACCAGGAGCGCCCTGCGGCGCAGCCGGCCCCGCGCCGCGATGGCTGCCGCCAGGTCCGCCGCGACCACCTCGCGGGTGTGCAGCACGTCGGCGAGCACCCGGTACGCCGCGTGCTCGTCCGCTGCGAGGTCGGCGAGCTCCACGGCGGCGTGGGCGGCACCGATCCGCGGAGGCGCCGAGCCCGGTGCGATCCGGTCGGCCAGGTGGGCGGTGCGGTGGACGGTGACGCCCTCGAGCCGGGCGACCGTGCGACGCACGTCGACCGCGACCTGGATCGGTGCCCGCTCGGGCGGCTTCGGCAGCGCGGACTCGCGGGTCAGCACGCCACCGGTGGCCAGGACCGCGGCCCAGGCGCGTTGCGGCCAGGTGGGCGGACCGGTGTGCCGCACGTACACGCCGGGATGGACGACGCTGAGCTCCAGCCGGCGCAGCATCCGGCGTACGTCGTGGGGCCGGAAGCCGAGCGAACCGAGCTGCGTTCGGGACACCACCCCGTCCTGCACGTAGGTCGTCAGGTGGCGCAGACCCGCGATGTCCGGGGGTGGTGGCGTGTCGTCGGGTGGCACGGCAGGAGCCTGCCCACCGCGGCCGGTGCCTCACCGAGGCGATCGCGGCCTGTGGAGAGGGCTGACGGTCGTGGATCGGTGCCACCACGTGGCACCGATCCACGAGCGGGTGTCAGTCGCTCGCCTCGCGCTCCAGCAGCGCGACGCACTCCACGTGGTGGGTCATCGGGAAGAGGTCGAAGGCGCGCAGCCCGCTGAGGCGGTAGCCGTGCTCGGCGAAGACCGACACGTCGCGCGCCAGGGCCGCCGGGTCGCACGCGACGTACGCCACCGCGCGTGGGGTCCGTGCCACGACCTGCTCCACGACGGGGCGGCGAGCGCCCTCGCGGGGCGGGTCGAGCACGACCAGGTCCCAGTGCCCGTCGTACGCCGCCGCGAGCACCTCGTCGACGCCTCCGGCAGTGACCTCGGCCCCGGGGCAGTTGGTCGCGGCGTGGCCGGCCGCGGTCGGGTCGCCCTCGATCGCGCCGACCCGGCCGGTCTCCCCCACGGCCTCGCCGAGGAAATGGGCGAACAGCCCGACCCCGGCGTACAGGTCGAGCACGGACTCCCCCGCCTGCGGGCGCAGCACCTCGAGGACCGTCTCGACCAGCGTCCGCGGCGCGCCGGGGTGGACCTGCCAGAACCCGTCGGTGGCGACGTCGTACGCGTGGGTGGCGCCGGCGGCGGTGACCTGCTCGGTGACGGTGCCGGGTCGCGGCTCGCGGGCGTCGGGGTGGGCGATCCGGCAGTCGTCGACGACGACCACCTCGCGCGAGCGGTGCTTGCGCAAGCCGCGCTGGCCGTCGGGGAGACGGACGTACTGCTGGCGGGTGCGCCAGCGGAGGCCGGCGAGCTGCTCGGGCAGGTCGCCCTCGACCGCCTCGACCGTCACGTCGACGTCGAGGCCGGCCAGGCGGCGCAGCTGCTCGGCGACGACGTCGGCCTTCAGCGCGCGCTGGCGCCCGAGGTCGACGTGCTGGAAGTCGCAGCCGCCGCAGCGGCCCGGCCCGGCGAACGGGCACGGCGGGACGACCCGGTCCGGCGAGGCCTCGAGCACCTCGACGACGTCGCCGCGCCAGAATCGGTCGCCCTCGGTGCCCTCGGTCAGCTCCAGGACGACCCGCTCGCCGGGGATGCCGTGGCGGGCGAAGACCACGCGTGTCTCCTCCGAGGCGCCGGTGGGGTCGGTGGGGTCGGTGGGGACGCGGACGATGCAGTGGCCGCCGTGGGCGACCGGGCCGACGACGGCCTCGTAGCGGCGGCCGACGACCGGGGCCCCGCGGGCCTGGCGCTGGCGCGGCGCGGGCCGGCCCCGCCGCTGCGGCGGACGCGGGGTCATCGCTTGACCTCGCGGTCGTCGGGGCGGCGCTGGACCTGGCCGCGGCGCAGGTCGCCCGGGCGGACCCGGGTGGCCTCGCGGCGGACGCGTTCACGGGCGATCTCGGAGGACCTCAGCTGGTAGGGCACGGAGGTCACCATGACACCCGGGGTGAACAGCAGCCGACCCTTGAGGCGCAGCGCGGTCTGGTTGTGGAGCAGCTGCTCCCACCAGCGGCCGACGACGTACTCCGGGATGTAGACCGCGACCACGCCGCGCGGGTTGGCCTTGCGGATCTCGGTGGCGTACTCCACCACCGGCCGGACCAGCTCGCGGTAGGGCGAGTGGAGCACCTTGAGCGGTACGTCGATGCGGCGCTCGTCCCAGTCGGCGAGCAGGCGGGCGGTGGTGTCGGTGCCGTCGTCGACGTAGACGCCCTCGAGCACGTTGGGCCGGGTCGCCTTGGCGAAGGCGAGCGCCCGCAGCGTGGGCTTGTGCAGCTTGGAGACCAGGACGATGGCGTGGACGCGGGTCGGCAGCGCCTTGTCCTCCTCGTCGGCGGCCAGCTCGTCGGCGACCCGGTCGTAGTGCTGCCGGATGCTCTTCATGAGCAGGAAGAAGAAGCCCATCGCGAGCACGGTGATCCACGCGCCCGCCAGGAACTTCGTCAGCATGATGATGACGAGGACGACGGCGGTGAGGGCCAGGCCGACGGCGTTGATCATCCTCGAGCGCATCATCCGCCGCCGCTCCGCCGGGTCGCGCTCGGTCTCCAGGGCGCGCGTCCAGTGCCGGATCATGCCGAGCTGGCTGAGGTTGAAGGAGACGAAGACGCCGACGATGTAGAGCTGGATCAGGCGGGTGGTCTCGGCGTCGAAGACGTAGATCAGCACGATCGCCATCACCGCCAGCGCGACGATGCCGTTGCTGTACGCCAGCCGGTCGCCGCGGGACCCCAGCGCGCGGGGCGCGAGGCCGTCCTTGGCGAGGATGGAGCCAAGCACCGGGAAGCCGTTGAACGCCGTGTTGGCGGCGAGCACCAGGATGATGCCGGTGACGGTCACGACGACGTAGAACGCCGGGCTGAACTCCTGGAAGACCGCCCGGGCGATCTGGGCGATGACCGCGTGCTGCTCGTAGTCGGGGCCGACCGGCTCGCCGTCGCGGGTCAGCCGGTGCAGGTCGTGCGGGTCGACGTACCGGATGCCCATCTGCCGGGCCAGCACGATGACGCTGACCATCATCGTGATCGCGATCATCCCGAGCAGCAGCAGCGTGGTCGCGGCGTTCCTGCTCTTGGGGCGGCGGAAGGCGGGCACGCCGTTGGAGATCGCCTCGACGCCGGTGAGCGCCGCGCAGCCCGACGAGAACGCCCGCGCCAGCAGGATCAGCAGGCCGATCGTGGTGAGCGGCTCCTCCAGGCCCGGCTCGGGCTCGATCGTCAGACCGGCCGACTCCACTTCCGGCAGGTCGCCCAGCGCCAGCCGGACCAGGCCGAAGGCGCACATGCCGATGATCGCGACCATGAAGGCGTAGGTGGGGACGGCGAAGAACCGCCCGGACTCGCGGATGCCGCGCAGGTTCATCGCCATCAGGCCGAGGACCGCGACCGCCGCGACGGTCGGCTCGTGCCCGACGAGCGACGGGATCGCCGCGGCGGCGTACTGCGCCCCCGAGGAGATCGACACCGCCACCGTCAGCACGTAGTCCACGAGCAGCGCGCTGCCCACCGTCATGCCGGCAGTGCGCCCGAGGTTGACGGTCGCGACCTCGTAGTCACCGCCGCCCGAGGGGTAGGCGTGGACGGTCTGGCGGTACGACGCCACGACGACCGCCATGACCAGCGCGACCGCGAGCGCGACCTTCCACGACCACACGTACGCCGACGCGCCCGCCAGCGACAGCATGATGAACACCTCGTCGGGCGCGTAGGCGACCGACGACAGCGCGTCGCTGGCGAAGACCGGCAGCGCGATGCGCTTCGGCAGGAGCGTCTCCCCGAGCTGGGAGCTCCTCAGCTTGCGTCCCAGCAGGATCCGCTTGGAGACGTCCCCGACACTCACGAGCCGGAACGGTACTCGTCCGGCGCCCCACCCGAGGCTTCGCGGGCGAAGCGGCGTCCGGCGCGGGTACGGTTCCCCCGTGCACGTCGTGATCATGGGCTGCGGCCGAGTCGGCTCGACCCTCGCCCGCAGCCTCGAGGACCGCAACCACACGGTGTCGGTCATCGACAGCGAGCCGGACGCCTTCCGCCGCCTGGGCCCCGGCTTCAACGGCGACAAGGTCGCCGGCGTGGGCTTCGACCAGGAGGTCCTGGAGAAGGCCGGCATCCGCCGCGCAGACGCCTTCGCCGCCGTCTCGTCCGGCGACAACTCCAACATCATCGCCGCGCGCGTCGCACGCGAGACGTTCGGGATCCAGCAGGTCGTCGCCCGCATCTACGACCCCGGCCGCGCCGAGGTCTACCAGCGCCTCGGCATCACCACTGTCGCGACGGTGAAGTGGACCGCCGACCAGGTGCTGCGCCGGCTGCTGCCGGCCGGCGCGGAGCCGGACTTCCGCGACCCCTCCGGCACGATCCGGGTCGACCACGTGCCCGTGCCCGAGGTGTGGGTGGGCCACCGGACCGTCCACTTCCAGGAGCAGACCGGCAGCCGCATCGCGTGGATCGACCGGCTCGGCGAGGGCATGCTGCCCAAGCGCGAGACCGTCATCCAGGAGGGCGACCTGATCCACCTGGTCGTCCGCGAGGAGAACGCTGACCACGCCATGTCCGTCATCAAGCGCGGACCGCAGGAGGACTGACGTGCGCGTCGCCATCGCCGGAGCGGGAGCCGTCGGCCGCTCGATCGCCCGTGAGCTGATCCACAACGGCCACGAGGTCCTCCTCATCGACAAGAACCCGGACTCCATCCGCCCCGAGCGGGTGCCCGACGCCGAGTGGCTGCTCGCCGACTCCTGCGAGCTCTCTTCGCTCGAGGAGGCGCGGATGGACCGCTGCGACGTCGTCATCGCCGCGACCGGCGACGACAAGGTCAACCTGGTCACCTCGCTGCTGGCCAAGACCGAGTTCGGCGTGCCGCGCACGGTCGGCCGGGTCAACCACCCCAACAACGAGTGGCTCTTCACCGAGGCCTGGGGCGTCGACGTCAACGTCTCGACCCCGCGGATCATGTCCGCGCTGGTCGAGGAGGCGGTCACGGTCGGCGACCTGGTGCGGTTGTTCACCTTCCGCCAGGGCGGCGCCAACCTGGTCGAGATGACGCTGCCGGCCGACTCGCCGTACGTCGGCAAGCCGAGCGGGCTCATCCCCCTGCCGGAGAACTGCGCACTCGTCACGATCCTGCGCGACGGCCAGGTCTACGTGCCGAGCGCCGAGCAGCCGGTCGAGTCCGGCGACGAGCTGCTGTTCGTCGTCCCGGCCGAGGTCGAGGACGCCCTCGAGCGGCTGCTGGCCCCCTCGATGCACGGCGGCTGACCACCCGTCCGGCGCACCGCGTCGCCCGGCCTTCGAGAACTACACAGTTGTAGTTGTCCGCGGTCGCTTGCGTGTGACTGGTGTGACTGGTGTGATTCCTGGGTCGCGGCGTTCCGGACCGCGCAGCAGGAGGCAGGTCCATGGGTTCCGCACGCACTTCCGACGGGCGCCGGCGCACGTCGGTGCTCGCCCGCTCGGTCGTGGTCGGCATCGCCGCCACGGTCCTCGGCGCCACGGCCACCGTCCCCGCCAGCGCCGATCCGGCCGCCGATCCGACGCCGTCCCCTGCGCCGGCGCCGTCCCCCGTCCCGGTCCCGTCGCCGACCGTCGCCGAGCCGTTCCAGGCCTTCACGCTCAACGTCTGCTACTGCCTCGGCCCGGCCAAGGCGATGGCCGACGTGCGCAAGGTGCTGCCGCTCGGCGACGCCGGCATGCTCCAGGAGTTCTCCGACGCCGTCGACCGCCGCAACCTCATCTCGCTGCTCACCGCCGAGGACTGGGGCTGGTACATGCCCACCACCGGCGGCGGCACCATCCCGATCATCTGGGACCGCTCGCGCTTCCGGCTGATCGAGGGTCGCACGATCAAGGTGCACCCCGCCGAGAAGGGCGTGACCCCCGCCCGCCACATCAACTCGGTGCGGCTGCGCGAGATCGCCACCGGCGAGGTCTACGGCCTCGCCAACGCCCACACCATCGCCCGCGCCTCCAAGGACGCGCGGCTCAGCGACATGCGCCGCATCCCGCGGCTGCGCAAGCACCTGCAGCTGTTGCGCGGCGAGGTCGAGCGGCTCTTCGGCACGACCGAGCACGTCTTCGCCGGTGGCGACCTCAACGTCAACTACCTGGCCGACCGCAACCGCCGCAACGCGGGGCTGCCGACCAGCGCGCTCGGCGACCTCCTCCGCTTCGACATGCCGCTCATCGGCTCGCGCGGCACGAGGTCGTTGCTCGACTACACGATGAGCGTCCGCGACGCCGGTGGTCTCGTGCCGACCGACCGGCGGGTGGTGCGCGGCTTCAACTCCGACCACGACGCCGTCGTCGTCACCTACCAGCCGCAGCAGCTGCTCGCCGACGGCCCGGTCTTCAACGACCCGACCGCCGACCCGGCCGGCCGCACCGCCGTCCGCGACCGCCAGGTCCGCGCCGTGCGCAACGCCGAGCCCGGCGACACGGTCCGGCTGGCCACCGCCCGCCTCGCCGACCCGGTCCTCGAGGAGGCGCTGCTCGCGGCCGCCGCCGAGGGCGTCGGCGTCCGGGTCGTCTCCGGGGCGGCCAGCCCCGCGCTCACCCGGCTCCAGGCCGCGCTCGGCACCGACGCCGCCGCGACGTCGTACGCCCTCGCCTGCGCCGCGGACTGCCTCGACGGCGGCCGCCACGAGGTCGAGGCGCTGCTCGTCGACCGGCTGAGCCGGACCACCGACCTGACCGTCGTCGCCAGCGCCGCCGCGGTCCCCGCCAGCACCAAGGCCTGGACGACCGGCTTCATCTCCACCGACCCGGCGACGTACGACGCGTACGGCGCCGTCCTCGACCGACTCGTCGCCGCGGCCGCGCCCACGCCCGCGCCCGAGGTGCCGACCGATCCCACCGATCCCACCGCGCCGACCGGTCCCGCGCGTGCGCTGGCCGCGATGTCCTACCCCGTCGCCAGCGGCTCCACCGACCCGGTGATCGAGGCGCTCGCCCCGGTGGCATGCACACCGGCCGGCCAGGGCGCCACCCGGGTTCGCGCCGTCGTCCGCTCCTGGGCCGGCGCCCGCGGCCGGCTGGTCGCCGACCGCCTCGCCGACCTGCGCCGCGCCGGCTGTGACGTCGCCGTCGTCGCCGGTCCCGGTGTGCTCGGCGGGATCCGCAGCCGGCTCACGAACGCCGGGGTGCCGGTCACCGCCGCGAAGGTCGCCCAGACCACCCTCGTCGTCTCCGGCGGCTCCACCACCCGCGCCTGGGTCGGCGGTCCGCCATGGACCGACCGCGGCACCACCAGCACCGGCCTCGCGCTGGAGGTCGGCGACGCCGGCGTCGTCGCCCGCTACCTGGACCAGTTCACCCGCCTCACCCGCTGACCGGGCTCATCGCCGGTCAGGCGGGGGTCGGCGCTGGAGGCCCGCACTTGACCGACGGAACTCGCGCTTGACCGATGAAGATTCGTCGGTCAAGCGCGAGATTCCTCGGTCCAGTCGACAGATTCACCGGTTGACCGGTGAATCTGTCTCCCCCAGCCACCCAACCGAGGAGCCACCCAACCGACGAACCGACCGACCGACGGCCGAGGTCAGGCGGCGAAGGTCAAGCGGCGGAGGGGGTGACCGGGGTGCGGTCGCGGCCGAGGACCCAGGCCATGCCGGCGAGGGCGGCGAGCTGGAGGGGCCAGCCGAGGGCGATCTTGAGGATGCCGAGGGTGGCGACGACGGTGTCGGCGTCCATGGCGCCGCTGTTCCCGGCGAGCCACAGGGGCGCCTGGACGACGACGCGCAGGAAGCACGGGACGACGAGCAGCCAGGTGAGCGTGCTGCAGAGCCGGACGACCTGCCGGTCGTCGTGCCAGGCGGTGGGGTCGCCGGTGACGCTGCCGACCATGAAGCCGACGAGCGGCCACCCGACGAGGCAGGTGAGCGCGAGGACGACGGTGTAGCCGCCGTTGTAGAGGATGCCGGGCAGGAAGTACGCCAGCGCCTGCTCGTCCTCGCTGCCGCCGCGGCTCGCGGCGAGGCGGACGAAGAGCCAGCCGATGCCGATGCCGAAGAGCGCGTTGAGCGCGAACTGCACCGTCGAGCGCTGCACGAGCCGCACGACGAGCATCGCGACCGCGGCAGCGACGCTGATCGTGAGCGCGAGCACGAGCTCGCGGGTGGTGAGCCACAGCGCGGTGAAGAGGATCGTCGGCACCGCGGCCTCGACCATGCCGCGGCGGCCGCCGAGGGCCTTGGCCAGCTGGGCGCGGACGACCGACTCGACGGTCTCGACGGTGGGCTGCTCCTGCTCGGTCGTCACGGGAGGAGCTCGTAGCGGGGGTTGTAGATGACGCGCGCGCCGTCGTGCGTGCCGATCCGCCCCTGCACGTCGATGGAGCGGCCGGGGGTGATGCCCGCGATCTGGCGCCGACCGAGCCACACGACGGTGAGCACGCCGGAGCCGTCGAAGAGCTCGGCCTCGAGGGCAGGCACGCCGCCGCGCGGGCGGAGCGTGACGGTCCGCAGCGTGCCGCGCAGGTGGACGCGTTCGCGGTCCGGGGCGGTGGCGACGGTGGAGCAGTCGGGGGCGGCGTACGTCTTGCGCAGGTCGCGCGCGTGCTGGTCGCTGGTGTCGGCCCAGCGGCTCAGGCTGCGTCGCAGGCGGCTCATGCCAGTCGCCTGGCGCTCTCCGGCATGGTGACCGGCAGCGGCTCGCCGGGAGGCACGGCACCGGCGCCACGGCGTACGGCGACCGTGGTGATGACGTCCTCCCACTCCCGCGCCTGGTCGGAGTCGGGCTCCATCGCCGGACGGCCCAGCAGCGTCGCCCGCAGCAGCCAGCGGTCGCCGGTGATGCCGATGATCCGCGACGGCTGGGTGGCGGACTGGCCGTCGGTGCGGGTGACCGGGAGCTCGCAGAGCAGCTCGGTGCCGAAGCGGCCCTCGCGCTCGCTGGCGGTGCCGCCGCGCTGGGCCATCTCGGCGGCGATCCGCGGCCGCAGGTCGCTCCAGAGGTCGTCGTTGCGGGGCGCGGCGAACGCGCGGAGCTCGAGGGCGCCGTCCTCGCCGGTCAGCAGGACCGCCTGGACCTCGCCCGAGCGCTCGTCGACCTGCAGGCGCAGCTCCCGACCGGGCACCGCGCCGATGAGCAGCGAGCCGAGGTCGACCCGCTCGCCGTCGCCGGGAGGCAGGTCGGAGGCGTCGTAGGGACCGACCGGAGCCGCGGCCGTCCCGGCCTCGTCGGTCGATCCGCCCTCGCTGCTGGGCTCGACGGACTTGCGGCGGAACTTCACGTACATCTCCCTCGACTGGCGGGTCAGGGGCGGGTCACGGGCGACCGAACCCCCCGGTAGAACCGTAACCTCCGCTCCCCCGCTCCGAGGAAGGCAGGACGTCGACCTCGACGAACGTCGCGGTCTCCACTCGCTGCACGACCAGCTGCGCGATCCGGTCGCCCCGGTGCAGCTCGACCGGCTCGGACGGGTCGAGGTTGACGAGCAGCACCTTCACCTCGCCGCGGTAGCCCGCGTCGATCGTCCCCGGCGCGTTCACGACGGTGACGCCGTGCCGCGCGGCCAGGCCGGAGCGGGGGTGCACCAGGCCGACGTACCCGTGCGGCAGCGCGAGCGCGATGCCGGTCGGCAGCAGCGCCCGCTCCCCCGGCGCCAGCGTGACGTCGACGGTGGTGAGCAGGTCGGCGCCGGCGTCGCCGGGGTGCGCGTACGCCGGCAGCGGCAGGTCCGGGTCGAGCCGGACCACGGCGATCTCCAGCGGGCTGTCCGACGTCTGCTGCGGCTCGGTCACGGCCGGACCCTAGAGCATCCCGGCACCGACCGGGATGGGAGGCTGTGTGCCGTGCCCGAGCCTGTCCCGACCCCTCCCGCCGGCCGTCGCGAGCTCCACCGCGAGCGGTTGAGGGTGCCGCTGCGCTGGTGGGTCCAGTGGACGATGTTCGTGGCGTCCCTGTGGCTCGCGCTGGTCGTCGCGGTGCCCGGCCCCCTCGCGTGGAGCGTGTCGGCGGTGCTGCTGGCGGTGTCGGTCACCCTGCTCGTGGGGTACGGCGCCGCGCCGGTGGTCGTGGCCGACGGCGTGCTGCGTGCCGGCCGCGCGCGGATCGGGGTCGAGCACCTGGGCGAGGCCCGCGCGCTCGACGCCGCGGAGACCAAGCACGTCCACGGTCCGGGCGCGGACGCCCGTGCCTACCTGCTGCTGCGGCCCTACCTCAACCGGGCCGTGCGGGTGGAGGTCACCGACCCGGCCGACCCCGCGCCGTACTGGCTGGTCGGCACCCGCCATCCCGACCGGCTCGCCGCCGCCATCACCACCGCGCGCGAGGCGCACGTGGCCGGTGGCGGCGACATGCCGGCCTGAGGCCTGGGTACTGTCCCGCCATGGCATCGGACTCCTCCAAGGTGTGGTCGGTCTTCTCCCTCGTCTCCGCCCTGGGCGCTGCGGCGCTGGCGAAGCAGGGCCTGGACAAGACGTGGCGGCTGGCGACGGGGAAGAAGCCGCCGGAGAACCCGGCCGACCCCGACGTCGAGCTCCGCGAGGCGATCGCCTGGGCGGTCGCGAGCGGTGTCGCGGTGGGCATGGCGCGGATGCTCGCCCAGCGCCGGGCCGCGTCGTACTACGCCCGCTCGACCGGCCACCTGCCGCCGGAGCTGCGCAAGGACCACCAGAAGGTCTGACGGCCCGTCCCCAGCCCGGAGAACAAGCCCAGAGAAAGCGAAAGGCCCGCGACCACCAGGTCGCGGGCCTCTTGCATGCGGTGTCGTGTCACACGCAGTCGCGGCAGATCATCTTCTTCTCGTCGGCCAGCTGGCTGCGGTGGTGGACCAGGAAGCAGCTCATGCAGGTGAACTCGTCGTCCTGCTTGGGCTTCACCTCGACGGCGAGCTCCTCGTGCGAGAGGTCCGCGCCCGGGAGCTCGAAGGACTCGGCGGCTTCGGCCTCGTCCTCGTCGACCTTCCCGGAGTTCTTGTCGTGGCGACGCGCCTTGAGCTCCTCGATGGACTCCTCGGACTGCTCTTCCTCGTTCTTGCGCGGTGCGTCGTAGTCCGTCGCCATGCGTCGCTCACTCCCCTCGGGCTCGATGTGCCACCAACGGCGCGCCAGATTGTGCACCATCGGTCGGCGGTTGCCCACACCGGGCGGTGGGGCGTGTGCGCAACGTCGCCTGCAGGTGCCCTATTCCCCCGGCGGTCAACCCGCCGCGAAGCCCGCGTCCAGGACCGCCTCGAGCAGCTCGTCGAACCCGTGCGCCGGCGCGGCGACGAGCAGGTCGCGGCCCCCGACGCCGGTCATCAGCCGCGTGCGAGCGCCCGCGGCGCGGGCCACCAGGCCGCCCGCCGCGTGGTCCCAGAGGTGGACGCCCTCCTCGACGTAGCCGTCGACGAGGCCCTCCGCCACGTGGCACAGGTCCAGGGCGCAGGACCCGAGCCGCCGCACGTCGCGCACGCGCGGGAGGAACCGCACGAGCGCGTGCGCCTGGAGCGCGCGCAGGTCGCTGTCGTAGGAGAACCCGGTCGCGACCAGCCGCTGCCCGAGCGGGGTCGGCCCCGCCACGGAGATGGGTACGCCGTCGCGCGTCGCCGTCGCGCGGCCGTCGGCGCCGACGTGGGCGGCGTACTCCACCCCGGTCGCGGCGTTGACGACCACGCCGGCGACGACCTCGGCCCCGTCGTCCCCGTCGGCGGAGGTGACCTCGGCGGCGACGGAGACGGCGTACTGCGGGATGCCGTAGAGGAAGTTGACCGTGCCGTCGATCGGGTCGACCACCCAGCGGACCCCGGAGGTGCCCGCGCGGTCCTCACCCTCCTCGCCGAGCACCGCGTCGTCGGGGCGCCGCTCGCGCAGCAGGGACCGGATCAGCGCCTCGCTGGCGCGGTCGGCCTCGGTGACGACGTCGACCTCGCTGGACTTGGTCGCCGCGACCCCGACCCCGACCCCGCGCGACGCGTGCTCGCGGACCACCTCGACGGCCGCCCGCGCCACCTCGAGGGCGACGCCGAGCAGCGCCTCACCGGTCGGCGCGGTGGTCGGCGGGGTCACTGGTCGATCGGCTCGCGCTCGCCGGTCAGCGTCGGCACGGCGCCGCGCGGGTTGGCGCAGCAGCCGACCGGGCAGCGGTCCCACATCGGGCCGGTGGTCCCGACCGCGGGGCGCTCGACCGGCTCGCCACGCTCGGCGGCGGCCCGCTCCAGCAGCAGGTCGCGGACCGCGCGGACGAACCGCGGGTCGGTGCCGGCCGTGCCGGCGCGGCGGGCGGGCAGACCGAGCTCCTCGGCGGTGGCCATCGCCTCGGTGTCGAGGTCGTAGATGACCTCCATGTGGTCGGAGACGAACCCGACCGGGACCATCACGACCGCGGGGACGCCCTGCTCCTTGAGCGCGGCCAGGTGGTCGTTGACGTCCGGCTCGAGCCACGGGACGTGCGGGGCGCCGGAGCGCGAGCAGTAGACGAGCTCGTGGGGGTGCTCGCGGCCGGTCTCCTCGCGCACCCGCTCGGCGATGACGGCGGCGACGTCGAGGTGCTGGCGGACGTAGGCGCCGCCGCCCTGCTCGGGCGGGCCGCTCGCGTCGTTCATCTGGGTCGGGATCGAGTGGGTGACGAACGCCAGGTGCGCGCCGTCGCGGACGTCGTCGGGCAGCTCGGCCAGGGCGGCGAGCGTCGCGTCGACGACCGGCTCCACGAAGCCCGGGTGGTTGAAGTAGTGGCGCAGCTTGTCCAGCTTCGGTGCGGCCGGGGAGCCCTCGGGGAGGGCGTCGACGGCGGCGAAGAGGTTCTCGCGGTACTGCCGGCAGCTCGACCACGACGAGTAGGCGCTGGTCATGAAGCACGCCGCGCGCTGGACCCCGTCGGCGGCCATCTGCGCGAGGGTGTCGGTGAGGTAGGGGTCCCAGTTGCGGTTGCCCCAGTAGACCGGGATGTCCACGCCCGCCTCCGCCAGGTCCGCGCGCAGGTCCTTCAGGAACGCGCGGTTCTGGTCGTTGATGGGCGACTTCCCGCCGAAGAGGTAGTAGTGCTCGCCGACCTGCTCGAGCCGCTCGCGCGGGATGCCGCGGCCGCGGGTGACGTTCTCCAGGAACGGCACCACGTCGTCGGGCCCCTCGGGGCCGCCGAAGGAGACGAGCAGGAGGGCGTCGTACGGCGCGGGATCGGTGCTGGATTCGGCGGCGGAGCCGGGGCTGGACATGGCCACATCGTAGGGAGCGCGGCCAACGCTCCCGCGATTGGTCGGCACCTCCCGGGCGGCTCTAGGTTGACCTCCGCCATGACCGCCCTCGCCACCTACCGCCGGGTCCTGGCGAACCCCGGCGCGGCCCTGTTCAGCGCCACCGGGCTCGTCGCCCGGTTGCCCATCTCCATGGTCGGCCTGGGCATCGTGCTGCTCGTCGAGTCCTCGACGGGGTCCTACGGCGTCGCGGGGGCGGTGTCGGCGGCGTACATGGTCGCCAACGCGCTGCTGGCGATCGTCCAGGGCCGGCTGCTCGACGCGCTCGGCCAGGGGCGCGTGCTGGCGACGGCGAGCGTCGTCTTCGGCGTCGCGATGGTCGCCGTGGTGACCTCGGTAGAGGCGGGCTGGCCGCTCGTGGCGACCTACGTCGCCGCCGCGTTCGCCGGGGGCTCGCTGCCGCAGATCGGCTCGTGCGTCCGGACCCGCTGGTCGTACGTGCTCGAGGCGCCCGAGGACAAGCAGACGGCGTACGCGCTCGAGGCGGTCGCCGACGAGGCGGTCTTCATCCTCGGCCCGATCCTGGTCACCCTGCTCGCGACGACGGTCGACCCGGTCGCCGGGCTCGCGGTGGCGATCGTCGCCGGGGTCGGCGGCAGCCTCGCCTTCGCCTCCCAGCGCGCCACCGAGCCGCCCCCGCACCGGCACGACCGCACGATCGGCGCCCGGCCGCCGCTCCCCTGGCGCACCGTCGTGCCGCTGGCGATCGGCAGCGCCGCGCTCGGCGTGCTCTTCGGCGCCGCCGAGGTGACGACGGTGGCCTTCGCCGAGGAGCAGGGCAACGAGGCGTACGCCGGCGGGCTGCTCGCCCTCTGGGCGCTCGGCAGCCTCGTGGCCGGCTTCGTCACGGGCACGATCGCCTGGAAGCGCGGCCCGGCCGTCCGGGTCCGCTGGGGCGCCGCCGCGATGGCCTGCGCGATGGCGCCGCTGTTCCTCGTCGACTCGGTCTGGCTGATGGGTCTCGTGCTGCTCGCCGGCGGCCTCGCCATCGCGCCCACCCTCGTGGCGACCATGTCCCTGACCGAGCGGGTGGTGCCCGCGAGCCGGCTGACCGAGGGCATGGCGATCATGCAGACCGGCCTCGTCGCCGGCGTCGCCCCGGGCGCCACGATCAGCGGCTTCGTCGTCGACCACTCCGGCGCCTCCGCCGCCTACCTGGTCAGCCTCGCCGCCGGCCTCGTCGCCGCCCTCGCCGCCCAAGCCCTCCCCCGCGACTCCTGACGCCCGGATAGGTTGCGCCCCGTGGAGTGGAGCAACTGGTCGGGGTTGGAGCAGGCGCGGCCGAGCCGGGTCGTGCGGCCGGGGGACGCCGCGGCGATCGTCGCGGAGGTCGAGCGCGCGCGGGAGCGCCGGAGCACGGTGAAGATGGTCGGCACCGGCCACTCCTTCACCGGCATCGCGGCCCCCGAGGAGACGATGCTGGTGCCGTCGGGCATGACCGGGATCGTCGCGGTCGACCGCGCGGCGATGACGGTCACCGCGCTGGCCGGCACCCGCCTCCAGGACCTCAACGAGTCGCTCGAGCGGCTCGGGCTGAGCCTGCACAACATGGGTGACATCGCCGAGCAGACCCTCGCCGGGGCGGTCTCCACCGGCACCCACGGCACGGGCGGGCTCGCGGGCGGGCTGGCCGCGCAGCTGGCCGGGCTCGAGATGGTCACCGGCACCGGCGACGTGGTCCGGGCGGCGGCCGAGGACGACCCGAAGCTGCTCGATCTGGCGCGGGTCGGTCTGGGCGCGCTCGGGGTGCTGACGACGCTGACCTTCCGGGTCGAGCCGCTGTTCCTGCTGGAGGCCCGCGAGGAGCCGATGGCGTGGGACACCGCGCTGGCGACGTACGACGAGATGACGGCGGGCAGCCACCACGTCGACCTCTACTGGTTCCCGCACACCGACCGGACGATGGTCAAGCGCAACGACCGGCTGGCCGCCGACGTCTCCGAGGCCGAGCCGCTCGGGCAGTGGCGCTCGTGGCTGGACGACGACTTCCTGTCCAACTCCGTCTTCGGCGTCCTCAACGCCGCCGCCAACCGCGTGCCGGCCGTGATCCCGCGGATGAACCAGGTCAGCGCGCGCGTCCTCACCGCCCGCACCTACAGCGACGTCGCGCACCGGGTCTTCACCTCGCCGCGGAAGGTCGTCTTCCGCGAGATGGAGTACGCCGTGCCGCGCGAGGTCGGCCTCGAGGTGCTGCGGGAGTGCCGCCGCGTCATCGACGCCTCCGACGTGCGGATCACCTTCCCGGTGGAGGTCCGCTCGACGCCGGCCGACGACGTGGCGCTGTCGACCGCGTCGGGGCGCGACTCGTTCTACCTGGCGTTCCACACCCACCGCGACGCCGACCATCGCCGCTACTTCGCGCTGGTCGAGCCGGTGCTGCGCGCGGCGGGCGGCCGCCCGCACTGGGGCAAGGTGCACACGATGGCGGCCGAGGACCTCGCGCCGGTCTATCCGCGTTTCGCCGACTTCCTCGCACTGCGCGACCGGCTCGACCCCGACCGGGTCTTCGCCAACGCCTACCTGCGGCGCGTCCTGGGCGACTGAGGCCGTCCCCCGATCTGGGGATGTCGAGCCTCCTCGCGGCGACCCGGCGGCCTGCCGGACGCACCATCGGCGGATGAGGTCGCGCAGCGGGGGTCGTGGAGCCGGCACGTCGAGGACGTGGCGAGGTCGCATCGGGCCGGTCGGGTTGGTCGGGCTGGTGGTCGCCGTCTGCCTGGTCGCAGGCGGCGCCGGCCCGGTCACGGCCGCGCCCGCGCGCGCCCAAGCGCCGTCGAGCTCCCCCGCCGCGCCGGTCGGACCGGTCCCGGACCGGATCGACCTGGCCGACGACGTGGTCGTGCCGGCCGCGACCGGCGCTCTGCAGCGCTGGAAGCCTCGCCGCTGGCCTGGCCGCACCATCCGCTACCACGAGACCCTGCCGGCGAAGTGGGACTGGAGTCTCGACCGCGCCGTCGAGCGCTGGAACCGCTCCGGCGGCAACATCCGGTTCGTCGAGGTCCCGCGCTCGAAGGCGCGGCTGACCATCCGCTACGGCAACACCGGCGGGGCGGACGGCGTCGGCACGCTCGGCTACCAGGCGACCAACTACGTCCACCTCGCCCCGTTCTACAAGCAGGCTGACGCCCTCCGCGCGGAGACCCGGGTGTGGGTCGGCCGGCTGCTGGCGCACGAGCTCGGGCACGTGCTCGGCTTCGACCACACCGGCGGTCGCTGCTCGCTGATGTACCCGTTCTTCGACATGGGTGGCTGCCCGCTGCTGTCGGCCACACCCGGCTCCTACGAGTGCCGGTGGATCGACAAGCCGCTGCTGCGCCGCTTCGTCGCGTGGTACGGCGGTCGTGCGCGCCTCGCCCCGCGCCGCTGCCTCATCGAGCCCCTGCCGGCGCCGCTGAGGGACGTGGGGTTCTCCGGCGGCCAGCCGGCCGACGGGCCGGTGCGGATCACCTGGCGTCCGGTCTCCGGCGCCCGGCCCGGCACGAAGGTGTTCGTCACCGTCTGGAAGGCGCCCACCTGCGGCACGAGGCCGCGGAGCTGGGACCTCCGCGTCGGGCTCGCGCCATCGGTGGGCACGTGGAGCGACCCGCGCCACGGCACGGGGGCGTGGTGCTTCGGCGTCGAGGTGGCCAACCGGTACGGCGGCGCCCGCTCCGGCGGCGTACGCCGGATCGAGCGGTGGGCGCCCGTCTCGCCCGCGCCCGCGGTCGGCACCCCGACCTGGGTGCCGGACCGGTCGGCGTTCCGCGTCTCCTGGACGCCGCCCGACCCGGGCACGCGCCTGGAGGTGGTCCGGGGCGACGGGTCCGGCGCCTGCCCCGTGTCGACCGACGGCGGCTGGAGCGAGGTGCTCGAGCAGGACGGGCCGTCCACGTGGCTGGTCCCCACGTGGTCCGCCTCGGAGTGCGTCGCGTTCGTCGCCGTCACGAGCTGGGGCGCGGTCAGTCCCCCGACCACCGTCACCCTCACCGTGCCGGCGCCGACCGTCCGTCCCACGGTCGGCGAGCTGACCTACGACCCGGACGCCGGCAGCGCGAGGGTGGCGGTGGACCTGCCCGAGGACGCCGGATGGTTGGGGATCCAGGTGCTTCCCGGGTCGTGCCCGGCCACCCCGCCGGTGGACGCGAGCTGGTCCGACGGCTTCGCGAACGGCGACGGCACCTGGACCGTCCACCCGGCCTCCGCGGAAGGGCCGAGCTGCGTCCTCTTCGCCGCCCTCGACGGCTTCGGACGGCCCGGGCCGGTGGTCGAGCGCGAGCTCGTCGTCCCGTGACGTCTGGGCGAGCGGGGTCGACCTGCGGCGCGCGCTCGGCAACTGACGGTCCTACGGTGGGCCCGTGCCGGCCACCTCGTCCCTCCCCTCCGTCGGGTCGCGCGCCGCGCGCTGGGGAGCGCTGGCGCTCCTCGTGCGGCCCACCTACGTCGCGGCGGAGCTGTTCGTCGCAGCAGCGGCCACGGGCGACTACAGCCTCGTCGCCGACTCGATCAGCCGGCTCGGCGAGTCCGGCTGCTCTCCCTCCTCCTGCTCACCGCGCCACGACGTCATGAACGCCGCGTTCGTCGTCTCGGGCGCACTGCTGGCCGGTGGCGCGGCGCCGCTCCGCAGGTCCTGGGGACCGACGGTCACCGGTCTGCTCGTCGTCTCCGGGCTGAGCTCGGTCGCCACCGGCCTCGCACCCCTGGACCGCGACGTCACCCTCCACGTGGTCGCGGCGACGCCCCTGTTCGTCGCGCAACCACTCGCGCTGGTGGCCCTCGGCCTGCGGCTGCGCAGCGACCGGCCGCGCCTGGCGCGTGCCGTGCTGACGACCGGAGCGGTCACCGGAGCGGCGGCGGCGGTGTTCGTCCTCGCCGGCGACGGCCCGGCGGCCGGTGCCTTCGAGCGCCTCGCGATCTGGCCCGTGCTCGGCGCCCTGGCCGGCGCCGCCTGGGCCGTGGCCCGGCCCCGGGCGGCGCTCGGGTCAGTGCTCAGACCAGCCGGAACCGGACGCACACGATGGGGGTCTCGTCGGTGACCGGCGTGCCGACGCGCTCCCAGTAGCGGCGGTGCGCGGCGCGCCACTCCTCCAGGTCCGCGTCGCCCTCCCCCTCGGCGTGCGCGAACTCCCACGGGACCTCGGCGAACGGCACGACCTCCAGGCCGGTGACCTCGACCGTGCCGACCTGCCCACCGTCGTCGTCCAGCAGCGCGAGCCGCTCGCCGACGTGCTCGAGCTCCTCGCCCTCCTCGTCGTACTCCGCCCGCAGCCCGGCCGTCGCCTGCTTCTCCCCGGCCAGGACCAGCCGGTTCAGCTCCTCGCGCAACCCGCCGGGCGTCCCGAGCTCGAGCGCACGCAGCCCGCCCACCCGCGGCCAGGTCACGACCCGCCCTCCGGGGAGAGCGAGGTGCACACGCACGCCTTGTTGCCGTCCGCGTCCGCCACCACGACGTACGACGGCGCCTGGCTGTCGTCCACGACGGTCCCGCCGGCGGCGACCGCCGCGGCGATCCGCTCCTCGGCGACCTCCGGCGCCACCCACACGTCGAGGTGGAACCGTTGCCGCGGCTCCTCGTGCGGGTCGGTGCGCTGGAACCAGAGGTAGGGCACCTGCCCGGTCGCGTCCCACACGTCGTCGTCGATGCTGCCGCGGCCGACGGAGGCCGCCGAGCCGGTCAGCAGCGCGGCCCAGACCGGAGCGAGCTCGGACGCGCGGGCCGTGTCGAGGGCGAGCTCGATCGCGGTGATCGCGCGCGGCTCGGCGACCGCGCCGGCCTCGGCCGCGAGCCCGCTGAGCACCCGGGCGAGGTCGACGTCGCGCTGGGTCACCCACTCGACGACGTGGTCGGTGCCGGTCTCGTCGCGGTAGACCGCGTCCGGGCTGACCAGCCGCAGGTCGACGTTGCCGCGGTCGAGGGTGACCCGGAGGTCGGACGCGGTCCCGGCGGCCGCCTCGGCCACCGCGGCGGCCAGCCGCGCCGCCGCGGCGAGGTCCGCGACGGCGTACCGCGCGTGCAACGCCTGGCCGAGCTTGCGCCAGTCCGCGAGCCCCGCGGCGGCAATCTCGGCGTTCCTCAGCATCTGCACCGGCTGCCCCTCAGGTCTTGTTGTTGTAGAGCCGCAGCGCGATCGGCGCGAACACCGCGGTGATCACCGCCGACAGCAGCACGACGAGGAGGATGTCGCCGCCGTCGGCCGTGTCGTTCATCAGCCCGCGGGCGGCCTCGACGAGCAGGGTGACCGGGTTGACGTCGACGAACGCCTGGAGCCAGCCGGGCATCGTCTCCGGCGGCGCGAAGACCGAGGAGACGAACGTGAGCGGGAAGAGCACCATCATCGAGGTGCCCATGACCGCGTTCGGCGTGCGGACCTTGAGCCCGACGATCAGCCAGACCCAGGTCAGCGCGACGCAGAAGAGCACGAGCAGCGCGACCGCGGCGACCACGCCGAGCACGCCGCCCGGCGCGCGGTAGCCGATCGCGAGACCGACGGTCAGCACGACCGCCGAGGCGATGACGTACCGCAGCGCGTCGCCGAGCAGCGCGCCGACCAGCAGCGCCGGCCGCCACACCGGCAGCGAGCGGAAGCGGTCGAAGACGCCCTTCTCGATGTCGGTGTTGATGGTGAGCGCGGTGTACATCGTGATGAACACGACCGTCTGGGTGAGGATCCCGGGCAGCGCGTACTGGAGGTACTCCCCCGGCGAACCCGCCATCGCCCCGCCGAAGACATAGGTGAACATCAGCGTGAACATGATCGGGAACATCGTCACGTCGAAGAGCTGCTCGGGGACGTGCTTGATCTTCAGCAGCGCCCGCCAGCCGTAGGTCATCGACGCGCCCACCGGGCCGGCGTGCCGGGGCCGCTCGGCCCCGCCGACGGCCGCGATGACGGAGGCGTCGAGCGCGGGCTGCTGCGGGTTGGTGGTGTCGGCCCGGGTGGTGGTCGTCATGCCGGGACCTCCTCTGCGGTCGGTCGGGTCGGGTCGTTCCCGGGATCGTTCGTGGCGGGTGCGGTCTCCTCGGCCGGCCGGCCGGTCAGCGCGAGGAAGACCTCGTCGAGGCTGGGCTGGCCGAGGGAGTACTCGCTGATCAGCAGTCCGTGCTCCCCCGCCCGGTGCAGCGCGCCGGCGACGACGGTCGGGTCGGCCACGCGGAAGGACAGCGAGGCCGGGTCGGAGTCGAGGACCGGCTCGGCGTCGAGCGACTCGGCCAGCAGCGTCGCGAGCGCCGGGCGGTCGGTCGGGTCGGCCACGCGCACCCTGACCGCGCCCGAGCCCACCGACGCCTTGAGCTGGCCGCTGGTGCCCTCGGCGATCACGCGGCCGTGGTCGATGACGGCGATGCGGTCGGCCAGCTGGTCGGCCTCCTCGAGGTACTGCGTGGTCAGCAGCACGGTCGTCCCCGCCCGCACCAGCGCCCGGACGATCTCCCACACCTGGTTGCGGCTGCGGGGGTCGAGCCCGGTCGTCGGCTCGTCGAGGAACATCAGGTCGGGGCGGACCACGATCGAGCCGGCGATGTCGAGGCGCCGCCGCATGCCGCCGGAGTAGGCCTTCACCTGCTTGCGCGCCGCGGCGGTCAGGTCGAACGCCTCGAGCAGCTCGGCCGCGCGCTGCTTGGCCGCCGCACGGGAGTAGCCCTGGAGCCGGGCGATGAGCACGAGGTTCTCGGTGCCGGACAGGTCCTCGTCGAGCGAGGCGAACTGGCCGGTGAGGGCCACCCGGGATCGGACCTGCGCCGCCTCGTGGACGACGTCGTGGCCCAGCACGTACGCCGTGCCGCCGTCGGGCGGCAGCAGCGTCGCGAGCATCCGGATGGTCGTGGTCTTGCCCGCGCCGTTGGGCCCGAGCACGCCGTACACGCCGCCGGCCGGCACGGCCAGGTCGACGCCGTCGACGGCGCGGGTGTCGCCGAAGGTCTTGACGAGCCCTGAGGTCTCGATGGCCAGGTCGGATGTCATGGGGGTCACGCTGCCACGCCCCACCGACAGTGAGCACGGCAATTCTGTTCCGGTCGCATGCCCGTCCGACTCATGCCGCCGCCGAGACTCATCGGGGGCGCGTCAGACGCTCGCCATCCCCGGCGGCCGCGGCGCCTGCCACCCGCGCCACAGCGCGAGCAGCCGCCAGGTCAGGCACACCGTGGCGCCGACGACGCTGACCAGCTCGCGCGACAGGTCGAGCTCCACGCCGACGACCACGACGAACGCGCCCGCCAACGCCGGCGTGGCGTACAGCTCGCCCCGGAAGACCACCGGCACCCGCCCCGCCAGCAGGTCGCGCAGGATCCCGCCACCGATCGCGGTGGTCATGCCGAGCAACGCCGCCGGCACCGGGCCCAGGCCGTGGTCGAGCGCCTTGAGCGCGCCCGCGGCGCAGAACAGCGCCAGCCCGAAGGCGTCGAAGACGTTGACCGTGCGCTCCATCCGGCCCAGCGTCGGGTGGTAGCCGAAGGTCAGCAGCCCCGCGACGGCCGGCACGACGAGGTAGCGCCAATCGGCCAGAGCGGCCGGCGGCGCCGCGTCGATGAGCAGGTCGCGCAGGAACCCGCCACCGAGCCCGGTGGTCCCCGCGAGCAGCAGCACCCCGAACACGTCGAGGTCCTTGCGCACCGCGACCAGCCCACCGGAGATGGCGAAGACGAAGATCCCGACCAGGTCCAGGACGACGAGGGTCGGCACGCTCCGAGGTTACCGGTCCTCCGGCCTCCGCTGGCGTAGGCTCTGGGCCCACGACCAGCAGGAACGACCGGGCAAGGACCACACACCCATGGCGCACCTCCAGCTCACCGGAGTGAGCGAGGACGGCAAGCGCCTGCTGCTGACCGACGACACCGGTGCCGAGCACCAGCTCGTCATCGACCAGCGCCTCCGCAGCGCGCTGCGCGAGCCCCCGCCGAGACGTATGGAGAAGCAGATGGAGAGCACCCTGCGGCCCCGCGACATCCAGGCCCGCATCCGGTCCGGGGAGTCCGCGGAGGACGTCGCGGCCGCAGCGGGCACGTCGGTCGACAAGATCATGGCGTTCGCCGGGCCGGTCCTGGCGGAGCGGCAGCACGTCGCGGAGCGGGCGCAGAAGTCGTCGGTACGTCGCCGGGCCGGCGAGGCCGCGGGGTCGGCGCGCACCCTCGGCGAGGCCGTCGAGGCGCACCTGCGCTCGATGCACGTCCCCGCCAGCGGCGTGGAGTGGGACGCCTGGCGTCGCGACGACGGTCGCTGGGCCCTCGTCGCGGCGTACGAGACCTCGAAGCGGAGTGGCATCGCCGAGCTGACCTACGACGTGCCCGGCAACTTCGTCCTGCTCGACAACGACGACGCCCGCTGGCTGGTCGGCGAGGCCCTCCCGGAGCCGGCGCCGACCCGCGACGACCTGCAGCAGGCCCGCCAGCGCCGGCTCACCACCGTCGACCTCACCGACCAGGAGCTCCCGCTCGGCGACGACGCGATCTCGCTGGTCCACGACGAGCCGGTCGACGCGTTCCTCGACACCGAGGCCCCCACCGAGCCGACCGCCGCCGCCCGCGAGCGCGACCTCGTCGAGCAGGCGGCCGACGCCGCCGCCCTCGACACCCCGGACGAGGCGCCCACCACCGAGCAGCCCGCCGTCGCTGCCGAGGACCCCGCCCAGGACCCCGCCGACGAGCCTGCCGCCGAGCCGGCTCCGGACGAGCAGCCGCCCCCGCGCCGCCCGGTCCGCAAGAGCCGCGGCCGCGCCTCGGTCCCCAGCTGGGACGAGATCATGTTCGGCGGCGGCAAGCAGGACTGACCAGACGGCGCTGGCGCGTCTCCTCAGTCCGCGGTCGTCGCGACCGGGCGGGACCGGTCGGCCACCCACTCGCTCCAGCTGCCGGGCCACAGCGCGGCGCGGATGCCGGCGACCTCCATGGCGAGGACGTCGTGGGCGGCGGTCACGCCCGACCCGCAGTACGCCGCCACGTCGGCGTCCGGCGTGACCCCCTCGGCCGCGTACAGCGCGCGCAGCTGGACCGGGTCGCGGAAGCGCCCGTCGGCCCGCACGTTGATGCTGGTCGGCACGTTCACCGCGCCCGGGACGTGCCCGGCGACGGGGTCGACCGGCTCGACCTCCCCGCGGTACCGCTCCGGATCCCGCGCGTCGACGAGCACCCCGACGTCGAGCACGCCGTCCACCTCGACCACCGGCATCCCGCCCGGCCGCGCCGAGAAGTCCCCCGGCGCGACGTCGCCCGGCCCCGTCTCGACCGCCTCGCCGGACGCCAGCCACGCGGACCAGCCCCCGTCGAGCACCCGCACGTCCGGGTGCCCGTGGAAGCGCAGCAGCCACCAGGCCCGCGCCGCGGCCCGGCCCGCCCAGTCGTCGAGGACGACCACCGGCCGGTCGCCCGAGACGCCCGCGGCGCGCATCGCCGCCTCGAACACCTCGACCGGCGGCAGCGGGTGGCGGCCCCGCGGACCGGCCGGCGCGGCGAGGGCGGAGTCGAGGTCGACGTGCACGCTGCCCGGCACGTGCCCGCGGTCGAACTCCTCGCGCCCGGGCGGGCCGCCCAGCCGCCAGCGCACGTCCAGCACGGTGGGGCTGGCGCCGGTCCCGACGGCGGCGGCCAGCTCGTCCACGAAGATGAGAGGTGAGGACACCGGACCATCCTGCACCGCCCCGCCCGCGGTCGCAGCGTGCTCCCTGGCGGAGCGAGCCCGGCCCGCCTACCGTCGGTGGATGACCCCGCGCCGCACCGGGCTGGCCGCCGGCGTCGGCGCGGCCGCGGCCGTCCTCCTGGCCGGCCCCCTCCTGGCCGACGGTGCGCCGGCGACCCGAGGAACGGCCGTCCTGCCCGACCGCCTGGCGGGCTACTCGCTGCTGACCGGCGACGTCGAGGACTCGCCGCCGGGACGGGCCGTGGCCCTGTTCCAGCACGGGTACGGCGTCGAGTTCCTGGACTTCCCCCAGGCGATCGTCGTGGGCTGGCGGGGGGACGCCGTCCGACGGGTCGAGGAGGCGGAGGACCGGGCGGGGCCGGAGGCCCAGGGCGACCCCGCACCGATGCTGCTCTCCGCCGACGGCCGGTCCGTGGCGGTCGGCGACCACCACACGGACGAGCCGGACCTGGAGCTCGTCGACCTGGGCAGCGGCGGCACGACGTACCACGACCTGCCCGAGGGCGGCAGCGTCCAGCCGGTCGCCTGGGCGCCCGACGGTCGGCGGGTCGCGTACCTCTTCGGTGGCCCCACGAACCCCTACCGGGGGCGCTCGCCCCAGCAGGCGCTCGCCGTCCTCGACCTCGACACGGGCCGCTCGGAGACGGTCGCCGACGACGTCGTGTCCGCAGCGTTCGCCCCCTCGGGCGAGCGGCTCGCCGTCCAGCACCGCCGGGCGGGTCGCGATGCCCCGGCTCCCCTGACCGTGCTCGACCTCGCCGACGGCCGCAGCCGGCTGCTCAGCCGCACGGCGGTGCTGGCCGGGCCCGCGTCCTGGTCACCGGACGGCCGCCTGCTCGCCGTCGTGCTCCGCGGCGGCCGGACGGCGGCGCGGGTGACGTTCCTGGAGGCCGGCACGGGCGCGCGGGTGCCCGGACCGGCGCTCCGCCTCGGACGAGGGCTCGTCGGCTCCGCGGCGGTGCTCGGCTGGACCGGCCCGGACGAGGTCGTCGGGGTGCTCCCCCGCGCCGAGGGCGACGACCGGGACGACGGCCGGGCGGGCGACGGGCCCGAGACCGCCTGGCTGGCTGCCGTGCCGGTCGACGGCTCGGCGCCCCGGCGGCTCACCGAGACCACCGATCTCCACTCGTTCGGCGTCAGCCGCTGGCAGGTCGCCCAGGAGGCGCTGGCGGACCTGGAGGTGCGGGCCGTCGCCGACGTCGATCGCGGCCCGATGCCGTGGCCCTGGCGGCTCGTGCTCGCCACGGTGATCGGGACCATGGCCGCCTGGGTCACCGGCCGGCTGCTGCGCCGGCGCCCGCGACGTACCGCCGGGCCGGACGGCGCGCCGGGCGGCCCTGCACCTCCGACCACCGACCCGGCGGACACCGAGGACCGCCCGTCGGACGGCGTCGAGGCCGCACCGCGCGCCTGACCGACCCGTGGGAGGATCCGCCGGTGGCGGAACTGCACTTCTTCACCGGGACGATGGACTCCGGCAAGTCGACCCTGGCGCTCCAGACCAACCACAACCACGCCGCGCGCGGCCGGGCGGGCCGGATCTTCACGGCCAACGACCGCGCCGGCCAGGCGCAGATCTCCAGCCGGCTGGGCCTGACGCACGAGGCGCTCGAGGTGGGCCCGGACTTCGACTTCTGGCGCTACGTCGTCGAGTCGCTCACCCACGGCGGGCGGATCGACTACCTCATCTGCGACGAGGCGCAGTTCTACACGCGCGACCAGGTCGACCAGCTGGCCAAGGTGGTCGACGAGCTGCAGATCGACGTGTTCGCCTTCGGCATCCTCACCGACTTCCGCACCGCGCTCTTCGAGGGCTCCCAGCGGCTCGTCGAGCTGGCCGACCGGATGAACGTCCTGCAGGTCGAGGCGCTGTGCTGGTGCGGGAAGCGCGCCACCCACAACGCGCGGACGGAGAACGGCGCGATGGTCGTCGAGGGCGAGGTGATCGTCGTCGGTGACGTCGACGATGCCAGCACGGCACCGGCCGACGTGGCCTACGAGGTGCTGTGCCGCCAGCACCACCGTCGCCGGCTCACGGCCGCTCGGGCGAAGGCGGTCTCGCTCGCGCCGGAGCCACTGCCCTTCGGCTAGTCCCGCTCTCCGGGACCGCCGCCGCCCCGCTGTCCGGGCCGGCGGGTGCAATGCGCATGTGACCGACGCCACCATGCCCGCGCTGCCCCACGCCACCATGGCCGAGCTGCTCCTCGCCCGCGCCGAGGACGACGGGACCGCGCTGATCTTCGAGGGCCGCCGCTGGACGTGGCGCGAGCTGCTCGCCGAGGCCTCGGTGCGCTCGGCGCTGCTGCAGGAGCTGCGCCCCGCGGAGGGTCCGTGGCACGTCGGCGTGCTGCTGGAGAACACCCCGGAGTACCTCTTCCTCGTCGCCGGCGCCGCCCTCTCCGGCGCCACCGTCATCGGCGTCAACCCGACCCGGCGCGGGGCGGAGCTGGCCGCCGACGTACGGCGCACCGACTGCGCCATCCTCCTCACCGCCGAGCCGCACGGCTCGCTGCTCGACGGGATCGACCACGGCGCGGAGACGGTCCTCGACGTCGAGGGCGAGGAGTACGCCGCCGCGCTGGCGCGCCACGCGGACGCCCCGGTCGCGGCCACGCCCGAGGGGCTCGACCCGAGCAGCGTGCTGCTCCTCCTCTTCACGTCCGGCTCGACCGGCGCGCCCAAGGCGGTCATCTGCTCGACCGGCCGCTGGGCGCGGATCTGCCAGCTCACCCCCATCCCGGTCGGCCGCGACGACGTGGCGTACAACGCGATGCCGCTCTTCCACGGCAACGCGTTGATGGCCGCCTGGGGCCCGTGCGTCAACCACGGCGCGGCGTTCGCGCTGCGCCGGAAGTTCTCGGCGTCGGGCTTCCTGCCCGACGTCCTGGAGACCGGGGCGACGTTCTTCAACTACGTCGGCCGCTCGCTGGCCTACGTGCTCGCCCAGCCCGAGCGCCCGGACGAGAGCAGGACGAAGCTGCGGTTCGGCTTCGGGACCGAGGCGTCGGCGCGGGACCGGTCGGAGTTCCTGCGCCGCTACGGCGTGGCGGTCTCGGAGTCCTACGGCTCCTCGGAGGGCACCTGCTACATCATCCGCACCCCCGAGACGCCCGACGGCGCGCTCGGCGTGCCGCAGGTCGGCTTCACCATCGACGTCGTCGGCGAGGACGGCGAGGTCAGCCCGCCGGCCCGCTTCTCCCCCGACGGCGAGCTGCTCAACGCGGCGGAGGCGACCGGCGAGCTCGTCTCCCGCGGCGCGGCCGCCCGGTTCGAGGGCTACTACAACAACCCCGAGGCCAGCGCCGAGAAGCTGCGCGACGGCGACTTCTGGACCGGCGACCTCGGCTACCGCGACGAGGACGGCTTCTTCTACTTCGCCGGCCGCACCGCCGACTGGCTGCGGGTGGACTCCGAGAACTTCGCCGCCGCCCCGGTCGAGCGGATCCTTTCCCGCTTCCCCGGCGTCGCCGTCGCCGCGGTCTACCCCGTCCCCGACCCGCGCACCGGCGACCTGGTGATGGCGACCCTCCAGGTCGACGACCCCACCTCCGTCGACCCCGACGACCTCGCCGGCTTCCTCGCCGAGCAGGCCGACCTCGGCACGAAGTGGGCGCCGCGCCTGGTCCGCCTCACCGACGACCTGCCGGTCACCGCCACCCGCAAGGTCGACAAGCCGACCCTGCGCCGCCAGCTGTGGCGCGGCGGCGACCCGGTCCTCGAGCGGGTCGACGGCTCGTACCGCCGCCTCACCCCCGACCGCGCCGCCGCCCTCGAGGCGGAGTACGCCGAGCACGACCGGCTCGCGCTGCTCGGCTGAGCCCTCCGGTGGTGGCACACTCGCGCGGGTGACGGTCGACGCAGCTGCTCGGGGACGGACGTACGCCGTCCCGGCCTCGGCGTGGGTGCTGGGCTGGGCCTCGGTGGTGATGCAGCTCGCCACCCTGGCCGACCGCGGCACCGCCGGCGAGCAGTCCGCGCTCGTCTCGGTGCCCCTCGCCGCGCTGCTGGTCGCCTACGTCTCCGCCGGCGTCATCCGAGCACGGATGGTCCGCACCTGGCTTGCCGGAATCATCCTGGCGTTGGCGGTCCTCGGTGGTGTGATCGACCTGGTCGCCGGCCCGTCGCTGCTCGAGCTCCTCGGCACCGTTGCTGCCGGCGTGGCCGCGGCTGCGTTCGTCTCCTACCTGCGCAGCGACTGCTTCGCCCGGCTCCGTGCCGACCGCCGCGCTGCCCTCCCCGCCGGCTTCGTCGGCCTGGTCGCCCTCGCCGCGCTCGTCGGGGCGCTCGGCGGCCTCACCGCCCCGTTCGACAGCTCAGGTCAGAGCGACGGCGTGCACCTGCGCATCGGGCTGTAGGTCCGGCGGGCGGCCAAGCCTGGGTGGCGCGCGTGTCAGAGCGCGGCTCGGCGTCGCGGTCGTGTGCCCCGTGACGCGCTCCCGCACGATGTCAGGCACACGACCCGCCCAAGGCAGTGCCGACCTTGGTGGCCCGTCGGATCGTTCCGTCAGCCTGGCCCGGGTGGCACGCCACCGACTCGCTCCGACGCGGCCGACCACGTGAATCATCGCAAGAGGCCAACGACGAGAGACTGAACCCACCCCCTCACCGAGAAGGCACCCTTCCGAGCAGCAGGCGGTGGGGACGGCAAGCTGATGCCGGTTGCGTGGTACTTCGAGATGGTGAACGCCACCACCGAGAAGCCGATCGCCAAGACTGTCCGACCGGTGGTCGACGGTGCGAGGTAAGCCCACAGGCGAACGGCGCGGTCGCGCCGGCCGTCGTCCGAACCCGTCGAAGGCCGATGACTCCGGGGCCGGGGTCGGGTCTGCACCACGCGTCACCCGCTAACCCGCACGGACGGAGTGCCACGTGCCACGCACCAGGATCCACAACCTCTCGATCTCGCTGGACGGGTTCGCGACCGGCGAGGGGCTGGGGCTCGAGACGCCCTTCGGCCACGCCGGTGAGCGGCTGCACGAGTGGATGGTCGCCACCTCGTTCGGCGCCCCGATCGTCGGCCGCACGGGCGGCTCCACCGGCGTCGACGACGCGCTGGCCCGGCAGCACGAGCCGGGCATCGGCGCGGAGATCATGGGATCGGGCAAGTTCGGCCCGCCGGGCTGGGAGGACGACCCCGACTGGCGGGGCTGGTGGGGTCCGGAACCACCGTTCCGCACGCCGACCTTCGTGCTGACCCACCGGCCGCGCCCGCCGCTGGAGATGGCCGGCGGCACGACGTTCCACTTCCTCGACGCCTCCCCCGCCGACGCGCTCGCCGTCGCGCTCGAGGCCGTCGGCGGGCTCGACGTGCGGATCGGCGGCGGCCCGCTTGTCGCCCGCGCGTTCATCGCCGCCGGCCTGGTCGACCACGTCCACCTCGTGCAGGTGCCGATCGTGCTCGGCCGCGGCGTACGGCTCTGGGACGGGCTCGAGGGCATGGAAGCTCGGTACGCCGTCGAGGCAGTCACCAGCCCCAGCGGCGTCACCCACCTGACGTTCAGCCGCTGACCCGGGCCGATCAGTCGCGGTAGACGACGTCGTTCGTGGTCGGCGTCATCGCCGCTATGTGGCCGCCGCCGCTCGCGATGGCGAACCGGTTCGTCGTGCTGCTGTCGTCGTCGGCATAGTCGCCGTCGTCGAAGAGGATCTGCCGCTTGCGCGACACCGGGCCCTTGCCGTTCCAGGTCCACACCTCGAGGTACTGGCCTGCCTCGGACTGGATCGGCGAGAACACCACGACGCGGCCACGAGCGGCATGCATCTCCTCGGTCAGGTAGTACGACCCGGAGCCGATGTACGTACGGCGTAGCTTGCCGCCGGCCGCGCGCGGGAGGACCCCGACGTGCATGCTGGCGACCCCGACCTGCCAGCCGAGGTACACCCGCCCGCCGGGCGCGGGGATGAGGTCCGCGGCGAAGCCGCGGTGGCTCGTCCTGGCCCGCACGTGCGTGGTGGACGCACCGTCGACGGCGCCGGGGTAACGGCGCTCGGTCAGGACCCAACGGGCGCCGACCTGCTCCCACCACACCACGACCGTCGCGCCACCTCGGAGCACGGTCACGTCACCGGCGCCCGCCGTCTCCGACACCGGCGCCGACGACTGCACCGAACTCCGGTCGTCGATCCTCGAGAGCGTGAGGTCGGAGTAGACGCGATCGTTGTACTCGTACCCGTCGGGAACCAGGGTCTTCGTCAGGACGGCGTAACCACCCTTGGGGTCTGGCGCGAGTGCCTGCACGTGGGTGCCGGGAAGAGCTTGCACCGGGCCGAGGGCGCCGCCGGCGCGGATGACGCGCGCCCGGGCGCCATCGGCAGAGCTCCAACCGACCGCGACCGTCCCTTCCGCCCCGGCCACGAGGGTGACGTCGCTCCGGTCCTCGGTCAGGAGCCGACCGCCGCCGACGCGGCCGGACGGGCTCACCCGGCGCAGCTCCAGACCGCGAGTGCCCAGCCAGACGACCGTGCCCACCCCGCGGCTGCTGACGACGGCCTCGATGATCCCATCGCGGCACGGGCCGCTTCAGCACGCCTCGATGATTTCGTCGAGGAGGGTGCCCCACGCCTCGACCCCACCCTCCGAGACGACGGTCCAGTCGAGATCGGCGAACCTCTCATCCTCGCCGTTCCCTGCTGGCATCGAAGCACCGAGCAGGGACCGTATCGCCATCATCTCGTTGTACGCCGGATCCTCGTTGAAGCTGCCCCAGTCATCCTCGTTCTGGTGGCCCGCTCGGACCTTCTCGGCCAATGCGCAGGCATAAGAAGTCTGCCCACCTTCCGAGACGTCAGGATCTGATGTCACGCTGCCCACCACGTAGCCAGCGATCGCGCCGATGATCAGCAGCAAGACTGGGATGATCCCTTTCTTGGGCCCTGAGTCGATCACATCTGGCTTCTCGTCCGGCAACGGCTCCGGCTCCTGTCTGAAGTCGTACGGTCTGGTGACGTTAGCGGATCCACCTCGCCCGGACGGTTGAGTTGGCTTATCGTGCATCGTCGCGCTGCCGGAAGAGCCCGCTCATCGGCGGAGTCGCGCTGTAGGCCCAGACCGCGCTGGCCTGAGTATCGACGAGTGCGGCGCGTCCGGACGGGCGAACGGCGCGTGCGACCGGTTGCCCGACAGCCGGTCCTCGTAGTGGCAAGGTGCTTCCATGACCTTCGGACGCTCCGTGAACGACGTTCGTAACGACCTGCGAAATGCGCAGGAATACATTCAGGTCATAGAGGCCATTCTCGTCGCGGCGAATGACGCGCACGGAGTTCTTGATGTTGTGCTTCTGGCGTCGGGTCAGCCTGCCGCCAGGCGCGCCCTCGAGGAGCAGTACGGCCTGACGGAGATGCAGGCGACTGCGGTGCTGGACATGCAACTCGGGCGCCTGAATGCGGTCGACGTGGCGGAGTTCGAGCGGCACTACCAAGAGCTCGTCGAACGTGTAGCCACTCTGACCGCGGAACTGGCTGCTCGATGACTTCGCGAGGTCCGCGAACCTAGCCACGACCCGCGGCCGGGCCCCGGTGCGGGCGTCTCGCCCAATCCTTGCGAGCTACAACTCGCTCGCTTGGCCCGTGAAGCGGTGCCGAACCGTTAGGGGTGCTTGCGGCTTAGGGTTGGGTCGTGCCTGCAAGTCGCTCCGAGTCGCATCACCGAGTCGACGGGCCCGAATGTCGTATCACCCGGCTGCCGGTTGGCTACGCCGAGGACGTTCTGTGGCTCACCTTCATCGTGGCCACCACCCGCCCTGACGATGACTTCGAGTCCGTGCGCTCCCGTATCACGGTCCGAGCATTGGGCGACCGGGCGCCACACTTCCTAGGAGGTGGCGGGTCTATGGACGACCATCTCTTCACTCTGGAGATGCAGTTCGGTCGACCCCGAGACGGGCGTGGCGCGACCTATGACGAGTTGTCCATCTCATACCTCACTGGCGGAGAGCCCATACAGGAGCAGGTCGACTTGCGGGCGCTGGGTGCTTAGGGGCTTACTTTCCGCTCACTTGGCCCGGATTGCGGTGTTCCGGGGTGTCGACGATCGTTCAATTGCGCCGAAATGTTGGCCCGCGGACTCCGCCAGGCGCTGAAGCCACGCAATTGCGCGGAAGTGCGCGGTCCAGGATCGCGGACGTGTGCTCGACAACGCGCCGTCGCGCGTCGTCAAGCACACGACCCCGTTCACCGCTCCCGGCACACTCCGCCCGAAGTGCGCCGAACGCGGCATGACGGGTGTCGATGAGGTGCTGGCGCAGTCAGCGGGGTGTGCCGACGATGCCCGTCCCCCACAGCATGAGCGTGACGGTCAACACGACCCCGGCGGCGCCAAGCGCCAGCCCAACGATTGTGACTCGGCGCGGAAGCACCTTGGTGTCCGGCTTCGTGTCCAGCGCGGAACCGGCACTCGCGCCAATGGCCACCCCGAGCAGGAGCATGGGAGCGCCCATGACGATGAGCGGGTCCCCCACCTCGTAGAACGGGCCTTGCCGCTTCCTCGGGAGCAGGATGAGCCAGGCGATCAGCGCTAGGCCGAGCCAAAGCCCAACCGCCGCACCAATCCTGGTCCTGCCACCCATCGAACAAGTGTCGGGCGGTTCGCGTCGCCGAGGGGATCGAGGACGGCGACCACGTGGAGGTGGAGCTGCAGGTGCGCGGCTGAGTCCCCGACGCGGGGCAAGATCGTCGGTATGGAGATCGCAGACGCCATCGCCGCCGTACGCCGCAACCACCAGGCTGTCCTGGTGACGGTCAAGCGCGACGGGAAGCCGCAGCTGTCCAACATCCTCGCCGGCGTCGGTGACGACGACGTGATCCGGGTGTCGATCACGACCAGCCGCGCGAAGTACGCCAATCTGCGGCGCACGCCGTGGGCGGCAGTGCATGTCGATGGGGACAGCTTCTGGTCCTATGCGGTCGTCGAGGGCGAGGTCAGCCTCTCCGAGGTCGCGGCCGACCCGCACGACGCGGCGACCGACGAGCTGGTCGAGCTCTACCGCTCGTTGGCGGGTGAGCACGACGACTGGGAGGCCTACCGTGCCGCGATGGTGCATGAGGGACGGCTGGTCGTGCGGGTCACGCCCACCCACGCCTACGGCCTGCTTCGCTGAACGAGCTCCCGCCCAGCCCCTCAGCCGTCGAGGCCCGCGATGCGGCGTGAGTGTGCACCCGGCTCGTGACTAGTGTGTCACCGTGAGCGGTCGCCCTGCCCTCAGGCTTGACGGGCGTCGGGTCGTGCTGGTCGTGTTCTTACCAGCCCTCGTGATCCTGTTGTGCTTGCTTCCCACCGTCTTCGTGTTCTGGCTCTTGGCACCCATCCACATCACCGCTGCTGTCCTCATCGGCGCGGCTGCGGTCGGGATACCAGCAGTCACGGGGCTGGCGATGCGACGACGGAGCGACGCGCAGGACGTCTAGCCGACCGCAGCCGTTCTAGACCGACCGCTCCTCAGCAAATCCGCCCGCTCTGGCCGGCGACGGGCAGGCCAGGCAACGAACGGTCCTGGTCGAACGTTCGTACACGGCTTCGACCCGCGCCTCGAGCGCTGCGCCGCAGGCGCGGCAGGCCCCGGCATGGCGGAGCCGCATCCGCTTGTCGTCGAGGCTCTGTGCCACGCGACGACGCTAGTGGCCGATCCCGCGGCGGAGGCAGAACGCCGAGGGCGGACGGGCGGCCCGTGGCGCCCCGGGCGGTTCAGTCCACGAGCACCGGGATGAGCATCTCCTCCGGCGTGAGCGACCCGTGCAGGCCGACGAGCGTCTTCTCGTAGGCGAAGTCGGTGGTGGAGAAGATGCCGTGGTCACCGGTGGAGGCGACGACGACGTCGCCGAGGCGGGGCAGGACGGAGGCGTCGACGGAGCCGAACCAGCCGCGGCGGATGGCCTGGTCGCGGGTGAGGACGTCGGCGCGCTCCCCCAGCACCGACGACCACGTGGCGGCGACGTCGTCGACGGCGCCGCGCTGGCAGTAGAGGTGTCGGAAGCGGGCCTCGCCGCCCAGCAGCGCCACGCCGTCGCGCAGCTCGGGGTGGTCGTCGACGTCGAGGCGGTGGTCGGGCGGGCAGTCGACCATGCCGTGGTCGGCGACGATGACGAGCCGGACGTCGGCGGGCAGCGCCTCGCGCAGCTGCTCGGCCTCGGAGTCGATGCTGGAGAGCTGCTGGAGCCACTGGCTGGAGGAGACGCCGTACCGGTGGCCCGTCCAGTCCAGGTCGCTGTCGTAGAGGTAGGTCAGCGACGGCCGCTCGATCGAGGCGGCCACCGCGGCGGCGACCCGTTCGCCGACCTTGTCGGCGCCGACGTACTCCGCACCCCGCGAGCCCGCGAGGGTCAGCCCGCTCCCCGCGAACTCCCGCTTGTTGACCACCGTCGTCGTGACGCCGGCCGAGCGCAGCCGCGCGAACGCGGTCGGGTGCGGCTGCCACTCCAGCGGGTCGACCTCCGGGGACCAGAAGAGCGCGTTGAGCAGCCGGTCGGTCCCGGGCACGCGCGAGGTGAAGCCGACCAGCCCGTGCACGCCCGGCACCAGCCCGGTGCCGAGCGAGGTCAGGCTGGTCGCGGTCGTCGACGGCACCCCTGCGGTGGCGGGCTCGCGCCCGAGCAGCGAGGAGAGGTACGGCGCGGCGTGGGCGTGGCGCTCCAGCAGCCGGTGGCCGAGGCCGTCGACGAGGAAGACGACGTACGACGACGCCGGCGGCAGCTCGAGCCGGGTCGGCGCGGCCCGGTCCAGCGCCGGGCCCAGGTCGATCCCGAGCGCGACCGCGACCGCAGGCACGACGTCGGAGAGCGACCGCTGCCCGTACGCCGGCTCGTGGAACTCCCCCGCCGGACCCGACCCGAGCCCAGACCCGAGCCCAGCCCCGCCCCCCGACACGTCCCGCGCCTCAGGCGTGCGTGGCGGCCGAGAGCGACTCGGCGAAGGACAGCAGCCCGTGCACTGCGTCGGCGCCGTCCGCCGCGGCCGAGACCCGCAGCGAGAAGTCGTCGGAGGAGAGCACGCCGGTGTAGCCGTGGTCGGCCTCGCACTCGGGGTCCGCGCAGCCGGCCGGCTCGAGGTCGATCCGGGCGACGCCGCCCCAGCCGATGGTCATGACGACCTCGGCCGGCCGCGAAGGGCCGGAGGTCGGGTTGGCGATGTTGCGGGTGACGACGACGGACTTCACCGCCGAGAGGCTGACCGCCTCGGTCGAGGTGGAGGTGTAGGGCTCCGGGAGCAGGTCGTCGCCGGGGTGCTCGTCGGTGTGGGCGAGGACCAGCCGGGTCGGGGTCAGCACCACCACCGAGAGGTGGCGGCGCACCTCGTCGCGCTCGAACGTGGGCTCGTGGTGGACGAAGAACGACACGACCTGCTCGCCCGCCACCGCCGCGGCGACGCCGTCCGCGACGACCTCGGGGTAGTAGCCCGTGCGGTCGATGGCGTGCCGGAGCTCGGTGGCCCGGTCCCGGTCGTCGGTGGTGCGGGTGCGCATGGTCCGAAGTGTGTCACGCGGCACCCCCCGCGACCCCAATGGCACGGGAGGCGCCTCAGCCCGGGATCGTGTCGCCCGGCGCCTGCGGGAGCCGCCGCACGTACCAGTCCGAGCGCGGGTCGGTGACCGGCTCGACGCGGGCACCGGCGGTGAGCACGCTCGAGCCGTGCGCGCCGGCCAGCACCAGCGACAGCTCCAGGGAGCGGACCTGGGGCAGGTCGTTCTGCAGCTGGGAGATCCGCAGGATCAGCCGCTCCACCTCGGCGACGTCGACGACCTCGCTGCCGCGGTAGCCGAAGAGCATCGGCGCGGCCTTGATCTCGCGCACCATCGCCGCCGCGTCGCGCTCCGAGAGCGGCGGGATCCGGAAGGACCGGTCGGTCAGCAGGTCGGTGATCGCCCCGGAGATGCCGAAGGAGACCACCGGACCGAAGAGCGGGTCCTCTATCGAGCGGATCGAGACCGGCACGCCCGGCTGCGCCACCTTCTGCACGATGAACCCGGCGCCGGCCGGGTCGCCGATCACCGACGACAGCGACTCCCAGGCGTCGGCCATCTCCTCGGCGTCGTCGATGTTGCGCCACACGTGGGCCAGGTCCGGCCGCTCGCGCAGGTGGTCGGCGGTCGCCTTGAGCACCACGTCCCAGCCGAGCTCCTCGCCGGCGGCCCGCGCCTCCTCCAGCGACGCCACCTTGCGCACCGGCCACAGCTCCACGCCGTACGCCGCCAGGAGCTCCGCCAGCGTCTGCTGGCTCAGCTCGGTGCCCTCGGGGTGCTGCACCAGCACGCGGTCGACGACCGCCTTCGCGGCCCGCCGGTCGACGGTGTCGCCCACGCGGGGCGGCGCGTCCGGCGTCCGCAACCACACGGCGTACTCCACGACGCGCGCGAGCGCCCGCACGGCGTACTCCACCGCGGGGTAGGACGGCACCGAGCCACGACCGGCCGTCGAGCCCGCCACGTCGGGGACGCGCAACAGCTCGGGCACACCCTCGGCACCGAGGAACGAGGACACCAGCGGCTTGTCCGACTGCTCGCCGACGGCGGCCAGCACGTTCGCGACGTCCTCGCCGGAGACGTTGAGCGGCGGGATGTAGACGGCGACGACCGAGTCGATCTCGGGGTCGTCGATGGCGGCGTCGAGCGCGTCCTCGAAGTCGTCGGCCGTCGCGTCGGCGCCCAGCGCGACGGACTTGTTGACGACGAGCCCGACCGCGGCGGCTGCGTCCGCGGCGAGCAGGCCGAGCGCGTCGGAGTTGCCGACGATCGCGACCCGGCGCCCGCGCGGCAGCGGCTGGTGGGCCAGGAGCTGCGCGACGTCGAACATCTCCTCGAGCGTGTCGACCTGGATCACCCCGGCCTGGCGGAACATCGCGTCCACGGCCTGCGGCGGCGCGGAGATCCGGCGCACCGCGTGGCCCATCGGCACGCCCTGCGTGGTGCGGCCCGACCGCACCGCGATGATCGGCTTGCGCAGCGAGACCCGCCGGGCGATGCGGGAGAACTTGCGCGGGTTGCCGATGGACTCCAGGTAGAGCAGGACGACCTCGGTGGAGTCGTCCTCCTCCCAGTACTGCAGGAGGTCGTTGCCGGAGACGTCGGCGCGGTTGCCGGCGGAGACGAAGGTGGAGAGGCCGAGGCCGCGGTTCTGCACCTTCTCCAGGATCGCCGAGCCCAGCGCGCCGGACTGGCAGAAGAAGCCCGCGCGGCCGCGCGGCGGCATCACCGACGACAGCGAGGCGTTGATCGAGACGGCCGGGTCGGTGTTGATGATCCCCAGGCAGTTCGGGCCGATCAGCCGCAGGCCGTAGGAGCGGGACAGGCCGACGAGCCGGCGCTGCCGCTGGCGGCCCTCCTCGCCGGTCTCGGCGAACCCCGAGGAGATGACGACCAGGCCGTGCACCCCCTTGGCGGCGCAGTCCAGGACGACGTCCTGCACCGACTCGGCCGGGACCGCGACGATCGCCACGTCGACCTCGTCGGGGATGTCGCCGACGGTCTTGTACGCCGGCATGCCCGACACCGCGGCGGCCGTCGGGTTCACGACGTACACGCGCCCGGTGAAGTCGCCGGTCACCAGGTGCCGCACGAGCGCCTGGCCGATGGTGTCCTGGCGCCGCGAGGCACCGATGACCGCGACCGAGCGCGGGTTGAAGAACCGCTCGATCGAGGCGGCCTCGGCCTTGTGCTCGCGGCCCTGCATCAGCCCGATCGCGGTGTCGGTGGCGGTGATGGGGAACTCCAGCGCCAGCACGCCGTCCTCGTACTCGCTGGCCACGTGGTAGCCGGCGTCGCGGAAGGTCTGGATCATCCGGGTGTTGTCGGGCAGCACCTCGGCGACGAACCGCTCGACGCCGCGCTCGCGGCCGGCCTGCGCGAGGTGCTCGAGCAGCAGCTGGGCGATGCCGCGGCCCTGGTGCTTGTCCTCGACGAGGAAGGCGACCTCGGCCTCGCCCGGGCGGACCACGTCGTAGCGGCCGACCGCGATCATCTGCCCGCTCAGCGTCAGCACGAACGCCACCCGGTCGTGGTGGTCGACCTCGGTGAACCGCTTGACGTCGCGGTCGGAGAGCCGCGGCATCGGCGAGAAGAACCGGTAGTACTTCGAGGTGTCGGAGACCCGGCTGTAGAACTCCACCATCAGCTCGGCGTCGGACGGCACGATCGGGCGGATGTGGGCGGTGCGTCCGTCGCGGAGGAGGACGTCGGCCTCCCAGTGCCGGGGGGCGGTGGGGACGTCCTGCTCGGTCACGAGTAGGAATCTAGCCGGTCGCCGGGCGTGCCCCCGGCCGGTCCCGGCCGCCCGGCGGGGACAATGGGCGGCATGGCACGACGTACGACTCCCCCGCCGCCCGAGGACTTCGAGGAGCACATCCTCGACACCGACATCCAGCAGGAGATGGAGTCGTCGTTCCTGGAGTACGCCTACTCCGTCATCTACTCCCGGGCGCTGCCCGACGCGCGCGACGGTCTCAAGCCGGTGCAGCGGCGGATCCTCTACACGATGAACGACATGGGCCTGCGGCCCGATCGCGGCCACGTCAAGAGCGCCCGCGTCGTCGGCGAGGTCATGGGTCGGCTGCACCCGCACGGCGACGGCGCGATCTACGACGCGATGGTCCGGATGGCCCAGCCGTGGTCGATGCGGCTGCCGTTCATCGACGGCCACGGGAACTTCGGCTCGCCCGACGACTCCCCCGCCGCCATGCGCTACACGGAAGCCCGGATGGCGCCGGCCGCGGTGGCGATGACTGCCTCGATCGACGAGGACACCGTCGACTTCCGGCCCAACTACGACAGCCGCGAGCTCGAACCGTCGGTGCTGCCGGCCGCGATCCCCAACCTCGTGGTCAACGGCACCACCGGCATCGCCGTCGGCATGGCCACCAACTGCGCGCCGCACAACCTGGTCGAGGTCGTCCAGGCGCTGCGCCATCTGATCAAGGACCCGAAGGCCACGCTCGACGACCTGATGCGGTTCATCCCGGGCCCCGACCTGCCCACCGGCGGCAAGATCGTCGGCCTCGACGGCATCCGCGACGCCTACGAGACCGGCCGCGGCACGTTCAAGATGCGCGCCAGCGCCCGCGTCGAGAACGTCACCGCCCGCCGCAAGGGCATCGTCGTGACCGAGCTGCCCTACGGCGTCGGCACCGAGAAGGTCATCGAGCGGATCAAGACCCTCGTGCAGGCCAAGAAGATCCAGGGCATCGCCGACATGAAGGACCTCACCGACCGCGAGCACGGTCTGCGGCTGGTCATCGAGGTTAAGAACGGCTTCGTCCCCGAGGCGCTGCTCGAGCAGCTCTACCGGCTCACGCCGATGGAGGACAGCTTCGGCATCAACAACGTCGCGCTCGTCGACGGCCAGCCCCGCACGCTCGGGCTCAAGGAGCTGCTGGAGGTCTTCCTCGCCCACCGCTACGACGTCGTACGCCGTCGCTCGGCGTTCCGCCGCGGCAAGGCCGCCGACCGGCTCCACCTGGTCGAGGGTCTCCTGGTCGCGATCCTCGACATCGACGAGGTCATCCAGCTCATCCGCTCCAGCGACAACGCCGACCAGGCGCGAGGCCGGCTGATGGACGTCTTCGAGCTGACCGAGCCCCAGGCGACGTACATCCTCGAGATGCAGCTGCGCCGGCTCACGAAGTTCAGCCGGATCGAGCTGGAGAAGGAGCAGTCCGAGCTCCAGCGCACCATCGAGGAGCTCGACGCGATCCTCGGCGACGACGCGCTGCTGCGGAAGGTCGTCTCCGACGAGCTGGCCGAGGTCGCCAAGACCTACGGCACCCCGCGCCGCACCGTGCTGCTGGAGTCGGCCGGCTCGCCGGTCAGCAGCGCCGTGCCGCTCGAGGTCGCCGACGACCCGTGCTTCGTCTACCTCTCCTCCTCCGGTCTCCTGGCCCGCACCGCCACCGACGAGCCGCCCGGCAGCGGCGGCGGGCGCGCCAACCACGACGTCGTCGTCTCCGCGGTCCGCGCGACTGCCCGCGGCGAGATCGGCGGGCTGACCAGCACCGGACGCCTGGTGCGGATCGGCGTGCTGGAGCTGCCGCAGCTGCCCGGCACCGCCAACGACCCGCACCTGGCCGGCGGCCTGCCGGTCAGCGAGATCCTCGCCCTCGAGCCGGGCGAGCGGCTGCTCGCGCTGTGCACGCTGGCCACGGAGGGCCCCGGCCTCGCGCTCGGCACCAAGCAGGGCGTGGTCAAGCGGGTCAACCCCGAGGTGCTGAACAAGGACGACTGGGAGGTCGTGCGGCTCGCCGACGGCGACGAGGTCGTCGGCGCGGTCGAGCTGGCCACCGGCGACGAGACGCTCTGCTTCGTCACCACCGACGCGCAGCTGCTGCACTTCGGCGCCGACGGGGTGCGCCCGCAGGGCCGCTCCGGCGGCGGGATCGCCGGCGTCCGCCTGGCCGCCGGCGCCACCGTGCTGTGGTTCGGCGCGGTGGACGCCGCCCCCGAGGGCTCGGTCGTCGTCACCGCCTCCGGCTCCTCCACCGCGCTGCCCGGCACCGAGCCGGGCGCGGTCAAGGTCACGCCGTTCTCGGAGTACCCGCCCAAGGGCCGCGCCACGGGCGGCGTCCGCTGCCACCGCTTCCTCAAGGGCGAGGACGCCCTGGTCTTCGCCTGGGTGGGCACCGCGCCGGCCCGGGCCGCCGCCGACAGCGGTGCGCCGGTCGAGCTGCCCGAGGCAAACGGCCGCCGCGACGGCTCCGGCATCCCCGGCACGCAGCCGATCGCCGCCTGCGCCGGCCCGGTCGCGGCACGCCTCGGAGGTGGCGACAGCGGTGGCTCCGAGCCCGCTCCCGTCGGTGTGGAAGGCTGATCGCGTGCTGCGCTCCCTCCGTCCTGTCGTCATGCCCGCACTCGCCCCCGCGCTCGGTCTCGTGCTCACCGCCGCCCTCGTCGCCGGCTGCTCCGGCGGCGACGACGACTCCACGCCGGTCGGCGAGGAGCAGACCCCGGCCGAGGTGATGGAGCTGGCGAAGACCACCTTCGACGAGACCAGCGGCCTGTCGATCACGCTGACCACCGACGACCTGCCCGAGGGAGTCACCGGCATCGTCGACGCCTCCGGGGTCGGCACCCACGCGCCGGCCTTCGAGGGCTCGATCACCGTCGTGCTCCTGGGCCAGCAGGTCGAGGTGCCGGTCGTGGCCGTCGACGACAAGGTCTACGCGCAGGTGCCGTTCACCGACGGCTGGCAGGACATCGACCCGACCGAGTACGGCGCGCCCGACCCCGCCGGCCTGATGAGCCCCGACGCCGGCTTCTCGGCGCTGCTGCCCGCGACCACCGACCTCGAGGAGGGCGAGTCGGTCCGCGGCGGCGCGAACAACGACGAGGTGCTGACCGAGTACACCGGCACGGTCCCCGACACGGCCGTCAAGAACGTCATCCCGAGCGCGTCGGGCGACTTCGACGCGACGTACACGATTACCGCCGAGGGCGAGCTGCGCTCGGCCGTGCTCACCGGCATCTTCTACGCCGACTCCCCCGAGATGACCTACACGATCGGGTTCGACGACTACGGCACCGAGCAGGACATCACCGCCCCGTGAGCGACACCGTCGCCGGGGCGGGCCGGGGGGCCGGGGGCCGCTCACCGCGGCTGCTGCTCGTCCTGGCGTCGGTCGCGGTCGCCTTCGCGGCGGCCGACACCTACGTCGTCGTGCTGGCGCTGCCGGACATGATGACCGGCGCCGGGATCTCGGTGGAGCAGCTGCAGAAGGCGGCGCCGATCATCTCCGGCTTCCTGCTCGGGTACGTCGCGATGCTGCCGCTCATCGGGCGGATCGCCGACCTCCGCGGCCGCACCCCGGTGCTCGTGGCCGCGCTGGTGCTCTTCGCCCTCGGCTCGCTGGTGACCGCGGCGGCGTACGACCTCCCCAGCATGGTCGCCGGCCGCTTCCTCCAGGGCGTCGGCGGCGGCGGGCTCGTGCCCGCCACCCTGGCGCTGGTCGCCGACCTCTACCCCGCCGAGCGGCGCGGCGTGCCGCTCGGGCTGGTCTCGGCCGTCCAGGAGCTCGGCAGCGTGCTCGGCCCGCTCCTCGGCGCGGTCGTGCTGGCCGTCGCCGACTGGCGCGCGATCTTCCTGCTCAACCTCGCCGTCGGCCTGGTGCTCGCCGCCGCGATCCGCTCGGTGCGCGGCGCCGCGCCGCCCGGCCTCGCCGCACCCCCACCTCGCCGCGGCCTGCCCGACCTGCTCGGCGTCCTCCTCGCGCTGGTCGCCATGGTGGCCGGGGGCCTGGTCTTCCTCCGGCCCAGCCAGCTGCTGCGCGACCTGACCTGGGGCGAGATGTTCGTGCCGTACGCCGGCGACGGCCGCTGGCTGACCCCGGTCGGCCTGGTGGCGATCGGCGCGTCGCTGCTGTTCCTGGTCCGCTGCGCGTTTGCCCGCCGCCCGCTCGTGGACCTGCGCGCCTGGTGGCGCAGCGCCCGCGAGGCCGACCTGACCGGGGCGCTGCTGCTGGCGATCGCTCTCGGCGGCGTCATCCTCGCCTTCGCGACCGCCGACCCGAAGGTGCAGGTCTTCTCCGACCAGGGCCTCTGGTACCTCCTCGGCGGAGCCCTCGGGGCCGCCGCCTTCGTCGTGCACGTCCGCCGCGCCGAGGCGCCGATCGTGCCCGCCGGGGCGCTGCGCCGGGTGCCGGCCTGGGGCGCGGTGCTGGTCAGCTTCTTCGTCGGCGCCGCCCTCATCGCCGCGCTCATCGACATCCCGCTCTTCGCCCGCACGACCATCCACCGCGACTCCCAGCTGATGGCGGCGCTCGTGCTGCTGCGGTTCCTCGTCGCGCTGCCGGTCGGCGCGGTCGTCGGCGGCTGGCTGACCCGCCGCGTCGGCGCGGGCGTCATCACCGCCGCCGGCATGGGTCTGTCGGCGCTCGGCTTCGCACTGATGACCCAGTGGGACGTCGACAGCCTCGAGCACCTCTCCTCGGACCTGACGCTCGTCGTGTGCGGTTTCGGCTTCGGGCTGGCGCTGGCGCCGGTGAACGCCGCGATCCTGGCCAGCACCGACGACGACGTCCACGGCGTGGCCAGCGCGATGGTCGTCGTCGCGCGGATGGTCGGCATGCTCGTCGGCATCTCCGCGCTCACCGCCCTCGGCCTGCGCCGCTACTACGACCACCTCGAGGACAACCCGCTCCCCTCGGCCCGCGAGGTCTGCGACGGCCGCACCCGCTGCACGGCGTACTCCGACCTCATCGCCGCCGCCGGCATCCCCCAGGAGCACGCCGTCTTCGCCGGCGCCGCCGTGGCCGCGGTGCTCGCCGGGCTGATCGCGCTGGTGGTCTTCCGCGGCGCGGCGACCAAGGCCGTCTCGACCGCCGAGGTGCTGCGCGGCGGCGCCTGAGCGATCCGCTAACTTTCGTCCGTGGCTGACTCGGACTTCGACGACCTGCTCGACGCGAACCGACGGTTCGCGGAGACCTTCGACCTCGCCGGCTTCGACGGCGTCGCCCACGCGGGCGTCGCGATCGTGACCTGCATGGACTCGCGGATCGATCCGCTCGGCATGCTCGGCCTCAAGCCGGGCGACGCCAAGATCTTCCGCAACCCGGGTGGGCGAGTCACCCCGCAGGCGCTCGAGGCGCTCGTGCTCGCGGTGCACCTGCTCAACGTCGACCGCATCCTCGTGGTGCCCCACACCCGCTGCGCCGTCGCGTCCAGCACCGAGGAGGAGCTGCGCGAGCGCGTCGGCGCCTCCGCCGGCACGGACGCCACCTGGCAGCCGTTCCCGGTGGTGGCCGACCAGCGCGCCGCGCTCGCCGACGACGTGCACAAGGTGAGCAGCCACCCGCTCGTCCCCGACACGGTGAAGATCGGCGGGTTCATCTACGACGTCGACACCGGGCTGCTCGACCACGTCGTCTGAGGCGTCGCTGCCTCCGGTGCCTCGCGGCGGCGCTGGACCGCGAGCCTCTCCGGAGCGCACGATGTCGACGTGCCCCTCCTCGAACGCGCCCAGCAGCTCGCCGCGCTGCACGGGTACGCCGTGGAGGCGGCCGCGGGCGACGGGCGCCTGGTCCTCGTCGCCGGCGAGGCCGGTGCGGGCAAGACCGCGCTGGTCGAGGCGCTCGCCGACCGGCTGACGGACCGTCCGTGGTGGTGGAGCGCGTGCGACGGCCTGGCGACCCCCAGCCCGCTCGGACCGGTGGCGGACCTCGCCCCGGTCGTCGGGGGCGAGCTGGAGGCCGCCTGGGCGGCTCCGCTCGACCGCGACCGGGTCTTCCGGGCACTCATGGCGGCACTCGCGTCCGGACCCGCGGTGCTGGTGATGGAGGACGTCCACTGGGCCGACGAGGCGACCCTCGACCTGCTGCGGCGGGTGGCCCGCCGAATGCGCTCGGTGCCGGCGCTCGTAGTTGTCACCTGCCGCGACGACGCCTTCGCGCCGGGCGACCCGCTCCGGCTCGCGCTCGGCGACCTCGCTGCACAGCGCGGCACGCGCCGGATGGACCTGCCGCTCCTGACCATCGCGGCGGTGGCCGACCTCGCCCGGGGCACCGATCTCGAACCCGCAGCGCTCCACCGGCTCACCGAGGGCAACCCGTTCCTGGTCAGCGAGGTGGTCGCCGCCGGGACCGGACACGTCCCGACCACGGTGCGCGACGCCGTCCTCTCCCGCGCCGCCCGGCTCGGGCCGGAGGCGCGGAGCGCGCTGGACGTCGCCGCGGTGTGCGGGGCCCGGGTCGAGGACTGGCTGCTGCGCGAGGCGACCGGCGCGGGGTCGACGGTGCTCGACGAGCTCGCCGCGTCCGGGGTGCTCGCGGGGGACGGCGAGACCTGGCGGTTCCGGCACGAGCTCGCCCGGCGAGCCGTGACCGCCGGGATCGCGCCGCACCGGCGTACCGACGCCCACCGCCGCGTGCTCGCCGTCCTCGTCGAGCGCGAGCACCCGGACGCGGCGCGACTCGTGCACCACGCCGAGGGCGCCGGCGACACCTCGGTCCTCCTGCGGTCTGCCGTCCGGGCCGGCGCAGCGGCCGCCGCCGTCGGCTCGCACCGCGAGGCGCTCGCCCAGTACCGACGGGCGGTCCGGCACGCGGCGGCCCTCCCGCCCACCGCACGCGCATCGTTGCTGGACGACCTTGCGACGGAGGCGGCCCTCGCCGACGCCTGGGAGGACGCCGCGGCGGCCCGGACCGAGGCTCTGGCCCGGTGGCGCGAGGCCGGCGAGCCGATCCGCGAGGGCGACGCCCTGCGGCACCTGTCCCGAGCCATGTGGCGGCTGTGCCGAGGCACCGAGGCGCGGGCGGCGGCCCAGGCCGCCCTGGACTTGCTCGAGCCGTTCGGTCCGACGCCGGAGCTGGCCTGGGCGCTGGCGAACGCCGCGAGCAACGCCATGGTCAGCGGCCGCAGCGCGGAGGCCATCGCCCTCGCGCGCCGGACCGTCGCGGTCGCCGAGGCCCTGGGCCTGACGGAGGTCGTGAGCGACGCGCTCAACACCGAGGCGTGCGCCGCCCACGCGCTCGGGGACGCCTGGGAGCCGACGTTGCGCCGCGCGCTCGACGTCGCGGTCGCCGCTGGAGCGCCCGCCACCGCCGCCCGTGCCTGGACCAACCTCCACTCGCTGCTGGTCGAGGACCTGCGGCTCGACGACGCGGACCGGGTGCACGAGGACGGAACGGCGTACTGCGACGAGCACGACGTCGCCACCTTCGGTGCCTGCCTGGACGGGGAGCACGCCGGCGCCCTGGAGCTGCGGGGCGACTGGACGCGCGCCGTCGCCCTCGCCCGGCGGCTCCTGCAACGGGCCGACCTGTCCACGGTCAACCGCCTCCACGCGCTCCTCGTGCTCGGGCGGGTGCAGGCCCGCCGGGGAGAGCCGTGCTGGGAGGCCCTGGACGAGGCCCGGTCCTCGGCCGCCGAGGGCGGCGAGCCGCAGTGGGTCGTCCCCGTCCAGCTCGCCCGGGCGGAGGCCTGCTGGCTGGAGGGACGCCTCGTCGACGCGGAGGCCGAGCTCGGCCGCGCCGAGGCAGTAGCGGATGCGGTCGGCGGCGGTCCGGCGTCACCCGTCGCGGCGTGGGCGCGCCGCCTGCGCGGCCACGCGGGCCGGTCCGCGTGCGGGCCCTACCGGTTCGAGGTCGCTGGTGACGCCCGCGCCGCCGCTGCAGCCTGGGACGCGCTGGGATGCGGGTACGCCGCGGGCCTCGCACTCCTCGACTCCGCCGAGCCGGCCCTGCTCCACGAGGCGGTCGGGCGGCTGCGGCGCCTCGGCGCGACGGCTGCTGTCCAGGTCGGAGTGGAACAGCTCCGCCAAGCGCGTGGGAAGGGGGCACCCGCGGGGGCACGAGCGGCCACGCGGACCCACCCGGCCGGGCTCACGGCCCGCGAGCACGAGGTGCTGGTGCTCCTCAGTGAGGGGTGCACGAACGCCGAGATCGCCGCCCGGCTGGTGATCTCACCGCGGACCGTGCATCGCCACGTGTCCTCCGTCCTGGCCAAGCTCGGCGTCCCCAGCCGCGGGCGCGCGGCGGACCTCGCCCGGCGCACCGACCTCCTCCGCGTGGGCATGCCCAGGTCCTGAGCCCGCGCGCAACGTGGGCACTCCTGCCGATCCGTCGGAGCCTCTCGCGCGCCTAGCGTCGGTGGACCGGCCCCGCCCGGGGGCCCGATCCCGAGGAGACGACATGCCTCTCTACATGGACGTGCACCACCTCGACGGCGGCGTCAGCATGGACGACGTCGCGAAGGCGCACCTGGCGGACCTGCAGACGCAGTCGGCGCACGACGTGCGCTACCTGCGCTACTGGGTTGACGAGGGGCGCGGCCAGGTCTTCTGCCTGGTGGACGCACCCGACGCCGAGGGGGCCACCGCCGTCCACCGCGAGGCGCACGGCCTCGTCGCGGACGAGATCTACGAGGTGCAGGAGGGCTCTTGACGCTGGGGCCCGCGGGCCGGCGAGGCACGCTCAGCAGCCGCGCCGGTCGACGCCTCGCACGTCCACGGGCAGCCGGCCGGGCGCCCGCGCCCGGCCGGCCAGCACGTCGACCAGTGCCCTCATCGCACCCGGCGTCGCGCCGTACGTCGCGATGCGCACCGGCGCCGCCGAGGTGCCCAGCACCCAGGGACGGTCGGTGGCGACCACGATCCCGGCGCCCGGTGCGGCGCCGCCCGGACCGACCAGGTGCACCGGCGTGCCCCGGATGACCGTCCGCGGCTCGGTGCGCCGCCAGGCGCGCAGGCGGCGTCGGTCCTTCTTCTTGTTGCCGGTCCGCTTCGGCTTGGGCGGCTTGACGAGGTCGACCCGGCCGAGGCTCATGCCGGCGCGAGTTGCCGCCGCGCGGAAGCCGGCCACCGCCATGCTGCTGCCCAGCGGCACCACCGGGCCCTCGACCAGCCGGCCGCCGCAGGGGCCGGCCACCACCGTCACGGCCTCGGCCGACAGCGTGCGGGCTGCCTCGGCCGCCGATCCCGGTGCCGCTCCCCTGCCGGCCGTCGCCGCCCGGTGCTCGAGCAGCGCGACCATCCGGGTCGCGGCCTGCTCGAGCCGCCGCCGCGGCAGCCGGCCGTCGCGGACCGCGCGCACGATCGAGGCGCGCGCCGTGGCCGGGTCGGTCGGCATGAGCACCACGTCCCCGCCGGCCCGCAGGAACCGCACCGCGGGCTCCCGGCGGCTCCGGACGGCCGCCATCTCCAGGGCATCGCTGACGACCAGCCCGTCGAACCCCAGCCGCTCGCGCAGCAGCCCGTGGACCACCGGTCGCGACAGCGTCGCCGGGACGCCCGGGTCGACCGCCCGCACCGCGATGTGACCGACCATGACGGCCGGCAGACCCGCGTCGACCGCGGCGCGGAACGGCGCCAGGTCGACCCGCTCCAGCTGCCGCACCGTCCGCGTCTGCACCGGCAGCGCGACGTGGCTGTCGGTCGTGAGCGACCCGTGCCCCGGGAAGTGCTTCACCACCGGCACCACCCCCGCGTCGCGGAGGCCGTGCGCCGCCGCCACCGCGTGGGTCGCGACCACGACAGGGTCCGACCCCGGCGAGCGCGAGCCGATCACCGGGTCGGCCGAGCCGACGGTCACGTCGGCCACCGGCGCCAGGTCGACGTTGAGGCCGATCACGTTCAGCTCGGCGCCGAGGGCACGGTGGGCCCGGCGGGTGAGGGCGCGGTCGCCGGCGGCGCCGGCGCTCATGAGAGCGGGGTACGCCGTGACCGCCCCGCCGACCCGTTGGACCAGCCCGCCCTCCTGGTCGACCGCCGTCATCAACGGCCACCCGCGGCCCGCGCCGCGCTGCAGCCTGCGTAACGCCCCGGCGAGCTCCTCCGGACCGGCGACGTTCTCGTCGAAGACGACCACGCCGCCCAGGTGGAGGCGGCGCACCAGCTCGGTGGGCGCCCGCGTGCCGGCGTACCTCGTCACGATCAGCTGGCCGGCCAGCTCCGGCAGCCGCAGCCGGCCCACCCGGCGCGCGGCGCGGTCGAGCTCGGCGCGGGTCGGCCCCCAGCCGATGCCCAGGCCGAGGCGCTCCGACGGGCTCGGCGGCGCCGCCTGCTCCGTTGCCTCCGGCCCCGCGCCGGCTGGTGGGTTGGCCTCGTCGCCGGTGCATCCCGCGACGAGGGCCAGCACCGCCACGACGGAAACGAGCAGACGGGCAGGCACCCGTCCCATGCTGCCAGCCCGGTCCGACCGCGGGTCGCTCGCGGAGGTGTCCGGGGCCTAGCGGACGAGCGCACGGAGCGCCGGCGCCACCTGCTCCCGCCCGAGCTGGCCCTCGCCGACCAGCGCGGCGAGGCCGTGGACCGCGCCCCAGAACGCCGTCGACAGCGCCTCGAGGTCCTCCAGGCCGCGGCCGCGGGCGGTCAGCCAGGCGGCGACGCACTCGGCGAGGAGATCCTCGTTGCGCGCGATGAGCGGCGCGCGCTCGGGGCTCGGGTCCTGCGGCGGGCACAGCTCGGGGTCGAAGACCAGCGCGAAGGCGTGCGGGCGCTCGGCGGCGAAGGACACGTAGGCCTCCCCCAGGGCCACGAGCCGGTCGGCGGGGTCGCCCTCGGCAGCCGCGGCGTCCTCCTGCCGGGCGAGGAAGTCGCCCATGCAGGCGTCGCCGATGGCCTTGAGCAGACCGCCACGGTCCCCGAAGTGGTGGTACGGCGCCGCGTGGCTCACCCCGGCGCGGCGCGCCACCTCGCGCAGGCTTACGCGGGCGGGCGCCTGCTCCTCCAGCAGCGCCGCCCCGGCCTCGAGGAGGGCGCGACGCAGGTCGCCGTGGTGGTAGCCGGTCGAGGATCTTGACACGAGCAAGATCGTACCCCAGGCTGGCTGTACCGGGATCTTTACACCGTCAAGACCGACGGCCGACAACCAGGAGACGCCATGCCCAGCACCCTCGTGATCGACGCCCACCCCGACAGCGGCTCGCTCTGCGCCGCCCTCGCCGAGCGGTACGCCACCGGCGCCCGCTCCGCCGGCGCGCAGGTGGAGCTGCTCGCCCTGCGCGACCTGGACTTCGACCTCGACCTGCGCCGCGGGCTGCGCGCCGAGCAGCCGCTCGAGCCCGACCTGCTCCGCGCGCAGGCCTCGCTCGTCTCCGCCGACCACGTCGTCGTCGTGGCGCCGGTGTGGTGGGGCTCGGTGCCCGCGGTGCTCAAGGGCTTCCTCGACCGGACCCTCGAGCGTGGCTGGGCCTATCGGTACCGCGACAACGGGCTCCCCCAGGGCTTGCTCGCCGGGCGGTCCGCGCGCGTGGTCATGACGACCGACTCCCCCGGCTGGTGGCTGCGCGGGCTCATGGGCGACTCTGCCGTGCGCCAGCTGCGCCGCAGCACCTTGCGCTTCTGCGGTCTGAAGCCGGTGCGCGCGACCCGGATCGGCCCGGTGCACGGCAGCACGGCCGAGCAGCGCGAGTCGTGGCTCGAGCAGCTCGCCGACCTCGGCCGGACCGACGCCCGTCGTGCCCCTCGCGCCGACAAGCTCACGCCCGTCGTCCGCGTCCCCGCACCCGACCTCGCCGCCTGAGCCGCCCGGGTCCCGGGGCCGTCGAATGCCCCGCGCCCGCCGACGGGGTAGTAACGGTCAGGAACGTCCGTCACGGTCACCGCGACGGTCAGATGCGTCCGTTACTACCCCGGCTCCCCCACTCCTGGGACTCCGTGGGCGTCAGCCGACGCCGGACCCGCGCTCCGACCGGACCTGGGACTCCAGGACCAGCACGACCAGCGAGTTGCCGACCAGCAACAGTCCGAGGGTGGTGAGCACCCACACCGCGCTCACGTGCGCCCCGTCCGGCTCGCCCTCGATGTAGCAGAAGAACGCGACCACGAGCGTGAGGCAACCCGACATCAACAACGAAGCGCCCAGCGCGCGAGCGAGACGGTGGCCCATGGACCCGACCTACCCAGCTGCGGGCGCGCTGACACCCGAGCGGCCTCAGGCGTCGAGTGCCTCGACGTCGACCTCGTAGGCGCCCTGGACGATGAACTCCTTGCGCGGGGCGACGTCGGAGCCCATGAGCAGCTCGAAGACGTTGGCGGCCGCGTCGGCGTCGTCGACGGTGATCCGGCGCAGGGTGCGGCGGCGGGGGTCCATGGTGGTCTCGGCCAGCTGGTCGGCATCCATCTCGCCGAGGCCCTTGTAGCGCTGGACCGGGTCCTTCCACTTGACGTTCTTCTTCTTCAGCTCCGCGAGCTTCCGCTGCAGCTGGTCGTCGGAGTAGGTGTAGATGTACTTGTCCATGCCCTTGCGCGGGTTCGAGATCTCGATCCGGTGCAGCGGCGGGACGGCGGAGTAGACCCGGCCCTCGCGGATCAGGTCGGGCATGTACTTGAAGAACAGCGTCGCCAGCAGGCAGCGGATGTGCGCGCCGTCGGAGTCGGCGTCGGCCATGAAGATGATCCGGCCGTAGCGCCGCGCGTCGAGGTCGAAGGTCCGGCCCGAGCCCGCGCCGACGACCTGGATGATCGAGGCACACTCGGTGTTCTTCAGCATGTCGCCGACCGAGGCCTTCTGGACGTTGAGGATCTTGCCGCGGATCGGCAGCAGCGCCTGGAACTCGGAGTTCCGCGCGAGCTTCGCCGTGCCGAGCGCGGAGTCACCCTCGACGATGAACAGCTCGGTGCGGTCGTTGTCGGTCGCGCGGCAGTCGGCGAGCTTGGCGGGCAGCGCGGAGGACTCAAGCGCGTTCTTCCGCCGCTGGGTCTCCTTGTGCTGACGCGCGGCGATGCGGGTCTTCGCCGCGCCGACCACCTTCTCCATGACCAGCTTGGCCTGCGCCTTCTCCTGGCGCTTGGTCGAGGTCAGGAACGACTTCAGCTCTGCGGCGACCACACGGCGTACGACGGTGCGCGCGGCGGGGGTGCCGAGGATCTCCTTGGTCTGGCCCTCGAACTGCGGCTCGGCCAGCCGCACGGTGACGACCGCGGTCATGCCCTCGAGCACGTCGTCCTTGGTGACGTCGTCGTCGTTGACCTTGAGCACCTTCGCGGCCTTCATCGCGTCGTTGAAGGTGCGGGTGACCGCCTGCTCGAAGCCGGCGACGTGGGTGCCGCCCTTGGGCGTGGCGATGACGTTGACGAAGGAGCGGACCTCGGTGTCGTAGCCGGTCCCCCACCGCACCGCGACGTCGACGGCCAGCTCGCGCTCGACCTCCTGGGGGGTCATGTGCCCCTTGTCGTCGAGCAGCGGCACGGTCTCGGTGAACGTGCCCGAGCCCTGCAGCCGCAGCACGTCGGTGACCGGCTCGTCGTGCGCCAGGAACTCGGTGAACTCGGTGATGCCGCCGTCGTGGCGGAACTTCTCCTCGACCAGCTCAGGCCCCCGCAGGTCGCGGATGACCAGCTCGAGGCCCGGCACGATGAACGACGTCTGGCGGGCGCGCGTGACCAGCTCGTCGTAGACGAAGCCGGCGTCCTTGGTGAAGATCTGCCGGTCCGGCCAGAAGCGGATCCGCGTGCCGCTGCGGCCCTTCGCCACCCGGCCGCCCTTGCGGGTCAGGCCCGAGCGCGGCTCGAAGTCGGCGCCGGGGTCCTCGTCGGTCGCGAAGACGCCGGGGACGCCGCGGCGAAACGAGAGGCCCTGGACCGCCGGCGAGCGCTCGACGTCGATGTCCATCCGCGTGGACAGGGCGTTGACCACCGAGAGGCCGACGCCGTGCAGGCCGCCGGTGGCGACGTACGACCCGCCGCCGAACTTGCCACCCGCGTGCAGCTTGGTCGCCACGACCTCGACGCCGGGCAGCCCGGTCTTGGGCTCCTTGTCGGTCGGGATGCCGCGCCCGTCGTCGTGGACCTCGGCCGAGCCGTCGGGGTGCAGCGTGACCTCGACGCGGGCCGCGTGGCCACCGAGCGCCTCGTCGACGCCGTTGTCGATGATCTCCCACAGGCAGTGCATGAGCCCGCGGGTGTCGGTCGAGCCGATGTACATCCCCGGGCGCTTGCGGACCGCCTCGAGGCCCTCGAGGACCAGGAGGTGCGCTGCGTTGTAGGTGTTGTCGGCGATCGTGGGGCTCCTGCGGTACGGCGGGTCCGGCGGTCCCCGGGCAGCCGTCAGCCGGCTGCGGCGATCCGTCGGTGGGGTGGCTCCGAATCTACCTACGACACGCCGTGACCCCGAGGAGCCACGCCAGGTCCGGCCACCACTACGGTGAGCCGCAGCACAGCCGGCACCATCCAGCAGGACCCCAGCAGCACCCAGCAGCACGCGGGACGTCACGATGCGGACACGATCCGGCTCGGACTGAGCGGAACGGGCACCGTGACGGTCCGCACCCCGTCACAATCCGTAGGACCAGTCGTTGTTCCTCCCGAAGGGTGAACGTGATCCGGACCTCCCGGCCCGGCGCATGGAAACCCCGAGATCGGGCAACACTGATCGTGATGAGATCGAGGTGTCAGGCACCACGTGACCGCGGGAATCCTTCGCCCCGCTCACACGTTGAGCCTGGTACCGAGACTGAAGAAATGAGGCCGATGTGACCACTGCCGTTGCCCCCAGCGCACCGCTGACCGCCGCGGACCGCTGTGACCGCTGCGGAGCCCAGGCCTACCTCCGTGTGGAGCTCCAGACGGGCGGAGAGCTGCTCTTCTGCGCCCACCACGCACGCGAGCACGGCGACAAGCTCAAGGAGATCGCGGCGAACGTCGTCGACGAGACCCACAAGCTGACCGGCACCCCGGCAGCCGCTCCCGACGAGCGCTGACCGACCGACACCCAGACCTAGCGATGGCCCCGGACGATGTCCGGGGCCATCGGCCATTTCCACCCCGGCCACCGCGGCCGGACCAGACCACCCACCGTGACAGGCTGACGCCGTGAGCCTGCTCGAGGTCCTCGTCGCCGTCGCGATCGCGATCGGCATCGTCGGCGTGCTCGTCCCCGTCCTCCCCGGCACCCTGCTCGTCCTCGCCGCAGTTCTGGTCTGGGCCGTCGACGTCGGCGGCAGCACCGCGTGGACGGTGTTCGCGGTGGCCACCGTCGTCCTCGCGCTGGGTGCGGTGGTCAAGTACGCCGTGCCGGGCCGCCGCCTGCAGGACGCCGGCATCCCGAGCTCGACGCTGGTGGTCGGCGGCGTGCTCGGCTTCGTCGGCTTCTTCGTCGTCCCCGTGGCGGGCCTGCTCCTCGGCTTCGTGCTCGGCGTCTACCTCGCCGAGCACCGGCGGCTCGGTGCCCGCGCGGCGTGGCCGTCGACGGTGCACGCGCTCAAGGCCGCCGGGCTCAGCATCCTCATCGAGCTGCTCGCCGCGCTCCTCGCGGCGGCCACCTGGACCGTCGGCGTCGTCGTCACCTGATGGGCGCCCTCCTGGCGCTCGGGGCCGCGCTCACCTACGGCCTCGGCGACTTCGTGGGCGGCTTCGCCTCGCAGCGGGCCACCGCGTGGGCCGTGGCCTTCACCGCCCAGCTCGCCGGCGCGACCGCCGTCCTCGCTCTCGCCACAGTCGTCGACGGCTCCCCCACCGGCGCCGACCTCGGCTGGGCAGTCCTCGGCGGGATCGGCAACGGGCTCGGCACCGCGTTCCTCTACCGCGGGCTCTCGTCCGGACGGATGGGTGTCGTCGCGCCGGTCTCCGGCGTCGGCGCCACCCTCGTGCCGGTCGTCGTCGGGCTCCTGGCCGGTGAGCGCCCGAGCCTGCTGGTCTGGCTCGGCTTCCTCGCCGCCCTGCCAGCGATCTGGCTGGTCGCCCGGCAGCCGGCCGGCGTCGCCGTGGACGGCCGCCCTGCCCCACGGTCGTCCGGACTGGCCGACGGCGTGCTCGCCGGGCTGGGCTTCGGCGCGATGTTCGCCGCGCTCGCGGAGGTCCGAGAGGGCGCCGGACTGCTCCCCCTGGCGGTCAACCAGGGTGTCGCCGGCCTGGCGATCGTCGCCGTGGCGGTCCTGGTGCGTGTTCCGTGGGTCCCGCGTGAGCGCGGCGCCGCGCTGGGAGTGGTCAGCGGCCTGCTGGGCGCCACCGCCACCGGGCTGTTCCTGCTGGCCACTCGCGAGGACCTGCTCGCGGTCGCCGCCGTCCTGACCTCGCTCTACCCCGCCGTGACCGTCCTCCTGGCCGCGCTCGTCCTCCGCGAGACCGTCCACCGCGGCCAGGCCGTCGGCCTGGCCCTCTGCGCAGCCGCCGTCGTGCTGGTCGCCGGCGGCTGACCGCCCACCCCGGACGTCCTGCGGACGGAGCCGCCGGTCGCACCGTCCGCATGACGTCCGCGACCCCTACGCGTCCAGGGACGACCGAGCCCCGCGACCTCGGGCGAGGTACGGGGCTCGGTCGGTTCCGGCGTACGCCGGCTGGGCCGGTCAGTCCAGGTAGTCGCGCAGGACCTGCGAGCGCGACGGGTGGCGCAGCTTGGACATCGTCTTCGACTCGATCTGGCGGATCCGCTCACGGGTCACGCCGTAGACCTTGCCGATCTCGTCGAGGGTCTTGGGCTGGCCGTCGGTGAGGCCGAAGCGCATGCTGACGACGCCCGCCTCGCGCTCGGAGAGCGTGTCGAGGACGGCGTGCAGCTGCTCCTGGAGCAGCGTGAACGACACCGCGTCGGCCGGGACGATCGCCTCGGAGTCCTCGATGAGGTCACCGAACTCGCTGTCCCCGTCCTCGCCGAGGGGGGTGTGCAGCGAGATGGGCTCGCGGCCGTACTTCTGGACCTCGATGACCTTCTCGGGGGTCATGTCGAGCTCCTTGGCCAGCTCCTCCGGGGTGGGCTCGCGGCCCAGGTCCTGGAGCATCTGGCGCTGGACGCGGGCCAGCTTGTTGATGACCTCGACCATGTGCACCGGGATGCGGATGGTGCGGGCCTGGTCGGCCATGGCGCGGGTGATCGCCTGGCGGATCCACCACGTGGCGTACGTCGAGAACTTGTAGCCCTTGGTGTAGTCGAACTTCTCGACCGCACGGATCAGGCCGAGGTTGCCCTCCTGGATCAGGTCCAGGAAGAGCATGCCGCGGCCGGTGTAGCGCTTGGCCAGCGAGACGACGAGGCGGAGGTTGGCCTCGAGCAGGTGGTTCTTGGCGCGGCGGCCGTCCTCGGCGATCCACTCGAGCTCCTCGAGGAGCTTCGGGGTGATCTTGCCGCCCTTGGCGAGCTTCTCCTCCGAGAACAGGCCGGCCTCGATCCGCTTGGCGAGCTCGACCTCCATCTCGGCGTTGAGCAGCGGGACCTTGCCGATCTGCTTGAGGTAGTCCTTGACCGGGTCCGCGGTCGCGCCGGCGACCATGACCTGCTGGGCCGGCTCGTCGGTCTCGTCGGCCGAGGACACCACGAACGACGAGGTGGCCGTGGCCTCCTCCTCGTCCGCCTTGATGGTCGGGTCCTGGGCGACGTCCTTCTCGAACTGCTCGTCCGGGACGTCCGGGAGGATCTTCTTGCCGTCGGGGCCGATGACCGGCGCCGCGACGACGGGCTCGACCGCCTCCGCGGCGGCCTTGGCGGCAGCGGACTTGGCGGTCTTCGCCGCCGTCTTCTTCGCCGGAGCCGGTGCCGCGGCCTCCTCGGCCGGGGCGGCGGCGGCCTTCTTGGCCGGCGCCTTCTTGGCCGTCTTGGCGGTCGTCGTCTTGCGGGCCGTCGTCGCGGCCACGGCGCGCTGGGCGCTGGCGCTCACGTCGACGGAGATGCCCAGCGAGCTGAGGTGCGCCAGGAGCGACTTGAGGTGGCGCGGCTCGACGGCCGCGTCCTCGCTCGCCTGACGAACATCCTCGGGGCTCAGGCTGCCCGACGGCTTACCCCGCTCGATGAGGGCCACAACGGCTGGGTGCGAGAGCACCTCGGCAGGGATCTTGCGCGCGGTCGAGGACACGAACACCTCTCGTCAACAACAGACTGGTGAAACTAACGGCGAGGCGACTCTCGGGCGCAACAAAGCCCGCACATGTCAAGAGCCGCGGTTCTCATTCTGCCACGGGGTCGGTGAGGGTGCGGCATCAGCACCCTCTCCGGCCGCGAACTCGGCCCGGTGGTCCAGAGCGCCGGCCGACGTGCCGCCGCTGGCGGGCCCGGGGTTGTGGGCGGGCGCACACCTGTTCACCCTGATGGGTGGGAGGCCCGGCGCGGAGGGCGGGCACCGAAGGACCAGTCGCTCCGGCGACTTCCCCCGAAGTGCCCAGCCGGTTGCCGAACGTCATGGGGTCAGCAGTCCGGCGGCACACCCTCAAGGAGCACACGCATGTCTGCACACACACACGACGCCACCACCTACCCGACCCGCCGCCGGATCAGCACCGAGACGAAGGCCTCGGTCAAGACGACCGAGCTCATCGCCTACGTCGCGGCCGTCATCGGCGTGCTCATCGCCTCCGCGGTGGTCGACGCCTCGGACTTCGGCGCCCAGGAGGCGTGGTTCTACGTCACCCTGCTGACCATCGGCTACATGGTGAGCCGCGGCCTCGCGAAGTCCGGCAGCCGCGACTTCTACGACGACGACCAGGACGGCCGAGCCAGCCACCAGGCCTGAGCCCGCCCTTGCACCACCAGGACCGCCCTCGACGCACGCGTCGAGGGCGGTCCTGCGTCTTCGGGGTCGGTCAGTCCGCCTTCGCCTTGGTCGCGGCCTTCTTCTCCTTCTTGGCGGCCCGTGTGGTGGCTGCTGATGGCTGCCGAGGGCCGCCGTGCGCTGACCTGAACGAACGCCACGGAGACCGGTGATCGCCGTTGAGGTCGGCGGACGTCTTGCGGACTGTCCGCCGACTCCCATCAAGCAGCCCCCGCCTGCGCGGGAACACCGACGAGGGCCCAGGAACCACGTGCAACGGAGGCACGAAGAACCAAGACCACATCATCCAACGACGCGCGGCGGGGTAGCCAGCGCGTGCTGGGCATCACAGCTAGGCAGGCGGCCGAGCCGAATCGGAGGAAGCTCGAACGCAAGTGGCTCTCCGCCGCGGGGCGTCGCGTCGGAACTGACGAACACCTGGCTCGCCGCTAGCCGTCGCCCTTGTGTCGGCGGCCGGTGGTGCACTCCGCCGCATGGGCGCGAGCAACCGGGACCGGATGGACGTGAGCCGGCCGACGCCGGTGTGGGTGGACGAGTCGACGAAGTTCGCCGGGCCGGTCTCGCCGGGGATCTTGCTCGAGTGGCGTCAGGTCGATGGTCACCCTGAGCCTCGGTGGGAGGGCCTGGTGACGTTCGCTGTCGGCGGCGGGGAGCTGCCGTGGAGCGTGGAGACGAAGTGGGTGCGGGAGGCGTGCCTGCTGCCGATGGCGCCGCTGCTGCCGCCGATCGCCCGCTAGACCGAGGCCTCGGGTTCGACCGTCCTGCTGTGCCGCTGTTGGCCGTAGACCCACGCGACCGCTTGGCTGCGTCGTACCACGCCGATCTTCCGGTAGGCCTGCCGGACGTAGACCTTGACGGTGTTGACGCCGATGAGCATCTCCGTGGCGATCTGGACGTTGGACAGACCCGCAGCGACGAGTCGAAGCGTCCGTTCCTCCTGGCCGCTCAGCCGCAAGGCGGGGTCGAACTGGCTGTGGTTGTCGGCAACGGTCAGGTCCTCCTCACGGGCGGCGCGCAGAATGGCGTCGCGGATCTCGTGGTTCGACGCTGCTGCTGGGATGACGCCGCCGGTCGCGAACGTTTGCGCCAGGGTGGGCGGCCCGCCGGCGCGTTGGTCGTCCAGAAGCGCGAGGCGGACGAGGCCATGGGCGGCGGTCAGTGCGTGGCGCTGGGTAGCGCAGGCGTGTCGGTCGAACACGACCAGGTCGAGATCGGCGGGCCAGGGCGGCGCGTCGAGTTCGACGACGACGTGGTCGTGGAGGAGCGTGGCGAGTGCGGTGCGGATGATCTCGAACCCGCTCAGGACCCCGATGCGGGTGGGTTGGTCCATGTCAGGTCCTTGCCCGTCACCGGGCAGCAGGAATACCGCCCGAACAGGTGAGTCCGACGCGACCTGGTGGCCCGGCGCCTGGGCACTACCTCATGTGGACGATGCGCGCCCAACCGGGACGCCGGGCGCACTCGAGCGGGCACTGCTTGTTCCCAGACTCAAGCCAGGCGCGGCTCCCCGGGATTGGCCTGGGGCCCGCCGATCACGGAGGCGGGTGCAGCTCGGCGGCCGGCAGCAGCCAGGGCTCACCGGATCCGCCGGGCTCACCACGCGCGCTGCGTGGGACGCATGGCCGAGTGCGAGTACGGCAACGACTGCCCGTCAGCGGCGGTCGCGCTCGTGCCTGTGGACCCGGTCGACCTGCTGGCGTGCGCGGAGCACGTCGAGCAGGCGCTGGCGTGGGAGCCGGACCTCAGGCCACCTGGCTCGACGAAGCGACGGGTGAGGCGGCAGCGTCCTAGCCCGCGGCCGGCGCCTGAACGGCCCGCTCCGGGAGCTCGGCCATCACCACCGCGTCCGGAGAGACGCTCGAGTCGATCCATACCCTGCTCGCCCCTGCATCGAGGAGCGCTGCCTCGACCCCGGTGAGCACGGTGTCGACCAGCTCGTGTGGGATCTGGCGGTGCATGGTGAGGACAGGGACGACGCGCACGGCGGACGATCCTAGTAAGGACCGCTTCCAGGTCGGACGGCCGACCTCTCGGTGACGACGTATCACCGAGGGCAACATGGGGGACCATCGCGGGCGGGCCCACGTCGCTTCGGGTCCGCCGGCCCCGGGCCTTGGCAGTGGGACTTGGCAGTGGGACTTGGGCCGGCCTCGCAATCGGTCCGCGCCCCGCTCGCCGGCCGCTCCTCCCAGGCGCGGCCGACAAGCCCGGGATTCCGAGGGCGTACGACCTCGTCCTGTGCCCGTTCGTCAGACGTCCAACGGCTGGGGAGGGATAGGTCACGGAGCCGCTGGGTGACCAGGACGCTCGGCGGCCGGGTCAGCGGCAGTTGATCCCCCCAGAGCCGGTGGCCCGGCCGCCCACCGGTCCGAGTCCGCAGGTGGCGGGTACCTGATGCGTGCCGCCGGCCCGGGTCCCATGCAGATCCGGGTCGGCGGTGTCGGCCCTCACCGCGCGTGGTGTCCGCGAGTAGGTCAAGGGCACCCCGGCTGGGTGGCTGCACCGACAGGGTCGACGGTACGCGCTAGATCGCGTCAGCTGGCGGGCCATCAGGTCCTGCGGGCTCGGACCTGATCCGACCTGGCTGCGGGTCCGGATACTCCCGGTCGGCTTCGGCACGGAGGCATCTGGGGGAGCCCGCGCCACCGACGATTCGCCGGCCGCGGCGAACCTGCCGACGCGGCCGGGCTGTCCGGGGCATTCGGTCGAACGCCTGCGCGCTCGCCCATCGGGGTGGGACGCTCAGCCGTCGTACTCGTCGTACCCGTCGGACCCGAAGGGCCACCTGTGTTCTCTCGCATCAATCGCTCGCGCGCCGCCGGTGTCGCGGTCGCCGCTGTCGCGCTCACCGCAGCTGTCGGCGGCGCCTACGCCGCGACAGGCAAGAAGGCGGAGGCCAAGGTCATCGACGGCTGCTACGCCGTGGCGACCGGCAACCTCCGCATCGAAACCAAGAACGCGCCGTGCCGGGTCAACGCCGCGTGGTCGAAGCGCGAGCGTCGTATCTCGTGGAACCAGGAGGGTGAGCCCGGCGAGGACGGCCTGCCCGGCCTGGACGGCGTCGCAGGTGCGGACGGTAAGGACGGCGTCGACGGCAAGGACGGCGCTGCTGGGGCAGTGGGCCCGGTTGGGTCGGCGGGACCTGCTGGTCCGCACGGCCCGATCGGTCCGCAAGGCGCTGCCGGCAAGGACGGCGAGACGGGCCCGCAGGGCCCCATCGGGCTGCAGGGGTTGTTGGGCGCGATCGGACCCCAGGGACTCCCTGGGCTTGATGGCGTGGACGGCCTGGATGGGGTCGATGGCAAGGACGGGGTCGACGGCAAGGATGGCGCCGCGGGGGCAGTGGGCCCCGTGGGGCCCGCCGGTCCGAAGGGCGACACCGGCGCTACCGGCCCGATTGGCCTGCAGGGTCCGGCCGGCCCGGTTGGCCCTGCCGGTCCGAAGGGCGACACCGGCGCTACGGGTCCGCAAGGCCCTGCCGGCACCGGCGGCTACCAGATCCGCGACGGCAGTGGTGACCTCATCGGGACCTCCGTTGGCATGTATCAGGGCGGCGTCACCGTGCTGACCTCGGCCGGCTACCTTCTCGACCTGGGCTGGGACGGCTCGATGTACCCCGCGCAGGCCTACTACACAGGCGCGTCCTGCACGGGGACTGCTTACCTCAACGCCGGGTCTGACGACCCCTCCACCGTCTTCGCGAAGTCGGTCGTCTACCTCGGCACGCCCAAGACCTTCGCTGTCCCTGACGTCAGCGCCGGTGCCATGACGTCGGCGAACGAGGCGCTCACGGCAGCCACGATCGACAACCCTGGCTGCGGGACGAGCGCCGGAACTCGACACGGCTACAAGCTGCGCAGCGCGACCGCCGCGAGCCTCGGCCTGCCGGCGCTCGCTGGAGCAGGGCAGTTCGAAGCTCCGCTGTCGATCGGCTGACCTCCGCACCGGAGGAGAACAGCGCGACGCCGCCCCCGTCACCTGCGGCTAGGTGACGGTGGCGGTGGCGGCGTAAGGCAGCGACAGCAGGACGGCCCCGTCGGCCCGGTGAAGTCCCGCAAGGCCCGCTGGGTCGTCCCGGTCGGCTCCGTGGTCGTTGACGCGCTGGTGGCCCCCTCGCGGCGTTCCCGAGCGAAGGCACGCTCTTCACCGACGAGGTCGGCGAGCCGCTGCTGTACCGCCGCTGGCGCACCGTCGCCGAGGCAGCGGCTCGGGCGGCCGGCGTCGACCTCACCGCGCACGACCTGCGGCGCTTCTACGCCTCGGCGCTGATCGCCGGGGGGCGCGTCGGTCAAGCAGGTGCAGGAGCGCCTTGGCCCACGCGGACTGCGACGGTCCGCAATGGCTAGACCCGCAGGTCAGTCCGCCTTCGCCTTGGCCGCGGCCTTCTTCTCCTTCTTGAAGTCGCGCACCTTCTGCAGCGAGTCGCCGTCGACGACGTCGGCCACGGAGCGGTAGCCCTCGAGCGCGTAGTCGCCGACCGCCTGCTCCCAGCCCTCGGGGCGGACGCCGAGCTGCTTGGCGAGCAGCGCCACGAAGATCTGCGCCTTCTGCTTCCCGAAGCCCGGCAGCTCCTGGACCCGCTTGAGCAGGTCCTTGCCGGTCGTCGCCTCGGTCCACAGCCGCTCGGTGCGTCCGTCGTACTTCTCCTCGACCAGCGCGGCGAGGGCCTGCAGGCGGGTGGCCATCGAGCCCGGGAAGCGGTGGATCGCCGGCGGGGTCGAGCACAGCGCCGCGAACTCCTCGGGATCGGCGGCGGCGATGCGCGCCGGCTCGAGGGTCCCGAACCGCTCGAGCACCTTCGCGGGACCGCGGAAGGCGTGCTCCATCGGGTACTGCTGGTCGAGCATCATCCCCACGAGCAGGGCGAACGGGTCCTCGGTCAGGACGCGGTCGGCCGTGTCGTCCCCGGTGATGTGGATGGCAGGCGTGCTGGACATGGGCCCATCCTGCCCGAGCCGCTCAGGTGGCCGGGCGGGTGCCGGTGACGACGGTGAGCAGCACGACGGCGTCGGTGAGCGCCTCGAGGTCGTGCCGGTCGGACGGGATGACCAGCAGGTCGCCCTCGGCGCCGTCCCAGGTCTCGGTGCCTGCGTGCAGGCGCACCGACCCGCTCAGGACCTGGAGGGTGGCCTCCCCCGGTGACTCGTGCTCGCCGAGCCGTCGCCCGCCGACCAGCGCGATGAGCGTCTGGCGCAGGCGGTGCTCCTGTCCGCCGTACGTCGTGTGGGCGCTGCGGCCGGCATCCGCGGACCGCGCCTTGTCCAGGTGCTCCTCGACCAGCGAGGTCAGCGACGCGGCGTGCACGTCACTCACCGCCCTTGACAGCGAGCACCGGGCACTTGGCGTCGAGCAGGATCCGCTGGGCGTTGCTGCCGAGGATCAGCTTGCCGACCGGCGACCGGCGGCGCAGGCCGATGACGATCAGCTCGGCGTCGTTGGCCTCCGCGATGCTGATCAGGTCCTCCGCCGGCTCGAAGCCGCGAATGAGGTGCCGCACCTCGTGCTCGACCTCGGCCCCGGCGAGCCGCGCCTGGACGGCCTCCAGCTCGGCCTCGGCGGCCGCGGCGGCCTCGCGGTCCAGGTCCGGCCCACCGCGGTGGGAGTTCACGACGACCAGCCTCGCGCCGCGCAGTCGTGCCTCGTCGATCGCCGTCGCCAGCGCTGCCTCGCCCTCGGGCTTCGGCACGTAGCCGACCACCACGGTTCCCATGCGGCGCACGGTAGCCGATGGGCGGTGAGGCCTGTGGAGAGCGACGAGCGGCCGCGACCGGTCTCGGGAAGGCTGGGCACGTGCCGTCCACCGCTCCGGGGATCCCGGTCCCCGTCCCCGCCGACCTCGACCGGCTGCTGCGGCGGGCGGTGCTCGACCACGCGCGGTCCGAGCGCCGGCGGGTCCACCTGCCGCTGGTCCACGTCGGCGTGCCGGGCGGCCCCGAGCGGGTGCTGGCGGTCCGCGCCGAGGACCGGCTGGACCACGCGCTCCGCGCGGACGCGCTCGCGGCGATGCGGGCGACCGTCCTGCGGCAGGACTCGGCCGAGCCGCTCGTGTGGTTGACCCGGACCGGAGAGCTGGACCTCCAGGACGTCGACGTGGCCTGGCTGGCGGCGGCCCGCACGGCGTACGCCGAGGCCGGGGCGCCGCTGGTCATGGTCGTGGCGAACCGTCGCGGCTGGCGCGACCCGCGCTCGGGAGCGAGCCGGACCTGGCAGCGGCTCCGCCAACGGTGAAGCGGGACCATCAGTCCCAGGTGTGGACCGGGTCGTTGCTGTGCATCCGCTCGCGGTACTCCAGCAGCGTGGCGCGCAGGGCGTCGTACCGCTCCTGGTCGCTCCGCTCGTGCATGCGCCGGGCGAACCACTCCGCACCGTTGACCCCGGTGAGGCAGCGCTGCTCGATGATGCCGAGCAGGCGGTCCGACTCCGCCGCGTCGACGCCCCATGCCTCGAGCCCGGCCCGGGCCATCGGCAGCAGCCGGCGCAGCACCAGCTCGGTCGCGCGGACCTGGCCGACGCCGGGCCAGTAGACGTGGGCGTCGATGCCCTGCTGGGCGGCGACGTGGAAGTTCTCCTCCGCGGCGCTGAAGGACATCTGCGACCACAGCGGCCGCTCGCTCTCGGCCAGGTGGCGGACCAGCCCGAAGTAGAAGGCGGCGTTGGCCATCGTGTCGGCGACGGTCGGGCCGGCGGCCAGCACGCGGTTCTCCACCCGCAGGTGCGGCACTCCCCCGGCGATGTCGTAGACCGGCCGGTTCCAGCGGTAGATCGTGCCGTTGTGCAGCCGCAGCTCGGCGAGGTTCGGCGTGCCGCCGCCCTCGAGCACGGCGAGGGGGTCCTCCTCGTCGGTGATCGGCAGCAGCGCCGGGAAGTAGCGGACGTTCTCCTCGAACAGGTCGAAGACCGAGGTCACCCACCGCTCGCCGAACCACACCCGCGGCCGCACGCCCTGGGCCTTGAGCTCCTCGCCCCGGGTGTCGGTGGCCTGCTCGAAGAGCGGGATCCGGGTCTCGCGCCACAGCTCCCGGCCGAGGAGGTACGGCGAGTTCGCGCCGACCGCGAGCTGGACCGCGGAGATCGCCTGCGAGGCGTTCCAGTACGACGCGAACTGGGCCGGCGAGGTCTGCACGTGGAACTGCGTGCTGGTGCACGCCGCCTCCGGGACGATCGAGTCGGTCGTCGTCACCAGCCGCTCGGGGCCGTCGATGGAGATCGAGATGTCCTCGCCGCGGGCGTCGAGGATCTGCTCGCTGAGCAGCTTGTAGCGCGGGTTGGGGCTGAGGCTGTCCGGGCTCATGTGCTCGCCGGTCAGCGTCGGCAGGATGCCGATCATCACCAGGTGGGCGCCGACGGCGGCCGACTTGGCCTCCGCGTCGTTGAGACTGCGCCGCAGGGTGTCCTCGAAGGTGGTCAGCCCGCCCTCGCGCAACCGCGCCGGCGGCACGTTGATCTCGATGTTGAACTGGCCGAGCTCGGTCTGGAAGTCGGGGTCGGCGATCGCCTCGAGCGCCACGGCGTTGCGCAGGGCGGGGTCGCCGCGCTCGTCGACGAGGTTGAGCTCGACCTCGAGACCGGTCATCGGGTCGTCGGTGTCGAACCGGGAGTCCCGCAGCATCCGCGCGAAGACGTCCAGGCACCGGCGGACCTTCTCCCGGTGCCGCGTGCGGTCGTTCCGCGAGAACTCCTGGGCGTCGACCTCCTCACCCATGTCGGCCGACCTCCGCCGGGATGCGGGCACCCGTCGCTGCGCTGCTCACGCCGGAGCAGGTACCCACTTCGCCCGGACGGGTCAGCCGGTCCCGGCGTCGTCCCAGACCGTGGGCGGGACGGCGTTGGTGAGCACCTGGGCGATGTAGCCGGCCAGCCGGTGACCCGGCGCCACGTCGAGGCAGCGGTCGACCGCGCACCAGGCGAGCGCGCCGTGCCCGGAGAGCCAGGCAGCGAAGGCCAGCAGCGCGGCCGGGCCGGCGAGGAACGCGTCGGGCGTGCGGCGGACGACGTCGGTCCAGAACCGGACGTGCGCGGTCGCGTCGGCACGGCGCATCCGCTCCCACGCCGCGTCCCGGACCGGCACGTCCAGCATGCCGACGACCAGCCGGGCGACCTCGGCGTCGGTCGGGCTGGTGCCGGCCCCCACGCAGCGGACGACGAGGGCGGCCGCCCACCGGCTCTCCTCCGCCGGTGACGACGCGCCGCCCGGCAGCGCGACCACCGCCTCGAGGACGGCGTGCACCGCGGCCGGCGACGCCGCCACGGACGCCTCCAGCTCCTCACGCGAGTCGAGCGTGACCCGGCCCTCGAGGACCGCCTGCGCGGCGAACGGGTGGGCCGAGACGTCGTACGGCACGCCGTGAGCCGGTACGTCGCCGCGCGGGCCGCTCGCGACGTACCACCGGCCCTCGTGGGCGCGGACCGCGTCGACGACGTCGATCCCGGCCCGGGTGAACGCCCGGATGACGGCCCGGCCGGTCCAGGCCGCGGCGCGCTCGTCGCCGGTGAGGACGACGAGCGCGACGGCGCGCACCCGTTGCCGGCGGCACGGCTCGAGCAGCTGCCGGGCGGCCGCCTCGGCCTCGGGCTCGGTCGTCGGCACGTCGATGCGGGCGTGGAGGGAGCGGTCGCCGCCGAAGGTCAGCAGGACGACCGACTCGTGTGGTCGGAAGCCGAGGACGACGGGCACGGCGGCCAGGAGGTCCTCGGTCGTGCGGGCGGTGAAGGGGGAACGGCCGGTGGCCGGGTGCGATGTGGTCATGGTGCGACGCTCCCCGGGGCCACCGGCCGTGGCGGGACTCCGCCGTGGGGGCTGTGGACGGAGCCGCGCGGGGCGGCGTCTGGGGACGGAAGGTGGGCCGCGGGTAGGTTCCGGCGCATGACCGGCCGGACGGGGCGCTGAATGCGCACGCAGGCGTCGGTCATGCACCTCGACCTCGATGCGTTCTTCGCCGCGGTCGAGCAGCGGGACAAGCCGTCGCTGCGCGGCAAGCCGGTGGTCGTCGGCGGGGTCGGCGGCCGCGGGGTGGTGGCGACGGCGTCGTACGAGGCCCGCGTCCACGGCGTCCGGTCGGCCATGTCGACGCGTGAGGCGCGGTCCCGCTGCCCGCACGCGGCGTTCCTCAGCGGGCGCTTCCACGCCTACCGCGAGGCCTCGCACGCGGTGATGTCGCTGCTGCGCTCGGTCTCGCCGCTGGTGGAGCCGCTGTCGCTGGACGAGGCGTTCGTCGACCTCCAGCGCGCCGGGCTGCCGGACCTGGAGGTCGCGACCGTGACCGCCTTCGCCGAGGAGCTGCGCGGGCGCGTCACCGAGGTGACCCGGGGCCTCACCGCGTCGGTCGGGCTCGGCACCAGCAAGTTCATCGCCAAGGTCGCCAGCGACCTGGACAAGCCGGACGGCCTCGTAGTCGTCGCGCCCGGCACCGAGCAGGCGCTGCTGCGCCCGATGAGCGTCACCGTCATCCCCGGCGTCGGGCCGGCCACCACCGAGCGGCTCCGGCGCGCCGGCATCCACACCGTCGCCGAGCTCGAGGCGGTGAGCCTCGACGAGCTCGTGCGGCTGGTGGGCAGGGCGCACGGCACCGGCCTGTGGTCGCTCGCGCGCGCCCAGGACGACCGGCCGGTCGTGGCCGAGCGGGAGGCGAAGTCGGTCAGCGTCGAGGGCACCTACGACACCGACCTCACCGACCGCCGACTGATGGAGGGGTTGCTCACCCGGCAGGCCGGCGAGGTGGCCGCACGGCTGCGCAAGCACGGGATGTCGGGGCGGACGATCACGATCAAGGTGCGCCTGCACGACTTCACCACGCTCAGTCGGTCCAGCACGCTCGTCTCCCCCACCGACAGCGCGGCCACCGTCGCGCGCACGGCGCGTGCCCTGCTGGCCGACCTCGACACCTCGGGCGGCGTGCGTCTGCTCGGCGTCGGCGTCTCCGGGCTGGCCGACTGGGTGCAGGAGGACCTCTTCGGCGAGACCGAGGAGGACGAGGAGGAGCTGCCCGCGGTCGAGGTGCCCCACCACTCCCGGCGCACCTGGTCGCCCGGCATGGACGTCGTGCACGCCGAGATGGGTCGCGGCTGGGTCTGGGGCTCGGGCCGGGGCGTCGTCACGGTCCGCTTCGAGACCGCCGAGACGCCGGCCGGGCCGGTGCGGTCCTACGCCGAGGACGACCCGGCACTCACCGCGTGGGTGCCGCCCCCGCTGCCGGACGAGCAGGACTGAACCGGACCTCGTCCCCCGGCCGCAGCTGGGCGCAGATCCACAGGTCGGCCGGGTCGACCACCGCGACGACCGGGTAGCCCCCGGTCACCGGGTGGTCGGCCAGGAACACCACCGGCTGCCCGCTCGGCGGCACCTGCACCGCACCCAGCACCATCCCCTCGCTGGCCAGCTCGCCGGTGCGCACCCGCTCCAGCGGCGGGCCGGCCAGCCGGAGGCCGACCCGGTTCGACGCCTCCTCCACGGTGTACGCCGCGTGGCACATCGCCGCGATCGGGTCGCCCGCGAACCAGTCCGCGCGCGGGCCGGGGTGCAGCCGCAACGTCCTCGGACGGCCCGGCCGCGGGGTGTCGAGCGGCGCGGGCGGCCCGGCGGGCTCCCCCACCGGCAGCACGGCGCCGGCCTGGACGCGGGGCGGGCCGACCCAGGCGAGCGTGTCGGTCGAGCGGGAGCCGAGCACCGGCTCGACCGCGATGCCGCCCGCGACCGCGACGTAGGAGCGGACCCCGCGCCACGGCGTACCCACCTCGAGCAGGGCGCCGGCCCGCAGCCGCTCGGGGCGGGCGTGGCCGCGGGGGAGGTCGTCGACGGTCACCGGTCCCTCGGCGCCGGTGACCGCGACCCAGCAGTCCCGGTCGGTGCGGACCGCGAGGCCGCCGAGGCTCACCTCGAGCACCGCCGCGTCGGCCGGGTTGCCGACGAGCCGGTTGGCCAGGTCGGCCGCGGGTGCGTCCAGCGCCCCGGCGCGCGGCACGCCGAGGGAGGCCCAGCCGGGTCGGCCCCGGTCCTGGACGGTCGTGAGGTGGCCGGCGGCCAGCACCTGGAGGCTCATGCCGGCACGAACCGCACGCGGGTGCCGGGCGGGAGCAGCGCGGGCGGCTCGCGCCGGGGGTCCCAGAGGCCCACGTCGGTGCGGCCGATGATGCGCCACCCGCCGGGCGAGGACGTCGGGTAGACGCCGCACCAGGTGCCGGCGAGGGCCACCGAGCCCGCGGGCACGCGCGGTCGCGGCGAGTCGAGGCGCGGGACCGCCAGCTCGTCGGGCAGGCCGGCGAGGTAGGCGAAGCCGGGCGCGAAGCCGCAGAAGGCGGAGACGAAGGTCAGCGAGGCGTGCCGCTCGACCACCTCGGCGGTGGTGACGCCCCAGGCCTCGGCGACCGCGTCGAGGTCCTCGCCGTCGTAGGTGACAGGCACTTCGACCAGGTCGCCGTCCGGCGGTTCGGCGCTCGGCACCCAGTCCCGCAGGGCGGCGAGCACCGTGGTGCGGTCGGCGCCGTCGAGGAGCACCGTCTCCGCCGCCGGGACCACGTCGACGACGGGCAGCCCCTGCTCGCGGACCCACGCCGCCAGCGCGAGCGCCTCCGCCGGCCCGGCCACCTCGACGAGGAGGGCCGACGGGCCGACGGGTCGCGTGCGCACGGGTCAGAACTCGTAGCGGACGTTGCCCTGGAGGTCCTGCACGGTGACGGTCGCCTCGCGGGTCTGCCCGCCGAGCGAGAGCCCGCAGGTGAAGCTGGTGTCGGGGTCCTCGACGCGCACGGCGTCAGCGCCGCAGTCCACCTCGACGCCGCTCACGCCCTGGCCCTCGAGCTCGGCCTGGAGGGCGTCGACGACCGCCTGGACGGAGATGATCGCGCGGGCGGGGCTGATCTCGTAGCGCGCGGTCTCGTCCTCCAGCGCGGTCACCGTCACGTCGTAGGGCGCCTCGACGCCGTCGATGAGCACGGTGCAGCCGATGACCTCGTCGACCTCGAGCGGGACGTCCTCCTCGCAGGAGCCCTCGACGACCTCCAGGTCGGGGGTCACCTCCTCCTGCTCGGCGACCACCTTCGCGGCCAGCTCGCCGGCGTCGTAGGTGGGCTCGGTGCTGCAGGCCGCCACCGCGGCGAGCGCGACCAGCGTGAGGGTCGCGCTCGCGGCGCGGGTGAGGGTCATGCGCGCCATCCAAGCAGGTCAGAGCGGGGCAAGGGTCCAGCCCGCGCCGGTGAGGGCGGCGCGGACGGCGCGCGCGTGGGCGACCGCGCCGGGGGTGTCGCCGTGCAGGCACAGCGAGTCGACCTGCGGGGCCAGGCGCAGCGCGGCCGCGGCGATCGCGTCGGCGTCCTCCAGCACGGCGCCGGGCTCGCCGCGCGGCAGCAGGCGGCCGTCGGCGGCGTACCCCCGGTCGGGGAAGCCCTCGTGCCGCACCGCCCGCCCCGCCTCGGCCGCCAGGTCGAGGAACCGGCCCGGCATCCCGAGCACGGGCAGGTCGCCCGAGCCGGCGAGGACGGCGGCCGCCTGCTCCTCGTCGTCGATGACGCGGTGGTAGAGCGCGCCGTGCGGCTTGACGTAACGGACGGCGGTGCCGGCCGCCGCCGCGATCGACGAGAGCGTGCCGACCTGGTCGGCGACCTGCTCGCGGAGCACGTCGGCGGGCACGTCGCGGGCGACGCGGCCGAAGTTCTCCCGGTCGTCGTAGGAGACCTGCGCCCCCACCGCCACCCCGCGCTCGGCGGCCTCGTCGCACACCGCGCGCATGATCGCCACGGTGCCCGCGTGGTAGCCGCACGCGACGTTCGCGCTCGTCACCACCGCGAGCAGGGCGGCGTCGTCGGTGACCTCCTCCCCGAGGTCGGCGTTGAGGTCGACGGCCGTCCGGGTGTCCACGGGCCCGACGCTAGCGTTGCCGGCATGCAACCCCCCGCCGTCCCACCCGTCGCCGACCGCCGTCCGACCAGCCGCGAGATCCACGGGCACACCCGCGTCGACGACTACGAGTGGCTGCGGGAGAAGGACTCCCCCGAGGTCGTCGCCCACCTCGAGGCCGAGAACGCCCACACCCAGGAGCGCACCGCCCACCTGGCCGACCTGCGGCAGTCGATCTTCGAGGAGATCAAGGCCCGCACCCGCGAGACCGACCTGTCGGTCCCGACGCGCAACCGGGGCCACTGGTACTACGGGCGCACCTTCGCCGGCAAGGAGTACGGCGCCACCTGCCGCGTCCCCGTGAGCGACCCCGACGACTGGACGCCCCCGACGCCCGCGGAGGACTGCGCCCCCGACGAGCCGGCGCTCCCCGGCGAGCAGGTGCTGCTCGACCTCGACGCGCTCGCCGAGGGCCACGAGTTCTTCTCCCTCGGCGGCTCGGCGATCAGCCCGGACGGCAACCTGCTGGCGTACTCCACCGACACCGTCGGCGACGAGCGCTACACCGTCCGCGTCAAGGACCTGACCACCGGCGGGTTGCTCGACGACGAGATCACCGGCGTCATCGGCGGCGCCACCTGGGACCGGGCCGGCGAGCACCTCTTCTACACGACCGTCGACGACTCCTGGCGGGCCGACAAGATCTGGCGCCACCGCCTCGGCACCGCCCAAGCCGACGACGAGCTGGTCCACCACGAGACCGACGGCCGCTTCTGGGTCGGCGTCGGCCGCACCCGCACCGACCGGTTCATCGTGGTCGCGGCCGGCTCCAAGGTCACCTCGGAGTACCGCTACCTCGACGCCGACCACCCCGAGCTCGGCCTCCAGGTCTTCGCGGAGCGGCTCGAGGGCGTGGAGTACTCCCTGGACCACGCCGTCATCGGCGGCGAGGACCGGTTCCTGGTGCTGCACAACGCGAGCGGCCCGGACTTCGAGATCGGCACCGCCCCGATCGCGCCGACCCCCATCGCCGACCTCGACCCGCTGGTCCCCCACGACCCCGAGGTCCGGCTCGAGGACGTCGACGCGTTCGCGGGCCATCTCGTCGTCCACCAGCGCAGCAACGGCCTCACCCAGCTGCGGATCATCGAGCTCGGCGCCGACGGTCCCGGCGACGACTACCTGGTCGAGTTCGACAAGCCGCTCTACACGGTCGGCTCCGGCGGCAACCCCGGCTTCTTCCAGCCGACGGTGCGCATCGGGTGGACCACCATGGCCGTGCCGTCCTCGGTCTACGACTACGACGTGCGCACCCGCGAGCTCACCCTGCTCAAGCAGGCGCCGGTGCTCGGCGGCTACGACCCCGCCGACTACCAGGAGCACCGGCTGTGGGCGACCGCCGAGGACGGCGAGCGGATCCCGATCTCCATCGTGTGCCGCCGCGACGCCCGCGAGGACGAGACGATGGGCAGCGCGCCCCTCCCGACGCTGCTCTACGGCTACGGCGCCTACGAGGCCTCGATGGACCCCTACTTCTCCGTCGCCCGGCTCTCGCTGCTCGACCGCGGCGCGGCGTTCGCGATCGCCCACGTGCGCGGCGGCGGCGAGATGGGCCGGCGCTGGTACGACGACGGCAAGCTGATGCGCAAGCAGAACTCCTTCTCCGACTTCGTCGCCTGCGCCCGCCACCTCGTCGACACCGGCTGGACGACGCCCGGGACGCTCGTCGCCGAGGGCGCCAGCGCCGGCGGGCTGCTCATGGGCGCGGTCGCCAACCAGGCGCCGGAGATGTTCGCCGGGATCGTCGCGGGCGTGCCGTTCGTCGACGCGCTCACCACGATGCTGGACGCCACGCTGCCGCTGACCGTGACCGAGTACGACGAGTGGGGCAACCCCGAGGAGGACCCGGCCGTCTACGAGTACATGGCGTCGTACGCGCCGTACGACAACGTCGCCGCGCGCCCCTACCCGCCGATCCTCGCCGAGACCTCGCTCAACGACACCCGGGTGCTCTACGTCGAGCCGGCCAAGTGGGTGGCGCGCATCCGGGCGACCAACCCCGAGGCCGACGTCCTGCTGCGCACGGAGATGTCGGCCGGGCACGGCGGCGTCTCGGGCCGCTACAAGGCCTGGCACGACCGCGCGTTCAGCCTCGCGTGGATGCTCGACCGGATGGGTCTCGCCGACTGCTGACCGCCTGCGTCGGCCACGCTCCGACAGGCGGCCATCCGGGTCGCCCGTCGGCGCCGAACACCTCTCGAGAGGACGGCGTCCTGAGAAGTGGCTGAGAGTCCGGAATCCGCGCAACTCCAGCCGTTTCCCACTCGTCGTCCACGGTGAAGGCACTCGCGACAACCGGGGTCCGGACCAGGGTTTGGTCTGGGAATCGCCGGGACACCGGGTGCGTTGTAGACGGCGTGAGGACCTTGCCAGGTGCTCACAGTGAGGAGGGGCATCGCATGGCCACACGCACCGCACAGTCCGGGGCTCGCGAGATCGAGGGGCGCGACAGCGTCGGTCTCTACCTGGACGAGATCGCCCGCAACGCCCTGCTCGACGCCGCCGCCGAGGTGGAGCTGTCGAAGACGATCGAGGCCGGCCTGTTCGCCGAGCACCTGCTCGCCGAGGGCCGGATCGGGCGCCGCAAGGGCGGGGCGCCGATGTCGGCCAACCAGGAGGAGCTCGAGTGGCTCGCCGAGGAGGGTCGCAAGGCCGTCGACCAGTTCATCACCGCCAACCTCCGTCTCGTCGTCTCCATCGCGCGCAAGTACGGCCGGGCCCAGATGCCCATGCTCGACCTGATCCAGGAGGGCAACACCGGGCTGATCCGCGCCGTCGAGAAGTTCGACTACACCAAGGGCTACAAGTTTTCCACGTACGCCACCTGGTGGGTGCGCCAGGCGATCACGCGTGGCATCGCCCAGCAGGCCCGCGTCGTCCGGCTGCCCGTCCACGTCGTCGAGGAGCTCAACCAGGTCGGCGGCGCCCGCCGCACCCTGGAGCGCCAGCTCGGCCGCGAGCCCGAGCCGCAGGAGATCGCCGCGGAGCTCGGCATGGACCTCGACCGGGTCCTCGACCTGATGTCGTGGGGCCGCGAGCACGTCAGCCTCGACTCCCCCGTCGACGAGGACGGCGACACCTCGCTCGGTGACCTGATGGCGCAGGAGACCGCGCCCGGCCCGGACCTGACCGTGCTGGACACCGAGTCCCGCGACCGGCTCAACAGCCTGGTCGGCCACCTCGACGACCGCGCCGCCGACATCATCCGCTCGCGTTACGGCCTCACCGACGGCCGCCAGCACAAGCTGGCCGACATCGGCGCCAAGCACGGCATCTCCGCCGAGCGGGTCCGCCAGCTCGAGCGGGAGGCGCTGCAGAAGCTGCGCCGGATCGCCGACCCGGACCTCGCCGCCTGATCGGGTCCGCCTGATCGGGTCCGGCGGAGCGCCGGTCAGTACATCGCGTCGAGCTCGCGGGAGGCCTCTCCCGCGAGCTCGCTCGCATTTCCGGGCACCTCGACCTCGCCCGCGACCCGCTCCTGCCACACCTGGAGCGCGACGACCCTGGCGGCGGCCTCCTCGGCGCGCTCGCGGGTCACCTCACCGGACTCGATCGCCGCGGTCACGACCGCGTGGGTGTTGCGGGTGTCCGGCGGCATCAGCAGCAGGTCGGCGCCGGCGTTGAGCGCGGTGACCGCAGGCTTCTCCCGGCCCATGACCGCGCCCATGCCGAGCGAGTCGGTGATGGTGACGCCCTCGAAGCCGACGGCGTCCCGCAGGAAGTCGTAGACCGGCGCGGACAGGCTCGACGGGACGCCCGGGTCGATCGCCTCGACGTCGAGGTGGCCGAGCATCACTGCCGGTGCTCCCGCCTCGACCGCCGCCGCGAACGGCGGCAGGTCGGTCGCCGTCAGCTCCTCGAGCGTCCGGCCGAGGACCGGCAGGGACTCGTGGCTGTCGGCGGTCACCGAGCCGTGACCCGGGAAGTGCTTGGTCGTCGACACGACGCCCGCCGCGTTGTAGCCCTCGACGGCCGCGCGGACGGCGACCGCCGCGAGCTCGGGGTCCGTCGACGGCGAGCGGGTGCCGATCGTCGGGTCGGCGGCACCCACGGTCACGTCCGCCACCGGGGCGAAGACCCAGGTGAAGCCGAGCTCGCGGAGCTCCAGCCCGGTGGTCTCGGCCGCACGGCGTACGACCTCGCGGCCGGCGGGTCCCTGCGCGACGGCCGGCCCGGCGTGGGCGAAGGACGGGAACTCCGTCGCGATCCCGCGCAGGTGGCTGACCACGCCGCCCTCCTGGTCGACCCCGAGCAGGGCCGGGAAGTCACGCCCGTCCGCGGCGACCGCCTCGCTGATCGCGGCGTTGAGCGCGCGGACCTGCTCGGCGTCGACGACGTTGCCCGCCGTGACGCACAGGCCCGACAGGTGGAGCTCGCGGACCATCGCGGCCGCTCCGTCCGGGTCGGCGCCCTGGAACCGGCCGACGATGACCTGGCCGGCCAGCTGCGCGGCGTCCCACCCGGCGACGAGCGCCCGGGCCTGCTCGAGCTCGCCGGCGGTCGGCCCCCAGCCGGTCGGCGCGTCCGGGTCGGCCGCGGCCGAGGCAGAGGTGCTGGCCGACGACGGCGCGTCCGGACTCGTCGCGGGTCCCTGGCCCTGGGGGCCGGGGTCGGCGAAGCAGCCGGTCAGCGTGAGGACGGCCGCCGCCGCGAGCGCGGGCAGCGCCGTCGTACGACGCCTCACGCGACCGGCCCCGTGAGGTCGGCGTGGACCTCCAGCACGCGGCGGCGGAGGTCCTCCAACGTGCCGGTGTTGTCGATGACGTGCGTGGCGATCGCCAGCCGCTGCTCGCGGCTCGCCTGCGCCCGCACCCGCGCCTCGGCGTCCTCGCGGGTCATCCCGCGCTGGGTGAGCATCCGCTCGACCTGCGTCTCGACCGGCACGTCCACCACGACCACCGCGTCGAAGGTCGACGCCCGCCCGGACTCGGCGAGCAGCGGGATGTCGTGGACGACGAGGTCCTCGGGCGTCGCCGACGCCTCGAGCTCGACGATCCGCTCGAAGACCAGCGGGTGCACGATCGCCTCGAGCTCCTTGCGCCGCGCCTCGTCGGCGAAGACGATCGCGCCTAGCGCCGGCCGGTCGAGCTCGCCGTCGGCGGTCAGCACGTCCGGCCCGAACGTCTCGACGACCCGCTGCAGCCCGGGCGTGCCCGGCTCGACCACCTCGCGGGCGAGCGCGTCACCGTCGATCAGGATCGCGCCCAGCTCCACCAGGATCGCCGACACCGTGCTCTTGCCGGAGGCGATCCCGCCGGTGAGTCCCACGCGCATGGGCGTCAACGTACGTCACCGGGCCGGCCCGTCCCGAACCGGCCGGAGCCCTGGTCACGGCCGCCGAGCGGGACCACCATGCCCCCCATGACGACCAGCGATGCGACCGCCTCACCCGACCTCACGGTCACGAGGAGCCAGGCCCTCGGCTGGCGGCTCGAGCGGCACGGGCTCGACCCGGTCGGCGCCGAGCCCGTGCCCGAGGTCGTGCGCCGCCTCGGCGCGGTCCTGGGGATCGACGACACCCTCGCCGAGCTCGCGGTGCGTACCCGGTCCGCGGTGTCCCGCCCCGGCGACCTGCAGCAGGCTCTGGCCGACGGGACGGTGGTCAAGGCGTTCGCGTTCCGCGGTGCGGTGCACTACCTGTCGCCCGAGGACGGCGGTGCCTACCTCGCGCTGCGCGCGGCGGGCCGGCAGTGGGAGCTGCCGAGCTGGGTCGAGCACTACGGACTCCGGCCTGCGGACTGGCCGGACTTCCGGGCCGCCGTGCGGGAGGCGCTGACCGGCGGGCCGCTCACGATCCTCGAGCTCGGCGAGGTGCTGACCACCCAGCGCGCCTACCGACACCTGCGTCAGGTCTTCGCCGAGGGCGCCCACACCCTCGTCAAGCCGTTGAGCTGGCAGGGCGACCTCAGCCTCGGCGCTCAGCGCGAGGGGCGGCTCACCCTCCAGTCCCTCGCGGGAAACCCACGCTGGCAGGGGATCCCCGACCTCGACGAGGCCGGACCGGCGGCCGTCCGCGCCTACCTCCGCACCTACGGCCCCGCGACGCACGACCACGTCCACTACTGGCTCGGTGAGGGCCTCAGCGCCGGTCGCAAGCGGCTCGCCGGGTGGCTCGGCGGGCTGCGCGACGAGCTGGCCACGGTCGACGTCGCGGGCACCACGGCCTACGTCCTGGCCGAGGACGCCGACTCGCTCGCCGCGGCGCAGCCGTCCGACGCCGTACGACTGTTGCCCGGGCACGACCAGTGGGTGATGGGACCGGGCACGAAGGACACCTCCGTCACCCCGCTCGGCGTGCGCGAGGCCGTGACCCGCAAGGCCGGCCTCGTGGTCGTCGGCGGCGTCGTCCGCGGGACCTGGACGCGGAAGGACCCCGAGGTCGACGTCGCCTGGTTCGACGGCGGGCCGACACCGCCCGAGCGGGCCCTCGAGCAGGAGGCCGTCCGGCTCGGCTCGCTGCTCGGCCGCGACCTGCACTGGTCACGCGCCTGAGCGCCCCCGGCGCGGTGGACGGGCTCAGGTGGGCCACGGGTGGCGCAGCGCGGCCCCCTCGCCCGGGGCACCGCCGAGGTAGGCGAGCACCCGGGTCGCCACCTGCCACGTCGTGCGCACGTTCGCCCGGGCGACCGGCTCGGCCGCCAGCTCGTGCACCAGCCGGTCGGCCCCGGGGGTGCCGGCCTGCTGGGCCAGCCGGGCGCAGGTGCGGGCCGCCACCCGGGTGGGTTCGGGCTCCACGCTCCACACCAGGTCGAAGATCCGGTCGCCGTCGTCGTCGAGCTCCAGGCCCGGGATCTCCCAAGCCGAGAGCACGCAGGCGAAGGCGTCGTCGTCGCACACGACCACCCACTCCTCGCGCAGCGGCGCGGCGTGATCGATCGTGACCAGCTCGACGCCGTCGGTGGCGACCGTCCGGCCACCGGGGTCCGCGAAGACCACACAGGCGCGGGCCACCTCCGCGAGCTGCTCCCAGCGCGAGAGGGCGGGGGCCAGGAACCGGTCGGTCTGGAACCCTCCGAACAGCACCGGCTCTCGCACGCGGCCGGCGATCTCCTGCTCCAGGGCGTGCGAGACCGCCGACAGCGCCCGCTTGCGCACGCGCACCGACCCGAGCACGGGGAAGGCCCGCCGCACCGCGATGTAGACCGAGTCCGGGTCGCCGGCCCGCCCCTGGTCGCTCACGGTGTCCTCAGCCGTCACGACGGCCTCCTCGCGCTCTCGACGCCTGCGCCCCAGGTTGCCACGGCGGCGGCGCCAGGTGAACCCTCCAGCCGCGATGACTACGCTGCCGCGGTGACCATCCCAGCCGGCCGCGACCTCCGACGCGGCGACCGGGTCGCCCTCCTGGTCGCGGGCTCGACGACGTACCTCGATGCCGTGGTCTCGCTGCTGGCGCGCGGGGTGTTCCCGATCCCTCTCGACCCGCGGCTGACCAACCACGAGCGCCGGCGCATCCTCGCCGGGCTCGAGCCGACGCTGGTCGTCGAGGACGAGGAGACCCTGGCCGGGCTGGTCGACCCGGACGCGCGGCGCGGGCTGCCGCTGGGGCGACCGATGCACGTGACCAGCGGGACGACCGGCACCCCCAAGGGCGTCTACAGCGGGCTGCTCGACGAGGACTCCGCGCGGGCGCTGGTCGCGGAGGAGCGGGACCTGTGGGGGTTCGCCGCAGACGACACCAACCTCGTGCTCAGCCCGCTCTACCACTCCGCTCCCCTGCGCTTCGCGATGGGGACGGCGCTCGCGAGCGGTCGCGTGGTGGTGCCCGGGCCGTTCGACCCCGAGCGGATCACCGAGGCGATCGTCACCGAGCGGCCGACGACCATGTTCTGCGTGCCGACCCACCTCCAGCGGCTCTTCGCGCACTGGGACGAGCACGGGTGGCCGGACCTGTCGTGCTTCCGGCTCGTCGCCCACGCGGGTGCGCCGTGCCCGGAGAAGGTCAAGCGCCGCCTGGTCGAGGCGTTCCCGGCCGGGTCCACCTGGGAGTTCTACGGCTCGACCGAGGGACAGTTCACCGTCTGCTCCAGCGAGGAGTGGCTGGAGCGGCCCGGCACCGTCGGTCGCGCGCGCCCCGGCCGACGGCTGCGGGTCGCCGAGGACGGCACGATCTGGTGCGCCGTGCCGGAGTTCGCGCGGTTCACCTACTACGGGGCGCCAGGAAAGACCGCGGCCGCCTGGGACGGGGAGGAGTTCACCGTCGGCGACCTCGGCTGGCTCGACGAGGACGGCTACCTCCACCTCGAAGGCCGCCGCGAGGACCTGGTCATCAGCGGCGGCGTCAACGTCTACCCGCTCGAGGTCGAGCAGGTGCTGCGCGAGCACCCCGGCGTCGAGGACGTCGCGGTGTACGGCGTCCCCGACGAGCAGTGGGGCCAGCGGGTCTGCGCGGCGGTCGTCGGCACGGCCGCCGAGACCGACCTGGCGGCGTACGTCCGCGAGCGGCTGGCCCCGCCGAAGCGACCCAAGACCTGGTCGTTCCTCGACGACCTGCCCCGCACGCTGACCGGCAAGGTGCTGCGCGACCAGCTGCCCCGCTGAGTCGTCGCTGGGTCGTCGCTGGGTCGTCGCCGAGCCCTCGCCGTGCCGCGCCCGCGCTCAGCAGGCGAACTGGCGCCGGTACTGCTGCGGGCTGACCCCGCGGACGCGGCTGAAGTGGTGGCGCAGGGTCGCGGCGTTGCCGAAGCCGACCTCGGTCGCGATCCACTCGACCGGCTTGTCGGACCGCTCGAGGAGCTGCTCCGCGCGGAGCACCCGCTGGCGGGTCACCCAGGCGTGCGGCGTGGCACCGGTCTCCGCCCGGAAGCGGCGCGCGAAGGTCCGCGGTGACATCAGCGCCCGCCGCGCGAGCGTCTCGACGTCGAGGTCCTCGCCGAGGTGCTCGACGATCCAGGTGAGCAGGGGGCCGAGGGTCTCGGCGTCGCAGTCCGGCACGGCGTGGGCGATGAACTGCGCCTGCCCGCCGTCGCGGTGCGGGGGCACGACCATCCGCCGCGCGGTCGTCGCGGCGGTCGCCGCGCCGAACGTCTCGCGCAGCAGGTGCAGCGCGGCGTCGAGCCCGGCGGCCGACCCCGCACCCGTGACCACCGGGCCGTCGTGGACGTAGAGCACGTCGGCGTCGACCTTCGCCTCGGGGTAGCGCTCGGCGAGGGCGTCGACGTGGCGCCAGTGCGTGGTGCACCGGCGGCCGTCGAGCAGGCCCGCCTCGCCCAGCACGAACGCGGCGGTGCAGTGGGCGAAGATCGTCGCGCCCCGGTCGTACGCCGCCCGCACCACCGCCGCGACCTCCGGTGACGGATCGAGGTAGTCGCGCTTGGGGCACACGCAGACCAGGTCGGCCTCGGCGACCACGTCCAGCCCGTGCTCGACGTGCAGGTCGAAACCGGACGCGCCGCGCACCCGGCCGGGTCGTGGCGTGGCGACCTTGAAGTCGAAGACCGGGTTGTCGTCGTCGGGGTGGTAGGGCTCGGCCCACACCTCGCACATCGAGCCGAGGCCGAAGGGCTCCGCGCCGTCCTGGACGACCACCACCACATTGCGCACGTCCCGATCATGCCGCAGCACATGGCAGGAAATCAACGCACCCTGTCATCCCTGCCACTCGTGGCAGGATCACAACCGAAGCAGCATTCCTGCCATGACCTTCCTGATCCTGCTCCTACTCGTCGCGACCGCCCTGGCCGTCGAGACCGTCCGCCGCACCTCCCACGACGGCCCCGGGCCGTCCCGTCCGCCGTCCTCACACGTCGACGACCCGCAGTTCCGCTCCCCCGCCCGGGGATGACCGCGACGTCGCTGCCGCCGACGGACGCCCGACAGAACCGCCCAGCAACGCCGAAGGCCCGGCCACCGTGAGGTGGCCGGGCCTTCGTGCGTGGTGCGGGTGCGTTCCCCGCGGTTCAGCTGATCAGGAGGTGATCACTGACCGCCGGTGAGCTTCTCGCGGAGCGCCTGCAGCGCCTCGTCCGAGGCGAGCGAGCCGCCGCCGCCGCCACCGCCCTCGGTGCTGGCGGCCTCGTCGGTGCCACCGCTGGAGTACGAGGTGGCCTCGCCGGCCTCGACCTCGGCCTTGGCGGCCTCCTGCTGCTGCTTGACGTGGGCCTCCCAGCGGGCGTGCGCCTTGGCGTACTGCTCCTCCCAGGTCGCGCGCTGCTCGTCGTAGCCCTCGAGCCACTCGCCGGTCTCCGGGTCGAAGCCCTCGGGGTAGACGTAGTTGCCCTGCTCGTCGTAGGTCGCCGTCATGCCGTACAGCGTCGGGTCGAACTCCTCGACGTCGGCAGCCGTGGCGGTCTCGTTGGCCTGCTTGAGCGACAGCGAGATCCGGCGACGCTCGAGGTCGATGTCGATGATCTTGACCATGACGTCGTCGTTGACCTGGACGACCTGCTCGGGGATCTCCACGTGGCGCTCGGCCAGCTCGGAGATGTGCACCAGGCCCTCGATGCCCTCCTCGACGCGGACGAACGAGCCGAAGGGCACCAGCTTGGTGACCTTGCCCGGCACGATCTGGCCGATCTGGTGGGTGCGGGCGAAGTGCTGCCACGGGTCCTCCTGCGTCGCCTTCAGCGACAGGGAGACACGCTCGCGGTCCATGTCCACGTCGAGGACCTCGACGGTGACCTCGTCGCCCACGGCGACGACCTCGGACGGGTGGTCGATGTGCTTCCAGGACAGCTCGGAGACGTGGACGAGACCGTCGACGCCGCCGAGGTCCACGAACGCACCGAAGTTGACGATCGAGGAGACGACACCCTTGCGGATCTGACCCTTCTGGAGCTGGGTCAGGAAGCCGTGGCGGACCTCGGACTGGGTCTGCTCGAGCCAGGCGCGGCGCGACAGGACCACGTTGTTGCGGTTCTTGTCGAGCTCGATGATCTTGGCCTCGAGGGTCTGGCCGACGTAGGGCTGCAGGTCGCGGACGCGACGCATCTCCACCAGCGAGGCCGGCAGGAAGCCGCGCAGGCCGATGTCGAGGATCAGGCCGCCCTTGACGACCTCGATGACGGTGCCCTCGACGACGCCGTCCTCCTCCTTGACCTGCTCGATGGTGCCCCAGGCGCGCTCGTACTGGGCGCGCTTCTTGGACAGGATCAGGCGGCCTTCCTTGTCCTCCTTCTGGAGGACCAGGGCCTCGACCTCGTCGCCGACCTCGACGACCTCGGAGGGGTCGACGTCGTGCTTGATCGACAGCTCGCGCGAGGGGATGACGCCCTCGGTCTTGTAGCCGATGTCGAGCAGGACCTCGTCGCGGTCCACCTTGACGATGGTGCCGGCGACGATGTCACCGTCGTTGAAGTACTTGATGGTCGCGTCGATCGCGGCGAGGAAGTCCTCTTCGGACCCGATGTCGTTGACCGCCACCTGGGGCGCGTCACCAGCGATATCGAAGTTGGCCGGAAGAGAGGAGAGGGTGCTCGTCATGTAGAGACAGATCCTTGGATGGGCAGAAGTCGTGCGGGCGCGCGCAGGAGGTCGTTTTCACTACCGGTGGTGTCGTGCCCGGGAGCCGCGGAGCGACAGGTGGGGCTGATAGCGAGCGAGGGTCCACTCCGTCCGGGACGCAGGCAGACCTCTGGCGCGACAGCCAGCGTACGCCGCCGCGCTGAGCGGAGCCAACTCCGCCCGACGTCCGGCGCATAGCGGGCACCCCGCCGGGTACGACCCCCCACGAGCGACGTGCTGCCCCGCCCCGCACGCATCCCCTGCCTGCGACGCCGGTCCGCCCCTCGCCCGGTGCTCCCTCGTCCGCCGCCCGGCCTGCCCGGTCTCCCCGGCCCGCCCCGGCACGGCGACTCCTGCGCGGGCGCACGATCCCCGACCCCGCCACCAGGAGACACCCCCATGCTCAAGCGACCCCTCGGGGCCGCCGTCGGACTCTCGACAGCGGCCCTCTCCCTCTCGATCGTCACCGCACCCGCCGCCACGGCCGCTCCCCTCCCCGTCCCGGCCGGCGTCACCTCGGAGGTGACCGCCGAGGTCCTGCACGCCCGCGCCCTGGACTTGGGCGGCATCCTCACGGCTGCCGAGGTGGGCCTCGGCCCCGTCCGCGGCACGGTCGGGACCGGCACCCCCCGCGTCTCCGCGCGAGCAGCGAACCTCGATGCTGCGCTGCTCGGCCAGCAGCTCCCGGGGCTGCTCGCCGAGGCACAGCAGACGGCACCGCCGGACAACCCCGCCCCGCGCACCGCGCGCATCGTGCCTACCAGCTCGCTGCCGGGCGTGCTGACGCTCGGCGTCTCCGAGGCCACCGCGCAGGCGCGGCTCGGCACCGGCGGCGAGTGCCTGCCGGGCGTCCCCGACGTCTCGCGGTCCACGGTCACCACGGCGCAGGCCGCGGTGCTGAACGTCCCGGGGCTCGGCGCCCTCGTCGAGCTCCCAGGCACCGTCAGCGCGACCCAGTCCACCCGGTTCCAGCCGAACGGCAGGCCGAACGGCGGGCGGAACGTCGTCGCCGAGGCGGCCGGCTCAGCAGTCGACCTCCGCCTGCTCGGCGGCAACCTCGTCGTCCGGGTCGCGAGCGCGCCCGTGCTGACGGCGACGGCGACGGGCGACCGCGCCACGGCCCGGGTCAGCTACGAACGCCCGGTCGTCACCGTCGGCGCCGCCGGCCAGACGGCTCAGCCGCTCGCGCCCGGCGTACCGTTCCGCCTGCCCGTGCCGGGCAACCCTCTGCTGCGTCTCGAGCTGTCCCTGGGGCAGCAGACCGAGCAGATCTCGGCCGACGGCTCCGTCGAAGCCGACGCGACCCTGCTCAACCTCGAGCTCGAGCTGCTGCCGATCCTCGGTGAGGGCATCACCGTGGCGGACGTCGACCTCTATCCCATGCACGTCGAGGCCACCGCTCCGGCGGGCGGCTTCGTGTGCGGCACCGAGGTCGGCGCCGAGGACACGGACAAGGACGGCCTGACCGACGCCGAGGAGAACAGCGGGAGCAAGAACCCCTTCCCCGCGCCCGGCGACCCCGACGGCAAGACCGACCCCACCAAGCCCGACACCGACGGTGACGGCCTGACCGACGGTCGGGAGGTGCAGATCGGCACCGACCCCAACGACGTCGACACGGACAACGACGGCCTGACCGACGGCCAGGAGGTCAACACCCACCGCACCGACCCGCTGCGAGGTGACACCGACGGCGACGGGCTGGGCGACGGCCGCGAGGTCAACACCACGAGGACCGACCCGAGGGATCTCGACACCGACGACGGCGGCGTCGATGACGGGACCGAGGTGACCCGCGGGACCGACCCGAACAACCGCGCCGACGACAACCCGACGACCGACACCGACCGCGACGGCCTCACCGACGCCCAGGAGGCCTCGGGCTCCGCGAACGGGCTCTACGGCAACCGGCCGACCAACCCGGCCGTCGCCGACACCGACGGGGACGGGCTGGGCGACGGTCGCGAGGTGCAGCTCGGCACCGACCCGAACGACGCCGACACCGACAACGACGGCCTCACCGACGGCCAGGAGGTCGACACCCACCGCACCGACCCGCGCGACGTCGACACCGACAACGGCGGCGTCAGCGACGGCCAGGAGGTCGTCAACGGCACCAACCCGCGCGACGTGCCGTCCGACGACCTGAGCACCACTCCCCCGGTCGGCACGACCGACCGCGACGGCGACGGGCTGACTGATGCCCAGGAGCTCAACGGCTCGGCCAACGGCGCCTTCGGCGGGCGGCGGACCGATCCCAACGACGCCGACACCGACAACGACGGCCTCGGCGACGGCCAGGAGACCAGCGGCTCGGCCAACGTGCGGTTCAACGGCCAGCCGACCGACCCGAACGACGCCGACACCGACGACGGTGGGGTCATCGACGGCGTGGAGGTCCGCAACGGCACCAACCCCCGCGACCCGAGCGACGACATCGCCCGGGTCGACAGCGACGGGGACGGTCTCAGCGACGGCGAGGAGACATCGGGCTCCGAGAACGACGCCTTCGGCAACGAGCCGACCGACCCCCGCGACGCGGACTCCGACGACGACGGCGTGAGCGACGGGGACGAGACCGACGCCCGCACCGACCCGAACAGCGCCGACACCGACGACGACGGGCTCACCGACGGCCAGGAGGCGGACGCGGGCACCGACCCGAAGGACGCCGACACCGACGACGGCGGCATCGAGGACGGCGCCGAGGTCGACGCAGGCACCGACCCGCTCGACCCGGCCGACGACGCCCCGGTCACCGGCACCGACCCCGACGGTGACGGGCTGGACAACGACGAGGAGGCCGCAGCCGGCACCGACCCGCTCGACCCGGACAGCGACGGCGACGGGCTGCGCGACGGCGCCGAGGTGAACACCCACGACACGGACCCGCTCGACCCCGACACCGACGGCGACGGCCTGCGCGACGGTCGCGAGGCGAACGGCACCCGGACCGACCCGTTGGACAAGGACACGGACAACGACGGCCTCAACGACGGGCGCGAGGTCAAGCAGACCAAGACCAAGCCCCGCCAGAAGGACACCGACAAGGACGGTCTCAACGACGGGCGCGAGGTCAAGCGGCTCAAGACCGACCCGCGGAGGAGGGACACCGACCGGGACGGTCTGACCGACAAGCAGGAGGTCACCGGCTCGGCCAACAAGCGCTACGGCCGGTGCTCGACCAACCCGAAGCGGGCCGACACCGACCGCGACGGCCTCAAGGACGGGGCGGAGGTGCGCAAGCACAAGACCAACCCGTGCGACCGCGACACCGACGACGGTGGCCAGAACGACGGCAAGGAGGTCCGTGCGGGCAGCGACCCGCTCGACCCGGGCTCCTGGCCGAAGAACCCCCGCCAGCCCGCTCGCAGGAGCGGCTGACCGGGACCCGACCGCACCTTGGCGGGGCGGGGGCGGGCGCGGACCTCACGGTCCGCGCCCGCTTCGCCTTGCTGACGACGTCCTTCTGACGACGTCCCGTCCGCGTCCCGCCGATAGATTTCCTCGCATGCCCCTCCTGCCCACCCTCCTCGGCGCCGCGACGCTGCCGGTCCGCCTGGCGACCGCGGCCACGCAGACGACCCTCCAGCTCGGCCGCCTGGCCTCGCCCGACGGGCCCGTGCGGCGGCCCGGTGGCTACGCCGACCTGCTGCTGCGGGTCGTCGGCGAGCAGGGGTACGCCGAGCAGCTCACCCGCCTGCTCATGGACGAGGACGGCCCGTTCCGGCTCGCCGGCGCCCTCGCGGACCTCGTCGCCCCGGACCGTCCTTTGGGGCGGCTCCTGCAGCGCGACGGCGTCCTCGACCGGCTGCTCGCCGAGGACGGGCCCCTGGTGCGGCTGCTCGCCGACGGCGGCGCCCTCGAGCGGCTGCTCGCCGACGGCGGGCCGCTCGACCAGCTCGCCGCCCGCGAAGGCGTGCTCGACCGGCTCGTGGCGGCCGGCGGGGCGCTGGACCGGCTGACCGCCGAGGGCGGCGTGCTCGACCGCGTGCTCGCGCCGGGCGGGCTGGCCGACCGGGTGCTGACCGAGGACGGCTTCGTGGAGAAGCTGGTCGCCGAGGGCGGCACGCTCGACCAGCTCGTCGCCCTCGGCGAGACGCTGGAGTCGATCCAGCCGCGGCTGCAGGAGCTGGCCGCACTCATCCCCTCGCTCGCGGACTCAGCCGACTCCCTCGGCCGGGCCGTCGGCCCGCTCGGCGAGCTGGCCGGCCGGCTGCCGCTCAACCGCCGCCGCGCGCTCGGCGCAGGGCCGGCGTGAGCGGCCCGAGCGGCCCGAGCAGCCCGAGCAGCCCGAGCGGCACCGACGCCCGGCCCGACAACCGCGGCGGCGACCCGGGCGCCCCGGACTCCCGCCACCACCCGCCGTTGCCGCCGGTGCGGGTCGAGCGGCGGGCGGTCGACGAGGCGGAGTCCCGACGGGCCAACGGACCGGACTGGGACCGCTACGCCGACGAGTACCAGGCGACGCACGGCGAGTTCCTCGGCGACGTCGGCTTCGTGTGGGGGCCGGAGGGGTTCACCGAGGCGGAGGCGGGCGTGCTGGGCGCGGTCGCCGGGCGCGACGTGCTCGAGGTCGGCTCAGGCGCCGGGCAGTGCTCGCGCTGGGTGCGCGCCCAGGGCGGCCGGGCCGTCGGGCTCGACCTCTCGATGCGCCAGCTCCAGCACTCGCGCCGCATCGACGACCAGACCGGGGTGGTCGTGCCGTCGGTCCGCGCGACCGCCACGGCGCTGCCGTTCCGCGACGCGTCGTTCGACGTCGTCTTCTCCTCGTTCGGCGCGCTGCAGTTCATCAGTGACCTGGAGGTCGCGGTCGCCGAGACCGCCCGCGTGCTGCGGCCGGGCGGCCGCTACGCCTTCTCCATCACCCACCCGACGCGGTGGATGTTCGCCGACGACCCCGGCGAGGCCGGCCTGGTGGCGAGCCAGTCCTACTGGGACCGCACGCCGTACGTCGAGGTGGACGACGCGACCGGCGAGGTGTCGTACGTCGAGCACCACCGCACCCTGGGCGACTGGATCGCGGTGCTGGCCGGCGCGGGCTTCGTGCTGACCGACCTGCTCGAGCCGGAGTGGCCGGCCGGGCACGACCGCGTCTGGGGCGGCTGGTCGCGGGTCCGGGGACGTCTCACCCCGGGGACCGCGATCTTCGGCGCCAGACGCGCCTGAGCCGGCCGGGCCGAGGCCCGACCGGCTCAGGGGCTGGACGCGTCGTGGCTCAGGTCAGGCGGGCATCGCCGCGGCGCGCGGGCTCGCCGCGTGCCGGGGCCGGCCGACGAGCAGCAGGAGCGCGCCGAGGACCAGCGCGACCGCACCGCCGATGAAGCCGATCCGCGGGACGGTCTCGGTGATCAACGTGAGGTTCGCGGCGTTGTCCTTGGCCTCGCTGATGCTGGTGGCCAGCTGGTCGTCGGTAAAGGCGACGTTGAGGTCGAGGACCTGCGTGCCGTCCTCGAGGTAGCGCTGCTGGGACTGCTCCTGGTTGACGACCGCGCCGGTCAGGGGCTCGACGTAGATGTCGACGGCCTGGCTGTAGGTGCCGGGCGTGCCCTCGGCGACCTCGATCGCCTCGTCGACGACGCTGGAGGCGAAGTGGTAGACGGTCAGCCCGTCCATCTCGGTCTCCTCGAGGAACTCCATGGGGACGGTGCGCCCCAGGGTGCCGTCCCAGTAGGGATAGTCCTTCTTCTCGGTGTCGAAGGGAAACTTGTTGACGATGCCCTCGTACGGCGTGGAGCCGGCGGGCAGGTTCTCGTGGTCGCGACCGAGGGCCGAGACGCGGTCGGTGGCGAAGGTGCCGACCGTCGCGGAGACCAGCCGCTCGTCCTCGCCGTCGACGCAGGCCGGGGCCGCGCCGTCGGAGTTCTCGACCACGCACGAGGTGTTGACCCAGATCGTCGTGTCGTCGGTCGAGGCCTCGCTGTCGGCCTTGGTGATGCTGGTGACGTTGACCGGGAAGGTCTCCCCCAGCTTCGTCGCCGTGCCGTCCAGGCGCGTGGTCTGGTCGACGTCGACCGGCGTCTTCTTCACCACCCCCGGCGCCCACGTCGTGGTGAGCAGCCCCGCCACCACCAGGAAACCGCCGATGGCGATCAGTACGCGTCCAGCAATCTTTCGCACCGCATTCCCTCCCCAGGAAAGTCGTCGACCGCGAACGTAACGCGCATCACAGTGCGCGTGCACCGTTTCGTCGAAAACCCGCCGTACTTCGTCCGGTGTGGGCGGGGACGGGCAGACTTCGCGCGTGCGCGCAGCGATGAGACGACTCGCCCGGACGCCTCGCCCGGGCGACCTGCCACCGCTCGATCCCCGGGCGGTCGTGCTGGGCTCGGCGGCGGCGATGGTGCTGGCGCACGTCGGCTTCCGCACCTGGGCGGTGTGGGGCGGGTTCTTCTACGGCGACGACTACCAGCTGGTCCGCGAGGGTCGGGAGGCCGGACTGTCGGCCGAGGGCCTGGTGGAGCCGTACGCCGCGCAGTTCATGCCGGTCGGGCGGTTCCTGGGCTGGCTCGGGGGCGTGCCCGACCACCTCTCCTGGCCGCTGCTGGCCGCGACGAGCATCGTCATGCAGGCCGTCGCGGCGATCGCGTGCCTGTGGATGCTGGTGACGCTCTTCGGGGTCCGGGGCCGGGTGCTGGTGCCGCTCGCGCTCTACCTGTCGACCGCGATGACGATGCCGGCGTTCATGTGGTGGGCCGCGGCGCTGAACCAGGTGCCGATGCAGGCGGTGTTCTTCGCGGCGGTCGCCGCCTGGGTCAACTACCTGCGCTCGCGCCGCCTGCGGTGGCTGGCGGTGACGCTGCTGGTCCTGGCCTTCGGGCTCTGCTGCTACGTCAAGACCCTCCTGGTCTTCCCGGTGCTCGCCTTCGTCGCCGTCGCCTACTTCGCGGTTGGTGGGCCGGTACGCCGCGTGGTCACGGTCCTGCGCCGCTACTGGCCGGCCGTCCTCGCCGGCATCGCCGGTGGCGTGGCGTTCCTCGTCTACTACGTCGTCGCCGTCCCGCAGATCTCCTCCGACGAGCGGCCGGTCGGCGCGGCGGAGCTGGCCGGGCGCCTGGTCGGCGACTCCTTCACGACCGCGCTCTTCGGCGGCCCGTGGCACTGGGACACCGACATCGCGCCGGTCTCCCGGGCGGTGCCGCCGACCTGGGCGGTCCACCTGTGCTGGACCGGCATCGCCCTGGTGGTCATCGGCGTCGCGCTGCGCCGCGACCGCACGCTGCGCGCCTGGGTCCTGCTCGCGGCGTACGTCGCCGCCGACTACGTCCTGCTGCTCACCACCCGCGCCCAGGTGGTCGGGGCGGTCGTCGGCACGGAGTACCGCTACCTCACCGACGCCGCGTGCGCGGTCACGCTCTGCCTGGGCCTGGCCACAATGGAGCTGCGCGGGGCCGACCAGTCGAGCCGCACGCGGGCCGAGCCGCTCCTGGCCCGCGCCCCGGGTCCGCGCTGGATCGCCGCGGCCACCGTGCTCGTCGCCGTCTCCGGCACGCTCAGCTCCTGGGCCTACGCCCGCGTCTGGCACGTCGAGAACCCCGGCAAGGACGTGCTCGCGGCGGCCCGGGACGAGCTCGACGGCTTCGGCGCCCTCGACCTCGCCGACCAGCCGCTGCCCTCGAACGTCAGCGGCGCCTTCGGCGCGCCGTACAACCTGACCTCGACGCTGCTGCCGATGCTCACCCCGGCCGCGCGGTTCCCCGACAGCACCGACCGGCTCCACCTGCTCACCGACGACGGGCGGGTCCTGCCGGCCGAGGTCGACGAGGCCACGGCGGCGCTGCGGGGGCCGGTGGCGGGCTGCGGCTGGCGCGTGCGTAGCGACTCCCGGGTGCTGCCGCTCGAGACCCGGGCGGTCGGCGTGCCGTGGTGGCTGCGGATCGAGTACCTCAGCTCCGGCGACACCGGCCTGCGGGTGACGGCCGGCGGCGACACGACCACGGCCGACCTGACCGGAGGCCTGGGGACGGTGCTGGTGCGGATCGACGCGGAGCACTCGTTCGGGGCGATCACTCTCGACGGCCTGGACCCCGGTGTCACCCTGTGCGTGGACGAGCTCGTGGTGGGCCAGCCCGAGACCGAGGAGGACCGATGACGACCGTGGCGGCGGCTCCTGTCGAGCTAGACACCGACGTCAGGCCCCGGTTCCCGGCGCTGGACGCGATGCGCGCGGTCGGCGCACTCGCCGTGGTCACCACGCACGTGGCGTTCTGGTCCGGCGACTACGGGCGGCACGGCTTCTGGGGCGTGACGCTGGCCCGGCTCGACGTCGGGGTGGCGGTGTTCTTCGTGCTCTCCGGCTTCCTGCTCTCCCGGCCCTACCTCGCCCGCGCCGCGGCGGGGCTGCGGCGTCCGGCGACCCGGACCTACCTGTGGCACCGGTTCCTGCGGATCACCCCGGTGTACGTCGTCGCGGTCGTGCTCGCGCTGTCGTTCATCCACGACAACCGCGACCGCAGCCCCGGCGGGTGGGCCACGACGCTGCTCATGCTCGACACCTTCGTCGCGCCCCGGCCGCCGGACGGCCTGACCCAGATGTGGAGCCTCGCGGTCGAGGTCTGCTTCTACCTGCTGCTGCCGCTCCTGATGCTGCTCGCGACGGGCCGCCGCGCGCTGCGGCCCCTGCGCGTCGCGCTCGTCCTGGCCGCGATGACCGCGGTGACCGTGTGGTGGCACCTCGACGGCGCCGACCGGGCCGACGGCCTCTCCGGCGGTAGCCCGGAGCAGTGGCTCCCGGGCTACCTCACCTGGTTCGCCGCCGGCATCGGGCTGGCGCTCGTGCACGTGCTGGCCACCCGCGGCGCGCCCGCCGCGCGGCGGTTCCTCGCCGTGGGCCGCCAGCCCGGGGCGTGCTGGACCCTGGCCGGAGCGCTGCTGCTCGTCTCCTCCACGCCCCTGGCCGGCCCGGCGCTCCTCATCGCGCCGACGACCACGGAGTCGCTGACCAAGAACCTGCTCTACACGGTGATCGGCCTGCTGCTCGTCCTCCCCGCCGTCGTCGCCGACGAGCGCAGCGGCTTCGGGCGGTTCATGGGGCACCGCCTCGTCCGCCGCCTCGGCCTGACGTCGTACAGCCTCTTCGCGCTGCACCTGCCCGTGCTGCACCTGGTGATGTGGCTGACCGGGTGGCAGATCTTCGGCGGCCACGGTCTGCAGCTGTGGCTGCTGACGATGGCCGGCAGCCTGGTCGCCGCGGAGCTGGGCTACCGGCTGCTCGAGGTCCCGGCGATGCGCCTCAAGCGCCTCGTCCCGCCGCCCCGCGAGGAGCCGACGGCGGCCACGACGGCGACGAACGGCACCAGCGCGAGGTAGCCGACCCACGCGTCGTTCCCGGCCCAGCCGGCGCTGCTCCCCCACGGCGTGACGGCGTACGCCGCCGCCGCGAGCAGCACGGGCAGGGCCAGCGCCCAGGGGCGCACCTCGGGAGCGCGCCGCCCGAGCAGCACCAGCGCGCCGGTGGTGACCGCGCCGACCACGAGGCCGATGGTCCCGCCGACCAGCCCGGCACCGGCCAGCGCGAGGACGACGGCGACGGCTGGCGGCACGCGCCGGTCGGTCAGCGGCGCGGGCGTCGGGCCGCTCCACCGGCGGCGGGTCAGCACGACGACGGCGAGCAGCGCCAGCAGGGCGACCGCGCCGCCGGCCAAGCCCGCCCGGTAGGTCCGGTCGGGGGCGAAGCGGACCTCCACCGGATCCTCGCCGGAGACCCGGAAGCCCTGCTGCCAGCCGTCGAGGACGACCGGCTCGAGCTCCTCGCCGGCCTGGGTGGCGACCCAGCCCGGGTTGGCGTTCTCGCGCAGCGCGACCACCGTGTCGTCCGCGGCCGGCTGGAGCACGCGACGGACCGGTCCGGACAGGTCCTCGTCCGCGGCGGTCGCGGCGGCGGCCGGTCCCGGGTCGTCGGTCGAGGTGAGCACGACCGAGGCCGTCTCGAAGGCGTCGCTGCGGGCGGCCGTCACCTCGACCGTCCCGGCCGGCAGCAGGACCGGCGCGTCGCCGGTGAGGACGCCGCACGGCTCGGCCGAGACCTCGACCCCGCGCAGCAGCTGGAGCGGGGACGCCGTCACCGCGGTGCGGAGCCGGCGGGGGCCGACCTGGACGTCCGGGCCGGACCCGCACGGCTGCCGGACCTCCTCCGCCGAGGGGCGCAGCGGGAAGTAGGGCACGCCGGTGAGCGTCACCTCGCCGACCCCGATCGGCACCTCGCTCGAGGAGCCGTCGAAGGTCAGGTCGGTCGCGCGCTCGGCGGACAGCACCCGGATGCGCACGCCGTCCGCGCGCACGCCCGGGAACGCCGACCGGCCGTCGCGGCCGAGCTCGACGTCCCGCTCGGCGACGATCCGTCCTCGGCGGGTGAAGGTCAGCACGACGTGGTCGGGCAGCCGCGCGGCGGTGTCGAGGTCGACGTCGAGGTCGATGCCGGTCACCAGGCGCGGGTCGAGCCAGGACAGGACGAGCTCGACCTGCTCGTCGTCGGGGCCGGCGAGCCAGGCGCTGGCGGGGTCGCCGTCGATCGCGGCGACCGCCCCGGCCCGCGGGTCCGGCAGCGCCAGCGAGGACGCCGCGGCCGCGCCGGCCCGGTCCGCCAGGACCAGCGCGTCCAGCGCGCCGCCGGCGCGGGGGCGCGCCGTCAGGGACACGTCGTACGCGCCGGCCTCCGGGAGGTCGAAGGAGCGGCGCACGACGGGGCCGTCCTCGGACGCCCGGTCGCGCCCGACGGCGCAGCGGTCCTCGAAGCCGATGACCACGCAGCCGGTGCGGGCGTCGAGGTCGGCGTTCATGACGACGACGTCGGGTCGGCCCCAGGCCTCGGGCAGGGTCGGCAGCTCCAGGACCCGGCGCACCGAGAGCCCGGGCACGTCGACCTCGGCGAGCGCCAGGCGGCCGGCCGAGGGGCCCTCGACGGCCTCGACCCGCAGCCAGGTGATCTCCGTGCCGCCGTCCTCGGCGGGCGGGAGCAGCAGGCGGCGGGTGCCGCCCCGGCTGATCGTCACGGGCTCGGAGGCGCCGTGCTCGGTGACGGCACGCAGGCGCTGCCGTCCCTCCCGCGCGGACGCGGTGACGGTGAGCGACTCGACCTCGAGCGGCTCCTCGAGGTCGACCCGCCACCAGGGCGTGCCGTCGGCACTGAAGCCGGAGTCCCATGCCGTGTCGACCGCGCCGTCGAGCGCGGCGACCGGCAGCGCGCCGCGGTGACTGCCCCCGGCGGCGTCGGCGTCGGAGAGCGAGGAGGACGCGGAGACCGAGCGCGCGCCCTCGAGGCGGCCGGTGGTCGTCCAGCGGTCCATGTCCGCGAGCGGGTAGTCGCGGACCGGGCGGTCGGCCTGCGCGTCGTCACCAGGTGTCGAGACCGGCGAGGTCCCGTCGTGGATGCGGGCGAACGAGCGCTCGCGGTCGCGCAGGCCGTCGGTGAGCACGACCCGGCCGGGCGCCGCCCCGTCGGTCGCCGCCGGGGCGTCGGGCGCCAGCACCACCGGCGCGTCGCCCAGCACGTCGAGGTCGAGCAGGTCGGGCAGGTCCTCCGGCCCGGCGGCGAGCACGGTCGGGTCGTCGGCGGAGACCGCGGCCGGCGGCGTCGGGGACACGGCGTACACCTCGACCGCGGCGTGCTCGGTCTGCCGACCGCCGTTGACGAGCACCCGCTCCTGGCCGTCGCGCAGGTGCGCCTCGCCGCCGATCAGCGGACCGAACTCGGCGACCCGCTCGATGCCGGGCGACGCGTCGAGGGCCTGGTGCACCAGCACCGGGTCCGGCACGTCGCCGGAGCGCTCGAGGTCGTTGCGGACCACGAGGTGCTGGACGCCGGCGCGGCGCAGGGCCGCGGTGAGGCCCGGCGAGCCGTCGCCCTGGGTCAGGCGCCGCTCGATGCCGTCGAACATGCGGATGGTGGCGGGCGGGGTCAACGGGATCACGTTGCGGACCGCCCAGCGCGAGTCCGCGAGCCACTGCATCGGTTCGTCGGCGGTGTCGCCCCAGAGGTACTCGCCGAACGGCGACCCCGGCACGAGCAGGGCCGTGCCGCCGCTGGACTCCGCGGCGACGTAGTCGGCGGCCTCGTGCCAGTACTCCGGCACACCGAGCGTCGCCCCGGCCGGCTGGACCCGACCCTGCACGGCGGGGGCCGCGCACCCGACCACGGCGACGACCGCGGCAGCCACCAGCACCCGCCGGTTGACGCGGTCCGCGCGGGGGGCGTCGGGCTGCTCGCGCAGCGCGGTCAGCATGCGCTCGACGACGAAGGCGAGGCCGAGCACGAGCGGCAGCCGGATGATGGGGTCGAACTTGTGCACGTTGCGCAGAGGGGCCAGCACGCCGTCGAGCAGGTCGGCCACCGGCGCGGCGAGCCAGCCCTCGACGGCGCCGCGGTGCCCGGCGGTGACCATGAGGACGCCGACCAGCAGCGACAGGCCGAGGAACGCGCGGTGCGGGGTCCGGCGGTCCAGCAGCCCGGCGACGCCGAGGAGCAGCAGCACACCGCTGAGCACGATGACCCAGGAGGTGCGGAGCAGGTCGTTGCCGGCGCGCGAGCCGGCGTCGGCGTACGGCACCCAGTTGGAGGTCCCGCGCAAGGCGTCGAAGACCGTCGTGGGGAACGTCGTGACCGTCGTGGTCTCGATGAAGTCGAGGAAGGGCGGGCTGTAGGCGCCCATGACGAACAGCGGGACCAGCCACCACAGCGTGCCGAGCGCGGTGAACAGCGGCCACCACAGCATCAGCGCCCGGCGGCGCGGCCCGGGGGTGCGGGTGAGCAGCCACACGATCCCCAGCGGCAGCACCGCGAAGGTGGCCGCGGCGTTCACGCCGCCGACCATCGCGACCGCCAGGGCGGAGAGCGCGGCCGCGCGGCGCGGCGAGCCCTGCGTCGCGCGGCGCACCAGCGGGAGCAGCACCCAGGGCGCCAGCGCGCTCGGCCACGCCTCGATCGAGATCGGGCCCAGCGTGGTGAGCAGCCGCGGCGAGAGCGCGAAGGCGAAGCCCGCGAGCAGGCAGGCCAGGTCGGAGCGGACGCCGAGCGCGCGGGCGACCTTCGCGGTGCCCGCGAAGGCGACCGACATGACCAGCCCCTGCCACAGCCGTTGCACGACCCACCCCGGCAGGTCGACGAGCCAGCCGAGCAGGAAGAACGGCCCCATCGGCCAGAGGTAGCCGTAGGCCTGGTTCTGCAGCTGGCCGAACGCGCCCTCGGCGTCCCACAGGTGGAGCGCACGGGAGAGCCAGTCGGCCGGGGCCAGGACGAGGTCGAGCTTGGTGTCCGCGGCCAGCAGGCCCGGGTCCTGCACGAACGCCAGGCCGACGAGGACCGCGCAGGAGGCCAGCAGCCGGAACCGGAAGGTCACCGCTTGCGCAGGACGATCACGAGGTTCCACGTCACCACCTCACGCACGAGCGGCACCCGCAGGAGGAACTGCGACCAGCGCGGGTTGTAGCGCGGGGTGAGGTCGACGACCTCGGCCACCCCGAGCTGCTCCTGGGCCCGGGCCCAGCGCAGCCCCGCGCCGGCGGTGACGGCGAAGAGCGACTCGCCGTACTTGTTCTTCGGCTCGTGGCCGTGCTTCGCGGCGTACCTCCGCCGCGCCCGCCGCCCGCCGAGGTAGTGCCACGGCGCGGTCTCGTGACCGCCCCACGGGCCGAACCACAGCGTGTAGGAGATGAAGACCGTGCCGCCGGGGGCCGTCACGCGCACCATCTCGTCGGCCATCCGCCACGGGTCGCGCACGTGCTCGAGGACGTTGGAGGAGTAGCAGACGTCGACCGAGCCGGTGCGGAACGGCAGCTCCATCCCGCTGCCGACGACCGTCCCCGAGGCGATGCCGCCGAGGCCGGCGAGCTCGCCGACGTCGGCGTCGAGGGCCCAGTACGTCGCACCCGCGGCGCGGAAGGCGTCGCGGAAGTAGCCCGGTCCCCCGCCGACGTCCAGCAGCACGGCGCCGTCCAGCGGGACGTAGGTCGACAGCTGGTCCGCGGAGTCCTCGGCCAGCGCGGTGTAGAAGCGCGCCGGGTCGTCCTGCTCGTGGCCGAACTCCCGGAAGAGGCGGACCGAGCGGCGCATGGTGGCCTTCCAGGGCCCCCGCTGACGGGTCGTCGGGGACGGGGTCTGGCTCGGCACGCCGGAACCTTACCCACTGGTACCTTCGCGCGGGTGGGAGATCTGGGCGACGAGGCGGCCGACGGAGCGGTGGACACCCTCGAGCCGTTGCGCGGCAAGCACGTCGCCTTCCTGAGCTGGCGCGACACGCGCAACCCGGAGGGCGGCGGCGCGGAGCGCTACCTGGAGAAGATGGCCGCAGGGCTCGTCGCCCGCGGCTGCCGGGTCACAATCTTCTGCGCCGCGCACGCGGCCGCGCCACCGGAGGAGGTCGTCGACGGGATCCGGTTCGTGCGCCGCGGCTCGAAGCTCTCGGTCTACCCCGCGGGCATGCGGGCGCTGGCTTCCGGCGAGCTGGCCGGCGGCGGCCAGGGCGAGGTGGACCTCGTCGTCGACGTGCAGAACGGGCTGCCGTTCTTCAGCCGGCTGGTCACCCGCAAGCCGGTCGTCGTGCTCGTCCACCACGTCCACCGCGAGCAGTGGCCGGTCGTCTACAGCGGCCTCACCGCGCGCGTCGGGTGGTGGATCGAGCGACGGCTGGCGCCGTGGCTCTACCGCCGCAACCAGTACGTCGCCGTCTCCCGCGCCACGCGGTCGGAGCTGCGCGAGCTGGGCGTGCGCGGTCCGCGGGTCGCCGTCGTCCACAACGGCACCGACCCGGTCGTGCCCGTCGACCCGGGCAAGGCGCCCACGCCGACGATCGCCGTCGTCGGCCGGCTGGTGCCGCACAAGCAGGTCGAGCACGCCATCGACGCGGCGCTCACGCTGCGCGCCGAGCACCCCGACCTGCGCCTGCACGTGGTCGGCGGCGGCTGGTGGGAGGCGCAGCTCCAGGAGTACGCCCGCTCCCACGGGGCCGGCGACACCGTGGTCTTCGAGGGCCATGTCGACGAGGCGCGCAAGCACGAGGTCTACGAGCGGGCCTGGCTTCTGGTCCTGCCGTCGCTGAAGGAGGGTTGGGGGCTCGTCATCGGCGAGGCCGGCATGCACGCCACGCCGACCGTGGCCTACCGCTCGGCCGGGGGCACCCAGGAGTCGGTCGCCGACCACCGGTCGGGACTGCTCGTGGACGCGCCCGAGGAGCTCACCGCGGCGATCGGGCTGCTGCTGCGCGACCGCGAGGAGCGCGAGCGGCTCGGGAAGGGCGCGCGCGAGATGAGCCACGCCTACACGTGGCAGCACGCCCAGCACTCGTTCGCGCTGGTGGTCCTGGCCGCGCTCGAGGGCACGCCCGTCGACAGCCAGGACCCAGAAGATCCCGACGAGGTGCTCGCCCCGCGCCGACGCCGCCGGGGACCGGGACGCAAGCGCGGCTGAGGAGCTCCGCAGCCGGGATCTGAGGGGCTGTGGTCAGCCCTCGGTGCCGTACTGGATGACCGGCTGGTTGACGTTCGCCGGCGACTCGCCACTCGAGCTCGTCTGCGACGACACGACACCGACGATCGTGGCCGACGCGACGATGCCGCCGATGGCCAGGCTGCCGAAGGTGCTCAGGATGCTTCCCACGTGAAAACCCCTCCCTAGGTTCGGCCAGAACCGTAACAGCGGGAAACCCCGCGCGCCGCATTTCGGAGAGTTCCGTCACGTCGGCCGAGGGGACCGCCCATCCGGCGTCCCGCGACCCCTTCGCCGGCGCGTCACCGCGAGCCCGATCGCCGCGAAGGACGACGCAGCCCACAGCGCCCACGCGACGGCCGTCGCCACCACCCATGACGTCGGGACCGGACGCTCGCGCGCTCCGTCGAGCTCCACCACGAGCAGCTCCTCGCTGTCGAGCAGCACCCGGCCCTCGATGGACAGCGATGGGCCGGGCGCGAGCCGGTCGACCGCGATGACGCCGATGCCGAGGTCGGCCAGCCGCGCGGCGCGCTCCACCAGCGTGCCCGCGTCGAGCGCCGCGGCCGCCTCGCGCACGCGGGGGTCCTCCCCCGCGACCGTCACGTCGGAGACCACCAGCTCGTCGCTGGCGACCACGTCCCGCGGCAGGTGCCGCGGGAGCGGGTCGAGCACCTTGCGGTCGTGGTTCCACGACGGCTGGCGGTAGCTGGACAGCGGCAGCGCGAGCACGTCGCCCGGCCCCGCGTCGTCCACGGCGTCGCGCGCCGCGGCGTACGACGCCGGGTAGGTGGTGGGGTCGAGGCGGCCGGAGAGGCCGAGCGCCGCGTCGGGCAGGAGCGTGACCGGCGAGACCACGAGCGCGCCGGCGAGCACCAGGCGGGGGCCGAGGTCACGGACGCGGCGGAGCAGGGCGGCCGCGCCGCAGCCGGCGAGCACCGCGACGAGCGGGGCGCACAGCACGAGCAGGCGGGAGCCGTCGCGGACGACGCCGACGCCCGGGACGTTCTCGGCCAGCCAGCCGACCGCGCCCGGGGCCGCCCAGGTGAGCAGGGCGAGCGAGAGGCCGACCGTCCAGCAGACGAGGAGCGCGACCGCGTCGCGGCGGGGCGTGGCGCGCAGCCAGGTCCGCGTCCCGACCGCGGCGAGCGCGACGAGGAGCAGCAGCCCGAGCCAGGCCAGCACGCCGTCGCGGGAGGGCAGGACGACCTCGCCGTTCCAGACCCCGCCGAGCACCAGCGCGGCGAGTGGGGGCGGGAGGGCGCCGTCGGGTCCCAGCGCGAAGAGCTCCGCCCCGGCGGCGTCGGTCCGCGCGTCCGCCGCGTGCAGCGCGCCGGTGACCAGCCACGGGAGGTTCGCCACGAGCACGATCCCGAGCGCGGGGAGGGTGCGCCGGCCGCCGGCCGCGGCCGCGAGCACCGCCACTGCCGTCGCGAGACCGGCGCTCACGCTCAGGCAGCCGAGCGGCGCGAGCACCAGCAGGGACGCGGGCAGCGTGCCGGTCTCCCGCCAGCGGCGACCCGCGAGCAGCACCCACGGGAGGACGGCGTACCCCACCAGCACGGGCCAGTGCCCCAGCAGCAGACGCTCGGTGACGTAGGGGTTCCACTGGTAGACCGACACCGCCACCAGCTGGGAGGCGAGCGACTCCCCCGGCACCAGGCGCCGCGCACCGAGGCCGCCGCCGACGAGGGCGGCGAGCAGCACGACCTTCTGCAGCAGCGCGCCGGGCACGACCTCGTCGAGGACCGCCACGACCGCGTCGGAGGGCACCGCGCGCGGCAGGCCGGAGCCGACGCCCCACACGTCGGGTCGCACGGCGAGGTCCGGCACCCAGACCATGTCGTAGGTCAGCAGGAACCCCGGACCGAGGGCGGGACCGAGCAGCAGCAGCGCCAGGGCGAGGGACCACGCACGCGGCACCCACGCACGCCAGTCGGACACGCGGCGATCCAACCATCCCGCGTCGGGCGCGGCGGGCCGCCCCTTAGGCTGCCCCGCGTGTCCGAGACCGCCGGCGGCTTCCGCGCGCTGCTGAGGAGCGGCGCCGCGCTCGCGGTCGCCATGGCCGTCATGAACGTCGCGACCTACGGCTACACCGTGCTGGTCGCCCACCTCGTCGGCCCCAGCGACTTCGGCGCGTTCTCGGCGATCATGGGCGTGCTGCTCGTCGTCAACGTGCTCTCCCTCGGCCTGCAGGCCACCGGCGCCCGCCGGATCTCGGCCTCGCCGGAGTCCGTCGTCGCGGTCGAGCGGGTCGTGCTGGGCGTGTCCTACCGCAGCGCCCTCGTCCTCGCGCTCGTCCTGCTCGCCCTCGCGCCGGTGATGAACGCCGTGCTGCGCCTCGAGAGCCTCCCGACCGCCGCGCTGGTCGCCCTCACCGCGGCCCCGCTCACCATCATGGGCGGCCAGGCCGGCGTGCTCCAGGGCGAGCGACGGTGGGCGCCGCTCTCGCTGGTCTACCTCGCCCAGGGCGTCGGCCGGGTCGCGGCGGGTGTCGGCTTCCTGCTCGTCTGGCGCACGGAGTTCGCCGCCGTCCTCGGCGTCGCGATCGGCGCCTGGCTGCCGGTCGTGATCGGGTACGTCGCCCTGCGCCGTCCCCGGAGCACCACCACCGCCACCCAGGTCTCCGCGGGCGAGCTGATCCGCGAGGTGGCCGGCAGCAGCCAGGCCCTGCTCGCGTTCTTCGCGCTCTCCAACGCCGACATCCTGCTCGCCCGCGCGGTCCTCGACGACCACACCGCCGGCCTCTACGCGGGCGGGCTGATCCTGGTCAAGGCGATCCTCTTCCTGCCGCAGTTCGTCGCGGTCATCGCCTTCCCCTCGATGGCCACCCGCGGCGCCGACAGCAGCACGCTGGTCAAGGCGCTCGTCGTCGCGCTTGCCCTCGGGCTGTGTGGCATGGGCGGCACCCTGCTCCTCCCCGACCTCGCGCTGGTCTTCGTCGGCGGCGAGGACTTCGAGGAGGTCAAGGACCTGCTCTGGCTCTTCGCCCTCGTCGGCACCCTGCTCTCGATGGTCCAGCTGCTCCTCTACTCCGCCCTGGCCCGGCAGCAGTGGCGCGCGATCCTCGCGATCTGGGCGACCCTGGTCGCGCTGCTGTGCAGCGCCCCGTTCGTCCACTCCGTCGAGGCGCTCGTCAGCCTGGTCCTCGGCCTCGACGCCGCCCTCTTCACCGTCCTCATCGCGGTCGCGATCTTCGGCCGCCCCGCCGCTCCGCCGGTCGAGGAGCGAGCCCCGGAGAGCGTCGACGAGACCCGGTGACCGCGGTCGCCGCCCTGTCGGCCGGCCTCCGCTGCTCGACCAGCGGGGGCGGTCAGGGCAGGAGGTGGATGGCGACGACCACGACGTCGTCGGTGCCGCTGTCGCCGGCGGACGGCTCGACGAGCGTGTCGACGAGGTGGTCGGCGTGCACGGCGTCGCCGGCCGCGACGGCCCGGCGCAGGCGCTCGAGGCCGACGTCGAGCGGTTCGCCGCGACGCTCGACCAGCCCGTCGGTGTAGGCGACCAGCGTCGTGCCCGGCTCGAGGACGCGGCTGGTCTCCCCGCGGTCGGCCGTGCCGAAGCCGAGGATCGTCCCACGGGCCTCCCCCGGGTCGACGACCTCGACGCGGCCGTCGGGGTGCCGCAGCAGCAGCGGTGGGTGGCCGGCGCTCGAGAACGTCAGCCGCCAGCGTCCCCCGGGCAGCGGCTCGACATGGGCGAAGAGCATGGTTGCCATGGGTGAGACGACGTTGAGCGCCGGGAGCAGCAGGTCGACCTGCTCCAGGACCGCCGCCGGTCTCAGCCCCTGCGACGTGGCGGTCGCCCGGAGGATGCCCTTGAGCTGGCCCATCGCCGCGGCGGCGTACACGTCGTGCCCGGTCACGTCGCCGACGGCCAACCCGAACGGTCGGCGTCCGTCCTCGGAGCCGCCCGCACCGTCCGCAGCGCCCGCGGGCAGCTCCAGCACCTCGTAGAAGTCGCCGCCGACCTCGGCCCCGTCCGCGCCGGCCAGGTACCGCGCCTCGACCCGGACGCCGTCGAGGTCGGGCAGCCGCGGCAGCAGGCTGCGCTGCAGCGTCTGGGCGATGAGCGTCTGGGAGGCGTAGAGCCGCAGGTTGTCGAGGATGAGCCCTGCCCGCCGACCGAGGTCCACGGCGACGTCCACGTCGGCATCGGTGAACGAGCCGCCCCGGACCCGGCTCAGCACGACCACGTCGCGCACGCCGAGGCGGCCCGGGAGCGCCACCACCAGCGTGGAGCCGATGGCGAGGAGGTCGGTGGCGTCCTGATCGAGCACGGCGTCGCCGACGTACGCCGCGTGGCTGCCGTCGAGCAACCGGTGCGACCGTCCGTCGAGGACCGTGCGCACCAGCCCGCCGGGCGGGAGCTCGCCGGTCAGCCGCTCGGCGAGCGCCTCGAGCACCGGCACCGCGGCCGGGTCCCGGTGGGCGACGCGGTGCTCGGTGACCGTGCCCTGCTCGTCGGTGTGGAGGAAGACGGCCATGTCCGCCAGCGCCGGCACCAGCAGCTGGAGCAACCGGGCACGCGCCTCGTCGATGTCCAGCTCGCCGCTCAGCTGCTGGCTGGCCTCGGCCATCAGCCGGAGCCTGCCCTCGGCGGCGTCGCGCTGCCGGTCGGCCTCGATCCGGCCGCTGACGTCGCTCTGCACACCGACGTAGTGGGACAGCTCGCCGGCCTCGTCGAGGATCGGCGACATCGTCACCTGGTTCCAGAAGGCGAGCCCGTCCTTGCGGTAGTTCAGCAGCGTCGCGGTGACCGGCTCGCCCGCCCGCAGGGCGTCCCGCACGCGCCCGACCTCGGCGCGGTCGGTCCCGGGCCCCTGGAGGAAGCGGCAGTTGTGGCCGACGGCCTCCTCGAAGGAGTAGCCGGAGGTGACGCTGAAAGCCGGGTTGACCCAGATGAGCGGCATGTCGGGCTGCCGGGCGTCGGCCACCGTGAACGACAGGCCGGTCGCCAGCACGGCCCGGTCGCGCACCCTGGCCTCCTGGTCGGCGAAGGCCTCGACCGCGGCGGCTGCGTGACGCTCGCGGACCGCGAGGAAGACGACGAGCGCGTGGTCGTCGAGCATCGGCGCCCCGGACATCGGCAGGCCGATCATCCACAGCGGCTCGCGCGACGCGCCCATCCCGCTGGTGCGCTGCGCGGAGACCCGCTGGCCCGGCACCGCCTCGGCACGCAGCAGCCTGCTCAGCGGGTGCGCCGAGTCCGACAGCTCCTGACCGGCGGCGTCCCGCAGCTGGGCGGCGACCGACCACCGCTCCAGCGGCACCGGCAGCGCGACGCCCGGTGCGAGCTGCTGGGCGACGTCGTTGGCGTGCACCACCGCGCCCGCTCCGAGGTCGACGACGAGCACCGCGGCCGGTGCCTCGCCGATGACCGCGTGCAGCTCCGACGCCGTCTCGGCACTGCTCATCCGTGGACCACCCTCCCGGGGTCGCCGTGCTTGCTCGACCTGCCTGGCTCGACCTGCCGGACCGACTGTCGGCCGCCGTGCAGGTGGCGTCCGCGCGCGACTCCCCGCGAGTCGCGTCGCGGACACCGGACGGGGTTCGGAGCCGGTCGCCCGCCCGGATGGGTGGTTTCTTCCGGGACGTCAGTGACTGATCAGTGGGCGGCCTCGTGCCAGCTGCGGCCGGTGCCCACCGACACGTCGAGCGGCACGGCGAGCTGGGCGGCGCCGGCCATCTCCCGGCGTACGAGCTCCTCGAGCGCCTCCCGCTCCCCCTCGGCGACCTCGAGCACGAGCTCGTCGTGGACCTGGAGCAGCATCCGCGAGCGCAGCCCGGCCTCGCACACCGCCCGGTCGACGTTGAGCATGGCGATCTTGATCAGGTCCGCGGCCGAGCCCTGGATCGGGGCGTTGAGCGCCATCCGCTCCGCCATCTCCCGGCGCTGACGGTTGTCGCTGGTGAGGTCCGGCAGGTAGCGGCGACGGCCGTAGATCGTCTCGGTGTAGCCGGTGCGTCGGGCCTCGTCGACCACCCCGCCGAGGTAGTCGCGGATGCCGCCGAAGGTCTCGAAGTACTCATCCATCAGCACCCGCGCCTCGGACGGCTCGATGGCCAGCTGCTGGCCCAGGCCGTAGGCCGAGAGCCCGTAGGCCAGGCCGTAGTTCATCGCCTTGATCTTCGCCCGCTGCTCCGGGCCGACCTCCTCGGCCGGCACGTCGAAGACCCGCGCGGCCGTGACGGAGTGGAAGTCGTGGCCCGAGCGGAACGCCTCGATCAGGAGCTCGTCCTCGGAGAGGTGGGCCATGATCCGCATCTCGATCTGGCTGTAGTCGGCCGTCATCAGCGACTCGTGGCCGGGGCCGACCACGAACGCCTCGCGGATCCGCCGGCCCTCCTCGGTGCGGATGGGGATGTTCTGCAGGTTCGGGTCGGTGCTGGAGAGCCGACCGGTGGCGGCGATGGTCTGGTTGAACGTCGTGTGGATCCGCCCGTCGGGCGCCACCGTCTTCAGCAGCCCCTCGATCGTCTGCCGCAGCCGCGCGACGTCGCGGTGCCGCAGCAGGTGCAGCAGGAACGGGTGCTCGGTCTTGACGTAGAGCGCCTGCAGCGCGTCCGCGTCGGTCGTGTAGCCGGTCTTGGTGCGCTTGGTCTTCGGCATGTCCAGCTCGTCGAAGAGCACCACCTGCAGCTGCTTGGGCGAGCCGAGGTTGATCTCCTTGCCGATCACCGCGAAGGCGTCCTCGGCCGCGAGCTTCACCTCGCCGGCGAAGTGCCGCTCGAGCTCCTCGAGGTGCTCGGTGTCGACCGCGATGCCGGTGCGCTCCATCGTGGCCAGCAGGTCCACCAGCGGCAGCTCGATGTCCTCGAGCAGGCGGGTGCCGCCACGGTCGGCGAGCTCCTCGTCCAGCGCGGCGGCCAGGTCCAGCACCGCGCGCGCGTGCAGCATCTCGACCTGTCCGGCGGCCTCGTCGGTGAGGCCGTCGAGGCTGAGCTGCCCGTCGTCGGCGGCACCGGTGCGCAGCTCGCGCTTGAGGTAGCGCACGGTGAGGTCGGCCAGGTCGTAGGAGCGCTGGTCGGGCCGGGCGAGGTACGCCGACAGCGCGGTGTCGCGGGAGAGCCCGGCGAGCGGCATCCCCCAGGCGTCGAGCGCGAGGATCGGCCCCTTGGCGTCGTGCAGCACCTTCGGGCGCGCCGGGTCGCTGAGCCAGACACGCAGGGCCTCCTCGTCGGCGGGGTCCATCGTCTCGGCGGTGACGTACGCCGCCGCGCCCTCGACCGTGGCCAGGGCGAGCGCGTCGACGTCGCCGGTGCCGGCGCCCCACCGGCCCGCGACGTGCACGCCGACCCGGTCGGAGCCGGCGGCGTGCTCGGCGAGCCACGCGGTCAGCTCGCCGGCGCCCAGGACGCTCATCTCGACGTCGAAGCCGGAGTCGTCGATCTCCTCCTCGGAGCTGAGCGTCTCGAAGAGCCGGTCGCGCAGCACCCGGAACTCCAGGCCGTCGAAGAGCGTGTGCACCTCCTGCCGGTCCCAGGGCCGGATCGCCATGTCGGCGGGGGCGAGGTCGAGGTCGAGGTCACGCACCAGCGCGTTGAGCCGGCGGTTGCGGATCACGTCGCCCAGGTGCGCGCGGAGCGCCTCGCCCTTCTTGCCGGTGATCTTGTCGGCGTGGGTGATGACGTTGTCGAGGCCGTCGTAGGTGTTGATCCACTTCGCGGCGAACCCGACGCCGACGCCCGGCACGCCCGGCAGGTTGTCGGAGGTCTCGCCGACGATCGCGGCGATCTCGGGATAGCGGTGCGGCGGAACGCCGTACTTCGCCTCGACCGCCTCGGGGGTCATCCGCGCCAGGTCGGAGACGCCGCGCATCGGGTAGAGCACGGTCGACCGGTCGGTGACCAGCTGCAGGGAGTCGCGGTCGCCGGTGAGGATCAGCACCTCCATGCCGTCCGCGAGGGCCTGGGTCGTGAGCGTGGCGATGATGTCGTCGGCCTCGTAGCCGTCCTTCTTCAGGAACGGGATCCGCAGCGCGTCGAGCACCTCCTCGATCAGCGGCAGCTGGCTGCTGAACTCCCCCGGCGTCTTGGCCCGCTTGGCCTTGTACTCGGCGTACTCCTCCATCCGGAAGGTCTGCCGGGACACGTCGAAGGCGACCGCGAGGTGCGTCGGCTGCTCGTCGCGCAGCACGTTGATGAGCATCGAGGTGAAGCCGTAGACCGCGTTGGTGTGCTGGCCGGTGGTGGTGGAGAAGTTCTCCACCGGCAGGGCGAAGAAGGCGCGGTAGGCCAACGAGTGGCCGTCGAGCAGGAGCAGGCGCGGCGTCGCGGACGTCGGGGCCGAGGTGGGAGCGTCGGTCACCCGTCGACTCTATCCGCCGTCACCGACGGTCGAGGGGTCGGCGAGAATGCCTCGCATGGACGTCGAGGAGTACCTGGCGCAGATGCCGCAGGGCATGGGCACGCTGAACGAGAAGATGGGCATCGAGCTGGTCGAGCTCTCCGCCGAGCGGGTCGTCGCGACGATGCCGGTCGAGGGCAACGGGCAGCCCTACGGGCTGCTCCACGGCGGCGCGTCGGTCGTGCTCGCTGAGAGCCTCGGCTCGATCGGCTCGGGCATCCACGCCCACCCCGACCGGGTCCCGGTCGGCGTCGACATCAACGCCACCCACCACCGCTCCGCGACCTCCGGTCTCGTCACCGGCGTCGCGACGCCGATCCACCTCGGGCGCACGTCGGCGTCCTACGAGGTCGTCATCACCGACGAGCGCGGCAAGCGGGTGTGCACCTCGCGGATCACCTGCGCCCTGATCCCCAAGGAGCGGGTCGGCCTCTGAGTCGCTCGCGCCCCTCGGGGCCGGGCCGACGCTAGCTCGTCGCCTGCGAGCGGCGCTGCGAGCGCCGGGCGGCGAGCACCTGGGTGAGCTGGCGCCCGCCCCGCTCGTGCGCCGGGCGCAGCGCCGTCAGCCGCGCCCGCAGCGCGTGCGTGCTGGCGACGCGGAGCACCGCCTGCGGGCCCAGGCCGAGGCGGGCCATGAAGCGGTTCGCATCGCGTGAGCCGGACGTCGCCGCGGTCGCGACGTGGCCGACCCCCTGCTCCTCGGCGAAGGTCACGGCCGCCTCCATGAGCGCGCGGCCCACGCCGTGGCGGCGGTACTTGGGCAGCACGTGCGGCGAGAGCGCCTGCACGGTCTGGTCGAGGTTGAGCGGGCTCAACGTCGTGACCCGCAGGAAGACCGCGGCGGCCGGGTTCCCGTCGTACTCCGCGACGACGATGCGCTCCTCGGGCGACTGCGCGGCGGCCTTGATGATCAGCTCGAGGTCCGCCACCTGCTCGTGACGGTCCGCCCGGCGCAGGTCGTCGACCCACAGGTCCGCCAGCAGCGCCGCGTCCGTGAGCTCGGCGCACCTCAACGTCACCACTGAGCGGTGCATGCGCCCTGCCTTCCCCCTGCCCTGACGGGCACCACGGATCCAACTGGTCGGCGTCCGGTCCCCGAGGACCCGACCTGCTCCGGCGAGACTACGCTCCCTGCGCCGGTCTTGTCAGACCCGAGCTCAGAGCCCGAGCTCAGAGCCGAGTGAGGAGAAGCGTGGTCCCCGGAGTCGGAACCCTCGTCAACGTCCTCGCCGTCCTCGCCGGCGGCCTGGTCGGCCTGCTGCTCGGCAACCGCCTGCCGGTGCGCACCCGGGAGGTCGTCACGGACGGGCTGGGCCTGGTCACACTGCTCATCGCGGGTACGTCGGCGATGGCCGTGCTCGACGCCGGCCTCGCCGAGACGATCGGCGACAGCGCCCCGGTGCTGGTCGTGCTCGGCGCCCTCCTCGTCGGCGGGATCACCGGGTCGCTGCTGCGCCTCGAGCAGCGGGTCGAGGCGCTCGGCGGGTGGCTGCAGCAGCGGCTGGCCGGCGGCCACGGGTCGGTCGACCGCCAGCGGTTCGTCGAGGGCTTCGTGGTCTCCTCCCTGATCTTCTGCACCGGACCGCTGACGATCCTCGGCTCGATCAACGACGGGCTCGGCAACGGCGCGGAGCAGCTGTTGCTCAAGTCGGCGCTGGACGGCTTCGCCGCGATCGCCTTCGCCGCGTCGTTCGGTTGGGGCGTGCTCGCCGCCTGCCTGACGGTGGTGGTCGTCCAGGGCTCGCTGACGCTCGTCGGGGTGGCGCTCGGCGACGTCCTGCCCGACGCCCACCTCGCGGCCGTCACGGCCACCGGGGGCCTGCTGCTGGTCGGGGTGGCGCTGCGCCTGCTGCGCATCCGCGACGTGCCCGTCGCCGACCTGCTGCCCGCGCTGGTGGTCGCGCCGCTGCTGGTCCAGGTGGTCGCCGCGGTCCGGTGACCCGGCGAGCGGTGTCGCTGACGTAACGGTTTGGTGACGAGAGGGTGCCGTTCGCCACACCGCTCCGTGACCGGTCCTACGGTGACCGAGCCATGACCGGCCTCCCGGGGGTCGGGAACCTGCGGTTGCACCAACCTGACAGAAAGGTTCACCACGTGAATCGAACCACCACCGCGTCCTGGGTGAAGCTGATGGCCGGCACCGCCGCGCTGTCCCTCACCCTGGCGGCCTGCGGGTCCGAGGACGACAGCGAGCCCGCGGCCGAGGACACCTCGTCCGCGTCGGCGTCCGAGTCGTCGAGCGGCGCTCCCTCGGGCGAGTTCACGAACGACAAGTGCGGCGGCGGCACCACCAGCGCCGACACCTACAAGGTCGGCGGCATCCTGCCGCTGACCGGCAACCTGGCCTACCTCGGCCCGCCGGAGATCGCCGGCGTCGGCCTGGCCGTCTCCGACATCAACGCCGCGGGCGGCGTGAACGGCGCCGACGCCTGCCACCAGATCCTCGACTCCGGCGACACCACCGACCTCGCGGTCAGCACGTCGTCGGCCGGCAACCTGGTCAACGCCAAGCCCTCGATCGTGGTCGGCGCCGCCTCGTCCAGCGTCACGCTGAACGTGGTCGACACCTTCACCGACGCCAAGATCGTCCAGATCTCCCCGGCCAACACCGCGGTCGACCTGTCCGGCTACTCGCCGTACTACTTCCGCACCGCCCCGCCGGACGGCATCCAGGGTTCCGCCCTCGGCACGCTGATCTCCAGCGACGGCTACTCGCGCGTCGGCTTCCTGGTCTTCAGCGACACCTACGGCACCGGTCTGCGCAACGCGGTCCAGGAGACCGTCGAGGCCTCCGGCGGCGAGTGCACCTACGGCTGCAAGGGCGACGGCAACGAGTTCCCCGCCGGTCAGACGACCTTCTCGTCCGACGTCAGCGCGGTCCTCGCGACCAACCCCGACGCGATCGTGATCCTCGCGTTCGACGAGACCAAGGCGATCGTGCCCGAGCTCGTCTCGCAGGGCTGGGACATGTCGAAGACCTACCTCACCGACGGCAACACCGCGGACTACTCCAAGGACTTCCCGGAGGGCACGCTCGAGGGCGCCCAGGGCACCATCCCGGGTGCTGACGCCTCTGAGGACTTCAAGGAGCTGCTCCAGGGCTGGAACCAGCAGGTCAACGGCGAGGAGCTGACCGACTACGCCTACGCGGCCGAGTCCTACGACGCCACCATCCTGGGCGCCCTCGCGGCGGTCAAGGGCGGCGCCACGGACCCGACCACCATCCAGGAGAACCTCGCGGCCGTCTCCGGCGCCAGCGACGGCGAGGAGTGCTCCTCGTTCGCCGACTGCGTCGCGCTTCTCGACGAGGGCTCCGAGATCCGCTACACCGGCCCGTCGGGCATCGGTCCGATCGACGAGGAGAACGACCCGTCCTCCGCGTTCGTCGGCATCTACACCTACGACGCCAGCAACAAGAACGTCTTCGCCTCCACCGTCGAGGGCACCAAGTGACCTCATGACCATCATGGTCGACGGCTGAGCGATCGGCTGTTCTGCACGCATCACGGCGAGACCCCGGACCACTCGGTCCGGGGTCTCGTCGTTTCTGGTTCTCCCCCGGGCCGGCCGCCGCGGAGGGGCAGCCACCTGTGACCAATCCGGTACGACGAGACCGGTACGACGAAGCCGCCCGCCCCCACGAGGGGGACGGGCGGCTCGGTGTCCGTGCGGCGTACGCCGGGTGGTCGGCGTACCTGCCTCAGGCCTGGCCGGAGTCGCGCTGCTCGTCGACGTCCTTGGCGAGCGTGCCGAGGTACAGCTCGATCACCTTCGGGTCGTTGGCGAGCTCGCGGCCGGTGCCGGTGTAGGCGTCCCGGCCCTGGTCGAGGACGTAGCCGCGGTCGCAGATCTGCAGGCAGCGGCGGGCGTTCTGCTCGACCATGACCACGCAGACGCCGGTCTTGTTGATCTGGCGGGTGCGGATGAACGTCTCGTCCTGGCGCACCGGCGACAGGCCGGCGGACGGCTCGTCGAGGAGCAGCACCTTCGGCTCCATCATCAGCGCCCGGGCCATGGCGAGCGACTGGCGCTCACCGCCGGAGAGCGCGCCGGCGCTGCGGTCGCGGCGCTCGTGCAGCGTCGGGAACAGGTCCCACATCGCGCCGAGGCGCTCCTGCAGCTTCTTGGGCCGCAGGAAGAGGCCCATCCGCAGGTTCTCCTCGATGGTGAGCGAGGGGAAGACGTTGTTGGTCTGCGGCACGAAGCCGACGCCCATCTGCACCAGGCGGTTGGCCCGGTTGTTGGTGATGTCCTCGCCGTGCAGCGTGACGCTGCCGGAGTGGACCTTCACCAGGCCGAACATCGCCTTGAGCAGCGTGGACTTGCCGGCGCCGTTCGGTCCGATGATCCCGATCATCTCGCCGGGGTGGGCGACCAGGCTGCAACCGTTGAGGATGTTCACCCCGGGCAGGTAGCCCGCCACGAGGTCCTTGGCCTCGATGACGGCCTGCTGGGACCCCGCCGCCGGCGAGGTGGTCTGGGTCTGGGTCACGACTTGTCTCCCTGCTGGTCGTGCTTGGCGTCCTCGGCCGCCTCGTGGGCGGCCTCGTCGGCACGGACCTCGGACTCGATCTCGTCGAGCGCGCCCTCGGTGAGGACCTGGTCGTCGCCGAGGTCGGTGTCGTGGTGGGCGCCGAGGTAGGCGTCGATGACGGCCTGGTTCGACATCACGGTGTCGGCCGGGCCCTCGGCGACGACGCGGCCCTCGGCCATGACGACGACCCAGTCGGAGATGTGGCGGACGACGTGCATGTCGTGCTCGACGAACAGCACGGTCATGCCCTCGTCGCGCAGCGACTGGATGTGCCCGAGCAGCGACTGGGTCAGCGCGGGGTTCACGCCGGCCATCGGCTCGTCGAGCATGATCATCTTCGGGTCGCTCATCAGCGCCCGCGCCATCTCGAGCAGCTTGCGCTGGCCGCCCGAGAGGCTGCCGGCGTAGTCGTCCTTCTTCTCCAAGAGCTTGAACCGGGCGAGCAGCTCCTCGGCCTTCTCCTCCACGGCCTTCTCCTGGCCGCTCCACAGCGGCTTGAAGACCGACTTGAGGAGGTTCTCCCCGGACTGCTCCTGCGCCCCCAGCATCATGTTGTCCAGCACCGTCATCCGGTTGAGGGACTTGGTCAGCTGGAAGGTGCGGACCATGCCGGCCTTGGCGACGCTCGACGCGGAGGTCTTGTTCAGCGCCCGGCCGTCGAACTCCCAGTGCGCGCCGGACCCGGCCGAGCTGGGCTTGTCGAAGCCGGTGATGAGGTTGAAGAACGTCGTCTTGCCGGCACCGTTGGGCCCGATCAGCGCGGTGATGATGCCGCGCTGGACCTCGAGGTGGTCGACGTCGACGGCGGTGATGCCGCCGAAGCGACGCTCGATCTTGTCGACCTTGAGGATCGGGTCCTGCTTGGCCGCGCCGGGCTCCGGCGTGACGCCGGCCATGAGGGCGCGGCGGGCGGCCGGGTCGGCGAGCGACGGCGTACCGATGGTGGTCTCAGACATTGAACCGGAGCTCCCTCTTGTTGCCCAGGATTCCCTGTGGACGGAAGATCACGAGCAGGACCAGCGCGACGCCGACGACGACGAACGAGAACTGCTCGGTCTGCTGGGCGTTCATGATGCTGTCGGGCACCCAGGCACGGGCCGACTCCCGGATGAGGATGCGCGCCGAGAAGAACAGCACGGTGCCGAGCACCGGGCCGAGGATGGTCGCGGCGCCACCCAGCAGCAGGGCGGTGTAGGAGAAGAACGTGATCTGGCGGCCGAGGGCGTCGGGCTGCACGGTCGAGGCGAGCACGTAGACCATGCCGCCCAGTGCGCCGAAGAGGCCACCGATGACCAGCGACTGCATCTTCACGGCGAACACGTTGCGGCCGAGGCTGCGCATGGCGTCCTCGTCCTCGCGGACACCGCGCAGGAGGCGGCCCCACGGGCTGCGGACCAGCAGGTAGACCACCAGCGTGCTGAGCGCCACGAGCGTCCAGGCCACGGCGCGGACCCACCAGCCGTTCACGCCGGAGCGTCCGTAGGTGACCGGCATCGCGAAGAACAGCGCGTAGAGGCCGACCAGCACGAGCACCGCGGCGAGGACCTTGCCGAGCGTGCCGTCCAGGCCCGTGCGGGGCGCGGTGCGCGTCGGGTCGGCGGCCCGCTTCAGGCGCCGGCCGACGAGCACGGTCGCGACCACGCAGAGGGCGAACACGAGCCCGCCGAGCGCCCGGACCCACCCGGCGCCGTCGGCGACGTCGGTGTAGTTGAACGGCGCGAGCGTCCAGGCGCCGTCACCGAAGAACGAGAGGTTCACGAAGGCCGGCTGGTAGGTGCGGCCCTGGATGCCCTGCGCGCCGCCCGTGAGCTCCTTGAGGGTCGAGAGCCGTCCGACGAAGCGGATGATCTCCGCTGCCGAGATGGTCACGATCGCCAGGTAGTCACCGCGTAGCTGGAGCGTCGGGATGCCGAGCACCAGCGCGAACACGAAGGCGAGACCGAGCCCGATCAGCACCGCGATCGGCAGCGGGATGTCGTGCACCAGCGAGATGGCGAAGCCGTAGGCACCGAGCAGCATGAAGCCGGACTGGCCGAAGTTCAGCAGGCCGGTGTAGCCGAAGTGCAGGTTGAGACCGATGACCGCGATGGCCACCGCGGCCGTGCCGGGGCTGATCGCCTCGCGGATGACCGCGGCGAGGATGTCGAGGATGGTGTCCATGATGTGAGTCCCTCTCCCCTTCAGCCGACCCGCTCGGCGCGGCCGAGGATGCCCTGGGGCCTCACCAGCAGCAGCACGATCAGGATGGCCAGGGCAACGGCGTACTTGAGGTCACCGGGCGCGCCCAGCGGTCCGGCCAGCTCCACGACGAGCCCGATGATGATCGAGCCGACGAAGGCGCCGAAGGCCGTCCCGAGGCCGCCCAGGGTGACCGCGGCGAACAGCAGCAGCAGGATCTGCATGCCGGTGTCCCAACGGATGCCGTTGCTGATGACCAGGGCGTAGAGCACGCCGGCGAGGCCGGCGAGGCCCGCGGCCGCGGTCCAGACGAGGCGGATGATCTTGTCCACGTCGATGCCCGAGGCCGCGGCGAGCGCCGGGTTGTCGGAGACCGCGCGAGTGGCCTGGCCGACCCGGGTCTTGACCAGCACGAAGCCGACGAGCCCGATCGCGATGATCGCGACGCCCATCGCCAGGAACGAGAGGTTGGTCAGCGTCACCGGGCCGAGGGAGGTGGTGCCGAAGTCGCGGACGACGACCTTCTGCAGCGAGGCGCCCACGAAGTACTGGTAGGCGTACTGCGCGGCCAGCGCGAGGCCGATCGTCACGATCATCAGCTGGGTGATGCCCAGCCCTCGCCGCCGCAGCGGTTGCCAGAGCAAGCGGTCCTGGAGGTATCCGACCCCTGCGCACACGGCGGTCGTGGCGACGATGCCGAGCCAGAGGTTCATCCCGGCGACGTTGACCAGCCCGTAGGCGACCATGCCGCCGAGGGTGACCAGCTCCGCGTGGGAGAAGTTCGACAGCCCGGTGGTGCCGTAGATCAGCGACAGGCCGAGCGAGGCGAGCGCGAGCAGGAGGCCCAGGCGCAGGCCGTTGACCACCGACTGCGCGATCTGGTCCACGAAGGACTCACCGCCCGCGTCGTAGTCCTCGTCGCGGACCTCGACGATCGGCGAGACCGCCGCGCCGAGGTTCGCGGTGACTTTGACCGAGCCGTCCGGGCCGGCGATCGCCGCGCGCGGCGGCTGCTGCTCGAGGCCGTCGGGCAGGGTCTCCTCGTCGAGGACGACGAAGTAGTCGCCCGCCTCGGTGACGGTGAAGCTGAACTTGCCGTCGTCCTCGGTGGTGACGGTCTCGACGTCGGTGCCCTCCGCGTCACGCAGGATGACGTCGACGCCGGCCACCGGGTCGGACCGGGAGCCGACGGTGCCGCTGATGCAGCCCGTCTCGTCCGGCTTGGGGAGGCAGAGGGTGGCTGCACTCGCGCTCGAGCCACCGACCAGCAGGAGCAGCGGGAGCAGCAGGCCCAGCAGCATCGTGCCGACCAGGCCCTTCCTCACCGCCCTCGCACCGGCCGTGCGGACGTGGTGACGAGACTTCAAACCGGTCCTCCTCACTCGGGCACCCGGCGGGCACCGCGCGGAGGAGTCTAGGGGGACGGAACGTGGTCTGCGGCACATCGGCGCCACCGCGCCCGGCCTTTACCGGACCGTGACGTTCCGGTGACCTGCCGGTGCGCGTACGCCGGGCGACGCGGGCCGGCGCGGAGGGGCTCAGCCGGCGAGCCCGGGCCCGTGCTCGACGACCCCGTCGGCGACCTGGCGCATCGAGAGGCGCAGGTCCATCGCCGTCTTCTGGATCCACCGGAAGGCGTCGGGCTCCGAGAGCCCCAGCTGCTGCTGCAGCACGCCCTTCGCCCGGTCGACCGACTTGCGGGTCTCGAGCCGGTCGCTGAGGTCGGCGACCTCGGCCTCGAGCAGGCTGAGCTCGGCGAACCGGCTCACCGCCATCTCGATCGCCGGCACCAGGTCGGACTTCGAGAACGGCTTGACGAGGTACGCCATCGCGCCGGCGTCGCGCGCCCGCTCGACCAGCTCGCGCTGGGAGAACGCGGTCAGGATGACCACCGGCGCGATCCGGTCGCGCGCGATCGCCTCCGCCGCCGCGATCCCGTCGAGCACCGGCATCTTCACGTCGAGGATCACCAGGTCCGGCCGCAGCTCCTGGGCCAGCTCGATCGCCCGGGCCCCGTCGCCGGCCTGGCCCACGACGTCGTACCCCTCCTCGCCGAGCATCTCGGCGAGGTCCATCCGGATCAGCACCTCGTCCTCGGCGATCACGACGGTGCGCGTGGTCGTCGTGGGCACGGTCGGCAGGGGCTCGGTCACTGCGACAGGGTAGCGACGACTAGGCTTGCGGCCCGCCGCGCCCCGGTAGTCCAACGGCAGAGACACGGTGCTCAAACCACCGCCAGTGTCGGTTCGAATCCGACCCGGGGCACACACGATGTCGGTGGGTCCCGCCAGGGTGAGGACATGTACGGCTCGCACACCAGGTCAGAAGCTCACCGGCTCCTGTCGGCGGGCGGCCCGGTGTCGGACGTTGCCCGCAGGCTCGGCGTTAGTCGCTCGACGATCCGGGCGTGGCGAGACTCTCCTGGCACCCGCATCGCGGCAGGCTGTCCGGTCTGCGACAGCCACCCCTTGCCTCACAACGCCTACGCCGCGCTGCTCGGCTACTACCTGGGCGACGGCTGCATCAGCCGGGCCGAGCGACAGCACGTGCTGCGCGTGGCCTGCGACGCGAGCCTCCCGACGATCGTCTCGGACGTGGAGCGCGCCATCTCGACCGTGCACCCGACCAGGCCCGTCTTCCTCGTCCGCGGCCCGGGCGTCGTCGTCGTGAGCTCGGGATGGAAGCACTGGCCCTGCCTCTTCCCACAGCACGGACCCGGGCGGAAGCACGAGCGCCCGATCGTCCTCGAGCCGTGGCAGCGCGACGTCGTCGCGGACCACCCCGGGCCGTTCCTCCGCGGCCTGTTCCACTCCGACGGGTGCCGGGTGCGCAACTGGGCGACGCGGACCGTGGCCGGCGAGCGGAAGCGCTACGACTACCCGCGGTGGCAGTTCAGCAACCGCTCCGACGACATCCACGACCTCTGCACCTGGGCGCTCGACCTCGTCGGCATCGCCTGGCGGCGGTCGGGTCGCTGGACGACGTCGGTCTCGCGGCGGGAGGCCGTCGCCGAGCTCGACCGGCTCATCGGCATGAAGTCCTGACGATCCTCGGCACGGCCGTCACGGGTGCACGGCCGGCGCCACCTCGCTGTAGTCCGCCTGAGGCCCCGAGCCCGTGGAGAAACCCTGGCGGGGGACGCGGTGGAGCTGCAGACAGGAAGCCGGGCGGGGTCAGGTGGCCCGGCGGTAGGCGGGGGCGACGCCCTTGATCGCGTCGCCCATCCGGTGGATGCGCAGGGCGTTGGTGGAGCCGGGGATGCCGGGAGGGGCGCCGGCGATGATGACGACGAGGTCGCCCTCCTCGACGCGGCCGATCCTGAGCAGCTGCTCGTCGACCTGGCGGACCATCTCGTCGGTGTGCTCGACCGAGGCGGTCTTGAAGGTCTCCACGCCCCAGGAGAGGGACAGCTGGGAGCGGACGGCGGCCTCGGGGGTGAAAGCGAGGATCGGCACGAAGCCGCGGAGGCGGGACATGCGGCGGGCGGAGTCGCCGGACTGGGTGAAGGCGACGACGTACTTCGCCTCGACCCGCTCGGCGACCTCGAGGGCGGCCTTCGCGATCACGCCGCCCTTGGTGTGCGGGTCCCAGTCGATGGCCGAGACGTGGTCGACGGCCTCGGCGGACAGCGCGTGCCGCTCGGTGGCCTCCACGATGCGGGCCATGGTCTCGACGGTGTGCACGGGGTACTCCCCCACGCTCGTCTCGCCCGACAGCATCACCGCGTCGGCGCCGTCGAGGACGGCGTTGGCGACGTCGGAGGCCTCGGCGCGGGTCGGCGCGGGGTTGCCGATCATCGACTCCAGCATCTGCGTGGCGACGATGACGGGCTTGGCGTTGAGGCGGGCCTTCTCGATGATCCGCTTCTGCAGGAACGGCACGTCCTCGAGCGGGCACTCCACGCCGAGGTCGCCGCGGGCGACCATGAACCCGTCGAAGGCCGCGATGATCTCGTCGAGGTTCTCGATGGCCTGCGGCTTCTCGATCTTGGCGATGACCGGCACCGAGACCCCGACCTCGCGCATGATCCGGCGCACGTCCTCGGCGTCGGCCGCGCTGCGCACGAAGCTGAGCGCCACGAAGTCGACGCACAGGCGGAGCGCGAAGCGGAGGTCGCGCTCGTCCTTGTCCGACAGCGCGGGGACGGACACCGCGACGCCGGGCAGGTTGATGCCCTTGTTGTCGCTGACCCGGCCGCCGACGAGCACCTCGGTGCGCACGTCGGAGCCCTCGACGCCGGTGACCCGCAGGCGGACCTTGCCGTCGTCGATGAGGATCGGGTCGCCGACGTTCACGTCGCCGGGCAGGCCCTTGTACGTCGTGCCCGCGACCTCGGCGTCGCCGGGGACGTCGCGGGTGGTGATCGTCCACTCCTGGCCGCGCCGGAGCTCGACCGGCCCGCCGGCGAACTTCTCCAGGCGGATCTTCGGGCCCTGGAGGTCGGCGAAGATGCCCACGCCGTGGCCGCTGGCGTCGGCCGCCTCGCGCACCAGCCGGTAGGCCTCGGCGTGGTCCTCGTGCGACCCGTGGCTCATGTTCAGCCGGGCGACGTCCATGCCGGCGTACACCAGCTCCCGGATGCGCCGGGGCGACGAGGTCGCGGGGCCGAGGGTGCAGACGATCTTGGCTCTACGCACCTGCCCAGCCTAGCGAGGTCTTGGATCGATCAAACAACCTGCGTGCCTCCGAGCCGACGAGCGACGGCCGCCCTCCCACGTCGCGGCGACCTGGGAGGCGGTCCGCTCGAGGTTGCCGACGGCATCCGCGAGCACGGCGGCCAGGTCGCCCGGCGCCGCCGATGACGACGACGGGCACCGACAGCGAGCCGCACATGGCGACCACGCCCGCGGGTGCCTTGCCGCGAACGGTCTGGGCATCGACGCGACCCTCACCCGTCACCACCAGGTCGGCGCCGGCCAGCAGGTCGCGGAGACCGACCGCCTCGGCGACGACCTCGAAGCCGGGGCGCAACGACCCCCGGAGCGCGGAGACCACGGCCAGTCCGACGCCGCCGGCCGCCCCGGTGCCCGGCTCGTCGCGCCGGTCCTCGCCGGATGCCCGGGCCAGCACGTCCGCCCAGCGCGCGAGCGCGTCGTCGAGCACCTGCACGTCCGACGCGGGCACCCCCTTCTGCGGCCCGAAGACCGCCGTCGCGCCCTCCCGTCCGAGGAGGGGGTTGTCCACGTCGCAGGCCGCCTCCACCACGACCTCGGACAATCCCGGGTGCAGGCCGGCGAGGTCGAGGTGCGCCGCGCGCGCCAGCGCAGCCCCACCCGGGGGCAGCGGGTCCCCGGCCACGTCGAGGACACGGGCACCGAGCGCGGAGAGGAGACCGGCGCCGCCGTCGTTGGTCGCGCTGCCGCCCGGGCCGAGGACGACGCGCCGTGCCCCGCGGTCCAGCGCGTCGACGACCAGCTCACCGGTGCCGTACGTCGTTGCGCGCGCCGGGTCGCGGCGCTCGGGTGGCACCAGGTGCAGGCCTGACGCCGCGGCGATCTCGACCACCGCGGTCCTGCCGTCGTCGAGCAGGGTAGGTCGCGTCGACCGATCGTCCCGACGGGCCGCGCACCCGCCGCGTCACCAGCTCTCCGCCCGTGGCCCGCGCCAGCGCCTCGACCGTGCCCTCGCCGCCGTCGGCGAGCGGCACCTCGACGACGCCGGCCGCCGGCCAGACCCGCGCCACGCCTCGCCTCATCGCCGCGGCCACCACCGGCGCGGTGAGGCTCTCCTTGAACGAGTCCGGACACAGCACGACCCGCAACCCGCTCCCTCCCGGAGCGTCCACACCGGGAGCGTCCACACCGGCACCGCTCACACCAGCACCAGGGACAGCACCCAGGTGACGGCGGCCGCGCTGAGCCCCATCACCAAGGTGGCCGCGGTCTGGGCCCGGTAGGCCTGGGCGACGCTCATCCTCGAGAACTGGGTGACGACCCAGAAGTAGCTGTCGTTGGCGTGCGAGACCGTCATGGCGCCGGCGCCGATGGCCATCACGACCAGCACCCGACCCAGGTCGGAGTCCATCCCGATGTCCCCCAGCAGCGGCGCCACCAGGGCTGAGGTCGTGACCAGCGCGACCGTCGAGGAGCCCTGCGCGCTCTTGAGCGCCGCCGCGACCAGGAACGGCATCAGCACGCCGATGCCCAGCTCGGAGAGGTTGGACCCGAGGTAGTCCCCGATCTCGGTGGCCTGGATGACCGCACCGAAGGCGCCGCCCGCGCCGGTGATCAACAGGATCGGCGCAGCGGCGGTCACGCCGTCGGTGACCGCGTCGCGGAAGCTCTCCCGCCGGGTGCCGTCAGCACCGGGGCGCACCAGCAGCAGGGCGAGCGCCAGGCCCACGAGCAGGGCGACCACGGGCTCGCCGAAGAAGCGCACCAGGTCGGCCGGCGTGCCGTCCCCGAGCGGCGCGGCCGGCAGCGCCGCCACCGAGCCGAGACAGATGAGCAGGATGGGCACGAGGATCGGCGCGAGCGCCGCGACCGGACCGGGCAGCGTGCCGTACCGCTCCTTGAAGGACTCGAACTCCTCCGCGGCAGCGGTCAGCTCTTCAGCACCTTCGCCCTCGGGCTCCGCCTCGGTGAAGCGGTTGGCCCACAGGAGACCCACGCCTGCGGCGACCACGGCCACCAGGAGGCCGACCAGGATGACGAGGCCCAGCTGATCGGTGAGACCGAGGTTCCCGGCCGCCGCGATCGGGCCTGGTGTCGGCGGCACGAGCGTGTGCGTGGCGAAGAGGCCGGTCGCCAGGGCGACCGACATCGCGACCATGGAGGTGCTGGTCCGGCGGGCGATCGACTCCTTCAGCGAGTTGAGGATGACGTAGCCCGAGTCGCAGAAGACCGGGATGGAGACGATGAAGCCGATCACCGAGATGGTCAGCGTCGGGAACCGCTGGCCGAGCACCCTGATCACGACCTCGGCCATCGTGACCGCCGCCCCGCTGCGCTCGAGGACGACCCCGATGACCGTCCCGAGGACGATCACGATGCCGATCCCCCCGAGGATGCCTCCGAACCCGCCGGTGATCGTGGCGACGATGTCGCCGAGGGGCATCCGGAAGCCGAAGGCGGCGAGGAAGGCGCCGAGCAGCAGCGCCAGGAACGGATGGGTCTTGAGGACGGTCGTGGCCACCACGATGAGGGCGACGACGGCCACCAGGACGAGGACGAGGTCCATGGTGCGCTCCCGGGACGAGGACGGGTGAGGCCCGTCACGCTAAGCCCCGCGCCCGGCGCGGTCGAGCACAGGACCGGCCTGCACCCGAGTAGGGCGCAGGCCGGTCGCTGGTCAGAGCTCGGTCAGACCATCAGGGGGCGGTCGGTCGGCTTGACCGGTGCCGGCAGGGCCGTCTTCCCGGTCAGGTAGGTGTCGACCGAGGCGGCCGCGGCGCGACCCTCGGCGATCGCCCACACGATGAGCGACTGCCCGCGGCCCGCGTCGCCGGCGACGAAGACGCCGGGCACCGACGACTGGTAGCCGGAGTCGCGAGCGACGTTGCCGCGCTCGTCGAGGTCGACGCCGAGCTGCTCGACCAGGCCGGGCCGCTCCGGACCGGTGAAGCCCATCGCGAAGAGCACCAGCTCGGCCGGGATCTCCCGCTCGGTGCCCTCGATCTCGACCAGCTTGCCGCCCTCGAACTTCACGTCGACCAGCTTCAGCGCGCGGACGTTGCCGCCCTCGTCGCCGAGGAACTCCTTCGTCGACACGGCGTACACCCGCTCGCCGCCCTCCTCGTGGGCCGAGGAGACGCGGAAGGTCATCGGGTACGTCGGCCACGGCTGTCCCGCGGGCCGGGTCTCCGGCGGCTCGGGCATGATCTCCAGCTGCGTGACCGAGGCCGCGCCCTGGCGGGTGGAGGTCCCGAGGCAGTCCGCGCCCGTGTCGCCGCCGCCGATGATGACGACGTGCTTGCCGGTCGCGGTGATCTGGCCCTCGACGGTCTCCCCCAGCGCAGCCCGGTTGGCCTGCGGGAGGAACTCCATCGCCTGGTGGATCCCGCCGAGCTCGCGGCCGGTGGCCTGGAGGTCGCGCGGGACGGTCGAGCCGATGGCGATGACGACGGCGTCGTACCGCTCCCGCAGCATCTCTGCGGTCAGCTGCTCGCTGCCGACCTCGACGCCGGCCCGGAAGACGGTGCCCTCGCGGCGCATCTGGTCGAGGCGCCGGTCGAGGTACTTCTTCTCCATCTTGAACTCGGGGATGCCGTAGCGCATCAGCCCGCCGATCTTGTCGGCCCGCTCGTAGACCGCGACGGTGTGCCCGGCGCGGGTGAGCTGCTGCGCGGCGGCGAGACCCGCCGGGCCCGAGCCGATGACCGCGACGGTGCGGCCCGAGAGCCACTCCGGCGGCTGCGGCCGGACGTACCCGGAGTCGAACGCGCGGTCGGCGATCGTGACCTCGATGTTCTTGATCGTCACCGGGTCCTGGTTGATGCCCAGGACGCAGGCCGTCTCGCACGGGGCGGGGCAGAGCCGGCCGGTGAACTCCGGGAAGTTGTTGGTCGCGTGCAGCCGGTCGATCGCGTCGTCCCAGTCGTCGCGCCAGACCAGGTCGTTCCACTCCGGGATCAGGTTGCCCAGCGGGCAGCCCTGGTGGCAGAACGGGATGCCGCAGTCCATGCACCGGCTCGCCTGCGGCCCGATGATCGGCAGCAGCGCGCGACCCGCCGAACCCGGGTAGACCTCGTTCCAGTCCTGGACGCGCTCCTCGACGGGGCGCCGGGTCGCGACCTCGCGACCCTCCTTCAGGAATCCCTTGGGGTCAGCCATGGAGGGCTCCCATCATCGCGTTGGCGGTCTCGTTCTCGTCCAGTCCCTCGGCCTCGGCCTTCGCCTTCGCCTCGAGGACCTTGCGGTAGTCGCTCGGCATGACCTCGGTGAAGCGCTCGAGCGCGGCGGGCCAGTCGGCCAGCAGCGCGGCGGCGACCTCCGAGCCGGTCTCCTCCTGGTGCTCGCGCACCAGCTGCTCCAGCTCGGCCGCGGCCTCGCCGGTGACCGGCGACAGCTCGACGAGCTCGGCGTTGACCCGCTTCGGGTCGAGGTCGAGGACCCAGGCCACGCCCCCGGACATGCCGGCGGCGAAGTTGCGGCCGGTGGCACCGAGGACGACGACGCGCCCGCCGGTCATGTACTCGCAGGCGTGGTCGCCCACGCCCTCGGTGACCGCCCAGGCGCCGGAGTTGCGGACGCAGAAGCGCTCGCCGACCCCACCGCGCAGGAAGATCCGGCCCGACGTGGCGCCGTAGCCGATCGTGTTGCCGGCGATGACCTGCTCCTCGGAGCGGAACGGCGCCGACCGGTCGGGACGCACGACGATGCGGCCACCGGAGAGGCCCTTGCCGACGTAGTCGTTGGCGTCGCCCTCCAGCCGCAGCGTCATCCCCTTCGGCACGAACGCGCCGAAGGACTGGCCGGCCGAGCCGGTGAAGGTGAGGTCGATCGTGCCCTCGGGCAGCCCGGCGCCGCCGTACCGCTTGGTGACCTCGTGACCGAGGATGGTGCCGACGGTGCGGTTGACGTTGCGGATCTCGACCTGCGCGCGCACCGGCTCGCCGCGCTCGAGCGCGGCCTCGGCCAGCGGGACGAGCGTGGTGACGTCGAGCGCCTTCTCCAGCCCGTGGTCCTGGCCGGTGGTGTTGCGCAGCGCGGCGCCCTCGGGCAGCTCCGGCACGTGCAGGACCGGGGTGAGGTCCAGGCCGGCGGCCTTCCAGTGGTTGACCGCCGCGGCGACGTCGAGGGTGTCGACGCGGCCGACGGCCTCGTCAATGCTGCGGAAGCCGAGCTCGGCGAGGTACTCGCGCACCTCCTGGGCGATGAACTCGAAGAAGTTCACGACGTACTCGGCCTTGCCGTTGAAGCGCTCTCGCAGCACCGGGTTCTGCGTCGCGACGCCGACCGGGCAGGTGTCGAGGTGGCAGACGCGCATCATGATGCAGCCCGAGACCACCAGCGGCGCGGTGGCGAAGCCGAACTCCTCGGCGCCCAGCAGCGCGGCCACGACGACGTCGCGACCGGTCTTGAGCTGGCCGTCGGCCTGCACGACGATCCGGTCGCGCAGGTTGTTGAGCAGCAGCGTCTGCTGGGTCTCGGCCAGGCCGAGCTCCCACGGACCACCCGCGTGCTTGAGGGAGGTGAGCGGCGAGGCGCCGGTGCCGCCGTCGTTGCCGGAGATCAGCACGACGTCGGCGTGCGCCTTGGAGACACCGGTCGCGACCGTGCCAACGCCCATCTCCGAGACCAGCTTCACGTGGACGCGGGCCGCGGGGTTGGCGTTCTTGAGGTCGTGGATCAGCTGCGCCAGGTCCTCGATCGAGTAGATGTCGTGGTGCGGCGGCGGGCTGATCAGGCCCACGCCCGGCGTGGAGTGCCGGGTCTTGGCCACCCACGGGTAGACCTTGTGGCCGGGCAGCTGGCCGCCCTCGCCGGGCTTCGCGCCCTGCGCCATCTTGATCTGGATGTCGTCGGCGTTCGTGAGGTACTCCGCGGTCACGCCGAAGCGGCCGGAGGCGACCTGCTTGATCGCGCTGCGCCGCTCGGGGTCGTAGAGCCGCTCGGGGTCCTCGCCGCCCTCACCGGTGTTCGACTTGCCGCCGAGCCGGTTCATGGCGATCGCGAGGGTCTCGTGCGCCTCCTGGCTGATCGAGCCGTACGACATCGCGCCGGTGGAGAACCGCTTGACGATCGACTCGACCGGCTCGACCTCCTCGACCGGGATCGGGTCGCGGCCGGTGATCTCCGCGCCCTTGAACCGGAAGAGCCCGCGCAGCGTCATCAGGCGTGCCGACTGCTCGTCGACGCGCTCGGTGTACTGCTTGAACACGTCGTAGCGGCCCGCGCGCGTGGAGTGCTGCAGGCGGAAGACGGTCTCGGGGTCGAACAGGTGCGGCTCGCCGTCACGGCGCCACTGGTACTCGCCGCCCGTCTCCAGCTCGCGGTGCGTGGGCGAGATCCCGCCGCGGGGGTACGCCGTGGCGTGGCGCCGGGCGACCTCCTCGGCGATGGTCTCGAGCTCGATGCCGCCGAGCTTGGAGGTCGTGCCGGTGAAGTACTGGTCCACGACCGCCGAGGAGAGCCCGACCGCCTCGAAGATCTGCGCGCCGGTGTAGGAGGCCACGGTGGAGACGCCCATCTTGGACATCACCTTGAGCACGCCCTTGCCGAGCGCCTTGACCAGGTTCTTGACCGCGACCTCGGGGTCGGCCTTGACGTAGTAGCCGTCGCGGGCGAGGTCCTCGACCGACTCCATGGCGAGGTAGGGGTTGACCGCGGCTGCGCCGTACCCGACGAGCAGGGCGACGTGGTGGACCTCGCGGACGTCACCGGCCTCGACGAGCAGGCCGACCTGGGTGCGGGTCTTCTCGCGCACCAGGTGGTGGTGGACGGCGCCGGTGAGCAGCAGCGACGGGATCGGTGCGAGCTCGGCGGTCGAGTGCCGGTCGGAGAGCACGATGATCCGCGCGCCCTCGGCGATGGCCTTGCTGACCTCGCCGCAGATCTCGTCGATCCGGCGGGCGAGCGCCGCGCCGCCGCCCTCGACCTCGTAGAGGCCGCGGGAGACGTGGGTGACGAAGCCCGGCATGTCGCCGTCGCGGTTGATGTGGCGGATCTTGGCCAGGTCGTCGTTGGAGATGACCGGGAACGGCAGCACGACCTGCCGGCACGAGGCCGGCTGCGGCTCGAGCAGGTTCGACTCCGGGCCGATGGTGCCGTTGAGCGAGGTGACGAGCTCCTCGCGGATGGCGTCCAGCGGCGGGTTCGTGACCTGCGCGAAGAGCTGGTTGAAGTAGTCGAACAACAGCCGCGGCTTCTCGCTGAGCGCCGCGATCGGGGTGTCGGTGCCCATCGAGCCGATCGGCTCGGCACCGGTGTTCGCCATCGGCGACAGGATGACCCGCAGCTCCTCCTGGGAGTAGCCGAAGACCTGCTGGCGACGGGTCACCGAGGCGTGCGTGTGCACGATGTGCTCGCGCTCGGGGATGTCGTCGAGGTGGACGAGCCCGGCGTGCAGCCACTCCTCGTAGGGGTGCTCCGCGGCCAGCTCGGCCTTGATCTCCTCGTCCTCGATGATGCGGTGCTCGTCGGTGTCGACGAGGAACATCCGGCCCGGCTGGAGCCGGCCCTTGCGGACGACCTTCGCGGGGTCGATGTCGAGCACGCCGACCTCGGAGGCCAGCACGACGAGGCCGTCGTCGGTGACCCAGTAGCGCGAGGGGCGCAGGCCGTTGCGGTCGAGCACGGCGCCGATCTGCGAGCCGTCGGTGAAGACGACGCAGGCGGGGCCGTCCCAGGGCTCCATCATCGCGGAGTGGAACTCGTAGAACGCCCGGCGCTGGGGGTCCATCTCGCCGTGGTTCTCCCACGCCTCGGGGATCATCATCAGCACCGAGTGCGGCAGCGACCGGCCGCCCATGTGCAGCAGCTCGAGCACCTCGTCGAAGGACGCGGAGTCCGAGGCGCCCGGGGTGCAGATCGGGTAGAGCCGCTCGAGGTCGCCGGGGATCAGGTCGGACTGCAGCAGCGCCTCGCGGGCGCGCATCCAGTTCCGGTTGCCCATGACGGTGTTGATCTCGCCGTTGTGCGCGATGTAGCGGAACGGGTGCGAGAGCGGCCAGCTCGGGAACGTGTTGGTCGAGAACCGCGAGTGGACCACGGCCATCGCCGAGGTCACGCGCTCGTCGCGCAGGTCGGGGAAGACCTCGTCGAGCTGGGCCGGCGTGAGCATGCCCTTGTAGACGAGGGTCCGCGAGGACAGCGAGGGGAAGTAGACGTCGGTCTCCCGCTCGGCGCGCTTGCGCAGGCAGAAGGCCATCCGCTCCAGGCCGAGACCGGTCAGGCGCGAGCCCTTGCCGGCGACGAAGAGCTGCGCGAAGGACGGCATGACGCCGAGCGCGGTCTGGCCCAGCGGCGAGGGGTCGACCGGCACCTCGCGCCAGCCGAGGACCTCCAGGCCCTCCTCGTCGGCGAGCTCCTCGACGCGGCGGCGCGTGGCGGCCACGGCCTCCTCGTCGCCGGGCAGGAACGCCGTGCCCACGGCGTACGCACCCCGCCCGGGGAGCTCGAAGTCCACGACCTCGCGCAGGAACGCGTCGGGGACCTGGATGAGAATGCCGGCGCCGTCGCCGGAGTTGGTCTCGGCGCCCGCGGCTCCGCGGTGGTCGAGGTTGAGGAGCGCGGTCACGCCCTGGCGGACGATCTCGTGGCTGGCGACGCCTGAGAGGTTCGCGACGAAGGCCACACCGCACGCGTCGTGCTCGTGGCTGGGGTCGTAGAGCCCTTGGGGCGGCGGGAACGCGTGCGAGTAGGGCACTGGGTTCTCCCGTCGTCGAGCCGGTCCCCGCACGGAGGCTCGGTGAGGAGGCTCCGGGACGAGGCGGCCGGCTGGTCGGCACATGCAGGGTTCAGCGGGTCGGACCGGATCGGCCCGAGGAGCTGAGAAAGGTGCAGGGACGACGTTGGCCCACGCGGAGCCGTCAGGTTACCACCGTGTTGCGACCCGAAGTCACGACTCGACGGCGTCGCGGACGTCGCGGACCTCACGTCCGTCGGTGTGGACGCTGGTCTCCCGGCCCGGGTGCCGGCGCGTGGCCCAGGCGAAGTACGCCGCCGCGAGCACGAACAGCACGATCGAGGTCCACACGTTGAAGCGCAGGCCGCCGACGTCGGAGAGCTCGACGTCGTCGATGCGCAGCATCTCGATCCAGCCGCGGCCGAGCGTGTAGGCCATCACATAAAGCGCGGCGACCCGGCCGTGGCCCAGCCGCAGCCGACGGTCGAGCCAGATGACGACGGCGAACGCCGCGAGGTTCCACAGGCACTCGTAGAGGAACGTCGGGTGGAAGGTCGCCTGATCGAGGTAGCCCGGGGGCCGGTGCGCGGGGTCGATCTCCAGCGCCCACGGCAGGTCGGTCGGCCCGCCGAACAGCTCCTGGTTGAACCAGTTGCCCCAGCGGCCGATCGCCTGCGCGACCAGCACGGTCGGGGCGATCGCGTCCAGGACCGGCAACAGCTTGATGCCCTTGAGCCGGGCGCCGATGTAGACGCCGAGGGCGCCGAGCGCGATCGCGCCCCAGACCCCCAGGCCGCCGCGCCAGATGTAGAGCGCGGTGACGGGGTTGTTGCCCTCGCCGAAGTAGCGGCCGCTGTCGGTGGCGACGTGGTAGAGCCGGCCGCCGACCAGGCCGAAGGGCACTCCCCAGATCGCGAGGTCCTGGATGTCGCCGGGCGTGCCGCCACGGGCGACCCAGCGGCGCTCGGAGAGCCAGACCGCCACGACGATGCCGAGGATGATCGCGAGCGCGTAGCCGCGCAGCGGCACGGGACCGAGGTACCACGTGCCCTCGCTGGGGCTCGGGATGCTCAGCGCGACCAGGCCGGCGACCAGGTCCGCGCTCACGCGTCCCCCAGCAGGGCCGAGATGTCGGAGCTGAACTGCGCGGCGGAGGTGTCCTGCCGCCAGAACATCGGCGCCTCGTCGTTGCCGTCGACGGCGATCACGTAGGTGCCGTGGCTGCCGAGGTCGTAGCCCCCGGACTCCAGCTCCTCGCCGTCGGCGACGAACACGCCGACCGACTCCGCGACGGTCGCGGTCGTGTCGAGGTCGCTGCGCACGCCGACGTACGCCGGGTCGAACCGGTCGAGGTAGTCGCGCAGCACCCCGGCGGAGTCGGTCGCGGGGTCGGTCGTCACGAAGACGACCTCGACCTGCTCGCGCTCCTCGTCGCTGAGCCGGTTGAGCCCGGAGGTCAGCGTCTGCATCACCATCGGGCAGATGTCGGGGCACTGGGTGTAGCCGAAGAAGACGAGCGTCAGCCGCGCGTCGGTGTCGTCGGCCAGGGAGAACGGCTCGCCCTCGGTGTCGGTCAGCGGCGTCGCTGCCACCTCGAACGGCGGCTCGACGACGCTGCCGGTGAAGTCGTCGTCGTCCCCGCCGCCGCTGCTCCCGGTGGTCCCGCTGCCACACCCGGCGAGCAGGACCGCGGCGAGCGCGGCGGCCACCGAGGCGCGGACGGTGGACCGTCGCCGGTCCGACCTAGCCACGCCGGACCCCCGATGCGAGCTCCTCGGCCAGGGCTGCCAGTGCCCGCAGACCCGCCGGGCGGTCGTCGGCGTGGTCGAGCAGGCGGCGCACGAACGCCGAGCCGACGATGACGCCGTCGACGTGCTCGGCGAGGTCGGCGGCCTGGTCGCCGGTGCTGACCCCCACGCCCACGCCGACCGGGAGGTCGGAGCCCTCAGGGCTGAGCGCGCGGGTGCGGGCGACCAGCGGCGCGACGCCGGCGGCGGTGGTCTGGGTGGTGCCCGTGACGCCCATGATCCCGGTGGCGTAGACGAACCCGCGGCAGGCCGCGGTGGTCATCGCGATCCGCTCGTCGGTCGACGACGGCGCGACCAGGAAGACCTTGTCCAGGCCGTGCTCGTCGGCGGCGGCGATCCACTCCGGGGCGCTGTCGGGCGTGAGGTCGGGGGTGATCAGCCCCGCTCCCCCGGCGCTCGCGAGGTCCGCGGCGAACCGCGGCACCCCGTAGCGCTCGACCGGGTTCCAGTAGGTCATCACCAGCGTTGGCGTGCCGGTGGCGGCGACGGCCTCGACGGTGCGCAGCACGTCGGCGGTGCGGACACCCCCCTCGAGCGCGGCCTGCGCCGCGGCCTGGATGGTCGGGCCGTCCATGACCGGGTCGCTGTAGGGCAGGCCGATCTCGATGACGTCGCAGCCGGCGTCGACCAGCGTGCGCAGCGCGTCGATGCCGCCGGCCACGTCGGGGTAGCCGGCGGGGAGGTAGCCGACCAGCGCCGCCCGGCCCTCGGCACGCGCCGTCGCGAACGCGGTCGCCGTCGTCGTGCCGCTCATCCCACGGGCTCCTCGGTCACGTCGTCGGAGATCTCCGCCTCGGTGCGGCCCAGGCCGAACCACTCGATCGCGGTCCCCATGTCCTTGTCGCCCCGGCCGGAGAGGTTGACCAGCACGGTCGCGTCCGGACCCTTCTCCTCGGCCAGCTCGCGCGCGACGCGCATCGCGCCCGCGATCGCGTGGGCCGACTCGATCGCCGGGATGATCCCCTCGGTGCGGCTGAGCAGGGCCATCGCCTCCATGGCCTCGGCGTCGGTGACCGGGGTGTACGTCGCCCGGCCGGTCGCCGCGAGGTGGGCGTGCTGCGGCCCGACGCCCGGGTAGTCCAGGCCCGCCGAGATCGAGTGCGACTCGATGGTCTGGCCGTCGGCGTCCTGCAGGACGTAGGTGCGCGCGCCGTGGAGCACGCCCTTCTCGCCCGCGTGGATCGTAGCCGCGTGGCGGGGGGTGTCGACGCCCTCGCCGCCGGGCTCGAAGCCGTGGATCGCGACGCCCTCGTCGTCGAGGAAGGCGGTGAACAGCCCGATCGCGTTCGACCCGCCACCGACGCACGCGGCGACGGCGTCCGGCAGCACGCCGTACTTCTCCAGGCACTGGGCGCGCGCCTCGTCGCCGATGCCGCGGGTGAAGTCGCGGACCAGGCTCGGGAACGGGTGCGGGCCGGCGGCGGTCCCGAAGAGGTACGCCGTGTGGTCGACGCTGGCGACCCAGTCGCGCAGCGCCTCGTTGATGGCGTCCTTGAGGGTGGCGCTGCCGGACTCGACGGGCACCACCGTGGCGCCGAGCAGGTGCATCCGCGCGACGTTGAGCGCCTGGCGCCTGGTGTCGACCGCGCCCATGTAGACGGTGCAGTCCAGGCCGAAGTAGGCAGCCGCGGTCGCGCTGGCGACGCCGTGCTGGCCGGCACCGGTCTCGGCGATGACGCGGGTCTTGCCCATCCGCTTGGTCAGCAGCGCCTGGCCGAGCACGTTGCGGATCTTGTGGGCGCCGGTGTGGTTGAGGTCCTCGCGCTTGAGCAGGATCCGGGCGCCGACCTGCCGGCTGAGCCGCTCGGCGTGGTAGAGCGGGCTGGGCATGCCGGCGTAGTCACGCAGGATCGCGTCGAACTCCGCGACGAAGGACGAGTCGGCCATCGCGTCGTGCCAGGCCTCGGTGAGCTCGTCGAGCGCGGCGACCAGGGCCTCGGGCATGAAGCGTCCGCCCCAGCCGTGCTCGGGACCGCCGAACCAGCCGCGGTCGTCGGCGTCGTAGCTCGTCGTGCGGTCCACCTCGGTCGTCATGCGCCCACTCCTGTCATCGCGCGCACCGCGGCCTGCGGGTCGCCGTCCTTGACCAGCGCCTCGCCGACCAGCACCGCGCGGGCGCCCTCGCCCACGAACCGCTCGACGTCGGCCGGGGAGAAGATCCCCGACTCGGCCACCTTGACCCGATCCTCCGGCACCAGCGGCGCGAGCCGTCCGAAGGTGTCGGCGTGGATCTCCAGCGTCTTGAGGTTGCGCGCGTTGACGCCGATCAGCTCGGCGCCGAGCTCGACCGCGCGCTCGGTCTCGAGCTCGTCGTGCACCTCGACGAGCACGGTCAACCCCAGCTCGCGGGCCTCGTCGTGGAGGCGACGCAGCTCGTCGCCCGGCAGCGCGGCCACGATCAGCAGCGCCAGGTCGGCGCCGGCGGCGCGGGCCTCGACGAGCTGGTAGGTCGAGACGATGAAGTCCTTGCGCAGGAGCGGTACGTCGACGGCGGCCCGGACCGCGCGCAGGTCGGCCAGGCTGCCGCCGAAGCGGCGCTGCTCGGTCAGCACGCTGATCGCGGCGGCCCCGCCGGCGGCGTACTCCCCCGCCAGCACGGCGGGGTCCGGGATGTCGGCGAGGTCGCCCTTGCTGGGGCTGCGCCGCTTGACCTCGGCGATGACGCTCGAGCCGGGCGCACGGAAGTGCGGCATCGGGTCGCGCGGCGGGTCCACGTCGGCGAGGCTCGCCCGCACGTCGGCGAGGGGCAGGGCCGCCTCGCGCTCGGCGAGGTCGGCACGGACCCCGTCGACGATGTCGTCGAGCACGGACACGGCTGCTCCTCAGGAGGTGGTTCGGGTGGCGGCGGTGCCGCCGACGGTGACCCCGGGCGCCGGGCGGCGCCACGGTCGGGTCACCGCGAGGTCACTCGTTGAAGCCCATCTTGTCCATGGCGACGAAGAGGACCAGAGCGCCCACGACCATCGCGACGCCGATCCAGAACACCACGAAGCTGACCGGGTCGAGCATCAGCCCGACGCCGCCGACCACGAAGCCGAGCAGGGCGACCACGACGGCGGTCCAGGCCGCGGGGGTGTTGCCGTGGTTGGCACTAGACATGCTTGGACTCCTCGATGGTGGGTCGTGGTGACGCCCCGATCCTAGCGACACGGGGCGCACGCTCAGGCCGTCGGGTCGCGCCCCTCGTCCATCGCCTTCCACAGGTCGATGTTGGTGGCGTCCTCCGGCGCGACCGGCCCCGGAGCGGCCGCCGGCCCGCCGGCCGGCGCGTCGTAGCGGCTGCCCATCTCGGGCCAAGCAGGGACGAACCGCACGGCGGCGACCGAGGCGGCGAGCGTGACGAGCGAGCCGAGCGCGGTGGCCCAGGACCACGCGGTGCGGCCGATCTCGGGGGCGGGTTCCGCGGCGGCGTACGCCGCGCGCGCGTCGTCGACGGTGGAGGACCAGCCGACGACGACCGCCACGACGAGCCCGACCGCGGCGACCGCCCCGAGCAGGGCGACCGCGCGGCGCACGCGGCGCCGGGTCACCAGCACCACGCCCCAGCAGGCCAGCACCACGAGCGCGAGCGCGGTGGCGGCCGGCATCTCGCCGGTGTCGCCGGCCGCGTAGCCGGCGACGGAGGCGGCGACCCCGCCACCCGCCTCGGCCTCGGCCCAGGAGCGGCTCCCGCCGACGGCGGCCAGGGTCGCGCCGGCCAGCCCGGCGAGGACGACGGGGCCGAAGGTACGGCGCGGGCGCTGGTCAGCCACGGGTCCGCAGCTCCACCGCGTCGAAGCAGGTGCGGTCGCCGGTGTGGCAGGCGGCGCCCTCCTGGTCGACCTTCACCAGCAGGGTGTCGCCGTCGCAGTCGAGGCGGACCTCCTTGACCCACTGCACGTGGCCGGAGGTCTCGCCCTTGAGCCAGTACTCCTGGCGCGAGCGCGACCAGTACGTCGCGCGCCCGGTGGTCAGCGTGCGGTGCAGCGCCTCGTCGTCCATCCAGCCCAGCATCAGCACCTCACCGGTGTCGTGCTGCTGCACCACCGCCGGCACCAGCCCGTCGGCGGTGCGCTTGAGGCGGTCGGCGATGTCGGGGGCCAGGGAGCTCACCTGCTCAGTATCCCCGGTCCGTCCCCGGCCTCCGACATCGCGCGGGCCTGCGACCCAGCCTCCGCCTCAGCCGGGGATGCTCACCCGGACCTTTCTCTGGCCGGACGCCGTCAGCCGGTCACCGGCGTACTTGACGGTGAAGGCGTGCATCCCGTCGGTCAGCTTCTTGACGACCAGGCGGACCCGGCCGTCCTGGAGCCGCCCGGTGGCGACCACGCGGCCCCGCTCGAGCACCCGGACGCGACCGGTCGGGTCGGCCCCGGTGGCGGTGACGACGAGCCGCAGCACCGCCTTGCGGCCGTTCGCGTTCTTCGCCAGCCGCAGCCGCGGCGTCGCCTTGACCAGCGCGCCGAGGGAGGCGGTGCGCTGGGTCGTCGCGCGGGTCGGGTGGGTGTAGGTCACCCGGACGCCGATCCGCCGGCCGAGGTCGTCGGTGGTGACCCGGTAGGTCCCGCCGGTCGCGCCGGCGATGGCGCGGCCGTCGCGGAGCCACTGGTACGTCGCGGTCGCGTCGCCCGGGACCGAGGACCCGGCGTCGGCGACCAGCAGGGCGCCCACCCGTGCCTTGCCCCTGACCGTCGGGCCGCCGACGACGGTGACCGGCCTGTCCGCCACGGCGGCGGTGGGCAGCGAGGTGGCGGTGGCGTCCTGGTGGCCGACGCGGCGGGCGGTCACGACGACGGTGAGCTGCCGGCCGAGGACCGCGCTCGTCGGGGAGTACGACGCGCCGGTCGCGCCCGCGATCGGGGTGCCGTCGGCCCGCCACTGGTAGGTCACCGATGCCGGCGCCGGCGTCCAGGTGCCGGCCGAGGCGACGAGCGTGCCGCCGACGACCGGCGTACCCGTGATCGTCGGCCGTGCCGTGTTGACGAGCTCGTCAAGGTCGGCGACCACCGCGGCGGTCCGGGCGGACTCCGCGCTGCCCGCGGTGAGGCCGGTCTTGGTGGCGGTGACCCGCACCGAGACCTGCTTGCCGACCTGGGCGGCGCCGAGCAGCAGCTCGCCGGTGGTCGCGCCGGCGATCGGCGTGCCGTCGGCGAGCCACTGGTAGGCCAGCGTCGGGCCGTCGACCGACCACGTGCCACCGGTGGTGGTGAGCTTCTCGCCCTCGCGGGGGGTGCCCGTGACGGTGGGCAGCACGCGGTTGGTGATCGCGGCGCGCGTGACGGGCGGGGTGGCGGCCGAGGTGGCCGTCGCCGTGCCGCCGCCGGTCGCCGTGACCTCGACCGCGATCCGGCGGCCGACCTGCGCCTCGGTCGGGTCGAACGTCTTCGCCGTCGCGCCGGCGATGTCGGTCCCGTCGGCGGTCCACTGGTAGGCGAACGCGGTCGGCGTGGTGCTCCACTCGCCGTTGCTCGCGGTGAGCGTCGAGCCGGTCGCCGGGGTGCCGAGCACGACCGGCACGAGCCGGTTCTCGAACGCCGCAGAGCTCAGGAAGCCGGCGCTCGGACCGGTCTCCTGCGAGGTGAGCGTCAACGGCTCGAGGCCTGCCTGGGTGGCAGTGACCCGGATCGCGTAACGCACACCCGAGGTGAACATGGAGGGCGTGTAGGTGTCGCCGGTCGCGCCGCTGATCGGCGAGCCGTTGGCCAGCCACTGCACCGCAAGCGTCGTGCCCGGCGTCCAGCTGCCCTTGCGGGCGGTCAGCGTGGAGCCGCCCTTGGCGCCGCCGGCGATCCACGGCGGCACGAGGTTCTGCACCTGGGAGCGGCTGACGACGAAGTTGATGTCGCGGGTCGCGCCGGTGACGGGCACGTCGGTCGCAGCCTCTCGGGTCCCGGCGCTCGGCCAGTAGACGGTGTAGTCCTGGCCGTTGACGCGCCCGGAGGCGGCGACCCGGTAGGACCGGTGCGCAACGCGCATGGCGTACGTGCCGTCGGCCGCCGTCGTCGCCCGCGCGACGGGGTTGGCGACGTCGGTGGTGATGGCGACGCCGTCGCGGATGTCGGTGACGAGCCGGTAGTATGCGGCGATGTCCACGCCGCTCACGCCTGTGCCCTGCTGGTTGCGGACCGCACCGGAGAGCGTGCTGACCGCGATCGTGCGGGCCGGCACGGCGGTGACCTTCTCGGCCGTCACGACGACGTCGGCGGCCCGGTCCAGGCCGACCAGGCCCGGCAGGAAGCCCTCGCCCAGGCCGGGCAGGGTGACCTTGGCGCGGTAGGTGCCGGCCGGCAGGGCGAGCTCGTAGTAGCCGTTCGTGTCGGTGGTCGCAGAGCCGGCTCCGATCCAGGCGGTACGGATCACGTTCGTCTCGGGCTCGCGGGTCCGGAGCTCGCGCAGGAACGTCACCGTGGTGGGCTGGGCGGCGTGCGGCGTGCCGTCGCTGTTGACCAGGCGGCCGGTCACCCGACCGGGCAGGGCGAGCGTGGCGTCGACGCCGGTGCGCTGCTCGCCGTCGGCGAGCTTGAGGTCCGAGCCCTCGTCCACCTGTCGGCCGCCGCCGTGGACCAGGTCGGTGTGGCCGGCCTTGGAGAACTTCACCCGATAGGTCCCGGGGGTCAGCCCGTCGAGGGAGTAGGTGCCGTCGGGCGCCGTGGAGGCCTCTGCGACCTCCGCCCAGATCTGCTGGCCGTCACCGTCCACCCGGAAGGAGAAGACCTCGACCGTTGCGTCGTCGATCGGTCGGCCCGCGGACGTGGCGACCGTGCCTGCGATGCCCGCCTCCCGGTTGGCCCGGTCGAGGTCGATGGTGCCCAGGGATCGGCCCGTGCGGGCCGCGACGGTCAGCGACGTGGCGGCGTCCTTCGAGGACTTGCCGTCGTACCACTCGTCCTGGAACGCCGTCGCCCCGGTGAAGCCGACGACATAGCCGTCGCCCCACCGCACCGGAACGGAGAAGGAACCGTTCGCCTTCGTGGTGTCCGTGCCGACGACGGCGTACTCGGGACCGTCGGCCGTCACGCTCCGGCGCTGGACGGTCACCGTGACGCCCTCGATCGGCGGCGTGCCGGCCTGGGACGAGCGCACCGTGCCGGTGATCGGCGCGGTGCTGCGGTCGAGCGACACGTCCGCGGCGGTGTCCTGCCCGGTGACGGCGGTCGCGGTCGCAGCGGACGGCTTGTCCGCCCACCACTCGGTGACGTAGTCGGTCTTCGCGTAGCTGACCTGGTAGCTGCCCTCCGGCAAGGTGAGCCGGTAGCGGCCGTCCTGGCCGCTGGTCGCCGTCACCGGCGTCGTGGAGCCGGTGCGAGTCGCGGTCACGGTCACCCCGCTCAGCGGACCGCTGAGAGGGTCGGTGACGATTCCGGAGAACTCGAACTCGGTCGCCGCGGCGGCCGGTCCGGCGCTCAGCGCGCCGAGCACGAGGGCCAGCGCGGTCAGCAGGACCGCGAGCGGCCCGCCGCGCAGGCGGGTGGACGGGGTGGAGGGCATGGGTCACCTCTCGTGGCGGGAGTGATACCCCAGGGGGCAGGGGCAGCGACCCTCCAACGACGCCGTCGGGGGCCTGTCACGGGCCCGGGGACGGCGAAGGTAAAACCACCCGGAGGCACTAGTCCGACCGGGCCATGTCGTCCTGGGGTGCCCGTCAGCGGCCCTGCTGGGCGACCCAGGACGAGTGCAGGCCGGCGTACACGCCGCCCTCCTCCGCGACCAGCGCGGCGTGCGGACCGCGCTGGACGACCTGACCACGGTCGACGACGACGACCTCGTCGGCGTTCTCGGCGGTGGAGAGCCGGTGGGCGATGGTGACGGAGGTGCGGCCGTTCATCAGCCGCTCCAGCGCGCGGCCGATGCGCATCTCGAGGGCCGGGTCGACGGCGCTCGTCGCCTCGTCGAGCACCAGCAGGTCCGGGTCGGCCAGGTGCGCGCGCAGCAGCGCCACGAGCTGGCGCTCCCCCGCCGAGAGCGACTCGCCGCGCTGGCCGACCTGCGTCTCGATGCCGCGCGGCAGGCCGCCGAGCCAGTCGCCCAGGCCGAGCTCCTCCGCGCTCGCACGGATGTCGTCGTCGGTGGCGTCGAGGCGCCCGTAGCGGACGTTCGCGGCCAGGGTGTCGTCGAAGAGGAAGCCCTCCTGCGGCACGAGCACCACGCTGCGCCGCAGGGACGCCGAGCCGATGTCGCGCACGTCGATGCCGTCGAGCAGCACGCGCCCCTCGGAGGGGTCCATCAACCGGGTCAGCAGCTTGGCGACCGTCGACTTGCCGGAGCCGGTCTCGCCGACGACCGCGACCCGGGTGCCGGAGCTGATCGCGAGGTCGACGTCGCGCAGCACCAGCGGACCGCCGGGGTAGGCGAAGGACACGTGCTCGAACCGCACGTCGATCGGCCCCCGCGGCAGCACGGCGCCCGCCTCCCCGGGGTCGACCAGGTCGGCCGGGGTCTCGAGGATGCCGATGACGCGGCGCCAGCCGGCGATCGCGTTCTGGGCGTCGGTGAGGATCTGCGTGCCCATCTGCACCGGACCGACGAACAGCGTCACGAGGAACGCGAACGCGAGCACCTGGCCGGCGGTGATGTCACCGCCCCACAGCCGCCCCTGGCCGAGCCAGATGCCGACGATCAGCACGCCCGCGTTGGCCAGGCCGGCGGAGACGCCCCCGAGGGAGAAGGAGAACGCCGTGAAGCCCTGCGCCCGGGTGCTGGCCGCCTTGTGCGCGTCGATCGCCTCGTCGATGCGCCGCTGGGTCCGGTGCTCGACGGCGTAGGACCGCACGACGGCCGCCCCGACGACCGGCTCGGACACGGCCGAGAGCATCAGGCCGACCTGGCGACGTACGGTGCCGTAGGCGTCGGAGAGCTTGCGCTGGAAGTAGCGCAACGACAGGAACAGCGGCGCGAAGCACAGCCACACGACCAGCGCGAGCTGCCAGCTGTAGACGACCATCACGACGGTCGCGACGAGCACCTGCCCCACGCTGACCACGAACAGCAGGCCGCCGAAGACGAGGAACTGGCTGACCTGGTCGACGTCGCTGGTGACGCGGGAGACCAGCGCCCCACGGCGCTCGGTGTTCTGGGTGAGCAGCGGCAGGTCGTGGACGTGGCGGAACGCCTTGGTCCGCAGCGTGGCCAGGCCGCGCTCGGCGGAGGTGAAGAGCCGGGTGGTCATGCGGTACGACGCGAAGCTGGTCACCACGATCGCGAGCGCGGCGATGACGCCGGCCCACACCGTGAACGACACGTCCGGCCCGCCGGGACCGTTGACGCCGCGATCGAGCACCTGCTGCACCGCGATGGGTACGACGACCTGGCCGGCCGAGGCGAGCACGGCCAGCGCGAGCGTGCCGCCGATGCCCTCCTTGAGCTCGGGTGAGAAGTGCACGCCGCGGCGCAGGGTCCGGATCGCGCCGATCTCCTCGCCGGAGTCCATCGCCGTGCTCATGCGTTCACCCCCTGGTCGTCGTGCGTCTCGTCGTGCTCGGTCTCGTAGGCGTTGACCAGGTGGGCGTAGGACGGGCTGCGCCGCAGCAGCTCCGCGTGGGTGCCGCGGTCGACGATCCGGCCGCCCTGGAGGTGGACGACCTGGTCGGCCAGCGCGATCGTCGCCTTGCGGTAGGCCACGACGACCAGCGTCGGTCCCGCGCCGGTCTCGTCGCGCAGCGCGGCGAGGATCCGCGCCTCGACCTCCGGGTCCACCGCCGAGGTTGCGTCGTCGAGGACGAGCAGCCGCGGCCGGCGCACGAGCGCGCGGGCCAGCGAGATCCGCTGGCGCTGGCCGCCCGAGAGCGACGTGCCGCGCTCCCCCAGCCGGGTGTCGAGCCCGTGCGCCAGGGCGGCGACGAAGCCGTCGGCCTGCGCGGCCCTCAATGCGGCCCAGACCTCGTCGTCGGTGACGTCGGCGCCGAGGGTGACGTTGCCGCGGACGGTGTCGTCGAAGAGGAACGGCGTCTGCGGGACGCTCGCGACCGCCTCGGCCAGCTCGCCGCGGGCCAGGTCGCGCAGGTCGGTGCCGTCGAGGAGGATCCGCCCGGCGTCGGGGTCGACGAGGCGGCTGAGCAGCATGGTCAGCGTGCTCTTGCCCGACGCGGTCGCGCCGACGACCGCCACCGTGCGGCCGGGGGCGACGGCCAGGTCGACCCCGTCGAGCAGCCGGCGGCCGGGCTCGTAGGAGTAGGCCAGCCCCTCGACCGCCAGGGACGCGCCGCGCGCGCCGGCCGGGGCGGCCGCGGTGCGGTCGCCGTACGGCATCTCCCCGGTGGCGTCGAGCACGCCCCGCACCCGGCGGTAGCCCACGACGCTGCGCGGGAACTCGCCGAGCAGCCAGCCGATCGAGCGGATCGGGAAGGAGACGATGGTGAGCAGGTAGGCGACGGTCACGACGGCGCCGGCGTCGGTGGCGCCGCTGAGGACGCGCGAGACGCCGACCGCGAGGACCACCAGCACGCCGATGTTCGGCAGCGCCGCCAGGGTCGGGTCGAAGGCCGCGCGGATCCGGCCGGCCTTGATGTTGACGTCGCGCAGCTCGCGGGCGCGGGAGCCGAAGCGCTCGGTCTCCTCCGGCTCGCGGCCGAGGGTCTTGACGACCATCGCCCCGTCGAAGGACTCGTGCGCGATCTCGCTGACCTCGGCGCGCAGCTGCTGGGCGCGGGTCATCCAGCCTTGCGCGAGGCGCTGGTAGGCGACGTTGACCGCGATGACGACCGGGAAGATCGTGAGGCCCACCAGGGCCAGGACGACGTCGGCGAGGAGCATCTGCACGATCGCGATGACCATCATCGCCACGGTGCCGACGGCCATCGGCAGCGGCGCGATCGGGCCCCAGGCGGCCTCGACGTCGGAGTTGGCGTTGGAGAGCAGCTGGCCGGTCGGGTGTCGCTGGTGCCACTCCATGGGGAGGGTGAGGTACTGCCGGGTGACGGCGCGGCGGGTGTGGGCCTGCATCCGGTACTGCATCACGCCGGCGCCGAGGCGCCGCGCGACGATGCCGACCGCCCGGAGGATCGCGACGCCGAGGAAGAGGCCGAGGACGGCCAGCAGCATGTCGGCGCCGACCTCACCGGTCTCGAAGGCCGGCAGGACGACGTGGTCGGTCGACCAGCCGAGGACCCAGGCGTCGGCGACGGTCAGCGCCCCGAAGAGGACGCTGCCGAGGGTGGAGACGGTGAAGATCCAGGGCTCGCGCTTGATCGCCACCCACAGCACGCGGAACCCCGCGCTGGTCGACCCTCGGCCCTGCTGTCCGTGCTCGTCCGCCACCCGCTCCTGCTTCCCTCGACCACGGGCTCAGCGCCCGGACGCGCCACGATATTCCGGCCGCCGGAGACGGCCGGAATCGGTGGCGCGCGGGTGGGAGCAGGTCAGCGGCTGTCAGCGGCTGTCAGCGGCTCTAGGCGGTGGTCAGCGGCTCTCGGCGGCGCGCTGGGTGGCGTCGAAGGTCAGCTTGATCGAGTTGGCCAGGCTCTTGAAGTCGTTGTCGGCGGCCTCGGGGAACGTGAGTGTCACGCGGAGGTTGGAGACCTTGGCGTCGTTCAGCGTCACGGTCGCCTGGTCCAGCGGGAGGTTCGCGCCGACGACCGGGCGGGAGGCGAGGACCGAGGTGGTGGTGCCGGCGCACTGGAGCTTGCCGTTGTCGCGCTTGGTGTCGACCTTGGTCCACGCGGTCGAGCACTCGTCGATTTTGATCTGCAGGCCGTTGGTGACGTCGGTGGCGAGCAGGTTGCTGGTCGCGGCGGTCGTCGTGAGCGACACGGTGCCGAACTTCTCGTCGTTCTCACCGCGGGTCAGGACGATGTCGCGCTCGACGGTGTCGCCGGGGACCAGGCCGGCGGCAGCGATCGAGGGGCCCTGGGTGGAGGTGCCCTCTCCGAGCTTGATGGTGCCGGCCGCGACCGACTCCGAGGCGGAGGTGGTGGAGGTGAAGGCACCGAAGGTGCCGAGGCCGGCAACGGAGGCGGCGCCCGCGACGAGCGCGACCGAGGCGACGAGCTTGACGGCGGTCTTGCGGTTCTTGCGGGAGGTGCGGGCGGCGGTGGTGTTCGTCATCGGGAGGAGCCTTTCGGGGAGGGGCCGCCGGTCTCTCCGACGGGGTTTTCCTTGATGACCCGAACTCTGCCGAGCGCAGATCAAGGCACCCCCGGGCTCATCCCCGACGTTCCCTCAAGAGGTCTGCAAGACCTACGGGCCGGCCTCCCGCGGGCTCACTTCTCGGCCTTCTTAGCCGCTCCCCGGCCATCGCGACGCCCGAGAAGCGTCAGCATCCCAAGTGAACGTGGGATGCCGCCGATCCCGTCCGCCTCACCAGTCACACAAGCACCACAGGATCACCGACGCGGATCGTGCCGGAGGAGAGCGCGCGGAGGATCGAGCCGCCGCGACGACGCAGGGCCGCCGCTCCCCCGGGTCCCATCGAGGTTTCCATGATCCGGCAGGGCGCGGCGACGCGGACCACCTCGAGCAGCACGCCGCCCTCCCCGCCGACCAGCAGGCGGGCGCCGGGCTCGGTGGGGACGTCGAGCCCCGACACCGTGACCGTACGCCGCGTGGCGCTCGGCGGGACGGGCCGGCCGAGGTCGGCAGCGGCCTCGGCGAGCGCCTCGGCGGACTGCACCGAGACGTGCCGGTGCCTGGTGCCGAACCACCGGTCGCCCACGACCCCGCGGCCGGCGACGACCTCGATCGCGGCCCGCTCCTCCATCGGGGCGTGCCGCTCCGGCGCGACGTGCAGCGCGACGACCCTCATCGCTCGTCCGTCACCCGGTCAGCCGGTCCGCGGACCACGGTCCGCGGTCCGCGGGCCGCGGGCCGCGGGCCGCGGGCCGCGAACCCCGGGGCCGCGGGCCACAAACCGCGGGCCGGCCACAATCGCGCAATTGCCGACGCCCGAGACCCGGCGGCGTACCCCGGCACGACCCCGGCACAGACCGAGGACTGCGGACGGGATCGTCACCGGACCGGGTGGCCGGCCTCGGTGAGCGCGTGCTTGACGTCGCCGACGCGCAGCGTGCCGAAGTGGAAGACCGTGGCGGCGAGGACCGCGTCGGCGCCGGCCTCGACCGCGGGCGGGAAGTGCTCGACACGGCCGGCGCCGCCGGAGGCGATGACGGGGATGGAGACCTCGCGGCGCACCGCCTCGATCAGCTCGAGGTCGAAGCCGTCCTGGGTGCCGTCGGCGTCCATGGCGTTGAGGAGGATCTCGCCCGCCCCGAGCTCGGCGGCACGGACGGCCCACTCGACGGCGTCGAGGCCGGCGGACTGGCGACCACCGTGGGTGGTGACCTCGAAGCCCGAGTCCGTGCCGGCGGCGCGTCGGGCGTCGACGGAGAGCACCAGCACCTGGTTGCCGAACCGGTCGGCGATCTCGGCGACCAGCTCGGGGCGGCGGATGGCGGCGGTGTTGACCGCGACCTTGTCCGCGCCCGCACGGAGCAGGCGGTCGACGTCGGCGGTCGAGGCGACGCCGCCGCCGACGGTCAGCGGGATGAAGACCTGCTCGGCGGTCGCCGACACGATCTCCATCGTGGTCGAGCGGCCCTCGTGGGAGGCGGAGATGTCGAGGAAGGTCAGCTCGTCGGCACCCTCGGCGTCGTACACCTTCGCCAGCTCGACCGGGTCGCCCGCGTCGCGGAGGTCCTGGAAGTTGATGCCCTTGACGACGCGGCCGGCGTCGACGTCCAGGCAGGGAATCACCCGGACGGCGAGCGTCACGACGCGCCGCCGCGGGTGAGCGCGATCGCGTCCTCGAGGGCGAACCGGCCCTCGTAGAGCGCGGTGCCGGCGATCGCGCCCTCGACGCCCTCGGGCACCAGGTCCATGAGCGCGCGGATGTCGTCGAGCGTCGAGACGCCGCCGGAGGCGATGACCGGGCGGTCGGTGACGGCGCAGACGTCGCGCAGCAGCTGGAGGTTCGGGCCGGCGAGCATGCCGTCCTTGTTGACGTCGGTGACGACGTACCGCGCGCAGCCCTCGGCGTCCAGGCGGGCGAGCGTCTCGTAGAGGTCGCCGCCGTCCTTGGTCCACCCACGGGCGGCGAGCGTCGTGCCCCGCACGTCGAGGCCGATCGCGATCCGGTCGCCGTGCTCGGCGATGATCCGCGCGCACCACTCGGGGTTCTCCAGCGCGGCGGTGCCGATGTTGACCCGGCGGCAGCCGGTCGCGAGCGCCGCCTCGAGCGACTCGTCGTCGCGGATGCCGCCGCTCATCTCCACGTCGATGTCGAGCGCGCCGACGATCTCGGCCTGCAGCTCGCGGTTCGAGCCGCGCCCGAACGCCGCGTCGAGGTCCACCAGGTGCAGCCACTCCGACCCGGCGTCCTGCCACCGGCGCGCGGCGGCGACCGGGTCGCCGTACACCCGCTCGGACCCGGCGACGCCCTGGGCGAGCTGGACCGCGCGGCCCTCGGTGATGTCGACGGCGGGCAGGAGCTGGAGGTAGGACATGGACTTCTTCCTGGCAGGGCGGGGACGGAGGACGGGGTACGACGGGGTCGGGCCGCGGCTCAGAGCGAGGCGACCCAGTTGCGGAACAGCGCCGCGCCGGCGTCGCCGGACTTCTCGGGGTGGAACTGGGTTGCCGCGAGCGGGCCGTTCTCGACGGCAGCGACGAAGCGGTCGCCACCGTGCTCGGCCCAGGTCACCAGCGGCGCCCGGGTCCGGTCGTTGGTGACCAGCGTCCAGTCGCGCACGCCGTAGGAGTGCACGAAGTAGAAGCGCTCGTCCTCGATGCCGGAGAAGAGCGTCGACCCCTCCGCCACGTCGACGGTGTTCCAACCCATGTGCGGCACGACCGGCGCCTGGAGCCGCTCCACCACGCCGGGCCACTCGTCGCAGCCGTCGGTCTCGATGCCGTGCTCGACGCCGCGGCCGAACAGGATCTGCATGCCCACGCAGATGCCGAGCACCGGGCGGCCGCCCGCGAGCCGGCGCCCGATGAGCCGGTCGCCCTTGACCGCGCGCAGGCCCTCCATGCAGGCGGCGAACGCGCCGACACCGGGGACCAGCAGGCCGTCGGCGGCCAGGCAGGTGTCGAAGTCGGAGGTCAGCTCGACGTCGGCGCCGGCGCGCTCGACCGCGCGCACGGCCGAGCGGAGGTTGCCCGACCCGTAGTCGAGGACAGCGACCTTCGGACCCGTCACAGGGCACCCTTGGTCGACGGGATGCCCGTCTCCCGCGGGTCGAGCGCGACGGCGTCGCGGAAGGCACGCGCGAACGCCTTGAACTGCGTCTCGACGATGTGGTGCGGCTCGCGGCCGGCCAGCACGCGCACGTGCAGGGCGAAGTGGCCGTGGAAGGCGATCGACTCGAAGACGTGCTGGGTCAGCGAGCCGAGGTACGCCGGCGTCGACCCGCCGAGCTGCACGTACTGCTGCCCCTCCGGCTCACCGGTGTGCACGCAGTACGGCCGCCCGGAGACGTCGACGACCGCGTGGACGAGCGCCTCGTCGAGCGGCACGGTGGCGTCGCCGAACCGGCGGATGCCGACCTTGTCGCCGAGCGCCTGGCGCAGCGCCTGCCCGAGCGCGATCGCGGTGTCCTCGGTGGTGTGGTGGGCGTCGATCCAGTGGTCGCCCTCGGACTGGACCGTCAGGTCGACCAGGCTGTGCCGCGCGAACGCGGTGAGCATGTGGTCGTAGAAGCCGATGCCGGTGGAGACGTCGTGCCGGCCCGAGCCGTCGAGGTCGACCTCGACGAGCACCTTGGACTCGCTGGTCTGGCGCTCGATCCGTGCGGTCCGGCTCATCGCTTCTCCTCCATCGGCTGGATCAGTACGTCGGTCATCGCGTGCTTGAACGCATCCATCTCGTCGGGTGTTCCGACCGAGACGCGGAGCCAGCCGTCCGGACCCACCTCGCGGACCAGCACGCCCCGGTCGAGCAGGCCCTGCCACACAGCATGGCGGTCCACGAAGGTCCCGAACAGCACGAAGTTCGCGTCGCTGTCGGCGACCTGCAGGCCCTGCTCGCGCAGCCAGGTGACGGTGCGGTCCCGCTCGGCGCGCAGCTCGTCGACCTTCCCGAGCAGCTCGGGTGCGTGCCGCAGCGCCGCGAGGGCGGCGGCCTGGGTGACGGCGGAGAGGTGGTACGGCAGGCGCACCACGCGGATCGCGTCGCAGATCGCCGGGTCCGCGGCGAGGTAGCCCAGCCGCAGCCCGGCGGCGGCGAACGCCTTGCTCATCGTGCGGGTGACGACCAGGTTGCGGTGGGTGGGCAGCAGCTCGAGCGCGCTCGGGACGCCGGCGCGACGGAACTCGCCGTACGCCTCGTCCACCACGACCAGGCCCTGCGGCTCGTAGGACGCCGCCGCCTCGCACAGCACCGTGACCGCCTCGGGCGGCAGCGCGGTGCCGGTCGGGTTGTTCGGCGAGGGCAGCAGCACGACGCTCGGCCGGTGCTCGCGCACCAGCGCTGCGGCCGCGTCGAGGTCGAGGGAGAAGTCGTCGGCGCGGCGTCCCTGCACCCAGGCGGTGGAGGTGTCGCGGGCGTACTCGGGATACATCGAGTACGTCGGCGCGAAGCTCAGCGCCGAGCGGCCCGGACCGCCGAAGGCCTGCAGCAGCTGCAGCATCACCTCGTTGGAGCCGTTGGCCGCCCACACCTGCTCGACCGCGACCCCGTGCGGGGTGTCCTGCGACAGGTAGTCCGCCAGCGCGGTGCGCAGCGCGACGTGCTCGCGGTCGGGGTAGCGGTGCAGCCCCCGGGCGGCCTCCGCGACCGACGCCGCGATGTCGGCGACGCAGGCCTCGGAGGGGCCGTAGGGGTTCTCGTTGGTGTTGAGCTGGACCGGCACGTCCAGCTGGGGGGCGCCGTAGGGCTCGAGGCCGCGCAGCTCCTCCCGGATCGGGGGGAAGGTCATGGCGGTCCCGTCAGTCCTGGAACCGGACGCGCACCGCGGCCCCGTGGCCCGGCAGGTCCTCGGCCTCGGCCAGCGTCACGACGTGGTCGGCCACCTCGGCCAGCGCGTCGCGGCTGTAGTCCACGACGTGCACCGACTTGGTGAACGCGCGCACCGAGAGCCCCGAGGAGTGGCAGGCGCAGCCGCCGGTCGGCAGCACGTGGTTGGAGCCGGCGCAGTAGTCGCCCAGGCTCACCGGCGCGTGCGGCCCGACGAAGATCGCGCCGGCGTTGCGCACGCGCGCGGCCCACCCGGCCGCGTCCTCGGTGTGGATCTCGAGGTGCTCGGCAGCGTAGGCGTTCACCACGTCGAGCCCCTGCTCGAGGTCCTCGACGAGCACGACGCCCGACTGCGGGCCGGTCAGCGCGGTGCGGATGCGCTCGCTGTGCTTGGCGGCGAGGACCTGGCCGTCCAGCTCGGCCTCGACCGCGGCGGCGAGCCGCTCGGACGGCGTGACCAGCACGGCGCCGGCCAGCGGGTCGTGCTCGGCCTGGCTGACCAGGTCGGCGGCGACGTACGCCGCGTCGGCGGTGTCGTCGGCGAGGATCGCGATCTCCGTCGGGCCGGCCTCGGAGTCGATGCCCACCTGGCCCTTGAGCAGTCGCTTGGCGGTGACGGTGTAGATGTTGCCCGGACCGGTGACCAGGTCGACCCGCTCGCACGGGCCGGTGCCGTAGGCGAACATCGCGATCGCCTGGGCGCCGCCGACGGCGTACACCTCGTCGACGCCGAGCAGGGCGCACGCCGCCAGGATCGTCGGGTGGACCTGCCCGCCGAAGTCCTTCTGCGGCGGGGAGGCCAGCGCGATCGACTCGACGCCGGCGACCTGGGCGGGCACGACGTTCATCAGCACGCTGGAGACCAACGGCGCGAGGCCGCCGGGGACGTAGAGGCCGACGCGGCGGATCGGCACCTTGCGGTGGGTCACCCGCGCGCCGGGGCCGAGGTCGGTGACGGCGTCGCGCTCCAGCTCGGCCTCGCAGGTCGCGCGGAGCCGGCGGACGGACTCCTCCAGCGCCGCGCGGATGGCGGGGTCGAGGCGCTCGAGCGCCTCGGTGGTGGCTCCGGCCGGCACGCGCAGCTCGTCGAGCTCGACGCCGTCGAACTGGCGCGCGTACTCCTTGATCGCGTCGACGCCGCGGGTGCGCACCGCCTCGCAGATCGCATGCACCGCGGGCACCGCTGCCTCGACGTCGAAGTCGGCCCTCGGGACGACGTCGCGGTAGTCGACGGGACCCTCGGTCCCGCGCAGGTCGATGCGGCGGATCATGGGGCCGATCCTACGTTCGCGGCCGGTGCCGCCTCGAACCGGCGACGCCCGCCGGACCACCCACCCTCGTCGCACTAGGTTGGGTCCCGTGACCGACACGCTGCCGATGTTCCCGCTCAACGCGGTGCTCTTCCCCGGCGTCAGCGTGCCGCTGACCGTCTTCGAGGACCGCTACCGCGCGATGGTCCACCACCTGCTGCGCGTCGAGGACCCTGCCGAGCGCGTCTTCGGGTCGGTCGCCATCCGGGAGGGCTACGAGGTCGGCGACCACGGCGCGCAGTCGCTCTACCGGATCGGCGTGCGCGTGCAGCTCACCGAGGTCGAGCCCCACCCCGACGGCTCCTTCGACGTCGTCGCGGTCGGGCTGGACCGCATCGAGCTCGACCACCTCGATTCCACCGGGCTGTTCCCGGTCGGCCACGTCGTCGACCGGCCCGAGCCGACCAAGCCGGTGCCCGACGAGCTGCTGGAGCAGGCGCGGGCGACGTTCGTGGCCTACCGGGCGGCGCTCACCGAGATCCGCGCCGACCCCTACGACGGCACGCTGCCGCGCGACCCGTCGTACCTCTCCTGGACGCTGGCTGCCTGCGCTCCCCTGCCCATGCCCGAGCGGCAGATGCTGCTGGAGGCCGAGGACGCCGAGGAGCGGCTCGTGCTCGTCACCGACCTCCTCCGCACCGAGCTGCGCGCGATGAACGTCATCCCGTCCCTGCCGGCCACCGACGTCGCGCGGACCCGCTGGTCCCCGAACTAGCAGGCCCCGACACTCGAGGAACCATGGCGAAGAAGAAGGCCGCCCGCGCCGGCGGAACCCCCGCGACCGTCGCGCTCACCGCGGCGGGGATCGCGTTCACGACCCACGAGTACGACCACGACCCCCGCGCGGCCTCCTTCGGGCTCGAGGCGGCCGAGGCGCTCGGGCTCGACCCGGCCTGCGTGTTCAAGACGCTGATGGCGAACGTCGACGGCAGGCTCGCCGTGGGCATCGTGCCGGTCGACCGCCAGCTCGACCTCAAGGCCCTCGCGCGCGCCCTCGGCGGGAGCAAGGCGGCGATGGCCGACGTGTCCGCGGCCGAGCGCGCGACGGGGTACGTCGCCGGCGGGATCTCCCCGGTCGGCCAGAAGCGCCCACACCCGACCGTCGTCGACGCGACCGCGCTCGAGCACCCGACCGTCTACGTCTCCGGCGGTCGGCGTGGGCTCGACCTCGGCCTCTCCCCCGCCGACCTGGTCGGGACCACCGCGGCCGTCGTCGCACCGATCGCCCGCTGAGCGCCGGCGGTCGCGCGGGTCGGAGCACGAACCTGCCGGGGCTCAGTAACAGACGAAGTCGGGGTCCGGCTCGCCCGCCGGTCGGAAGACCACGGGCTCGTCGAGGCCGGCATAGGTGAAGACGGCCCGGTCAGCAGAAGTTCGGCTGGCGGTGCCGCGGAGCAGGTCACCGCCCGTCGGGGACGAGCCGTTGCCGACCGGCTCGGTCTCCCAGAGCGCCCCGTCGATCCTGGCAAAGCGCAGGCCGCAGTGGGCGTACACGACCACCTCTGCCGTCGCTCCGAACGGGAGCCGCTCGTTCCCGGCGCCGTCGAGCAGTGGGCTCGGACCGTCGTCGCCGGCCGCGTCCGGGCCCCCCGCCGCCGTCCGCGGGGAGACCGCGACGTCGGACTGGACGTGGAACACCTCCGCCCCGGACGGCAGGCACGGGTGCGGGTCGCCGGTGCCGGACCCGAAGCCGCCTCCCATCCGGACGCGCTGGCCCTGGCGGGCGACCTCGTCCCCCGCGGCGTCGTGGAGGCGGACCGCGCCGTCCGCATCGACCATGGCGGTGTACCCCGCTGGCCAGGTGGCGTAGGTGGGTGGGCCGTCGCCGGCGTGGTCGAGGACGACGCAACCCTCGTCGTCCAGCCCGAGCACGCCGGACATCAGCGCCAGCTCCGAGATGTCTCCCGGCTCCCAGCCGTTGGTCGGCAGGTTCACCGGTCTCGTGCTCGACGGCGCGGCCGGGCCGTCGACAACGTGGTCGGCGGGACCTCCGAGGCCGATCGTCATCCCCGCGACCACCAACGCGGTCGCGGCGGCGGCCCCCGCCACGGCGACGGTGCGGCGGCGATGCCGCGCCCTCTGACCGGCGCGCAGCAAGCCGTCCACGGGAGCTGGACGGACCGGCAGGTCGGCGAGCATCCGGTCGAGCAGGTCGGGGGTCTGATCGTTCACGGCTGGCGTCCTTCGGCGAGGTGCGGTGAGCGGGCGAGCTGGTCGAGCGCGCGCGCGAGGCGACTCTTGACCGTGCCGGGCGCCACGCCCAGGACCGTGGCGGTCTGCTGCTCGCTCAGCTGAGCGAGATGGCGCAGGACGACGACCTCGCGGTGGGCCGGTGACAGGTCGGCCAGTGCGCGGCGGACCGCGTCCGCCGCGTCGACGTCCCCGGTCGGGTCGGCCGTGACCTGCTCCGGCAGGGTGTCGGTAGGCCGCTCGCCCCACCAGTGCCGGCGGCGGCTGTCGCGGTGGCAGTTCAGCAGGATGCGATACACGTAGGCGTCGCGGTCGTCCGCACGGCGTACTCGCGACCACGACGTGTAGCACCGCAGCAGCGTCGTCTGAGCGAGGTCATGGGCTTCGTCGAGGGTGCAGCCGAGCACGACCGCGGAGCGCACGAGGTTGCTCCAACGCGCGTCGGCGTAGGCGGAGAAGTCCTCGTCGTCGTCCATCAGTACTCCTGTCGGTGCTCGCTCCTCGTCCGACGAGGTGGCGCCGTCATCCGGTTCCATCGAAGCCGGCCGGATCTCTGCTCGGAAGATCGCGGCGGAACCGTCGACCATGCCCACCCGTCCCAGCGGCATGAACACGCGCCGTCTCCTCGCGTCCGCAGCCGGCCTGCTCGCCGTCCTCTCCTGGACGCCCGGCGCCGCCGCCGTGCCCCTCGACGTCGAGCACGCACCGCCCGTGCTCGCTCGGCTTGCGCCCGTCCACGACCGACCGGTGGGCATGCCCCTGATGCTCCCGGGCCGTCCTCCGGTGCCGATGCCGCGGTGGCGCACCGAGCACCTTCCGCGTCCCGTGCCGATGCCCGAGCTGGTGCCCGAGCTGGTGCCCGAACTGGTGCCTGACCTCCGCGTCGGACCGCCGCGGACCCTCGGTCCCTGCCTCGACTCGCCCGTCGGATCGCCTCGGCTGCGCGTGAGCTGCGTCCCCGGGCCGGCGCCGGACGTCGCCGCACCGCGACTCCGCTGAGCGCCGCCTCGGCGAGCCGGTCACGGAGGACTCAGGCTGGGCGACCGCGCGCACCGTGCGGTACGGCACGGCCACGGCTGACCGCGGCGTACCGCACCGTCAGTGCGGGTCGGTCCCGGCGACGGCGCGCTTGGTGGTGACGAGGAAGACGACCGCCATGCCGACGAGCGCCCCGCCCGGGAGGGCGAGCCAGGCGTGAGGCAGGTCGACGACGAGCGCGGACTCGAGCTCGGTGCCGTCGGGGGCGGTGCGCGCGAGCACCTGGGGGTCGGCCGGGCTCCACTCGAGGCCCAGGCGGAGCATCAGCCACCCGCCGAGCCCCGCACCCACGAGGGTCGCGACCAGGGTGAGCAGCTCGGAGCGGTCGAAGAGGAACGCGGTGACCGCACCGACCAGGAAGCCGGTCAGCACCGCGACGAGCACGAACAGGCCGGTGCCGGAGAACGCGGCGCGCAGACCGTCCTCGTCCGGGAACCAGCGGCCGTCCTGGACCACGCCGGTCGACGGCGACCACAGCTGGAACCACACCACGGCCGCGACCAGCCCGGCGACCACCAGGGTCGCCACCACGGCGAGCGCCTGCGCGACGAGCGCCAGCACCGGCGAGCGCCGGGGCGACGACCCGACCCCGGTGCGGGCCGGCGCGGTCAGCTGGTCAGGCACCCGGGCCCCAGCAGCTGCTTGAGGTCGGCGAAGAGCGCAGGGCTCGGCGTGACCCGGTGGTGGTCGCCGATGCGCATGACCAGGGTCTTGTCGCGCATGAGGACGCGCAGGTGCACCTCGGTCATGCCGGGATGGGTGGAGAGCACGTCCTTGAGGTGAGCCACCACGTCGGTGTTGACACGGGTCTGCGGCACCTTGATCACCACCGGGCCGGACGGACCCTCGGAGATGTCGGGGACCGTGACCTCCTGCCCGTGGATCTCCGGCTGGTCCTTGCTGCGCGAGAGCCGGCCCTTGACGGTGAGGATCGCGTCCTCGGTGAGGTAGGTGCTGGCCAGCTGGTAGGCGCTGGGGAACAGCAGCACGTCGATCGCGCCGTCGAGGTCCTCGAGCGTGATCAGCGCCCAGGCGTCGCCGCGCTTGGTGATCTTGCGCTGCACCGAGGTGACCAGGCCGCTGACGGTGATCGGCGAGCCGTCGGAGCGGTCCTCGTCGAGCATCAGCTGGCCGATGGTGCAGTCGGTGCCGTCGGAGAGCACGTGCTCCAGCCCGAGCAGCGGGTGGTCGGAGACGTAGAGCCCGAGCATCTCCCGCTCGTGGCCCAGCAGGGTCATCTTGTCCCAGTCGTCGATGTCGGGGATCGCGACCGAGACGCCGAAGCCGGAGGTGTCGTCGAGGCCGCCGAACAGCGAGTCCTGGCCGATCGCCTCGTTGCGCTTGATGTCGACGTACTGGTCCACGGCCGTCTCGTGGATCGCCACCAGGGCACGGCGCCGGTGCTTGAGGTCGTCGAACGCACCGGCCTTGATCAGCGACTCGATGACCCGCTTGTTGCAGACCTGCGCCGGCACCTTGTCGAGGAAGTCGTTGAAGTCGGTGTAGCGACCCTTCTCCTCGCGGGCGGCCACGATGCCGTCGACGACGTTCGCCCCGACGTTGCGGATCGCGGTGAGACCGAAGCGGATGTCGGAGCCGACCGGCGTGAAGTCGTGCGCGGAGGAGTTCACGTCCGGCGGGAGCACCTGGATCTTCATCCGGCGGCACTCGTTGAGGTAGATCGCCAGCTTGTCCTTGTCGTCCTTGGCCGACGTCAGCAGGGCCGCCATGTACTCGGCCGGGTAGTTCGCCTTGAGGTAGGCGGTCCAGTAGGTGATGACGCCGTACGCCGCGGAGTGGGACTTGTTGAAGGCGTAGTCGGAGAACGGGAGCAGGATCGCCCAGAGCGTGTCGATCGCGTCCTGGGGATAGCCGCGCTCGAGCATGCCGGCCTGGAAGCCGGCGTACTGCTTGTCCAGCTCCTCCTTCTTCTTCTTGCCCATCGCGCGACGCAGGTTGTCCGCGGCGCCCAGGGTGAAGCCGGCGAGCACCTGCGCGATCGCCATGACCTGCTCCTGGTAGACGATCAGGCCGTAGGTCTCCCCCAGGACCGGCTCGAGCGCCTCGGCCAGCGCGGGGTGGATCGGGTCGATCGGCTCGCGGCCGTTCTTGCGCCGGGCGTACTTGTTGTGCGAGTCCGCGCCCATCGGGCCGGGGCGGTAGAGCGCGCTGACCGCGGTGATGTCGGCGAACTGGTCGGGCTGCATCGAGCGCAGCAGCGCCCGCATGCCGCCACCGTCGAGCTGGAAGACGCCGAGCGTGTCGCCGCGGCCCATCAGCTCGTAGGTCGGCCGGTCGTCGAACGGCAGCTCCTCCAGGACGACCTTCTCGCCGCGGTTGGCCTCGATGTTGACCAGCGCGTTCTCCAGGATGTGGAGGTTGCTCAGGCCGAGGAAGTCCATCTTGACCAGCCCGAGCGCCTCGCACATCGGGTAGTCGAACTGGGTGATGATCGCGCCGTCCTGCGGCCGCGACATGATCGGCACGATGTCGATCAGGGGGTCGCTGGACATGATCACGCCGGCGGCGTGGACGCCCCAGTTGCGGATCTGCCCCTCGAGGCCGACTGCGGTCTCGTAGATCGTGCGGACATCGACGTCGGAGTCGTGCAGCGCGCGGAACTCCCCGCCCTCGCCGTACCGCTTGTGCTCGGTGTTGAACAGCTCCTTGAGCGGGACGCCCTTGCCCATCACGTCGGCGGGCAGCGCCTTGGTGATGCGGTCGGAGATAGCGAAGCCGTAGTCGAGCACGCGGGCGGCGTCCTTGATCGCGGCCTTGGCCTTGAGCCGGCCGAAGGTGGCGATCTGCGCGACCCGGTCGGCGCCGTACTTCTGGGTGACGTAGGCGATGACCTCGCCGCGGCGGTGGTCGTCGAAGTCGATGTCGAAGTCGGGCATCGAGGGGCGCTCGGGGTTGAGGAACCGCTCGAAGAACAGCCCGTGCTCCAGCGGGCACAGGTCGGTGATGCGCAGGGCGTACGCCGCGATCGAGCCCGCACCGGAGCCTCGACCCGGTCCGACGCGGATGCCGTTGTCCTTGGCCCACTGGATGAAGTCGGCGACCACGAGGTAGTAGCCGCAGTAGCCCTTGGCCGAGATGACGCCGAGCTCCATCTCGACGCGCTCGCGGACCTCCTCGGTCACCCGGTCGCCGGGGTAGCGGGACTCGATGCCGCGCCAGACCTCCTTGCGGAACCAGCTCTCCTCGGTCTCGCCGGCGGGGATGTCGGCGCGCGCCATGTAGCCGCCGGTGGACTCGACGAACTCGACCTCGCAGCGCTCGGCGATCGCGAGCGTGTTGTCGCACGCCTCGCGCATGCCGTGCTTGCCGGCCCAGAGCTCGCGCATCTCCGCGGCGGACTTGATGTAGTAGCCGCCCCCGTCGAACTTCAGCCGGTTGGTGTCGGAGAGCCGCTTGCCCGACGCGACACAGATGAGCGCGTCGTGCGCCGCGGCGTCCTCAGGGTTGTTGTAGTGCGAGTCGTTGGTGGCCAGCGGCGGGATGCCGAGCTCGCGGCCGAGCCGCAGCAGGTCGTCGCGGACCCGCTTCTCCACCGAGATGTCGTGGTCCATCAGCTCGAGGAACACGTTGTCGCGGCCGAACATGTCCTGCAGCTCGCCGGCCTCGCGGACCGCCTCGTCCCACTGGCCCAGCCGCAGCCGGGTCTGGATCGCGCCGCTGGGGCAGCCGGTGCTGACGATGATCCCCTCGCTGTGCTCGGCGAGGATCTCCTTGTCCATCCGGGGCTTGTAGAAGTAGCCCTCGAGGCTGGAGCGCGAGGACAGCCGGAAGAGGTTGTGCATGCCGGCGGTGTTCTCCGCCCACATCGTCATGTGGGTGTAGGCGCCGCCACCGGCGACGTCGTCGCCGCCCTCCTCCCGGCCGTCACCCTTGCCCCACCGCACCCGCTTGCGCTCCCCGCGCGGCGTGCCCGGGGTGAGGTACGCCTCGATGCCGATGATCGGCTTCACGCCGTGCTTGCGGGCCTTGGACCAGAAGTCGAAGGCGCCGTGCAGGTTGCCGTGGTCGGTCATCGCGATGGCCGGCATCTCGAGGTCCGCGGTCCGCGCGAACAGCCCGTCGAGCAGCGAGGCCCCGTCGAGCATGGAGTACTCGGTGTGGACGTGCAGGTGGACGAAGGAGTCCTTGGTGCCGGTCGACATCGGCGGTATCGAGCTCCTCTGGGTCGAAGCGGCAGGCGGGCAGCATCAGCCACCGGGTGGATGGCCCGGCGTCGATCCTTGGGGAAGGACGTCAGGCTACTTCACGGCCGCGGCCCATGCTGGCACTCGCCGCCGACAGCGCGGTCGGACGTGATGCAGCCGTCAGCGACCGGTGCGGAGGTCCTCGGCGGCGGCGTCGAGGGAGGCGGTGATGATCGCGTCCATGACCGGGACGAGCCGGTCGGTGCCGAGCCGCGGGGCCCGGCGGGCGACCCGCTCCGCGACCTCCCGCTCGCGGGCGGGGTCGCGGGTGGGGTCGGTCTTGAGCGGCTGGATCGCGCGGGTGAGGGCGGCGCGGCGGGCGAGCAGGTCGCCCAGCTCCTCGTCGACCTCGTCGACCAGCCCGCGGAGGAACCGCAGCGGGTCGCGGCCGGGCCAGGCCATGCGTACGTCGGGGGCGCGCTCCTCGTTCGCGGAGCCGTCGGTCTCCTCGAGCTCGACCAGCCCGTGGCGGGCGTAGAACGCGCGGGCGGGGGCGTTCGAGGCGAAGACCCACAGGCAGAAGCCGTCCGCGAGCCGGTCCTTGACGACGTCGAGCAGCAGCGACCCGACGCCCTGGCGGGCGGCCGACGGGTCGACGTACAGGTCGTCGAGCCAGGTCGAGGTGTGCCGGGCGTAGCCCAGGACCCGCTCCCCCGCCTCGGCGACCCAGACCTGGTCGGCGCCGATCCGGGTGGCGAGGAACGGCGCGAGCGTGCTGTCGGGGTGCGCGGGCTCGGGCATCGGCGCCGCCCGCCGCGCGCGCAGGTGCACGGCGGCCAGCGCGCCCGCGTCACCCGGCACGGCCGGGCGGACCGTCACGTCGGGACCGGTGGAGGCGTCAGTGGGCGTCACGGATGACCTCGAGCGCGTGCGCCAGGTCGGCGGGGTACGTCGACTCGTAGCTCACCTGCTCGCCGGTCTCGGGGTGCTCGAAGCCGAGCCGCACCGCGTGCAGCCACTGCCGCTCCAGGCCCACCCGGCGGGCGAGCGTCGGGTCGGCGCCGTAGGTGATGTCGCCGACGCACGGGTGCTTGAGGGCCGCCATGTGCACGCGGATCTGGTGGGTGCGGCCGGTCTCCAGGTGCACCTCGAGCAGGCTGGCGAACCGGTGCGCCTCGAGGGTGTTGTAGTGCGTGACGCTGGCCCGGCCGTCGGCCATGACCGCGAACTTGTAGTCCGCCTTGGGGTGCCGGCCGATCGGGGCGTCGACGGTGCCCTCGAGCGGGTCCGGGTGCCCCTGGACGAGCGCGTGGTAGGTCTTGTCGACCGTGCGGTTGCGAAAGGCGTTCTTCAGCACCGAGTAGGCGTGCTCGGACTTGGCGATCACCATGACGCCCGAGGTGCCGACGTCGAGGCGCTGGACGATGCCCTGTCGCTCGGAGGCGCCGCTGGTGGCGATCCGGAAGCCGGCGCCGGCGAGGTGGCCGACGACCGTCGGGCCGGACCACCCGGGCGAGGGGTGGACGGCGACGCCGACGGGCTTGTCGATGACGACGATCGCGTCGTCGTCGTGGATGATCCCGATCCCCTCGACGATCTCCGGCACGATCTCGAGCGGGTCGGCCATGCTCGGGATGGTCACGTCGAGCACGGCGCCGGGGAGCACACGGTCGCTCTTGCCGACGTCGGCGCCGTCGAGCTGCACGTGGCCCGCGGCGATCAGGTCGGCCGCGCGGGTGCGGGACAGCCCGAACATCCGCGCGATGGCGGCGTCGACCCGCTCGCCGGCGAGGCCGTCGGGCACGGACAGGCTGCGGTGGTCGACCTGCGTCACGCGTCCTCACCCTCCCGGGTGCCGTCGATCCGGATCCCGCGGAACGCCTGCAGCAGGATCAGCCCCGCCGCGACGTTGATGCAGATGTCGGCCACGTTGAAGACCGGCCAGCTCGGCAGCATGAACATGTCGATCACGTGCCCGCGCAGCGGCCCGGGCGAACGCAGCAGCCGGTCGGTGAGGTTGCCGACGATCCCGGCGAGCAGCACGCCCAGGGCCACGGCCCACAGGACGCTCCCGACGCGACGGGCCAGCCACAGGACGACACCGGTGGCGACGATCGCGACGCAGGAGAGCACCACGGTGTACTCCGTGCCGGTGCTGAACGCCGCGCCCGGGTTGCGCACCAGGTGCAGCACGAGCAGGTCGCCGACGACCTCGACGTCCGGGCGGCCGGTGAGGTGCTCGACCGCGAGGACCTTCGAGACCACGTCCGTGGCGTACAGCGCCGCGAAGATGCCGGCGAGCAGCAGCCGGAGGCGTGCCCGGCGAGGCGGAGAGGGTACGGCGGGACGGTCGGTGTCGTCGCTCAGCGACGTTCCTCGCGCTGCTTGCATGGCATGCAGAGTGTCGCACGCGGGAAAGCCATCAGCCGCATCTTGCCGATGGGTTCGCCGCACGACTCGCACACGCCGTACGTGCCGTCGTCGATGCGCCCCAGGGCCCGGTCGATCTGGGCCACCTTGTCGCGCTCGTTGCTCAGCACGGTGAGCTCGTGGTCGCGCTCGAACGACGACGAGCCGATGTCGGCCTGGTCCTGCCCGGCGCCGTCGCCGGAGTCACGCATCAGGCCCGAGATCTCCTCGTCGAGGTTCTCGACGATGGACGCGCTGTGCTTGCGCTGCTCGTGCAGCTCGTCGATGACCTCGGCGAGCTCCTCGCTCGTCCAGGCCTCCTCGCCCTCCTTGACGACCAGGCTCGCCAGCGGCGCCTGGGTCGCCGCCGCCTCGGTGCTGCCTGCTCCCTTGCCCGCCGCCTTCGCGGTGGTCCTCCCAGCGCTGCCTGCCATCGGTCCTCCTCGGGCCGGTCGCCCGGCGACCTGCGGTCACCGTGTGGGCGGAGGGTAGCCGAGCGCGGGGGCCGGGCCAACCGCGGACCGCGGGAGATCACCGAGATCCGGGCCCGGCGGCCGGTCCGGGACGACGGACGGCCGGCCCCCTGGTGAGGGGGCCGGCCGTCCGGGAGTCGTGCGTGGTGCGGTGCTGCCGTCAGCTCTCGTCCTCGCCGAGGATCGAGCGGAGCCGCTTCGGCGCGGGCTGCTCGTCGTTCGGCGCGGCGCTCTCGGTGGAGCCGAGGGCCTCGAGCTGCTGGGTGAAGTAGGTCTTGAGGCGGGAGCGGTACTCGCGCTCGAACGAGCGAAGGGTCTCCACCTCGCTGCTGAGGCGGTCCCGCTCGCGCTCGAGCTCGCCGAACATCTGCTGGCGGCGCTCGGCGGTCTCGGAGTCGAGCATCTGCGCGCGGGTGCGGGCGTCGGACTCGAGGCGGTCGGCCTTCGACTTCGACTCCGCCTCCAGGCGCTCGGCCTTGGTGCGCGCCTCGCCGACGATCTTGTCGGCGTCGTTCTTCGCCTCCTCGACCAGCTCGTCGGCGTTGCGGGTGGCGATCTCGAGCAAGCGGGCCGCAGCGTTCGAGGCCTGCGGGACCGTCTCGACGCGGATCGTCTCGACCGGGCCGCCGACGTTCGCGGCGACGGGCTGCGCGACGGGGGCCGGCTCCGGCTCGGGCGCCTTCTCGGCCACCGGCTCGGGGGTGGGCTCCGGCTGGGCGACCGGCACCGGCTGGGTGCCCGACTGCACGGAGGACAGCTTGGCCCGGAGGTCGTCGTTCTCCTTCGTCAGCCGCGCGAGCTCGGCCTCCACCTCGTCGAGGAACTGGTCGACCTCCCCCATGTCGTACCCCTCGCGGAGCCGGACGGGAGTGAATCGCTTGTTGCTCACGTCCTCAGGCGTCAGCGGCATGACCTCACCCATTCGTTGTCGTGTCGGTTGTGGCAGAGCGTTCGCAGAGCGGTGGCCGAGCGGTGACAGAGCGTCGCGCAGCTGCTCCGTCGAACAATAGCGCTTGGCCTGGGACCGGTGTGACCCGGCGGACGCGCTGGTCGGGAGCGGGACGCAGTGGCTAGAAGGCCAGCCCGCGGAAGATGTTGAGCAGGATCCAGGCGACGATCATCACCAGGATGAAGCTCAGGTCGAGCGCCACGCTGCCCAGCCGCAACGGCGGCACGACGCGGCGCAGAGCCTTGATCGGCGGGTCGGTGATCGAGTAGACGACCTCGAGCACCACCAGCAGCGGGCCCGACGGCGACCAGGACCGGGCGAAGACCTGCACCCAGTCGACGATGAACCGCACCCACAGCAGCGCGACGAAGGCCCAGGTGAGGCCGTAAGCGATCTGCCAGACGGCGTTCAATGACTCCTCAGCTCTGGTTGAAGAAACCGCCCTCGGCGATCCGCTGCTTGTCCTCCGCAGCCACCGAGACGTTGGGCGGCGACAGCAGGAACACCTTGTTGGTGACCCGCTCGATCGTGCCACGGGTGGCGAAGACCAGGCCGGCGGCGAAGTCGACGAGACGCTTGGCGTCGGCGTCGTCCATCTCCGAGAGGTTCATGATCACCGGGACGCCCTCGCGGAAGTTCTCCCCGACCGTGCGCGCCTCGTTGTAGGTGCTCGGATGCAGGGTGGTGATCCGGCTGAGCTCCGCGACCACGCCCGGCGACGGCACGGGGGCCACGGGCGCCACCGGACGGCGGCGCTCGGCGAGGTCGGCCACGGGGGCCGGGCCGGCGGCGCGGGGCCGCTGGGCGCGCGCCGCCGCGGCGACCGGCGTCGTCTCCTGGGTGTGGTAGTCGTCGCCGTCGTACTCGTCGTCGTACCGGCCGGTGTCCTCGAGCAGGCCGAGGTACTCGCCGATCCTGCGCATCGCGCCGCTCATGGGTGTGACCTTTCGGGACTCAGCGCCCGCAGGGGGCACTCCTTGGATGTTCCGGACACTACTTCCCCGCAGGCCTCGAACCGAGGACCGCGGAGCCAATCCGCACGTGTGTCGCGCCGAGGCGCACCGCGTGCTCGAGGTCGCCGGACATGCCGGCGGACAACCAGGTCGCCGCCGGGTGCTCGGCGACGAACGCCGCGCGCACCTCGGCCAGCCGGGCGAACGCCGTCGCCGGGTCCTCCCCCAGCGGCGCGACGGCCATCAGGCCGCGCAGCCGCAGGTCCTGCTCCTGACCCACCCGCTCGGCCAGGGCCGGCAGGGCATCGGGGTCGACACCCGCCCGTCCCTCGCGCCCGGGCGGGTCCAGGCTGACCTGGAGCAGCACGTCGAGGGGCTCGTCGCGGGCTGCGGCCCCGCGGGCCAGCGGACCGACGAGCTTGGCGCGGTCGACGGACTCCACGACCGAGGAGTACGCCGCGACCGCGGCCGCCTTGTTCGACTGCAGGCCGCCGATGAAGTGCCAGCGCAGACCGAGGTCGGCACACTCCTGGGCCTTGGCCTCGGCCTCCTGGTGGCGGTTCTCCCCGACGTCGGTGACGCCGAGGTCGGCCAGCAGCCGCACGTCGGAGGCGGGGAAGAACTTGGTGACCACCACGAGGGTGACCTCGTCGGGGTCGCGGCCGGCCTCGTCGCACGCGGCAGCGATCCGCTCGCGCACCGCTGCCAGGCCGGCGGCCAGCTCCTGGCGCCTCACGACAGCCTCCTGACCAGCCCGGCGTGGCGACCGGCACCCCGGCCGTCGCGCCGGTGGGAGTAGAGGTCGGGCGACTCCACCGTGCAGCGGGAGACGTCGACGACCTCCACGTCGAGCCGCTCCAGCTGCGCACGGACACCGGCGCCGAGGGCGAGGGACGGCGTGCCCCACGTTGTCGTCGCGACCGTCGTCGGCTCCACCGACCCCACCTCCTCCTGCATCTCCTGCGGCACCTCGTAGCAACTCCCGCACACGTGCGGGCCGATCCACGCGACCACGTCGGTCGCACCCAGCTCGCGCATCCGCTCCACCGTCGCCGGGACGACCCCGGCGGTGACGCCCACCCGCCCGGCGTGAGCGGCGCCCACGACCGTGCCGCCCGAGAGCAGCACCGGCACGCAGTCGGCCGCGCGGACCATGAGGACGACGTCGGTCCGGGTGGTGACGAGCCCGTCCCCGGGCACGCGCTCGACCGGCCCGTCCGCGGTCACGACCTCGCGGCCGTGTACCTGGCGCAGGTCGGCGAGCGCCGCGTCCGGGGCGAAGTCCGCGAGCACCCGGCGGAGGTTCTCCGTGCGGGCCTCCTCCGGGTCGTCGCCCTCGATGGCCAGGTCCAGCTCGTCCCACGGCGCCGCGCTGACCCCGCCGAGGCGGTCGGTGAAGGCGAGCTCCACGGACCGGCCGGCGGGGCCGTGCGTCGTGCGGAAGGCGTACAACCCGACTACTTCAGGAAGTCCGGCACGTCCAGGTCGTCGTCGTCGAACTGGACCTGGCGCGGCGCCGGGCGGGCCGCCGGCTGGGCCGGCTGCGACTGCTGGGCGGGCGCGGCCTGCTGGAACGGGGCGGCCTGCGGGCGGCTCGCCGCCGCGACCGGCTCGCGCTGCTCCGAGCGGGCGGGCGCGTCGCCGCGGCCGGCCGCGAGCGCCTGGGCCGCGTTGCGGGTCTCCTCCTGGCTCTGCTGCGGCTTCGGCTCGCGGCGCAGGACCGTGCCCTCGTCGCGTCGCTTCGGCGTACCCCCGTCGAAGCCGGCGGCGATGACCGTGACCCGGACCTCGTCACCGAGGGCGTCGTCGATGGTCGCGCCGAAGATGATGTTGGCCTCGGGGTGCACGGCCTGCGCGACCAGGGCGGCCGCCTCGTTGATCTCGAACAGGCCGAGGTCGGAGCCGCCGGCGATCGAGAGCAGGACGCCGTGCGCGCCGTCGATGGACGCCTCGAGCAGCGGGCTGGAGACCGCCATCTCCGCGGCGGCGACCGAGCGGTCCTCGCCGCGGGCCGAGCCGATGCCCATGAGAGCCGAGCCGGCGTTGGCCATGACCGACTTGACGTCGGCGAAGTCGAGGTTGATCAGGCCGGGGGTGGTGATCAGGTCGGTGATGCCCGAGACGCCCTGGAGCAGGACCTGGTCGGCCTGCTTGAACGCGTCGAGCACCGAGACGTTGCGGTCGCTGATCGAGAGCAGCCGGTCGTTCGGGATGACGATGAGGGTGTCGACCTCCTCGCGCAGCGCGGCGATGCCCTCCTCGGCGGAGTTGGCGCGGCGGCGGCCCTCGAAGGCGAACGGTCGGGTCACGACGCCGATGGTCAGCGCACCGAGCGAGCGGGCGATGCGCGCGACGACCGGCGCGCCGCCGGTCCCGGTGCCGCCACCCTCGCCGGCGGTCACGAAGACCATGTCCGCGCCCTTGATGACCTCCTCGATCTCGTCGGCGTGGTCCTCGGCGGCGCGGCCACCGACGTCGGGGTTCGCGCCGGCGCCGAGGCCGCGGGTGAGCTCGCGACCGATGTCGAGCTTGACGTCGGCGTCGCTCATGAGCAGGGCCTGGGCGTCGGTGTTGATCGCGATGAACTCGACACCCTTGAGCCCCACCTCGATCATCCGGTTGACGGCATTGACGCCGCCACCGCCGATGCCCACGACCTTGATGATGGCCAGGTAGTTCTGTGCAGCTGCCACGGCGGCTTCGCCTTTCGATGGAGGTCGGTTCAGGTCTGGGTGCGATGCGTGCGGACGGTGGCCCGCGCGGGGAAGTCGTCCGACTCGGTGTGTCCGCAACTCTGACCCTCAGGTGGAGGGTTATAGTTATGTCAACCTCGTCGTGCGGACGACACTAGGCAGCACATCCCGCCCGATCCGGGAGGACACGCCGCGTGTCGTGGGTGTCGTGCGTGTCGTGTGCCGCCGGTGCGGCGGTGCTGCCCCGCGAGGAGTCAGTCGTCGCCGCAGACGGCGGGCTGGGTGCAGACGGTGGGCTGGCCGGGGACGGAGACGTCGTAGATCGGCGCCTGCTGGGCGGCGAGCAGGCCGGCGAGCACCTGGGCCTTCTGCTCGGAGGCATCCGCGCTCCCCCACCGGACGGTGCGGCCGTCGCGCAGGGCGAGCGACACCTGGTCGACCGTGCGGACCTCGACGTGGTCGACCTTGGCCGCGAGGTCCCCCGGCAGCACGGCGACGATCGCGGCGGCCTCGACCAAGGCGTCGTCGGCCACGTCGGCGGAGACCTCGACCCGGGGCAGACCGGGCGGGGCCTTGCGGAAGCGGTCGAACACGACGCCCTCGGCGTCCAGGCCGCGGAACTCCCCGCCGATGGAGACGACCGCGACCGGCGTGCGCTCCTCGACCTCCACCAGCACCGCGTCGGGCCACTGGCGCGAGACGTCGACGCTGCGCACCGGGGCGAGGGTCTCGATCCGGGCCTCGATGGCCGCCAGGTCGAGCGTCGCGAGCGGCTCGCCGGTGGGCACGGCCGCCGCGCTGCGCACCTCCCCCGTGCTCAGGGTCTCGGTGCCGCGCACCTCGACCCCCTGGACCGCGAGCCGGTCGGAGAGGAACACCAGCCACAGCCCGCCGACCACCAGGGCGAGCAGCAGGACCACGAGGAGCAGCAGCCGCCACCGGCGTCGCCGGCCGGCCCGCTGCCGGCGGACGAACCGGCGGCGGGTCCGCTCGAAGGTGTCGGTGCTCGACCGGTCAGCCATGGTCGCGCAGCAGCTCCAGCACGCGGGGGCCGACGGTGGTGATCGTGCCGGCGCCGAGGGTCAGCACGAGGTCGCCGGGACGCGCGCGGCGGGCCAGCTCGGCGGCCAGGTCGTCGAGGTCGGGCACCACGGCGACGCGGTCGGCGGGCAGCGGCACTGAGCGGGCGACGTACGCGCCGGTGACCTCGGGATCGGCCTCCTCGCGAGCGAGGTAGACGTCGGTGAGGACGACCTCGTCGGCGGCGCCGAGGGCCCGGCCCATCGCCTCGCCGAAGATCCGCGTCCGCGAGACCAGGTGCGGCTGGAAGGCGACGACGAGCCGCCCCTCCCCCGCCAGCGCCCGCCCGGACTGGAGGTCCCCGACGATCTCGACGGGGTGGTGGGCGTAGCTGTCGTAGACGCGGACGCCGCCGGCCTCGCCCTTGGGCTCCATCCGCCGCTTCGTCCCGGTGTACGCCGCCAGGCCGGCCACCAGCGCAGCGCGGTCGAGCCCGAGGGTGAGACCGGTGGCCAGCGCGGCCAGCGCGTCGGCGAGGTAGTGGTCCCCGGGCGACCAGAGCGTGACCCCGGCGAGCGTGTCCGGCCCGACGTCGACGCCGGCGTCGGCGCGGGTGGAGACGGTGACGACGCGGCGGCCGAGGGCCCGGTGCCGCTCGGCCAGCGCCGCCGCACCCGGGTCGTCGACCACGCAGACGAGGAAGCCGTCGGACGAGACGGTGTCGGCGAACTCGTCGAACGCGGCGGCGTACGCCTCCGGCGTCCCCCACTGGTCGAGGTGGTCGGCGTCGACGTTGGTGACGATCGCGGCGTACGGGCTGTAGTGCAGGAACGCGCCGTCGCTCTCGTCGGCCTCGGCGACGAAGAGGTCGCCGGTGCCCTCGGCGGCGTTGGTGCCTGTCGCGGCGAGCTCGCCGCCGACGGCGTAGGTCGGGTCGGCACCGGCGGCCTGGAGGGCGACGGTCAGCAGCGAGGTGGTCGTGGTCTTGCCGTGGGTGCCGGCGACGGCGACGACGCGACGGCCGGCCATGACCGAGGCGAGTGCCGAGGAGCGCGGCAGCAGGCGGAGCCCGCGGCGGACGGCGTCGACGTACTCGGGGTTGTCCTCGCGGACGGCGGTGGAGACCACGAGGGTGTCGGCGTCGCCCACCTGGGCGGCGTCGTGGCCGACGAAGACGGTCGCGCCCGCGTCGCGCAGCGATGCCAGGGTGGGGCTGTCGACGCCGTCGCTGCCGCTGACGGCGATGCCGCGGGCGAGCATGATCCGGGCGATGGCCGAGAGGCCGGCGCCGCCGATGCCGACGAAGTGGACGCGGCCGAGCTCCTCGGCGGGCGGGACGACGTCGGGGACGGGGACCCTCACGCGCCGGCCCCGCCGACCTCGAGCACGATGCGCGCGAGCTTCTCGTCGGCGTCGCGCGGGATGAGGTCGCTGGCGGCGGCGCCCATCGTGGCGAGCCGCTCGCGGTCGTTGGCCAGCCCGGGAACGGTCGCGGCGACCCACTCGGGAGTGAACGCCGCGTCGGAGACCAGCAGCGCTCCCCCGGCGTCGACGACCGGCCGCGCGTTGTGCTCCTGCTCGCCGTTGCCGATGGGCAGCGGCACGAAGACCGCCGGCACGCCGGTCGCGGCGGCCTCGGTCACGCTCGACGCGCCGGCACGGCAGACCATGAGGTCGGCGGCGGCCAGCGCCAGGTCCATCCGGTCGACGAAGTCGACGACGACGTACGGCGTGCCGGTGGCGGCGGGCGCGGCCTCGCCCTTCGGGCCGACGACGTGCAGCACCTGCACGCCGGCCTCGCCGAGCGCGGCGGCCGCACCGGAGACCGACTGGTTGAGCCGGCGCGCGCCCTGCGAGCCGCCGGTGACGACGAGCGTGGGCAGGTCGGGGTCGAGGCCGAAGAACGCGCGGGCCTCCGCGCGCAGCGCCGGGCGGTCGAGCGTGGCGATCATCCGGCGGATCGGCAGGCCGACGTGCTCGGCCTTCGGCAGCGGGGTGTCCGGGAACGACACCGCGACCCGGCGGGCCACCCGGGCGCCGACCTTGTTGCCGATGCCGGGCAGCGCGTTCTGCTCGTGGACGACGACCGGCAGGCCCCGGCGGCGGGCGGCGAGGTAGGCCGGGACCGAGACGTAGCCGCCGTACCCGACGACCACGTCGGGCCGGACGCGGTCGAGCACGTCGTTGGTCGCGCGGACGGCGGCGCGCAGCCGGCCGGGGACGCGGAGCAGGTCGGCGCCGGGCCGGCGCGGCAGCGGAACCGGCGGGACGAGCTCGAGGGGGTAGCCGGCCTCGGGCACGACGCGGTTCTCCAGCCCGCGGGGCGTGCCGAGGCAGGTGACCTCGACGTCGGGCCGCAGCCGCCCCAGGGCGTCGGCGGTGGCGAGCAGGGGCGAGGTGTGGCCGGCGGTTCCACCACCGGCGAGCAGGACGCGCATCGCGGGTCAGCCTACGAGCGACCGGGCGCGGTCGCGCTTGCGGTGGGCCAGCGCGCGCGCCGCCTCCGGCTCGCGACGGGCGAACCCGATGAGGAGGCCGAGGGCGACCAGGGACGGGAGCAGGGCGGAGCCGCCGTAGGAGACCAGTGGCAGCGGGATGCCGATCACCGGCAGCAGGGCGAGCACCATGCCGACGTTGATGATCATCTGGCCGACCAGCCACACCACGATGCCGAAGGTGCAGTAGCGCACGAACGGGTCGGCGGTCTCGCGAGCGACGCGCAGGGCGGCGTACGCGATGGTCAGGAACAGGCCGACGACGAGCAGCGTGCCGAGCAGGCCGAGCTCCTCGCCGAGCACCGCGAAGATGAAGTCGGTGTGGGCCTCGGGCAGGTCGCCCCACTTCTGCTGGCTGGCGCCGATGCCCTGTCCGAAGACGCCGCCGGTCGACAGCGCGTAGAGGCCGTGGGCCGGCTGCCAGCCCGCGTCGTGGTAGTCCTGGAAGGGGTCTACGAAGTTCGTGATGCGGCCGAGCCGCTCGGAGCTGGTCGAGGCGATGAAGATCGCGAGCACGCTGAGGACCGACAGGCTGAAGGTGAAGAACCGGGCCGGCGCGCCGACCACCCACAGCAGCCCGAGCAGGATCGCCACGAAGACCAGCGCCGTGCCGAGGTCGCGGCCGACGACGACGAGCCCGGTGGCCAGCAGCAGGCCGGGGACGACCGGCACCATGATCTGGTGCAGCTGGCCGAGCCGGCGCTCCTTGTTGGCGTAGGTCGCCGCCGCCCAGATGACGAGCGCGAGCTTGGCGATCTCCGAGGGCTGGATCTGCACAGGTCCCAGGGCCAGCCAGTTCTGGTTGCCGTTGACGGTGACGCCGAGGAAGGCGGTCATCAGCAGCAGCACGAGCGCGACGAGGTACGCCGGGAACGCGAGCCGCTTGAGCCACCGCGTGCTCATCCGGCTGGCGACGTACGCCGCCGGCAGGCCCAGCGCCACCCAGATCAGCTGGCGGGTGACGATCGCGTAGGAGTTGTCGAAGATCCGGAACGAGTAGACGCTCGAGGCGCTGAGCACCATGACCAGGCCGATGGTCAGCAGCAGTCCTGAGGCGCCGAGCAGCAGGTAGTACGCCGTCAGCGGCTTGTCGAGCGCCTCGCGCGCGGCCGCGAACCAGGCGAACCGGCCGGGCCGGCGCTCGTCGGACCCGGTCGAGGAGCCGGTCGAGGAGTCGGGCTGGGTGGCGGGCGGCTCGACGGTGGTGGCCACGGCCCGCCTCCTCGCATCCGCTCGACTCAGTCCTGCCCGGTCCTCCTGCGCACGGCGGCCGCGAACTGCTCCCCGCGGTCGGCGTAGCTGGCGAACAGGTCCATGGAGGCGCAACCAGGAGCCAGCAGGACCGTGTCGCCGGGTCGGGCCAACGTGGCCGCCGCCTCCACGACGCGCTCCATGGGAGCCTGTTCGGGACCAGTCTCACCGGCACCGACGTCGATCACGGGCACATCCGGCGCGTGTCGCGCGAGCGCCTCGGCGACGACCCCGCGGTCTCGGCCGAGCAGCACGACGCCGCGCAGCCGGTCGCGCACCGAGCGGACCAGGTCGTCGAAGCGCGCGCCCTTGGCCAGCCCGCCGGCGACCCACACCACCGGGTCGTAGGCCTGGAGCGAGGACTGGGCGGCGTGCGGGTTGGTGGCCTTGGAGTCGTCGACCCAGGTCACGCCCTCGTGCTCGACGACCACCGCGATCCGGTGGGCGTCGGGGCGGAAGGCGCGCAGGCCGTCGCGCACCGCCTGCTGCGAGACGCCGTGAGCACGTGCGAGCGCGGCGGCCGCCAGCGCGTCGGCCACGAAGTGCGGCGCCGGGCTGGCGAGGTCGGCGACGGTGCACAGCTCGGCGGCGCTGGTGCCTCGCTCCTCGATGAACGCGCGGTCGACCAGGATGTCCTCGACCAGGCCGAGCATGCCGACGCCGGGCATCCCGAGGGTGAACCCGATCGCGCGAGCACCCTCCTGCACGTCGGCCTCGCGGACCAGCCGCTCGGTCTCGGGGTCGGCGACGTTGTAGACGCAGGCGCGCTCGACGCCTTCGTAGATCCGGCCCTTGTCGGCGGCGTACGCACGCATCGGGTCCGAGCTGCTCGCACCGGGGGCGGCGTACCAGTCGAGGTGGTCCTCGGCGAGGTTGAGCACCGCGGCGGACTCGGCGGCCATCGACCGCGTGTAGTGCAGCTGGAAGCTGGAGAGCTCGACCGCCATCACGTCGTACGGCGTGGGGTCCATGACCGCCTCGACCAGCGGCAGGCCGACGTTGCCGGCAGCGGTGCTCCGCAGCCCGGCGGCGCGCAGGATCGAGTCGAGCATCTGCACGGTCGTGGTCTTGCCGTTGGTGCCGGTCACCGCCAGCCACGGCGCGGCGTGCTCGGGGTGGCGCAGGCGCCAGGCGAGCTCGACCTCGCCCCAGACGGGTACGCCGCGTGCGTGCGCCTGGGCGAGGAGCGGCGCGTCGGGGCGCCAGCCGGGGCTGGTGACGAGCACGTCGACGTCGTCGGGCAGGACGGCGGTCGCACCCTCCTCGAGCCGGATCGAGGCGCCGAGCACCTCGAGCAGCTCGGCCTTCTCCTCCTTGCCCGCGGCCGACTCGTCGAGCGCGGTGACGCTCGCGCCGAGGTGGAGCAGGTTGTCGGCGGCGGCGAAGCCGGAGACGCCGAAGCCGGCGACGACCGCGCGCACGCCTTCCCAGGAATCGGTCTGGCTCAGCGCGTCGAGGTCGGAGCGGGTCATATGCCTGCGACCCACTCGGCGTAGAAGATGCCGAGTCCGGCGGCGACGCAGAGGCCGGTGACGATCCAGAACCGGATGACGACGGTGACCTGCTCCCACCCGAGCATCTCGAAGTGGTGGTGGATGGGCGCCATCCGGAAGATCCGCTTGCCGCCGCTGATCCGGAACCAGCCGACCTGGAGCATCACCGAGAGGGTCTCGACGACGAAGACGCCGCCGAGCACGACGAGCAGCAGCTCGGTCCGGGTGAGGATCGCGAAGCCGGCCAGCGCCGAGCCCAGCGCGAGGGAGCCGGTGTCGCCCATGAAGATCTGCGCGGGCGAGGCGTTCCACCACAGGAAGCCGAAGCAGGCGCCGGTGATGGCCGCGGCGATGACCGCGAGGTCGAGCGGGTCGCGCACCTCGTAGCAGGTCGCGCCGGGCGAGATCTCGCAGGACTGGTTGTTCTGCCAGATGTTCACCAGCGTGTACGCGCCGAAGACCATCACGCTCGCGCCGGTGGCGAGCCCGTCGAGGCCGTCGGTGAGGTTCACGGCGTTCGAGGTGGCGGTGACGATGAGCCAGATCAGCGCCATCACCACGACGGTCGGCAGCGCGAACGCGGTGAAGTCGCGGATGAAGGAGATGTGGTCCGAGGCGGGCGTGCGGCCGCGGTCGTCCTCCAGCCACGGCGAGAGCGCCAGGAAGCCGAAGATCAGCGCGATGACGGTCTGGCCGACCATCTTCGCCTTGCTGCGCAGGCCGAGGCTGCGCTGCTTGGAGATCTTGATGAAGTCGTCGAGGAAGCCGACCAGGCCCATGCCGACGAAGAGGAAGAGCAGCAGCAGCGCGGACGCCGACGGCTCGCTCATCGTGATCAGCTTCGCCGCGAAGTAGCCGATCACGGTCGCGGCGATGATGACGACGCCGCCCATGGTGGGCGTGCCCCGCTTGGTGTGGTGGCTGGTCGGTCCGTCGTCGCGGATCTCCTGGCCGTAGCCCAGCCGGGTGAACTGCGAGATCGCGACCCGGGTGCCGAGCAGGGAGATGAGCAGGGCCAACCCACCCCCGAGCAGTACGGCTCTCACGTCACGTCCTCCAGCAGTCCCTCCGCGAGGACCTCGAGCGCGACGCCGCGCGAGGCCTTGACGAGGACGGCGTCCCCGGCTGCAGCATTCTCCCGCACCCAGGCGAGCGCTTCGTCCCGCCCCGCCGTGAGCATCGCCTCACCGCGCCAGCCCGCGACCGACCGGGCGCCCTCGGCGATGCCGGCGGCCGGCTCGCCGACGGCGACGACGACGTCGATGCCGGCCTCGGCCGCGGCCCGACCGACGGCGACGTGGTCGTCGTGGCTGGTGGGGCCGAGCTCGCGCATCTCCCCCAGCACCGCGACGGTACGCCGCGTGCCGCGCCGGCCGAGCGCGGCGAGCGCGTCGACGGCGGCGACGGTCGAGGCGGGGTTGGCGTTGTAGGCGTCGTTGAGCACCACCAGGCCGTCGGCGCGCTCGCGCAGCTCCATCCGCCAGCGCGAGGCGCTCTCGGCGGTCGACAGCGCGGCCGCGACGTCGGCGGCGTCGCACCCGACGGCCAGCGCCATCGCGGCGGCCGCAGCGGCGTTGGCGACCTGGTGCGCACCGACCTGGCGGAGCGCGACCGGGTGCCACTGCCCGGCGTGGCCGAGCTCGAAGGTGGGGCGGCCGACGTCGTCGAGCTCCAGGCCGCGCCAGGTGACGTCGCCGGCCTGCCCGAAGGTGAGCACGCGGGCCTCGGTGCGCGGCGCCATCGCGGCGACGAGCGGGTCGTCGGCGTTCAGCACAGCGGTGCCGGTGACGGGGAGCGCCTCGACGATCTCGCCCTTGGCCTGGGCGATCGCCTCGCGGGAGCCGAACTCCCCGAGGTGGGCGGTGCCGACGTTGAGCACGGCGGCGACCGCCGGCGGTGCGACCTCGCACAGGTAGCCGATGTGCCCGATGCCACGGGCCCCCATCTCGACGACGAGGTGGGTGGAGTCGGAGGTCGCGCGCAGCACGGTGAGTGGGACGCCGATCTCGTTGTTGAAGTTGCCCCGCGTCGCGACGACGCCGTCGGGCACGCCGCTGCCCGCGACCGTGGCCAGCACGTGGGCGAGGTAGTCCTTGGTGCCGGTCTTGCCCTGGGAGCCGGTGAGCGCGAGCACGGTCGCGCCGGTCGCGTCGACGACGTGGCGGCCGAGCCGACCCAGCGCGGCGACCGGGTCGTCGACCAGGACCGACGGGCGCCCGGTCGGTCGGGTGCCGAGCACGGCGTGCGCGTGCGCGGCGTACTCGTGGCCGTCGACGCGTTCTCCCGCGATCGCCACGAACAGCCCGCCGACGACGGGCTCGCGGCTGTCGAGGTACGCCGGTCCGGTCACCCGCGTGGTGCCGTCGCCGGCGACGGTGCCGCCGACGACCGCGGCCACCTCGTCGAGCGTCATGGGGATCACGACCGCACCGCCTCCAGCTCCTCGCGCACGACCTGACGGTCGTCGAACGGGTGGACCACGCCGGCCACCTCCTGACCGGTCTCGTGCCCCTTTCCGGCCACCAGCACCACGTCGCCGGCGCGGGCCCGGCCCAGCGCCTCGCGGATGGCGGCCCGGCGGTCGCCGACCTCGAGCACCTCGGCTCCCCCGGTCGCCCCGGCGAGCACGGCGGCACGGATCGCCGCGGGGTCCTCGGTGCGGGGGTTGTCGTCGGTCACGACCAGCACGTCCGCCAGGCGGGAGGCGATCTCGCCCATGATCGGCCGCTTGCCGGGGTCGCGGTCGCCGCCGGCCCCGAGCACGACGACCACCTTGCCGGCGGTGACCGGGCGGAGCGCCGCGACGGCGGCCTCGACCGCGTCGGGCTTGTGGGCGTAGTCGACGACCACGACGAAGTCCTGGCCGGCCTCGACCCGCTCCAGGCGGCCGGGGACGCCGGCGCCGGTGGCGATGCCGTCCGCGACGGTCGCGGCGTCCAGCCCGGCCTCGGCGCACGCGGCGACGGCGGCCAGGGTGTTGGCGACGTTGAACCCACCGGGGATCGGGCAGGCCGCGGGGACGTCGACGCCGCCCGGGCCGAGCACGCGGAAGCGCGAGCCCTGCGGGTGCAGCTCGACGTCGACGGCGCGCCAGTCCGCGCCCTCCGCGCCGTCGGCGGAGAAGGTGCGGACCGGCAGCGTCGTCTCGGTGGCCAGCCGCCGGCCGCGCTCGTCGTCGAGGTTGACCAGCGCGAGCCGGGCGCGCTCGGGGGTGAAGAGCGAGGCCTTGGCGCGGTAGTAGTCCTCGACGTCGGCGTGGAAGTCGAGGTGGTCGCGGCCGAGGTTGAGGAAGACGGCGACGTCGAAGACGATCCCGTCGACGCGACCCATCACCAACGCGTGGCTGGAGACCTCCATCAGGCAGGTGTCGACCTCCTGCTCGACCATCGCGGCGAAGAGGCCGTGCAGGTCCGGCGCCTCGGGGGTGGTCAGCGTCGTCTCGACGTCGGTGCCCCGGACGCGGGTGCCGACGGTGCCGATCACCGCCGACGGCACGCCCGCCGCGGTGAGCCCGCTCTCCGCCAGGCGGGTCGTCGTCGTCTTGCCCTGGGTGCCGGTCACGCCGACCATCCGCATCCGCGTCGCGGGGTCGCCGTAGACGCGGGCGGCCAGGCGTCCGAGGAGGCTGCGCGGGTCGTCCGCCACCACGAGGGGTACGCCGGCGGGCGCGCGGTCGGCGCCGGCCGGGTCGGTCAGCACCGCGACCGCCCCCGCCTCGACGGCACCCGCCGCGTAGTCGACGCCGTGCACGCGCGCGCCCGGCAGGGCGGCGTACAGGTCACCGGGGCGGACCCGTTGGGAGCTCAGCGAGACGCCGGTGACCACGGTGTCGTCGGCGCCGTCTCCGCCCTGGGTGCTCAGGCCGCCCACGGTCGACGCGAGGTCGGCGAGGGTCGTGCGGCGGGGGTGGCGGGGGCGGCTCGTGGGGGCGTTCATGACCCGGCGAGGGTATCGCCGCGGCTCACCACTCGACCGGCAGGCGCGAGGGCCGCGTGCCGGTCGGCGGCACGCCGTAGCGGCGCAGGGCGTAGCCCATGATCTTGCTGAACGCCGGGCCCGCGACCGAGCCACCGCCGCCGCCGTTGCCGGGGTCCTGGACCACCACGTAGACCGTGAAGCGCGGGTCGTCGGCCGGGGCGAAGCCGGCGAAGGAGACGGTGAAGCCGTGGTAGCCGCCGTCGACCGCACGCTGGGCGGTGCCGGTCTTGCCGGCCACCCGATAACCGGGGACGGCCGCGCCCGGCGCCACGCCGGCGTCGGGGTCGATGACCCGCTCCATCATCTTCATCGTCTGGCGGGCGGCGTCCTCGCTGACCACACGACGACGGGTCGCGGTGTCGGTGCCGACCTCCGTGCCGTCGGCGAGCTCGGCGGTGCCCTTGATCAGGTTCGGGTCGACCCGGACCCCGCCGTTGGCGATCGTGTTGACCGCCGCCGCCATCTGCACGGCGTTGACCGAGAGCGCCTGGCCGAACGCGATGCGGTCCTCGGTCTGGTCGGTCCACATGGCGCCGCTCGGCAGGATGCCGCCGGACTCGCCGGGCGCCCCGATCCCGGTCTTGGCGCCGAGCCCGAAGTCGACGAGGTAGTCGCGCAGCTGACCGGGCTCGAAGTTGTCCGCGGCCAGCACGGTGCCGATGTTGGAGGACTTGGCGATGACGCCGGCCAGGGTCAGCTTGATCTCGCCGTGGTCGAACCAGTCGCCGATCGGGCTGTCCTGGCGCTGCAGCAGCGGCGGGACGGTGATGCGGGTGCGGGCCGTCACCTTGCCGGCGTCGATGAGCGCCGCCGCGGTCAGCACCTTCTCGACCGACCCGGGCTCGTAGACGTCGCCCAGGGCGCGGGAGACGCGGTCCTCCTTCTTCGCCAGCTCCGGTGCGTTCGCGTCGAACGTCGGGTGGTCGGCGAGCGTGAGGATGTCGCCGGTCCGGGAGTCCAGGACCACGGCGAAGCCCGACTCGGCCCGCGAGGACTGGACGGTCTGCCGCAGCACGCGCTGGGCGTACCACTGCAGCTCGCGGTCGAGGGTGGTCACGAGGTCCTTGCCGTCGACCGGCGCGACCTCCACGTTGTCGCCGAGGGGCAGCTTGTTGCCGCCGCCGACCGCGTACCGCGCCGAGCCGTCCTTGCCGGCCAGCCAGTGGTGGAACGCCAGCTCCAGGCCGACCAGCGGCTGGTCGCCCTCCTCGGGGTCCGGGGTGCCGAGCGCGCCGACGAGGTTGGCGGCGACGTCGCCCGCGGGGTACTCCCGCACCGGGTCGCGGCGCGTCAGGATCCCGTCGTAGCCGCGTTCGCGGGCCTCGCTCACCACGTCGTCGGCGAGCGTCGAGGGGACCTGGCGGGCGAGGTACTCGAACCGGCTGCCCGGCTCGCGGAGCCGCTCGAGCGTCCGCGCGTAGTCCACGTCCAGCCGGCGCGCCAGGAACGTCGCGATCTCGGGCGCCTTGTCGGCGGTCAGCTTCGGGTCGGCGACGACCATGAGGCCGTCGACGGAGTTGGCGAGCGGTTCGCCGTTGCGGTCCAGGATGTCGCCGCGGCGGGCCGGCAGCAGCACCTCGGTGGTGCCCTCGGCGGCCGCCATCGCGGCGTACGACCCCGGGTCGACGCCCTGCAGCTGCACCAGCCGGCCGCCGAACACCGACAGCACCATCGCGATGAGGACGAACCCGACCCGCAGCCGCGCCTGCGGGGAGCCGCGGAGGCTGCCGCGGCGGCCGCGGGTGGGGCGGGTACGGCGCACGGGGTCTCCCTGACGTCCTGCTCGGGTGCTGCTCGGGGTCCTGGTCGGACTCGGCTAGCGGCGGGCCTGCTGCTGGTTCTGCTGGTTCTGCTGGTTCTGGCGGGAGTCCTGTGACTGCTGGGACTCCTGAGCGTTTCTACCCCCGCCGTCGCCTCCGCGGCCGTCACCGCGGGCCGTGTCGCCGGAGTTTCGGCCGCCGTTGCCGCGGTCCTCGGCCAGGACACCCTCGGGCGGGGCCTCCACCGTGACGACCTCCGGTGCCGGGTTCAGCGCCGCGGGCAGGGCGGGCGGGCCGGGGTTGATCGGGAGACGCCCCTCGGGGCCGGCGGGAAGCGGGTCGCCCTCGACCGCGCCGGTGTCGAGGTCGAGGAACGCCGGGGCGGCCGGCACGACCATGCCGAGCCGGGTCGCCCGCTGGGCGATCGTCTGCGGGTCGCGCAGCCGCTCGATCTCCATGGTCAGCGTCTGCTGGCGGGCGGCGAGGTCGCCGGCCTGCTTCTCCAGGGCGGTGGCGGCGAACGACGCCTGCTGCATCTGGGTGTTGAACAGCAGCAGCCCCACGACCCCGCCCAGCAGCAGCACGGTCACCAGCGTCACGAACGGCACGCGCGCCGCACGCACCCGGCGGGCCGGGACGACGGTGAGCCGCGCGCGCTCGACGGCGGCCTCGGCGAGCCGCGGGACGCGGGAGCGGATCTGCGCCGCTGCGCTGGAGGTGGTGCTCATGAGGCTGCTCCCTGGGATGCGCGGGTCCGTTCGATGGCACGCAGGCGGACCGACGCCGCACGCGGGTTCTGGGCGATCTCCTGCTCGTCGGCCTGCTCGGCGCCGCGGGTGACCAGGCGCAGCGCCGGCTCGCTCCCCTCGGGGACGAACGGCAGGTCGACCGGGACCGTGCTGCGGGTCGCGGCGACGAACGCCTGCTTCACCAGCCGGTCCTCGAGCGAGTGGTAGGACTCCACGACCACGCGGCCGCCGACCCCGATGGCGTCGATCGCCGCCGGCATCGCGCGGCGCAGCACGGCCAGCTCGTCGTTGACCTCCATGCGCAGCGCCTGGAAGGTCCGCTTGGCCGGGTGCCCGCCGGTCCGGCGCGCCGGCGCCGGGATCTCGGCGTACAACAGCTCGACCAGGGGGCCGGAGGTCGTGAACGGCTGGGTCTCGCGGCGACGGACGATCGCGTGCGCGATCTTCTTGGCGAACTTCTCCTCGCCGTAGTCGCGCAGCACGCGGGTCAGCTCACCGGCGGAGTAGGTGTTGAGCACGTCGGCCGCGGTCGGGCCGGCGGTGCCGTCCATCCGCATGTCGAGCGGGGCGTCCTCGGCGTAGGCGAATCCGCGCTCGCGGACGTCGAGCTGCATCGAGGAGACGCCGAGGTCGAAGAGGACGGCGTCGACCGAGTCCAGGCCGAGGTCGTCGAGGACGTCGGGGAGCTCGTCGTAGACAGCGTGGACGCCGGTGAACCGGTCGCCGTACGGCGCCAGCCGGTCGCCCGCGCGGCGCAGCGCCTCCGGGTCGCGGTCGATGCCGACCACCCGGGCGCTGCCGATCCGCTCCAGGACCGCCTCGCTGTGCCCGCCGAGGCCGAGCGTGCAGTCGACGAGGACGGCTCCCTCGCGCTCGAGCGCCGGCTGCAGGAGCGCGACGACCCGGTCGAGCAGCACCGGGACGTGTCGGGGCTGGCTCATCGCCGGCTCAGCCCCCGAGCCGGGCGAGCAGCAGGAAGGTGACCGCCAGCACGACCGAGCTGGCGGCGGAGAACGCCATCAGGGCGGCGGCGTCGCGGGCCTGGTGGCGGACGCGCGGGACGGCACCGTCGGTCGTCCTCGCGGACGTCACGTGCGTGGTGCTCATCGGCTCGACCCCTGATGTCGTGGTGCTGGGTGGTGCGGAGTGGTGGTGCAGCGTGGGTGGTGCTGCGTGGGTGCTGGGTGGTGCGTGCTTCTGCGGCGCCGCAGGGCCAGGTCTCCTGCCCGCTCCCCCGACGGGGAAGTGCCGCCACCTGGCACCGGGGAAGGTGCGCCAGCTGGCGGGGAGAGCGGGCCAGAGACCTGGCCCTGCGGTTCCGCTGTTCGGTTGTGGTGCTCGCTCTGGGGTGTTGCTGGTGCTGCTGGGTCCTGCTGGTCAGTCCTCGCCGGCCTCGTCGAGCTCGGCGAACTTGCGCTGCGCCTCGCTGGAGAACGCCTCCCAACGGGCCGGGTCCCAGATCTCGATCCGGTCCATGACGCCGATCACGACCACGTCCTTCTCCAGCGACGCGTACTCGCGGAGGTTGGCCGGGATCGAGATGCGGCCCTGCTTGTCCAGCGACCCCTCGTCCGCGCCGGCGAAGAGCACGCGGGCGTACTCACGGGCGGACTTGTTGGTCATCGGCGCCGCCCGGGCCCGCTGCGCCTCCTGCATGAAGACGTCGCTCGGCCACACGACCAGGCAGTTCTCCTGACCCTGCGTCACGACGAGCCCCTCTGCGAGTCGGTCCCTGAACTTCGCCGGGAGGAACAGCCGCCCCTTCTCGTCGAGTCGGGGGGTGTAGGTGCCCATGAAGAACATCGGGCACCTCCGTCAGCCACGTTCCTCCACTTCGCACCACTTTAACCCACTTCTCCCCACCGTCAACTCCATCGGGCGTGTCCGCGCGCCCTTTTCGCGGGGTTTCCGCCCTCGCCCCTCCCCCGCGGCCGCCCCTGGGCCGAATCGGGCCGCCCGTTGTTCGCGCAGGTCAGCCGCGGTGCGACCCGGTCCGGTTGGTCGGCATGCGGCCCAGGTGGGGCGTGGGTGGGGCGCGCGGTGGGGTGAAGTGGGGTGGATGGTGGGGCGAGGTGGGTCGTCGGGAGCCCCGGGGCGGCGGCCGGCATGCGGCTGGCCGGAGGAGCGGCGCAGGTTGCCGTCACCGAATACGGTTGGTCGCACGTGTCAGAGGGACGGAAGGGCTCGACGTGGTTGCTCCGGCAGCGGGAGGTGCTGACCTCGAGACGCTCGCGCGCGTGGTCGGGCGGATCCGGTCCAACATCGAGCGGGTGATCGAGGGCAAGCCCGACGTCGTCTCGGCCTCGCTGGTCGTGCTGATGGCCGAGGGCCACCTCCTGATCGAGGACGTGCCCGGCGTCGGCAAGACGATGCTGAGCAAGGCCCTGGCCCGCAGCATCGACTCGACGGTCCGGCGCATCCAGTTCACCCCGGACCTGCTGCCCTCGGACGTCACGGGCGTCTCGGTCTTCAACCAGGACACCCGCGAGTTCGAGTTCCGCCCCGGCGGGATCTTCGCCAACATCGTCGTCGGCGACGAGATCAACCGCGCCTCCCCCAAGACGCAGTCCGCGCTGCTGGAGTGCATGGAGGAGCGGCAGGTCACCGTCGACGGCACGACCTACCAGCTCGACACGCCGTTCATGGTCATCGCGACCCAGAACCCGATCGAGATGGAGGGCACCTACGCCCTCCCCGAGGCGCAGCGCGACCGGTTCATGGCGCGGGTCTCGGTGGGCTACCCGGTCGAGGCGGCCGAGATCGCGATGATCGGCTCGCACGCGGGCGCGAGCCCGCTGGACGACCTCGAGCCGGTCACCGACGCCGCCGAGATCCGCAAGCTCACCAGCATCGTCGGCCAGGTCCACGTCTCGGAGGCGGTCCAGCGGTACGTCGTCGCGCTGACCGGCGCCACCCGGCGCACCGACGACCTGAACCTGGGCGCCTCGCCCCGCGCGACGCTCCACCTGGTCCGCGCGGCCAAGGCGTACGCCGCGATGGCCGGCCGCGACTACGTGCTTCCCGACGACGTGCTCGCGCTGGCCCGGCCGGTGCTCGCCCACCGGCTGCTGCCCAGCGTCGAGGCGTCGATGAGCGGCCGCTCGACCACAGCGATCCTCGACGGCCTGCTGGCCTCCGTGCCGGTGCCCGACGGCCCCCGCTCGTGACCACGTCCGTGCCTCGCCTGTCCCGTTGTCCCCGCCCGCCGGGGGCCTGTCGTGCGTGAGGCGCTCGCCGGTCTGACCGTCCGCGGCCGGGCGTTCGTCGCGGCCGGCGTGACCGCCGTCGTGTGCGCGATCGTGCTGGGCCAGCCGGCGCTGACCCGGGTCGGCGTGCTGGTGCTGGCGCTCCCCCTGGTGACCGCGGCCGTGCTCGCGCGCGGCCGCTACAAGCTCGCCCTGGTCCGCACGGTCAGCCCGCAGCTGGTCACCGCGGGCCAGTCGGCGCGGGTCGACCTGACCCTGACCAACGAGGGACGCACCCCCAGCGGCGTGCTGCTGCTGGAGGACCACGTCCCCTACGTCCTCGGGTCCCGGCCGCGGTTCGTCCTCGAGGGCATCGGCCACGGGTGGCGCCGCCACGCGGCGTACCAGGTGCGCTCGGACGTGCGTGGCCGGTTCGAGGTCGGACCGATGTCCGTGCGGGTCGCGGACCCGTTCGGGCTCGTCGAGCTCGGCCGGTCGTTCCGGACGACGGCGTCGCTGACCGTCACGCCGCGCACGGTGCCGCTGCCCTCCATCCCCCTCGGTGGTGGCTGGACCGGCGCCGGGGACAACCGACCGCGCGCCTTCGCGACCGGGTCCGCCGAGGACGTGACGGTGCGGGAGTACCGCCGCGGCGACGACCTGCGCCGCGTCCACTGGCGCAGCTCCGCGCGCACCGGCGAGCTCATGGTGCGCCGCGAGGAGCAGCCCTGGCAGTCGCGCGCGACCCTGTTCCTCGACAACCGCGCGCGCGCCCACCGCGGGCAGGGCGTCGCCTCGTCGCTCGAGGCCGCGGTCTCCGCGGCGGCCTCCATCGCAGCCCACCTGGTGCAGCGCGGGTTCGCCGTCCGGCTCGTGACCGCCTCCGGCGAGGAACCGGGCAGCGCCTGGCACCAGCGTGAGTCCGACGTCGGCACCGGTCCCCTGCTCGAGGCGCTCGCCGTCCTGGAGCCGGTCGACTCGCCGCGGCTGGACGGCTCGTGGCTCGGCGAGCAGGGCCACGGCGGGCTCACCGTCGCGGTGCTGGGCGCGGTCGAGGCGCTCGACGTCCCGGTCCTGCGCCGGATGCGGCACCACGCCGGCTCGGGGCTCGCGGTCTCGCTGGACGTCGACGCCTGGGTCGACGCGCACGACGCCCCCGGCGGCGCCGTGCCCGTGCTGGTCCAGCAGGGCTGGCGCGCGGTGTCGCTGACGCCGGGCGACCGGCTCGACGCCGTCTGGCAGGACCTGTCCTCGACCGCCGCCCAGAGCGCCCGCAGCGCGGAGGTGGCCCGATGACCGCCCGCCACACGAACCTGCGCACCACGCTCGCCGTCTCGGCGGCCGCCGCGGGCACCACCTGGCTGGCGATGCTGTCCTGGCGGCCGTTCGTCGAGGCGCCCGGCAGCTACCTCGGCCCGCTGTTGCTCGTGGGTGCGGTCGTCGTCGCGACCGGCGCCCTCGCCCGCTGGGCCCGCGTGCCCGGCGGCTTCGTCGTCCTCGCCCAGCTCCTCACCGGCGGGGTCGCCACCTGCCTCGCGCTCACCGGCTACCCGCTCCCGGTCGGCCCCGGGCTCCTCGAGCTCGAGCTGGTCGTGCGCTCGGCCGTCGACAACGCCAACCAGTACGCCCCACCGGTGCCGGCCTCCGCTCCCGTGCACCCGCTGCTCGTCCTCGGCGGCCTCGGCTGCTTCCTGCTCGTCGACGCGCTGGTGGCGACGCTGCGGCGCGTCTCGTGGGCGGGCGTGCCGCTGCTGACCATCTACAGCGTCCCGGTCAGCGTGCTCGGCGGCGGCCTGTCGTGGTGGGTCTTCGCGCTCACCGCGATCGGGTTCCTCTTCGTGCTGTACCTCCACGAGGGCGACCGGGTCACCCGCTGGGGACGCACCGTCGAGGACGACCCGTCCGGCTTCGGCGTCCGCACCGGCCGGGTCCGCACGACCGCCGCAGCGATCGGAGGCGTCGCGACGGCCCTCGCGGTCGCGGTGCCGCTGGCCGTCCCGACCCTCGACGTGCGGCTCGTCGACTTCGGCCACGGGCCCGGCGGGGGCGACGAGATCGAGCTGACCAACCCGCTCGCCGACCTCAAGCAGGACCTCGTCCGCGGCCCGGACAACCCCGTGCTGCGGCTGACCACCGACGACCCCGATCCGTCGTACCTCCGCACCACCGCGCTCACCTGGTTCAACGGCAACACCTGGAGCGCCGGCGACCGCGAGGTCCCCGTCACCAACGTGCCCACCGGCGAGCTGCCGCCGTTCCTCGGGGTGGATCCGGAGCTCGGCCGCACCCCGTACGACTACCGGGTCAGCGTCTACGACACCTTCGAGTCCTCCTGGCTGCCCGCATGGGCGACCAGCACCCGCGTCGTGGCGGACGGCGACTGGCGCTACGACGTCCAGACCCGGGACTTCCTCGCGGCCGACAAGGAGATGGACACCGCCGGCCTCGAGTACGAGATGACCGGCGTCAAGCTGGCCTACGACGCGGTCGACATGGCGCGAGCGCGGTCGACCCTCGGGCTGGTCCCGACGACGTACACCGAGCTCCCCGACGACATCCCCGGCGAGGTGCGCGACCTGGCGGTCCAGGTCACCCGCGAGGCGCCCACCCGCTACGAGAAGGCCGTGGCGCTGCAGCGGTGGTTCCGCGAGACCGGTGGCTTCGAGTACAGCACCGCCGGCGTCGAGGGCAACGCCACCGAGGACCTCGTGTCCTTCCTGCGTCCCGACGGCCGCAGCGGCTACTGCGAGCAGTACGCCGCCTCCATGGCCGTCATGGCCCGGATGCTCGGGATCCCCGCCCGGGTCGCGGTCGGCTTCCTGCGGCCCGACCGGGTCGGGTCGAACACCTGGGAGTACAGCGCCCACGACCTCCACGCCTGGCCCGAGCTGTTCTTCCCCGGGAGCGGCTGGGTCCGGTTCGAGCCCACCCCCGCCGCCCGCGCCCGCAGCGCACCGGCATGGACCCGCGGTGACGTCCCCGCGCCCGACCCGATCTCCCCCGACCGCACCGACCCGGCCACCCCACAGCAGCCCGACCGCCCCGAGGACGCCCCGGCTGCCCCCGTCGAGGAGGAGGACGACGTCGCCGCGAACGCGTCGGACGACCCCGCTTGGCTGCTCCCCGTGCTCGGCGGCCTGCTCGGCGGCGGGCTTGTCATCGCCCTGGCGCTCCTCCCCCGCACCCTCCGTGCCCGGCGCCGCGCCGGGCGCCTCTCGGGCGGCCCCGAACCGGCCTGGGCCGAGCTCCGCGACAGCGCGGTCGACCTCCGCCTGCCCTGGCCCGAAGCCCGCTCACCCCGCCAGACCGCCGCCTGGCTGGCCGACCACTTCGGCGCCCCCGACGACGACCGGGCCGAGCGACGCCCCCGCCGCGGGGCCCACCTCGCCCCCGACGCCGTCCGGGCCCTCGACCGCGTGGTCGCCGCCGTCGAGCTCCGGCGCTACTCCCCCCGCGCCGAAGCCGCCACCACGACCCTGCGGGCCGAGGTCGAGACGATCACCGCGGCCCTGCACGACGGCGCCCCCCGCCGCGCCCGCCGCCTCGCCGACTGGTGGCCCCGCTCGCTGCTCACCCGCGCCAGCCGCCCCCAGGCCGGCCTCCGCACCGAACCGTCCTCGACCAGGTACGGCGGCGTCGTCGACCACGTCGGCGGCTGAGGGCTCGCGGGCGCGCCGCCCGTGGGCACGTCCTCGAGTCCCTCCGGCCACCGCCGCGCCGGCGGGCGGGTCGCCCCGGCACGAGCGTTCGGGTGGCGCGTCCGGGCGTCGGAGGCGGACGCCGGAGGGCCGGGGGCGCCCCGGTGAACGTCAAGGCGACCCCGACGGCCTGGAGGAGCGAAGCGGGGGAAGGCCGCCTCGGGAGCAAGTGTGAGCCGGGCACCCCCGGACCGCAGGCGGACGCCGCAGGCGCCTTCACGAGCCGCCCGACCCCACCACCCCGCGACGGCCGGGCCGCACAGCGACGCTGGAGCCAACACCTTGCCCGCCGCGCGCCCGGTACGCCGCGCGGGTCGGCGCCGGAGGCGGCCGCCGGAGGGCCGGGGCGTCCCGGCGAACGTCAAGGCGACCCCGACGGCCTGGAGGAGCGAAGCCCGGGGGGAAGGCCTCCTCGGGAGCAAGTGAGCCGGGCGGCCCCGGGCCGCAAGCGGACGCCGCAGGCCTCGACACCACCCCCGGCGCACCGCACCCGCGGACCGCCCGCAGAGCGACGCGGGAGCCAATACCAGGCCCGCCGCAGGCGGACACGCGTCCTCGAGGCCGCAGCTCACCGGCTCTCGTCAACGCTCAGGCCTAGCGGCCCTCGCTGCTCAACCAGCGGGGACCGGGGTGGCTCAGAAGCCGCCGTTCTGCTCGCGCCGGCGGCGCCAGCGCTCCTCCATCCGCTCCATGAAGGAGCCGGAGGAGCCGGAGGGGCGGCGGGTGCGACGGGGGCGGCTCTTGCGGCCGCCGTCGATGACGGTGAAGCGCGAGGGGTGCTCGGCCTGGCGCGGGTCGGCCGGAGCCGCCGCAGCTGCGGCCTGCCCGCGGAGCGAGGTGAGGGCCACGGTGCCGGCGCCGAGCATGACGAGGAACCCGACGATCCCCACGACCGGCAGCTGCGTCACGACGCCGGTCATCAGCAGCGCGACACCGGCGACGAAGCAGGCGCCGGCGGCGATGGCGCGACGACGGGCGGAGCGGCGCAACGACGTGCCGCGCAGGGTGGAGGCGAACTTCGGATCCTCCTCCGAGAGCGCGCGCTCCATCTGCTCGAGCAGTCGCAGCTCCTCTTCGGAGAGTGGCACCGTTCCTCCACTGGTCGTACGGCCGGAACACGCCCCACGCGGGTCGTGTCCCAAGTCTAGGCAGGCGTTTCGGAACGCGGTAGCCGCGTCAGTGAAATTGGTCGCTCGGCGGCTCGCCGGCGCCACCGCCAGCACCTGCCCCGGCACCCTCCCCGGCACCCTCCCCGGCACCTTCGCCTGCCTCGCCGGCGGTCCGACCGGTGAGCGCCGGCGGGGTCGGCACGACACCCAGGAGGGTCGCCGGGCGAACCGCCCCGGAGCCGAACCGACCGGTGGCCCGGTCGACGGCGCGGTCGGCCTCGGGCCAGCCGCGCTCGCGCTCGCCCAGGACCCGTTGCCGGTGGACGCGGGTGCGCGGGACGAGCCCCTCGACCCGCACCCCGACCAGCCGCAGGGCGGCGGACCGGCCGCGCCGACCGCCTCGGGAAGCCCGGTTGCGGGCGACCTCCGCGTCGTGCAGCGCGACCGCCGCGGCGTACACCTCCTGGGTCACGTCGGTCGGCTCCGGCAGCGTCTGGGAGCGGGTGAGGGTGGTGAAGTCGGCGTACCGCACCGTCAGGACGACCGTCCGGCCCGCCACCTCGCCGGCCCGGAGCCGGCGGGTCACCTTGGCCGCCAGGCCGAGCACCTCGCGCAGCACCTCGTCGCGGTCGGTCAGGTCGCGGGCGAAGGTCCGCTGCGCGCCCATCGAGCGGTCCGGCTCCTGTGGTCCGCGCCGCTCGTGCAGCTCTGCTCGGTCTCGCCCCCAGGCGAGGAGGTGGAGCTGGCGAGCCGCGCCGGGACCGACCGCGGCACGCACCTCCTCGGCCGGCGCGTGCGCGAGCTGCCGGACGGTGCGCAACCCGGCTCGCCGGAGCTTGGCAGCGGTCGCCTCCCCGACGCCGTACAGCTCCTCGACGTCGAGGGCGTGCAGGAAGCCGACCACCTCCCCGGGCGGGACGACGACCACCCCGTCGGGCTTCGCGCGTCGGCTCGCGATCTTGGCGACCGACACGGTCGGCGCGACGCCCGCCGAGCAGGTGATGCGCTGCTCCTCGTGGACGGTCGCGCGGACCATCTCCGCGATCGTGAGCGGGGACCCCAGCAGCCGGGTCGCGCCACGCACGTCGAGGAACGCCTCGTCCAGCGAGGCCATCTCCACCACCGGCGTGAACCGCCGGAAGATGTCGCGCAGCGCCGAGGACACGGCTGAGAACGTCGCGTGGTCACCCGGCAGCGAGACCAGGTCCGGGCACAGCCGGCGTGCCCGCACGCCCGACATGCCGCCCCGGACGCCATGCGCGCGCGCCACGTAGTTGGCCGAGAGCACCACCCCGCGGTGCCCGCCGCCCACCGCGACCGGCTGGTCGTGGAGGTCGGGCCGGTCGCGCAGGGCGACGGAGGCGAAGAACGCGTCCATGTCGACGTGCAGCACCGGGCAGTCCCACGACCGGTCGACCCGGCCGTCGCTCACGACTTCGCGCCTCGGGAACCACGGCCACGGCAGCGGACCGCAGCGGCGGGGTCAGCGGGCGAGCAGGTGCAGCTGGGTCGCGAGCGGGAGGTACTCCGGCCGGTCGGCGACGGCGCGCTCCAGCTCGACCAGGGCCGCGGCAGCGCCCGGCTCGGCGTCGAGGAGGGACCCGGGCACCAGGTCGGCGAAGACGCGGACCGCGTGGACGCCGTCGACGGTGAAGCCGGCGTCCTGCAGCAGGCCCTCGACCTCGTCCCGCGTGAACCGCCGACCCGAGCGGCCCGGGGCCGGCGCCGCGGGGTCGCCGTCGAGCAGGGCGATCGCCTGCTGGAAGTGACCGGCCATCGCCCGGGCCACCACGGCCGCGTGCCGCTGGGCGACCAGCAGGCTGAGCGTGCCGCCGGGGCGCACGGCCGAGCGGAGCGCACCGAGCGCGGCCGCCGGGTCCTCCACGACCTCGAGCACCCCGTGGCACAGCACCACGTCGGCGGCGTCCGCGCCGACGACGTCGACGAGGCCGGAGAGGTCGCCCTGGTGCGCGGCCACCTCGACGCCCCGCTCCCGCGCGCGGCGGTCGAGGGAGGCCAAGGCGTCCGGGCTCGGGTCGACGACGGTGACCCGGTGGCCGGCCTGGGCGACCCGGACCGCGAAGCCGCCGGTGCCGCCGCCGATGTCGAGGACGTCGAGCGGACCTCGATCCAGTACGTCGCCGAGGGCGCTCCAGACGACCGCGGTCCGTGCCGCCGTGCGGCGCTCGCTCGGACGGTCGCTCGTTCGGTCGCCGGGTCGGTCGCCGGGCCGCTCGGGAACTGGCATGCCGCCCAGCCTAGGGCTCGGGGGCCGCCGGGCACGCCCGGCTCACCCGACCCGGCGCACGACGTGGACCTGCACCGGCGCGTGGGGCACGAGCCCGAGCGCCTGCTCGACCACGCCGAGGAACCGGTCGGCGTCCCGCACGAGGTCGTCGGCCTCGCGCTCGGTCACCGCCCGCCGCGAGCCCGCCTCGGCCGCGGCCCGCTTGCCGGCACCCGCGGCGAAGAACCGCGCCCACTCCTCGAGCTCGGGAGCGACCTCCACCAGGAGGACCCACGCGTTCTTCTGCGGCCGCCGCCGCGCGGGGGTCGGCCGGGCCCGCGCCGCGAGCAGCGCCGCGGCCGCCCGGAGCGCCGCGACGTGCGCGTGGGCGTAGCGCTCGGTCACCTCGGCCGCGGCGATCGCCTCGCTCAGCGACTCGGCCGACCGGGCCAGGTAAGCGTGCGTCGTGGCGGGCAGGGCGTAGGGGTTCGGCTGCTCCGGGACGCTCCGCACGGCGCTCACTCCCCCGCTCCCGCTCCCGCGCCGGCCGCCAGCAGCCAGCGCCCGGCCGGCACGTCGTGGACGAGCTCGAAGACCCCGCCGCCCGCCGGACCGTCCTGGTCCAGCCGGCCGCGACCGGCCGCCACGCGCCACACCTCGCGCGGCGGCAGCTCCTGGCTGCGCCGCTCGAGCACCGTCCGCACCTTCCACAACCGCCCGCGCCACAGGAACTGGGCCGGGCCCTCGAGCCCGCCCGCACCGGTCCGCACCTCGACGGGGTCGTCGTACCGCACCACGTCCGCCTCGCTCCTCGGGCTCCCGCCCGGATCCGTCGACCCCACCGACCCCGGACCGTTCGACCCGGCGGGGACGGGGGTCGAGGTCGTCCCCGCCGGGTTGCTCGAACACTTGTTCGAACGAGACGAAGGTACACCTCGGCACCGACAGGTCGTCAAGACCTGCCGGTGGTGGCCGGGGAGGAGCCGGCCGGGCCCTCAGCCCTGGTCGCCGGGCGCGGCCCCCGGGCCGCGCACGAAGGCGCTGGTGGAGCGGCTCCACAGCAGCACGAGGATCGCCACGTCGACGACGAGGGAGACGACGGCGGCGACCACGAACTGTGCCGGCGGCTCGGTGCGCAGGCCGGCCACGGTCGCGATCGCGGCCATCAGGACCACGGCCGCGAGCGAGTGCCTCGCCCAGTTCGCACCGACGACCAGGAACGGCACCAACGTGCCGATGAGCCCGATGAAGGTGACGAGCAGGACGATCGCAACCGGGACGAACGCGGGCTGCTTGATGTCGGCGTCGACCGGATGCCCGACCGACCACGAGTCGAGCAGGTCCGCGCGCAGGAGGACGGTGAGCACCGCGGTGAGCGCGGCGAGGCCGACCAGCACCCACAGCAGCCGGACCGCGCGCTGGACCGACGCGGGCCGGGCCGTCGTCATGGGGTCCGTCGTGGGCTGGGTCGTCATGCGGGCTCCTCGTGCGGGTGGTCGCGGGGGTCGGGCCGGATGTCGGGCCCGGTGTCAGCCCGGTGCCCTAGGGTCGCGCTCATGGCGACCGAGCACCCTTCGATCACGCACTTCCGCGAGGAGCACGCACGACGCGGCGGCACCGGCGACGTCGTCATTCTGCCCGACTCCGTGCACACCGCGGCACTGGCTGCCGAGGCGCTGGGCTGCGAGGTCGGCGCGATCGCCAACAGCCTGCTCTTCGAGGCCGACGGCAACCCGGTGCTGGTGCTGACCTCCGGCGCGCACCGCGTCGACACCGGCAAGGTCGCGGCGACCGTCGGCGTCCCCCGTCTGCGCCGGGCGAGCGCCGAGCTGGTCCGGGCGGCGACCGGCCAGGTGATCGGCGGGGTCTCCCCGATCGGGCACCCGACCCCGGTGCCGACGTACCTCGACCGCTGGCTGCAGCAGCACCCCGTCGTGTGGGCAGCGGCCGGTCATCCCGCGGCCGTGTTCTCGACGACGTACGACGAGCTGCGGGCGCTGACCGGCGCCACCGAGATCGACGTGGAGTGAGACCGGTGAGCATCGAGATCTGGCTGAACCCCGCCTGCACCAAGTGCCGCACCGCCGTCGCGGAGCTCGACGCCGCAGGGGCGGACTACACCGTCCGGCGCTACCTCGACGACCCGCCGACCGCGGCGGAGCTCGGCGAGGTGGTGGCCCGCCTCGGGCTGGAGCCCTGGGACGTCGCCCGCCCGAAGGAGGCGCGCGAGGCCGGCATCGACCTGCCCCGCGAGCCGTCCGCGCGGCAGGCGTGGCTCGAGGCGCTCGCCGCCGCGCCGCGCGCGATCCAACGCCCGATCCTCACCGCCTCCGACGGCACCACGGTCGTCGGGCGGGACCCCGAGTCGCTGGACCGCGTCATCCGCCAGGGCTGACGAGGAGGCTGCGGTGGAGTCGCTCGCGCTCGCGTTCTCCAGCGGCTGGGCCAGCGGCATCAACGCCTACCTGGTGGTGCTGGTCCTCGGCGTCGCCGACCGGGTCGGCGACCTCGACCAGGTGCCCGACGCCCTCGGCCGGTGGGACGTGCTGGCCGTGGCGTCGCTGTTCTTCGTGGTCGAGCTGGTCGCCGACAAGATCCCGTACGTCGACTCCACGTGGGACGCCGTCTCGACCGCGATCCGCCCGACGGTCGGCGCGGTGGTCGGCGTCCTGCTCGCCGGCGACGCGCAGACGCTGGACCAGGCCGTGCTCGGCACGGTCGGCGGCGGCACCGCCCTGCTGTCCCACCTGGCCAAGGCCGGCGGTCGGCTGGCGATCAACACCTCCCCCGAGCCGGTCAGCAACGTGCTGGCCAGCGTCACCGAGGACGTCGCGGTCCTGGCGGTGGTGTGGTTCGCGCTCGAGCACCCGCGGGCCGCGGCGGCCGTGGCGGCGGTGCTGCTGGTCGGCGGCCTGGTCGTGCTGTACCTCGTCGCCCGGCTGGTCCGGCGCGGCTGGCGCCGGTGGCGCTCCCGCCCGGCCCCGCCGGGCGGCGGTGCCGGCGGTGTCGGCGCGGCCCCCTAGGGTCGAGCCGTGGCGCGGGTCGTGGTCGTGGGTGGCGGGTTCGCCGGGCTCGCGTCCGCCGCGCGGTTGGCGAAGCTCGGTCACGAGGTCACCCTGCTCGAGCGCTCCGGCGTGCTCGGCGGCGCGCTGAGCACGGTCGAGGCCGACGGCTTCGCCTGGGACGCCGGCCCGACGTGGACCACGCTGCCGGCCGTCGTGCGCGACCTGTTCCGCAAGAGCGGCCGGCCCGTCGAGCGCGAGCTCGAGCTGGTCCCGCTGGACGTGGTGCGCGAGCACCGGTTCGCCGACGGCACCGGGGTGACCGTCCCCGCTTCACGCGGCGCGCAGGTCGCCGCCTTCGACGCGCTCGGGCCGGGACTCGGGCAGCGCTGGGTCGACCACGTCGCGTCCTACACCGAGGTGTGGGAGACGCTGCGCCGCGAGTACCTCGAGGTGCCCTGGGACCCCACCGCTCTCTCCCGCCCGCTGGCCGCGCTCCTCGACGGGCGCGAGACGCTGCACCGGCGGCTGCGCAAGACGTTCAAGGACGAGCGGCTCGCGCTCGTGGCCGGCCACCCGGCCGTCGCCGAGGGCCACGACCTGCGCAACGTGCCCGCCTGGGCCGGCGTCACGGCGTACGTCGAGCAGCGGTTCGGCGCGTGGACGGTCGAGGGCGGCATGGCCCGGCTCACCGAGGCCCTGGCTGCGCGGATGGCGACCCGCGGCGTGACGGTCCGCACCGGCACGACCGCGCGCGACCTCGTGGTCCGGGCCGGTCGCGTGGCCGCGGTCGACCTCGGCGGCGAGCAGGTCGACGCCGACGTGGTCGTGGTGGCCGTCGACCCGCGCCTGCTGCCCACGCTGGCACCGCTCGTCGCGCGCACGATGCCGGCGATCCCTCCCGTCGTCACCCACCTCGGGCTCGACGGCGACGTGCCCGAGCTCCCCCACGAGGTGGTCCTGCACGGCGACCCGCTGCTGGTCGTCCGGCCCGGCGGCCGGGCTCCGGACGGGGCCACCGCGTGGACCGTCCACGGCCGCGGCCGGCTCGCCGAGGACGTCCTCCGAGCGCTGGCCCGCCACGGCATCGACGTGCGCCCCCACGTCGTCGCCCGCGTCGACCGCACGCCGCGCGACCTCGTCGAGGCCTGGGGCGGCTCGCCGATGGGCGTCCTGTGGCAGGGCCGGTCGACCGTGCGGCAGCGGCTGGGGCCGACGACGCCCGTGGCGGGGGTGTACGCCGCCGGCGCGCACGCGACGCCCGGCGCCGGCCTGCCGTACGTCGGCCTGTCGGCCGCCCTCGTCGCCCAGGCCGTCGGCCCCGCCTGAGCGAGGGCGGCCGGACCGGTCGGACCGGTCAGGCGGAGACGTTGAGCCGGTCGAAGATCTCGAGCGTCGCCCGGGACCGGTTGAGCGTGTAGAAGTGCAGCCCCGGCGCGCCGCCGGCGAGCAGCTCCTCGCACAGCTCGGCCGCCACCGCGATGCCCTCGTTGCGCACCGCGGCCGGGTCGCCGTCGTGAGCAGCGATCCGGCGGACGACCTCGTCGGGCACGTCCGCGCCGATCAGCTCGCCCTGGCGACGGATGGCGGCGAGGTTCAGGATCGGCATGATCCCCGGGAGGATCGGCATGTCGACGCCGCGGTCACGAACGCGGGCGACGAGGCCGAAGTAGTCGGCCGCCCGGAAGAACATCTGCGTCACGGCGAACTCCGCGCCGGCCCGCGCCTTGGCGACCAGCACGTCGGCGTCGTGGTCGAGCGACTCCGCCGTCGGGTGGCCCTCGGGGAAGGCTGCGACGCCGACCCGGAAGTCACCGCGCGAGCGCGCCAGCTCGACCAGCTCGGTCGCGTAGGTCAGCCCGCCGTCGGTCGGCGTCCACGCGGCCCGCGGGCCGTCGGTGGGGTCGCCCCGCAGCGCCATCACGTGGTGCACGCCGGCCTCGTGGTAGGCGTCGAGGATGGCCTCGAGCTCCGCGCGGGTGTGCCCGACGCAGGTGAGGTGGGCCATCGGGATGAGGGACGTCTCGCGCGCGATCCGGCCCGTGACCCGGACGGTCGAGTCGCGGGTCGAGCCCCCGGCGCCGTACGTCACGGACACGAAGGTGGGCCGGTAGGGCTCGAGGGCGCGGATCGCGTCCCACAGCTGCTGCTCGCCGGCCTCGTCCTTCGGGGGGAAGAACTCGAACGAGAACGACTTCCCGCCCGCGCGGATCATCTCCGCGAGCGAGCGTCCAGGTCCGGTCACCATGCCCGAAGCGTACGGTCGGCGCCGCCGCGGACCGGCATCCGTCCACGCAGCAGCCACTGGCTAGTCTCGACGGCGTGACGGCCAGCGGGTGGGACAGCGACGACTTCCGCGACCGGGTCCAGCGGGCGCTCGACGCGTTCCTCGACCAGCAGCTGGCGCGCCTGGCGCCGCTCGGTCCCGATGCGGAGCGGCTCATCACCGAGGCCCGCACCACCGTCCGGGGCGGGAAGCGGTTCCGCGCATCGTTCTGCTGGTGGGGCCACCTGGCGGTCACCGCTCCGTCCTCCGCCGCCGACGCGGAGGCCCTCGTCCGCGCCTGCGCCGCGCTCGAGCTGCTGCACGCGAGCGCGCTGGTGCACGACGACCTGATGGACGCCTCCGACACCCGACGCGGCCGCCCCGCCACGCACCGGCAGCTGGAGTCCGAGCACCGCGCGTCGGGCTGGACCGGCGACCCGGAGCAGTACGGCGCGGCCGCGGCCATCCTGCTCGGCGACATGCTGCTGAGCTGGGCCGACGAGCTGCTGCGGCGCTGCGGCCTGCCGCTGGCGCAGGTCGCCCCCGCGCTCGAGGTCTTCGACCTGTGCCGCTCCGAGGTCGTGGCCGGCCAGTTCCTCGACGTGTCCGTCCAGGCGCGGGGCCGCGCCGACGTCGAGACCGCGATGACCGTGCTGCGCTACAAGTCCGCGAAGTACTCCATCGAGCGCCCGCTCCACATCGGCGCCGCGCTCGCGGGGGCCGACGACGGGATGCTCGACGCGCTGTCGACCTTCGGCCTGCCGCTCGGCGAGGCGTTCCAGCTGCGCGACGACCTGCTCGGCGTCTTCGGCGACCCCGCCACGACCGGCAAGCCCGCCGGTGACGACCTGGTCGAGGGCAAGCGCACCGTGCTCGTCGCCCTCGCGCTCGACGCCGCTCCCGACGCCGACGCGGCCCTCCTCGACCGCTCGCTCGGCACCCCGCTCGACGAGGCGGCGGTCGAGCAGCTGCGCGGGATCATCGACTCCTCCGGCGCCCGCGCCCAGGTCGAGGCGGTCATCGAGCAGCTCTCCGAGCTCGCCGTCGCCGCCCTCGACCGCGCCCCCGTCGACCCCGCCGCCCGCGACGCCCTCCGCGCCCTCGCCGACGCCGCCACCCAGCGCACCGTCTGACGGACTACCGATCCGTCGCGTCCGGACCTGTGGACGACGGCCCGCGGAGGAGGACGGTGAGACCGGCGCCGGCGAGCAGGCGCAGGACGACGTCGACCGTGCGGGGGTCCTGGTCGTGGAGGACGCCCCAGCCGTCCCAGAGCAGGGCGGTCCGGCCGGTGCCGGGCTCGGCCGCGAGGTCGCGCAGGCAGTCGGCCAGCGCGTCGAGGTTGCGGCCCCACCAGGACGGGAGGGCGAGCGCCTCGCCGAGCGCCTCGAGCGTCTCGGCGCGGGACGGGTGGGCCCGGCCGTCGAGGTGGAACAGCCGCCAGCCGGCGCGCTCGAGGGTCGCCCGGACGTCCGCGACGGCGTACGCCACCTCCCAGCGGTGGACGCCGGGCGGCACGCGCCCGGCGAGCAGGTCGGCCAGGAAGTCGTCGGGTGCGCTCACGGCAGCACCTCGGCGAAGGAGGCGTAGTGGTCGTCGGTCCAGTACCACTCGCGCGGCTCGCCGGCGACGATCCGCCGCGGCCCGCGGTGGTCGAGGCCGGGCGTGGGGACGGTGTACTCGCGGTAGTAGCCGTCCTCCTGCTCGGGCAGCAGGCCCTCGTAGTTGTGGAAGACGGTGCCGTCGTGCTCCGGCTCCGGGAACGGGCCTCCGTCCCGGATCCGATCGATCGTCTCCTGCGCCTCGCGCGGCAGGGCGGCCAGCTCGACCGTCGGCAGGCCCGAGGAGCCGGACCGGTCGGGCGCCGGATCCCCGCCGCCGGCCAGCAGCGCGCCGAGGACGACCAGCAGGACGACGACGACCAGCGAGCCGACCGCCCGGAGCCGCGGGCTCAGTCGCACGGGACGGTCAGAACGCCATCGCCTGGGCGCGGCGCTTGACCTCCGAGCCGCGGTTCTCCCGCAGCGCGTCGATCGGGCGACCCGGCAGGTCCTGGTCGAGGTAGAGCCAGGCGATGCACTCGCGGTCGTCGTACCCGCCGTCGTGCAGCACCGTCAGCAGCCCGGGCAGGCCCTTGACGGGGAACCCGTCCTGGATGAAGTCGGCCGGCACCTGCTGGCCCGCGCCCGGCGAGGGCACGGCGGCGGCGAGCTCGTGGTCGCGGATCATCGTGCGGACCTTGGCGACGGTGACGTCGAGCCGGCGGGCGGCCTCGGCCCAGTCGATCCACTCGGGCACCAGGGCCGCGAGGTCGTGGTCGGCGAGCGGGATGTCGTCGGTCATGGGCCCATCCTCCCATCCGTGCCGGTGGGTCCGCGCCACGCCGGGCGCCGGGCTCAGCCCGCCGGGAAGGGCCTGCTTTCGTACGATGTCCCCGCCGGAGACTTCCCCCTTCGGCATGCAGGAGGGTCGCCGTGACGCCAGATCGTCATGCCCGGTCGGGCGCGGACGCGTCCTCGACCGACCCCTCCTCCGGTCCACCCTCCCCTCGCTGGGACGGTCAGCGGCTCGAGGGGCGCCTCCTCGACGGCCGCTACCGCGTCGGTCCGCGGATCGCCCGCGGCGGCATGGCCAGCGTGCACGAGGCCACCGACATCCGGCTGGACCGGACCGTCGCGATCAAGGTGATGCACCCCGGGCTGGGCGACGACGAGGAGTTCGCGGCCCGGTTCGTCCGGGAGGCCCGTGCGGCCGCCCGCCTCTCGCACCCGAACGTCGTCGCGGTCCACGACCAGGGCGACGACGACGGCGTGGTGTTCCTGGCGATGGAGCTGGTCGCCGGTCACACGATGCGCGACGTCATCGCCAAGGAGAGCCCGATGCCGCCGGCCCGCGCGCTGGCGCTGCTCGAGCCGGTGCTCTCCGCGCTCGCGGCCGCCCACCGCGCCGGGCTCATCCACCGCGACGTCAAGCCCGAGAACGTCCTGATCTCCGACGAGGGTCAGGTCAAGGTCGCCGACTTCGGCCTCGCCAAGGCCGTCAGTGCCGACACCCAGCACACTGCGACCGGCGGCGTGCTCATCGGCACGGTCTCCTACCTCGCGCCGGAGCTGGTGGTCGACGGCCGCGCCGACGCCCGCGCGGACGTGTACGCCGCGGGCGTGCTGCTCTTCGAGCTGCTCACCGGTCGCAAGCCGCACGAGGGCGAGTCGCCGATCCAGGTGGCCTACAAGCACGTGCACGAGGACGTCCCGCTGCCCTCGACCCTCGTCCCCGGCCTGCCGGCGTACGTCGACGCGCTGGTCGCCCGCGCGACCGCCCGCGACCGGGGCCAGCGGCCTGCTGACGCCGGCGTGCTCCTCCACCAGCTGCGCCGCGTGAGCACCGCCGTGGTGACCGGCGTTCGCGAGGACCCCGACCTGGTGGCCGACCTGATGCCGCGCCCGCCCGCGCCCGAAGCGGTCGGCGGCGACACCGGCGAGCTGACCCAGCTGCTGCGCCCGACCGACGTCCCGCCCGCCGTCGAGCGGGACGAGCGGAGCCGGCGCACCGACACCGCCGCCGACCCGTGGGACGAGGAGGAGATGGCCGCGCTGCTCGCCCCGTCGAGCACCGGCACCCCGGTCTCCCCGACCGCGCCGCCGCCGACCGAGCACACGCGGACCGTGCAGGTCCCGGTCGCGCCGGCGCCGCGGCGTACCCGCCGGTCCCGCAAGGGCCTGCTCGCCCTCGTCCTCGCCGTGCTGCTGGCGGCGGGGTTGGGGACGGGCGCGTGGTGGTTCGGGTTCGCGCGCTGGACGACCACCCCCGGCGTCATCGGGCTGGACCGCCAGGCCGCGGTCGAGCGGCTCGAGGCCGCCGGGCTCGAGGCGGAGATCGGGCCCCGCGCCTTCTCCCGCACCGTGCCGGCCGGCGAGGTGATGTCGACCGACCCGAGCGCCGGCGACCGCGTGCTCGACGGCGGCACCGTGACGGTGACGATCAGCAAGGGTGAGGAGCTCTACGACGTCCCGAAGCTGCGCGGGATGACCGAGGACGAGGCGCAGGACGCGCTCGCCGAGCTGAAGCTGGAGTTCGGCGGGTCGACCCAGCGGTGGTCCGAGGACGTGCCCGAGGGCGTCGTCATGGCCAGCGACCCGAAGCCCGGCACGACCCTGCGGCCCGGCTCGGTGGTCGACCTCGTGGTCTCCAAGGGCCGCAAGCCGATCAAGGTCAAGGACTGGACCGGCGAGGACGCCGACACCGCGCGCCAGCGGATGGAGGCCCAGGGCCTGGTGGTCGAGGTCACCGACGAGCAGTACTCCGACGACGTCGCCGAGGGCGATGTCATCAGCCAGGACCCGGTCGGCGCGACGCTCTTCAAGGGCGACTCCATCGAGCTCGTCGTCTCCCTCGGACCCGAGCTCGTCGAGGTCCCCAACGTCCGCGCGTCCGGGGTCGACGCCGCGCGCGAGGAGCTCGAGGCGCTCGGCTTCGACGTCGAGACGAGGGAGGCGGCCGGCTACCTAGGGCTGGGCTACGTCTTCTCCCAGAGCCCCGGCTCCGGCGAGCGAGTCCCGAAGGGCTCCACGATCACGCTGACCCTCATCTGAGCGGGTAATCTCCGCGGGTGCTCGACCCCGCCCAGCTCGCCGCCCGCAACCCCGTCGGCACCCACGTCACGGTCGGCAAGGGTCTCGTGTCCGGGGCCCTCGCCTCGGCGGACGAGCTCGGCTGCGAGGCGTTCCAGGTCTTCTGCGGCAACCCGCGCGGGTGGGCGCTCAGCGCCGGGAAGCCGGCCGAGGACGCGGCGTTCCGGGCCGCCACCGCCGAGCGCGGCACGCGGGTGTTCGTCCACGCGCCGTACCTCGTCAACCTCGGCTCCCCCACCCCGCTGACCTACGAGCGCTCGGTCGCCAGCGTCGCGCACAACCTGCGCCGCGCGGCCGAGATCGGGGCGGAGGGCGTCGTCGTGCACACCGGGTCGTACGTCGCCGCGGACGACACCAGCGAGCGGTACGACGCCGCGCTGCGCCAGGTCCGCGAGGGCCTGCTGCCGCTGCTGGAGACCCTCGACGCGGCCGGCGAGGACGCGCCCTGGCTGCTGCTCGAGCCGACCGCCGGCCAGGGCCGCTCGCTCTGCGCCGGCGTGGACGACCTGGCGGCGTACCTCGACGCGCTCGACCACCACCCGCGCGTCGGCATCTGCCTCGACACCTGCCACGTCTTCGCCGCCGGCGCGCCGCTGGACGAGCCAGGTGGCGCGGCCGCCACGCTCGACCACCTCGTCGAGGTCGCCGGGCCCGGGCGGCTGCGGCTGGTGCACGCCAACGACTCGATGGACGTCCGCGGCGCGTTCAAGGACCGCCACCAGAGCATCGGGAACGGCCACATCGGCATCGAGCCGTTCCTCGAGCTGTTCGCCCACCCCGCGACCGAGGGCGTGCCGTTCGTCGCCGAGACGCCCGGCTCGCGGGAGGTCGGCGGGGACGTGCAGGTGCTGCAGGAGCTCCGCGCCAAGGCGCTGGCTTGAGCGCTGACACGAGCGCCGGCTCGAACGGTGGGGTGACCGACCGGCGCACCTCCCTCCTCGCCGCCGGCGCGCTGCTGGCGATGACGGCGACGTGGGGCAGCACGTTCTTCCTCATCAAGGACCTGCTCGACCGGGTCCCGACGCTGGACTTCCTGGCGGTCCGCTTCGCCATCGCCGGTGCGGTCATGCTGCTCGTCGCGCCGCGGGCGGTGCTGCGGCTGTCGGCGGCGTCGCGGCGGCGGGCGGTCGTGCTGGGCGGGGTGTACGGCGTCGCGCAGATCCTCCAGACCGCCGGCCTGGCCCACACGGCCGCGTCGGTCTCGGGGTTCATCACCGGCATGTACGTCGTGCTGACCCCCGTGCTCGCCGCCCTGCTGCTGCGCACGCGGACGACGCCGCTCACCTGGGCGGCGGTCGCGCTGGCGACGGGCGGGCTGGCCGTCCTGACACTGGACGGGGTGGCCATCGGCTACGGCGAGGCGATCACGCTGGTCAGCGCCGTTCTCTACGCGCTGCACATCGTCGGGCTCGGCGCCTGGTCGAACGCCCGCGAGGCGCTCGGCATCTCGATCGTGCAGCTGCTGGTCATCGCGGTCATCTGCCTGGTGGCGACCGCACCGGACGGGATCGTGCTGCCGCCGACGCCCGCGGACTGGCTGTCGGTGGTCTACATGGCGCTCGTCGCCGGCGCGCTCGCGCTGATCGGGCAGACCTGGGCGCAGGCCCACCTGCCGCCCACCCGCACCGCGATCATCATGAGCATGGAGCCGGTGTTCGCGGCGTTCTTCGCCGTGCTCCTCGGCGGGGAGTCGGTGACCCTGCGGATGGTGTCGGGCGGGCTGATGGTGCTCGCCGCGATGCTGGTCGTCGAGGCGCTCCCCCGCCGGAAGGTCGAGGGCGAGGTCCAGCACCTGGTCGTGTGAGCCGGGTCGTCGGAGTCCACCTGGCGGGACGGGACGGTCCGGTCCTGGTCGGCGGGCTAGGTTGTTCCTCGTGACGCGCACCTATGTCTTTGGACGCCAGCCGGGAGCACCCGGGCCGGCCGTCCTCTCGTAGGCACGCCGCACCCCATCCAACGCCCCCGGCTCCGGCCGTGGGGCGTTCGTCGTTCTCGGGGCCGTAGTCGGGAGCCGCTCGAGAAAGAGGAACCCCATGGTCGTCGTCATGTCCCCGGAAGCCACCGACGAGGACGTCGCCGCCGTCGTCGCCCGAGTGGAGGGCGTCGGAGGCGAGGCCTTCGTCAGCAAGGGCGTCGTGCGCACCATCATCGGCCTGGTCGGTGACATCGAGTCCTTCCACCACCTCAACCTGCGCACGCTGCGCGGCGTCGCGGACGTGCACCGGATCTCCGACCCCTACAAGCTGGTCAGCCGCCAGCACCACCCCGACCGCAGCACGGTCTGGGTGGGGGCGGCCGGCCGCCAGGTGCCGATCGGGCCGGACTCGTTCACGTTCATGGCCGGCCCCTGCGCCGTCGAGACGCCGGAGCAGACGCTCGCCGCCGCGCAGATGGCCAAGGGCGCCGGCGCCACGATCCTGCGGGGAGGGGCTTACAAGCCGCGCACCTCGCCGTACGCCTTCCAGGGCCTCGGCGTCCGCGGCCTGGAGATCCTCGCCGACGCCGGCCGGGCGACCGGGCTGCCGGTCGTCACCGAGGTCGTCGACGCCCGCGACGTCGAGGTCGTCGCCGAGCACGCCGACATGCTCCAGGTCGGCACTCGCAACATGGCCAACTTCGGGCTCCTCCAGGCCGTCGGCGAGGCCGGCAAGCCGGTCCTCCTCAAGCGCGGGATGACCGCGACGATCGAGGAGTGGCTGATGGCGGCGGAGTACATCGCCCAGCGCGGCAACCTCGACGTCGTGCTGTGCGAGCGCGGCATCCGCACCTTCGAGCCGGCCACCCGCAACACGCTCGACATCTCCGCGGTGCCGGTCGTGCAGGCCACCAGCCACCTGCCGGTCATCGTCGACCCCTCGCACGCCGCGGGCCGCAAGGACCTGGTCGTGCCGCTGTCGCGGGCCGCGATCGCGGTCGGCGCCGACGGGATCATCGTCGACGTCCACCCCGACCCCGAGACCGCGCTGTGCGACGGCCCGCAGGCGCTGCTCGGTGCCGAGCTGCGCGAGCTCGCCCAGGCGGTGCGCCGGCTGCCGTCCGCGGTCGGCCGCGTCGACGCTGGGGAGCTCTCCCGGACGGCCTGAGCCAGGGGCTGCTCGCTACCCTCGACCCCCGTGGAGAACTGCACCGCCTGCGGCGCGCGCCTCGGCACCGGCCGGTCGTGCCCCGCGTGCGGCCACCCGGCCGAGGCGCCGGACCTCTCGGACTGGCGCACCGACACCGCCGAGCGGCCCGCGATCAAGGACGTCCCGCTCGCGCCGCGCTACCCGCTGTACGCCGACGAGGCGCCGGCCCCCACCCCTCCCGGGTCGGGCGGCCGGCGCCGCGGGTGGCTGCCCTGGGTCGCCGGGTCCGCGGCGTTGCTCCTCGTGGCGGCGCTCGGCACCGCCCTGCTCGTCGGCGGGGCGGACGACGAGCAGGACCCGGCGCCGGTCGCGGAGTCCGCGGCTCCTTCCTCGCCCGCCCCGTCCTCGTCGGCTCCCCCGCCGGCCCAGCCGACCCGCACCGCGCGGGACGACATCAGCCGCGAGCCCGAGCCCCGGGAGCCGGAGGACGTGGCCGCGTCGGCCAGCGTGCAGGTCCCTGCCACCGCCCCGCCGAGCCGTGGGCTCGACGGCGCCCGCACGTCGTACGACGCCGCCAACCTCGTCGACGGCGACCGCTCCACCACCTGGCGGATGCGCGGGGACGCCAGCGGCCGGCAGCTCGTCCTCCGCCTCGACCGGCCGACGACGATCACCCGGGTCGGCCTGGTCAACGGCTACGCCAAGCGCGCCCGCGGGCCGCGGGGCGGCGTGCTCGACTGGTACACCGGCAACCGTCGCGTGCTCGCCGTCGAGTGGGTCCTCGACGACGGCACGGTCGTGCGCCAGCGGCTCGACGAGGTACGCCGCGTGCAGACCGTCGACGTCGGCGCCATCACCACCCGCCGCGTGCGGCTGCGGCTCGTCGAGGTCAGCGCACCCGGCTCCGGGCGCGCAGGTCGCGACTACACCGCCGTCAGCGAGGTCTCGGTCGTCGGGCTGCCCGGCTGAGCGCTCGGGACTGGTTCGCGGGGCGCGTGTCGTGTCGGTTCACCAAGGCATGCAGGTCAACCGTCACTCCCCTGGGTGAGCTGACCGTGGGAAGTGTCGGTCCGGCTGCATACCTGGATGAACCGACGACCGGCAGCCGGGCAGCCGGCGGCCGGTTACAGCGCGGCGAGCGCGGCGGCGGCCTTCTCGGCGTCCTCGCGGCTGACGTCGAGGTGGGTGACCAGCCGGACGGTGGTCGGGCCGACCATCGAGACGCGGACGCCGGCCTCGGCGGCCCGGGCGACGAAGTCCGCCGCGTCGGTGCGCGGGACGACCACGATGTTGGTGTCGACACCCTCGGGGTCGACCCCGCAGGCCTCGGCGAGCAGCCGGGCGTGGGCGTGGTCGTCGGCAAGCCGCTCGAGGTGGTGGTCGAGGGCGTGCAGGCCGGCCGCGGCGAGGATGCCGACCTGGCGCATGCCGCCGCCCATCCGCTTGCGCCAGACCCGCGCCTCGGCGATGACGTCGGCGGAGCCCAGGGTCAGCGAGCCGACCGGCGCGCCGAGCCCCTTGGAGAGGCAGACGGCCATGACGTCCGCGACCGCGCCGTACTCCGCCAGCGGCGTGCCGGTCGCGACGTGGGCGTTCCAGATCCGCGCACCGTCCATGTGCACCGACGAGCCGGCGGCGGTGGCCAGCTCCCTCAGGTCGCGCAGGTCCTCGATCGGCAGCACCGCACCGCCGGCGAAGTTGTGGGTGCACTCCACCGAGATCGCGGCGGTGCGCACGAAGAACGGCCCCAGGTCAGGGGCGTGCATCTGCCGCAGCATCGCCAGGTCGACCTGCCCGCGCGGGTGGAACCAGGTCCGCATGGTGATCCCGCTGTACGCCGCGTGGGCGCCGAGCTCGGCGCGCGTGATGTGCGCGGAGGCCTCGCAGATGACCTCCTGGCCCGGCTGCACGAGCGCGCGGACCGCCAGCACGTTGGCCATCGAGCCGGTCGGCATGAACAGCGCGGCCTCGTGGCCGAACAGCTCCGCGACCCGCTCCTCGAGCGCGAGGACGGTCGGGTCCTCGCCGTACACGTCGTCGCCCACCTCGGCGCGCGCCATCGCCCGGCGCATCGCCTCGGTCGGACGGGTCAGCGTGTCCGAGCGGAGATCGATCATCGAGCCGATCAGGCCTTCCGCAGCATCTCGGCAACCAGGAACGCGAGCTCGAGGGACTGCACGCGGTTGAGGCGCGGGTCGCAGACGGACTCGTAGCGGTTGCCGAGGTCGACCTCGAGCAGGTCCTCGCCGCCGCCGACGCACTCGGTGACGTCGTCACCGGTGAGCTCGACGTGCAGGCCGCCGGGCCAGGTGCCGAGCGAGCGGTGGACGTCGAAGAAGCCCTGGACCTCGTCGATGACGTCGTCGAAGCGGCGGGTCTTGTAGCCCGAGCTCGCCTCGAAGGTGTTGCCGTGCATCGGGTCGCAGACCCACGCGACCTGGAGGCCCTCGGCGGTGACCTTCTCGACCAGGTCCGGCAGCCCGTCGCGGATGCGGCCGGCGCCGAAGCGGGTGATGAACGTCAGCCGGCCGGCCTCGTTGAGCGGGTTGAGCCGCGCGGCGAGCGCGAGCGCGTCGTCGGGGGTGGTGGTCGGGCCGAGCTTGACGCCGATCGGGTTGCGGATGTGGCTGAGCAGCTCCACGTGGGCCTGGTCGAGCTGGCGGGTGCGCTCGCCGATCCAGACCATGTGGCCGGAGACGTCGTACGGCATCTGGGTGCGCGAGTCGATGCGGGTCATCGCGTGCTCGTACTCCAGCACCAGCGCCTCGTGGCTGGAGTGGAAGTCGACGCGGTGGAACTCCACCGGGTCTGCACCGATGGCCTGCATGAACGTCAACGCGCGCTCGATCTCGCTGGCGACGGCCTCGTAGCGCTGGCCGACGGGCGACTCCTTGACGAAGTCGGTGTTCCAGGTGTGCACCTGGCGCAGGTCGGCGTAGCCGCCGGTGACGAATGCGCGGATGAGGTTCAGCGTCGCGGCCGAGGAGTTGTAGACGTCGACGAGCCGCTGCGGGTCGGGCACGCGGGACTCGGGGGTGAAGTCGAAGCCGTTGACGGCGTCGCCGCGGTACGCCGGCAGCGTGACGCCGTCGCGCGTCTCCATGTCGGAGGAGCGCGGCTTGGCATACTGCCCCGCGAGCCGACCGACCTTCACGACCGGGACGGAGGCGGCGTACGTCAGCACGACCGCCATCTGCAGCAGCACGCGCAGCTTGTTGCGCACGTTGTCGGCGGTGACGCCGGCGAACGTCTCGGCGCAGTCGCCGCCCTGGAGCAGGAACGCCTCGCCGCGCGAGACGGCCGCGATCTTGTCCTTGAGCTCGTCGCACTCGCCGGCGAAGACCAGCGGCGGGAGCGTGCGCAGCTTGGAGACCGCGGCGTCGACCGCCTCGGAGTCCGGGTACGTCGGCTGCTGGGCCGCGCCCAGGGCGTGCAGGGTCGCGAGGTCGGGGATGCTCACCGTTCCAGGGTACGTCCGGGGGCGGGCCCCGCCTGAATCAGCGGACCGGACCGAGACGCCCGCCCGCCGCCGTCCGGGTCCCGCTCACTCGTCGAGGTGCTCGATCTCCCGGAAGCCGGTCTTCTTCGCGCGGACACCGCGGTTGGTCATCCAGGTCAGCGCCCACAGCGCGACGCCGATGGCGAGGAGCACGGCGGCGATGGAGTACTGCACGTAGTCGTCCTCGTTGCGCGCCCACGGACCGATGAGGAACGCCGAGGTCAGCGCCCCGGCCCACGGGACCCAGCCCGGCGCCCGGAAGACCGGCTCGGTGGTCCGGTCGCGACGCAGGACGAGGCAGGAGATGTTGACGACGGTGAAGACGCACAGCAGCAGGAGCGCCGTGGTGCCGGCCAGCGCGACGACCACGTCGCTCTCCGAGCGGAGCCGGACGTAGGTGATCAGGCCGAGCGCCATCACCGTGGTGAACAGGATCGCCGCCCACGGCGAGCGGCGCTCGGGCAGCACGGCGGCCAGCGAGCGCGGCAGCACGTCCTGCTTGGCCATCCCGTAGACCAGCCGGCTCGCCATCAGCATGTTGATCAGGGCGGTGTTGGCGACCGCGAAGACCGTGAGGAACGGGTAGATCGTGTCGATCGGCAGGCCCGGCGCCCCGACGCGCACGACGTCGAGCAGGATCCCGGCGTCGGGGTTGACCGGGTCGGCGATGTCGCCCGGCGGGATCACCACGACCACCGAGATCGCCACCAGCATGTAGACCAGCGCGCAGATCCCGAGGCCGGTGAGCATGATCCGCGGGAACGTCTTGCCCGGGTCCTTGGTCTCCTCGACCATGTTGACCGAGTCCTCGAAGCCGACCATGGCGAAGAACGCGACGGTGGTCGCGATCGTGATCGACACGAAGACGTTCTTGTCGCCGGCGGTCTCGAAGACGACGATCCGGCCGAGGTCGCCGTCGGTGGCCATCGCCCAAAACCCGATCGCGATGATGATCCCGAGCGCGACGACGACCACCATCGTGAGGGCGACGTTGAACTTCACGCTCTCGCCGACACCCCGCAGGTTGATCCCCGCCAGGACCAGCATGAACCCCAGGGCGGCGAACAGGGTCGCGGTCGTCCCGGTGGGCACTCCCCCGAAGACGTCGTCCAGACCCGCGAGCAGGTTGGACGCCACCAGGCTCGAGGACGTCGACGCGCTGGTGATGCCCGAGCACACGACCGCGAAGGCGACGAGGAACGTCACGAAGTGCAGGCCGAACGCCTTGTGCACGAACAGCGCGGCCCCGGCGGCCTGCGGGTGCTTGGTGACCAGCTCCAGGTAGGACAGCGCGGTCAGCGCCGCCACCGCGAACGCCACCAGGAACGGCAGCCACGCCACCCCGCCGACCTCGGACGCGACGTCGCCGGTGATCGCGAAGATGCCCGCGCCGATGATGTCGCCGACGATGAAGAACAGCAGCAGCTTGGGGCCGATGACCCGTTTGAGCTCCGACTCGGAGCCGGTGCCGGTGGTGGGCGCCTCGGAGGCGCCGGAGGCGGTCATAGGGACACGGTTGCCCCCACCCGTTCGGCGGAAACCTCGCGGCTCCCGCCGGACCGGACCGCCGCGCAGCCGGGGCTAGGCGGCGGCGGTGTCGGCGGGGTCGATGACGCCGAGGCGCTCGAGGAGGACGAGGAAGGCGACGGCGAAGTCGTTGTCGGCGGTCTCGGCGCGGACCTCGTCCCAGTCGACCTGCTCGCGGACGGCGCGCGCGACGGGCAGGGACTTGCCGAAGTCGCAGGCGTGCTCCTCCATCGCGTTGAGCTTCTGGCCCATGAGCACGGTCGCGGAGAGCACCGGCATCTGGACGGACTCAACCTCGATCTGGTCGACCTCCGCGAGCACGGACCGCTCGACCGGGATGCCGTTGGTGCGGAAGAGGATGTCGACCATCGCGCCGTCGACGAAGACCTTGAACAGCCAGTCCTCCGGCGGCTGCACGACGTCGAGCCCCTCCTCGGCGAGCAGCTCCGACGCGCGGCCGGCGTCGGGCTCGGCGACGACGAAGTCGACGTCGTGCTCCGGCTCGGGTCCGCCACGGGCCCACAACGCGTAGCCGCCGGCCAGCGCGAACGGCACGTCGCCCTGCTTCAGGGTCACCGCCACCCGCTTCAGCGCCTCGCGCAGGGGGTGCAGGTCGGGGATGCCGTGGCTCACGCGGTGCGGTGTACCCGTGGCGCGGCACGGGTACACGGCCGACCGATGCGCCTGGTCACCTTCAACATCCTCAACGGACGCCACCCCGCCGACGACCACGTCGACGTGGACGCCTTCGCCGCAGCGGTCCGCTCGCTCGACGCCGACGTGCTGGCGCTCCAGGAGGTCGACCGCAACCAGGCCCGCTCGGGGCACGCCGACCTCACCGCGGTCGCGGCCGAGGCTATGGGCGCCGCGGACAGCCGGTTCGTCGCCGCGCTGAGCGGCAGCCCGGGGGCCACCTGGGTCGCGGCGACCGGCGAGGAGCAGCCCGACGCCGCGGCGTACGGCATCGCCCTGCTGAGCAGGCGGCCGGTGCGGTCCTGGCAGATCATCCGGCTGCCCGTGCTGCGCACGCGCGTGCCGATGACGTTCAAGGACAGCCGGCTCCCGACGCTGGTGCAGGACGAGCCGCGGGTGGCGGTGGCCGCGGACGTCGAGTGCGGCGACGCGACGCTGACCGTCGCCAACACCCACCTGTCGTTCGTGCCGTGGTGGAACGGCCGCCAGCTGCGCTCCCTGGTCGCCTCGCTCGACGTCTCGCAGCGGCCGCTGGTCGTCACCGGCGACCTCAACATGGACGCCGACCGGGCAGCGCGTACGACGCGCATGCGCGGCCTCGCGCGGCACGCGACGTTCCCGGCGCACGCGCCGGTCGAGCAGCTCGACCACGTGCTGGCCGACGGCCCGGTCACCGCGACGGCGACCGAGGCGCGGGAGATGCCGCTCTCGGACCACCGCGCCCTCGTGGTCGACCTGCAGGTGTGATCAGCCGAAGAAGACCTGCGCCTCGGCGTACTCCTCGCGGCTGACGACCTTCAGCTGGCCGGTGCCCTCGGCAAGCGGCACGCGGGCGATCTTGGTGCCGCGCAGCGCCATCATCGTGCCGAAGTCGCCGTCGGCGACCGCGTCGATCGCCTGCAGGCCGAACCGGGTGGCGAGCCACCGGTCGAACGCGGTGGGCGTGCCACCGCGCTGGACGTGGCCGAGGACGACCGCGCGGGCCTCCTTGCCGGTGCGCGCCTCGATCTCCGAGGCGAGCCGGTCACCGATGCCGCCGAGGCGGACGTGGCCGAAGGCGTCCTTCTCCCCCGACACCAGCGTCATGTCGCCGCCCTCGACGGGGACCGCGCCCTCGGAGACGACGACGATCGGGGCGTACTCGCTCTCGAAACGGGTCTCGACGTGCGCGCAGACCTTCTCGATGTCGAAGGGCTGCTCGGGGATGAGCACGGCGCTGGCGCCGCCGGCGATGCCGGCGTGCAGGGCGATCCAGCCGGCGTGGCGGCCCATGACCTCGACGACGAGCACGCGGTGGTGGGACTCGGCGGTGGTGTGGAGCCGGTCGATCGCCTCGGTGGCGATGTTGACGGCCGTGTCGAAGCCGAAGGTGAAGTCGGTGCCGGAGAGGTCGTTGTCGATGGTCTTCGGCACGCCGACGACCTGCACGTCGAGCTCGGCGAGCTTGGTCGCGACGCCGAGGGTGTCCTCGCCGCCGATCGCGACGAGGGCGTCGACGCCGTGCGCGGCGAGGTTGTCCTTGATCCGCTCCACGCCGCCCTCGATGCCGAACGGGTTGGTGCGGGAGGAGCCGAGGATGGTGCCGCCGCGCGGGAGGATGCCCCGGCACTGCTCGATGCCGAGCTCCATCGTCAGGCCCTCGAGCGGGCCCTTCCAGCCGTCGCGGAAGCCGACCAGCTCGAAGCCGTGGTCGCGCACTCCCTTGCGGACGACGGCGCGGATGACCGCGTTCAGACCGGGGCAGTCGCCCCCACCGGTGAGCACTCCGACGCGCACGGGACCTCCAGGGTTCGGGACCTTCGTTGGAACGTTCCAGACGCTGCCGACCCTAGTGGTCCGCCGGTCAGGTCGGTAGCGCGTCGGCGGACCGGTTCGTGACCCGCTCCGCCGCGGTCGGCAGGACCCGGCCGAGCGGGCCGCCGGCGTCGATGCCGATCGCGGTGACGAACCTGCGGGGGGTCCGATCGAGGGGAAGCCGAGACGCTCGGGCGCCGGAGGATCCTGCCCCGGCGTCCGGCCTCGGCGTCGTGCGAGGGTGCCGCTCGCTAGGGTCCGCCCATGACCTTCTCGATCGTGGCCCGCTCCGCCGACGGAGAGTCCTGGGGCGTCGCCGTCGCCTCGAAGTTCCTCGCGGTCGGGGCGGTCGTCCCGGCCGCCGTCGCCGAGGTCGGCGCGATCGCGACCCAGGCCGACGCCAACGTGGCGTACAAGGGAATCGCGCTCTCCCACCTCGACGAGGGCGCGACCGCCCAGGTGGCGCTGGACCGGATGCTCGAGGAGGACGACGGCAGCGCGGACCGCCAGGTCGGCATCGTCGACGTCGACGGCAACGCCGCGACGCACACCGGCGGGGACTGCCTCGACTGGGCCGGCGGGGCGACCGGCGAGGGGTACGCCGTGCAGGGCAACGTGCTGACCGGGCCCGAGGTGGTCGAGGCGATGCAGCGCGCCTTCGAGTCCTCCGACCCCGCCGCTCCCCTGGCGCGGCGGCTGCTCGCGGCGCTGGCCGCCGGCGACGAGGCGGGCGGCGACAAGCGCGGTCGGCAGTCGGCGGCGCTGCTGGTGGTCAGCGAGGGGGCGGGGTACGCCGGCGGCGACGACATCGCCGTGGACCTCCGCGTCGACGACCACGCCGCGCCGGTGGTCGAGCTCGAGCGGCTCCTCGACCTCAACGACCTCTACCTCACCGCCTCGACCGAGGAGGAGAAGGTGCCGGTCGACGACGAGCTGCGTCGCGAGCTCGAGACCTGGGCGACCGAGCGCGGGCACCGCGACTTCGCCGCCTGGGTCGGCACCGAGAACTACGAGATGCGGGTCGACCCCGAGCTGGGGTGGATCGACCGGAAGGTGCTGGCGATCGTGCGGGGCACGGCGTGAGCATCCTCGCGATCGACGCCGGCACCACCGGCGTCACCGCGGTCGTGGTCACCCCGGACGGGCGGATCGCGGCGAAGGGCTACCAGGAGTTCGCCCAGCACTTCCCCCAGCCGGGCTGGGTGGAGCACTCGCCGGAGGAGATCTGGCAGGCGACCATCGAGGCGTGCCGCGAGGTGCTCGGCCAGGTCGACCGCTCCGAGCTGAAGGGCGTCGGGATCACCAACCAGCGCGAGACCGTGCTGCTGTGGGACCGCGAGACCCTCGGCTCGCCGCGCCGCGCGATCGTCTGGCAGGACCGCCGCACCGCCGACATCTGCACCCGGCTGCGCGACGAGGGCCACGAGGAGCGGGTCGCCGAGCTGACCGGGCTGCGGCTCGACCCGTACTTCTCCGGCACCAAGCTCGCCTGGATCGCCGAGCACGAGCCGCACACCTGGGCGCTGGTCGAGGAGGGGCGGTACGCCGTCGGGACGGTCGACTCCTACCTCGTCGCGCGGATGACCCGCGGCCTCCACCACGTCACCGACGTCTCGAACGCCTGCCGCACGCTGCTGATGGATCTCTCCACCGGCGACTGGAGCGACGAGCTGTGCTCGCTCTTCGGGGTCCCCCGCGACGCGCTCCCCGAGCTGGTGCCCAACTGGGGCGAGCTCGCCGTCACCGACCCGCGCGTCTTCCTCGACCTCTCGCTGCCCATCGCCGGGATCGCCGGCGACCAGCAGTCGGCGCTCTTCGGCCAGACCTGCTTCGACGTCGGCGACTCCAAGTGCACCTACGGCACCGGTTCGTTCGTCCTCACCAACTGCGGCACTGAGCTGCCGCGCTCCGAGGCCGGCCTGCTCTCCACGGCCGCCTGGCGCTCTCCCGATGGCGAGCTGACTTACGCGCTCGAGGGCTCGATCTTCGTCACCGGCGCGGCTGTGCAGTGGCTGCGCGACGGGCTGCAGATCGTCGGGTCGGCCGCCGAGACCGCCGCGATCGCCTCGACCGTCCCCTCGGCCGACGGCGTGGTGTTCGTCCCCGCGCTCACGGGCCTCGGCGCCCCGCACTGGGACCCCCACGCCCGCGGCCTCATCATCGGCGTCACCCGCGGCACGACCCGCGCCCACCTCGTGCGCGCCACCCTCGAGGCGATCGCCTTCGAGGTCCGCGACGTGCTCGAGACCATGCCAGCCTCGCTCTCCTCGCTGCGCGTCGACGGAGGCGCCTCCGCCAACGACCTGCTCTGCCAGGTCCAGGCCGACCAGGTCGGCGTCCCCGTCGAACGCCCCCAGCTGGTCGAGACGACCGCCCTCGGCGCGGCCTTCCTCGCCGGGCTGGGCACCGGCGTGTGGTCCTCCACCGACGAGCTGCGCGAGACCTGGGCCCTCGACCGCTCCTTCACCCCCGGCCGCGACCGCACGGCGTACGACGCCTCCCACGCGCGGTGGCGCGAGGCCGTCGAGCGGTCCAAGGGCTGGGCGCTCGTCTGAGTCCTCGCCTCGCCTTGGCTGTCCACAGGTTGGCGCCCACCGCCGGCATAGTCCGTGACGTTTGGCAGGTGATTTCGGCCGATCCCCCTGCCGAACGTCACGGACTACCCCGCCAGTGACGTCGGGTTGTGGAGCACAGTCGCTCCCGCCGGACCGTTACTACCCCGACAGCTTGTCGAGGGCGGCCCGGGCGGCGTCGCGGGCGCGAGTGAGGTCGGCGACGGAGGACTGCGCCTCGTCGCGGGCGTCCTCGGCCTCGGCGAGCTCCTCGTCGAGGGCGTCGTGCTCCTCCTCGAGCGCGGCGATCCGGGCACGGAGCTCCTCGATCTCCGCCTGGAGCTGGAGCCCGCGGGCCTCGAGCCGGGAGACCTCCTCGCCGGCCGCGTCGAGCTCCCCCTGCGCGTCCTCGAGCTCGGACTCGGCCGCGGAGAGCTTCTCCTCGGCGGCGCGGCGCACCTTCGCATCGGCCTCCGGGTCGGGGACGACCTCGAGCTTCGGCCGCTTCGGGAGCTCTGCCACGGGCTCGCGCGGAGCTGCGGAGAAGCCGAGCGCCTCGGGCAGGGCCACGGCCGCGCCTGCGTCGACGTCGTCCACGCCGGTCGCCTCGATCGATGCGACGAGCAGCCCGCTGCGCACGGCCTTCGCGCAACCCTCGTCGACCATCGCCGCGGTGAGCGTCGCCTCGACCTGGTCGGCGACCGCGTCGGTGACGCGCAGTCCGCGCTCCTTCGCGACCGCGCGGGCCTGGCTGGTGACCGCCGCGGTGAGCTGGCGGCGCTGCCGGGTGAGCGCCCGGAGCTCCTCGCCGGACATCGAGGCCTGCGCTTCCCTGAGCGCCGCGCCCACGGCCAGCACCTGCTCGACCTGCTCGGTCTCGTGGCGCACCAGCAGGTTGACCACCCAGGCCGCCGTCGACGGCTTGCGCAGCGCCTTGACCGGCTTGACCAGCTCGGCGAGGTCGGTGCCCTTGAGCTCCTTCGCCCGGGCGTCGCGGGCCGGGGTGAAGTCGGCGAGGTCCAGCGCGTAGAGCTCGTCGGCGATCGCGAGCAGCTCCCCCGTCGCGTCGGCCATGACGGGAACCTACCCACCCGGCCGGGCCGACCGCCGGCCAGGAGCGCCGGTCAGGAGCGCAGCCCGGCCACCAGCATCGACGTCGCGACGTCCACCAGCGCCGCCCGGTCCGAGCCCGGCGGGCGGAAGAGCGCGATGCGCAGCGCGGTTGCGACGACGACGCCCATGGTCATGAAGACGAGCGCCTCGAGCCGTTCGGGAGGTACGTCGGGCAGGTGGCGGCGCGGGATCACCGCGGCGAGCTGGAAGAGGTCGCGCTCGATCTCGGGCAGGACGTTGGCGTGGCTGCCGCCGGGCTGGGCGTCCACCATCGCGAGCACCACGGGCCCGTGCCGCTCGAAGCCGTCGACCAACGTGGTGACGATCTCGCGGACGGCGTCCTCGAGGTCGAGGTCCAGCGCGCGGACCACCGCCTCCCGCAGGTCACGGTCGACGGCGGCGACGGCCTCGTCGCGCAGCGCGGTGATGATCTCGGCCTTGTCGTTGAAGTACCGGTAGAACGTGCCGGTCGACACGTGCGCCCGCTCGACGATCGCCGTGGTGGTCAGCCGCTCCGCGCCGCGCTCCTCGAGAAGGTGAAGCGCGGCGTCGAGCAGGGTCCGCCGCATCGCGACGGCTCGCTGCTGCGTCGGACGGATCCGCTGCTTCTGCGCCATGCGGCGTACTCCTGACCGGACGTCCCGAGAAGTGAATAGAAGGTGAGACATCCTCACTTCTAGGCTCGGTCGCATGCAAGCGACGGACACCGAGCGGCCGATCCCCACCACCCTGCGCCACGCCGAGCTCGCGGAGCAGCGCTACCCCGGGCTGGCGCCGACGTACGTCGCCGCGATGTGGGACGGCGACCCGCTGGCCGACGCCTTCGTCGCCGACCTCGACCGGGTCGGCCACGGCAAGGGGATGCGGATGCTGCGGACCGCGTGCCGGCAGGGCATCGACGCCGTGCCGGACGCGCCCGAGTCGCTGCGGGCGCTCTTCGTCCAGCTCGACGCGACGCCCGACTGGGTGGACCTCGACGCCCTCGACCGGGACACCGTCCACCTCGGCCGCTACACCCGGCAGGCGGGGATCGTGCTCGGAGCGGCGTCCCTGGTGAGCGGCTACGCCAACTCCGCCGCCTCCCGCCCGTTGGAGATGACCGGCCGCTACATCGAGAACGCCGGCATGCGCACCATCGAGGTCGCCTCCTGGCTGGTCGCGGCCAACAAGCAGGGCGGCCTGGGGCGGTTCGAGGAGGGCTTCGAGCTGACCGTGCGGGTGCGGATCATCCACGCGCTGGTGCGGCAGGCGCTGCTGCGCGACGACCGATGGGACCTCGCCGCCTGGGGCGTGCCGATCTGCCAGTCCTACCTCGCCTACACGCTCATCGAGTTCTGCCTCATCCCGCTGCGCGGCATGCGCGCGATCGGAGCGCCGTACCGGTCGCACGAGCAGGCGGCGTACTACGCCCGCTGGCGCTACATCGGCCACCTGCTCGGCATCGACGAGCGGCTGCTGCCGACCGACGAGGACGAGCAGGAGGCGCTCGAGGGGATCTACCTGCTGACCCGGCCGCCAGTCGACGAGTACTGCCGGGAGCTGGTCGGCGCGATCAACAGCGAGTTCCTCGTGCCGGAGATCGAGCAGCTGGTGCCGGCCCGGCTCCACCCGGTCGCGCCGAAGGTCGTCGCCGCGCTCGAGCGGGTCTTCATCGGCGACGGGATCGCCGACGAGCTCGGGGTGGCCCGCACGCGCCTCAAGCACGTCGTCCGCGCCGCCGGGCCGGTCATCGGCGCCGTCAACGCCACCCTCGACCGGGTCCCGCTCACGCTGGGGCCGCGCACGCGGATGGGCGAGCGCTACCGGGAGGCGCAGGACGCGCGGCTGCGGGCTCGGTACGGCGTGCAGCACGACCTTGTCGATGCCTCCCCCGGTGGCGGCAGGCCGCACCCGGCCCGCGGCTGAGCCGGACATCCCACGGAAGTCCTGCACATCTCGGGGCAGATCTGCCCCGATATGTGCAGGGGTCACCGGTTAACCGGTGACTCCTGCACCCCGCAGCCGGCCGGCGCCCAGGTCAGTCCTCGTCAAGACCTTGCTCGATCGCCCAGCGGGTGAGCTCGACGCGGTTGTGCATCTGCAGCTTGCGCAGGGTGTTCTGCACGTGGTTCTGGACGGTGCGGTGGGAGAGGACGAGCCGCTCGGCGACCTGCTTGTACGACATCCCCTTCGCCACCATCTTGAGCACCTCGGTCTCGCGCTCGGTCAGCTGCGGCTGCATCGGGTCGGTCGAGGCCGCAGGGTCCGCGAGGCGCCGGAACTCGCCGAGCACCAGGCCGGCCAGTCCGGGGGTGAAGACCGTGTCGCCGCGCGCCACGCGACGTACGGCGTCGAGCAGCTCCTCGCGGGACGCGGACTTCACCAGGTAGCCGGTCGCGCCGGCCTTGACCGCCTCGAGCACGTCGGCCTGCTCGCCGGACGCGCTGAGCACGAGCACCCGGGCCGACGGGTCGTGGGCGAGCGCCTCGCGGGTGACGCCGACCCCGTCGGGCTCGGGGATCTGCAGGTCGAGCACCACCACCTGCGGCCGCGCGGCCTTGAACCGCGCCAGCGCCTCCGTGCCGGTCGCCGCGACCGCGACCACGTCGAAGCCGGCCTGCTGGAGGTCGCGCTCGACGGCGTCGCGCCACATCGGGTGGTCGTCGACGACCATCACCCGGATCGCCTGCTCGGCGGTGTCCGCGCTCATCCGGTCCCCCTCTCCTGGGCCAGCCGCAGCCAGCGGCCGCGTCGGTGGCCGAGCGGGTCGACGTCCTCGCCGGCCTCGGCCGTCACCAGCCGGCACGTCACCAGCGCGGACCACCCGACCTCGCGCTCCTCCTCGAGCTCGACACCGGCCCAGGAGGTCGCCGAGGCGAGCCGCGGGCCGTACGCCGTGTCGACGAACGGCGCCTGCCGGAACATCCCGCCCGGCGCCGGAGCGGTGCCGGCGAACATCTCGGCCAGCCCGCGGTCGGCCCAGGCGAGCACCTGCACGACGGCGCGCCCGGTCCGGCGCAGCTCCTCGACCAGGTCGGAGTCGGGGTCGAGCAGCGCGAGCACCCGCGGCGTCTCGCCGTTGGCGACCATCAGCGAGGTGACCGTCAGCCCGGCCCGGCTGCCGTCGTCGCCGGGGTCGCCGCTGGTCCACAGCGTGACGGTGCCGCCGAGGCGACCGCGGAAGCGGCGTACCGGGTCGTCCTCGCCGGCGAACGGATGGGTGTCGTGGATGGTCATCGCGCCCGAGGCTAGCGACGACCGAGGGGGACGACGATCTCCCACTCGGTGCCGAACGAGCCGGTGGACAGGGTGGCCGTGCCCCCGAGGTCGGCGACCCGGCCGCGGATCGACTCGCTGACCCCCAGCCGGCCCTCCGCCGCCGCCTGCTCCAACCGGCCGGCCGGGATGCCGGGGCCCTCGTCGCGCACCGACAGCTCGACCCGGTCCGCGAACGCCTCGAGCAGCACCCAGGCCGGCGCCTGCGGCCCGACGTGGACCGCGACGTTGTCCAGGCACGCGCCGACGACGGCGCACAGCTCGCGCACGACGTCGGCCGGCAGCTCGACCGGGGTGGCCGGTGCGGCGACGGTGACCGCCGCCCGCGACTCCAGCCGGCCCAGCTCGGCGGCGAGATCGAGCACGGCGTCGCCACCGACCTCGCCAGGACGCTCGGCCGTCCGCTCCTGGGTGCGGATCAGCGTCCGCAGCCGCGACTCCTGCTCGCCGGCGAGGCGCCCCAGCTCGGCGGCCTCCCCGCCGAGCTCCGCCCCGCGCCGCTGCACCAGGGACAGCACCTGGAGCACGCCGTCGTGGACGGCTCGCGCCAGCCGGGCCCGCTCGGCGGCCGCTGCGGCGGTGCGCTCGGCGCGGTCGCGCTCGGCGGCCATCTCCTGGAGCGACCCGCACATGAAGCCGACGATCGGCCCGCCGATCACGATGAGGAAGACGTTGCCGTAGTTGGCCTGGGTGATCTCCTCGCGGACCAGCAGGTCGGTCGCCGAGAGCACCACCGCGGCCAGCAACCCGCCCACCCAGCGGTAGCGGACCGCCCAGGCCAGCAACGCACCCGCGACCCAGAAACCGGGCACGGTCGCGTTGAACCCGTCGCCCTTGACCAGCGGCGTCACAGCGAGCAGCGCGACCGCGACGGCGAGGTCCGCCACCAGCAGGCCCACCGTGCGGCGCCGGGGCGCGGCGTACGCCCACACGGCCACGGCGGTCCACGCCACCATCACCACGACGCAGACCACGCCGGCGACCGGGCGCTGGAAGTTGTCGGCGCGGTAGAGGTTGAGCACCACCGCGTTCGCGAGGGTCACCCCGCGCAGGACGGCCAGCGCGCGGAACAGCCGGTCCTCGACGGCCAGGCCGGGGGCCGACGCTCCGCCCGCCGGGTCGGACCGTCGGCTCAGGACGCCTTCTTCTGCTCGCCGGCCTCGCCGCGCTCGGCCCGCTCGGCGCGCTTCGCCTCGGCGTCGGCCTTCTTGGCCTGGGCCGCGTAGGTGTCGACGTACTCCTGGCCGGAGAGCCGCATGATCTCGTACATGATCTCGTCGGTCACCGAGCGCAGGATGTAGCGGTCGTTGCTCATCCCCTCGTAGCGGGAGAAGTCCAAGGGCTTGCCGAAGCGGACCACCGGCCGGGTGAAGGTGCCGAAGGTCTTGCCCGGGGGCGCCACCACGTCGGTGCCGACGACGGCGACCGGGATGACCGGGACGCCGGTCTCCAGGGCCAGGCGCGCGACGCCGGTCTTGCCGCGGTAGAGGCGGCCGTCGTGGCTGCGCGTGCCCTCGGGGTAGATGCCGAACAGCCCGCCCTCGCCGAGGATCCGCTTCGCCGCGGTCAGCGCGCCCTCGGCGGCGCTCGCGCCGCCGCGGTCGATCGGCACCTGGCCGGCGCCGGAGAAGAACTGCTTCTGGAACCAGCCCTTGACGCCGGGCGTCGTGAAGTACTCCGCCTTCGCCACGAACGTCACCCGCCGCGGCAGCGTCAGCGGCATGAACAGCCAGTCGGCGTACGACAGGTGGTTGCTGGCGAGGATCGCCGGCCCCTCCTCGGGGATGTTCTCCGCACCGGTCACCTGCGGGCGGAAGATGACCCGCAGGAACGGACCGAGGGCCACCCACTTGAGGAACCAATAGAACACGCGGCGCACCTTCCACGACCCGGCCCGGACGGGGCAACCCTAGACCTACAGTGCCGCCATGACGATCCACCCGCTGGCCGGCCCGCTCTCCGTCCCCGCCCGCCCCGAGCTGACCGGCGGGCGCCGGATCGCGGTGCTGCTCAGCCACGGCTTCACCGGCCAGCCGGCGTCGATCAAGCCGTGGGGCGAGGCGGTCGCCGAGCAGGGGTACGCCGTCGAGGTGCCGCGGCTGCCCGGGCACGGCACGAGCTGGCAGGACTGCAACACCACCACGTGGGACGACTGGTACGCCGAGCTGTCGCGCGTCTTCGCCGACCTGCGACGCGACCACGACGCGGTGGTCGTCGGCGGGCTGTCGATGGGCGGGGCGCTGACCCTGCGGCTCGGCGCCGACCACGGGGACGCCGTGGCCGGGGTCGTGGTCGTCAACCCGGCGCTGGCCACCGCCCGCAAGGACGTCAAGCTGCTGCCGGTGCTCAAGCACCTGGTCGGGTCCTTCCCGGGCATCGCCAACGACATCAAGAAGGCCGGCGTGGAGGAGCACGGCTACACCCGCACCCCGCTCAAGGCGGCCCACTCGATGTTCCGCGCATGGCCGCTGCTGGCCGCCGACCTGCCGCGGGTCACCGCGCCGCTGCTGTACCTCCGCTCGACCGTCGACCATGTCGTCGACGAGCTCACCCAGCCGCTGGTCGTGTCCCGGGTCGGCTCGCGCGACGTCACCGAGGTGTCGCTGCCCGAGAGCTATCACGTCGCCACGCTCGACAACGACCTCCCGACCATCGTCGAGGAGACCGTGGCGTTCGTGAAGCGTGTGACCGCCGCGTAGCCTCGTCCTCGTGCAGCGCGACGACGAGGACGACGTCTGGCGCGCGATCGTCGAGAACTACGGCGAGCGGCCCACGCTCGACGACGACCCGCCCGCCGAGCCGGTCGCCGAGCCCGTCGTCGAGCCGGTCGCAGGGCCCGCGCCGCCGGCGTACGCCGTGCCGTTGCCGGAGGAGCCCGACAGCGACCTCGCCCGCTCCGACGAGGAGCGGTTCGTCCCGCCGTCCCCGCCCCCGGTGCCTCGCCCGCGGGGTCTCCGCGGTGCCGCCTGGGTCGGCGTCTTCGGCGGCCCGGCCGCCCTGCTGGTGGCGCTGGTGCTCGGCGTCGGCCTGCCGCGCTTCGTCAGCCTGGTGCTCGTCGCGGCGTTCGTCGTCGGCTTCCTGTACCTCGTCCTCCAGATGCCCCGCGGCCCGCGCGACCCCTGGGACGACGGCGCCCAGGTCTGACCCCGCGGGTCAGGCGGTGGCGCCGCGCACGAGGAGCGCTCCGCCGACGATGCCGGCGTGGGGGCCGAAGCGGGCGGGGACGATGGCCGGGACGGCGCGGTGGGCGGCGCCGACGAGCGACCGCCCGAGAGCGCGGCGGGCGGGCTCGAGGAGGAGGTCGGCGGCGGCGGAGACGCCGCCGCCGATGACGACGAGGTCGGGATCGAGCGCGGCGACGAGGTTGGCGACGCCGACGCCCAACCAGTCCCCGACCGACGCGAACGCCTCGAGCGCGACGGGGTCGCCCTGCTCGGCGGCCGCGGTGACCATCGGCCCGGTCAGCGCCGAGGGGTCCCCGTCGCAGAGCGCCTCGAGCAGCGTCGGCTCGAGGCCGACCCGGGCGCGGGCGTGGCGGACGAGGGCGTTCCCGCTGGCGTACTGCTCCCAGCACCCGGCGCCGCCGCACTCGCACGAGCGCCCGTCGGGGACGACCTGGGCGTGGCCGAACTCGCCGGCCATCCCGTTCCGCCCGCGGCGGACCCGACCGTCCAGCACGACCGCGCCGCCGATGCCCGTACCCATGGTGACGAGCAGGAAGTCCGGGACACCTCGGCCGGCGCCCAGCGTGGCCTCCGCCAGCGCGGCGCAGTTGGCGTCGTTGTCGAGCGCGACCCGCGCGCCCCACCGGTCCTCGAGGCGGGCGCGGACGTCCTCGCCCTGCCAGGGCAGGTGCGGCGCGAACATCACCCGCTCCCCCGCGGCGTCCACGAAGCCCGCCGCCGCCAGTCCGACGCCGTCGACCCGACGACCGTCGGCGACCTCGGCGACGGCCTCGGTCAGCGCCTGCTCGACCAGCGCGGCGTCGACCCGTCGGCCGGGCGTGGAGCGTCGGGCGGTACGCCGCACGGTGCCGTCGGCGTCGACCTCGCCGGCGAGCACCTTGGTGCCGCCGACGTCCACGCCGATGTGCAGGGTCACCGCGGGAGACGCCGGCTCAGCGGCGGGCGAGGTCGGCGGCGCCGATGAGGCCCGCGCGGTTGCCCAGCGTGGCGCGACGGATCTCGAGCGTCGGCCGGTGGCCCCGCGCGGGCAGCTCGGCGACGAAAGCGGTCCGGATCGGGCCGAGGAGCAGCTCGCCGGCCTCGCTGACGCCGCCGCCGATGACGACCACGGCCGGGTCGAGCACGGCCGTGAGCGAGGCGATGCCCTCGCCGAGCCAGCGGCCGAGCTCCGCGAGCCGGCCGACCGAGAACGGGTCGCCCGCCCGGGCGGACTCGGTGATGAGCGGCCCGGTGATGCCCAGCGGGTCACCGCCGGCGCGGGCGAGCAGCGCGCGGGCCTCCGGGGTGCCCCGGACCGCCTCGGCGCGCGCGTCGCGGACGAGCGCCGACCCGCTGGCGTACTGCTCGAAGCACCCCCGGTTGCCGCACCCGCAGCGGATGCCGTCGGGCACGACCCGCATGTGGCCGATCTCCGCGCCGGCGCCGAACGCACCGCGGTGCAGGAGCCCGTCGAGGACGATGCCACCGCCGATCCCGGTGCCGACGGTGACCAGCAGCAGGTCGTCGACGTCGTGGCCGGCGCCGAAGGCGAACTCGCCCCACGCCGCGGCGTTCGCGTCGTTCTCCACCACGACCGGGAGCTGGACGCGCTGCTCGAGCTCGGCCTTGAGGGGTACGTCCCGCCAGGCGATGTTCGGCGCGAACATGACGACTGCGCGGGCCTTGTCGACGTAGCCCGCCGCCCCGACACCGACGGCCGTGATCTCGTGGCGGGTGCGCAGCTCGGTGACGAGCCCGGCGATCGCGTCCTCGATCGCCTCGGCGTCGGTCGCGGGCGACTCGACCTTCAGCTCCTCCAGGACCGTGCCCTGCTCGTCCACCACGCCGCCGGCGATCTTCGTCCCGCCGACGTCCACCCCACACGTGAGCGTCATCCCTCGTCCTCCGGCCAGTCGTCGACCCCGTCGTCGGGGTCCAGGTCGATCCGTTCCACACCGGGACCGTCCGGCTGCTGCCGGTCCTGCGGCACCGCGGTCGCCATCGCCTCCGCGGCCGCCTGCAGCAGCGAGGACGCCGCCGCGGTCAGGTGCGCGCGCACCTCCGGGCTGGTCCGGCGCACGGCGTGCACCGCGCGGCAGACGGGGCACCAGGTGCACTCGGGTGCACCGGTCGCGGGGTGCTCCTCCGCGCCCTGGGCGGCCGCGGCGGCATGCGCCGCGAAGCCCCCGAGCCCGGCGCCGAGCCCTCCGAGGCCGCTGCCCTGGTCCTGCGCCCAGTCGCCCAGGGCGCCGAAGAGCTTCGCGGCCTCCTCGGCGACGCTGCCCACCTCGTCATGATGCTCGTGCGGCTCGTGCGGCTCGTGCGGCTCGTGCGGCTCGTGCTGACCGGGCCGCTCGCTCGGGTGCTCGTGCTCGTCGCTCATGCGCTCTCCCCCTGGGCCCGGCTGGGCCGCGCCTCGCGGAAGCGGACCTGCAGCTCCCCGTCCTCGACCCGGGCGCCGGCGACCTCGAGCCGCACCAGGCCGGCGGGCAGGGTCACCACGCGGCGGTAGGCGCCGACGGTGACGACCAGCTCGTCGTGCTTGCGGGCCAGGTCGACGTCGGACCGGCCCACCAGCGGCAGCCGCAGCCGCAGCACCGTGGCGTCGCCGGAGCGCGTCACGCGGAAGGGGCCGTCGCCGGCCGGCACCGCGAGCGGGTCGTCGGCGGCGTACACGTCCGAGGCGAGGTCGCGCAGGGCGGCGACCCCGACCGGCTCGGCCGGGCGGTACTCCGAGCGCCACACCGGCAGCCCGACGAACGACTCCTCGACCTCGGCCAGCACCTGCTGCTGCGCGTCGACCCAGCCGGCGCGCCAGTCGTCGGCATCGGCGTGCGGGAAGACGCGGTTGGCGACGACGCCGTCCACGCGGTAGCCGTAGAGCGAGAGGGTGGTCCAGCTGCGGCGGGCCTCGGCGACGACGACGTTCTCCGGGGTGAGCACCAGCCGGACGCTCGCGTCGGGTCCCTGCAGCAGCGCGCAGACCTCGTCGAGCTCCGCGTGCAGCCGCTCGACCGCCTCGAAGACCGAGCCGCCGGGCATCGGCACGCCGGCCGCGCGGCTGAGCACCGGCTTGAACGCCTTGACGACGCGGGCCTGGACGGGGAAGACGCGTTGCATGTACCAGCCGAGCGCCTCGGGCAGCGCGAGCAGCCGCAGGGTCTCCGCGGTCGGCGCGCAGTCGACCACGACGACGTCCCAGGCACCGGAAAGGACCTGGAGCCGCAGCTCGAGCAGCGCCAGGACCTCCTCGGCGCCGGGCAGGACGGTCAGCTCCTCGGCGGCGAGCCGGTCGACGCCGGCGCTGTCGAGGACGGAGAGCAGGTAGCCCTGGACCTCGGCCCAGGACTGCTGGAAGCGCAGCTGCGCGTCGACCTGCTGCACGAAGAGCCGGTCGGCCACCTCGGTCGGTTCAGGGCCGACCTCGACCCCGAACGCGTCGCCCAGCGAGTGGGCCGCGTCGGTCGAGAGCAGCAGCGTGCGGTGGCCTGCGGCGGCCGCGAGCGCCGCCGTACCGGAGGCGACCGTGGACTTGCCGACGCCGCCCTTGCCGGTCAGGAGGAGGATGCGCATCCGTCGCGTCAGAGCGACTCGACGCGCTTCTTCAAGCCCTTCAGCGCCGTGTCGATGAGGATCTTCTCGCCCTTGCGCTTGAGCATGCCGATGAGCGGGATGGAGACGTCGAGGGCCAGCCGGTAGGTCACCTCGGTCGAGCCGCCGAGGTCGCGCAGGACGTAGGCGCCGTCGAGGGCGCGCAGCATCTTGCCCTCCACCAGGGTCCAGGTGACCTGACGGTCGCCGTCCCAGGTGTACTCCAGCGTGTACTCGTCCTTGATCGGCGCGACGTCGAGCACGAAGAAGACCCGCTCGGCGCGCCCGTCGTCGTAGGTCGAGAGGACGTCGGCGGTCTGCATGCCCTTGGCCCAGGCGGGGTACGCCGGGAAGTCCGCGATCACCGCCATCACCTCGGCCGGGGCGGCGTCGACGGTGATCGACGACGTGGTCTGTTCGGCCATGGCGGGGACTCCTGGGAGACAGCGGGAGACACGGACGGGAGGCAGGGTCGTGCGGGTGGACCGGTGCCGGAGCCTACCGGATGGGAACGGCCCGAGAAGGCGGCGGTAACCTGCGACGCGGCGTCCGACCGGGCGTCCGTGCCGACGTGTCCGGAGGAGCAAGCGTGCGGGAGTTCTCCACGCCCCTGACGATCGAGGTCCCGGCCACGGGCAACCTCACCGACGACGTGGTGAGGAACGCCCAGGAGGCGCCCGACGCGGTCGTGTTCAGCCGGCCCAGCGGGGACGGCGGCTGGGGCGACGTCACCGCGGCGGAGTTCCTCGCGGAGGTGACCGCGGTCGCCAAGGGCCTGGTCGCGGCGGGGATCGAGACCGGCGACCGCGTCGCGCTGATCTCCAAGACGCGCTACGAGTGGACGCTGCTCGACTACGCCATCTGGTTCGCCGGCGCCGTGACGGTGCCGATCTACGAGACCTCCTCGGCCGAGCAGATCGGGTGGATCCTGCGCGACAGCGGCGCCCGCGCGGTCGTCGCCGAGACCACCGACCACGTCGCCCGGGTCACCGAGGTCCGCGCCGGCCTCGACTCGCTCAACCACGTGTGGTCGCTGACCGACAACGCGGTCGACGTGCTCGGCCGGCTCGGCGCCGACATCGCCGACGCGGACCTCGAGGCGCGGCGTACGACGGCGACGCCGCTCGACCTCGCCACGCTGATCTACACCTCCGGCACGACGGGGCGGCCCAAGGGCTGCATGCTCACGCACGGCAACTTCATGTTCGAGCTGGGCGTGGCCGTCGACGAGCTCGAGCGGCTCTTCGAGGCCGAGGGCGCCTCGACGCTGCTGTTCCTGCCACTGGCGCACGTGTTCGCGCGGATCATCCAGGTCGGCTGCGTGAAGTCGCGGACCCGCCTGGGCCACTCCCCCGACATCAAGAACCTCCTGCCGGACCTGCAGACCTTCCGCCCGACGTTCATCCTCGCGGTGCCGCGGGTCTTCGAGAAGGTCTTCAACACCGCCTCGCAGAAGGCGACCGCCGACGGCCGCGGCAAGATCTTCGACCGCGCCGCCGACGTCGCCATCGCCTGGTCCCGCGGGCTCGACAAGGGCCGTCCGTCGCTGGCCGTGCGGGCCCAGCACGCGCTGTTCTCCAAGCTGGTCTACGGCAAGCTGCTCGACGCGCTCGGCGGGAACTGCCAGTTCGCGGTCTCCGGCGGCGCGCCGCTCGGCGAGCGCCTGGGCCACTTCTACCGGGGCATCGGCCTGACCGTGCTCGAGGGCTACGGCCTCACCGAGACCACCGCCGCGCTGACCGTCAACCTCCCGGACGCGCAGAAGGTCGGCTCTGTCGGCCGGCCGCTGCCGGGCACCGCCGTCCGCGTCGCCGACGACGGCGAGCTGCTCTTCCGCGGCGGCCAGGTCTTCGCCGGCTACTGGGAGAACGAGGACGCCAGCCGCGAGGCGCTCGAGGCCGACGGCTGGTTCCACACCGGCGACGTCGGCGAGGTCGACGACGAGGGCTTTGTCAAGATCACCGGTCGCAAGAAGGAGATCATCGTGACCGCCGGCGGCAAGAACGTCGCCCCGGCCGTGCTCGAGGACCGGCTTCGCGCGCACGCCTTGGTCGACCAGTGCATCGTCGTCGGCGACGGGCAGCCGTTCATCGCCGCGCTCGTCACCCTCGACCGCGAGTCGCTGCCGACCTGGGCCGAGGCGCACGGCAAGCCCACCGACCTCTACCGCCTCGTCGACGACCCCGACCTGCGCGCCGAGATCGAGGCGGCCGTCGGGGACGCCAACAAGGCGGTCTCCAAGGCCGAGTCGATCCGCAAGTTCCGCATCCTCGCCGACGAGTGGACCGAGGAGGGCGGCCAGCTCACCCCGAGCCTCAAGCTCAAGCGGAACGTCGTCATGCGCGAGGCCCGCGCCGAGGTGGACGCGCTCTACTCCTGACCCGGCGCTTCCCGCCGGTCGAGCAGCGGTGCGGGCTGGCGCACCCTCCTCCTGGTCGGCCGGGATGGCCCGTCCGGGCCATGCGCGAGACGCTCCCGGACACACCTGCGGCGGAGCGCCACACCCCGGCGGGTGACCAGGCCGCCGATTGACCGGTTTCGCCGCGCCGAGGTGGTCGGGACGCCTAGCATCGTGCTCCGGTGCAGCCGACTCGGGAGGGAGCCGGCTGTGCCCGCATGGGACAACGCTGGACCGTCGGAGGGAGCCCCGACGTTCCTCACAGGACGGAAAGGTTCTGTCGATGGATCGACGAAGAATCCTCCTCATCGCCGCGGCGTTCGTCGCTGCGCTGGGTGCGGTGCTGGTGTTCCTCTACGTGCGAGGAGCCGACGAGCGGGCCGAGGACCGGTTCGCCACCGTCGAGGTGCTGCGCGCGACCGCGCCGATCGCCAAGGGCGAGAAGATCGAGGACGCGCTGGCCGCGGGCAAGGTCGCGCTCGAGCCGGTCGTCCAGGACCAGCTGCTCGAGGGGGCCCAGAGCGACACCGCCGCCTTCAACGGGCTGCTCGCGCTGGTGCCGATCTACCCCGGTGAGCAGCTGATCCCCGCCAAGTTCGGCGGTGCCGCGCAGGTCTCCGCCGACACCGGCCTGCAGCTGCAGAAGGGCCAGGTCACCGCCACGGTGAACCTCACCGACACCGCCCGCGTCGCCGGCTTCGTCAACCCCGGCTCGCAGGTCGCCGTCTTCTTCAACGGCTCCGACCCGGGCACGGGCCAGCCGTTCACGCGGCTCCTGCTCCCGAAGGCGACCGTGCTCGCGGTCGGCTCGACCACCCCGGTCTCCACCACGGTCACCGACCAGACCGGCCAGCAGGTCGTCGAGCAGCTCCCCCGCACGCTGATCACCCTGGCGCTCAGCCAGGAGGAGGCCGAACGGGTGATGTTCGCGCAGGGCAACGGCGAGCTCGCGTTCGCCCTCGTCGGCGACGGCACCAACGTCCGCCCCGGCCCTGGCGTGACCAACCAGAACCTGTTCGGGTAGTCCCGTGCCCGTCGCCGTCGATCCCGAGAACGCCGCTCTCACCTCGCTGCTGGCCGGTCTGCCGACCGGTGCCCAGGGGGTGCTGACCGTCGACCGGATGCAGGCGTGGCTCACCCAGCACGGCGACGAGTACGTCGTCGTGCTGGGCCCCCACCTGGCGCTGGCCGACACCGTCGCGGTCTGCGAGACGCTCCGGACGAGCCGGCCCACCCTCAGCGTCGTGCTCGTGCGCGACGAGCTCGACGCGACGACCCTGGCGAGCGCGATGAAGGCCGGTGCCCGCGACGTCGTGGAGACCGGCGACCTGGTCGCGCTCGAGGCCGCGGTCGACCGGGCCTACCAGCTGCACGTCGCCCTGCGCGGCCCCTCGGGCGCCGCGCACGTCGGGCGCGTGGTCACCGTCTTCTCCCCCAAGGGCGGCGTCGGCAAGACCACGATGGCGGTCAACCTCGCCCTCGCGCTGACCGACCAGGGCGCCCGTAAGGTCTGCCTGGTCGACCTCGACCTGGGCTTCGGCGACGTGGCGATCACCATGCAGCTGTTCCCCACGCACTCCATCGAGCAGGCCGTGGGTGCCGAGGACAGCCTCGACGTCGCGATGCTCGACGGCCTCCTGACCCGCCACCAGGAGTCGCTCATGGTGCTGGCGGCGCCCGCGCACCCCGACGTGCGCGAGCGGGTCACGGCGGCGCTCGTCACCCGGATCCTGCGCACGCTGCGCGAGACCTTCGACTACGTCGTCGTCGACACCGCACCCGCCTTCGACGAGCAGACGCTGACCGCGCTCGACGAGACCGACGAGTGCGTCATCGTCGCGACGCTGGACGTGCCGACGCTCAAGAACGTCAAGGTGGCCCTCGAGACGCTCGAGATGCTCGACATCGCCCGCGGCCACCGCCACCTGCTGCTCAACCGTGCCGACGACGCCGTCGGCATCGGGCCCGACAAGGTCGAGGCCATCCTCGGCATGGGGGTCGCCGCGCAGGTCGAGAGCTCGATCGACATCGCCGCCGCCACCAACGCCGGCACCCCGATCCTGCTGGAGAACCCCGCGCACCAGTCGAGCACCGCCATCCGCGACCTCGCGACCCGCCTCGCGGGCGACACGGTCGCCGCCCCCCGGTCCACCGCCGGCCCCGACGAGGGTGCCGAGCCGGGCACGACCGAGAAGTCCGCCCGCCGGTTCCGCATCCGGAGATGACCAGATGAGCTCCCTGTCCGAACGCCTCGCCGCCGCCCGGCGGACCGAGACCCCCGACATCGGCGCCGCCGACGCCGGCGACCCGACCGGCGCGGCTGCCGCCATCGGCACCCTCGACGCGCCCGCCGACCAGCCGGCCGGCGCCGCTGCGGCCGCAGCCGCCGTGAACGCCGCCGCGGCCGCGAGGCGCAAGGCCGACGCCGCGCCACGGCGTACCCTCGGCGCGTCGCAGGTCGACCGCATCGAGGAAATCAAGGGCAACGTGCACGCCGAGCTGCTTCAGCAGCTGGGCCCGCACCTCTACGACGCCGACATGGACCAGGAGGAGCTGGACCAGCGCGTCCGCACCGTCCTCGCCAACGTGCTGTCCTCCCAGGACCGACCGCTCAGCAGCGGCGACCGGGCGCGGGTGACGCAGGAGATCAGCGACGACATCCTCGGCTACGGGCCGATCGAGCCGTTCCTGCGCGACCCGGACGTCTCCGAGGTCATGGTCAACGGGCACAGCTCGATCTGGCTGGAAAAGAACGGCAAGCTCCAGCCGGCCGACGCCCACTTCGTCGACGAGTCGCACCTGCGGCGCACGATCGACAAGATCGTCTCCCGCATCGGCCGCCGGGTCGACGAGTCCAGCCCGATGGTCGACGCCCGCCTCCCCGACGGCAGCCGCGTGAACGCCGTCGTGCCGCCGCTGTCGGTGGACGGCTCGGCGCTGACGATCCGCAAGTTCGCCACCGACCCGCTGACGGCGACCGACCTGGTGTCGTTCGGGTCGCTGACGCCGCAGACGACCGACTTCCTCGAGGCGTGCGTGCGCGGCCGGCTCAACATCATCGTCTCCGGCAGCACCGGCGCCGGCAAGACGACCACGCTCAACGTGCTGTCCTCCTTCATCCCCTCCGATGAGCGGATCGTCACCATCGAGGACGCCGCCGAGCTGCAGCTGAAGCAGGACCACGTCGTCCGGCTGGAGTCGCGGCCGGCCAACATCGAGGGCAAGGGCGCGGTCCACATCCGCGACCTCGTGCGCAACAGCCTGCGCATGCGGCCCGACCGGATCATCGTCGGCGAGGTCCGCGACGCCTCCGCGCTCGACATGCTCCAGGCGATGAACACCGGTCACGACGGCTCGATCTGCACCCTGCACTCCAACGGTCCGCGCGACACGCTCTCGCGCATGGAGACGATGGTCCTCATGGCCGGCATGGACCTGCCCGTGCGCGCGATCCGCGAGCAGGTCGCCTCCGCGGTCGACCTGATCGTCCACCAGACCCGCTTCAAGGACGGCACCCGCCGGATCACCCACCTCACCGAGGTGGAGCGGATGGAGGGCGACGTCATCACGCTGCAGGACATCTTCGTGTTCGACACCTCCGCCGGGTTCGACGCGCAGGGCCGGACGCTCGGCCGGCTGCGCCCGACCGGGCTCCGGCCGAAGTTCCTCGACAAGATGGCCTACGCCAACGTCACCGTCGACCCGATGCTGTTCGCGACGGACCGGATCTGATGCGACGCCTGGTTCTCTCCCTGGTCGCGGTGCTCGCGGTCCTGGTCCCCTCGGCCGCCTTCGGCGCCGACGGGTCGATCACGCACGTCGAGCCGACCGCCGACGGCCTGCAGGTGCTCGTCGCGGTGCCGGAGGGCGCCGAGGTCGACCTCGACGCGGTCACGGTCACCGTCGACGGCGTCGAGACCACCGCGACCGCCGCACCCGCCGAGGCGGCCGCAGCCGTACGGCGTACTGCTGTGCTGGCGATCGACACCAGCAACTCGATGCGCGGCGACCGCTTCGGGTCGGCCAAGGCGGCCGCCCTGACGTTCATCCGCACCGCGCCGACGGACGTCGAGATCGGCATCGTCAGCTTCGCCGGCACCGTCGACGAGGTGCTCGCCCCCACCACCGACCGCGACGCGGCCCGCGAGGTGGTCCGGTCGCTGACCCTGAGCCGGCAGACGTTGCTCCACGACGGCGTGCTCGCCGCGGTCGACCTGGCCGGCGAGGACGGCCAGCGCTCGCTGCTGGTGCTCTCGGACGGCGCGGACACCTCCGACACCCCGTTCGAGGACGTCACCGCCGCCGTCGAGGACTCCGGCGTCATCCTCGACGTCGTCGCGCTCGACCAGGGCGAGGCCGCGCTCGCCGCGCTCCAGGACCTCGCCACGGCCGGCAGCGGCCGGCTGGTCGAGTCGAGCCGGACCGCGCTCGAGGAGGCCTTCTCGCAGGAGGCCGATGCCCTCGCGCGGCAGGTGCTCGTCACCGCCCCGGTCCCGTCCGGCGTCACCGCGTCCGAGGCGACCGTCGAGGTCACGCTGGGCACCCAGGGGGGCAGCGGCGTCGAGCCGGTGGTCGCGGAAGCGTTCACCACCGTGCAGGCCGCGACCGCCGCGCCGGCGTCCACGCCCCCGGTCGTGGAGCAGGACGGCTGGGTGCCCTCGTCCTGGGTGATGTACGCCGGCGTCGGCACGCTCGGCCTCGGCCTGGTCGCGCTCGTCGTGCTGCTCGTGCCGCGCGGCCCCAAGCCGCTGACCGCCGAGGAGCGGCTGTCGCGCTACACCGAGGCCACGACGCCCGGCTCGCCCGGCGGCCCACGCGTCGACGCCGACCAGGCGCTCGCATCGGCGAAGGACGCGGCCGCGGGCGTGCTGCGGCGCAACAAGTCCCTCGACGCCCGGATCACCCACCGGCTCGAGGGCGCCGGCAGCGAGCTGAAGTCGTCGGAGTGGCTGCTCGTCCACGCCGCGATCTTCGTCGTCGCCGGGCTCGTCGGCCTGCTGCTCGGCCGCGGCAACCTCGTGCTCGGGCTGCTGTTCCTCGCGCTCGGCGGGCTCGGCCCCTGGGTCTACCTCGGCATCCGGACCTCGCGGCGGCGCAAGGCGTTCAACTCGTTGCTGCCCGACACCCTGCAGCTGATGTCCGGGTCGCTCGCGGCGGGTCTCTCGCTCGCGCAGTCGGTCGACACGATCGTGCGCGAGGGGGCCGACCCGGTCTCCACCGAGTTCAAGCGGGTCCTGGTCGAGACCCGCCTCGGCGTACCGCTCGAGGACGCGCTGGAGGGGGTCGCCGAGCGCTTCGAGTCGAAGGACTTCGAGTGGGTCGTCATGGCGATCAAGATCCAGCGCCAGGTCGGTGGCAACCTGGCTGAGCTGCTCGACACCGTCGCCGCGACCATGCGCGAGCGGGAGTACCTCCGTCGTCAGGTCGCCGCCCTCGCCGCCGAGGGGAAGCTCTCGGCGTGGGTGCTCGGCTGCCTACCGCCGCTGTTCATGCTGTACCTGTTCTTCTCGCAGCGCGACTACGTCATCGTGATGTTCACCGAGCCGCTCGGCATCCTCATGCTCGTGGGTGCCGCGGTGATCCTGTCCGTCGGTGTGTTCTGGATGAGCAAGCTCGTCAAGGTGGAGGTGTGAGATGACGCTGCTCTTCGTCCTCGGCGTCGTGCTCGTGCTCGTCGCCCTGCTGCTGGTCGGCATGGCGCTGACTCCTGACGCCGGCCAGACCTCCGGCGTGACCCGCTCGCTCGCCGCGATCCAGGCGATCACCTCCGCTCCGAAGGCGCTGCGCGACGAGCTGGACCGGCCCTTCGCGGAGCGGGTGCTCGAGCCGCTCCAGGCCCGGGCGCTGCGGCTGGGCCGGCGGTTGTCCGGCGCGGACTCCGCCGAGCGGATCCGCAAGAAGCTCGACTTCGCGGGCAACCCGCGCGACTGGTCCGTCGACCGGGTCGTCTCCGGCAAGGTCATCGGCGCGGTCTCGCTGACCCTGGTCGCCGGCGCCTTCGCTCTCATGATGGGCGTCACGGTGCCCGTCGCCATCGTCATGCTGCTCGGTGGACTGGTGGTCGGGTTCTTCGTGCCGGACCTGTACCTCTACCAGAAGACCTACGAGCGCACCGAGCGGATGCAGCGCGAGCTCGCCGACGCGATCGACCTGATGACGATCAGCGTGGAGTCCGGGCTCGGCTTCGACGCCGCCGTCCAGCAGGTGGCCCGCAACACCGAGGGCCCGCTCGCCGACGAGTTCTCCCGCGTGCTGCGCGAGATGCAGATCGGGCAGGGCCGGGCGGGTGCACTGCGCGCCCTGGGGGACCGGACCAACGTGCCCGACCTCAAGGCGTTCGTCGGCGCGATGGTGCAGGCCGACTCCTTCGGCATCCCCATCTCGCAGGTCCTGCGCGTGCAATCCGCGGAGATGCGGGTCAAACGTCGTCAGCGCGCCGAGCACAAGGCGCAACAGGTACCTGTCAAGATCACCGTGCCCCTCATCTTCTGCATCCTGCCTTGCTTGTTCATCGCGGTCATGGGGCCCGCGGTGATCAGCATCATGGAGAACATGGGATGACCAACCCGGACCTGCCGTTCGCGCGACTCACCCTCGCCGCACGCGGGTTCGTGCTGCTCTTCCTCTCGATCGCGGCGATCGTCGACCGCAGGGACATGGTCCTGGCCCTGATCGCCATCGGTGCGGTCTGGGCCGTCGTGCAGCTCGCGGAGTTCCGGCCCGGCGTGTCCACCGGCTTCGCCACGACGTTCGACGCCGTGGTGGTCGGGCTGGTCTGCGGGGTCACGGTCGGCGACGCCCTGCCCATCCTGGCTGCGCTGGCCGTCCCTCCGTTCACCGCCGGCCTCCACCGCGGCGCGGTCGGCGTCGCCCTGGCCATGTCGGCCCAGCTGGTCGCCCTCTTCGGCGTCATCACCCTGGCGTCGGACGGTCTCGATCGGGAGCTCTGGATCGGCGTCTTCACCTGGACCGTCACCGGTCTCGGCCTCGGCCTGATCGCCACCTTCCTGCACTCGGCCATCGAGCGGTCCGCCGACCCGCTGGCGCCGTACCACTACGCGCAGACCCTGCTGCGCCAGCTGATCGACCTCTCCGGGGGCCTGAAGTCCGGGCTCGACCCGACTGCGTTGGGCGGCGCCATCGTCAGCTCGGTCCGCGACGAGCTCCCGATCGCTGCCCTGGTCCTCTACGTCCCTCGCGGCGACTCGCTGACCCCGCTAGTCGAGGAGAGCCTGGACGGCGCTCCGTGCAACCAGGACGACGTCGCCTTCGAGGCCTGGGCGCGCGGCGAGGTCGTCGTGCACGACCGGTGCTTCGCGATCCCGCTCGACGACGCGGCAGTCGTCGCCGGCGTGCTGTCGGATCGGCTCGACCCCGGCCGGCTCGACCTGGCGGGCCGGATCCGGCAGCTGCAGCGCCGGCTGGCGCCGAGCGCCGTCCACCTCGACACGGCGCTGTTGTTCTCGTCGTTCCGCGACGCGGCCACGGCCGAGGAGCGCCGTCGGCTCGCCCGCGAGATGCACGACGGCGTCGCCCAGGAGATCGCCTCGCTCGGCTACCTCGTCGACGCCCTCGCGGCGCAGCCCGGTTCGCCCGAGCAGGCCGACCGGATCGCCCTGCTCCGCGACCGCGTGAGCCACGTGGTCGGCGAGGTCCGGCAGTCGGTGCTCACCCTGCGCACCAGCGTGGGCGAGAACGAGAGCCTGGGGGCTGCCATCAGCTCGATCGCGCGGCACCTCAGCGAGGTGTCCGGCGTACCGATCCAGGTCACGCTCGAGGAGCACACCACGCGCCTGCGCCCGGAGGTCGAGGCGGAGCTGTTCCGCATCACCCAGGAGGCGATGAACAACGCGATCAAGCACGCGCACGCCTCGGTCATCGACGTGCACTGCCGGGTGCACGCGCCCCGCGCGATCATCACCGTCTCCGACGACGGCCGGGGCATGCAGCAGGCCCGGTCCGACTCCCACGGTCTCGAGATCATGCGGGAGCGCGCGACGCTCATCGGCGGCCGCCTCAGCATCGACCCCGCGCCCGGCGGTGGTCTGATGGTCACGGTGGCGGTGGGTACCGACCTCGAGCCTTCGTCCGCCGGCGACCAGGCCCTAGATGAGAAGAGAGTGAAGGCATGAGCGACCGACACATCCGCGTGCTCCTCGTCGACGACCACCAGCTGATCCGGGACGGCCTCTCCGGCGTCCTCGACCTCGAGGCCGACATGAGCATCGTCGGAGTGGCGGCCACGGTCGCCGAGGCGCTGGCCAAGTACGACGAGCTCTCCCCCGACGTCGTCGTCACCGACCTGCAGCTGCAGGACGGCACCGGGCTCGACGTCGTCCGGGCCGTGCGGAAGAAGAGCAACGACACCGGCCTGATCATCCTCACGATGCACTCCGGCGACGAGCAGATCTTCGCCGCGATGCAGGCCGGCGCGTCCGGCTTCGTCGGCAAGGACGCTCCGTCGACGGAGGTCGTCAAGGCCGCCCGGCACGCGGCCGTCTCCCCTCGCTCCTTCATCGCCACCGGACTCGTCGGTGCGATGATGCGCCGCCAGTCCGGCGAGTCGACCAAGCTCTCCGACCGTGAGCACGAGGTGCTCCTGCTGCTCGCCGACGGTCTCGGCGCGGCGCAGATCGGCGACAAGCTCTACCTGAGCGAGTCGACCGCCAAGTCGCACATCGCGAAGATCTACCAGAAGCTCGGCGCCGCCAACCGGGCGCAGGCCCTGGTCACCGCCATGCGGATCGGTCTGCTCTCCAGCGTCAAGCCGGCCGACTCCTGAGGGCGTCCTGGCCCGTCTGACCGTGACGGCCGCCGACCGGTGGTAGTCCGTTCGGACTATCGAGCTCGACACGCGATCGGGATTCGCTGACCTGCGGTTTCGGCGAGGATTTCTGTCGTGAGGTTCTTCGGCCTCACGCCGAAGATCCACTCCCCGTCACAGCACTCTTAGGAGAACCCGGTCATGGTCGACTACTTCCGCATCCTTCTCAACGCCCGCCTCGCCAAGATGGAGGAGCGCGGCGCCTCGGCCGTCGAGTACGGCCTGCTCATCGCGGGCATCGCGGCCCTCATCGTCGTCGCCGTCTTCGCGCTCGGCCCTGTGGTCAAGGGCGCCTTCGAGGAGACCTGCACGTCGATCACAAACGAAGGCAAGACCGGCACCGCGACCTGCTGATCGCGGCACTCTGAGTGGCTCGCAGCTCAAGGCTGCGAGCCACTCACGCATTTCTGTCCCAGTGCGAGACGCCGAGGCGTGTTCGGGTGACTTGAGAACAGCCACTCCGTCAGCCGAGGTGGGGTCATGTCGCTGAGGGACCGCTCCGACAGCCGGACCTGCATCGCGACAAACGCACCCGCATCACCGGTCGCGCGCAGTGCCTCGACGTCAGCTCGGGTCTCCACCTGGCGACTGATCCCGTTCTGCACCGGGCTGGCGAGCAGGCCGCCCACGGCGACCAGAGCCAGCGCCAGGGGCACGACCGCGGCCGAGCCGACTCCGCGCCGGGCGCCCCAGCCGAGGCAGAGCGCCAGCAGCCCGACGCCCACCACCGAGCCGGCCGCGCCCAGGGTCGTACCGACCAGCACATCGTCGTTCTTCGCGTGCGCCAGCTCGTGGGCGACGACCGACAGAGCCTGGTCGACCGGCAGGTCCTCGACCAGCGTGTCGTAGAGGACGACTCGCCGGCTCGCGCCGAAGCCGGAGACGTAGGCGTTCAACGTCGACGTCCGCCGGGACGCGTCCGCGACGAGCACGTCGCCGATCTCGACGTCCTCCTTCGCAGCCAGCTCCACGATCCCCTGACGCAGCGGGCCGTCCTCGAGCGGCTCGAAGGAGTTGAACGCCGGCTCCACGACGACCGGGTAGACGAACGAGCCGAGCACCACCATCGCCGCGACGAGCAGTCCGGCCACGGCCGGCCAGGCCCGCGGCAGCCGTCGGGCCAGCCCGATGACGACCAGCAGCGCCAACGACGCGACGACGATGCCGAGCACCTCGTTGCGGACGACGTCGGCGGCGTATCCGCCCCACGACCGCGTGGACAGCCCGTAGTCCCGCCGGTGCTCCTCGAAGGCGATCCCGAACGGCAGCGTCACGACGCGCCGAGTGAGCTCGACGAACGCCACCAGGACGACCACTTGCACCCACCACGGGCCGGGCGCCCGCTGGGCCCAGGCTCGGCCGCGCCTGCTGAACCCGAGGTAGCACGCCACCAGGATCGAGACGGCGAGCGACGAGTAGCTCCAGGTGCGCGCCCACTGGGAGTACTGCTCGGCGCGGGCGATGTGCTCGGCGCTGAAGTAGTCCTCGGCCCGCACCGGTTCGACCGGACCACCTGGGACGGGGTCCCACGGCACCAGCCACCAGGCCAGCAGGACGAAGGCGGTGCCGCCCACGCCGACGAGGACCCACGAGAGTCGGCGGGCGGTCGGCGTCACGCGCTCAGTCTGGCAGGCCGGCCAGCTCGGTCAGGCGAGCCCACCATGCCTGCGTCAGCTCCGTCTCGGTCCACCCGGCGACCTCCTGCAGCGCGGCGTCGAGCCCGTCGGACCCGGCGGTGCGGTACAGGTCGACGACGCCCCGCTCCCCCACCCGGTCCGCCAGCACGACGCACGCCAGCCACGCCGCTTCGTACGCCGCACCCAGGTGGGTGGTGCCCGTTTCGAACTCGACCGGCCCGGGCAGGGCGGGCGGCGGCCCGTCCGCGCGCACCTGCTCGATGACCTGGCCGGCGGTCGTGCTGAGCGGCAGGTCGACGTCCCGCAGCGCCACGTAGTCGGCGAAGCCTTCGAGCAGCCAGAGAGGCTGGGTGCTCACCGGCGCGCGGGTCGCGACGTGCGTCGCCTCGTGGCTGAGCACGACCTGCGCACCCCGCGACCGCAGCGTCCCGAGCACCTCGGGGTTCACGAAGACGTGCAGCGGCGCGTCGGGAGCCGTCGAGCCGTCCGGTGCGGCGGTGACCGCGGCGACGCCGTCGTACTGCCCGTCCTCCGCTCCGAGCACGTCGCCGAGCCCGGCGGCCGACTCCGGCACCTCGACGACGAGGCGCGGGCGCCACGCCTCGATCACCCGTCGCACCACCGGCACGGCGGCCTCGGCGCGGGCGGCCACGGGCCTCAGGTCCGTGCCCTCGGCGCCGAGGACCAGCACGTGGTCGGTGCGCCGCACCTCGACCGGCCCGGTCAGCCACAGTGGGCTTCGTCCGTCGCCTCCGCCGACTGCGGCCAGCGCCGCTCCGTCCTCGTCGGGCCGGAAGGTCATCGCGACCTCCGTCCGCGCGGGCTCGGCGTCGAAGCCGGCGAAGCGCCACGTCACGTCGACGGTGGCGCGCACCGCGTCGGCGGTGCGGCCGGTCTGCTCGACGTACCGGAGATCGAGGTCCCGCACCCGGAGCCGCTCGGCATTGGTCACGAGGTAGCCCACCTCGGTGTCCGCGAGCGCTGCGGCGTCGCCGGCGCGGACGGCCCCCTCGACCCGGTCGAGCGCCTCGTCGAGCGCGGCTGGGCCGATCGCCGTGTCCGCCGTGCGGTCGGGCGTGGCGACGTACGCGTCGTCGCGCAGGACGAGCCACACGACCGCCGCTCCGATGACGAGCACCGAGACGACGAGGCCGGCCACCCACCGTCGTGGGCGACCGGCCTCGGTCGGGAGACCCGGCTCAGCCAGGGCGCACCGCGCCGACGTACGGCATCGAGTGCAGCGCCGCGGTGGTGACACCCGAGCCGGGGTTGGCGGCGTGGACGATCATGCCGTTGCCGATGTACATGCCGACGTGGCTGATCGGGCTGTAGTAGAAGACGAGGTCGCCGGGCTGGAGGTCGCCCTCGGCGACGCGCGGCCCGGAGGAGTACTGCGCGCTCGAGGAGTGCGGCAGGGCGACGCCGGCGGCACCCCAGGCCATCATCGTGAGTCCGGAGCAGTCGAAGGCGCTCGGTCCGGCTGCGCCGTAGACGTAGGCGTCGCCGACCTGGGCCATGGCGTAGGAGATGGCGGCCGCGGCACGGCCGGAGGCCGGGACGGACGCCGGCGCGCGGGTGCTGTCGCGGGAGAGCAGCGACTCGCGCTCCTTCTCCTCGAGGCGGTCGAGGAGGCTCTCGGCCTCGGCCAGCTTCTCGTCGATCTCGGCCTTCTCGTCGGCGAGCTGGTCCTTGACCTCGGCGACCTGCTCGGCGCGGTCCGCTGTGGCCTCGCGCCGGATGTCGAGCGCCTTGAGCTCGGCGGTGTAGTCGCCGTACATCTGGTCCTGCAGGTCGTCGAAGGCCGACATCGTCGACAGCTCCGACAGGAAGCCCTGCGGGTCGTCGGCGACGATGACCTGGCCGACCGCGGAGAGGCCCTGGCCCTGGTACTGCCGCACGACAGAGCGTTCGACCTGCTCCCGGACGCCCTCGAGCCGGTCACCCTGGCGGTCCTCGTCGGCCTTCAGCGAGCGCAGGTCGCGGCTGAGCTCGCGCAGCTCGATCCGGGCGTCGTTGAACCGCTCGGAGGCCTGCTCGGCCTCGTGGAAGAGTCGGTCGACACGGGTCTGGACGTCCTCGATGTCCGGCTCGGCCTGAGCCGGGACCGAGGGTCCGATGCCGATGGCGCCGATCACGGCGAGCCCGGTGAGGGCGGGGATGATGCGCTTCCGGCCGTTGAGCACGAGCGGACGGTCTCCTCGGTGTCGTACGCCTACCGGGTGAGCTGACGGGTTCGGGCACGACAGGCCCTACGCCCGCTCCTCACCGCTGTGCGGTGCCTTGCGGGCGATTCACCCCAGTGACGCTGCGGGCAGCGCCGGTGGTTCCCCGGTTCCCGGTCCGCCGGAGCGGGCCGAGACTCGACGCGGTGCCCGCGCAGACCGGTTGGTCCACTGCCACGGGCACCTGAGCACGACAGGTTAGTCGCGCGTCCGTGCTCCCGCGAAACTTCCGCGGTATGTCGTCGGCGATTCTGGGGACGACAGACGCAGTCTTTACCGAAAGCCGTCCCAGCAGCCACACCAGTCACAGGAGGCGCTCCCCGGACGGTTCAGGCCGACTCGACGTCGAACCCGTCCACGGGGCGCACCAGCCGCAGCGGTGGCACCAGTCCTCCCTCGGCGAGCAGCTCCAGGGCGCGCCGCTCGTCGTCGTCGAAGGTCAGCTCCGGCGGCGGCCCGAGCAGCACCGTCACCACGCAGTCGTGGCAGGCCAGACCTCGCACCACGCAGGTGTCGCAGTCGATCCGTGTCGTCATGGGGCACACCGTGGCAGCGGCCACCGACAACGGGTGTCCACCCGGGTGGTCGAGGTCGTCCGTTCGGCCACTCGGGGGCCGTTCGCCTGCCGTCGCCCCGCACTGCGAACTACGGTGCCGCGCGTGCCCCCCACCGCACTCGCCCGCTTCGTGCCGCCGGCCCTCGCCGGCCTCGCGGCCGTCGTCTACGCCGCGACGGCGGACCGGTCGATCGGGATGAACGACGTCACCTCGGCCGCGGTCGGCGCCTGGAGGATCGCCTCCGGCGGAACGCCCTGGCTCGACGGCGTCGACCTGTCGGCGCTGGATCTCAAGGACGAGTACCTCTGGGTCGGCGAGGCGGAGAACGGCCACACCGCCGTGTTCCGCTCCCCCGGCGCCGTCGCGATGGGAGTCCCGGCGTACCTGCTGGCCCGCACCGGCGCGCAGCCCGAGGACTTCGTCCGTTGGCCCGGCGCCGTCTGGGCGGCCCTGCTGACGGCGTTCATGCTCACGCTCTTCTGGCGCGCGCTGCGGGCGCACCTGCCCGCGGCGTGGGCGACCGCTGCCGTCGGCGTGCTCGGCTTCGCGACACCCGTGTGGACCATCAACGCCAACGGCCTGTGGACCCACACGCTCACCGTGCTCGGCATCGCCGGCATGGCCTGGGGCGCCGCGACGGGACGGTGGTGGCTCGTCGGTCTCTTCGGCGGCGTCGGCCTGTGGGGCCGCCTCCACGTCGCTCTCGTCGTCGCCCTCCTGGGCCTCGGCCTGGCGATCTGGCGCCGCAAGCCGGCCATCGCGCTGGTGGTCGGCGCCGTCAGCGGGACGTTCCTGGTGCTCGCCGGGACCTGGAGCAGCTGGATGTACGGCGGCGGCTGGAGGCCGCAAGGTCCCTACGCCTCGCCGACCGAGTACGTCGCCCGGACGGCCGGCACCGTCGAGTCGAGTCCCTGGGACGGACTGGTGAACCAGCTCGGCCTGTGGGTCTCGGCGGACCGCGGGCTGCTGGTCTGGAGCCCGGTGCTCCTCCTCCTGCTCCCAGCGCTCGTGCGCTCGTGGCGCGACCTGCCCGACTGGACCCGCGTCCTCGCCGTCGCCGGGCTCGCCTACAGCCTGGTGCAGGGCCAGCTCAACGAGTTCGACGGCGGCTCCGGCTACTACGGCTACCGGCTGACCCTCGAGACCGCGGCGTGCCTGTTCCCGGCGTACGCCCTCGCCGCCCGCCGAGCCGGCCGGGTGGCGGCTGCGCTCATCGGACCCGTGCTCGGGGTGTCCGTCGCCGCCATGACGATCGGGGCGACGTCCGAGGGCTTCCTGGTGCTCGAGGAGCACGCCTGGACCGACAACTCGCTCGCCCTCGCCCTGCGCACCTTCCCGCTGCTCTGGCTCTGGCTCGCCCTCATGGCGCTCGTCGGCCACCTCGCCGTCCGCGTCTGGCACGACCGCGGCCTGGACCGTGCGGCCACCCCGGCCTACGCGACGGCCGCCGGGTCTGCGACCCGGGAGCCCGTCAGCTGATCAGCGCCGCCAGCGCGTCGACAGAAGCGCCTCGAGCGCCGGCACGGGTGACGTCGGCGAGGACGGCTTGGTCGGCGGTCACGACGACGACCACGCGGCCGGGCGGCTCCGCAGCGACGAGGTCGCGGATGACGTCGTCGGCGATCGTGCCCTCGGGACTGAAGTAGACGCGGACACCGCGGGGGGCGGCGACGACCGGTCGGGCGCCGAGGCCTGCCTGAGCCGCGTCGAAGACGACAGTCGTGTCGACCCCGGTCCGGGCCACGAGCGGCGCGAGGCCGTTGACGAGCCGGATCCGCTGCGCCTCGAGCGGCGAGGACGGCCAGACGTTCTTGCTGACGTTGTAGCCGTCGACGATGAGCCGGGCCCGCGGCATCGCGAGGTACTGCTCGAGCAGCCCGGCCGACGCGCCGGTCAGCAGCCGTGCCCCGTCGGCGACGCCGGCGGACAGGCCGGACTCGACCCGGTCGGCGGGCGCGCCCGAGGCCGAGGGCAGGCCGAGCTCGCGGCGGAGCCCCGCGGCGGACTCGATGACGGTCTCCAGCAGCACGCGGGCGCGCACGGTCGCCTCGTCCCGCTCCGCACGTACGGCGCGCCGACCGGCCGCTGCGTCCGCCTCGAGCTCGGCGACGCGGGCGCGGAGCCGGCGTACCTCCCGGTCCTGGGTCGACGCCAGCGCCTCCACCTCACGACGCAGGCCGTCGACCTCGGCAGCGGCCTGCTCCCCCGCGGCCCGAGCGGCCTTCTCGGCCGTGCGTGCCTCGCCGAGCCGGCGACGCAGCGTGGCGTTCTCGGACTTGAGCTCGTCGAGCTGCGCCCGGTGCAGGGCCCGCAGCTCACGGGTGGCCCGGTCGGCCGCGTCGAGCTTGCCGCGCAACCGGGCGGCCTCGGTCTCCTCCCGGGTGGGGCCCGCCGGAGCGACCTCGGCGAGCGCTGCGGCCAGCTCCTCCTCCCACGCACCCGTCCGCAGCAGCCACGCGACGGCGGCCCGGTCGGCCGGTGCGGAGACGGTCAGGGGCTCGACGGCGAGGTGAGCGGCGACCCGACCGCGCAGGTCGTCGTCCCGCAGCGCCGTGGTGATGGCGGTGGTCCCCAGCCTCGCCCGTCGGGCCGGTGCGAACGTCGCCACCCGACGCAGGGCCGGCGGCAGCTGCCCGAGCGACGGCAGCACGTCGGCCGTCATCGCCACGACCCGGGCCCGCACCGGCTCGGGCAGCTGCGCCAGCGACGGCGGCGAGGACGAGGTGGACAACGCGGCTCCCAGCGGAGGTGTGAGGGACGTCGAGGAGCCTATTCCGCGAGCCGTCACGGGATTGTCGGCGCCCGCGCCTACCGTCCCCCGCATGAGCAGCACCCTCCACGCCGAGCACGCCGGGAGCACCCCGCAGCGTCCGGGCCGGTGGGAGTCCCAGCGCAGCTTCGACGAGCTCGGCCGGCCGCTGCGCGACATCACCTTCACCGTCGTCGACCTCGAGACGACCGGCGGCTCGGCCGAGGGCGGCTCGATGATCACCGAGATCGGGGCGGTCAAGGTGCGCGGCGGCGAGGTGCTCGGCGAGTTCCAGACGCTGGTCAACCCGCACCAGCCGATCCCGCCGTTCATCGCTGTCCTGACCGGCATCAGCAACGCGATGGTGGCGACGGCGCCGCCCGTGGAGTCCGCCCTGCCGGCGTTCCTGGAGTTCGCCGCCGGCACCGTCCTGGTCGCCCACAACGCGCCGTTCGACGTCGGCTTCCTGAAGTACTTCTGCGAGCAGCAGGGCCGGCCCTGGCCGGCCTTCGAGGTGCTCGACACCGCTCGTCTGGCCCGCCGCGTCATCACCAAGGACGACGCACCCAACTGCAAGCTCTCCTCGCTGGCCCGCGCGTTCGGCTCCACGACCACCCCCAACCACCGCGCCCTCTCCGACGCCCGCGCGACCGTCGACGTGCTGCACGGGCTGATGGAGCGGCTCGGCGGTCTCGGCGTGCACACGCTCGAGGAGCTGCAGACCTTCTCCGGGCGGGTCAGCACGGCCCAGCGCCGCAAGCGCCACCTGGCCGAGGGGCTCCCCCACGCGCCCGGCGTCTATCTCTTCCGCGACCACGAGCGGCGGGTGCTGTACGTCGGCACGTCCAAGGACCTCCGCACCCGGGTCCGCACCTACTTCACCGCCTCGGAGACCCGGTCGCGGATGGGCGAGATGGTCGGCATCGCCGACAGCGTCACCGGCATCGAGTGCGCCACCCCGCTGGAGGCCGAGGTCCGCGAGCTGCGTTTGATCGCCGAGCACAAGCCGCGCTACAACCGCCGCTCCCGCTTCCCGGAGAAGACCACCTTCGTCAAGCTGACCCGTGAGCCCTGGCCCCGGCTGTCGCTGGTCAAGCGGGTGCTCGACGACGACGCCGACTACCTCGGCCCGTTCTCCTCCCGCAAGGTCGCCGAGAAGTGCCTCGCCGCCCTGCACGACACCTTCCCGCTGCGCCAGTGCTCGGACCGCTTCGGCAAGGCGCCGTCGCGCACGCCGTGCGTGCTGGCCGAGCTCGGCCGCTGCCTCTCCCCCTGCGACGGCACCGTGGACCACGACACGTACGCCGCGGTGGTGCGGCAGCTGCGCGACTCCCTGCTGCGTCGTCCCGACCGGGTGGTCGAGCAGATCAACGCCCGGATGGAGGCGCTCGCCGCCGACGAGCGGTTCGAGGAGGCCGGCGTGCACCGCGACCGGCTGGCGGCGTTCATCCGCGCCGCCAGCCGCACGCAGCGCCTCAGCGCGCTCACCCGCTGCCCCGAGGTCGTGGCCGCCCGCCGCGGCGACGACGGCCGGTGGGCGGTCCACGTGGTGCGCCACGGACGCCTCGCCGCCGCCGGCGTGATCCCGCCCGGCGCCGCCGCCCACGCCTACGTCGAGTCGCTGCGCGCCTCCGCCGAGACGGTCACCGGAGGTCCGGGGCCGGTGCCGGTGGCGACCGCCGAGGAGACCGAGAAGATCCTGCGCTGGCTCGAGTCCCCCGGCATCCGCCTCGTCGACGTCCAGGGCGAGTGGACCTGCCCGATCGAGGGCGCGACGCGGCACCTCGCCATCCACGACGCGGTGAGCAGGTCGCGCGAGGAGCTCGTCCCGTTCGCCGACCGCCGCGACCTCGCGCCCGTCCACCAGCCGGCGCGGTGACCGGCCCGGCCCGGGCGGCGGCCCGGCTAGGGTCTGGCCATGATCACCGCCATCGTCTTCGTCAAGGCTGACGTCGCCCGCATCCCCGAGGTGGCCGAGGCGATCGCCGCACTCGACGGGGTCAGCGAGGTCTACTCGGTGACCGGCCAGATCGACCTCATCGCGCTCGTCCGCGTGCGAAACCACGAGGACGTCGCCAACGTCGTCGCCGACCGGCTCAACAAGGTCGAGGGCGTGACCGCGACCGAGACGCACATCGCGTTCCGCGCGTACTCCCAGCACGACCTCGAGTCGGCGTTCTCGCTCGGCCTCGACTGACGCGCTCGCATGACCTGGCTCGCCGACCACTGGCTCGACGTCGTCGGCTGGGGCGGCAGCGCGCTGCTGGTCTACTCGCTGCTCCAGGCGCGGGTGCTGCGCTTCCGCACGCTCAACCTGCTCGGCTGCCTGGTGCTGCTGACGTTCAACGCGCTCATCGGGGTGTGGCCGATGGTCGGCATGAACGTCGTGCTCGCGGTCATCAACGTCTACTGGATCCTCCGGCTGACCCGGGAGCGGCACGACGAGGCCGTGTTCGAGGTCGTCGAGGTCCGCCCGGAGGACGCCTACCTGCGGCACGTCCTGCGCACCCACGCCGACGACATCCGCCGGTTCCAGCCGGACTTCGACCCGGCGCCGGCGGGCAGCCAGCACGCCTTCGTCGTGCTCAAGGGCGACGAGACGGTGGGCGTGGTGGTGCTGCGCAAGGAGGGCGACGTCGCGCACGTGCAGCTGGACTACGTCACGCCGCGCTACCGCGACTTCTCCCCCGGCGAGTTCCTGTGGCGCCGCAGCGGCGTGCTGCGCGACCTGGGCCTGCGCCGGGTGCTGACCCCGCCGGGCATGGTCGGCGCCTACTACGAGCACCTCGGCTTCCGCGCCGACGGGCCGCGGTTCGTCCTCGACCTCGCCGAGCGGTAGCGGCTCAGGCCGAGGAGGCGGCCACCCAGCGATCGAGCGTGGCGGCCGCTGCCCCGGAGTCGATGGCCTCGGCGGCGCGGCGGATGCCCTCGGGCAGGGCGTCGGCGGCGGGCAGGTCGGGCGCGCCGTGGACGGCCAGGGCGGCGCCGGCGTTCAGCAGCACCGCGTCGCGGACGGGTCCGCGCTCGCCGCCGAGCAGGCGGCGTACCACCTCGGCGTTGTGCTCGGCGTCCCCGCCGCGCAGGTCCTCGGCCGTCGCCGGCGCCAGGTCGTACGCCGCCGGGTCGACGGTCTCGGGGACCACCTCGCCCGCGTGGACCCGCCACAGCCTCGACGTGCTCGTGGTCGTGAGCTCGTCGAGCCCGTCCTCGCCGCGGAAGACCCAGGCGTCGACGCCTCGCGCGGCGTACACCCCGGCCATCACCGGCGCGACCCGCGCGTCCGCGCAGCCGATCGCCTGCGCCGCAGGGCGGGCGGGGTTGGTGAGCGGGCCGAGCAGGTTGAAGGAGGTGCCGATCCCGAGCTCGCGGCGCGGCACGGCCGCGTGGCGCATCGCGGGGTGGAACGCGGCCGAGAAGCAGAACGTGATCCCGGCCTCGACGGCGACCTCGGCGACCCGGGCGACCGGGAGGTCGAGCCGGATGCCGAGCGCCTCGAGCACGTCGGCGGAGCCGGACTTCGAGGAGGCCGAGCGGTTGCCGTGCTTGACGACCGGCGCGCCGGCGCCCGCGGCGACGATCGCCGACATGGTCGAGATGTTGACCGAGAACGACCGGTCCCCGCCGGTGCCGACGACGTCGAGCAGTCGACCGGGCACGGAGATCGGGTTGGCCTCGGCGAGCATCGCCTCGGCGAGCCCGCGCAGCTCGTCGGTGGTCTCCCCCTTGGCGCGCAACGCGACAGCGAAGCCGGCGACCTGGGCGGACGTGGCCTCCCCGGCGAGCACCTCGCCCATCGCCCACGCGGTCTGGTCGGCGCTCAGGTCCTCCCCGGCGACCAGCGCGCCGAGGACGTCAGGCCAGGTCGACACCTCAGGCGGAGGAGGACGTGGGGGCGGGGACCCGCGAGCGCAGCAGCCCGACGACGGTCTCCGCGAGCTGGATCGGGTCGAGCGGGTGCGGCACCGCCGCCTCGGCCCGCGACCAGGTGGCGAGCCACGCGTCCTGCGGGCGGCCGGTCAGCACGATTACCGGCGGGCACTGGTAGATCTCGTCCTTGAGCTGCTTGGCGATGCCCATGCCGCCGGCGGGCACGGCCTCGCCGTCGAGGATGACCAGGTCGACGTGGCCGGCGTCCATGTTGGAGATCACGACGGGCTCGGTCGCGACCTCGACGTACTCCACCTCGGGCAGGTCCGGGTGCGGCCGACGCCCGAGCGCCAGGATCACCTGCTGGCGGGTGTTCACGTCGTCGCTGTAGACGAGCACCTTGAGCGGAGCGGTCTTCGAGTCGGTCACGTCGGGGATCGTACGACGCCGGGCGGGCCGCTGCCCATGACCCTCCACACGTCGGCGCCTCCGCCGCCGACCCGCACCAGGGACCAGTGGCTCCCTACGATCCCTGCATGCCGCCGCCCAGGACCCTCACCCGCACGTCGACGGTGCCGCTCCCGGCACCGGAGGTCTGGACGCGGGTCACCAGCCCCGCCGGCATCCGCCACGAGCTGCGGCCCTGGCTGTCGATGACGATGCCGCCCCGGCTCCGGGGCCGGACGATCGAGGACGCCGCGCCGCTCCTCGGTCGACCGCTCGGGAAGGCCTGGCTGCTCGCGGGCGGCGTCGTCCCGGTGGACTTCGACGACATGGTGCTGGTGGCACTCGAGCCCGGTCGCCGCTTCCACGAGCGGTCACGGATGCTGCTGTTCCCACGGTGGGAGCACGAGCGGACCGTCGCCCCCGTGCGCGGCGGGACCTGCACCGTGACCGACCGGCTGACCTTCGTCCCCCGCCTGCCCGCGTCCCATCACGTCGTCGCGCTGCTGTTCGCCCACCGGCATCGGCGACTCCGCGCCTGGGCCCGAGGACGACCCGCACAGCGCTCAGGAGCCGATCGCTAGGTTCGCGGTCGTGGACTCCCAGACCTTCGTCAACCTCGGCCTGGTGCTGCTGTTCGTCCTCGGGGGCGGCGTGTTCGCGGCCACCGAGATCGCGCTGGTCTCGCTGCGCGACAGCCAGGTGTCCCGGATGGAGCGCGAGAGCGCGCGCGGCGCCCGGGTCGCCGCCATCGCGCGCGACCCCAACCGCTTCCTGGCCGCCGTGCAGATCGGCGTCACCGTCGCGGGCTTCTTCTCCGCCGCGTACGGAGGGTCGACCCTCGCGCCCGACATCGCGCCGTACTTCGTCGACCTGGGCCTCCCCGAGGGCGCCGCCGACACGGTCGCGCTGGCGAGCATGACCCTGCTCATCGCCTACTTCTCGCTCGTGCTCGGCGAGCTGGTCCCCAAGCGGCTCGCCCTCCAGCGCTCCGCGCAGCTGTCCCTGCTCGTCGGCCCCCCGCTGGACCGCTTCGCCACCGTCATGCGGCCGGTCATCTGGCTCCTGTCGCGCTCGACCGACGCCCTGGTCCGGCTGGTCGGCGGCGACCCGTCGGCCACCAGCGACGAGCTCTCCGAGGAGGAGCTGCGCGACATCGTCGCGACCCACGAAGGGCTCGACGAGCAGGAGCGCCGGATCCTCGCCGACGTGTTCGCCGCCGGCCGCACGACGGTCAAGGAGGTCATGCGGCCGCGGCCCGAGGTGGCGTTCCTCGCGGGCGACCTGCCGCTCGGCGAGGCGGTCGCCGAGGTCCGGGAGCGGCCCTTCTCGCGCTACCCGGTGACCGGCCCGGGCGGCTTCGACGACATCACCGGGTTCCTCCACATCCGCGACCTGCTCGAGCTCGAGAACGCCGGCGAGCGGCTCGTCCGCGACGTCCAGCGCGACGTGCTGGTCGTGCCGGAGACCAACCACGTGCTCCCGACCGTGACGCAGATGCGCCGCGAGGGCGTCCACCTGGCCGTCGTCGTCGACGAGTACGGCGGCACCGACGGCATCGTCACCCTCGAGGACCTGGTCGAGGAGATCGTCGGGGAGATCCGCGACGAGCACGACGCGCCCGAGCCGGAGCTGCGCACCGCCGACGGGACGCTGCTGCTCGAGGGCGGCCTGAGCATCGAGGACTTCGCCGAGCGCACCGGCGTCGAGCTCGAGGACGGCGACTACGAGACCGTCGCCGGGTACGTCGTCGCGCGGCTCGGCCGCATCGCCGAGCCCGGCGACGCGGTGGGCGTCGGCGACGCGCTGCTGCGGGTGGCGGAGACCGACGGCGCCCGGATCACCCGCCTCGCCGTCGAGGTCCCACCCGAGGAGCCCGCGGGCGCTACGGACGCGGGCTGAGCTCGCGGGTCCGCGCCCGGTCCTCCTCGCGGTCGAGCCGACGGTCCTCCCGCCGGGCCTCCTGCATCGACGACCGCACCCACTGCGCGAAGAGCACGCCGAAGAAGACCAGCCCGATCAGGTCGCCAGAAGCCCACAGGATCCCGCCGGCGACGTGCTGGTCGTCGAGCGCGTCGGGCAGCCACGAGGCCATCGGACCCTCGCGCAGCGCGAGGTAGTGCTCCTCGCCGATCAGATCCGACTGGCCCATGATCGTGACGCCGAGGAACGCGTGGAACGGCAGCGTCAGCACGGTCAGGAGCACGCGGAACGGGTAGCCCACCCGGCCCGGCACGGGGTCGATGCCCATGAGCGGCCAGAAGAAGAGCGCGCCGACCAGCACGAGGTGGAGGTGCATGACCTCGTGCACGTAGGTCGACGACAGCGACGCGTCGTACCAGCCGGTGAAGTAGAGCGCCCACGGCGAGAGGATGTAGAGCGCGAAGGCCAGCGGCGCGAACGACAGCACCGCGGCGATCCGTGAGTGCAGCACCGCCAGCAACCACCGGCGCGGCGTGGCCGGCAGCGTCCGCAGCGCGAGCGTCACGGGGGCGCCCAGCGCGAGCGAGAGCGGCACCAGCATCGACAGCACCATGTGCTGGACCATGTGCGCGCTCACCAGCGTCGTGTCGTACGCCGCCAGGCCGGACGCCGTCGCGAGGTAGAACGACCCCATCCCGACCCCGACGAACGCGATCGTCCGCCCCACGGGCCAGTGGTCGCCCCGGGCGCGGAGCCTCCCGACGCCGAGCAGGTAGAGACCTGCGACCCAGACCGTCAGCACGGTGGGGACGGGGGCCAGCGACCACTGCGTGAAGAACGCCGCGAACGAGGGCTCGGGGAGATCCTGGACAGCGGTCAGGGCCACCAGGAGAGGAGCACCGGACACGCTGTGAACTTTATGACCCGCACCCAGGAGGGGGTCGGGGTGCCCTTGTCGTCGGCGCGAGACATAATGGCGCCGTGGCGACCACAGCAACCATCCCGGCCTCCCGCCTCCACGGGCATCACGACCGTCCCAGCATGGTCAGCGTGGGGACCATCATCTGGCTCTCCAGCGAGCTGATGTTCTTCGCGGCCCTGTTCGCGGCGTACTTCACGATCCGCTCGGTGAGCCCGGAGCTGTGGGACCAGAACACCGCGATCCTCGACGTGCCGTTCGCGTCGGTGAACACCACGATCCTGGTGCTCAGCTCCCTGACCTGCCAGCTGGGCGTCTTCGCCGCCGAGCGTGGCCAGGCCGGGCGCACCGGGTCGCTGCTGAACTTCCGCCTCTGGGGCCTGCGCGAGTGGTTCATCCTCACGTTCGTGATGGGCGCGGTCTTCGTCGCCGGCCAGGCGGTGGAGTACGCGAACCTCGTCCAGGAGGACGTCACCATCCAGCAGTCCGCCTACGGCACGGTGTTCTACCTGACCACCGGCTTCCACGGCATCCACGTGGTCGGCGGCCTGATCGCCTTCCTGTTGGTCCTCGCCCGCACCTACATGGCGCGCAAGTTCACCCACGAGCAGGCCGTCAGCGCGATCGTCGTCTCCTACTACTGGCACTTCGTCGACGTGGTGTGGATCGCCCTGTTCGCGACGATCTACCTCGTCCAGTAGTCCGCAGCCTCACCGGCACCACCTGGCACCACCAGCAGCCCGCCCACCCGCAAGGACCCCGAGGATCACAACGTGCGTCTCCTGAACCGTTCCGCAGGTCGACTCTCCCGGCACCGCCGGGGCCCGCTCGCGGGCGTCGTGCTGCTGCTGCTCGGCCTGGTGCTCACCGGGAGCCTGTACGCCGCGTTCGCGCCGGCGCAGGCCACCTCCGCCGAGAGCGACACCGCGCAGGTCGAGAAGGGCCGTGAGCTCTTCCTGGTCGGCTGCGCCTTCTGCCACGGGCAGAACGGCGAGGGCATCCTGACCCAGCGCGGCGACACCCAGCTCGGCCCGCCGCTGGCCGGCGTAGGCGCCGCTGCGGTCGACTTCCAGGTCGGCACCGGCCGGATGCCGATGGTGCAGCCGGGCCAGCAGGCCCCCGACAAGGCGCCGGTCTACTCCCAGGAGGAGATCGACGCCCTGGGTGCCTACGTCGCGTCGCTCGGCCCCGGCCCCGCCGTCCCTGACGAGGAGCAGTACTCCCTCGAGGGCCTCTCCGAGGAGGAGCGCGAGGAGGCGATCGTCCGCGGTGGCCAGATCTTCCTCACCAACTGCACCGCCTGCCACAACTTCAACGGCAGCGGCGGCGCCATGCCGCGCGGCGGCTACGCCCCCGCGCTCCACGACATCGAGCCCAAGTACATCTACGAGGCCATGCTCACCGGCCCCCAGCAGATGCCGAACTTCTCCAACGGCAACCTGCCGCCGGAGGAGAAGCGCGACGTCATCGCCTACCTCGAGTCGCTTCGGGAGACCCCCGAGTACGGCGGCTTCGGCCTCGGCGGCCTCGGCCCCGTGAGCGAGGGCCTGTTCGCCTGGCTCGTCGGCATCGGCGGCCTCGTCGGGTTCGCGGTCTGGATCGCGGCCCACACCACGCGCTCCACGAAGAAGAAGGGACAGGCGGCGTGACCGACGCCCGCGACCACGAGTCGCACGAGAACGACCCGCACGAGGGCGGATCGTCGCAGAACCTCCCCGACAGCCCCGCCGGCTCGGCCGGCGCCGTGCCGGAGTCGGCCGAGCCGATCCCGGACCCGGGCCTGCCGGCCCACGTCTGGCGTCCCACCGACGTCGACGAGGCCCAGGAGAAGCGGGCCGAGCGCCAGGTCGCCGGTCTCTTCGGGCTGTCCGCGGTCTGCGTGGTGCTGTTCCTCGTCGCCTACTTCACCCTCGACATCGGCGACAACCACGACACCGTCGCCGGCTTGGGCGCCTCGACGGTCGCGCTCGGCACGACCTTCGGCCTCGCGCTGCTGCTCATCGGCGTCGGCATCATCCAGTGGGCCCGCAAGCTCATGGGTGACCACGAGATCAGCGAGCTGCGCCACCCGGCCCGCTCCTCCGACGAGGACCGCGAGGCCACCCTGGCCGCGCTGAACGCCGGTCTCGAGGAGTCCGGCATCGGCCGCCGCCCGCTGGTCCGCAACTCGCTGCTCGGCGCGGTCGGCCTCCTCGGCCTGCCCGCGATCGTGCTGCTGCGCGACCTCGGTCCCCTGCCCGGCGACGTGCAGGAGGACCAGGAGTACCCCGGCGCCGGCCTCGAGCGCACCGTGTGGACCAAGGGCATGCGCGTGGTCCGCGACGTCGTCGGCACCCCGATCCGCGCCGCCGACCTCGAGATCGGTGACCTGGTCAACGCCGTCCCGGAGGCCTTCTTCGAGGTCGACGGGGAGGGCGAGCACCTGATCGAGGGCATCGAGCTCCAGATCGCGAAGTCCAAGGCGGCCGTCATCATCGTGCGGATGGAGCCCGACGAGATCATCGTCGGCGAGGGCCGCGACAACTGGGCCGTCGACGGCGTCCTGTGCTACTCCAAGATCTGCACCCACGTCGGGTGCCCGATCTCCCTGTACGAGCGCACCACGCACCACGTGCTGTGCCCGTGCCACCAGTCCACCTTCGACCTCGCGGACTCCGCGCGGGTCGTGTTCGGCCCGGCTGCCCGCGCCCTCCCCCAGCTCCCGCTGGCGGTGGACGACGAGGGCTACCTGGTCGCACAGAGCGACTTCACCGAGCCGGTGGGCCCGAGCTACTGGGAGCGTGGCTGACAATGAGCATCGACACGAGCAAGGTCGCCACGAGCAACTCCTCGGCGGCCGTCGCGAAGAAGCCGGGTCGCGCCGGCGTCGTCGCCAACTGGGCCGACGAGCGCCTCGGCCTCGGCACGGCGATGAAGAAGAACCTGCGCAAGGTCTTCCCGGACCACTGGTCCTTCATGCTGGGCGAGATCGCCCTGTGGAGCTTCGTGGTCCTGCTGCTCTCGGGTGTCTTCCTGACGCTGTGGTTCAACCCGAGCATGGGCGAGATCCACTACGAGGGCTCCTACGACCAGCTGCGCGGCGTGGCGATGTCGGAGTCGATGGCCTCGACGCTGGACATCTCCTTCGACGTCCGCGGTGGTCTGCTGATGCGGCAGATGCACCACTGGGCCGCGATGCTCTTCATCGCCTCGATGATGATCCACCTGCTGCGCGTGTTCTTCACCGGCGCGCACCGCAAGCCGCGTGAGATGAACTGGGTCATCGGCTGCCTGCTGCTGATCCTGGGCACGCTCGAGGGCTTCACCGGCTACTCGCTCCCCGACGACCTGCTCTCCGGCACCGGCGTCCGCGCCGCGGACGGCTTCATGAAGTCGATCCCGGTGGTCGGCACCTACCTGTCGTTCTTCCTCTTCGGCGGCGAGTTCCCCGGCGACGCGATCATCCCGCGTCTCTACATGATCCACATCCTGCTGATCCCGGGCCTGCTGCTGGCGCTGATCGCCGCGCACATGCTGCTGCTCGTCTACCACAAGCACACCCAGTGGCCTGGTCCCGGCCGCACCGAGCAGAACGTCGTGGGCTTCCCGATGCTGCCGGTGTACGCCGCGAAGGCGGGCGGCTTCTTCTTCATCGTGTTCGGCGTCTGCGCCCTCATGGGTGGCCTGCTGACGATCAACCCGGTGTGGAAGTACGGCCCCTACGACCCGACCAAGGTCACCGCCGGCTCGCAGCCGGACTGGTACATGGGCTGGCCCGACGGTGCGCTGCGGATCATGCCGGGCTGGGAGTCGGAGTTCTGGGGCACGACGTGGTCCTGGAACGTCTTCCTGCCGATCATCGTGCTCCCGGGCCTGATGTTCACGATCCTGCTCCTCCTGCCGTTCCTGGAGGCCTGGGTCACCGGCGACAAGCGGGAGCACCACCTGCTCCAGCGCCCGCGCAACGCTCCGACCCGCACCGCGCTGATGGTCGCGCTGATGACCTTCTACGGCCTGATGTGGGCCGCGGGCGGCAACGACATCATCGCGATCAAGCTGCACCTGAGCATCAACCAGATCACGTACTTCATGCGGGCCGCGGTCTTCATCGGACCGGTCATCGCCTTCATGATCACGCGTCGTTGGTGCATCTCGCTGCAGCGCCAGGACAACGAGAAGCTCCTGCACGGCTACGAGACGGGCGTGATCATGCGCTCGCCCGAGGGCGGCTACAGCGAGCGGCACCTGCCGCTCGACACCGCCAAGGCGTACGCCGTCACCGCTCGCGACCGCGACGAGGCCTCCTACGTGCCGGTCGGCACCGACGGGGTCGACCCGAACGGCGTCCCGGCGCCGACCGGTCGCGGCAGCAAGCTGCGCGGACGGCTCCAGACGCTGTGGTTCGCCGACAACATCCAGAAGCCCACCGCGGCGGAGCTGGAGGAGGCGCACCACCACGCCGAGCACGAGGCGCACGGCGAGCTCGAGGGCGTCTCGGCGGACGGTCACCAGTTCGACGGCCACCACGCCGTCGAGGGTGAGACGCTCCGCGGCGACCACTGAGTCCGGCACCAGCACAGCAGCACCAGCACGGACAGCCCGAGGGCCCCGGACCGCGACGCGGCCGGGGCCCTCGGCCCATTCCTCTCCCGACCAGGAGCACCCGATGGACCTGCAGCTCGGCCTCGACACCTTCGGCGACGTCACCGTCGGTCCGGACGGCACACTCCTCCCCCATGCCCAGGTCGTGCGGGACGTCGTCGCGCAGGGCCGGCTGGCCGACGAGGTGGGGGTGGACGCCTTCGGCATCGGCGAGCACCACCGCGACGACTACGCGGTCTCCGCACCCGACGTCGTGCTCGCCGGCCTGGCGACCACGACCGAGCGGATCCTGCTCGGCTCGGCCGTCACCGTGCTGAGCTCCGACGACCCCGTGCGGGTGATGGAGCGCTTCGGCACCATCGACGCGCTCTCGGGCGGCCGCGCCGAGGTCACGCTGGGGCGCGGCTCGTTCACCGAGTCCTTCCCGCTCTTCGGCTTCGACCTCTCCGACTACGAGGTGCTCTTCAGCGAGAAGCTCGACCTCTTCGCGCGGCTCCGCCTCGCGACGGCGCAGGACCAGCCACTCAGCTGGGAGGGCGCGACCCGACGTCCGCTGGTGGAGGCACAGGTGTGGCCGCGGCCCGAGCAGCCGCTGCGCTCGTGGGTGGCGGTCGGCGGCTCGCCGGAGTCGGTGGTCCGGGCCGCCCGTTACGGCCTGCCGCTCATGCTCGCGATCATCGGCGGCGAGCCGGCCCGCTTCGCGCCGTACGTCGATCTCTACGCCCGCGCGCTCGACGAGCTGGGCCAGCCGCGGCTGCCCGTCGGCGTGCACTCCCCCGGCTTCGTCGCGCGCACCGACGAGGAGGCCCGCGAGCGGCTGTTCCCGCACTTCAAGGCCAACCGCGACCGCATCGGCCGCGAGCGCGGCTGGCCGCCGGCGACGCGCGCGCAGCTGGACTCCGAGGCCGACCACGGCGCGCTCTTCGTCGGCTCGCCGGAGACGGTCGCCCGCAAGATCGCCGACACCGTGCAGGCGCTCGGCATCGACCGCTTCGACCTGAAGTACTCCCACGGGCCGCTGCCGCACGAGCACCTCATGGAGTGCATCGAGCTCTACGGCACCCAGGTGGCGCCGATGGTGCGCGACCTGCTCGCCTGACGGCGGGCGCTCAGCCCAGGGCCGAGCCCTTGCGGTAGTCGGCCCACGAGGCGTTCCAGTCGCCGAAGCCGTTGTCGAGGGTCATCTGACGGTCCGTGCCGACGTACTCCACGACGTCACCGCGCCGGCTCATCGCGTAGAGCCAGCCGGCGTCGGCCGTGCTGAGCCCGGTGCAGCCGTGGCTGACGTTGGCGTACCCCTGCGAGCCCACCGACCACGGGGCGGCGTGGATGAACTCCCCCGAGTACGTCAGCCGCATCGCCCACTGCACGTCGTGGATGTCGTAGGCCTCGGCGCTGCCGGCGGCGATGCCGACGGTCTCGCTGTTCATCCGCTTGACGTCGAACTTCTCGATGATCACCTTCGTGCCGGAGCGCGTGGTGAAGCCAGGCTTGCCGGTGGTGACCGGGAGGGTGCGCAGCAGCTTGCCGTTGCTGAACACCTTCATCTGGTGCGAGCGGGCGTCGACGCGGTAGACGTGGGCGTCGCCGACCGTGAAGTCGATCCTCCGGCTCAGCTGCCCGTAGACGCCGTCACCCGCCGGCACGCTGTTGACGTCGACGTCCACGCTGACCTCGGTGCCCGGCTTCCAGTAGGTCTTCGGCCGGTAGTGGACCTCGGTGCTGCTGAGCCAGTGCCACGTGCCGGGCTGCTCCGGACGGGCGTCGACGGAGAGGTGCTCCTCGATCGAGGCGCGGTCGGTCACGGGCACGTCGAAGGTGACGACGACCGGCATGCCGACGCCGACGGTCTCCCCGTCCAGCGGCGCCAGCGACGGGTAGGTCTGCTGGTCCAGGGTCAGGTCGACGGTCCGGAACCTCGTGGCCTGCCTGACCCGGTCGCCGTCAGCGTCCTCCGCCCGGGCCTGGAGGACGTACGCCGTGCCCGGCTCGAGGCGGTCCTCCGCCTGCCAGGCGCTCCCGTCCTCGGCGATCGTCCCGCGCACGCGCCCCGCCTCCTCGGTCGGGCCACCGACGGGGGTGAGCCTCACCGAGCGCAGGACGGCGTCGGACGCCGTGACCTCGACGAGCCGGTCGACCGGCACGGGTCGGCCGCTGCGGACGTTCGTGGCGATCCGGGCGTCGGGCGTGGACTCCCCCGCCACGGCCGTCGTCCCGGCGTCCCCGGGCCCCACTGCGCCCGGACCACCGGCGGCGCCGTCGCAGGCCGCCAGCAGCGGCAGCGAGACGGCCAGGACGGCGAGGGCGGCTCCGCGGCGGGCGTGCGGACGAGGGGTTCGGGCGGGACGCTCGGACATGCAGGCTCCACGGCGGTTCGGGTCGAGGGCTCCGGCGAGCAGCCGGCGCCTCGAGGTTAAAGGCTTCCACGGAGGAGACGCGAAACCCCGCGCCCGGGTTGCGTCCGGGTCGCGGGGTCTCGTCAGGAGTGCTGCGGGCTGCGCTGGCGCCCTCAGTGGGCGTGCTCACCCCGGTAGTACTCGAAGACCAGGCCGCACAGCGCGATCGCGCCGAGCGCCATGCCGATGATGAACAGCCACCACGCTCCGGCGGCGATGCCGACCATGCACACGGCGAGGGTCGAGGCGCACCACAGCGGCCACCAGGAGTAGGGCGGGAAGAAACCGAGCTCGCCGGCTCCGTCCGCGATCTCCGCGTCCTTGCGGTCCTCGGGGCGGGCCTCCATCTTCCGGGCGTGGAAGCCCAGGTAGAGGGTAACCATGGCGACCAGCAGCGTGGTCATCACCAGCGCCGAGGTGCCGGTCCAGTCACCGCCCTCGTCACCGGCCGCGGTCACGAACCAGTACGCCGGCGCGACCAGCACCAGGAAGGCGGTGCAGATCGCGAAGATCCAGGCCTCGGACTTCATCGGTCGTTCCCCTCGTCGTTCGGCGTGCGGTCGTCGATCATGCCCGCACGACCCTCCATGTCCGGCGCGTCGGCGAAGCCGCCGTCACGAGCCGACTGGTTCTGCTCCATCTCGATGGCCGCGACCTCCGGGTGGTGCAGGTCGAAGGCCGGCGACTCCGAGCGGATCCGCGGGATCGAGACGAAGTTGTGGCGGGGCGGCGGGCAGCTCGTGGCCCACTCCAGCGACCGTCCCCAGCCCCACGGGTCGTCGACGAGCACCTTGGGACCGCGTGCGGACACGTAGACGTTGTAGAGGAACGGCAGCGTGGAGGCGGCCAGCAGGAACGACCCGATCGTCGAGACCTGGTTGAGCACCGTGAAGCCGTCCTCGGGCAGGTAGTCGGCGTACCGGCGCGGCATGCCCTCGACACCCAGCCAGTGCTGGACGAGGAAGGTCGTGTGGAAGCCGACGAACAGCAGCCAGAAGTGCACCTTGCCGAGGCGCTCGTCGAGCATCCGACCGGTGAACTTCGGCCACCAGAAGTAGAAGCCGGCGAACATCGCGAACACCACGGTGCCGAAGACGACGTAGTGGAAGTGCGCGACCACGAAGTAGGAGTCGGTCACGTGGAAGTCCAGCGGCGGGCTGGCCAGGATGACGCCGGTGAGACCACCGAAGAGGAAGGTGATGAGGAAGCCGAAGCTCCACAGCATCGGGGTGTCCAGGGACACCGACCCGCCCCACATGGTGCCGATCCAGTTGAAGAACTTCACGCCTGTCGGCACCGCGATCAGGAACGTCATGCCGGAGAAGAACGGCAGGTCGACGGCTCCGGTCACGAACATGTGGTGGGCCCACACCGCCACCGAGAGCACCGCGATCGCCAGCGTCGCGCCGACCAGGCCGACGTAGCCGAAGATCGGCTTGCGGCTGAACACCGGCAGGATCTCGGTCACGATGCCGAAGAACGGCAGCGCGATGATGTACACCTCTGGGTGCCCGAAGAACCAGAACAGGTGCTGCCACAGGATCGATCCGCCGTGCGAGGTGTCGAAGACGTGCGCACCGAGCTGTCGATCCGCCTCCAGCATCAGCAGAGCGCCGGCGAGGATCGGGAACGCGATCAGGACCAGCAGGCTGGTGATCAGCGTGTTCCAGGTGAACAGCGGCATCCGGAACATGGTCATGCCCGGCGCGCGCATCGAGATGATCGTGGTGATGAAGTTGACCGCACCGAGGATCGTGCCCAGACCGGCGAGGTAGAGACCCATGATCCACAGGTCGCCACCGACGCTGGGCGAGCGGACCGCGTCGCTGAGCGGGGTGTAGGCGTACCAGCCGAAGTCGGCCGCACCCTGCGGGGTGAGGAAGCCCGAGGCGGCGATGAGGCCGCCGAACAGGAACAGCCAGTAGCTGAACATGTTCATCCGCGGGAACGCCACGTCGGGCGAGCCGATCTGGATCGGCATGATCACGTTGGCGAACCCGAAGAACAGCGGCGTCGCGAACAGCAGCAGCATGATCGTGCCGTGCATCGTGAACAGCTGGTTGTACAGCTCGTCGTTGACGACCTGCTGACCCGGGAAGGCGAGCTCGGAGCGGATCAGCAGCGCCATCAGGCCGCCGAGGATGAACCACATGAAGGACGTGCCGAGGTACAGCTTGCCGATCAGCTTGTGGTCGGTGGTCGTCATGATCCGGACCAGCTGCTGCCCCAGGGGCTTGCGCGCGGCCGTGACGTCGGCCGAGCGTGCTGCTGTTGCGGTCATTCTGCGTCTCCCTCGGCGTACTCGTCCGCCTCGTCGGTGAGGCCGACCTGGGTGTCGGCGTTCTCGCCGCCGATCAGCGGACCGTCACTGGTGTTCTCGGTCTGGGCGAGCTCGTCCACGTAGGCGGCGTACTCCTCCTGGCTCACGACCTCCACGTTGAAGAGCATCCGCGAGTGGTAGACGCCGCAGAGCTCGTAGCACTTGCCCGAGTAGGTGCCGATCTCGGTGGGGGTGACCTGGTAGTGGTTCACCCGGCCCGGGATGACGTCCATCTTGATGAGGAACGCGGGCACGCCGAAGTCGTGGATGACGTCGGGCGAGTAGAGGTTGAAGCGCGTCGTCTGGTCGACGGGGAGCACGAGCGTCGGGATGTCCGAGGCGGTGCCGACGGTGTACGCGTACTGGTCGTAGGCGTACTCGTCGTCGTCCAGGACGTCGTTGGCCGACGGGTCCTGCTCGCCGACGCCGTAGTTGAACGTCCAGGACCACTGCTGGCCCACGACCTCGATCGTGTTGTCCGGGGTCGGGTCGTCGAGCACGATGTTCTGCACCCGCACGGTGTGCGAGAAGAACACGATCACCATGATGATCGGCGCGACCGTGTAGAAGATCTCGAGCGGCAGGTTGTAGCGCGTCTGGATCGGGATCTCGTCGTCGCTGCGACGGCGGTAGCGCCACACGACCCAGAAGATCAGCGCCCAGACCAGGACGCCGGTCAGCAGCGCGGCGAGCCAGGCGCCCTGCCACAGCGCGAGGGTGGACTCACCCTGCTCCGTGGCGGGCGAGGGCATCGCCAGGTTCTTCCAGTCGTCGCGGTTCTCCGAGGAGCACCCGGCGAGCAGCACGACGGCGACGCCGAGAACGGCGGCGAGCAGGGGCGCCCGGCGGCCGCGCCTGGCCTTCCCGACCCCTCGCGGGGGGAGTTGCAGACCCACGAACGAGCCTTCCTCTTGGGTGGTCACGAGTAGGTCGAACACTACTTCAACCAGTGGCGGGACGCGCTCCGGGGTCGTCTATCTTCGGCCTGTGACCTCTGCCTCCGGGACCGCCGCGCCCGGCGGGCGCGCCACGCACGGCTACCTCGACGCCGCCTCGTCCGAGCCCCTGCACCCCGCCGCCCGGCAGACGCTGCTCGCGGCGCTCGACCAGGGGTACGCCGACCCTCGCCGCCGGCACCGCTCGGCGCGGTCGGCGCGGCTCCTGCTGGACAACGCGCGCGAGGTCGTCGCGGACTGCCTGGGCGTGCGTCCCGACGAGGTCACCTTCACCTCGTCCGGCACCGACGCGGTGCACCGCGGGCTGCTCGGCCTGCGTGCCGGACGCGCCCGGCACGGCGACGCGGTGGTGCACTCAGCCGTCGAGCACTCCGCGGTCGTGCACGCCGCCGCGTGGGTGCCCGGGGACCACGTCGCCGTCGAGGTCGACCGGTCCGGACGCGTCCCGCCCGAGGCCGTCGCGCGGGCCGCGACGGTCCCCGGCGTCGCGGTCGCGGCCGTGCAGGCGGCCAACCACGAGGTCGGCACGGTGCAGCCGGTCGGCGAGGTGGCCGCGGCGCTGGCCGGGACCGGCGTACCCCTCTTCGTCGACGCCTGCGCCTCCGCCGGTCGGTTGCCGCTGCCGACCGGCTGGGACGCCGCGGCCGCCTCCGCCCACAAGTGGGGCGGACCCGCCGGCGTCGGGGTGCTGCTGGTGCGCAAGGGCGCGCGGTGGCGCAACCCGTTCCCCGGCGACGACCGCGTGGACGAACGCACGACCGGCTTCGAGAACGTCCCGGCCGCGCTCGCTGCGGCCGCCGCCCTCCAGGCGGTGGTCACCGAGCGCGAGCAGGTCGGGCGGCGCCAGGCCGCGCTGATGGACCGGGTCCGCGCGGCCGCGGCCGCTGTGCCCGACACCGAGGTGGTCGGCGACCCGGTCGACCGGCTCCCCCACCTCGTGACGTTCTCCTGCCTCTACGTCGACGGGGAGGCGCTCGTCGACGGGCTGGACCGCCGCGGCTTCGGCGTCGCCAGCGGGTCCGCCTGCACCGCCTCGACGCTCGAGCCGAGCCACGTGCTCGCCGCGATGGGCGTCCTCACCCATGGCAACGTCCGGGTCTCCCTCACCCGGGACACCACCGAGGCGGAGGTGGAGGGCTTCCTGGCCGCCCTGCCCGAGGTGGTCGCCGGCATCCGCGCCGAGGTGGGCCTGTGAGCGCCGCGGACGTCGCCCTCGAGCTCGACTGCCGCGGCATGCTCTGCCCGCTGCCGGTCATCCATCTCGGCCGGCGGATCGGCGAGGTCGCCGTCGGGGAGGTGCTGGCGGTCGTCGCGACGGACGTCGCGGCGCGCACGGACGTGCCGGCGTGGTGCCGCATGCGCGGCCAGGAGTACGTCGGCGAGGACACCGCCCTCGACGGCTCGCCGCGCTACCTGGTGCGCCGCAGCAGCTGACGTCAGGACGGCTGGCTCAGGACAGGTGTGCCCGCACGTCGGCCGCGGCCTCGGGACCGTAGGAGTGCTCGAGCCGGCCGAGGAACTGCTCGGCGGTGAAGGAGTACTCCTGCGTGCCGACCGTCTCCACGACGTACGCCGCGAGCACGCAGCCGACCTGGGCGGCCCGCTCCAGCCCGACGTCCCAGGCGAGCGCCGCGAGGAAGCCCGCGCGGAACGCGTCGCCGACGCCGGTGGGCTCGACGGCGCGGACGTCCTTGGCCGCGGGCAGCACGATGTCGTCCTTACCCCGGCGGCGCACCCGCACGCCGTCGGCGCCGAGCGTCGTGACCTGGACACCCACGCGCGAGAGCACCTCGTCGGCCGACCAGCCGGTCTTCTGCTCGATCAGGTGCGACTCGTACTCGTTGGAGAACAGCAGCGCGGCACCGTCGACGAGCCGGCGGATCAGGTCGCCCTCGCCGAAGGCGAGCTGCTGGCTCGGGTCGGCGATGAAGGCGTAGCCGCGCTGGCGGCACTCGTCGGTGTGGCGGAGCATGCCGTCGGGGTCGTCGGCGCCGATGAGGACGTACTCCGGCTCGCCCACCGCCTGGACGATCGGCGCCAGCTCGATGTGCCGCGCCTCGGCCATCGCGCCGGGGTAGAACGACGCGAACTGCGCCATCGTGGAGTCGGTGGTGCACACGAAGCGCGCGGTGTGCTTGGTCTCGGAGATCCGCACGTGCGAGCAGTCCACGCCGTGCCGCTCCAGCCAGGAGCGGTAGTCACCGAAGTCCTCGCCGGCCGCCCCCACCAGCACCGGGTGCAGCCCGAGCCGGCCCAGCCCGAAGCACATGTTCGGCGCGACGCCGCCGCGGCGGATCTCGAGGTCGTCGACCAGGAACGAGACCGAGAGCTTGTGCAGCTGCTCGACGACCAGGGAGTCCTCGAACTTGCCCTGGAAGGTCATCAGGTGGTCGGTGGCGATCGAGCCGGCGATGAGCAGCGGCCGCGGTGAAGGCATGACACGGAACACTACCGATCGGTACTCGTGGGACTACCCCGCGGTAGCCCCTAGCGTCGATCGCATGACGACCTCCAGCCCCGCCCCCGGCTCGCCCTCGCGCCGGGCGTACGACGACGCCGCCACGCTCGCGGAGATGCGCGACGACTGCCTCGCCGTGGGCCGCAACCTCCCCCTTGACCGGGTGTGCCGCGCGGCCACCTCGCCCGTCCCCAGCCTGCACTTCGACGAGTTCCCCCGCGAGGTCCCCAAGCGCGACATCCGCATCGACAAGGCCGCCCAGCGGCTCGCCAACGCGCTCCACCTGCACCTGGACTGAGCGGGGCCGGGCCCGGCCGCACCACCGAGTCCCCGGCCGCCGCGTCACCGGAGGCCGAGCCGCAGGACGGGTACGCCGCGCGGGTCGGGGCCGGAGGCGGACGACGGGCGGGCGGGCCCGGTCGTGGTTGGGTCTGGCGGGCCGGAGCGAGGAACGAGCGAAGGCTGGTAGACCGGGCCTGCCCGTCCGGCGGGAGCCGCAGGCTCCGACCCCCCACACCCGGCGTACCCCACCCGCGACCAAGGCCGCGAGGCGCGCGGGAGCCAACACCATGCCCGCCGCACGCTGACACGAGTGGCACAGGCCGCGGTCGGCTCACGGGGCCTCGTCGACGCTCACCAGGGCTCGTTGCTCGACCAGGCGGTTCCCGACACGCAGAACGGCCCCCGAGGACAGTGTCCTTCGGGGGCCGTTCCGTGTCCGGTGCGTCAGTGGAAGGAGTCTCCACACGCGCAGGAGCCGGTGGCGTTCGGGTTGTCGATCGTGAAGCCCTGCTTCTCGATGCTGTCGACGAAGTCGATCATCGCGCCGTTGAGGTAGGGGACGCTCATCCGGTCGACGACGACGGTGACGCCGTCGAAGTCGGTGGTGACGTCGCCGTCGAGGGTGCGCTCGTCGAAGAAGAGCTGGTAGCGCAGGCCCGAGCAGCCACCAGGCTGCACGGAGATGCGCAGCGCGAGGTCGTCGCGGCCCTCCTGCTCGAGGAGGCTCTTCACCTTCGACGCCGCGACCGGGCTCAGGTTGATCTGGTCGGTGCGGCGCTCAGTGGGGGTGTCCACCTGCTCGGTCATGTCAATGCTCCCAGGGATAGCGGGGACGGTGCTGCTCAGTCGAACTCCTCAATCGTCGCACACCGTCGGTTATTCCCGGGACCACGTCCGGGCGACGCGGGCGGCGAGGTCGGCGAGCGACCCGGCGGGGTCGGCGAAGGCCCGTTCCTCCCCCACGAGGTCCACGAGGGAGTACGCCGACTCCACGCCGAGGGCGCGCATCTCACGGGAGCCGACGAGCACCTGGCCGGCCAGCGCCACGCACGGCCGCAGCGCCTCGGCGGCGGTGGCGGCGACGCCGTACGGCACCTTCCCCGAGCGGCTGGAGAAGTCGAAGGCGCCCTCGCCGGTGAGCACCAGGTCGGCGGCGCGGGCTCGACGGGCCAGGCCGACGGCCTCGGCGACCAGCTCGATCCCGGGCTCGCGCCGCGCGCCGAGCGCCAGCAGCGCGAAGCCGAGGCCACCGGCGGCGCCGGCGCCCTTCTCCAGCGACGTGCGTCGGTCGACGGCGGTCGCGAGCTCCTCGAGCAGCCCGTCGAGGCCCGGCAGCCGCTCCTCCGGCACGCCCTTCTGCGGGCCGAACGTCTTGGTCGCGCCGAAGAGCCCGGTCAGCGGGTTGTCGACGTCGCTGGCCGCCACCAGCCGGACCGGCACCGACGGCAGGTCCACCCGGGTGACCCCGGCGAGGCCGGCCGCACCGGCGTCGAGCGGCCGGTCGGCGGTCGCGCCGAGGGCGGCCAGCAGCCCGGCTCCTCCGTCGTTGGTGCCGCTGCCGCCGAGGCCGACCACGACCTCCTCGGCACCGGCCGCGACGGCCGCGGCGACGAGCTCGCCGACGCCGTACGTCGTCGCCTCCTCGGCCCGCTCCCCACCGGTGAGGTGGATGCCGCACGCCTGCGCGCTCTCGACGTACGCCGTCGGGCCCGCCAGGAGCAGCGTCGCCGGCACCGGCTCGCCGAACGGCCCGCGCACCGTGACGGCGAGCAGCTCCCCTCCGAGCGCCGCGTGGAGCACGTCGACGAACCCGGGCCCGCCGTCGGCCATCGGGCACAGGTCGAGCTCGTCGAGCGGCGCCTGCCGCCGCCAGCCGGCCGCGACGGCGTCGGCCGCCTCGACCGCGGTGAGCGTGCCCGCGAACTTGTCCGGGGCCACGAGGATGCGCATGCGCCCATCCTCCCCGACCTAGGGTCGGCAGCGTGGAGGACCTGATCATCCGGCCGATGACCGAGGACGACGCCGAGGCGGCCGAGCGCGTGAGCGACGCGGCGTTCCTCGGGGTGGACCGTCGTTCCCGCAGGGTCGGCGACCCCGAGCCCACCGGCCGCACGCCCGAGCACCGCGCGGGCTGGCTCGAGACCACGCGGCACCTCGTGCGCACCGACCCGGGCGGCTGCTGGGTCGCCGAGGACCACACCGGCGTCGTCGGCGTCGCCACCTCGCTGCGCCGCGAGACGCTGTGGTGCCTGGCGACGTACGCCGTCCTGCCGGACCGCCAGGGGCAGGGCATCGGCAAGCCGCTCCTCGCCGCTGCGCTCGACCACGGTCGCGCGTGCCTGCGCGGCATGCTCTCCGCCTCGACCGACCCACGGGCGGTGCGGACCTACCACCGGGCGGGCTTCGAGCTGCACCCGCAGATGCGGATGACCGGAACCGTCGACCGCAGCGCCATCCCCGTGGTCGAGAAGGTCCGCGACGGCTCCGCCGGCGACGTCGACCTGATGGACAGCCTCGACCGCCTGGCGCGCGGCGCCGGCCACGGACCCGACCACCACCTGTTGCTGCGCACCTCGCAGCTGCTGGTCTCCGACACCTCGACCGGTCGGGGGTACGTCTACGTGGCCGCGGACGGGCGGCCCGTGCTGCTCGCGGCCTCCGACCGGCGCACCGCGACCCGGCTGCTGTGGGCAGCCCTCGCCGACACGACCGACAGCGTCACCGTCGCGCACCTCACCGGCGCCAACCAGTGGGCGATCGACGTCGGGATGGCCGCCGGCCTCGAGCTGCACCAGGAGGACTACCTCGCCCTGCGCGGGATGAAGCCGCCGGCGCCGTACGTCCACTCCGGCACGCTCCTGTGAGCGCAGGTCGGCGGCCGCGAATAGGATCCGAGCCATGACGACCGTCGACCTCCCCCTCCTCCCCCTCGGCCGTGGCGTGGACCGCACCTCCGAGCGGGGCGTCGAGTGCCCGGGCGACCTGCCCGCGCCCTCCGACCCGGACCTGGTGGCGCGCGCCCGCGCCGCGAAGGAGGCGCTCGGCGACCGGGTGTTCGTGCTCGGCCACCACTACCAGCGCGACGAGGTCATCGCCTTCGCCGACGTCACCGGCGACTCCTTCAAGCTCGCGCGCGACGCGGCGGCCCGCCCGGAGGCGGAGTTCATCGTCTTCTGCGGCGTGCACTTCATGGCCGAGTCCGCCGACATCCTCACCGGCGCGGACCAGAAGGTGATCCTGCCCGACCTCGCCGCCGGCTGCTCGATGGCCGACATGGCGCGGCTCGCCCAGGTGGAGGACGCCTGGGACGCGCTGGCCGACGCCGGCGTGGTCGACTCGGTCGTCCCGGTGACGTACATGAACTCCAGCGCCGACATCAAGGCCTTCTGCGGCCGCAACGGCGGCGTGGTGTGCACCTCCAGCAACGCCGAGGTCGCGCTGGGCTGGGCGTTCGACCAGAAGCCGGACGCCAAGATCCTCTTCTTCCCCGACCAGCACCTCGGCCGCAACACCGCCGTGCAGAAGATGGGGCTGACCCTCGACGACTGCGTCGTGTGGAACCCGCTGCGCCCGAACGGCGGCCTCGCCCCCGAGCAGCTGCGCGACGCGAAGATGATCCTGTGGAAGGGTCACTGCTCCGTGCACGGCCGCTTCTCCCCCGCCGTCGTCGACGAGCTGCGCGCGACCATCCCCGGCATCAACATCCTGGTCCACCCCGAGTGCCAGCACGAGGTCGTGCTCAAGGCCGACCTGGTCGGGTCGACCGAGTTCATCATCAAGACCATCCAGGCCGCCCCCGCCGGCTCGAGCTGGGCGATCGGCACCGAGCTCAACCTGGTCAAGCGGCTCGCCAACGCGCACCCGGACAAGAACATCGTCTTCCTCGACAAGACGGTCTGCTACTGCTCGACGATGAACCGGATCGACCTGCCCCACTTCGTCTGGGCGATGGAGTCCCTCGTCGCCGGCACGGTCCCCAACCAGATCACCGTCGACCCCGAGACCGAGAAGTGGGCGCTCGTCGCCCTCGAGCGGATGCTCGCCCTCCCCGCCCGCTGACCGAGCCTGCCGCTGGTCGGGCCGGCGCTCGCCTGCTCAACCAGCGGCCGGGAGCTCGAACCACGCGGTGGTGCCGCCGTACGGCGACTCGTCGAGGCCGATCCGGCCGCCGTGCGCCTCGACGATGCGGCGGCAGGTCGTCAGGCCGATGCCGGAGCCCTCGACCGACTCGTCGACCCGGGCCAGCGGCTGGAAGACCCGGCTGCGCTGCTCGGCCGGGACGCCGATGCCGCGGTCGACGACCTCGATCCGCCACGTGCGGGCGCGCTGGTGCGCGCAGACGGTGATGTGCGCCTTCTCCCCCGGCCGGGCGAACTTCGCGGCGTTGGCGACGAGGTTCTGCAGCACCGCCCGCAGCTGCACGGGGTCGCCGGTGACCACGGGCAGCGGGTCGACGACCAGCGTCGCGCCCGCCAGCGCGGTCATCAGGTCCTCGGCCACGTCGCGCATGGTGGCGCCGAGGTCGACCGGGCGCCGCTGGAGCTCGCCGCCGAGCCGGGCGAAGGCGAGCAGGTCGTCGATGAGCGACTGCATCCGGCCGGCGCCGCTGATGGCGCGGGCGAGGAGGTACTGCAACCCGGGCTCGCGCTCCTCCTCGCCGTCGGCGATCTCGTCGGAGAGCATCCGCAGCGCCATCGTGACCGCAGTGAGCGGGTTGCGCAGGTCGTGGCTGACCTGGCCGGCGAAGGCGCCCAGCTGCTCGTTGGAGCGGCGCAGCTCGGTCTGGACCTCCTCGAGCCGCTGCACCGAGGCGCTGAGCTCACGGGTGCGCAGCTCGAGCTCGAGCAGGTCGACAACGCGCTCGGCGAGCGACTGGAGCGCGTGCTCCTGCTCGTCGGTGATGGTCCGCGGCACGGTGTCGAAGACGCACAGGGTGCCGATGACGACGCCCTGGGGGGTGCGCAGCTGGTGGGTCGCGTAGAACCGCACCTTCCCGATCTCGCCGGTGACGAACGGGTTGTCGGCGAACCGGGGGTCCTTGCTGGCGTCCTCCAGGATCACCGGCGCCGGCTCGTGCAGCACCACGTTGCACATCGAGTCCTCACGGGTGCAGACCGCGGCCTCGAACCCCGCGGCGGCGATCTGGTGCTGGTGGGTGTCGGTGATCAGGTTGATGGTCGCGAGGGGCACCTGCGCGACCTGCGCGGCGATCTCGACGAGCGCCACCAGGTCGCTGCGGGGTGGCCGGGTGATGACCTGGTACTCGCCGATCTGGGCGACGCGGACCTCGTCGGTCTCGTGGGTGACGCTCACCGCGCGGCTCTCCGTTCGTGGGTGTGGGGGGATCGTACGGCGCTGCTCCCGGACCGGCCGTCGCCGGGGCAACGACCGACCACGGGCCGAGGTGACGGCGTACGCCGTGTCTCCCCGGTCAGGGGGTCACAGGCCGGGGGCGCCCCAGATCGCCAGCCAGCGCGACATCTCGCGCTCGACCGGGAGCTCGGCGGCCAGCGCGTCGCGGACCTGGATCTCCAGCAGGTTGTCGCGCTGTTGCGCGCCGCCGGGCTGGGGCGCGAACGGGTAGAACGTGCCCTGCTTGTAGAGGTAGACCAGCCCGACGCGGCGGCCGCTCGGATCGGTGAAGGGCACGAGCGAGCACAGCAGCGCCGGCCCGAACCCCTCGGCCTCGAGGCCGGTGTTGACCGCGTGCAGGTCGGTGCAGAGCCCGCTCGTGTCGGTCGCGTCGCGGTGGACCTGGAGCCAGGTGAAGCCGAAGGAGTCGCTGCTGACCTCGACCTCCGGCGCGTCGGCGGCGTCCCGCAGCAGCTCGAGCACGTCGCCCTGCGTCTGGGAGAACCCGGCTCCGGCGGCGGCGCGGTAGCAGACCGAGCCGTCGCCGGTCGGCGTCAGGCCCATCGTCGTCTGCAGCGTGATCGCGGCGCTCGGCACGAGGAACAGCGCGTCGAGGTTGGCCTGCTTCGGCTTGGAGCGACCGAGGATCGAGTCGAGGAACCCCATCAGGCGCCCGGTCGGCCGAGCTCGGCCTGGATCCGCGCGAGCTGTTCGAGGCGCTGCTCCAGGGACGGGTGGGTCGAGGTCAGCGTGCGCAGCGAGACGCCCTTGATCGCCGGGGCGATGAAGAAGGCGTTCATCGACTTCGAGGCGCGCAGGTCGCGGTCCGGGATCGCGTTCATCTCGCCGGTGATCTTCTGCAGCGCGGAGGCGAGCGCCTGGGGCTGCATGGTCAGGTAGGCACCGGCCCGGTCGGCCGCCAGCTCGCGGTAGCGCGAGAGCACCTTCAGCAGCACGAAGCTGATCGCGTAGGTGACCAGGCTGACCAGCATCACGACCAGCCAGAGCGGCAGCGCGTTGTTGTTGTCGCGCCGGTTGCCGCCGAGGAACGCGCCGTACCGCGAGCCCGAGGCGAGCATGCCCGCCACGATGCCGGCGGAGGAGGCCACTGTCATCACCAGCACGTCGCGGTGCGCGACGTGGGAGAGCTCGTGGGCGAGGACGCCCTCGAGCTCCTCGGCAGTGAGGGTGCCGAGGATGCCGGTGGTCACGCAGACGACCGAGCGGTCCGGCGAGCGGCCGGTGGCGAACGCGTTCGGGATCGCCATGTCGGCGACGCCCACGCGCGGCTTGGGCATGTCGGCGAGGGCGCAGAGCCGGTCGATCATGCCGTGCAGCTCGGGCGCCTCCTCCGGCGTCACCTCGCGGGCTCGCATCGCGCGCATCGCGACCTTGTCGGAGGACCACCACTGGTACCAGACGACGCCGAGGCCGCCGATCCCGATGAGCACCGCGAATCCGGGCCCGCCGTACTGGGCGAAGATGCCCATCAGGGCGCCGATGAGTGCGACGAAGAGCGCCCCCAGCAGGAGCATGACCAGCGTCATCCGCGTGGTCAGCCCGCGGTCCGGGACGAACCGAGTGCGTGCCATCAGCCGGGGATCAGCCCGTCGTCGCCGAGCATGGCCCGCACCTCGTCGATGGTGGCGTCCGCGGGCGGCAGGATCATGTCCGACTCGTCCAGCGCGTCGGCGGGGTGCGCGGCGCCGACCTCACGGACCCCCTCGAGCAGCGCGGTCAGCGCGGTCGCGAAGGCGGCCTCGTCGGAGGACTCGACCGCCGCCTCGACGGCCGCGTCGAGCTCGTTGAGCCGGTCCAGGGCGCTGTCGGGGACGTCGAGCTGGCCCTCGCCGAGGATGCGAACGATCATCGGGTGCCCTCGCTGCCGGGCTCGGCGGTCTTCTCCGGCTCGGCGGCGAGGATGTCGCCGCCCTCGAGCGCCTGCGGCTGCGACGGCGCGGAGAGCCCCTTGAGCTTGGCGAGCTCGGCCTCGACGTCGGACTGCGAGCTCATCGCCTCGAGCTCGCGGCTGATGTCGTCGCCGCGGTTCAGCGAGCTGGCGTCGTCGAGCGCACCCGAGGCGATGAGTTCGTCGATGGCGCCGGCGCGGGCCTGCATGTTCGCGGTCTTGTCCTCGGCGCGCTGGATCGCCAGGCCGACGTCACCCATCTCCTCGCCGATGCCCGACATCGCCTCGCCGATGCGCGTCTGGGCCTCGGCGGCGGTGTACGTCGCCTTGATCGTCTCCTTGCGGGTGCGGAAGGACTCCACCTTCGCCTGGAGCCGCTGCTGGGCGAGGGTCAGCTTCTCCTCCTCGCCCTGGAGCTGGGCGTGCTGCGCCTTGAGGTCGTTGATCTGGCCGGACAGCGCGGACTTGCGGGTCAGCGCCTCGCGGGCGAGGTCCTCGCGGCCCATGTCGAGGGCCTTCTGCGCCTGGCCCTGGAGCTTCGCGGCCTGCTGCTCGAGCTGGTTGACCTGGAGCTCGACCCGCTTGCGGCTCGTGGCGACGTCGGCCACGCCGCGGCGGACCTTGGACAGCAGGTCGAGCTGGCGCTGGTAGCTGTAGTCCAGGGTCTCGCGGGGGTCCTCGGCGCGGTCGAGGGCGGTGTTCGCCTTCGAGCGGAAGATCATGCTCAGGCGCTTCATCAAGCTCATCGGGTTCGGCCTTTCGGGGACGACCTGCAGTGTGTCCCTCACCCTACGGCTCGACGGCAACCGGCCGCGAGGCCAGGCGGGACGCCGGTAGGCTGGGCCTGCCCGTCCGTCGTACGCAAAGGCCCCCGTGTCCACCGTGTTCCGTCGCAGCAAGCCCGAGACCGTCGTCTCCCCCGAGCCCGTGCCGACCAAGGTCGGCGGCAAGGGCCGCCCCACGCCCACCCGCAAGGAGGCGGAGGCTGCCGCGCGTGCCCGGGCGAAGGTCCCACGCACCCGCAAGGAGATGGCCCGCGCCCAGCGCAAGGCGCGGGCGGAGTCCAGCCAGCAGGTCCGCGCGGCGATGAAGGCCGGCGACGAGCGCTACTACCTCCCGCGCGACCGCGGCCCGGTGCGGCGCTTCGTCCGCGACTTCGTCGACACCCGCTTCTCGATCATCGAGCTGATGATCCCGCTGCTGATCGTGACGATGGTGCTCGGCTACTCCGGCAACCAGCGCCTCGCCGGCATCGGCAACTCGATCCTCTTCGGCACGGTGCTGCTGGTCGTGCTCGACATGGTGTTCCTGCGGTTCCGGCTGCGCCGCGAGCTCGCGCGCCGCTTCCCCGAGGAGAGCACCAAGGGCACGACGTACTACGCCGTGACCCGCGCGATGCAGATGAAGTTCATGCGGCTGCCCAAGGCCCAGGTGAAGATCGGCCAGGAGCTCCCCGAGCAGTACCGATGAGTCCCCGGTGACCCACCGGTGACCCCCGGATGAGCTGGCTCGGGCTGGTCGCCGGCCTGGCCGGGGCGCTGCTGTTCGGCCTCGGCGCGGTCGCCCAGGCCTCCGGCGTACGTCGCCGGGCGGAGCGCCCCGACGACCTGCTCGACTTCGTCCGGTTCGCCGTGCGCGACCCGTGGACGATGGGGGTCGTGGCGGCGTACCTCGTCGGCTTTGTGCTGCACGCGGTGGCGATCTGGCTGCTGCCGCTCTACCTCGCGCAGGCCGTCACCGCGATGTCGTTCCCGGTGACCGCGGTGGCGTCGACGCTGGTCGGCGAGCGGCTGGGCCCCGCCGGCTGGGGCGCGGTGACCGTGGTGACCGCCGGCCTGGTGCTGCTCGGCGTCGGCTCGGGCGAGCCCGGCGGCCTGGTCACCTCCGGGGCCTTCGTCGCCCTGGTCTGGTCCGGCGTCGTCGCGCTGGCCCTGCTGGCGCTGGTCGGCCGCCGGCTCGGTCGTGGCGCGCTGGCCGGCGGCGTCCTGGGCACCCTGGCCGGGCTGGGGTACGCCGGGTCCGCGGTCACGGTGCGCGGGATCGGCACCCCGCTCGACCTCGCGGTGCTGGCGGCGGCGCTGGCCGTGCCGGCGTACAGCCTGGTCGCGTTCTGGCTCTACAGCCTCGGCCTGCACTCCGACCAGGTGGCGGCCACGACCGCGCCGATGATCGTGGGCCAGACGTTCGTGCCGGCGCTCGTCGGCGTGCTCCTGCTCGGCGACGGGGTCCGCGACGGCTGGGGCGCTGCGGTCGTCGCCGGGCTGGTGCTCGCGACGGCGGGGGCCGCGTGGCTCGCGGCGCCCCGCCGTGCGGAGCGTGGTGCGGTGGTCAGGACGGGCGGCGCGGAGGCGACTGGGTCTTCGCCGGGTCCCGCTCCACGACCGGGTCCAGCACCTCGTCGATCGCCTTGAGGACGGCGTCGTCGAGGGACACCCCGGCGGCCTTGACGTTCTCGGTGACCTGCTCGGGCCGGCTGGCGCCGATGATCGCGGAGGAGACGTTGTCGTTCTGGAGCACCCAGGCGATCGCGAGCTGCGACATCGACAGCCCGGCGTCCTCGGCGATCGGGCGCAGCTGCTGGACGCGGGTGAGCACGTCGTCCTGCATCCAGCGGCCGATCATGTCGGCCCCGCCCTTGGTGTCGGTCGCGCGGGAGCCCTCCGGCGGGGCCTGGCCGGGCTGGTACTTCCCGGTGAGCACGCCCTGCGCGATCGGCGACCAGACGATCTGCCCGATGCCGAGCTCCTCGCAGGTCGGGACGACCTCGGCCTCGATGACGCGCCAGAGCATGGAGTACTGCGGCTGGCTGGAGACCAGCGGGATCCGCAGCTCGCGGGCCAGCGCGTGGGCAGCGCGGATCTCCTCGGCGCGCCACTCCGAGACGCCGATGTAGAGCGCCTTGCCCGAGCGGACGACGTCGGCGAAGGCCTCCATCGTCTCCTCGAGCGGGGTCTCGTAGTCGTAGCGGTGGGCCTGGTAGAGGTCGACGTAGTCGGTGCCTAGCCGCTTCAGCGACCCGTCGATCGACTCCATGATGTGCTTGCGGGACAGGCCGTGGTCGTTGTGCTTGCCGGGGCCGGTGGGCCAGTAGACCTTGGTGAAGATCTCCAGGCCCTCGCGCCGCTCGCCGGCCAGCGCCTTGCCGAGGACCGTCTCGGCCGCGGTGTTGGCGTAGACGTCGGCGGTGTCGAAGGTGGTGATGCCCTCGTCGAGGGCCTGCCGCACGCAGGCGAGCGCGGCGTCCTCCTCGACCTGGGAGCCGTGGGTGAGCCAGTTGCCGTACGAGATGGCCGAGATCTTCAGGCCGCTCGCTCCGAGGTTGCGAATCTCCATGGCGCGAAGGTACCCATCGCTCCGCCGGACGACCGGGTCACCCGTCGAAGTCGAGCACCACCCGGTCCGAGGTCGGGTGCGCCTGGCAGGTGAGCACGTGCCCGGCGGCGACCTCGTCGGGCTCGAGCGCCCAGGCGGCGTCCATCGCGACCGTGCCCTCGACCAGCCGGGCGCGGCAGGTCCCGCACACTCCCCCGCGGCACGCCCAGGGCAGGTCGCCGCGGACCGCCAGCGCCGCCTCGAGCACCGGTGGTCCGTCGGGCCGCAGGTCGAGCGGGGTGCTGCGCCCGTCCCGTCGTACGACGACGCGTGCCGCACCCGCGACGGTCGGTGCGGCGACGGGCGCCCGCGGTGGCGCGTCGGCGTGGAACAGCTCGGCGTGCACCCGCCCCGGCAGCACCGCCCGCAGGTCGGCGACCAGCGGCTGCGGCCCGCACACGAACCACTCCTCGACCTCGTGCAGCCCGAACGCGTCGACCAGCCGCCTCGTCCGGCCTGCGTCGAGGCGGCCGCTGAGCAGCTCGACGTCCTGCTCCTCCCGGGTCAGCACGTGCAGCAGCTGGAGCCGGTCGGGGAAGCGGTCCTTGAGGTCGTGCACCTCGTCGAGGAACATCACCGACCGCTGCGTGCGGTCGACGCGCACCAGCGTCACCCGGGACCGCGGCTCCCCCTGGAGCAGCGCGGCGACGATCGGGAGCACCGGCGTGATGCCGGAGCCGGCCGCGACAGCGCCGTACCACCGCTGCGCGGTCGGGTCCGGCGTGACCGTGAAGCGCCCGGTCGGCGTCATCACCTCCAGCCGGTCGCCCGGCCGCAGGCTCCGGACGACGCCGTCGCTGAACACCCCGCCGGGCAGCCGCTTGACCCCGATCCGCAGCAGGTCGGGCGCCGGGGCCGTGCAGAGCGAGTAGGACCGGCGGTCGGCGTCGCCGGGCGTGCGGACCGAGACGTGCTGGCCGGGGGTGGCGGCGTAGGCACCGGCCAGGTCGGGCGGCACCCGGAGGCTGATCGCGACGGCCTCGTCGGTCAGCTCCTCGACCTCGGCGACCTCCAGCGCATGGAACGGCACTGGCGCCTCAGATCGGCTTGACGTGGTCGAACGGCTCGCGGCAGGACCGGCACACCCGCAGCGCCTTGCAGGCGGTCGAGCCGAACCGGTTCGCCTCGTGGGTGTCCGGGCTGCCGCACCGGGGGCAGCGCACGGCGATCTCGACGTCGACGGGACCGCCCGACGCCCCCGCGGCGGCGCGCACGGGTGCCGGCGGCGCGATGCCGTGCGCCTCCAGGCGGGACCGGCCCTGCTCGGTGATCCAGTCGGTCGTCCATGCCGGCCACAGCACCTGCTCGACGTCGACCCGGCGGAAGCCGGCACAGGTCAGCTGCTCGACCAGGTCCGCGCGGATCGTCTCCACCGCCGGGCAGCCGGAGTAGGTCGGGGTGATCTGCACGTGCACGCAGCCGGTGTCGTTCTCGGTGACGTCGCGGAGGATGCCGAGGTCGCCGATGGTGACCACCGGCAGCTCGGGGTCGGGCACGGCTGCGGCGATGTCCCACGCGCTGCGCGCGCGGCCCGTGCCCGTGCCCGTGCTGCGGCTCGGGCTCGGGCTCGGGCTCGGGTGGAGGGTCAGGTCGTTCACCAGGTCGCTCCCGGGTGGGCTCGGGCCACCTGCTGCATCTCGGCGAGCAGGGCGGCCAGGTGCTCGGTGTGGCGGCCCGCGCGGCCGCCGGTGGGCGGGTCGGCGGGCAGCTCGGGGACGACGAGGGTCGCCTCGTGGAGGACCGGCCGGACGCGCCCGAGGACGGCGTCGCGGAGCGAGGCCGGGTCGACCGGTGCGGCCGGGGCGGGCTCGAGCAGCTCGGGCAGGTACGGCCACTCCGCGTCGAGCGCGGCCTGGGTCCGCTCGTGGGAGAGCTCGGTGCCGTCGCCGAGCCGCAGCACCCACTGCGCGGCGTGGTCGAGGTGGTAGGCCACCTCCTTGACCGCCTTCGCCGCGACGCCCCGTGCCGGGCCCTCGCGCGCCGCCAGCACGGCGTACACCTCGGACTGCCAGGCGGCCAGGAGCAGCATCCGCACGACGCACACCGCGAAGTCGGTCTGCGGCCGCTCGACGAGGAGGACATTGCGGAAGTCGGGGGCGTCGCGGAGGTACGCCAGGTCGTCCTCGGTGCGGCCGAGCCCCTCGAGGTCGGTGACGACCGCGTAGAGCCCGCGAGCCTGGCCGAGCTGGTCGAGGCCGATGTTGGCGAGCGCGACGTCCTCCTCGAGCTCCGGCGCGCGGCTGACCCACCACCCGAGCCGCTGGGCGGTCACGAGGGCGTCGTCGGCAAGGCCGAGCAGGAAGTCGGCGGTCACAGGTGGTCGACTCCTTCAGGCACGGAGTAGTGCGTGGGGTGGCGGTAGTCCTTGTCGCCGGCCGGCTCGAAGAACGCGCCCTGCAGGTCCGGGGTCGAGGCGACCACGGCAGCCGCGGGGACGACCCAGAGCGAGACGCCTTCCTGACGGCGGGTGTAGACGTCGCGGGCGTTGCGCAGCGCCATCTCGGCGTCGGGCGCGTGCAGCGACCCGACGTGCACGTGCGCCATCCCGCGCCGGGCGCGCACGAAGACCTCCCACAGCGGCCACTCCGCGCGCGTGGTCATGCCGCCGGCTCCTGGGTCGAGGTGCGGGCGGCCCGCTTGGCTGCGTACGCCGCGGCGGCCTCGCGCACCCACGCGCCGTCCTCGTGGGCCCGGACGCGGTGCGCCAGCCGCTCGGCGTTGCACGGGCCCCGGCCGGCGACGACCTCGGCCAGCTCGGCGAAGTCCGGCGTCCCGAAGTCCCAGTGGCCGCGCTCCTCGTTCCACCGCAGCTCGGGGTCCGGCAGCGTCAGGCCGAGCGCCGCGGCCTGCGGCACGGCGATGTCGACGAACCGCTGGCGCAGCTCGTCGTTGGTGAACCGCTTGATCCCCCACGCCATCGACTGCGCGGTGTTGGGCGAGTCGGCGTCCGGCGGGCCGAACATCATCAGCGAGGGCCACCAGAACCGGTCGACGGCGTCCTGCGCCATCGCCCGCTGCGCGGGCGTGCCGTGGCTGAGCGTGTGCAGGATCTCGAAGCCCTGCCGCTGGTGGAACGACTCCTCCTTGCAGATCCGCACCATGGCGCGGGCGTACGGCCCGTAGGAGCAGCGGCACAGCGGCACCTGGTTGACGATCGCGGCGCCGTCGACGAGCCAGCCGATCGCGCCGACGTCGGCCCAGGTGAGCGTCGGGTAGTTGAAGATGGAGGAGTACTTCTGCCGGCCGGTGTGCAGCGCGTCGAGGAGCTCCTCGCGCGGCGTCCCGAGCGTCTCGGCGGCGGCGTACAGGTAGAGGCCGTGGCCCGCCTCGTCCTGCACCTTCGCCATGAGGATCGCCTTGCGCCGCAGGCTCGGCGCGCGAGCGATCCACTCCCCCTCCGGCTGCATGCCGATGATCTCGGAGTGCGCGTGCTGCGCGATCTGGCGCACCAGCGTGCGGCGGTAGCCGTCCGGCATCGGGTCGCGCGGCTCCACGGTCGCGCTGCGCTCGGTGGCCGGCTCCATGCCAGCACGCTAGCACCGATGTGTGACAGGTCACAGCACCACGACGTCCGCGGTGTCACACGACAGGCGGGCTGCGAGGATGCGCCCATGAGCACGGCCGACGTCAGCGTCCGGGTCGCCTGGGCGGACGACGCCGCGGCGATCGCGGCGCTGCAGCTGCGCACCTGGCCCGAGATGTACACCGCCGTTCTGCCGCCCGACGCGTTCCCGTCCGGTCCGGAGGCGGTCGAGCAGGCGGCCGCGGCCTGGCACGCCTCGCTCACCCGCCCGGCCGACGCCCGCCACCGGGCGCTCGTCGCGCTCGAGCACAACCGGGTGGTCGGCTTCGCGGTGACCGGCCCCGCGAGCGACCCGGACTGCGATCCCGTCGCCGACGCCGAGCTGGCCGAGCTGACCGTCGACCCGGCCGAGCGCGGCCGCGGCCACGGGTCCCGGCTGCTGCAGGCGGCGGCCGACACGATGCGCGCGGACCGGTTCGGCCGCGCCGTGCTGTGGGCGGTCGCCTCCGACGACCGGCTGCGCGCGTTCCTGACCTCGGCCGGGTGGGCGGCCGACGGCGCGCACCGCGAGCTGGACCTCGACGGCGACGGCACGACCACGGTCAAGCAGGTCCGCCTGCACACCCGGCTCGGCTGAGACCGTGACCGAGCAGCTCGACCCGGCCGCACGGACCGGGATCGTCCGCGACGGCCTCGGGGTGGGGATCGCGACCGGGGCGTACGGCACGTCCTTCGGCGCCGTGTCCGTCGCGGCCGGTCTGGATGTGTGGCAGACCTGCGTGCTGTCGCTGCTGATGTTCACCGGCGCCTCGCAGTTCGCGCTCGTCGGCGTGGTCGCCTCCGGCGGCGCCCCGATGTCCGGCGCCCTGACCGCCCTGCTGCTCGGCACCCGCAACACGCTGTACGGGTTGCGGCTCGCGCCGCTGCTGGGGTACGTCGGGTGGCGCCGCGCGGCCGCGGCGCACCTGGTCATCGACGAGTCGACGGCGATGTCGGTGACCCGCGAGAGCCGGCCGGCCGCGCGGCTGGGGTTCCTCGTGACCGGCGGCGCGGTGTTCCTGCTGTGGAACCTCGCCACCCTCGTCGGCGCGCTCGCCGGCACCGTGATCGGCGACCCGCGCGACTACGGGCTGGACGCGGCCGTCGGCGCGGCGTTCCTCGCGCTGCTCTGGCCCCGGCTCGACACGACGCGCAACCGCGTCGTCGCCGTCGCGGCGGCCGCGGTCGCCATCGGCGCCGTCCCGCTCACCGCCGCCGGCGTGCCGGTGCTCGTCGCGGCCGGTGTCGCCCTGCTGGCCGGCGTGCTCCGCCCTCGCGTCCAGCGTCCGGAGGTCGGCCCGTGACCGTCTGGACCGCCGTCCTCGTGGCGGGCGTCGGCTGCTACCTGCTCAAGCTCGCCGGCCTGTCCGTGCCGGCGAGCGTCCTCGACCGGCCCGTCGTCGCCCGGGTCGCCGACCTCATCCCGGTCGCCCTGCTCGCCGCCCTCGTCGCCGTCCAGGTCGTCGGCGACGGCCGGTCGCTGGTCGCCGACGCCCGGCTCGTCGGCCTCGGCGCGGCCGTGGTCCTGCTGGTCCTCCGCGCGCCGTTCCTGCTCGTCGTCTTCGGCTCGGCACTCGTCGCCGCCCTCGCCCGCCTGCTCACCTGACCGCGCGCCGCCAGGTCACCCGCCGGCCCTACCCATCCACAGCCGGCGGGACGGTCACGGGACGGTCCGTGACGTTCCGCGTGAACCCAGGCCGCATGCACCCGAACGTCACGGACTACAGCGCCACCGGCACCCGAGCCGAGACCCGAGCCCCAGGACCCAGGGAACCAGCCGCGCGGTCAGTCCAGGTCGAGGACGTGCTCGAGGCCGACGGTGAGGCCGGGGTGGTCGGCGACGGCGCGGACGCCGGCAAGGACGCCGGGGGTGAAGGACGAGCGGTCGAGCGAGTCGTGGCGGATGGTGAGGGTCTCCCCCACCCCGCCGAGCACGACCTCCTGGTGGGCGACGAGCCCGCGGATCCGCAGCCCGTGCACCCGGATGCCGTCGACGTCGGCCCCACGGGCGCCGTCGAGGGAGGTGCTGGTGGCGTCCGGGACCGGTCCGAGGCCGGCCTCGCGGCGGGCGGCCGCGACGAGCTGCGCCGTGCGCCGCGCGGTGCCGGACGGCGCGTCGGCCTTGTCCGGGTGGTGGAGCTCGACGATCTCGACCGACTCGTAGAACGGGGCGGCGGCCGCGGCGAACCGCATCATCAGGATCGCGCCGATCGAGAAGTTCGGCGCGATGAGCACGCCCACGCCGGGCGCGTCGGCGAGCCAGCCGCGCAGCGTCTCGAGGCGCTCCTCGTCGAAGCCGGTCGTGCCGACCACGGCGTGGATCCCGTGCTCGACGCAGAACCGGAGGTTGTCCATGACCACGTCGGGGTGGGTGAAGTCGACGACCACCTCGGCGCCGGCGTCGACCAGTGCGCGGATGTCGTCACCCGCGTCGACCTGCGCGACGAGGTCGGTCCCGGGCGCCTCCTCGACGGCCCGGCAGACCTCCGCGCCGACCTTGCCGCGTGCCCCGAGCACACCTACCTGCACGCCCACCTGGATGTCCTTGCTCACGCGTCCACGCTAGTGGGGCCGACCGGCGCACCCACGGGTCGGTCCGTTCTGGCAAGGTTGGGCCCATGGCTGTGCAGGCGATCCCGGCGCGTATCCGCTGGGCTGTGGACTTCATGGACGTCCAGCCCTCCGACCACGTGCTGGAGATCGGGTGCGGACCCGGCGCCGGCGTCGAGGCGATCTGCGGCAAGCTCGAGTCCGGCAAGATGTTCGCGATCGACCGCTCGGAGTCTGGCGTCGACCGCACCAAGCGGCGCAACCAGAAGCACGTCGACGCCGGCCGGCTCACGGTGCGGCAGATCGACCTCGCCACGCTCCGCGTGCCGGTCAAGCGGCTGAACAAGGTCTTCGCGTTCAACGTGAACCTCTTCTGGGTCCGCGCCTGCCACGACGAGGTCGCGCTGCTGCACGAGCGGCTGCTGCCCGGTGGCGCGGTCTTCCTCTTCTACGAGGTCCGTTTCCCCGAGCAGGTCCCGGAGATGATCGAGAAGGCGTCCGCGTCGCTGGCCGAGGTCGGCTTCCGCGTCTCGGTCGTCGAGCAGAAGCAGCCGGCCGTCGTGGGGATCATCGGCCGCCGCTGAACGACCACAACTGAAGGCTGTGGCCTGATGACCGGTCGACATTAGGCAATTCCCTAATGTAATCTCGGACCATGGCGCAGACGGTCGCGGTCCTCACGATCGACCAGCAGCGCAGCCGCGCCGGCGTCGACCGGGTCCCCGAGCTGCTCGCCGCGGTCGAGGCGCTCGACGACGCGCCGCTGCTGCGACCGTTCGAGCGCACGGCCGGCGACGAGCTCCAGGGCGTCGTCGACCGCCCCGCCACCCTCGCCGCGCTCGCCGGCGCGCTCCTCCGCCAGGACGGCTGGTACGTCGGCATCGGGCTCGGCTCCGTGGAGGAACCCCTGCCCGCGAGCGCCCGGGCCGGTCGCGGGCCGGCGTACCTCTGCGCCCGGGAGGCCGTCACAGCGGCGAAGAGCAGTCCCTGGGGGCTCCGCGTCGTGGGCGACCACGCCGACGCCCGGTCGCTCGAGACCACGCTGTGGCTGTGGGCGGCGGTCCTCGCCCGGCGTACCCAGCGGGGCTGGGAGGTGGCCGACCTCGTGGCGGAGGGGCTGACCTACGAGCAGGTCGGCCGCCGCCTCGGCATCAGCCAGTCCGCGGTGAGCCAGCGCGCCCAGGCCGCCGGCATCGTCGAGTCGCGGCGCGCCCAGGAGCTGGTCGCGACCCTCGCCGACCGCGTCCTCGGGACGGAGGGCCCATGAGCGCCGAGAACATCGGGCAGCTCGTCGTCGTGCTGGTCGCCTTCGGCGCCGCGACGGCGCTGCCGGCCTGGACCCGGGCCGGCGAGCGGGTCTTCGTGCCCGTCACGACCGGGCTGCTCGTGCTGGCCGGCCTGCTGGCCGCTGTGCCGACCTCGGTCGTGGTCGACGGCCGGCCGCTGACCGCGGTGCTGGTCGTGCTGGGCGGGCTGCTGGCGGTCGCCGGCGGCGGCCCGGTCACCGCGCGCGTCTTCGCGCTGGTGGACCGGGAGGACACCGGGTCCTCGCTCGACCGCGCCGGTCGGGTGCTGCGGGGCGGCGCCTGGATCGGTGCCCTGGAGCGCGCCGCCATCTACGCCACCCTGGTCGCGTCCTGGCCCGAGGGGCTGGCGGTCGTGCTGGCCCTCAAGGGGCTGGGCCGCTACCCCGAGTTGCGGGCCGAGGGCGAGGGCACCGCGGAGCGCTTCATCATCGGCACCTTCACCTCGGTGCTGTGGGCGGCCGCCTGTGCTGCCGTCG
>NZ_JACMYC010000020.1 GCF_014266025.1 Nocardioides deserti | reverse complement strand
CGCAGCCGGGCCAGTCGACCGCACCCGCGGTGCAGCCGGGCGCGCAGCCCGAGCCGCCGTTCCGGGAGGGGCCGCCGCCCGGCCAGGACGGCCCGCCGGCCTGGGCCGACCTGCCGCCCGACGACGACGCCGGCCAGGAGCAGCAACCGCAGGACCAGGCGGCCCAGGACCAGGCGGCCCAGGACCAGACCTCCCAGGACCGGGCCTCCCAGGACCGGGCCCCGCAGCCGCCGGCGCGTCCCGCCGCCGACCCGCAGGCGATCGCGGCCGCCCGGGCGCGGATCCAGCAGACCCGGACCGGCGGTCCGGAGCAGACGGGCCCGGTCGACACCGAGCGGCAGGACCGGGACGCCGACGCGCACCCCGACGACCCGGACGCCGACTCCGAGGGCCTCGCCGGCACCGACCTGCTCGAGCGCGAGCTCGGCGCGCGGATCATCGAGGAGATCCGGCACCAGTAGGCGGAGCCCGCTCACCGGCACCGGCCGGCGAGCACCACCCATCCGACAGACTCGACCGAGGTCCGGACGACACCTCGCCCCCAGCAGCACCGGACCCACCACCCACCAGCGGAGGACCACCCCATGAGCCAGAACCCCTTCGACGCCCTCGGCGGCGGCGGACTCGACATGAACGCCCTGCTCCAGCAGGCCCAGCAGATGCAGGAGCAGCTGCAGGCAGCGCAGCAGCGGCTGGCCGAGACGACCGTGCAGGGCTCGGTCGCCGGCGGCGCGGTGACCGTCGAGGTCAACGGCGTGGGCGACCTGACCAAGGTCGCGGTCGCGCCAGGCACGGTCGACGGCGACGACGCCGACAGCCTGGCCGACCTCGGCGACCTCGTGGTCGCGGCGTACCGCGACGCCAAGGCGCAGGCCGACACCATCGCCGGCGAGGCCCTCGGCCCGCTGGCCGGTGGCGGCGCGGGCGGCCCCGGCGAGGGCGGCCCGCTGGGCCAGCTCGGCTTCTAGGGGACGACCCTCCTTGTACGAAGGTGTCGTCCAGGACCTGATCGACGAGCTCGGCCGGCTGCCGGGCGTGGGTCCCAAGAGCGCCCAGCGGATCGCGTTCCACCTGCTGCAGGCCGACCCGGTCGACGTACGCCGCCTGGCGGACGTGCTGGTCGAGGTCAAGGCTCGGGTGAAGTTCTGCTCGGTGTGCTTCAACGTCTCCGAGGACGAGCAGTGCCGGATCTGCCGCGACCCGCGGCGGGACCCGTCGGTGCTGTGCGTGGTCGAGGAGTACAAGGACGTGGTGGCGATCGAGCGGACGCGCGAGTTCCGCGGTCGCTACCACGTGCTCGGCGGGGCGATCTCGCCGATCGACGGCATCGGCCCGGACCAGCTGCGCATCCGCGAGCTGATGCAGCGGCTGGCCGACGGCGCGATCACCGAGACGATCCTCGCCACCGACCCGAACCTCGAGGGCGAGGCGACGGCGACGTACCTCACCCGGATGCTGAAGCCGCTCGGGTTGCGTGTGACGCGTCTGGCGAGTGGACTGCCGGTGGGTGGGGACCTTGAGTACGCCGACGAGGTGACCCTCGGCCGGGCATTCGTGGGAAGGCGGAGCGCAGATGACTGACCAGCAGCAGCACCCGGGGCCGATCTCCGGCGACCTCGACCCGACGACCCTGCTCGAGCAGGCCGTCCTGGCCGGCGCCCTGCCGCCGATGGACGAGCACCCCATCGACGTGGACAAGGCGCTGGCCGAGCTGGCCCGTCCGCTGCCGGGCGCGGCCGACGCCGTGGCCAAGGTGGACGTGGGCACCCAGGCGCTCGCCCAGCAGGTCGCCGACTCCGCCGCCAGCTTCCTGCTGGCGCTGCACGAGATCTCGCGGGACGCCGACGGGGGCGGCCGGGCGATCAGCCTGCTGCTGCTCGAGATCAGCCAGGTGCTGCTCGCGGGCGCACAGCTCGGTGCGCAGCGCGACTTCACGCCGCGGGCGGAGTACCAGCCCGACATCGGCCCGGAGACCGACCTCGACCCGATGCGGATGCGGCTGGCGGCGATCCTGGAGCCGGTCGACACCTACAGCCTGGTCTTCGACCCCTACGCGCCCGAGGTGGTCGAGAGCCAGCTCTCCGACGACCTCACCAGCATCGCCTCCGACCTCGAGACGGGCCTGCGCCACTTCCGGCAGGGCAACACCGAGGAGGCGCTGTGGTGGTGGCAGTTCTCCTACGTCTCCTCGTGGGGCAACCTGGCCGGCGCGGCGCTGAACGCGCTGCTGTCGGTGGTCTCCCACGACCGGCTCGACCGCGAGGTGCCGGGCGAGGACGACGTGCTGGCGGTGGCCGATGAGATGCTCGGCGGAGGCACCCCCGCCCCTCGGTAGACTCGGGCGCGGTCTTTCTTCCCCCAACCCGAGGACGTCGTCGTGGGCATTGTCGTGCAGAAGTACGGCGGATCGTCGGTCGCCGACGCCGCCGGCATCAAGCGGGTGGCCCAGCGCATCGTGAACACCCGCAAGGCGGGCAACGACGTGGTCGTGGTGGTCTCCGCGATGGGCGACACCACCGACGACCTGCGCGACCTGGCCGAGCAGGTAACACCGCTCCCGCCGCCGCGGGAGATGGACATGCTGCTGACGGCCGGCGAGCGGATCTCGATGGCGCTGGTCGCGATGGCGATCGCCCAGCTGGGCCACAAGGCGCAGTCGTTCACCGGCTCGCAGGCCGGCGTCATCACCGACTCCGCCCACGGCAAGGCGAAGATCATCGACATCACGCCGGGCCGGATCGAGGCCGCGATCCGCGACGGCGCGATCGCGATCGTCGCCGGCTTCCAGGGCGTCTCGCAGGACACCAAGGACGTCACGACGCTGGGTCGCGGCGCGTCCGACACCACCGCGGTCGCGCTCGCCGCCGCGCTGGGCGCCGACGTGTGCGAGATCTACAGCGACGTCGACGGCGTGTTCACCGCCGACCCCCGGATCGTCCCCGCCGCGCGCAAGCTCGACCGCGTCTCCACCGAGGAGATGCTCGAGATGGCCGCGTCCGGCGCGAAGATCCTCCACCTGCGGTGCGTCGAGTACGCCCGCCGCTACAACATGCCGATCCACGTCCGGTCCTCCTTCTCCTCGAAGGAGGGGACCTGGATCATCCCCGAGCCCCGAGAGGGAGAAGAGCCCATGGAGCAGGCGATCATCTCCGGCGTCGCGCACGACCGCAGCGAGGCCAAGATCACCGTGGTCGGCGTGCCCGACAAGGTGGGCGAGGCGGCGCGGATCTTCGAGACGCTCGCCGCGACCGAGGTCAACATCGACATGGTCGTGCAGAACGTCTCGGCGGCGGCCACGGCGCTCACCGACATCTCGTTCACGCTGCCCCGCACCGACGGCCAGGCCGCGATGGGCGCGCTCGCGCGCATCCAGGACGAGGTCGGCTACGACAAGCTGCTCTACGACGACCAGATCGGCAAGGTCTCGCTGATCGGCGCCGGCATGCGCTCGCACCCGGGCATCACCGCGAAGTTCTTCGCCTCGCTCGCCTCCGCCGGCGTCAACATCGAGATGATCTCCACCTCGGAGATCCGGATCTCGGTCATCGTCGACGAGGCGCAGGTCGACGACGCCGTGCGCGCCACGCACACGGCGTTCGACCTGGACGCCGACGAGGTCGAGGCCGTCGTCTACGGAGGAACCGGGCGATGAGCAACGGTGTACGCATCGGCATCGTCGGTGCCACCGGCCAGGTCGGCGTCGCGATGCGGCAGATCCTCGAGGAGCGGTCGTTCCCGGCCGACGAGGTGCGCTTCTTCGCCTCCGCGCGCTCGGCCGGCACCGTGCTGCCGTTCGCGGGCGGCGAGGTCACCGTCGAGGACGCCTCGACCGCCGACCCGTCGGGGCTCGACATCGCGCTGTTCTCGGCCGGCGCAACCACCTCGCGCAACCTGGCGCAGAAGTTCGTCGACGCCGGCGTCATCGTCGTCGACAACTCCTCGGCGTTCCGCAAGGACCCCGCGATCCCGCTCGTCGTCTCCGAGGTCAACCCCGAGGCGATGCAGGCGGTCATCGAGGCCGGCCGCGGGATCATCGCGAACCCGAACTGCACGACCATGGCCGCCATGCCGGTGCTCAAGCCGCTGCACGAGGAGGCCGGGCTGGTGCGGATGATCGCCTCGACCTACCAGGCCGTCTCCGGCTCCGGCGTCGCCGGCGTGGAGGAGCTGGCCACGCAGGTCGCCGCGGGCGGCGAGAAGGCGCGGGAGCTGGCGTACGACGGCACCGCGGTCGCCTTCCCCGAGCCGCAGACCTACGTCCGCACCATCGCGCACAACGTGCTCCCGATGGCCGGCTCGGTCGTCGACGACGGCTCCCACGAGACCGACGAGGAGCAGAAGCTCCGCAACGAGTCCCGCAAGATCCTCGGCATCCCGGACCTGCGCGTCTCCGGGATCTGCGTGCGGGTGCCGGTCTTCACCGGGCACTCGCTGGCGCTGAACGTCGAGTTCGAGCGGGCGCTGACCGTGGAGCGGGCCCACGAGCTGCTGCGCGACGCCCCGGGCGTCGAGCTGACCGACGTGCCGACGCCGCTCCAGGCGGCCGGCCGGGACCCGTCGTACGTCGGTCGCATCCGGCAGGACCCGGGCGTCGACGGCGACCGCGGCCTCGCGCTGTTCGTCTCCAACGACAACCTGCGCAAGGGCGCGGCGCTCAACACCGTGCAGCTCGCCGAGCTGGTCGTCGCCGCGCGCTGAGGCGTCCGGCGGCGGCCGTCGTCGTCCCAGGCGCTCAGTCGTCGGCGTCGGTCACCAGCGTGGTGACCCAGTGCGAGGCGGCGAAGCAGCCGATCGCCAGCAGCGGGATGACGATGACCATCGTCCAGCTGAAGAGCGCCTCGATGAGGAACAGCAGCACCAGCACGGTCAGCAGGCCGACCGCCAGGAAGCTGGTCGAGCTCGGCTCGGCGACCCGGAACGCCCGCAGCAGCGCCGAACCGGTCAGCACCATCGCGACGAGGATCGCGATGAGCAGCAGGAAGCCGGGGTTGCCGCACGAGCTGGTGCCGCGCGCGACCTCGCAGGCCCGCAGTCCCAGCCAGGTCAGTCCGACCGTCGCCAGGCCGACCAGCGCGCCGGTCAGGCAGGCCGCCGGCATGCCGGTGACGAAGGGCTCTCGCGGCTCCCTCGTCTCCTGCGCTGCCGGGGCCTCTGCGGGCGGCTCTGGCTGAGCCTGCTCGGTGAGCACCGGCGCCGGTGCGGGCCGGGGCGTCGCGTCGACGAAGCGTGGCGGCGGGCTCGGCTCGGGTGACCGGTCGACGACCGGCTCGGGGGCGGGCTCGGGGGCGGGCTCGGGGGCGGGCTCGGGGGCGGGCTCGGCGACCGGCCCCGGGACGGGCTCGACGACGGCGGTGGGGGTCTCGTCCGGCTCGACGGCCGGCAGGTCGACACGGGTCGCCTCGTCCGCGGCCGGGGCCTCGGGAGCGTTCTTCTTGCGGCGCTTGCGACCGAACAGGGTGGGTGGCTCCAGGCTCGGAGCCTCCGTGTCGCGGTCCTTCCCACTCATGGGCGTCAGTGTGTCACGGCGGCGTGGGCCAGGAACGGCGAAGGACCCGGATCCCAGGTGTTCCTGGGGTCCGGGTCCTCTGCTGTCGGGCTGACAGGATTTGAACCTGCGGCCTCCTCGTCCCGAACGAGGCGCGCTACCAAGCTGCGCCACAGCCCGATTCTGTGAGTCCGGGATCACCGGGCTCACGAGCACCGGAGCATACCGGAGCACCTCCGGCCCGCCCCAATCGGGCCGCCCCGCCCATCGAGAGGCGGGTGGGTGGGGGAGGTTTCGGAGACAGGCGCTGCGCACCCTCCTCAACCAGCCGGAGGGGTGGGCCGGGGAACGAGGGTGAGGAGGGTGGCCTCGGGGCGGCAGGCGAGGCGGAGGCGGACGTAGGGGCTGGTGCCGAGGCCGGCGCTGACGTGCAGCCAGGCGGAGCCGGGGTCGCCGGGCCGGGAGTCGGCCGGGTGGCGGTGCAGGCCGCGGGCGCGGGCGGCGTCGAGGTCGCAGTTGGTGGTGAGCGCGCGGCCGCCCGGGAGGCAGACCTGGCCGCCGTGGGTGTGGCCCGCGAGGACGGCGTCGCAGTCGTCGGCGGCGAAGGCGTCGAGGACGCGGAGGTACGGCGCGTGCGCGACGCCGAGGCGCACGTCGCCGTGGCGGTCGGCGCCGGCGACCCCCGTGACGTCCCCGAGCCGGTCGTAGCCGAGGTGCGGGTCGTCGACGCCGGCGAAGGAGACCGTCGTGTCCCCGATCGTGAGCGCGCCGGTGCGGTTGGTGAGGTCGAGCCAGCCGGAGCCCGTGAACGCCGCCACGAGGTCGCGCCACGGCAGGTGCGGGGTGTCGGTGTGCCGGCGGCCGTCGTCGGGCAGCAGGTAGCGCAGCGGGTTGCGCATCGTCGGCTCGAAGTAGTCGTTCGACCCCAGGACGAACACGCCTGGCACGTCGAGCAGCGGCCCGAGCGCCTCGAGCAGGGGCCCGACGCTGTCCCGGTGGGCGAGGTTGTCGCCGGTGTCGACGACCAGGTCGGGCTCGAGGTCGGCCAGCCCGGCGATCCAGGCGAGCTTGCGCCGCTGGCCCGGCGTCACGTGCAGGTCGGAGAGGTGCAGCACCCGCAGCGGACGGTGCCCCGCGGGCAGCAGCGGCACCTCGACGCGCCGCAGGGTGTATGCCTGCGCCTCGCACGCGGCGTACGTCGCCAGGCCGGCGCCCAGCACGGCTCCGGCGCCGGTCACGGCGGCCAGGGTGCGGGTGGCGGCGGGCAACGGGCTCACGCCGTCAGGCTGCCACAATGGCCCTATGAGCCAGCTCAAGGACCGACTGCGCACCGACCTCACCGCTGCGATCAAGAGCCGCGACGAGGTGCGCTCCTCGACCCTGCGGATGGTGCTGACCGCGGTCACCAACGCGGAGGTCGCCGGCAAGGTCCAGCGCGAGCTGACCGACGAGCAGGTCGTCGAGGTGCTCGCCAGCGAGGCGAAGAAGCGCCGCGAGGCGGCGATCGCCTTCGACGACGGCGGCCGCAGCGAGATGGCCGCCAAGGAGCGCGCCGAGGCGAAGGTGCTCGCCGACTACCTGCCCGAGCAGCTCTCGGTCGAGGAGATCGCCCGGATCGTCAGCGAGGCCGTCGAGCGGACGGGCGCGGCCGACGAGGGCATGAAGGCCATGGGCAAGGTGATGGGCGTCGTGCAGCCACAAGTGAAGGGGCGGGCCGACGGTGCCGCCGTGGCTGCGGAGGTACGTCGGCAGCTCGGCTGATGCGGAGTCGGGATCCTGGGGTGTGCCGAATGGCTAGGTAAGAGCGTCCCGGTGTCCGAACAAACTGATTCGACTTCGGTGAAGGAGTTTGCTCGGATCGAACGTGCCTGGACTCGTTGGCGTGCGCGCCTTGGCGGGCCGTCGTCACCGTCGCGCTGAGGTCGGTTCACCAGGCACATCGACTCAAAGGGAGACGGTCAATCCGGACCGGGTCATGGACCCCAGTGGTGAAGATGTTCGAGGACACTCGTGTGACGGCTCGGTGCCCAACGTGCACTCCAGATGGTGGGCGGTGAATCATCATCCCGAGGGCGCGCAGGATGATCGCTATCGCTTTTAGGCGCCGAGCGCCTAGGGCCCGGCCCATCGCGTGAAATCGTTGCCATGGTTCACGCACGGACCAGCCACGTAGCGGACTGCGGTGGTCGTTGGAAGCGATCCTGGTGCGCACCTCCACTTCCCGTCGGCCCGGGGGCGCCGAATCAGTGCTCGGGACCGGCGGCTATAAACCTCGACTACACTCTGCTTCTCGGGGAGTCGATCCACGCGCGAGCCAAATTGGCCAAAGGAACCGGGTACCGACGCTGGGAACGCGCGAACCCTTCTCAGGGGCGTTCGTTTGAACCTCACCAGGCGTTCTGTGCGCACGGATTGTAGTACGAGTCAGAATTCCAAAGGTACGCGTCTTCGCGGAAGCAAAATTGGGTGTAGTCGGAATTGGTTGTTCTCCCAATCATGGATGACCAGATTGGCCAATTTGCGCAAGCTGTAAAGGTGCGGATGGTCTGGGTGATGAGATCGCCATTGCTGCGGTGGTCGCGGAGGCGGACTTGAGGGCTATTTCCTCCGCCGCATCCCCAGTCCGATGGTCCGCTTGTCACGCGAATCCATTTGGCGCGGCAAGTATTGGAGTGCCGCAACTCAACATAGACGGTGTTCCCCAGATTTGTGCGGTAGTGGGCGTTGAAGTGAGCGACGGTGCGCGCGTCCGTCTCGCATCCCTGCACTTGCGGGTCCCTTCCAGTACATCCGCCACCCACGCACCCGGCGATGGCCGTCTCAGCCGAGACCGCTGGTCCAGATTCCACGGCTCTCGCAGAGGATGCTGGAAATAGTGCTGCGACCAGGACGGCAGCGCCAAGGATCTGGGGCGAAACGCGCATCACAATACCCTTCTCGCGAGGCGCCGGCATTTCCGGCCACCTTTACTTGAACTATATGCGGGCGGTTCACGTACTGCAAGAGGAATGTTGCGATATCGGTAGTCTAGGCAGATATTCGCCGTCGGCCTAGCGATATGCAGTCGTCGCTCGCTCAGCTCCGTAGTTGACGCGAACCGCGCGCCCGAGTGTGCCGCCGGGCCCATTGGCCACGTTGACGGGCAGTCGTCGTTGACGAGCCACAGTGAAGTTCAGAAAACCGCCGCAACAATTTGCGTCGGAGATAGAATGCCGTCGCTCATCGGTTCGCCTTCTTGAAGGTAATCCTCTCAGGCTAGTGAAACAGCGACGTTGCGCAGAACCGGTGGCGTCGCTGAACGTGCGAACAGTGACTAGGAACTTTGTCGCCCGTCGTTTTCTGCGCCGCGCAACCCAAACCGAACCGCGGGCGCAATCGCCGTCCGGGTACGGCAAGGCCGTCGTCAGACGGCGACGCCGGGAGTGCGTCCGGGAGTCTCGTCCCAGGCTCGGAACTGGGAGGCGAGCATGCCTAGACGACCGTCCTCGGGTGCGGCAGCGATCTCAAAGTGCGACTCGACCGGGACGGCGAAGTCGCCACCCCAGGCAACTAGCCCGCGGCACTCAGCCAGGATGTCGCGGATCGTCGCGACTTGGTCGGGGAAGAAGCCGCCCCGTGCGCCTAGTGGGTAGCAGGTCGGGAGCACGTCGACCGCTGTCCCGGACGCGTGATTGCCGTCGTGCCCGCGGCCGACCGTGCGGTGGGACAGGAATCCGACGACGCTGGCGGGCGCCAGCTCGGCCACCTCGTAGTGAAATCGCCTGACCACGCGAATCAGCACGACCTCCACGTCACCCGACCGGATGCCGAACGTGCCGCCTGTGCCGGTGAGGGGCCGTTCCCAAAGCTGGCCACCGATGCCTACCCCGCGCTCCATCTCCCACCCGTTCAGGCTCCGACGACCCACGAGGATTCGGTCGCGGGCTGCTTGGATGTCACGTTCGAGGCGGCGTCGCCCGACGGCGCCAGCCGGCGAAAACGATGAGAGTGCCGAGACCGACGCGGTGCCGGCCACGGCGGCTAGGACGCTGCGACGGGCGAAGGTGAGGCTGGAGGCATCCATGGGCATTGACGCTTTCAGTCAGGAGGCGAGAAGAGTCACGATGGTGGGTTGGAGAAAGGCGAGAAGTGCGACCGCCCAGAGGTGCGGTCGGAAGCCGGTCAGCCAGCGCTGAAGTCCGATGTTGACCGCAGAAAAGACCGCGATCAACGCGGCGAGGGCGAGTACGCCAAGGAACATCCCGGCCTCGCGGTTTGCGGCGAACTCGTAGTCCGCCGGGCCGAGGACGGTGTTGTCGATCAGGACCGCCACGTACAGGACTGCCGTCGTGCTCGGAATGCCCAGCACGACATTCACCGCGCCGGTGATGAGCATGGACCAGCAGGACAGCTTCGTGCACGACGCATTGCTGTCCACTAGGACGCCCTCAGGCATTGCGCATAATGGAGTTGTAGATCTCGAAGATGGAGTAGTACCCGAAGACCACCCCGCCGTACCCGGCGGCCGCGGGTCCCGTGCCGTTGTAACGCGCGATCGTGGCCGTAGTATCTGCGTCCGACTGGGAGAGACCGGGCCGGGACAGACCGATCCTGGATGCCGCATGAATGAGGACGAGCGGCACCGTGCTGATGTTGTAGGTGTCTTCGGTGTGCAAACGCTGCCAGATGGCCCAAAGGTTCGACTCATCGCTTGGATCGCGGACGAGTCCGCCGATGATTCCTGCCGAGATACAGTGGTTGCGAGCCTCGATGGCCGTCTTCGCGTAGATCTGCCCGAGGCCTGTTGACGCGTCCGACAGTGGAGAGAGTCCAGTTCCTGCGTAGTAATCAATCACTGCCCCGTCGGTCGCAACGTCCTGGCGGGAGTAGTGCCGCATCTCCTGAAACAGAACCGCCTGCATAAGAGATTTCCGCATCTTCAGCTCTCGGGCGAGGCTTGTTGCGATCCGGTCCCACGACATAAGTACGTCGATGGCTTCAGGGGTCGAGACCAACCGCAGGGCGCCCTCCGGGCCCGGCGACCCGGTGTCGCCATATCCCAGCGTTTCCATATAGGAGCGAATGTCGTTCAACAGCGCGGGCTTCCACGCCATATCGAAGTCGACGTCGAGATCGGTGGTTACTGGGATCGGCAAGAAAGAGCTCTGGCCGAGATCTCGGCCGGACGAGATATTGTTATCAATCTCGATCGATCCCGATCCTGCGCCGACGGTGACGGTGGAGATCTGGTCGAATGCCCAGTTCGCTGGGAGTGGGTACCCCAGATTGCCGGAGTAGCCGGACGACATATCCAGGACGAAGCTGGCCGAGGCCAGACCTTCGACGCTCACCCGGCTGCAGACATTGCGAGCCCCGTAAATCCCGATCTGGTAAAGGGGTGCGTGCTCGTACATCACCCCATCCACGCCTCGGAAGTACGGCAGTACATAGTCGGTGACTTCGTCGTCCAGTGCGTCGAAGTCGACTGCAAAGTAAATGCGTGTGCCGGGCCGGAACCCGTGGAAGCGAGCCCACTCGATCGCATTGAACGCAGCCGCGGCACCTTGTGAATATGAAAAGTACGACGCGTTGGTCCCGATCGTCTGATAGATCGGGTACACCGACAGGCCGCCGGCGGCGCACCGAGCCAACTCGCCAGGTTGGATCATCTTGTTGAACGAGCTGCCCGGCACGTTGCAGAGGTAACGCCCAATCGTCTGGTAGCCGGCTCCTATGAGGCTGACCAGGCGAGCGTCGCTGACACTGGTGGAGGCGTCGCAGGCGGTGCCCTCGCGAGTGTTGTCACCGTACGACACGAGCAGCGAGGCCCACGTCGGAAAATCACCCTTCCCCGTGACGGGGAGCTTGGTGAACGACTGGAAGGCGTTCACCACGCTCGCGACCGAGTCCGTGAAGAAAGGGCTGAATGTCGCTTCGGGGCGCTTGTTGAACAGAAGGGCCGCGGTGAAGAGTTGGACCCAAGTGCCGGACGAGCCGATCGTAAGCACGTTGTTCTTGAGGCCCTGCTGTGTGCCCGGCCCGAAGACGCCGTTGGCGACCGAATCGGACATCCCGATCTGGAACTGAATTGCAAGCATCAGAGCCTTCTGCACATCGCGCGAGAAGTTTCCGTCGCACGGGATGACGTAGAAGTTCTCACGATCGACGTACGTCGCGTTCAGCCATTGCTGGACACCGCGGACGGCCTCGGTCCCACCCATCACGGGGACATAGGCGTCCATTGTGAGGAGCGACTTGAAAACCTTGGGGGTCAGGCCCGAGCCAGGGTATACGTCGTCGACGCCCATGTTGGTTTTCAGTTGGGTAACGGAGGCCTGAACTTTCTCGTTGTAGACGCCGTCGATGTTGCCGCCGTCATACCCCTTGCAGTAGAGCGCGCTCTGAATAACGCGATTGATTCCCGCGACCATGTTGGAGCTGTCGATGCTTGGATAACTTACTTTCAACGCCGACAAAGTGGCGGGTCCGAAGGTGTCCGACAATGTGCTTATGCCGATGTGGAGCTGGAGGATGCGGGTGAGCGCGCGCATCACCGTCCAGCTAGTCTTGCCGTCGACCTCGACCTTCGGAATCCGCGAGTCGTTGTAACTGTTGATGAAACGTTGGGCGTCTGATACCCGCTCGTCAGCCATGGGGCCGCGCTTGGCTGTCATATTTCGAGATGGTGGCCCGAGTGGGCGCGGGGTTGCGCCAGAATAGGTCGCTCAAGGCATTAGCCGTTCCCGAATGAGAGCCATGTTTAAAGCAGAACACACACCTGGTGACATGTCCACCCCTCTCGACCGGGCACGACCGGGCGGGTGAGGCTGCCGAACGTGCTCGAGGCAGCTTGACTGGTTCGCAGCCGCTGCGGCGTCGCCGACTCCAGCCTCGGCCCCCCCGTGGTGGACTGGCGCCGTTTGCGTCGCTCCGGTTCCGCCGCCGTGCCGTCGCGTCATTGTCCTCGTCCCCCTTGCCCGGCGGCCGCCCGGGCGCGGACGTTATGTGGTGAACAGCGGCGAAGAGGCCGGCCATCCCTGCGGTCTGGCGTTCGACCCCGAGCCCTCCCATCCAGGTGGCTGCTACGGCGGTGGCCGCGCGCTTGCGAGCTTCCTATCCTGATCGGGCTGATCGAGAGGTGGAATCCCCGGATCCTCCATACTGACGAGCGCATTCTCGCTCTATGCCACGCCAGGCGTAATCGCCGACACCGGTTGATGGATCAGGGCCTAATCGTCGTCTAAGCCGTCGTCATCGAACGAACCAGAGTTCGTCACCGACGACGGCGGGGTGAACGACTCGGCCGGCAGTTGGTCGAGGATGCCGCGCATCGCGTTGCCCCACACGGGAGCTGCGTATCCAGAGCCAGACGCGCCGTAGATCGTCGTGGGGCCGATGTCGACGCCCTCGAGGCTCTTGGGCGTGCCGGACTCGTTGGCGCCCGCGATCATCGAGGCGGTCGCCATGTTCGGGGTGTAGCCGACGAACCAGATCGCTCGGCCGCTCTGGGACGTGCCGGTCTTGCCCGCGGCGTCGCGGCCGAGGTTCTGCGCCGAGGCGAAGCCGCCCTCGATCACGCCACGCAGGATGTCGTTGACCGCGTCGGCGGTGGTCTCCTGCAAGACCTGCTGGCACTCGGCCGGGTATTCCTTGAGCAGGTTCCCGCGGGCGTCCTCGATCGCGACGACGGGGCGGGAGTCGCAGTGCAGGCCGCGCGCGGCGAAGGTGGCGTACGCCTCGGCCATCTCCAGCGGGCTGGCGTCGGGGATGCCCAGCACGAACGACGGCACCCGCTCCGGCAGGCCCGGGCCCTTGCCCTCGGGGTTGGTCAGGTCGACGCCCATCGCCTTGGCGAGCTGGTAGGGCTCGCAGATGCCGGTCTCCATCTCGAGCTGGGCGAAGTAGGTGTTCACCGACTCCCGCGTGCCGCGGTACATGTCCATGTAACCCGAGGACGTCGAGTTGCCGACCGGCCAGGTGCCGTAGCCGTAGGGCTCGCCGTCGCAGTCCTCGTACTCGTACTCGGGGATCTCCATCTGCGGCTGCGCGTTGAAGCTCGTCGAGGTGGGCAGGCCCTGCTCGAGCGCGGCGGCCAGCACGAAGACCTTGAAGGTCGAGCCCGGCTGGAAGCCGGCGGAGTCGCCGTACTTCTGGTTGACGACGTAGTTGAGGTAGGTCTGGCCGATGGAGCGGTCGCTGCCCATCGGGCGCGACTGCGCGATCGCGCGGACCTTGCCGGTGCCCGGCTCGACCATGGCCAGGCCGCCGATGGCCTCGGCCTCGGGGTAGACCGCGGCCGCGACCGCCTCGTCGGCGGCGGCCTGCGCGTCGAGGTCGATCGTGGTGCGGATGGTGAGGCCGCCGGAGAAGATCAGCTCGCGGCGCTCCTTGACGTTGCGGCCGAGCGAGCGGTCCTTCTGCAGGTAGTTGAGGACGTAGTCGCAGAAGAACGGCGCGCGGGCGTTGACGCACCCGTTCGGCGTCGCCTGCACCTTCAGGCCCAGCTTTCGGTCCTTGATCTTGTCCGCCCGGCGCTCCTTGATGATGCCGAGCTCGGCCATCCGGTCCAGGACGACGTTGCGGCGCGCCACGGCGCGGTCGGCGAACTTGGTCGGGTCGTAGCCGTAGGGGTTCTTGACCAGCCCGGCGAGCAGTGCGGACTGCTTGAGGTTGAGGTCCTTGGCGTTGACGTCGAAGTAGTGGCGGGCCGCCGACTGGATGCCCCAGGCGCCGTCGCCGAAGTAGGCGGTGTTGAGGTAGCGCTCGAGGATCCAGTCCTTGGTGTGGCGCTGCTCCAGCGCGACGGCGTACCGCAGCTCCCGCAGCTTGCGCGCGTAGCTCTCGTCGGTCGCCGCCGCCTGCTCCTTCTTGGACTTCGCCTGGTCGACCAGCGTCAGCTTGACCAGCTGCTGGGTGATCGACGAGCCGCCCTGGACCACGCCCGAGCTGGCCTGGTTGGTGATGAACGCGCGCAGCGTGCCCTTCAGGTCCAGCGCGCCGTGCTGGTAGAAGCGGTAGTCCTCGATCGCGACGATCGCCTTGACCATCATCCGGGAGACGTCGGTGAGCTGGACGTTCACGCGGTTCTGGTCGTAGAGGGTCGCGATGACCTCGCCGTCCTCGTCGAGGACCTGGGTGCGCTGGGCGAGCGCCTCGGTCTCCAGCTCGGCGGGGAGCTGGTCCATCGTCTCGGCGACGTTCTTCGCGCCGATCCCGACCACGCCCGCGAACGGGATCGCGAGGCCGGCGACCACGACGCCGAGGACGGCCGCGACGGCGAGCATGACGCCCAGGTGGGAGGCCACCCGGCCAGGGGTGAGGTGCTCGGGGCGCTGCGCGGTCATGGGTAGCAGGTTACGCGAGCGCGCGAAGCCCCAGTTCCGCCTGACGAGGACGGACTAGTCACTTCGGACTACTCCAGTTGGGCTGAACGTGTCTGTACCGGTTGCCGGAATCGCCTTTACCTTGGCAGCCGAGGGGACTTCCCGGGTAGGCGTCATGGGGACGCGGACCTATCTCGGAACAGATGTGGGGACATCATGTGGGTTGAGGACTGGACGCCGCGCGCTGCCTGCAAGGCCGCGCAGCCGGACCAGCTGTTCGTGCGTGGAGCCGAGCAGAACAAGGCCAAGCAGCTGTGCGCCGGGTGCCCGGTGCGCACCGAGTGCCTCGCGGAGGCGCTCGACAACCAGATCGAGTGGGGGGTCTGGGGCGGCATGACCGAGCGCGAGCGCCGTGCGCTGCTGCGCCGTCGCCCGAACGCCTCCTGGCGCACGGTCCTGGAGACCGCCCGCGAGCAGTCGGCAACCGTGCCGGCCGCCCGCACCGCCGTCTGACGGGTCCGCGCGCCGCTGCGGGTTGCCGCGCGCCGTACGTCGCGGCGCCTGCGGGCCCGGCCCGGCCCGTGCGCTGCGGCCGGACATCTCGGGGTGGTCCTGCACATATCGGGGGAGATCGGCCCCGATATGTGCAGGGGTCACCGGTTGACCGGTGACCCCTGCACCCCGCCGCCGGCCAGCAGCTCGGCCACCCGACGCAGCCCGTCGAGGTCGTGGACGTCGCCCGCGAGGGCGGGCACGACGGCGGTGGGGACCTCGGGGTGGGCGGCGGCGAAGCGCTCGCGCAGCGCCGCCTCGCGCTCGACCATCCGCGCGCGGTCGGCGTGCAGCCGGAGCAGGCCCGCGGTGAGCGAGCCCGGCTCGTCGGCGCGCAGCCGCGCGGCCGCGGCCATCGCCTCGTCGCCGGACAGCTCGCCCTGCGGGGCGGGGCTGGCCCGGTTGACGACCAGCCCGGCGAGCGGCATCCGGTCCTCGGCGAGCCGCTCGACGAAGTACGCCGCCTCGCGCAGCGCGTCCGGCTCGGGCGCCGCGACCACGAGGAACGCCGTCTCGTCGGCCTGCAGCAGCGCGTAGGTCTTCTGCGCGCGGGCGCGGAAGCCGCCGAAGACCGTGTCGAGCGCGGCCACGAACGTCTGCAGGTCGCGCAGCACCTGGCCGCCGAGGATCTTGGTCAGCGCGTTGGTGATGATCCCGAAGCCGGCGGTCATCAGCTTCGCCGGACCGCGCGCCGGCGCGAGCATCAGCCGGATGAACCGGCCGTCGAGGAAGCTCGAGAGCCGCTCGGGGGCGTCGAGGAAGTCCAGCGCGGACCGCGAGGGCGGGGTGTCGACGACGACGAGGTCGTAGGTGCCGGCCCGCTTCGCGTCGGCGTGGATCTGGCCGAGCTTCTCCATCGCCATGTACTCCTGCGTGCCCGCGAACGAGCTCGACAGCGCGACGTAGAACGGGTTGGCCAGGATCTGCTCGGCCTTCTCCGGGGTGGCCTGGCTGAGCACGACCTCGTCGAAGGTCCGCTTCATGTCCAGCATCATTGCGTCGAGCCGCCCGCCCGCGGCCGGGTCGACGCCCGCGACCGGTCGCGGGGTGTTGTCGAGCATCTCGATGCCCATGGCCTGCGCCAGCCGCCGGGCCGGGTCGATCGTCAGCACGACGACCTTGCGGCCGCGCTCGGCAGCCCGCAGCGCCAGCGCCGCCGAGGTGGTCGTCTTGCCGACGCCGCCGGAGCCGCAGCACACGATGATCCCGGTGCCGCGGTCGTCGAGCAGCGCGTCGACGTCGAGCGGCGCCGCCCGTCCGCGGCCGCTCTGCGGTCCGATCCGCGTGCGCGCGCTCATGCCGGGCCCCTCATGCCAGACCCTGCGCGCGCAGCTCGCCGGCGAGCTCGTAGAGCCCGCCGAGGTCGACGCCGCCCGGCAGCCGGGGCAGCTCGTACGTCGGTCGGCCCAGCTCGGCGACCACCTCGCGCTGGGTGTCCTCGAGCGCGCGCCGCACGGCGTGGTCGTGCGCCTCGACGACCAGCCCGTCCACCAGCCCCTCGGCGAGGTCGCCGTCGGGCAGCCCGGCCGCGGCGAGGTCCTTCGCCAGCCGGTCGCGGTCCAGGGTGCCGGCGCGGGCCGCGGCCAGGTCGTCGGCCTCGAGGTCGCGGGGGCGCACGAGGTTGACCACGACCCCGCCGACCGGGAGGCGGGCCGCCTCGAGCTCGGCGATGCCGTCGGCGGTCTCCTGCACGGGCATCTCCTCCAGCACGGTGACCAGGTGGACGGCGGTCCGCGGCGAGCGGAAGAGGGTCATCATCGTGTCGGACTGGTGCTTGATCGGACCGACCTTGGCCAACCCCGCGAGCTCGTCGCTGACGTTGAGGAACTGCACGATCCGGCCGGTCGGCGGCGCGTCGAGCACCACGGCGTCGTACTGCGTGGCGCCCTTGTTGCGGCTGTTGCGCTGCACCGCCTCGAAGACCTTGCCGGTCAGCAGGACGTCGCGGACGCCGGGCGCGATGGTCGTGGCGAACTCGACGACGCCGAACTTGTCGAGCGCCCGGCCGGCCCGGCCGAGCTTGTAGTACATGGAGAGGTACTCCAGGAGCGCCGCCTCCGGGTCGATGTGCAGCGCGTGCACGACCCCGGGCGGGCCGGGCTCGAGGCCGTCGGCCGGCGCGACGGGCAGGCCGGTGGCGATGCGGCGCTCGGCGTACGGCAGCGGGTCGACGTCGAACATCCGGGCGATGCCCTGGCGGCCCTCCACCTCGCACAGGAGCACGTTGCGCCCGGAGGTGGCCAGCGCGAGGGCCAGCGCGGCGGCGACGGTCGACTTGCCGGTGCCGCCCTTGCCGGTCACCACGTGCAGCTGCACGCGCGGCCAGTCGGTCATGGGGGCGAGCGTAGCCAGCGGCGGCCAGCGCGGGTGATGATGCGGCGATGACGTCCTCGGGAGACACGACGGACCCCACCGGAACAGCTGGAACGGCCGGGACGACCGGCCGCCCGCCCCGGTGGAAGGTCGTCGGGCCCGGCCTGGTGGTCGCCGCGACCGGTGTCGGGGCCGCGGACCTGGTGGCAACACTGGTGGCCGGCGCGAAGTTCGGCTACACCCTGCTGTGGGTCGCGGTGCTCGGGGCGGTGCTCAAGGTGGTGCTCGTCGAGGGAGCGGGTCGCTACTCGCTGGCGACGCAGCGGACGATCTTCGAGGGCTGGCGCAGCCTGGGCCGGTGGACGACGTGGTACTTCGCGCCGTACATCCTCGTGTGGGGCGTCGTGTACGGCGCCACCGCGATGTCGTCCACGGCGCTGCCGGTCGTCGCGCTCGTCCCCGACCTGTCGCTGCGGTGGACGGCGGTCGCCTTCGGCCTGGCCGGCCTGGTGCTGGTGTGGTTCGGCAGCTACGGCGTCTTCGAGAAGATCACCGCAGCGCTGGTCGGCGTCATGTTCGTGACCGTCGTCGGCGCGGCCGTCCTCACGCTGCCGAACCTCGGCGAGGTGCTGGGCGGCCTGCGCCCGGCGCTCCCCGACGACTCGCTGGTCAACGTGCTCGGCATCGCCGGCGGTGTCGGCGGCACGATCACGCTCGCGGCGTACGGCTACTGGCTGCGGGAGAAGGGCTGGCACACCCCGCGGTTCATGCGGGTGATGCGGATCGACAACGGGGTGGCGTACGCCGTCACCGGGGTCTTCGTCGTCTCCATGCTCGTCGTCGGCGCCGAGCTGCTCTACTCCGCCGGGATCGCGATGGAGACCGGCGACCAGGCGCTCGTGCAGCTCTCCGACGTGCTGGCCGACCGGTACGGCGAGGTCTTCGGCACGGTGTTCCTCGTCGGCTTCTGGGCCTCGTCGTTCTCCTCGCTCATCGGCGTGTGGAGCGGGGTGAGCCTGATGTTCGCCGACTTCGTGGGCAACCTGCGCGACCTGCCCTCGGGCCACCCCGACACCCGCACCGGCGGACGGCTGTTCAAGGCCTACCTGCTGTGGCTGACCTTCCCGCCGATGCTCCTGCTGCTGCTCGACGAGCCGGTCGGGCTGATCCTGGCCTACGGCGTGCTCGGGGCGCTGTTCATGCCGTTCCTCGCGATCACGCTGCTGGTGCTGCTCAACAAGCGCCGCCCGGGCGCGCTCCCGCACTCCGACGTCCCGCCGGAGTGGCGCAACGGCTGGCTGTCGAACACCGGGCTGGCGGTGTGCGCGGTGCTCTTCCTCCTGCTCGGCGCCAACGAGCTGCGCGAGGTGCTGGCGCCCTACGTCCCGTTCCTGGAGGGCTGACGTGGCCGGTCCGGAGCTGCCCGAGCTGCTCGTCCCCGACGCCGCCGCCTGGCGGGCGTGGCTGGCGGAGCACCACGCCGACTCGCCGGGCGTGTGGCTGGTGCTGACCAAGAAGGGCGGCGACGTCACCGCGCTGACCCGGGCGGCGGCACTGGACGAGGCGCTGTGCTTCGGGTGGATCGACGGCCAGGCCCGCAGCCGCGACGCGGCGACCTCGCTGCAGCGGATGACCCGGCGTGCCCCGCGCAGCCGCTGGTCGCAGGTGAACGTCGAGCTCGTCGCCCGGCTCGAGGCGGAGGGCCGGATGGCGCCCGCCGGCCGGGCCGCCGTGGAGGCGGCCCGGGCCGACGGGCGGTGGGCGGCGGCGTACGCACCGCCCTCCCGGCTCGAGGTCCCCGAGGACCTGCGGGCCGCCGTCGCCGCGGACCCCCGGGCCCAGGCGATGTTCGACGTGCTGACCTCGGCGAACCGGTTCGCGATGGTCACCCGGCTCGACGCGGTCAAGCGGGCCGAGACGCGCGAGCGCAAGATCCGGGAGTACGTCGCCATGCTGGCCCGCCACGAGACCATCCACCCGCAGCGGGCCCGCCCCTGACCCTCGTCCCGGCCAGGCTCAGTCCATCCCGAGCCCGGCCGCGGGGGCGGTGCGGACCGCCCGCCGGGTGGGGAGCACGCTCGAGGCGAGCCCGGCCAGCCCGGCGACGACCACGACGAGGACCAGCTGGCCCCAGGGCAGCACCATGGCGGCGTCGTCGGCGACCGCGTCGACCATCGTCCGCAGCGCGACCCAGGCGTACGCCGCCCCGACGACCACCCCGACGACGGTGGCGACCAGCGAGAGCAGCAACCCCTCGACGGCCAGCGTGCCCCGCAGCTGCCGGCGGGTGAGGCCGAGCGCGCGGAGCAGCGCGTTCTCCCGACCCCGCTCGAGCACCGAGAGCCCCAGCGTGTTGCCGATGCCGATGAGCGCGATGACCACGGCGATCCCGAGCAGGCCCACGACCGTGCCGGTGATGACGTCGAGCTGGAGGTCGACCCAGTCGCGCTCCCCGAGGGCGCTGACCAGGTCGGCGCCGGCCGGCACGGCGAGCGCGTCGAGGTCGCCGGCGAGGTCCTCGGGGTCGGCCGCGTCGTCGGCGCGGGCCCAGACCGCCCGCGGGGTGGTCGAGTCCGTCAACCGCGCCAGGGTGGCCGGCGCGACGACCGCGGCGTCGCCCCAGCCCTCGCCGGTGTTGAGGCTCAGCCGGCGGGTGCGGCCCTCGACGGTGACCGTCACCCGGCCGTCCTCCGGCCACTCCGTGAGCAGGCCGTCGGGCAGCCAGATCGAGCCGGGCTCGGGGGACGCGACGCCCGAGGTGCCGCGCAGCACGCCGGTCGTGCCCTCCGGGGCGGCCACCAGCGTGACCGGGCCCTGGCCGTCCAGCTCTGCGGTGGTGCCGGCCAGCTCGACCGCGTCGACGACGCCCTTGGTCGCCCGGACGTCGGCGAGCAGGTCGTCGGCGAGGGGTGCGTCGGCCGTCATGGTGAGGTCGACGGGGTACTGCTGGTCCATCTCCTCCTCGACCGTGTGCCGCGAGCTGGCCAGGCCGATGAGGACGGCGGTCGTCAGCGTGACGCCGACGAGCAGCGAGGCGGTGGTGGCGGCGGTGCGGCGCGGGTTCCGGACGGCGTTGCCGGTCGCGATCCGCCCGGGCGTGCCGGTCAGCCGGGTCACGCCCGCACCCACGAGCCGCACCGCGGCCGGCACCAGCACCGGGCCCAGGAGCAGCAGCCCGGAGAACGACGCGATCCCACCGGCCAGCATCGGGACCACCTCGTGCGAGGCGATCGCGAGCGCCAGCAGCGCGCATCCCCCGGCGGCCGCCACGAGGCCCAGCGCGACCCGGACCCGACCGGCGGTGGTGCGGACGTCGACGTCGTGCGGGCGCAGCGCGGACAGCGGGTCGGCCGCCGTGGCCCGCCGGGTCGGGAGCCAGGCCGCCACGAGGGTGACGACCAGCCCCGTCGCCAGCGCGGCGGCGTACCAGGCGGGGGAGGGGAGCGTGGTGCCCATGACGTCGTCGGCGACGACCCGCCGCACGACCGCGACGATCGCCAGGCCCAGCACGGTGCCGCCCAGGACGCCGACCACCGAGGCGACGACGGCGAGGACGAGCGCCTCGACCCGGACCGAGCGCAGCACCTGGCGGCGGGTCGCGCCGACGCACCGCAGCAGGGCGAAGTCCCGCGCCCGCTGGGCGAAGAGGATCGTGAAGGTGTTGGCGATGACCAGGACCGAGACGAAGAGCGCGATCGCGGCGAAGACCAGCAGCATCGTCGCCAGCACGTCGACGCCGCGGGTGATGTCGGCCTGCACCGCCTGGACGTGCTCCGGGGCCGGCACGACGTCGCGGTCGGTGCGCTGCTCGAGGCTGCCCGCGCCGGGACCGGCGTAGACCACGCCGTCCACCCAGAGTCCGTCGACGAAGGTCTCGAGGTCCGCGAAGGTCAGCAGGAAGTCCGTGCCCGGCGCCGCGGACGGGGTGTCGACCAGCCCGACGACCTCCGCCTCGACGACCCGGTCGCCCGAGCCCAGCCGGACGGTGTCGCCGAGACCGACCCGGTCGGACTTGGCGGCGTTGACGTCGACCGCGACCTCGCTCGGCGCGTCGGGAAGGCGGCCCTCGCGGACCTCCTGCCAGCGCAGCCGCTCGTCGTCGGCGACGGCGCCGACCCTGACGTTGTCGGTCAGCAGCCGGTCCTCGACCCGCGCCCGCTCGGTCGCGAAGCCGATCACGGCGGCCCGGTCGCCGCGTCCGGCGGCGGCGCGGACGATCTCCCGGGCCTCGGCGCCGTCGAGCCCGGTGACGACGACGTCGGCCTCGGCGTAGGGGAGGCCGACCGAGGCGGTCATCCCGGTGCGGGCCGAGGCCGAGAGCATCCCAGTCACCACGACGAACGCGACGCCGATGACGACGGCGACCGCGGCGGCGACGTACCGCCGCGTGTGCGTGCGCAGCGAGGCCAGCAGCACCGTCCTCATCGGACCTGCTCCCCGCGCAGCGCGGCGACGAGCTGGTCGGCGGTCGGCTCGACCAGGTGGGCGCGGACGGCGCCGTCGGCGAGGACCACGACGTCGTCGGCGTACGCCGCGGCGTCGAGCTCGTGGGTGACCATCACGACGGTCTGGCCCAGCTCGCGCACCGACCGCCGCAGGAAGCCCAGCACCTCCGCGGAAGCGGCGCTGTCGAGGTTGCCGGTCGGCTCGTCGGCGAAGACGATCTCCGGCTCGGTCACCAGCGCGCGGGCGATCGCGACCCGCTGCTGCTGGCCGCCCGAGAGCTCGGCGGGGCGGTGGCTCAGCCGGTCGCGCAGGCCGAGCACGTCGACGACGAGGTCGTGGCGCTCCCTGACGGCGCCGGTGAGGCGGCGGCCGGCGAGCTCGAGGGGGAGGGCGATGTTCTGCCCGGCCGTGAGCATCGGCAGCAGGTTGAAGGCCTGGAAGACGAAGCCGACGTGCTCGCGGCGGAAGAGCGTGAGGGCGGTGTCGTCCATGCCGTCCAGCGCGCGGCCGGCGACCTCGACGCTGCCGGAGGTGGGGGTGTCCAGGCCCGCGAGGCAGTGCATGAGCGTCGACTTGCCGGAGCCCGACGGGCCCATGACCGCGGTGAACCGGCCGGCCGGGAGGTCGAGGTCGACGCCGCGGAGGGCGGAGACGGCGGCGTCGCCGCGGCCGTGGACGCGGGTCAGGCCGCGGGCGGTGGCGGCGAGTGTCGGGGTGACGTGTGAGGTCGTCGTGGTCATGCCTCGACGATCCCGTCCGGACGGGGGTCGGGTCGTCCGCCTGTGGGCGGGACCCGGCGTACGACTCAGGTCGTACGTGCCAGCCCGGTCTCGTACGCCAGGACCACCAGCTGCACGCGGTCGCGCGACCCGGTCTTGGCCAGCAGGCGGCCGACGTGGGTCTTGACGGTCGTCTCGGCGACGACCAGCTCGGCTGCGATCTCGGTGTTGCTCAGGCCGCGGCCGACCAGCGCCAGCACCTCGCGCTCGCGCTCGGTCAGCGGCGCGAGCCGGTCGTCGGCGGGCGCGGTGGGGGCGCTGGCGCTCGCGGGGTCGGGCAGGACCGCGGCGAACTGCTCGAGCAGCCGCCGCGTCGTGCTGGGCGCGACCACCGAGTCGCCGGCGTGGACGGTGCGGATCGCGCCGAGCAGCTCCTCGGGGCCGGCGTCCTTGAGCAGGAACGCCGCGGCGCCGGCGCGGATCGCGGCGAAGGCGTACTCGTCGAGGTCGAACGTCGTCAGCACCAGCACCCGCGGCGCGTCGGGCCGCTCCGCGAGCCGGCGGGTCGCCTCGACGCCGTCCATCCGCGGCATCCGGACGTCCATGAGCACCACGTCGGCCCGGGTGACCGAGAGCCGCTCGAGCGCCTCCGCGCCGTCGCCGGCCTCGCCCACGACCTCGAGGTCGGGCTGGCTGTCGACAAGCATCCGGAAGCCGCCGCGGACCATCTGCTGGTCGTCGACGAGAAAGACCCGGATCGTCGTCCCGCCGGCGTCGTCGGCTGCGGTCACGCCGGGATCCTCGCAGAGACCGTGAAGCCACCGCCCGGCCGTGGTCCGGCCTCGATCGTGCCGCCGTGCACACCGACGCGCTCCCGCATCCCGAGCAGGCCCAGCCCGTGGCCGTCGTCGGTGGCGGCGGCGCCGCGCCCGTCGTCCTCCACCCGCAGCTCGACCGCCCGGTCGCGACCGGTGCCGGTCACCGCGACCTCGACCCGCACCGACGGGTCCGGTCCGGCGTGCTTGCGGACGTTGGTGAGCGCCTCCTGGACGACGCGGTACGCCGCGAGGCCGACGCCGTCGGGCACGTCCCGGCCGTCCAACGGGGTGGGCAGCCGCGCGTCGACGTGCGCCCCGGCGGTGCGCGCCTCGGCGACCAGCGCATCGAGGTCGCCCAGGCCGGGCTGGGGTCGCAGCGCGGGCCCGCTGCCGTCGCCGTCCTCGGCGCGGAGCAGCCCGAGCATCCGCCGCATCTCGGTCAGCGCCTCGCGCCCGGTCGCCGCGACGGTCTCCAGCGTGCGGGCGGCGACGTCGGGGTCGGTGCGGGCGGCGTACCGCGCGCCGTCTGCCTGCACGACGATCACCGACAGCCCGTGCGCGACGACGTCGTGCATCTCCCGGGCGATCCGCGCCCGCTCGTCGGCCGCGGCGAGCGCCACCTGCTGGGCGGCCTCCTTCTCCACTCGCTCGCTGCGCTCGACCAGCGCGTCGACGTACGCCTCGCGGGTGCGGCCGAGCGTGCCCAGCGCCCAGGCGGTCGCGGCGATCGCGCCGAGGAAGAACGCGTTGGCCAGGAGCGTGAGGAGCGGCTCGGGCGAGCCCGCGCTCCAGTCCCGGGCGGCCGTGAGCGAGGCGACCGCGCTGACGGCGAGCGCCGCCCAGCCGTGCGGGGCCGTCGCGTAGCGCGCCACGGAGTAGACCGCGACCGGCCAGGCGGCCTGGCCCAGCAGCGGCTCGTCGAGGAGGAGCACCTGCAGCGCGTGGGCCGCCGTCACCGCCCAGAAGACCACCACCGGGTGGCTGCGGCGCCACAGCAGCGGGCCGAGCTCGAGCAGCGTCAGCCCGACCGGGACCACGCCGAGGGCGTAGCCGAGGGGCAGCAGCGGCAGGACCAGCACGCCGACCAGCAGCACGTCGAACCAGCGCCGGCCACGCGGGCCGAGCCGGGGCGGGCGGCGCACGAGCGTGGAGGCGGACGCGGTCACGCGCCGACCCTAGGTGGCCGATCCCGCCCGCGCGTCCGACCACGGGAGGACGTCGGCGGCCGCGAGTAGGGTGCGGCCATGACCAAGTGGGAGTACCTGACCGCCCCGATCCTCACGCACGCCGCGAAGCAGATCCTCGACAACTTCGGCGCCGACGGCTGGGAGCTCGTCCAGGTCGCGCCGGGGATGAACCCCGAGAACCTCGTCGGCTACTTCAAGCGCCCGATCGAGGGCTGAGCCGTGGCTGGGACGTCCCCCGAGGAGCGGCTCGCCGAGCTCGGCCTGGCGGTGCCGGAGGTGGCCGCGCCGGTCGCGGCCTACGTCCCCGCCGTCCGCAACGGTGACCTGGTCTTCACATCCGGCCAGCTGCCGATGAAGGACGGCGAGCTGCTCGTCACCGGCAAGGTCGGCGGCGAGGTGAGCGCCGAGGAGGCCTACGCCTGCGCCCAGCAGTGCGCCCTCAACGCGATCGCCGCGGTCAAGGCGCAGGTCGGCGACCTCGCGCACGTCGAGCGGGTCGTCAAGGTCACCGCCTTCATCGCGTCCACCCCGGACTTCACCGGCCAGCCCGGCGTCGCCAACGGCGCCTCGGAGCTGTTCGGCAACGTCTTCGGCGACGCCGGCGTCCACGCCCGCTCCGCCGTCGGCGTGCCGGTCCTGCCCCTGGACGCGCCGGTCGAGGTCGAGGTCGTCGTCGCCGTCCGGGCGGGCGCGTGAGGATCCCGCTGCCGCCCGTGCCGCTGCCCGAGCACCTGCTCGACGTGGCCCGGGAGTACGACGACGGCACCCGCACCCCCGTGCAGCCGCGCGACGCCGCGACCGTGGTGGTCATGCGCGACGGTGCCGACCCGGCCACGGGGCCGGAGGTCTACCTGCTGCGCCGCCAGGTCTCGATGGACTTCGCCGGCGGCATGGCCGTCTTCCCCGGCGGCGGGGTCGACCAGCGCGACTTCGACGCCTCCGTCGCCTGGGCCGGCCCGGACGCCGCCGACTGGGCCCGCCGGCTCGGTACGGACACCGAGCTCGCCCGGGCCCTGGTGTGCGCCGCGGTCCGCGAGACGTTCGAGGAGTCCGGCGTGCTGCTGGCCGGCGAGTCCGCGGACACCGTCGTCGCCGACACCACCGGCGCCGACTGGGAGGCCGACCGGGAGGCACTCGTCTCCCGCGACCTCGCGATGACCGACTTCCTCAACCGCCGCGGGCTGGTGCTGCGCACCGACCTGCTCGGCACCTGGGACGGCTGGCTGACGCCGGTCTTCGAGCCCAAGCGCTACCGGACCTGGTTCTTCGTGGCCGTCCTGCCCGAGGGCCAGCGCACGCGTGACGTGTCCACCGAGTCCTCCTCGGTCACGTGGCTGCCGGCGAAGGTCGCGGCCGAGCAGGCCGACAGCGGCTCGCTGGCGATGCTGCCGCCGACGTACCTCACGTGCCTGGAGGTGGGCACCCACGCCACCGCCGGCGAGGTGCTGGCGGAGGCGGAGGGGCGGACGGTCGAGATGTTCCGCCCCGCGGTCGAGCCGCTCGGCGAGGGCTGGACGCTGTCGATGCCCGACCGGCTGCGGCCCCTGGTGGCGGAGCGCCGCCGGTCGTGAGCGCGGGGGGCGCCGGCGCCTGGGCGGGCGGGTCGTTCGGCGAGCGCGGCTCGTGCGTGCTCGCGCCGAACCCCGACCTGATGACCCTCGACGGCACCAACACCTGGGTGCTGCGCGAGCCGGGCGCCCGGCGCTCGGTGGTCGTCGACCCCGGTCCGTCGATCCTCGAGCACCTCGACGCCGTCGCCGAGACCGCCGGCGAGGTCGGCGCCGTGCTGCTCACCCACCACCACCTCGACCATTCCGAGGCGGCGCGGGAGTTCGCGGAGCGGATGGGGTGCGGCGTGCGCGCGCTCGACCCGGCGTACCGGCTTGGCTCCGAGGGGCTCGGCGACGGCGACGTCGTCGAGGTCGACGGCCTCGAGGTCCACGTCGTCGCGACGCCCGGGCACACCGCCGACTCGCTGTCGTTCCTGCTGCCGGCCGAGGGGGCGCTGCTCACCGGAGACACCGTGCTCGGCCGCGGCACCACCGTCGTCGCGCACCCCGACGGGCAGCTCGGCGCCTACCTCGACAGCCTCGACCGGCTGCACGCGCTGGCCGAGCGGGCGGAGGCACGCACGATCTGGCCCGGCCACGGGCCGGTCATCGACGACGCGCTCGGCGTGCTCGACTTCTACATCGCCCACCGGCGCGGCCGGCTCGCCCAGGTCGAGGCCGCGGTGGCCGGGCTCGCCGAGGTGCCGGCCGCGGACCTGCCGCGCCGGGTCGTCGAGGTCGTGTACGCCGACGTCGACCCCGTCCTCTGGGGCGCCGCCGAGCTCTCGGTCCGCGCTCAGCTGACCCACCTGGGGCACCTCGGCCACTGAGCCGGCGCTGAGCCCGTAGCGGGGAGCCGGCCGGCGGTCACCGGTCGGTCTCGACTTCGCCGAACCGGCCGCGAGCGGCCGCGCCCTCTGGCACCCTGGCGCGCGTCGGACAGGGACGGACGTGGGCTGGAGGACGCCGCTGATGCGGGTGCGCACCGTTGTGGGGACGATGCCGCGGCAGGTCCGGGTGCTGGTGTCGGTGCTGGTCGTGACGGCCGCGCTGCTGGTGCCGCTGCTGGCGGTGCCGACGCCGACGTCGCGGGCGGCCGTCGAGGCGGCCGGGCCGCGGGCGACGTACCGGCTCTCCGTCGTGACCGCCAACATCGACGGCGCCGAGCGCGGCAGGGGCGGGGACAAGCTCGGGACCGTGCAACGCGTGCTCCGCGGCAGCGACCCCGACGTCGTGATGCTCCAGGAGGTCTGCTGGAAGCACTTCCGCCGGTTCATCGACGCCAACCGCGCCTGGATCGGGCCGGGGGAGACGTGGCGCGACCACTTCCGGTTCCAGAAGCTGCGCCACCACCCCGGCTGCACCAGTGGCAAGGGCGTCCAGCGGCACGGGCTGGTGCTGGCCTCGCGGCACCGCCTCTCCGGCCTCTCGACGCACCGGCTGCCCAACCCGCGCAGCCGCACGCCCCACCGCTTCCAGGTGATGTGCGCGGACGTCGCCGTCCGCGGGACGCTCGTCGCGTTCGCCCAGGACGCCGTGCGCGCCTGCACGACCCAGCTGCGCGCCGGCCGCGGCCGCGCTTCGGGGGCGGGCCCGGCCCGTCAGGCGCAGGCCGTGGCCGTCCGCCGGGTCCTCGCCCCGGTCGTCGAGCGGGACCGCGCCGCGGTCGTGCTCGGCGGCGACTTCAACGCGGTGCCGCAGAAGGGCACGATGAGCCAGCTCTACCGGCTCTCGCGCAGCGGCTGGTTGACCAACCGGCGCGGGCTGTTCTTCGAGGCCGACCAGACCGGCGCGTACGCCTCCCGCCCCGCCGGCCGCGCGGCCGGCCTCGAGCAGATCGTCTGTCGGCTGGCCCCGCGGGTCTGCCGCTGGGGCGAGCCCACCCACCGCTCCCGGGGCCAGGCGCGCAAGCTCGACTACGTCTTCTTCGGCGTCAACCGCGCCCAGCCGGCCGCGACCACCGGCCTCCTCGGCACCCAGCAGCACCTCGGCGGCGACGTCGTCCGCTCCCCCTCGGCCACCCACGAGGTCTTCCTCGGCTGGGCCGACCTCGCCCTCGACCTGTCCTGACCTCCCCCGCCCCGTTGTCGGGCGGGGCGTGTCCTGGCTCGGTCCGGGCGTCGACGATCGTTCAATTGCGCGGTTTCAGCGCGTCCCGGGGCCGGATCTGCGCGACAACCGCACAATTGCGCGGTTGTCGACCGGCCCGCGGCCAGCCCTCGACCAGGAAGACCCGGACCGAGGGGAGGACGAAGGTCAGCGGGCGCGGCGGGAGAGCCGCTCGACGTCCATGATCACGACCGAGCGGGGCTCGAGGCGCAGCCAACCGCGGGAGGCGAAGTCGGCCAGGGCCTTGTTGACCGTCTCGCGGGAGGCGCCGACCAGCTGGGCGAGCTCCTCCTGGGTGAGGTCGTGGTGGACGTGGACGCCGTCGTCGGCGGTGCGGCCGAAGCGGTCGGCGAGGTCGAGCAGCGCCTTGGCGACGCGACCCGGCACGTCGGAGAAGACCAGGTCGGCGACGACGTCGTTGGCCTTGCGCAGCCGGCCGGCGAGCTGGGTGAGCAGGCCGCGGGCGACGACCGGGCGGCCCTCGAGCCAGCGCAGGAGGTCCTCGTGGGAGAGCGAGGCGAACGACGCGTCGGTCACCGCGGTCACCGTCGCCGAGCGCGGGCCCGGGTCGAAGAGCGAGAGCTCACCGAACATCTGGCCGGGGCCGAGGATCGCGAGGAGGTTCTCACGACCGTCGGAGGAGGTGCGGCCGAGCTTCACCTTGCCGTCGAGGACGATGTAGAGCTTGTCGCCCGAGTCGCCCTCGTGGAAGAGCACGTCACCGCGGCGCAGGCGGCTCTCGGACATCGAGGTCCGCAGCGCCGTCGCCGCCTCGTCGTCGAGCGCGCTGAACAGCGGCGCCTGACGAAGTACGTCGTTGTCCACGGGTCCTCCTCCTCGACGGGCCCACCGGGCATGGGCCAGTCCCTGCGGCATCCTATCCAGTGCCGTTGCTCACAAGCACCATCGGCACCGGCGGGTCGCCACGGCCGCACCGCCGCCGAGCCGCCGGTGAGCCGCGGCGCCCCGATGTCGGCGCCGGTCCGTACCCTGGGCGCCGTGCCAGCAGAGCCCGCCGCGACAGCCGAGGAGTCGCCGACCGCGCTCGTGCGGCGTGCCCGCAAGATCGACCGCGTCCTCGCCGAGACCTACCCCGAGGCGCGGTGCGAGCTCGACTTCGCCAACCCCTTCGAGCTGCTCGTGGTCACGGTGCTCAGCGCGCAGACCACCGACCGCCGGGTCAACGCCGCGCGACCCGCACTGTTCGCGGCGTACCCCGACGCCCGGGCGATGGCCGCCGCCGACCGCGCCCACCTCGAGCAGCTCGTCGGGCCGCTGGGGTTCTTCCGCGCCAAGACCGAGTCGCTGCTCAAGCTGAGCGCCGCGCTGGTGGCCGACCACGGGGGCGAGGTGCCGCCGCGCCTCGACGACCTGGTCAAGCTGCCGGGCGTCGGCCGCAAGACCGCGAACGTCGTCCTCGGCAACGCCTTCGACATCCCGGGCATCACCGTCGACACCCACTTCGGGCGGCTGGTCCGCCGCTTCGGCTGGACCGCCGAGACCGACCCGGTCAAGGTCGAGCACGCCGTCGGCGCGCTGTTCCCCAGGCGCGACTGGACGATGCTCAGCCACCACGTCATCTGGCACGGCCGCCGGATCTGCCACGCCAAGAAGCCGGCGTGCGGGGCCTGCCCGGTCGCGCGCTGGTGCCCGTCGTACGGCGCCGGGCCGACCGACCCCGAGACGGCTGCGGCCCTGGTCAAGACCCAGGGCCCCGCGTGAGCGCCGAGGGGCGCGCACCCGACCACGGGGTGCCGGGCCTGCCGGAGTGGATGCGCCCGGTCGAGGAGGCGGTCGCGGCGATCGAGGCCACCGACCTGACGCGGTTCGTCCCGCCGGAGGGCTCCGACGCGCGCCAGGGTGCCGTGCTGATGCTCTTCGCGGAGGGCCCGCGCGGCGGGGAGGTGCTGCTGACCGAGCGCGCGCACGACATGCGCAGCCACCCCGGCCAGGTGTCGTTCCCGGGCGGCTCGATCGATCCGGGCGAGACGGTCGTCGGGGCGGCGCTGCGCGAGGCCGAGGAGGAGGTCGGGCTGGTGCCCGACTCGGTCGACGTGGTCGGCTGCCTGCCGCAGCTGTGGCTGCCGCCGAGCAACTTCGCGGTCACGCCGGTCGTGGGCTGGTGGCGCGAGCCGTCCGCCGTGGGCGTGGTCAGCCGGGCGGAGGTGCACGCGATCCACCACGCGGCGATCGCGGACCTCGTCGACCCGGACAACCGGATCACCGTGCGCCACCCGATCGGCTACACCAGCCCCGGCTTCCTGATCGGCCCCGACCGCGACGTCATCCTGTGGGGCTTCACCGGCGGGATCATCGCCCGGCTGTTCGACTTCCTCGGCTGGACCCGCGAGTGGGACGAGTCCCGGGTGCGCGACCTGCCGGCGTACATGCTCGCCGGCGACTCCCGCGTCCAGCGCAACGCGCGCGCCGGCATGCTGGACATCGAGGAGCCCGACCGGTGAACCCGCTCGACTGGCTGCTGGTGCTGCTGGTCCTCGCCTACGCCCTCTCGGGCTACTGGCAGGGCTTCGTCACCGGCGCGTTCGCCACCGCCGGCCTGCTGCTCGGCGGCCTCGCCGGGGTGTGGCTCGCACCCGTGGCGCTGGGCGACGCGGCGCCGTCGCTGGTGGTCTCGCTCGGCGCGCTGTTCATCGTCATCCTCAGCGCCTCGCTCGGCCAGGCGGTCCTGCAGTACGCCGGCGGGCGGATCCGCGACCGGATCACGTGGCAGCCCGCCCGCGCCGTCGACGCGGTCGGCGGCGCGGCGCTCAGCGCGGCGGCCGTCCTGCTCGTCGCCTGGGCGCTGGGCGTGGCGATCTCGGGCTCGGCGATCGCGGGCGTGACCCCGCTGGTCCGCGGCTCGACCGTGCTGGCCGAGGTCGACCGCACCCTGCCGGGGTCGGCCGACAACGTGCTGGAGGCGTTCAACGACGTCGTCGGCACGACGTTCTTCCCGCGCTACCTCGAGCCGTTCGCCCCGGAGCGGATCGTCGAGGTCGGCCCGGGCCCGAAGCGCCTCCTGCGCGACCCCGACGTCGAGGCCGCCCGCGAGAGCGTGCTGAAGATCCGCGGCACCAACGCCTGCGGCCGGGGCATCGAGGGGACCGGCTTCCTCTACGCGCAGGGCGAGGACGGGGAGAGCCGGATGATGACCAACGCGCACGTCGTCGCCGGCGTCGCGGACCCGGAGGTCGAGGTCGGCGACGAGTCGGTCCCCGCGGAGGTCGTCTACTACAACGCCGAGCTCGACGTCGCCGTGCTGTCGCTGGACGGCGGTGGCCGCCGCTCGCTGGCCTTCGACCAGGGCGCGCAGCCCAAGGACGGGGTGGCGATCCTGGGCTACCCCCAGGACGGCCCGTACCACGTGGGCGCCGGCCGGATCCGCTCCGAGCAGCGGCTGCGCTCGCCGAACATCTACGGCGACGGCACGGTCATCCGCGAGGTCTACTCGCTGCGCGGCCTGGTGCGCCCCGGGAACTCGGGCGGCCCGATCGTCTCGTCCGGCGGTGACGTCGTCGGCGTCGTCTTCGCGGCGTCGGTCACCGACCAGGACACCGGTTACGCGCTGACCGCCGAGCAGGTCGAGGAGCCCCGCCGGATCGGCCTCACCAACACCGAGGAGGTCTCGACCGGCGACTGCGCCGGCTGAGGCGCTCCGTGGGTCAGGACCGGCCCTTGAGCGCGCGCGGGATCTCCCGGCCCTGCTCGATCGCCTTCTCGGGGGCGCGGACCTGCTTGACCTTCTTCACGCCGATGAAGGCGAGGAGGCCGGCGAGCAGGAGGTAGAACCCGAAGACGATGAGGAACGCCCAGTGCAGCTCGAGGCCCTGGTCGTCCCAGTGGATGAAGTAGGCGATCGCCACCGAGAGCATGATGATCGCGAGCACGGCGAGGAAGCCGGCCGCGGCGAAGAGCCCGACGCCGATCCCGCCGGCCTTGACGCTGACCTTGAGCTCGGACTTGGCGAGCTCGATCTCCTTCGACACCAGCGTCGAGATGTCGCGGCTCGCGTCGGCGACGAGGCGACCGATGGTGGGGTCCCCCTCCTGGGGCGGCCGGACCGGATGCGACATGCGTTCGTTCCCCTTGCGTCGAGATGTGGGTCTGACCCTACAGAACCCGTTGGGGGCCCAGGTCAGTCGTGCGGGCGGTCGGGAGCGGCGCGGGGGTCGGGCCGGTCGGGGTCCGCGCCGAGGGCGTCGGCGATCGTCCGGGGGTCGAGCTCGCGCTGGGTGCGGTACGCCGCGCGGCCCAGCATGTTGCTCGCCACCGACGAGACGACGAGCGAGGCGGCGATGGCGAGCACCGCCTTCAGGCCGTCGAGCACCGTGAGGTCGCCGCGGGCCAGCTCGTGCACGGCCGCGCCGAGGATGATCAGCGGCAGCCCCGCCCCGGTCGCCGGGCTGAGGTTGTTGACCCGGCTGATCGCGTCCCGGGCCCGCAGCATGCCCAGCGCGGTCACGAGGAAGAAGAGCGATCCCGCGACCAGGAGCACGCCGCCGGCCAGGGCGCCGACGTCGCCCGCGCTCATCGCGCGCCCCGCGTGAGCATCCGCGAGAAGGCCGCCGTGGCCAGGATCCCGCACAGCGTCCCGAGGAGGACGACGTCGAACAGCACGCTCGTCTCGCGAAGCACGCCGGTGACCACGAAGATCGCGATGGCGCAGAAGAAGAGCAGGTCGCCGACGACGGCGCGGGTGGCGTCGTCGGGCCCGCGCGCGATGCGCACGGTCCCCAGGGCCGAGGACACCACGAGGACGGCGATCGCGATCGCAGCCAGTGCGGTCATGGGTGGGTTCCTTCCTCGGGGGTGCCGTCCCGCCCGGAGCCGCGGGAGGCGTCCAGCAGCCGGTCCCGCATCTCCTCCAGCCCGGAGACGAGGGCGGCCTCGTCCTCGCCGAAAAGCCCCTGCACGTACGCCGCCGCGGGACCGTGCTCGTCGGCCGGCGCAACGGCGAGGACCAGCGTGCCGGGCGTGATCGTGATCGAGCTGGTGAGCAGTGTGATCTCCACGTCGCCCATGCCGGCCAGGGAGAGCTTGACGATCCGCGGGCGCTGCGTGGAGCCGGGGGTGCCCACGTCGCGGGCCAGCGCCAACGTGGAGACGACGAGCTGCCCGACCAGCCACGGTCCGAAGCGGAGCAGCACGCGCAGGGTCGCGGTCAGGGCGTTCACCGGCCGGTCACCTCCGCGGCGTAGCGGGAGACGTCCAGCAGGCCGTCGGCGGCGTCGACCGCCAGGTCCCAGGCGGGGCCGGGGACCAGGAAGAGGCCGAGCGACGCGACCAGGAGGACCGTCGAGGGCAGGACCAGCCGCCGCGGTGCGCGGGTGCCGGGAGGCACGTCGATCGGGTCGGTGTCGGTGCTGCCCCGCGAGGGCATCTCCTCCAGCGACGGGCCCCAGAACACCTCGCGCCACAGCCGCAGCATCGCGACCAGGGCGCCGATGCTGGCCACCACGACGACCGCCAGCACGACGACCCGCTCGGGGGTGTCGAGGTCGGCGGCGGCGCGGACGAGGCCGACCTTGCCGAAGAAGCCCGACGACGGCGGGAACCCGACGAGCGACAGCAGCGCTAGCGCCGTGCCGGTGGCCAGGAGCGGCTCGCGTCGCATCAACCCGGAGATCCGCACGAACTGCCCGCTGCGGTAGACCTGCTCGATCGCGGCCGCCGCGAGCAGCAGCGAGCCCATCACCAGGATGTGGTGGACCATGTAGAACAGGCCGGCGGCCAGGCCGAGCCGGCTGCCGATGGCCAGCCCGAGCAGGATGTAGCCGACGCCGGCCACCATCTGCCACGACAGGCTGCGGCGGATGACCTTCTCGCCGAGCGAGCCGTAGGAGCCGACGAGCATCGTCAGCAGGGCCAGCCCGAGCGCCAGCAGCGTCCAGTCCGGAGCGCCGTCGAGCACGACGCTGTGGATGCGGTAGATCGCGTAGATCGCGACCTTGGTGTGCAGGGCGGAGAACAGCGCCATCACCGTGCCCGAGGTCGCCGGGTAGGCCCGTGGCAGCCACCCGTGCATCGGCACGACCCCGGCCTTGACCGTCAGGGCCAGCAGCACGACCGCGACCGCCAGGACGAACCGGGGGTCGTCGTGGTCCGCGTCGGCGAGCACGGCCATGTTGACCGAGCCGGCGACGCCGTAGACCAGGCCGACGCCGACCAGGAAGATCGTGGAGGTCAGCAGGTTGACCACGACGAACAGCCGGCCGATCCCGAGCCGGCGCCAGGTGCCGGTCATCGCGATCAGGGCGTACGACGGCAGCAGCATGACCTCGACGAAGACGAAGAGGTTGAACAGGTCGCCGGTCAGCAGCGCCCCGTTCACGCCGGCGGTCAGCATCAACGCCAGGCTGGGGAAGAACCGCAGCCGGGCGTCGCCGCCCAGCACGGCGTACGCCACGCAGACCGCGCTGGTCAGCCCGGTGACGGTGAGCATCACGGCGGAGAGGGTGTCGGAGACCAGCGGGATCGCGATCCCTGGCACGAACGCGCCGACCTGGTGCACCAGCACCGGGTTCGTGGCGTGCTCGACGAGCAGCGCGACCGCGCCCGCGGTGCCCAGCAGGGGAGTCGCGACGAGGACCGCCCGCGCCAGGCGGGGCGGGAGCACGACGGCGAGCGCCGCGGCCGCCAGCGGGACGGCGACGAAGAACGGGAGGACGGCGCCGGTCATCCGTGGTGGTCCTCTCCGGTGTCGGGCATCTGGTAGGTGTCGTCGTCCCCACCGATGCGCGCCAGCGCGAGCATCAGGACGGTGACGGCGAGCGTGATGACGATGGCGGTCAGGACGAACGCCATCGGCAACGGGTCGGCGCTGCGGGAGGAGCCCTCGGCGCCGAGCGGCTCCGTGCGCCACGCGGAGACGCCGGCGGCGAGCAGCATCAGGTTCGCCCCGTGGCTGAGCAGGGTGATCCCGAAGATGATCCGGACCAGGCCGGCCTGGAGCAGCAGGTAGGTGCCGCCGGCGACCAGCGCGGCGACCGTCAGAGGCAGGACACTCATGCGCGCTCCTCCTGGGCCGACGCGTGCTCGGCGGGCGGCGGAGCCGGTGAGTCCGGTCCGGTGGTGCGGTGCTCGACCGCGGCGGCGCCGAGCCGGTCGAAGGCGACCATGACGAGCCCGAGCACCGCGGCGTACACCCCCACGTCGAAGAGCATCGAGGTGCTGAGGTGGACCCCGCCGACGTAACCGTGGAGGGGCTCGAGGAAGGAGGAGTGGGCGTAGCCGATGAGGCCGGTGCCGATCGCGGTGAGGACGCCGCCGGCGATCAGTCCGAGGTGCAGCCCCGGCCGCGCGACCGGCCGGTCCTCGGGCCGCGCGAGGTAGACCAGCGCCACGGCCGCCGAGGCCACGAGGGCTGCGATGAAGCCGCCGCCGGGCTCGTTGTGCCCGCGCCAGAAGATGAGCACGGAGAGCAGGACCAGGCCGGGGGTCAGCAGGCGCAGCAGCAGCTGCATGGCGCGCAGGTTGCTCGCCGGGTCGGCGAGCGCGCGGGCGGCCTGCGGGTCGTGCGGCGCCGCGTCGGGGTGCGGGCGGAGCTCGGCCGGCGCGGCTCCGTCCTCCGAGCGCCGGTCCGGAACCGTGGCCAGGACGCCGACGATCGCGACGCCGGCGAGCCCGAGGACGGCCAGCTCGCCGAGCGTGTCGAGGGCGCGGAACTCGACCAGGATGACGTTGACCAGGTTGTCGCCGCCGGTCACCTCCGTCCCCTCGTCGATGAAGTAGCGGGCGGGGTCCGACTGCTCCCGGCGACCGGTCAGCAGCCAGGTCGCCCCGCCGGCGGCCGCTCCGAGCAGGAGCGCGAGCACCACGGGACCGGGTCGGCGGCTGTGCCGGCGGTGACCGAAGCCCGAGGGCAGGCCGCGGAGGACGAGCATGATGACGGTGACCGTCAGCACCTCGACCATCAGCTGGGTCAGCCCCACGTCGGGTGCGCCGAGGGCGAACAGCTGCACGGTGACGGCGATGCCGACGCCACCCAGGTAGACCGTGGCCGCGATCCGCGACTGCGCCAGGCACACGCCGACGACGCCCAGCGCGACCAGCAGGAGGAGCGCGGCGTCGATCGGCCGGCCGAGGTCGGGCTGGGCCGCGGGCACGTCCGTGCCGAGCGTGACGGCGAGCGTGCCGACCCCGAGCAGCAGGGTGAGCACCGCGAGGATCGGGGTGACGTGGCGGCCGGGGTGGTCCGCCGCCACGAGCCGGGCCAGCCAGGACCCGCCGCGGGTCGCCCCGTGCACCGCCTGGCTGATGAGCTGGACGCCGCTGCGGGGGAGCAGGTCGCGCTCGAGCCGCGGCCGCAGCCAGCGGCGCCGGCTCACGACGAGCGTCCCGCCGAGGACGACGACGGCGGTCGCGAGGAGCTCGGGGGTGATGCCGTGCCACAGGTGCAGGGCGTAGCCGCCGCCGTCGCTGATGGCGCTCACCGCGCGGTCCACCGGTGGGTCGAGCACCCAGACGGCCAGCGCCAGGGGGAGGCCGGCCCAGATCGGCAGCATGGCGGGGACCAGCAGGGCGGGCCCGGCCTCGCGGACCTCCGGGACCGAGCAGTCCTCCAGCTCCCGCTCGCCGTCGACGAACGCGCCGAGCACGATCTTGGCGCAGTAGGCGAAGGTCAGCACGGCGCCGGCGGCGGCCGCCACGAAGGCCACCGGTCCGGTCCACGCAGGTCCCGGCGCATCCAACATCGAGCCGAGGACCATCTCCTTGCTGACGAAGCCGAGCAGCGGCGGGAGGCCGGCCATGGCGGCGGCGCCGGCGATGACGGTCGCGAAGCTCCACGGCATCACCCGCCACAGCGGGGGGAGGCGGCGTACGTCGCGGGTCCCCGTCTGGTGGTCGACGATGCCGACCATCATGAACAGGCCGGACTTGAACAGTGCGTGGGCGATCGTGTGGAGGACGGCGGCGGTCAGCGCCTTCGGCGTGCCCACGCCGATGGCGGCGGTGATCAGGCCGAGCTGGCTGACCGTGGAGTAGGCCATCAGACGCTTGAGGTCGGTCTGCCCCAACGCGAACAGGGCGGCCATCGCCGCGGTGAACAGACCCGTCGCGATGAGCAGGGCGTTCCACGCCGGCACCGAGGAGAACGCCTCGGAGAAGCGCAGCATCAGGTAGATGCCGGCCTTCACCACCGCGGCGGCGTGGAGGTACGCGCTGACCGGCGTGGCCGCGGCCATCGCGTCCGGCAACCAGGGGTGGAAGGGGAACTGGGCGGCCTTGGTGAAGCCGCTGACCGCCACCAGCAGGGCGACCGTCGTGGTCAGCGCCCCGTTGTCCTGCCAGACCGGCGAGGCCAGCGCCTCGGAGAGGCTGGTGGTGCCGGTGGCGACGATCATCAGCACGACCGCCACCAGCAGGGTCAGCCCGCCGACGAAGGTGATGATCAGGGTGCGGGTCGAGGCGGCCTCGCCGCCGGAGCCCGAGCGCGCGATCAGCAGGAACGACGCGAGGGAGGTGATCTCCCAGCACAGGAAGAGCAGCACCAGGTCGTCGGCCAGGACCAGGCCCACCATGCCCAGCGCGAAGACGGTCATCCACAGGTAGAAGCCGAGCTGCCGGCCCGGCGAGAGGTACGCCGCCGAGTAGGCGAGCACCGCGGCGCCGATGACCAGCGCGATCATCACGAAGACCAGGCCGAGCCCGTCGAGGCGTAGCGCGAGGTCCACGTCCAGCTGCGGGACCCACGGCCGCGACCAGGTGACCTCCTCGCCGCGCAGCACGTCGCGGCCCGCCGGGACGAGGGCGGCAGCCATGCCGAGGAAGGCCGCGGCGAGCACCCATCCCGTGCGGCGGCCGAGCGCGAGCGTCGTGGGCACGACCAGCACCGGTACGGCGGCGAGCGCCACCAGGAGCAGCAGGACCGTCACCGGACGCCGTCCGTCGGCATCGATCGCGGCATCCGTCGCGGCGCACGTGGCGTGCGCGGGCCGCAGGACGGCCGGTCGGGGATGGGCCGGCAGGGCATGGAGATCCTTCGAGGGGTCGGCAGCAGGACTGCCGACCAGACTTCCCGGCGCACCGGCTCCAGCCTAGAGGGCAGCCGTGACCTCGGTGCCCCCGCCGTCGTTGCGCACACGTGAACGCTCGACCTCGGCCCCCGCGCCGCACCCTCGCCGCCCTGGTCGGCTCCGTCGTGCTCGCGCTGGCCGCGACGGTCGCCGCCGCCGGTGGCACCGCCGCGGTGGCCGACTCCGGGGACGACGTCCACGTCGAGAAGACGACGACCGAGACCGGCGCGTCCGGGTCGTCGTGGCAGTCCTTCCTCGACCTGATGCTCGTGCCGTCGATGCCGACGAGCTACCAGCCCGCCGACGAGTCCCCGGGGAAGGACGGACCGAGGGCCTGCCCGCCCTCGCGCTGCCGCGACTTCCGGGTGCCGGTCCCCTCGGACGTGAAGGTCACCAGCAGCATGGTGCGCGTCCTCTTCCCGACCGGCTACAAGGCGAAGAAGAACAAGAAGAAGCGCTACCCGGTCGTCTATGTCTTCAACGGCGCCCGCAGCCCGTACACCCGCTGGAGCGTCGGCACCGAGCTCACCGCGATCACCAAGCCGCTCAAGGCGATCTTCGTGATGCCCGAGGGCGGCATCGGCGACGAGGCCGGGATGTTCAGCGACTGGAAGGACGGCTCCTGGCAGTGGGAGACCTTCCACACCGAGATCCTCACCCGCTGGGTGGATCGGAAGTTCCGCACGACCGGCAAGCGCGCCGCGGTCGGCGCCTCGATGGGCGGCCTCGGGGCCCTGATCTACCCCGCCCGGCACCCCGGCCTCTACCAGGCGGCGTTCACGCTCTCCGGCGCCGTCGACACCAACCTGATGGTCGCCAACATCCTGCCGCCGGAGATCGCCAAGGCGATCGGCGTCAGCCCGCCGAACCTGCTGCGCGTCTGGGGCAACCCGGTGCTCGAGCGGGCCACGTGGGACGCGCACAACCCGGTGTCGCTCGCCCCGAAGCTGAAGGGCGTCGAGCTGTTCGTCGCCGCCGGCACCGGCTCGCTGAGCACCGTCAGCGAGACCACCGACCCCCTGCACACCGGCTACACCGAGCAGCTGATGTGGACCGGTCACCGCTCGTTCCTCGCCGCGCTCACCCAGGCCGGCGTGCCCTACTCGGCCTGGGTCCGCCAGGGCGGCGTGCACAACTGGCCGTGGTTCGACGCCCCGGTGCGGTGGGGGCTGCCGAAGGTCGTCGCCGCGCTGCGCTGAGCCGGGTACGTCGTACGCGGAACCCGGCGCGCGGGCCCGGTCGCCGCGTGGCCGGTCGGGGAGTCGGGGTAGTAACGGACGAAAATGACCGTCGGCGGGGTAGTCACGGACGAACCTGTCCGTTACTACCCCGCCGACCGGTCCTGGGGCGAGGGCGAGGGCGAGCGGGCGACCCGTCAGTCGTCGCCGCCCTTGCCGGAGGTGAGCTTCCCGGAGATCAGGTCCATGACCGTGGAGTCGGCCAGCGTGGTGACGTCGCCGACCTCGCGGTGCTCGGCCACGTCGCGCAGCAGGCGACGCATGATCTTGCCCGAACGGGTCTTGGGCAGCTCGGGGACCACCATGACCTGGCGCGGCTTGGCGATCGCGCCGATCTCCTTGCGCACGTGGTTGCGCAGCTCCTCGACGATGTCGTCGCCGCCGTCGCCGGCCTCGTCGCGCAGGATGACGAAGGCGCAGACCGCCTGGCCGGTGTCCTCGTCCTTGGCGCCCACGACCGCGGCCTCGGCGACCTTCGGGTGGGAGACGAGCGCGGACTCGATCTCGGTGGTGGAGAGCCGGTGGCCGGAGACGTTCATGACGTCGTCGACGCGGCCGAGGACCCACAGGTCGCCGTCGGTGTCCTTCTTGGCGCCGTCGCCGGCGAAGTACCAGCCCTGGTCGGCGTAGCGCGACCAGTAGGTGTCCTTGAACCGCTGGTCGTCGCCCCAGATCGTGCGGAGCATCGAGGGCCACGGCTCGGTGAGCACGAGGTAGCCGCCGGAGCCGTTCGGGACCGACTCGCCCTCCTCGGTGACGACGTCGGCGGAGACGCCTGGGATGGGGATCATCGCCGAGCCGGGCTTGCCTGCGGTGACACCGGGCAGCGGGCTGATCATGATCGCGCCGGTCTCGGTCTGCCACCACGTGTCGACGACCGGGGTGCGGTCGCCGCCGATGACCTCGCGGTACCAGACGTAGGCCTCCGGGTTGATCGGCTCACCGACCGACCCGAGCACGCGCAGCGACGACAGGTCGCGGGCGTCGGGGATCTCCCGGCCCTGCTTCATGAACGAGCGGATCGCGGTGGGCGCGGTGTAGAAGATCGTGACGCAGTACTCCTCGATGACCTGCCACCAGCGGCCCTTCTCCGGGGAGTCGGGCGTGCCCTCGTAGAGCACCTGGGTGGCGCCGTTCGCGAGGGGGCCGTAGACGATGTAGGAGTGGCCGGTCACCCAGCCGATGTCGGCGGTGCACCAGTAGACGTCGGTCTCCGGCTTGAGGTCGAAGACCGCCCAGTGCGTGTAGGCGCAGCCGGTGAGGTATCCGCCGGTGGTGTGCAGGATGCCCTTGGGCTTGCCGGTGGTGCCGGAGGTGTACATGACGTAGAGCGGGTGCTCGGAGTCGAAGGCCCGCCACTGGTGCTCGGTCGGGGCCTTCGCGACGCTGTCGTGCCACCACACGTCCACGGAGTCGTCCCAGTCGACCTCCTGGCCGGTGCGCTTGACGACGAGCACCTTCTCGACCGTGTGCCCGTCGCGCTCGGCGGCCTTGGCGCGGGCCTCGTCGACGGCGGGCTTCAGTGCCGACGGAGCGCCGCGGCGGTAGCCGCCGTCGGCGGTGACGACGACCTTCGCCTGGCAGTCGACGACCCGCGAGGCGAGCGCGTCGGAGGAGAAGCCGCCGAAGACGACCGTGTGCGGGGCGCCGATCCGTGCGCAGGCGAGCATCGTGACGATCGCCTCGGGGATCATCGGCATGTAGATCGCGACCCGGTCACCGGCGCCGACACCGAGGTCGGTCAGCGCGTTGGCGGCCTGGCTGACCTCCGCCTGCAGCTCGGCGTAGGTGATGGAGCGCTTGTCGTCGACCGGCTCGCCGACCCAGTGGATCGCGACCTTGTCGCCGTTGCCGGCCTCGACGTGCCGGTCGACGCAGTTGTACGCCGCGTTCAGCTCGCCGCCGACGTACCACTTGGCGAACGGGGGGTTGCTCCAGTCGAGCACCTGGTCCCACTTCTTGCTCCACGTCAGGCGCTCGGCCTGCTCGGCCCAGAAGCCCTCCCGGTCCTCGGCGGCCCGGGCGTAGGCCTCCTCCTTCAGGTTGGCGGCCGCGGCGAGCTCGGCGGGCGGCTCGAACCGACGGTCCTCCTTGAGGAGGTTGGACAGGGTCTCTTCGCTCACGATCGCTCCCTCATCGCTGGGCCGCGACGCAGGGCCGCGGCGGGGGCCGGGGCGTCCCGGCGGGGTGGCGGTTGCCGACTGCGGACCAGCCTAGGGCCCTGTGGTGCGGGTCACCACAGGGCCCGTCGGCCGGGTCCTGCGAGCTCCTAGGTGAGCTCCTCGCCGTGCGCGTGCTTGGCGACCAGGTCCGTGCGACCCGGGAACCGGATCTCCTCGACCAGCTCCTGCATGAGCGGGCTCGGCTTGCGGGTGAACTGCGAGACGGTGATCGTCACCGCGAAGTTGATCAGCATGCCGATGGTGCCGAAGCCGGTCTCCGGGATGTTCCAGATGCCCGCGCTGTTGCCCCAGATGTCGACGGTCCAGATCATGTAGGCCATCGTCACCGTGAGGCCGGTGAGCATCCCGGCGGTCGCGCCGGCGGCCGTGCACTTCTTCCAGAAGATCCCGAGCACCAGGATCGGGAAGAAGCTCGCACAGGCCAGGCCGAAGGCCAGCGCCACCACCTGCGCCACGAATCCCGGCGGGTTGATGCCGAGGTAGCCGGCGACCAGGATCGCGCCGCCCATGGCGATCCGGCCGACGAGCAGCTGCCGGGCCTCCGTGGCTCCCGGGTTGATCCGCTTGTAGTAGACGTCGTTGGCCACAGAGGAGGAGATCACCAGCAGCAGCCCGGACGCGGTGGAGAGCGCGGCCGCGAGGGCGCCCGCGGCGACCAGGCCGACGATCGGTGCCGGCAGGCCGCCGATCTCCGGTGCGGCGAGCACCATGATGTCGTTGTTGATGACCACCTCGCTGGTGAAGTCGATGACCCCGTTGCCGTTGGCGTCGGCGACGGCGCCGCCGTCGGCGCCGGTGATCAGCCCGACGTCGGCCCAGGTGTTGAACCAGCCCGGCACGTCGGCGAGCGCGGTGCCGTCGAGGTCCTGGATCACACGGAGCTTGCTGAAGGCCGCGATCGACGGGGCGGTCGTGTAGAGCAGCGAGATGAAGAACAGCGCCCACAGGGCGGAGTAGCGCGCCGCCCGCACGCTCTTGGCGGTGTAGAACCGCACGATCACGTGCGGCAGGCCGGCGGTGCCGAACATCAGTGCCGCGGTGATGAGCACCATGTTCATCATCGAGGTCTGGGTGAAGGCCTCGGTGTACGCCGCGATGCCCAGGTCCTGCTGGAGGCCGTCGAGCTCGGCCAGGATCTGGCCGAAGCCGATCTGGGGCACGGGGATGTCGCTCAGCTCGGCCGAGATCGCCACCGCGGGGATCAGGTAGGCGACGATCAGCACGCTGTACTGGGCCACCTGGGTCCAGGTGATGCCCTTCATCCCGCCGAGCACGGCGTAGAAGAAGACGATCGCCATGCCGATGACGACACCGGTGGTCGTGCCGACGTTGAGGAAGCGCTGGAAGACCAGGCCGACGCCCGCCATCTGCCCCGCGACGTACACGAACGAGACGACGATGGCGCAGACGACGGCGACCAGGCGGGCGCTCTCGGAGTACCGGTCGCCGACGAAGTCGGGGATCGTGTACTTGCCGAACTTGCGCAGGTACGGCGCCAGCAGCAGCGCCAGCAGCACGTAGCCGCCGGTCCAGCCCATCAGGTAGACCGACCCGGCGTAGCCGTTGCCGGCCAGCGCGATGATGCCGGCCATCGAGATGAACGACGCGGCGCTCATCCAGTCCGCGGCGATCGCCGCGCCGTTGGCCGAGGCCGGGATGCCGCCACCGGCGACGTAGAAGCCGGAGGTGTTGCTGACCCGGCTCGCGTAGGCGATGTAGATGTAGATGCCGAAGGTGATGACGACGAAGACGAGGGTCCAGGTCTGGATGTCGCTCACGAGTGGTGCACCTCCTCCTCGTACCCGTCGATGTCGACGCCGTGCTTGGCGTCGAGCTTGTCCATGCGCCACACGTAGATGGCGATGAGCACGACGAAGGTGATGATCGAGCCCTGCTGGGCGAACCAGAAGCCGAGCGGGAACCCGGCCACGACGATCTCGTTGAGCGGCTCGACGAAGACGATGCCGGCGCCGAACGACACGAGCGCCCAGATCGTCAGCAACGCGGCCATCAACCGCAGGTTGGAGCGCCAGTACTCCCGGCGCGCTGCTTCGTCCATCAGTCATCCTCCACGGGACGGGTGGGTGGGCACGGACGCCGGCACCCGGAGCCGGCGATGACGGCGAGGCAAGCAACCGGCCGACCTGCAGGTCAAGGCATCGATGTGACTCAGGTCACCCGCTGCGGCCAGCGGCGCGGATCGGTCGCCCAGCGGTCGCCCGGCGGGCCGTCGGCGGGCTCCGGCCCCGGTGACCGGCACGCGGACGACCGCTCGTCGTGCTCCGCCGACCGCTCGTCGTGCCGACGGCCCCGGCGAGTGGTCGGAGCCGCCGCCCGGACCGTGGCGTGACGCCGGTCACGGTGCCTACAGTCCTCGCATGGCTGCCTCCCGTGACCTCGCCCCGGCCGCGTCCGTCGCCGGCGCTCCGGCCCGCCGCGGCCGGACGCGCCGCCCCGCGGACCCGGCCCGGCGACGTCTCGCCCTGGCCGTCGGCATGGTCGTCCTGGGCTCGTTCCTGCCGTGGGTCTACACCTCGCTCGGCTCCCTCTCCGGCGTCCGCGGCGCCGGCCTGTGGACCTTCTACGCCGCCATGCTCGGCCTGGCCGGGGCCCTGGTGCCGTCCCGTCGGGTGGCCGCGGTGCAGGGGGCGCTGATGGCGGTGCCGGCCCTGGTGCTGCCGGTCTGGCAGGTCCTGCACGTGCTGGGCCTGGTCGGCACCGGCGGCTGGCTGCCCGGCCCGGGCCTGCTCATGGTCTTCGCTGGAGGCGTCGTGGCCGCCGGCGCGTCGCGTGCCCTCTGGCGCGGGGCGCCCGTCCCCGCCTGAGCGCGGCCCGGTCGCGAGGTCGGGTGGGGCCGGATGAGGTCGTGTGAGGTCGTGAGGCCTGTGAGGCCGTGAGGACAAGTTGACCGTGCGGGAACCCTCGCGCGCGCCGCAGCGAAATCTGCGGTTCCGACGATGGTCTGGACGTCCCCTCCCGAGGAGCCTCCATGACCGTCACCTCGAGCGACCGCTCCACCCCGACCACCGGCCAGGACCTCGCGCCGACCCCCGGCCCTGCCGACCGGAGCCGACGCACCGGCCGGTGGATCGACGACTGGCGGCCTGAGGACGCGGCGTTCTGGGAGACGACCGGGCGCGCGGTGGCCCGCCGCAACCTGGCGTGGTCGATCTTCGCCGAGCACCTAGGGTTCTCGGTCTGGCTGATCTGGAGCGTCAGCTCGGCGTTCCTGGTCTCGTTGGGCTTCGACTTCAGCGCCCAGCAGCTGTTCCTCCTGGTGGCGCTGCCGAACCTCGTCGGCTCGCTGCTGCGGCTGCCGTACACGTTCGCGGTGCCGCGCTTCGGCGGCCGCAACTGGACGATGGTGAGCGCGGCGCTGCTGCTGGTGCCGACGCTGCTGTTCGCGTACGCCGTGCAGCAGCCGGCGACGCCGTACTGGGTCTTCTGCCTCATCGCCGCGACGGCCGGTCTCGGCGGCGGCAACTTCGCCTCCTCGATGGCGAACATCAACTTCTTCTACCCCGCCGCGAAGAAGGGCGCCGCCCTCGGGCTGAACGCCGCCGGCGGCAACCTCGGCGTCGCGCTGATCCAGCTCCTGCTGCCGGTCATCATCGGCGGCGCAGGCATCTTCGGGCTGGTGCAGGCCTCCGACGGCGGGGTCCACCTCGAGCGGGCGGCCTGGGTCTACGCCGGGCTGGCGGTCGTCGCGACGTTCGCCGCCTGGCGCTGGATGGACAACCTCGGTACCGCCGTCTCCCGGCCGCGCGAGCAGCTGCGGGTGGTGCGGCACCGCCAGACCTGGGTGATGGCGTTCCTCTACGTCGGGACGTTCGGCTCGTTCATCGGCTATTCCGCCGCGATGCCGCTGCTCATCAAGCTGAACTTCTGGGTGCCCGACCCGGCCCCGCTCGGCACCGGCATCTACTTCGCCTACTACGCCTTCCTCGGCGCGCTCGTCGGCTCCGCGACCCGGCCGCTCGGCGGCTGGCTGGCCGACCGGGTGGGCGGCGCGAAGGTCACCCTCGGCGCCTTCGCCGCGATGATCCTCGCCACGCTCGCCGTGCTGTGGACGCTCACCCAGCTCACGCCGAACCCGGCCCAGGATCCCGCGATCGCCACCGACAACCGCTCGTGGTTCCCCTGGTTCCTCGGCTTCTTCCTCTGCGTCTTCGCGGCGACCGGCATCGGCAACGGGTCGACGTACAAGATGATCCCCGCCATCTGGCGCACCGAGGCCGAGCGCACCACGACCCCGGGCACGCCGCAGCGGATTGCTGCCCTCGACACCGCGACCAAGCAGGCCTCGGCCGCGATCGGCGTCATCGGCGCGGTCGGCGCGGTCGGCGGCTTCCTCATCCCGCTCGCCTTCAGCTCGCCGTGGGTCGAGGACCCGATGGCGGCCACCAAGGGCGCGTTCACTGTCTTCACCGCGTTCTACGTCGTCTGCGCCGCCGTCGTGTACGCCGTGTTCCTCCGCCGCCGGGCCGGTGCGGGCAGCCTGGCGCGGGCGGGGATCTGAGTGCCCCCGACCTCGACCACCGGCACCCGCACGCACTGCCCCTACTGCAGCCTCCAGTGCGGGATGACCCTGGAGCGGGTCGGCCGCGCGCTGGAGGTGCGGCCGTGGCCGGAGTTCCCCGTCAACGAGGGAGCGCTGTGCCGCAAGGGCTGGACCGCGACCGGTCTGCGCGGCCACCGCGAGCGGCTGACCACGCCTCTGGTGCGCGACCGTGCGACCGGCGCGCTCCGGGCGGCCGGCTGGGACGAGGCGCTCGACATGGTCGCCGACCGGCTCCGTGCCGTGCAGGACGCGCACGGCCGCGACGCGGTCGCCGTCTTCGGCGGCGGCGGGCTGACCAACGAGAAGGCCTACCAGCTCGGCAAGCTCGCCCGGGTCGCGCTCGGCACCAGCCAGGTCGACTACAACGGCCGGTGGTGCATGAGCTCGGCCGCGTCCGCCGGCAACCAGGCCTTCGGCATCGACCGCGGCCTGCCGTTCCCGCTGGCCGACGTCGAGCAGGCGGACGTCGTCGTGCTGGTCGGCTCGAACCTCGCCGAGACCATGCCCCCGGCGGCGCGCCACCTCGACCGGCTCCGCGAGCGCGGCGGCCGGGTGGTCGTCGTCGACCCGCGGCGCACGCCGACCGCGGACCGCGCCGACGTGTTCGTCCAGCCGGTCCCGGGCACAGACCTGCCGATCGCGCTGGGGCTGCTGCACCTGCTCGACGCGGCCGGCGCCGTCGACGAGGAGTACGTCGCCACGCGCACGACCGGCTTCGACACGGTCCGCCGGTCGGTGGCCGCGTGGTGGCCGGAGCGGGTCGAGCGGGTCAGCGGGGTGCCGGCCGCACAGCTGCGGAAGCTGGCCGACCTGCTCGCCGGCTCGGAGCGGGTGATGGTGCTGACCGCCCGCGGGGCCGAGCAGCACAGCCAGGGCACCGCGACGGTGCTGGCCTGGATCGACGTGGCGCTCGCGCTCGGGATGCCCGGCAAGGTCGGCGCCGGCTACGGCTGCCTGACCGGCCAGGGCAACGGACAGGGCGGCCGCGAGCACGGGCAGAAGGCCGACCAGCTGCCCGGCTACCGGATGATCGACGACCCGGCGGCGCGGGCGCACGTGGCCGGCGTCTGGGGCGTGGACCCGGACAGCCTGCCGGGCCCCGGCCGGTCGGCGTACGAGCTGCTCGACACGCTCGGCACCGACGACGGCGCCCGGGCGCTGCTCGTGCTGGGCAGCAACATCGTGGTCTCCGCGCCCAACGCCACCTACGTCACCGAGCGGCTCGCCGCGCTCGACCTGCTCGTCGTCGCGGACATCGTCATGTCGGAGACCGCCGCGCTGGCCGACGTCGTGCTGCCGGTGACGCAGTGGGCCGAGGAGACCGGCACGATGACCAACCTCGAGGGCCGGGTGGTGCTGCGTGAGCAGGCCGTCGCCCCGCCCGAGGGGGTCCGCAGCGACCTCGAGGTGATGGCGGGGCTGGCCGAGCGGCTCGGGTCGCCGGTGCCGTTCTCGACCGACCCGGCCGAGGTCTTCACCGAGCTCGGGCGGGCCTCGGCGGGCGGGCGCGCGGACTACGCGGGCATCACCTACGAGCGGATCCGCGCCGAGCACGGGGTGTTCTGGCCGTGCCCCCGTGAGGATCACCCCGGCACGCCGCGGCTCTTCGCGGAATCCTTCGCGACGCCGGACGGCCGTGCGCGGTTCGTGGCGGTCGACCACGTCGGCGCCGCGGAGCAGCCGGACGCGGCGTACCCGCTGCACCTGACGACGGGCCGGGTGCTGGCGCAGTACCAGTCCGGCGCCCAGACCCGCCGCGTGCGCGACCTGCCCGACGACGGGCCGTTCGTGGAGCTGCACCCGCTGCTCGCCGGGCGGATCGGCGTGCGCGACGGCGAGCCGGTGGTCGTGACGACGCGGCGCGGGGAGCTGAAGGCGCCGGCGCGGGTGGTGGCGACGATCCGCCCCGACACGGTGTTCGTGCCGTTCCACTGGGTCGGCGCGAACCGGCTGACCAACGACGCGCTCGACCCGTCCTCGCGGATGCCGGAGTTCAAGGTGTGCGCGGCGGCGGTGCGCGCATGACCCGCGAGCGGGTGGTCGTCGCCGGCGCCGGGATGGCGGCGGTCCGGCTGGCCGAGCTGCTCGTGGCGGGCGGGCGGCACGACGTCACGCTGCTCGGCGACGAGCCGCACGCGCCGTACAACCGGATCCTGCTCTCGGCCGTGCTCGAGGGCACCCACGACCCGGCGGCGCTGGCGATGCGTCTGCCCGACGGGCTCGACCTCCGGCTCGGCACCCGCGTGGTGGACGTGCACCGGGCCGAGCGCGAGGTGGAGCTGGCCGACCGGAGCCGGGTGCCCTACGACCGGCTGGTCCTGGCGACGGGCAGCATCCCCACGTTGCCGCCGATCCGCGGGCTCGTCCGCGTCGACGGCCGGCTCGACGAGCGGGTGCACGCCTTCCGCAGCCTCGAGGACTGCCGCCGGCTCGACGCCGCGGTGCCCGGCGCCCGCCGCGCGGTCGTGGTCGGCGGCGGCCTGCTCGGCCTGCAGGTCGCTCGCGCGCTGGCCGTCCGCGGCCTGGCCACCGAGGTGGTCGAGGGCGGCGAGCACCTGCTGCGCAGCCAGGTCGGCCCGGCCGCCGGGTCCGTGCTCGCGCGCGGGCTGCGCCGGCTCGGCACGAACGTCTACACCGGGGCGCGGGCGGTCCGGCTGACCCCCACCGGCCCCACCTGCAGGCTGACCCTGGACAACGGGCACGCGCTCGAGGACCTCGACCTGGTCGTGCTGACCGCGGGTGGCCGGCCGTCGACGTCGCTCGCCCGCCGGGCCGGCCTCGAGGTGCGCCGCGGGGTCGTCGTCGACGAGCACCTGCGCACCAGCGACGAGCGGGTGCACGCGATCGGCGACTGCGCCCAGCGCGGCGATCGGACGACCGGGTTCGTGCCGCCGGCGTGGGAGCAGGCCGGCGTGCTGGCCCGGCACCTGCGCGGCGAGGACGCGACGTACGACGGGTCGCGCGTCGTCGCCCGGCTGCGCGCCACCGACCTCGACGTCGCCGTGCTCGGCGACCCGGCCACCGCCGAGGGCGAGGTCGTCGAGGTGACCAACCCGGTCGTCGGCTCGCACCGGCGGCTCGTGGTCCGCGACGGCCGGATCGTGGCCGGGACCCTCGTCGGCGACCTCTCGCGGGTCGGCCTGATCACCCAGCACTACGACCGCGGCACCGTGCTCGGCCCGACCGAGCCCGGCCACCTGCTCATGCCCGACCGCGTCACCGCGGCCGAGCCGGTCGTGCTCCCCGACGACGCCGAGGTGTGCTCCTGCGCCGGCGTCAGCGCCGGCGCCGTCCGCGCCTGCGCGTCCCTCGACGACGTCCGGGCCACCACCCGGGCCACCACCGGCTGCGGCGGCTGCTCCGACGCGGTCCGGCAGCTGCTCAGCACCCGCACCACCCAGCTGGAAGGAACCCCCCGATGAGCCCCCACCTGCGCAGGACCCTCGTGGTCGTCGGCCACGGCATGGTCGGCCACCGCTTCGTCCAGGCCGCGATCGAGCGCGGTCTGACCGAGACCCACGACGTCGTGGTGGTCGGCGAGGAGCCGCGGCCGGCCTACGACCGGGTCGCGCTCACGTCGTTCTTCGAGGTCGGCGCCGAGGCGCTGTCGTTCCTGCCCACCGGGGAGTACGACGACCCGCGGGTGCGGCTGCTGCTCGGCACCACCGTCGAGGAGGTCGACCCGGCAGCCCGCACCCTCCGGCTCTCCGACGGCGGCGAGCTGGCGTACGACGAGCTGGTGCTCGCGACCGGGGCGGCGCCGTTCGTGCCGCCGGTGCCGGGGCACGACCTGCCCGGCTGCTTCGTCTACCGCACGATCGAGGACCTCGAGGCGATCCGCGAGGCCGCGGCCGGCGCCCGGACCGGCGCGGTCGTCGGCGGCGGCCTCCTCGGCCTGGAGGCGGCCAACGCGCTGCACGGGCTCGGGCTGGAGACCCACGTCGTCGAGATGGCGCCACGGCTGATGCCGGTGCAGGTCGACGACGCGGGCGGCGCGACGCTGGCCCGCCACGTGGAGGCGCTGGGGCTGCGGCTGCACACCGGCGTGGCGACGAAGGCCGTGGTCGAGCGGGACGGCCGGGCGGCCGGGCTGGACCTGGGCGACGCCAGTGACGGGCTCAGCGTCGGGGCCGACGTGGTCGTCTTCTCCGCCGGCATCCGGCCCCGTGACGCGCTGGCCCGCGCGGCCGGGCTGGACGTGGCCGAGCGCGGCGGCGTGCTGGTCGACGAGCAGTGCCGCACCTCCGACCCGCACGTGTGGGCGGTGGGGGAGTGCGCGGTGCCGGGCGGCCGGATGTACGGCCTGGTCGCTCCCGGCTACGCCATGGCCGAGGTCGTCGTGGACGCGCTGCTGGGCGGCGCCGGGGCGTTCACGGGCGCCGACATGTCGACCAAGCTGAAGCTGATGGGCGTGGACGTGGCGTCCTTCGGGGACGCGTTCGCGACCACGGACGGGGCGCTGGAGCTGGTGCTGGCCGACGCCGTGGCCGGGGTCTACAAGAAGCTCGTCGTCTCCGAGGACGGTCGCCGCCTGCTCGGCGGGATCCTGGTCGGCGACGCGTCGGCGTACGGCGTGCTCCGCCCGATGGTCAGCTCCGGCATCGAGCTGCCGGACAACCCCGAGGAGCTGATCCTCCCGGCGTCCCGCGGCGGCGGAGCGGAGGTCGCGCTGCCCGACGAGGCGCAGGTCTGCTCGTGCAACGACGTCAGCAAGGCCGACATCGTCGCGGCCGCCGCCTGCGACGGCACCACCCGGGCCGGCGCGACCTGCGGCTCGTGCAAGCCGCTGGTCAAGAGGGTGATCGAGGAGTACTACGCGTCCCAGGGCCGCACCGTCGACCGCAGCCTGTGCGAGCACTTCGCGATGACCCGGCAGGAGCTCTTCGACGCGGTCGCCGTCCACGGGCACACGTCGTTCGACGAGGTCGTCGCCGCGCACGGCACCGGCCGCGGCTGCGACGTCTGCAAGCCGACCGTCGCGTCGGTGCTGGCCTCGCAGCTCGGCCGGCACGTGCTCGGCGGGGGGCGGGCGGTGCTGCAGGACACCAACGACGCCTACCTCGCCAACATCCAGCGCAACGGCACCTACTCCGTCGTCCCGCGCGTCCCCGGCGGGGAGATCACCCCCGACGGGCTCATCGTCATCGGCGAGGTCGCTCGCGACTTCGGGCTCTACACGAAGATCACCGGTGGCCAGCGGATCGACCTCTTCGGCGCCCGGCTCGAGCAGCTGCCCGACATCTGGCGGCGGCTCGTCGACGCCGGATTCGAGTCCGGGCACGCCTACGGCAAGTCGCTGCGCACGGTGAAGTCGTGCGTCGGGTCGACCTGGTGCCGGTACGGCGTGCAGGACTCGGTCCGGATGGCGATCGACCTGGAGCTGCGCTACCGCGGGCTGCGGTCGCCGCACAAGCTCAAGGGCGGCGTCAGCGGCTGCGCGCGCGAGTGCGCCGAGGCGCGGGCCAAGGACTTCGGGATCATCGCCACCGAAAAGGGCTGGAACCTCTACGTCGGCGGCAACGGCGGCGCCACCCCCGCCCACGCGCGGCTGCTCGCCGGCGACCTCGACGACGAGACGCTGGTGCGCTACCTGGACCGGTTCCTCCTCTACTACATCCGCACCGCCGACAGGCTCCAGCGGACCGCGCCGTGGATCGACTCCCTCGACGGCGGGCTCGACCGGGTCCGTGAGGTCGTCGTCGACGACGCGCTCGGCCTCGGCTCGGAGCTCGAGGCGGCGATGGCGCGGCACGTCACCGGCTACCGCGACGAGTGGCGCGACACCTTGGAGGACCCCGACAAGCTCGCCCGGTTCGTGTCGTTCGTCAACGCGCCGGACGTGCCCGACCCGCACATCGGCTTCCGCGCCGAACGCGGCCAGCAGGTGCCGGCCGAGCCCGATGGGCCCGTCGTCCTCGGCTCGGCCATCCCGGTCGGGGTGCCCCGGTGAACGGCGCGGTGGACGGCGCGGTGAGCGCGCCGGCCTCGGCGGCCGACGTGGCGGCGTACACACCGGTCTGCGCGCTCGACCGGCTGCCGCGCGAGGCGGGGGTGTGCGCGCTGGTCGACGGGCACGCGGTCGCGGTGTTCCGGACGCACGACGACGAGGTGTTCGCCCTGGGCAACTACGATCCCTTCTCGCGGGCCTCGGTGCTGGCCCGCGGCATCGTCGGCACGCGCGGGGACGTCCCGTTCGTCGCCTCCCCGATGCACAAGCAGGGCTTCGACCTGCGCACCGGGCAGTGCCTCGACGACGCGGCGGTCCGGGTACCGACGTACGACGTCGCCGTCCGCGACGGGACGGTCCTCGTGGGACCGGCCAGGGAGAGCCCCGGGGAGGGACCGTGACCGAGCCGCTCCCGCTGCGCGGCTTCCGCGTCGGTGTCACCGCCGCGCGCAAGGTGGAGGAGCAGGTCGCGCTGCTGGAGCGGCGCGGGGCCGAGGTCGTGTGGGCGCCGGCGCTCTCGCTCGAGCCGAACCAGGTCGACGACGCCTCCCTGCGCGCCGCCACCGAGGAGGTGCTGGCGCGTCCGGTCGACATGTTCCTGGCGACGACCGGGATCGGGATGAAGGCGTGGTTCGAGGCGGCCGACTCGTGGGGCCTGGGCGACGCGCTGGTCGCCGCGCTGGAGCGGGCGGAGATCCTCGCGCGCGGCCCGAAGTCCGTCGGTGCGCTGCGGCGCCGTGGCCTGCGCGAGCTGTGGGCGCCGGAGTCGGAGTGCTTCGAGGACGTGCTCGAGCACCTGCGCGGCCGCCCGCTCGAGGGGCTGCGGATCGTGGTCCAGGAGCACGGCCAGTCGCTGTCGATGGTCGCCCATGCGCTGCGGCGACAGGGTGCCGACGTCACCGTCGTGACCGTCTACCGCGTCGAGTCCGCCGAGGACCTCGACCCGCTCTTCCGGATGATCGACCTGGTCGCCGACCGCGCGCTCGACGCGGTCACCTTCACCTCCGCGCCCGCCGTCGCCGCGCTCATGGACGCCGCCGGGCCCACCGGTCGGCGCGACGACGTGGTCGCGGCGTTCCAGGCCGACGTGGTCGCGTCCTGCGTCGGACCGGTCACCGCCGCCGCCTTCGAGCTGTGGGGCGTGCCCACCATCCACCCCGAGCGCAACCGGCTCGTGGCGATGGTCAAGCAGCTCGAGACCGAGCTGCCCTCGCGCAGCGCCGGCGTCAGCCTCGAGGTCGCCGGCCACACGCTGCTGCTGCACGGCGACGAGGTGCTGCTCGACGGGGCGCCGGTGCGGCTCTCGCCGGCGCCGTTCGCGGTGCTGCAGGCGCTGCTGGTCAACCCCGGCACCGTCGTCTCTCGGCGCGAGCTGCTCGCCGCGCTGCCCGGCGGCACCGCCGGCTCCGAGCACGCCGTCGAGATGGCCGTCGCCCGGCTGCGGGCCGCGCTCGGCACCCGCGTGGTGCAGACGGTGGTCAAGCGGGGCTACCGGCTCGCGGTGTCCTCGTGAGCCGATCGTGACCGGGCCATGACGGTGCTGGTCACCGTCGCTCACGGGACCCGGACCGCCGCCGGGAACGAGGTCGCCCGCGAGGTGACCGCGCTGGCCGCCGCCCGGCTCGGCCTGGCCGGCGTGGCGGCGTACGTCGAGCTGGCGGAGCCGCTGCTCTCCGACGTCGCGGCCGCGGCGGCTGCTCGGGGTGAGGCGGGCGTCGTGGTGCCGCTGCTGCTCTCGACCGGGATGCACGTGCGCTCGGACCTGCCGGCGATGGTGCGCGGCTCGTCGCTGCGGCTCGGCCGGCAGCTGGGGCCGCACCCGCTGCTCGCGTCGGCCATGGTCTCCCGGTTGGTCGGCGCGGGCGTCGAGCCCGGGTCGCCGGTGGTCATGGTCGCCGCCGGCTCGACCGACCCGCTCGCGGTGCGCGACCTGGAACGCTCCGCCGAGCTGCTCGGCCGCGCCTGGGGCACCCCGGTCCGCTGGGCCACGCTCACCGGTCTCGGGCCGCGCCCGGCCGACGTCGTACGTCGTGGGGACGCGGTCGCGCCGTACCTCCTGGCCACCGGCTTCTTCGACCGCCGCCTGCGCGAGACCTGCCTCGACGCCGGCGCGTCCCTCGTCGCCGACGTCATCGGCCCCCATCCGCTCGTCGTCGACCTGATCGTCTCGAGGGCGTCGGCGTTGAGGGGTGCACGCCGCTGGTCGAGCAGGGAGGCCCGCTAGGGCCGAGGCGTTGGCGAGACCCGGTGAGGGGGCGTAGGGCGGGCCCGGTCAGCCCCGGTCGAGCTCGAGGGTCTCCGGGGCGTGCAGCCGGACCATGAACCGGCTGGCGTGGGCGGGGACCCGGCGCGGGGTGAGCAGGCTGACCACGACCATGGTGGTGAGGGCGAGGGGGATGCTCCAGGCGGCGGGCTGCTCGACCAGCACGCCGGCCCAGCCGTGGTCGGTGGACCACGAGAGCGTGATCGCCGCGGCGGTTCCGGAGCCGAGGCCGCCGACGACCAGCCCGGCCAGCGCGCCGGCGTCGGTCAGCCGCCGCCACCAGATGCCCAGCAGGAGCAGGGGGCAGAAGGTCGAGGCCGCCACGGCGAAGGCAAGGCCGACCGTCCGGGCCACTCCGACGCTGGGGGCGGCCACCGCGACCGCGCAGGGCACGGTCACGGCCAGCACCGCACCGATCCGGAACGCCGTGATGCCGTGCAGCCGGCCCCGGGGTCCGCGCCAGGTCACGTCCTGGCTGAGCACGCCCGCGACCGCGATCGCGAGCCCGGAGGAGGTGGACAGGAACGCCGCGAACGCCCCGGCGGTCACCAGCCCGGTGAGCACGTCGCCGACCGGGCCGTCGAGCATCAGCCGCGGCAGCTCGAGCACCAGGACGTCCGACCGGCCCGACACGGCCAGCTCGGAGGCGTAGACCCGGCCGAGGGCGCCGTACACCGGCGGCAGCAGGTAGAACACCCCGAGCAGCGCCAGCACGACCAGCGTCGTGCGGCGCGCGGCGGCGCCGTCCGGGTTCGTGTAGAAGCGCACCACCACGTGGGGCAGGCCCATGGTGCCGAGGAAGGTCGCCAGGATCAGCGAGTAGGTGAGGTAGAGCCCCTGGCCGCCGCCCTCGCCCAGCGGGGTCGACCAGCCGCCGGCGCCCCACGCCTCGGACGTCGCGGCGCCGGGGGTGCCGTCGCCGACCCAGACGGCCACCAGCACCGCCGCCGGGACCAGGAGGGCGGTCAGCTTGAGCCAGTACTGGAACGCCTGGACGAAGGTGATGCTGCGCATCCCGCCGGAGACGGAGTTGACCAGCACCACCAGGCCCACGATGACCGGCCCGGACCAGGTGGGGGCGCCGACGGCCGAGTGCAGGGTCAGGCCGGCGCCCTGGAACTGCGGCAGCAGGTAGAGCCAGCCGATGCACACGACGAGCAGCGAGCACACCAGCCGCACCGGGCGCGAGCCGAGCCGCGCCTCGGCGAAGTCCGGCAGCGTGTACGCCCCCGAGCGGCGCAGCGGGGCGGCGACCAGGACCAGAAGCACGAGGTAGCCGGCCGTCCACCCGATCGGGTACCAGAGCATGTCCGCGCCGAAGACCAGCACCAGGCCGGCGACGCCGAGGAAGGACGCCGCGGAGAGGTACTCCCCGCCGATCGCGGAGGCGTTGAGCCGCGGCGCCACGCTGCGCGAGGCGACCATGAAGTCGCTGGTGGTCCGGGAGAACCGCAGGCCCCAGGTGCCGATCCCCAGCGTTGCGAGGGCGACCAGCGTCACCGCGACCAGGCCGGGCGCGGACTCCATCGACAGGTTCACGGCCGCTCGGACCCCTCGAGCAGCTCGGCGAAGTGCCGCTCGTTGCGCTCGGCGCGCACGACGTACCACCAGCCGAGGGCGAGCAGGAACGGGTAGACGGCCACGCCGAGCAGGAGCCAGGGCAGCGGTACGCCGAGCAGGTGCACCCCGGCCAGCGCCGGCGCCGCCCAGAAGAGCAGCGGCAGCGCACCGACCCCGAGCGTGAGCGCCCCGAGCACCCACCAGGCCAGCCGCAGCTGCTCGCGCAGCAGCGAGCGCATGTAGACCCCGCCGAGCCGGGTCTCGGCGAGCTCGCCCGCGCGGGCGCGGCTCGCGGAGCGCTGCGGTGGCCGGGTCACCCGGACCCGCTCGGGCCGCGACGGCCGGCGGGGCTCGCTCACGCCGAGCCGCCCCGCCGCAGCAGCAGGTCGCGGAGCTGGCGGGTGTGCCGGCGGCTGACGCCCAGCTCGGTGCGGTGCGGCCCGACCGCGACGGTGCACCGCCCGGAGTCCATCCGCACCTCCTGGACGTGGGCCAGGGAGACCAGCAGCGAGCGGTGGATCCGCACGAACCCGGCAGTGCCCCACTCCTCCTCGAGCGTCGACAGCGGCGTGCGCAGCAGGTGGGAGCCGGCCGCGGTGTGCAGCCGGGCGTAGTCGCCCTGGGCCTCGACGTGGGTGATCTCCGAGCGGCTGACGAAGCGGGTGACCCCGCCGAGCTCGACCGGGACCTGCGCGTCGGTGGGGACCGCGGCGGCGCGCTCGCCGCCGCCCTCGACCACGCGGCGTACCGCCTCGGCCAGGCGGTCGGCACGGACCGGCTTGAGCACGTAGTCGACGGCCTGCACCTCGAAGGCCTCGACCGCGTGCTCCTCGTGGGCGGTGACGAAGACGATCGCGGGCGGCGTGCGGAAGCGGCTGAGCACCTGTGCCAGCTCGAGCCCGGTCAGCCCCGGCATCTGCACGTCGAGGAACACCACGTCGACGTCGGTGTCCTGGAGGATCCGCAGCCCCTCGGTCGCGGAGTCGCTCGTGAGCACCTCCGTGATCCGCGCGTCCTGCTCGAGCAGGTAGCGCAGCTCGTCGAGCGCGGGCCGTTCGTCGTCGATGACGAGGACCTTGCGCCCGGGGACGGCCGCGAGGTGGTTCACGGGTGCACCCCGGGCGCGAACTTCGGCACCCGCACGACGACCTTCGTCCCGGCGCCCGGCGCGGTCTCGACGACCAGCCCGAAGTCCTCGCCGAAGGCGTTGCGCAGCCGGGCGTCGACGTTCCCCAACCCCACCGAGTCGCTCGAGGCGTCGCCGGCGAGCGCTCGCCGCACCTTCTCCGGGTCCTCGCCCACGCCGTCGTCCTCCACCTCGATCACGCACTCCTGGCCGCGGTCCTGTGCGGTGATCCGGATGTGCCCGACACCCTCGGCCGCCTCGAGCCCGTGCCGCACGGCGTTCTCGACCAGGGGCTGGATGCAGAGGAAGGGTACGGCGACCGGGAGCACCTCGGGGGCGATCCCGAGCGTCAGCTGCAGCCGGTCGCCGAAGCGGGCCTGCTCGAGGAGGAGGTACCGCTCGACCGACCGCAGCTCCTCGGCGAGCGTCGTGAAGTCGCCGTGGCGGCGGAAGGAGTAGCGGGTGAAGTCGGCGAACTCCAGCAGCAGGTCGCGGGCGCGGTCGGGGTCGGTGCGCACGAAGCTGGCGATGGCGCCGAGGGAGTTGTAGATGAAGTGCGGGCTGATCTGGGCCCGCAGCGCGCGCACCTCGGCCTCCATCAGCCGGGTGCGCGAGGCGTCGAGCTCGGCGAGCTCCAGCTGGCCCGACACCCACTGGGCGACCTCGTCGTTGGCGCGGGCGAGGCCGGCGGTGGGGTACGGCGTGAACGCCTGCAGCGTGCCGACGACCCGCTCCTCGACGACCAGGGTCGAGACGACCGCGGTCCGCAGCGGGCAGCCGGCCTCCTGGCAGGGCAGGTCACCGCGGTCGAAGCCGCGCGTGCCGCCGCGCTCGAGGGTGGCGGCGACGAGCGCAGGCACCTGCTCCTCGTGGTGCTGCCCGGTCCCGTCCCACGCGAGCAGTCCGGCGGTGTCGGTGATCGCGAGCGCCGGCGTGCCCAGGAGTGCGCGGAGGTGCCGGATGCTGCGCTCCGCGGACCCGGCGGTCAGCCCCTCGCGAAGCGCCGGGCTGGCGAGGCTGGCGGAGTGCAGCGCGCGGAACGTCGCCCGGTCGGCCTCGCTGCCGAGGTGGGTGCGCCGCCAGGGCCGGACCACGTTGTCGCCCCTCGTCCGTCCGCGCCGCCGGTCAGCGGAAGTCGATGAGGAGCATGTCGGTGTCGGTGCCGTCGGAGATGGTGTCCGTCATCGGGTCGCGCTCGCCCTCCGGCTCCTCGTCCTGCCGTCCGGCCGGGCCGGCGCCCTCGCGGACGACGGTGGCGCGGAAGCAGCGGGCGAGGTACGGCAGCTGCATGCCGTCCATGCCGCGGCCGTAGTCGTCGTAGAACGCCACGACCTCGGCCACCTTCGCGGCCCGTTCCGGCTCGTCGAGCAGCGCGACGTTCGACCGGGACCGCACGAGGTCCTGGATCGACTCGCGGTCCACGACCTGCCAGTGCTTGAACGACGCCTCCTCGACGAACCCGAAGTGCGGGGACGTCACCACCGGGCCGGCCGGGTCGTCCTGGTGCTCCTGGGTCCCGATGAGCGCGCCGAGGCGCCGGACCCACGGGATCCGGGTGTCGGTGACGTTCCAGACCAGCGCCAGCCGGCCGCCCGGGCGCAGCACCCGCGCGATCTCCGGCAAGGCCTTCTCGTGGTCGAACCAGTGGAAGCTCTGCGCGGCCACGACCACGTCGACCGAGGCGTCGGGCAACGGGAGGTCCTCGGCCGGCGACTCGCTGACCGGGACGTCGGGCAGGTCGCGCTTGAGCACCGCCAGCAGGGCCGGGTCGGGCTCGGTGGCGTGGACGTCGTGGCCGAGGTCGACCAGGACCTGCGTCAGCTTGCCGGTGCCGGCCCCGACCTCGAGCACCGTGCAGGCGTCGGTGCCGGCCAGCCAGGCCGCCGCCTCGCGGGGGTACGACGGCCGGCCGCGGTCGTAGGCGTCCGCCACGGCGCCGAAGGAGCGCGCGGGACCGGTCGCCGGGCCGTCTGACGCGCCGGGCGACGGGCTGGTCTCGGGGGCCTGGTCTGCCATCGGCCCGAGGCTACCGGCTGCGTACGCTTCTCGCCGTGACCGCCGATCCCCTCGCCTGGCTGGTGTCCCTCGAGGGCGTGCCGTCCGCGTACGCCGCCGTGCGCGACGGCATCGACGTCATGCTCCGCGACCGTGGGCTGCGCAAGACGTCCCCCGAGACGACGGCCGAGTCGCTGCTGCGCGGCGCCCACGCGAGCGCGGTGCTGGAGGGCTCGACGTCGACCCTCGAGCAGGTCCGGGCCGGCGAGGGCGACGCCGTCGCGCAGGACGCGGTGCGCCTCTCCACCGAGCTGCTCGGCCTCTCCCGGCTGCTCGCCCGCGCGCCGCTCCAGGCCTTCGCCCGGCTGCACGCGCTGGCCGCCCGCGGCACGCTCGCCGACGACGAGCTCGGCCGGCCGCGCGACGCCGAGTCCGCCGCGCGGCTGCGCGACATCGCCGCGCTGCTGACCAGCACCACCTCCGCCCCTGCCCTGCTGCTCGCCGCGGTCGTGCACGCCGACCTCGTCTCGGTGGCGGCCTTCCCGTCCCACAACGGGCTCGTCGCCCGCGCGGTCGAGCGCCTCGTGCTCGTCGCCCGCGGGGTCGACGAGAAGTCGCTCGTCGTCCCGGAGGCCGGCCACCTCGCCAACCGCGCGGCGTACGAGTCGAACCTGCGGGGGTACGCCGGCGGCACCCGCAACGGCGTCCACTCCTGGCTGCTCTACGCCCCCGAGGCGTACGCCGCCGGCGCCGACGCCAGCCCGCTCCGCGACTGACCTCCCGGCTGAGGCGAGCCGGCTGGTCGAGGAGGCGCGCCAGCGCCGTCTCGAAGTCTGCCGCGCCGCCGCCGGGCCGCGACCTGTGGACGAACGACCAGCACGACAACCATGCGCACCACATGCAGGTGGCACCCGAATCGCAACCGACTCGAGTGCCACCGCTGACACGTGGATCGTGGCTACCAAGCGTGCATCTCAACTGCTGCCGCGGAAGTCTTCCGAGTGCCAGCGCCCTGAAAAAGGGTGGATCGCCGCGTGGGTACCTCGGTCCCCGTGTACGCCTCTGGAGTTCTGCCTTCTGTTCTACGCCGGTCCGGCGGCCCGATCAACCCTTGACATCGGGCCGTCGAACTGGGCGGGCGTGTCGCGGCTCAGGCCTCGAGCTTGCGACGGCGGGCGTTGGCCCAGAGCACCCCGCCGACCGCGGCGAGCCCGCCGACGGCCAGCGCGGCGAGGGTCGGGCCGGCCGGGGGCAGCGGCACGCGGGCTCGCAGGGCGACCGGCTTGACGAAGACCAGCACCGGCCAGCCATTGGTCGCGGCGACCTTGCGCAGGTCGCGGTCGGGGTTGACGGCGTAGGGGTGGCCGACGGCCTCGAGCATCGGCACGTCGGTGATGGAGTCGCTGTAGGCGTAGCACTCGGCGAGGTCGTAGCCGCGCTCCTCGGCGAGCTGCCGGACCGCGACGGCCTTCTCCTCGGCGTAGGCGTAGTACTCGATCTCGCCGGTGTAGCGGCCCTCGACGATCTCCAGCCGCGTTGCCACGACGTGGTCGGCGCCGAGCATCTCGCCGATCGGCTCGACGACCTCGCTGCCGGAGGTGGAGACGATGACGACGTCGCGGCCGGCGAGGCGGTGCTCCTCGATGAGGGAGACGGCCTCGTCGTAGACGAGCGGGTCGACGACGTGGTGGAGCGTGTCGGCGACGATCTCGCGCACGGTCGCGACGTCCCACCCGCCGACGAGGGAGGAGAGGAACTGCCGCAGCTTCTCCATCTGGTCGTGGTCGGCGCCGCCGACGAGGTAGACGAACTGCGCGTACGCCGAGCGCAGCACCGCCCGCCGCGAGATCAGCCCGCCGGCCTGGAACGGCTTGCTGAACGCGAGCGTGCTCGACTTGGCGATGATCGTCTTGTCGAGGTCGAAGAAGGCCGCGGTCGGGCGGGACATGCCGCCATCGTAGGGCGCCGGGCTCGGCCCCGGAGCCGTCCACAGTGAGTGGTCGAGTGGGGTTGTCCACAACGGCGGGTACGCCGGGCGGGGGTGGTCGGTGCGTCCGGGAACGGTTCCCGCCATGCATCCCTCCCTCCTCGCCACCTCCGACGCCGCCCTCCTCGACGACCTGCGCCGCCTCGCCGCGGCCGCCGGCGTCGACGTGGAGACCACCGCCGACGCACCGGGCGCGCTGCGCCGGTGGACGGGTCCACCGCTGGTGCTGGTCGGCGCGGACCTCGCCGCGGAGCTGGTCTCCCTCGGACCCGCCCGTCGGGCCAGCGTCCACCTGGTGACCTGGGGGCCACCGGGCGAGGCGGCGTACCGGGACGCGGTCGCCGTCGGCGCCGAGTCCGTCCTCGGCCTGCCCGAGGCCGGCCCGCGGGTGACCGAGCTGCTGACCGACGTGGGGGAGGGCGGCTCCGTGCCCGGGGTCGTCGTGGGCACGCTCGGCGGGTCGGGGGGTGCGGGTGCGACGACCTTCGCCTGCGCGCTGGGGCAGGTCGCGGCCCGCTCCGGACGCGCCCTGGTCGTCGACGCCGACCCGCTCGGCCCCGGCGCGGACCGGGTGCTCGGGCTGGACGGGTGCGAGGGCTTCCGCTGGGACGCCCTGGGCCGGACGAGCGGACGGTTGAGCGGGCGTGCCCTGCGCGAGGCGCTGCCGCGGCGCGGCGGGCTCGGGGTGCTGGGCTGGTACGCCGGCTCGACCGAACCGCTGGAGCCGACCGCGGTCCGCGAGGTGCTCTCCGCCGCACGCCGCGGGCACGACACCGTCGTGGTCGACCTGCCCCGCTCGGTCGACGGCCGGCCCGGGTCGGTCGCCGACGAGGTGCTGCCCCGCTGCGACCAGGTGCTCGTCGTGGTGCGCCCCGACGTGGCGGGGGTGTCGTCGGCCGCACGGCTGTGCGCCCGCCTTCCCGACCGCGACCGGGTCGGCCTCGTGGTCCGCGGCCGCGGGGTGGCGCCGGCCGAGGTCGCCGCCGTCTGCGGCGTGCCCGTCGTCGCCACCGTGGCCGACCAGCGCGGCCTCCACGAGTCCATCGACCTCGGCCTCGGGCCGGTGCGGTCGCCGCGCTGCCACCTGGGGCGGGCGGCCGGTGCCGTCCTGGCGCGCCTGGCCGTCACCGGCGCCGGTACTTCCAGGGTCGCGGCGTGAGCCCGCCGGTCGGCACCCCCGAGGTCGGACCCGACCTCGTGGACGCCGTGCGCGAACGGCTGGCGCGCACGCCGGGCGACCTCACCCCGCACCGCGTCGCCGAGGCGCTGCGCGCGGCGGGCCGACCGGTCGGCGACGCCACGGTCCTGGCCGTCCACGACCTGCTCCGCCGCGACGTCCTGGGGGCCGGCCCGCTCGAGCCGCTGCTGCGCCTGCCCGACGTCACCGACGTGCTCGTCAACGGCCCGGACGCCGTGTACGTCGACCGCGGCGACGGCCTCCAGCGCACCGACGTGCGGTTCCCCGACGACGCGGCCGTGCGCCGGCTCGCGCAGCGGCTGGCCGCCCTCGGCGGGCGCCGGCTCGACGACGCCGTGCCGCACGTCGACCTCCGGCTCGCCGACGGCTCCCGCCTGCACGCCGTGCTGGCGCCGGTGGCCCGGCCGGGCACCACGATCTCGTTGCGCGTGCCCCGGGCCCGGACGTTCACGGTGGTCGAGCTGCTCGCGGCGGGGATGCTCACCGCCGAGACGGCCCGGCTGGTCCGGGCCGTCGTCGACGCGCGGCTCGCCTTCCTCGTCACCGGCGGCACCGGCACCGGCAAGACCACGCTGCTCGCCGCGCTCCTCGCGCTCGTCGACGCAGGCGAGCGGCTGCTGGTCGTGGAGGACTCCTCGGAGCTGCGTCCCGACCACCCGCACGTGGTCGGCCTCGAGGCCCGCCCGGCGAACGTCGAGGGCGCCGGCGCGGTCGACCTGCGGACGCTGGTGCGGCAGGCGCTGCGGATGCGGCCCGACCGGATCGTGGTCGGGGAGGTGCGGGGCGGCGAGGTCGTCGACCTGCTCGCGGCGCTCAACACCGGCCACGACGGTGGCTGCGGCACCCTCCACGCGAACTCCGCGGTCGACGTCCCCGCTCGCGTCGAGGCGCTCGCGCTCGCCGGCGGCCTCGACCGGGCCGCCGCCCACAGCCAGCTCGCCTCCGCGCTCGACGTCGTGCTGCACCTGGCGCGGCCGCGCGGCGGGCAGCGGCGGCTGGCGCAGGTGGCGGTGACCACGCGGTCGGCCGACGGCACGGTGGCGCTCGTGCCCGCGGTCGAGGTCGGGCCCGACGGCTCGGTCCGTGCCGGACCGGGGGCCGAGCGGCTCGAGAAGCTCCTCGACCGCCGGAGCGGCACGTGACCGGGCCCGGCGGGGCCGCGGCCCTGCTCGCCGCGACCGCCGCCGGGCTGGCGGTGCTCCTGCTCGTCCCGGCGCGCCCGCACCTCGTCGGGCCGGCCGACCGCTCGGGCGGCTCGGGCAGGGTGGTTCCGCTGGGGGTCGCCGCGCCGGTCGCCGGGGGACTCCTGGTGCTGGGCGCGGGCGCCACCACGACCGTGCTGGTGCTGATCGTGCTGGGCGCCGGGCTCGGGGCCCGGACCCTGCTCGCCGCGCGCCGCCGCCGCTCGGAGGCGCTGGCGACCGGCGACCACGTGCTGGAGACCTGCGAGCAGCTTGCGTCCGAGCTCGCCTCCGGCCAGCCGCCGGCCGCTGCTCTCGACCGGGCGGCCGAGGGCTGGCCACCGCTGCGTCCCGTGGCGGCCGCGCACCGGATGGGCGCGGACGTCCCGGCAGCCCTCCGCGCGGCATCCGACCGGCCGGGGGCGCGCGACCTGCGCCTGGTCGCCGCGGCCTGGCAGGTCGCGGCGCGCACGGGCCAGGGCCTCGCCGACGCGGTCGACCGGGTCGCCGCCGACCTGCGGGC
>NZ_JACMYC010000019.1 GCF_014266025.1 Nocardioides deserti | reverse complement strand
GGCCGGCGGGGCCGGCGAGCCCGGGGCGGCCGGCGGAGCGACCGGGGCGAACGGCGCAGCGGGCACGGCCGGTGCAACCGCTGGCGCGGTGCGGGGAGCGGCCGACGGGCCGCGGCGGGACGGCGAGGCCGTCGGGTTCTCGGACGGGACCTCGGACGGGGTCGCCGAGGGGGCCGGTGCCGCCGACTCGCTCGGGGGGAGCGGAGCGGGCTCGGCCACGGCTCGGTCCGGACCGGGCCCGGACTGCAGCGCGAGGACGGCACCCGCGGTGACGGCGACGGCGGCCGCGGCGACGACGGCGGCTGCACGCCTCTTGGTACGTCGGGTCCACCTCGCCGCGTGGTCGACCCGATCGAGGTCCGGGCCGTCCGGGCCGTCGCCGCCCGCGCCGCCCGCGCCGCCGGACGCGCCGAGGTACGTCGTACCGGTGGCACCCAGCACCGCCGGCGCCAGCAGTGCGCCGACCCGGTTGTTGAGCAGCACCAGCTCGCGACGACAGGTCTCGCAGTCGAGGCACCCCTCGAGGTGCTGCTCGACGGCCGCGGTGTGGCGCACGCCGAGCCGCCCCCGGACGAGGGAGGGCAGCTGTTCGCGCGTGGCGCGGCACACGGCGTCGTCGGCGCCCGAGACGTGGGCGGCCAGGTAGGCGCGGCGAAGACCCTCCCGGGCCCGAGAGGCCAGCGCGGCGACGGCGTTGGCCTTGATGCCCAGCAGCTGCCCGACGGTCTGGTGGTCCTCGGCCTCGACCGCGGTGTGCCACAGCACCAGCTGCCAACGCTCGGGGAGCGAGCGCAGGGCTTCGAGGACCACCGCGGACTCGGCTGCACTGCTCGACCCGGGTACCTCGGGGCTGCCGGCGCCGAACGCCTGCGTCGCCGGCGGCTCGCCCGGCAGGTCCTGGTCGTCGACGGGCACGAGCCGGCGGTTGCGGCGTACGTGGTCGACGTGGCAGTTGCGGACGGTGGCGAGCAGGTAGGGCCGCAGCGCCTGGTCCGGGCCGCCGCCGTCGTGGAGCCGCTGGAGCACCTTGGCGAAGGCCTCGGAGACGAGGTCGTCGGCGGTGGCGGCGTCGCTCAGGACGCGGGCGTAGCGGTACGCCGCGGCGTGGTGCCGCTCGAAGAGCTCAGCGGTGGCCTCGTCGTCGCGCTCGCGAGCGCGGGCGATGAGTCTCGCGTCGTCGGTGGCGAGGGGCGCGATGCTCACGCGAGCAGCGTGCCACAGACCTGCTGTCTAGACCGCTGGTGGCCGATTTCGAGCGATCTGGGGAGTCGCGTAAGCAGGTGACCGCCGACGGCGTCCTCCATGCGCCGCTGCTCGCGGACGCGTGTCGTCCGTCCGGGCCGCGGCGGTCGCGGACCCCGTCCGGACCGGACGCCATGCCCCCACTCGGAAGGAACGTCGTGCTGTCGAGCCGCCCCGCCCCGCCCAGGTCGAGGTCCGTGGGGAGGGGACGCCGGTCGTCGTACGCTGCCCTGGCCTTCGCGTTGCTGGGCGGATCGCTGGCGGTCGTCGCCGGCCCGGTCGCGCCGGCGTACGCCGCCGAGTCGCTGGTCGTCACCAAGGAAGCGGACGACGCCGTCCTGGTCGGCGGTGGTGGCACGGTGACGCTGCGCGCCGAGAACGCGGGCGACCAGCCGGAGTACAACCTGTCCTTCCGTGACCGGCTGCCGCTCGGTGCGAGGTACGTCGCCGGCAGCACGCGACCTGCCGGCGGCGAGCCGAGGGTCGTCACCGGGCAGGACGGCCGGCAGACGCTGGTCTGGCAGAACCTCAGCGACCTGCCCGTCGACGCGGTGCAGGAGCTGACCTTCGAGATCACGACCGATCCGATGGTCCTTCCGGTCGGCTCCAGGTTCGACAACGTCGCGCAGGCCTACGCGAGCGCCGAGCCGCGCGACGTGCCGGACTTCGACGCCGACGGCGTCTACGTCGGTGACGACGCATCGGTCCAGGGCGAGTCCGCCGCGATCGCCACCGACGTGACCGCGATCGAGGTCGAGAAGCACGAGCCCAGCCCGGAGCACGAGCTGCGCCGCGGGGTGCACGCGCACAGCACCGTCTACACGCTGGAGGTCCGCAACAACTCGCGGTTCGCCAACAACGACGTCGTCCTCGTCGATCACCTGCCGGCGCAGCTGGAGTTCCTCGGCTGCGGCACCGTCGACAACACCGCCGACGGAGCCGTCGAGTACGACGGGGCTCCCCGGCTGGACGTCTCGACCCCGGACGTGACCGCCGAGTGCCCCGAGCCGGAGTCGGTCGAGACCGTCACCGACCCGGGCGGCCTCCCGGCCGGCGTCTACACCCGGGTGGAGTGGCACCTCGGCACGCTGGCCGCTGACACCATCGTCGACGTCCGCTACCGCGCCGGCATCCCGCAGCGCGCCAACGCCGACGAGTTCCCGGGAGTGCGCCCGACCGCCGAGTCGCTCGAGCAGGTCGCGAACCTCGACAACAACACCGGCCCCTCCACCCGGGAGACCCTCGACGAGCAGGCGCTGACCAACCACGCCTTGGCGACCGCCGACTACACCGGACCGGTCGCACCCGGCACCTCGACCCGGGTGAGCGACACCGACGAGCTGACCGTCACCGCCGAGGACCTCGCCGTGCAGAAGTCGGTGAGCCCCGGGCGGTTCACCCACGGCGACATCGCGACGTACACCCTGCAGCTGCAGACCGGCGAGTACGCCGACGCGACCGACGTCGTCCTCACCGACACCATCCCGAACGGGTTGTGCCCGATCGGCACGCCGACGACCGGTGCCGCGGCCGATTGCGCCGGCTCCGGCGGCGCCGAGCCGAGCGAGGCCTTCCGGTCGGTGACCGCGAACGACGACGGCTCGTTCACGGTCGTCTTCGAGCCGCTCGCGATCGACGCCAGCGGCGAGGCCACCGTCACCTACCAGGCGCGGATGCTGCCGACGTACCGCGACGGCGACACCCCGCCGACGGTGACCGGCGACTCCTACACCAACACCGTCGCGCTGACCGGCACGACGACCACGCTCGCCGACGTCGAGGCGCCGGGCGGGGTGGCCGAGCAGTCCGTCCGCGACGCCTCCGAGGCCCGGATCGAGAGCGACACCGTCGCCCTCGACAAGCGGATCCAGCCGAACGGCTCCGGCGCCGCGCCGCTGACCTGCTCGCCCACGGCCGGCGCCTACGAGGACGCCGCCGACCCGACCGACCCGCGCTTCACCTTCACCGAGGGCTCGCGGGTCTGCTTCACCATCCGGGTCGACTTCCCCGACGGCAACGACACCAGGAACGCGGTGCTCACCGACTTCCTGCCCACCGGCCTGGCGTACGACGCGGGGTCGCTGCAGCCGATGGCCGACAACGACGTGCCCGCCGTCGTCGACGAGGCGAAGCTGACGTTCACCCTCGGCACGGAGCGCGACGGTGCCCGCTTCGTCGACCGGGGCAGCGTCTTCCACTACCGGCTCTCCGCCACGGTGACCGACCCGGCGGCCGGCACGACGCCCGACGTGACCGGCAACCTCGCCAAGCTCCGCTGGGTCAGCACCGAGGGGCAGGTCGGCTTCCTCCGTGATCGCGAGGACTTCGCGATCGCGCCGGCAGCGGCGGTGCGCGTCGAGAAGTCGGCGCGTCGGGTGACCGCGACCCCGCCCGGTGCCCCGACGGACCTGCCCGACGACAGCACCGCGGCCGAGCACCGTGTCCGTGCCGGCGACGTCGTCGAGTTCAGCGTGACCACGACCAACGCCGGCACGGCGGCGGCCGGCAACGCCCGCGACGTCATCGGCCCCGACGTGTGGGACCGGCTGCCCGCCGGCATCACGTGCGCGCAGGTTACGGCCATCACCGACGGCGGGGAGTGCACCGACCCGGCTGACACCGAGCACCCGCCGTTCGACGGCGACGACGAGCGCTCCGCGATCCGGTGGGACCTCGACGACAGCGTGCGGATCGCGGCCGGCGACAGCCGCACCGTCACCTACCGGGTGACCTACCCGGCCCGGGTCTCGGCGACCAACAGCTACCGCAACGACGTCGACATCGCGCAGTACGCCTCCGAGAACAACCAGGGCGTCCTGCTCGACCACCGGCCGCAGGACAACGTCGACACGACCGTCCCCGAGGACGACCAGGACGTCCCGCGCGCCCATGACGACCACACCCTGCGCACCCCGGACGTCGGCGTGACCAAGCGCAACGAGACCGTCCTCGACGACGCAAGCCAAGGTGCCGACCCGGGCGGTCGCAACTATGCGGTCATCGGGGAGCAGGTCGAGTACGTCATCGAGGCGACGCTGCCCGCCGAGACCACGATCTACGACGGCGTCCTGCGCGACATCGCGCCGTCCGGCCTGCGCGTCGACGACGTCGAGTACCGGTACCGGACCGGCCCCGCTGCGACCTGGGGCCCGCTGCCCGTCGGAGCCGGCACCACGACGCCGCCGGCGGCCCCGCGGATCACCCTGCCCCCGCAGCTCGCGGTCGGCCCCGAGGACGACGGCCTGCGGATGGTCGTCACCGCCACCGTCGTGAGCGACGCGGCGAACACCCACGGCGCCCGACGCCGCAACACCGCCCGCTTCACCTCGGTCGACGAGAACGGCGACGCCAACGCGAACCGCGAGGCCACCTCGGACGTCTACACCGTCCTGCCGCGCCCGGCGCCGACCAAGACCGCCGACGTCACCAGCCCGGTCGCCGGCCAGACCGTGACCTACACGGTTGTCGCCCGCAACGTCGACCCGACGGCGCCGGGCGCGATCCGGCCCACGTTGCACGACGCCGCGCTGGTCGACTGCGTGCCCGCCGGCCTCGAGGTCGTCGGCACGCCGACGGTCACCGGCGGCGGCACCGTCACGGTCGGCGGGCCCGGCGGCGCGGGCTGCGCCGGCAGCACGACGCCGATCACGTGGGAGGTCGGCGACCTGCCGTGGCGCGACACCGCGGCCGCGGGCGCGGCGCCCTGGCCGGTGCTGACCTACCAGGTGCGGGTCGACCCCGACGCGGCCGGCGGCGCGGCGTACACCAACACCGCCCGCCTCAGCGGCACGTCGCTCGACGGCACCGACCCGGACGAGGCGACCTACGTCGGGGAGACCGACGAGACCGTCACGGTCCCGGGCAGCACGCTGACGAAGACCGTCACGCCCTCGCGGGCGCCGATCGGCGCGACCGTCGACTACGAGGTCACGGTCGAGCTGCCCGCGGCGGTGAACTTCTACGACGCCAGCGTCATCGACCAGCTCCCCGCCGGCATCGACCCGGCCTCGGTGAGCACGCCGACGACGACCTGCACGTACGCCGGCGGCGACCCTGCCGAGACGTGCACGGTTGGGGTGGCCGGCGGGCTCGGCACCGACGCCGCGCTGCACGGGTGGCACCTCGGCGACGTCCGCAGCGACGACCGGCCGCGCCTGCTGACCATCGGCTACTCCGCGACCCTCGCCGACGTCGCGAGCAGCGTTGCCGGCACGCCGCTGGTCAACAGCGCCGTGCTGCGCTGGAACCAGACGGACCGGTTCACCACCCCCGCGGTCGACGACGACTTCGACTCGGCGAGCGGCTCCGACGACGCCACGGTGACGGTCCTCGAGCCGGACCTCCGCATCGAGAAGACCGTCAGTGACGAGACGCCGCTGCCGGGGGAGACCTTCACCTACACCGTCCGGATCACCAACGCCGACGGCCCGACCACCTCGACCGCGCACGACGTCGACGTCGTGGACACGCTGCCGGCCGGCGTGCGGGTCGTCGCGGTCGTCGGTGGCACGCAAGGCACCGACGCGGACGACAACGCCACGATCACGTGGAACGACCTCGGCCCGATCGAGCCCGGTGGCTCCGTCGAGCGGACCTACACCGCGCGCCTCGCCAGCCCCGCGCCGGCCGAGCCGCAGACCAACACCGTCGGGGTCACCGAGCACACCTCGGTCGACGGCGGCGGCCGGGTCTACGGCGGCCCGGAGGACACCGCGGTCGTGACCGCCGGCCTGCCGGACCTCGAGGTCGACAAGACGGTGCTGGACGGCCCGCCGGCGTACGTCGGCGAGCCGACCCGCTGGCAGGTCGTGGTGACCAACACCGGACCGGCCACGGCGCACGACGTCGACCTGGTCGACGTGCTGCCCGAGCACTGGACGTACGACGAGGGCACGGCGCGGGTCTCCGTCGCCGGGGCCGCGGCGACCGCCGTCGAGCCGACGGCGAGCGGCTCCCCGGCTCAGACCCTCACCTGGACCGACCTCGGCGACCTGGCCGAGGGACGGTCGCTGACGGTCGTCCTCAGCGCGACCCCCGGTGAAGCCGTGGTCACGGCGGACCTGGTCGGCTCGACCGTCCCGCACGTCAACGCCGCCACCGCCACCGCGCGGGACCTCGAGGGCAGCGACGAGGTCGTCAGCACCGACGACGACACCGCCGAGACCCGCATCGACGCGGCGGACCTGAGGCTGGAGAAGGAGCCGGTCGGCACCCCCGTCGCGGGCGAGCCGTTCTCCTGGACCGTCGAGGTGGTCAACGACGGTCCGGACCAGGCGCGGGGACCGTTCACGGTCACCGACGACCTGCCGGCCGGGGCCACCTCGGCTTCGGGCTCGGGCACCGGCTGGACCTGCTCGGTCGCGGGGACGGCGCTCACCTGCAGCACCGGGTCCGCAGCCACCCTGGCGGCCGGCGCCTCGCTGCCGGACCTGACCGTCACCGCCACCGTCCCTGCAGACACGGCCGCCGGCGCCGAGCTGACCAACACCGCCTCGGTCACCGGCCGCACGCTCGAGACCGACGAGGACGACAACACCGACGAGGCGACCGCGACCGTCACCACGGTCGCCGACCTGGGCATCGACAAGCAGCTGGGCGGTGACCTGGTGCCGGGCGGAACCGCGACGTACACCCTCGACGTCCGCAACGACGGACCGTCGTACGCCGCCGGGCCGGTCGTCGTGACCGACGTGCTGCCGGACGGGGTCACCTACGACTCCTTCACCGGTGCGGGCTGGTCCCTCGAGCGCGACGGCCAGGAGCTGACCTTCACCTGGACCGGCGCGACGCCGGTCGCGGTCGGCGCGATGCCGAGGATCAGCGTGACGGTGGACGTGGCGAGCGACCTGACGGACGCGGTCAGCAACACCGCGACCGTCGCCGAGCCCACCGACCCGACCAGCGGACCGGAGTCGCCGGACAGCGACACCGTGACCAGCACCCCGGTGCCGAGCGCGGACCTGGCCGTCGCCAAGGCCAGCGTCGGCGCCTTCCGCGCCGGCACGCGTGGCGTCTACGAGATGACCGTGGTCAACCACGGCCCCTCGGACTCCGCCGGGCCGGTGCGGGTGACCGACACCCTGCCCGACGAGCTGACGTACGTGTCGGTGACCTCCGACGACGGCTGGACCTGTGCGGCGGCCGGGCAGGACCTGACCTGCACGCTCCTGGCCGGGCTGCCGGTGGGGGAGACCAGCACGTTCCGCGTGACGGTCGGCATCGACGAGGCCCTGACCGGGGACGTGGAGAACACCGCGACGGTCGTGACCACCACCCCCGACCCGAACCCGGGCAACGACACCGACACCGACGACACCGGCATCACCGTCGAGGCCGACCTGGCGCTGACCAAGGAGCTGACCACCGACCCGGTGGTCGCGGGCTCCGAGGCGACGTACGTGCTGCAGGTCCGCAACGAGGGCCCGGCCACCTCTCCGGGACCGATCGCCGTCACCGACGCGCTGCCGGCGGGGACGACGTACGTCGCCGCCTCGGGCACCGGCTGGTCCTGCTCGGCGGTCGGCCAGCTGGTCACGTGCGAGCGGGCCGACGGGCTGGCCGCGGCCACCGACGCGCCGCCGATCACCCTCGAGGTGGCGGTGGACTCCGGCGTGGGCACCACGACGCTGACCAACCGTGCCGACGTCGACGGCCCGGCGACCGACCCGGTCCCGGCCAACGACACCGACGACGAGCCCACGCCGGTCACCGAGGACACCGAGATCAGCGTCGCGAAGACCGTGGCCGGTGCCGACCCGGTCCGGGCGGGCGAGAACGCGACCTTCCGCGTGGTGGTCACCAACGACGGGCCGTCCGACGCCCGCGCCGTCGTCGTCACCGACGTCCTCCCGGCCGGGATGACGCTGGTGTCGGCCGCCGGGGACGGCTGGAGCTGCACGGCCGGGGTGTGCACGCGCGACCGCGTGGTCGCCGGCGCCTCGGCGCCGCCGCTCACCGTCGTCGCACGGGTGGCCTCGGGCACGGCCGCCGGGACGACCCTGACCAACGCGGTCTCGGTGACGACGTCGACGCCGGGGGACACCCCGGCCGGCAACACCGACGAGGCCTCGGTCGGCGTCGTGGTCGCCGCCGACCTGGCGGTGGACAAGACCCACCCGACCGGCGGCGCCGTGGCCGGTCAGCCGACGACGTTCGCGATCGCGGTCCGCAACAACGGCCCATCGGACGCTGCCGGGCCGATCACCGTGGTCGACACGCTGCCCACCGGTGTGCGGTACCTCTCGGCGAACGCACCCTGGACCTGCACGGCGGCCGCCGCCGGCACGGCGCGGGTGACCTGCACGCTGCCCACCGGGCTGGTCGCCGGGGCGAGCGCGCCGGTGCTGTCCCTGCAGGTGCAGGTCCTCGGCTCGGCCGAGACCGGGACGGTGGTCAACACCGCGAGCGTCTCCTCGCCGACGCCGGACCCGGTGCCGGGCAACGACACCGACGGCGCCGAGCTGGCCGTGGACCAGCTGACCGACCTGTCGATCACCAAGACCCACACCGGACCGGTGCGGGTCGGGCGGACGCTCGAGTTCACGCTGGTCGTCACCAACGACGGTCCGTCGGAGGCGCGGGGCGTCGTCGTCACCGACGTGTTGCCCAGCGGGCTCGACCTGGTCTCGGCGACCGGCGCCGGGTGGACCTGCGCCGAGGTCGCGGGCGAGGTGCGCTGCACGCTCGCCGGCCCGCTCGCGCCCGGCACGAGCGCGCCGCCGATCGCCGTGGTCGCCGGCGTCACCCCGCAGGCCTACCCGGGCGTGCGGAACGTCGCCCAGGTCGGCTCCAGCACCCCGGAGAGCGACCCGACCGACAACGAGGCGACCGACGAGGTGGCTGTGCCGCCGCTGGTGGACCTCGTCATGGACAAGGCGCGCCTGGGTGACCTCGTGGTCGGTCAGCAGGCGACGTACCGCCTCCTCGTGACCAACCGCGGTCCGACCCCCGCGCCGGGACCGATCACGGTCACCGACGTCCTCCCGGCCGGCCTGGCGCTGGTCTCCGCCGAGGGAGAGGGCGGCGGAGCCTGGACGTGCGGGTCGGCAGGGAGGACGGTGACCTGCGTGCTCGACGGGACCCTCGGGGTCGGGGACAGCGCAGCGGTCCAGGTCATCGTCGACGTGCTGCCCGCGGCGTGGCCGAAGGTCGCCAACAGCGCCTCGGTCACCAGCCCGTTCGAGGACGTCGACGGGCCCGGTGGTGGCGACGGGACCGACAACGGCACCGGCATCGACACCGGCACCGTCGACGCGGGGGTCGACCTGGCCGTCGCCAAGGAAGCGGTGCGAGTCGGCGCCGGTCGGGTGGTCTATCGGATCATCGTCACCAACGGGGGCTCCGGCCCGACGGTGCGACCGGTCCGGGTCCGCGACCCGCTGCCGGCCGGGCTGCGGCTGGTGTCGGTGACCGGTGACGGTTGGTCGTGCGGCTCGGCCGCCGGCCGGGCGGACTGCACGTACGCCGCCCCGGTCGGCCCCGGCGAGTCCGTCTCGATCCGGCTGGTCACGCGAGTCACCGCCGCGCCCGGCACGGAGCTGTCCAACACCGCCTTCGTCGTGGGCGGCGGTGGCGGGGCCAACGCCGGCGACCAAGACGTGGCCGTCGTGACGGTGCCCGCTGCGGGCGACCCGGGCACCGGCACCTCGCCGGACGGCGCGGGCGGTCAACCCGACGGGGGCGACGGCTCGGGTGGTCTGCTGCCCGACACGGGCGGGCCGCGGCTCCTGCTCCTCCTGCTGGGCTTCGCGCTCTGCGGGTTGGGGGCGGTGGTGACGGTCCGCCACCGTCGGCGCTGGTGAGTGCCGGTGGCGGAGGGGTTCTGGGGGTCCCTCCGCCACCGTCTCACCCCCGTGCGGTGGGGTGCGCCGCGCTGAGTTGCTCGTGCTGTGCCGGCGGTTCGCTTCCGAATGGAACGAGATCGGTCCGACGTCGACCGAGAGAAGTCGACCTGGCCAGCCGCTGGGCAAGGGCGTCGCTGACTACGCTGTGGCGAGTGTCGTCCCGCGCGCTCGCCGTCGTCCTGGGGTGCGTGGTCACGTCCCTGGCCGCGCTGTCGGTCGCGGGAGTCAGCCCGTACTCGGGGCCGCGCATCCTGGGGCTGTCGAGCGATCACGGCGTGCACCTCGGCGACCTGCCGGTCCTGGCGCTGTGGCTGGTGGGGATGGCATGCGTCGGTGTGGTGTGGCGTCGTAGCCACCGGCAGTAGGCGCCGCCCTCGCGCTCACGTCCATGCGCCCGTCTGGAGCGCCGCCTCACACCCGTCGGTACTGCACGTGCGTGTCGCTCGCGGCGTGCTGGAACCCCAGCCCGCTGTAGACGGCGATCGCCGGGGCGTTGTCGGACTCGACGTAGAGCAGCACCTCGTCGACGCCCTTCCCGATCAAGTGATGGAGACCGGCCAGGGTGAGCAGCTTGCCGAGGCCGCGGCCTTGGGCGGCGGGTGAGATGCCGACGACGTACACCTCGCCGAGCGCGGGGGAGTGCTGCTTGGTCCAGTGGAACCCGAGCACCTCCCCGGACGGGGAGTCGACCGCGACGAGCAGACCAGCAGGGTCGAACCAGTCCTCCGCCATCCGCTCGCGGAGGTTCGCGAGGTCCATCGCGCCCTGCTCGGGGTGCGCGGCGAACGCGGCAGCGTTCACCCGGACGACGGCCTCGGCGTCGTCGGGCTCGTAATCCCGGACGGCAATCCTTTCACGAGCGGGCAGCTTGGGAAGCGGGACCGACGAGGGCCGCCGCATCACCCACAGCTCGCGCGCGCGCTCGAGCCCGCGCCGGGCAGCGAGGGCACGTGCGGCCGGGTGGTCGCCGTGCGACCAGGCCTCGACAGGGCCGGACGCGGGAATGGCCTCGGCGGCCAGGGCGGTGCCGACGCCCCGCCTGCGGAGATCGGGGTGCACCACGAGCGAGAGGTCCTCGCCGATCAGCAGCGCGACGCCCTCGTCGCGCACCCAGCACCTCACGGAGTCCGGCCGGTGACGCAACGCCAACCACGTCGCCTCGTCGAACGGAGCGGCGCCGTCGGCCTCCTCGGCCGCGTCGGCGATACGTCGTACAAGATCGAGATCAACCACGTCCCGAGTCTGTCAGGCAGGCGAGGCGGAGTGAGCTCAGGCGTCCTGCTCCGCGCGCTCGTCCTCGACGGCCCGGGCATCGTCGGAGGCGGCCTTCTCCTTCGCCGGCACGACGAACCGGTAGCCGACGTTGCGCACGGTGCCGATGAGCGTCTCGTTCTCGGGGCCCAGCTTGGCGCGCAGCCGCCGCACGTGGACGTCGACGGTGCGGGTGCCGCCGAAGTAGTCGTAGCCCCACACCTCCTGCAGCAGCTGCTGGCGGCTGAAGACGCGACCGGGGTGCTGGGCGAGGAACTTGAGGAGCTCGAACTCCTTGAACGTCAGGTCGAGCGTCCGCCCGCCGACCTTCGCGGTGTACGTCGCGTCGTCGACGACAACTTCGCCGGAGCGGATCACGTGCGCGTCGGGGTCCGCGGCGTCGCGCTGCGCGGTGAGCCGGCCGATCGCCAGCTTGATCCGCGCCTCGAGCTCGGCCGGCCCGCACGTGTGCAGCACGACGTCGTCCATGCCCCAGTCGTGGTTGACGACGGCGAGGCCGCCTTCGGTGACGATCAGCAGCACCGGCACGTCGGTGCCCGTGGTGCGGATCAGCCGGCACAGGTCACGCGCCTGCGCGAGCTCCTTGCGCCCGTCGACCAGCAGCAGGTCGGAGTCGGGGGCCTCGAGCAGGGCACTGCCCTCAGCGGGCAGGATGCGGACCGAGTGGCCGAGCAGCGCGAGGCCGGGGAGAACTTCGGCCGAGGGCTGCAGGGCGCTCGTCAGCAACAGCAACGTGCTCACAATGGTCTCCTCCCGTAGCGGGCGGGGACCGGGACGCAACACTGGGCCTCGGTCGTGAAGTTCTCGGAAGAATAGCGAAACGTGGTGGACACAGTGGATCGATCCAACGTGAATGAGACGCAAACCATCCGCGTGCGCTACTGGGCGGCGGCCAAGGCCGCAGCCGGCACCTCCGAGGACGTGCTTCCCGTCGACGGCCCGCTGACGCTCGCGGAGGTCCGCGACCGCGCCCTCGCCCTGCACCCGGACGCCGACCGGCTCGGCGACATCCTCCGCACCTGTTCGACGCTCGTCGGCGACCGCCCGACCGCGTCCGAGGATCCCGACACCGTCCAGGTGCCTGTCGGCGCGGACGTCGAGTTCCTGCCGCCCTTCGCGGGCGGCTGAGCGACGCTCAGGCGGGGACGAGGTACGTCGGCGACTCGTCGATGCCGGACCGCAACCTCTCCACGTCGACCCGCACCATGTGCTCGACCATCTCCTCGAACGACACCGTCCTCCGCCACCCCAGCAGTCGCTCCGCCTCCGACGGGTCGCCCACCTGCACGGGCACGTCCGCCGGCCGCATGAGAGCCGGATCGTGCTCGATGTACGCCGTCGGGTCGTCGATGCCAGCGGCCCCGAACGCCGTCCGCACCAGGTCGTCGAGCGTGTGCCCGACTCCCGTCGCCAGCACGACGTCCCGCGGCTCGTCGAGCTCCAGCTGGTCGGCCATCGCGGCGGCGTAGTCGCCGGCGAAGCCCCAGTCCCGGGTGACCGCCGTGTTGCCCAAGGCCAAGGTCGATCGCCGGCGGAGCGCGATCTCAGCGACAGCCCGGGTGATCTTCCGCGTGACGAACTGCGGACCACGCACCGGGCTCTCGTGGTTGTAGAGCGTCGCGACACACGCGAACGATCCGGCCGACCGGGCGCGCTCGACGGCCGCCCGCGCCTGCGCCTTGCTCCGCGCGTAGGGGCTCCACGCCGCCGGGTCGCCCAGCTCCTCGGCCGAGGACGCTTGGAAGAAACGGACGCCCGGCCGGTCGGCCAGCACCTCGAGCATCCGCTCGACCGCGGCGCCGTTGACCTCCTCGGTCAGGTCCGGCTCGCGCCAGCTCTGCCCGACGGAGCTCAGCCCGGCGAGGTTGAAGATCCGGGCCGGACGGACGTCGTCCACCAGCGTCCTGAAGGAAGCGGTGTCGCGCACGTCCAATGGCCGTACCTCGACGCCGTCGAGGTACGCCGCCATCCGGGTCGCCTCCGAGCTGGCGGGTCGCACCGTGCCGACGACGCGCGACCCGCGCGCGAGCAGCTCGCGCGCCAAGTAGATCCCGTCTTGGCCGGCGACCCCGGTGACGAGCGCGGTGGCCACGGCTATCGGTCGATCAGCCGGCCGAGCTGCTCGATGTCGGCGTCGACCATCAGCCGGGCGAGGTCGTCGGCGTGCGTCTGCGCCTCCCACCCGAGCAGCTCGAGCGCCTTGCTCGCGTCGCCGATGAGCGCATCCACCTCGGTCGGCCGCTCGTACTGCTTGTCGTGCACTACGTGGTCCTGCCACACGAGGCCGGCGTGGGAGAAGGCCGCCTCGCAGAAGTCGCGGACCGTGCGGCCGGTGCCGGTGGCGAGCACGAAGTCGGTCGGGGTGTCGTGCTGCAGCATCCGCCACATGCCCTCGACGTACTCCGGCGCGTAGCCCCAATCGCGCACCGCGTCGAGGTTGCCGAGCTCGAGGCGGTCGCTCACGCCGAGCTTGATCGCGGCCACGCCCAGGCTGATCTTGCGGGTCACGAAGCTCTCGCCCCGCCGCGGCGACTCGTGGTTGAAGAGGATCCCGGACACCGCGAAGAGGTCGTAAGCCTCGCGGTAGTTGACGGTCACCCAGTGGGAGTAGAGCTTTGCAGCCCCGTACGGCGAGCGCGGGTAGAACGCCGTGCCCTCGTGCTGCGGCGGGGGAGTGCCGCCGAACATCTCCGACGTCGACGCCTGGTAGTAGCGGCAGTCGATCCCCGACGCGCGAATCGCCTCGAGCAGGCGCAGCGTGCCGACGGCGTCGGTCGAGGCGGTGTACTCCGGCATCTCGAACGACACCTTCACGTGGCTCTGCGCGCCGAGGTTGTAGACCTCGTGCGGCTCGATGTCACGCACCAAGTTGCTCAGGCTCACACCGTCGGTGAGGTCGCCGTAGTGGAGGTGCAGCCGCGGGTCCGCGTGCAGGTGGTCGATCCGACCGCGGTTGAGCGTCGAGGCGCGACGAACAAGTCCGTGCACCTCGTAGTCCTTGGAGAGCAGCAGCTCGGCCAGGTACGAACCGTCCTGGCCGGTGATGCCCGTGATGAAAGCGCGCCGCGTCACGCCCGAAGTGTAGGGCTGATCGATGGTTCGGCTCGCGTCCCGAATCGTGGACTCCGTGTCCGCAGAGCGAGACGACGATTCGGGTCCGTCGTGAGCCGCCGCCTACATTGGTAGCCATGTCCACGACCTTGCTGACCCGCCGACGCGCAGTCGACCACTGCCGCGTCCGCTCGTCGCTCTGTCGTACCTCCTGACGTTCCCGCCTGCTCGGCTCCGCCGACCCGGGAACGGTCCGCCGTCCCGTCCGGTCACCAGGAGAGACATGTCCGTCGCCGCACCGCCGAGTGTCAGTACGCCGCCAGGCGTCGACCCTCGTGGCCCCCAGTTCGCCGCAGCCGTGACGGCCGTCGTGCTCGCAGTCGTCCTGGTCCTGCCGACGCCGGCCGCCACGTTGCTCGTCGGTGCCCAGGCCGTCCTGTTCGCCGTCGGCGCGCTGGGCGGCGTCCAGCGCACGCCGCACGCCTGGTTCTTCCGCCGCGTCGTCCGCCCGCGCCTGGGCCCGCCGGCCGAGCTCGAGGACTCGCGCCCGCCGCAGTTCGCTCAGGCGGTCGGCCTCGCGTTCACCGCGGTCGCGTTCGTCAGCTTCCTCGCCGGCGCGACCGTCGTCGGCCAGGTCGCGACGGGCTTCGCTCTCGCCGCCGCCCTGCTGAACGCGATCTTCCGCTTTTGCCTCGGCTGCGAGCTCTACCTGCTGATCCAGCGCTCCGCCCAGTGACGGCTGGTTGAGGAGGTTGCGCTAGCAACGTCCGCGGCTGGTTGAGGAGGTTGCGCTAGCAACCGTCTCGAAACCCGCCGCCCGCAAGCCAAGAACCAACCCGAGCCACCCAGAGCAACTACACAGTCCCCGAGAAGCAGCCCCCAGAAGGAGCACCACATGAGCCGCGAGAACTCCCTCGTCTCGACCCAGTGGGTCGAGGACCACCTCGATGACGAAAAGGTCGTTGTCATCGAGGTCGACGAGGACACCACGTCCTACGACAAGGGCCACATCCGTGGCGCCATCAAGCTCGACTGGACGACTGACCTGCAGGACCAGGTCCGCCGCGACTTCGTCAACCGCGACCGCTTCTCCGAGCTGCTCTCCGAGCGCGGCGTCTCCAACGACGACACGGTCGTCCTCTACGGCGGCAACAACAACTGGTTCGCTGCCTACGCTTACTGGTACTTCAAGCTCTACGGCCACCAGGACGTCAAGCTCATGGACGGCGGCCGCAAGAAGTGGGAGCTCGACTCCCGCGAGCTGACCGATGAGGTCCCCAGCCGGGAGGCGACGACCTACACGGCGCAGGACCCCGACCTTTCGATCCGCGCGTTCCGCGATGAAACCGTCGAGGCGATCGGGGTCAAGAACCTCATTGATGTCCGCAGCCCCGACGAGTACGCCGGGCGTCTCCTGGCCCCTGCTCACCTCCCGCAGGAGCAGGCTCAGCGCGCCGGCCACATCCCCACCTCGCTGAACGTGCCGTGGAGCAAGAACTGCAATGACGACGGCACCTTCAAGTCCGACGACGAGCTCAAGGCGCTGTACGCCGAGGTCGGCATCGACGACTCCAAGGACACCATCGCCCTGTGCCGCATCGGTGAGCGCTCCTCGCTGACCTGGTTCGTCCTCAAGGAGCTCCTCGGCCACCAGAACGTCAAGAACTACGACGGCTCCTGGACCGAGTACGGCTCCCTCGTCGGCGTCCCCGTTGCCCTCGGCGACGAGCCCGGCGAGGCCTGAGCACAACCCGGCTAGTTGAGGAGGTCGCGCTAGCGACCGTTTCGAAACCCCGCAAGCGACGGCAGGGCCTGGCCCCAACCATCCGGGCCCTGCCGCCAGCCCCACCGCAACGCCTGGTTGAGGAGCTTGCGCTAGCAAGCGTCTCGAAACCCAGAAAGTCAACGCGACGCTCTGACGACCATGCCAGGTCCCGCATCGTGCAAACCCCAGCACCACACGCCGCTGGTTGAGCAGTTAATGCGCGCCAGCGCGCGAGCGTGTCGAAACCCCGCAAGCCGAGGCAAGGCCCGCGCCACCGCCCCGGCTCACCCAACGACATCAACAAGACCGAAGGAAGTAACAACATGTGCGGTGCCACCGAAGGCGGCCTCCCCCTCGACGGCGTGAACGTCGCCAAGGAAGCCATCGTCCAAGGCCAGGTCCTGCGGTCGGGGGAGCCGGTCGGCAACGCCTATGTGCGCCTGCTCGACAAGTCCGGCGAGTTCACCGCCGAGGTCCCGACCTCGGCCAGCGGTCACTTCCGCTTCTTCGCCGGCGACGGTGAGTGGACGCTGCGCACCCTCGCCCCGAAGGCGGAACCGGTCGACAAGAAGGTCGTCGCCTCCGTCGGTTCTGTCGCCGAGGTCGTTGTAGCCATCTAGTGTCGCGTGCCGGGTCTGATGGAGGCTCTCATCCCACGGAAGGATGAGAGTCATGGCGGCACCGAGGAAGTACCCGAGGAGCTTCGGGAGCGGGCGATCCGGATGGCGGTCGATCTGCGGCGTGACCCGGCAACGAGGTCCGGCGCTCTGCGTCGGGTTGGTGAGCAGCTGAGGATCAATCCCAAGACGCTACGCAACTGGGTCAGCCAGGCAGAGCTCGACGAGGGCCACCGTCCCGGCGTCACGACGGCCCCGGCGCAGCGGATCAACGAGCTCGAACGCGAGAACCGTGACCTTCGGCGAGCGAACGAGATCCCGCGGACAGCGGTGGCGTTTCTCGGGCTCTTCGTACTTGCGGTGGGGATGAGCGACACACGCTGAGTGCCTGACCCTGGAATGGGGTCGACGCCTTCCAAGATCGGGAGCGACCAAGCTACCCAGCCGGAAGGCCTCGACGATGCCCGAGCCTACGGCGTGCGATCGCGCGCGCTCATGTCCAGATTTCGCCTCCTACCGCGACCGGTGCGACGTCCTCGTTGAACTCAACGGGTTCCACGTTGTCGCCGTCGACCAGCACCGGCGCCACTCGAGGTCGTGATCGAGTCCGAGCCGGCCACGACGGGCTGCCGGTCGTGCGGCGTGGTCGCCTACAGCCACGGCCGCCGCGACGTGCTCCTCATCGACGTGCCCTGCTTCGGCCGCCCGGTCCTACTGGTCTGGCGCAAGCGGACCTGGCGCTGTCACGAGTCCCGGTGCCCGGTCGGGTCGTGGACTGAATGGCACGAGGGCCTCGCCCGGCCACGGGCGCTGCTGACCACCCGGGCGTGCTGGTGGGCGATCAGCCAGACCCGTCGTGAGCACGCGTCGGTCTCCGGTGTCGACCGCCAGCTCGGCGCGACGTCGAAGACGGTGTGGGGCTCGATCGAACCGCTGCTGCAGGCGATGGCCGACGACGAGACCCGGTTCGAAAAAGTCGTCGCATTAGGCGTCGATGAGCACATCTGGCACCACGTCTCGGCCAAGCCGATCGAGGCCGGCGGACGCGGTCCGAAGGAGCTCACGGGGACGGTCGATCTGACCCGTGACCAGCAAGGACGTCTCCGGGCACGACTCCTCGATCTCGTTCCGGGCCGCACCGGTGCGGCCTACGCCGACTGGCTCACCGCACGTGGCGAAGCGTTCCGCAGCGGCGTGAAGGTCGCCGCCCTGGACCCGTTCCAGGGCTACAAGACCGCGATCGATGACCACCTGCAGGACGCCGTCGCGGCCCTTGATGCCTTCCACATGGTGAAGCTCGGCACTGCAGCGGTCGATGAGTGCCGCCGCCGGGTCCAGCAAGAGACCCTGGACCACCGCGGCAGCAAGAGCGACCCCCTCTACCGGATCCAGAAGCTGAAGCGCCCCAGGTTCTCTGCCGTCCCTATGCGGGTTACGGCTCTCGGTTGGGGGCTGCGTAGTGGCCTTGCTCGTACTCGGCTAGGGTGAGCATCCTCAGTGACCCGTGCAGGCGTGTGTTGTTGTACCACTCGACCCAGCCGGCGGTGGCGTACTCGACGTCGGCGATGGTCTTGCAGGGGCCGTCGTGGAAGAGGTTGGTGCGGATGCACTCGGCCTTGTAGAGGCCGTTGATGGTCTCCATCAGCGCGTTGTCGTAGGCATCGCCGACCGACCCGATTGAGGGCCTGATGCCCTCGAGGTCGAGGTGCTCGGTCAGCCGAAGGCTCGTGTATTGGGAGCCGGCATCGGAGTGGTGGATGAGCTCCCCAGCGACCGTGGGATGTCCCTCGCGCTCGCGCTCCCACAACGCCATGCGCAGCGGGACCATCACCAGGTCGGTCTGCTTGGTCGTGGCGGCGTGCCAGGCCACGATCCGCTGGGCGAAGACGTCGACGATGAACGCCACGTAGACGAAGCCCGCCCAGGTGCGGACGTAGGTGAAGTCGGTGACCCAGGTCCGGTTGGGTGCTGCGGCGGTGAAGTCGCGGTTTAGCAGGTCATCGGCCCGCTTGCCGTCCTTGGCCGGGATCGTGGTCCGCACGCCCGTGTCGCGGCGCACCCCTTGCAGGCCCAGCGTGCGCATCGCTCGGTCCACCGCGCCCGCTGATGCCTCGGGCAGCACAGTGCGACGCACGCGGCTGACCACCTTGCGTCGTCCGTAGAGGCCCTCGGGTGCGAGCCGGCGCTGGCCGTGGACGTCGGTGGTCCAGGCGATGTCGCGGACCGCGGCGGTGACCTGGGCGTCGGTAACGGTGCGAGCAGCGACCGTCCGGGCGGCCTGGGGCCAGGACCGGTAGGTGCGCGCGGCGACCTGGAGGCCCTGCTCGCGCGGGACCCGGCAGCCTCCGAAAGGGTCGACTCGACCGCGCGCCCCTGGGAGCGTTGATCGTCGATGAACGCCACGATCAGCGGTTGCGGGGGTCGAACTCCCCCACGAAGAAACTCGTTGCTGCGCGGAGGATCTCCACATCCTCACGCAGCCGCTTGTTCTCGGCCTTGAGCCGCTTGATCTCAGCGTGCTCCTCGCTCGTCACGCCCGGCTTGACGCCCGCGTCGACGTCGGGGTGCATCACCCAGCGACGCACCGTCTCTCGCCCAAACCGAGCCGCTCGGCCACAGCCTTAGACGCCGCGGACACCGAGGGGTAGTCCTGCTGGTGCTCCCGCACCATCCGCACCGCGCGCTCACGCAGCTCGGGATCAATCATCCTCAGCATGGTGCTCATCCTCCTGGACTCAGAAGGGAGCGGCATCAAACCTGGGGCGCTTCAAGGCAGCGAACTCCCGCAGCGGCCGCTTGACAAACATAGGAGATCCAACGGCCGGCTCGAACACCTCCGCGGCTCCTCGCTCGGGTTCCGCAACCTCACCAACTACATCGCCAGAAGCCTGCTCGAGACCGGCGGCTTCAGACCGCGACTACACCCTGAAATCGGATGAGCCGCTTATGGACGAATGCTCGCATGGGAATCCACACACTGCCTTGACGCGAGGCCCAAGCACATAATGCGAGCCGAGCGGGCGCTGCCGCCCGCGCTACGTCTGGACTTTACCCGACGAGCCCGGACCTTGCCATGCCAGAACTCCCCAAAGTAGCAGTCTAATCGCACCCAATGGCTCGGACCCTCAGAACCGCGCACCCAGCCCTAGAACACCGATTCCCGGACCCTAACTGACGATCCCTCAGAGGTTCGCTTGAAAAGCGAGGATGCCAACAAAAGCAATAGCGCGTAGTAAAGAATTCGAAAACTCGCACGCACCGTATATTGCGAGAAGAACAACGCAAACATACAAGCCATCCCAAAGCAGATGAGTGGGATTAGGATCGCAGAAGACCGCAGGCTCCGATGCACGAAGTAGTCCAGCACGGCTAGCAAGACCCCAACAAGACAAGCCACCATAAACAGTTTCAGGCCGCCGATCGCACCAAGCTCGCCCACGCCGGAAAAAGGCGTGTAGTAGTTCAACCTGTGGGACACAACCACCTCGTCCCATCCGGCCATTGAGCCAGGTAAGGGATTAAGACTGATCATCAGGTCGCGATCAGCGACAAAGCCACCCACCTGTGACGCACGAATCGAAATAGGGAATCCTGCAAGCAGGTTCATGACCGCAAGGTCCACACTTGAAAGTGAGACCCCGACGGCATCCGGAAGCTCTGAAAGGTACGGAAGCACACCATGCATCGAAAGCGATCGAAGATGGAGAGGCACTCCGAGAAGGAGAATAGAACCGCCTGCAGCAAGGAGCAGCGATAGAGCGCGGGCCACATTCAGACCAGAACCCGCGACGACTGAACCAATGAAGACTAGCGGAAGGATGGCGAAGATACGACTTCCCTGCCCGAACGAAACAACCTCACAAAGCAGGAGCGTGGCGACCGGAAGCCACCAGGTTCCCAACCTTACGGTGTAACCACCAACAGCGACAGCGCCAACCAGAATGAGATTCATTCCAGCGACTAAGAGGCTCCCAGAGAGGTGGTCCGCAATATACTCGCGTCGCTCAATCAAAGAGTCGCCCAGTAGTGAAGCCAGCAGGACCGGCGGACCGATCGGAATCCACTGCAGGGCTCCGACTCGCCGCCGCACCAACGACCGAAACTGGGGCCGCTTGGGAACTGGAGCCAGTCGCCTCAACACTGCGGACGTGCCCAACCCGCTGAGCCCGGCCGCGAGAGAGACAGTAAGGAACAGGCGCGCACCGGATTCAGCATCGCCCTCGCTAAGCGAGACGACGATTCCGGCAGCGCCTTCGGCCGACGCGAAGGAAGAGTATGTTAGGTATCCAAGAATCCCGATGCCGGAAGTGAACAACACAAACACCGGGAGCGCCGAGACCCAGTCGCCTACAGAACGCCAGTAGAAGGCGCAGATTGAAATGGACCCCACCAAGCCAACAAGCAGCACCATCACGGCCGAAGCTCGCCATCCAAGATCGCGTGCCTAATGTTCGTGCGGATCTCATCGTCATAGTCTCGGGCCACACGCTTCACACCGCACACCTGAGATTCCACGTAAACGCGAGCATTATTCCAGTCCATGTCCAGGTACTCGCCACAGCTGGGAAGCTTCCCATGATACACCGACACAACATCTGCCCAGGTCAGAGGCATATATGATGTGCGCAGCAGGCGAGACCCATACCGCACCGCCGATGGGCTCCTGCGTCCGGCTGGGCCTAACAGCTTTCGTGCAAGCGTCCGCGAACGAGAGAGACGAAAATCCTCACGGGTCGCCTCACTGAATACCAGCACACCCTCGGTCCCCTTGACACCTTCGTGAAACGCCAATGAAGGAAGAAGCGTCTCTTCCCTAGGATACCTTTCAAGATCCGTCAGCGAACTCGACCAAGATGAGAGGATGGGCATGGCATCCGATATAAAATCGAGCGGATACCAACTTCCCTCAACCTGGGACATCACGGTCGGCATCGCCCTAGGGTTCAGACCGTTAATCAAGGGATCACTTAACGCCAGACTCCGGAAATCCCACGAACAGTTCGACGTCACCAAGCGTCTATTGAATCCCGCGGGATACTGACGGAAAATATCATGCGGCACTTGCCGCACATACATGTCATTGGAGGATTGCATGACGACCGTCCCAGGAGATCCCGCATCCATTAGCTTGAAATTGCTAATATGGGCCCTCATCAGAAGCCCAAATGACGCGTCAAGTTGCTCATCATTGACTATAAGGCTGGTAATGCCGGCATCAGCGGCACGTTCACGCAGCTCGGCTGGCCCGAAGGTGGCTGATGGCGAAACATGAACAACTGACGCACTCGGCGACAAGTATCGATCGATGTTGCGAAGTTGATCTATCACAACATCCGGAGCTTCGTGGACCGCTAGAGAAACAAACAAATTCATGCGGCTCGCCTTACGTGAAGGAACGTTCTAACGACCTTAGGAAATGACGCGACCATGAAGATAACCACAACGACCTCAGCGCACACCATGGCGAGTACAGCGAAGCGGACGCCGCCAACAGGCACGGCAAGAAATAGAACTGGGAGAGACACCAGACAACCAGCAACGGAGGCGCGCGCGAACTTCCGACCAGCACCCAGCGACGCCAGACCCAGTACCCCGAGGCCATAACCGATAGAGCTGGCCAAAAGTGCGCCAGCAAATAGCCAAACTTGGATGTGGTCTACATCGATCGCTGGATCGATCACACCCAGGATTCGCGGAAGCAACACGGCGTACGCCAAACTGGCGACGCAGCCGAAAGCTGCGACGGCCAGCACGGAGTGCCGGATCCTAACTATCCGCACGCGTCCTGACGACGCGAGAATCCAGCCCATCAGAATCTGCCCGATCGGTTGAATCGCGAGTTTGGCCCCGCGTTGAAATCGCTCCAGCAAGGCGAACAGCGCGAACGAAGAAGAAGCGAAGGCGCCCACTAGGACCGTCGGCAGAATCAGGTAGACAGACGAAGCCAAGTCTGCAACCAGGCCATGGCCGGTACTGCGACCCAATTTCAAGTCAACTCGGAAATTGACCTCTTCGGTTGTGTTACGCGATGGCCTCAGCGCGAACACACTAAGAGCCACCGCGGAGGTCGCCCCAACGATTGTCACAATAGCATAGCCCATTAGTCCGAACCAGCTCGACAGGATCGCCCCCCCAATCTGCGAAGAGGCACGTGGAATAGCGTCGCACCAGAGCAGTGATAGGCCCTCCCGGCGTGCAACAAAAGCCCAACCAAATGACATCCCTAGCGGCACGACACCAAGAGAGGCCGCAATAACCAGGGGAGCGGACTGGGTAGAGAGTGCAAGCGAGAATCCAACAGCGGCAACCAACGTCGGAGCCAGGAGGACCGTCCGCCAAGCTAGACTCGCGCGCACGACCGGCCACGCCTCGTCAGCGTCTGCTATTAGGGCAGGGCCGTTGAGATTCCAGCCCCAGTACAGAAACAGAGATAGGTACAGGCCAATTGCTTGCCCTAAGCCTATGGGAGCCCACTCATCAGCGCCGTGGATACCAACCAGTACGACCATCGCCGCCAGTACAGACCCCGAACCCAGCAGGGTCGAAACGATAAATGCTATCGTATTCATCCGGTCTAACGACGTTCGCGACATCGCTCAGAGTCCCTGATACAGAGCAATCAGGTCTCTGGCAACGTCATCCCAAGACGGAACGATATTCCCAGGCGGTGCCGGCGGAGATTGCGAAGCGGCCCAACGCAGAACCCCCTCCAAATCTCCCGCTCCGAACCGCCGAACGGGCGCACCCAGCAGCTCGGCTGACGAGCCGCCATCTTCCGTGCATCCCACCCAGCAGCCGGCGCTCACCGCCTCGATATCCACAAGGCTCTGTACCTCCACCCAAGAGGCATTGATCGAACAGACCGAACGGCGCAGCATCGCCGCGACTTCATCCCCCGTGACCGCACCGGTCCAAGTCGAGAAGCGGCTCTTCGCCACGAGCGAAGCGAAGCGGTCCGTGTAAGGCCGCTGATTGGGATTCGGGGAGCCCACGAACGTGACGCCTAAACCCAATTTGTCGGCGGTGTGGAGCAATTCCAACTGCCGTTTTCGCTGTTCAATTCGGCCTACGCAGATCATCTGGATATCCCGTACAGCGTTCGAGTAGCTCGGAGCGCCATCGAATCCATTCCTGATGATGCTCAACGTCCGCGCTTGGTAAGAGAAGTCCCGGACGAGCGAGCCGCGTTCCGCCTCGGAGAGTGCAATCACGTGACTTTGATCCAACGCTTCAGAAACGCGGCGCCGAAGTGCCAGAAGGTTTACGAACCCCCGACTGGCGGTTGCGGCGCGCGAACGGAAGGACAGTGGTTCCCGAGCCACTTGCAGTCCAAAACTGGCGAAGTCGAAAATCGATGGCGGCAGATTCGACCACAAGCGATCATCGCCAGACCGCATCCGCCGCACCTTCTCGCGGTCATGATGGATTGCTGAGACGACAAGCGGAATACCCCTCCGGTCGCAGTAGCGATATGCCTCCAGCAGCTCGAAGGGCCGATCCACATTGAAATAGTGGCATATAGCCCTGTCCCTTACGCCAACGTCTAAGGAACATGCCGAGACAACGGCGTCGACGCCAGCCCTCACTAGAGCTTCGTGTGTGGCCCGTGCTTGCTGTATATCTCCGCCGGGCTTCGTGTCCGCATCGCTGCGAACCACAAGGTCAACCCGAAGCATGGATCTCACGAGCCGGCACTCCTGCAATTACCGAACCAGCAGCAAAGGACCGCGTGACGACCGCACCTGCCCCGACGACGACTCCCGCGCCGAGAGTAACCCCGTCGAGAACCGTCACGCCGTGACCAATCCAAGCACCGTCACCGATGCTAATTCCTTGACGGGACACCTCGTCAGCGGCGGCCCCATGTTCCGTCAACGCATGATTCTCCGCGACGACGGTAAAGTCCGCTCCGATCTGGCACTCGGATCCAATTCGGATGGGCCCCCCGACTCCAATCTTGGAGCCTGGACCGATATAAGTCCTGTCTCCAATCCACAGCCCTACGCCGGGGTTCGACGGATGTGAGGCGCATTGGATCCAGGCGCGCTCACGAATCGTTACGCCCCGACCTACGAAGACTCCGTCCTTGGAGAACGCGTTGATCCACGCATCGTCGCCGATGTAGGCGCCCGACTCTACCAAGATCTTACGGCGATACGAGATCGTCGCTCGCTTGCCCAGCAGGAAGATCCCCGTCCCTTTTCCAAACAGAGGGCGTTGGGCGAGCCCCCTTAACGCCCGCAATCCAACCTTGCGGCCGTACCATCCCGCGAGAGTCGGAATGCTCGCCCGACTGCCGTTCTGCGGCCGGTAGTCTCGCCCCACGGCGTTAAGGATACGTTGCACGAAGTTTCTCACCGGGGTCCCGTTAGGGACAAGCGCTAGGGCAGGGTGGCGTCGATAGAACCTAAGAGCGGAAGTGAGTTCGCGATTCCAGGCCAGCCAGTTGAGCGTCTTGGTCTCGCGCGCCCAACCATGAACCCACCTGGCCCTCGGCATGAGTCGCACCGGCATACCGCTGCGGTGGAATCGCATACACAGGTCCGCGTCCTCGTGGTATAGGAAATAGCTCTCGTCCCAGCCACCTAATGCGCGAATGTCGTCCGCTCGTACACATACTGCCGCCCCCGTCACCCATGGAACATGTTGAACGGGTTCGTCAGAGAGCTTGAGCATGTACTTCGGAGAAGCGCCGCCCGGTATCCGGTTCCTGATCTTGCGAACAACGGTCGGGTATCCTCGACCGTTGTGTTGATAGCTTCCGTCCTCGTTCAGTAGAGCCGGAGCCACGATCCCAGAACTCTTCTCGAGCTCGATCGCAATTGCCTCCAACGAAGAGAAGTCGACCGATACGTCCGGATTCACGAATGCGATATAGCGACCGCCAGCCGCCCCCAGGCCACGATTGTTCGCCCGGCTGAATCCGAGATTGCTCCCAGTCTGTATCACCCGACTCGCCCCCAACGAGCGCGCTACTCGGGCCGATTCGTCGGTCGAGTTGTTGTCGACTACGATCCACTCGCACCAGTCCGGCAGCGGTTCCTGCCAGTACACAGAAAGCGTTTCTGCGCTATTAAAGGTGACAGTTACGATGCTCCAAGTGGGAGCGCCCGCAACGGGACCTGTATTCGCCACACTTGCGGAGTCGGCTACCTCCACGCTTCCATCTCTCGTCACCCTTGTGGCCTCTTCCAGTTCGTCGAGAGCAGACGCTCGTACTCACGCGGCACACCACACGGCACGACGCACTCGGCTGGTGCGACTTCGAAAGTAACGACTAGACCTTCGTTGATCAGGTGGTTGTACAACGGAGCTACATACAACTCGCCATCAATTCGCCGGGATTCTCGGGCCGCTAACTCAGTATCGTAGGCATCCAGGTAAATTGAGATCGAGCCAAACTCATACAGGCCAGTCGACGCGAACGGCGAGATTCTTACCTTCTCTGCCGTGGCAGTTGCCCGACTTGGATCACCTGCGACAAAAGACCACGATTCACCGTCGCCAAGGAAGGTGTCAAGATGCCCGCCTGCGCCCCGCCCATCATCCGGCGTCCACCCGAGTCTGAAGGTATCGATGTTGAAGATGTAGAGCCTGGACTTGTCGTCCAGACCCCGTTTCGCAATCGCCTTGTAGACCGTCTCCGCCTGCCCGCTCGTCGGCTCTTCCAACTCGACGACTCGAAACGTGCGAATCCCTAAACCCTGACTCCGTGCGCGAACGAAACTAGACGTTTCAGTGTCTTTCCTGCATACGAAAACGAACTCTTCTTCTTGAAAGAGTGCCTCGAAGGTCAAGACGGCGTGCTCAAAAGATGTACGCCCGTCGACCGGTAGGCTCCACTTAGGCTGCTTGTAGCCTTCCTGACGAAACCTGGATCCCTCGCCGGCCATCGGAATCACAATCGTCATGCGTGCCATCCCTCTTGTCCAAGCACGATCTTCGAATGAATTTCAGAAGCGACACATTGAAAGGCTAGTTGTCGATCAGGGCGGTCACTGTGCAATGGCAGCATAGAAATGAATAGCAATGCGGTTACCGCATCAAGAACCCTGAGATCTCCCGAACCATCCTCATGCGCAAATCTCTCGCGCACGAGGCCTCTAAATTGGTTCGAGATAGCTTCCTGAGATGGAGTTCGCTTGACTCGAAAATTGATCGAGTCATCCGCAACGCGATCCAGAGCATATCTGCCAGCAAGGATTAGGTCATAGCCACCGATGAACGAGTGGTTGAGTTTAGCCAAGTCGTACAGCTCATCGCTGTAGAGCGAGACTTCTCCATTCAGGTTGGACCCCCGCGGGTCAATTAGCCTAACGCCTCGCGTACGGAAGTCGTACAGGATGTTCGACAGGCACAGGTCGCCGTGTGACAACTTCTCGGAAACTTCCTTCCGATCCTCGAGTAGTGCACAGAGAGCGTCATGCATCTTGCGAAGACTCGTCGGGGGAGCGCCGTTAACGGAAACCAATCGGTCGACGTCGCCCCCCTGGGCAGCAAATTCCGCTAACCTCTCGTACCCCTTCCTCCTATACTCGTCCACGAACTTGGAGGGGATGCCATCTTCCGATACTGCTTGCCGTGAATCTTCAACAAACTGGCACACGGCGTCGAGGATGTTTGCCCAGGCCTGCTTGGTAAGTTCGCCGAATACGTAAAGATCGCTAAGGGGAGAGAGATATAGGTACTCAAGCGAGTACGAGGTTCGGTCGGGGGATCGACCCATGAACTGTGGCACGTAGATGCGCATCGCGGCGGGGAGGCTCTCGAACCACGACGCCTCCGCATCGATCCTGCCTTCGCGAGAGCTACTCTTCGTCAGGACGCGGCCTGCCGTTGCAAACTCATTGAACGACCGCGTGTCGGTCATCTCCATGCGCGCTCGAAAATAGGTATGCAGGTGTCCGAAGTCGTGCCACTCGCCCATTCGTTGTGGTGCAACTAGGTGAGCAGCAGCGTAGGCAGACAGCGCGGATGTGAGCGATTTGTTGCGGTTAAGCTCGCGCACAAGGCGAGCAATATGCTTGAAGGTGAAGTATCCGGTGAGCACCTGGTCACCAGCTGCTGGATGCCGCTCCTCAGAAACCCCCGCGATCTGTCCTTCGCGGATATCAACGATCGACCACTTGTATTCGGGCAGTGGAGTGCCAACGGCATACGAGTCGATGTCCGGAAAAGGGGCATACTCGTGGAGGGTGTCACCAAGAACGAGTGTGAGCGAAACTATCGGGCCGGCACTCCGAGCGAGGATCTCACTCACGGCGGCTAATAGCGCAGTCTTCGCACTGACCTTGGGATCGGCCGGAATCGCTGAGATCTCGGCCCGTTGAAGCAGGTCCTGATCCGCCTCGGCCAGTGGGTAATCCTGCGGTATGGTTATGTACTTCTGATCGTGCTCAAAGTCGAAGCTCTGGAGTTGGAGTTCAAGGAGGCGCCTATTCTTGACCGGCAGGAGTGCTGGGGGCAGTTTCCCGAACTCGCTTGCTAGGTCGTCGGCCACATACGCGCCCGACATGATGAGAAGGACCCTCACTGCGCGTCTACGTTCTCTTGGATCAGTGACGCTATTTCGGACGGGGACATTCGCGCGAATTCATCGGGCCTGACGGCCCGGTCGTCCACATAGAACCCGTCAGGGCCGCACCATGGTTTGCCGACGACAACCTGATCGTAGGGGATGTCGTGGCGATCTAACCACTCAAGAATGGTGGGAAGCGTGTGAACGTTGATCTTCCCGAGATCGCCCTGATAGGTGCGCATGTTGCGTGCGGTGAGTACGACAATCTCGAAGCCAGATTCGCGATACTCCCTGAGGCGGGCTACCACCTCGTGGTTTGGGCTAACAGCCCGGTAGTCGACCTGCTCGCCGGTGACGGGTTTCGTGAGGGTGCCGTCCAGGTCGATTACGATCTTGTTCACTGGACGTAGTCCTCATTTCGATCGATTAAGCCTTCGCGGTCAGCACTCGGCGTGAAGTTCTGCGCTAGCGAGCAAGATTCCGCGTCTAAGCGCAGTCCTTGCCACGGGACTGAGGGCTTCTTTCCCGTGTCCACCGTTGTTCTTCTCCGTTAGCCGGCGAGCGAGAAGACAGATGCACTGCCCCGGCTCACGGGTGCTACAGCGCTTACGCGCGACGTTGAACGACAGAGGCGAAAACCCACACATCATTCAGTTCGCCTGATTGATCATGCCTGCGCCCACAGTGACGCCGGTGGCCTCGTCGATGAGGATGAACGACCCGGTGGTTCGGTTCTGCGAGTAGGGGTCGCACAGCAAGGGCACGGTGGTGCGCAGCTGGACGCGGCCGATCTCATTCACGCCGAGCTCCTTCGTCTCCTGGTCGCGGTGCAGCGTGTTGACGTCCAAGCGGTACTGGATGTCCTTGACCAGGGCGCGTGCCGTGCGGGTGGTGTGCTTGATGGCCAGCTTCTGCCGCGGCTTGAGCGGGGTGGTGGTCATCCAGCAGATCATCGCGTCGATGTCCTGGGACGGCTGCGGGGCGTTCTTGACGCGGGCGATCATGTCCCCGCGGGACACGTCGACGTCGTCCTCGAGGTGGACGGTCACCGACATCGGCGGGAACGCCTCGGTGACCTCCTTGTCGAAGAGGTCGATCTTGGAGATCTTCGAGGTCATGCCGGATGGCAGGACGACAACCTCGTCACCCGGCTTGAGCACGCCGCCCGCGACCATGCCCGCGTACCCGCGGTAGTCGTGGAACTCGTCGGACTTCGGCCGGACCACGTACTGGACCGGGAACCGGGCGTCGATCAGGTCGCGGTCGGAGGCGACGTGCACGTTCTCGAGGTGGTGCATGAGCGTGGGACCGGAGTACCAGCTCATGTTCTCGGAGCGGTTCACGACGTTGTCGCCGGCCAGCGCCGAGATCGGGATGACCTCGAGATCAGGGATGTTGAGCTTCGTCGCGAACTGCGTGAACTCGTTGTGGATCTTGTCGTAGACCTCCTGGGAGTAGTCCACGAGGTCCATCTTGTTCACGGCCAGCACCAGGTGCGGGACCCGGAGGAGCGACAGGATCACCGCGTGGCGGCGGGACTGCTCGGTCAGACCCTGGCGGGCGTCGACGAGCACGAGGCCGAGGTCGGCGGTGGAGGCGCCGGTGACCATGTTCCGGGTGTACTGCACGTGGCCCGGGGTGTCGGCGATGATGAACTTGCGGTTCGGTGTCGCGAAGTAGCGGTACGCGACGTCGATCGTGATGCCCTGCTCGCGCTCGGAGCGCAGACCGTCGGTCAGGAGGGCGAGGTCGGTGTAGTCGTACCCCTTGGACTTCGAGGTCGACTCGACGGCCTCGAGCTGGTCGGCGAAGATCGACTTCGAGTCGAGGAGGAGCCGCCCGATGAGGGTGGACTTGCCGTCGTCGACGGAGCCCGCGGTGGCGAAGCGGAGCAGGTCCATCTGGGTGCTCTTGACGGTGCTCATCAGAAGTAGCCTTCCTTCTTCCGGTCCTCCATGGCTGCCTCGGAGAACCGGTCGTCGCCACGGGTGGCGCCTCGTTCGGTGAGCGTCGCGATCGAGATCTCGTCGATGATCTCGTCAACGGTGGACGCCGTGGACTCGACGCATCCGGTCAGCGTGATGTCGCCGCAGGTGCGGAACCGCACGGTGCGCTCCTCGACGACCTCGCCCGGGCGCAGGGGGTTGAGCGGGGTCTCGCTCATCAGCATGCCGTCGCGCTCGAACACGCGGCGCTGGTGGGAGAAGTAGATCTGCGGGATCTCGATGCCCTCGCGGCCGATGTAGTCCCAGACGTCCAGCTCGGTCCAGTTCGAGATCGGGAAGATCCGCATGTGCTCGCCGGCGTGCAGGCGGCCGTTGTAGAGGCTCCAGAGCTCGGGGCGCTGGTTCTTCGGGTCCCACTGGCCGAACTCGTCGCGGTGGGAGTAGACGCGCTCCTTGGCGCGGGCCTTCTCCTCGTCGCGGCGGCCACCACCGAAGGCGGCGGTGAAGCCGTTCTCCTCGATGGCGTTGAGCAGGGTGCCGATCTGCAGCCGGTTGCGGCTCGTCTTGCCGTCGTCGACGACGACGCCGTTGGCGATCGCGTCGTCGATGCTGGCGACGACGAGGTTCACGCCGAGGCGGTTCACCCAGTTGTCGCGGGTGGCGAGCACCTCAGGAAAGTCCAGACCCGTGTCGACCTGCAGCACGGGGAACGGGATCTTCGCCGGGTAGAACGCCTTCTCGGCCAGGCGCAGCATGACGATCGAGTCCTTGCCGCCCGAGAACATCAGGACGGGCTTCTCGAACTCCGCAGCGACCTCGCGGAAGATGTGGATCGACTCGGCCTCCAGCTGGTCGAGCTGGCTCAGCCGGTAGTCGGCGTGGGTGTCGGTCATGACGTGCAGGGGACCTCTCGTCGGGACAGCAGCCGTCATCGTAGCCACGGTGGGCGTCGGGCGGCGAAGCGCGCCGCGGAGTGAGTGTGGCGCGACACCTGCGGGTGGGCCGGGTCGCAGCGCGCCAGGACGGCTGAACGCGCCACTGGACCTAGGCTCGCGGCGTGAAGATCGCTGTCGTCGGCCTTGGATACGTCGGCCTCTCGAATGCCGTTGTCCTGGCGCAACACCACGAGGTCCGTGCGGTGGACCTCGACGCGGCGCGGGTGGCGTCGGTCAACCAGCGGAGGTCACCGCTGGAGGACCCTGAGCTCGAGGAGTACCTCGAGCACCGGGAGCTCGACCTCGTCGCGCTCGTCGACGGCCACGCGGCGTACGACGGAGCGGAGCTGGTCGTCGTGGCGACGCCGACCGACTACGACGAGCGGACCAACTACTTCAACACCCGCTCCGTGGAGGCGGTGGTCGCCGACGTGCTCGAGCTCGCTCCGGATGCGACGATCGTCATCAAGTCGACGGTGCCGGTCGGCTTCACCGCCGAGCTGCGCGAGCGGCATCAGGGTGCCGCGATCATCTTCAGCCCCGAGTTCCTGCGCGAGGGCCGGGCGCTGTGGGACAACTTGCACCCCTCGCGGATCGTCGTCGGCGACGAGGGGGAGCGGGGAAAGCTGTTCGCCGACCTGCTGGTGGAGGGAGCCGTGGCGACGGACATCCCGGTGCTGCTCACGGGCTCCACCGAGGCGGAGGCGATCAAGCTCTTCGCCAACACCTACCTGGCGCTGCGCGTCGCCTACTTCAACGAGCTGGACACCTACGCGGCGACGCGCGGTCTCGACAGCGCGCAGATCATCGAGGGCGTCGGGCTCGACCCGCGGATCGGCAGCCACTACAACAACCCGAGCTTCGGGTACGGCGGGTACTGCTTGCCCAAGGACACCAAGCAGCTGCAGGCCAACTACCGAGACGTCCCGCAGAACCTCATCAGCGCGATCGTCGAGGCCAACACCACGCGCAAGGACTTCATCGCCGCCGACATCCTACGGCGCAACCCCCAGACGGTCGGCATCTACCGGCTCATCATGAAGGCGGGCTCCGACAACTTCCGGATGTCGTCGGTGCAGGGCGTGATGAAGCGGCTGAAGGCCAAGGGCATCGAGGTCGTCGTCTACGAACCCGCGCTGGAGGACGAGCTGTTCTTCAACTCCGAGGTGGTGCGGGACCTCGACGAGTTCAAGAAGCGGTCGGACGTGATCGTCGCGAACCGGCGGACCGACGTGCTGGCCGATGTTGCGGACAAGGTCTACACCCGCGACATCTACGGCCGGGACTGAGGAGCAACCGCTGGTTGAGCAGGTGAGCGCCAGCGAGCCGTCGTCGATACCTGCGCAACCAGCGGCTACTGCTTCTGGTCCTGGCGGTCGTGGTACCAAGCGGCCGCGTTGTTGTCGAAGGCGGGGAGGCCGCGGGTCTGGCGGACGAAGCCCCAGGCGAGGGGGCCGAGGAGAAGCAGGCCGGCGCCGATGATGCCGACGACCTCGGGGGAGACGCCGAGCATCTTGAGGCCGGTCAGGCTGAGCACGATGACGATGCCGCGGCGGATGACCGACTGGCTGACCCAGCTGGCCATGCGGGCGCCGAGGAAGGTGCCGGGGGTGCCGCCGAGGATCAGCGGGATCAGCACGGCCCAGTCGACGCCGTTCACGACGACGTGGCCGATGGCCGCAGCCAGCACGAGGGGGACGGCCTGGACGAGGTCGGTGCCGACCAGCTTCAGCGCCGAGAGCGTCGGGTAGAGCAGCAGCAGTGCGACCATGATCAGCGAGCCGGAGCCGACCGACGTGATGCCGACGAGCAGGCCGCCGACGGCGCCGACGAGGAGCGTGGGAACGGGACGGATGCTGGGCTCGCCGGCGGGCGCCTGGTTGCCGGAGGTGACGAGGCGGAGCTGCAGGTACATCCGCAGCGCGTAGCTCGCAGCCGCGAACAGCAGCGCGATGCCGATCGCGGTGACGAGGAAGTCCTCGGCGTCCTCGCCGCCGATCTCCTGCACGATGAAGCCGCCGGCGAGGGCGAACGGCACCGAGCCGACGATGAGGTACGTCGCGAGCTTGAGGTTCGGTGACCCGGTCTTCCAGTGGACCGACGCCCCGACCGTCTTGTTCACCGCCGCAGCGACGAGGTCGTTGGCGACCGCGGCGGTCGGGGGGATGCCGAGGAAGATGAGGGCCGGCGTCATCAAGGCGCCGCCGCCCATCCCGGTCAGCCCGACGACGATGCCGACGCCGAAGCTGACCGCCAGCACGGCGAGGGCAGAGGTGGTGAGAAGGTCGTCCACGGCGCGAAAGCCTAGTGCTGTCATCGTGAAAGGCGGGTTTTGTCGCCGGGCGCGCCGTGAGCGCATGGGAGACTGCGGCCCATGACGAAGCGGGCGCTGATCACCGGCGTTACGGGCCAGGACGGGTCGTACCTCGCCGAGCTGCTGCTCACCAAGGGCTACGAGGTCCACGGGCTCGCGCGGCGTACGTCGTCGGTCAACACCTCTCGCGTCGCGCACCTCGTCGAGGACACCCACCACCCGGACTGCCGGTTCTTCCTCCACCGCGGCGACCTCTCCGACGGCGGCCGGCTGCTGGCGCTGCTGCAGCAGGTGCGGCCCGACGAGGTCTACAACCTGGCGGCGGAGTCGTACGTCGGCGCCAGCTTCGACGAGCCCGAGCACGCCGGTGAGGCGGCCGGCATCGGCGCGGTGCGGCTGCTCGAGGCACTGCGGATGTCGGGCGTCGGCGCACGGTTCTACCAAGCCGGGAGCTCGGAGATGTACGGTGCCGAGCCGCCGCCGCAGAGCGAGACGACGCCGCTGCGGCCGCGCTCGCCCTACGGCGCGGCGAAGGCGTACGCGCACTGGCTGACCACGACCTACCGCGAGAGCTACGGCCTGCACGCCGTCAACGGGATCCTCTTCAACCACGAGTCCCCGCGGCGCGGCGAGGTGTTCGTGACCCGCAAGATCACCCGGGCCGTGGCGCGGATCCAGGCCGGTCTCGACGACTTCGTCTACCTCGGCAACCTCGACGCGGTGCGCGACTGGGGCTACGCGCCGGAGTACGTCGAGGGCATGTGGCGGATGCTGCAGGCCGACGAGCCGGAGGACCTGGTCCTGGCGACCGGGGAGAGTGCGACGGTGCGGGACTTCGTCGTGGCGGCGTTCGACCACGCCGGTCTGGACTGGGAGAAGCACGTGCGCTTCGACGAGCGGTACGTCCGCCCGGTCGAGGTCGACGCGCTGGTCGGCGACGCCAGCCGGGCGGAGTCCCGGATCGGTTGGAAGCCGCAGGTGCGGTTCGCCGAGCTGGTGCGGATCATGGTCGACGCCGACATCGAGGCGCTCCGCCACGAGGGTCGGCACTGGATCGACCGCCCCGAGCTGCCGGCCTGGCAGGGCTGACCGGGTCTGCTCAGAGCTGCACCCCGCCGATGGCGACCCGCCCGCGACCGACGATGCGGACCGGCCCGTCGGCGTCACCGATGAAGACGGTCTGACCGCGGCCGGCGGCGAGCGTCTCGTCCGCCGTCAGCAGCTCGACGTCGCCGTCGAGCACGAGGACCGTCCGCGGACCGGCGGCGGGCGCGGTCACGTCCGGGACGTCGCCCACGGTGAGGGAGAAGTCGGGGACCGGCGGCTCGAGGTGACAGTGGTGTGGCGCTGCGACCGAGGGCAGCCACTGCGGCCCCGGCATCGGCGTGAAATTGGTGACCGACAGCAGCTCCGGGACGTCCATGTGCTTGGGCGTGAGACCGGCGCGGAGCACGTTGTCCGACGACGCCATGATCTCCACGCCGAGCCCGGAGACGTAGGCGTGGATGACGCCCGCGTCGAGGAACATCGCCTCGCCCGGCGCCAGGACGACGTGGTTGAGCAGCAGCGTGACCAGGACGCCCGGGTCGGCGGGGTACTGGTCGATGAGCTTGCCGACCATCGCGAAGACCCGCGTCGCCTCGCGGCTGATCCGTGCCGGGTCGACCCGCACCGGGTTGACGCGCATCTCCTCGCGGTGGCCGCGCTCCTCCGCGTGCTTGGCGGCGCGCTGGATCTCGGCGAGGAGCGCCTCGAGGTCCGGCCCGGTGCGGGCGAGCATCTCGGTGACGATCGCGCGCAGCGTCTGGAACGCCGGCCCCGACTCGAGTCGGTGGGCCACGTCGTCGGCCCAGGGCAGGTCGAGGAGGCGCAGGATCTGTGCGGACTTCTCCGTGTCCCGGAAGCCGGCCATCCCCTCGAACCGGGTGAGCGCATAGATCAGCTCCGGCTTGTGGAAGGCGTCCTTGTAGCTGCGGTGCGCCGCGTCGAGCGGCACGCCGGCCGCATCCTCCCGGGAGAAGCCGATCCGAGCCCGCGAGCTGCTCGGGTGCACCTGCAGCGAGAGCGGCTCGGCGACGGCCAGGACCTTCATGAGGTACGGCAGTCGCGGGCCGAACGTGTCGACGACCGTCCGGCCGAGCAGCTCTTGCGGCGCGGTGGCGATGACGTCGTTGAGCGCGCGGCCGTCGGGGAGGTACGACGGGTCGCCGTCGTGCGCGCCGATCCACAGCTCGGCCTGCGGGTCGCCGGTCGGCTCGGTCCCGAGGAAGCGCGGCAGGTGGGTGCTCGAGCCCCAGGCGTAGTCCCGGATCGCGTTGCGGAGGACGAACATTCAGGCCCGTCCGGTCAGCCGCGGGATGATCACGCGCAGCAGCTCCTCGATCCCGACGGCCGCCTGCTCGGCTGCCTCGGGCCCGCGGCGGTAGGGGTCGGCGACGTCCAGCATGGCGTCGGCCGTGCCGCGACGGTCGCCGACCGCCCTGACGAGCTCGCGGCCGGCGAGCGACGTGTCCGCCGCGCGGACGGCCTCGGCGAACTGCCCGATCGTGAACACCTTCCGGAACGCCGCCGGCTGGTCGTCGAGGATGAACGTGCGGTGCGCCGCTTCGGCCGTGAGGACCAGGTCGGCCTCGTCGACCATCTGCCGGGTCACCGCGCGGCTGGCGAAGTCGCCCACCTCGGCCCCGCGGCCGGCCAGCGTGCCGCCCATGACCTCGTCCATCGGGTGGTCGCGGAACCCGTGCGTGCCGGCGCTGGCGAAGGTCACGCTCGCGTCGGGGCCGGCGAGCTTGCGGGCCACGACCTCCATGAACGGGCTGCGGCAGATGTTGGCGGTGCAGACGAAGAGGACCTTGAGCGGCTGCTCGGCGGGTTTCGCGACAGGCGCTAGCTCGCCTTCCTCAACCAGCCGAGGGTCCCGAGTGGTTGAGGAGCTTGCGTCGGCTGGTTGAGGAGGTTGCGCAGCAACCGTCTCGAAACCTGCCGACAGGTCCAGGTAGCCGGCTTCACGCAGCGCCTCCACGACGTCGGCGAGGGCGTCGTCGATGGTGCGGCCAGTGGTGTCGACGCGGACGTCGGCGTCGGCGGGATCCTCGTAGGGAGAGGAGATCCCGGTGAACTCAGGGATCTCGCCGCGGCGCGCCTTCGCGTAGAGCCCCTTCCGGTCGCGACGCTCGCACTCCTCCAACGGTGTGGCGACGTGGACGAGGAAGAACGCGCCGCCCGCGTCCTCGACCATCGCGCGGACCTGCTGGCGGGTCTCGTCGAACGGCGCGATCGGGCTGCAGACCGCGACCCCGCCGTGCCGGGAGATCTCGGCGGCGACCCAGCCGATGCGGCGGATGTTCGTCTCCCGGTCGGCCTTCGAGAAGGTCAGGCCGGCCGAGAGGTTGCGGCGCACGACGTCGCCGTCGAGGCTCGTGACGGTGCGGGTGCCCTGCTCGAGCAGGCGGTCCATCAGCGCCCTGGCCAGGGTGGACTTGCCGCTGCCGGACAGCCCGGTGAAGAACAGCACGAGGCCCTGGTCGGCCGGCTCCGGGCGGTCGAAGTCGACGATCGCGGCGATCGACGGCGGGTAGGCGTCGTCGGCGGGCTCGGCCAGGGCGTGGACCGGATCGCCGGCGGCGTACGTGTGCGCGACCTGGACGCCGAGCTGGTGGTCGAGCTCGGCGTCGCCGTGGGCGGCGAGCGGCACGGCGACGACGGCCGCGTCCGCGAGCAGGTCGGCTGCGGCGAGGGAAGCTCGGATGAGACCGACCGGGGACAGCGCGGGCGTGCCGGCGCCGACGTACGCGAGCAGGACCGCCGGTCCGAGGGCGCGGAGATCCTCGACCTGGGCCTCGGTGAGGGCGTCGGTGACAGGCACGAAGGTGCGGCCGGCGTACGCCTCGCGCACCTGAGCGGGGGAGAGGTAGTGACGGCGGAACGGGCCGTACTGCACATGGGTCAGTGCCTCGACCTCGCCGCCGGGCACGTTCACCCGGGCGAGCGGCAGGCCCTCAGGATCGACCAGCTCGACGGCACCCGCCTCGGCGGCCGGGGCGGCCACGTCGTCCGGCAGGGTGAGGGTCACGGGGCTGCCCGGCTCGTCGAACCGGCTCAACGGAGCCAGCGCGCCGGTGACCAGCAGCTCCAGGTCGTCGAGCTCGCGCGGGGTGGGGCAGTACTGCGGCGGGTTCGGCACCCGCTCATCCTTGCAAACCGCCGTGGTTGGGTTGGCCGTATGGCTGCTCCTGGTGCTCCCGGTCCTGTCGTCGCTGGACCCGTCGTCGTGGCTGAGGTGGTCCGTTCCGGCTTCGTCGAGGGCCGCCACCACGGGTCGGTCGTCGCGCTGGCTGCCGACGGCACGGTCGAGTGGTCGGTCGGCGACGTGACCTCGCCCGTGCTGCCCCGGTCCTGCAACAAGCCGGTCCAAGCGCTGGCGATGGTGCGGCACGGGCTCGACCTGCCCTCGGACCTCCTGGCGCTCGGCTGCGGGTCGCACTCGGGCGAGCAGCTGCACGTGGACGGCGTACGCCGGATTCTCGCGACCGTCGGCCTCGACGAGGCGGCGCTGCAGACGCCGGAGGACTACCCGCTGGACGAGGAGGTGCGCCTCGCGCACGTCCGAGCGGGTGGGCAACGGACGCGGATCCACATGAACTGCTCGGGCAAGCACGCGGCGATGCTCGCTACCTGCGTGCTCAACGGCTGGGACCTCGGCACGTACCTCGACCCCGGCCACCCGCTGCAGAAGGCGATCACCGAGACGTTCGTCGAGCTGACCGGCGAGCCGATCGCTGTCGCGGCCACCGACGGCTGCGGCGCGCCGCTGCTGTCGACGTCGCTGACAGGTCTGGCGCGGGCGTTCCGGGCGCTCGCCGTCGCGACCGATGGCCCGGAGGGGCGGGTCGCCGACGCCATTCGCCGGCACCCCGAGATGGTCTCCGGCACGACTCGCGACGAGCGCGACGTCCTCGCCGCGATTCCGGGCGCGGTCGGGAAGATGGGCGCCGAGGCGTGCCACGCGCTGGCCCTGCCCGACGGGTCGGCGTTCGCGCTCAAGATCGACGACGGCGCCGACCGCGCTCGCCGCGTGGTGCTGGCGGCCGCCCTAGAACGGGCTGGGGTCGCGGACGACGTCGTGCGCCGGACCGGTCGGGTCGAGCTGCACGGCGGTGGGCGGGTCGTGGGAGCTGTCCGGGCAGCGATCTGAAGCCTGCAAGCCCCAGCAAGCGGCGTACTTTCTCATCTTTGTGGGCCCACTCACGCCGCTAGCACTTGCAAGCGCTAGCAGGAGCAAGCACTATGGGGACATGGCCAAGGGAAAAGTGGGGACCGCAGTCGGGTCTCTCGGGGACTACCTGCGGGAGCAGCGCACCGCCGCGTCGCTCTCGCTCCGCCAGCTCGCCGAGCAGGCGGGTGTCTCCAATCCCTACCTCAGCCAGATCGAGCGGGGGCTCCGCAAGCCTTCGGCCGAGGTGCTGCAGCAGATCGCCAAGGCGTTGCGCATCTCCGCGGAGCAGCTCTACGTCCGCGCCGGCATCGTCAGCCCGGAGGACGGGATCGGGAGCTCCGTCGAGCTCGCGGTCCTGAACGACGCGCGGCTGACCGAGCGGCAGAAGCAGTCCCTGCTCGACATCCACGCCTCGTTCCTGGCCCTCAACGCCGGTCAGCCCCAGGCCGATCCAGCGTTGCCCGACACCCAGGACTGACCCCCACCGAAGGAGAGAACGACATGGCGAAGACCACGTTCGACATCAAGACCCTGGACATCAGGGGTCTGGCCGACAAGACGCTGGCCGACATCGAGATCCCCGCGGCCGCGAAGCGCCCGCTCTACGCCGGCGTCGGCGCCACCGACCTCGTCGTCGGCTACGTCCGCGACTACGCGGCCGACGTGCAGAAGCGGTTCGCCGCGACCCAGGAGACCGTGCAGAAGTCGGTCGCCGACCTCGACCTCGAGCCGAAGGCGCTGCGCGACCAGGCGCTCGTCGCCGTCAACGCCCGCTTCGAGGCGCTCTCGAAGGACGCCAAGGCCCGCCGCGCCGCCGTCGAGGCCCGCGTCGCCGAGCTGCAGGGCGAGGCCCGCGCGCTGCCGACCCGGCTGCAGAAGACCGTCGACGAGAACGTCGTGATCGTCTCCGACACCTACGCCGACCTCGCGAAGCGCGGCGAGCAGCTGCTCGCGCGGATCCGCCGTCAGGAGGAGACGCAGGCGACCGCCGCCGCGGCCAAGACGACCGTCAGCAAGGCGAAGACCACGCAGACGCAGACCGCCAAGGCGACCAAATCGACCGCTCGCAAGACTACGAACACCGCCAAGCGGACCGTGAAGAAGACGACCGCCGCCCCCAAGAGCAGTGCCAAGGCCACCGGAACCGCCGCCAAGAAGACCGCCACCTCGGCTTCCAAGGCGACGACCGCCGCCGCCAAGAAGGTCGGGGACTGAAGAGTCCCGCAGGACGGCGAGCTTGGCCTTGACGGTCAGCTGAGCCTCTTCTGAACCGAAGGCCCCGGACCGGATGGTCCGGGGCCTTCGTCGTCTCTGTGCCTTTATCGGTTGCGGACCTGCGCTGGTGCGGGGGTCTCGTCGACGCTCGCTCGCGCTTGCTGCTCAACCAGCGGTGGTGCCGGGTGCGAGAGGGTGGGCCCGTGCGAGCCGTCGTCCAGCGCGTCCTGTCCGCGAGCGTCACCGTCGACGGCGAGACCGTCGGAGCGATCGGCGAGCCGGGACTGCTCGTCTACCTGGGCGTCACGCACGGCGACGGGCCGGATGACGTGGGCTGGATCGCGCGCAAGATCTGGGACGTCCGGCTGCTGCGGGACGAGCGGTCGGCCAGCGACGTCGGTGCGCCGGTGCTGGTGGTCAGCCAGTTCACCCTGTACGGCGATGCCCGAAAGGGTCGGCGCCCCACGTGGCAGGCCGCGGCGCCCGGCCCGGTCAGCGAGCCGACGTACGACGCGCTGTGTGCGGAGCTCGAGCGGCTCGGCGCTCGCGTGGAGCGGGGGCGGTTCGGCGCGGACATGCGGGTCGCGTCGGTCAACGACGGGCCGATCACCTTGATCCTGGACACCGCTGAGCGGTGACTCCGTCCCGGCCGGGCCGGAGTGCGTGAGGTGAGCAAGCCGGCCGGATAGGCTGGTGCGGTGATGGACATCTTCGCCGTGCAGAGCTACGTGATGCTGCTCGTGATGTTCGTGCTGCTTGCGGTGAAGATCTTCGCGTTCGTCAACAGCTTGCTGCACAGCGCCGAGGAGTACGAAGCGGCCGGCAAGCTGACCAAGCCGGCGTGGTGCCTGATCCTCGGCATCGGGCTCGTCGTGCAGCTGCTGCCGGTCGGGCTGCTGCTGAACCTCGCGTTCACGATCGCGGCTTTCGTCTACCTGGCCGACGTGCGCCCCGCGCTGCTCAGCCTGCGACGACGCTAAAGATCTCCTCAAGGACCAGCCCGCGGCATCCGTCCGTCGCTAGCCTCCACGGACCGCCGGACGTCGGCGGGTGACGGGGGGACCGAATGATCGGCGAGCGGGACACGCGGCCCTGGGGGACCTGGCAGGTCCTCGACGAGGGCGACGGGTTCAAGGTCAAGCGCATCACCGTGCGGCCGCAGTCGCGGCTGTCGTACCAGACCCACGAGCACCGCGCCGAGCACTGGGCGGTCGTCGCCGGCAGAGCCACCTGCGTCGTCGACGGGCGGGTCGTGCTGGCCGGGCCGGGCGACTCGGTCGACGTCGCGATCGGGCAGCCGCACCGCATCACGAACCTCGAGGACGAGGACCTGGTGCTCATCGAGGTCCAGATGGGCCGCTACACCGGCGAGGACGACATCTGCCGGCTCGAGGACGACTACGGGCGGCTGTCGGCCTGAGCCGTCTCGCCGCGGACGTACCGTTCGAGCGCGGTCATCGCGTCCTCGGGCTCGAAGCCGGTCGCACGGAGCTTCGCCAGGTCGAGCACGCTGTGGAGCGGCCGTGGGGCGAGCTGCTTGCCCTGACCGTATTCCTTGGCGTACGCCGCGGTGCTGGTCGGCGTCACGTCCGACTCGTCGCGCCCGGCGAGCCGAAAGACGGCCCGCGCGACGTCGTACCAGCTGGTCGGCTCGCCACCGTTGGTGACGTTGTAGATGCCGTACGGCGCCTTGCCGTCGAGCAGGTGGCTGGTCGCGCGGACCAGCTCGTCGGTGAACGTCAGCCGGCCCACCTGGTCGTCGACGACGGCCGGCGAGACGCCGTCGGCAGCGAGCCGCTGCATCGTGCGGACGAAGTTGGCGCCGTCGCCGACCACCCACGACGTGCGCAGCACGTAGTGGCGAGGAGCGGTGCCCACCGCGAGGTCGCCGGCCGCCTTGGACTGGGCGTAGACGCCGAGCGGCGACAGCGCCTCGTCCTCGGTGTGGCCGTCGGGGCCGGCCGCCGTGCCGTCGAAGACGTAGTCGGAGCTGTAGTGCACGAGCGTGAACCCGTGCTCACCCGCGAGCCTGGCGAGCGTCGCCGGGCCGCTGGCGTTCGCCGCCCACGCCGCACGTCGGCCCTCGGGAGTCTCGGCGGCATCGACCGCCGTGTAGGCGGCGGCGTTGAGGACCGTGTCGTACTCGTGCCAGGGCCACGCCTCGACCGCGGCGGCATCGGTCAGGTCGAGCTCGTCCCGATCGACCGGCACGGCCGCCGGGAAGGTCGAGCAGAGTGCCCGGCCGAGCTGCCCGCCCGCGCCGACGACCAGCGTCCTGCGCGGGGCCATCGGGACGACGTCGTCGAGGGAGGGGTTGCCGAGGTCCTTCGCGGAGATCTCGGACTCCTCCAGCGGGATCGGCCAGGGGATCGCCGCCGTCGGATCGCCGAGGTGGAGGGCCGGGTAGGTGAAGCCAGGTCGCCAGTGATCGTTGACCAGGTAGCTGTAGACGGTGCCGTCCTCGAGCGTCTGGTAAGAGTTCCCGACGCCCCGCGGGACGAAGACGGCGACGGCAGCCTCGATCTCGATGTGGAAGGTCATGCCGAACGACGGGCCCTCCCGCATGTCCACCCACGCGCCGAAGACCCGCCCGGCCGCGACCGAGACGAACTTGTCCCACGGCTCCGCGTGAATGCCTCGGGTGGCGCCCCGGCGGGTGTTGAACGACATGTTGTTCTGCACCGGACCGAAGTCGGGAAGGCCCAGGTCGGTCATCTTCGCGCGCTGCCAGTTCTCCTTGAACCAGCCGCGGGAGTCCTCGTGGACGTCGAGGCGGACGACGAGCAGGCCGGGGATCTGGGTCTCGATGAGCTCGACCACCAGCAGGTCACTGACCCTTCGCGGCGTACGCCGCCTCGATAGCCGCCTTGTGCGGCCGCCACCAGTCCTGGTGCTCGACGTACCACTCGATGGTGCGGCCGAGCCCCTCCGCGAAGTCGGCGTACTGCGGCTTCCACCCCAGCTCGGTCCGCAGCTTGGTCGAGTCGATCGCGTAGCGCAGGTCGTGCCCGGCTCGGTCGGTCACGTGCTCGAAATCGTCCTCGTCGCGGCCGAAGTGGGCGAGGATCATGCGCACGACCTCGAGGTTGTTCTTCTCCCCATCTGCACCGATCAGGTAGGTGTCGCCGATCCGCCCGTCGTTGGCGATCGTCCAGACTGCGGACGAGTGGTCGTCGGCATGGATCCAGTCGCGGACGTTCAGCCCGGCGCCGTACAGCTTGGGACGCCCGCCGTCGATGACGTTGGTGACCTGGCGGGGGATGAACTTCTCGACGTGCTGCCACGGACCGTAGTTGTTCGAGCAGTTCGAGATCGTCGCCTGCACGCCGAAGCTGCGGACCCAGGCGCGGACGAGCAGGTCGGAGCCGGCCTTCGTCGAGCTGTAGGGGCTGCTCGGGTTGTACGGGGTGGTCTCGGTGAAGCGCTCGGGGTCATCGAGCTCCAGGTCGCCGTACACCTCGTCGGTCGAGACGTGGTGGAAGCGGGCGCCGTGCTTGCGAGCTGCCTCGAGAAGCGCGAACGTCCCCAGGACGTTCGTCCGGACGAACGGCTCGGGGTCGGACAGCGAGTTGTCGTTGTGCGACTCGGCGGCGAAGTGCACGACGAGGTCGTTCTCCGCGACGAGCGGGTCGACGACGGCGGCGTCGGCGATGTCGCCGACGACCAGGGCGACCCGATCTTCCGGCAGGCCGGCGATCGACTCCCGGCTGGCGGCGTACGTCAACTTGTCCAGGACGGTCACCGTGGCGTCGGTGTGGTCGACGAGGTGGTGCACGAAGTTGCTTCCGATGAAGCCGGCACCGCCGGTGACCAGGACGCGTCGCATGGTTCGCGAGTGTAAAGGCAGCACTAGGGTCGGCCCCATGCGCGGCATCATCCTCGCCGGTGGCACCGGCTCCCGGCTGCACCCGATCACTCTCGGCATCAGCAAGCAGCTCGCACCGATCTACGACAAGCCGATGATCTACTACCCGCTCTCGACGCTGATGCTCGCCGGCATCCGGGACGTCCTCATCATCACGACGCCCCATGAAGCGGAGCAGTTCCGCCGTCTCCTCGGCGACGGCAGCCAGTTCGGCATCTCCATCGCCTGGGCAGTGCAGCCCTCACCGGACGGGCTCGCACAGGCGTTCCAGATCGGCGCGGAGCACATCGGAGACGACAGGGTGGGCCTCGTCCTCGGTGACAACATCTTCTACGGCGCGGGACTCGGCACCCGGCTGCGCCGGTTCGCCGACCTCGACGGCGCGGCCGTCTTCGGCTACCGCGTCGCGGACCCGACGTCGTACGGCGTGGTCGAGTTCGACGACCAGATGCGCGCCGTCTCCTTGGAGGAGAAGCCGGAGCGCCCCCGTAGCCCGTACGCGGTCCCGGGCCTCTACTTCTACGACAACGACGTGGTCGGGCTCGCCGCGGATCTCGAGCCATCCGCGCGCGGCGAACTGGAGATCACCGACCTCAACCGCATCTACATGGACCAGGGTCGACTGCAGGTGGAGATCCTTCCTCGGGGAAGCGCCTGGCTCGACACCGGCACGTTCGACGACATGAACGACGCGAGCAACTTCGTGCGCGCGATCGAGCACCGGCAGGGGACGAAGATCGGTGCGCCCGAGGAGGTGGCCTGGCGGATGGGCTACATGGACGACGACGGCCTGCGCGCCCGGGCCGAGCTGTTGGTCAAGAGTGGCTACGGCCGATACCTGCTCGGGCTGCTCGAACCCTGACCGGCGCGACTGAGTCGTTCGAGGCGGCGTCCCCTTAGGATGCCGTGACGCTGCACCCTGACCAGGAGGACTTCGTGGAGCTGCGGGACTATGCACGGATCCTGCGACGGCGGTGGGCGCTCATCGTCGTCGTGACCGCCCTGGTGCTGGGCGGTGCCGCGCTGTTCACGTTCACCGCCACACCGCAGTACGCCTCCTCGACGAGCCTCTACGTGAGCACCTCGGAGGCGGAGTCCACCTCCGAGTCGTACCAGGGCGGGCTGCTGTCGCAGCAGAAGATGGCCTCCTTCGCCAAGCTGGCCACCACGCGCCGACTGGCCGAGACGGTTGCGGCGGACCTCGGAGACGTCGATGCGGAGGAACTGCCGGAGAAGGTGTCAGCCGAGGTGGAGCCGGAGACGGTCTACCTGACCCTCACGGTCACTGACCCCGACCCCGCTCAAGCCCGCCGGCTGGCTCAGACCTATGCCGAGGCGATGACCGACCTGGTCCGCGAGGTCGAGACGCCCGATGGCGAGGCCGTCGCGCCGGTCAGTGCCACCATCGTCGACTCGGCCTCGGAGCCGGACGGCCCCGTCTCGCCGCAGCCGGTCCGGAACCTCGGCCTCGGCCTGGTCCTGGGCCTGCTCCTCGGCGTCGGCCTGGCCGTGCTGCGCGAGGTGCTCGACACCAGCATCTCCAGCCTCGACGACCTCGACGCCGCGACCGACGCGCCGCTGCTCGGGACGATCGCCTACGACGCGTCTGCCCGCACGCGCCCGCTCATCACGACGCTGGACTCGCACGCCCCGCGCGTGGAGGCGTTCCGCGTGCTCCGCACGAACCTGCAGTTCGTCGACGTGGACGTCGCCAGCAAGATCTTCGTCGTCACCTCAGCGCTTCCCGGGGAGGGCAAGACCACCACCTCGGTCAACCTCGCCGTGACCCTCGCGCAGGCCGGCACCAAGACGCTGCTCGTGGAGTCCGACCTGCGCCGGCCCAAGGCGTCGGGCCTGCTCGACATCGATCACGCGGTCGGCGTGACGACGTTGCTGGTCGGCAAGGTGGCGCTCGACGATGTGATCGTGCGGCACGACGAGACCGGGCTCGACGTGCTGCCCAGCGGTGCCATCCCGCCCAACCCGGCCGAGCTGCTGCAGTCGCGAGCGATGAACGACCTGCTCGCCGAGCTCCGCAACCGCTACGACGTGGTCGTGATCGACGCGCCGCCGCTGCTTCCCGTCACCGACGCCGCACTGCTCGCCTCGCAGGCCGACGGTGCGCTGCTCGTCGTGCGCCACGGCAAGACCAGCAGGGACCAGCTGAGCCAGGCCGTCGAGCGGCTTGCCGCTGTCGACGCACAGCCGGTCGGCACGGTGCTCAACATGACGCCGTCGAAAACCCGAGGCGGCTACGGCTACGGGTACGGGTACGGGTACGGCTACGCGCCCGAACTGCCGACCCAGGCGCCCAGGCCGAAGCGGGGTCGCCGAGCCAAGGGCGACGACGCCTGACGCTTCGCTGGCTGGGCAGGCGGGCTATTGCGAGCCGTCGTCGAGATGTCCATGACACGAGCGCTATCAGGTACATCACCGCGGTTCGACGACGCTCAACCAGCGCGGGCGGCTCGCTGCGCGGCCAGCGACGCGGGCGGTCGACCCTAGTAGGCCCCGCGGGAGCCGAAGACGGCGCTGAAGGTCTTCAGCAGGATCGACAGGTCCTGCATCATCGACCAGTTGTCGACGTAGTAGAGGTCGAGGCGGACCGCTTCGGACCAGGACAGGTCCGAGCGACCGGAGACCTGCCACAGTCCGGTCATCCCCGGGCGGACGCGGAGGCGCCGTGCGGTGTCGCGCTCGTAGCGCGCGACCTCGAGCGGCAGGGGCGGGCGCGGACCGACCAGGCTCATCTCTCCGCGCAGGACATTGAAGAGCTGGGGCAGCTCGTCGAGCGACAGGCGGCGGAGCCAGCGGCCCGGCTTGGTGACCCGCGGGTCGTCCTTCATCTTGAACAGGCCCGCCTCGTAGCCCTGCTGCGCGTGCAGGTCCTTGAGCCGCTGCTCCGCGTCGACGACCATCGTGCGGAACTTCAAGCAGGGGAACTGCCGACCGTCCTGTCCCACCCGCGTCTGCTTGAAGAGCACCGGACCTCGGTCGTGGAGCTTGATCTGCAGAGCGGCCAGGACGAAGAGCGGACTGAAGGCGACGATCAGGCCAGCGGAGCCGACGACGTCGAAGAGCCGCTTTCCCCACCGGGAGGCGTCGGTCGCGCGCGGGGGGTCGATGTGCATGAGCGGCAAGCCACCCACCGGCCGCACCCGGATCCGCTCGCTGGAGACGTCGGTGACACTCGGCGCGACGACCAGCTGGACGCGCTCGTGCTCGAGGTCCCAGGCCAGCCGGCGCATCTGCGTGGCGGACGCGAGGGCCCCGCCGGCGATGAACACGACGTCAGCGCCGGACTCCAGCACCACCGACGTGATGTCGTCGGAGTTCCCGAGCACCGGGATGCCCGCTCGAGTCTCCTCCTCGAGGTAGTGCGAGGGGGTGACGGCCCCGACCACGCGGTAACCCAACCATCGTTCGCGGCCGAGGACGGCGGCGATCTCGTCGACGTGCGCGGGCGAGCCGGCGATGAGCACGCGGTGCAGCAGCGAGCCACGGCGGCGGGCCTGGTGCAGCGCCGAGCGGATCGCCAGCCGGCCGGCTATGAGGGTCGGGATGCCGATGGCGAAGGCCAAGAAGTAGAACCCGCGGGACAGCGGGTAGTCGGCGAAGAAGCACCCCACCCCGACGAGGGCGGCGGCCACCATGGAGCCGTTGAAGATCCGCTTGAGCTCGTCGGTGCCGGCACCGAACACGCTCGTGTTGTAGGCGCCGGCGACGACCAGCGTCAACATCCAGCCGAACACGATCAGGGGGCCGGCGGTGCTGACGTTCTCCGAGACGTCCGCCGGGCTGGGAAAGACGCCGAATGTCTTGCGACCCACGACTGCCAGGAGAACCGCTCCGACAACGAAGATGAGGTCGAGCGCGAAGGCCGACGCGGGCAGGAAGCGCAACGACCGCGACGGTGAGCCCGAGTGCAGGCGCGAGCCCGCGGACAGAACGGTCATACGGCGCCTATCGAGTCCCATGTGAGCGGGGTGGCGTCGTCGCCACCGAAAGCGGGCCGTCCTCAGTGTCGCGCCGGCCCGGGCACCAATGTAAAGGCAGATGCGCGGGGGCTCCCAATGGTCGTCTCAGAAGGGCAGGTTCCCGAGCGGCCCGCCCGCGAGCCGACGGCCGGGTCAGGGCGTCGGGACGTCGAGCGTGGTGAGGTAGTGGTCGAAGGCACCCGGTGCCTCGGATGCACTCCCAGGAGCTCGCACCACGACTCGTACGTGTCGCCCGCTGCTCCTCGGCGAGGCCGCTCATGACCGTCATAGCGCTTCTCATGCCTGCTGGGCCGACGATGCTGTGCCGCTCGACGCCTCCAGCGAAAACATCGGACGACGAAACGGTGACCTTCGCCTTTCCGGCGACGAACGGCGTGGTCTGGTCCGGACCGGGCGATAGTCTGCGGCCCATGAAGGTCCTGGTCACCGGCGGCGCCGGCTACATCGGTTCGACGACCTGCAAGGCGCTCGAGGAGGCCGGGCACGTCCCGGTCGTCCTCGACTCGCTCCTGACCGGTCCTCGGGCTTTCGTGGGTGACCGTGCGTTCTACGAGGGCGACATCGCCGATCGGGCGCTCCTGCGTCAGATCGCTCGGGAGCACTCCGACCTGGACGCCACGATCCACATGGCCGCGCGAATCGTCGTGCCGGAGTCGGTGGACAAGCCGTACGAGTACTACCGCGACAACGTCGCGAAGTCCCTGGAGCTGTTCGACGAGCTCCATTCCCTCGGCCTTCACCGTGTGCTGTTCTCCAGCTCCGCCAGCCTCTACGCCACCAATGAATCCTTCGAGGTGACGGAGGAGGACCCGCTCGCGCCGCAGTCGCCGTACGCCCGGACCAAGCGGATGATGGAGCAGGTCCTTGAGGACATGGCTGCCGCGACCGACCTGCGCGCGATCATCCTGCGGTACTTCAACCCGATCGGTTCCGACCCCGATCTCGAGTCCGGCATCTACGCGAAGGAACCTTCGCACGTGCTCGGGCAGCTGGTCATGGCGGCGCGCGGGCAGAAGGACTCGTTCACGATCACCGGCGTGGAGCACCCGACGCGGGACGGGACCGGCATCCGCGACTACATCCACGTGTGGGACCTGGCGCAGGCGCACGTCCGAGCGGTCGAGAAGTTCGACGAGGTGATCGACGCAGTCGATGCGCCGAGCACCGTCATCAACATCGGCACCGGCTCCGGGGTCACCGTCCGCGAGCTCGTCGCGTCGTTCGAGCGCGTCTTCGGCGCCTCCGTGCCGACGACGGAAGCGCCGCCGCGACCGGGCGACGCGGTCGGAGCCTTCGCGAACGTCGACAAGTCGCGGCGACTGCTCGACTGGTCCACCGAGCTCTCGCTCGACGACGCCATCGCCTCCGCGCTCGCCTGGGGCGAGAAGCGGAAGGAGATCCTCGGCTACGAGTGACGCGGGCCGTCGGCGGGCTAGCCGCAGGCGCTGGCGTAGGTCGCTGAGGACCGGGTCGGCTCGATCGAGGGCGTCGTGCGCACGTCGATGCGCCCGGTCTGCCCTTCGGGCGTCGTCATCTTCCACTCGACGTTCGCGACCTCGCCCGGCGCCAGCTCGGCGATCACCCGCGCCACCGGGCGGCCCTCGTGCTCCAGGCCGTCGGCGGCGACCGGACTGCCGTTGAACCGGACCTTGTCGATCGACCCGCCGACGGGACCGTAGAGGTAGGCGACCACGAACTGGGAGCCGACCGGGGCGCCGAACCGGCCGCCACCGGTGACGTAGTCGGGCAGGGATTCAACAGCTGCGGGGTCGGCCACCGACTCGAGTCGGAGCATGCCGTCGAGACGCTGTCGGCCGCTGCTGCACGAGGTGGCGGCGCCGCGGACGTCGTGGCGCAGGAAGTACGACATCTTCCCGACGCTGGTGTCGTCGAGGTAGACGCCGACCTGGGGGCGCTCGGTCTCCTTGGTCGGCAGCTCACCGCTCACAGCCGTCCCCGCCAGGACCTCCTGCTCGTCGCCGAAGGAGTGGACGAGCAGCCGGCCCTCGCGGGCCGCTCGGGTCAGTGCGCGAAGCATCTCCTGCGGTTGCTCGACGCCGGAGGAGACGCGGTCGAAGACCGTCTTGGCCGCGATTCGGAAGAAGGCGTCCTGGGCAGCCGGCTCCGGGAGGCGGACGTAGACCTCGTGCAGCAGCTCGTCCACAGCGTTCTCCGCGGTCAGCTCGACGCCGCCGACCTGCACCGGACCGGTCACCTCGAGGAGGTAGGACAACGCGACCGGGTCGATCGAGAGCACGCCGGCTGGGTCCTCGGGCTGGGTCTCGGTCCAGCGTGCCCCGATCAGCTCCGAGGCGCGTGGCCAGTCCGGGGTCAGGTTGGCGTCGAGGACGTACAGCCCCAGGTTGGTGCTGAAGAGGTCGCGCTCCTCGTCGGTGAGCGGCAGCACGGGCTTCTCCCGCTGTCCGAAGGCGTTGCCCGCCACCTGCCGGGTCAGCCCGATCCGACCCTCCTCGGCACGTACGACGGAGATGGCGCCGGGCAGTCCGCCGGTCGCCCGGACCTCCGCGTTGTTCTGCATCACCAGCAGGTAGTCGCGCGGGCCCTCGGCACCCAGCATGCTCGGCATGATCTCCAGGGCGGTCGCCGCAGCGCTCATGGCCTCCTGGGCCTCGGCAACCTTCTCGCGCAGGTCGCGGAACTCGATCGCGAGGCGGTCGACGAACCCGTCCGGATCGGCGCCGGCCAGGCGGGAGTCCGCCTCGGTGAAGGCGGTGTCGGCGGTCGCAACCGGCTGCTGGAGGCGCTCGAGAGCGGCCAGGTCGACCTGGCCGCCGCGGGGGACGATCGAGTCCAGGTCGTCAGCGGTGGCGATCAGTGGCTCGACGCCTTTGGAGCCGAGGTCCGCGACCACGTCGGCAGCCAGGGCGACGCCGTCGGCGTCGTCGCCGACGAACGGGAGCACCCCGAGTGCCTTCCACGTCGGCCCCGAGGTGCGGTCGGCTGCGTCTCGACTGCTCTCGCGCAGCTCGCGCAGAGCGGCCTGCGCGGCGTCGCTGTCGCCCGCCCCGACCGCCGCCTGCACGGCGCCGGCGTCGTTGACGACGGCGTTCAGCGAGCCGTTCACCCGGTAGGCGGTCCATCCGACCCATGCGGCGAGGGCGATCCCCGCCAGCAGCAGGAGCGCGAGGAGGGTGCCGAGGCGGCGAGGGCGAGCCATGGCGCGACCCTATCGAGCCAGGTCGTGGTGACGGGGAAGCCGGCCCCGCTGCGTCCGGGGAAGACAGAAGGTCCCCGGCCCTGAGGGGCCGGGGACCTTCTCGAGTGCAGGTGCGGTCAGCGCACGCGCAGGGTGTACTGGCGGTTCACCCGACGCCACGGGGTGTTCGGGTTCGGGATGAACTTCAGCGTCACGATGTAGACGCCAGGCTTGAGCTTGGCGCCCTTGATGGTCGCAGCGCCGTTGCCGTTCAGGTCCTTGCGGGCCTTGTAGACCGCTCCGGCCGTGCCGCCGTTGCCGACCTTCTTGGGGCGGATGACGACCTTCAGGTCACCGGTGACCGTCGCGTTGCCGGCCGCCTTCAGCTTCATCTTGAACTTCGGCCGCTGGTTGGGCTTGACGTTCTTCTTGTTGGTGCCGGCCTTGGGCTTGACGTCGGCGTTCGGCTCGACGCACACGCCGTACCGGTCGCACTGCTCCGCGTTCGCCGCGGTGCCGGTGGCGCCGACGAGGCCGGCGGCCATCAACACGGACGCCAGGAGGCCGATGATGAGCTTCTTCATATGAGGTTTCTCCCGATGTGGCGTCCGAGGACGCAGGTGTTCAGATCGGAGCGATCTTTACACAAAGTTGGGGAAGACGCCTTATCCGTATCAGATTACCAACGAGTAATTAACGCGTGGTGGCATTGGGCTCACCCGGACGGATGGGTTAGCGGGGTTCGGCGCCTGCACCGGCCAGCACGAAGTCGACGATCGACTCGACCTGAGCCCGCAGCTCCGGCTCGCTCGTGGCGCTGCCCCGAGCGGGCAGCAGCAGCCGGTTCATGGTGACGGCGCCGTACAGGCAGAGGACGAGCGTCGCGGCCGGCAGGTCCGCGGGGACCTCGCCGCGGTCGACCGCGCGCCGGAGGATCGGCAGCACGGCGTCGGTGTGGTGACGGGCGACCCGGTCGGTGAACGAGCCGAGCGACGACGGGGCGCCGGCGGCGTCCACGATCATCCGGACCGTCGCCCACCCGGCTGGGTCCAGGTAGTGGCGGAACAGGTTGGTCGCCAGCGCCTCGAGGTCGCCCCGCAGCGAGCCGGTGTCGACGTCCTCGATGCCGGCCGCGCGGAGCTCGACAGCGTCGACGAGCAGTGCGTCCTTGTCGCGCCAGCGCAGGTAGACCGTCGACTTCCCGACGCCCGCGCGGCGCGCGACCGCGTCGATGGTGAAGCCGGCCCAGCCGCGCTCGCCGTACTCCTCGAGCGCCGCCTCCAGGATCCGCGCCTCGGCCCCCGGCGTGCGCGGGCGGCCGCGGCTGCGGCGCGGCGCGGGGGAGGAGGACGCCATGCCCGCGATTCAACCACCCGGTCGGCGACTACGTTGGCGGCATGGTTGTCGATGCTGCGGACGGCGGCTGGTTCGCCCGCAACACCTCCCACTGGGACGACTGGTCGCTCGACGACCTCGTCGCGGCGAAGGGCTCACAGCGGGTCAGCCTGGTGGTCCCGGCGCGCAACGAGGCCGGCACCGTCGGCGACGTCGTCACCCGGGTGCGGGAGGCGCTGGTCGAGACGGTCGCGCTCGTCGACGAGGTGGTGGTCATCGACTCCGACTCCACCGACGCGACCTACGACGTCGCGAGCGACGCCGGCGCGGTCGTCCACCGCTCGGCCGAGGTGCGGCCCGACCTCGGCTCGCGGCGCGGAAAGGGGGAGGCGATGTGGAAGTCGCTCTTCGTCACCACCGGCGACGTCCTCGTCTTCATGGACGCCGACCTCACCGAGTGGGACACCCACTTCGTGCCCGGCCTGCTCGGCCCGCTGCTCACCCGGCCGGACGTGGCGCTGGTCAAGGGGTTCTACGAGCGGCCCGGGGCGGAGGGGCCGTACGACGGCGGGCGGGTGACCGAGCTCGTCGCCCGGCCGCTCATCGCGCTCGAGCACCCCGAGCTCGCCGGCCTCGTGCAGCCGCTCGCGGGGGAGTGGGCCGTGCGGCGGTCGCTCCTCGAGGCGCTGTCGGTGCCGGTCGGGTACGCCGTCGAGCTGGCCGCCCTCGTCGACACCGCAGCCCTGCTCGGCGTCGACGCGATCGCGCAGGTCGACCTCGGGCGCCGCGACCACGCGCACCAGGCGTTGCTCGACCTCGGTGCGATGGCCACGCAGATCCTGGCCGCGATGGCGCGGCGGCGAGGCGCGGCGGGTTTCGAGACAGGCGCTAGCGCGCCGTCCTCAACCAGCCGCGGCGGCGCTGGCGCGCCTTCCTCGACCAGCCGAGCAGTGACCCTCCGGCAGTACCAGCCCGGTCCCGAGGGCATCACGCCCGTCGAGCGCGAGGTGCTCGTCTCCGAGCGCCCGCCCGCGAGGACGCTCGTATGACCCTGCGGCTGGGGCGGCACGAGTTCGCCGACGACCGGACGCTGATGATGGCGATCGTCAACCGGACCCCGGACTCGTTCTACGACAAGGGCGCCACCTGGGCGGAGGACAAGGCCTTCGACCGGGTCGCGCAGGTGGTCGACGAGGGCGCCGAGATGGTCGACATCGGCGGCATCAAGGCGGCTCCCGGCGAGGAGATCGACGAGGTCGAGGAGAAGCGGCGGGTCGTCGACTTCGTGGCGCGAGTGCGGGCGGCGTACCCCTCGCTCGTCATCTCCGTCGACACCTGGCGCGCCTCGGTCGGTGACGCCGTGTGCGAGGCCGGCGCGGACGTGCTCAACGACGCCTGGGGCGGCGCCGACCCGGCGCTGGTCGACGTGGCCGCGAAGCACGACGTCGCGCTGATCTGCACGCACACGGGCGGGGCGGTGCCGCGGACGCGGCCCTACCGGGTGGAGTACGACGACGTGGTGCGCTCCGCGATCGACGACACCGTGGCGTACGCCGGGCGGGCGCTCGCCGCGGGTGTCGCGCGGGAGTCACTGGTGATAGACCCGGCGCACGACTTCGGCAAGAACACCTTCCAGTCCCTCGAGATCACCCGCCGGCTCGGCGAGATGGTGGCGACCGGGTGGCCGGTGCTGGTGTCGCTGTCGAACAAGGACTTCGTCGGGGAGTCGCTCGACCTGCCCGTCGGCGAACGGCTCACCGGCACGCTGGCCGCGACCGCGGTCTGCGCGCTGGCCGGGGCGCGGATCTACCGCGTGCACGAGGTCGTCGAGACCCGTCAGGTGGTCGACATGGTCAACACCATCGCCGGGCGTCGGCTCCCGGCACGTGCGATCCGGGGGCTCCAGTGACTGAGCAGCCGCGGGTGGCGCTCGTGCCGGGCGTGCTCGCGCTGCTGCCGGAGCACGCCTCGCTGGTCGACCCTGTTGCCGAGCTGCGCGCCGCTGCCGTGGCCGCGGTGCGGTGGCTCGGGCCGGAGGCCTCGGTGGTCGCCGATGCGCAGGGCGAGCGGGTGGCCGCGGCGCTGATGGACGCCGCCGGCGTGCGACGCGGTGGCTCGACGGCGTACCTCGTCGTCGGCAACGGCACGGCCAAACGCTCCGAAAAGGCGCCGGGTCACCTGGACGACCGCGCCTTCGCCTTCGACTCCGCGCTGCGTGATGCGCTGGTCGCGGGCGACCTCTCGGGCGTGGACTGGTCGCTCGCCGAGGAGCTGTGGGCGTCGGTCGACGGGCTGCGGCGAGCAACGGACCTGGTCGCTGGGCCGGCGACGGTGGACTACGACGACGACCCGTACGGCGTGCAGTACTGGGTCATGCGGTGGGGCTCGTGAAGGTCCTGCTCGGTCCGCGGGGCGGGGACCTGCCCGACCTGTACGCCGTGCCCCGGCGGCCCTGGCTCCGCGCCAACATGGTCAGCACTGTCGACGGCTCCGCCACCGGCCCGGACGGTCGCAGCGGGTCGATCAACAACGCCGCCGACCACCGGGTTTTCCGAGTGCTCCGGTCGCTCGCCGACGCGATCGTCGTCGGGGCCGGGACCGCGCGGGCGGAGGGCTACGGGCCGGCGGACGTGCCGCTCGTGCTGGTGTCCCGGCGGGCCGAGGTGCCCGAGGGGCTCCGCGGGCACGAGCCCGGCCGGGTGCTCGTGGCGACGTGCGCCGTTGCCGAGCGCCTGGGCGAGGCACGGTCGCTGCTGGGTGAGGAGCACGTGCTGGTCCTCGGTGAGGACACGGTCGACCTGGTCGCCCTCCGCGACGCGCTGGTCGGTCGCGGCTACGAGAGCCTGCTCTCCGAAGGCGGGCCGCACCTGCTGCGGGACCTGCTCGCCGCCGGTCTCGTCGACGAGCTGTGCACCACGGTCGTCCCGACCGTCGTCGCAGCGGACGGTCCGCGGATCACCGCCGGCCCGCCCGTCGACGTACCTCTCTCGCTCGAGCTGCTGCTCGAGCAGCACGGCACGCTGCTCGCGCGGTGGTTCGTGGAGCGTCCCGGCGAGCGTGGACAGCCCGACGCGCCGTCCGCCGACTGACGAAGGTGGAGCCGCCTCGGAGTGGGGGGAACCGAGGCGGCTCCCGCGGATGGGGACAGCACTACGCCAGCAGCAGCGTCCCGAGCCGCGGCCCGCTGAGCGGGCGCGGCAGACGCTAGCCCCTGAGAGGGCTCTCGCCCAGCCGGCCGACCGCGCGGCCTCGGCGCCGCTCGACGGACGGTGTCAGACGAGGTGGGCGAGGAAGTACCAACCCGTCACGCTCGGCAGGACCCCGAGCCAGACCCAGGCGCCGCCGGCCGGCAGACGGTGCAGCTGACGCGCGAGCGCGATTCCACCGGTCGCCGGGACCGCGGCGGCGCCGATCTCCACCAGGGCCACCAGCGCCGAGTCGTGGGCCCGCACGAGTCCGTCGATGGTCATCAGGACCGACGCAGACCAGGACAGCAGGACCAACGCGCCCGAGACGACCCACGCGAGGGCCGGTTGCCACACCGCGGAGGAGCGGGCGGTGCGCGGGCCGCGCACAGGCGCGACGGCGGACTCGGGCAAGAAAGTGGTCACGGTCCTCAGTCCAGTCATCTGCGTCCCCCGCGGATCCCCCCGGTCGCAGAGGATAGGAGCGTCCCGGCGGCTCGCGCTGCCTTCGGCGCCGAACGGGACCGAACGGATCTCGGCGCTGGTCAGTTCGGACTACGCCGGCACCGCCCAGGTGGGCCCCCGGGTTGGGGGCGAAGCCGCCTCGGCGCTTGGGGGAGGAGCCGAGGCGGCTTCTACACGGGTGGGGACGGGCCCGCCGCCCGATGTTCCCGACCCGCGGCCCGCTGGGAGGGCGGGCGTCGGAACCGTAGGGAGTGAGACGCGTCCTACCCAATCCGTTGGTCCGGCTCACGGTCTTTCCCTAGGGCGGCGCTGGTCAGACGCCTGCGCGTGCCCCCTCAGACGACCCGGCCGACGACGAGGGCGATCGCGGTGGCCCAGAACAGAAGGCCGAGTCCGATCAACGTGTGGAAAACCGTCAGCGACGTCCCCATGGAGTCCGACGCTAGATCGCCGATCGACCCGGCGACATGGGTCGCACGGGTCATCCGGTGACTGGTCCGTGCCTAGTTGAGACCCCAGACCCGCCTCGGTGTGGTCCAGGTCATACCCGGCTCTGGGGTTTGCGCCTGCTCGTGCCGGTAACCGGCCGCAGGCGACGCGGCGGTCTCGCGAGCGGCGGCGCTCCCCGCACATGGGAGTTCTCGAGACCGCCGCGTCTTCTCATGTCCGGAGCGTGGCGACGGTGGTCGCCGCCCTGCGTCGGTGCAGGGGTTTCGACACGATCGCTGGCGCTCGCTGCTCAACCAGCGGACGGGGCGGGTGCCTCGGGGTCGAGCTCCGGCTCCGTCACCGAGAGGAGGACGGCGTCGGGGTAGGTCTCGCGGAGCTGCTCGAGGTAGTCGACGAGCGCCTCGCGGTCGAGGTTGGTGGTGCCGACGACGATGACCGTCCCGGGCTCGTCCGCTTCCTCGCCGTCGCGCAGGTCGAGGACGAGCTCGAGCGGGGTGCCGTCGGCCTTCTCCGGCACGAGCTCGAGGAGGGTCTCCTCGTCCTCGACGGCCTCCGGGTCGGTCGGCTCGGCCTCGGTGTCGACGAGGCAGGTCCACTCCCGCTCGAGCGCGTCGGCGCAGGGGTCGGCCACCGGCTCCGGCTCGGGAGTGGGGTCCGGCGTGGGCGAAGGCGTCGGCTGCGGCGTGGGAGTGGGCGTCGGTGTGGGCTGGGGTGCCGGCGGGTTCTTGGGCGGGTTCTTGGGCGGGTTCTTCGGAGGCGACGTCGGCGGGTCGACCGGCTCGAAGCCGACCTCGCCGGACTGCTGCGGCGCCGGCGCGGACGGCTGCTTGCCCGAGCCGAACGCGCTGTCCGGCTGCGGGGCGGGAGCGACCGGAGCCACGGGGGCACCCGACGGGGCCGACGTGTAGTCAGGGGCCGGCACGTAGGAGCTCGTCGGCGCGATGTCCGGCGGGGTGAACGACGAGGGGAACACCAGCTGCGGCGGCGCGTCGGTCCTCGGCGCGACGTCCGCGACGACCGGCGGCGGGAAGAGGCCCATCGACGGCGCGAGCGGCTCGGTCGAGCCGAAGGCGGGGATCTCACCGGCCGCGGCGGGCGGGGCGATCGCCGGCTGGACGGCGGTGGTCACGGGTGCGTCGCCGTCGGCGTACAGCACTCCGGTCCCGCACCCGATCGTCAGGGCGAGCGCGACGAGCAGGCGGGATCTCATGCGTCCACCGTACGTGCCTGGTCCTCGACGCTTGCCTCGGTTTCCCGAGGAAATACCCAACGTTCATATCCCCAGAAGCGGAACAGCGTCGCGAGTGCCACGCCGACCAGGTTCCCCGAGACGTTCTCGGCAATCGGCGAGGTCCAGCCGAGCGCGTAGGAGGTGACCGCCAGCGGCACCAGGTTGACCGCGAGACCGCCGAGGTTGACGAGGAAGAACAGCGAGTACGCCGTGGCGAGCTGCCGGCTCTGCCGTTGGTCGAAGACCCACAGGCGGTTGCCGACGAACGCGAAGGTCGCCGACACCACGAACGCGATCGTCTTCGAGGTCAGCGGGCCGGTCTCGAGCAGCTGGCGCGCCAGGTTGTAGCAGGCGACGTCGACGACGAACGCCAGCCCGCCCACCAGCAGGAACCGCCACGCCACCCGGCCGGTCACGCCCCGCGCCGCCGCCTGGTCGGCGGCCTCGTCGCTCACGAGGCGGGGGGAAGAAGCAGCGGCAGGCACGTCGCGTGCGGTACCCGACACGCCTCGCGGGAACACCGAGCGCCCGCTCGGTGTTGAGCAGCGCCGTGACCCCCGACCCCTCCCGCACGGACGACTCCCGGCGCGTGTCCCTGCTGCTCGGCCTCCTCTTCGGCCTGGCCGGCATGGGCTCCTCCTCCGCGGCCGTCGCGCTCCCGCTGATGGGCAGCGACCTGGGCGTGGACGTCGGGATCGCCACGTGGTCGATCAGCCTCTACGCGCTGATGCTCGCCGTGACGACCGCGGTCTACGGCCGGATCTCCGACCTCGTCGGGGTCAAGCTGCCGCTGCTCGTCGGCATCGGGCTGATGACCGCCGGCGCGCTGGTGGCGGCGTTCGCGCCGACGTACGGCGTGCACCTCGGCGGCCGCCTCTTCCAGGGCGCCGGCGCGGCCGCCGTGCCGACGCTGGGGGTGGCGGCGCTGAGCGCGCGGTACGACGGCGAGGTCAAGGGCCTCGCGCTCGGCCGGCTCGCGGGCATGGCCGCCGCCGTCTCCTGCCTCGGGCCGCTGGCCGGCGGCGTCGTCGAGCACGCCTTCGGGTGGCGGGTCGTCATGGCGCTGCCGATCCTCGGCGTGCTGGTCGTGCCGTTCCTGTGGCGCGCGCTCACCGGCGAGGGCAGCGGTGCCAGCCTCGACGTGCTGGGCGCGGTGCTGGTCGCCGCGACCGCCGCCGGGCTCGTGCTCCTCGTGCAGTCCCCGTCGACCGGCCTGGTGGTCGCGCTCGTCGGCGTCCTGCTGATGGTGCTGGGCACGCCCCTGGTGGCCCTGCGCGTACGCCGCCGGCCGCACGGCTTCCTCCCGCTCGCCGTGATCCGCAACCCCACGGTCGTGCGCAGCGCGGTCGCGGCGGCGGCCGTGCCCGCGGCGTGGTTCGGGCTGCTCGTCGCGGTGCCGGCCGTGCTCGTCGGCCACGGCTGGGACGCCTGGCAGGTCGGCCTGCTGCTCGTGCCGAGCGCGGTCGTCGCGCTGTTCGTGCCGCGGGTCGCCGGGCCGCTGCTCACCCGGATCGGCGGACCGGCCTCGCTCGCGGTCGCCGGCGTGACCGCCTCGGTGGCGCTCGTGCTGGCAGCGATCGGGACCGCTGCGGTCTCGTCGGTGGTGCTCGGCGTCGCGGTGGTGCTCGTGACGATGGCCTTCGGCCTCGGCCAGCCCGCGCTCACCGCATCCGTGGGCGACGCGGTCGAGCTCGACGTGCGCGGGGTCGCGCTCGGTGTCGCGACGCTCCTGTTCCTCGTGGGCGGCTCGGTCGGCTCGGCCGTCGTCGGCGGCATCGGCGACGCCATCGGGGCGCCCGGCGCGCTCGGCATCCTCGCCGTCCTGCCGCTGCTCGGGCTGGTCGCGTTGATCCCCGAGCTCAAGCGGTTCGCGGCGGTCGTCGGGGACTGACCGCTCCTTCGTCCCGGTGGGTTGGCGTCGTCGGGGGAGGCGTCGTCGGGAGGCGTCGTCGGGGTAGTAACGGACGTTTGTGTCCGTCACGCGCACCGCTGCGGACGTTTCTGACCGTTACTACCCCGGCGGCCGGGAGCGCACGGCCGAACGGTAGCGCCGCGTCTGCCACAGTTGCTCGCGTGCAGCCGGGGATGCAGGTGGGGATGACGTTGCCGGTCATGGAGCCGGACCTCTGGGACGACGGCGCGCGCACGCTGGAGGCGTGGGCGCGCGCGGTCGACGAGGGGCCGTTCAGCACGCTGTGCTTCGGCGAGCGGATGGCCTTCGACAACCCCGAGACGCTCACGCTGCTCGGCGCGGTCGCCGCCTGGACCAGTCGGGTGCGCATCGCGACCACGGTCGTCGTCCCGCAGCTGCACGACCCGGTCCTGCTCGCGAAGTCGCTCGCCACCGGCGACCAGCTCTGCGGCGGCCGGCTCAGCGTCGGTCTCGGGGTGGGCGGGCGCGAGGAGGACTACCGCGTCGTCGGTGCCGACCTCGGCACGCAGACCATGCGCGAGATGGCCGAGCGGGCCGAGGTGCTCAAGGCCGTCTGGCGCGGCGAGCTCGTGGCCGGGGCGACGCGACGCATCGGGCCGCCGCCGTTGCAGGAGGGCGGGCCGGAGCTGCTGGTGGGCTCGATGGGTCCGCGGACGATCCGCCACGCCGCCCGCTGGGCCGACGGCCTCGCCGGCGTCACGCTCGACGTCGACCCCGCCGGCGTACGCCGTCTCTTCGACCTCGCCGAGAAGGCCTGGGCCGAGGCGGGCAAGGAGCGACCGCGGCTGACGACGTCGTTCTGGTTCGCGCTCGACGACGGGGGCGGCAGTGCTGTTGACGGCGGGGCGCGCGACCAGGTCCACCGCCACCTGCGCCACTACATGAGCTGGCTGCCTGCCGACCTGGTCGACGCGATGGCGCCGACGACCGGGTTCGCCGGGACGGCGGCGCAGCTGCGCGAGACCCTGCAGCGGTTCGAGGACATCGGCTGCGACGAGATCCACCTCATCCCGACCGGCTCCGACGTCGCGCAGGTCGAGGCCGTCGCGGAGCTGCTCCGATGAGCCCGCGAGGGAGCCAGGAGGACGTCGGCAGCACGTGGGCGCGCGCGGCGGTGCTGAGCGTCGGGTTCGTCGCGCTCCTGTGGCTGGTCGAGGTCCTCGACGCGGTCTGGTCGCGCAACCTCGAGGCGTACGGCGTCCGCCCCCGTGACGACGAGGGGCTCGTCGGCGTGGCGCTGGCGCCGGTGCTCCACGGCGGCTGGGACCACCTGTCCGGCAACACCGTCCCGGTGCTCGTGCTCGGGTTCCTCGTGCTCGTCGGCGGCACCGGTCGCGGGCTCGCCGCGACGGCCGTGATCTGGCTGGTCGGCGGGCTCGGCGTGTGGTTGACCGCGCCGGCGTACTCGATCCACCTCGGCGCCAGCGTCCTCGTCTTCGGCTGGCTGGTCTACCTCATGGTCCGCGGCGCATTCACCCGCAGCGCGGGCGAGATCATCCTCGGGATCGTGCTGTTCCTGGCGTACGGCGGCCTCCTGCTCGGCGTGCTGCCCGGGCAGCCGGGGGTCTCCTGGCAGGGGCACCTCTTCGGCGCGGTCGGCGGCGCGCTCGCCGCGGCGTGGGTGGACCGGCGGGAACGGCTCTAGGTCTCCGCCCCGTCGCGGGATCGTCGGATGGCGTCCCGCGGGGCGTCGGGGTAGTAACGGCCAGGAACGTCCGTGACTATCCCGACGGAGGTCAGGAACGTCCGTGACTATCCCGCCGCCGCGCCTCCGCCGCCTCGGCCCAGCGCCCGGGCGAGGGCCGAGACCTGGTCGAGCGGGGCGTCGTACCCCGGGAAGTAGGCGCACACCCGGTCCGCCACGTCGCCGAACCGCCGGAGGATCTCGGCGGCGCACTCCTCGGGCGTGCCGACGACGGCGAGGGTGTGGAGCATGTCGTCGGTGACCAGCTCCATCATCGAGGCGACGTCGCCGACCTTGGAGAGCCGGTTGAGCTCGGGCTGGACGTCGGCCCAGCCCTCGACCTCGAGGACGGGGCGGTACGCCGGCGTCGAGCCGTAGAAGGCCAGCAGGCCGCGGACGCCGAGGGCGGCGGCGTGCTGCTCCTCGGGGGTGCGGCCCATCGCGACGATCGCCTGCGGGTGGACGCGGAAGGTCGGCGAGGCGGGCGTGCCGAGCGCGGGCAGCGTCCGCTCGCGGAAGTGCCGGTGGCTGTGGAACGGCATCACCAGCAGCCCGTCGGCCACCTCGCCCGCGGTGCGGGTCATCAGCGGGCCGAGCGCGCCGAGGAGCACCGGCGGCGGACCGAACGGGTTCGGCCCGGGCACGAACGTCGGCGGCATCAGCGTGTGCCGCGTGTGCTCGCCGCGGAAGTCCAGCCGCGTGCCGTCCTGCCACGACGTCAGGATCGCCTTCACCGCCAGCACGATCTCGCGCATCCGGGCGGCGGGCGGCGACCACGTGGCGCCGTACCGGTTCTCCACGTGCGGCTTGATCTGCGACCCCAGCCCCAGCCGGAACCGACCGCCCGACATCAGCTGCAGGTCCCACGCCGTGTGCGCGAGGTGCATCGGGCTGCGCGGCATCGCGATCGCCACGTTGGTCATCAGGTCGGTCCCGACCCCACTCGCCGCCGCGGCCGCCAGCGGCAGGAACACGTCGTGCGGCCCCTCGAACGTGAAGAGTCCCGACACCCCCGCCTCCACCAGCTCGCGGGCGCGCTCGGCCGCGCGGTCGGGGCGGGCGTCGAGCTGGACGTCGAGCAGCACGTGCGGAACGTAGCGACCTGGTGGGGCCGCGGCGTGCACATTCGTTCAATTGTGCGGTTCTGGTCGTGTGCAAGCGCTTGCGCAGGTCGAAAGCGGCGCAATTGAACGATCGTCGACGCCTCAGGCCGACGCGCGCCGGACCAGCGTCGGCGGCAGCAGCACCGGCTCGGGGACGGCGGCGGGGTCGTCGAGCCGGGCCAGCAGCAGGCGGGTGGCGCGCTCGGCGAGGTCGCCGGCCGGGTTGACGACGGTGGTGAGCGGGGGCGTGCAGTGGTCGGCGCCGAGGTCGTCGTACCCGACCACCGCCACGTCGTCCGGCACCGACCGCCCGGCCGCGGCGAGCGCCCGCAGCGCCCCGCGGGCCATCAGGTCGGAGGCGACGAAGAGCCCGTCGAGGTCGGGGTACGCCGCGAGCAGGCGCGCGCAGGCCGCCTCGCCGCTGGCCTCGGTGAAGTCGCCGTGCTCGACCGGCCCGGCGCCCGGATCCCTGTCCAGGCCGGCCTCCGCGAGTGCCGCGAGGTGCCCGGCCAGCCGGTCCTGGCCGACGGCCATGTCTCCCGGCCCGGCGACGTGCCCGATCCGCCGGCAGCCCCGCTCGAGCAGCAGCTCGGTCGCGAGCCGCGCGCCCGCGACGTTGTCGGTGTCGGCCCAGGCCACCCGGTCCGCGCCGAGGATCGGCCGCCCGACGAACGCGCACGGCAGGCCCAGCCCGGCCAGGTGCTCGGCCAGGTGGTCGCTGCGGTGGTGGGAGACGACGATCGCGCCGTCGACGTGCCCGCCGCGCAGGTAGCGCAGCGTGCGGCCCTCCTCCTCGCCCGGCCGCGCCAGCAGCAGCACCAGCTGCAGGTCGCGCTCGGCGAGCACCCGGTTGACCGCGGTCAGCGTGCGGCCGAAGAACGGGTCGGAGAAGACCCGGTCGTCGGGCTCGGGGACGACCACCGCCACCGAGTCGGTACGCCGCGTGGCGAGCGAGCGGGCGGCCGGGTTCGCGACGTACCCGAGGCTGCGCACCGCCGCCTCGACCGCCTCGCGCGCCCGGTCGCTCACCCGGCTGCTGCCGTTGACCGCGCGGGACGCCGTGGCCCGTGAGACCCCTGCGAGCCGGGCGACCTCGTCGAGCGTCGGCGTACCCGGGGCGTCCACGGCGCCCAACCTAGCGGCGCCCGATCCGCCGCCCGCCCCGGCCGCCGTCAGCCCTCGGACGAGCCGAGCCGGCCGGTGGCGGCGACGTCGGCGTAGAACCGGGCCGACGTCTTCGGCGTGCGCACCTGGGTGTCGTAGTCGACGTGCACGATGCCGAAGCGCTTGGTGTAGCCGAACGCCCACTCGTAGTTGTCCAGCAGCGACCACTGGAAGAACCCGCGCAGGTCCACGCCCTGCTGCATCGCGTCGTGCGCGGCGCGCAGGTGCGCGTCGATGAAGTGCACCCGGTCGGGGTCGTGGACGGAGCCGTCGGCAGAGATCTCGTCGTCGTAGGCCGCGCCGTTCTCGGTGATGTAGAGCGGCGGCACGGCGTACTCGTCCTTGAGCCGCACCAGCAGCCGGGTCAGCCCCTCGGGCTGCACCTCCCAGTCCATCGCGGTCCGCGGCAGGCCGCGGCTGACGAAGATGACGTCGTCGCAGCCGACGTAGGGGGTGCTGGTGGTGCGGCCGGTCTCGTTCTCGTTGCTCTTGAGCTCGTCGGGGTGCGGGCGGCCGGCGATCGCGTTGCCGTTGTAGTAGTTGACGCCCAGCACGTCGATCGGCGAGGAGATGATCTCCAGGTCGCCGTCCTGGATGGCGTCGGTCCAGCTGCCGCGGCCCGGCACCGGCATCGCCTCGGTGTCGGCGACGATGTCCGCGGGGTAGGAGCCGCGGAAGATCGGGTCGAGGAAGACCCGGTTGAACAACCCGTCCACCCGTCGCGCGGCGTCCACGTCGACCGGGTCGGCGGGGTCGTTCGGGTCGGCGACGGTGAAGTTGAGCGTGATGCCGAGGCCCGCCTCGGGCCGCTCGGGGTCCGTCCCTACGCCGCGACCGCGCAGCTCCTGGACCGCCAGGCCGTGGGCGAGCATGAGGTGGTGGGCGGCGACGAGGCCGTTCGCGCCCTCCTGCCGCCCCGGCGCGTGCTGGCCGCCGGTGTAGCCGAGGAACGCCGAGCACCACGGCTCGTTCAGCGTCGTCCAGGCCGCGACCCGGTCGCCGAGCGCGTCGTGCACGCTCAGCGCGTAGTCGACGAAGCGGTACGCCGTGTCGCGGTCGGTCCACCCGCCGGCGTCCTCGAGCGCCTGCGGCAGGTCCCAGTGGTAGAGCGTGAGCCACGGGACGACGTCGTTGGCGAGCAGCTCGTCGACCAGCCGGTCGTAGAACGCCAGCCCGGCGGCGTTGACCGGCCCGGCGTCCGGCCGCACCCGCGGCCAGGCGACGGAGAAGCGGTAGGCGCCGAGGTTGAGCTCCTTCATGAGCGCCACGTCCGCGGCGTACCGGTGATAGTGGTCGCACGCCACGTCGCCGTGGTCGCCGCCGATGACCGCGCCCGGCACCCGCGCGAAGGTGTCCCAGATGCTCGGGGTGCGCCCGTCCTCGGCGGCGGCGCCCTCGACCTGGTACGCCGCGGTCGCCGCGCCCCACAGGAAGCCCGGCGGGAACTGGATCTCGGAGGTGCTCATGGCCGCCACCCTAGACCGGATGGAAGCGCTTCCACACGTCCACGTGCGGGCCCTGCCCCGGCGGGCTCAGTCGCGAGCCCGCCGGGTGACGGCCGAGGAGCGCATCCGCCAGCCGACGAGCGCGAGGTCGAGGGCGGTGCGGACGTGCCGGTTGTCCAGGTCCAGCCCGCCGAGCAGCCGCGCGACCCGCTCGAGCCGTGCGTAGAGCGTCTGCCGGCGCACACCCAGCGCCTGGGCCGCGACCGTCTTCGACAGCCCGGCCTCGAGGTAGGCGTCCAGCGTCGGCACCAGGTCCGAGCCATGGCGCGCGTCGTGGTCGAGCAGCGCGCCGAGCTGGTCCTCCACGAACCGCTCGAGCTCGGCGTCGTCCACGATCCCCGACAGCAGGCGGTAGACGCCGACGTCGCTGGCGAGCACCGTCCGTGACGCCGGGGTCAGCCGCGCGGCGAGGTGCAACGCGTCCCGCGCGGCGGGCAGCGAGCGGGCGAGGCCGGCGGGGTCCTCGACGAGCGGCCCGGCGGCGACGCGTACGACGCCGCCGCCGACGGTCGCGCCCAGGTCGGCGTCCAGCGTCTCGGCGAACGCGGCCAGCCGGCTCCGCAGCGCGAGCGGCCGCACGGTGGTCGCCACGAGCAGCTCGCCCTCGACCTCGGCGACCAGCGCGGCGCCGAACGCGGCCTGCGCGGCCTCGGCGGTGGCAGCCAGGCCGGACCGGGTGGCCCCGGGCAGGCGGAGCGCGACGGC
>NZ_JACMYC010000018.1 GCF_014266025.1 Nocardioides deserti | reverse complement strand
GGGCGCGGCCGCCCGCTCGGCGGCAGCGTCCGCGGCGGCGCGGCCGACGGTGAGCATGGTGCCCTCGACCGGCCGCCCCACCGCGGCGTACGCCGCATCGTTGGCCTGCCGCAGCGCCTCGGCCATGACCACGGCGTTGCGCTCGTCGGGCGCGCCGGACGCGATGCGGCGCGCGATCGCGCCGAGCATCTCGCTGAAGATGACCCCCGAGTTGCCGCGTGCGCCCAGGAGCGCACCGCGGGCCAGCGCCGCCAGCGCCGGGCCCAGCTCGGCCGCGGGATCGCCGCCACCGGTCGCCTCGCGCACCGCGTCGCGCGCGGCGGAGACGGTCAGCCACATGTTGGTGCCCGTGTCACCGTCCGGCACGGGGTAGACGTTGAGTGCGTCGACCTCCTCGCGAGCCTCGGCCAGCGCCTCGACCGCGATGTCCACGAAGCGCAGCACGACCGCCAACGAGATGGCGCCGCGGCCCGGCACTTCCTCCATCGGCGTCCTCGGCTTGGTCGTGGGCGGCCCCTGCGGGGATGATGAGGAGACAGGGTATGGCCTCGAGCCGCGATTTCCCGGCGGACCCGGGTGTCGGATATTCTCGCCCGGTTGCCCGCTCGCCGGGCCCCTCACACGCAATCGATCATCAGGAGTTCACGGTGGCTGCCGTCTGCGACATCTGCGCCAAGAAGCCTGGCTTCGGCAACAACCGGCCGTGGTCGCGCAAGATCACGAAGCGTCGTTTCGACCCCAACATCCAGCGGGTTCGGGCGACCGTCAACGGGACGCCCAAGCGGCTCAACGTCTGCACCGGCTGCCTCAAGGCCGGCAAGGTCACTCGCTGACGCGAGCACCTTCTCAACAGCTTCACGCGAGAGGCCGTCACCCTGCGGGGTGGCGGCCTCTCGTCCTTAGTTGCGCGCGTGCCACCTCGGCTCAGAAGTGGGTCCAGCCGGTCGGGCCGTCGTGGGGCGCGCCGTCGACGGTGACGGTCGCGCCGGCGTCGCCCGGCTCGACGACCTCGCCGACGACCGCCCAGCCTTCGGGCACGTCGGCGGGCGCGAACGTCGCCAGGAGCGCGTGGTCGTCCCCTCCCCCGAGCACGAACGAGAGCGGGTCCGCGCCCAGGGCGGCACCGACCGCGTGCAGCGGCTCGGGCACCTCGAACGCGCCGCGCCGGACGTCGATCGCCACGTCCGAGGCGGACGCGAGGTGGCCCGCCTCCGCGAGCAGGCCGTCGGAGACGTCGATCATCGAGGTCGCACCGGCCTCCGCGGCGACCAGCCCAGCGTCGTACGGCGGGGCGGGGCGGCGGTAGGCCTCGACCAGCACCCGCGGGGAGCGGAAGCCGCGGCCCAGGACGGCCAGCCCGCCGGCGGCCCAGCCCTGGCGGCCGTGCAGCGCCAGCACGTCGCCGGGGCGGGCGCCCGAGCGCAGCACCGGGGAGACGGTGCAGCCGCCGAGGACGGTCACCGCGACGACGACCTGGTCGGCCCGGGTCACGTCTCCCCCGACGACGCTCGCGCCGACGAGCGCGCACTCGTCGGCGAACCCGCGCGCGAAGTCCAGCGCCCACTGCGCCTCGAGGTCGGCCGGCGCGGCCAGCCCGACGGTCAGCGAGGTGGCGCGGCCGCCCATGGCGTTGATGTCGGAGAGGTTCTGCGCGGCCGCGCGGTGCCCGACGTCCTCGGCGGTGGACCACTCGCGGCGGAAGTGCCGCCCCTCGACCATGAGGTCGGTGGAGACCACGACGTGGCCGGTGCGCACCCGCAGCACGGCCGCGTCGTCGCCGGGACCGACCAGGACGTGCTCGCCCTGCTCGAAGAACCGGGTGAGCTCGCCGATCAGCCCGAACTCGCCGACGTCGGCGAGGGTCGCGCCGGCGGGGAACGGGTCAGGAGCAGCCATGTCCCCATCCCACCAGACGTACGCCGTCCGACGCGCCGCCGGGCTGTCGGCGCTCCCGGGCCAGGGAGTAGGTTGACGTCGAACCTCCGTCCACCAGCAGGGAGAGCACCACGATGGTCGTCCAGGCGTACATCCTGATCCAGACCGACGTCGGCAAGGCCGCCGAGGTCGCCCGCGAGATCGCGCAGGTCAAGGGTGTCACCCTCGCCGAGGACGTCACGGGCCCCTACGACGTCATCGTCCGCGCCGAGGCGCGCAACGTCGACGAGCTCGGCAAGCTCGTGGTCGCGAAGGTGCAGACCCTCGACGGCATCACCCGGACGCTCACCTGCCCGGTCGTCCACATCTGAGCCACCCGGCCGCCGAGGCCCTTCCGGCGGAGGGCTCAGCGCAGGCCGGTGTCCCGGGCCAGCGCGAGCCGGATCAGCCGGTCGACGAGGTCGGGATAGGCCAGCCCGCTGGCGGCCCACATCCGCGGGAACATCGACAGCGGGGTGAACCCCGGCATCGTGTTGATCTCGTTGACGACCAGCGACCCGTCGGGGAAGACGAAGAAGTCGACCCGGGCGAGCCCCTCGCAGCCGACCGCCTGGAACGCGCGGGCCGACAGGTCTCGCAGCCGCTCCTCCACCCCGTCGGGGAGCATCGCGGGGACGTCGAGCTCGGTGGCCTCCTCGGGGAGGTACTTCGCGTCGAAGTCGTAGAACTCGTGGTCGCCGGTGATCCGGATCTCGGCGGGCACGCTGGTCTCCGCGCCGCCGTCGAGGGACTGGAGCACCCCGCACTCGACCTCGCGGGCGCCGGTCGCGCAGACCTCGACCAGCACCTTCGGGTCGTGCCGCAGCGCCTCCTCGAGGGCGGCGTCGAGGCCGGAGGCGTCGTGCACCTTGGAGATGCCGATGCTGGAGCCGCCGCGGGCGGGCTTGACGAAGAGCGGGTAGCCGAGCCCTGCGGAGCGGTCGCGGCACTCCTGCGGGTCGCTCGCCCACTCGGGCGCGGTGACGACGACGCTCGGCATGACCGGCAGACCGGCCGCGGCGAGCACGACCTTCATGTAGGCCTTGTCCATCGAGACCGCGGAGGCGAGCACGCCCGCGCCGACGTACCGGACGCCCGCCATCTCGAGCATCCCCTGGATCGTGCCGTCCTCGCCCCACGGGCCGTGCAGCAGCGGGAAGACGACGTCGACCTCGCCCAGCGTGCGCGGCGGCGCCGACGGCTCGGTGACGACGAGGTCGGTGGAGCCCACGTCGCGGGCGAGCGTCACGCTCGCGCGGTCACCATCGACGCTGGGCAGCCGGTCCTCGCCCGCGCCCTCGCGGATCCGCAACCGGTCGGCGTCCCCGGACTCGAGCACCCAGCGGCCGTCCCGGGCGATGCCGATCGGGACGACGTCGTACTGGTCGCGGTCGATGGCCGGGAGGACGCTGCCGGCGGTCACGCACGAGATGGCGTGCTCGCTGGAACGGCCGCCGAAGACGACGGCGACGCGGGGCTTGCGGGTCACCGGTCCAACCTATCGACCTAGGGTTGTCCCATGACCGCGGACGCGCCCGACCACCTGACCGACCACCTGGCCGCCATGGGCGCGGGCACCCGCGCCGTGCACCTGGGTCGGCCGGCGCACGAGCCGGACCAGCCGCTCAACGAGCCGATCACGCCGGCGTCGACGTTCGTGGCGGGCGGCGACCGGGAGTACGGCCGGTACGGCAACCCGACGTGGGCGGCGTTCGAGACCGCGCTCGGCGGGCTGGAGGGCGGCCGCGCGCTGGCCTTCTCCTCCGGGCTGGCCGCCGTCGCGACCGTGCTCGACCTGGTCGGCCACGGGGCGAAGGTCGTCGCACCGCGCAACTGCTACAACGGCACGATCCTGCAGCTGGCCGACCTCGAGGCCCGCGGCCGGCTGCGCACCGAGCTGGTCGACGTCACCGACACCGACGCGGTCGTCAAGGCGTGCGACGACGCGGCGCTGGTGTGGCTGGAGTCCCCCACCAACCCTGCGCTCGAGATCGCGGACCTGCCGACGATCATCGCCGCCGCGCACGAGGCCGGGGCGTACGCCGTCGTCGACAACACCTTCGCGACCCCGCTGCTCCAGCGTCCGCTCGAGTCGGACGCGGACCTGGTCGTGCACTCGGTGACCAAGTACCTCGCCGGCCACAGCGACGTGCTCATGGGCGCCGTGGTGACCCGCGACGACGAGCTGTTCTCGGTCCTCAAGGGCCGCCGCGACCTCATCGGCGCCGTGCCCGGCACGTTCGAGGCGTACCTCGCCCTGCGCGGCCTGCGCACGCTCCACCTGCGCGTCGAGCGCGCCCAGGCCAACGCGACCGAGCTCGCCCGTCGGCTCGCCGAGCACCCCGCCGTCGGCGAGGTCCGCTACCCCGGCTTCGGCGGCATCGTCGCGATCGTCCTGGCCCAGGGCGCGATGGCCGCGGACCTGCTCACCCACAAGACCCGGCTGTGGGTCCACGCCACCTCGCTCGGCGGGGTGGAGTCGACCTTCGAGCGGCGCCGCCGCTGGAAGTCCGAGCCCGCCACCATCCCGGACGCGCTGGTCCGCCTCTCCGTCGGCGTCGAGGACGTCGACGACCTGTGGGAGGACCTCCGCGTCGCCCTGGACGACCTCGTCGGCTGACGAGCCGGAGGTCGACGCTGTCCGCTCAGTAGATCTCGGACTTGGTGTCGCGGGCGATGAAGGCCTCCATCATCTGCTTCGCGGTCATCCGGCCGGCGACGACGGCGTCGACGTGCTGGGCGATGGGGGCGTCGACGCCGGTGCGCTCGGCGAGGGCCAGCAGCGAGGAGCAGGACTTGGCGCCCTCCGCGACCTGCTTGGTGGAGGCGTAGATCTCCTCGGTGCTCATCCCCTGGCCCAGCTTCTCGCCGAAGGTGCGGTTGCGCGACAGCGGCGAGGAGCAGGTGGCGACGAGGTCGCCGAGGCCGGCCAGGCCCATGAGCGTGAGCGGGTTGGCGCCGAGCTTCATGGCGAGGCGGGCGGTCTCGGCCAGGCCGCGGGTGATGACCGAGGCGGTCGTGTTGTCGCCGAAGCCGAGGCCGACGGCCATGCCGACCGAGAGCGCGACGACGTTCTTGTAGGCGCCGCCCAGCTCGCAGCCCAGCACGTCGGTGCTCGTGTAGGGACGGAACGCGGCCGTGTGGCAGCGCTGCTGGAGCACCTGCGCGACGTCCTCGTCCGCGCACGCCACGACCGAGGCGGCCGGCTCGCGGCGGGCGATCTCCTTGGCGAGGTTGGGGCCGCTGATGACCGCGATCCGCTCCGGGCCGGCGCCGGTCACCTGGCCGATGACCTCGCTCATCCGGTCCTGCGTGCCGAGCTCCACGCCCTTCATCAACGAGACCAGCACCGCGTCGCGCTCGATGTGGGGCGCCCAGGCGGTGAGGTTCTCCCGCAGGGACTGGCTCGGGGTGGCCAGCACGACGACGTCCGCGCCGCGCAGCGCCTCCTCCACGTCCGCGGTCGCCGTGACCGACGGTGGCAGCTCCACGCCGGGGAGGTAGTCGGGGTTCTCCCGCCGCTCGGCGATCGCCTCGGCCACCTCGGGCCGCCGCGCCCACAGGGTGACGTCGTTGCCGGCGTCGGCGAGCACGACGGAGAACGCCGTGCCCCACGACCCCGCGCTGAAGACGGCGACCTTGCCGCCGGTGGGGAGTGTGCTCATGCCGGGTCCTCCCCGATCTCGTGGCGGGCGGGATTCCCGGTGCGCCGGGTCCCGTGCTTGCGCATGTCGTACCTCTCGGCCGGAGCGGTGCCGCCGCGCACGTCCTCGACCAGCGAGGTGATGGCGGCCATGATCCGGTCGGTCGCCTCGGCGACGACCTCCGGGCTCCGCGGCCGGGTCAGCAGGTCGGCCAGGTCGACGGGCTCACCGACCTTCATCCGGATCAGCTTGCGCGGGAACAGGTCCGGCTTCTTCGCGTACGGCGCCAGCAGCTGCTGCGCGCCCCACTGGCCGACCGGGAGCACGGGACATCCGGTCTCCAGCGCGATCCGCGCGGCGCCCGACTTCCCCGTCATCGGCCACAGGTCGGGGTCGCGGGTGATCGTGCCCTCCGGGTAGACCACCACGCACTCCCCCGCACGCACCGCGGCGACCGCGGCGTCGTACGCCCCCACCGCGTTGCGGGTGAGCCGCTCGACGGGGATCTGGCCGGCGGCCCGCAGGAAGAACCCGAGCGCCTTGTTCTTGAACAGGCCCGACTTGGCCAGGTAGCGCGGGATGCGGCCGTGGTCGTAGACGATGTGCGCCGCGGTGAGCGGGTCGACGTGGGAGATGTGGTTCATCACGAGGATGCAGCCGCCGCGCTCGGGGATCCGCTCGCCGCCCTCCCACTCGTGGCGGGTGGTGGCGAGGAGCGTGGGTTTCACGATCGCGACTGCGACGTTCCACGCCCACCCCCGCTTCTGCTGCAGCTTCCGCACCGTCACGACGGGCAGGCTACTCGCCCGCGGCGACGGCGCCTGAGAGGATCGGAGGGATGTCTGCACAGCCTCCCGGGACCGCCTCCCCCGCCCGCTTCGTGGCGGTCGTGCCGGTCAAGCCGCCCGCCTTCGGGAAGTCCCGCCTCGGGGGGCTCGGCGACGACCAGCGCCGCCGCCTGGCCGCGGCGTTCGCGCTCGACACCGCGGCGGCGTGCCTGGTCGCCCGGTCGGTGGGCGCGGTGCTCGTGGCCACCGACGACGCCGGCTTCGCTGCCCGCCTCACCGCCCTGGGCTGCGTCGCCGTGCCCGACGGCGACACCAACGACCTCAACTCGGCGCTGCGGCAAGCCGCCAGCGAGGCCCGGCGGCGGTGGCCGGACCTCGAGCCGGTTGCGCTCTGCGCCGACCTGCCCGCGCTCCGGCCCGAGGACCTCGACGAGGCGCTCGACGCGCTGGTCCCGGGTGGCCCGTCGTTCGTCGCCGACGCCGACGGCGTCGGCACGACGCTGTACACCGCGCCGCACGGCGAGTTCGACCCGCGCTTCGGCGGCGGCTCGCGGGAGGCGCACCTGGCCGCCGGCGCGCTCGAGGTCCGCGGCGCGCTGCCGACGCTGCGGCGCGACGTCGACGACCTCGACGACCTGCGCGCGGCCGCCGCCCTCGGGCTGGGCGCGAGGACGGCGCCGCTCGTGCAGGAGCTCGGGCTGGCCTGACCGGCTAGCTGCTGCTGGCGGACTTCTTGGCGGTCGACTTCTTCGCCGTCGACTGCTTCGCCGTCGACTGCTTCGCCGTCGACTTCTTCGCGGTGGACTTCTTCGCGGTGGACTTCTTGGCGGGGGTGTTCTCCGCCGGCGCCCTCTTCGCCGTGGACCTCTCCGCCGGCGCCTTCTTCGCGGTGGCCTTCTTCGCGGTGGTCGCGTCCGCCGTCTTCTTGGACGCGGTCGTCTTCGAAGCGGTCTTCTTGGCCGGCGACTTGGCGGCCGCCGACTTCCCGGGCGTCGACTTGGTGGCCGGGGACTTCTTGGCGGCCGCCTTCGTCGTGCCGGCCGTGGAGGGGGACCTCTTCGCCGTCGGCGCGGCGGCGCTGGTCTTGGCGGGCGTCGGCTTCTTCGCCGCCGGTGCCGCCTTCGTCGCAGCGGTCGAACCCGAGGGCTTCCCGCCCGAGGGCTTTCCGCCCGACGACTTCCCGCCCGAGGACTTCCCGCCGGGCGCCGCCTTCAGCGCGGCGCCGGCCGCCGCCCTCGCCGCTCCCGCAGAGGCGGCCACGGTCAGCGCCGGGAGCTTCTTGGCACCCGAGACGACGTCCTTGAGCTGGGAGCCGGCCTTGAACCGCGGCACCGCCGTCTTCTTCGCCTGCACCCGCTCACCGGTCGACGGATTGCGCACCCACCGCGCCTCGCGCACCCGCTTCTCGAACGAGCCGAAGCCCGTGATCGCGACCTTGTTGCCCTTGGCGACCTCACGGGTGATCGTGTCGACGACCGACTCGAGCGCGTGCGCCGCCGCCTTCCTGTTCCCGTCGAAGCGCTCCGCGAGCGTGTCGATGAGCTCGGACTTGTTCATCTGGCTTCCCTTCCGACGAACCAGGACGCCGAGCTCGTGCTCGACCTCGAGGACGCACGCTAGGGGCGAGCGGGCCAGGTCACAACGGTTCAGGCGTGCTGGGTGACCGGCTTCCAGCTCGGGCGCGAGGCCTCGTACGACGCGATGTCGGCGTCGTGGCCGAGCGTGATGCCGATGTCGTCGAGGCCCTCGAGCAGGCGCCAGCGCGTGTAGTCGTCGATGTCGAAGGAGTCCTCGATCGCGTCGGGACCCGCGCCGGCGCGGACCGTCCGGGACTCGAGGTCGACGGTGATCTCGGCGCCGGGCTGCTCCTCGAGCAGGTCCCAGAGGCGCTGGACGACCTTCTCGTCGACCTGGGCGGCCAGCAGCCCGGCCTTGCCGGAGTTGCCGCGGAAGATGTCGGCGAAGCGCGAGGAGATGACGGCCTTGAAGCCGTAGTTCTGCAGCGCCCAGACGGCGTGCTCCCGCGACGAGCCGGTGCCGAAGTCGGGCCCGGCGACGAGCACCGAGCCGGCGGCGTACACCGGGTCGTTGAGGACGAACGTCGGGTCGTTGCGCCACGCGGCGAACAGGCCGTCCTCGAAGCCGGTGCGCGTGACCCGCTTGAGGTAGACGGCCGGGATGATCTGGTCGGTGTCGACGTTGCTGCGGCGCAGCGGCACGCCGACGCCGGTGTGGGTCGTGAACTTGTCCATGACGAACGCTCCGGTTCAGACGGTCGCCGGCGCGGCGACGGGCTCGAGATCAGCGGGCGAGGAGAGGGTGCCGCGCACGGCGGTGGCGGCGGCCACGGGGATCGAGACCAGGTGCGTGCGGCCACCCTTGCCCTGGCGTCCCTCGAAGTTGCGGTTCGAGGTCGAGGCGCTGCGCTCCCCGGGCTGGAGGATGTCGGGGTTCATCCCCAGGCACATCGAGCAGCCGGCGCCGCGCCACTCGGCGCCCGCCTCCTTGAAGACCACGTCCAGGCCCTCCTCCTCGGCCTGCAACCGGACCCGGACCGAGCCGGGGACGACGAGCAGGCGGGTGTCGGGGGCGACCGTGTGGCCCTTGATGATGTCGGCGGCCAGGCGGAGGTCCTCGATCCGGCCGTTGGTGCAGGAGCCGACGAAGACGGTGTCGACCTTCACCTCGCGCATGGGGGTCCCGGCCTCGAGACCCATGTACTCCAGCGCCTTCTGCGCGGCGACCTGGTCGCTGACGTCCTCGAAGTCCTCCGGCGTGGGCACGGAGGCGCCCAGCGGCACGCCCTGGCCGGGGTTGGTGCCCCAGGTGACGAACGGGGTCATCGTGCTGGCGTCGAGCACCAGCTCCTTGTCGAAGACCGCGTCGTCGTCGGTGCGCAGGCTGGTCCAGTGCTCGACGGCGGCGTCCCAGTCGGCGCCGGTCGGCGCCTCGGGGCGGCCCTGGATGTAGTCGAAGGTCTTCTGGTCCGGCGCGATCATGCCGGCCTTGGCGCCCCACTCGATGCTCATGTTGCAGACCGTCATCCGGCCCTCGATCGAGAGCTCCTCGATGGCCTGGCCGCGGTACTCCACGATGTAGCCCTGGCCGCCACCGGTGCCGGTGTGCGCGATCAGGTTGAGGACGAGGTCCTTGGCGGTGACGCCGTCGGGCAGGCTGCCGTTGACGGTGACGGCCATGGTCTTGGGCTTGGCCTGCATCAGCGTCTGGGTCGCGAGCACGTGCTCGACCTCGGAGGTGCCGATGCCGAAGGCGATCGCGCCGAAGGCGCCGTGCGTGCTGGTGTGGCTGTCGCCGCACACGATGGTCATGCCCGGCTGGGTCAGGCCCAGCTGCGGGCCGACGACGTGGACGATGCCCTGGTCGAGGTCGCCGAGCGGGTGCAGGCGGACGCCGAACTCCTCGGCGTTGCGCCGCAGCGTCTCGACCTGGGTGCGCGAGACCGGGTCGGCGATCGGCTTGTCCCAGTCCAGCGTCGGGACGTTGTGGTCCTCGGTGGCGAGGGTCAGGTCGGGGCGGCGGACCTGGCGGTCGGCGAGCCGGAGGCCGTCGAAGGCCTGCGGCGAGGTCACCTCGTGGATGAGGTGGAGGTCGATGTAGAGCAGGTCCGGCTCTCCCGGCGTCGAGCGGACGACGTGCTCGTCCCAGACCTTCTCGGACAGCGTCCGACCCATGGTTGTCTCCCTCATGAACGTGCTCGTGACGTACTTCTCGGTGCGTGTCCCACTGTAGACCCTTGCATCCCATGATGCGAGACGGCAGTATTGCCATATGGACACCACCAGCGGCGTCGGCGTGCTCGACAAGGCCGCTCTCGTGCTCACCGCCCTTGAGTCGGGCCCCGCCACCCTGGCCGGCCTGGTCGCCGGCACCGGCCTGGCCCGACCGACGGCGCACCGCCTCGCCGTCGCCCTCGAGCACCACCGCCTGGTGGCCCGCGACATGCAGGGCCGCTTCGTGCTCGGACCGCGGCTGGCCGAGCTCTCCGCCGCCGCCGGCGAGGACCGGCTGCTCGCCACCGCCGGCCCCGTCCTGGCCCGGCTGCGTGACATCACCGGCGAGTCCGCCCAGCTGTGGCGCCGCCAGGGCGAGCACCGCGTCTGCGTCGCCGCCGCCGAGCGCCCCTCGGGCCTGCGCGACACCATCCCGGTCGGCTCGCAGCTCACCATGCGCGCCGGCTCCGCCGCCCAGGTGCTGCTCGCGTGGGAGGACCCCGAGCGCATGCACCGCGGCCTCCAGAACTCCGCCTTCTCCGCCGCCGCGCTCTCCGGCATCCGCCGCCGCGGCTGGGCCCAGTCGGTGGGCGAGCGCGAGCAGGGCGTCGCGTCCGTCTCCGCCCCGGTCCGCTCCCCCGGCGGCAAGGTCATCGCCGCCGTCTCGGTCTCCGGCCCGCTGGAGCGGCTCTCCCGCCAGCCCGGCCGGATGCACGCGCCCGCGGTCCTCGCCGCCGCCGAGCGGCTCTCGGAGTCGCTGCGCCGCGCCGCCGCGGAGTGACCCGCCGCCCCTCGTGCTGCCCAGCGTGCGCCAGGACGCACACCCCGCAGCACGAGGCGGTCAGAACAGCCCGTCGGACTCCAGCGCGAGGAGCAGCTGCTTGCGCGGGAGGCCGCCGGCGTACCCCGTGAGCGTGCCGTTCGCCCCGATCACCCGGTGGCACGGCACGACGATCGGCACCGGGTTGCGCCCGTTGGCCAGCCCGACCGCGCGCGAGGCCGCGGCGGTCATGCCGAGGCGCGCGGCGACCTGGCCGTACGACGCGGTCTCGCCGTAGCCGATCCGGCGCAGCTCGGCCCAGACCCGCTGCTGGAAGTCGCTGCCGACCGGCGCGAGCGGGAGGTCGAACTCCTTCAGGTCACGCGCGAAGTACGCCGCCAGCTGCCGCGCCGCCTCGACCAGCAGCGGGTGCGCGTCGTCGCGCTCGCCCCGCACGTGCTTCTCGCCGAACGGCGCGAACTCGATCGCGGTGATCGCGCCGTCGTCCTCGACGAGGCGCAGGTCCCCGACGGGACTCTCGATGACGGTCCACATGGTCAGCTCTCCTCGGGTCGGTCCGCCGGGACGGGTGGCATGAGCGTGCTCCACAGGTACATGAGGGCGTAGGACCGCCAGGGCCGCCACGCGTCGGCCCCGGCGATCGTGCGGGCGACCGCGGCGTCGTGGTCCGGTCCGTGCGCCAGGCCGCGCAACGCGTTGCGCACGCCGATGTCGGTGGGCAGGAACACATCGGGGTGGGCCAGGGCGCGCATCGCGACGTAGTCGGCCGTCCACGGGCCGATCCCCGGCAGCGCGAGCAGCCGGCGGCGTACGTCGTCGCGGTCGGCGCCGCGGTCGAGCACGACGTCGCCCGCGGCCAGCGCCGCGGCGAGCCCGACCAGCGCGCGACCGCGGGCGCGGGGCATCGGCAGCGTGGCCGGGTCGGCCTCGGCGAGCGTGGCCGCGTCGGGGAAGAGGTGGGTGAGCCCGGGGACGTCGGTGACGACGGGCCGCCCGTGCTCGGCGACGATCCGGCCGGTCACGGTCCGCGCGCCGACGACGCTGACCTGCTGCCCGACCACCGTGCGGAGGGCGGTCTCGTCGCCGTCGACCTGGCCGGGCACCCGGAGCCCCGGACGCAGCCGGACGAGCGGCCCGATCACCGGGTCGCCGGCGAGGTGGGCCGCGACGGCGGCCGGGTCGCAGTCTGCGTCCAGCAGCCGGCGGGCCCGCTCGACGGCGGCGGTGGTGTCGCGCAGGTCGTGCAGGGTGAAGGTCGCCGGGACGAAGGCCGTGCGCCCGGCGTCGTGCTGGTCGGCGAGGTCGAGGCGGACCGTGCCGGGCCCGTGCGGCAGGTCGAGGGTGCGGGCGTACCAGCCGTCGCCGGCCACCTCGACGCCCGGCACCAGGTGGAAGGCAAGGAACTCCAGCAGCGCCCGACCCGCGAGCGGCGTGCGCACCGCGAGCCGCATCGTCACGGTCCCGCCGCCCGTGCGGCCGCCGCGACGGCCGCGCAGCTGCGTCGGGGACGCGGCGTACACCTCGCGCACGGTGTCGTTGAACTGCCGCACGCTGGCGAAGCCGGCGGCGAACGCGACGTCGGCGTACCCCAGGTCGGTGGTCTCGATGAGCACGCGGGCGGTCTGCGCGCGGCGGGCGCGGGCCAGCGCGAGCGGGCCGGCGCCGAGCTCGGCGAGCAGCAGGCGGGACAGGTGCCGCGGGGTGTAGCCGAGGCGGCGCGCCAGCCCCTCGACGCCCTCGCGGTCGACCACGCCGTCGGCGATGAGCCGCATCGCGCGGCCGGCGACGGTGGCGGCGACGTCCCAGTCCGGGCTGCCGGGCGTGGCGTCGGGCAGGCAGCGCTTGCAGGCGCGGTAGCCGGCGGCCTGGGCGGCGGCCGCGCTCGGGTGGAAGGTGACGTTGCCGTACGCCGGGGTGCGGGCCGGGCAGGAGGGCCGGCAGTAGATGCCGGTCGTCCGCACGGCGGTCCAGAACACCCCGTCGAAGCGCCGGTCCCGGGACGCCACGGCGCGGTAGCAGGACTCGGGGTCGAGCCTCTCGCGCGTCGTGGTCACGAACCCCATACTCGCCCATGGCACCGAGCGGGGCTGGCGGGATTCGGACACCGCCGTCCTGCCTGGACGACGCGCGAACCGGCCCGCGGGCCGGCCCGCTCTGCGACGATGACGGACGTGGCCGACCGCACGCACCGCCGGACCGTCTGGCGGGTCGTCCTCGTCACCCAGCTCTGCCTGGCCCTCGTGACCGGGATCGCCGTCGTGCTCGTCTACCGCCACGTCGACCGGCGCATCGACGAGGGCGGGCCGATCGACCACGCCGGCGGGGTGGAGCGGCCGGGGCCGGACCTGCCCACCGGGGCCCTGAACATCCTCGTGCTCGGCACCGACGAGCGGGACTGCGAGGGCTGCGCCATCGACGGCGAGGACGGCGGGGGCGGGTCGGACGTCACCATGCTGCTGCACGTCGCGGACGGTCGCCGGTCGGCGTACGGCATCTCCGTGCCGCGCGACACGCTCGTCGACCGGCCCGAGTGCACGGCGGACGGAGAGGTCGTGCCCGGAGCGTCCGAGGCAACCTGGAACGAGGCGCTCGCCGTCGGCGGCGCGCCGTGCGCGGTGGCCCAGCTCGAGGCCGTGACGGGGATCTACGTCGACCACTACGTGGTCGTGGACTTCGGCGGCTTCAAGGAGATCGTCGACGCCGTCGGCGGCGTGGAGGTCTGCCTGCCGGAGGAGGTCGACGACCGCGAGCACGGCATCCACCTCGACGCCGGCACGCAGGTCGTCGGTGGCGAGGACGCGCTGGCCTACATGCGGCAGCGCGCGTCGACGCCCAACGCCGACCTGGGGCGCGTACGCCGCCAGCAGGCGTTCATCGCCTCGATGATCGCCAAGGTGCTCTCCGCCCGGACGCTGACCCGCCCCGACCGACTGGTGTCCTTCGCGAGCGCCCTGGCGGGGTCGATCCAGACCGACCCCGAGCTGGCCGGCGTCTCGGAGATCGTCGACCTCGCCGCCTCGCTGCGCCACGCGAGGCTCGGCAAGATCCGCTTCGTCACCGCACCGGTCGTCGAGCTGCCCCGCGACGACCCGAACTGGGGCCGCGTGGAGCTGACCCCCGAGGCCGACGAGCTGTGGCGCCGGGTCGTCGCCGACCAGCCCCTCGGCGAGCTCGGCCGCGGCGCCATCAGCGGTCGCCGTCCCGGCGGCCCCACGGCCGAGGCCGCCGCCAACGGGCTCTGCGGCTGACCTGCTCCCGGAAAGGCGAAAGGCCCAGGAGAGTGATCTCCTGGGCCTTCCTCATGTACCCCGTACGGGATTCGAACCCGTGCTTCCGGCGTGAGAGGCCAGCGTCCTGGGCCGCTAGACGAACGGGGCATGCGTTGTGCAGTTATCTTCGGCCGCTCTCCCGAGCGGCCTGCGGAACTCTAGCCGGGGCTGTCGTTCGCACAAAATCGCGGGCTCTTCACCGGGAAGGACCCGCGACTCGCTGGGATACTAGGACTCGAACCTAGACTAACTGGACCAGAACCAGTCGTGCTGCCAATTACACCATATCCCACTGACCAACAAGACTTATGTCGGCAGTTCTGTGCCCTCCGCCGTGGCGGTGGGCACGGTCGAGAACCTTACACGCGAGTGTTTCGGCGCTCCAAAACGGCCCCGTCGACCGTGCGCCGCACGCCCATCGCGCGGGCCGCGAGCAGCGTCAGGCCGAGGAACGCGAGCGACTGGGTGAGCGTCACCGGCAGGCTCCACCACGTGCCGCCGGACGGGTTGAGCGCCGAGGTCATGTCGCCGAACGCGAGCGCGATCCCGAAGGCCAGCCAGTTGTTCAGCACGTGCATCGCGATGCCCGCCTCGAGGCCCCCGGTGAGGATCACCAGGGTGCCTGCGACCAGGCCGAAGGCGAAGCGGTCGAAGAAGATCGGCAGGTCCTGTCCCGCGCCGTGGGCCAGCGCGAAGAGGAACGCCGGCACGACCACGGCCACCCAGCGCCACCGCACCAGGCCGCCGAACGCCTGGGTGAGGTAGCCGCGGAAGGCGTACTCCTCCCCCGCCGCCTGCAGCGGCGTGAGCAGCAGCACGACGAGAGCGAAGTCACGCGTCGTGCGGGTGAACTCGTTGAGGTCGGTCGACACCTCGGTGCCAGCCCCCTGCGACGGGAGCACCGCCGAGACGACCAGGGTGAGCAGCAGTGCGACGAACGCCACCCCGAAGCAGGCCGCGAACCAGCGCCACCGCAGCCGCAGCCCCACCGACGAGACCCACCCGGGGCGCAGCCGGTGCAGGGCGAACCCCACCAACCACACGGCCGGGATCGCGAGCGCCCAGCCGAGGTTGACCAGCGCCAGGAACGACGGCGTGACCGGGTCGCCCGAGAGCCGGTCCAGCGCCTCGTCGACGCCGACGCCCGTCCCGACGAGGTAGATCGCCAGGACCGCGGTGACGACCGTCTGGAGGACGAGCACGAGCACCACGAGGAGCAGCAGCCCCACGAGCGGTCGCCACCACCCGGTGCGGCCGAGCCGGTGCAGCCGCTCGTAGGTCAGATCCACCGGTCAGTCCAGCGCGGAGCGGAGCCGGGACAGGCTCCGGTCGCGGCCGAGGAGCTCCATCGACTCGAACAGCGGCGGGGAGACCCGGCGTCCGGTGATCGCCACGCGCACCGGCCCGAAGGCGTTGCGCGGCTTGAGGCCGAGCTCGTCGACGAGCTTCGCCTGGAGGGCGTCCTGGATCGACTGGGTCGTCCAGTCCGCGAGCGGCTCCACGGCGTCGTACGCCGCCTGGACGACCTCGACGCCCTTCTCGTCCAGCAGCTTCGCGGCGTCCGCCTCGTCGCGGGTGAAGTCAGCCTCGTCGACGAAGAGGAAGCCGAGCATGTCGACGGCCTCGGTGAGCTTGTTGATCCGCTCGGCGACCAGCGGCATCGCCTTCTCGAGCAGCGCGCGGTCGGCCTCGTCGTCCGCGTCGACCACGCCGGCGTCGACCAGGAACGGCAGCACCCGCTCGGTGACCTGCTCGATGCTGAGCAGCCGCATCTGCGCGGTGTTGATCGCCTCGGCCTTCTTCAGGTCGAAGCGCGCGGGGTTGGGGTTGACGTCCTTGATGTCGAACGCCTCGACCATCTCCTCGAGCGTGAACACGTCACGGTCGGCGGCGATCGCCCAGCCCAGCAGCGCGAGGTAGTTGAGCAAGCCCTCGGGCAGGAAGCCCTGCTCGCGGTAGAGCGCCATGTGCGCCTGCGGGTCGCGCTTGGAGAGCTTCTTGTTGCCCTCCCCCATGACGTAGGGCAGGTGGCCGAACGCCGGGGTCTCCGTCGCGACACCGATCGCCTTGAGCCCCTCGAACAGCGCGATCTGGCGGGGCGTGCTCGAGAGCAGGTCCTCGCCGCGCAGCACGTGGGTGATCTTCATCGTCGCGTCGTCGACCGGCGCGGTGAGCGTGTAGAGCGGGTCGCCGTTGGCGCGGGCCAGCGCGAAGTCCGGCACGTGCTCGGTCTGGAAGGTGATCTCGCCGCGCACGAGGTCGTCGAAGGTGATCTCGCCGTCGGGCATCCGGAACCGGACGACCGGCGTGCGCCCCTCGGCCTCGAAGGCCGTCCGCTGCTCCGCGGACAGGTCGCGGCAGAAGCCGTCGTACCCCATCACCTTGGAGCCGCTGACCTTGCGACGCTGCTCGACCTCCTCGGTGGTGCAGAAGCAGTCGTAGGTGTAGGACGACTCGCGCAGCCGGGCCAGCACGTCGGTGTAGATGTCGGTGCGCTCGGACTGGCGGTAGGGGCCGTAGGGGCCGCCGACGACGACGCCCTCGTCCCACCCCAGGCCCAGCCACTGCATCAGGTCCAGGAGCGAGTCGTAGGACTCCTGGGTGTTGCGCTCCTTGTCGGTGTCCTCGATGCGGAAGACGAAGGTGCCGCCGTGCTTGCGCGCGAACGCCCAGTTGTAGAGGGCCGTGCGGGCCAGGCCGACGTGCGGACTGCCGGTCGGGGACGGGGCCATCCGGACGCGGACGGGGGTGTTGCTCAACGCTGGGCCACCTTGTTCGTGAGAGTGCCGAGGCCGGCGATCGAGATCTCGACCTCGTCGCCCACCTCCATCGGACCGACACCCTCCGGGGTGCCGGTGAGGATGACGTCGCCGGGGAGCAGCGTCATCACGCTCGAGACGTAGGACACGAGCGTCGGGACGTCGAAGATCAGGTCGGCGGTGCTGCCGTCCTGCTTGAGGTCGCCGTTGAGGAAGGTCTGCACGCGGACGCCGTCCGCGAAGTGCTGCGGGTCCAGGTCGGTCTCGATCCAGGGCCCGAGCGGGCAGAAGGAGTCGAAGCCCTTCGCCCGGGTGAACTGCACGTCGCCCTTCTGCAGGTCGCGCGCGGTCACGTCGTTGGCGATCGTGTAGCCGTGGATGACGTCGGTCGCCTGCTCCGGCGGCACGTCACGGCAGATCCGGCCGATGACCACCGCGAGCTCGCCCTCGAAGTGCAGGTTGCTCGTCTGCGGGGGGTAGAAGATCGGGTCGCCGGGCCCCACCACGCTGGTGTTCGGCTTGAGGAACATCAGCGGCTCGGCGGGCACGTCGTTGCCCATCTCGGCGGCGTGGGCGGCGTAGTTGCGGCCGATGCCCACGACCTTGCTGCGCGGCAGGACCGGCGCGAGCAGCCGGACGTCGGAGAGCTGGTGCTCCTGGTCGAGCAGCTTCATGCCGACGTACAACGGGTCGCCGGCGAGCGCCACGACCACGGCGTCCTCGTCGGGCTGCCCGAACTCGTCCAGCTCGCCGGTCACGACGCCGTACTGGGGGTCCTCGCCGGTGGTGAATCTCGCGATGCGCACGACTCGACACTATCGACCTAGCATCGGGCGCCGTGGAGGTGCTGGAACCCGCCGAGTGGCAGGCGAGAGCCGCGGCACACGCGGCTCGCGTCGACGCCTTCGTCGCGCCGCACCTCGCCCGCCGGGAGTCGCGGGTCAAGCACCCGGTGCACGACTTCCTCTTCACCTACTACTCCCAGCGGCCCGCGCAGCTGCGGCGGTGGCACCCGGGGTTCGGCGTGGGCCTCGTCGACGCGGCTGACCACGCCTCGCTCAAGGGGTACGCCGCCGTGCCAGGTGTGGACGGCGTCGTCGCCGTCGACCCGGCGTACGTCGTCTCCCAGCGGCCGCTGCTGGCGTCGTTGCGGGCGCTGCTCACCGCCACCTCGGAGCGGTCGGCGAACTTCGGGTGCTTCGGGATGCACGAGTGGGCGATGGTCTACCGCCTCGCCGAGGACGAGACGCGGCACGCCGACTGGCCGCTGCGCCTGGGCGCGGAGGGCACCGACACGGTCGTCGAGTCCCACCGGATCGCCTGCTCGCACTTCGACGCCTACCGCTTCTTCACCGAGCCGGCCCGGCCGCTCAACACCCTGCGGCCCACCAGCGCCGACCGGCCGGCGTTCGAGCAGCCCGCCTGCCTGCACGCCGGCATGGACCTCTACAAGCACGCCTTCCGGCTCACGCCGATGATCTGCTCCGACCTGGTCGCCGACTGCTTCGAGCTGGCCCGCGACATCCGCGAGCTCGACATGCGGGCCGCGCCCTATGACCTGAGCGACCTGGGCTTCGAGCCGGTGCGCGTCGAGACGCCCGAGGGCAAGCAGGAGTACGTCGCCGCCCAGCGCGCCTTCGCCGAGCGCGGCGCTCCCCTGCGCCGCCGGCTCGTCGAGGAGTGCGAGCGGCTGCTCGCCGTCGCCGCCGCTGCTGCTGGTTGAGCAGGAGGCGCCTCCGCGCCGGCCGCTGACGAGACCCAGCGGGCCGGGCGGGCGGCGGCGATGGAGACAAGCGCGCCGGGCTTCACTAAGGTCCGGGGCATGGACATCCTCGCGCGCAACAACGTGACGGTCCAGGGTCCGGAGGGTGCGCAGCCGATGGTCTTCGCCCACGGGTTCGGGTGCGACCAGAGCATGTGGCGGCACGTGGCTCCGGACTTCGCGGACCGGTACCGGGTGGTGACCTTCGACTTCGTGGGCGGCGGCGGGAGCGACCCGGCGGCGTACGACGCCGACAAGTACGCCTCGCTCGACGGCTATCGGCAGGACGTGCTCGACGTCGTGCGCGCGCTGGACCTGCGCGACGTGGTGCTCGTCGGCCACTCGGTCGCGGCGATGGTCGGGGCGATGGCGACCATCGCGGAGCCGGAGCGCTTCGCGTCGCTGGTGATGGTGGGGCCGTCCGCGCGCTACATCGACGACGAGGGGTACGTCGGCGGGTTCGCCCGCGAGGACATCGACGAGCTGCTCGAGTCGCTGGCGAGCAACTACCTGGGCTGGTCGGCGGCGATGGCGCCGGCGATCGTCGGCAACCCGGACCGGCCCGAGCTGGGGCACGAGCTGACCGAGGCGTTCTGCCGGATGGACCCCGACGTGGCGCGCCGCTTCGCGGAGGCGACGTTCCTCTCCGACAACCGGGACGACCTGCCGCGGGTGCCGGTGCCGAGCCTGGTGCTGCAGTGCCGCGAGGACGTGATCGCGCCGATGGAGGTCGGGGAGTACGTCGCCGAGCAGGTGCCCGACAGCACGTTCGTCGTCCTGGAGGCGACCGGGCACTGCCCGCAGCTCAGCGCCCCGGAGCTCACCTCGGACGCCATCGGCGCCTGGCTCGAGGGACGGGTCGCGGCCTGACCACCAGCCCGAACGCCCGCGACGACGCCGAACGGCTGCTCGACCAGGCACCGTGCGGCTTCCTGACGACCGCTCCCGACGGGACGGTGCTGCGGGTCAACGCGACCTTCCTGACCTGGACCGGCCGGCCCCTCGAGGCGGTGGTGGGTCGCCGGCTGGTCGACCTGCTGACGCCGGGCGGCCGGATCTTCCACGAGACCCACTACGCCCCGATGCTGCGGATGCAGGGGGCGGTGCACGAGATCGCGGTCGACCTGCGCTGCGGTGACGGGTCCCGGCTCTCGGTGCTGCTCAACGCGACACTGACCCGCGACGAGCACGGCGCGGAGCGTGAGGTGCTGGTCGCTGTCTTCGACGCGACCGAGCGGCGCCGCTACGAGCAGCAGCTGCTGCGCGCCCACGACGAGGCGCGCGCGGCCGAGGCGCGGGCGATGAGACTGGCGCGGACGCTGCAGCAGACTCTGGTGCCGCCGGTGCCGCCGCGCGTGCGCGGGCTGACGCTCGCGGCGACGTACCGCCCGGCCGGCGACGGCTCGCAGGTCGGCGGCGACTTCTACGACGTCTTCCCGACCGGGCCCGACGAGCAGGTCGTGGTCCTCGGCGACGTCTCCGGCAAGGGCGTCGACGCGGCCGTGGTGACCTCGCTGGTCCGCAACACCGTCCGCGCGCTCGCCGTGCTGCACCACCGGCCGTCGTCGCTGCTGGCCGAGCTCAACGACATCGTCGGCTTCCACGAGACCGACCGCTTCTGCACGGTGGTCGTCCTGCGGATGCGCCGCGAGCCGGACGGTGCGTGGCGGGTCGTCGTCGCGGCCGGCGGCCACCCGCCGCCGCTGCTGCTGCGCCCGGGGTCCGAACCGGTCGAGGTCGACGTCAACGGCCCGCTGGTGGGCATCCTGACCGACCAGGAGTACACCGAGACCGAGCTCCGCCTCGCGCCGGGCGAGGTGCTCGTGCTCTACACCGACGGGGTGACCGAGGCCCGGCGGGAGGGCGAGCTGTTCGGCGAGGACCGCCTGTGCGCGACGGTCGGGCGGCTCGGCGCCGCGGACGTCCCGGGCCTGGTGGCGGGCCTGCGCGACGAGGTCGTGACCTACCAGGGCGGTGTCACGCACGACGACATCGCGATCGTCGCGGTGTCGCCCACGCCGGATGTCGAGCCGGCGTCGGATCGCGAGGCGGGGCCGGATCGCCAGGCGGGGCCGGATCCCGAGACGGGGTAGTTGCGCGCCGCGCGCACGTTACTAAGGTGAGCCTTACCTAACTCGGAAGGAAGGCTCGTGCTCCCTGCCCCAGCCGCCGGCGACACCCGGCACCTGTTCCACCCCGACCACCTCGACGACTTCCTCGCCACGATGCGGCTCGGGCTCGACCACCTCGCCGGCGCGCTGCGCACCCAGCGGACGCAGCCCGGCCCCGCCACCGGCGTGCTGCCCGAGCAGGCCGCGAAGGTCGTCGCCGACGTCGACCTCGACCGTCCGCTCGGGGACACCGGCGCCGCGCTGGCGGAGATGAGCCGGGTCTGGCTCGACGACGCGGTGTGGTTCCACGACCCGTCGTACGTCGCCCACCTCAACTGCCCGGTCGTCGTGCCCGCCCTGCTGGCGGAGCTGTTCGTCTCCGCGGTGAACTCCTCCCTCGACACCTTCGACCAGAGCGTCGGCGGCACGTTCGTCGAGCGGCACCTCATCGACTGGACGACCGGCCGGATCGGCTTCGGCCCCACCGCCGACGGCGTCTTCACCAGCGGCGGGACCCAGTCGAACCTCCAGGGGCTCCACCTCGCCCGCGACGCCGCGCTCGCGGCCGGTCACACGCTGACCGACCTGCGGGTGCTCGCCTCGGCGGATGGCCACTTCAGCGTCCAGAAGGCCGCGAAGCTGCTCGGCCTCGCCCCCGACGCCGTCGTCACCGTCGCCGTCGACGAGGACCACCGGGTGGACCCGGCGGCGCTGGGCCGCGCGCTCGCCGGCGTGCGCGCGGACGGCCTGGTCCCTATGGCGGTCGTCGCGACCGCCGGCACGACCGACTTCGGCGCGGTCGACCCGCTCCCGGCGGTCGCCGCGCTGGCGGAGACGCACGGCGCGTGGTTGCACGTCGACGCGGCTTACGGCGGCGGCCTGCTCGCCTCGGCCCGGCTGCGGCCCCGGCTGGCCGGCATCGAGCGGGCCGACTCGGTGACGGTGGACTACCACAAGACGTGGTTCCAGCCGGTCTCCTCCAGCGCGCTGCTCGTCCGGGACAGCCGGCACCTGGGGCACGTCACGTGGCACGCGGACTACCTCAACCCGAAGGACCCCGAGGGCACGGGGCACCCCAACCAGGTCGACAAGAGCCTGCAGACCACCCGCCGGTTCGACGCGCTCAAGCTGTGGCTGACCCTGCGGGTGATGGGCCCGGACGCGATCGGCGGCTACGTCGAGGACGTCGTCGACCTCGCGACCGCGGTCGGTGAGCGGCTCGCCGAGCACCCCGAGCTCGAGCTGGCCGCGGCGCCGCAGCTCTCGACGGTGGTCTTCCGCTACCGGCCCGCCGGCCTGGCCGAGGACACCGCCGACCTGCTCGCCGGGCGGATCCGCTCGACGCTCTACGAGCGCGGCACCGCGATGGTCGCCGCCACGAAGGTCGCCGGACGCTGCTGGCTGAAGCTCACCCTGCTCAACCCGATGGCCACCCTCGACGACGTCCTCGCCGTCACCGACGCCGTCGCCGCGCTCGGCCGCGAGCTCACCGCGGAGGTGGCGGCATGAGCGCACCGCGAGAGCACGTCCACAACAGCCACGTCCACGACGTCGTCGGCATCGGCCTCGGCCCGTTCAACCTCGGCCTCGCCTGCCTCGCGGAGCCGGTCGAGGACCTCGACTGCGTCTTCCTCGAGGCCCGCGAGACGCTCGCCTGGCACCCCGGGATGATGCTCGACGACGCGACGCTGCAGGTGCCGTTCCTCGCCGACCTGGTGACGATGGCCGACCCGACCTCGCGTTGGTCGTTCCTGAACTACCTCAAGGAGACCGGCAACCTCTACCCGTTCTACATCCGCGAGTCCTTCTACCCGCTGCGCCGGGAGTACGACGACTACTGCCGGTGGGCCGCTGAGCGGCTCGGCTCGGTGCGGTTCGGCCAGGCGGTCACGGCCGTCGAGCACGACGGGTTCGCGTACGTGGTGACCACCGCGCGCGGCGAGGTCTTCCGCGGCCGCAAGGTGGTGCTCGGCACCGGCACGCAGCCGCGCGTGCTCCCCTGCGTCCGCGACGCGGGCGGGCCGGCGGTCCACACGGCCGACTACCTCGCGCACAAGGCCGAGCTCCAGCGGCTGCCGCGGATCACGATCGTCGGCAGCGGCCAGAGCGCCGCGGAGGTCTACCACGACCTGCTGTCGGAGAGCCCGGACCACGACTACGAGCTGGTGTGGCTGACGCGCAGCCCGCGGTTCTTCCCGATGGAGTACACCAAGCTCACCCTCGAGCTGACCTCGCCGGAGTACACGTCGTACTTCCAGGGCCTGCCCGGTGCGACCCGCGAGCGGTTGCTGCGCGAGCAGCGCTCGCTCTACAAGGGGATCAGCGGCGACCTGGTCGACGCGATCTTCGACCTGCACTACCGGCTGCGGGTCCAGGGCGCCGGCCCCCGCACGACCCTGCTGACCAACACGAGCGCGGTCGACGCGACCTGGGACGGCACGGCGTACGACCTCGGCCTGCACCACGACGAGACCGGCGAGGACTTCTCGGTGCGCACCGAGGGCCTGGTGCTGGCGACGGGGTACGCCGCTCAGGTGCCGCCGTTCCTCGACCCCGTCCGCGACCGGCTGCGCCTCGACGGCCGCGGTCGGTTCCTCGCGTCGGCGACGTACGCCGTCGACAAGGCGGGCACGGAGGTCTACGTCCAGAACGCGGAGGAGCACACGCACGGCTTCGTGGCGCCCGACCTGGGGATGGGCGCCTACCGCAGCTCGGTGATCATCGCGGCGCTGACCGGCCGCGAGGTCTACCCGGTCGAGAAGCGGATCGCCGTGCAGTCCTTCGGCGTGCCCGACCACCTGCGGAGGGTGCCGTCGTGACCGTCTCCCACCTGCTTCGCGTGACCCTCGAGCCGCTCGACCTCGACCGCGACCTCGGCCTGCTGCACGCCTGGGTCACCCACCCCCGCTCGGCGTTCTGGCTGATGCAGGGGGCGAGCGTGGCCGACGTCGCGAGCGAGTACGCCGCCATCGCCGAGGACCCCCACCACCACGCCTGGCTGGGGCGGGTCGACGGCGAGCCCGCGTTCCTCGTCGAGACCTACGACCCGACGCTGTCCGCGCACTCGCCGATCCGCGACCTGCCCGACCTGCGGCCCGGTGACCTCGGGATGCACGTGCTCGTCGCGCCGCCGGCCGGCGACCCGGTTCCCGGCTTCACCCGCCGGGTCTTCGGCGCGGTGCTCGACCACTGCTTCGCCGACCCAGCCGTGCGACGGGTCGTCGTCGAGCCCGACGCCCGCAACGGCGCGATCCGCGCGATGAACACCGCCTTCGGGTTCCGCGAGGTCCGCACCGTCTCACTGACCACCCCCGTCGAGAAGGAGGCCGTCCTGTCCGTGCTCGACCGCCCTGCTGACCTGACTGTTGACCTGCCCGCTGACATCCCGGCCGCGGAGCATCTGAGGCCGGACCACCTCGCTCGCGCGCAGCGCCACCTGGTGACCAAGGCGCTGTCCGAGCTCTCGCACGAGCGGCTGCTCGCGCCGACCTCTGTCGGGTCCGGGGGCGACCGCTGGGAGCTGGTCTCCCCCGACGCGCGGACGCGCTACACGTTCCGCGCGCAGCGGCTCGCCCTCGAGCACTGGGCCGTCGATCCGACCAGCGTGGAGCGGACCCTCGACGGCGAGCCCGCACCGCTCGACGTGCAGGAGCTGGTCGTCGAGCTCGCCCCGCTGCTGGGCATCCCCGACGAGTTGCTGCCGACGTACCTCGAGGAGCTCGCGGCCACGCTCGCCTCGGCCGCGTGGAAGCTCGAGCACTCAACGCTCGGCGTGGACGACCTGCTGGCCGCGCTCGAGGGGCCACCCGCGGCGGGCTACCAGGTGCTCGAGTCCGCGATGACCGAGGGCCACCCGGGGTTCCTGGCCAACAACGGGCGGATCGGCTTCGGTGTCGACGACCACGCGGCATACTCCCCCGAGGCCGGCGCGCCCGTCCGCCTCGTCTGGGTGGCCGCCCGGCGCGATCACACCCGGCTCTCGCTGGCCGCGGACCTCACCGAGCAGCAGCTGTGGAAGACCGAGCTCGACGAGGAGACGCGGGTCGGCTTCGAGAAGCGGCTGCGCGACCTCGGGCTCGACCCGGGCGACTATCTCTACCTGCCGGTGCACCCGTGGCAGTGGCGGCGGAAGGTCGCGGTGACGTTCGCGCCGGACGTCGCGCGGCGCGACCTGGTGCTGCTCGACCAGGGGCCGGACGACCACCAGGCGCAGCAGTCGATCCGGACGTTCTTCAACACCAGCCGGCCCGAGCGGCACTACGTGAAGACGGCGCTGGCGGTGCAGAACATGGGGTTCCTGCGCGGGCTGTCGCCGGCGTACATGGGTCCGACGCCGGCGATCAACGACTGGGTCGCCGGGCTCGTCGAGGCCGACCCCGAGCTGCGCGCATCCGGCTTCTCGGTGCTCCGCGAGCGCGCCGCGATCGGCTACACCGGCGACGCCTACCACCGGCTCGCCCAGCGGGCCGGCGTGCGGTCGCCGTACCAGAAGATGCTCGCCGCGCTGTGGCGCGAGAGCCCGCTGCCGCGGCTCGCCGAGGGCGAGCGGCTGGTCACGATGGCCGCGCTGCTGCACCGCGACGGCGACGGCCGGTCGTTCGTCTCCTCGCTCGTCGAGCGGTCCGGGCTGCCCGCCCGGGAGTGGGTGCGCCGCTGGCTCGACGCCTACGTCCGGCCTGTCGCGCACTGCCTGGTCGCGCACGAGCTGGCGTTCATGCCGCACGGGGAGAACCTCGTGCTCGTGCTGCGCGACGCCGCCGTCGACCGCGTGCTGATGAAGGACGTCGGCGAGGAGGTCGCGGTCATGGACGACCAGCCGCTGCCGCCCGACGTCGAACGGATCCGCGCCGACGTGCCGCCGGACGTGCGGGCGCTGGCGCTGCACACCGACGTGTTCGACGGGGTGCTGCGGCACGTCGCGGCGATCCTGCACCTCGACGGGGTGCTCGACGAGTCGGCGTTCTGGGCGGAGGTGCGCGACTGCCTCGTGCGCCACCGCGACGACCACCCCGAGCTGGCCGAGCGGCACGCGGCGTACGACCTGCTGCGCGCCGAGTTCCGCCACAGCTGCCTCAACCGGCTCCAGCTGCGCAACACCCTGCAGATGGTCGACATCACCGACCAGGCGGAGTCGCTGATGTACGCCGGCACGTTGGCCAACCCCGTCGCGCCGGCCGGTCCCGCGGGGGTGGTTGACTCCCCGGCGTGACGTGGCCGGGGCACAGCGTGCTGCAGGTGCCGGTCCCGCCGCTCGAGCCGTTCGTGCGGGTCCGGCACGCGCACTACGACCCGGCCTGGGTCTCGGCCGACCCGGCGTTCGTGCACGCGCACGTGACCGCGCTTGGCCCGTGGCTCGCCGAGCCGTCGCCGGCTGACCTGGCCGTGGTCGCAGAGGTCGCGGCGTCCGTCGAGCCGTTCGACTTCGTGCTCGAGCGGGTGGCGACGTTCGCGAGCGGGATCGTGCACCTGGTGCCCGAGCCGGACGCGGCGTTCCAGGCGCTGACCGAGCGGCTGACGGCGGCGTTCCCGCAGTGCCCGCCGTACGCCGGGGAGTTCGCGCCGGTCCCCCACCTCACCCTCGACCTGCGCTCACCTGAGGTCTCGGAGGAGTCGACACGGGCGCTGCTCGGCGACGTGGTGCCGGCTCGGTGCCGGGCGGACTCGCTGGACCTGGCGTGGTACGAGGCGGACGGCTGCCGGCTCGTCCACCGGTGGCCGCTCGGCCGTCGGCGCCCTGTGCTTGGCTCGGCCCCATGAGCAGCCCCGAGGAAGTGGAGGACCAGCACCTGCGCGAGCTCGACCTGTACGGCGAGGACCTCGGCGCCGTGCGGTACGTCGACTGCACCTTCACCGACGTCGACCTCACCGACGCTCGGACGGCCGGGGCGGTCTTCGAGCGGTGCACCTTCCACGGCGGCCGGTTCAACGCCTCCACGCACGTCTCGACCGCCTTCGTGGCGTGCGACTTCCGGCGGGTGTCGTTCTTCGACGCGACCCTCGAGGGTTGCAAGCTGACCGCGTCGGTGTTCAGCGAGTGCACGCTGCGGCCGCTGCGCGTGGTCGGCGGGGTGTGGCGCGGCGTGACCCTCCGGGGCACCCGCCTGGCCGGGCTCGACCTCACCGGCCTCGACCTGCGGGAGGCCGACCTGTCGCTGTCGGACCTGACCGGCACGGTGCTCCGCGACTGCCGGCTCGACGACGCGCTCCTGCGCGAGACGGTGCTCGACGGCGCGGACCTGCGGGGGGCGACCCTCGACGGGGTCGACCTCACGACGGCGCGCCTGCGGCGTACGAAGCTGGACCTGGCGGGCGCCGTCCACCTCGCCGAGCTGCACGGGGCGCTCGTCGACTAGTGCTGCGCCGCGGTCCGGGCCTTGATCCCGTCGACGACCAGGCCGACGCCGACCTCGAGGTCGGAGCGCTCGCGCGGCTCGTCGTCGATGGCGCCCGCGCTGCCGGCCTGGAGGTGGGTCTGCTCGTCGGTCGTGTGGCCGAAGACGAGGTGCAGCAGGGTGCGGGTGGCGGCGCGGACGAGGTCCGCCGGCGCCTCCGATCCAGCGACGGCCTCCGCGAGCGCCCGCTCCGGCGCCTCGGCACCGAGACCGAAGGCGTGGACGGTCGCGACGACCTCGGCCCCGTCACGGTAGGCCAGCATCGCGTCGCGCAGCTCGAGGCAGCGCGCCAGCACCCGGTCCTCCCACCGACCGGTCGGCGCGGACCGGGCGCCGCGGGCGAGCAGCTCGTCCGCGACGGCGGCCAGGAGCAGCTGCTTGCTCGGGAAGTGGTGGTAGAGCGCGCTGGGCTGGACACCGAGCTCCTTGCCCAGCCGGCGCATGGTCAGGTCGCCGAGCCCATAGGTGTCGAGCACCCGCAGGGCCTGGTCGACGACGTCGGCGCGGTGGTTGCGCACGTCACAGTCTCCTCCCCGTTGACCTCCGGACGCCCCGACCCTAACCTGAACGCCGTTCACCTGACCAGCGTTCAGGTCGCTCGATCTCCGAAGGACGTCCGATGACCATGACCGACCCGACCGCACCCGTCGCCGCTCCGCGACGCCGGCTCACGACGACCGACCTCGCGCTCGTCGCCGCCTTCGCCGCGCTGATCGCCGCGTGCGCGCTGGTCGGCGGCGTGCCCGTCGGCGGCGCCGGCGTGGAGATCACCCTGCAGACCTTCGGCATCCTGCTCGCCGGGTGCGTGCTCGGCCCGACCCGCGGGTTCCTCGCGGTGCTGCTGTACCTCGGCCTCGGCGCGATCGGCCTCCCCGTCTTCTCCGGCCGCGAGGGCGGGCTCGGGACGTTCACCGGGCCGACGCTCGGCTACCTGTGGTCCTTCCCGCTCGTCGCCGGGCTCGCCGGGCTGTTGGTCAGCCGGGTGGCAGGCCGGACGCGGAAGTCCCGGGCGTTCTGGGTGTTCTGGTGCGCCGTCCCGGGCGTCGTGGTCAACCACCTGCTCGGGATCGTCGGCATGAAGTACTGGTACGACGTCCCGTGGACGGTCGCCTGGGGCTACGACGCGCCCTTCTGGGCCGGCGACGTCCTCAAGGCGGCCCTGGTCGCGCTGGTCGCCGCCGAGGTGCACCGGGCGTTCCCGCAGCTGTTGCACCGCCGATGAGTCGGGGGTGAGTCGTGGCTGAGTCGCCGGTGCGGATCGAGCTCGACGGCGCCTCGGTCGTCGTCCCCACCCCCGAGGGCGAGCGGGTCGTGCTCGCCCCGACCACGCTGGCGCTCACCGAGCAGCGGATCGGCGTCGTCGGCGCGAACGGCTCCGGCAAGTCCACGCTCGCGCGGCTGCTCAACGGCCTGGTCACGCCGACGTCCGGGCGGGTGCTGGTGGACGGGCTCGACGTGGCGCGTGCCGGGGGCGCCGTACGTCGCCGGGTGGGGTTCTGCTTCACCGACCCGTCCGCGCAGCTGGTGATGCCGACCTGCGTGGAGGACGTCGAGCTGTCGCTGCGCCGGTCCGTGCGCGACGCCCGGTCGCGGCGCTCGCGGGCGTTGGAGGTGCTCGCCCAGCACGGGCTGGCCGACCACGCCGACACCTCGGTGCACGCGCTCTCGGGCGGGCAGAAGCAGCTGCTCGCGCTCGCCGGCGTGCTTGCCACCGCGCCGGACGTGCTGGTCGCCGACGAGCCGACCACGCTGCTCGACCTCGCCAACGCGCGGCGCGTCGGCGACCTGCTGCTCTCGCTCCCCCAGCAGCTCGTGCTCGTCACCCACGACCTCGACCTGGCGCGGCGGTGCGACCGCGTGCTCGTCGTGCTCGACGGTGCCGTGGCGTACGACGGCGCGCCCGACGCCGCCGTCGACCACTACGTAGCCGCGGTGACGGGCCCGTGAGCGTCTCGTGAGCCAGCTGCTCCTCGTCGGCACCTACCGTCCCGGGCAGACGGTCCTGCACCGGCTGCCGGTCGGGCCGAAGGTCGCGCTTCTCGCGGTGTTCAGCCTCGTCGTCGTGCTCGTTCGCTCGCTCCCCGCCTCCGGTGTGTGCCTCGCGCTGGTCCTCGTCACCGCTCTCGTCGGTCGGGTGCCGCTCGGTGCCGTGCTCCGGGCGTTGCGCGGCCTCGCGGTGCTGCTGGTCGTCGTCTCGGCCGTGCAGTGGTGGGTCAACGGCCTGGCCCGCGCCGCCGAGACCACCCTCGACCTGGTCGCCCTCGCCGTCGCCGCGCTCGTCCTCACCACCACGACCCCGGTCAACGCCCTGCTCGACGCCCTCATCCGCTGGCTCCGCCCGCTGCGCCGGCTCGGCGTCGACCCCGAACGGGTCGCCCTGGCCTTCTCCCTCGCCATCGCCGCCCTCCCCGCCACCCTCGCCCTCGCTCTCGAGACCCGCGATGCCGCCCGCGCCCGCGGCCTCGGCCGCCACCCCCGCGCGTACCTCACCCCCTTCGTCGTCCGCGTCGTCGCCCGCGCCCACGACACCGGCGACGCCCTCCACGCCCGCGGCCTCGGCGACTGACCTTCCTCGTTGGTCGAGCAGCGGGCCCCTGGCGAGCCCTGGGCAGCCGACCTCCGGCCTGCGGGCCGTGGGTGGTTGCGGTGGAGCAGCTATGAGGAGGTGCCCGCCGTCGCTCGCGGTTGCTTACCGGCTCACGGCGGGCCTTATCTCATCAGATTGCTGTCCAAATGGAGGTCTGACCTGAGGGAACCAGCGCCGTCACTGTCGGTGGTCGCTGCTTGAGTAGACCCATGGCCAGGGACTCCCGACACAGCGCGCACCCGGTGTGCCGCGCGGTCGCGAAGTCCCGCAAGAAGGCTCGGTCGGCGTGCGGCTCCCAGCTGTGGCAGATGTCCGACGACGAGGTCTCGACTGCCCTGCTCGAGGCCACTCGTCTCCGCGCGCAGGTCGAGGCCCTCGAGCTCAAGCTGGCTGCCGAGGCCGACCGCCGGGCGGTGGGCGACAAGGTCGGCGCGACGGACACCGCGTCGTGGTGGGGCCACGAGACGAAGCAGGACCGTCCCGCTGCCAAGCGACGGATGCGCCTCGCCGAATCCCTCGACCGCCACACCCCCACCGCAGCCGCACTCGCAGAAGGTGCGATCAGCACCGACCACGCGAAGGTGATCACCGAGTGCGTCGACCGGCTCCCGGACGACCTCGACGACCCATCGATCCCGGAGCGCGCCGAGAAGCACCTGCTGACCGAGGCCCTCGACCTCGACCCGCGAACGCTGGCGATCCTCGCCAAGCACGTCCTCACCGTCGTCGCACCCGAGATCGGCGAGGAACGAGACGCCCGGGCACTCGAGCGGGAGGAGCGGGAAGCACGGGCCAACGCGTGGCTGACGATGGCGCCGGACGGGAAGGGCAGCTATCGCGGGAAGTTCTCCATCCCGACGATGCAGGGCGCGATGCTGAAGAAGGTGCTGCTGGCGTTCACAGCTCCGAAGCACCAAGCCGCCACCAAGGACGGCGACGCGGAGCAGGATCAGGTCGAGCGGCGGCCCTCACCGGAACGCATGGGTGATGCGTTCTGCGAGCTCATCGAGCGCCTCCCCGCCCACAAGCTGCCGACGCTCGGCGGCCTCAACGCCTCCATCATCGTCCTGCTCGACTTCACCGGACTGAAGAGCGACATCGGCCGCGCGGTCCTCGAGACCGGCGAACCCATCTCCGCCTCCCTCGCCCGCCGAATGGCGTGCGAAGCAGGACTCATCCCCGCCGTCCTGGGCAGCCGCTCGGAGCTGCTGGACCTGGGCCGCACCGCCCGCCTGTTCAACGGCGCACAACGCCTCGGCCTCGTCGTCACCCAGCGGGTCTGCACCGCCCTCGGCTGCGACTGGCCGGCACACCTGTGCCACGCCCACCACGACGACAGCTGGTTCACCAGCGGCGAGACCGACATGAAGAACGCCCGGCTGCTCTGCCCGAGGCACCACGCCCGCATCCACGACCCACGGTTCGAGACCACGATCCACCCCGACAACCAGGTCACCTTCCACATGCGGACATAGCCCGACCTCCCGCTGGTCGAGCATGAATCGCCGCAGCGCCGACCGATGACGAGACCCCTGCACCCGCCCGCCGACCGCCACCACCCGCCGACCCCCAAGGCCACCGCAACCACAGCGGTCGACCCCAGCGCGCCGCGAGCCGGAAAGCAGCCGCGACCAAGCGCCTCGACCACGGCGGCGCGCCACCACCCCTTCCCATAACTCCCCTAGTGCGCACCACCCGTCGGCCGGACGAGCGCCCCAGTGCCCTGCCTCCTCTTACGGGGTCTCGTCGACGTTTGGCTTCGAGACGTGCGCCAGCGCGCGCGGTCTTCAACCAGCCGGTCGGCGCCCCAGCGCGTCCCCGCTGGTCGAGCATAAATCGCCGCAGCGCCGACCGATGACGAGACCCCTGCACCCGCCCGCCGACCGCCACCACCCGCCGACCCCCAAGGCCACCGCAACCACAGCGGTCGACCCCAGCGCGCCGCGAGCCGGAAAGCAGCCGCGACCAAGCGCCTCGACCACGGCGGCGCGCCACCACCCCTTCCCATAACTCCCCTAGTGCGCACCACCCGTCGGCCGGACGAGCGCCCCAGTGCCCTGCCTTCTCTCACCGGGTCTCGTCGACGCTCGCCAGGGCTCGATGCTCGACCAGCGGGGACCGGGTGCATGGGACCCGGGGGTGGGCGGGCACCGGGCGGAGGACCTGGACGGTGCGAGAGAGGAACGACGTGCGAGCAGCGGTGTACGACCGGTTCGGTGGGGCTGACGTGATCGAGGTGCGGGAGGTTGACGACCCGCCGGTGGGGCCGGACACGGTGCTGGTCCGGGCGCGCGCGACGAGCGTGAACCCGGTGGACTGGAAGGTCCGCGAGGGCTACCTGCAAGGCGCCTACCCGCACCACCTGCCGATCATCCCCGGCTGGGACGTCGCCGGCGTGGTCGAGGCGGTCGGGCCGTCGGTGCGGACGGGACTCCGGCCCGGCGACGAGGTGTACGGCTACGTCCGCCGCGACGACCTGTGCTTCGGCACGTCCGCGGAGCTGGTCCCGGCACCGGAGCGCACGGTGACCCGCAAGCCCGCGAACCTGTCGTTCGAGGAGGCTGCGGCGATCCCGCTGGCCGGCCTGACGGCGTACCAGGTGGTCGTCGAGGCGCTGCAGGTCGGCGAGGGCGAGCGGGTGCTGGTGCACGCGGCCGCCGGCGGTGTCGGCCAGTTCGCGGTGCAGATCGCCAAGGCGCGCGGCGCGGTGGTCGTCGGCACGGCGCGGGCCGACAAGCACGACTTCCTCCGTGACCTCGGCGTCGACGAGCCAGTCGACTACACGCAGGGGCCGGTCAGCGAGCAGCTCAGCGCCAAGGTGGACGCCGTCGTCGACCTCATCGGCGGCGCCGCGCTCGAGGACGCGCCGAACCAGGTCCACGACACCGCGCGGGTCGCGTCGGTCGTCGACGCGGACACGGTGCTGGGGCTGGGCGGGCGGTACGTGTTCGTCCGACCCGAGCGCGACCACCTCGACGAGCTCCGCGCGCTCGCCGAGGACGGCAGGCTGAAGGTCGACCTCGCGGCGACGTACCCGCTCGACCAGCTCGGCGACGCCCACCGCGCCAACGAGGACGGCCGCACCCGCGGCAAGATCGCCGTCACCATCTGAGGCAGACACCCGAAGGCGGGGTCACCACACGTCGCCGTCCCTCCAGTCGCACGCCAGCGCGGCGTCGACGTCGAGCGCCAGCTCCCCGAGCAGCACGTGGACGGAGCCGTCGTCATCGACGGTCCGCTCAGGTCCCGTCGGGCCCAGCACCGAGGTCGGCCCGCTCCACGGGACCCAGCCGCGGGCGGCGTACAGCGGGACACCCTCGTCGGAGGCCCCCAGCGCGAGGACGTCGTACGCCGGCGCGAACGCCTCCAGCGCAGCCATGACCGCGGCCGCGTGCCCCCGACGTCGGTGGCCGGGGTGGGTGGCGACGGCCTCGACGTACCCGCAGCGCAGCGAGCGGGCGTCCGCCCCCGACCCGACGAGCAGCCGCCGCTGGACCAGCGACCCGTGCGCGACCAGCACCCCGTCGACCCGGACCAGCGCGTGCATGCCGCCCAGCGCGTGCGTCCAGTCGGCGTCCTCGAAGCCGCCGTCGTCCGAGCCGGAGCCGTCCGGGACGGGTTCGCCGAAGGCGACGTCCATCAGCGCCCGGGCGTCGACCAGGTCGGCCGGGTCGAGCTGCGCCGTGTGCGCGACCCTCACCACCCGGGCGGCCTGCGGTGCGCCCACGGCGCCGCCTCCTCGACCTGGGCAGCGACGGACAGCAGCAGCTCCTCCTCCGCCGGCCGCGCCGCGAGCATCACGCCGACCGGCAACCCGTCGGGCGTCCAGTGCAGTGGGAGGGAGACCGCCGGCATCCCGCTGACGTTCCAGGCCGACGTCCACGGCGTGAACCGCTTCTGCGCCTCGAAGTCCGCCGCCGGGTCGGCGTCGTCGCGGATCGCCCCGACCGGCAGCGGCGGTGCGGCCACGGTCGGTGTCAGCACCAGGTCGTACGCCGCGAGCGACTCCAGCGCCTGCGCGGCGAACCGCCGCATCGCACCGATCGCGAGGCCCAGCTCGGGCCCGGTGACGGCGTGCCCGCGCTCGGACAGCCAGCGGGTCAGCGGGCGCAGCTGGTGCTCGCGCCCTTCCGGTGCCGCCGACATCGCGGTCAGCACCGCCCAGCAGGTCTCGAAGACCGGCACCGCCTCGCGCGGCAGCGGCACCGCGACGTCCTCGACCTCGTGCCCGAGCGACGCGAGCAGCCGCGAAGCGTCCTCCCACGCGCGCACCACCTCCGGGTGGACCGACGTGTCGGCGATGACCGGCTCGACGAACCGCGCCACCCGCAGCCGCCCCGGCGGCCGGTCGCACGCGGCGAGGAACGCCCCGGCCGGCTCGGGCGCCCAGGACGGGTCTCCCGGCCGGCGGCCGGCCAGCACGTCGAGCATCGCCGCGGCGTCGCGGACCGTCCGCGCGATCGGCCCGGCGGTGGCGAGGCCGATGGGGTCGCCGTACATCGGCGCGCCCGAGATCCGCCCCCGCGTCGGCTTGAGCCCCACCAGCCCGCAGCAGGACGCCGGGATCCGGATCGACCCTCCACCGTCGGAGCCCTGCGCGAGCGGCACCAGCCCGGCGGCGACCGCCGCGGCCGCTCCGCCGGAGGACCCGCCCGCCATGCGCGACCGGTCCCACGGGGTCACGGTGGCGGGCCGGCCCTCGGGCTCGGTGTAGCAGGGCGACCCGAACTCCGGCGTGCTCGTCTTGCCCAGGCTCACCAGCCCCGCCGCCTCCAGCGACTGCACGACGCCGTCGGAGACGTCCGGCACGAAGTCGTCGTACGCAGCCGACCCGAACGTCGTCCGCACGCCTGCGGTGAGGTTCAGGTCCTTGACCGCGGTCGGCACGCCGGCCAACGGCCCGTCCGCCGAGCCGGCCGAGCCCGCCCGCGACCGCGCCTGCTCCGGGGTGAGCGTGACGAACGCGCCGACGTCGTCCAGACGGTCGGCGCGTTCGAGGTAGTGGTCGACGAGCTCGCGGCTCGACACCTCCCCGCGACGGACGAGCGCTCCCTGCTCGAGGGCGGTCAGGTTGTGCAGGTCGTGCAGGTCGGCCATGGGACCGACGCTAGTACGCCGGTCGCACCGGCCTCAGGCAGCGGTCGAGGGCGCGGCCTCGTAGGCCACGAGCGCCTCGAGCGCGCCGCGCAGCTTGCCGAGCACCTCGTCGTCGTGGAGGACGTCGACCTCGATGCCCGGCTGGGAGACGGTGAGGTCCTCGAGGACGACCGCGCCGGCGACGTTCGCGGAGCGGTTGGCGTCGGCGTGGGCCCAGCGGCCGCCGTACGGCGTGGGCGTGGTGCCGACGACGGCGAACGGCTTGGCGACCAGCGCGCCGGCGCCGTACGGGCGGGAGAGCCAGTCGATGGCGTTGTTGAGGACGGCCGGCATCGTGCCGTTGTACTCCGGCGTCACGACGAGCACGCGGTCGGCGGCGGCGACCTGGCGACGGACGTGGGTGGCGGCCTCGGGAGCGGTCTCGCCGTCGAGGTCCTCGTTGTAGAACGGCAGGTGCTCCAGGCCGTCGACGATGTCGAGGACGACGCCCTCAGGGGCGTCGGCCGCGAGCAGCTCGGCGATCTTGCGGTTGAGCGAGTCGGCGCGGAGGCTGCCGACGAGGACGGCGACGCGGGTCTGGGACATGGGGCACTCCTGAGGTCGAGTTCGGACGAACACGAGCCCAAACGGACCACGGTCCGGTTCTATTCCCGGCGCCGCCGTGCCGGTCCGGTCCCTACAGTGGCGGGCACCATGACCGACCCCCTGTCCGGCCCGCTCCCCGGCCCCGTGCTGCTCCCCCTCCTCGGCGGCCCGCCGACCGAGCGGCGCGACGCCGCGCGCAACCGCGAGGCGCTGCTCGTCGCCGCCGAGGAGCTGGTCGACGCCTGCGGGGTGGACCACGTGACGATGGACGCGGTCGCCGTCCGGGCGGGAGTCGGCAAGGGCACGGTCTTCCGCCGGTTCGAGTCCCGCGAGGGGCTGATGGCCGCGCTGCTGGACCGCTCGGAGACGGTCTGGCAGGCCGCGGTCATCTCCGGCCCTCCCCCGCTCGGGCCCGGCGCCGACCCGATGGAGCGGCTGCTGGCCTTCGGCCGCTCGCGGCTGGAGACCACGCTGCGGCACGCCGAGCTCATCCGGGCCGCGGGCCGCGCCGGCTCGAGGTCGTACGCCGCGTGGTCGTTCACCGCGATGCACGTGCGGTACCTGCTCGGCGAGCTCGACGTGCGCGGCGACCTGCCCGTGCTCGCCACCGCGCTGCTGGCCCCGCTCGAGGTGCCGGTGCTCGAGCAGCAGGTGCGGGTCGAGGGCTTCCCGGTCGACCGGGTGTTGGCCGGCTGGGAGGACCTGGCCCGCCGGGTGGTCAGACCCCCTGACGCCTGAGGCCGAAGGTCAGCCCGTCGACCAGCGCGCCCCACGACGCCTCGATCACGTTCGCGCCGACGCCGACCGTCACCCACGACGACTCGCCGTCGGAGGTCTCGATGAGCACCCGGGTGATCGCGTCGGTGCCGTGGCCCTGGTCGAGGATGCGCACCTTGTAGTCGATCAGCTCGAACTTCGCGACCTCCGGGAACGCCTGCCCGATCGCGGCGCGCAGCGCCTGGTCCAGCGCGTTGACCGGACCGTTGCCCTCGCCGGTGACGACGTACCGCACGCCCTCGGCACGCAGCTTGACCGTCGCCTCCGACAGCGCCTCCTCGGTCGGCTTGGAGTCGGTGATGACCCGCCACGACTCCACCTCGAAGTACGACGGGCGCGCGCCCTCGACCTCCTCGAGCAGCAGCAGCTCGAAGGACGCGTCGGCCGCCTCGAAGGTGTAGCCGCGCGACTCCAGCACCTTCACCCGCTCGGTGATCCGCGTGACGAGGCCCTTGCCCTCGGGCGTGCCGGCGTCGAGGTCGAACCCCAGCTCGCGGCCCTTGAGCTCGATGGACGCGCGGCCGGCCATGTCGGAGACCAGCAGCCGCATGTCGTTGCCGACCCCGACGGGGTCCATGTGCTGGTAGAGGTTCGGGTCGACCTTGATCGCGCTGGCGTGGAGGCCGGCCTTGTGCGCGAACGCCGACGTGCCGACGTACGGCTGGCGCGACGCCGGCGGCACGTTGGTGACCTCGGCGATCGCGTGCGCGATCCGGGTCGCGTCCCGCAGCAGCCCGGGCGGCAGCACCTGGCGGTCGAGCTTGAGCTCGAGGTTGGCGACGACGGTGACCAGGTCAGCGTTGCCGGTGCGCTCGCCGTAGCCGTTGATGCAGCCCTGCACGTGGGTCGCGCCGGCCTCGACCGCCGCGATCGTGTTGGCGACCGCGCAGCCGGTGTCGTTGTGGCAGTGGATGCCGACCCGCACGCCGGTCGTCTCGACGACGTCGTGGACCACGTCGGAGACCCAGGTCGGCAGCATCCCGCCGTTGGTGTCGCACAGCGCGACGACCTCGGCGCCCGCGTCGTACGCCGTCCGCAGCACCTCCAGCGCGTAGTCGCGGTTCGCGCGGTAGCCGTCGAAGAAGTGCTCCGCGTCGAGGAACACCTGCTGCCCCTCGGCGCGCAGGTGGCTCACGGTGTCGCGGACCATCGCGAGGTTCTCCTCCAGCGTGGTCCGCAGCGCGAGCTCGACGTGCCGGTCGTGGGACTTGGCCACCAGCGTCACCACGCCCGCGCCGCTGTCGCGGAGCGCGGCGACCAGCGGGTCGTCGGCCGCCGTGACCCCCGCCCGCCGGGTCGCGCCGAACGCCGCCAGCCGCGCGTGCTTGAGGTCGAGCTCCTGGGCCGCGCGGCGGAAGAACTCGGTGTCCTTGGGGTTCGCCCCCGGCCAGCCGCCCTCGATGTAGCCCACTCCGAGCTCGTCGAGCTGGTGCGCGATCGTCAGCTTGTCGGCGACGGAGAGGTTGAGCCCCTCCTGCTGGGCGCCGTCGCGCAGCGTGGTGTCGTAGACGTGGAACGAGCCGTGGAGGTCCATCGGTCTGTCTCTTCCTGCGGGGCTGGCTTGCTACGGGCTGCTGGTGTGCGGGCACAAAAAAACCTCTCGGGGTGCGAGAGGTCGGCGCGTCGAGGGCTCGACGCGCTAGGGAATGATGATCCGGTGGTGCTGCACGGGGTCATCGTGCCACGCCCGTCCGGTCCTCGGGACGGCCATCTCAGCACCCGGGCCACGAAGACCCCGATCAGCGGCTGCCGAGCATGCCGCCGTCGGGGAACGAGACGCCCTCGAACGGCCGACCGTCGTCGGGCGTCCACGAGGTGCCGGAGGCCTGGACGAGGGCGCCAAGGCCGCAGCCGACGACGGCGACGAGCACCAGGCCGCCCAGCCAGCCACGGACGTCGCGGGCGGCGGGGTCGACGACCCGCGACACCGGGCCGCGGACGCGGGAGCCGCCGGGACCGAGCCAGAGCGCGGCGGCCAGCAGCGTGCCGCAGACGAACAGCGTGGCCGGCACGGAGGCGGCGACGGCGTAGCAGAGCAGGGCCCCCGCGACGGCCAGCCCGAGGCTCCACAGCAGGAGCACGACGGTGCCCGGGATCGAGCGGACGAGGTCCCACGGGGCGCCGAGGAGCACCTGCACGCCGTCGTACCACCTGCGCCCGCGCAGGCGCCGCCGGTCGCCGGCCCGGCTGGCGGCGAGCGAGCCGCTGCGCAGCAGCCAGACGAGGAGCAGGGTGAGGACCGTCGCCACCCAGGGGTACGCCGCGAAGCCGGCGCCGACGGCCAGAGCGCCGCCGACGAGCAGCGTGCCGCGACGCAGCCGCTCCCCGAAGGAGGGTCGCGGGACGACGTACTCCGCGACGTCCCAGTCGTGCACGGTCGGCTCGTCGCCGGCGGCGCGGGCGTCGTGGTCGACGAGGGTCTCGAACGGGCGCGTGTGGGTGCTGTCGGCGTCGGGCCGGTCGAGCATCACCGGGAGCGTCTCGACCACCGGGTCCAGGAACGGCTCGAGCGCCGGCTCCGGCTCGGGCAGCGGCGGCGGCACGCGCCGGCCGCGGCCGACCTGCGGGCGCAGCCACGCGAGCAGCTGGTCGAGCGTGGGCCGCCGCTCGGGCTCGGGGTCCAGTGCGGCCTCGACGACCGCGGCGAGGTCGCCCGGCAGCCCGGAGACGTCGTGCTCACCGCGGCGCACGCGGTCCATCACGGCCATCGACGGGCCGCGGCCGAACGGCGGACGGCCGGTGCCGGCGTACGCGACCGTCGCCGCCCAGGAGTGGACGTCGGAGGCGGTCGTGGCGTCGTCGCCGTAGAGGATCTCGGGCGCGAGGTAGCCGGGCGTGCCGAGCAGCCAGCCGGTGTGGGTGAGCTTGGGGTCGTCGGCGACACGGGCGAGGCCGAAGTCGATGAGGATCGGCGTGCGGCCCTCCATCAGCACGTTCGAGGGCTTGACGTCGCGGTGCAGCACGCCGGCGGCGTGCACCGAGGCCAGCCCCTCGGCCAGCGAGGCGGCGAACCACACCAGGTCGGCGCCGGTGATCGGACCCTCCTCGACGACGTGGTCGTGGAGCGAGAGGCCGGGGACGTAGCGGGTGGCGACGAACGGCACGACCGCCCACGGGTCGGCGTCGACGACCTCGGCGACCCAGCGCGACCGCACCCGCGACAGCGAGCTGACCTCGCGCGCCAGCCGCTGCCGGGCCTCGTCGTCGCCGACGATGTGCGGGCGCAGCACCTTGAGCGCCACGCGGTCGCCCTGCGGGCCGCGCGCGAGGTGGACGACGCCCATGCCGCCCTCACCGATCTTGGCGAGGAGGGTGTAGTCACCCACCACGGCCTGCTGCGTCGTCACGCTCGCAATCTACTTCGCAGCGGCCCCGGGAACGCATCGACCGCGCCCGGAGCACCGGACGCGGTCGACGAGGCGGAGCAAGCGGTGGAGCCGGAGGCGGGTCAGCCCTGGGCGTCGGCCTTCTCGACGGCCGGGACGAGCGCCGCGACGAAGTCCTCGAGCCCCCAGGTCAACGACAGCGCCGTCGGCGGGCCGACGGCGGCGACGAGCGACGCGCCGGTCACCTCGGCGACGGTGCCGTCCTGGAACTGCGACATCGCCTTCGCGCCCGCGCTCTCGGCCACCGCGGCGGCGGCGTCCTCGTCGGCCGCGTAGGAGACCAGCACGTCAGAGGTCAGCTTGTCGGCCTCCTCGGTGGAGATCGTGAAGTAGAACGACGTCTCCTCGGTGTCGAGCTCACCGACGCTCGGGGCGAGGGTGAAGCCGAGGTCCTCGAGGAACTCCACGCGCGGGTCCGCGCCGCGGTAGACGTAGAACGCCTGCGGGTCGATCCCGACGGCCGCGATGGTCTTGCCCTCGAACTCCGGGTGCTCCTCGGCAGCGGCGGCGACCTCGGCGTCGATGTCCTCGAGCACCTGCTCGGCCTCCTCGGCCTGGCCCAGCGCCTCGCCGACGGTGGTGATCACGTCGCGCCACGGGGTGGCCCACGGCTCCTCGGGGTAGGCGACGGTCGGGGCGATCTTCGAGAGCTTCTCGTAGTCGGCCTCGGTGATGCCGGAGTAGTTCGCCAGGATCAGGTCGGGCGTCGCGGCGGCGATCTCCTCGATCGGCGGCTCGGCGGTCTCGCTGAGCAGGGTCGGCTCCTCGCCGCCGAGCTCCGCGAGCGCCTCGGACTGCCACGGCATCCGCTGGTCCTCGTCGGCGCCGTAGGAGTACGCCGGCATCGCGACCGGCACCACGCCGAGCGCGAGGACGGCGTCGCCGCTGCCCCAGCCCCAGGTCGCGACCCGCTCGGGCTGCTCGCTGATCTCGGTCTCGCCGAAGGCGTGGGTGATCGTGACCGGCTCGAACGACTCCGCGGCGGGGCTGCCGCCGTCGGTCGCCTCGTCGTCGGAGTCGGACTCCGAGCCGCAGGCCGCCAGCGGCAGCGCGAGCAGGAGGGCGCCGAGCGGGAGCGCCAGGCGGGCCCGGCGGCGCCGGGTCAAGGGACGAAGGGACGTCACGTCCACTCCTCGTGGTGCGGGACCGGCCGAGTCCGGTCGAACGAATTTAGGTGAGCCTCACCTTACACGGAATGACGGAGGGTTCGTCCGCGCCTGCCCACCGGTACGACGAGCGGCGAGCCGGTCACCGGGTCCGGCACGACCTGGGCCTCCAGGCCGAAGGCCTCCCGGACGCAGTCGGCGTCGAGCACGTCGGCCGGGGCGCCCTCCCGCAGCACCCGTCCCTCGCACATGACGACCAGCCGGTCGGCGTACCGCGCCGCGAGGTTGAGCTCGTGCAGCACCATCACGACCGTCGTGCCGCGCTCCTCGTTGAGCTCGGCGAGGAGGTCGAGGACGTCGACCTGGTGGGCGATGTCGAGGTACGTCGTCGGCTCGTCGAGCAGCATGATGCTGGGGTCCTGCGCGAGCATCATCGCGACCCAGACCCGTTGCCGCTGGCCGCCGGAGAGCTCCTCGACGCGGCGCCCGGCCAGCTCGTGGGTGTCGGTGAGGGCGAGCGCCGTGGCGACCGCGTCCGCGTCGGCCGCGCTCCAGCGGCGGAACGCGCCCTGGTGCGGGTGCCGGCCACGGCCGACCAGGTCGGCGACGGTGATCCCCTCGGGCGCGACCGGCTGCTGCGGCAACAGGCCGAGCAGGGCCGCGACCTCGCGCGGGCGCATCCGATGCACGTCGCGGCCGCCGAGCTCGACCGAGCCGCCCGTCGGCTTGAGGATCCGGCCGAGGCCGCGGAGCAGCGTGGACTTGCCGCAGCCGTTCGCGCCCACGATGACCGTCACCGCGCCGGCCGGGATCGCGACGTCGACGCCGTGGACGACCGTGCGCTGGTCGTAGGCGAGCGTGACGCCGCGCGCGACCAGGCTGACCGGGTCGTGGTGCTGCAGCGCGTCCGCCGGGAGGTGCGCGGACGGGTCGACCGGGTCGGCGCCGGTCGGGCTCGGACGGTCGACGACGATGCTCACGGGTTCTCCTCGGGTCGGTGCCATCAGGCGGTCCGGGTGCGTCCGCTGGCCATCAGCCAGATCAGGTAGGGGCCACCGACGGCGCCGGTGACGACGCCGACGGGGACGGTGAGGTCGGCCGGCAGCAGGTGCTGGGCCACGATGTCGGCACCGACGACGAGCACGACACCCACCAGCGCCGCCTGCACGAGCGCGAGGGTGCCGTCGCCGAGCAAGCGGCGGGCCACGGGGGCCGCGGTGAAGGCGACGAAGGCGACGGGTCCGGCCGAGGCCGTCGCCGCGCAGGCCAGCGCGACGCCGAGGGCGACCACGGCGGCGCGGGTCACCTCCGGGCGCAGGCCGAGGCTGCCGGCCTGCTCGTCGCCGAGCAGCAGCAGCGAGAGCCCCCGGGCGACCACCGCCACCAGCGGCACGAGCACGACCATCGCGACCGCCAGCGTGCGCACCAGCGACCAGTCGGCCTGCCCGAGGCTGCCGGTCATCCACAGGAGGGCGAGCTGCGCCTCCTTCACGTCGCTGCGCGTCAGCAGGTAGCCGATGATGCTCGTGCAGACGTAGGCGACGCCGATCCCGGCCAGCACGAAGCGGTGACCGGTCATCCCGCCCCGCCACGCCACGGCGTACAGCAGCAGGCCGACGGCGCTGCCCCCGGCGAGGGCGGAGAGCGGTACGACGAGGCCGCTGGTGGCGCCGACGGCCAGCAGCGCCACGACGGCGCCGGCGCTGGCCCCCTGCGAGATGCCGATGACGTCCGGGCTGGCCAGCGGGTTGCGCAGCACCGACTGGAACAGCGCGCCGGCCAGCCCGAAGGCCGTGCCGACGAGGACGCCGAGCACCAGCCGCGGCAGCCGCAGCTCCATGACGATGAAGTGGGCCGCGCCCTCGTCCTGTCCGGCCAGCGTGCGCAGCACCTCGGCCGCCGACAGCTTGAAGTCGCCGAGCATCAGCGCCGTCACCGACAGCACCACCGCGAGGGCGGCGAGCACGACGGTGACGACGGACCGGCGCCGCAGCCGCCGCCGACGGGTCGTGCGCAGCCCGCGGCTGGCGACCTCGTGGCGCTCCTCGCGCTCTGCGCGATCGGCGGCCGCCGGGGCCAGCACCGGCGCGTTCACGCGGCGACCGCCCGCGACCGGCGGACCAGGCCGATGAGCACCGGCGCGCCGATCACCGCCACGACCAGCCCCGCCTCGAGCTCCGAGGGCCGCACGACCAGCCGCCCGACGACGTCGGCGGCCAGCAGCAGCACCGGGCCGAGCAAGATCGAGAGCAGCACGATCCAGCGGTAGTCCGGGCCCACGATCGCGCGAGCGACGTGCGGGACGACCAGGCCGACGAAGGCGATCGGGCCGACCAGGGAGACCGCCGAGCCGCACAGCAGCACGACCGCGGTCACGACGAGCAGGCGGCCGCGCACGACGTCCTGGCCCAGCCCGCGCGCCACGTCGTCGCCGAGCGCCAGCGCGTTGAGCACGCGGCCGGCGGCCAGCGCCAGCACCAGGCCGACCAGGACGAAGGGCAGGACCGCGGTGAGCACGTCGAGCGGGCGGTTGGCCAGCGAGCCGACCTGCCAGAAGCGGTACTCCCCCAGCGTCCGGGTGTCGGTGAGGAGCACGACGGTGATGACCGACGTGCAGGTGGCGGTCAGGGCCGCGCCGACCAGCGCGAGCTTGACCGGCGTGACGCCCTCCCACCCGAGCGACGCCGCGCCGTACACGACGACGGCGGCGACGGCTGCGCCTGCGAAGGCGAACCAGAGGTAGCCGGAGGTCGAGCTCACGCCGAGGCCCGCAATGGCGACGATGACGGCGAGCGAGGCGCCGGAGTTGATACCGAGCAGGCCGGGGTCGGCGATCGGGTTGCGGGTCACGCCCTGCATGAGCGCGCCGGCCGCGCCGAGCGCCGCACCGCCGACCAGGCCGATGAGCGTGCGCGGCACGCGCAGGTCGCGGACGACGAGGTGGTCGTTGTCGCCGGGCACGGGAGCGAGCAGCGCGTCCCAGACCGCCGACGGCGCGACGTCGCGGGCGCCCCAGGCCAGGCTGGCCAGCGAGACGAGCGCGAGACCGACGAGCAGGAGCGCGACCGCGAGCAACCCGCGGGTCGCGCCGGTCGTCCGGGGCCCGGCCGAGGCCGAACCGGACGGAGCCGGGGCCGCGGACGGCGTCGCAGGGTCGAGCACGGCGCTCACGCGCGGCCTCCCTCACCCGTCCCGGTCGCGCCCGGCGCGCGACTACTTAGGCAAGGGTAACCTGACCGGCGGTCCGGCAACAGCGGCCCGGGGAGGACCGCTCAGGACCCGGTCAGACGATGCGGTGCAGCCAGCCGAACGTGTCCTCGGCCCGGCCGAACTGGACGTCGACCAGCGCCTGGCGCACCTTCATCGTCAGCTCGGTCTCCGCGGGCGCGGGCACCTCGCCGCCCTCCCACTTCAGGCCGCCGACCGGCGTCACGACCGCGGCCGTCCCGCAGGCGAAGATCTCGCGGATCGCGCCGCTGGTGACGCCCTCGCGCCACTCGTCGATCGAGAAGCGGCGCTCCTCGACCTGGTGCCCGAGCTTGCCGGCCAGCTCGATGATGCTGGCCCGGGTGATGCCCTCGAGGATCGTGCCGGTCGCGGGAGTGACGATGCGGCCGTCGTCGTAGACGAAGTACATGTTCATGCCGCCCAGCTCCTCGACGTACCGCCCCTCCTGGCTGTCGAGGAAGACGACCTGGTCGCAGCCCTGGGCAATCGCCTGCTGCTGGGCGACCAGCGAGCTCGCGTAGTTGCCACCCGTCTTGGCCGCGCCCATGCCGCCGCGACCGGCGCGGGTGTACTCCTCGGTCAGCCACAGCGTGACCGGCTTGACGCCGCCCTTGAAGTAGGAGCCGGCCGGGCTGGCGATCACCATGAACGTGACGTGCTGGGAGGGCCGAACGCCGAGGAACTTCTCCGAGGCGAACATGAACGGCCGCACGTAGAGGCTCTTCTCCCCCGTGCCCGGCTCGGTCGTCGTCGGCACCCAGCGCTGGTCGACGCGGACCAGCTCGTCGACGGCGGCGATGAAGTCGTCGACCTCGAGCACCGGCAGCGCCAGGCGGTGGCTCGAGCGCACCATCCGCTTGGCGTTCTCCTCCGGCCGGAAGGACCAGACGGAGCCGTCGGCGTGGCGGTAGGCCTTCATCCCCTCGAAGGTCTCCTGCGCGTAGTGCAGGACCGCCGTGGCGGGGTCGAGGCTGAGCGGGCCGTAGGGCTCGATCCGCGCGTCGTGCCATCCCGCCTCGGGGGTCCACTCCACCGTGAACATGTGGTCGGTGAAGTGGTTGCCGAAACCGGGGTCGGCGAGGATCTCGGCGAGGCGGTCCTCGGCGACGGGGTTCTCGTTGCGGGTCGTGCGGATCTGCATGGGGGTCACGGTAGTCCTCGGGGAGCTCGGGCCGGCGGGGCCGGGTCGGGTACGTCGCGTCCGCCGGCTCGAGCTCGTCGCGCTCGTGGCCGGACGGTCAGCCGGCTACTCGCGCGGCGACCGCGTCGCCGACCTGCGCGGTGGTGCGCGGGGCGCCGGCGTCGCGCTCGGCGAGGTCGGCGACGACAGCGTCCTCGATGACCTTCGCGGCGTCGGGGTGGCCGAGGTGGTCCAGGAGCAGCGACGCGGACAGGATCGCCGCCGTCGGGTCGGCCTTCTGCTGGCCGGCGATGTCGGGGGCCGAGCCGTGGACGGGCTCGAACATGCTGGGCGCGGTCCGGTCGGGGTTGACGTTGCCGGACGCGGCGAGCCCGATGCCGCCGGTGATGGCGGCGGCGAGGTCGGTGACGATGTCGCCGAAGAGGTTGTCGGTGACGATCACGTCGAAGCGCTGCGGGTCGGTGGTCAGGTGGATCATCGCCGCGTCGATGTGCATGTAGTCGGTGGTCACGTCCGGGTGCTCGGCCGCCACCTGCTCGAACAGCCGCCACCAGACCGAGCCGGCGTTGACGAGCACGTTGGTCTTGTGGACCAGGGTGAGCTTCTTGCGGGGCCGGCGCTCGGCGCGCGCGAACGCGTCGCGGACGACCCGCTCCACGCCGTACGCCGTGTTGACCGAGACCTCCGTGGCCACCTCGTGCGGCGTGCCGACGCGCAGCGCGCCGCCGTTGCCGGTGTAGGGACCCTCGGTGCCCTCGCGCACGACCACGAAGTCCACCTCACCGCGACCGGTCACGGCCTCCGAGAGCGGCGAGACGCTGCCGGGGAAGATCCGCGAGGGGCGCAGGTTGACGTAGTGGTCGAGCTCGAAGCGCAGGCGCAGCAGCAGGCCGCGCTCGAGGATGCCCGGGGGCAGGTTCGGGTCGTTCGGCTTGCCACCCACCGCGCCGAGCAGGATCGCGTCGTGGTCGCGGACCTCCGCCAGCACCGAGTCGGGCAGCACCTCGCCGGTCGCGAGGTACCGCTCGGCGCCGAGGTCGTAGCTGGTCTGCTCGAACTTCACGCCGTCGGGCGAGGCGACCTCGAGGACCTTGAGGGCCTCGGCGGTCACCTCCGGGCCGATGCCGTCGCCGGGGATGACGGCGAGCCGGACCGTGCCGCTGGTGGGGCTGGTGGTGTGGGTGGTCATGGGGCCGGACGTTAGTTGTCGTCGGGGCGCTGGCCACCGTTGTCCCGCAGGTCGAGAGAGTGCTGGACCGCCTCGTGGCTGCGGGGGTTCTCCGGGTCGTGGCTCGCGGGGCCCCACTCGGGATACATGTCGTACATCGCTGGATCTCCTGTCGTCTCAGGTGTGGCTACGTCTCGGGGTGCCTGGGAGTGGCTGGGGTGCCTGGGATGTCTGGGGTGACTGCCCGGGAGACGCCGCCGCGGAGGAGCGGTCGGCCCGCGGGTCGCGCGGGCCGAGGAGACCGGCAGGGATGCGGATCGCGCACGTGCTGTGGCTGGTCCGCCGCGGTGGCGTCTTCGGGTCGTGCTGCTCTCCGGGAAGCGCTCCGCCGAGGGAGCTGCTCCGGAGGAGCGAGGGGTGAGGCCCGGGAGCAAACGCCGACCACCGCGGCGAGAGGGGCCTCACGGTGCAGTGGTTACTGCTGGGCCTCGCCGCGGCGCTCGATGAGTACGAAGACGCTCCGCATGATGGGGCGAGGCTATGCCCGCCCCGGTCCCGCGCACCACCCGTTTCCGCGAACCGTCCGCGATCCGAGACAACCGTCCCGGGATGGGAGACTCCCCGGCATGAGCGCGCCGCCCGACCTGCCCGACGTGGTCTCCCGTGCGTTCGCGGTCTCGCGGCGCTCGGGCTACGTCTCCTTCTGCCGCAACGAGACCGGCCGGCTGCTCGCCACCCTCGCCGCGACCCGCGGCGGCACCATGGCCGAGTTCGGCACCGGCTGCGGCGTCGGCACCGCGTGGCTGCGCTCCGGCGTGCGCGACGACGACACCCGGATCGTCACCGCCGAGCTGGACGCCCGGCTGGCCGGCGCAGCCGCCGAGATCTTCGCCGACGACCCGCAGGTTGAGGTGCTCTCCGCCGACTGGTCGACCCTGCTCGACAAGGGTCCCTTCTCGCTGCTCTTCCTCGACTCCGGCGAGCCCACCGAGGTCGGTGTCGACGCCGTCGCCGACCTCGTCGAGGAGGGCGGCATCGTCGTCCTCGACGACTTCACCCCCTGCGAGCTGTGGCCGCCCGTCGCCGACGGCCGGGTCGACACCCTGCGCGAGCAGTGGCTCACCGACGAGCGGTTCACCGCCGTCGAGGTGATGGTCGCCTCCGACGCCTCGACGCTGATCGCGACCAAGCGGTAGCCGGCGACGGCCGCCCGCCTGTGGACGACGGTTGCGGGGAGGAGCCGAGCGCGACCGTCCAGCCCGGCAGCCAGGCCTGGGTGAGCGGGCCGATCGCGAGCGCGTAGAGGACCGTGCCGAGGCCGAGGACGCCGCCGAGGGCGAGGCCGACGAGCACGACGGTCACCTCGATGCCGGTGCGGACCAGGCGGATCGACCGGCCGGTGCGGCGGGACAGGCCGGTCATCAGCCCGTCGCGGGGGCCGCGGCCGAGCTGGGAGCCGATGTACATCGCGCCGGCGTACCCGCACAGGGCTACCCCGCCGACGACCAGGAGGATCCGCAGGACGAGCCCGTCGGGGCGGTCGAGGGCCCAGAGCGTGGCGTCGGCGGCGAGGCCGACCACGATCGCGTTGCTGATCGTGCCGAGGCCGGGCATCTCCCGCAGCGGGATCCACAGCAGGAGCACCACGAAGCTCATCAGCACGACCGCCTGCCCGAGCGTGATCGGCAGGTAGCGGATCAGGCCGGAGTGGAGCACGTCCCACGGCGCCAGCCCGAGGTCGGAGCGGACCATCATCCCGAGCGAGACGCCGTACAGCACCAGCCCCACGTACAGCTGCACCAGCCGCCGCGGCAGCCGCCCGGCACGGAGCTGGGCGACCGGGCCGAGGTCGGCGAGCACGGGGCGGGTGGCGAGATCGGTCACGAGACCACGATGCGCCCGAATTGGACTGCTCACCAATAGCCAATCGTGCGACAGTGGTCTGCATGCAGCAGTCCGTCAGCGCCGCCCGGGTCGCCTCGCTCGTCGACGGCTTCAGCCGCTCCCCCGCCTACGCCGGTCTGGCCGAGGCCCTCACCCTCCTCATCGGCGACGGCCGGGTGCCGCTGGGCACCCGGTTGCCGAGCGAGCGCGAGCTCACCGAGGTGCTCGGCGTCTCCCGCACCACGGTGACCAGGGCGTACGCCGCGTTGTGCGAGAGCGGGTACGCCGAGGCACGCCAGGGCGCGGGCACCTTCACCCGCGTCCCGGGCGGGCGCGCCCGGTCCCACGACCGGGCGCTGCTCCCCCGCCCCGGCGACGACACCGCGATCGACCTGAACTGCGCGGCGGCGACCGCGCCGGCCGGCCTCGCCGCGGCGTACGCGGACGCGGCGGCCGACCTGCCGGCGTACCTCGGCGGGCACGGCTACTTCCCCGCCGGCCTGCCGGGGCTCCAGGCGGCGATCGCGGCGACCTACGAGGCGCGCGGGCTGCCGACCGACCCGGCGCAGGTCATGGTCACGCCGGGTGCGCTGAGCGCGGCGGGCATCGTGGCGGCGGCGTTCGCGGGCCGCGGGCAGCGGGTGCTGGTCGAGTCGCCGGTCTACCCCAACGCCACCCAGGCGCTGCGGCGCACCGGCGCTCGGCTGGTGGAGGCCCCGGTCGACCCCGACGGCTGGGACCTCGACGCGGTCGGCGCCGTCCTGCGGCAGACCCGGCCGGGGCTGGCCTACCTCGTCCCGGACTTCCAGAACCCGACGGGGCACCTGATGAGCGACGCCCAGCGCGAGCAGTACGCCGCGCACCTGCGCCGGGCGGGCACGGTCGCGGTGGTCGACGAGGCGCACCAGGCGCTCGCGCTCGACGGGCAGGAGATGCCGCGGCCGTTCGCGGCGCACGCGCCGGGGACGATCACCATCGGCAGCGCAAGCAAGAGCTTCTGGGGCGGCCTGCGGCTGGGCTGGATCCGCGCGCCGCACGAGCGGATGGCCGACCTGACCGACGCCCGGGTGGCGATGGACCTCGGCGCACCGGTGCTCGAGCAGCTGGTGCTGGCCCGGCTGCTGGCCGACGGCCCGGTGCTGCCCGACCACGTGAGCCGGCTGCGCGAGCAGCGCGACGCGCTGGCCGGGGCGCTGGCCGAGCACCTGCCGGACTGGCGCTTCCGGCTGCCCGGCGGCGGGCTGGCGGTGTGGTGCGAGCTGCCGCGGCCGCTGGCCACCGCCGTCACCGCCGAGGCCGAGCAGCAGGGCGTGATCGTCGCGCCGGGACCGGTCTTCGCGGTCTCCGGCGGCCTCGACCGGTTCGTGCGGGTCCCGTGGACGCGGCCGGCCGAGGAGCTGGAGGAGGCGGTCCGGCGACTGGCATCCGCGTGGGCGGTCGTGCGCGAGCGACCGGCGGGGGCCGCCCGGCGACGTACCGGTCGGGTGATGGTGGCCTGAGCGAGCGCCGGCGAAAACCGCTCGCGGCGAGGCCGGCCGGCGACGTACCGTCCTCCACGTCCCACCCCCGACGACAGGACCGCCGTTGTTCCTCTGAGGTGACCCCGCGCCGCAGCCGAGCCGCTCGGCCGCTGCGACGCACCCTCCTCACCTCCCGGGAGCAACCGTGCCCTCGTCCGTCGTCACCCTCTCCTCCGTCGATCTCACCTGGCCTGACGGCACCACCGCGCTGCGCGGCCTCGACCTGCTCGTCCCGCCGGGCCGCTCCGGCCTGGTCGGAGCCAACGGCTCGGGCAAGTCCACGCTGCTCAAGGTCGTCGCCGGCCTGCTGCGGCCCACCGCCGGCCACGTGGTGGTCGTCGGGGAGGTCGGCCACCTGCCGCAGGACCTCACCACCGATCCCGGGCGCCCGGTCGACGACCTGCTCGGCCTCGCCGACCTGCGCCGCGCGCTCCGGGCGATCGAGGCCGGCTCGGTCGACCAGGCGCACTACGACGTCGTCGGCGACGACTGGGACGCCGAGGACCGTGCCGTCGCCGAGCTGGCCCGGCTGGGCCTGCCTCCCGACGTGCTCGACCGCCGGCTCGGCGAGCTGTCCGGCGGTGAGGTGACCCGGCTCGGGCTGGCCCGGGTGCTGCTGGGCCGGCCCGACGTCCTCCTGCTCGACGAGCCGACGAACAACCTCGACGCCGAGGCCCGAGCCGCCCTGCACGACCTGGTCGCCGGCTGGTCCCGCACGCTGCTGGTGGTCAGCCACGACCGCGACCTGCTCGAGCGGGTCGACCGGATCGGCGAGCTCCGCGACGGCGCGGTGCGGTGGTACGGCGGCGGCTGGACCTCGTACGCCGCGCAGGTCGCTGCCGAGCAGGACGCCGCCGAGCGGGCCGTCACCGCGGCCCGGTCCGACCTCCGGCGGCAGAAGGCGGACCGGGTCGAGGCGGAGCGGGTCCTGGCGCAGCGCCGGCGGCAGGGCCGGGCCGTCCAGCTGTCCGGCAGCTTGCCGCCGGTCGTCGCGGGGAAGAAGCGCAACGCTGCGGAGCGGTCGGCGGCGGCGTACCGCAAGGTGCACGAGGAGCGGCTCGACGCCGCGCGCGGACGCCTCGACGAGGCGGAGTCACGCCTGCGGGAGGACCGCGAGATCCGCATCGACCTGCCCGGGACCGAGGTGCCGCGGGGCAGGGTGGTGCTCGACGGCGTGCTGCCCGTCAGCGGGCCGGACCGGATCGGGGTGGTCGGGCCGAACGGGTCGGGCAAGACCACGCTGCTGCGCCGGCTGGTCGAGGAGGCCCGGGTGCCGGTCGCCTTCCTCCCCCAGCGCCTCGACCTGCTCGACGACGCCGTCAGCGTGGCGGACAACGTCGCGGCCCGCGCGCCCGGGCACGAGCCGGGCGAGGTCCGGGCCCGGCTCGCGCGGTTCCTCTTCCGCGGCCGGGCGGCCGACCGCGTCGTCGGCACGCTGTCGGGCGGCGAGCGGTTCCGCGCGACGCTGGCCGCGCTGCTGCTGGCCGACCCGCCCCCGCAGCTGTTGCTGCTCGACGAGCCCACGAACAACCTCGACCTTGCGTCGTACGACGCGCTGGTCTCGGCGCTGGCGTCCTACCGCGGGGCCCTGGTCGTGGTCAGCCACGACCACCGGTTCCTCGAGGACGTCGGGGTCGACCGGGTGCTGGACCTCGGTCAGGCCGCGGCGGTCGGGTCGCCCGGCCAGACGTAGGGCAGGTCACCGGGCACGCCGGGGAACCGTGGGCCGTAGAGCTCCGGGTCCTTGCGCACCAGGTTCGACTGGTGGCTGCGGTGCAGCGCCTCGTCCCCGAGCCACGGCGGCAGCGCGCCCGCCTCCGCGAGCTCGGCCTGGGTGCGCACGTCGCGGACCCCGGCCGCGGCCAGGTCGGTGCCGATGGTGGCGGCGCAGGTGTCGCCGTACCCCAGCTCCACCCACGCCTCGCAGCACGCGAAGGAGTAGCGGCCGAGCGCCTCGAGGTGACCGCGCCACATCTTCACCGCCGGGTGGTTCTTCCAGCCGTACGTCGGGTAGGTCAGCCCGCGCACGACCTGGATGCACTCGACCCGCTGCTTGCCGAGCCGCTTCTGGTCCAGCACCCGCGCGGAGCGGTCGAAGTCGGCGTACGGGAGGAAGGTCTGCACGCCGTCCCGGTGCCCCGCAAGGGGGCGCGAGAACCCGACGGTCAGATGGCGCAGCCGTCGGGGCCGCAGGCGTCGGCGTCGCCGCCGACGGGCGTGAGGACCGGGTGGGCGTCGGCCCAGGCCTGGGTGAGCACCTGCTCGAAGACCTCGGTGGGTTGGGCGCCTGAGACGCCGTAGCGCTGGTCGACGACGAAGAACGGCACGCCGGTCGCGCCGTAGGCCCGCGCCTGGGCGACGTCGGCGGCGACCGCGTCGGCGTACTCCTGGCTCGCGAGGACCGCGTCGACCCGCTCCTCCCCTGCCGCCTCGACGAGGCCGGCGGTTCGGGCGGCGGCGCGGAGCACGTCGTGGTCGCCGACGTCCTCGGCGCGCAGGAAGTACGCCGCCAGCAGCTGCTCCTTGAGCTCGCGCTGCAGGGCGGGACCGCCGGTCTCGAGGGCGAGGTGCAGCAGGCGGTGGGCGTCGACGGTGTTGGTGTGGACGTTGTCGAAGAGCTTCATGTCCAGGCCCTCGCCGGCGGCCGTCTCGATGAGCGACTGCATGCCGGCGCGCATCTGCTCCTCGGACTGACCGTACTTCTTGGCCAGCTGGCTCAGCGTCGACTCGTGGCCGTGCTGCGGGGCGGTGGGGTCCAGCTCGAAGGAGCGGTAGACGACCTCGACGGCGTCGCGGTGCTCGAAGCCGGCGAGGGCCTTCTCCAGACGGCGCTTGCCCACGTAGCACCACGGGCAGACGACGTCGCTCCAGATCTCGATGCGCATGAGATCGGAACGCGTCGCCTGCCCGCGTTTGTTCCTGGTGCTGCCGTGCGTCAGCGCGTGGCGGTGCCCTCGGTGTAGTCCGAGTCGTGGCTCTTGACCCACGCCATGAGCTTGCGCAGCTCGCGGCCGGTCTTCTCGATCGGGTGCTGCTCGCCCTGCTCGCGGAACTTCTTGAACTCCGGCGAGCCGTTCTCCTGGTCGGTGATGAAGCGCTCGGCGAACGAGCCGTTCTTCACGTCCTCGAGGACCGCGACCATGTTCTGCTTGACGCGCTCGTCGATGACGCGCGGACCGGAGACGTAGTCACCGAACTCGGCGGTGTCGGAGACCGACCAGCGCTGCTTGGCGATGCCGCCCTCGTACATGAGGTCGACGATCAGCTTCAGCTCGTGAAGGCACTCGAAGTAGGCGACCTCGGGCTGGTAGCCGGCCTCGGTGAGGACCTCGAAGCCGTACTGCACCAGCTGCGAGGCGCCACCGCACAGGACGGCCTGCTCGCCGAACAGGTCGGTCTCGGTCTCCTCGGTGAAGGTGGTCTTGATGCCACCGGCACGCAGGCCGCCGATGCCCTTGGCGTAGGACAGCGCGAGGTCCCAGGCCGTGCCCGAGGCGTCCTTCTCGACGGCGACGAGCACGGGGACGCCGCGGCCGTCGACGTACTCACGACGCACCAGGTGGCCCGGGCCCTTCGGCGCGACCATGAAGACGTCGACGCCTTCGGGCGGGGTGATGTAGCCGAAGCGGATGTTGAAGCCGTGGCCGAAGACCAGGGTGTCGCCCTCGGCGAGGTGGGGGGCGATCTCCTCGGCGTAGATCTTCCGCTGGTGCTGGTCGGGGGCGAGGATGACGATGACGTCGGCCTCCTCCGCGGCCTCGGCCGGCGTGACGACGCGCAGGCCCTCGGCCTCGGCCTTCTCGCGGCTCTTCGAGCCGGGCTGCAGGCCGACGCGCACGTCGACACCGGAGTCACGCAGCGACAGCGCGTGGGCGTGGCCCTGGCTGCCGTAGCCGATGACGGCCACGTTCTTGCCCTGGATCAGGGACAGGTCGGCGTCGTCGTCGTAGAACATCTCAGCCACGAGGGCTTCTCCTTCTGGTTGGGTCCTGCCGGTTGGCGGCAGTGGGCGTCGGTGGTGCTGGTCCGTGCGGTGCGAGTGCGGTGCGGGAGTGCGGTGCCGGGGTACGCCGTGGCGTACGGCGGTCAGCCGACGGCGGGCCGCGCGGGGACGGTGACCGGGCGCAGGCTGCGCTCGGAGATCGACCGCGAGCCGCGGCCGATGGCGACCATCCCGGACTGCACGAGCTCGCGGATGCCGAAAGGCTCCAGCACGCGCAGGAAGTCCGCGATCTTGCCGGCGTTGCCGGTGATCTGGATGGTGACCGCGTCGGGGGCCACGTCGATGACCTTGGCGCGGAAGAGCTGGACGGTGTCGAGCACCTGGCCCCGGGTCTCCGCGGTGGCGGCGACCTTGACCAGGACGAGCTCGCGGTCGACCGATGCGGTCGGGTCGAGCTCGACGATCTTGATGACCTCGACGAGCTTGTTGAGCTGCTTGGTCACCTGCTCCAGCGGGGACGACTCGACGTTGACGACGATGGTCATCCGCGAGACGTCGGCGTGCTCGGTCGGTCCGACCGCGAGCGAGTCGATGTTGAAGCCGCGGCGGCTGAAGAGGCCGGCGATCCGGGCGAGGACACCGGGCTTGTCCTCCACCAGGACCGAGAGGGTGTGCTTGCTCATGCGGGGCGGACCTCCCAGTCGTCCTCGACCCGGTCGAAGTCGGGTGCGAGGTCACGTGCGTACTTGATCTCGTCGTTGCTCTTGCCGGCGGCGACCATCGGCCAGACCATCGCGTCGCGGTTGACGCGGAAGTCGACGACGACCGGGACGTCGTTGATCGACATGGCCTTCTCGATGGTCGAGTCGACGTCGGCCGGGCTCTCGCAGGCCAGGCCCACGCAGCCGTAGGCCTCGGCGAGCTTGACGAAGTCGGGGATCCGCTTGGAGTGCAGGTCGGTGTTGGAGTAGCGCTCGTTGTAGAAGAGCGTCTGCCACTGCCGGACCATGCCGAGCGACTCGTTGTTGACGATCGCGACCTTGATCGGGATGTCGTTGATCGCGCAGGTGGCCAGCTCCTGGTTGGTCATCTGGAAGCAGCCGTCGCCGTCGATCGCCCACACGGTCGTGTCGGGGGCACCCACCTTGGCGCCCATCGCGGCCGGGACCGAGTAGCCCATCGTGCCGAGGCCGCCGGAGTTGAGCCAGGTCATCGGCTTCTCGTAGCCGATGAACTGCGCGGCCCACATCTGGTGCTGGCCGACGCCGGAGGTGTAGATCGCGTCCGGGCCGGCGATCTCGCCGAGGCGCTGGATGACGTACTGCGGCGCGAGGCTGCCGTCGGCCGGGGTCTCGTAGCCCAGCGGGTAGCGGCGCTTGATGCCGGAGAGGAACTCCGCCCACGCCTCGAAGTCACCGGTGTGGCCGGCGTCCGCCTCCGCCTTGAGCACCGTGACCAGGTCGGCGATGACCTCGCGGCAGTCGCCGACGATCGGGACGTCGGCGTGGCGGTTCTTGCCGATCTCGGCCGGGTCGATGTCGGCGTGGATGACCTTCGCGCCGGGCGCGAAGGAGTCCAGCCGGCCGGTGACCCGGTCGTCGAAGCGCGCGCCGAGGCTGATGATCAGGTCGGACTTCTGCAGGCCGGCGACCGCGGAGACCGAGCCGTGCATGCCCGGCATGCCAAGGTGCTGCGGGTGGCTGTCGGGGAACGCGCCGCGCGCCATCAGCGTGGTGACGACCGGCATGCCGGTCAGCTCCGCGAGCGCCCGCAGCTCGGCCGACGCGCCGGAGCGGATCGTGCCGCCGCCGACGTACAGCACCGGGCGGCGCGACTCGAGGATCAGCTTCGCGGCCTCGCGGATCTGCTTGGCGTGCGGCTTGGTCACGGGGCGGTAGCCGGGCAGCTGGAGCTCGGTGGGCCACCGGAACGTCGTCATCGCCTCGAGCGCCGACTTGGCCACGTCGACGAGGACCGGGCCGGGGCGGCCGGTGGCGGCGATGTGGAACGCCTCGGCCACCCGCTGGGGGATCTCGGCGGGGTCGGTGACCAGGAAGTTGTGCTTGGTGATCGGCATCGTGATGCCGCGGATGTCCGCCTCCTGGAAGGCGTCCGTGCCGATCATGGACGCGCCGACCTGGCCGGTCACGGCCACCATCGGCACCGAGTCCATGTGGGCGTCCGCGATCGGCGTGACCAGGTTGGTCGCGCCCGGCCCCGAGGTCGCCATGCACACGCCCACCCGGCCCGTCGCCGCGGCGTACCCCTGGGCGGCGTGGCCGGCGCCCTGCTCGTGGCGGACGAGGACGTGGCGGATCGAGGAGTCCATCAGCGGGTCGTACGCCGGGAGGATCGCGCCGCCCGGGATGCCGAAGATGTCGGTGACCCCGGCGGCCTCCAGCGACCTGACCAGGCTCTGGGCGCCCGTGATCTGCTCGGTCATTCCTGCTTCCCCGTTCCGGTGGTGGTGCTCGGTCCTGCGGTGTTCCGTGCGTGTGTTCCTGCGTGTGCCTGGCCAACAAAAAACCCCTCGGCCGCAGGCGGCGAGGGGTGACGCGCTGGCGGGAGCCGGTCTGGCTCAGCCCACGCGTCGCGTGCGTACAAGGAGGTCCTGGCGCATGCGACCACGGTAGCCGCCCGGCCCCGCGCCCGTCACCCGGTCACGGCTGCCGTCCCAGCATACGGGACGCATGTCCCACATGCTGGGCCGGGTCGGGGCGGGCCGGCGGCAGCTTCATCGGGTAGCCGATGAAGCTGACGGTCCCCCGATGAAATTTCATCGGGTAGCCGTGAGGTTCATCGGGGCCCCGATGAACCTCACGGCTTCTCGGGTGGGGTCAGGCGCCCCGGCCGAGCCAGGTGGTGATGCAGGCGCGGTTGCCCTGGGCGTCGGCCAGGACCCAGAAGCTGGGGGCGCGGCCCTCGTCGACGAGGGTGCCGCCGGCCTCGACCGCGGCCCGGACCCGGCGCTCGGCGACCTCGGGCGGGACGCGGAGGTCGAGGTGGAAGCGCTGCTCGACGTCGTCGGGCGAGCGCGGGTCGGACTCCTGGAACCACAGGGTCGGACCGTGGCCGGTGGGGTCGCGGAGCTCGTCGGGGGTCTCGTCGTCACCTTCGTAGCCGAGCAGCGCCGCCCAGAACGGGCGGACCGCCTCGAGGTCGTCGGTGTCGAGGGCGAGCTCGAGCACCGAGAGGCGCTCCGGCTCCGGGGTCGCCCCGACCCGGGCAGCCGCGTCGCTGATCTCCCGGGCGAGCCGGACGTCGCGCATCGTGGTGCCGCCGACGTCGTGGCTCCAGAGACGGACGACCACGGCGGCGTAGGTCAGCTCGACGTCGGGGTGGTGGTCTGCCTCCTCGGCGGCCTCGCCGATCGCCGCCACGAGCCGCAGCCCGGTCGCGAAGTCACCGGTCGCGAACCGCGCGTGCAGCTGGTCGAACATCACCCGCCAGTCCGCGAGCAGCTCGGCCTCGACGTCGTGACCGCTGAGCACCGTGCGGTCGTCGGCGCCGGCGGTGGCGTTCATGGCGACGGTGGAGGGATCGGTCGTGACGCCCGGGTCGCCGCCGCGGTCGGGCGTCGCGCGCGGGCCGCCCTGCACGCCGGGCTCCGGAGGGTCGGACGCGTCGGTGTCGTCGGTCTGGCCGGGGTCGCCTTGCTGGTTCTGCTCGGTCACGGGAGCACCTTCGATCCGATGGGTCCGGGGTTGTACGCGACCTCCCACCGATACCCGTCGGGGTCGGCGAAGTAACCGGTGAAGCCGCCCCACACCCGCTCCTGCGCGGGGCTCACCGGGTCGGCGCCGGCGGACCGCGCGGTCGCCAGCGCCGCGTCGACCTCCTCACGGGTGGCCACGTTGTGCGCGAGCGTGAACGGTGCGACGCCCGGCCCGCTCGCGATCGGGCCGACCTCGGCCTCGAACGCCTCCCGCACCCACAGCGAGAGCACGAGCCGCTCCCCCACCTCGATCATCAGCACGTCGTCCGGCACCTCCAGCGCCGGCTCCCACCCGAGCCCGTCGCAGTAGAAGGCGCGGCTGGCCGCCAGGTCGGCCACCGCGAGCGTCACGAAGCTGAGTCGCTGGTCCATGGGCCGACCCTGCCACGGCCCGCCGACACGGGTCACGGCCATGAGACAGCCCACGGCCATCGAGACGGCCGGGAGCCCACGGAGTCGGGACGCGCGGCCCTGCCGGCCGGGACGGCGGGCGCAGCACGCTCGGACCCGTCAAACACCGAACCCGTCCGCCCCAGGAGCACGCCATGACCGCGATCGACGCCCTCGCCACCCCCGCCCCGGACCCCGCAACGACCAGCACGAGCACGACGCGACGTACGCCGCGGGGCGGCCGGCTCTGGGGCGCAAGCGGCGCGGTGGCCGGCCTGGCCGGCGTCGTGGCGGTCCAGTCCTCGATGCATGTCGACGCGGCGTACTCCGAGGACGCGCGCGGAGCCGAGGCGATCGCCGACCGGCTGGCCGACCAGGTGCCGCAGCTGGTCGCGCTGCACGTGTCGTCGATGGTGGCCTGCGTGCTGCTGCTCGTCCTCGCCGCGGGCCTGCGCCGCCGGCTCCAGGACCAGGCCCCGGCGGGGAGCCTGCTGCCGGACGTCGCGGCCGGCGGGCTGCTGCTGACCGCCGTGGTCGCGCTGATGGGCAGCGCGTTCACGACCGAGACGATCTTCGCGATCGGCGACGAGGAGTGGCCGCTGACCACCGAGTTCGCGGCCGTGGTCGCCCACTGGGTCGGCACCGTGCCGTGGCTGTGGGTGGGCGCCGGGGTCACCGGCGTCGCCGTCGCGGTGGCGTCGCTGCGCCACGCGGCGGCCCCGCGCTGGCTCGGCTGGGTCTGCGCGGTCCTGGGCGGCCTGACGTTGGTCGCCGGCATGTCGCCGCTGCAGTACCTCGCCGGCATGCCGGGCCCGGTCCTCGTCCTGCTGCTGGGCCTCGGGTTCGCCCTCGGTGACCGGCGCGACCGGCGCGACCGGCGCGACCGGCCCCATCACGGCTGAGCCGCGATCGTGCCAATCGCCCCCGGGACGGCGCGGCCGCGGCCTACGCTGCGCGCCATGTCGACCGTCGACACCGGCGTCCGAGCCCCCGCTGCGGTCCCGCTGCCTGCACCGTCCACGCGGCCGGTGGGCCGCCCGCTGGCGGCGGGCGCCGTCGCCATCACGTCCTGGATGCTCGTCGCAGCCGCCCTCGTGCTCCTCGCCCTGGCCCGGCCGACCGTCGACCAGAACATGTGGTTCCTGCTCGTCGACCTCACCGTCGGCGCGGTCTACGGCACGGTCGCGGCCGTCACGCTGAGCCGCCGCTCCCACCCGGTGCCGTGGCTGCTCGCCGTGGCCGCGGTGGGCGGTGGGCTGGCCGGCTTCGGCGCGACGTACACCATGCTCGACATGCGCCGCGGCGACCTGCCGTGGGTCGAGCACATCTCGGCGCTCCAGGGCACCGCGTGGATGCCGGGCACGTTCGCGCTCTTCCTCGTCGTGCCGTGGCTGGTGCGGGAGCAGGCGCTGCGGCCGCTGGAGTGGGCCGCGGTCGCGGCCGGCGGTGCGCTGTCGGTGTGGATGCCGATCGCGTCGTACCGCATGGACGCGCACTTCTTCGACTGGTGCCGCGTCGCGATCGCGCTCGGCCTGGTCACCGCGCTGGCGGTGGAGGTACGCCGCCGGCGCGGGCCGGTCGAGGAGCGCACCGGCCTGGGCTGGCTGGTCCTCGGCACGCTCGTCCTCGCGGTCTCGTTCGTCCCGCTGGTGGTCACCGCCGTCACCCTGCCGTTCTGGCTGACGCCGGCGCTGCACCTGGTCTCGCAGGCGGTCTTCCCGGCCGCGGTGCTGGTCGTGGTGCTGCGCAACCGGCTGTGGGGCCTGGGGCTGGTCGTGAGCCGCACCGTGCTCGCCGGCCTGCTCGCGACCGGCCTCGTCGTGCTCTACCTCGTGGTGGTCGTGCTGCTCACCCGGGTGCTGCCCGGCGACGGCACCCCGCAGCTGCTCGCGGCCGCCTCCGTCGCCGTGGCGGTCCAGCCGGCGCGGATCGTGCTGGCCCGCCGCGTGCACCGGCTGGTGTACGGCGACGCGGCCGACCCGGGCCGCGTCGTGCGCCGCCTCGGCTCGCAGCTGGTCGGCGACGCCCCGGTCGCCGACCTGCTCGCGTCGCTCGCCGAGGACGTCGGCCGCTCGGTCCGGCTCGAGTCGGTGGCCGTGCTGGCCGACGGCCTCGAACCGGTCCGCTGGGGCGAGCCGACGCAGCAGCCGCAGGAGCTCGCACTGCGTCACCGCGGCGAGCGCGTCGGCACCCTCGAGGTCACCCCGCGCGCGGGCGAGTCCCTCTCCCCCCGCGACCTGGCGACCCTGGCCGACCTCGGGTCCGTGCTCGCGGCGTCCGTCGCGGTCGCCCGGGCCGCGGCCGACGTCGACGCGCTGCGGGTGCGGCTCGCGTCGGTGCGCCTCGAGGAGCGCCGGGTCATCCGCCGCGAGATCCACGACGGCCTCGGCCCCTCCCTCGCCGGCATCCGGCTGGGCCTCCAGGGCGCCCGCAACCTGCTCGCCACCGACCCTGGTGCCGCCACCGAGCTGCTCGGGCACCTCCAGGGCGAGGTCGACGCCGCCGTCGCCGGCGTCCGCAGCCTCTCTCACCACCTGCTCCCGCCGGTGCTCGACGAGCTCGGGCTCGGCGCGGCGCTCACCGAGCTGGGCGCCCGCCACTCCGGGACCGAGCTCCGCGTGGACGTCGAGACCGACCGGTTCGACGGGCTGCACCCGCTGGTCGCGGCCGCGGCGTACGGCATCGCCTCCGAGGCCGTCACCAACGTCGTGCGGCACGCCGGCGCCACCCGCTGCCGCATCACCGCCCTGCGCGCCGAGCGCGAGCTCGTCGTCGAGGTCGCCGACGACGGCCGCGGCGTCCCGCCCGACGCCGTGCCGGGTGTCGGGTCACGCTCCATGCGCGAGCGCGCCGCCGAGCAGGGCGGCACGCTCACCGTCTCCCCCTCGCCCGGCGGCGGGACCGTCGTCCGCGCCGTCCTGCCCGTCGACCCCGTCCCCTGCGAGGAGCGTCATGGATGAGCCGGCCACCGATCGCACCACCCGTCCGATCCGCGTCGCCGTCGTCGACGACCACCCGGTCTTCCGGCTCGGCATGGCCGGCCTGCTCGGCTCGCTCGCCGGCATCGAGGTCGTCGCCCTCGCCGAGGACGCCGCGCAGGCGGTCGAGCGGGTCACCGAGGAGGTCGACGTCGTCCTCATGGACCTCCACCTCGGCGAGGACTCCGGCATCGAGACGACCCGCACCCTCATCCGCGCCCTGCCCCACCTCGCGGTCCTCGTCATCACCATGGACGAGGACGACGAGTCGGTGGTCGCCGCGGTCCGGGCCGGCGCCCGGGGCTACCTGCTGAAGTCGGCGTCCCCCGAGGAGGTCGAGCGCGGGATCCGCGCCGTCGCCAACGGCGAGGCGATCATGGGTCCGCAGGTCGCGGCCCGGGCGATGGCGAGCCTGACCGGCAGCCGGACGTCGGTGCAGGTGCCGTTCCCGGAGCTCTCCGACCGCGAGCGGGAGGTGCTGGACCTGGTGGCGCGGGGCTTCGACAACGCCACCATCGCGCGCCGCCTGGTGCTGAGCCCGAAGACCGTGCGCAACCACGTCTCCAACGTGCTGGCCAAGCTCGGCGTCCCGGACCGGGCCCAGGCGATGATCACCGCGCGTCGGGCGGGCCTGGGCGGGGAGTGACCGCCAGCCGGGTGCGCTGGCGCCCGGCCTCGTCGAAGTTGGCCGGGTCGAGCCAGCGCTCGTGCTCGGCGCGGGCGGCCGGCCAGTCGGCGTCGACGACCGCGAACCAGTCGGTGTCGCGCGTGCGCCCCTTGGTCACCATGTGTCGCCGGAACCGGCCCTCGTAGGTGAAGCCCAGCCGCGCCGCCGCCCGCCTGCTCGGCTCGTTGAGGGCGTCGCACTTCCACTCGACGCGGCGGTAGCCCCACTCCTCGAACGCGGCGCCGATCATCAGGCTCATCGCCTCGGTGGCCGCGCGGGTGCGTTGCAGGTGGCGGGCGAAGAGGACGCTGGAGATCTCGACGACGCCGTGGGCCGGCTCGACGCGCCAGTACGTCGCCAGGCCGGCCGGCTCGCCTGCCAGCGGCCCCTCGGTCGGGACGATCACGGACGTCCGCGCCTGCGGGTGCTCGACCAGCGGCCGGAGCAGGTCGACCATGCCGGCGACGTCCGCGGGCGGGTCGGTCGCGCGGTAGGTCCACAGCGCGGCGTCCTCCGGTCCGCAGAGGGCCGCGTGCAGCGGTGCGGCGTGCTCGAGCGCGACCGGCTCGAGGCGGACGTAGCGACCGGCCAGCGTGACCGGCTGCGGCAGCGGCCGCGGCTCCCAGCCGGGCACGACCTCGCCGACCTGCTGGCCGTGCCGGTTGCGCTCGCTCACCACTCCTGGACGATCTCGTGGCGGTCGCCGACGACGACCCGGGCGCGGGCGCCGTTGACCAGCGGGGCCTGCGGCTGGACGTGGCCGAGGTCGACGTCCAGCACGACCGGCACGTCGAGCCCGCCGAGCGCGTCGACGACGGCCTCGCGCTGGCTCATCTCCGGGTGGTCGGGCGCGGCGGTGCGCCCGACGAGCACCGCGTTCGCGTGGTCGAACCAGCCGGCGAGCCGCAGCCCGTGGAGCGTCCGTGCGATGGTGAACGGGCCGTCCTCGCACGTCTCGAGGTAGACGAGCAGCCCCTCGTCGGCGTGCTCGCGGCCGAACGCCGCGACGTCGCCGTACGGCGTCCCGGCGATCGGGCCCATGATCTCGACGCAGCCGCCGACCAGTCGGCCGGTCACGTCCGCGCCGCCCCCGCCGAGCACGGACCAGGTGCCGGTGCCGTCGAGGCTCATGGTCCGCACGCCGGGATCGGCCTCGTAGTCGTCCCAGCCGGTCGTGCGATACCGCCCGGGGCTGCGCTGGGCGACCGGTCCGGTCGCGGAGGCGACGTCGACCCAGTGCGCGAGCCCCGCGGGCGGGTCGTAGGGGGTGTCCATGAGGTTCGAGCCGTGCAGGGTGCCCCACCCGAGGCGGGTGGTGAGCGCGACGAGCAGCAGCGAGGTGTCGCTGAAGCCGACCAGCCAGGTCGGCTCCGCCCGCTCGAGCGCGGCCCAGTCGAGCAGGTCGAGCAGGTCGATGCCGAGCTCGCCGCCCCACGGCGGCACGACCGCGGCGATCGTCGGGTCGCACAGCATCGCGGTCAGCTCGGCCGCCCGCTCCTCCTTGGGCGCCGAGGTGACCCCGGGCGTGCCCAGGCACGTCCCCAGCACCACCTCGAACCCGCGCTCACCCAGGCCGGCCACCGCCGCGTCGAGGCGGCCGCGCATCGACGGCTGGACGCCCGCCGACGGCGCCGTCACGCCGATCCGGTCGCCGGGGCGCAGGGGTCGTGGGAAGCGCAGGCTCATGCCGCCATCCTGCCGCGCCCCACCGACCTCGTGCCGACCCGGCGGGCGGCCCGGCCGACCAGCAGCCCGACGACCACGCCGAGGAGCGTCTCGACGCCGCGGTCGAGCAGCAGGGTGCCGGTCGGGGTCGGCGCGACGAGGTGGACCATCAGCAGCGCGAGCGGGGTGATGACCACGAGCGCCGCGGCGTAGTTGCGGCCGACCAGCAGCTCGGCCAGCACCTGGAGCACGACCACGACGAGCACCACGCCCAGCGGGTTGGGGTCCCAGGCGAGCAGCAGCGCGGCGAGGCCGAGCCCGAGCGTCGTCCCGACGATGCGGTGCAACCCGCGGACCACCTGTCGCAGCGGGTCGGCGGCGGCGAGCGGCACGACGGCGGAGACCATCGCCCAGTACGGGTGGCCGATGCCGAGCCCGGTCGCCAGCGCCCCGGCGACCAGGACCGCGAGCGCGCTGGGCGCGACGTGGCGCCACAGACCAGTGGTCCGCCCGATTGGCGGCTCGGCGGGCGGCCGCGTCGCGGCGTACCCCCACTGACGCCGCAGCGCGGCGCCGGCGTTGCCGACGAGGAGCGCGAACGCCGCGGTGGTGCCGGCGACGAGCAGCGCGACCGGGGCGTCGGCCGGCTCGCCGGGGATCGAGGCGCAGGCGGTGAACGCGAAGACCGGGAACAGCGCGCCCGGCGGGTGCCACCGCTGCCGGTCCGAGAGCACGGCGGCGCCAGCGGCGAGCAGGGCGGCCAGGGGCACGGCGAGCCAGGCCCGGTGCTCCGAGGCGCCCACGAGCACCCCGGCCACGACCACGCCGGTGAGCAGCACGCCCACCTCGGTCTGCAGCCGCAGGCGCAGCGGGCCGACGCGCTCGCGTCCGTAGAGCGAGGTGAACGCGCCGAACGCCGCGTAGATCGACCACTCGACGCGGTCGGCCGCCAGCAGCACGAGCAGCGGCACGAGGACCGTCAGTCCGGCGCGGGCGGCGACCCGGTGCGCGCCGGCGTGCGGCCCGAAGCCGAGCAGCTCGTCGAGGAGCTGCCCGGCCCGGGACCGATGAGCCTCGGCGGTCAGCTGGTGACCGCGCCGTGCGCGGCGGAGCGGACGGTGGCGGCGTACTTGCCCAGGACGCCGCGGGTGTACTTCGGCGGGTTGGGGGTCCAGCCGACCTTCCGGCTCTCGATGTCGTCGATCTCGACCTCGAGGCTGCGGTTGAGCACGTCCAGCGTGATGGGGTCGCCGTCGCGGACGAAAGCGATCGGACCGCCGTCGACGGCCTCCGGGGCGACGTGGCCGACGCAGAGGCCGGTGGTGCCGCCGGAGAAGCGACCGTCGGTGAGGAGCAGGACGTCCTTGCCGAGGCCGGCGCCCTTGATCGCACCGGTGATCGCGAGCATCTCGCGCATGCCCGGGCCGCCCTTGGGGCCCTCGTAGCGGATGACCACGACGTCGCCGGCGACGATGCGGCCCTCGGCAAGCGCGTCCATCGCGGCGCGCTCGCCGTCGAAGACCCGGGCGGTGCCGGTGAAGACCGACTCGTCGAAGCCGGCCGACTTCACGACCGCGCCCTCGGGGGCCAGCGAGCCCTTGAGGATGGTCAGGCCGCCGGTGGCGTGGATCGGACGGTCGAGGCTGCGGATGACGTCGTCGTCGAGGTCCGGCGGGGCCAGGTCGGCGAGGTTCTCGGCCAGGGTCTTGCCGGTGACGGTGAGGCAGTCGCCATGCATGAGACCCGCGTCAAGGAGCGCCTTCATGACGACCGGGATGCCGCCGACCTTGTCGACGTCGTACATGACGTACTTGCCGAACGGCTTGAGGTCGCCGAGGTGCGGCACCTTGTCGCCGATCCGGTTGAAGTCGTCGATGGTCAGGTCGACCTCTGCCTCGCGGGCCATGGCGAGCAGGTGGAGCACGGCGTTGGTGGAGCCGCCGAGGGCCATGACGACGGTGATGGCGTTCTCGAACGCCTCCTTGGTCATGATCTGGCGCGCGGTGATGCCCTTGCGGAGCAGGTTGACCACGGCCTCGCCCGACTTGTGGGCAAAGCCGTCGCGGCGGCGGTCGACCGCCGGCGGGGCGGCCGAGCCGGGCAGCGACATGCCGATCGCCTCGGCGACGGCGGCCATCGTGTTGGCGGTGTACATGCCGCCGCACGCACCCTCGCCCGGGCAGATCGCGCGCTCGACCTTGTCGACCTCCTCGCGGGAGATCTTGCCGGCCAGGCAGGCGCCGACGGCCTCGAAGGCGTCGATGATCGTGACGTCCTTGCCGTCCACGTTGCCCGGCATGATCGAGCCCGCGTAGAGGAAGACGCTGGCGAGGTCGAGGCGGGCCGCGGCCATCATCATGCCCGGCAGCGACTTGTCGCAGCCGGCCAGCAGCACCGAGCCGTCGAGGCGCTCGGCGCTCATGACGACCTCGACGGAGTCGGCGATGACCTCGCGGGAGACCAGCGAGTAGTGCATGCCCTCGTGGCCCATCGAGATGCCGTCGGAGACCGAGATCGTCCCGAACTCCATCGGGAAGCCGCCCGCCGCGTGCACGCCGTTCTTGGCGGCCTTCGCGAGGCGGTCCAGCGAGAGGTTGCAGGGGGTGATCTCGTTCCAGCTGGACGCGACGCCGATCTGCGGCTTCTCCCAGTCGTCGTCGCCCATGCCGACCGCCCGCAGCATGCCGCGGGCCGCGGCCCGCTCGAGACCGTCGGTGACGTCGCGCGAGCGGGGCTTGATGTCGGGCGTGCTGGGGGTCTGGGCCTGCTGCGGGTCCTGCTCGGTCATGAGATTCAGCCTAGTCCCGGTCGCCGCCCGCCCCCGGCCGGTCTCAGCGGGTGTGACGTGTCAGACGGCCGGCGCGGCGGTCGACGATCGTTCAATTGCGCCTACTAGACGATTTCCATAGGGCCGGCGTCTGGCCAGGCTCGGCTCAGGTGATCGGCGGGCAGCTCTCTATGCGGCTGCCCACCGGCTGTTCTGGTGTGGCTCACTTTCGGTCTGCGGCCCGCCGGTCACCGTGACGAGGCGTGGCTCAAGAAGGGACTGCCCTGCTCGTAGTAGCAATGCCCACCTCGCCGTCCACATCGGATCGAGCACAGGCGGGAGCAGCACATGGAGCAGGTCATCATCGGGGTGGATCCCCACAAGTTGTCGGCGACGATCGAGGTCGTTGACCGGCGTGAGCAGATGCTCGGATCAGGCCGGTTCACCACCGACCGCGCCGGCTACGGCGCGATGCGCAAGTACGCCAAGGCGTGGCCGGAGCGG
>NZ_JACMYC010000017.1 GCF_014266025.1 Nocardioides deserti | reverse complement strand
CGCTTCACTTGCCCTGGCAGGAGTTCTGCCAACAACGCCTGGAGTCGGTCGACGGTCTGGACCCGCCGACGGGTCAGTGCCTCACGCCGGTCGGTGAGCATCCGCAGCGCCTCGAGCTCCCCGTCGAACCGCAGCACCCGCAGGCTCGTCGTGCGGACTGCGACTGCTGCGACCGCGTGGGCATCGTGGGCGTCGGTCTTGCGGTTATGGCCGGTGTCGAAGAGCCGGACTCGGGCGGCGAGCTTCGCTGGGACGTCGACGACCTGCTCGCCGTCCTCGAGCAGTCGTTGCGCGAGCGGTCGCCCGGCGCCGTTGCTTCCCTCCACCGCCCAGACCCGCTCCGGCCAGGCCTTGGCGTACTTGCGCATCGCGGCGTAGCCGGCCCGATCGGTGGTGAACCGGCCTGATCCGAGCATCTGCTCACGCCGGTCAACGACCTCGATCGTCGCCGACAACTTGTGGGGATCCACCCCGATGACGACCTGCTCCATGTGCTGCTCCCGCCTGTGCTCGATCCGATGTGGACGGCGAGGTGGGCATTGCTACTACGAGCAGGGCAGTCCCTTCTTGAGCCACGCCTCGTCACGGTGACCGGCGGGCCGCAGACCGAAAGTGAGCCACACCAGAACAGCCGGTGGGCAGCCGCATAGAGAGCTGCCCGCCGATCACCTGAGCCGAGTCTGGCCAGACGCCGGCCCTATGGAAATCGTCTAGTAGCCGCCTGTCGGCGACTGCTCGTCCGCTCGCTCCGGGCAAGCGGACGAGCAGTGCTTTCCGTCCCTAACGGGACACAGGGTTGTGCTGCCCGGGGAGTGCAGCCGCTCAGTCGACGACAGACCGGACGATCTCGGCGATCCGCTTCTCGGTGGCGTCGTCCACCGTCTCGAAGTACCAGGCGGCCGGCATCAGCTGCCCGTCGACGCCGCCTGCTGCGCGGAAGGCTGCCTTCTCGGTGATGGCGAGGTTCAGGCGTTCGTCGTTCCGCAGGGTGATGAGCGCGGGCGTGCTTGCCGACATCGCGTAGGCGGGCATCCCGTACCAGATGCGCGGCTTCAGGGTGGGAGCCGCAGCCGTGATGACGTCGTGCACGCGCTGCATGGTCGACCGCCGCGGCTCGTCCATCTTCGCGATCTTGTCGACCACCTGCGTCAGGTTCTTCTCGTCCTTCGACGACATGTCATGTCCTTCCGTCTGCCGATGTCGCAGCATCGGTGATGTGAAGTCGGCGCTAGAGTTGCGCCGCACCCCATCCGGACATGTCCTGAGCTGGTCAGGCCTCTCCGCGATGATTCACGTGGTTGGTTACGTGGAAGCGCAGTCGACGGCGTACCGCCACCACTCAGGCTAACGGACGCGCTGCGACGGAGCCGGGACGCGCCACCCGCCGCTCAGCGCGGGACCGGGGTGTCGGTGACGGTGGTCCCGGGGTCGAGCGGCTCCGTCAGCGTGGTCGCGGGCGGAGGCGCGTCCTCGGGAGCGCCGGCGCGGGCGTCGGCCAGGACGTCGGCCGGGACGTGCTGCTCGAGGTACCGCCGTCCGGCGCGGGTCGCCGGGTGCATGGCGGCCGCAGCGGCGCTGACGATGGCCGCGATGATGAGCCAGCCGACGGCGCCCCACTCCATCGCGAGGAAGCCGTAGACCGCCGGCGCCCAGAACCGGCCGAGGGTGTTGCCGAGCTCCGAGACGCCCTGGTAGTCCCCGCGCCGCCGGGGATCCATCAGCTCCGCCTCGAAGGTCCACCCCGAGGCGGAGAGATAGAGCTCGGCCCAGGTCAGGACGATGTGGCCGACGAAGAACAGCACGACCGTGACCCAGCCGACGGTCTCGTGGGTTGCCAAGGTGACGAGGCAGGTGAGGGCGAAGAAGAGCGCGGAGAGGCGCACTGCGCGCAGGGCGGTGTCGACGTCGCGGATGCCGCGCGCCGTCAGCCGGGGCAGCACGATGCACATGACGGTATTGGTGGCGAAGAGCACCGCCACGAGCTCATGAGGAGCGTCGGTCTCGATCACCAGCCACAGCGGGATCACCGTGTGCAGGAGCACCTGGTTCGACCACAGCACGCCGGTCAGGAAGGTCACCGCGAGCCAGCTGCGGTTGCGGATGGCCGGCGGGCCTTCTGGCTGCGGACGGGGCTCGTTCGAGCGGACGTCGTGGGTGGCGTTCGGGAGCCGGAGGATCGCCACCGCGTTCACCAGGAAGAGCACGCTGGTGAGGAGCGGCGCCCAGCGCAGCACGTCCGCGCCGAAGGCGATGGCACCGCCGCTCAGGAACGCCCCGAGGCTGAACCCGACGTTGAGCGCGGAGTACATGTAGGCCCGGGACTCGACGCGCTGGCCTGGCGGCAGCACGTCGAGGACGTAGGCGCCGTGGGCCGCGCCGGCGAGGCTGCCCGCGACCTCCATCGCCACCGCGATCGCGACGAACTGCGGGAAGCCGTCGATGAAGGGCCATGCGAGGAACAGCGCGCCCTGCACCACCGCGCTCAGGGACCACATCCGCTTGGGGCCGAACCAGTCGACGAGCTTCCCGGCCGGCACCGCGACGACGAAGCTGGCGATCGCCGCGACCGTGAGCCCCACGCCGACCTGGCCCAGCGACAACCCGAGGATGACGCCGAAGTAGACGGCCGATCCCGCCAGGAACGCTCCGTCGCCCGTGGCGAAGAGCAGCGACTGGACGGAGAGCCGCCCGGCGAGGGTGGACGGGGGCGTGACGTAGGTGCGGAGCGCGGTGAGCATCGTGGCTGATTCTCTCCCTCGCCGGCAGCGGACGTCGCGCGCATTTCTCCCGACCGGTCGAGCGTCACAGTGCCGGACGGAGCGCCGCCGCCCGGTGGGCCGGGGTCGCCGCTAGCGTCCGGGGGTGGCCAGGTCTCGCGGTTCCGGCGCTCCTCGGCGCAGCGCTCCACCGCGCCGCAAGGGCACGGGACCATCGCAGCGACCGCTGCCGACCGCCGGGCCGGGCGAGCGGCTGTGGGTGCTCGACGTGCCGTACGGGACGCAGGTCGACGGCGCCGGCTGGCACCCGGCGGTCAAGACCCACCTGTACGTCGGACGCGACCTGCCCGAGCACCTCGCGGCGTACTCCCCCGGCCCGCACACGCTCGGCCGGTTCGTCGAGAACACCCTGAACCCCGACGACCCCACCGCCGCGCCCGAGCCGACCGAGGCGCTCGAGCCGCGGCGGATCCAGTTCGAGGCGGCCGACGCGATCGCGGAGCGGGCGGCGGCAGGCGGGCGGCTGTTCCTGCTGGCCGACGAGCCCGGCGTGGGCAAGACCATCTCGGCGGTCCTCGGCGCGACGGCGGTCGGCGACCTCCGCGGCGCGCGACGGGTGCTCGTCGTGGCCGACCGCCCGGCCGCGATCACGATCGGCCACTGGTGCCGCACGATCACCGCGCTCGGCGACGGCGGCCTCGAGTGGGTCGTCATCACGTGGGACCGGCTGGAGAAGGTCACCGACCACGAGTGGGACGTGATCATCGCCGACGAGGCCCACGCCCTGCGTCGCACGACGACGAAGCGGTGGAAGCTCTGGGCGCGGATCTCGGGCCACGGGCGGCCGCACGACCAGGCGCCGTTCGTCATCGCCACGACCGCGACCCCGGGGCACACGCCGCTCGAGCTGCCGTACCTCGCTCCCGCCTACGCCCAGGTGCTCGGCGAGCCGATGCGGGAGTGGACCTCGGCCACGCAGCCCGGGGCGACGTTCGCCGCCGCGCTCGAGCGGCACGGCGTCGCGGTGGAGCACGGCCGGTACGGCGCGACCTGGACCACCGACCCCGCGCGACGAGCCGCGGACCTGAAGCTGGTGCGCGGCTGGCTCGCCGACGAACGGCCGCCCGCGATGCTGCACCGCGCCGCACCGTGGGGGCCGGTGCCGATCTCCGGCATGCCGGTGGCGCTGACGCCGGCCGAGCGGACGGCGTACGAGGCCGAGTGGGGCGAGTTCTGCCGCGAGATGGACATCGCGCGCCGCGGCCGCAACGTGGCGAAGGGACGGGCCGCGCTGCTGCGCTTCCGGCAGAAGGCCGGGCTGATCCGGGTCGACTCGACCGTCGCGTGGATCGCCCAGCAGGTCGAGGCCGAGCGGCAGGTGGCGTGCTCGGTCGAGTTCGTCGCGACCGCTGCCGACCCCATCGCCGACCGGCTGCGTGACGCCGGCATCGAGGTGGCCACGATCTACGGCCGCGACCGGTTCGACGCCGAGGCCGAGCGGCTGAGGTTCCAGACCGGCCAGGCGACGGTCTGTGTCTTCACCACCGTCGCCTCGATCAGCCTCCACGCCGGCGAGACCCTCGCCGACGGCCGCCAGGCGAGCACCGAGCCCCGCGTCGGGCTCTTCCACCAGGCCCGCTTCTCCGGCATCGCCGGACGGCAGGTCACCGGCCGCACCCACCGCGACCACCAGGTCTCGCCGTGGCACATCGCGTACGCCGAGGGCACGGTCGAGGAGCAGGTCGGCAAGGTGATGGTCGAGCGGATCGCCGCCGCCTCCGACACCGTCGGCAGCGACACCACCGGCCTGGCTGACCTCGCCGAGCTGCTCGGCGCCGACTGGCTTCCGCCCGCGAGCCTGACCGAGGACGGCGCCTGAGGGACGGGACGGGCCGGGCCGGGCCGGTTCAGCCGGTCACCAGAACGTGCTGGCGGGCCCGTCCTCCGGCATCCGGTAGCTCTCGGCCTTGCCCTCCAGCTGCGCGACGCGCGACTGGTGGTCGCCACGGAGCTGGTGGGCCCCGCGCGAGCGGTACCAGGACACGAGCGAGCCGACGACCAAGAAGGTCACGACGGCGATCCAGAACCACATCGGGGGCCTCCTCGGTCGGTGTGCCCGATGCTCCCACGGATCGGGAGCTTCCGACAGCGTCGAGGCCCTGACGACGCGGCTGAGACCGAGGACGGCGTCGCCCGGTCAGGTGCCGGCGTCGGCCCGCGGCCTGCTCGCGAAGTACTGCTCCAGCTCGCGGAAGCGCTCGGGTTCCAGCGCGGCCTCGGGGTCCGCCACGATGTCACGCTCGATCCGCTCGCGCGCCGCGGCGTACAGCGGCGGGCTCAGGGCGTGCGGCAGGTTGCGGACGTACCACCCGCGGAACGTGCTCGCTCCCCAGCGCTGCAGCATCCGTGCGATGAGGCCCGGGCGGCCGCGACGCACACAGAATCCGACCGCCCGGCCGAGCACGAACGCCAGCCCCAGCGCCAGCGCCATCACGAGGAGGGTGCCGACGATCTCGTCGCTGGAGAAGTTGTCGACGACGGCGAGCAGCCCGCCGTAGTAGACCGGGGTGAGCACCTCCACCTGGTCGATGTAGGGACCGACCTGGTCCGCGACCGCGGCGAGGTCGGAGATCGCGTCCAGGTCCGGCTTCGCGCCCCACGCATCGCTGACGTGGCCCCACGCGTCGCGAGGGTTCCACGGGAGCGCATCGCGGGCCTCCAGCACCTCGCTGTACGTCGTCTCGATGCCGCCGAGCGTCTCCGCGCTCCGGTCGATCGCGTCCTCGAGCTCCGCCTGCGGCGGCGTCTCCTCGTTGACGTGGTCGAGCGCGACCTGGATCTCCGCGCGGTGGTCCACGACGTACTTCGCCGCGCGGTAGCGCTCCTCCAGGCTGGGGATCGCCGCCACCGCGTCCTGCGCCTTGCCGCCCACCGTCTCGGCATCGCTCAGCGCCACGGCGACCGCCGCGCCCGCGCCGTACGCCTTGATCCCCAGCTCCAGGAGCGAGCCGAGCAGCAGGCGGCCGGTCTCGAGCCGGCGTCGCAGCGTCGGGGGGTCAGGGGTCACAGGGGTCTCCCGAGGTCGTCGCGGCACGGCCGCCGGGGCACGTCGGCTCCCCTGTTGCCCGCCGCGTCGATCTCAACGACCCGTCGGCCGCTCGGCTGAGCGCTGCGTACCTCTTCAGCAAGCCCGCGGTCGCCCGGTCCCAGCGGGCGGCGGACAGGTTCGTCGGCCAGCCGATGAAACTGTCGGCGGGCCGCTGAAGTTTCATCGTCCCTCCGTCAGCTTCATCGGCCAGCCGATCAAGCTGACGCCCGTCACCCGCCCCCCGCCGACGCGCCCAGCCGTGTCAGTGCAAGCCGGTCCAGCCGGAGACGTCGAGCCCCCAGTCCTTCGCGAGCCGCTCGGCCTGCGGTCGGTACATCACCTGGAGCGACTCCTTCAGCCCCGGCGTCCAGTCCCACTCAGCCTGGGAGGAGGAGCCGGAGGCACGCTCGACCTCGGCGAGCGGAACGGGGTCGACGCCGATGAGGCGCCACACCTCGCCGACCGCGGCCTGCGGATCGCGACGGACGTTCTCGTAGACCATGACGTGCATCCGCTCGCGCCCGACCGCCGCCGCCCACGCGTCGAGCTGGTCGGCGTAGAAGCCGCTCCAGGTCTGCACCGTGATCGGCACCGGGTAGGGCCACGACTTCCCGCGGGTCGCCGCCAACCGCATCGCGGAGCGGAACCGCTCCACCGGGTCGCGCAGCAGCACCAGGACCGGCGCGTCCGGCACGAGCCGGGCAGCCGTGGCGGGGGCGGAGGCGTGGCGCAGCGACTGCGGCGTCCACTCGCCGCGGTGGACGCCGTCGGCGGGGAAGAGGTCGAGGTACGCCGAGGCCTCGGCCCGGCCGTCGCCGACCTTGTGCAGCAGCTGCTGCTCCTTCTTGCCGTTCGTGCCGAGCCCGACGGACGGGTGCTGCGTCAGCAGGTCGGTGAACCACGTCGTCCCGCTGCGCTGCGCGCCGATCCCCAACCACGCCGGTGAGCTCATGGGCAGCACCCTAACGACGCCGGTACGCCGTCGCGGACGGGCCGGGGGCGACCGCCGGAAATGCGGTGGCGGCGCCGTCGGTGCTCGGCACTAGGGTCGCGCCATGAGCGAGCCGGGTCTCGATCCCACCTTCACCGCCCTCCCCCACCGCTCCCTCGGCGAGGTGGCGCTCAGCCGGGCGCGCGAGCTCGGTGCGAGCCATGCGGAGTTCCGCTTCGAGCGGGTGCGCTACCAGCACCTGGGCGTCCGCGACGGCGCGCTCCAGGGCGCGAGCGACGCCGAGGACCTCGGGTTCGCGGTCCGGGTCGTGCATCGGGGCGCGTGGGGGTTCGCGTCCGGGGTGGTGCTCACGCCCGAGGAAGCGGTCCGCGTCGCCGACACGGCCGTCCAGGTCGCGCGGGTCGCCGCCGCGATGACGACCACCCCCGTCGAGCTGGCGCCGGAGCCGACGTACGACGACGTCACGTGGGTCTCCTCCTACGAGATCGACCCGTTCACCGTGCCCGTCGCGGAGAAGGCCGCGCTGCTCATCGGCTGGACCGAGCGGCTGCGCGCCGGCGCGGCCGTCGACCACGCGAGCGCCAGCCTGCAGCAGGTCGACGAGCACAAGTACTACGCCGACCTCGCCGGCACCCGCACCACCCAGCGCCGGATCCGCCTGCAGCCGTCGTTCGAGGCGATGGGCACGAGCGCGGACACCTTCGACTCGATGGCGAGCATCGCGCCGCCGGTCGGGCGCGGCTACGAGTACCTCGTCGGCGGCTCCGCCGGCCCGCTGTGGGACTGGGACGCCGAGCTCGCCGAGGTGCCCGAGCTGCTGGCGGAGAAGCTCGCGGCGCCGAGCGTCGAGGCCGGCACCTACGACCTGGTCATCCACCCCTCCAACCTGTGGCTGACCATCCACGAGTCCATCGGCCACGCCACCGAGCTGGACCGCGCGCTCGGCTACGAGGCCAACTACGCCGGCACGAGCTTCGCCACCTACGACCAGCTCGGGACGCTGCAGTACGGCAGCCCCGTCATGAACGTCACCGGCGACCGCACCGTCGAGCACGGCCTCGCCACCACCGGGTACGACGACGAGGGCGTCGCCACCCAGCAGTGGGACATCGTGCGCGACGGCGTCCTCGTCGGCTACCAGCTCGACCGGCCGATGGCCGCGATGAAGCCGGAGCTCGCCGGGCCCGACCACCCGCAGGGCCGCTCGAACGGCTGCGCGTACGCCGACTCCCCCGGCCACATCCCCATCCAGCGGATGGCCAACGTCTCGCTCCAGCCGGCGCCGGACGGCCCGAGCACCAAGGACCTGATCAGCCGGGTCGAGCGAGGCCTCTACGTCGTCGGCGACAAGTCCTGGTCGATCGACATGCAGCGCTACAACTTCCAGTTCACCGGCCAGCGGTTCCACGAGATCCGCGACGGCGAGGTCGTCGGCCAGGTGCGCGACGCGGCGTACCAGTCCACGACCACGGACTTCTGGGGCTCGATGGAGGCCGTCGGCGGCCCGCAGACGTGGGTGCTCGGCGGCGCGTTCAACTGCGGCAAGGCCCAGCCCGGGCAGGTCGCCGCCGTCAGCCACGGCTGCCCCACCGCGCTCTTCCGCGGCGTCCGCATCCTCAGCACGACCGACGAGGCACGCCACTGATGTCCGGCACCACGATCACGGGGGCCACCCCGCAGGACCTGGTCGCGCACGCGCTCGCCGCGACCACCGCCGACGACTGCGTGGTCGTCGTCCGCGACCGGACCAGCGCGAACCTGCGCTGGGCTGGCAACACGCTGACCACCAACGGCGTCATGCGCGGCGTCGACGTCACGGTCGTCTCGTTCGTGCGGCGTGCCGGCGGGACGTGCACCGGCTCGGTGTCGGGCAGCGCCACCGACCGGGCGCAGATGGCGGCGCTGGTCGAGGCGGCCGACTCCGCTGCCCGCGCCGCCTCCCCCGCGGAGGACGCCGCCGAGCTGGTCCGCGACCGCACCTCGGCGGACTGGGCGGACGAGCCGGTCCGCACCGGCATCGAGGTGTACGACGCGTTCGCGCCCGCCCTCGGCGAGGCGTTCGGCCGCGCCGGTGCGGCCGGCCGGGTGCTCTACGGCTTCGTGAACCACGAGCTGACCACCACCTACCTCGGCTCGACGACCGGCCTGCGCCTGCGCCACGTGCAGCCGACCGGCCACTACGGGTGCACCGGCAAGACCGCCGACCTCACCTCGAGCGCCTGGGTCGGCGGCGCCACCCGCGACTTCGCCGACGTCGACGCCCTCGCGATGGACGCCGAGCTCGAGCGACGGCTCGGCTGGGGCAGCCGCCGCGTCGACCTCCCGGCCGGCCGCTACGACACCGTCCTGCCGCCGAGCGCGGTGGCCGACCTGATGATCGACGCCTACTGGTACGCCGGCGCGCGGGTCGCCCACGAGGGCCAGTCGGTCTACAGCCGCCGGGGCGGTGGCACCCGCGTCGGCGAACGGATCGCGCGCGAGAACGTCCACCTGCTCAGCGACCCGTCGTACCCGGGACTGGAGTGCTCGCCGTTCGTCGTCGCCTCCTCCTCGGGCAACGAGTCCTCGGTCTTCGACAACGGCCTGCCGCTCGAGCGCACCGACTGGGTCCGCGACGGCGAGCTGGCCGCGCTGCTGCAGACCCGCCACTCCGCCACGATGACCGGCCTGCCGGTGACCCCGGCGATCGACAACCTCGTGCTCGACGTCGACGGCGGGTCGGGCAGCGCCGAGGACCTGGTGGCCGGCGTCGAGCGCGGCCTGCTGCTCACCTGCCTCTGGTACATCCGCGAGGTCGACCCGCAGACGCTCCTCCTCACCGGCCTCACCCGCGACGGCGTCTACCTCGTCGAGGGCGGCGAGATCACCGGCGCGGTCAACAACTTCCGCTGGAACGAGTCCCCCGTCGACCTGCTCCGCCGCTTCACCGCCGCCGGCGAGACCGTGCCCAGCTTCAGCCGCGAGTGGGGCGACGACTACTTCAGCCGCACCGCCACCCCGGCGCTGCGGGTCCCGGACTTCAACATGTCGAGCGTGTCGCAGGCGATGTAGCCGCCACCCTCTCCGGCTGGTTGAGCAGCACGCGGCTACCGCTGCTTGCCCGCGGCGAAGAGACCGACCGCCTTGTCGATCCGCCGGCGGCGGGTGTCCTCGGCCTTGGCGCTCTCGACCTGGCCGACGTGGTAGCGCTGGAGGCTGTTCGACAGGCCGTCGAAGAACCCTCGCACGCCGCGAGCATCCATCGCCTCGGCGAGGTCGACGGGAACGTCCACCTCCCGGGGCGTGGTCGCGAGCGTCAGCGTCACCCGGATCGGGTCCCCGCCGGCAAGCCCGGTCGCGGCCCGCACGGCGGCGCTGACGCCGACCAGGTGCTGCCCGCCCATCACGGCGACCGTGCTGCGGTACTCGTAGCCGTTCAGGTCCACGTGGACCGGCGGCCGCTTGCCCTGCCCCAGCCGCGCGACCGCGTCCGGGGGCACGACGATGCCGGTGTTGTTGCCGACGGCGTGCAGCGTCGACTCGAAGGTCACGCTCGCGGGGTGCTGGGTGCTCATGGGGTCTCCCGTCGCGGTGCCGCCGATGGCGTCGGCTGCTGGCGGGTCGACCGTACGACCGGCCGGGACTCATCGACCGCGCCCTGCCGCTGGCCGGGCAGCGGACTGGTCCAGACCGGCCGGGCGGCCGCGCAACCGCGTCGCGCGCCCCGGCGTACTCCCGGTGTCACCCACACACCCACAGGAAGCAGCACCACCATGCGCACCCCCCTCGCCCTCGCCGCCGTCGCCACCGCGGTCGTCGGCCTCGGCTCCCCCGCCACCGCCCTCACCGCCGACGCCACCGCTACCAGCGCCTCCCAGACCACCGCCTCCGAGACCAGCCGCGAGCGCGGCGTCGTCATCGAGTGCGGCGGCAGCTACCGCGGCGACGACCTCTACGTCAGCGTCTACGAGAACAACCTCTACGCCAACGTGTTCCAGGTCGTCGTCGGCGACGACGGCCTCGGCAACATCCGCGAGTCCGCGAAGGGCTTCGTCGAGAAGAAGCAGGTCCGCGCGACGCTGAAGCTGGACGGCAGGAAGGTCCTCGTCACCGGCACCGCCAAGCCCTACGGCAAGAAGGTCGCTGTCCACGAGGAGCACGACGACGCCGGCCAGCACATCGTGGTCGACGGCGTCCACCGCAAGCTCCGCACCGACCTCACGATGCGGTGGAAGGGCCGGACGGTCGACCTGACCTGCGCCGACGCCTTCCGCTACGACCTGCAGGTCACGAAGACCGACACCACCGGCGACTGAACCGGCAGCAGCCCGCACCACCCCGAGCCGGCACGCGCAGCGGCGTGCCCGTCAGCGACCCGGACGTCCCCCAGGAGCGGGGACGTCCGGGTCGTAGGGCGTCCGGGTGAGCACGAACGTCGCCACCTCGAGGTGGCTCACCGATCCGTCCGGGCGCCGAACGACGTGCAGCTCCTCGCCGTGGTGGTAGCCCCGCGTCCCCACGATCCGTCCGTCGACCGCGGCGAACCGCCACTTCTCGGCACCGCCCGCCCCGGTCGCCACGACCTCGCCGCCACCAGGCCCGCCCGCGAGTGCCAGGACGAAGGGCGTGTTGCCCCAGTGCCAGACGCCCAGCACGCCGTCGACCTCTGGCGGCACCGCCGTCGTCGGCACCCAGGGCTGCGGCAACGTCGGCTCGCACCCCTCGAGCTCCTCCAGCAGCACCCGGGCGAGGTCGCTGGGCGAGAACCCGGTCGTCGCCGGCGCCATCACCACCGCGCCGGTGCGCCGCTCGCGGTCGACGAAGCACGACGCCAGGAACCCCGGCATCGACCCGCCGTGCCCGAGCAGCGTCCCCGACCCACCGCGGAGCAGCTGGAACCCCAGCCCGTGCGCCGAGGCCAGCGCGTCGCCCGCGGACCCGGCCTGCGGGACGGACGCGGTCGTCAGCCACGACGCGTCGAGCACGTCGGCGTGCCCGTCGACCAGGAACGCGGCGTACGTCGCCAGGTCGGCCGCCGTCGACCACAGCTGGCCCGCGGGCGCCATGGCGCGGGTGTCCGTGGCGGGCTCCGGCACCAGCTCGCGGGTGTAGGGATCGACCGACCAGCCCGAGGCGGCCGGCCCGGTCGGCAGGTACGACGTCCGGGTCATCCCCAGCGGCTCGAGCGCGAAGGCCGAGACGCACTCCGCCCACGGCCGACCGTGCACCCGCGCGACCAGCTCGCCGAGCAGCGCGTAGCCGAGGTTGGAGTAGTGGAACCGCGACCCGGGCGAGGTGACCGCCGGTGCCGGGGCGTGCGCCGCCGCCAGCTCCCCGAAGGACACCCCGTCGGTCCGCTCCCACCACTCGCCGGCCGGCTCCGCGCCGATCCCCGAGGCGTGGGCCAGCAGCGAGCGCACCGACCGGTCGCCGTACGGCACCTCTCCGAGCACGACCGAGACCGGTGCGTCGAGGTCGACCCGCCCGTCCCGCACGAGCTGCAGCACCAGCACCGCGGTCAAGGTCTTGGTGATCGACCCGATCCGGTGCTGCACGTCGGCCGGGTCGTGGTCGGGCACCGGCGGCGTGCCGTACGTCCCCGACCACACCAGCGCGCCGTCGCGCACCACCCCGGCCGTCACCGACGGCAGCCGGCCGCCGGCCTGCGCCCGCGCGAGGTGGACGAGGAGCCGGCGGCCGGTGCTGTCAGCGACGTTCATGGGGCCATCTTGGCCGGGCTACTCCGCGAACGCCTCGAGGGGCGGGCAGGAGCACTGCAGGTTGCGGTCGCCGTAGGCCTGGTCGATGCGCGCGACCGGCGGCCAGTACTTGTCCGGGTCGATGCCGGTCGGGAAGACGCCGAGCTCGCGCGGGTAGGCACGGTCCCAGTCCCCGACGAGCGCGCGCGAGGTGTGCGGCGCCCCGCGCAGCGGCGAGCCCTCCGGCGTCCACTCCCCCGCGGCCACGCGGTCGATCTCGCCCTTGATCGCGATCATCGCCTCGCAGAACCGGTCGATCTCGGCCAGGTCCTCGGACTCGGTCGGCTCGACCATGAGCGTGCCGGCCACCGGGAACGACATCGTCGGCGCGTGGAAGCCGTAGTCGATCAGCCGCTTGGCGACGTCGTCGACGCTGACGCCGGTCTCCTTGGTGATCCCGCGGACGTCGAGGATGCACTCGTGCGCGACGAGGTCGCCGTGGCCGCGGTAGAGCACCGGGAAGTGCTCGCCGAGCCGCGCCGCGACGTAGTTCGCCGACAGCACCGCGCTCGCGGTCGCCCGGGTCAGGCCGGCGCCGCCCATCATCCGCACGTAGGCCCACGAGATCGGCAGGATGCCCGCCGAGCCGTACGGCGCCGCGCTGATCGGGCCGATGCCCTCGCGCTTGGTGACGTCGGGGTGCATGCCGTGCGAGGGCAGGTACGGCGCCAGGTGCTCGCGCACCGCGACCGGGCCGACGCCCGGGCCGCCGCCGCCGTGCGGGATGCAGAAGGTCTTGTGGAGGTTCAGGTGCGACACGTCGCCGCCGAACTCGCCGGGCTTGGCATGGCCGAGCAGCGCGTTGAGGTTGGCGCCGTCGACGTAGACCTGGCCGCCGTGCGCGTGCACGACCTCGCACAGCTCGGTGATCGTGTCCTCGTAGGCGCCGTGCGTCGACGGGTAGGTCACCATGATCGCGGCCAGGTCGTCGGCGTGCTTCTCGCACTGCGCGCGCAGGTCGTCCATGTCGATGCCGCCGTCGGCCGCGGCCTTGACGACGACCACCCGCATGCCCGCCATGACCGCGGAGGCGGCGTTGGTGCCGTGCGCGGACGACGGGATCAGGCAGACGTCGCGGCCGGTGTCGCCGTTCGCGTGGTGGCTGTTCGCTTGGTGATAGGCGCGGATCGCGAGCAGCCCGGCGAGCTCGCCCTGGGAGCCGGCGTTGGGCTGGATCGAGACGCGGTCGTAACCGGTCACCTCCGCCAGCCAGCCCTCGAGCTGGTCGACGAGCAGGTGGTAGCCCGCGGCGTCCTCGGCCGGCGCGAACGGGTGCAGGTCGGCGAAGCCCGGCAGTGACACCGGCTCCATCTCGGTGGTCGCGTTGAGCTTCATCGTGCACGACCCGAGCGGGATCATCCCGCGGTCCAGGGCGTAGTCGCGCGCCGAGAGGCGCCGCAGGTAGCGCAGCATCTGGGTCTCGCTGTGGTGGGCGGAGAACACCTCGTGGGTGAGGTAGGCCGTGGTGCGGCGCAGCGGGTCGGGCAGCGCGTCGGCGGTGGCCCGGTCGACGTCGTCGATCGCGACGCCCTCGACGCCGAAGGACGCGAGCACGCGCTCGACCGTCGACCGGGTCGTGCACTCCGACGTGCTGATCCCGACCGTGTCGGCGTCGACGAGCCGGAGGTGGATACCCCGCTCGCGGGCGGCCGCGACGACCTCCGCGGCCCGCCCCGGCGCCGCGACCTGGATCGTGTCGAAGAACTCCGCGTGCCGCGGCTCGTGCCCGGCCGCGCCCAGCGCGGCGGCCAGCACGGCGGCGTACCGGTGGGCGCGGGTGGCGATCGCCCGCAGTCCCTCGGGGCCGTGGTGCACGGCGTACATCGAGGCGACGACGGCGAGCAGCACCTGAGCGGTGCAGATGTTGGAGGTCGCCTTGTCGCGGCGGATGTGCTGCTCGCGGGTCTGGAGCGCCAGGCGGTACGCCGGCCGCCCCTCGGCGTCGATCGACACCCCCACGAGGCGGCCGGGCAGGTGCCGCTCGAGACCGGACGCGACCGCCATGTAGCCGGCGTGCGGGCCGCCGTAGAACAGCGGCACGCCGAACCGCTGGGAGGAGCCGACGACGACGTCCGCGCCCATCGAGCCCGGCGACTCCAGCAGCGTGAGCGCCAGCAGGTCCGCGGCGACGACGGCCAGGCCGCCGCGCTCGTGGACGGCGTCGATGACCGGCCGCGGGTCGAGCACGCGCCCGGACGCACCCGGGTACTGCACCAGCACGCCGCAGGCCTCGCCCTCGGGGAGCCCGTCGGCCAGGTCGGCGACGACGACCTCGATGCCCATCGCCTCGGCCCGGGTCCGCACGACCTCGATCGTCTGCGGCAGAGCGTCGGCGTCGACCACGAACGGCCCGGTCGCCTTCTTGTTTCCTCGCCGGACGAGCGTCATCGCCTCGGCCGCTGCCGTGCCCTCGTCGAGCAGCGACGCGTTGGCCGTCGGCAGGCCGGTCAGGTCGCCGACGACGGTCTGGAAGTTGATCAGCGCCTCGAGGCGGCCCTGGGAGATCTCCGGCTGGTACGGCGTGTACGCGGTGTACCAGCTCGGGTCCTCCAGCACGTTGCGGCGGATCACCGGCGGGGTGATCGTCGCCGAGTAGCCCAGCCCGATCATCGCCTCGAGCGGGTTGTTCATCGCCGCGATCGCGCGCAGCTCGCGCCCGGTGGCGTCCTCGGACTGCGCCGGCGGCAGGTCGAGCGCCGCCTCGGTGCGGATGCCACCGGGGACGGCGGCCTCCATCAACGCCTCGAGCGAGTCGAAGCCGAGCCGCTCGAGCATCGCGGCCTCGTCGGCCGGCCGGAGACCGATGTGGCGGTCGACGAACGGCAGCGCGCCGTCGAGCTCGGAGAGAGTGGGGCGGTCGGACATAGGGCGAGGGCTCCTCGGACGCGGGGTCGGGTTCCCTCCCCCTCTGTCACACCGTCGCTGGTGCTCCAGAGTCGCCTGCTCCACACGGTCCGGGCGCCTGAGAGGTTCCGGGGAGGAATTGCCCCTTCGGCGCTCCGCTCCGGCTGGTCGTGCTGGGTCCTGACGCCGGGCGGAGACTCTCCCGTGCGGGATCGTCAGCGTCCCCGAGGCTAGCAGCAGCCCCCGACAGTCCCCCGAAATGACGACGGCCCGCTGCCCCGGTGAGGGGCGGCGGGCCGGCACGTCGTACGTCGTGGGGCCGGCGTTCAGCCGATCTTGCGCGCGGCGCGGCGCGCGGCGAGCTCGTCGTTCGCGGTGGGCGCGGCTTCGTCGGCGGTGCGCTCGCTCGGCAGCTCGGCGAGGGTGCCCTCGATCTCGCGCCAGACACCGCCGATCGCGATGCCGAAGACGCCCTGGCCGCCCTGGAGCAGGTCGATGACCTCGTCGCTGCTGGTGCACTCGTAGACCGAGGCGCCGTCGCTCATCAGCGTCACGCGGGTCAGGTCGTCGGTGCCGCGCTCGCGCAGGTGCTGGACCGCGGTGCGGATCTGCTGCAGCGAGATGCCGGCGTCGAGCAGGCGCTTGATGACCTTGAGCAGCAGGATGTCGCGGAAGGAGTAGAGCCGCTGGGAGCCGGAGCCGCTCGCGCCGCGCACGGTGGGCTCGACCAGGCCGGTGCGGGCCCAGTAGTCCAGCTGGCGGTAGGTGATGCCGGCGGCGTTGCACGCGGTGGGGCCGCGGTAGCCGGTGTCACTGGGCAGGGGCGAGACGTCGTCGGTGAAGAGGAGACCCTGCTCCTCGGCCACCTCGGCCGCGACAGCGGCCTCGGGGTGCTCGCCCTGCTGCTCCTGCTCGTTCACACGGTCCTCCGTGGGTCTACTCCGTTGTGCGTAACTACCCGGGGAAGGTGCCGTGATCGCGGAGCGCAACCACAACGGTGGAGTTACAACAGAGACAGTTCAAGGTAGGCCTCGGCAGGGAGGTCGTCAAAGATCAAGGCGGCGTGTCGGAACCCTCAAGTTGAGGTTGAGGGTGAGGCTCCCGCGGTACGCCGCCGGCTGACCGACCGGCGCGTCAGCGGGACTCGAAGTCCTCGGGCGTGACCTGGTCGAGGAACTCACGGAACTTCTCCACCTCGTCCTCCTGCTCGGCCGGCACGGCGAGCCCGGCCTCGTCGAGGACCTCCTCGGCGCACACGATCCGCGTGCCCGTGCGCAGTGCCAGGGCGATCGAGTCCGAGGGGCGGGCGCTGACCTCGGCGCCGGTGCCGAAGACCAGTGTCGCGAAGAAGACGCCGTCCTTGACGTCGGTGATCCGGACCTCGGTGAGCTCGTTGCCGGTCGCCTCGAGGACGTCCTTCATCAGGTCGTGGGTCAGCGGGCGCGGCGGGACCACGCCTTGCTGGGCGAACGCGATCGCGGTGGCCTCGACCGCACCGATCCAGATCGGGAGGTACCGCTCCCCCGTCACCTCGCGCAGCAGCACGATCGGCTGGTTCGACGGCATCTCCACCCGGACACCCATGACATCGACTTCGCGCACACCTTCACCCTACTCCCGCCCGGTGAGCCCGGACGGTCGCGTCGGGACGGGACGCGGCGTGCGTCGGCGGCGATGTTGCCCGGGTGTCAGGAGGAGCGGAGGCCGGCCTTGACGAGGGTGGCGTGCAGGCGGACGGAGAGGGCGGCGATCTCGGAGACGGCCTCCTCGGCGCGGGCCCGGGCTGCGGCGTCGCGGCCGCGCTTGTGCGGCGCGACGACCTGCTCGACCAGGCCGACCTCGCGGTCGGCGGCGGTCTTGAACGCTCGGAGGTGACGTGGCTCGAAGCCGAAGTCGGCCAGCTCGCGGGCGGTCTGCGCGATCACGAGCGCGTCGGTGTCGTAGTGGCCGGTGCCGGGCTTGGCGCTGATCAGGCCGTACTGCTCGAGCTGGTCGAGCAGGTCCTCGGAGATCTCGGCGACCTTGACCAGCTCGCGGCGCGAGAGCCGCATGCCGTCGTGGCGCCGGAACGACTCCGGGCTGGGCAGGCCGTCGGCGGAGAGCGCGACCTTCGGCACGGTGGGCACGACCGGCTCGATCGCCGGCGGCTCGAGGCCGCGGTCGATCGCGTCGAGGTGCTCCCCGATGACCTTCAGTGGCAGGTAGTGGTCGCGCTGCATGCGCAGGACGTACCGCAGCCGGTCGACGTCGTCGGGTGAGAACTTCCGGTAGCCGGCCGGCGTCCGCTCGGGCTTGATCAGCCCCTTGTCCTCGAGGAAGCGGATCTTGGGGATGGTGACACCCGGGAAGTCCGGTCGGAGGTGGTCGAGAACCTCTCCGATGTTCATCCGGGCGCGCGGCGCCCCCGCGGCGCCTGCGGCGGCCGAGCCGATCGAGCTCATGCGCGGGCGGCTCAGCCGGCCTGGTGCCCGGCGAAGAACACCAGGCGGTACTTGCCGATCTGCACCTCGTCGCCGTCCTTGAGCTGCACCTTGTCGATGCGGTCGCGGTTGACGTACGTGCCGTTCAACGAGCCCACGTCGCTGACGGTGAACGTGTCGCCGTCGCGGTCGAACTGCGCGTGGCGACGGGAGACCGTCACGTCGTCGAGGAAGATCTCGCTCTCGGGGTGCCGGCCCGCGGTCACCACGTCGGCGTCGAGGAGGAACCGGCTGCCCGAGCCGGGGCCGCGCTGCACGACGAGCAGCGCGTGGCCGGCCGGGAGGGCGTCGACCGCGGCGGCGTCGACGGGATTGAGCTGACGGTCGGAGGTCTCGGTCTTCTCGCCGAGCCCGATCTGGATGGTGGCGGTCGAGTCACCCTGGCCCACCGGCGGCGTCGCCGGAGCCGTGGTCTCGTCCGCGGTCACCAGCTTGGTGCCGCACTGCGAGCAGAAGCGGGCGTCGTCGGGGTTCTGCCTGCCACACGCGGTGCAGAACGGCATCGGGCATCCTCCGGGGTCCGGCATTCGGGCGGTGCGAGAAGTGGTGCAACCCTCACCTCGGGGCTGAGGTTGACGGTTGTCCGAACCTATCAGCCGGGGACGGCCGATCAAGCGGTACCGGAAAGGCCGCGGCCGGCGGGAGCGGGCCGGTGGTGGGGTCAGCATCCCAGGTGAACTTGGGATGCTGACGCTTCTCGGCCATCGCAACGGCCGACAAGCGGCGGGAAAGGCCGTGGAGTGGGCTCAGGGACGCCGGCTCAGGGGTCTTGCGGACCTCTTGAGGGAACGTCGGGGATGAGCCCGGGGGTGCCTTGATCTGGGCTCGGCAGAGTTCCGGTCATCAAGGAACGCCCCGTCGGAGAGACCGGCGGCCCCCTCCCCGAGAGGTTCCCCCCGATGACCAACAGCACCGGCACCCGCAAGGCCGTCCGCAAGGCCGTCAAGAACACCAAGGCCAGCCGCAAGAACCGCACGACCGCCGCCAAGCTGGTCGCCTCGGTCGCCCTCGTCGCCGGCGCCGCCTCGGTCGCGGGCCTCGGCACCTTCGGTGCCTTCACCTCCACCACCTCGGCCTCGGAGTCGGTCGCGGCCGGCACCATCAAGCTCGGCCAGGGCACCTCCACCCAGGCCCCCTCGATCGCCGCCACCGGCCTGGTCCCCGGCGACACCGTCGAGCGCGACATCGTCCTGACCCGCGGCGCGAACGACGAGAAGTTCGGCACCGTCTCCCTCACCACCACCGCGACCGCCACGAACCTGCTCTCCACCGACCTCACCAACGGCCTGCAGATCAGCATCGACCAGTGCTCCACCGCCTGGACCAAGGTCGACGCCACCAAGACCAACGGCGCGCTGACCTGCAAGGGCACCACCACCCCGGTCCTCGCTCCCCGCCCGGTCATCGGCGCCAACCTCGCCCTCGACAAGGCCACCACCGCGCTCAACGACACCAAGGTCTCCCACCTCCGGGTGACCCTGAAGTTCCCCGAGACCGCCGGCAACCCCTTCCAGGGCATGGCCAACACCATCGGCCTGACCTTCGACGCCACCCAGCGCGCCGTCGAGAACCGCTGACCCGCAGCGAGGGACCGAAGAACAGTCACACAGCACGAGGCTCCGGTCGCCGGACGGCGACCGGGGCCTCGTGCGTGTGCGCGACGTTCATGCGCGCCGATCAGGAGTCGAGCGAGGCCTCGTACGCCGCGGCGTCCATGAGGGCGCCGACGTCACCGCTGTCGGCCGGCACGACCTCGAAGAGCCAGCCGCCGCCGTACGGGTCGCTGTTCACCAGCTCGGGCGTCGCGTCGAGGGAGTCGTTGCGCGCGACGACCTCGCCGGAGACCGGGGCGTAGACGTCGCTGACCGACTTCGTGGACTCCAGCTCACCGCAGGTGGAGCCGGCCTCGATGGTCGCGCCGACATCGGGCAGGGAGACGTAGACGATGTCGCCGAGCGCGTCCTGGGCGTAGTGGGTGATGCCCACGCGCACGGAGCCCTCGGTCTCGCCGGGGGTGCGCAGCCACTCGTGCTCGCTGGTGTACTTCAGGTCCTCGGGGTACAACGCGGTCTCCAGACGGTGGCTCGGTGGACAGGTCGGTGGTCCGACCCTACTGGCCGGCCGGGTCGAGGTCCGGCGCGGCGTAGTCGGGCTGCTGCGGCTCGCGGACGCTCTCGATGTCGAGCGAGGACAGCTCCTCGATGTCGACCTCGGCGTTGTCCTCCTGCAGCTTGGAGACGACGCCCCGGGCGATGGAGATCGCGCCGCTGAGCGTGTCGGGTGCGCCGATGGCGTCAAGGACGTACGGCGGGCCGAGCAGCTCGCCGTCGACGACGAGGCCGCCCTCGGCCTCGGCGAACGACGACTGGGCCACCAGCCGCACCTTGCCGTTGAGCTGCATCGCCTCCGCGTTCGAGGTGCGCAGCTCCTGGACCAGGTCGATGAAGTCCTGGACCCCGATGGCCGTGTCGGTCTCGGTGATGGTGACCCGGATGCCGGGGCCGGTCACGGGCACCGTGCCCGCGAGGATCGCCAGGGTGTCGGCCTGGGTCTGCGCCTCCTCCAGCGCCGTGCCGACGCGGCGGGTGTCGGTGCGCAGGTCCTCGCGCGCCTCCTCGAGGCGCTCGATCTCCGACTCGGCGCGCTGCGTGGTGCCGGCCAGGCCGTTGAGGACGTCGATGAGGTCCTGCTCGCGCAGGCCGGCGTAGGTGGTGTCGACCTCGGTCGCCCGCACCTGCACGATCGCCGCGAACCCGACGAGCGCCAGGAGCACGCCGACGACGACCTGGCTGCGCGAGGGCTTGAGCACCGCGCGCAGCAGCCGGGTCCGTCCGCTCGACGGCGTTGGGTCAGGCATGGAACAGGTGGCGGCGGATGGCCGCGACGTTGGAGAAGATCCGGATGCCGAGCACGACGATGACGCCGGTCGAGAGCTGGCCGCCCACGCCGAGCTTGTCGCCCAGGTAGACGATCGCCGCGGCGATGACGACGTTGGAGACGAACGAGACGACGAAGACCTTGTCGTCGAAGATCCCGTCGAGGTAGGCCCGCAGTCCGCCGAAGACCGCGTCCAGCGCGGCCACCACGGCGATCGGCAGGTAGGGCTCGAGGCCGAGCGGCACGTCGGGCTGGAAGACCAGCCCCAGCACGATGCCGACCAGCAGGCCGAGCGCGGCGATCACGGTGTCTCCTCCGGGGGTCCCTTGTCGTCGTCCCCGAGCGGCCGCACGGAGCGCAGCTCGCGCAGCCGGGCGGCCGGCAGCGCAAGGTCGTCGTCGTTGTCCATGTCGAAGGCTATGCCGTAGTCGTTCTCCAGCTGCAGCATCCAGCTCCCCTCGGTGGAGTCGAGGAAGCGGGACTGGAGCGTGCGGGTGTCACCGATCGCCTCCACACGGTACGGCGGCGACAGGTTGACCTTGTTCACCCGCACGACCAGGCCGGAGCTCCGGATGGCCGACAGCGCGGTGAGCCGCTGTCCGTTGATCGCGATCGCCTCGGCGCCGACCCGCCACAACCCGTTGACCGCGATCCGCAGGTCGACGTCCTTGACCTCGCTGTCGGTGATCTCCGGCGGTCCGTCGTCGAGGGTGATGCTGACGCCGGGACCGCGCACGGCGACGTACCCCGTCCGGGTCTGCACCCGGCGCAGCCGGGTGACCTCCGCCTCGTGGCTCGCGCGGGCGCGGGTGAGCCCGCGCTCGAGCTCGGCGTTCTCCTCCCGGAGGTCGACGATCCGGTCCTGGAGGTTGGCCACGCGCTCCCGCTCGTCGGTGACGCGGCGGACCAGGGTGGCGCGGCTGGCGGCGTCGACGTCCTCGTTGCGCGAGGTCTGCACGAACGCCGTCGTGGCGAGCAACCCGAAGACCACCGCGACGACCGCGGCGACCCGGTGCCGCGCCATCTCCGGGCGGGCCGGCTGCTCCCCCGCCTCCGGACCGGCGGCCGCGCCCGCTTCCCGAGCGGCCCGGACGGCGAGAGCGCGGCGCTCGGCGGCGTGGAGGTAGTCCTCGTCGAGAGACTGCTGGGTGATCAGCGTCAGGAGCGGGAGCCGCACCCGCGCCGGCGTCAGCCGGTCCGGCTCGGGCGTCCCCGCGCGCTCGTCAGGCATCGAGCGCAGTCCGGCGCCGGGGCTCGGTCGTGACGAGCAGGGTGCGCACCTGCCACGCGTAGAGCAGCCCGGCCCACCAGTAGAGGCCGATCCCCCACAGCGCGAAGGCCCAGCCGAGCACCTGCGCGAGCTCAGCCACCGTGCCGTCCCCGTCGCCGAGGAAGAGCAGCGGGAAGGCGTAGAGCAGGTTGAACGTCGCCGCCTTGCCGAGGAAGTGGACCGGCAGCGCGGTGTAGCCGCGGGTGCGCAGGAACGGCACGAGCACCCACAGCAGCAGGTCGCGCAGCGGCAGCGAGACCGCCAGCCACCACGGGATCACGTCCCGCATCGCGAGGCCGACCACCGCGGCGAGGATGTAGAGCCGGTCCGCGATCGGGTCGAGCGCCTGGCCCAGGACGGTCACCTGGTCCCACTTGCGGGCCAGGTAGCCGTCGAGCCAGTCGGTGACCCCCGAGACCATGAGCACGGCCAGCGCCCACACGTCCGCCTCGGGTCCGAGGACCAGCCACAGGAACAGCGGGACCCCGGCCAGCCGGAGCATGCTCAACACGTTCGGCAGCGTCCACACGCGGTTCGTGCGGGGACGGTCGGCTGCCACGCGCCACACCCTAACCGCCGCGGGAGCGGCCCCGAAGCAGCAGGTCAGGCGCGGTGTGGCGCCCGTCAGACGTCGGTCGTCAGACGCTGGTCGTCGGGTTCGGCACGGGGTCCTCGTGGTGGGCGGCGTCGCGGATCTCGCCGACCAGCTCCTCGAGCACGTCCTCCAGCGTCGCCAGCCCCAGCGTGGTGCCCGCCGTGTCGACCACCCGGGCCATGTGGGCGCCGCGCCGCTGGAGCGTCTCCAGCGCGTCGTGCAGCGACTCGTCGGCGGTGACTGGCGCGAAGGGGCGGACCCACTTGTCGTCGACCGGCCGCTCGCGGCGCTCCTCGTCGGGCTCGAGCACGTCCTTGATGTGCAGGTAGCCCACCATGTCGCCGTCGGCGCCCGCGACCGGGAACCGGCTGAAGCCGGTCGCCGCGCACAGCGCCTCGACCTCCGCGGCGGTCGAGCCACGGCGTACGACGGTCAGGGTGTCGGTCGGCATCAGCACCGAGGCGACCGTCTTCTCGGTGAAGCCGAGCGCGCCGGCCAACCGGTCGTACTCGTCGGCCTCGAGCAGGCCCTCGCCGCGGGACTCCTCGACCAGGGCTGCGACCTCCTCGCGGGTGAACGCGGAGGTCAGCTCGTCCTTGGGCTCGACCCGCATCAGCCTCAGGATGCCGTTGGCCGCGGCGTTGAGCACGACGATCAGCGGCTTGAGGACCGTGACGACGCCGAGCAGCGGCGGGCCGAGGACCATCGCGGAGCGCTCCGGGCCGGCGATGGCGATGTTCTTCGGCACCATCTCGCCGAGCACGACGTGCAGGTAGGTCACCAGCGTCAGCGCGATCACGAACGCGATCGGGTGCAGGAAGGCGTCGGGTGCACCGAGGGCGTGGATGCCCGGCTCGATCAGGTGCGCGATCGCGGGCTCGCCGACGGCACCGAGGCCGAGCGAGCAGATCGTGATGCCGAGCTGGGCGCCCGCCATCATCAGCGAGACCTGCTCCATGGCGCGCAGCGTCGTGCGGGCCATCCGGGAACCGGCCTGGGCGTGCGGCTCGACCTGGCTGCGGCGCGCCGAGACCAGGGCGAACTCCGCGCCGACGAAGAAGGCGTTGGCGGCCAGGAGCACGACGACGAGGACGATGCCGGCGGTGTCGCTCATGCCTGCTCACCGCCGTCCGCGGCCGGGTCGGACGTCGCCGAGGCCGGCTCGCCCTCGTGCAGGCGCAGCGAGAGCCGGTCGATGCGCAGGCCGTCCATGTGCTCGACGGTCAGCACGGCCAGCCGCTCGCGGGGCTGCTCGGGGTCGCTGGTGTCGGCGACGGGCACCTCCGCGATGTCGCCCGAGGCGGGCACCCGGCCGAGCGCGCGCAGCACCAGGCCGGCGACGGTGTCGTAGTCCTCGTTCTCCGGCAGCTCGACCCCGGTGAGGTCCTCGACCTCGTCGGGGCGCAGCAGCCCGGAGATCAGCCAGCTGCCGTCGCGGCGCTGGCGGGCGCGGGCGCTCATCCGGTCGTGCTCGTCGGCGATGTCGCCGACGATCTCCTCGACGACGTCCTCGAGGGTCACGATGCCGGCGTGGCCGCCGTACTCGTCCAGGACGACGGCCATCTGGAAGCTCTCGTTGCGCAGCTGCGCGAGCAGCGGGTCGAGCCGCAGGGTGTCGGGCACGACGATCGGCTTGGCCATCAGGTGCTTGACCTTCGTGGTGCTGCGCTCGTGCAGCGGCAGGGCGACGGCGTTCTTGACGTGGACCGTGCCGACCACGGTGTCCTCGTCGTCGAGCACCGGGAAACGGGAGTGGCCGGTCGAGCGCGCCAGCTCGATCACGGCCGAGGCGCGGTCGTTGGCCTCCAGGCTATGGGTGCGCACGCGCGGGGTCATGATCTCCCCCGCGGTGCGGGTGCCGAACTCCACCGATCGCTCCATCAGCTCCGCGGTGTCGGCGTCGAGGGTGCCCTCGTCGGCCGAGCGCGCGATGAGCGAGGCGAGCTCCTGGGAGCTGCGCGCCGAGCGCAGCTCCTCCTGCGGCTCGATGCCGAGGCGGCGCACCAGCGCGTTGGCGGAGTTGTTCAGCACCCGGATCGGGCCGCGGTTGACCGCGGTGAAGAGCCGCATCGGGCGCTGGGTGGCGCGGGCGACCTGCAGCGGCAGCGCGATCGCGAGGTTCTTGGGCACCAGCTCGCCGAAGAGCATCGTCAGCACGGTGCCGATGACCAGGCCGAGGGCCACGGCGACCGGCGAGACGGCGCCGTCCGGCACGCCGAGCGCGCCGAGCGGCTCCTCGATCAGGTCCGCGATCGCCGGCTCGGCGAGGAAGCCGATGCCGAGGTTGGTGACCGTGATGCCCACCTGCGCGCCGGAGAGCTGGGTCGACAGCGAGCGGAGCGCGGTCTGCACGCCGCGGGCGCCGGCGTCACCGGCCTCCGCGGCCTGGTCGACCTTGTTGCGGTCGACGGTGACGAGCGCGAACTCGGCGGCGACGAAGATGCCGCAGGCGACCACGAGCAGGAGCGCGATCGCGAGCAGGACGAGGGGCGTCACGGGAGCTCTCCGTAGAAGGAGAGCGGGCTACTTTGAGAGCCGTCCATCGGGGGTTCTCTGGGTCCTTGTCGTCTCAGGGCCGGGGAGCCGACCACGATACAGGCGCCCCGCGGCCGCGGCACAGTCCTGCGAGCCGTCCTCGCACGGCCTCTCGACCGTTCGCCGTCCGGGCATGACCCGGCCGGGCCATGACGCGTCGGAGGGTCAACGGAGGCGCGACCGCGGCTCGACACGCCACACTGGTCCCCGGCGGCGGGGGGCTGCCGGCCCGACCCGTCGCGCGACGGGACCGTCCGAACCCCTGGGAGCCTCCCCGTGACCCACGCAGCCACCCGAGCCCGCACGGCGTACAAGCCCGCGCGGTTCCCCGGGGCGCCGCTGCTCGGGACCCAGGCCCGCCACCTCGTCGGCCGCTTCTCGTACGGCGTGACGCCGGCGCTGGCGGCGCAGGTGCGGGCCGCGGGCGGTGCCCACCGCTGGTTCGAGCGACAGCTGGAGCCGAGCCGGGTCGCGGACCGCCGCGCCGCCGGCCTGCGCGCGTGGTGGCCCAGCTTCGACCGCAGGCCCGCAGAGCTCTGGCAGCGCCAGGAGCGCGAGCTCGAGGGCGGCTGGGAGGTCATGGAGGACTACGCCCGCTGGGCGCTGGTCCGCCGGATCACCTCCGACCGGCAGGTGCTCGAGGTGATGACCGAGCTGTGGGAGAACCACTTCAACGTCCCGGCCGTCGGCGACGCCCAGTTCACCTACCGCGTCTCCTACGGCGACACCATCCGCAGCCACGCGCTCGGTCGCTTCGACGACCTGCTGCACGCGGCGGTCACGCACCCGGCGATGGGGATCTTCCTCGACAACGCCGTCTCGACCGCCCGGCACCCCAACGAGAACCTCGGCCGCGAGCTGCTCGAGCTGCACACCGTCGGCCGCGGGCAGTACTCCGAGGACGACGTGAAGGCGTCGGCTCGCATCCTCACCGGGTTCCGGGTCGACCTGTGGGACAGCTGGGAGGCGTCGTACTCGCCGCGCGACCACTGGACCGGGCCCGTGAAGGTGATGGGGTTCCGCGACCCGAACGCCGAGCGGGACGGCCGGCCGGCCGTGCGCCGCTACCTCTCCTACCTCGCGCACCACCCGGCCACCGCGCAGCGCGTCGCGCGCCGGCTCGCGGTGAAGTTCGTCCGCGACGACCCGCCGCAGGCCCTGGTGGACCGGCTCGCGAAGGTCTACCTCGACGCCGACACCGAGATCCGGCCGGTGCTCCGCGCGCTGGTCGCGAGCCCCCAGTTCAAGGCCTCGGTCGGCAGCAAGGTGCGCGACCCGGGCGAGGACCTGGTCGCGACGTACCGCGTGCTCCGCGTCCAGCTCGCCCGCCCGCCCGCGGGCCGTGCCGGTGACGAGCACGCCGTCAAGGCGATGCTGTGGCAGGTCGGCAACCTCGGCACCAGCCCGTTCTCCTGGCCGCGCCCCGACGGCCAGCCGATCGACAGCGAGTCCTGGTCCTCCCCGTCACGCGTGCTGGCCTCGATGGACCTGCACTGGGCGATGGCGGGCGGCTGGTGGCCCTCGAAGGGCATCACTTACCGCACCCCGAAGCAGTGGCTGCCGCGCAAGAAGATCCGCTTCGACCTGTTCGTCGACCACCTCAGCCAGCAGCTGCTGCACCGGCGGTCCACCGCCACCCTGCTCCGCGCGTGCTGCGAGATGTGCGACGTCTCGCCCGGCGACGTGATCAGCGCCGACCACCCGATCGTCAAGTGGGACTTCCACCGCCTGCTCGGCACCGTCCTCGACTCCCCCGCCCACTTCACCCGGTGACCGCCATGACCTCTGCTGCCCTCCCCGGCTCCCCCGCCACCTGCTGCGAGGAGTTCGCCCGCGTCTCCCGCCGCGGCCTGCTCGGTGGCGCACTGGCCCTCGCCGGGACCGCCACCGCGATCGGCTCCGCCGTCGTCACCGCCTCCCCCGCCCGCGCCGCTAGCGCCGGCTCCGTGCTGGTGGTGCTGTCGCTGCGCGGTGCCGCCGACGGCCTCTCGCTCGTCGTCCCCCACGGCGACCCCGTGTACTACGAGGCCCGCCCGCGGATCGCCGTGCCGGCCGCCAGCCTGGTCGCCAAGGACGACATGTTCGGCCTGCACCCGAACCTCGCGCCGCTCCTGCCGCTGTGGCGCTCGGGCCGCCTCGCCGCGGTGCACGCCACCGGCCTGCCCGCGCCGAACCGCTCGCACTTCGCCGCCATGGAGGAGGTCGAGGACGCCAACCCCGGGTCCGCCGCCCGCCAGGGCTGGCTCAACCGGCTGATCGGCACCGACGCGAACCACTCGCCGCTCCAGGCGGTCAACCTCGGCGGCGGGGTGCTGCCCACGAGCCTGTACGGCGACGAGCCGGTCATGTCGACCGGGTCCGTCGACGCGGTCTCCATCCCCGGAGACGACAAGTGGGACACCAAGGGCGGCCGCGTCCGCTCGCTGCACACCCTCTGGGACGGCGAGTCCGGGCCGCTCGGCCGCGCCGTCGGCTCGGCCTTCTCGGCGGTGAAGTCCTTCGGGCCCGCACGCGAGACGCCCGACCGCGCCGCGTCGTACCCCCGCAGCGACCTGGGCCGCGCGCTCGCGGAGGTCGCCCGCGTGGTGCGCGGCGACGTCGGCGTCGAGGTCGTTACCGTCGACCAGGGCGACTGGGACATGCACTCCGACCTCGGCACGCTCGAGTGGGGCCGGATGAAGCGCAACGCCGAGGACCTCGCCGCCTCGATCGCCGCGTTCTTCGCCGACCTCGGCGGGCTCGCCTCGAAGGTCACGCTGGTGACGATCAGCGAGTTCGGCCGCCGGGTCGTCGAGAACGACAGCACCGGCCTCGACCACGGCTACGGCAACGTCATGCTGCTCGCCGGCGCCGGCGTCAAGGGCGGGAAGTACTACGGCACCTGGCCGGGCCTCGCCAACACCCTCGACGCCGACCTGCTGGTGACCACCGACTACCGCAGCGTGCTCGCCGAGGTCGTCTCCACCCGGTTCGGCGCGTCCACCGCGAAGGTGTTCCCCGGCTTCCGGCCCGAGTCGGTCGGGGTCATGACCTCGCTCTAGGCCGCCGGGCCGGTCGAGCCGAGCAGCGCGAGCGTGAGCGCCGCCGAGTCGGACTGCAGCGCGGCGCTGGCGGCGGCGAGGTCCTCGTCGCCGGGCTCCCGCTCGTCGACCGCCGCCAGGAGCACCGCCCGGCGCACCAGCTCCTTGGCGTACGACGCCGTGGTGCCGGCGGAGTCGCGCGCGGCGCGCGCCACGGCTTCGGGGCTGAAGCCCACCTGGCTGCCGTAGAGCGCGACCAGGGCACGCCGTGCCGGTTCGTCCGGCAGGGGGACCTCGACGGCCAGGTCCACCCGGCCGGGCCGCTGGGCGAGCGCCCGCTCCAGCGCCTCGGCGCGGTTGGTGGTGAGCAGGAAGACGACATCCGCGTCGGCGTCGAGCCCGTCCATGGCGTCCAGCAGCGTGAAGAGCATCGGGGACGGCCCGCCGCCGTAGTGGTGGTCGCGGTCCTCGGCGATGAGGTCACAGTCCTCGATCACGACGATCGCGGGCTGGTGAGCTCGGGCGATCTGGGCCGCCGCGGCGACGTGCACCATCTGGGTGCCGCTCAGCAGCACGACGGTGGTGTCCGGCGTCGCACCGACCAGGTGGCGCACGGTGTGGGTCTTGCCGGTGCCGGGCGGGCCGTAGAGCAGCACGCCCCGCTTGAGGTGCTGGCCCTTCGCCAGCAGGCGGTCGCGGTGCTCGGCCAGGCCGACGACGTGGGCACGCACCTGTTCCAGCGTGCCCTCGGGCAGGACGACGTGCTCGGCCGGCACCACCGGGCGGTGGTGGAACGTCACGCCCGACAGCGACCGCTCGTAGGGACTGCCGCTGAAGCTGACCACCTGGCGCCACAGGACGCTGTGGCGCATCGCCTGCTCCCGGAGCTCCGCCAGCAGCGAGGTGACCGCGTCGGGCTCCGCGCCCAGGACCTCCAGGCGGGGCTCCGAGCCGTGCTGCGGGTTGCCCGCCCGTTGGACGACGACCACCGGCGAGCCGCCGTGGTGGAACAGGTGCATCCCGAACGCGACCGTGGCCCGCTCCGTGTCGGGCCCCGTGGCCACGTTGAGCCGGTCGACCTGGCCGGTGCGGAAGCGGCCCCACTCCGCGTGGGCCATCAGGTCGCCCAGCGAGCTGTGGTGGCGCTGGTCGCCGCCCCCGACCCCCACCAGCCGCGCCTCGGGATCGCGCGCCACGACGGTCGCCAGCGCGATGTCGGTGTCGGCCCACCGGTGGGCAGGCACCGGCTCCACCACCACCGGGAGCGTGTCGGCCGTGACCCCGAGGTGGGCGTCGAGGAGCGGCATCAGGTCGTCGCCACGCCGGACGACCGGCTCCTCGCGGACGAGCCGGCCGAGCACCCTGGTCAGGGCCGCCCGCAGCTCGACGTCGCCCTGCTCGTCGGTCTGCTCGTCGCCCTGCTCGTCGCCCTGCTCGTCGGCCGGGTCGTGGTCCTCGTGCTCAGCGGTGGTCATGACCTCGAACCTAGCGGCGAACGACATCCGCACGCGACGCTGGACGAGAACACGTTCCACCCGCCACAGTGGCGCCCGTGCGCGTCATCCAGTGGGCCACCGGCGGTGTCGGCCGGGCCGCGATCGAGACCCTGCTGCTCCACCCCGACCTCGAGCTCGTCGGGTGCTGGGTGCACTCAGCGGACAAGCACGGGCGCGACGTCGGCGAGCTCCTCGGGCGCGGGCCCCTCGGCGTCCGCGCGACCTCCAGCAAGGAGGAGGTCCTCGCGATGGACGCCGACTGCGTCCTCTACGCGCCACTCGTCCCCGACCGCGACGACGTCGCCGCGCTGCTGCGGTCGGGCAAGAACGTCGTCACGCCGGTCGGCTGGTTCTACCCCTCCGAGCGCGACGGTGCCCCGCTCGCCGCCGCGTGCGAGGACGGCGGCACCACCCTGCACGGCACCGGCATCAACCCCGGCGGGATCACCGAGCTGCACCCGCTGATGTTCTCGGCGCTCTCGTCGGCGGTGACGTTCGTGCGGGGCGAGGAGTTCTCCGACATCCGCACCTACGACGCCCCCGACGTCGTGCGGCACATCATGATGTTCGGCGGACTGCCCGAGGAGGCCATGGGCGGGCCGATGCTCAAGCTGCTCTCGGGCGGGTTCCGCCAGTCGGTGCGGATGTGCCTGGACGCGCTCGGCTTCAGCGCGGACGCCGAGCTCCGCACCTCCCAGGAGGTCGCGGTCGCGACCGCGCCGATCGACTCCCCCATCGGCACGATCGAGCCCGGCCGCGTCGCGGGCCAGCGGTTCGTGTGGGAGGCCGTCGTCGGCGACCGGGTCGTCGTGCGGGTCGCCGTCAACTGGCTGATGGGCGAGGAGCACCTCGACCCGCCGTGGTCGTTCGGGCCCGAGGGCGAGCGGTTCGAGGTCGAGGTCCAGGGCGACCCACCGGCGTACGTCATGATCAAGGGCTGGCAGCCCGACTCCGTCGCCGCCGGGCTGGTCCGCAACCCAGGCGTCGTCGCCACCGCCGCGCACTGCGTCAACTCGATCCCGTACGTCGTCGCCGCCCCACCCGGGATTCGGACCTACCTCGACCTCCCGCTCGTCGCCGGCCGCGCCCACCCCGACCTCGCCTGACCGCCGCGGCCCGCGGGCTCCTCGGCCGACTTCTCCACAGGCGTGGGACCGGCGACGGCCGGATCACCAGCCGTCGCCGGCCGAGTCACCGGCCGAGTCGCCGGCCGAGTCGCCGGCCGAGTCACCGGCCGAGTCACCGGCGTCGCCGAGCGGCTCGTCGCGGGGTCGGCCACCACGCCGCTCGGCGCGGGCGTCGGCCGCCTCGTCGCCGTGGAACAGCCCCGAGGAGCGGTCGTCCCGGTCGGCGTCGGGCGCGGCGGCGGGTGCGGCGCGGTCGACGAGCTCGACGCGCTGGCGCGGGAGGCCGGCGTCCTCGTGCTCGCGGACCCAGGCGACCAGCTGCTCGCGGACGAAGCACCGCAGGTCGAACAGGCGTGCCGCGTCGGCGGCGGTCACCAGCACCCGCACGCGCACCCAGCCACCGACCGCGTCGGTCACCTGGAGCACCTTGACCCGCCCGTCCCAGAGGTCGGTGCGGTCGAGCACCCGGTCCAGCTCCTCGCGCATGCCGGCGACGTCGACGCGCCAGTCGACGTCGAGCTCGACCGCGCCGAGCAGCTCGGACCTGTGGCGGGTCCAGTTCTGGAACGGCGTGCTCGTGAAGTACGTGCACGGCACGACCAGCCGCCGGTCGTCCCAGGCGCGGACGACGACGTAGCTGAGCGTGATCTCCTCGATCCAGCCCCATTCCTCGTCGACGATGACGACGTCGTCGAGGCGCACCGCGTCGCTGAAAGCCAGCTGCAGCCCGGCGAAGACGTTGCTCAGCGTGCTCTGCGCCGCGACGGCGGCGACCACGCTCAGCAGGCCGGCAGAGGCCAGGACGCTCGCACCGACGGCCTCGACCCCGGGGAAGCTGAGCAGCACCGCGCCGGTGACGATGACGACGCCGGCGGCGATGGTCAGCCGGCGGATGATGAGGACCTGGGTTCGGAGCCGGCGCGCGTGCCGGTTGTCGGGGACGTCGGTGCGGTTGCGGCGCAGGCCGATGTCCTCGACGAAGAGGACCGCCGCGGTGAGCAGCCAGCCCACGGCCGCGATGGTCAGCACCTCCTCGACCTGGTGCAGCCAGCCCCAGTCGGCGTCCTGCGAGCGCTCGACCCGGGCGAGCACGGGTCGCAGCGCCAGGACGACGACCAGCACGCGGAACGGGATCCGCACCACCCGGTGCAGGTGCGCGGCGGGCTGCCAGCGGCGCCCGAGCAGCGTCGCGGCGAGCCGCGACAGCACGATCACCGCCAGCGCGACAGCCAGCGCTATGCCGCCGGCGACCAGGTCGTCGCTCCAGCGGTCCACGGGTCAGAGGAGCATGAGCACGGCGACGAGGATCGCCGTGATCACCAGCGACACCAGGATCGACCCGGCGCAGCCGAGCCGATTGCTGAAGAAGAAGAACACCGGCTCAGCTCTCCAGGGCGTTCTTCGACGGCTCTGCGTCCTGGTCGTCCGCGTCGGGGTTGCCGCCCTCGGCCGCACCGTCCGTGGCGGGCTCGTCGACACCGGTGGGGCCGTCGAGCCCCGGCGCGGTGAGCGGCGGCTCGGCGTCCTGGTCGTGGCCGTAGGACGGGTCGGTGCTGGGCTGGTTGCTGGAGTCGGTCATGGCCGGGCGGTACCCCACGCGACGCAGGAGCACCGGTCGCCCCTCCGGGTGAGGTTCTCGGCCAGAGGCGCCGGGCACTGCATCTCGGCACAGCGCGGCCGACACCGGACCGATCGTCGAGAAGAAGGAACACCGTGAAGCGAGCACTCATGCTGTACGTCGTCCGGCTGATGTGGGCAGGTCCCCAGCGCAGCGGCAACTGACGCACCGACCTCCTCAGCACGACCCGCACGCACGCACGACGAGGCCGTCCCCCGCTCGGGGGACGGCCTCGTCGGTGTCGGAAGGAAGCGCGCTCGCGACTAGCGCTTCTTGCCGGTGCCGGACCGGCGGGCCTTGACCTGGTCCACCGCCGACTTGATCTTCGCGTGGTTGTGGGGCTTGCGAGCCTCGTCGTAAACCTTCTTGGCGACACCCAGCAGGGCGGCCGACCTCATGATCTTCATGGCCCTCAGGTACCCCGTCCGCCACCGAACGAGTCACTCACCCGGTCGTGGCCGAGCACCCGCGCTGCGAGCGCCCCGCCGGCCGCGCGGGCGGTCAGCGCGTCGGCCAACGAGTCGTCGGGCCCGGCGACCACGGTGAGGTTGCCGGCCCGGCGGGCCCGCAGGGTGGCCGGCTCGGCGGCGACCAGGGTGCGGGCGAAGACCGTGCGCAGGCCGGCGACCGCGTCGCGCGTGGCGGCGAAGGGCGCCCGGTCGCTGAGGTTCAGCAGGAACCACCCGCCCGGGGCCAGCACCCGCCCGACGTCGGCGAAGAACGCGGCGGTCACCAGCTCGGCGGGCACCCGCCCGTCGTCGTACGCGTCGAGGACGACGAGGTCGGCGCAGTCGGCGCGGAGCGCGGCCGTGCCGGTGCGGCCGTCGACCGGCCGGACGCGGATGCCGCTGCGCCGCGGCAGCGGGAGCAGCTCGCGCACGGTCGCGGTGAGCGCCTCGTCGGGCTCGAGGACGACCTGCCAGGAGCCGGGGCGGGTGGCGGCGACGTACCGCGGGAGCGTCAGGCCGGCGCCGCCGACGTGGACGACGCGGGTGGGCTCGCCGGCCGGCCGGTGCAGGTCGACGACGTCGCCGAGGCGGCGTACGTAGTCGAAGGCCAGGTGGGTGGGGTCCGCGAGGTCGACGTGGGACTGGTCGCGGCCGTCCCGGCGGACCAGCCAGGCGTCGGGCCGGTCGGCGGGGACGACCTCGTGGTGCGGGGCGGTCACGCGCCGCGCGGGGAGTACATGATCACCGCGACGCCGACCAGGCAGATGAGCGCACCGGCGACGTCGTAGCGGTCGGGCCGGAAGCCGTCGGCGACCATCCCCCACGCCAGCGAGCCGGCGACGAACACCCCGCCGTACGCCGCGAGGATGCGGCCGAAGTTCGCGTCGGGCTGGAGCGTGGCGACGAAGCCGTAGGCGCCGAGCGCGACCACGCCGGCACCGATCCAGAGCCAGCCGCGGTGCTCGCGGACGCCCTGCCAGACCAGCCACGCGCCGCCGATCTCGGCGACGGCGGCGAGCGCGAAGAGCAGCAGCGAGCGGGTGACGGTCACGCGCGTCGCTCCCGGAGCAGGGCGGTCATCTCGGGGAGCTCGAAGACCTCGGCCACCGCGAGGCCGGACTGCCGGCCGAGGGCGGGGTCGGCGCCCGCGTCGAGCAGCCGCACCACGGTGTCGGTCTGCTTGCGGAAGACCGCCGCCCCGAGCGCCGTCTGGCCGCGGTCGTTGACGCGGGCGTGGTCGGCCCCGCGCTCGAGCAGCCCGGCGACGAGGTCGGCGTGGGCGTGGTAGGCGGCGAGGACCAGGAGCGTGTCGCCCGCGCTGTTGGTGAGGTCCACCGGGAGCCCCGCGTCGACGTGGTCGAGCAGCACCGGGTCACCTTCCCGGGCCAGGTCGAACATCGACTGCAGGAACGCCAGCTCCTCGTCGGTGAGCGCGTCGGTCATGGGGCCACCGTAACGACGGGCCATCGGTCGCCGGGCCCGGGACGCGTGGCACGATCGCGGCCATGACGGCCTACTGGATCAGCACGTACGTCGAGGTCACCGACACCGCGAAGCTCGAGGCGTACGCCGTGCTCGCCGGCCCGGCGCTCATCGGCGCGGGCGGCAGGTTCCTCGCGCGCGGCCTGCCCGAGCAGGTCTACGAGGCCGGCCAGGAGACCCGCACGGTGCTCATCGAGTTCCCGTCGGTCGAGGCCGCGATCGCCGCGCACGACTCCGCGGCCTACCAGGAGGCGCTCGCCGCCCTCGACGGCGGCGCCGTGCGCGACCTGCGGATCGTCCCGGGCGCCTGACCCGACCCGGGCGGGTCAGCAGCCGGCGTACGCCCGACGGGTGAGCGCCGGACCGGACTTCACCTGCTTGCCGCGCGCCAGCGACCACCCGCGCTGCCAGTCGGAGTCGACCTGGGCTCCGTTCATCTCGCGGTCGGAGCCGACCAGGCTGAGGCGCGGGACCAGCGCCCTGCCGAGGTGGGCTGTCCGGCCCTTCACGGTGCCGACCGGCTTGCCGTCGACGGACCACGTCGTGTGCTTCGGACCGACCTCGACCGCCATGTTGAACGGGGTCTCGGCCAGCCGGACGCCGCCGAGGTTGCGCTGCCATACGGCCTTCGCGGACTGCGAGCGGACACCGATGCCGACGCCCGGCTGCCCCATGACGACGTCGGCGACGACCACCGCGTCGGCCGGGCAGGCGGTCGCGCGGGTGCCGACGGGGACCAGGTCGAGGCGGAAGCGGTACGGCCGCGGGCCGGTCTCCCACGCGTGACCCTGGAGGCGGAACTCCCACCGGCCCGTCGCCCGGGCGTTGCCCCGCATGGTCGCCGCGGTCGTGCCGCGGTCGCCGTCGCCGGTGTGGCGCAGCTTGCTCTGCAGGACGAGGCCGCCGTTGAACGGAGTCGCGCGACCGGTGCCGTCGGAGGTGTCCAGCCAGGTCCCGCGGGGGCGGGTGCCCTTGGACGGCGGCGAGGTGAGGTCCTGGCCGCGCTCCCAGGCGAAGTCGAAGAGCGTCGAGCCCCAGCGGTAGCGCTCGCCGGCGGTCGGTCGGACCGCACTCCGCTGCGTCGCCACCGGTCGCGGCGCTGCTGCGCCGGCCGATGCCGGGGTGGGCGCCTGCTTCTTGCCGAGGCCGAGGACGGAGAAGTACGCCGGGAACGAGGCGTACCAGCCGATCCTGCTGCCGCCCCGCGTCCAGCGCTCCTGGCGGGCGCGCAGCACGCGGTGCCCGAGCACCGGCGCCGGCACGCGGAACGTCGCGTGTCCGGCGCTGTCGGTGGCGCCGCGGTCGATGGTGCGCCAGCGGTCGCCGTCGGTCCGCTCCTGGAGCAGGACCGTCCGGCCGGGGATCGGCGGCGGGGTGCCGAGCGCGGAGCGGACCGCCGGGGTCGTGTCGGCGACGACCGTGAACGGCAGCAGCGGAGCGACTGCGTGGAACGGCGAGGCGGCGTCGGCGCCCTGGAGGGCCAGCGTGATCTCCTGCGGGCGCGCGTTGAACAGCCGGCCCCGGGTGACCGTCCCTCCCCCGGCGACGCGGTAGCTGATGCCGAACATCGACGGCGCCGTGAACGTGAAGTCGAAGGTCCCCTCGGCCGACGTTCGGAACGCCGAGTCCGGCACGTCGAGCCACCGGTCGCCCGGACGGTTCATGTGCGACTGCAGGTGGACCGTGCGGCGCCCCGGCCGGCCGACGTTGCCGCGGAAGCGGACCGCCTGGCCGGCCACGTAGATCGGCGGCGAGACCGTCAGCGACGCCGCCCGGGCCATCGGCGCCGTGGACACGACGGTGCTCGGACGGGCCGCGGCGTGCTGGCCGGGCTGGGCGGGCTCGGCGGGCTGACCGGTGGCGGCCGTGGCAGCAGCGGTGGTGGGCAGCAGGAGGCCGGCCGCGAGGGCGGCGAGGCCGCGTCGAGCACGGGTCCAGGGAGCGGTCACCGAGCGAGTGTGCGGCCCGTGGCGGCCGGATCCCGCACCCGTCGTACGAACGGTTGGTGGGCCTCCCCCGAGTGGGTCAACCCGTCCGGACCCGCCGCCGGAGCACGCCCGCACGTGCCCCAAATGCGGGATGCGGCGGCCCGGTCCCCTGCCTAGGTTGACGGGGCGACGGCCGACTTCCCGGAGGACCACGACGTGCTCGAGACCAGGACCAGCCGTCGTGGCGCGCTCGCCATCGGGCTGGCCGGGGTGGCGGTGGCTGCGACCGTCGGCGCCGGTGCGGTCGACGGGCTCGACCGGCGCCCGGAGGGGCGCCGGGTGGGCACGCTGGGTGGGCGGCGACCGGCCTACGGCGCCTGCCCCGCCGAGGGCGGCACGTCGCTCGCGGCCCAGCGCAGCGTGGTCGTGAAGTGGGGCGAGGGGGCGTGCGTGCGCCAGTTCTTCCCCGGGTTCGCGACCCCGGCGCCCCGGGACCCGGCCGCCTCGCTCGTCCACGCCAGCTGGAAGCCGCGGTCACCCGACCTGGTCACGCCCGACCGGGTCGCCACGCTGACCGCCGACCTGGTCCCGGGCGACGTGGTCGAGGTCTGGCACGAGCCCGACACGAAGGTGCGCGAGGGCCTGCTGTCGACCGGGCAGGCGGTCGCGCTGAAGAATCGGTTCCACGACGTCGTCAAGCAGGTGCGGCCCGACCTGCTGGTCGCCAGCACGCTCAGCGGCTGGGAGGCCGACCCGGGCAACCCGGTCACCCGCGGCGACATCGAGCCGTGGGCCGGGATCCGTGCCGACCTCTTGGGTCTCGACCTCGACGGCGCCCATCCCGAACGGCTCCCCTACCCCGACTTCCAGGGCGAGAAGGAGACGGCTCGTGCGTTCGTGGAGCGGCACGACGGCTACCGCGGCTGGTGCGTCCCCGAGTTCGGCGCCCCGCGCATCGAGACCGACACCGACGGGGAGGCCCGCGCCCAGTGGCTGCTCGCCTGCGGGTTGATGCTGGCCGAGGGTGACGCGGCGTACGTCGCGCTCTTCGAGTACCCCACCGTTCCTGGCTACGAGCTCACCTCGCCGGCCGAGCTGGCGGCGTGGAACTCGTTCGTCTGAGCCGCAGCGGGCCGCAGATGGACCGCACCGACCACCCGGGCCAGGGACGGCGAAGGGCCTCCCACCGCGTCTCCGCAGGTGAGAGGCCCTCTCTCGGTCGGGCTGACAGGATTTGAACCTGCGACCCCTTGACCCCCAGTCAAGTGCGCTACCAAGCTGCGCCACAGCCCGAGACCCGCCTGAGCGGGCGCGTGAACACTACCGCAGCCTCGTCCCGGGACCGGAATCCGGGGTCGTGTGCCTGCGGACGCGGCAGCTCGCGTCGGAGGGCACACGACCCGCCCGCCGACCGTCACGAAGGACGGCGAGCAGCACCGAGGGTCAGCGCTTGCGCTTCTCCCGCGGCCGCTGCTGGAGCACGATCGGGGTGCCGACGAAGCCGAACTCCTCGCGCAGCCGGCGCTCGACGTACCGCTCGTAGGACGCGTCCAGCTTGCCGCTGGTGAACAGGATGAACGTCGGCGGGGCGGTCGTGGCCTGGGTGCCGAAGAGGATCTTCGGCTGCTTGCCGCTGCGGACCGGGTGCGGGTGCTCGGCGACGAGGCGACCGAGGAAGGTGTTCAGCGCGCCGGTGCCGATGCGCGTCTCCCAGCCCTCGAGCGCCTTGTCCAGCGCCGGCACGATCCGGTCGACGTGCCAGCCCGTGCGGGCGGTGATGTTGATCCGCGGCGCCCACTGGACCTGCACGAGCTCGCGCTCGATCTCGCGGTCGAGGTAGTAGCGGCGCTCCTCGTCGACGAGGTCCCACTTGTTGAACGCGATGACCAGCGCGCGGCCGGCCTCGCGGACGGTCTGGAGGATGCGGACGTCCTGCTCGGAGATCGACTGCGAGCCGTCGAGGACGAGCACGGCGAGCTCGGCGCGGTCGATGGCGGTGCTGGTGCGCAGCGAGGCGTAGTACTCGTGGCCCGACGCCTCCTTGACCCGCTTGCGGATGCCGGCGGTGTCGATGAAGCGCCACTGGCGCCCGCCCAGCTCGACCAGCTCGTCGACGGGGTCGACGGTGGTGCCGGCGACGTTGTCGACGACGACCCGGTCCTCCCCCGCGAGCTTGTTGAGCAGCGAGGACTTCCCGACGTTGGGCTTGCCGACGATGGCGATGCGACGAGGACCGCCGACCTCCTCGCCGATCGTCTCGGGGGGCGGCTCGGGCAGCGCGGCGAGGATCGCGTCGAGCATCTCGCCGGAGCCGCGACCGTGGAGGGCGGAGACGGGGAACGGCTCGCCGAGCCCGAGGTTCCACAGCCCGTGGGCCTCGGCCTCGGTGCGCGCGTCGTCGACCTTGTTGGCGGCGAGCACGACGGGGCGCCCGGACTTGCGGAGGATCCGCACGACGGCCTCGTCGGCGTCGGTGATCCCGACCGTGGCGTCGACCACGAAGAGCACGGCGTCGGCCAGGCTCACCGCGACCTCGGCCTGCGCGGCGATCGCCTGCGCGAGACCGCGCGCGTCGGGATCCCAACCGCCGGTGTCGACGACGGTGAACGCGCGACCGGCCCACGTGGCGTCGTACGACACCCGGTCGCGCGTGACGCCCGGGATGTCCTCGACGACCGCCTCGCGGCGCCCGATGATGCGGTTGACCAGCGTCGACTTGCCGACGTTGGGTCGGCCGACGACGGCCAGGACGGGGACGGGTCCGAGGACCTCGCTCATGGTGCTCCTTGCTCGGTGACCCCGGTGGCGGGGTCGGGTTCGACATCGGTGGCTGGCAACGGACCCGGCAGCTCCAGCCCGGTCGACCTGCGTGCGTGGTCCAGCTGGACCAGCATGTGCTCACGTAGGAACAACGAGGCCTGCTCGACCTGTTCCCGGCGACGGGGCCACGGTACGGCCGCGACGGCCCAGGGCTCCCCGAAGCAGATCGCGATCGGTGCTCCGCGCGGCGGCAGCTCCTCCATGTGGGCGCCGGGCGCGCGGGTGCCGAAGAACGTGACGGGCACGACCGGCGCTCCCGACACGAGGGCGAGGTACGCCGCGCCCCGGTGGAAGCGGCCCAGCTCGCCGTCGCCGCGGCGCCCCTCGGGGAAGATGCCGATGGCGCCCGCCTCGCGCAGCACGCGCAGACAGACCTTGACGGCGTACGGGTCGGGGTGGAAGCGGTCGAGGGGCACCTGCCCGGAGGCGAGCAGGAAGCGCCCCATCGCCCCCTCGAACATCTCGACCTTGGTCAGCGCGTGCACCGGTCGCGGGGCGAACGCGGCGAGCAGCGGACCGTCAGCGACGCCGATGTGGTTGGCGGCGAAGATCACAGGTCCCTGCTCAGGGACGACACGCGCGCCGAGCACGTCGACGCCGTGGCGGCGCCGGACCAGCCAGCGGGCCAGCGGACGGGCGGAGTGCAGCAGCCAGCGCGACGGGTGCAGGACCCCGTCGCTGCGCGGCCGCTCGGAGTGGACGGCCGGGTCCGGCCGGGTCACGTCCCCACCCGGTCGACCATGCCGACCACCAGCTCGATCACCTCGTCGAGGGTGTAGCCGGTGGTGTCGACGTGGACGGCGCCGTCGGCCATGACCAGCGGCGCGGTGGCGCGCCCGGAGTCGATCTGGTCGCGCGAGAGCAGGAGCTGCTCGGTGGCCGCGACGTCGACGGCGCCCTGCTCGGCCGCGCGGCGCGAGGCGCGGGCGGCGGCGTCGGCGGTGAGGTAGAGCTTGACCGGTGCGTCGGGGACGACGACCGAGCCGATGTCGCGGCCCTCGACGACGATCCCGGCGGGCTCCACGTCCGCGCCGATGATGGCGCGCTGGAGCGCGAGCAGGCGGGCGCGGACCTCGGGGACGGTGCTGACCGGGGAGACCGAGCCGGTGACCTCGTCGGTGCGGATCGCGGCTGCGACGTCGGTGCCGTCGACGGTGATGGTCGGGCCGGTCGGGTCGGTGCCGGACTCGATGACCGGCTCCTCGCAGCGCGCGGCGACCGCCGCGGCGTCGTGGACGTCGACCCCCTGCGCGAGCATCCACCAGGTCATCGCGCGGAACATCGCGCCCGTGTCGAGGTAGCGCAGCCCGAGCCGGCTCGCCACGCCGCGGCAGGTGCTCGACTTCCCGGAGCCGGAGGTGCCGTCGACAGCGACGACGAGCCGGTCGGGGAACAGGTCGGGACGGTCCGCGGCGGTGCTGGTCACGGACGCGCAGCCTACCGGTGCGTGGTCCAGCCCCGTGATTCCAACGAGTTCAGCAGGTGGGCGGCACGCGCCTCCTCGACGAGGAGCTCGACCAGACCGGTCGGGCGGCCCGGGTCGTGGTCGATGCGGATGTCCTCGATGTTGACCTCGCTGGCGACCGCGTCGGCCAGCAGCCGGGCCAGCTCGCCCGGGTGGTCGGGCACCGAGACCCAGACCGAGGCCATCGGCCGGGCGGGCCCGCCGTGCTTGGCGGGGATGGCGCGGGTGCCGGCGACGCCGTGCTCGAGGACCTCCTCCAGCGCGGTTCGATCGCCGCGACCGACGGCCTCGCGGACCCGGTCGAGCTCGGCGCGGACCTCGTCGAGCAGCGCGACCACCGCGTCGGCGTTGGCGCTGACGATCTGCCCGTAGAGCCGCGGGTCGCCCGCCGCCACCCGGGTGACGTCGCGGACGCCCTGGCCGGACAGCGCGAGGTGGTTCTCCGGGCCGTCCGCCAAGCGGCCGGCGACCAGTGCGGAGAGCAGGTGCGGCAGGTGCGAGGTGCGCGCCACGGCGCGGTCGTGCTCGGCCGGCGTCAACCAGACGGGTACGCCGCCGGCGAGCCGGACCAGCGCCTCGACCGTCTCGACGGCCGCCGGGTCGGAGCCGGCGTGCGGCGTGATCGCCCAGGGTCGGCCGTCGAAGAGCGCGGCGGAGCCGGCGAGCGGCCCGGACCGCTCGCTGCCCGCCATCGGGTGGCTGCCGACGTACCGCGCGACACCGGGGTGGTCGGCGACCGCCGCGAGCGGGACGCCCTTGACGCTGCCGACGTCGGTGACGACCGCGTCGGTGCCCTCGGTGGCGTCGAGCGCGGCCTCGATGACCGCGCCGAGGTGGTCCGGCGGAACCGCGACGACGACGAGCGCGGGCCGGTCGGCGTCGGTGCGCGGGCGGCCGGCGCCGAGGCCGGAGGCGGTGCGGACGTTCTCGGTGGAGGTGTCGGTGAGCAGCACCTCGAGGCCGGCGCGGCGGCAGGCCAGGCCGATCGACGTGCCGAGCAGCCCGGCACCGACGACCTCGACGGGGCCGGTGAGCTCGGGCGGGCCCGGCTGCGGCGCCCGGTCCCGCTCAGGCATCCGGGACGTCGCGGGTGCGGGTCAGGTCACGGCGCAGCGCGGCGGCGCCGTGCAGGTAGACGTGGGTGATGTCCGCGCGCGGCAGGTCGGTCTCGACGTGCGCCATCATCCGGACCACCCGCGGCATGGACCGCTCGATCTCGAGCTCGCGCGCGCAGATCAGCGGCACCTCGCCGAAGCCGAGCTGGCGGGCGGCGTACGCCGGGAACTCCGAGACCAGGTCGGAGGTCGCGGTGAAGATCGCCGAGATGAAGTCGTCGACGACCAGGCCGTTGGCCTCCATCACGTCGGTGACCATCTCCGCGACCCGCTCGAGCATGTGGTCGCGGGAGTCCTCCTCGAGCTGGGTCGCTCCCCGGATCGCCCGCACCGCCACGTCGTCCACTCCTCGTCTGCCTGCCGCTGGGACCGGTCAAGGCTAGCGGGCGGCGACCGACGGCCGGGGCGCGGCTCAGCCCGGCTGGTAGCTGCCGATCGACCAGTGGTTGCCCTCCGGGTCGGCGACGCTGCCGCCCCGCCCGCCGTAGGGCTGCTCCACCATCGGCCGCAGCACCGTCGCGCCGGCCGCGACCGCGGCGTCGAACACGGCGTCGGGGTCGTCGGCGACGAGGTACGCCGCGGACGTGCCGGCGTTGTCGACCGCCGCTTCGGGGCGCGCCGAGCCGAACATGATCCCCCCGCCGCCCGGCCACAGCCACTCGGCGTGCAGGACGACGGTGTCGTCGGTCTCGTCGCGGTACGTCGCGTGCTCGACGAAGCCGACGGCGCGCAGCCACGTCGTCATGGCTGAGGCGTCGCGGAAGGTCAGGGTGTGCCAGAGGCGGACGGTGGCCGCCTGGCTCTGCATCTCGCTCATGCCCTCACGATCCCTCCTGCGCCGCGGGCAGGTCTTGGACGAACGGGAGCTCCTCGGCGATCCAGGTGCTCGGCGGGCAGCCGGCCAGGTCCCGCCACTCGCGGGCGAGGTGGGCCTGGTCGGCGTAGCCGCACCGGACCGCCACCTCCGCCAGCGGGCGCCGCCCCAGCAGCGAGCGTGACCGCTCGAAGCGGCCCAGCCGGTGCAGCTTCTTGGGGCTCAGCCCGGTCTCCGCACGGACCAGGGTGCCGAGGTGGCGGCGTGAGTACCCGACGTCGTCCGCGGTCGCCGCGACCGGGACGCCCCGGGTCAGCAGCGCCAGCGCCCGGCCGAGCTCCGGCCGCAACTCGACGGGGTCACCGCGCCGGAGGCGATCCGTGAGGGCGGTGAGGACGGTGGCGACGAGGGCCTCCCGGTCCCCGGCGGGCGTCCCCGCGAGCCGTTCGGGCAGGTGCCGGAGCGTCGGCGCGAGCCGCCCGAGGTCGTCGAGCGTCAGCAGCCGGCCCGCGAGGTCGGCGGCCGGGAGCCCCAGGAGGGCGCGGGCGCCGAGCGGGGTGAGCGCCACCTGGACACCGCGCTGCGTGCCGGTGTGCCGGATGACCGCGGGGGCGGTGTGCAGCCCCGACACGCTCGACCACGCGACGGTGCGGCTGCCCGGGTCACCCGCCCACGCCACGTCCAGCGGCTCGTCGACCGGGAGGACGAAGGTCAGCGCGGTCGACGGCAGGCCGCGGTGGGTCCCCGGACCGGGCAGGGTCACGTCGTACGACACCAGGGAGGCGACGTACGGCTCCAGCGCGGGCGGGACCGGCACGCCGACCACCGTAGGCCGAGGTGCCCGTGTGTGTCCCGTGTGTCCCGGGTCAGAGCGAGGCGGAGTCCAGAAGCGCGCCGAGCTCGTCGATGGTGAGCTCGCGCATGCCGCCCGACGGGATGCCGGCCAGCTGCACCGGCCCGATCGCGGTGCGGGTGAGCCTCCGCACGGGGTGGCCGACGGAGTCGAGCAGGCGGCGGACGATGCGGTTGCGGCCCTCGTGGATGACCAGCTCGACGATCGACTTCTCGCGGAACGACTCCACGACCTTGGCCTTCTTCACCGTCACCGGACCGTCCTCGAGGGTGACCCCCTCCAGCAGCGCCTTGATCGTGCGGCGGAAGACCTCGCCCTCGACCTCGGCGACGTAGGTCTTGTCCACCTCGTACGACGGGTGCGCCATGCGCTGCGCGAAGTCGCCGTCGTTGGTGAGCAGGATCAGGCCGGAGGTGTCGGTGTCGAGCCGGCCCACGTGGAAGAGCCGCTCGGGGCGGTCCTCGACGAGGTCCTGCAGCGTCTTGCGGCCCTCGGGGTCCGACATCGTGGAGACGACGCCGCGCGGCTTGTTCAGCGCCAGGTAGACGTGGGCGGAGACCGGCGGCAGCCGCCGGCCCTCGACCCGGATCACCGCGGTGCGCGGGTCGACCTTCGTGCCGAGCCGGGTGACGACCTCGCCGTCGACCTCGACGGACCCCTCGAGCATCAGCTCCTCGCAGCGGCGGCGCGAGGCCACGCCGGACTGGGCCAGCAGCTTCTGCAGCCGGATCAGCCCGTCCTCGTCGGTCTGGATATCGCGGCCGCCGCTCGTGCCGGCGCTCATGCGGGCTCCGTCCCGCCGTCGGGCTCGGTGCCCGGTCCGGTGCCGAGCGCCGGCTGGGGCAGCTCCGGCTCGGGCTCGCCGAGCGGGTCGGGAGCCGGGACCGGCTCAGGGGTGGGGGTGCTCATCGCGGACAGCTCGTCCTCCAGGTCGTCCATGTCGGGCAGGTAGGGCGCCAGCTCGGGCAGGTCGTCGAGCGAGGTGACGCCGATCCGCTCGAGGAAGTACCCGGTGGTGCGGTAGAGGTTCGCGCCGGTCTCTGCGTCCTGGCCGGCCTCCTCGACCAGGCCGCGGCTGAGCAGCGTGCGCATGACGCCGTCGACGTTGACCCCGCGGATCGCGGAGACCCGCGCGCGGGAGACCGGCTGCTTGTAGGCAACGACCGCCAGCGTCTCGAGCGCGGCCTGGGTCAGCCGGGCCTGCTGGCCCTCGAGCACGAACCGCTCGACCACCGGGGCGTAGGCCTCGCGGGTGTAGAACCGCCAGCCGCCGGCGACGTTGCGCAGCTCGAAGCCGCGGTCCTGGTCGTCGTACTCCCCCGCCAGCGCCGCCAGCGCCGCCGTCACCTCGTCGACCGGCCGGCCGACCGCGGTGGCCAACGTCGGTGCGTCCAGCGGCTGGTCGGCGACCATGAGCACCGCCTCCAGCGAGGGACGCAGCGCGGTCAGCGGCACCTCGAGCTGGTCTGCCTGCTGGGTCGCCTGCTCGCCCTGCTGCTGGGCCTGCTCGGTGCTGGTCTCAGCCATCGCTGCCTCCCTGGGGAGCGGCCGCGTCGGGCGGCGCGCCCTCGAACTCGTCGCGGACCAGCTCGTCGACGTCCGCGTCGTCCTCGCCGGTCCACCGCACCGTCAGCTCCCCCAGCGGTGTCACCTGGTCGAAGGCGACGGCGCCCTCGCGGAAGAGCTCGAGCAGCGACAGGAACCGCGCCACCGTGGTGAGCGTGTCGGGGCTGTCGCCGCAGAGCGTGCGGAACGTCATCGTGCCGCTACGCCGCAGCCGGTCGACCACCAGGGCCGCCTGCTCGCGGACGCTGACCCGCGGCGCGTGGATGTGCTGCAGGCTGACCTCCGGCGGGCCCGGCTTGGGAGCCAGCGCCCGCGCCGCCAGCGCTGCGAACTGCTCCAGGCCGATGCCGATGAGCACTTCCGGCAGCAGCGTGGCGTACCGCTCCTCCAGCCCGACGGCGCGCGGGTGCCGCAGCGCCTCCCCTGCCAGCCGGGTCTCGAGGACCGCGGCGACCTGCTTGAACGCCTTGTACTGCAGCAGCCGGGCGAAGAGCAGGTCGCGCGCCTCCAGCAGCGCGAGATCCTCCTCGTCCTCGACGTCGCCCTGCGGCAGCAGCCGGGCTGCCTTGAGGTCGAGCAGGGTCGAGGCGACGAGCAGGAACGACGTCGTCTGCTCGAGGTCCCAGACACTCCCGCCGGCCTTGACGTGGGCGATGAACTCGTCGGTGACCCGCGACAGCGCCACCTCGGTGACGTCGAGCTTGTGCTTGGCGATGAGGCTCAGCAGCAGGTCGAACGGGCCGTCGAAGTTGTCCAGGTGCAGCTCGAAGCCGGCCGCGGGCCCCGGGCCGGTCTCCTCCTGCTCGACGGCCGTCATGCCGGGGTCATCCCTCGGTCAGCCGCCGGACCAGCGCGCTGTCGTCGCCGTGGGCCTCGTAGTCGGCGAGCACCAGCGCGACCGCCTCGCGGACCAGCCGGCCGCGGTCCACGGCGAGGCCCTGCCCGCGGCGCAGCGCGAGGCGGGCGTGCTCGATCTCGAGGAGCTCCTCGGAGGTGACGTAGACCGTCATCTTCTCGTCGTGGCGCACCCGGCCGCTCGGCTTCTTGCGCCCGGCCTCCGGCGGCTCCGGCGCCCGGTCCTCGGCCGGATCCGCCTGGTCGGGCACGGCCCGCACGGCCTTCTGCGGCTTCGGGGCCTGCTCGTCGTCGGGGACGACGGTGGGGCGGAACAGGTCGTCGGCCGAGGGCAGGCTCACGCGTCGGGCCACCGGGCGAGCACCTCCTTGGCGAGCTGGCGGTAGGAGTCGGCGCCGGCCGAGCCAGAGGCGTACGACGTGATCGGCTCGCCGGCGACGGTCGAGTCGGAGAACTTCACGGTCCGGCGGATGACGGTGTGGAAGACGGTGTCGCCCCACGCCTGCACCAGGCGCTCCATCACCTCGCGGGAGTGCAGGGTGCGGCCGTCGAACATCGTGCCGAGCACGCCGTCGATCTCCAGGCCGGGGTTGAGCCGCTCGCGGACCTTGTCGATCGTCGTCTTCAGCAGCGCGACGCCGCGCAGCGCGAAGTACTCGCACTCCAGCGGGATGATCACGCCGTGGCTCGCGGTCAGCGCGTTGACGGTCAGCAGGCCCAGCGAGGGCTGGCAGTCGATGAGCACGACGTCGTACTCCGCCAGCGCCGGCGCCAGGACGCGCTGCAGCGTCTGCTCGCGCGCCACCTCGTGAACCAGCTGCACCTCGGCGGCCGACAGGTCGATGTTGGAGGGCAGCAGGTCCATGCCCGGCACGCCGGAGGGGACGACGACGTCGTGCAGGGTGACGTCGCGCTCCATCAGCAGGTTGTAGACCGTCAGGTCCATCTCGTGCGGGTTGAGCCCGAGGCCGACCGAGAGCGAGCCCTGGGGGTCGAAGTCGACGAGCAGCACACGCCGGCCCTGCTCGACCAGCGACGCGCCGAGGTTGATCGTCGTCGTGGTCTTGCCGACGCCGCCCTTCTGGTTGCACATCGACACCACGCGGGCGTGGCCGTGCTCCGCGACTGGTTTGGGGTCGGGGATGACCGGCATCGGTCGGCCCGTGGGGCCCAGCGCGGGGCCGTCCGTCGGCCGGCCCGCCTTCGTGGCGGCCTGGACGGGGCGTTCGAACGGGAGCGGCTCGGTCACGCGGGCATCGTCCTCCAGTGGGGTCACCGGTCGCGTCGGCGGGGTGGGCGTGCGGACCAGGGGCGGCATCTCGGGTGCTCCCGACCCGGCGTGGAACCCACCATCGCTCATCAGCTGCTCCTCGTTCCCGACCCACGCCGCGCGGGCGGGGACGTTTGTCGACATCACGACTTGTGACCGTCCCGCGCACCCTAGGACCGGGTTCCGACCCCCAACAACACGACGGCGGAAACCCCCAGGGTCGCGGGCCGATCTGTGCACAACGTGTGCACTCGGCCCCGCTCCGGTGCACAGGTCCGACCAGACCTGTGCACCCGCCTGTGGAGAACGATCAGGCCAGCAGGTCCTGGTAGTCGGGGTGCTTGTCGATCCACCCGGCGATGAACGAGCACTGCGCGACGACCTTCGCCCCGTCCTCGCCGCGTACGTCGTCGAGGGCCGTGCGCGCGAGCGCGGAGCCGACCCCGCGCCCCTCGAAGGCCTCGTCGACGACCGTGTGCGTGAAGGTGACCGTCCCGCCGTCCCGGGTGTACTCGGCGTACCCCGCGACCTGCCCGTCGAGCTCAGCGACCCAGCGCCCCTCGCCCTCGTCGTTCCTCACCTGCGGCGTCTCGTCAGTCATGCCTGCCACCGTACGGGGCTCCCCCGACCGACCCTCACCTGAGCGCGGTGGTGTCAGCCGAGCGCCTCGTCGAGGTTGGTGGCGGCGCTGATCAGCGACAGGTGGGTGAAGCCCTGGGGGAAGTTGCCGAGCTGCTCGCCGGTGAGGCCGACCTGCTCGCCGTAGAGGCCGAGGTGGTTGGCGTAGGTGAACATCTTCTCCAGCGCCAGCCGGGCGTCGTCGAGCCGACCGGCGCGGGTGAGCGCCTCGACGTACCAGAACGAGCACATCGAGAACGTCCCCTCGCGCCCGTCGACCCCGTCGTCGGTCCGCTCCGGCTCGTAGCGGAAGACGAGCGTGTCGGAGACCAGCCGCTCCTCGACCACCGCGAGCGAGGACAGGAACCGCGGGTCGTTGGGCGCCACCAGCTTGACCATCGGCATCAGCAGCACGCTGGCGTCGACCGTCGTGCCGCCCTCGTGGGCGACGAACGAGCCCAGCTCCTCGTCCCAGCTGTCGTCCATGATCCGGCGGTAGATCTCGTCGCGGACCTCCGCCCACCGCGCCAGCTCGCCGGGCAGACCTCGCTGGCGGGCGGTGCGCATCATCCGCTCGACCGCGACCCAGCACATCAGCCGGGAGACGGTGTGCTTCTGCGTGTCGCCGCGGACCTCCCACATCCCGGCGTCCTCGCGGTCCCAGTTGTCCATCACCCACGACAGCAGCCGGGTCAGGTCCGCCCAGGCGTCGTGGCTGATACCGGGGCCGTACTTGTTGAACAGGTAGACCGAGTCGAACAGCTCGCCGTAGATGTCAAGCTGCAGCTGCCCGGTCGCGGCGTTGCCCACCCGGACCGGCGCGGAGTCGCGGTAGCCGCGCAGGTGGTCGAGCTCGTGCTCGTCGGGGATGTTGCCGTCGATGTCGTAGGCCACCCGCAGCGGCCCCAGCTCGTCGTCGACGTCGGCGTCCTCCCCCATCCGCTCCGAGAGCCAGGCCATGAACCGCGCCGCCTCCTCGGTGAACCCCAGCTTCAGCAGGGCGTACAGGCTGAACGCCGCGTCGCGGATCCACACGTAGCGGTAGTCCCAGTTGCGGGCGCCGCCGATCTCCTCCGGGAGGCTGGTCGTCGGCGCCGCGATGATCGCCCCGGACGGCTCGTGGCTCAGCAGCTTGAGGGTGAGCGCGGAGCGGTTGACCATCTCCCGCCAGCGCCCCACGTACGTCGACTGCGAGAGCCATCCGCGCCAGAACGCCGACGTGCGCTCGAACAGCTCGTCGGTGTCGAGCTCGTCCCCCGGGTGGACGTCGCGGTCCTCGTCGAGCACCTCCAGCACGAACAGCACGTGGTCGCCGGTGCTGACGTCGACCTCCGCGCTCACCGTGCCGTCCTCGACGGCGAGGTCGGTCGTCGCGGCCAGGCCCAGGCGCACGTCGTCGCCGGTCAGCACCAGGCCACCCTCGACCTCGGTGACCTCCACGCCCGCCCGGCCGTAGTCGGGCCGCGCCGTGAGCACCATCCGCAGCCGGGTGGTGCCCCGCACGCCGGCCACGCGGCGTACGACGCGCTGGCGGTGGTCGGGGTCGTCGGGGCGCAGCACGGGCATGAAGTCGTGCACCTCGGCCACGCCGTCCTCGGTGTGGAAGCGGGTGATCAGGATGTTGGTGTCCGGCAGGTAGAACTGGTGGGTCGTCGTGGTGTCCCCCACCGGCTCCAGCCGCCACGACCCGGCGTCCGGGTCGAGCAGGCTCCCGAAGACGCTCGGGGAGTCGAACCGCGGCACGCACAGCCAGTTGATCGTGGCGCGGGTGTCGACGAGGGCGCAGGTGCGCAGGTCGCCGACGAGGCCGTGGTCGGCGATCGGCGGGTACGGCGGGTGGGCCTCCCCCGGCGCCAGCCCCGTCGCCCGCCCCGGCGCCTCAGCCACCGAGCCGCCAGCCGCCGTCGGGGAGGTCCGAGGCCGCGTCCGGCCCCCAGGAGCCCTGGTCGTAGGTCTGCAGGGCCGGCGGGTCGTCGAGCAGCGGCTGGCAGACCTGCCAGAGCCGGTCGACCTCGTCGGAGCGGGTGAAGAGCATCTGGTCGCCCCGCATCACGTCCAGCAGCAGCCGCTCGTAGGCCTCCAGCGGCTCCGCGTCGGGGAACTCCTTCTCCAGGTCCAACCGCATCGTCGCGGCCTGCACGACCATCTTCGCGCCCGGTCGCTTCGCGCGGACGTCGACCTTGACCTGCGGCTCGTCGGTCAGCTCCAACGCGATCTCGTGCGGGCAGGCGACCTGATCGAAGAGCGGCTCGTCGGGCTCGCGGAACCGCAGCGTGATCGTGCGGCGCCCCTCGGCGAGCGCCTTGCCGGTGCGCAGGTAGAACGGCACCCCGCGCCACCGGTCGTTGTCGATGCGCGCCTCGAGCGCCACGAAGGTCTCCACCTGCGAGTCGTCGTCGACGTCGTCCTCGTCGCGGTAGCCGGCGTACTGCCCGAAGACCGTGCGCTCCTTGTCGAACGGCTCGAGCGCCGCGAAGACCGCCGCCTTCGCGTCCCGCAGCGCGTCGGCGCTGAAGTCGTGCGGCCGGTCCATCGCCACGAAGCCCAGCAGCTGGCACAGGTGGGTGGAGATCATGTCGCGCAGGCAGCCGGTGCCCTCGTAGAACCCGCCGCGGCCCTCCAGCCCGAGATCCTCCGGCACGTCGATCTGCACCGAGGCCACGTCGCGGGCGCACCAGGCCGCCTCGAGCAGCCGGTTGGCGAACCGCAGGGCCATGATGTCCTGCACCGCCTCCTTGCCGAGGAAGTGGTCGATGCGGAAGACCGCGTCCTCCTCGACGACGTCCTGCAGCGTCCGGTCCAGCTCGCGCGAGGACTCCAGGTCCAGGCCGAACGGCTTCTCGACCACCAGCCGCGCCCGCTCGACGATCCCCTCCCGGCCGAGCATCGCGATCATCCCCTGCATCGCCGACGGCGGCACCGAGAGGTAGACCAGGCGGCGTACGTCGTCGCCGAGCCCGCTCTCCGCATCCCGGACGGCCTCGGCCAGGTCGGACCCGTCGTCGGCGGACGACGTCTGGAACGACACCCGCCCGACGAGCTCCTCCAGCACCCCGTCGTCGACGTCGTCCACGCCGTCGCGCACCGCGTCGCGGACCAGGTCCTGGAACTCCTCCTGCGACTCCGGCGCGCTCCGTCCGCTGCCGATGACCGCGTACGCCGCCGGCAACCGGCCGGCAGCCGCCAGCTTGTACAGCCCGGGGTAGAGCTTGCGCTTGGCGAGGTCGCCGCGGGCACCGAAGAGCACGAGGACGTGGGGCGGCAGGTCTGCGTCGGTCACGCCCTCTCGGTGGCCGACCACCCACCCCACCAAACACCCACCCGCCGGCCCCGCTCGATCAGCCGCCGAGCCGGTGGAAGGCCCGCGTCTGGAGCACCAGCTCCCCGGCCTCGTCGGAGGCGTCGAGGTCCACGACGGCGTCGACGACCCAGTCGTGGTTGCCCTCGGGGTCGTGCAGCGTCTGCCGCACGAACCACGCCCGCCCTTCCGAGCCGGACTCGTCGGGCGTGGCCGGCCGGACCTCGAGGAGGTCGGGTCCGCGGGCGTCGGCGTCGGTGAGCAGGGTGTCGTGCTCGGCGAAGTACTCCTCGATGCCGGCGTCCCACACCGACCGGGTCACGACGACCTCCAGCGGCGGGTCGGCCCGCTCGGCGTCGGCGCGCTCCATCGCCATCAGCCCGTCCAGGTCGTCGCGGGCGACCAGCTCCACCCGGCGCCACAGGGCGTTGCGGATCATGACCCGGAACGCCCGGTCCTGCCTGGAGATCGGTCGCGGGGGCGGCGGGGGCGCGTGCTCAGCGACGTCGCGACGCACGTGGTCGGGATCGCTCAGCGCCTCCCACTCGTCGAGCAGGGAGGAGTCGGTCTGGCGCACGGTCTCGCCCAGCCACTCGACGAGGTCCTCCAGGTCGGGCGTGCGGTGGCTCTCGGGCACGGTCTGCCGCAGCGTCCGGTAGGCGTCGGTGAGGTAGCGGAGCACCAGCCCCTCGGACCGGGCCAGCTGGTAGCGGGAGACGAAGTCGGTGAACGTCATGCCCTGCTCGTACATCTCGCGCACGATCGACTTCGGCGCGAGCGACTCGCTCTGCTCGACGGGCGGCAGCCAGGGATGGCCCTGGCGGTAGAGCTCGTACGTCGCCTCGAGCAGCTCGCGCAGCGGCTGCGGCCAGGTGACCTCGTCCAGCAGCGCCATCCGCTCGTCGTACTCCAGGCCGTCGGCCTTCATCTCCGCCACCGCCTCGCCGCGGGCGGCGTGCTGCTGGGCGAAGAGGATCTGCCGCGGCGCCTCGAGCACGGCCTCGACCACCGAGACGATGTCGAGCGTGTGCTCCTCGGCCTCGGGGTCGAGCACGTCCAGCGCGGCGAGCGCGAAGTGGGCCAGGGGCTGGTTGAGCGCGAAGTCCGGAGGCAGGTCGACGGTCAGCACGTAGCGCCGGCCGTGCTCGTCGGGCTCGTCGAGCCGGGTGAGCACGTCCGAGCGGACCAGGCTGCGTGCCAGCCGCAGCGCCCGCCGGCTGAGCCGCAGCTGGCTGCGCCGCTCCTCGTGGTTGTCCTGCATCAGCCGGCGCATGACCGGGAACGCGTCCTCCTCGCGGGCGAGGACGTTGAGCAGCATCGCGTTGTCGACCTTCATCCGGCTGGTCAACGGCTCGGGCACGCCGGCGACAAGCTTCTCGAAGGTCTGCTCGGTCCACACGACCGCGCCCTCGGGCGCCTTCTTCAGCTGCGCCTTCGACTTGCGCTTGGCCCGCTTCTCCTCGCTCATCGCGGCGTTCTTGGCCTCGGCCTTCGCCTTGGCCTTCTCGTTCTCGATGACGTGCTCGGGGGCCTGGACGACGACGTAGCCGACGGTGTCGTAGCCCGCGCGACCGGCCCGCCCGGCGATCTGCAGGAACTCCCGCGACCGCAGCACCCGCTGCCGCGTGCCGTCGTACTTGGCGAGACCGGTGAACAGCACGGTCCGGATCGGCACGTTGATGCCGACCCCGAGCGTGTCGGTGCCGCAGATGACCGTCAGCAGGCCGGCCTGCGCGAGCTGCTCGACGAGGCGGCGGTACCGCGGCAGCATCCCGGCGTGGTGCACGCCGATCCCCCGCTTGAGCAGCTTCGCCAGCGTCTTGCCGAAGCCCGCGCCGAACCGGAAACCGGCGAGCCGCTCGGCCAGCGCGTCCTTGTCGGCGCTCTCGATCTTCTTGGCGGCAAGCAGCGAGGTGGCGTGCTCGACCGCGGCCGCCTGCGTGAAGTGCACGACGTACGCCGGCGCCTGCCCGGTCGCGACCAGCTCCTCGAGCATCTCCCCCATCGGGGTCAGCGACCAGCTGAAGTGCAGCGGCACGGGCCGCTCGGCCTGGTCGACCAGCGCCGTCTCCCGGCCGTTGCGGCGGCTGAGGTCCTCCGCCAGCCCGCTGACGTCGCCCAGCGTCGCCGACATGAGCAGGAACTGCGCCTGCGGCAGCTCCAGCAGCGGCACCTGCCAGGCCCAGCCGCGCTGCGGGTCGGCGTAGTAGTGGAACTCGTCCATGACCACGAGCCCGACGTCGGCACGCGTGCCCTCGCGCAGCGCGAGGTTGGCCAGCACCTCGGCGGTGCAGCAGATGATCGGGGCGTCGGGGTTGACCGACGCGTCGCCGGTGAGCATGCCGACGTCGTCGGCGCCGAACACCTCGCACAGGGCGAAGAACTTCTCGCTCACCAGCGCCTTGATCGGCGCGGTGTAGAAGCTGACCCGGTCGGTCGCCAGCGCGGCGGCGTGCGCCCCGACGGCCACCAGCGACTTGCCGGACCCGGTCGGCGTGGCCAGCACGACGTTGCTGCCGCCGAGCAGCTCGATGACCGCCTCCTCCTGGTGGGGGTACATCGAGAGCCCCTGCGACTCGACCCAGCCGGTGAGGGCGTCGTACACCTCGTCGGGGTCGTCGGTCGTCGGTGCGGCGAAGCTGGCCATCAGTCGCGGGCCCGGGGGTGGGCGGTCGCGAAGACCTCACGGAGGTTGTCCACGGTGACCAGTGTGTAGACCTGGGTGGTGGTGACCGACGCGTGCCCCAGCAGCTCCTGCACGACGCGCACGTCCGCGCCGCCGTCGAGCAGGTGCGTGGCGAAGGAGTGGCGCAGGGTGTGGGGCGAGACGTCGGCGCTCACCCCGGCCCGCTCGGCCGCCTTGACCAGCACCGCCCACGCCGACTGACGCGAGAGCCGGCCGCCGCGGGCGTTGAGGAAGAGCGCGCCGCCGTTGCCGGTCCCGGTCGCCGCGGAGGCGAGCTCCGGCCGGCCGCGGACGAGGTAGGCGTCGACCGCTTCCCGGGCGTAGGAGCCGACCGGCACGAGCCGCTCCTTGCTGCCCTTGCCCCGCAGCAGGACCGTCCCGTCGACCGCGTCGAGGTCGTCGACGTCGAGGCCGACCGCCTCGGAGATGCGCGCGCCCGTGCCGTAGAGCACCTCGAGCAGCGCCCGGTCGCGCAGCGCCAGCGCCGTGCCTGGGGCGCCGGCGGCCTCCAGGATCGCCTCGACATCGGCCAGCGGGAGCGCCTTGGGCAGCCGCTTGGCGGGCGTCGGCGGCTTGACCGCGCTGGCCGGGTCGACCGCGGCCAGCCCGTCGGCGACCGCGAACTTGTGGAACCCGCGCACCGCGACCACCGTGCGCGCGGCCGACGTCGAGCTCAGCGGCGGGTGGTCGGCGTCGCCCTCCCGCAGCCGCGCGAGGAACCCCGACACCGTCGCCTCGGTCACCTCCGCGAGGTCGGTGACTCCGAGCCCGTCGAGGTGCTCGAGGTAGCGGCGCAGGTCGCGTCGGTACGACGACAGCGTGTTCGCCGCCAGGCCGCGCTCGACCGCGAGGTGGTCGAGGTAGGTGCGGACCGCCCGCGCGACCGGGCTCGCCTGCTGGTGCTGCTCTCGCTGCTGGGTGCTCAGGCCAGCACCTCGTCCGGCGAGGTCGCGTCCATGCCGACGGCCTCGCCGACCGGCTTGTTCGTGAGCCGACCGGCGTGCGTGTTGAGGCCGAGCGCCAGCGACCGGTCGTCCCGGCACGCCTGCTCCCAGCCTTTCCCGGCCAGCGCGACGACGTACGGCAGGGTCGCGTTGGTCAGCGCGTAGGTCGAGGTGTTCGGCACCGCGCCCGGCATGTTCGCGACGCAGTAGAACGTCGAGCCGTGCACCGGGTACGTCGGGTCCGAGTGCGTCGTGGGCCGGGTGTCCTCGAAGCAGCCGCCCTGGTCGACCGCGATGTCGACGAGGACCGAGCCCGGCTTCATCGCCGCCACCAGGTCGTTGCTCACCAGCTTCGGCGCGGCGGCGCCCGGGATGAGCACCGCCCCGACGACCAGGTCGGCCTCGGTCACCTGCTGCTCGATCGCCAGCTTGGACGACGCCAACCCGTGCACCCGGTTGTTGTAGCGCCAGAACGACATCCGCAGCTTGTCCAGGTCGGTGTCGAGCAGCGTGACGTCGGCACCCATGCCGAGGGCGATGTTGGCGGCGTTCTGGCCGGCCACGCCGGCGCCGATGACGACCACCTTGGCGTTCGCGACCCCGCCGACCCCGCCGAGCAGCACGCCGCGGCCACCCTCGGCCTTGAGCAGCGAGTGGGCACCCACCTGCGGAGCGAGGCAGCCGGCGACCTCGGACATCGGGTAGAGCAGCGGCAGCCCGCCCGAGGGCAGCTGCACGGTCTCGTAGGCGATCGCGGTCACCCCGCGCGCGACGAGCTCCTCGGTGAGCGGCTTGTCCGCGGCCAGGTGGAGGAACGTGAACAGGGTCAGGCCCTCGCGGAGGCGGTGGTACTCCTCCGCGACCGGCTCCTTGACCTTGAGCACCATCTCCGCGGCGCCCCAGGTGTCGTCGGCGTTCCCGACGATGCTGGCGCCCGCGGCGACGTACTCCTCGTCGGGGATGGACGACCCGACGCCCGCGCCGGTCTCGACGAGCACCTCGTGCCCGTGCGCGACCAGCTCGTGGACGCCGACGGGGGTGATGGCCACGCGGTACTCGTGGTCCTTGACCTCTCGGGGGACACCGACCTTCACGGGAGTGGTTTCCTGTCTGCCGCGGGTACGCCGCCACCTCGTCGTGACGACGTCGCGACACTACCGCCGCGAGGTGTCACGTGGGTCACGTCGCGCCGTTCCCCACCAGCCGCTTCGCCTCCGCCAGCAGCACCGCCTGCACCAGCGGCCCGTCCGCGACCCGGCCGTCGAGCACGGCCGCCCGCAGCTCGGCGAACGGCGCCCAGAACGTCTCCATGTCGGCTTCCTCGTGCTCGAGCACGAACTCCCCGCGGTCCGCGGTGCTGAGCCCGCGCGCGAGGAAGAGGTGCATGACCTCCGCGGAGATCCCCGGCGACGACCAGGTCGTGCCCAGGTGCGTCCAGTCCTCGGCCTCCAGCAGCGCCTCCTCCCGCAGCTCCCGCTTCGCGACGTCGAGCGGCTCCTCCTCCGCCGGCCCGTCCAGCAGCCCGGCCGGCAGCTCGACGAACCGGCGACCGGCGGCGTGGCGGTACTGCGACAGGCACAGCACCCGCTCCCCGTCGTCCACCGCCAGCACGATCACCGCTCCCGGGTGCTCCAGCACGAGCCGCCGGAACGGCTCCTCGCCGTCGCCGCCCGGGTCCGCGGGCCGCATCACCATGTCCTGGCGGAGGTTGACCACCCAGCCGGTCCGGGTCAGGTCGGCCGAGACCGTCACCGGCCAGCTCTCGGGGCGGTCCTCCAGGGGGTGCGTCGACATGCCGCGACCGTACCCACCGGGCGCGGGCTCAGGCCTCGGCAGGCACCTCGACCGGGGCGTCGACGTCGATGGGGAACCGCAGCTCGCGCTGCCGCTCGATCGCCGCGCCGACCAGGCCCGCGAAGAGCGGGTGCGGCCGGGTGGGACGGGAGCGGAGCTCGGGGTGGGCCTGGGTCGAGACGTAGTACGGGTGCACGTCCCGCGGCAGCTCCACGAACTCGACCAGGTCGTGCTCGGGGTTCAGGCCCGAGAAGACCAGACCCGCGTCGGACAGCTGCTGGCGGTAGGCGTTGTTGACCTCGTAGCGGTGGCGGTGCCGCTCCTCGATCTGCGCGGCGCCGTAGAGCTCCCGCACGATCGAGTCCTCGGCCAGCGCGGCCGGGTAGAGCCCGAGCCGCATCGTGCCGCCCAGGTCGCCCGAGCCCTCGACGTACTCCTTCTGCTCGGCCATCGTCGCGATGACCGGCTCGGCGGTGTCGGGGTCGAACTCGGTGGAGTCGGCCTTCTCCAGGCCGGCGACGTTGCGGGAGTACTCGATGACCATGCACTGCAGGCCCAGGCACAGGCCGAGCGTCGGGATCCCGTGGGTGCGGGCGTAGGTGAGCGCGCCGACCTTGCCCTCGAGCCCGCGGATGCCGAAGCCGCCCGGGACGCAGATCGCGTCGACGTCGCTGAGCAGCCGCTGCTGCCCGGCGGGCGTCTGGCACTCGTCGGAGGGGACCCACCGCAGGTGCACCTTGGCCTCGTGCGCGAAGCCGCCGGCCCGCAGCGCCTCGGCGACGGACAGGTAGGCGTCGGGGAGGTCGACGTACTTGCCGACGAGCGCGACGGTGACCTCCTCGCGTGGGTGGTGGACGCGGCGCAGCAGGTCGTCCCAGGCGGTCCAGTCGACGTCGCGGAACGGCAGGTCGAGGCGGCGCACGAGGTAGGCGTCGAGGCCCTCGCGGTGCAGCACCTTGGGGATGTCGTAGATCGACGGGGCGTCGGCGCAGGTGATGACCGCCTCCTCGTCGACGTCGCACATGAGCGCGATCTTCTTCTTGATGCCCTCGGGCAGCTCGCGGTCGGCGCGGCAGACCACGGCGTCGGGCTGGATGCCGACCTGGCGCAGCGCGGCGACGGAGTGCTGCGTCGGCTTGGTCTTCAGCTCGCCGGACGGGCCGATGTAGGGCACGAGCGAGACGTGGATGAAGAAGCAGTTGTCGCGGCCGACGTCGTGGCGCACCTGGCGGGCGGCCTCGAGGAACGGCAGCGACTCGATGTCGCCGACCGTGCCACCGACCTCGGTGATGACCACGTCGACGGCGTCGTCGCCCTCGCCGGCCATGGCGCGGACACGGTCCTTGATCTCGTTGGTGATGTGCGGGATCACCTGGACGGTGTCGCCGAGGTAGTCGCCGCGGCGCTCCTTGGCGATCACGCTGGAGTAGACCTGGCCGGTCGTGACGTTCGCGATCTGGTTGAGGTCGGTGTCGAGGAAGCGCTCGTAGTGACCGATGTCGAGGTCGGTCTCGGCCCCGTCGTTGGTCACGAAGACCTCACCGTGCTGGAACGGGTTCATCGTCCCGGGGTCGACGTTGAGGTAGGGGTCCAGCTTCTGCATCGTCACGCGCAGACCGCGCGAGCGGAGCAGCCGGCCGAGGCTCGAGGCCGTCAGACCCTTGCCCAGCGAGGAGGCGACGCCTCCGGTCACGAACACGTGCTTGGTGGGCGTCGGGTTCTTCACGGGACTCCATGCTATCCCAGGAACCGGCGGATCAGCCCAACGGCACGGCGCCGTCCGCACCGGACGCGCCGAACTCCCCGCCCTCGCCCGCCAACCGGCGCAGGACGCCGAGCACCGTCGTCACCTGGCCGAGCGCGTTCTCGGCGCCGTCGACGGTCGTGACGACGTCGGCGACCGGCTCGCGCCGCAGCGCCGCCAGCAGCCCGCCGGCGCGTGCGGCCGCGGTCGTGCCGGCCACCACGACGCCCCGCGAGGTCTCGGCCGCGCCGCTGAGCAGCCCGTCGAGCACGGCGAGCGTCGCCGGGGTCGGCCCGCTGTCGCCGAGCACGACCACGACCGCCGGAGCGCGCGGCGTCTCGCCCTCGGGCGAGACGACCAGCTCGGCAGCGGCCAGGCTCTGCCGGACGGTGCGGGTCTCGTCGGTAGGCGCACTCGCCTGCTCGCCGGTCGTCGCGAGCGCGACGCCGAGCAGCTGGCCCATCCGGGCGTACGTCGACGCGTCGGCGTCGACCACACCGGCTCCGAGGTCGGCCGCGAGCTGGCTGCCCAGCGTGTCGACCAGCGCCTTCTCCGAGGCCGCGAGCAGCGCCGGCTGCACGTCGTACCGGCCGGTGACGGCACCGCCGGCCAGCTCGACCTGCTCGGTCAGGCCGGCGACCGTGCTGTCGTCGGCGCCGGGCATCGCCAGCAGGGCGACCGGCCGGTCGGCCAGCCGCCCGTCGTACAGCTGCTCGGCCGCGGCGGTGGCGAACGTGTCGCCGTACCCGGCTGCCAGCCGTGCCTGCTGGGTCACCGCCCGGGCCGGTGCGGGCTGCGCGTCGTCGCGGCCGAGCTCGCTGAGCGGGCCGCCGCCGAGGACGACGCCGACGGCCAGGGCCAGGAACACCGCGACGAGCGAGACGACGTGGTGGCGGTAGGTGATCACGGGAGGAGTCCTTGCAGGGTCTCGGAGAGCTGGTCGGCCCACCCCTGGCCGACCGGGGTCACGCCGACGGCCGCGGCGAGCGCGACCAGTCCGGCGACCATGACCAGGAGCAGGTGGTGCGGGCGCACGCGCCCGGAGTACAGGAAGGGCACCGCGGCCGCGTCGACGAGCCGCGCGCCGAGCTTGAGCCGGGTCAGGTAGGTGCTGGCGAGGCCGGACCGTTCACGGTCGAGGAACTCCTCGAGGGTGGCGTGCATCCCGACCCCGATGACCACCGCCGCGTCGCCGGCGTCGGCGAGCAGCAGCGCGGCGTCCTCGGCGGTCGCGTCGGTCTCGATGCGCAGCGGACGGATGCCGAGCCGGTCGAGGGACTCGACCAGCTCCTTGCCGCTGGTGCCGCGGCCGGTGCGGACCACGACGTCGCGCGCGGCCTTGAGCGCTGCTGCGGTGGGTACGCCGTCGGGCACAGCGGCGTCGACGACCACGACGTCGGGGCGACGACCGATCCCGCGGACCGTGTCCACGCTGCGACCCACCGCCACCACCACCGGCTCCTGCTCGCGCAGGTAGGGACGCAGCAGGGTCAGCTCGGCCTCGACCTCGGGGCCGTCGGCGACGACCACGACCGTGCGTCCGGCGATCCTCGTCGCGGGCACCGGCACCCCGACGCCGTGCAGGAGCAGGTCCTGCTCGCGCTGCAGGAACGCGGCGCTGTTGTGGGTGAACGTCTCGAGCTGGGTCGCCAGGCCCTGCCGGGCCCGCGCCAGCTCCGCCTCGACGGTGTCGGCGTCGAGCGCCCGACCGCTGGCCAGCACCCGGCCACCGTCGGCACCGTCGTGACCGGCGTCCTCGAGCACCGTGCCGGCGTGCAGCCGCACCCGCCGACCGTCCGTCAGCGCGGCCAGCCCCTCGGAGCCGACGCCGTCGACCATCGGGACGCCGGCGCGGAGCAGCACCTCCGGGCCGAGGTTCGGGTAGCGGCCCGAGACCATCGGCGCGACGTTGACGACCGCCGCGACCTGGGCGTCGACCAGCCGCTGGGCGGTGGCGCGGTCGAGCGCGGGGTGCTCGAGGACCGCGATGTCGCCGGGGCGGAGCCGGGGCAGCAGCACGCGGGCACGTCGCTCCACCCGCGCGGTCCCGGCCACCCCGGGCAGGACGGAGGTCTGCGGTCGGGTGGGGAGTCTCATGGCCGACCCATGGTCACAAACGCGGCCGGCCCCTCGGCGTACCTCTTCCGGCCGGGCGCGTCGGCGTGGCCCGCGTCACCCGGCGGCGAGGGCCCTCGCGCTGGAGGCGACCTCGAGCAGCTCGCGGGCGTGGGCCAGCGCAGTGTCGCTCTCGGTCATCCCCGCGAGCATCCGGGACAGCTCGCGCTCGCGCGCGGCCTCGTCGAGCACGGTGAGGCCGGAACTGGTGACGGTGCCGTCGCTGGACTTCTCGACCACGACGTGGCGGTCGGCGAAGGCCGCGACCTGCGGGAGGTGGGTCACGACCAGCACCTGGGCGGACCGGGCCAGCTGGGCGAGCCGTCGCCCGATCTCCACCGCGGCGGTGCCGCCGACCCCGGCGTCGACCTCGTCGAAGACGAACGTCGGCACCGGACTGGTGCCGGCCAGCGCCACCTCGAGCGCGAGCATCACCCGGGACAGCTCGCCCCCGGACGCGCCCTTGTGCAGCGGGCGTGGCTCGGAACCGGTGTTGGCGGCGAGCAGCAGCTCGACCTCGTCGACGCCGGAGGAGCCGTAGCGCAGGTGGCGGTCCCCCACCGGCAGCGGCGCGCGGGACCCGGTCGGGCCGCCCGGGTGCGCCTCCGGGTCGAGCTCGGTCTGGCGGACCTCGACGCTCACCCGGGCGTGCGGCATCGCCAGCAGCCCGAGCTCCGCCGTGACCTCCGCCGCGAGCCGGCCGGCGGCCTCGGTCCGGGCGCCGGTCAGCGCGCCGGCGACCTGGCCCAGCTCGGCGCGCAGCGTCTCCCGCTCGGCGCGCAGCTCCTCGATCCGCTCGTCAGTGCCGTCCAGCTCGAGCAGCCGTCGCGAGGACGTCTCCGCCCACGCCAGCACCTCGTCGATGGTCTCGCCGTACTTCCGTGTCAGCGCGGTCAGCGCCGCCCGCCGCTCGGAGACCGCCGCCAGCCGGGCGGGGTCGGTCTCGATGCGGGTGGCGTACGACGCCACGTCGGCCGCGACGTCGGAGAGCAGGTAGGTGACCTCGGCCAACCGGTCGGCGAGCTCGGCCGCCTCGGTGTCGTGCTCGCGCACGCCGTCCAGCGCCGACCGCGCAGCCGAGACCGTGCCGAGCGCGTCCGGCGCACCGTGCTCGCTCGACAACGCCTCGCGCGCGACCTCTGCAGCGGTCCGCAGCGTGTCGGAGAACCCGAGGCGGGTCTCCTCCGCGGCCAGCGTGCCGTCCTCCCCCGGCTCGGGTGACACCTGCTCCACCTCGTCGAGCCCGAACCGCAGGAGGTCGGCCTCCCGCACCCGGTCGCGCGCGGACGCGACGACCTCGGCGAGCTCGCGCTCGGTCGACTCGAGCCGGGCGTAGACCTCGCGGTACCGCTCGCGCAGGCCGGTCACCGCCTCGCCCCCGAACCGGTCGAGCGCCTCCCGCTGCCGCCGCGGCTGGAGCAGCCGGTGCTGGTCGGACTGGCCGTGCACGGCGACGAGCGGCTCGGTCAGCTCGGCAAGGGTCGACACCGGCACGCCCGCGCCGCCGACGTACGCGCGCGAGCGGCCCTCCGCCGAGACGTTGCGCGCCACCACGACCCGGTCGTCCTCGACCGCGCCGCCGGCCTCCTCGACCGCGGCGCCGAAACCGGCGAGCGTCCTCGCGTCCACGACGCCCTCGACCCGCGCCGAGCGCGCGCCGGACCGCACCGCGCCGCTGTCGGCACGGCCGCCGAGCAGCAGGCCGAGCGCGGTGACGATCATGGTCTTGCCGGCACCGGTCTCACCGGTGATGACGGTCAGCCCCGGGCCCAGCTCGAGGGTCGAGGAGTCGATGACCCCGAGCGAACCGATCCGGATCTCCTCGAGCACCCTCACGCCTCCCGTCGTCGTCGTTCCGCCTGGCCCCGCCAACCCTCGACCGGGAGGCCGAACTTGGCCACCAGCCGGTCGGTGAACGGGGAGTCGTGCAGCCGCACCAGCCGCACCGGGTGCTCGCCGCGGCGCACCTCGATCCGGGCGCCCGGCGGCAGGTCGACCGTGCGTCGACCGTCGCACCACAGCACGCCCGCCCCCTCGGTCCGCGCCAGCACCTCGACGGCCAGCACCGAGGTCGGCGCCACCACCATCGGCCGGGCGAACAGCGCGTGGGCGCTGATCGGCACCATCAGCAGCGCCTCGACGCCCGGCCACACGACCGGTCCGCCCGCGCTGAAGTTGTACGCCGTCGAGCCGGTCGGCGTCGCGCACACCACGCCGTCGCAGCCCCACCGCGACAGCGGGCGGCCGTCGACCTCGACGACCACCTCGAGCATGCGCTCGCGGGCGGCCTTCTCCACGCTGGCGTCGTTGACCGCGAAGGTCCGGTTCACCAGCTCGCCGTCGCGGAACACCTGCACGTCGAGGGTCATCCGGTCCTCGGCGACGTACCGCCGCTCGACCACCGCGTCGATCGTCGACTGCACGTCGTCGACCTCGGCCTCAGCGAGGAACCCCACGTGGCCGAGGTTGACGCCCAGGACCGGGGTGCGGCTGCTGTAGGTGATCTCCGCCGCGCGCAGGATCGTGCCGTCCCCGCCGATGACCACCGCGAGCTCGCAGTCCGCGGCGGCGCCCTCCTCGCTGTCGGTGATCTCGACCGCCGGTGAGTACGCCGCCGGGTCGAGCGCCAGGTCCGCCGCCTCGGCGGCCAGCACCCGCACGACGATCCCGCTGGCGCTCAGCGCCTTGCAGAAGGCGAGCGCGACCTCGCGCGCCTCCTCCCGGCCGGTGTGGGCGACCATGAGGACGCGCCGCGTCGGCGGGGCGGGGGTGGTCATGGACCCACCCTCTCACCGGGCACCGACGGTGGCGGGCCGCCGCGCACGACGGCGTGGACGTCGTCGGCGTCGATGCTGGCCGGCCCCTTGCGCAGCCACAGGAAGAACTCGACGTTGCCCGACGGACCCGGCAGCGGGCTCACGGTCACCGCCCGCGCGCCCCAGCCCCGCTTCTCGGCCGCGGCCGCCACGGACAGCACGGCCTCGGCGCGCAGGCCGACGTCCCGCACGACCCCGCCCTTGCCGACCCGGTCCTTGCCGACCTCGAACTGCGGCTTGACCATCGGCACCAGGTCGCCGTCCTCCGCGACCACCGCGACGAGGGCGTCGAGCACCAGCTCCAGGGAGATGAACGACAGGTCGCCCACGACGAGGTCGACCGACCCGCCCACCAGCTCGGGGGTGAGCTCGCGGACGTTGGTGCGGTCGTGCACGGCGACGCGCTCGTCCTGCTGGAGGCGCCACGCGAGCTGGCCGTAGCCGACGTCGACGGCGACCACCTCTGCCGCACCCTCGCGCAGCAGGACGTCGGTGAAGCCGCCCGTCGACGCACCCGCGTCCAAGCACCGGCGTCCGGCGACCTGCAGCCCGAGCGGCTCGAACGCGGCCAGCGCCCCCGCCAGCTTGTGCCCGCCACGGGAGACGTAGTCCGGACGGTCCGGGTCGTCGGCGACGACCAGCGCGACGTCGGTGGTGACGCCCGTCGCGGGCTTGGTGGCCCGCGCGCCCTGCACGGTCACCCGTCCGGCGGCGATCAGCTCGCTCGCGTGCTCGCGGGAGCGCGCCAGGCCGCGGCGCACCAGCTCGGCGTCCAGCCGAAGTCGACGAGGGGGCACGGCGTTCAGGCGGGGTCGGTGGGAGACGAGCCGGGCGGTACGTCGGTCGCCGGGTCGGCGTCCAGGGCGCGGCGCAGCTCGGTGTGGGCCGTCTCGAAGACACCGACGTGCTCCTCGATCGGCCGCTCCCCGAGCTCCTCGACGGCGGCCAGCACCTCGTCGACCCGCGGGACACCGGTCCGCACCGGTCCGCCGGTCGCCGCGTCGTCGCGAGGCTCGGGGGGCTGCTGGTCCATGCGGGCGAGGCTACCGGGCGCCGGGCCGCGGGGGCTCCAGGCCGGTGACGTCGGCCGGCTCCCCCGTGGCGTCCAGGTGGGCCCACCCCGCGACGGCCACGACCCGCCACCAGTCAGCGACGCTGCCGGAGCCGTCGACCTGCACGCGTCCTCGGACGACGTCGGCCCGCCAGCCGTCGACCTCGAAGGACGCGCCGGTCCCGTCGCCATCCGTCCCCGGGACCAGCTCGGGATGCGGCTCGAGCAGCCCAGCGAGGTCCGGAGCCAGGTAGGTCGGACGCTCTTCAGGCCGCGCCGCGACCAGCTCCCGGAGCCCGGTGACACCGGTGAGCACCAGCAACGTGTCGATGTCGGCGTTCCGGCCGCCCGCGATGTCGGTGTCCAGCCGGTCACCGACCATCAGCGGCCGCTCGCCGCCCACCCGGCGCACCGTCTCGTCGAGCAGCGGCCGTTGCGGCTTGCCGGCCACGACCGGCGCCACCCCGGAGAAGCGCTGGATGGTCTCGACGAGCACGCCGTGGCCGGGAGCAGTGCCGTACGCGGTCGGGATGCTCAAGTCGGTGTTCGACGCCACCCACCACAGCCCGTCGCGCACCCGGACCGCTGCCCGCATGATGTCGCGCCACAGCACGTCGGGCCCGTAGCCGGTCACCAACGCCTCCGCCTCGTCCTCGACTCCGACCGGGGTGAGGCCGGCCGACCGCACCGCCTCCTCGAGACCCGCGGCCCCCAGGAGGACCACCGGCGCGCCGGGCGTCAGCCGCTCCGCCAGCACCCGGGCGGAGGCCTGGGCGGACGTCACCACGTCCTCGGGCCCGGCCGGGACGCCGATCCGGGTGAGGTGGTCGGCGACCGTGCTCGGCGGCCGGGAGGCGTTGTTGGTGATGAACGCGAGCCGCTGACCGGCGACCCGGGCGGCCCCGAGGTGCTCGGGTGCACCAGGCACGGCGTCCCCGCCGACGTAGACCACGCCGTCGAGGTCGAGCATGGCCAGGTCGTGCGTCCGGGACAGCGGCGTCGGGGATCCCTGCAGCACGTTCGCCTCCTTCCGGCGTCGTCGAGCGGGCAGCCTACGATGCCCCGATGGACCCCAGCGCCGTGGTGACCCCGCCCTACGTCGCGGGCCCCTTCGCGCTGGCGCCGTTCCGTGCGCTGATGATGGCCCCGCGTCTGGTCGGGGACCCCTCCTCCGCACGCGCCTTCGCTCGGCCCTACGGCGCCGTCCCCGAGCGCCTCGACCGGTGGCGGGTGCGCGGCCAGCTCAGCCGGGACGACACCCCCGCGCTCTACCTCCACGAGTACACCGCGGGCGGCATCACCGTGCGCGGGCTGGTCGGTGTCCTGGACGTCTCGCGCCGGGCGGCGGCGCCGGCGGAGCGGGCGATCTTCCCGCACGAGGGCATCCACCCCGCGCAGGCCGACGAGCTCGCGGACCGGATGACCCAGATGGCGCTCAACCCCGCGCCGATCCTGCTCGTCCACCGCGGCCGGTCCGAGACCCGCGAGATCCTCCGCGACGTCCGGGCGGAGGCACCCCTGCGCGAGTTCACCGACCGCGCCGGGCAGCAGCACCGGCTCTGGGCGGTGCGCGACGACGAGCGCCAGGCACTCCTCGCCGAGCAGCTGGCCGGGACCCGCGCGCTCATCGCCGACGGGCACCACCGCTACAGCGCCTACCTCCGTCTCCAGCGGCGGGCGCCGAGCACCGCCACCGGCGGCGGGCTCGCCATGCTCGTCGACCAGGACGACACCCCGCTGTTCCTCGGCGCGATCCACCGCCTGCTGGTGGGCAGCCGGTACGACGACGTCCGCGCCGCCGCGGAGCACGTCGGCCTCCGCTTCCAGGAGCTCTCCCCCGTCGCGGCGGTCGACGCACTCGCGCCGGACACGCTCGTGGTCACCGACAGCGCTCGTTGGGCGGCCCTGCACGTCCCGGTCCGACCGGGACGGCTGGCGATCGAGGTCCTCCACGAGGACCTGGTCCCCGCCCTCGCTCGCGGACCCCACCGGATCGGTCACCACCACTCCGCCGAGGACGTGCTCGCGCACGCCGGCCCCGAGACCGGGACCGCTGTCCTGGTGCCGGCCCCCGCGGTCGACCACGTCCTGCGGATCGTCGCCGCGGACCGGCTCCTGCCGCAGAAGGCCACGTCGTTCCAGCCCAAGCCGAGCACCGGGGTGCTCATCCGCTCGCTGCGCGACGTATGACCTTGCCCGTCCGGACCTCGATCTCGGTCCGGGACGCCGCGCCCCCGCCTGCACGGAAGAACCGGCGACGTACGGCGCCGCACACCTCCACCTCGTCGCCGAGCCGCCAGGACGACACGCTGCGCCGCGGGCGGGCGGCCCACACCGCGCAGTCGAGAGCGTCCACGGTCTGCTTCGACCTCCCGCGGTCCCCCGTCCTGGTCACCGCCAGCCGGAACGTCCAGACGGTGTCCCCGCTCGGCAGGAGCCGCTCCTCGGGGGCCTGTGTCACCCGGCCGACCAGACGGACCTCGTTCACGTGCTCGACCCGGCCTTCGGTGGCCGGCTCCTTCTCCTTCGTCCGTGCGGACATCCGCATCACCTCCGAGCACCACGCTCGACGCCGACACCGACGGCGCTGCGCGGCGATCGGTGGTCGTGTGGAGGGTGCTGCAAGAGCGCGACGTGTGGAGGAGAGCTGGGCCGGCTGGGTCTCGAGCCGCGCCGGCTGAAAGACCCCCGGGGAAATGCGAAGCGGGGCCATACCCGAAGGTATGGCCCCGCTTGCTAATGGTATGTCCGGCGGCGTCCTACTCTCCCACAACCTCGCGGTTGCAGTACCATCGGCGCTGAAAGGCTTAACTTCCGGGTTCGGGATGGGACCGGGTGTTTCCCTTTCGCTATGGCCGCCGTAACTCTAGCGACCTGTGCGCGGAACATTCCACCCGCGGGTGGGGTTCACGGCACAGATCAAGTCTGGCGTGATGCTGGATTCGTGGACGCGAGCACTCTGCTTGCAACACCATGGGTGGTTG
>NZ_JACMYC010000016.1 GCF_014266025.1 Nocardioides deserti | reverse complement strand
GCCTTCTCGGGCTCCGGGGCCGGCTTGGCCGCGGGACCGGGCCGGGGGCCGGGTCGCGGGCCACCGGGAGCGGCCTTGGCCGGCGCTGCCGGCTCGGTGGTCGGGGAAGCGGTCGGCTGACCCGTCGGGGCCTCGGCCGGAGCCGGGGCGGACGGGGCGGCTTCGGCGGGGGCCGCCGGAGCGGCCTCGGGGGCGCGGGGCGCCCGGGGGGCCGCGGGAGCGGCCTTCTCAGCGGGTGCCTCGGCAGGTGCGGAGCCGCCGGCAGCCTTCAGCTGCTCGCCGAACTCCTTCTTGAAGCGCATCTCGACGGGGGGCTCCACCGTGGAGCTCGCCGACTTGACGAACTCCCCCATCTCCTTGAGCTTCTCGAGAACGAACTTGCTCTCGACGCCGTACTGCTTGGCGAGCTCGTGAACTCGGGTCTTGGCCACGTTTCTCCTTCTGGCCCCAGACCCGCGCTCGGCGTCCTAGGACCGTTGGTGGTTGTGCAAACTCATTGGGAAGTACTCATCGAGTGCTCATGAGCTGCTGCTCCAGTTCCTGGTCGTGTGCATCAGGTGTTGACAGGTCGGACGTGCGAGCGAGCGAGGTGCTCGGCCACCGGTGCGCTGGAGAGCCCGGGCGTGCCACTGGTCTTCAGGGCCCGGCCGAACGCCTTCCGGCGCACCGCGAGGTCGAAGCACTCCTGGGTGGGGTGCAGGTGGGCACCACGCCCGGGAGCGGTGGCTGTCGGATCGGGCACCACGGCCGGCTGGCCGTCGCGGTCCGAGCCGGCGGTCACCCGCAACAACTCGCGCTTGGCGGCCCGCTTCCGACAACCCACGCAGGTCCGGACCGGCCCCGAGGGGTCGATGTCGTCCGGGCGTGCACGGGACTGGGGAGAGCGAACCACTGGCATCAACCCTACCGGGTCGGCGGCCCTTTCCCGAACCGGCGGGCCCCCGAACCGGCGGGGCCCCGAACCGGCGGGGCCCCGAACCGGCGGGGCCCCGAACCGGCGGGGCCCCGAACCGGGAGGCGGGACGGGCGCAGGTCAGGCGTCGTCGCCCTCGTCGGAACGGATGTCGATGCGCCAACCGGTCAGCCGGGCGGCCAGGCGGGCGTTCTGGCCCTCCTTGCCGATGGCGAGCGAGAGCTGGAAGTCCGGTACCACGACGCGCGCGGAGCGGGCAGCGGCGTCGACGACCTCGACGGAGGTGACCCGCGCCGGCGACAGCGCGTGGGCCACCATCGTCGCCGGGTCCTCGGACCAGTCGACGATGTCGATCTTCTCGCCGTTGAGCTCGGCCATCACGTTGCGCACCCGCTGGCCCATCGGGCCGATGCACGCGCCCTTGGGGTTGACCCCGGGCGTGCTGCTGTGGACCGCGATCTTCGTGCGGTGGCCCGCCTCGCGGGCGATCGCTGCGATCTCGACGGTGCCGTCGGCGATCTCGGGGACCTCGAGCGCGAAGAGCTTCTTGACCAGGTTCGGGTGCGAGCGCGACAGCGTGACCTGGGGGCCCCGCATGCCCTTGCGCACCGAGACGACCAGGCACTTGATCCGCGTGCCGTGGCGGTAGTCCTCGCCCGGCACGCGCTCGCTGACCGGCAGCAGCGCCTCGAGCTTGCCGAGGTCGACCATGACGTCGTCGGGGTTGCGGCCCTGCTGGATGACACCGGAGATGATGTCGCCCTCCCGGCCGGAGAACTCCCCGAACCGGATCTCGTCCTCGGCGTCGCGCAGCCGCTGGAGCATGATCTGCTTCGCGGTCGTCGCGGCGATGCGGCCGAAGCCCTGCGGGGTGTCGTCGTACTCCCCCACCGGGTTGCCGTCGTCGTCGACCTCGGTGGCCAGCACGGTGACGTGGCCGGACTTGCGGTCCAGCTCGACGCGCGCGCGCTCCTGCGCGCCCGGGGTCTTGTGGTACGCCGTGAGCAGGGCCTGCTCGATCGCCTCGACGAGGACGTCGAAGGAGATCTCCTTCTCCCGCTCCAGCATCCGCAGGATGCTCAGGTCGATGTCCATCAGGACTCCTCCTCGTCGAGACCCTCGTCGGGGTCGGTCTTGCGGTTGAACTCGACCTGCACCAGCGCCTTGGCGACCTCGCCGTACGCCAGCCGCCGCTCACGGCCGGTGACGTCGAGGGTGACGCCCTCCTCGTCGGAGGAGGTGATGCGCCCGGTGAGGGTCTCGCCGGCGGTGGTCGTGACCTTGACCAGCCGGGTGGCGTTGCGGCGCCAGTGGCGCGGGAGGGTGAGGGGGCGGTCGACGCCGCGGGAGGTGACCTCCAGGGTGTAGGGCTGCTCGCCCATCACGTCGGAGGCCTCGAGCACCCGGTCGACCTCACGGGTGGCGTCGGCGACGTCGTCGAGGGTGACTCCCCCGTCCTTGTCGACCGCGACCCGGAGCACGCGGCGCTTGCCGGCGGGGGTGATCTCGACGGCCTCGACGTCGAGGCCCAGCGCCTGCAGGGGGTCGCGGAGCTCCTCCTCGATCCGACCCCGGACGGCGTCCTGCTTGCCTGTGGTCACGGGTGGGCGACCTCCCTGTTCTGTTGTCCTGCGGTTCCCAGCGTCCGGACACCATAGCCCGGCACGGGACGGAGGCTAGGGTCGCGCCGTGCCTCCCCTGCCGCCCGCGTCCCGACGCGCCGTCGTCGGCGTGGGCACCGTCACCCTGGTGCCCGTCCTGGCCGGCTCCCTCGGCGCCTGCGACGCCTCCGACGTGGGCGACCTGCTGCCCGGAGCGGACCCCTCCGGCGGCTCCTCGCCGGCGCCCGCACCGGACCCGGACGCCGACGAGGCGCTCGTCGACGAGGCGGTCGGCGGGCTCGCCGAGGCGCTGGCCCTCGTCGCCGCGGTGCGGGTGCGGCACCCGCGCCTGCGCGATGCCCTCGCCGGGCTCGAGGACACCCACGCCGCCCACCTCGCGGCGCTCGAGGGCGAGCAGCGCGGGCCCGCCGCGCCGCCGACCGCGGACGCCGCCGCGGCCCTGGCGCTGGTACGCCGCCGGGCGACCGCCACCCAGCGCCGGCTGGCCGACCAGGCCGTCCGCGCCGACAGCGGACAGCTCGCGCAGCTGCTCGCCTCGATGGCCGCCGCCGTCGCCCAGCAGCTCGTGCTGCTCCCCCGCCGCCCGGGGGCGAGCGCATGACCACGCTCGACGCCCTGCAGGCGACCCTCGCGGCCGAGCACGCCGCCCTCCACGTCGTCGGTGCCCTGGGCGCGCAGACGTCGGAGTCCGGGTCCCCCGAGCTCTACGCCGCGCTCCAGGACGCCTACGTCCAGCACCGGGCGCAGCGCGACCGGCTCGAGCGCGAGCTCCGGGACCGGGGGGCCGAGCCGGTCGCCGCGGAGCCGGCCTACGAGCTGCCGGACCGGCTGGCCGCGACGCCGGCCGTGGAGCGGCGGGCGCGGGAGCTGGAGGCCGACTGCGCGACGGCGTACGCCTCGCTCGTGGGGCACACGGCCGACGACCTGCGCCGGTGGGCGGTCGAGGTGCTGGTACGCACAGCGGTCCGCGGGCTCGCCTTCCGGGGAACTCCCGAGATGTTCCCCGGGGTGGGCGAGCACGCGGACCGAAGGTGACCCGGACACGTGGGTCCGAGGGAGCCGTCCGAGGTGGGGACCGACGTAGAGCTCCCTCGGGCACGACCTTGCCTCACGCGGGGTCGCCGGGTCGATGCCCGCGTCTCCTCAGGTTCGTGCATTGCACCTTCCTGCAGGGCGACCCCGCAGGCAGGTGCCGCGACGTCAGGCGCGGACCAGCCGGACGAGGTGGTCGACCACGTGGTCGGCAGGCACCTGCTCGCGCTCGCCGGTCCGGCGGTCCTTGACCTCGATGACGCCGTCGTCCAGGCCCTTGCCGACCACGACGATCGTCGGCACGCCGATGAGCTCGGCGTCCTTGAACTTCACCCCGGGGCTGACCTTGCCGGGGCGGTCGTCGTAGAGCACCTCGATGCCCTGCTTGGACAGCTCGTGGGCGACCCGCTCGGCCGCGGCGAAGACCGCCTCGTCCTTGCCGGTCGCGACCAGGTGGACGTCGGCCGGCGCGACGTGGCGCGGCCAGCACAGCCCCTGCTCGTCGGCGGTACCCTCGGCGACCGCGGCGACGGCGCGCGAGGGGCCGATGCCGTAGGAGCCCATGGTGACGGTGACGAGCTTGCCGTTCTCGTCGAGCACCTGCAGGCCCAGCGCCTCGGCGTACTTGCGGCCGAGCTGGAAGATGTGGCCCATCTCGATGCCGCGCGCGGTCTCGAGCACGCCGTCGTCGCAGCCGGGGCACGGGTCGCCGTCGCGGACCTCGGCGGCCTCGATGGTGCCGTCGGGGGTGAAGTCGCGGCCGGCGACCAGGTCGAGGACGTGGCTGCCGTCGACGTCGGCGCCGGTCACCCAGCGGGTGCCCTCGACGACGCGGGGGTCGACGAGGTAGCGGATGCCGGAGGCGTTCTCCTCGCCGAGGACGCCGGGGCCGATGTAGCCCTTGACCAGCGCGGGGTGCTTGCGCAGCTCGGCCTCGTCCATCGGCTCGACCTCGATCGGCTCGAGCTGGCCCTCGAGGCGCTTCTGGTCGACCTCGCGGTCGCCGGGCAGGCCGATGGCGAGCGGCTCGCGGGTGCCGTCGGGGTGCTTGAGGGTGACCAGGACGTTCTTGAGGGTGTCGCCGGCGTGCCACGGGCGGTCGGCACGGGGGTACGCCGCGTTGAGGTGGTCGACGAGCGTCTCGATCGTCGGCGTGCCGGGCGTGGCCTCGGCGTGGGCGGCCGGCGCGTCGCCGTAGGGCACCGGGCGGGGCGCGCGGACCTGGACGGCCTCGACGTTCGCGGCGTAGTCGCAGCTCGTGCAGCGGACGTAGGTGTCCTCGCCGACCGCGGCCTTGGCGAGGAACTCCTCGGACTTCGAGCCGCCCATCGCGCCGGAGGTGGCCTGGACGATGGCGTACTCGAACCCGAGCTTGTCGAAGATCCGGACGTAGGCGTCGCGGTGGCGCTGGTAGCTCTCCTCCAGGCCGGCGTCGTCGACGTCGAAGGAGTAGGAGTCCTTCATGATGAACTCGCGGCCGCGCAGCAGGCCGGCGCGCGGACGCGCCTCGTCGCGGTACTTGGTCTGGATCTGGTACAGCGCGAGCGGAAGGTCCTTGTAGGAGGAGTACAGGTCCTTGACGAGGAGCGTGAACATCTCCTCGTGGGTGGGGCCGAGCAGGTAGTCGCCGCCCTTGCGGTCCTGGAGGCGGAACAGCCCGTCGCCGTACTCCGTCCACCGGTTCGTCGCCTCGTAGGGCTCGCGCGGCAGCAGCGCGGGGAAGCTGACCTCCTGCGCGCCGATCGCGTCCATCTCCTCGCGGATGATGTCCTCGATGCGGCGCAGCACGCGCAGGCCCAGCGGCAGCCAGGTGTAGATGCCGGGGGCGGCGCGGCGGATGTAGCCGGCCCGGACGAGCAGCTTGTGGCTGGGGACCTCCGCGTCCGCCGGGTCGTCGCGCAGCGTGCGGACGAAGAGGCTCGACATGCGCAGGATCCGGGCGGTCATGGGCGCAAGGGTACGGCGGCGGCCCGGCCGTCGGCGCGGGGGTTCCTGCGCCCCGGCGGGTCAGCGCCTGGTCAGCTCCGCGCGGCCTTGAGCGCCGCCCGGATCATCGGCAGCTGCATCGGCACGCGGCCGATCGCGATCGCCTTGAAGCGGGTGCTGCGGGTCCGCAGCGAGTCCTGCGCCATCTTGACGTTGCCCGGGAAGACGCCCAGGAGCACGGCCACGCTGGCATAGCCGGCGACCCTGCGGGTGGCGGGCATCGCCATGCCCGCGGCGCACACCAGCTCGGCCACGCCGCTGGCATAGATCACCTCGCGGTGGGCCGGCACCCACGCCGGCATGAGCGGCTCGAAGACCTCGGGCTTCACGAGGTGGACGACCCCGCTGACGGTGAAGCCGGTGGCGAGGACCTTGGCGCTCAGGGGCAGGCTCATGGCTGCACCCTCTCAGAGGCGTGTCGGGGCGCCGGTCAGAACATCACGGTGGAGAACCGCGCGGTCTCGGCGAAGCCGACCCGGGCGTAGGCGCGGCGCGCGGGCTCGTTCCACTCGTTGACGTAGAGCGAGACGACCGGCGCGACCTCGGCGCGGACCATCTCGACCACCGCAGCCATGCCGTGCGCGGCCAGCCCGTGGCCGCGCTGGTCGGGCGGGACCCAGACGCCCTGGATCTGGGCGGCGTGCGGGGAGGCGCAGGCGACCTCGGCCTTGAAGATCAACCGGTCGTCCTCGAACGCGGCGAAGGACCACCCCCGGTTCATCAGCTGGGTGACCCGGGCGCGGTAGAGCTCGGCCCCTCCCCCGTGCTCGGGCGAGACGCCCACCTCCTCGGTGTACATCGCCACGCACGCGGGATAGAGCTCGGGCATGTCCTGCCGGGTCGTACGTCGCACCCGCGGGTCCGGCTCGATCTCCGGCGGACCGGCGATCTCGAGGTGGGGCTGGCGCCAGCGGGCCTCGCGCGGGCGGTCCCAGCCGGGCGCCACGCCCTCCCACAGCGCCTCGACCGCGGCGTGCGGCCCGACGATCGTGGACACGGTTCGGCCGCGGCTCAGCGCCCGCTCGGCGAACGCGCGGGCGTCGTCGGGCCCGGCCTGGACCGGCACCAGGTTGGCCCCGACGTGGCAGGCGGCGACCAGGTCGCCGCCGTCGAAGCGGCCCCACATCTCCCCGCCGAGCCAGCGGGGCTCGAGGTTGGTGGTGCGGGCGCGGTAGTCGGCGAAGACGTTGACCACCGGGTCACGCCCGGCGAGGTCAAGGAAGGCGTCCAGGTCGGCCGCCCCGAGGGGACGCACACCGGACCGGGTCGACAGCACATCGGCAGCCTACGGGGTCGCGCCGTCGCCGGGCAGCGTCGTGGTCAGCGCCGTCGTGGGCTGGCGTTCCTCTGCTTGCCAATCCACCGGTCAACCGGTGGATTGGTAATCCTGACCGACGAACCTGTCGACCGGACCGATGAACCTGTCGCTGGTCCCCGCCGACCGCGGACTCGACCGAGAAACCTCGCGCTTGACCGATGATCCTTCCTCGGTCAAGCGCGAGGTTCCTCGGTCAAGTGCGAGGCGGAGGCCGGTAGGTGAACAGGTTCACCGGTCAACCGGTGAATTGGTGAACTCGACCGACGGACCTGTCAGCTGGACCGACGAACCTCCCGGGTCAGCCGACCGTGACCTCGGCGCCGGCGCCGTCGACGGACTCCATGCCCTCGGCGATCCGCATGGCCTCCTCGATGAGGGTCTCCACGATCTGCGACTCCGGCACGGTCTTGATGACCTCGCCCTTGACGAAGATCTGGCCCTTGCCGTTGCCCGAGGCGACGCCGAGGTCGGCCTCGCGGGCCTCGCCGGGGCCGTTGACGACGCAGCCCATGACGGCCACGCGCAGCGGGACCTCCATGCCCTCGAGGCCGGCGGTCACCTCGTCGGCGAGCTTGTAGACGTCGACCTGGGCGCGGCCGCAGGAGGGGCAGGAGACGATCTCGAGGCGGCGGGGTCGCAGGTTGAGCGACTCCAGGATCTGGAGGCCGACCTTGACCTCCTCGACCGGCGGCGCGGAGAGCGAGACCCGGATCGTGTCGCCGATGCCCTGGGAGAGCAGCGCGCCGAACGCGGTCGCGGACTTGATCGTGCCCTGGAACGCCGGCCCTGCCTCGGTCACCCCGAGGTGCAGCGGCCAGTCGCCCTCGGCCGCGAGCAGCTCGTAGGCGCGGACCATGACGACCGGGTCGTTGTGCTTGACCGAGATCTTGAAGTCGCGGAAGCCGTGCTCCTCGAAGAGGCTCGCCTCCCACTTCGCCGACTCGACGAGCGCCTCGGGGGTGGCCTTGCCGTACTTCTCCATCAGCCGCTTGTCGAGCGAGCCGGCGTTGACGCCGATCCGGATGGAGGTGCCGCGGTCGGCCGCCGCGCGGGCGATCTCCTTGATCTGGTCGTCGAACTTCTTGATGTTGCCGGGGTTCACGCGGACCGCGGCGCAGCCGGCGTCGATGGCGGCGAAGACGTACTTCGGCTGGAAGTGGATGTCGGCGATGACCGGGATCTGGCTCTTCGCGGCGATGGCCGGGAGCGCCTCGGCGTCGTCCTGGCTCGGGCAGGCGACGCGGACGATGTCGCAGCCCGACGCGGTCAGCTCGGCGATCTGCTGGAGGGTCGCGTTGATGTCGGCGGTCACCGTCGTCGTCATCGACTGCACCGAGATCGGGTGGTCGCTGCCGACACCGACCTTGCCGACCTGGATCTGACGGGTCTGTCGGCGCGGCGCGAGCACCGGCGGCGGTGCCGCGGGCATGCCGAGGCTGATGGCGGTCATGTGCTCAAGGGTACGGCGCGGCCCGAGGGGGTCGGACGTCGCTCAGGACTCCGGCAGGTGCAGCGGCACCACGAGGTCGCCGACGATCAGCACGACCCCCATGACCAGCATGGCCGAGGCGACGACGTACGCCACGGGCAGCAGCTTGGCGGCGTCGACGTACCCCGGGTCCGGGCGGCCGAGGACGCGGGCGAACCCGCGGCGGACGGCCTCCCACAGGGCGCTGGCGATGTGGCCGCCGTCGAGCGGCAGCAGCGGGATGAAGTTGAACATGCCGATGAAGAAGTTGAAGCCGGCGATGAGCAGCAGCAGGAAGGCCAGCTTGTCGTTGCCGGGGATCTCCTCGTGCGCGGTCGTCTCGCCGGCGAGCCGGCCGCCGCCGACGATGCTGACCGGCCCCTCGGGGTCGCGCTCCTCGAGGCCGACGATCGCCTGGGCGACGTCCCACACCTTCGCGGGGAGCGTCGCCAGCGCGACCAGGGTGTCCTTGGTCATCTGGCCCATCTGGCCCAGCGTGTAGCCGACGCCGCCGGTCACGATGTCCGCGCTCGGCGAGATGCCGAGGAAGCCGACCTGGGTCAACGTCTCGTCGGTCGCCGAGGTCGGCCGGGCGGAGACGGTGGTGTTGGTGACGACGGTCTGCTCGCGGCCGTCGCGCTCGATGAGGATCTCGGCGCGGCCGTCGTCGTTGCCGCGGATGAGGTCCTGCAGCTGGCGCCAGTCCTCGATCCGGGTGCCGTTGAAGGCCACGAACCGGTCGCCCGGCTCGAGCCCCGCCTGCACGGCCGGGGTCACGGGGTCGGCGGCGGTGCAGACCCGGCCGTCCTCCTCGACCGGGACGACGCACTCCTGCACCGAGCTGACGACCGGCTCGATCTCGACGTCACCGGGGTTGCCGTAGGTGCCGAAGACCGAGGCGTAGATGCCGAAGGCGATCAGGATGTTGACCGTCGGGCCGCCGGCCATGACGACGACCTTCTTCCACCACGGCATCTTGTAGAACAGCCGCTCGTCGTCGCCGGGCTGGACCAGCTCCCACTCCGCCGCACGTGCGTCGGAGATGAGCTGGGTGAACATGCCGGTGTTCGACTTCCGCACCCGGACGACCTGCTGGCCGTGCTCGTCGTACGTCACCTCGTCGGCGACCGCGGCGGCGCCCGGCGGCAGCATCCCGATGATCTTCACGTAGCCGCCGAGCGGGATCGCCTTGAGGCCGTACTCGGTCTCGCCGACGCGCTTGCTCCACACGGTCGGGCCGAAGCCGATCATGTACTGCGTGACCTTCCCGCCGAACGCCTTCGCGGGGATCATGTGGCCCAGCTCGTGCAGGCCGATCGAGACGAGGATCGCGACCACGAAGGTCACCACGCCGAGGAGGTAGAGCAGGGCGGTCATGCGGGTCCGTTCAGGGTCCGTGCGGCGGTCCGGTCAGCCGTGGGTCACGGCTCGAGCAGCGCCTCCGCCCGGGACCGGGCCCAGGCGTCGGCGGCGAGGACGTCGTCGACGGTGAGGTGCTCGTTCGAGGGTACGACGTGCTCGCTGAGAACAGCCTGAACCGTGGGGACGATCTCGACGAACCGCAGGGCGCCCCGGCGGAAGGCGTCGACGCACACCTCGTTGGCCGCGTTGTAGACCGCCGGCGCCGTCGCACCCTGCTTCCCCGCCGCCCGCGCCAGCGCGACGGCGGGGAACGCCTCGTCGTCGAGCGGGTGGAACTCCCAGGCCTCCTGCCTCGTCCAGTCGACCGGCGGCGCGGCGTCGGGGACCCGGTCGGGCCAGGCGAGACCCAGCGCGATCGGGATCATCATCGTCGGCGGGCTGGCCTGGACCAGCGTCGAGCCGTCGACGAACTCCACCATCGAGTGCACGACGCTCGTCGGGTGCACCACGACCTCGATCCGGTCGTAGGGGATGCCGAAGAGCAGGTGTGCCTCGATCACCTCCAGCCCCTTGTTGACCAGGGTCGCGGAGTTGATGGTGATGACCGGGCCCATGTCCCACGTCGGGTGCGCCATCGCCTGCTCCGGCGTCACCTCGGCCAGCTCGGCGCGCGTGCGGCCGCGGAACGGCCCGCCGCTCGCGGTGAGCACCAGGCGGCGTACCTCGGAAGCGGCGCCGCCGCGCAGGCACTGGGCCACGGCCGAGTGCTCGGAGTCGACCGGGACGATCTGGCCCGGTCGCGCGCGCTCCAGCACCAGCGGGCCGCCCATGACGAGGGACTCCTTGTTGGCGAGCGCGAGCGTGGTGCCGGCGTCGAGCGCGGCGAGCGTGGGGCGCAGGCCGACGGCGCCGGTGATGCCGTTGAGGACGACGTCCGCGCTCATCGAGGCCGCCTCGACGCTCGCGTCCTCACCGAGGCCGGCGTACGCCGGCCGCAGCTCGGCGACCTGCTGCTCGAACAGGTCGGGGTTGGACCCGCCGGCGGTCAGCCCGACGACGCGGAACCGGTCCGGGTTGGCGCGCACCAGGTCGAGGGCCTGGGTGCCGATGGAGCCGGTCGAGCCGAGGATGACGATGTCGCGGCGGTCAGTCACCGAAACAGTCTCCCAGCCGGGTCCCGTGTGACGCGGAGCACGCCTACGCTTCCGGCATGACGACGACGTCCGCACCCAGCACGACTCCGGCCACGGGCGGGCCCGGCCTCCCCCAGGAGCGCCGCCTGGTCACCGAGATCCCCGGGCCGCTCTCGCTGGAGCGGCTCGAGCGCAAGCGCGCCCACGTCGCCGACGGTGTGGGCACGACGCTGCCGGTCTTCGTCGTCGCGGCCGGCGGCGGCGTGCTCGTGGACGTCGACGGCAACTCGCTGATCGACCTCGGCTCCGGCATCGCCGTGACGACCGTGGGCAACGCCGCCCCGGCGGTCGTCGAGCGCGTCTCGGCGCAGCTCGAGGCGTTCACGCACACCTGCTTCATGGTCACGCCGTACGACGGCTACGTCGACGTGTGCGAGCGGCTCGCGGAGCTCACGCCGGGCGACCACGCGAAGAAGTCGGCCCTGTTCAACTCCGGCGCCGAGGCGGTCGAGAACGCCGTCAAGATCGCCCGCGTGGCGACCGGCAGGGACGCGGTGGTCGTCTTCGACCACGCCTACCACGGCCGCACGAACCTCACGATGGCGATGACGGCGAAGAACATGCCCTACAAGCACGGCTTCGGGCCGTTCGCCGGCGAGGTCTACCGCGCCCCGATGTCCTACCCGTTCCGCGACGGGCTGTCCGGCGAGGAGGCGGCCCGGCGGGCCGTCGACGTGATCGAGAAGCAGGTCGGCGCCACCAACCTGGCCTGCGTGGTCATCGAGCCGGTGCAGGGCGAGGGCGGCTTCGTCGAGCCGGCGCCCGGCTTCCTGCCGGCCCTCGCCGAGTGGTGCCGGGCCCACGACGTCGTCTTCATCGCCGACGAGATCCAGTCCGGCTTCTGCCGCACCGGCGACTGGTTCGCGAGCGACCACGAGGGCGTCGTGCCGGACCTGGTGACGACCGCCAAGGGCATCGCCGGCGGCCTGCCGCTCGCCGCGGTCACCGGCCGCGCCGACCTCATGGACGCCGTCCACGTCGGCGGGCTCGGCGGCACCTACGGCGGCAACCCGCTGGCCTGCGCCGCGGCGCTCGGCGCGATCGAGGAGATGCGCGCCGGGGACCTCGTCGGCCGGGCCCGGGACATCGGCGCGCTGATGCGCGGGCGGCTCGAGACGCTGCAGGCCGAGCACCCGGTCATCGGCGACGTCCGGGGCCGCGGGGCGATGATGGCGATCGAGCTGTGCGAGCCCGGCACCACCGAGCCCGACCCCGTGCGCGCCGCCGCCGTCTCGGCGTACTGCCACCAGCAGGGCGTCGTCACGCTGACCTGCGGCACCTGGGGCAACGTCTTCCGGTTCCTCCCGCCGCTGGCCATCTCCGACGCGCTGCTGCACGAGGCCTTCGACGTCGTCGCCGACGGGTTCCGCGCAACCGCTTGACGCGCGTCTGGCTTGACCGAATCGAGCGGGGCGGGTTCGATCCGGACGTGACCTACGACACGATCATCAAGGGCGGCCGCTGGTTCGACGGGACGGGGGCGCCGTCGGCGGTGCGGCACCTCGGGCTGCGCGGCGGTCGGGTCGCCGCGGTCTCGGCCGAGCCGCTCGACGAGTCCGGCTGCCCCGAGGTCGTCGACGCCACCGGGCAGTGGGTCATGCCGGGGATGGTCGACATCCACACCCACTACGACGTCGAGGTGCTCGAGGGGCCGACGCTCGAGGAGTCGCTGCGGCACGGCGTCACCACGATCCTGCTCGGGTCGTGCTCGCTCTCGACCGTCCACGTGGACGCGGTCGACGCCGGCGACCTCTTCGGCCGCGTCGAGGCGATCCCCCGGCAGCACGTCATCCGCTCGGTCGGCGCGCACAAGACGTGGCGCTCCGCCGAGGAGTACGTCGCCGCGCTGGAGTCGCTCCCGCTCGGCCCGAACCTCGCCTCGTTCATCGGCCACTCCGACATGCGCGCCGCCACCATGGGGCTGGACCGCGCCACCCGCGACGACGTCCGCCCGACGCGCAGCGAGCTGGACCGGATGGAGCGGATGCTCACCGAGGCGCTCGACGCCGGCTTCATCGGCATGTCGGCCCAGCAGCTGCTCTTCGACAAGCTCGACGGCGACCTGTGCCGCTCGCGCACCCTGCCGTCGACGTACGCGAAGGGCCACGAGATGCGTCGCCTGCGCGACGTGCTGCGCCGCCGCGGCCGCGCGCTCCAGGCCGGCCCCGACGCCACCCACCCGCACACGATCGTCACCCAGGCGCTGGGTTCGATCGGGCTGAAGCTGTTCGGGATGGGGCGCAAGCCGCTGAAGACCAGCCTGCTCTCGGCCGCCGACATCAAGGCGATCCCGTTCATCATCCACCTGATGCGCCTGCTCGGCGGGGTGGTCAACCGGCTGGGGGCGGACTTCCGCTGGCAGCACCTGCCGGTGCCGTTCGAGGTGTACGCCGACGGCATCGACCTGGTGATCTTCGAGGAGTTCGGGGCCGGCGCGGCCGCGCTGCACCTGCAGGAGAAGCTCGCCCGCGACGAGCTCATGCGCGACCCGGCGTACCGCGCCCGGTTCCGCAAGGACTACGAGTCGAAGTACGGCCCGCGCGTGTGGCACCGCGACTTCTTCGACGCCGAGATCGTCGAGTGCCCGGACGCCTCGGTGGTCGGCAAGTCCTTCGGCCAGGTCGGCGTCGAGCGCGGCGGCGCGCACCCCGTCGACGCGTTCCTCGACCTCGTGCTCGAGCACGGCACCGCGTTGCGCTGGCGGACCACGATCTCCAACCACCGCCCGAAGATCCTGCAGAAGATGGCGCAGACGCCGAGCATCCAGATGGGCTTCTCCGACGCCGGCGCCCACCTGCGCAACATGGCCTTCTACAACGTCGGGCTGCGGCTGCTCAAGCACGTCCACGACGCCGAGAAGGCCGGCAAGCCGTTCCTCAGCGTCGAGCAGGCCGTGCACCGGATGACCGGCGAGCTCGCCGAGTGGTACGACCTCGACGCCGGCCACCTGCGCGTCGGCGACCGCGCCGACCTCCTCGTCGTCGACCCCGAGCGGCTCGACGCCTCCCTGGAGGAGTACGCCGAGGCGCCGGTCGACCAGTACGGCGGGCTGTCGCGGATGGTCAACCGCAACGACGCCACCGTCCCGCTCGTCATGGTCGGTGGTCGCACCGTCTGGCGCGACGGGCGGGCCGCCGACGTCCTCGGTCGCGAGCGGACCGGGCGGTTCCTGCGGGCCGGCGAGACCGCCGTCGACCCGCTGCCCGCCAGCGGCGCGGACTCGCTGCCCTCGGCCAGCTGAGTCTCTCGACTGCGGCGGGGCGCGGATGGCCGTCAGGTTCATCGGGGCGCCGACGGACCTCACGGGCCCCCGACGAAATTTCAGCGTGGGACCGTGAGGTTTATCGGGTCGCCGATGAACCTCACGACCCGCCGGCCGCGCATCAGGCGTCGAGCTCCTGGATGCCCCAGGGGCTGCCGTAGGCGGTGAGCAGGTCGAGGAACGGCACCGCGTCGAAGGCCTCCGGGCCGAGGACCCCGGCGCCCCGCCACACCCCGGTGGCGAGCAGCTCGAGGGCGACGACGGGATTGATGGCGGTCTGCCAGACGACGCACTGGTGGCCGTACTCACGCATCGACCACTCGTTGTCGACGACGTGGTAGAGGTACGTCGACCGCGGCGCTCCGTCCTTGCCACGACCGGTGACCCACAGGCCGGCGCAGGTCTTGCCGGTCATCAGCGGGCCGAGCTCGGCGGGGTTGGGCAGGCATGCGGCGACGACGTCGCGGGGGCTGACCTCGACGTCGCCGACGCGCACCTTGTCGGTGCGGTCGAGGCCGAGCTTGTGGAGGGTCTTGAGGACCTCGATGAACTCGTTGCCGAGGCCGTACTTGAACGTCGCCCGCTTGCAGTCGACCCAGCGCGGCATGAGGAGGACCTCCTCGTGCTCGACGTTGACGCACTCGACCGGCCCGATGCCCTCGGGGAAGTCGAAGACCTCCGGCTCGGAGAACGGCGCGGTCGTGCGCCACTCCCCCTTGCCCGACCCGTCGCCCTCCCAGATCACCGGCGGGTTGAGGCACTCCTCGATGGTCGTCCAGATCGAGAACGACGGCGCGAAGTCGTGGCCCTCGACGGCGAGGTTCGCCCCGTCCCGGGTGCCGAGCTCGTCGATCTCGGAGAACAGGTGGTCGGCGGCGTACCGCGCGAACACGTCGGACAGCCCCGGTTCCACGCCGATGCCGACGAGCGCCAGGCGACCGTCGGCCTCCCACGCGTCGGCCTGGGCGAGCTGCTCGTCGCCGAGCTTCACGCCGGTCTGCTCGTACGGCGCGTCCGGGTGCGGTCGTGACAGCGACATCGCCATGTCGAGGTAGTCCGCTCCCGCGGCCCGGGCGCCCTCGAAGACCGGCATCACGAAGCGCGGGTCGACCGCGTTCAGCACGTGCGTGGCGCGGTGCTCGCGGGCGAGCGCCGCGACCGACTCGGCGCTCGAGGCATCGACCTGCGCGGCGGTGAACCGCTCGTCGGCGGCGGCGGCCGCGCGCTCGGCCGAGGCGAGCGAGTAGTCCGCGACGACGACCGCCGCGAAGAAGTCGCGGCGTACCGCGATCGAGCAGAAGGCCGCGCCGACGCCGCCGGCGCCGATGAGGAGGATGCGCATCGGGGTCCCCGGGTCGGTCGTCGGATGGTCCACCCGGTCACTCACCGATGTAGCTCATGACGTGCTTGATCCGCGTGTAGTCCTCGAGGCCGTACATGGAGAGGTCCTTGCCGTGGCCGGAGTGCTTGAAGCCGCCGTGGGGCATCTCGGAGACGTAGGGGATGTGGGTGTTGATCCACACGACGCCGAAGTCGAGGCCGCGCGACACCCGCATGGCGGTGCCGTGGTCGCGGGTCCAGACGCTGGAGGCGAGGCCGTACTTCACCCCGTTGGCCCAGCGCAGGGCCTCGGCCTCGTCGGAGAACCGCTGGACGGTGATGACCGGGCCGAAGATCTCCTCCTGCACCTGCTCGTCGTCCTGCCGCAGACCCGAGAGGACGGTCGGCTCGTAGAAGTAGCCGGCCTCCCCCTGCCGGCTGCCGCCGGCCTCGAGCCGGGCGTGGTCGGGCAGCCGGTCGACCATGCCGCTGACCCGCGCGAGCTGGTCGGCGTTGTTGAGCGCGCCGTAGAGGACGTCCTCATCGTCGGGCATGCCGGTGCGGGTGGCGCGCGCCTGCTCGGTCAGCGCCGCGACGAAGTCGTCGTGGATGCCCGGGCCGGCGAGCACGCGGGTGGCGGCGGTGCAGTCCTGGCCGGCGTTGAAGTAGCCGGCCTCGGCGATCGCGGCCGCGGCCTTCTCGACGTCGGCGTCGTCGAAGACCACGACCGGCGCCTTGCCGCCGAGCTCGAGGTGGACCCGCTTGAGGTCGGCCGCCGCGGCGCCGGCGACCTCCATGCCGGCGCGGACCGAGCCGGTGATCGAGACCATCTGCGGCGTCGGGTGGGCGACCAGCGCCCGGCCGGTGTCGCGGTCGCCGCAGACGACGTTGAGGACGCCCGGCGGGAGGAACTCCTGGGCCAGCTCGGCCATCATCGTCGAGGTCGCGGGCGTGGTGTCCGAGGGCTTCAGCACGACGGTGTTGCCTGCGGCGAGCGCTGGGGCGATCTTCCAGACCATCATCGGCAGCGGGTAGTTCCACGGCGTCACCTGGCCGACGACGCCGATCGGCTCGCGGCGGATGAACGACGTGTGGTCCGCCATGTACTCCCCCGCCGACTTGCCCTCGAGCACGCGGCAGGCGCCGGCGAAGAACCGGAAGTGGTCGACCGTCGGCGGCATCTCCTCGCTGGCGGTCAGCCCGATCGGCTTGCCCGTGTCGCGGCACTCCGCGGCCACGAAGTCCTCGGCGCGCGCCTCGAGCGCGTCGGCGATGCGCAGCAGGGCCAGCGACCGCTCCTGGGGCGTCGTGGACCCCCAGCCCTCGAAGGCGCGTTGCGCGGCGGCGTACGCCCGATCGACGTCCTCGGCGCCCGACCGGGGCGCGCGGGCGTAGACCTCGCCGGTGCTGGGGTCGAGGACCTCGTAGGTCTCGCCGGAGGCGGGGTCGACGAGCTGCCCGTCGATGACATTGCGGAACGTCTGGTCGGTCATGGCCAGCACAGTAGCGAGATCACAACGGAATCGGGAGGGATGTGCGCGCAGCGCGACGGATCCCGTCGTGCCAGGCCGTTCACGCCTCGTGGACGACCTCCCCGTCGACCCAGGTGGAGACGACGCCGGTCGCGCCGATCTCCTCCGGGGCCCCGGCGAACGGGTCGCGGTCGAGCACGACGAGGTCCGCCGCGGCGCCGGGCTCGAGGGTCCCTGCGTCGTCGCGGTGGCACACCCAGGCCGACCCGGACGTGTACGCCGCGAAGGCGGCCTCGAGCCCGATCGCCTGCGCCGGCAGGAACGGCTCGCTGCCCGCACGCCCGGGCTCGCCGAGCATCCAACGGTTGACGGCGACGTGGACGGCCGCGAGGGGGTCCGGCGTGCTGACCGGCCAGTCACTGCCGGCGACGAGCCGGGCCCCGCCGCGGAGCAGGTCGCCGAAGGGGTACTGCCAGGCCGCCCGCTCCGCCCCGAGGACCGGCAGCGTCAGGTCGACCATCTGGTCGTCGAGGCACGCCCACAGCATCTGGAGGTTGGCCGCGACGCCGAGCTCCGCGAACCGGGGCACGTCGGCGGGGTCCACCAGCTGCACGTGCGCGACGTGGTGGCGCCGGGCCGGGTCGGTGCCGACGAACGCGTCGAGCGCCTCGCGGACCCCGCGGTCGCCGATCGCGTGCACGTGGACCTGGAAGCCCTCGGCGTCGAGGCGTGCGACGTACCGACGCAGCGCCGTGGGGTCGACGAACGAGTGCCCGCGGTTGTCGGTGCGGTGCCCGCACCGGTCGAGGTACGGCTCCTGCAGCGCCGCTGTGCCGTTCTCCGCGACGCCGTCCTGCATGATCTTGACGCTGGTCGCGCGGAACCGGCCCTGGCTGTAGTCGGCGCGCCGCTCGAGCAGCGAGGGCACCTGCTCCTCCCCGCGCTCGCGATCCCACCACAGCGCCCCGACGACGTGTGCGGTCAGCCGGCCTGCCCGCGCGGCACGCAGGTACGCCGGGCCCGGGTCGTCCATGCCGGCGTACGCGCCGACGATGGCGTCCTGCCAGCCGGTGACGCCGCAGGCGTGCAGGTGGGCCTGGCCGGCGAGCAGGCCGGCGTCGTACTCCGCCTCCGTCGTCGCGGGCAGGAGGGCAGCCACCGCGTGCATCGCCTCCTCGTGCAGCGTGCCGGTCGGGCGGCCGTCGGCGTCGCGCTCGAACCGTCCGTGCGGCGGGTCCGGCGTGCGAGCGTCGACGCCGGCCAGCTCGAGCGCCCGGGTGTTGACCCAGGCGCCATGGTGGTCGCGGTTGGGCAGGAACACCGGACGGTCGGGGACCACGGTGTCGAGATCGGCGGCGGTGGGCGCGCCGCCGGGAAAGGCGGACATGGACCACCCACCGCCCAGCACCCAGGGCCGGTCGGGGTGGGCGGCGGCGTGGTCGTGCACCGCGGCGAGGTACTCCTCGCGCGTGGTCAGCTCCGAGAGGTCGCAGCGGGTGCGCTCCATGCCGCCCTGGACCGCGTGGACGTGGGCGTCGACGAACCCCGGCGAGACCAGCCCGCCGGCCAGGTCGACGACCCTGGAGCCGCTCGTGGAGACGACCGAGGACACCTCGTCCTCGTCGAGCAGGGCGGCGACGCGTCCGGCTCGGACGACCACCGCCCGACCGGCTCCGAGGTAGCGCCGACCGTCGAAGACCGCCCCGCCGCGGAAGACCGTTTCCATGCGCAGCTGTCTACCACCCACCTGCATCGCGACGTCCGACACCTCGGCGTCCGGCAGCTTCGGCCACGAATTCCGTAGCCCAAGTCGTCGATCGATGCGGATTCGTTTGCGTTCGGAGGCTCTGAGCGCGCACCATGGGTGCATGCACCCGGACTACGACCACCTGCAGCAGGCCGCCAAGGACCACCTGTGGCTGCACTTCGCCCGCCACGGCGCGTACGCCGAGGGCGACGTGCCGATCATGGTGCGCGGCGAGGGCGCCTACCTGTGGGACGCGACCGGGAAGCGCTACCTCGACGGGCTGGCGGGCCTCTTCGTCTCCCAGCTCGGCCACGGGCGGACCGAGCTCGCGGAGGCCGCGGCCAAGCAGGCCCAGGAGCTGGCGTTCATGCCGCTGTGGTCCTACGCGCACCCGCCGGCCATCGAGCTGGCCGAGAAGGTGGCGTCGTACGCCCCGGGCGACCTCAACCGCGTCTTCTTCACCAGCGGTGGCGGCGAGGCCGTGGAGACCGCGTGGAAGCTGGCCAAGAACTACTTCAAGCTCACCGGCAAGCCGATGAAGCACAAGGTGGTCAGCCGCTCGATCGCCTACCACGGCACCACCCAGGGCGCGCTGTCGATCACCGGGCTGCCGCTGCTCAAGCAGCAGTTCGAGCCGCTGGTGCCCTCGACCTTCCGGGTGCCCAACACCAACGCCTATCGCGCCGACGAGATCACCTCCGGCTTCCTGGACGGCTCCGACCCCGAGGCGTTCGGCCGCTGGGCCGCCGACCAGGTCGCGATCGCCATCGAGAACGAGGGCCCCGACACCGTCGCGGCGGTCTTCCTCGAGCCCGTGCAGAACGCCGGCGGCTGCTTCCCGCCCCCGCCCGGCTACTTCCAGCGGGTGCGCGAGATCTGCGACGAGTACGACGTGCTGCTCGTCTCCGACGAGGTCATCTGCGCCTTCGGCCGGCTCGGCCACATGTTCGGTGCCGAGCGGTACGGCTACCAGCCCGACATGATCACCTGCGCCAAGGGGATCACGTCCGGCTACGCCCCGCTCGGCGCGATGATCGCCTCGGACCGGCTGATGGAGCCGTTCCTCGAGGACAAGGCGATGTTCGCCCACGGCTACACGTTCGGCGGCCACCCGGTCTCGACCGCGGTGGGGCTGCGCAACCTCGAGCTGTTCGAGGAGGAGCGCGTCCTCGAGAACGTCCGCGACAACGAGGCGGAGTGCCGGGCCATCCTCGAGCGCCTGCTGGACCTGCCGATCGTCGGGGACGTCCGCGGCGACGGGTACTTCTACGGGATCGAGCTGGTCAAGGACAAGGCGACCAAGCAGTCGTTCACCGCGGAGGAGTCCGAGCGGATCCTCTACGGCTTCGTCTCCAAGCAGCTGTTCGCCGAAGGGCTCTACTGCCGTGCCGACGACCGCGGCGACCCGGTCGTCCAGCTCGCTCCCCCGCTCATCTGCGGCCCCGAGCACTTCGAGGAGATGGAGCAGGTGCTGCGCGTCGTCCTGGACAAGGCCTACTCGCTGCTCTGAGCCCCTCGAGAGCGTCCTGACCGCCCGACCGGGGGGCGGGCGGTCAGGAGTCGAACCCGAGGCCCAGCCGGTCGAGCGTGCGCAGCCACGGCCCGCGGCGGCCACCGGACCGGTCGGAGCGGTCCAGGGCCCGGCGCGTGAGCTGGATGCCGCCGTACCGCACCGGCTCGGGAGGGAACGGCAGCGGGCGCTCGCGGACCATCCGCAGCCTGGTCCGCTCGGTGTCAGCGCCCTCCAGCAGGTCGAGCACGACCTGCGCGCCGAACCGGCTGGCGGCGACGCCGAGGCCGGTGTGTCCCAGGACGTACGCCGTGCGCCCGCCGTGGGCGGTCCCGTAGAAGGCGTTGAAGCGGGTGCAGGTGTCGATGACCCCGCCCCAGCGGTGCGTGAACCGGACGCCCTCGAGCTGCGGGAAGGTCTGGAGGAAGTGCTCGGAGAGCAGCCGGTGCGTGGGCATGCCGGCCGTGTGGTCGGCGTCGATCCGGTTGCCGTAGCGGTAGACCGCGTCGTACCCGCCCCACACGATCCGGTCGTCCCGGGTGAGCCGGTAGTAGTGGAACTGGTGCGCGGCATCACTGATGCCCTGCCGCCCCGACCACCCGAGCGCGCCGAGCTGCTCCTGGGTCAACGGCTCGGTGGCCAGCACGTAGTCGTGGACCGGCACGCTCATCAGCCGCAGCCGCCGCAACAGGGGCGGGAAGGCGTTGGTGGCGAGGACCACCTGCCCGGCGCGCACCCGCGCCCGGTCGGTGCGCACCTCGAGCGCAGCGCCGGCGCGCTGCACCGACCGGACCGGGGAGCGCTCGTGGACGGTGACGCCGTCGTCGAGGCACGCGCGCCGCAGCCCCCAGGCGAGGCGGGCCGGCTCGACCAGGGCGGTGCCGTGCGGGTCGGACAGCGCGCCGAGGTACGTCGGGGAGTCGACCTGGCCCCGCACCTGGTCGGCGCCGAGCCACTCGACGGGGTGCCCGTGTGCCGTCATCTCGGCTGCCAGGTCCTGGAGCTCGGGGACGTGGTGCGGCGCCGTCGCGACCGACAGCTCACCGCTGGGGCGCCAGTCGCAGTCGATCCCCAGCTCCTCGACCGTCCGTCCGATGGCCGCGAGGTTGTCGGCCCCGAGCCGGTCGAGCACCGCCAGCTCCTCGGGCCACCGCTCGAGCCCGTTGCCGAAGCCGTGGGTCAGGCTCGCCGCGGCGAAGCCGCCGTTGCGACCGCTCGCCTGCGCCCCGCACCGGTCGGCCTCCAGCAGCAGGACCGACCGGTCGGGTCGCCGTCGCCGGGCCAGCAGGGCCGTCCACAGCCCGGTGTAGCCGCCGCCGACGACCACCAGGTCGGCGTGCGCGTCCGCGTGCAGCGGGTCGAGCGGTTCCGGGCGCGCTGGGTCGTCCTCCCACAGGCAGGCCGGCTCGGCGTCCTCGAGGGCCCGGCGCGCCGCGCCGGCGGTCACCGGGCTGCTCGGCGGCGGCGGCTCAGCTCGCCGACGAGCACCACGGTCATCGCGACCAGGAACATCACGGTGCCGATCACGTTGATCTGCGGCGGGATGCCGCGCTGGGCCGCCCCCCACACGAACATCGGGAAGGTCACCTCCTGGCCCGCGTTGAGGTTGGTGATGATGAAGTCGTCGAAGGACAACGAGAAGGACAGCAGGGCCGCGGCGAGGATGCCTGGGAAGACCAGCGGGAAGCTGACCCGCCAGAACGTCTGCCACTCGTTCGCGTAGAGGTCCGCCGCCGCCTGCTCCAGACGTGGGTCGAGCCCGGCGAGCCTCGCCTTGACCGTGACGACGACGAAGGACAGGCAGAAGAGCACGTGGGCGACGAAGATCGTCCAGAAGCCGAGCACGCCGGCGAGCCCGGCGTTGACGAAGAGCGCGAGCAGCGAGGACCCCAGGACGATCTCCGGCGTCGCCATCGGCAGGAAGATGAACAGGTTCGCCGACGACCGCCCCCGGAACCGGTGGCGGACCATCGCGAACGCCATCAGGGTGCCCAGCAGCGTGGCCAGCACGGTGGCGAGCAGGCCGATCTGCAGGCTGGTGCCGAGCGACTCGCACAGCTGGTACGGCGCGCAGATGTCGGTCCAGTTGGCGAGCGTGAACCCGTCGAAGGTGTAGCTGTTCCGGCTGGACTGGTCGTTGAAGGACATCAGCACGACGACGAAGATCGGCAGGAACATGTAGAGCAGGACGAGCAGCCCGAGCAGGAGCACCAGGTGGTCGCCCAGCCACGCGCGCCCTCGCCACGCCACGCCGCTCACAACAGCTCCTCGGTGCCGGCACGGCGTACGTAGACGAAGACGAGGACGACGATCGCGGCCATCAGCGTCACCGACAGCGACGCCGCCGTCGGGTAGTCACCGGCACCGAACAGGTCCTGGATCTCGTTGCCGATCATCCGGGTCCGCGGGTTGCCCAGCAGCTCGCTGTTGATGTAGTCGCCGGCTGACGGGATGAACGTGAGCAGCGTGCCCGCGACCAGGCCGGGCATGGCCAGCGGGAGCGTGACGGTGCGGAACGTGGTCACGGGCGAGGCGTACAGGTCCGCCCCTGCCTCGATGAGCCGGGGGTCGAGCTTCTCGAGCGACGCGTAGAGCGGCAGGACCATGAAGGGCAGGAAGTTGTACGTCAGACCGGTGACCACGGCGAACGGCGTCGCCAGCAGGTAGCCGTCCGGCGCGAGCACGTGGATCGAGCGCAGGAAGCCGACCAGCGCCTCGTTGTCGCCGAGGATGTACTGCCAGGACAGGGTGCGGACCAGGAAGCTGGTGAAGAACGGCGCGATGACCGCCACCAGCATCAGGTTCTTCCAGCGTCCGGCCTTGAAGGCGATGGCGTAGGCGAGGGGGAATCCCAGCACGATGCAGGCGACCGTCGCCAACAGGGCGTAGACGAGCGAGCGGACGAACTGCGGCGCGTAGTCCCCGAGGGCCTCGACGTAGTTCTGCCAGTGCCCGGTCATGGCGTAGCCGGTCTGCAGCGAGCCGGCCGGGTCATAGAGGCTGGTCGCCATCAGCGTGACCGTCGGGACCACGAAGAACAGCAGGAGCCAGAGCCCGCCGGGAAGCAGGAGCAGGTAGCCGGACCACCCGCTGCGACGCGACGCCGGGTCGGGTCGGCCGGTGAGCTGGGCCTCCGTCGGTCCCAGCGACGGGACGTGGCCGGCGGCGCTCACACAGGCTCCCGCTCGACCCCGGCGGCGGCGTCCTGCGTGGCGTCGAGGAGGAAGGTGTGCTCGGGTCGCCAGTGCAGGTCGACCTGGTCGCCGGGGCGGAACCGCTTGCGGGCGCCGGTGTTCTGCTCGAAGACGGTGAGCTCCTGGTCCCAGGCCATCCGCACGAGGTACTGGGTGCTCACGCCGACGAAGCTGACGTCGCTCACGACTCCGCCGCGCAGGCTGTTCACCTCGTCCGCGGCCTCCTCCCCCGGGCCGGCGAGGTAGACCTTCTCCGGGCGTACCCCGGCCCAGACGTCCCCCTCGGTCACTCGCGAGCGCGACCGTCCGGCAAACACCCGGGCGCCGTGGACCTCCACGTGCACGAGGTCGCCGGACGTGCCGGTCACCGAGCCGGCGACGAGGTTGGACTGGCCGAGGAAGTTCGCGACGAAGGTCGTGGCCGGGGACTCGTAGAGCTCCTCCGGCGGGCCCAGCTGCTCGATGCGGCCCTCGTTCATCACCGCGACCGTGTCGGCCATCGTCATGGCCTCCTCCTGGTCGTGGGTGACGTGCACGAAGGTGAGCCCGACCTCGGTCTGGATCCGCTTGAGCTCGATCTGCATCTGCCGGCGGAGCTTGAGGTCCAGCGCGCCGAGCGGCTCGTCGAGCAGAAGCACCTCCGGCTGGTTGATCAGCGCCCGGGCCAGCGCCACGCGCTGCTGCTGGCCGCCGGAGAGCTGGCCGGGACGCCGCTTCGCGAGCTGCTGGAGCTCGACGAGGGCGAGCATCTCGGCCACCTCGTCGTCGATCTTGCGGCGACCCCGCCGCTTGAGCCCGAAGGCCACGTTGTCCGCGACCGTCAGGTGCGGGAAGAGCGCGTAGCTCTGGAAGACGGTGTTGACCGGGCGCTTGTACGGCTTGAGCCGGGTGATGTCCGTGTCGCCCAGCAGGACCGTCCCGGTCGTCGGCTCGTCGAGCCCGGCGACCATCCGCAGCGTCGTCGTCTTGCCGCAGCCCGACGGCCCGAGCAGGGCGAAGAAGGAACCCTCCGGCACCCGCAGGTCGAGGTCGTCGACCGCGGTGAAGGCGCCGAACCGCTTGGTGACCGACGTCAGGGTCAGGTCGCCGCCCATCAGGCGCCGATCACCTGGGCGAAGTCCTTCTCGTACTGCTGGCGCGTCTTCACGTCGAGCTGCTTGAAGCCGTAGGCGTTGGCGAGGAACTCCTCGTCGGGGAAGATCAGCTCGTTGTCCACCAGCGACGGGTCGATCTTCTCCATGGCCTCGCGCGCACCGTCCACGGGGCAGATGTAGTTCACCCAGGCGGCGAGGGTGGCCGCGACCTCCGGCTGGTAGTAGTGGTCCATCAGCTTCTCGGCATTGGTCTTGTGCTCGGCGAGGTTCGGCACGAGCAGGTTGTCCGACCACAGCGACAGGCCCTCCTCGGGCACGACCCACTTGATGTCGGGGTTGTCGTACTGCATGGCGATGACGTCGCCCGACCAGGCCTCGCACGCGACGACGTTGCCGGCGTTGAGGTCGCGGATGTAGTCGTTCCCGGTGAACCGGCGGATCTGGCCCGACCCGACGTACCCCTCGAGGCGGTCGAGCGACGCCTGCCACTCGTCCTCGGTGAAGTCCTCGGGGTCCGCTCCCTCGAGGAGCAGCATGAAGAGCATCGTGTCCCCCATCTCGGAGAGCAGGCTGATCTTCCCCTTGAGGTCCTGGCGCGTCATCAGCTCCTCGAAGCTGCCGACCTCGCCGGTGTACTTCGCGTTGTAGGCGATGCCGGTCACGCCGCTCTGCCAGGGCACGCTGTAGTCCCGCTCGGGGTCCCAGCTCGGCGACCGCAGGCTCTCCACGAGGTTCGCCTCGACGTTGGGGAGGTTCGCCTTGTCGAGCTTCTGCAGCCAGCCCAGGCTGACCATCCGCGCCGCCATCCAGTCGGTGAGCGTGATGATGTCGCGGCCGACCGGCTCGCAGCTGCCGAGCTGGTCCTTGACCTTCGCGAAGAACTCGTTGTTGTCGTTGACGTCGGTGTTGTAGGTGACCGTGATCCCTGTCGCCTGCTCGAACTGCGCGAGGCTCGGCATCGCCTTGCCCTTCTGGTCGATGTACTCCGGCCAGTTGGAGAAGACCAGCTCCTTCTCCTCCGCCGACCGGTCGGGGCCCTGGCAGTCGTCCGCGTTCTGCACCTGGGACTCGGTGCCGCAGGCTCCGAGCAGGCCGGGCACGCCGAGTGCCAGGGCGGAGAGGGAGGCACCGCGCAGGAGGCCGCGCCGCCCGATCGGGCGACCCATCGCTGCGGAGCGGGACGCTCGCATCATCGCGTCGAGAGAGGTCCGGTCAGGGGACATGCGCGCTCCTCGGGATCAATGGATGGCCCGTGGATCCTGTCAAAGGACGCCGGGGGCTACAAGGGATACCGTCGAATCGAAACCTGCTCGCAACGAAATCGCTTGCCCGAGGCGGCGCGCCCTTTGACCGTCCCCCACCCGACTGCGAGCATGCGGCCATGGCTCGCAAGCAGGACCGGCCCGCTGTCCCCCTCGACGACGTCTCCAAGGCGATCATCGAGCAGCTCCAGCAGGACGGCCGCCGCTCCTACGCGGCCATCGGCAAGGTCGTCGGGCTCTCGGAGGCCGCGGTGCGCCAGCGGGTGCAGCGCCTCGTCGAGGGCGGCGTCATGCAGGTCGTGGCGGTCACCGACCCGCTCGAGCTCGGCTTCGCCCGCCAGGCGATGGTCGGCGTCAAGGTGGAGGGTCCGCTCGAGCCGGTCGCCGACGCGCTGAGCGCGCTGGACGAGGTCGACTACGTCGTAATCACCGCCGGCTCCTTCGACCTGCTCGTCGAGGTGGTCTGCGAGAGCGACGACCACCTCCTCGACCTGCTCTCGCACCGCGTCCGGTCGATCGAGGGCGTCGTCGCGACCGAGACGTTCATGTACCTGAGCCTGCGCAAGCAGACCTACTCCTGGGGTGTCCGCTGACCCGCTCGTTGTGGCACGACACGGCCCCGCCCGCGCCGTCGCGCCCGCCGCTGCCGGGCACCCACGACGCCGACGTGGTGGTCGTCGGCGCCGGCTACACCGGGTTGTGGACGGCGTACTCCCTCGCCGTCGCCGACCCCTCCCTGCGCATCGTCGTGGTCGAGGCCGAGCAGGTCGGGCACGGCGCGTCCGGGCGCAACGGCGGCTGGTGCTCCGCGCTGTTCCCCGCCTCGCTGCCCTCGCTGGCTGCGGCGGCCGGCCGCGACGCAGCGCTCGCCCAGCACCGGGCCATGCGCGCGACGGTCGACGAGGTCGCCCGGACCGCGGCGGCCGAGGGCATCGACTGCCACCTGGCCAAGGGCGGCACCGTCGTCGTCGCTCGCAACCGGGCCCAGTGGGGGCGGGCCCGCGCCGAGGTCGCCGCGGCCCGTACCTGGGACCGCGGCGAGGACGACCTGCGGCTGCTCGACGCGCGGGAGGCGACCGGCGTGCTGCGCGCGAGCGGCACCGTCGGCGCGACGTACACCCCGGACTGCGCCGCGATCCACCCCGCGCGGCTGGTCCGCGGGCTCGCCGACGCGTGCGAGCGGCACGGGGTGACCATTCACGAGTCCACGCGGGTGACCGCGATCGAGCCCGGCCGCGCCCGCACCGCTGCCGGTGACGTGCGCGCCGACGTCGTCGTCCGCGCCACCGAGGGCTACACGCCGCTCCTGCCCGGACAGCGGCGCGCGGTCGTCCCGGTCTACTCGCTGATGATCGCCACCGAGCCGCTGCCGCAGGCTGTGTGGGACGAGATCGGCCTGGCCCGGCGCGAGACGTTCAGCGACCACCGGCACCTGGTCATCTACGGCCAGCGCACCGCCGACGACCGGCTCGCCTTCGGGGGCCGCGGCGCGCCGTACCACCTCGGCTCGCGGGTCAGCCCCGCCTTCGACCGCGACGAGCGGGTCTTCGCCGGGCTGTACGCGACCCTCGTCGACCTCTTCCCCGTGCTCGCCGGCACGCGCGTCACCCACGCCTGGGGCGGCCCGCTCGGCATCGCCCGCGACTGGTGCGCCTCGGTCGGGCTGGACCGACGGACCGGGCTCGCGTGGGCGGGCGGGTACGTCGGCGACGGGGTCGCCACCACCAACCTCGCCGGCCGCACCCTGCGCGACCTCGTGCTCGGCCACGACACCGACCTGGTCCGCCTGCCGTGGGTCGGCCACCACTCCCCCGCGTGGGAGCCGGAACCGCTGCGCTGGCTCGGCATCAACGCCGGCCTCCGCGCCACCCGCCTCGCCGACGCCGAGGAGTCACTCACCCGCCGCCCCAGCCTCCTCGCCCGCGCCACCGCGCCGCTCCTGGGCTGAGGTGGACGAGGCTCGGGACGACCACCGGTGAGCAGCGTGCTGGTGCGGATCGCGGTGCTCCTGGGGGCGACCCTGGCTGCCCTCCACCTCCTCTCGCGTGCCGTCGGCGACGCAGAGCCCACCGCCGTCAGCACGCTCGTCGCCCGCGCTGCCGGTGGCCTCGCCGTGTCGGCCGTGGTGCTCGTGGTCGTGCTCGTCCTCACCCACGTCGAGCGGCGTCGGCTCCGGGACGTCGGCCTCGGCGCCGCGGCCGACGGCTGGCGCCTGTTCCTGCTCGGCGCAGCCGCCTGGCTGCTGCCCGCCGCCGGGGCGTTCGGTGTCCTCGCGCTGCTGGGCGCGCCGCTCACGGTGACCGCGCCGGCGGACCGGTTCTGGACGGTCTTGACCTTGCTGCTCCTCGCCGTGCTCCTCTCGGAGGCGGTCCCCGAGGAGCTCGCCTTCCGCGGCCACCTCACCGCGGTGCTCTCCGAACGGCTCCGGGGATGGGCCGTCGTCGCGGTGCAGACGGCGCTGTTCACCGCAGCGGTCCTGGTGCTGCGCGGCGGGCTGGGCCTGCTCGACCTCTCGCTGTTCGTCGCGATGGGGGCTGTCCTCGGCTACCTGCGGATGACCACCGGCAGCGTGTGGACGACGTTCGGGTTCCACGTCGCGTTCCAGACCGGCTCGCAGCTCGTCCTCACCCACGACGTCGTCGAGCTGGACGGGTCTGCAGACCTGGCGGTGCTCGCTCTCGGTGCGGTGCCGTTCACCGTCGCGGTGCTGGTGCTTCCCGCCCTCGGCCCAGCTCGCCGGCGCGCAGCGCGACCCCGGCCGACGGACTGAGCGGCAGCGACGGGAGGAGCAGGGCGTTCGTCGCGTGGTAGGCGTCGGGCTTGCCCGGCCAGGTCAGGCCCGAGGGCGCGAGGCGGGCGTCGAGCTCGTGGAGCCAGGATCCGTCGGCCTCGACGAAGTGCTCGACGGTGAAGGTCCACCACCGCTCCACCAGCGCGGCGTACCGCTCCTCCCCCGTCGCCCGGGCGAGCGCGTCGGCGGCGAGCACCGCCTCGCAGTGGACCTAGTGGAACCGCTGGTCGACGACGGGGGCGCCGGTCCAGTCGGTGGTGTACGGGAAGCCCGTGCGGCCCTCGTCGGCGTCGGCGGCCGCCCGGTCGAAGAGGCCGACAGCGGCTCCGAGCAGCCACGCCGGCGGCTCCTCGCCGGCACGCTCGAGCGCGGCTCGGAGCGAGACGAGCAGGCGGGCCCACTCCAGCCCGTGGCCGGGTGTCGCGCCGTAGGGGCGGAACGGGTCGGCCGGCCGGTCGCGGTGGTGCTCGGGCAGCGGCCGCCACGACGCGTCGAAGTGCTCGACCAGCCGCCAGTCGTGCGCGCGGGCGACCCGGCCGACGAGGTGCTCGGCGATGCGCAGCGCCCGGCCCCGCCAGACCGGGTCGCCGGTGGCGTCGGCGGCGACGAGGTAGGCCTCGACGGTGTGCATGCAGCCGTTGGCGCCGCGGTAGTCCTCGGCGATCGACCAGTCACCGGACCAGGACTCGACGCAGAGACCCCGCGCGTCGTCCCAGAAGCGCTGCTCGTGCACGGCCAGTGCCCGCTCGAGCAGGTCGTCCGCGCCCGGCACGCCGGCGACCGCCGCGGTGGCGGAGGCGAGCACGACGAAGGCATGGTCGTAGCAGGACTTCGTGTCCTGCGTCGGGACGCCGGTGGGGTCGAGCGCGCTCCACCAGCCGCCGTGCACGGGGTCCTCGAACGGCCCCGCGAGCGCGTCGACGCCGTGCCGCGCCAGCTCCAAGGCCGGCACCGGACCCGCGTCGTCGAGCATCGACGCCAGCGCGAAGACGTAGGTCATCCGCGCGTTGATCCACAGCTCCAGCGCGCGCCCACCATCAACGGTCCCGTCCCGGTCGAGGTGGCCGAAACCGTGGTCCAGCCGTGCGCCGGCGGCGAACGCCAGCAACGGTTCCAGGAGCGCGCGGTCGACGGTCACGCGAACCCGTTGGCGGCCGTGCGCGCCGGCGGTCGCGGCGCGCGCAGCCAGGCGTCGAAGAACGCGTCGAGGTCCTCCCCGCTCACCCGCTCCGCGAGCGCCTCGAGCTGCACGCCGGAGCCGTGGCCGCCGGCGCGGTCACCCACCCAGGTCCGCAGCAGCCGCCAGAAGTCGTCCTCGCCGATCCGCTGGCGCAGCGCCTGGAACGTCATCCCACCGCGCACGTAGACCGGCGCCGCGAACATCCGCCTCGGCCCGGGGTCGTCGACCCGCAGGTCCCAGAACTCCTCGGAGCCGGCCAGCGCCGCGTGGGTGCCCTCCATCCAGCGCTGCGCCGGCACGCCGCCGTGCGTCTCGGCGTACCGCGCCTCCAGGAACGTCGCCGCGCCCTCGTTGACCCAGATGTCGCGCCAGCCGCGCACGGAGACCGAGTCGCCGAACCACTGGTGGGCGACCTCGTGCACGACGGTGGCGAGCGCGCCGTGGCCGTGCATGACGGGGTACGTCGGCCGCGTCTGGTTCTCCAGCGCGAAACCCGGGTCGAGGCTGGTCGTCACCCCGCCGGTCGACCCGAACGGGTACTCGCCCAGCTGCCGCTCGGCCCACCGGACGATCGCCGGCGTCTGACGCATGAGGTCCATCGACCGCGACCGGTCCGGCTCGGGGATGCGGCGGGAGACGGCGACGTACCACGGCAGGTCCCGCCCGTCCGGGGTGTTGGCGCGGTCGGTGCCGCGGTCGACCTCGAAGGGGCCGGCGGCGAAGAACGCGAGGTACGGCGCCATCGGCTCCGCGGCCCGCCAGCGCGTGGTCGCGGTCCGGCCGTGGACGGTGCGCGAGACGAGCCGGCCGTTGCCGACGACCCGCTTGGCCGTCGGCACCGTCACCGCCACGTCCACGACGGCCTTGTCGCGTGGGTGGTCGTTGGCCGGGAACCACCACGGCGCCATGTGCGGCTGGTTCATCGCGACGACCTCGCCGCCGTCGGCGAGCCAGTTCCGCTCGCCGGCGTAGCCGAACCGCCCGGGCCGACCGGCGTACCGCACGAGCACGGTCACCACCTCGCCGGCGGCGAGCGGGCGGGCGGGCCGGATGCGCAGCTCGTGGCGGTCGGGGCGGGTCCAGCCGGCGCGGCGACCGTCGACGCGGACGTCCTGCACCGGCAGGAGCAGGTCGAGGTTGAAGCGCGACAGCGCCTGGGTGGGCCGCAGCGTCAGCCGGGTGGTGCCGGAGAGCCGGCCGCGCGCGAAGTCGTAGCTGACGTCGACGTCGTAGCGCCGGACGTCGATGCCGCCGTTGCCGTCCCGGGGGAAGTACGGGTCGCCGATGCCGGCCGCGCCGGGCCGCGGACCCGTCGCGGCACGCTCGCCGGGAAGGGCGGCCGCGGACCCGCCGAGCAGCAGCGCGGCGGTGAGCAGTCCGGTCAGCAGCCGGCGGGGTCGGAGCACCGGCGAACGGTAACCCCTGCCGCCGACGCCGCACGACGCTTCGCCGCTCCTGGTCGGGTCGGCCGGAACGGGCGGAGCAACCGTGCGGCGGGAACAGGGACGGGGGGCCGCCGGTTGTGCCAGGTCCTGCCGTCGCGACCGGAAGGTGACCCATGTCCATCCTGCATCGACCCGGACCGCGCAGCGCCGCGGCCGACGGCCCGCGGGCGGTCCCGCCCGGGCCTCCCCCGGCGGAGGCGCCGCCGGCGCAGGCCGGCCTCGTGATCGGGGGCCTGCTCGCCGCGCTCGCGCTCGGCGGCCTGATCTGGACCCGCTCGGGCGGCACCCCGGCCGCCCTCTTCGCGATCGGCCTGGCGCTCGGGTTCGTGCTCTTCCACAGCCGCTTCGGGTTCACCTCCGCGTGGCGCCAGCTCGTCGCCGTCCGGCAGGGCAAGGCGCTGCGCGCGCACATGCTGATGCTGGCGGTCGCCTGCACGCTGTTCGCGCCGATCCTCGCGACCGGCACCGCGATCGGCGACGCCGTGCCCGAGCCGTCGTTGGCGCCGATCGGCTTCGGGCTGTTCGTCGGCTCGTTCCTCTTCGGCGTCGGCATGCAGCTGGGCGGCTCGTGCGCGTCCGGGACCCTGTTCGCGATCGGGTCCGGGCAGAGCGCGATCGTGCTGACGCTGGCCGGGTTCGTCGCCGGGTCGACCCTCGGCGCGCTGCACTTCCCGTGGTGGACCGGCGACCTGCCGAGCTTCGAGCCGGTGTCGCTGACCGACGTGGGCGGCGGCTACCTCGGCGCGTGGGCGATCTCGCTCGCGGTGATGGCCGCCGTGGTCGGCCTGACCTACCTGCTCGCGCGCGGCCGGACCGTCCCGCCGGTGCAGCGGCCGCCGGTCGCGACCGGAGCGGCACGCGCCGTACGCGGCTCCTGGCCGCTGTGGGTCGGTGCGCTGCTCCTCGCGGGCCTCAACGCGCTGACGCTGCTGGTCTCCGGCGGCGCGTGGGGCATCACCTTCGCCTTCGCGATGTGGGGCTCGAAGATCCTCGACGCGGTCGGCGTCGACGTCCTGTCGTGGGGCTTCTGGTCCGACCCGGGCAACCTCGCGAAGTACCAGGCCGGCGTGCTGGTCGAGAAGACCTCGGTCATGGACCTCGGCATCATCCTCGGCGCGCTCGTCGCCTCGGCGGCGGCCGGCTCGTGGGTGCTGCACCGCCGCATCCCGGGGCGGCTGGCCGCCGGTGCCGTCGTCGGCGGGATCCTGATGGGGTACGGCGCGCGGATCGCCTTCGGCTGCAACATCGGCGCGTACTTCGGCGGCATCGCCTCCTTCAGCCTCCACGGCTGGCTCTGGGGCGTCACCGCCGTGCTCGGCACCGTCGGCGGCCTCGCGCTGCGCCCGCTCTTCGGGCTCGGCAACCCCAGGCCCTCGGACTCGGTCTGCTGACCCTTCCCCGCCCGGCGCGGTAATCCCGTTGCGACGCCCGGCCACGGACCTCCACGATGGTCCGCGGCCGGGCGTTCGCCCGTGCTGCCCCAGCGACCGAGAGGAGCGCGACATGTCGACGACTGTCCGGTGCCTGGCCTCAGCACCCCTCGCCCTCCCGCATCCCTGGAGCAGCCTTGTCCCTGCAGCACCCGCACCACCCCGAGCGCCCGCAGCACCCCGCTGAGCCCGAGGTCCGCCTGGACCCCGCCTTCGTCACCGACTGGCGCGTCTACGACGACCTCGACGACGGCCAGCGCTGGAGCACCTGGCACGACGTCGAGCCCCTCTCCCGCGGACCCGAGCCACGGCCCGACTGGGTCGTGACGTCCCGCGGTGCGGTCGACACCGACCTCGGCGTCCTCAAGACCGGCAAGGAGGCCGACGTCTTCCTGCTCGAGCGGGCCGACCCGCACGAGCCCGAGCGGGCGGTCGTGATGGCGGCCAAGCGCTACCGGTCCACCGAGCACCGCACGTTCCACCGCGCCGCGGCCTACACCGAGGGCCGCAGCATGAAGCGCTCCCGCGACGAGCGCGCGGTCAAGCGGCGGTCCACCTTCGGCCGCCAGGTCGCAGCCGCCGAGTGGGCGGTCTCGGAGTGGGACGCGCTCAAGCGGCTGTGGACGATCGGGCTGCCGGTCCCCTACCCGGTCCAGGTGGACGGGACCGAGCTGCTCATGGAGTGGGTCCGTGTCGACGGCGAGGACGGGCCGGAGACCGCGCCGCGGCTCGCGCAGACCCGGCCCGGCCCGACGCAGCTCGCGTCGTGGTTCGAGCAGCTGCGCGACGTGCTCGTGACGATGGCTCGGCACGGCCTCGTGCACGGCGACCTGTCGGCGTACAACGTGCTGGTCGCCGGTGACCGCCTCGTCGTCATCGACCTGCCGCAGGTGGTCGACCTCGTCGGCAACCTCAACGGGCCCGACTTCCTGCTGCGCGACTGCTCGAACGTGTGCCGTTGGTTCCGCGCCCGCGGGCTGGAGGTGGACGAGCAGGCGCTCTTCGCGGACCTGCTCGCACACGCCTTCTAGGTTGGCCGGGTGAAGAGCACCCACGGCCGCATCGTCCACGTCGAGTCGCTGGCCGACCTCGACCGCCGCCTGGCCGCCGGGGCCACGTCGCTGTCGGGCTGGCGCGTCCGGTCGCTCGACCTGACGGAGCGCTCGGAGGTGCTCGCCCGGTGTCGCGTGGCGGGGGCCGCGTTCCTCGGCTGCACGTTCGCGTCGGGGGACGCCGAGCGCCTCCTCGCCGCTGGCGCCCTCGTGCTGCCGACGATGTCCGGGGCGCCGCTCGACACCGCCCGCGCCGACCTCTACACCGCGGCGGAGCTCTTCGGCGACGGCCCCTATCCCGACTCCCTCGACGCGCGCGCCTACGCCTGGTCGCAGCAGCCGCCCACGCCGGAGACCGCGCTCGCGCAGGCGCTGCACGACCACGCCGTCGACCAGGCGCTCGCCTCCTGGGTCACCGGCCGGCGGCTGGTCGGGGTGATGGGCGGCCACGCGCTCGCGCGCGGGTCCGAGGGGTACGCCGCCGCGGCCGCGCTCGGGCACGCCCTGGCCCGCTCGGGTTCCTGCACGGTCGCCACCGGCGGCGGGCCGGGCGCCATGGAGGCGGCCAACCTCGGCGCAAGGCTGGCGCGCCGCTCCGGCGACGAGCTGACCGCCGCGCTCACCGGGCTGGCGCGCGTGCCGTCGTACCGTCCCTCGATCGGCGCGTGGGCGCGGGCCGCCCTCGACGTGTGCGCGGCGCACGCGGACCCCGTCGAGACCCTCGGCATCCCGACCTGGCACTACGGGCACGAGCCGCCCAACGTCTTCGCCACCGCGATCGCGAAGTACTTCCACAACGCCACGCGGGAGGCGGTGCTGCTCGAGGTCTGCGACGCCGGGATCGTCTTCCTGCCCGGCGCGGCGGGCACGGTCCAGGAGGTCTTCCAGGACGCGTGCGAGAACTACTACGCCGACGAGTCGTCGGTCGCGCCGATGGTGCTGGTCGGCGGCTCGTACTGGACCGAGACGTACCCGGTCTGGCCGCTGCTGCGGTCCTTGGCGCGCGACCGGCACATGGAGCCGCACGTGCACCTGGTGGACACCGTCGAGGAGGCGGCCGCGCTCGTGGTCCGGGGCCCGTGACGGATTCGGCGAATACCCACCCAGGTGTCGGCGGTCACACCTAGTGTTCTCGCACCATGCCGATGCCAGACCTCTCTCGCCGCCAGCTGCTCCGGTCCGCCGGTGCTGCCGCTCTCGCCGCCACGGCCGCCGCCTCAGGCGCGGTCTCCTCCGCCGCCACCGCGGCGTCCTCCGCCGCGTCCTCCGCGGGCTCCGCCGTCGCTGCGGCGGCTCGCCGGACCACGCTCGCCGGTGTCATCGGCAAGGCCGCCCCCGGCCCGGGTGGCTACACCACCCTGGTCGCCGGCCCCGGCGAGAAGCACGTCGTGCGCACCGACCTCGGCGTCAAGCCGAAGAAGGGCCGGGTCGAGCGGCGCCGGGGCGTCCTCGCCTTCGCCCAGCTCAGCGACATCCACGTCACCGACGCGCAGTCCCCGCTCCGCGTCGAGTGGGTCGACCGCTGGGACGACGAGGACGCCGAGAACGGCCCGACCGGGCTGCTCAGCTCCTCCTACCGCCCGCACGAGATGCTCGCCGCGCACATCGCCGACTCGATGGTGCGCGAGATCAACGCGATCGGGAAGGGCCCGGTCACCGGCAAGCCGCTGGCGCTGGCCGTCCAGACCGGCGACAACTCCGACAACGCCCAGCTCAACGAGATCCGCTGGAACATCGACGTCCTCGACGGCGGCGAGGTCCGGATCGACTCGGGCGACCCGGAGAAGTGGGAGGGGGTCGCGGACCTCGAGCCCGGCTTCTACGACATCCACTACTACCACCCGGACCCGCTCCCCGAGGGCGTGGAGCCGGACCGGCCGCGGGCGAAGTACGGCTTCCCGGCCTTCCCCGGGCTGCTCGACGCCGCCCGCCGGCCGTTCACCGCCGAGGGCTTGAAGATGCCGTGGATCTCGGTCTTCGGCAACCACGACGGGCTGGTGCAGGGCAACTTCCCGACCGCGATCGAGGGCCTGTCGGCCGTCGCCACCGGTTCGACGAAGGTCATCTCGCCGCCGGTCGAGGTGAGCAAGGGCGAGGTGCTCCTCGCGCTCGCCACCGGGCGGGTCACCGAGGTCCTGCAGAAGGTCATGTCCTCCCCCGGCGCCCGCACCGTCACCCCGGACCCGGACCGCCGCCTGCTGACCCGCGGCGAGGTCGTCGCGGAGCACTTCACGACGAAGACCTGGCTCAAGGGCCACGGCTTCACCCAGCAGAACGTCGCGGACGGCACGGCGTACTACACCCTCGACCGCGGCCGGATCCGCTTCGTCGGTCTCGACACGGTCAACCTCGCCGGCGGGTCCAACGGCTCGATCGACCGGGCCCAGCACGCGTGGCTGAAGTCGACCCTGAAGCAGGCGAAGAAGGACAAGAAGCTCGTCGTCGTCTGCTCGCACCACACCTCGACCTCGATGGACAACGACGCCGGCGGCGACCGAGTGCTCGGCGACGAGCTCGTCGAGACCCTGCTGGCCCACCCGAACGTCGTGGCGTGGGTCAACGGCCACACCCACACCAACAACGTCTGGGCACGCAAGAAGGCCACGGGCAAGGGCGGCTTCTGGGAGATCAACACCGCCTCGCACATCGACTGGCCCCAGCAGTCGCGGCTGATCGAGATCGCCAACAACAAGGACCGCACGCTCTCGATCTTCGCCACGATGGTCGACCACGGCGGCCCGGTGGCGCCGGACGCCGCCAAGCTGGACGACACGCACGCGCTCGCGTCCATCGGCCGTGAGCTCGCCGCGAACGACTGGCACGAGCGCGCCGTCGGCCGCACCGGCACCCGTCAGGACCGCAACGTCGAGCTGCTCATCGCCAACCCGCTGCGCTGGTAGTGCCGCGGGCCGTCGGCCGCAGGCAGGAGGGGGTCACCGGTTCCGCCGGTGGCCCCCTTCGCGTCCCCGGGGCGAGGTCATCCGTCGGCAGGGGTCCCGTGGTGGAGCGGTGTGTCAGGCCTCGACGGCCGCGAGCTGCCCGCAGGCGCCGTCGATCTCCCGGCCGCGGGTGTCGCGGACGGTGGTGGGGATGCCCTTGGCCTCGAGCCGGCGGACGAACTCTCGCTCGTCGGCGGGGTCCGAGGCGGTCCACTTCGACCCCGGGGTGGGGTTGAGCGGGATGAGGTTGACGTGCACCCAGCCCCAGTCGCCGTAGGCGTTGAGGACGTCACCGAGCAGGTCGGCGCGGTGGCCCTGGTCGTTGATCCCGCGCATCATGGCGTACTCGATCGAGACCCGACGCTTGGTGGTCCGGGCGTAGTTCCAGGCCGCCTCGACGGTCTCCGCGACCGAGAACCGGGTGTTGATCGGGACCAGCTCGTTGCGCAGCTCGTCATCGGGGGCGTGCAGGCTCAGCGCGAGCGTGACCGGGATGCCCTCCTCGGCCAGCTGGTTGATCCGCGGCACCAGGCCGACGGTCGAGACCGTCACGCCACGCGCCGACATGCCGAGGCCGTCGGGGGCGGGGTCGGTGAGGCGACGTACGGCGCCGATGACCGCCTTGTAGTTGGCCAGCGGCTCGCCCATGCCCATGAACACCACGTTCGAGACGCGACCCGGGCCGCCGGGGACCTCGCCGCGGGCCATCGCCCGGGCGCCGGCCACGACCTGCTCGACGATCTCGGCGGTCGACATGTTGCGCTGGAGGCCGCCCTGGCCGGTCGCGCAGAACGGGCAGGCCATGCCGCAGCCGGCCTGGCTGGAGACACACACCGTGGCGCGGTCGGGGTAGCGCATCAGCACCGACTCGACGAGGGCACCGTCGAAGAGCTTCCACAGCGTCTTGCGGGTCGTGCCGCGGTCGGCCTCGAGCGTGCGCAGCGGGGTCATCAGCTGCGGCAGCAGCGCGGAGACGAGCTCGTCGCGCTGGTTCGCCGGCAGGTCGGTCATCTCGGCCGGGTCGTCGACCAGGCGGCCGAAGTAGTGCGTCGAGAGCTGCTTGGCCCGGAAGCCCGGCAGCCCCTGCTCCTCCAGCAGCGTCTTGCGCTCCGGGGAGGTGAGGTCGGCGAGGTGCCGCGGCGGCTTCTTGCGGCCGCGCGGCTCGTTGAACACGAGAGGAAGGGGCTTCGGGTCGGACATCGCGGTCCAGTCTCCCACCCGCCCGGTCACCCGGCTCAATCGTCGATCAGGAGCCGGTCTCGACCATGACCCACAGGACGAGGGCAGCGACGCCGGCGACCACGAGCGCGGTGAGCACCATGCCCAGGAGGAGGTACGCCCCGAACCGCCGCGTCCGCGGCACCGCCAGCAACCCCAGGGGCACGAGCAGCAGCACCAGCACCCACGGGAAGAGATCCTCCGCGCGCTCGTTGGAGAACATCGCACCCAGGACCGCCGCGTAGATCCCCGGCAGCAGGGTGATCGCCACCAGCCCGGTGAAGAAGCCGCTGAGCGGGGTGAACACCGGGTGGTCGCGGTGCCACCAGCTCGGCCGGTCCTCGGGGTCCTCCCCCGGGGCGGTCTCGTCCACGTGCTCGGTCTCCATCACCGCGACCCTAGTGGCTGCGGATCAGAAGACCGCGTAGTGCAGCAGCAGCCAGATCGGCGCGACTGTGGCGAGCAGGGAGTCGAGCCGGTCCATCAGGCCACCGTGGCCCGGGATGACCTGGCTCATGTCCTTGATGCCGAGGTCGCGCTTGATGACCGACTCGCACAGGTCACCGAGGGTCGCCATGACCACCGCGATGATCCCGAGCGCGACGCCGACCCACCAGTCGCCGTCGAGCAGGTAGGTCACCAGGGCCCAGCCGGCCGCGACGGTGAACACCAGCGAACCCGCGAAGCCCTCCCACGACTTCTTCGGCGAGATGACCGGAGCCATCGGGTGCTTGCCGAAGAGCACGCCGGCGACGTACCCGCCGATGTCCGAGGCGATGGTGACCAGGATGAACGTGATGATGCCCTGCACGCCGGGGTCGTCCAGACCGGAGCCGCCGGAGTCCGACCCGAGGCCGGTCCCGCCCTCGGCGAGCAGCAGCGCGACGAACGAGCCGAGGAACGGCACGTAGACGAGCGTGAACACCGAGGCGGTGGCGTTCTGCACGTAGCCGTCGATGCCGCGGCGCAGCAGCCACAGCATCGTGACCAGCGCCGAGACTGCGGTGGCGGTGACGAGGGCGGGGGCGCCGTAGAAGTACGCCACCACGACCATCACGACGCCGCCGATCATCAGCGGCTGCTCGGGCAGGTCGATGCCCTTGGCGAGGAAGCCCTTGCGCAGCTCCCACACCGCGACGACGACCGCCGTCGCCACGATCACCATGAACGCCGTCTTCCAGAAGAAGAGCGACGCGGCGACGGCGGCGAGCAGCACGACCGCCGAGGTGATCGCAGCAGGCAGGTCGCGGCCGGCCCGCCCGTGGTCCTTGGCCGGCGGTGCCGCCGGCGTCGGGGAGTCGGTCATGGAGTCCCCGAGCCCTCAGACCTCGAGGAGCTCGGACTCCTTGTTCTTGAGCATCTCGTCGATGGCGTCGGTGTGCTTCTTGGTGATGCCGTCGAGCCGCTTCTCCGCGCCGGTGACGTCGTCCTTGCCGACCTCGCCGTCCTTCTCGAGCTTCTCGAGGTTCTGCTTGGCGGTGCGGCGCAGGTTGCGCACGGCGACCCGGCCGTCCTCGGCCTTGCCGCGGGCGATCTTGATGTACTCCTTGCGGCGCTCCTCGGTCAGCTCCGGGAAGACGCAGCGGATGACCTTTCCGTCGTCGGCGGGGTTCACGCCGAGGTCGGAGTCGCGAATGGCCTTCTCGATGTTCTTCATCGCGCCCTGGTCGAAGGGCGAGATGAGGATCGTGCGCGCCTCGGGGGCGGTGAACGACGCGAGCTGCTGGATCGGCGTGGGCGTGCCGTAGTAGTCGACCATGATCTTGGCGAACATGCTGGGGTGGGCCCGGCCGGCGCGGATCGCGGCGAACTCCTCGCGCGTCGCCTCGACCGACTTGTCCATCTTGCTGTCGGCCTCGTTGAGGATGTCGTTGATCACCGGTGCTCCTACTGGTTCGCGTTCGTCTCGTCGCTGTCGCTGTCGCTGTCGCTGTCGCGCCCGTGCCGGGCGCTCGCTGCTGAGGGTCGTCGGCGCCTAGCCGGCGCTGACCAACGTCCCGATCCTCTCACCCTGCACGACACGCAGGATGTTCCCCTCGGGCTCCATGCCGAACACCACCATCGGCAGCTTGTTCTCGCCGCAGAGCGCGAACGCCGTCTGGTCCATGATCCGCAGGCCCTGGCTGATCGCCTCGTCGTAGGTGAGGTCGTCGTACTTCGTCGCCGTGGGGTCGATCCGCGGATCGGCGCTGTAGACGCCGTCCACGCCGTTCTTGGCCACCAGCACGACGTCGCACTTGCTCTCCAGCGCGCGCTGGACAGCGACGGTGTCGGTGGAGAAGAACGGCATGCCCATGCCGGCACCGAAGATGACGACCCGGCCCTTCTCCATGTGCCGGATGGCGCGGCGCGGGATGTACGGCTCGGCGACCTGGCCCATCGTGATGGCGGTCTGCACGCGTGTCTCGACGCCCTCCTTCTCCAGGAAGTCCTGGAGGGCCAGGCAGTTCATGACGATGCCGAGCATGCCCATGTAGTCGGCGCGGGCGCGGTCCATCCCCCGCTGCTGCAGCTCGGCGCCGCGGAAGAAGTTGCCGCCACCGGTCACGATCGCGACCTGGACGCCGGCGCGCGCGACCGCGGCGATCTCGCGGGCCACCTTCTGCACGACGTCGGGATCGACCCCGACCTCGCCGCCACCGAAGACCTCGCCCGACAGCTTGAGCAGGACGCGTTGGTACGCGGTCATCCGGCTCTCCTCTCCTCGGTGGGCACGACGAAGGCCGGCCCGATGGACAGTGTCTGCTCCATCGAACCGGCCTCCTCGTGATGTCTGGCCAGACCCTAGTGCCTCAGGCGCCGACCTCGAAACGGGCGAAGCGCTTGAGGGTGGTGCCGGCCTCGTCGAGGACGGCCTTGACCGACTTCTTGTTCTCGGTCACCGACGCCTGCTCGAGGAGGACGACCTCCTTGAAGAAGCCGTTGAGGCGACCCTCGGTGATCTTGGCGATCGCCTGCTCGGGCTTGCCCTCCTCGCGCGACTTCTGCTCGGCGATGCTGCGCTCGTGGTCGACGACGTCCGAGGGGACCTCCTCGCGGGTGAGGTACTGCGGGCGCATCGCGGCGATCTGCATCGCGGCGCCGCGAGCGGCCTCCTCGTCGCCCTCGAACTCGACGAGCACCCCGACGGCGGGGGGCAGGTCGGCGGCACGCTTGTGCATGTAGACGACCGTCGAGCCGTCGAAGTACGCCACCTGGCCGAGCTCGATCTTCTCGCCGATGGAGACGGCGAGGTCGCCGACGACGTCGCCGACGGTCTTGTCGCCGAGCTGGACGGCCTTGAGGGCCTCCGCGTCGCCGGCCTTGGCCTCGGCGGCCGCGTCGGCGATCTTCTGGGCGGTGGCGACGAACTCGTCACCCTTGGCCACGAAGTCGGTCTCGCAGCGCAGCTCGACGAGCGCGCCGCCGGAGGTGGCGACGAGGCCGGCGGTGGCCTCACGCTCGGCGCCGCGGGCCTCGGCCTTCGCGGCACCCTTCACGCGGAGGATCTCGACGGCCTTGTCGAAGTCGCCGTCGGCCTCGGTCAGGGCCTTCTTGCAGTCCATCATGCCGGCGCCGGTGAGCTCGCGGAGCTTCTTGACGTCGGCGGCGGAGATGTTCGCCATGGTGTTGTCCCGTCTGGGTCGCAGGAATCGGAGGAGACTGGGGCGGGCTCACGCCCGCCGTACCACCGCCGCGGCGCCGCGCGTACGTCGTACGTGCGGCGCCGCGGTCAGCGGAGGGTCAGGCCTGGGGCTGCTCGGCGGCCGGCTCGGTGGCCTGCTCGGCGGCGGGCTCGTCGGTCGCGGCGGCAGCGGCCTCGTCGGAGGCAGCGCCCTCGGACGACGCGCCGGTCGCCTCGGAGGCCGGGGCCTCGGTCGCGGCGGCGTCGCCACCGGTCGCCTCGACGGCGGCCTGCTCGGCCTCGCCACCCAGGAGCTCGCGCTCCCACTCGGCCAGCGGCTCGGCGGCAGCGGTCGTGCCCTCGGCAGCGGCCTTGCCACCGGAGCGGGCGATGAGGCCCTCGGCGACGGCGTCGGCGACCACGCGGGTCAGCAGGCCGACGGCGCGGATCGCGTCGTCGTTGCCCGGGATCGGGAAGTCGACCTCGTCGGGGTCGCAGTTGGTGTCCAGGATGCCGATGATCGGGATCCGGAGCTTGCGAGCCTCCTCGACGGCGAGGTGCTCCTTCTTGGTGTCGACGATCCAGACGGCGGACGGGGTGCGACCCATCTCGCGGATGCCGCCGAGGGTCTTCTCCAGCTTGTCGCGCTCGCGACGCATCTGGAGGAGCTCCTTCTTGGTGCGGCCCGAGGCGGCGACGTTGTCGAAGTCGAGCTCGTCGAGCTCCTTCAGACGGTTGATCCGCTGGTGCACGGTCTGGAAGTTGGTGAGCATGCCGCCCAGCCAGCGCTGGTTGACGTAGGGCATGCCGACGCGGGTCGCCTGCTCGGCGATCGCCTCCTGCGCCTGCTTCTTGGTGCCGACGAACATGATCGTCCCGCCCTTGGCCACCGTCTCCTTGATGAAGGCGTAGGAGCGGTCGATGTAGGCCAGCGACTGCTGCAGGTCGATGATGTAGATGCCGTTGCGCTCGGTCATGATGAAGCGCTTCATCTTCGGGTTCCAGCGACGGGTCTGGTGCCCGAAGTGAACGCCGCTCTCGAGGAGCTGGCGCATGGTCACGACTGCCATGGTGTGTTTTCTCCTGTGTGTGGAGCCGCCGCCGTGTGCCCGCCCTTGCGAACGAGGGCGGACCGGTGACGCGCTCCGGTCGTTTTCAGTTGCCGCGAGCCGACGGGTGCCGGTCGCCCTGACGCCGGCGCGCGACCCGACCCGGCTCTCGCTGGGACCGAGGGTCGTCGCCCGCGGGTGGTCGGCTTTCCTGGAGAGGAGGGCCGCCGCGGTCTGCCGACGTGCGAAGTCAGTACGCGTGGTGACGTGCGGACTGCCCTGCCAGCCTACGGCGTCCGCCCGGTCCCCCGCCAATCGCCGCTGCCGGGCCGGCGACCGTCCCCAAGGCGGCTCTCGCGCGTGCCTGTGCACAGGACCCGACCGCCGGGGTCACGGACGGCACCGGGCCGTCGCACCGTAGGTCCATGCACCTCGCGACGCTCGCCCTCCTGGCCACGCTGCTGCCACCCGGTTCGGCCGCCGCGCCCGTCGCGGACACCGACCCCGTCGGCGAGTGGCCGCTGCGTCCCGAGCCGGCGGTGGTCGAGCACTTCGACCCGCCCGAGACTCCCTACGCCGCCGGGCACCGCGGCGTCGACCTGCTCGGGTCGCCGGGCCAGCCGGTGCGGGCCGCCCTGGCCGGCGAGGTGACGTGGTCCGGGACGCTGGCCGGTCGCGGGGTCGTCGTCGTCTCGCACGGCGCGACCCGGACGACGTACCAGCCGGTCGCGGGCAGCGTGCCGGTCGGCACCACCGTGGCCGCCGGCGACGTCGTCGGGTCGCTCGAGCTGTCCGGGTCGCACTGCTTCCCGCGCGCGTGCCTGCACTGGGGCTGGCTCGAGGGCGAGACCTACCTCGACCCGCTCGACCTGGTCGGAGCCGGACCGGTTCGGCTCCTGCCGCTGTGGCGGGACGAGCCGGCCGTCGTCGGTCGCGCCGCGCCGCTCCCCCGCCCGTACGCCGGCTGGCGGCCCCTCGTCACCGGCGTCCCCGCTCCCCGCTGACCCCCAGCGCCGCCTCGTCTGGACGGTTGGTGGGTCTCCTGCCGTCGAGCGGGATAGTCCGGCACCCGCCGCCGGCCTGTGGAGACCAGCCTGTGGAGATCAGGCCCGGGGGTGCGCCTGCTGGTAAGCCCGACGCAGCCGGTCGGTGGTGACGTGCGTGTAGAGCTGGGTGGTCGCGAGCGAGGCGTGGCCGAGGATCTCCTGCACCGATCGGAGGTCCGCGCCGCCCTCGAGGAGTTGGGTCGCGGCGGTGTGCCGCAGCCCGTGCGGACCGATGTCGGGCGCGCCGGGGACGTCGGCGATCCGGCGGTGCACGAGCGTGCGCACCGCGCGCTGGTCGATCCGCCCGCCTCGGACGCCGAGGAAGAGCGCCGGGCCAGAGCCGTCGACGGCCAGGTGCGGCCGGCCGTGCTTGACCCAGAAGTCCAGGGCGCGCGCGGCGGGCCGGCCGAACGGGACGGTGCGCTCCTTGCGCCCCTTGCCCAGGACGCGGACGACGTTGCGCTCCCGGTCCACGTCGTCGACGTCGAGGCCGACGAGCTCGCCGACCCGGATGCCGGTGGCGTAGAGCAGCTCGAGCATCGCGACGTCCCGCAGGCCGGCCGGGCTGCCGTCGTCGGCGAGCTCGGCAGCCGCTCGCACCAGGTCGGCGGCCTCGTCGGCGCGGAGCACCGGGGGGAGCGACTTGTGCGCCTTCGGACTGCCGAGGCTCGCGCCCGCGTCGGTCGCAGCGCGTCCGGTGCGCAGCAGCCAGGCGGTGAACACCCGCGCCGCGGTGGCCCGCCGTGCCACGGTCGTGCGGGAGCGGCCGAGGGTCTGCTGCTTGGCCAGCCAGCTGCGCAGGGCGCGCAGGTCGAGGTCCGCGACGTCGGTGTGGCCGAGCCGCGCCGCGTGCTCGAGCAGGCCGGCGACGTCGGTCGTGTAGGCGCGGACCGTGTGCGGGGTGAGGTCACGCTCGGAGACGAGGTGGCGCTCGTAGTCGGCGAGCACGCGGGCCATGGGCTCGGGCAGGTCGGCGCGCTCCGCACGCTGCTCCGTCCCGGCTCCCACGGTCGAGGAGTCTAGGAAGACTGCGTGCCCTCAGTGGTGAGCCAGCGCGGCGAGCCGCCATCCGTCCCCGTCGGCCTCGACCAGCCCGACCGCCCGCAGCCGCACCAGCGCGTTCCCGGTGTCGGAGATGCTGAGGCCGGCGCTGCGCGAGATCGAGTCGACGTGTGCGGGTCGCGCCACCGGCACCGCATCCAGCACCTGCTGGTGCCGCAACGACAGCCGATCGCGCTGCCGCTCCGGCCCCCGGGGTTCTTCGACCAGGTGAGCACCGGACTCCCCCACCAGCTCGAGCACGTCCTCGGGCGAGGTCACCAGCATCGCGGCACCTGTGCGCACGAGCTCGTGCACGCCCTGCGACTGCGCACTGGTGACCGGGCCGGGGACACCCATCACCGCCCGGTTGAGCCGGCCGGCCCAGTTGGCGGTGCTCAGCGCGCCGCTGCGCACCGCCGCCTCGACGACGACCGTGCCGCGGGTCAGGGCAGCGATCAGCCGGTTCCGCGCGAGGAACCGCAGCCGCGTCGGAGCGGATCCGGGCGGCAGCTCGGAGACCACCAGGCCGTGGCCGGCGAGGTGGTCGAGCAGGCTGCGGTGCGCGGTCGGGTAGGCACGGTCGACGCCGCAGGCCAGCACCGCGACCGTGAGCCCGTCGACGGCGAGCGCGCCCCGGTGGGCGGCCTGGTCGATGCCGAACGCCGCGCCGGAGACCACCGGCAGTCCGGCCCGGGCGACTCCGGCACCGATCGCGGCGGCCAGGTCGCCGCCGTACGTCGTGGCGGAGCGCGAGCCGACCACTGCCAGGGAGCCGGCCAACCGGTCCAGCCGCACCGGTCCCTTCGCCCACAGCCCGAGGGGCGGGCCGCCCCGTCGCTGGACCTCTCCCGCCTCCATCAGCCCGTCGAGCTGTTCGGGCCACTCCGCGTCCCCCGGCACGACGAACCGGATGCCCAGGCGTGCTGCGAGCTCGAGGTCCCGCTCCGGCTGCATCGCTGCGAGCCGGGTGGCCACGTCGGTGAGGACGCCGCTGCCGGGGTCGCGCTCGTGCAGGAGCGCGTCGTGGAACGCCGGTGCGCCCATCTGTGCGGTGTGGACCGCGAACCGGGGGTCCCCCGGCTCCCCCAGCCGGGAGAGTGCCACCCGCGCGAGACGGTCCGCGTCGCTCGCCGCACTGGTCATCCGGCCCGCCTCTCCAGGTCCGCCAGCATCAGCGGCTCGGCGGTCCGCAGCCGCAGGGCGGTGCACAGCTCGACCTCGCCCGGCCCGGCCGCCCCCGCGAGGTCGGCCACGGTCCAGGCGAGCCGGTGGACCCGGACCGCGCCTCGCCGGGTCAGCAGCCCCTTGCCGATCTTGTCGTCGAGCACCCGTTGGGCGGCCGCCGACAGCGGCCACAGCTCGCGCAGGGCGGGTCCCGGCACGTGCCCGTTCAGGCGCCAGCCGCAGCCGGCGTACCTCTCTGTCTGCTTGCGACGGGCGGCCGTCACCCGCGCCCGGATCTCCGCCGACGACTCCGGCGGGCCGGTGCTGACGGCCGCGCCGATGCCGCCGGCCTGCAGCGGGACCACCTCACGGGTGATGTCGATGCGGTCGCTCAGGGGGCCGGTGATCCGGCTGCGGTAGTCGCGCCGCGTGCGCTCGCTGCAGGTGCAGCGGTTGTCGCGGGCCACGGGTGAGTACTCGCCGCAGGGGCACGGGTTGCAGGCGACGACCAGGATGCCGCGCGCCGGGAAGGTGGCGGACTCCTCGCCGCGAGCGATCGTCACGTCGCCGCTCTCCAGCGGTTGGCGCAGCGCCTCGATGACGTCGGTGCGGAACAGCGGGAACTCGTCCATGAACAGCACCCCGTGGTGCGCCCGGCTGATCTCGCCGGGGCGCACCCGTCCGGTCCCTCCGCCGATGAGGCTCGCCTTGCTGGCGTCGTGGTGCGGCGCGGCGAACGGCGGTCGGGTCAGCATGCCGGCCGCCGGGTCGAGCACCCCCGCGAGTGAGTGCAGTGCGGTGAGCTCGAGCGACTCCTCTGCGTCGAGGTCCGGCAGCAGGCCGGGCAGGCGCTCGGCGAGGGTCGTCTTCCCGGCGCCTTTCGGCCCGGTGAGCATGAGGTGGTGCGCTCCGGCTGCGGCCACCTCGAGCGCGTACCGCGCGTCGGCGAGGCCGAGGACGTCGACCATGTCGGTGTCCTCGAGCCGGTCGTCGCCGCGCCAGGTGAGCAGCCGGCTGCCCGACTGCTCGGCCACGGGCGGCGCGTCGGGGACCTCCTCCCCCGCCAGCTGGGCCGTGACCTGGGCGAGCGAGCGCATGCCGTACACCGAGACGCCGGGCACCATGCACGCCTCGGCGGCCTGCGGCTCGGGCACGTAGACCTCGGTGATGCCACGTCGCGCCGCCGCCAGCACCATCGGCAGCACACCGGAAACCGACCGCAGGCCACCCGCCAGCGTCAGCTCGCCGACGAACAGGCAGCCCGCCAGCGCCGCCTTGGGCACCTTCCCGGTCGCGCCCAGGACGGCCATCGCCATCGCCAGGTCGAAGTGGCTGCCGGTCTTGTGCAGGTCCGCCGGGCTGAGCAGGATCGTGACCCGCTTGTTCGACGGCCACCCGAGGTCGCTGTTGGCGATCGCCATGCGGCAGCGGTCGCGCGCCTCGTTGAGGGAGACGTCCGGGCGGCCCACGACGACCGTCGCGACGATGCCGGGCGAGACGTCGGCCTGGACCTCGATCAGGTGGCCCACCGCTCCCTGGAGCGAGACGGTGTGCGCGGTCGCGAACGCCATCAGCCGATCCCCCGCACGTGCTCGACCTCTGCAGCACCGCGCCGCGGCAGCTGCACGCACACCATGTCCACCCGCGACTCCAGGTGGGCGATGCCGTGCTCCTCCAGCCAGCGGTTCGCCAGCCGGCGCAGCCGCGCCACCTTGATGTCGGTCACCGCCTCGTGCGGCGTCCCGCCGATCCGGCCGCTGCGGGTCTTCACCTCGCAGATCACGACCGTGCGCCCGTCCCTGAGCACCAGGTCGATCTCACCCTGCTCGCACCGCCAGTTCCGGTCCAGGAGGGCCATGCCCTCCGCCACCAGGTGCCGGGCGGCGAGCGTCTCGCCGTACTGCCCCACCGCGTGGTTCCGCGCTGCTGTCGTCGTCATGTCCTCGACCTCCTCGCAAGGAGGGTGTCCTGGACGGCAGCGGCGCGGGGTTCCTGCACTCCTCGCTGTGGATCACCGCTCGCCGATGACGACTGTGGACGACTGGCGGGCCGATCAGCCGACCAGGCGCACGATCGGACGCGCCAGCGCCGAGCTGTAGTCCGTCGACGGCGCACGCTCACCGATGGGCAGCGCTGCCTTGTTGAAGGCGAAGAACCGGATCGCCTTCAACGAGTTCCCGTTGATCTGGAGTCCGTTGTCCTCGGTCGGACCCGCGGTCTGCGTCTGGTCGGTCAGGAAAGCAGGGACGTAGTCGATGATCGGCTGATAGCCCTTCTGGGCACGATCCGTCGCTAGGACCATCGGCAGCCACACGAACCTCGGGGAGTCCTTGACCGAGGCGTCGAGCATCGAGTCGTCGACACCTGTCGCTTGCGCGATCTGGTCCAGCGTTGCGCCCGAACGCAGGAAGCAGTCCAGCCTATCGTCGTTGATCGTCCGGCCGCCGACGATCCGCGTGTCCCCCGTGCAGTTGGAGCCGCCGCGCCGCACGTCGAGGCGTCCTGGCCGGTTGTCGACGCCGTCGATGAAGCCTTTGTACAGGCCCGGACCGTCGTTACCGGTGTCGCCCTTGATGCAGTTGTTGCCGTCCATCGACACCTCGTCGAGCTGGGACCCCGGGATCGGGTCAGAGCCGTTCGCTCGGGCGCACTCCTTCTGCGGCTCGTACGCCGTGGTGTCGAAGGGCATCAGCACGTGGTCGAGACCGAAGGCCGCGTTCCAGGACAACCGGCTGTTGTTGCCTGCGCCGCCGTCCTGGCGCGGACTGTCCAGCTGACCGAAGTTGCCTCGGTCCTGCCCTGCGCAACCCACCGGCACGGCCGTCGTGGTCGCGGTGGTCTGGGCACTCGGTGCGGTGTCTGTCGACGCAGGGGCGCTCGGGGGCGGCGTGCCCGTGACGTCGACGATGAGGTCGGTCGAGCTGTACACCAGCGCCTTGCCGCTTCCGTTCGCCTGGACCATCGCGTAGGCGTGCCACGCTCCCGGCGTGCTCGTGACCTCCGTGCCGACGTCGAACGTCGGCACGGTCATCGACTGCTTCGGCACGTCGGTGGAGGTGGCGTAGTCGATGAAGCGAGAGCCGTCGGGAGCGACGAGCCGGATGCTCGCCTTCTGCAGGTTGTTCGCCAAGTTCCCGATGGCGTAGCCCTCGATGGGAGCCGTCGTCCCAGCCGGCACCGAGATGATGGCTGGGCCGGTCAGGACGTGGTCACCGCGCGGCGTGATGGCCTCCGCAGCGGCTGACGCCGTCGCGGTGGGACTCGGCTGCTGCGTCGAGCCGGCTGTCGGCGACGCGGTGGGCGAAGAGGTCGCCGAGGTCGTGGCGGCGGTCGCGCTCCCTCCTTGCGTGGTGTCGCCGTCGATCGGCCCGTAGCCGCAACCGGAGGGCACCCAGAGCGGGATCACCTTCTCCTTCGGCGGCAGCTCGGAGAAGACCTCGACCGTGGCGCTCCGAGACACGGCCACTCCGGAGGCGACGGCTCCGGCGAGACCGAAGTCGACCTCGGCCGCGGGAGCGACCAGCTCCATCCGCACGCAGTTGTCCGTGCACGGCACGCCACTCGCGTTCTGGAAGACGATCTCGCCGTTCTCCCTCGCTCCGTCGAGGAGGTCGTCAGCGTCGACGACGGGCTGTCCGGAGGCAGTGTTCCCGTTGAGCAGCGCAGCAGCCCGGGCGGCCACGTCCTCCGGCTCGTTGTCCGTGCGCGCGTCTGAGATCGACATCGGCAACAGGCTCCCTGCGCCGACCGCACTGACGTCGGCCTGCTTCTGGACGATGCGACCCCGCGCCCAGGCATTGCCGAGGTCCACCGCCAGCGCCGCTACCACGATGAGCACCAGAGCGAGCACCGAGACCATGACCGCGACCGCGCCACCCTCGTCCCTGCGCCGTCGACCCGGCCGTCCGTCCCTCACGAGCACGCCTCCGGGACGGACGGGACATGGTCGACACGCGCTTGGACCGTCTGCTCGACCAAGCCGCCGTTGACGAAGGGCACGAACGGCAGGTTCAGGTCGATGCTGGGGAACGTCACACTGATCTCGACCCGGTCACCCACCTCCACCGCAGCAGCGGTGTTCCCCTCCGCATCCAGGTAGGAGCGCTCGATGGTCGGAGCGCCGCTGGAGAACCCGTCCAACTTCGGGCCGACCTCGCTTGCCAGGTGCGCACAGGTGATCGAACCACCGACGGCAGACACCCGTGCGGCATGCCGTGCGGCGTCGGCGCCACCCTGCAGCGCCCAGAAGTACAACCCGTACTGGATGATCCCGAAGACGAGCAGCAGCAAGAGCGGCAGGACGAGCGCGAACTCGACTGCGGCCGCTCCCCCCTCCTTGCCGCGGCGCTCCCTGTGCCGACGGCCGGTCAACCCGTGCTCCCTCCTGCGACCCCCGATGGTCTGAGGAGAGGAGCGTATGGATCTTTACCTGCGATTTCGGCTTCGATAGCCCGACGGGACTACCAGGTCTGACCGGTCGGCCCCTCGTGGCGGCAGGGACCGACGACGCGGGTGGAGCCACGCCTGCTCATCCGCGCAGGACGGGGAACCCACAGGCCGGCGTCGGGCGTGCGTACACGTCGGCACCCGAGAGAGAAAGACCGAGCGACTGCGACAGCGGACGGAGAAGTGCAGCGTCCAGCCCCTGCAGCAGAGGGTTGACGACGACCTCGACGAGTGGGTCGAGAACCCAGGACAGTCCCTTGCCGATCGGCAGGTAGAGCAGCTTGAGAGCTGACGTGTCGGGCTCGAGCCATGGCAAACCGCTGGAGCCAGCGCCGACATGCGCAGGTCGGCTGTAATCGTCGTCGACGATTTCCACGACGGCCTCACCCAAGTCGGGTGGGGTTCCCGTGAATCGCACTGGGCCAGCCAAGACCTTGATACCGGCAGTGCGAACCACGACTTCGAGCTCGAGATCGACTTCGAGCAAACCGCCTTCGACGTCGACGGTGATGCCCTTCGGGTCGCAACGAACATCCGACAGGCTGCCCGTAGCGATAGCGAGCTTGACCTGGCCGGAGAGCGAGAGCTCCGTCGACATCAGGAAACCCAGGTCGATGTCGAGCGCACTAGCGTCGAGATCCAGCGAGACCTGCGATGTCTCTGCCTGTGTGGCACCCTTCTTCCCGCACCCCATCAGCGGCCTCTGTGTCACATGCGCGGAGACGTCCACGTCCAGGATCGGACCAAGGTCGATACCGAGCTCGGAGAGCGATAGAGCAGTCTCGCCGTTCGCAGCGAACGCAGCGGCGGTCAGGAGGTCGAAGACGTTCAGCGTTGCATCCAGTCCTGCAGCGCCACCAGTTCCGACCCTCAAAAGATCGGCGACAGGTACCCACAGGTTGAGCGCTCCGACCTCGGCCTGCAGTGACTCCAGGACTCCTACCGCCGCGCTGGTCGGTGATTCCTTCTTGAGGACATTCAGCACTGCTAGGTAGAAGTTCCCCAGTTGGACCGCTTGGTCACCTTCGAGGAGTTCTTCGAAGGTACCGACGCCGAGGGTCGAGCTCAGGAGCCCGGCAAGGGTCACGTGAGCGTCCGCGAGTTTGTCGTAGTCGAGGACATCGAGCTCGAGCTGGGTGGCGATGGAACCGAGCAGGGGTCCCAACAGTGGGGACTCCCCCGCCTTCAGGCGGGCCGCGTACGAACCAATGCTGAAACACGCACCCGCGACGGATTCGGCAACTGCGGACCGGCTGGTCCCTCCGGAACCAGAGACAAAGGCGAAGTTCACCTCCGTCGCGGCGGACACTTCGACCGCCGTGGGGATCGAATCCGGGTTCGCCTGCTGAACGAACTGTCCGTCGACGAGGTGGCCCAGTTTGATGTCTCCCACGACCGGAGCCGAGCCCACCGTGTCTCCGTTGCGCGCTAGCGTTCTGTTTGCGAGGGCTTGCAGGCTGGGGGTCTGCGCGTTGATCTCGCTCAACCTCCGGCCGTCCAGCTGGCGGGCTAGGTCCAGCGCCACCAGATCTGCCAACGCTTGCATGTCCCGGCGCGCAACCCGTTGCATGCCCAGGTCCACAGCGAAAGCCGCAAAGATGAGAAGCACAACGCTCAGGACGGCGACCATCGGCGCGATCGCACCACGTTCGTCTGCTCGCGCCATCAACTGACCTCTGCCACCGCGCTGTACCTAAGCGTCTCGGGCAGAACGACACCCATGCCGGGCACCGTTGGCAGGAGCGAGTGGTCACGGTACTCGTAGGCGACTGTCGCAGTGATGCACTGCTTGCTTGAGTCGCCCGCACACGCGTCGACCTCGATGGAGCAGGTACCCGCAGGCGCCCCGTCACGGGTGAGGGCGGAATCCGGCGCGACGCCGCTGCAGGTGACGCCGTAACTACTAAGCGCCTCGTTCATCCGCGCTACTGCGGCATCCTCCACGTCACCCGCGTCGGGATAGACGAGCACGGCACCGGCCCGGGCGCCTTCGGCAGCAGCCTGACTGATGGCCTGGCGGAAACTGAGCATGTAGCCGTAGCTGATGATGCCGAAGACGATGATCAGCAGCGGAGTGACCACGAGCGCGAACTCCACAGCGGCCGCACCACGGTCGCCACGCCGCGCGAGCGTCCTGCGACCAGCCACGACCCACCCCTGAACACGCTCGTCGGCGACGGCCCCCACGACCGTCCTCCCCCGCGGACGACCATAGGACCGATGCTTAGCGTTGTGGGGCGAAATAGCCCGTTCGGGCTATGTCTTCGGCGGATCGATGTCCGAAGGTTGGAGCTCCTCGACGTTCACGTCCTTGAACGTGAGCACCTTGACGTTCTTGGCGAAGCGGGCGGGACGGTACATGTCCCAGACCCACGCGTCGGACATGGAGACCTCGAAGAAGACGTCGCCGGCCTCGGTGCGGGCCTTCACGTCGACCTGGTTGCACAGGTAGAAGCGGCGGTCGGTCTCGACGACGTACTTGAAGATGCCGACGACGTCGCGGTACTCCCGGTAGAGCGTCAGCTCCATCTCGGCCTCGTACTTCTCGAGGTCCTCCGCGCTCATGACATCCCCTCCAGGGCGGCGGCGTCCTCGACGGCCTCGGCGACGTCCGCGACCTCATTGTGCACGTCGGCCGCGGGCTCGAGACCGGCCGCCCGGCGGACGTTGACGAAGCGCATCCGGTGCACCGGCGAGGGCCCGTGCTGGAGCAGGGCGGCGGCGTGGGTGTCGGTGATGTAGCCCTTGTGCGTCTTGAAGTCGTACGCCGGCCAGTCGGCGTCCATCTCGCGCATGATGCGGTCGCGGGTGACCTTCGCGAGCACCGAGGCCGCGGCGATGCAGGCGGCGACCCGGTCCCCCTTCCAGACCGCGAGCCCGGGCACGCCCAGGCCGTCCACGGGGAACCCGTCGGTCAGCACGTAGGCGGGTGGGACGTCGAGCAGGGCGACGGCCCGGCGCAGCGCCTCGACGTTCGCGACGTGCATGCCGAGCCGGTCGCACTCGTCGTGCGGGACGACGACGACCGACCAGGCGACGGCGCGGCGTACCACCTGGTCGTAGCAGCGCTCGCGGGCCTTCTCGGTCAGCAGCTTGCTGTCGGCGAGACCGGGGACGATCCCGGACTTGCCGGACGGCAGGATGCAGGCGCCGGCGACCAGCGGGCCGGCGCAGGCGCCGCGGCCGGCCTCGTCGACGCCGGCGATCGGCTCGATGCCGTGGCGGCGGAGGGCGCGCTCGTAGCCGTAGATCCCGGCGTCACGCCGGACGGTCGAGCCACGTGGGAGGACGGACACGGGTTCCCGGGAGGTCAGGACGGGTCGGGCACGTCCGCGAACGCGTCGGGACGCCCCACCCAGTCGAATCGGTCGGTCGGCCAGAGCAGCACGAACACCTTGCCGACGACGGAGTCGACGGGCACGTAGGGGTTCTTGGTGCAGTCGGTCTCCTGCTCGGGCAGGCAGAGGTGGGCGCTGGAGTCCGCGGAGTGCCCGCGGTTGTCGCCCATGACGAACAGCTGCCCCTCGGGCACCGGCCCGGCCGACCAGCTGCAGTTGCCGGTCATCGGCCCGCGGCAGTCGATGCCCTTCTCCTGCTTGACGTAGGCCTCCTCGTTCAACGCCTTGCCGTTGACCGAGATCCGACCCTGCTTGTCGCAGCAGGTGATGGTGTCGCCGGCGACGCCGACGACGCGCTTCACGAGGTGGCCACCGGTCGGGTAGAGCCCGATCTTGGCCATCAGCGAGGTGAGGCCGTTCGACGGCTCCCCCTGCTCGGCGCTGCTGAGCCAGCTGCCCGGGTCCTCGAAGACCACGACGTCACCGCGCTGCGGCTCGCCGCCGAACCAGTAGGAGACCTTCTGCACGAGGATCCGGTCGTCCTTGACGAGCCCGGGCTCCATCGACTCCGAGGGGATGTAGAACGCCTGGACGAACAGCGCCTTGATGACCACCGCCAGGACGAGCGCGATGCCGAGCAGCAGGATCGTCTCCTGCCACACCGGCAGGTGCTTGCGCTTCTTCTTCCCGTCGTCCTCGACGCCCCCGGAGGCGACCGGAGACGACGAAGACCGCGACCCGTCCGGTGTGCCGACGGTGTCGTCGGCGGGATCGAGGTCGCGGTCTTCGGTGGTCACGCGCAGAGTCTAGGGAGGAGGTGTCCTGCCCCAGAATCTGGTCAGCGCTCAGGAGTCGCGGCGCTCCTTGATCTTGGCGGCCTTGCCGCGGAGGTTGCGCAGGTAGTACAGCTTCGCCCGGCGGACGTCACCGCGGGTGACGACCTCGATCTGCTCGAAGATCGGGCTGTTGAGCGGGAAGGTGCGCTCGACGCCGACGCCGAAGGAGACCTTGCGGACGGTGAAGGTGCGGCCGATGCCGGCGCCCTGGACGCGGATGACGACGCCCTGGAAGATCTGGACGCGGGACCGGTTGCCCTCGACGACCTTGACGTGGACCTTGACGGTGTCGCCGGCGCGGAACGCCGGGACGTCGTCGCGCTTGAGGCTGTTGCCGATCTCGGCCACCAGGTTGTTGGTCATGACTGCTCCTCGCGAGTGCCACAGGTCAGCCGCGGTGATCGAAAGGTACGGTGCGGGTGGCACAGTGCTGGTGGCCGGCGGCGCAGGACTCCCCCTGTGGCAGGAGCCCGACGCAGACCCTCCGTGCGTTCCTCGGAGCGGTCCTTCGGCCGACTGGGCCGGTGGGTCAGTCTGCCACAGCGGGCTCAGCGGCCAGAAATCTTCCCGGGACCGTTCAGCGCCGTCCGGCCCGCTTGACCATCCGTACGACGCCGGGCTCGAGCTCTCCGGCGTGCCGGTAGCCGGCCTTCTTGTAGATCCGCTGGTTGCGCGCGCTGCCCGCCCCGGTGAACAGCTCGTACGCCGCCACGCCGGCCGGCGCCGCAGCCTCGGCCGCCTCCAGCAACCGCCGGCCGAGCCCGCGGCCGCCGAGGTCGGGCGCGACCATCAGCCGCCCGACGTGCCACGTGGTGCCGTCGTCGGCCAGCGACCCGCGCACCGCGCCGACGAGCCGCCCGCCGGCCCGCGCGACGAGCACGTGGTCGCGGGCCAGCCAGTCGACGAGCTCGTCGTAGGTCTCGTGCAGCGCGGGGACCCGCAGCCCGGGGTTGTCGTGCTGCTCGGAGACCCAGCTGGCGCGCTGGAGCACGAACAGCTCGGGCGCGTCGGCCGGCTGCGCGAGCCGCACCTCGACCCCGTCCAGCACCTGCGAGGGGTGGGCGAGGTCGGGGCGGCGCTCGGCCGTGCGGCGTACCGCCTGCTCGTGGCGCCAGGCCGCGATCGCGCCGTGGTCGCCGGAGAGCAGCACCGGCGGGACGTCGTGGCCGCGCCAGGACGCGGGCTTGGTGTAGACGGGGTGCTCGAGCAGGCCACCCTCGTGCGACTCCTCGACGAGGGAGGCGGCGTTGCCCATGAAGCCCGGCAGCAGCCGCACGACCGCCTCGGTGATGGCGAGCGCCGCGACCTCTCCCCCGTTGAGGACGTAGTCGCCGATCGACACCTCCCGGACCTCGATCAGCGTGCGCGCGTGGTCGAGCACGCGCTGGTCGATGCCCTCGTAGCGCCCGCACGCGAAGACCAGCCGCTCGCGCGTGGCTAGCTCGCGCGCGAGCTCCTGGGTGAACGGCTCCCCCGACGGCGTCGTCACCACGACCGTCGCTCCCTCGAGGCCTCCCCCGGCGAACAGGTCGTCGAAGGCCTCGCCGAACGGCTCGGGCTTCAGCACCATCCCGGCGCCGCCGCCGTACGGCGTGTCGTCGACCGTGCGGTGCCGGTCGTGCGTCCACTGCCGCAGGTCGTGCACGTGCACGTCGAGCAGTCCCGAGGCCACCGCCTTGCCGGGCAGCGACAGCTGCAGCGGCGCGAGGTAGTCGGGGAAGATCGTCAGGTAGTCCAGCCGCACGGCCGGCTCACGCGTCCTCGGGCAGCGGCGTGACCAGTCCGGGCCGGTCGGCGACGACGACGCGGCCCGCCTCGAGGTCGACCTCGGGCACGAGCGCCTTGACGAACGGCACCAGCGTGTCGCGACCGTCCGGCGTGCGGATCGCCAGCAGGTCCTGCGCGCCGCCGTGGACGAGCCCGGTGACGGTGCCGAGCTCCGCCCCCTCGAGGTCGTACGCCGCCAGGCCGACCAGCTGGTGGTCGTAGTACTCGTCGGGGTCGGCCGGGGTCTCGTCGACCGGGACGGTCGCGTGGAGCACGATGCCGCGTGCCGCCTCCGCGGCGTTGCGGTCACCGATCTCCTCGAACGCGACCAGCAGCGTGGTCTGGTGCCAGCGCGAGCTCGCGACCGTCAGCGCCCGCAGCGGCGACGCGGAGCCCTGCGGCGGCTCGGCGCGCAGCCGCGAGCCCACGGCGTACCGCCGCTCCGGCTCGTCGGTCCGCACGTCGACCGTGACCTCGCCGCGGAGGCCGTGCGGCTTGCCGATGCGCCCCACGACCAGCTCGATCGTCTCCACTGCTGCTCTCCTCGGTGCACTCGTGAAATGCGAACGGGTGCCGCTCCCCGCAGGGAGCGGCACCCGTCCAATGCCTGCTGACGCAGTCGCGCCGGTCAGCGCCGGTCGACGTCGACGAAGTCGATCCGCGCACCCTCGCGCCCGGCCAGGGCCGAGACGACGGTGCGGAACGCCGACGCGGTGCGTCCGCCGCGACCGATCACCTTGCCGAGGTCGTCGGGGTGCACCCGGACCTCCAGGACGGAGCCGCGGCGCAGCTGCTTGTCCCGGACGACCACGTCGTCGGGGTTGTCCACGACGCCGCGGACCAGGTGCTCGAGCGCGTCGGCCAGCATCGGGCTCAGGCCTGCTTGTCCGCGTCAGGACGCTCGGGGTCGGCGTCCGACTTGGTCTCGGCGGTCTCGATCGCCTCGGCCTCCTCGGTCGCACCCTCGGGGGTCTCGACCGCGGGGGTCACGTTGGCCTCGGGGGCCGCGGCGGACTCGGACTCGGCGGCCTCGGTCTTCTTGGCGGCCTTCTTGGTGACGGCGTCACCGCGGGGCTCGCTCTGGGCCTCCTTGAGGGCCTCGTTGAAGATCTCGAGCTTGTCGCGCTTGGGCTCGGCGTGGCGCAGGGTGCCCTCGGCGCCCGGCTCACCCTTGAACTTCTGCCAGTCGCCGGTCACCTTGAGGATCGCCGCGACGGGCTCGGTCGGCTGCGCGCCGACGCCCAGCCAGTACTGCGCCCGCTCGGAGACGACCTCGATGTACGAGGGGTCCTCCTTGGGGTGGTACTTGCCGATCTCCTCGAGGACGCGACCGTCGCGCTTCTTGCGCGAGTCGACGACGACGATGCGGTACTGCGGCACCCGGACCTTGCCCAGGCGCTTCAAACGGATCTTGACGGCCACAGCTGTGGTGTCTCCTCAGGATGTCGTGTGTGGTGAGGCGCACCGCCACCAGGTGGGGACCGGGTCGGGCTCCTCGGATGGGTCTCGCGGGCCCGGGTGAGAGGGTCCGGGCGCGCAGGACTCAGCGGGGAAGTCTGCCAGACCGGCGCGCGGGCGGCGAAATCGGGCATGGTCGCCCCATGACCACCCCTCCGGCGCCGCCGCCTCCTCCACCGTACGCCGCCGGGCCGGCGGGTCCGGCCGGCCCGGATCCTCGCCGTCCGCGGCCGAGCGGCTGGTGGTTCGCCCTGGGCGGCGCACTGCTGCTCGGGGCGGTCGCGGCGGGCGTCGGCCTGCTGGTGTGGACGCTCTCGTCCTTCATGAAGACCGATGCGACCGTCCCCGCCGACGGCACCGCCCACCCGGTGGCGGTCGGGACCGGCGGCGACCGCGTGCTGTGGTTCCCCGCCGGCGTGCCGGTCTCGTGCGAGGTCGTCGACACGGGGATCGGCACGGGCTCTGGCACGGGCTCTGGCACGGGCGACGGCGCCGCGCCGGGCAGCGAGGTACCGCTGGGGCCGGTGACCGGGACCTTCGAGAAGTCCGACGGCGACGGCGACTGGTTCGCGGCCCGGCGCTTCGACCCCGGCTCGGGCGAGCTGGACGTGACCTGCACCAGCCCGGGGGCCACACCGGACGTCCAGGTCGGGCCGGCGCCCGACCTCGGCGGGTTCCTCGGCTCGATCGCCCTCACGATCGGCGTGCCGCTGGCGCTCGGCCTGACCGGACTGGTCGTGCTCATCGTGACCGCCGTCCGTTGGGCGGCCGGCCGGCCACGCGACTGAGCGGCCACACCACTGGTCGGCCCCCGACATTTATCGGCACCCGCGCAGGTAAGTAGTGACACAGGTCACGTCCGGGTCTACCGTGCCGAAGGTGGCGAGACATGGGGTGACCACGGCAGGAGCACGGACGGCAGCGGCCGTGCTCGGGGCGGCGCTCGCGCTGACGCTGGCGGGCTGCGGCTCGCAGGTCGCACCGGACACGGTCGCCCGGGTGGCGAGCGCCGGGGCCCTCGTCCCGGGTGCGGCGCCGGACCTCGGCGGGAGCGACCCGGCGGTCGCCGACGGCGGCGACGACGCGGGCGGGACCGGCACCGGTGCGACGGCCGGCTCGGCTGGCGGCGTCGCCGGCGGCTCGACGACCGGGAGCACGGGCTCCGCCGGGCCCGGCAGCGCCGGTGGCTCGTCCGGAGGCTCGTCCGGGGGCGACGCTCCCCCGGCCGCCGACCCGGGCCAGCAGGGCAGCTGCGACGGCTTCGCCAACACCACCGGCGTGACCGACCAGACGATCACCCTCGCCAACGTCTCCGACATCTCCGGCCCGGTCCCGGGGGTGTTCCAGGCCGCCCAGGACGGCGCGCGCGCGTTCGCGGCGTACTTCAACGCCACCTCCGACATCTGCGGCCGCAAGCTCGACGTGCTCGCTCTCGACAGTCGCGCGGACTCCGCGGCCAACCAGGTCGCCTACACCAAGGCGTGCGACGAGGCGTTCGCGGCGATCGGCTCCATGTCGGTCTTCGACGACGGCGGGGCAGCGACCGCGGAGGAGTGCGGCCTGCCCGACCTGCACGCGCTCTCGGTCTCCCAGCAGGTCTTCGAGTGCTCCACCTGCTTCGGCACCGCGGCGGTGACCCCGACCCTGCAGCCGGCGGCGGTCCCTCAGTACCTGCGGAAGGCCTACGGCGCCGCCGCCGACAAGGTCGGCGTGCTCTACATCAACGTCGGCACCGTCCCGCTCGCCTCCAAACGGCTGGCCGAGGCGTGGAGGAAGGGCGGGCTCGGCGTCGACTACGTCCAGGCCATCGACGTGGCGGAGTTCAACTACGCCCCCTACGTCCAGGAGCTGAAGAACCGCGGCATCGAGCTGGTCACCTACGTCGGCCCCTACCAGCACACGATCCGCATGCAGCAGGCGATGCAGCAGCAGGGCTACGAGCCGAAGGCGTTCATCCAGGACCAGACCATCTACGACGACACCTACGTGCAGGAGGCGGGTGCGGCCGGCGAGGGCACGCTCGTCTACACGACGACCGCGCTGCTCGACGACCTGCGCAACGAGGAGGTCGCGCTCTACCGCTCCTGGCTCGAGCAGGTCCGGCCGGGCGCGGTCGCGACGATCTACGGCGCGTACGCGTGGTCGGCCACCCGGCTCTTCGTCGAGCAGGCCAACCGGCTCGGCGGGAGGCTTGCGCGCGCCTCGCTGGTCGCGGCGCTCCGCAAGGTGTCGGACTGGACGGGCAACGGACTGCACTCGCCGCAGCAGGTCGGGTCCAAGCGGAGCGGGGACTGTGTGCGGTTCATCCAGCTCGGCGGCGGCCGCTGGAAGCAGGTCTCCCCCGGCGACTACGTCTGCGGCGATCTGGTCAAGGTCTCCTAGGCCGGCGCCGCGCCGACGACCCGGCCGCGCAGCACGACGCAGACCGGCTCCCACAGCGCGGTCGGGTCCGCCACCGGGTCACGGTCGTAGACGACGAGGTCGGCGCTCGCGCCCTCCGCCAGCCCGTCGAACCCGAGCCAGTCGCGGCCCCGCCAGGAGGCGGCGGCCACGACGTCGGCGGCGGGCAGGCCGAGCTCGACCATCGCCTGGACCTCGCCGGCCAGCCAGCCGTGGCGCTGCGCGCCGCCGCCGTCGCTGCCGACGTACATCGGCACGCCGGCCTCGTGTGCCGACATCAGCACCTCGCGCCGACGGGCGAAGAGGTCCTCCATGGTCGCGGCGTACGCCGGGAACTTCTCGCGGCCCTGCTCGGCGAAGGTCGGGAACTTGGCCGTCTGCATCACCGTCGGCACCAGCGCCACCCCGCGGGCGGCCATCTGGTCGAGCTGGTCGAGCGAGAGGCCGGTGCCGTGCTCGATGCAGTCGATGCCGGCGTCGAGCAGCCCCTGGAGCACGTCGCGGCCGAAGCAGTGCGCGGTCACCTTCGCGCCCTCCGCCTGCGCGGCGGCGATCGCCTCGGCGAAGGCCTCCGCGGGGAACGACGGCGCGAGGTCGCCCGCGTCGCGGGATATCCAGTCGCCGACGACCTTCACCCAGCCGTCGCTGCCGCGGGCCTCCCGGGCGAGGTACGGCGCCAGGTCGGCCGGCTCGACCTCGTGCGCGTAGTTCCGGATGTACCGCTTCGTGCGGGCGACGTGCCGACCGGCCCGCACCAGCCGCGGCAGGTCCTCGCGCTGCTCGACCCAGCGCGTGTCGGCCGGCGACCCGCAGTCGCGCAGCAGCAGTGCGCCCGCGTCGCGGTCGGCCAGCGCCTGGGCCTCGATCTCGGACTCGTCGACGGCGCCGTGGTCCTCCAGCCCGAGGTGGTTGTGGGCGTCGACGAGCCCAGGCAGGATCCAGCCGCGCGCGACCGTGTCGGCCCCGGCCTGCGGCTCGTAGGTGACCGTCCCGTCCACGACGTACAGGTCGCGGCTCTGGCCGTCGGGCAGGACCGGTCCGGAGAACTTCAGCGCAGCCATGGCCCGACGCTAGCGGTCCCGGTCAGCCGGTCAGGTCCAGCAGCCACGACGGACCGACCGCCAGCGCGCCGACTCCCTGCACCCGCGCCTGCAGCATCCGGTCGGCCGTCACCACCGTGACCCGGCTGCCGCGCTGCACCGCGGCGCGAGCCTCCGCGACGATGGTCTCGTCGCCGACGCCCTTCGCGTGCACGGTCCGCACGTGCGCATCGCGCCCGGCCCGCACCCCACCCTTGGCCGCTCCCTCCAGCACGAGCACCACCTCGTCCTGCGGGACGTCGGCGACCAGCAGCCGCTCGTGCAGCCGCCGCGCCGCCCCCGCCCGGTCCTTCCACCACCCGTCCGGCCGACTCCCCACGACGTTGGCGCCGTCGACGACGAGCGTGGTGCTCACTTGAGGAACTTGCTGAAGTCCTTCGGCAGGTCCAGCGCGGCGGCAGCCTTCTCGTAGTCCACGTCCTCGCCGCCGGGCATCCCGAACGGGTTGGCCGGAGCCGCGGCCGCCTTCTCCTTTTCCGCGGCGGCCTGCTGGGCGGCCTTGGCGGGGTTGCCGGAGCGCTTGGCCCCCTTGCCCTTCTTCTGCTGCGGCTTGGCCTTGCCCTTCTTCGGGCCGCCGGCGCCAGGCATCCCAGGCATGCCCGGCATGCCGGGGAAACCGCCGCCGCGGGCCATCTGCATCATCATCTTCCGCGCCTCGAAGAAGCGGTCGACGAGCTGGTTGACGTCGGAGACCTGGCGGCCGGAGCCCTTGGCGATGCGGGCGCGGCGCGAGCCGTCGATGATCTTGGGGTTCGCCCGCTCGGCGGGGGTCATCGACTGGATGATCGCCTGGATCCGGTCGATCTCGCGCTCGTCGAAGTTCTCGAGCTGCTCGCGGAACTGGCCCATCCCGGGCAGCATCCCCATGATCTTCGACATCGAGCCGAGCTTGCGGACCTGCTGCATCTGCTCGAGGAAGTCGTCGAGGGTGAACTCGCCGCCCTGGCCGCTGAGCTTGGCGGCGGCCTTCATGGCCTGCTCGGAGTCGAAGGCCTTCTCGGCCTGCTCGATCAGGGTCATGACGTCGCCCATGTCGAGGATGCGCGAGGCCATGCGGTCGGGGTGGAAGAGGTCGAAGTCGGTCATCTTCTCGCCGTTGGAGGCGAACATGACCGGCTTGCCGGTGATGGAGGCGATGGACAGCGCCGCGCCACCGCGGGCGTCGCCGTCGAGCTTGGTGAGGACGACACCGTCGTACCCGACGCCGTCGAGGAAGGCCTGCGCGGTCGAGACCGCGTCCTGGCCGATCATCGCGTCAACGACGAAGAGCACCTCGTCGGGCGTGACGGCGTCGCGGATGTCGGACGCCTGCTGCATCAGCTCGGCGTCGACGCCGAGGCGGCCGGCGGTGTCGACGATGACGACGTCGTGCAGGCGGCGCTTGGCCTCCTCGATGGACGCGCGAGCGACGGAGACGGGGTCGCCGACGCCGTTGCCGGGCTCGGGGGCGAAGACGGGTACGCCGACCCGCTCGCCGTTGACCTCGAGCTGCCGGACGGCGTTGGGCCGCTGCAGGTCGCAGGCGACGAGCATCGGCGTCTTGCCCTGCTCCTTGAGCCAGAGCGCGAGCTTGGCGGCCAGCGTCGTCTTGCCGGCACCCTGGAGGCCGGCGAGCATGATGACCGTCGGGCCGGTCTTGGCGTACCGCAGCCGCCGGGTCTCCCCGCCGAGGATGGCGACGAGCTCCTCGTTGACGATCTTGACGATCTGCTGGGCGGGGTTCAGCGCCTGGCTGACCTCCTCGCCGCGGGCGCGCTCCTTGACGGCGGCCACGAACTCCTTGACGACCGGCAGCGCGACGTCCGCCTCGAGCAGGGCGATCCTGATCTCGCGGGCGGTGGCGTCGATGTCGGCCTCGGAGAGCCGGCCCTTGCCGCGGAGGTTCTTGAAGGTGTCGGCGAGCCGGTCGGAGAGGGTGGCGAACACGTGAATCCTGACGATCGGTGACGGGTACGACGGGTGGTCGGACTGCCAAATCGTAACCGGGCCACGTGGCTACCCACCGCCCGCTCGGCATGCGAAGGTGAGCCCGCAGGTGAGCGCAGCCACTCGGAACAGGAGCACCACCATGAGCACGACCACCGACGCCTCCCCGCAGCCGGCACAGCCGGCGGGCCCGCCGCCACGCCCCGGCGTACGTTCCCTGCTGATCTGGGGCGCGGTCGCGCTCGTCGGGGCGGTCTGCTGGGCGGTGCTCGCCCTCTCCCGCGGCGAGGACGTCTCGGCGCTGTGGATGTTGTTCGCGGCGCTGAGCTCCTATGCCATCGCCTACCGCTTCTACTCGCGGTTCATCGCGCGCCGGGTGCTCGAGGTCGACGACACCCGAGCCACGCCGGCGGAGCGGCTGGACAACGGCGTCGACTTCGAGGTGACCGACCGCCGGGTGCTCTTCGGCCACCACTTCGCCGCGATCGCCGGCGCCGGACCGCTCGTCGGGCCGGTCCTCGCCGCGCAGATGGGCTACCTGCCCGGCACGATCTGGATCATCGTCGGCGTCATCCTGGCCGGCGCCGTGCAGGACATGGTCGTCCTGTTCTTCTCGGTCCGCCGGGACGGCAAGAGCCTGGGCCAGATGGTCCGCGAGGAGATCGGCGTCGTGGGCGGCATCGCGGCGCTGATCGCGGTCTTCGCGATCATGATCATCATCCTGGCGGTGCTGGCGCTGGTGGTCGTCAACGCGCTCGCGGAGTCGCCGTGGGGCGTCTTCTCGATCGGGCTGACCATCCCGATCGCCCTGTTCATGGGCTTCTACCTGCGCTACCTGCGCCCCGGCCGGGTGCTCGAGGTGACCGCGATCGGCGTGGTCCTGCTGCTGCTCGCGATCGTCGCCGGCGGCTGGATCGACGGCTCGGCGCTCGCCGACGACCTCACGCTGTCGAAGGAGACGCTGACCCTCTGCCTGGTGGCGTACGGCTTCATCGCCTCGGTGCTGCCGGTGTGGATGCTGCTGACCCCGCGCGACTACCTCTCGACGTTCATGAAGGTCGGCGTGATCGCGCTGCTGGCCGTCGGCCTGGTCATCGCCGCGCCGACGATCCAAGCCGACGCCGTGACGTCGTTCGCCACCGACGGCGACGGTCCGGTCTTCGCCGGCAAGGTCTTCCCGTTCGTGTTCATCACGATCGCGTGCGGCGCGCTCTCCGGCTTCCACGCCCTGATCGCCTCGGGCACAACGCCGAAGCTGCTGGCCAAGGAGAGCCAGGTCCGGATGATCGGCTACGGCGGCATGCTGATGGAGTCCTTCGTGGCCATCAGCGCACTCATCGCGGCGGTCGTCATCGACCAGGGGCTCTACTACTCGATGAACGCGCCGGCCGGCGCCACCGGCGGCACGGTCGAGAGCGCCGCGGAGTTCGTGGCGAACCTCGGCTTCACGATCACCCCCGACCAGCTCGCGGCAGCGGCCGCCGCGGTCGAGGAGGAGTCGCTGATCTCCCGCACGGGCGGCGCGCCCACGCTGGCGTTCGGGCTCTCGCAGGTCTTCTCCGAGGCGTTCGGCGGCGGGCTCCAGGCGTTCTGGTACCACTTCGCGATCATGTTCGAGGCGCTGTTCATCCTCACCGCCGTCGACGCCGGCACCCGCGTCGGCCGGTTCATGCTCCAGGACACCGTCGGCAACGTCTGGAAGCGCTTCGGCGACACCTCGTGGACGGTCGGGACCTGGATCGCCAGCGCCGTCGTCGTCGGCGCCTGGGGCTCGATGCTGTACGTCGGCGTCACCGACCCGCTCGGCGGGATCAACCAGCTCTTCCCGCTGTTCGGCATCGCCAACCAGCTGCTGGCCGCCATCGCGCTGACCCTGTGCGTCACGCTCCTCATCAAGCACGACAAGCTGCGCTGGGCCTGGGTGCCGGGCATCCCGCTCGCCTGGGACCTCATCGTCACGATGACCGCGAGCTGGCAGAAGGTCTTCTCCGACAACCCGGCGATCGGCTACTTCGCCCAGGCCGACCGCTACCGCGAGGCGCGCGACGCGGGCGACGTGCTCGCCCCGGCCGCCGACGCCGGCCAGATGGACCAGGTCGTCTTCAACTCGACGCTCAACGGCGTGCTCCAGGCGGCGTTCGCGCTGCTCGTCATCGTGATCGTCGCGAACGCCGTCGTCATCTGGGTCCGCGCGGCCCGGGCCGGCGGGCTGCCGACCACCGAGGTGCCGCACACCCCCTCGCAGGTCGTCGCGCCCGCCGACTTCTTCGCCACCGCCGAGGAGAAGGAGGCGATGCGCGCCTGGGAGGAGTCCCGCGGCGCCGAGCCGGTCGGGGGCCGGCGATGAGCGCCGGGCCGGCGGTGCGGGTGCGCCGCGCCGTCGACGGCGTCCGGTGGTACCTCAAGGAGGTCACCGGCGAGTCCCGCTGGGAGGCCTACCTCGCCCGCTGCGGGCGCGACGGCGTCGAGCCGATGACGCGCCGGGAGTACGAGCGGCACCGCACCGACCTGCGCGAGCACAACCCCCAGTCGCGCTGCTGCTGAGCCGGTTCGAGTCTTCCGGGCCGGGACGACAATCGCGCAATTGCGCCGCTTCAGCGCCCCGGAGCCCGTGGGACGGTCCATTTCCGCGCAATTGAACGATCGTCGACGCCCGCGGACCGGGCCGCCGACCCGCGCCCTCCGCCCGACCTACTCCCCCGAGAGCGCGGCGCGGACGGCGTGGGCTGCCTCGGCAGCGCGGCTGTCGGGCAGCGGGCCGGCGTCGGCCTCCTGGACGTAGAACACGTCGACCGCCTGGGGGCCCAGGGTGTCGACGTGCGCCGAGCGGACGGCGACGCCGAGCCGGGCCAGCGCGGCGCAGACCAGGTGCACGACGCCGGGCCGGTCGGTGGCGCGCACCTCGAGCACGGTCGACTGCGCCGAGGCCTCGGGGCGTACGGCGACGGTCGGAGCCAGCACGTCGGGGTCGGCCGGTCGCAGGCGGGCGGTCGGGTCGACCGCGCCGGAGCGGACGGCGTCGTACCGCGTGCGGAGGACGGTCGGGTCGAGCCCCTGCGCGGCGACCTCGAAGACGGCGACGGCGTGCTGGTCCTGGGCCCAGGCACGGGCCGCGCGGACGGGCAGCCGCTGGAGCGCGAGCACTCCGGCCAGGTCGGCGAGCAGGCCCACCCGGTCGGGTGCCAGCACGGTGACCCTCGCCCCGTCGGCGAGCTCCTCGACCGCGAACGACACCTCGCCGCGGCGTACCTCCTCGGGCACCGGCACCTCCTCGGGCACCACCGGCGCCGGCGCGGAGCCGGTGTCCAGGGCCGTGCGCGTCCGCCGGGCCAGGTCGAGCACGAGCCCGGCCCGCCAGGAGGACCACGCCTTGGGCGAGGCGGCCTTCGCGTCGGCCTCGGTGAGCGCGGTCAGCAGCGAGAGCGCCTCGGCGGAGCCGACCCGGGAGGTGACCAGCTCGACGGTCGCGGGGTCGTCGGGGTCGCGGGTGGTGGCCGTCTCGGCGAGCAGCAGGTGCCAGCGCACGAGCGTGCCCACCAGCTCCACCGCCACGGCGTCGAAGCCCATCCGACGAGCGATGTCGCGGGCGATCGGCTCGCCGGCGACGCTGTGCTCGGTCAGGCTGCCCTTGCCGATGTCGTGCAGCAGCGCGGCGACCATCAGGACGTCGGGGCGCGCCACGGTCCGGATGAGCGCGGACGCCTCGACACAGGTCTCGACGACGTGGCGGTCGACGGTGAAGCGGTGGATGGCCGAGGCGTGCGGCAGCAGCCGGATCCGCTCCCACTCGGGCAGGACCGCACCGAGCGCTCCGGTCTCCTCGAGCGTGTCCCAGGTGTCGACGAGGCCGCGCCCGGAGGCGAGCAACCGCACCAGCAGCCGGCGCGCCTCCGCCGGCCAGGGGTCGGGCAGCGGGGCGCACTCGCGCGCCAGCCGCGCCGCCGTGGGCGGGGCCAGCACGACGTCGCGCTCCGCGGCCTCGGCGGCGGCGCGCAGGAGGAGCACGGGGTCCTCGGCCGGCCGGGCGCCACGGTCGAGCACGACCTCGTCGCCGGCCAGGGCGACGCCGGGGGCGATCGGGGTCAGTGCGGGTCGGCGGGCGCCGACAGCGGCCGGCCGGGCGAGGTAGTCGTCCACGCGGCGCCAGGTCAGCCGGGACAGGTGGGTGATCCGGCGGCCGAGCTCGCGCACGTGCACCTGGGCGGCGCGGGCGTCGCCGGTCTCCAGGCGGGTCGCCAGCTCCGCCCACATCTCGGGGGTGACCCGGTCGCTCGGCCGGCCGGCCACCTCCTGCACCAGGTCGCGGACGTCGAGCAGCGCGAGCCGCACCCGCTCCAGCTCGACATGGGGCACGTCGACCAGCCAGGTCGCCACCAGCGCGCGGAGCACGGTCGCGTCGCGCAGCCCGCCCTCGGCCTCCTTCAGGTCCGGGACGGACACGTGCGCGAGCTCGCCGACCAGGTCGTGCCGCGCCCGCACCAGCCGCTCGACCACCGGGAGCCGCTCGCGGGCGCCGCGGCGCCACTGCGCCAGCATCGTGGTCCGCAGCCGCAGCGACAGGCCGGGGTCGCCGGCGAGGTGGCGGACGTCGAGCGAGCCGAGGGCGACCTTCACGTCGGCCTCGGCCGCCGTCACCATCTCCGACAGCGCCCGCACCGAGTGGTCGACCTTCACGCCGGAGTCCCACAACGGGTACCACAACCGGTCGGCGACCTGGCCCGGGTCGACGCCCTCGTCGTGGATGAGGACGACGTCGAGGTCGGAGTGGGGCGCCAGCTCGGAGCGGCCGTAGCCACCGACGGCCACCAGCGCCATCCCGGTCTCGTGCCCGCCGGCGCCGTCGTAGGCCTTGAGGCAGAGCGCGTCGGCCTGCTCCGTGCGGGCGGCGCGTTCGGCGGCGGTCACGGCGTCCTGGGAAGGGTCGTCACGCTGCGGGCCGGCTCGGGGCGGGCCGGCTCAGGGCCTGGTCGACGTCGCACCGGGTCCGCGGTGGCCAGCTTCATGCGCTCCTCCTGTCGCGACGCTCCCCCGGTCGAGGAGGCGCGCCGATCATGCCCGACGAACGGCGACGGCCCGGCTCCCCCGCTGGGGGAGCCGGGCCGTCGATGGTTCACAGGGCGGCTTCGTCCTTGTCGCCGGTGCGGACCCGCACCACCGTCTCGACGGGGCTCACCCAGACCTTGCCGTCCCCGATCCGGCCGGTCTGCGCGGTCTTGACGACGATGCCGACGACGTCGTCGGCGTCACCGTCGTCGACCACGATCTCGATCCGGATCTTCGGCACGAGCGCGATGTCGTACTCCGCGCCGCGGTAGACCTCGGTGTGGCCCTTCTGCCGTCCGTACCCGCTGACCTCGCTGACCGTCATGCCGGTCACCCCGAAGGTCTCGAGCGCCTCGCGGACGTCCTCCCACTTGTGCGGCTTGATGACCGCGGTCACGAGCTTCACGCGCTGGCTCCTTCCGTGCTCTTGGTCGCTGCCGCGAGGACGCCGGACTTGCCGGCCCCGCCGCCGAAGCTGCTGGTGTGCAGGTCGTACGCCGACTCGCCGTGCGCCACGAGGTCGATGCCCTCGACCTCGTCGTCCTCGCTGATGCGCAGGCCCATCGTGTACTTGATGGCCAGGCCGATGATCGTGGTGAGGACACCGACGTAGACGATCGCGACGAGGACACCGAGGACCTGGTCGACCAGCGAGTCGACCCCACCACCGTAGAGGAGGCCGTCGATGCCGCCGGCGCCGTCGGCGGTCGAGAAGACCCCGATGAGGACGGTGCCGACGATGCCGCCGACCAGGTGGACGCCGACCACGTCGAGCGAGTCGTCGTACCCGAGCTTGTACTTCAGGCCGACGGCCCAGGCGCAGATCGCGCCGGCGACCAGGCCGATCGCCACGGCGCCCTCGATGTCGACCGCGCCGGCCGCCGGGGTGATGGCGACCAGGCCGGCGACGATGCCCGAGGCGGCACCGAGCGAGGTGGCCTTCTTGTGCAGCAGCCGCTCGACGACCAGCCAGCCGAGGATGGCGGCCATGGTGGCCAGGGTGGTGTTGGCGAAGGTGCGGCCGGTCTCGGAGAAGAACTGGGCCGTGTCAGCCGCCTCGCTCTCCCCGCCGAAGACGATCGAGCCGACGTTGAAGCCGTACCAGCCCATCCACAGCAGGCCGGCGCCGAGCATGGTCAGCGTCAGGTTGTGCGGACGCATCTTCTCCTTCGGGAAGCCGAGGCGCTTGCCGAGGAGAAGCACGAGCACGAGCGCCGCGATGCCGGCGTTGATGTGGACGGCCGTGCCGCCGGCGTAGTCCTGGGCACCGATGCGGCCGCAGATGAGCGAGTCGTCGGTGCAGGAGAAGACCATGTGGGCCATCGGGAAGTAGACGATGACCGCCCACAGCGGGACGAAGACGACCCAGGCGGAGAACTTCATCCGGCCCTCGACCGCGCCGCTGATCAGGGCCGCGGTGATGACGGCGAAGGTCATCTGGAACATCACGAAGACGTAGTCGGCGGTCTCGACGCCGTCGAGCCAGAACAGCTCGAACGGGTTGGCGAAGAACGTGCCGTCGCCGCTGAAGCCCATCGACCAGCCGATCGCGACGTAGATGATGCCGACGATCGCCGCGGCGACGAACGACATCATCATCATGTTCAGCACGGACTTCGACCGCGACATGCCGCCGTAGAACAGCGCCAGGGCGGGCACGGTCATCATCAGGACGAACGCTGTCGCCACCAGCATGAACGCGTAGTAGCCGTCCACGAAACCTCCAGTTGCTCTCGGGGAGGCGGCCCACGCGCGCTCGACGTCGCTGTCCGGTGTGGGTCCGCCCGTTGCCGAGAACACTCGGGGCGCCAGATTTCACCGCTCGCCGTCGGCTGTTGCGAGCAGGAAACGAGTCCTGGAGTTTTGTTGCGTCCCGGTTACGGACCGGGCGCGTCGCGTTTGGGCGCCCGGCCCCTCAGCCCGACAGGAGGACCAGCCCGGCAGGGAGGGTCAGCGTCAGCCCAGCAGCGCGTCGACGAACGCGCCGGCGTCGAACGGCGCCAGGTCGTCGGCGCCCTCGCCGAGGCCGACGAGCTTGACCGGTACGCCGAGCTCGCGCTGGACCGCGACGACGATGCCGCCCTTGGCCGAGCCGTCGAGCTTGGTCAGCACGATGCCGGTGACGTCGACGACCTCGCTGAACACGCGCGCCTGGATCATGCCGTTCTGGCCGGTGGTCGCGTCGAGGACCAGCAGCACCTCGGTGACCGGCGCCTGCTTCTCGATGACCCGCTTGACCTTGCCGAGCTCGTCCATGAGGCCGGCCTTGTTCTGCAGGCGGCCGGCGGTGTCGACGATGACGGTGTCGACCCCGCGGGTCACGCCCTCCTTGACGGCCTCGAACGCGACGCTCGCCGGGTCGGTGCCCTCCGGGCCGCGGACGACCTCGACGCCGACCCGCTCGCCCCACGTCGCGAGCTGCTCGACGGCGGCGGCGCGGAAGGTGTCCGCTGCGCCGAGCACGACGCTGTGGTCCTCGGCGACGAGGATGCGCGAGATCTTGCCGACGGTGGTGGTCTTGCCGGCGCCGTTGACGCCGACCACCAGGACGACGCCCGGCTGGCCGTCGGCCCCGCTGACCTGGAGGCGGCGGTCCATCGACGGGTCGACGAGCGCCAGCAGCTCCTCGCGCAGGACCGTGCGGGCGTCCGTGCCGGTGCCCCCCTCGACACGCATCCGGGTGCGCAGGCGCTCGACGAGCTCCTGGGTCGGCCCGACCCCGATGTCGGCGGTGAGCAGGGTGTCCTCGATCGACTCCCACGTGTCCTCGTCGAGCCGGTCGCGGCTCAGCAGCGCGAGCAGGCCGCGACCGAGCGCGCCCTGCGAGCCGGCCAGCCGCTGGCGCAGCCGCACCAGGCGGCTCGCCGTGCCCTCGGGGCGCTCGAGGGCCGGGGCCTCCTCGAGCAGCTCCTCGGGGACCTCGGTCTCCGGCTCGATCGTCGCCGGCGGCGAGCTGAGCTCGACCGGCGGCTCGTCCTCGGCCGCCTCGGCGGGCGGCTTGACGATGACGTCGGTGTGGGTGTTCGGCAGCGGCTTCGGGCCGCGGCGCCGACCAACGATGAGCCCGGTGACGGCCGCGACGAGGCCGAGGCCGACGAGCGCGACGACGAGGATCAAGATGGCGAGGGCGTCCATGCCGTCATCCAACCATCCGGGTCCGCGGCGCCCGAATAGCGCCGGGGACGGGCGAGTGGGTCAGCGGCCGCGGCCCGCCGGCACCTCGTCCTGCTCGCGGTCTAGCAACGGCGCGCGCTCCGCGACGCGGGTCATCGCCGCGCCGAGCCAGGGGGCCTGCGGCACCTGCTGACCACGGTGCGGGTAGGCGACGAAGGTCATCACGAGTCCCGCCACGACGAGGATGAGCACCATCACCAGGGAGATCGTCAGCACGTCACAGTGATACTCCTGTGACACAAGTGACGAGGCACCGGTCAGCGCAGGAGGGGCGTGACAGCGGCGCGGATCACGTCGGGCAGCGGCGTGACCGGCCGCGCGGGGTCGGTGTCGTCGACGTACACGTGCACGAACCGACCCTCGGCCGCTGCCTCCTCGGACTCCCCCTGGAACAGCCCGATCCGGTAGACGACCGAGGACGTGCCGACCTTGTCGCAGACCAGGCCGGCCTCGATCGGCGCCGGGAAGCCGAGCTCGCGGAAGTAGCGGCAGCCGGTCTCGGCCACGATCCCGATCTGCGGCAGCCTGCGGATGTCGAGCCCGGTCGCCTCGTAGAGGTGGGCGTTCACCGCGGTGTCGAACATCTCGTAGTACGTCGCGTTGTTGAGGTGGCCGTAGGCGTCGTCGTCGCGCCACCGGGTCGTGATGGTCCGCCAGGCGACGTAGTCGGCCCGCGTCGGCCGGGTGCGGTCGGCGCTCATGCCGGCTCCGGCTCTCGCAGCCGCTGGCTGATGACGGCCGAGACGCCGTCCCCCCGCATCGTCACGCCGTACAACGCGTCCCCGACCTCCATCGTCCGCTTCTGGTGGGTGATGACGAGCAGCTGCGAGCTCTCGCGCAGCTCCTCGTAGATCTCGAGCAGGCGCCCGAGGTTCGTGTCGTCCAGGGCGGCCTCGACCTCGTCGAGGATGTAGAACGGCGAGGGCCGGGCCTTGAACAGCGACACGAGGAAGCACACGGCCACCAGCGAGCGCTCGCCACCGGAGAGCAGCGAGAGCCGCTTGACCTTCTTGCCGGCCGGCCGGGCCTCGACCTCGATGCCGGTGGTCAGCATGTGATCGGGGTCGGTGAGCACGAGCCGCCCCTCGCCACCGGGGAAGAGCCGCGCGAAGGTCGCGTCGAAGGCGCGCTCGACGTCGGCGTACGCCTCGGTGAAGACCTGCTCGACGCGGGTGTCGACCTCCCGGACGATGTCGAGGAGGTCCTTGCGGGTCTTGCGCAGGTCCTCGAGCTGCTCGGTGAGGAACCGGTGCCGCTCCTCCATCGCGGAGAACTCCTCGAGCGCCAGCGGGTTCACCCGCCCGAGCATCGACAGCGCCCGCTCGGCCGCGCGCAGCCGCTTCTCCTGCTCGGCGCGGACGTACGGCACCGGCTCGGGCGCCGGGTCGTCCTCGGCGGCGTCCGGGGCCGGCGCGACCGGGACCGGCACGTCGGGGCCGTACTCCCCCACCAGCGCGTCCGGGGCCAGGCCGAGCTCCTCGACCGCGCGCTGCTCGAGCTGCTCGATGCGCATCGTCTGCTGCGCGCGGGCCAACTCGTCGCGGTGCGCGGAGCTGACCAGCTCGTCGTGCTCGCGGGCGAGGTCGCGCAGCCGGGTGCGCACCTCGCGCAGCTGCTCCTCGCGGCCGGCGCGGGCCTGCTCCACCGCGGTGCGCGCCTCGGCGGCCCGGGCCACCGAGGTCTCCAGCCGGGTGAGCACGTGCGCGACGGCGGTGCCGACCGCCTCGGCCGCGCGGCCCTCGCGCAGCAGCCGCTCGCGGCGCTCGGCGGCCTTGGCCCGTGCCTCGCGCTC
>NZ_JACMYC010000015.1 GCF_014266025.1 Nocardioides deserti | reverse complement strand
GAAGCCCGACCAGACCGGCCTTGCTCCCCGCCGCTCCCTGGCGACAGAGAAAACATTAGACGGGCCCCGCGGGAAACACCAAACCGAGACGGCGTGACGGCGAGCACAGGACTGTTTGGCCTGGTCAGGTCGCGGGTAGGGCGGGCGCCGCGAGCAGGTCGCGGGTGTCCGCGACGCGTCGGCACCCGGCCAGACGGAGCGCCTCGACCGTCTCCGCGAGCAGTTCCGCGTGCAGCCGGGCGACGCCGGCCTCGCCCTCGGCGAGGGCCCAGACGGGCGGGCGGCCGAGGAAGACCGCATCGGCACCGGAGGCGAGCGCCGCCAGGACGTCGAGCCCGCTGCGCACTCCCCCGTCGACGTACACCTGGGCGTCCGCGCCGACGGCATCCACCACGTCCGGCAGGGCCGCGGCCGTCGGGACGGCCCGGTCGAGCTGGCGGCCGCCGTGGTTGCTCACCCAGACCGCCGAGGCGCCGGCGTCCACGCAGCGTCGCGCGTCGTCGGGGCGGAGCACGCCCTTGACCACCACGGGCAGGCCGGTGCTCTCACGCAGCCAGTCCAGGTCGTGCGGCCCGAGGTCGGTCGCCTTGTCGGCGCCCGGTCGCTCCTCGTGGCCGGGCCCGAAGTTCACGCGCACCAGCGCCGGGTCGACCGTCGCCCAGATGCTCTCGCCGACGGCGTACTTGGTGCCGACCACCGGGGTGTCGACGGTGAGGACCACTGCCTCCGCTCCGGCCTCGACGGCCCCGGCGAGCATCGGCTCGGCCAGGGTGCGGTCGGCCGGCAGGTAGGCCTGGAGCCACCAACGGACGCCGGTGGCCCCGATCTCGGCGAACGGCGTGCCCGCGTTGCTGGACACGACCAGCAGTCCAGAAGCGGCGGCGGTCGCCCGCGCCATCGCGAGCTCGCCGTCCGGGTGCACCACGCGCTGCAGGGTGGTCGGGGCGACGCCCCAGGGCAGCTCGGTCCGGCGGCCGAGCAGCTCGACCCCCGGGTCGACGTCGGTGACGTCCCGCATGACGTGCGGCAGGAACCGGAAGGCACTCCAGGACGCAACCGCCTCGGCGGTGCTGACCGACTCGCGCGCGCCCTGCGCGACGTACTCGAGGACGGGCGCGGGCAGCACAGCGCGCGCCCGCTCCTCGAGGCCGGCCAGCCAGGTGGTCATCGGACCTCGACGCCGGCGAACTTCTTCTTGCCGCGGCGGAGCACCAGCCAGGCGCCGTCGACGAGGTCGGACTCGGCCGGGACCGCCTCGACGTCCTCGACCCGCACGTTGTTGAGGTACGCACCGCCCTCGCCGATCGTGCGGCGCGCCTCGCCCTTGCTCGAGGCCAGGCCGGTCAGCACGAGCAGGTCGACCACCGCTGGCAGGCCGTCCGCGCGGTCGACGGTCACCGACCCGGCCTCGCGCAGCGCCGAGCCGAGCGTCGAGCCGCCGAGCCCGCTCAGGTCGCCGCCGCCGAAGAGCGCGGCCGAGGCGGCCTTGATCCGCTCGGTCTCCTCGGCGCCGTGGACCAGCGTCGTCACGTGCTCGGCGAGCGCCTTCTGACCGGCACGGAGGAACGGCTTCTCGGCGTGGGTGGCCTCGAGCTCCTCGATCTCCTCGCGGGAGAGGAAGGTGAAGACGCGCAGCAGCTCGGGGACCTTCTCGTCCTCGACGTTCAGCCAGAACTGGAAGAAGGAGTACGGCGACATCATCTCCGGGTCGAGCCAGAGCGCGCCGCCCTCGGTCTTGCCGTACTTCGTGCCGTCGGCCTTGGTCAGCAGCGGCGTGACGAACGCGTGCGTCCGGTCACCGGTCGCACGGCGGATCAGCTCGACGCCGGCGGTGAGGTTGCCCCACTGATCCGAGCCGCCGAGCTGGAGGTCGACGCCCTCGGCCCGGTGGAGGTGGAGGAAGTCCATCGACTGCAGCAGCACGTAGCTGAACTCGGTGTAGCTGATGCCGGCCTCGAGGCGCCGGCTGACCACGTCGCGGGCGAGCATCCGGTTGACCGGGAAGTGCTTGCCGATGTCGCGGAGGAAGTCGATGGCCGAGACCTGGGCGGTCCAGTCGTAGTTGTTGACCATCGTGGCAGCGTTGTCCCCCTCGAAGGAGAGGAACGGCTCGATCTGGCGGCGGACGCGGTCGGTCCACTCCTGGACGGTGTCGAGGGAGTTCAGCGTGCGTTCGCCGGAGTCGCGCGGGTCGCCGATCATGCCGGTGGCGCCGCCGACGAGGGCGTACGGCGTGTGGCCGGCCTCCTGGAGCCGCCGCGCGGTGAGCACCTGCACGAGGTGACCCATGTGCAGGCTCGGGGCGGTCGGGTCGAACCCCACGTAGAAGCGCACGCTCCCCGCGGCAAAGGCCTCGCGCATGGCGTCGAGGTCCGTCGAGTGGGCGATGAGTCCACGCCACTCGAGGTCGTCGAGGAGGGTGGGGTCGAGGGACACGATGGGCCTTCCGTCGGGCTGGGTACCTGCTTCCAAGCCTGCCGCATGGGCCCTTCGTCCGCCCACCCGGCTCGGCCCGGCCGTCGCTAGGCTGGCTCGGTCCGCAGACGCGCGGCAGGCGGACGGACGAGGAGGAGCCGAGACGGTGATCGCCGGGAGGTACTCGCTCGACCGCGAGATCGGCCGGGGCGGCATGGGTGCTGTCTGGCTGGCCCGCGACGAGGTGCTCGGCCGGCAGGTCGCCCTCAAGCGGATCGGCCTCGCCCCCGGCGGCGACAGCGCCGACCTCGAGCGGGCGCAGCGCGAGGCCCGGCTGGCTGCGCGGCTCAACCACCCCCACGTCGTCGCGGTCTTCGACCTGGTCGACGACGGCGACGACCGGTGGCTGGTGATGGAGCACGTCCCCGGCACCACGCTCGCCGAGCTGGTCCGCACGCGCGGCCGGCTCGGGCCCGACGCCGCCGCCGTCCTGCTCGGCCAGGCGGCCGACGCGCTGGCGGCGGCCCACGCCGCGGGCATCGTCCACCGCGACGTCAAGCCGTCGAACATGCTGGTCACCGGGGACGGCCGGGTGAAGATCTCCGACTTCGGCATCGCCCGCGCGGAGGCCGATGCGTCCCTCACGCAGACCGGCCTGGTCACCGGCTCCCCCGCCTACCTCGCGCCGGAGGTCGCCAGCGGCCGGCTCGCGAGCCCGCCGAGCGACGTGTGGTCCCTCGGGGCCTCGCTCTTCCACGCGCTGGCCGGGCGGCCGCCGTACGACGTCGGCGACAACGTGCTCGGCGCGCTCTACCGCATCGTCCACGAGGACCCGCCGCGGCTCGACGACGCCGGCTGGCTGCGCCCGCTCCTCGCCGCGACGATGGCCCGCGAGCCCGGCGACCGCTGGACGATGGCCCAGGTCCGCGACTTCCTGCACGCCGGTCCGCAGGCGGCCGCGCCGCGGCCCGTCCCGGTCACCCGCGCCGCGCGGCACGACGAGCACAGCACGCAGCTGCTCGCCAGCAGCGGGCAGCGCCCGCTGCGCCCGCCGCCTCCCCCGCCCCCGGCACCGCCGGCGACCGCGGCCGCCGGCGGCACCCGCCACCGTGGTCGGCGGCCCGGGATGCTCGTCCCGGTGCTCGTCGGGATCGCCGCGGTGGCCGCGCTGACCGTCGGCGGGTTCCTGCTCGGCCGTGGCGGCGGCGAGGAGCGCGCGGGCACCGGACCCAGCGAGCGGGCCAGCGCGACCTCTGTCGGCTCACCCGGCTCCCCCTCGCCCCCCGCACGGCCCACCGCCGAGAGCATCGACGCCTTCGTGCGCGACTACCTGCGGACCGCCGCGACCGACCCGTCGGCCGGCTTCGCGATGCTGACCCCGGAGTTCCAGGAGGCCAGCGGCGGACTGCGCGGGTACGCCGGGTTCTGGGGCGACGTGCAGTCCGTCGAGGTGCAGCGGGTGCGGCCGGAGCCGGACGGTCCGTCGGTGGAGTACCGCTACACGTACACCCTCACCAACGGCCGTTCGGTCCGCGACGACGTGGCGCTCCGGCTGACGTTCGAGGACGGCGAGTACCGCATCGCCGGAGAGGCATGACCAGCGACGCCCTGACCGATGACGGCCTGACCAGCGACGGAACGGGCGCGACGAGACCCTAGGCTGAGCGACGGGAGGAGGTGGCCATGGACCTGGACGCGCTGTACCGCGACGTCGTCGAGACCGCGCCGGACGGCATCTGGGTCTTCGACCTCGAGGGCCGGATCCGCTACGCCAACCCGGCCCTCGCCCGCATGATCGGCACCACCCAGGCCGAGGCCCAGCGGCTCACCGTCTTCGACACCCTCGACGAAGCCGGTCAGCGGCAGTTCGCCGCACACCTGGCGGAGCTGCGCGAGGGCAGCATCAACGAGCGCGAGGTCGAGGTGCGGCTCCAGCGCCTCGACGGAACGGCCACCTGGGTGCTCGCCCGCGAGTCGGCGCTGCACGGACCCGACGGCGAGCTGACCGGCGTGCTGCACCGGATGACCGACTGGAGCGACCGACGGCGCGACCTCGAGGAGCTGGTCGAGAGCCGGGGACGCCTGGCCGAGGCGCACCGGATCGCCCGCCTGGGCAGCTGGTCGTGGGACCTGGTCCACGACCAGGTGACGGCGTCGCCGGAGATCCACGAGCTCTACGGCCTGGCCCCCGGCGAGTTCCCGTCGTCGTACGACGGCTTCCTGGGGCTGGTGCACGAGGAGGACCGCGACCAGGTGGACCGCGAGGTCCGGCGGGCGCTCGAGTGCAGCGAGCCGTTCGTGTGGGTGGCTCGGCTCCGCGGCACGGGCGACTGGGTCTGGACCCGCGGACGAGGCGTGGTGCACCGCGACCCGGACGGTCGCGCGGTCGCGATGTCGGGCACCCACCAGGACATCACCGAGACCAAGCAGGCCGAGCTCGCGCTGGTCGACCAGGTGAACCAGAACGTGCTGATGCAGGCGGTCGCCTCGGCCGCCAACGAGGCGCGGTCCCTCGACGACCTGCTCAGCCAGGCGCGCGACCTCGTGCTGCTGCACGACGACTGGGAGCGCGCCCGCGGCTTCGTGCCCGACCAGGACGGCACGGGGATCCACCCCTACTACGTCTCCGACGAGGACCGGCGCACCGACGAGGAGGACCCCGAGCGGATCGCCCGCGAGCAGGCGCTGGCCGAGCGCGCCCACGCCGAGGGCCGGTCGGTCTGGGACGACCGGCGGCTCTCGATCGCGTTCCCGGTGTCGTACGCCGGTCGCGTCCACGCCGTCGTGGTCATCACCTCGGCGCCGCCGCTCTACCGCCACGACATGATCCAGGAGATGGTCGACCTCGTCGCCGTGCAGATGGCGCGGGTGGCCGAACGCGAGCAGGCCGAGCGGGAGCTCGCGGCCGCGCGGGACGAGGCGATGGAGGCGTCGCGGCAGAAGTCGGAGTTCCTGGCGACGATGAGCCACGAGATCCGCACGCCGCTCAACGGCGTGATCGGCCTCAACGACCTGCTGCTGCGCACCGGACTCGACGCCGCCCAGCTGCGCCTGGCGTCCGGCGTGCAGGTCGCCAGCCGCGCGCTGCTCGGCGTCATCAACGACGTCCTGGACTTCTCCAAGATCGAGGCCGGCCGGCTCGAGCTCGAGCGGGTCGACTTCGAGGTCCGGCCTGTCTTCGACCGGGTCGCCGCGGTCATGGCCGAGAGCGCCCGCGCGCGCGGCCTGGAGCTGATCGTCTCCTGCTCCCCCGAGGTCCCGGAGGTCCTGGCCGGCGATCCCACCCGGCTCGCCCAGGTGCTCACCAACCTGGTCTCCAACGCCGTGAAGTTCACCGAGGAGGGCGAGGTCTACGTCCGGGCGACCTCGGCGCCCGCCGACCACGGTCGGACCCGGCTGGACGTCGAGGTCGCCGACACCGGCATCGGCGTGGACCCGCTCAAGGCCGCCGGGCTCTTCGAGCCGTTCACCCAGGCCGACGCCTCGACCACCCGTGTCTACGGCGGGACCGGGCTCGGCCTGGCGATCTCCAAGGAGATCGTCGGGGCGCTCGACGGCCAGATCCGCTTCACCCCCAACCCCGGCGGCGGCAGCATCTTCTCCTTCAGTGCCCTGCTCGACGAGCCCGCCGGCACCGCGCCCGACCCCGGCGACGCCTACGCGCGCACCTGGCTGGCCGGGCAGCGGGTGCTCGTGGTCGACGACAACGCTCACAACCGGCTGATCCTCGAGGAGCAGCTGCGCTGGTGGCACGTGCGGACGGTGGCGGTCGCGAGCGCCGACGAGGCCGAGGCGGCGCTGGCCGAGGCGCTCGCGGCGGGCGACCCGTTCGACGGTGCCCTGCTCGACATGGCCATGCCGGTGCGCGACGGCCTGGACCTGGCCCGCGCGGTCCGGCGGGACCCGGCGTACGACGCGTTGACGCTGGTCATGCTCACCTCGTTCACCACCCTCGACCCGGACGACGTGGCCGCGGCGGGTGTGTCCGGCTTCCTCACCAAGCCGGTGCTCGCCCCTGCCCTCCGCGGCGTCCTGGTCAGCGCACTGGCAGGGGTCGAGGCGACCCCCACTGTGCCCGAGCAGGAGCCGCAGGCCGGCGCCGAGCAGCGCGTGCTCGTCGTCGAGGACAACCCGGTGAACCAGATGGTCGCCAGCGGGCTGCTGGAGTCGATGGGCTACGAGGTGCTGACCGCCGAGGACGGCATCGTCGCGCTCGAGGTCCTCGCCCGGCAGCGCGTCGACGCGGTCCTCATGGACGTGCAGATGCCGCGCCTGGACGGGTACGCCGCGACGCGCGAGCTGCGGCGCCGCGAGGGCGAGGGCCCGCGGCTGCCCGTGATCGCGATGACCGCGGCCGCCGTCGAGGGTGAGCGCGAGCGGTGCCTCGCCGCCGGCATGGACGACTTCCTGACCAAGCCCGTGGACCCCGTGACGCTCGGGTCCGTGCTCGCCCAGTGGGTCGGGTCGACCCGCTCAACGCCTGTGCCTAGGTACGAGACCGCGCCACCGATGGAGGAGGAACCCGTGGAGATGCCCCCGTCCGACCCGGTCGACGGGCTCGACGTCGAGCGGCTGGACATGCTGCGCGACCTCGACCCGGGGAGCACGGCGTACCTCGACCGCGCCATCGGCAACTTCCTCGCCAACTCCGGGCCCGCCGTCGAGCGCCTCCGCGGCCTGGTCGCCGAGGACGACGCGGACGGCATGCGCCAGGTCGCGCACAAGCTGGCCGGCAGCGCGCTCAACCTCGGCGTGGTCGAGGTGGGGGCAGCCGCCCGCGAGCTGGAGTTCCTCGGCGACGTCGGCACGACGGAGGGAGCCGCGCCGCTGCTGGACGCGCTCGACGCGTCGGTGCAGCGTGGCCAGGCCCTGCTGGCGTCCTACCGGGCTGCGTACTTTCCGGCCGGATGAGGCTCGTGTAGCAGCCGCCGGCGCAGGGCCTTCCGAGGACCGATCGTGCCTTCCACCAGCGTTTTCACCCCTTCGGGCGGCGCTTTCCGGTCACTGGCGGCCGCAGCGGGTCCTAGATTTCGACCATCATGAACAGCGTGTCGGACGAGGTCGGCAGCCGGGGCGGTCGACCGGTGCGGGTGAGCATCGTGGACGAGTCGGAGCTTGTCGTCGCCGGCGTCGAGGGCATGCTGGGCGCCCGCGCCGACCGGGTGAGGCTCGTCGAGCTCCCGGAGGCCGACGTGGTGCTGTGCGACCCCGTCGGGCGCCCCCTCGACACCGAGGCGTACCTCGCCGAGGTGGCCCGGCGGACCCCGGCGCGGCTCGTCGTCTACACATGGCGGATGGACCAGGGCAACGTGCGCCGTGCGGTCGCGGCCGGCGCGCACGGGTTCGTGTCGAAGGCCGCCGGCGCCGACGAGCTGGTCCGGGTGCTCGAGCTCGTGCACCGCGGTGAATCGGTCCCGGTCCCGCCGCCGTCGTCCGGGGACCAGCTGAGCGCGCGGGAGGCCGAGGTGCTCGAGCTGATCTGCCGGGGGCGCAGCAACCTCGAGATCGCCGCCGAGCTCTACGTGTCGGTGAACTCGGTGAAGACCTACATCCGCCAGATCTACGCCAAGATCGGGGTCGCCCGGCGCTCGCAGGCCGTCGCCTGGGGCATCGAGCGCGGCTACTGACACCGGCGCGAGCGCCGTTTGCTCGGCCGCCGCTCGGGTACGGGGCGGTCATGACCGATTCGAACGCCAGTGCGAACGCTGCCCACAACCCCTCCGCCGACGGCGACGTCCTCGGGGCCGCCGACGGCGACGTCCTCGGGGCCGCCGCTCCCGACGACGGCTCCAACGCCCGCAAGGACCCGGCGGACTGGGTGACAGCGGACGAGCCGATGACCGGTGCCCAGCGCAGCTACCTCGACACCCTGGCCCGGCAGGCCGGCGAGACCCTGTCCGCCGACCTCACCAAGGCCGAGGCCTCCGAGCACATCGATCGGCTCCAGGAGAGCACCGGGCGCGGCACGGACGACTGAGCCGACCGGGCTGCCGGGCCCTGCTCGGGCTCAGGTCAGGTCGACCCGGCCGCCGCGCTCGACCGTGCGCAGGTGCGTGGGCAGCCCGCGCTCTCGGCACCGGGCCAGGAACTCCTCCCGGCCGGACCGGAAGACCGTGTAGTCGTCGAAGTGCACCGGCACGGTGACGGCCGGCTCGAGCAGCTGGACGAGGTCGGCGCCCTGGTCGTCGTCCATGGTCACGAGCACGCCGAAGGCGCGCGTGCCGCCGAGGTGGACGACCGCGGCATCCAGCGGCCCGGTGCGCTCGACCACCTCGCGGAGGTAGGGCCGGAACAGCGTGTCGCCGCTGATGTAGACGCGGAAGACCGGGCGGCCGGGCTCCTCCAGCTCCAGCACGCTGCCCATGACCGGGGGCATCACGTGCTTGGCCGGCCCGGGGCCGTGCTGCCCCGGCGCGGCGGTGATGCGCAGCCTGCTGTCACGGTTGCTCAGCTCCAGCGACTCCCACGTGCGCATGCCGTGCGCCCCGGCGAAGCCCCACCGGGTCAGCGTGCGGCTCGAGGCCGGCGTCGTCGCGACGAGCAGACCGCGGTCGAGCTCCCGGCGGGCGATGCGGTCGAAGTGGTCGCCGTGGAGGTGGCTCAGCAGCACGCCGTCGAGCGCCGGCAGGTCGGCGGGTTGCAGCGAGGGCTCGGTCAGCCGCTTGGAGAAGAGGCCCTTGCCGAGGTAGGCGCGCTGGCCGCGGTGCAGGAAGTTCGGGTCGGTCAGCAGCGTGAACGGGCCCAGCCGCAGGATCGTCGTGGCGGTCCCGACGAACTCGAGGGACGCGGCCGTCGGACCGTCGCTCGGAGGAAGCGTCATACCGCCGGGTTCCCGGCCGACCGTCGGCACAAACAGCGCGCCCGCGGGTGCCGGGCCGCAGACCTGGGGGGTGTGCCCACGGCCCGGCAGGGACGAAGGTAGCCGCCCGGACCACGCCCCGGAATCGTCCGTTCGGTCACTTCGGCCCGGTGGCCACTTCTGCGACGGCTCGTCGCGGGGTACCTCGCAGCGTGCCCGACCCCTCGGCCCCTCTCCCGGTCCGGACCCCGACCCGCGCGGCGGCCCGGCCGCCGACCCGTCTCGCGAGCCTGCTCTACGGCATCGGGCTCGGTGGCTTCGTCGACGGCATCGTGCTGCACCAGGTGCTGCAGTGGCACCACATGGTGAGCCACGTCGACGACTACCCGACGACGACGGTGGCGGGCCTGGAGGCGAACACCCTCGCCGACGGCCTGTTCCACGTCGTCGCCTGGCTGTGCGTCGTCGCGGGGTCGGTGCTGACCGTCCGCGCCTGGCAGCAGGGCCGGCTCGCGCCCACCTGGTCGTTCCACCTGGGCCTGGTCCTGGCGGGCTGGGGTCTGTTCAACCTGGTCGAGGGGATCATCAACCACCACCTGCTGGGCGTCCACCACGTCCGGGACGACCTGGGCGCCCCGCTCGCCTGGGACCTCGGTTTCCTCGCTCTCGGCGCGCTGCTGCTCGCCGGCAGCTGGCTCCTGCACCGGCGCGGCGTGCGCGCCCTTCCTGCTGGTTGAGCCCTCCGGCGTCCCGACGCCCTGACGTCGCCACGCCGCCCCGGAAAAGTTCCCTCATGTGGGAGATGCGACCGCCGGTGCGCCGGGTCTTGTGTGGGTGCGTCCCGACCCACCCCCCGGAGGACGACCCATGACCCCATCACGGACCCTGCTGGCTGCCGTCGCAGCCGGCGCAGCCCTCGCGACCGCCGCCGGCAGCGCGCTGGCGCCCGCCCAGGCGCACCGCGACCACTCCCCCGCACCCGACGACCTCACGACCGTGGCGCCCCTCAGCGGCCCTCGCGGTGTCGACTCCGTCGGTCGCGGCCTGACCCTGGTGACCGAGGACGACGGCACCTTCAGCCTGGTCATCGAGCGCCGCCACGGCCCCGCCGAGGTGCGCGAGCTCGGCGGGCTGCCCGCGGCCGCCGGCTTCGCCCAGGCGATCTCCGCCGCCCGCGGCAAGGTGTACTTCCTCACCGGCGGCGGCGGCCCCGCCGAGGAGCTGCCCGCCGGGGCCGCGACGCTCTACGTGTGGCACCACGGCGATCTCGAGGAGGTCGCCGACATCGGCACCCACCAGATCGGCGACCCCGACCCCTACGACCTCGAGGAGGTCCCGACCGACACCAACCCGTACGGCATGCAGGCCCTGAAGGACGGCACGGTGCTGGTCGCCGACGCCGGCGGCAACGACCTGCTCCGTGTGTGGCCCAACGGCAAGGTCAAGACCGTCGCCGTCTTCAAGCCCCGCGTCGTCGAGGTCCCCGACGACCTGCCCGCCCCGCCGGAGGCGCCGATGCGTGCCCTCGGTGGCTCCGACCCCGAGCCCGAGCCGCCGGCCCCGCCCGCGCCGACGATGCCGGCGGAGTCCGTCCCCACCTCGGTGACGGTCGGCGCGGACGGCTACTGGTACGTCGGTGAGCTCCGCGGCTTCCCCGCCACGCCGGGCACGTCCCTGGTCTGGCGGATCAAGCCCGGCTCGCGAGGCGCGGTGTGCGACCCCGCGCCGTACGACGCACGCGGCGACCGGCACGAGCGCCGGGGAGGCAAGCACCGCTCGGGCTGCACGCCCTACGCCGACGGGCTGACGTCGATCGTCGACCTCGCCGCCGACCGGCACGGCGCGATCTACGCGCTGAGCCTGTCGAAGGCCTCCTGGCTGCAGGCGGAGTCCGGCACGCCCGGCGCGGAGATCGGCGGCCTGTTCCGCATCACGCCGCACCGCGGCCACACCCACACCCGCGAGCTGGTGCCCGGGCGGCTCACGCTGCCCGGCGGCGTGGACGTGGCGAAGGACGGCACGATCTACCTCACCGGGCCGGTGTTCGGGCCCGGGGCGCTGATGAAGCTGGAGTGAGACCCGGCTCCTTCCCGATCCACGGACCGGCCCCGGCGCGCCCCTTCACGGGGCGCTCCGGGGCCGGTCCCGTCGTGCCCGCGTCGACATCGCCGATCTTGGCGATGCCGCCGCGAACGGCGACGGCGACGGTGTTGTCATGTCACCCCACACCCGCTTCCGAGCCCGCCGCGCACTGGCCGCGGTCGCCGGCCTGGCGCTGCTCCCACTGCTCGCGCCCGGGCCGGCCGGCAGCACCCCCGACGGCATGCAGATCGGTGCCCGTGTCGAGCCGCGCGGCAGCGAGAGCCTGCGCGGAGCCGTCGAGCGCCGCGAGGGCAGCATCGACCGCAGCTTCGACGTCGTCCGCGAGTTCCTCGTCTGGAACGACCCCTTCCCCGACTCCTTCCACACCTGGCTCAGGACCACCGGCCGGACGATGGTCCTGTCGGTCAAGTCCCGCCGCAGCAACGGCCAGACGGTCCGCTGGGCCGACGTCGCCGCGGCCCAGCCGGGCAGCACGCTGCACAACGAGATCGTGCGGTGGGCCGACCGGCTGCGCGACTACGGCGTCCCTGTCTACTTCACCTACAACCACGAGCCGGAGTCGAAGGCCAGCTCCACGATGGGCGTGGCCGGTGAGTTCATCGCCGCCTGGCGCAAGGTCCACGACGTCTTCGTCGAGCGCGGCGCGACGAACGTGAAGTTCATGTGGATCATGACCGACTACGCCTTCTTCGTCGGCTCCCAGGCGCCCAACGACGCCGGCAAGTGGTACCCCGGCGACGACTACGTCGACGCCATGGGGGCCGACGCCTACAACTGGTTCACCTGCCGGACCGGCATCGACACCGCGTGGTGGACCCTGGAGCGCATCATCAAGCCGTTCCGCGACTTCGGCGCCGCGCACCCGGACAAGGAGCTGTGGCTGACGGAGTTCGCGAGCACCGAGGACCCGGCTCGGCCGGGCCGGAAGGCGCAGTGGCTGACCGAGGCCCAGGCACTCTTCAAGCGGCCCGACTACGCCCAGTTCCACGGCGTCCTCTACTTCGACTTCCGCGGGCCGGACAACTGCCAGTGGTACCTCGACAGCAGCACCAGCTCGCTGGACGCGTTCACGGCGCTGGCGCGGGATCCCTTCTACGGCGGCTCGGCGGTCGAACCTCCTCCGCCGCCGCCTCCCCCGCCCCCGCCGCCTCCGGCCGAGGTCGCGCTGGTCGGCACGACGGTGGTCAACGCCAACCGCACGACGCACACCGTGCAGGTGCCAGCCGCGGTCCGGGCCGGGGACACCCTGCTGCTGACGTACACCGCCAACGTCAACGCCGCCAGCACGACGCCGCCGAGCGGCTGGACGCAGCTGCGGGGTGCCGACCTCTCCGGCGTGCGCAGCCGGCTGTGGACGCGACAGGCGACCGCGACGGACGCCGGCCGCAGCATCACCGTCACGAGCTCGGACATCACGAAGGCGGACCTGCGGCTCGTCGCGTACCGCGGCGTCGGTGCCGTCGACACCCATGCCGTCACGGTCGACACGGTGAACCGGACCCAGCACACCGCCGCCTCGGTCACGCCGCCTCGTGACGGTGGACGGGTGCTCGTCTACTGGGCCGACAAGTCCAACCTGAACACCGACCACACCGTGGCCTCGCCGCTCGTCGAGCTCGCGGCCACCACCCGGGGCAGCGGCAGCGGGTACATCACCGCCAGCGTCGCGGACCGGGCGGTCGGCACCGCGGGCACCCCGACCGGGACATCCGTCGCCACCGGCACGGCGGCCAGCAGCCGGACGGTGATGTACACGGTCGCGCTGCAGCCCTGACCGTCCACCAGATCCCGGCTGCGGTGCCGGCGGGCCAGCTCGGCTGGCCCACCGGCGCCGCGGCAGGCTGGTGACAGGCTGGTGACATGGACCCGAGCAGCAGCGAGCCGGACTTCGACGCGATCACCGACTGGGCGATGTCGCTGCTGACGATGCGGGTCAACACACCGTCGGGCGAGTGGCTGCCCGCGGACTTCGAGCAGGTCTACCGCCAGGGCTGGGGCGAGCTCGAGGCGGCGTTCGGCGCGAGCACCGCCAGCGAGATGGCCATCCTCGACCTGGCCAACATCGCGATGCACCTCGTCGACTACCTGGTCGTGGTCACCGGCCAGCCTGCCTCCCGCTGGCTCGAGCAGGTCCGTCGGGACTACGTCGAGACGCACGCCGATGACGACGAGCCCTGAGCCGAGCGACTGCCGAACCGGGTAGGGCGTGTGGGGCTCGAACCCACGACCCAGGGATTATGAGTCCCTTGCTCTGACCGACTGAGCTAACGCCCCGCGGCCCCGGTCCCGGGGCGCGCAGACGGACCCTACGCGAGCGCCGTCCGGGCAGCGCGCGGGCCCGCCGGAAATGCACCGAGGGCCCGGCACGATGTGCCAGGCCCTCGCTCTGCTCCCCCGGTTGGACTCGAACCAACAACCCTCCGGTTAACAGCCGAATGCTCTGCCAGTTGAGCTACAGGGGATCGCGGTGCAGCGCGCACACATTAGCAAGGCCGGGGAGCACGGAGAAAATCGGGGGCTCAGCCCGGCTCGACCTCCGCGCGCGCGGCCGCCAGGCACCGCTCGGCGGCCTCCTGGACGGCCGGGTCGGCGGGGTCGAGACCCTCGTCGAGGTCGCACGACCAGGTCGGCGACCGGTCGCCCGAGGCGGCCCGCCGGGCGACGACGCGCAGCCCGCGGCCGGCCCCGACCTCGACGAACCGGGTCAGCACGACGCTCGCCGTGACCCGCTCCCGCACCAGCTGCAGCAGCCGCCCCGGCTCCTCCACCGACATCCGGTGCACCGCGCCGGGCGCGCCCCAGGAGCCGACCTCGCGGACGACGAGCTCGCCGGTGTCCCGGTCCCAGCTCGCGGTCTCGACCTGCTCCCAGGGCAGGCGGGCAGTGGGCAGGTAGAGCGCGTCCCGCGAGCCTCCGACGGGGCCGAGGGAGGTGTCGGTCCAGGCGAGCAGGCGCTCGCCGCGGGGCACGTCGAGGTCGGGCCGCTCCCGGCGGCGCGGCACCCTCACGCGAGCCGCCTCACGACGCACCGACCGTGCGCTCGCGCAGGGTGCGGCGGTGCTGCTCGAGGGCGGCGAGCTCGCCGAACATCCGGTTGTACTCGGCGGCGTTCTCGACCGGGTTGGTGCGCTGGAGCTTCGACTTCAGGTCGGCGATGCGGCGCATGGCGGTGAGCTCGAGCAGGCGGAAGACGTGGACCGAGACGTACGCCGCGTCCGGCTCCTTTGCGGTGCGGATCGGCTCGACGCCCAGCGCGCTGATCGCCGACGAGACCGCGGGGTCGGTGGCGGCGTCGCGCAGGCGGCCGGCCCACGTCGCGTCGCCCGACCCGGCGACGGGCCCACCCGCCGCGGCGACCAGCTCCCAGACCGCGCGGTAGACCGGGTGGGTGAAGTCCTCGACGCCGATGTCGGAGGTGGTGCGCCCGATCGCCATCGGGTGCTGGATGACCAGCTTGAGCGTCTCGCGCTCGAGGGCGAAGCGGGGGTCGCGCAGGTCCGGGACCGGGTTGCGCGGGGCCGGCGGCGCCGAGGTGTCCGGCTGCTGGGGCTCTCCGCGGCGGCTCCCCCGCTGGTCGGCCCTGACGGGGCCGCGCGCGGCCGCACGGCGTACCTCCGCACGCGCCTGGTCGACGTCGATGCCGACCATGCCGGCCAGCTCGCGCGCGAAGGCGTCGACCTTGGACTTGTCGCGGATGCTGGAGACGAGCCGGGCGCCCTCGCGAAGCGCGTCGACCCGGCTGTCGGCGCGGTCGAGGTCGTACTTCCCGACGACGTTGGACAGCACGAAGCGGTAGAGCGGGACCCGGCGGGCCACCAGCTCGCGGACGGCCGCGTCGCCCTGCTTGATCCGCAGGTCGCACGGGTCCAGGCCGTCGGGCTCGACCGCGACGTAGGTCTGGGACACGAAGTTCTGGTCGCCGCTGAAGGTGCGCAGCGCGGCCTTCTGCCCGGCGGCGTCGCCGTCGAAGGCGAAGATCACCTCGCCGCGGAACTCCTCGTGGTCGTTCATGAACCGTCGCAGCACCCGCGCGTGCTCGTCGCCGAAGGCGGTGCCGCAGGTGGCCACCGCGCTCGTCACGCCGGCCAGGTGGCAGGCCATCACGTCGGTGTAGCCCTCGACCACGACCGCCTGGCTCGACCGCGCCATGTCCTTGCGCGCCAGGTCGATGCCGTAGAGCACCTGGCTCTTCTTGTAGATCGGGGTCTCGGAGGTGTTGAGGTACTTCGCGTCGATGCGGTCGTCGTCGAAGATCCGTCGCGCGCCGAAGCCGATGGTGTCGCCGCTGGCGTCGCGGATCGGCCAGAGCAGGCGCCCGCGGAAGCGGTCGTACGCCGACCGGCCGACCGCGACGAGGCCGCCGACGACCAGCTCCTCCTGGGAGAACGCCAGCTGGCGCAGGTGCTTGAAAAGCGCGTCGCCGTCGCGCGGGGCGAAGCCGATGCCGAACGTCTCGGCCGCGGACTGGTCGAAGCCGCGCTCGGCGAGGAACTGCCGGGCGACCAGGGCGTCGGGCGTCGCGAGCTGCTCGGCGTAGAACTGCTGGGCGACCTTGTGCGCCTCGACGAGGCGGCCGCGCTGGGGCCCCTTCGGGCGGTCGTCGCGGACGTCGCCCTCCTCACGCCGCAGCTGCACGCCGTACTTGTCGGCCAGCCGCTCGACGGCCTCGGCGAAGGACAGCGCGTCGATGTCCATCACGAACTTGATGACGTCGCCGCCGGCCTGGCAGCCGAAGCAGTTGCCGGTGAGGATGTTGTCCTCGAGGGTGAAGGCGTGCCCGTCCTCGACCTCGGCGCAGAACACCTCCTCCACCCGGTCGGTCGTCTCGACGGCCCGGACCACCCATCCGCGACGCGCGAACTTCTTGTCCGCATCGACGAAGCGCTGTCGGTGCTGGTCAAGAAGGAAGAACGACTCAGTGAGGTCCTCATTCACGAGATGCACCCGGTGCAGCTCGGACGGCTCCCGGCCCGGGAACCCCTCTCGCAGCTGGGTGGTGATTCCGTACGTCGCGATGCCGAGCCGCGTGCAGACCGTCCGCACGAACTCGAGGTCCTCGCGGTCGGCCGAGTTCAGCATCACGGTGCCGTCGCTGGCCACGCACCCGTCTGCAGCGAAGTAGCCAGCAAGCCACCCGTACAGGTACGACACCGACTCGCCCAGCGGAGGACGGTCCTTGAAGAACGCCGGCAAGTGGTGGACCAGGAGGTTGTCGCCCGACGCACTGGTGTGGCTGTTGGGGAACCACTTGAGCATCGCGAGGTCCTTGGGCGGACAGAGCAGCGCCATGCTGCCGGTGCCGCTGCGCGTCCCGTCACCGTAGGTGAAGCCGTGGGCGATGCCGAAGGGCGACGGCGTCGTGCGTTGTATGCGCGAGCGAGGGAACTTCGGGACCAGCCGGTCACCCGGCTTCAAGTCCTTGGTGAGCACCTCCCGGTGCCCACTGCCGTTGTCAGTGCGAACGAACCAGCGGTGCTCGTCGGTCGCATGAAGGTCCTTCACCTGGCGATTGCGGCCGACGGTGATACGCATCAGCGGTTGGACGCCGTACGACTTGAACGGCGCCTCGATCCAGTTGCCGCGAACGCCGAGGATGCGGTGGGTGCCCCCGGCCAGGTCCGCGATCGGACGCGGCCCGTCGTATGTGAGGACCCGGGTCTCGCCGGCCAGGCAGTGGAAGAACCCCCGGCTCGGCGTGACGTGGAACGACGGGGACTTCTCGTCGTGGAAGGGGCACAACCCCTTCATGGAGCCGCCACCGGCGTTGCGGAGCGTGACGTGCTCGGCGACCACGTCATCGATGCGCGCCTTCTCGCGCACCTCGGCGATGCTCTCCTCGCGGATCAGGCCTGCCACGAAGCCGATCCTAGGTGCCGCGGCGCGATCAGTACTCGCCGGTCATCAGGTTGTGGAGAGGCTCGCCCGCGGCGTACCGGTGCAGCTGGTCGCGCACCAGCCGGTGGGCCCGCGGCCACATCGCGCTGCTCGCCCCGCCGACGTGCGGGCTGACGAGCAGCCCCGGCGCGTCCCAGAGCGGGCTGTCGGCCGGCAGCGGCTCGGTCTCGGCCACGTCGATCGCCGCGCGGACGCGACCGGAGTGCAGCGCGGCGACCAGGTCGTCGGTCACCACGACGGCTCCGCGGGCGACGTTGACGAGCAGCGCGCCCTCCTTCATCCGGGCGAGGAAGTCGGCGTCCACCAGACCGCGCGTGGCGTCGGTGAGCGGCACGACGAGGATGACGACGTCGGCGTCGGGCAGCAGCGCCGGCAGATCCTCGACCGGGTGCACGCCGTCGCGGGCCGTGCGCGCGACGCGGACGACCTCGACCTCGAACGGCAGCAGCCGGGTCTCGATCGCCTCGCCGATCGCGCCGTGGCCGACCAGCAGGACCTTCCGGTCCGCGAGCGCCGGCCGCCAGCCGGGCGTCCACTCGCGACGGTCCTGGGCGCGGACGAAGTCCGGGATGCCCCGCAGGGACGCCAGCACCAGCGCGAGCGTGAGCTCGGCGGTCGAGGTGTCGTGGATGCCGCGGCCGTTGCACAGCGCGACGCCCTCCGGCACCCGCGAGCGCACGTTGTCGACGCCGGCCGAGAGCAGCTGCACCACCTCGAGGCCGCGCATGCGCGGCAGCACGTCTCCGATCGCCGGCCCCATCTGGTACGGCGGCACGTAGAACCGCACGTCCTCGACCGAGTCCGGGACCTCCTGCGTCGGGTCGACCACCTCGTAGCGCAGACCCGCCGGCGGGTCGCCCAGCTCGGCGGGGTCGAACGGCAGCCAGACGAGTCGGTCGGTCATGGTCGCCGACGCTACCGCTGGCCCTTCAACCGGCCGGTCAGTCCCCGGCGCCGACCAGCCTCGTGTGCCAGGCGACCGCGCTCGCGTCGGTCAGCGACGCCACCTGGTCGACGACGACCCGCAGCCGTGCGGCGTCGTCGGCCGCCTCCCGCCAGTCGTCCGCGAACGGCCGCTGCAGGCCGTCCGGCCCCCGCTCGACCAACGCCGCGACCAGCCCGGCCAGCAGCGCGCGCTGCCGGTCCATCAGGGCCACGCGGTCCTCGGCCTGCATCACGTAGCGCGCGGCGATCCCCTTGAGCACCGCCATCTCCAGCCGGGTCGCCTCGGGGACGACCAGGTCGGCGCGGTAGCGGACGAACGGCCCCTCCCCCGCGGCGTACGTCGCGTGCTGCACCGCGCCGCAGAACCGGCCGATCAGGTCGCTGGTGAGGTTCTTCAGCGCGGCCAGCCCGCGCCGGCTGCCGTCGTAGGGCGCGACCGGCCAGGACCCCTGCGTCCGCAGCCCGGCGAGGACCTCGTCGAGGCGCGCGTCGTCGACGTCGGGGACGTACCAGTCGCGGACCGTCTCCCAGACCGCGGCGGTGTCGAGCCGGGTGAGGTCGACGCGGCCGGCGACGATGCCGTCCTCGATGTCGTGCACGGAGTAGGCGACGTCGTCGGCGAGGTCCATCACCTGCGCCTCGAGGCACTTCCGCTCCCCGGCGGAGCCGGCCCGCATCCAGTCGAAGACCGGCCGGTCGTCGGCGTACACCCCGAACTTGCTGACCTCGCGCGGCGACCCGTCCGCGTGGTGCCCCTGGGGTGCCTCGGCGCGCTCGCGCGGCCACGGGTACTTCGTGCAGGCGTCGAGCGTGGCGCGGGTCAGGTTCAGCCCGACCGACCGGCCGGCGGCGTCGAAGGTCTTCGCCTCGAGCCGGGTCAGCAACCGCAGCGTCTGGGCGTTGCCCTCGAACCCGCCGCACGGCCCGGCCAGCTCCGCCAGCACCCGCTCGCCGTTGTGCCCGAACGGCGGGTGCCCGAGGTCGTGCGCCAGCGCCGCGGTCTCGGCGATGTCCGGCTGGCTGCCCAGCGCCCGGGACAGGTCGCGGGCGACCTGGGCGACCTCGAGGCTGTGGGTGAGCCGGTTGCGCACGAAGTCGTCGGACCGGGGGTCGACGACCTGCGTCTTCGCCGCCAGCCGCCGCGACGCGGCCGCGTGGACCACCCGGGCCCGGTCCCGCTCGAACGCGGTGCGCTCCGGGGCGTCGACGCGCTTCGGCGGCTCCGGGACGAGCCGCTCGCGGTCGGCGTCGTCGTACAACTCCTCGGTCGTCATGTCGGGGGCGAGCCTAGGGCCCGCCACCGACGGAGTGACGACGGCGGAGTGCCGACGGCGGAGCGAGCGCCGGGATCAGTACGTCGTGACGTGGACGTGGTCGTAGTGGTTCGCCGTGGCCGAGCCGCGGTCCTCCATCGCACGCCAGCCCTCGCCGGAGCGCTCGACCGACCAGATCTTCTGGGCGTAGATGAGGTAGGAGATGCCCAGCTCGCCGTAGTTCGCGCGGAGGAACTCCGCGATCTCCCAGCCAAGGTCGCCGCTGACCATGATGTCCAGCGCGATGCCCTGCGAGTGCTCCCCGTCGCTGCGGAAGTCGCCGTACGAGGTGATCTGCGGGAACGCCGAGCAGACCGCCTGGTGGACCGCTGCGACGTTCGGGCTGACACCGGCGGAGACCGACGTGCCGTTGGTGCAGGTGCCACCGACCGCGGGCTTCGCGGAGCCGGCTTCCTCCACCGACTCGACGGCCTCGACCTCGGGCTTGTCCGCGACCAGGTAGCCGGCGCTCACCCACCGGGAGCGGCCCTCGACGACGACCTCCTCGCGGCCCCACAGGGTGCGGCCGGTGACGAGCACCTTGGTCAGCTCGTCGAGGAGGCCGACCTTGCGGGCCTTCTCCCCGGGCTCGCTCCACAGGTTCAGCGCCTCGGTGGTCCACCGCTTCTGGTCCGCCTCGCGCACGGCGCGGCGGGTGGCCGCAGCGGCCATCATCCGCTCCGCCTTCGTCGGCTCGCGTTCGATGCGGTCGGAGGTACGGGAGACGACCGGCTGGCGCTCGAACTCCATCGAGGGACCGGGGACGGCGGCCTCACGAGCGTTGGCGGTCACCAGCTCGGTCGGCGAGGGTGCCCCGACGACACCGAGGGTGACGGCGCCGGCGGTGGCGAGGAGGGCGATCGGCGCCGCCACGAAGGCGGCCCGGGGCTTGCGGCGGGCATTGGTGTCCCGCTTGTGGCGGTGGTCTGCCACAGCGCTGATCCTTTGCAGTTGCGTACATGGGACGGCCGGTCAGCTCGTCGCTGGACCGGCACGGCCTCCACCGTGACACACCTCGGCGCCACTGCGTGAAAGTTGAACGGCAAAAGTTGCTGTGTGTCCAGTCACCCGCCGGAGCCGCTGTCGGCGTCCTCCGCAAGCACGCAGCCCAGCCCGTCGGTCTCGTCGAGCCACCCCTCGGGGAGCACGACCTTCGACCGCGGCGAGCCCTGCCGGCCGCGCGGCGCACCCAGCTCGGAGGCGGGGAACGGCTCGTCGGGGTCGAGCTCGGCGAGCAGCCGGTCGAGCGCGGCGAGGCTGTCGACCAGGCCCAGCGAGCGGCGCATCTCGCCGCCGGCGGCGAAGCCCTTGAGGTACCACGAGACGTGCTTGCGGAACTCCTTGCAGCCGCGCTCCTCCCCCATGTGCTGGCACAGCAGCTCGGCGTGGCGGCGCATCATCGCGGCCACCTCGCCCAGGGTCGGCAGGGTCGCGACCTGCTCGCCGCCGAACGCTGCGGCCAGGTCGCGGAAGAGCCAGGGGCGGCCCAGGCAGCCGCGGCCGACGACGACGCCGGCGGCGCCGGTCTGCTCGACCATCCGCACCGCGTCGGCGGCCTCCCAGATGTCGCCGTTGCCGAGCACCGGGATGTCGACGGACGCGGCCAGCTCGCCGATCGCGTCCCAATCGGCCTCACCGGAGTAGGCCTGCGCGACGGTGCGGCCGTGCAGCGCGATCGCCGCGGCGCCGGCCTCCTGGGCGATGCGACCGGCGTCGAGGTAGGTGAGGTGGTCGTCGTCGATGCCCTTGCGGGTCTTCATCGTGACCGGCACGTCGTAGGGCGTGGCTGCCGCGACCGCGTGCTCGAGGATCCGGCCGAGCAGCCCGCGCTTCCAGGGCAGCGCACCGCCGCCGCCCTTGCGGGTGACCTTCGGGACCGGGCAGCCGAAGTTGAGGTCGATGTGCGCGACGCCGTACTCCGCGCAAAGGATCTCGGCGGCCTTGCCGACGTAGACCGGGTCGGTGCCGTAGAGCTGCACCGAGCGGGTGGTCTCCAGCTCGTCGAAGACCAGCATGTCGCGAGTGTGCTGGTCACCCTCGACCAGGCCGCGGCTGGTGATCATCTCGCAGACGTAGAGGCCGGCGCCCTGCTCGGCGCACAGGCGGCGGTACGCCGCGTTGGTGATGCCGGCCATCGGCGCGAGCACCACGGGGGTGTCGACGCGCAGCGACCCGAGGGTCAGCGAGGAGGGCAGCGGCATGGGGTCCATTCTCCGGCGGGCCCGCCGGGCGGCCCAAATCGTCCTGGCCGGCCTCAGCGGGGCACGGCGCCCTGCACCGCGAACCCCCACTCGCGGCGGTAGCGACTGGCCCGGGCGCAGGCGGCGCCGCCCGCCACGGCGTCCACGACACAGCGGACCAGCACGTATCCCTTGCCGGGCACCCCGGAGAGGTGGACCAGCGCGCCACCGTCCTTCTCGAACCACACCCGGTCGCCCGTCTGGTGGGTGAGCCGGCGCGTTGCGAGCAGGCGTCCGTCGGCCACGCGGCGTACCTGCAGGTCCTCGTGGCGGGTGGTCGGCGTGTGCGCGACGCCGGCGACGAGGGTGCCGTCGGCCGACACCGCGCTCGGCAGGAACGCCGCGTCCCACGCGGGCACCCCCGGCTCGGTCAAGGACGTCGGACCGTGACGCCCGACGGCCGTCTCGACCAGCGCCAGGTCGTGCTTCGGCGCGACGACCGCGCTGCGCCCGTCGACGCAGGTCAGCCGCTCCTGCTCGTCCCGTCCCGGGTCGGGCGGGACCCACGCGCAGGTGCGGTCGGCCAGCGCGATCCGCACACCGCCGCCGTCCCACCGCAGCGCCCTGCCGACCTCGCCCGGGAACGTCCGACGGGCGACCACCCGACCGTCCAGGGCGTGCACCACGCCGAGCGCCCCGCCGTCGCGGTCACGGGTCCACCGCAGCACCCGGGTGCCGCGGTACGAGGACAGGTACGACGTGCCGCCCGCGCGGTCCCACGCCGTCGCGACCCCCGAGGCGCCGCCGCGGCCGCCGACGGCGTACAACCGCACGGACGTCTGGCGGTGCTGGGCCACCAGCCAGCCGCTGTTCGACGGGCCCACCAGCCGCAGCTCGTGCGCCGGGTCGCGGGGCACCTCGATCCGGCGCTCGGTGCCGTCGCGCAGGTGGAGCAGCGCGGACCCGCGCGGCCGCTCCAGCCGCTCGACCCACGCGAGCCGGGCATCCGGCCCGCGCGGCAGGTCGGCGTCGGGCGCGGCGACAGGGGCGGCGACCGCAGGCGCCGCCCCACCGACCAGGGACAGGGAGAGCAGTGCGAGCAGGAACGGCCTCATGCCTGGTCCGACGCTCGGCGGGGCCGGTCGGTTCAGCCCCGCTGGTTGTTCTTGCCCTTGCCCTTGCCGCCCGCCTTCTTGACCTTCTGCAGCTCACCGGTCCAGGTGACCGGGTTGAACTCCTGCGTGGGGCGGAAGCTCACCGCCGTCAGGTCGCCCTTGTCCGGCGCGAGGTAGACCAGGCAGACCTCGGCCTTCTTGCCGGGGCCGAACTTCTTCGGCAGCGGCGCGCTCGGGCACGGGTCGAAGCGGCTCGCGAACGACGAGTGCTCGATCAGGGTGTTGTTGCCGTCGACGATGTAGAGAGGCTGGAGCCGCCGGCCGCCGAGGTTCGTCTCGCCGGCGTTGGTGACGGTGGCCCGGACGAAGTACGGGCTCGAGTTCCTCGTCGCCTTGTCGAGCTGCCACCCGCTGAAGGACTCCTTGAACGACGTCCGCTCCAGCCGGTCGACGCGGATCGACAGCACGCCGACCTGGTCCTGCTTCGGCTCGTAGGCCACGACGGCCTCCTCGCCGACCTCCAGCTCGCTGCCCGGCGGGGTCAGCTCGACGTCGTCCGGCACCGGGAGGTACGGCGTCGCGCTCGCCGACGCCGTGCCGGCGCTGCTGGACGGCGAGCTGCTGCCCTCCGCGTCCGGCTCGTTCCCGGAGTCGTCGGAGCAGGCGGTCAGCAGCAGGCTGCCGGCGAGCAGGCCGGCGAACGCGGCGCGGGTGCGGAGGGGACGCATGCCCCGATTGTGCACGGAGCCCCTGGTCAGCAACCGACGAATCGCTGCGCGAACCATCCGGTCACCTGGTCCAGGCCGACGCGCTCCTGCTCCATGGTGTCGCGGGAGCGGACGGTCACGGCGTGGTCCTCGAGGGTGTCGAAGTCCACGGTGACGCAGTACGGCGTACCGATCTCGTCCTGGCGGCGGTAGCGGCGGCCGATCGCGCCGGAGTCGTCGAAGTCGATGTTCCAGCCGGCGCTGCGCAGCTCCGTCGCGAGGTCCTTGGCCTTGGGCGAGAGGTCGGCGTTGCGGCTCAGCGGCAGCACGGCGACCTTGACCGGCGCCAGGCGCGGGTCGAGCCGCAGCACCGTGCGCTTGTCGACGCCGCCCTTGGTGTTGGGCGCCTCGTCCTCGGTGTAGGCGTCGACGAGGAACGTCATCAGGCTGCGCGAGAGGCCGGCGGCCGGCTCGATGACGTAGGGCGTGTAGCGCTCGTTGTTGGCCTGGTCGAAGTACGACAGGTCCTGCCCGGAGTGCTGGGCGTGCGTGGAGAGGTCGAAGTCGGTGCGGTTCGCGATGCCCTCGAGCTCCCCCCACTCCGAGCCGGTGAACCCGAAGCGGTACTCGATGTCGACGGTGCGCTTGGAGTAGTGGCTGAGCTTCTCCTGCGCGTGCTCGTAGTGGCGCAGGTTGTCGGGGTCGATGCCGAGGTCGGTGTACCACTGCGTGCGCTGGTCGATCCAGTACTGGTGCCACTCCTCGTCCTCGCCCGGCTTGACGAAGAACTCCATCTCCATCTGCTCGAACTCGCGGGTGCGGAAGATGAAGTTGCCCGGCGTGATCTCGTTGCGGAAGCTCTTGCCGATCTGGGCAATGCCGAACGGCGGCTTCTGGCGGCTCGAGGTCACGACGTTGGCGAAGTTCACGAAGATGCCCTGCGCGGTCTCCGGGCGCAGGTAGTGCAGGCCGGTCTCGTCCTCGGTGACGCCGAGGTGGGTCTTGAGCATCCCGGAGAACTGCCGCGGCTCGGTCCACGCCCCGCGGGTGCCGCAGTTGGTGCAGGCGACCTCGGCGAGGTCGACGGAGTCGGGGTCGGCGCTCTGCCCGGTCTTCTTGGCCATCTTCTCCGCGTACTCCTCCTGGAGGTGGTCGTAGCGGAAGCGCTTGTGGCACGACTGGCACTCGGTCAGCGGGTCGTTGAAGGTGTCGACGTGGCCGCTGGCCTCCCACACCTGGCGCGGCAGGATGATGCTGGAGTCCAGGCCCACGACGTCCTCGCGCATGGTGACCATGGACTTCCACCACTGGCGCTTGATGTTCTCCTTCAGCTCCACGCCGAGCGGGCCGTAGTCCCACGCGGAGCGGGTGCCGCCGTAGATCTCGCCGCACGGGTAGACGAAGCCTCGCCGCTTGGCGAGGGAGACGACGTGGTCGACGGTGGTTGCTGGCGGCTTGGCCACGGGGAACCTCTCAAGCGGAACTTCTCAGGCGGGGCTGCAGGGTGCTGCAGGGGGCTCTCGGATCGAGCGAGCGGTCAGCCTAGCGAGCGAGGAACGCCCGTGTTGAGGACGGTCCCCGGGTCGACCGGCTCGTAGGCGCTCGGCTCGTCGAGGGCCCTGCTGAGCACGGGCACGGCGTCCAGCTTCACGTCGTACGACGACAGCGCGCGGCGGTAGGCACCGACGTTCTCCCAGGTGGTCGTCAGCACCCACAGGGTCGGGTCGTCGACGTTGCGGCCGATGCGGCCGGCGACGTAGCCGGCGCGTGCGGCGAGCGTCTCGTGCGCCCGCTGGAGGTCCGCGCGGAACCGCTCGTCGCCCTCGGGCACGCGGAACCTGTTGACGACCAGCACGCGGCCGAGCCTAGTGCCCCCCCGAGTTGACAACCGTTCTCAGCCAGTCTGAGAATCGTTCTCATGAACTTTTTCCGTCCCGCTCTTGCCACCTTGGTCGCCGTCTCGCTCACCGGGTGCGCAGCCCTCACCGGCGAGGACGAGCCCGCGAGCAGCGACGGCTCGGGGACGGTCGCCGCCGCGCTCTACCCGTTGGCGTACGTCGCCGAGCGGGTCGCCGGCGACGCGGTCGACGTCGAGAACCTCACCTCCCCCGGCGGCGAGCCGCACGACCTCGAGCTCGGCGTCCGCGAGACCGCCCTCGTCACCGACGCGGCGCTCGTGGTCCACGTCAGCGGCCTGCAGCCTGCCGTCGACGCCGCGGTCGCCGAGAACGCCTCCGGCGACGTGCTCGACGCCGCCGACGTCGTCGACCTGCTACCCGTCGAGGACGACGAGCACGCGCACGAGCACGGGGAGGAGCACGGGGACGAGGAGCACGCGGACGAGGAGCACGCGGACGAGGAGGGTCACGAGGGCCACGAGGGCCATGACCACGGCGACCACGACCCGCACTTCTGGCTCGACCCGCTCCGGATGGCCGAGCTCGGCGACGCCTTGGCCGACCGGCTCGCCGACCTCGACCCCGGCGGCGCGGAGACGTTCCGGGCGAACGCGGCCGACCTGCGGGCCGACCTCGAGGAGCTCGACGCGGAGTACGCCGCCGGGCTGGCCGGGTGCGCGCGGGACACGGTGGTCACCAACCACGACGCGTTCGGCTACCTGGAGAAGTACGGCCTCCACCTGGTCTCCATCACCGGCCTCTCCCCCGACGCCGAGCCGAGCCCGGCCGCGCTGGCGGACCTGCAGGAGCTGATCCGGGAGGAGGGCGTGACCACCGTCTTCTCCGAGTCGCTGGTCAGCCCGAAGACCGCCGAGGTGCTCGCCGACGACGCCGGCGTGGGCACCGCCGTCCTCGACACCGTCGAAGGCCTGACCGACGACACCGAGGACGAGGACTACGGTTCGCTCATGCGTCGCAACCTGGCCGCCCTGCAGGAGGCGAACGGCTGTTGAGCACCACCTCCCCCGTCGTCGAGCTGCGGGACGGCGCCGTCGCGATCGCCGGGCGACCGATCCTGCGGCACGTCGACCTCACCGTCCGGCCCGGTGAGTTCCTGACGCTGCTCGGGCCCAACGGGTCGGGCAAGTCGACGCTCGTGCGCGCGCTGACCGGCCTGCGACCGCTGACGCTCGGCTCGCTGTCGCTCTTCGGCACGCCGATCGCGGAGTTCCGCGACCACCACCGGCTGGGCTTCGTCCCGCAGCGGGCCAGCGCCGCGAGCGGCGTGCCCGCCTCGGTCGCCGAGGTCGTCGCCTCCGGGCGGCTCACCCGGCGTCGCCTGCTCCGGCCCGCCGGCAGGGCCGACCGGGCCGCGGTCACCTCCGCGCTCGAGCTGGTCGGCCTGGCCGACCGGGCCCGGGACAGCGTCGCCACGCTCTCCGGCGGCCAGCAGCAGCGGGTGCTCATCGCCCGCGCGCTCGCCGGCGAGCCGGAGCTGTTCTTCCTCGACGAACCGACCGCCGGCGTCGACCTGCCCAACCAGCGCGCGCTGGCCGAGGCGCTCGGCACCCTGTCGAGCACCGGCAGCACGATCGTGCTCGTCACCCACGAGCTCGGCCCGCTCGCACCGCTCGTCGACCGCACCGTGGTCCTCCGCGACGGGCGGATCGTGTACGACGGCGCCCCGCTCCAGCTCGACGACGCGCACGGCCACCACCACCCCGACCCACGGCGTACCGACCACCACCCCGGCGTCGTCGCGCCGCTCGACCGGACCGGAGAGGACGCGGACTGGTGATCGACCTCCTCGGCTACCCCTTCATGCAGCGCGCACTGATCGCGGCGTTCGTGACCGGTCTCGCGGCGCCGGTGATCGGCACCTACCTCGTCCAGCGCCGGCTGGCCCTGCTCGGCGACGGGCTCGGCCACGTCGCGGTCACCGGGGTGGCGCTCGGCCTGCTCACCGGCTTCGCGCCGACCTGGACCGCCGTCGTCGTGGCGGTGCTCGGCGCCATCGCCATCGAGGTGATCCGAGAGCGCGGCAGCACCAGCGGCGACCTGGCGCTGGCACTGCTGTTCTACGGCGGTCTCGCGGGCGGCGTGATGATCACCGGCCTGGCCGGGCAGAGCGCGGCGAAGCTGCAGCAGTACCTCTTCGGGTCGATCACCGCCATCTCGGTCACCGACGTGTGGTTCACGATCGGGCTGGCCGCGCTGATCCTGTTGCTCGGTGTCGGGCTGCTGCCCCAGCTGTTCACCGTCGCCCAGGACCAGGACTTCGCGAAGGTCGCGGGGCTCGACGTCCGCGCCTACAACCTGCTGGTGGCGGTGCTCGCCGCCGTGACCGTGACGATCGCGATGCGCACCGTCGGGCTGCTGCTCGTCTCGGCGCTGATGATCGTGCCGGTCGCGGCCTCGCAGCAGCTGGCGCGGTCGTTCCGCGCCACGCTCGGCGGGGCCGTCGTCGTCGGCGCCGGCGCCGGGGTCGGCGGCCTGCTGCTGGCCGGCTGGATCTCGGTGCGCCACGACGCCTCGGTCGCGCCCGGGCCGACCATCGTGCTGCTGGCGCTCGCCTGCTTCGTCGCGACGTGGCCGGTGGGCGCGTGGCTGCGGCACCGGGACCGGCTGCGCCAGCCCTTCCCCGCCGGCGCGGTCGCGCCGCTCGAGGCGACCGACCACGACGACCACGACCACGGACCGGCCTGCGGCCACCTCGCGGTGCCGCACGACGACCACGTCGACTACGTGCACGACGGGCACCGGCATGCCCGGCACGGCGAGCACTACGACGAGCACTGACGACGAGCACTGACGACGGGCACTGACGCACCGACGGACCCTGACGGGAGCAGCGCATGACCGAGCAGACCCCTCTCCGCCCGACCCGGCAGCGCCTGGCCGTGGCCGAGGCCCTCGCCTCCGTCGACGACTTCCGCTCCGCGCAGGAGATCCACGACCTGCTCGGCCGCCGCGGCGAGCCCGTCGGCCTCGCCACCGTCTACCGCACCCTCCAGCGCCTCGCCGACGCCGGCGAGGTCGACCTGCTGCGCACCGAGGACGGCGAGGCCGTCTACCGCCGCTGTTCCGGCACCCACCACCACCACCTGGTGTGCCGCACCTGCGGCGCCACCGTCGAGGTCGAGGGCCCCGCCGTCGAGCGCTGGACCCGCAGCATCGCCGGCGAGCACGGCTTCACCGACGTCAGCCACACCCTCGAGATCTTCGGCACCTGCCGCACCTGCTCCGCCGGCTGAGCTCTCCGACCGCTGGTCGAGCAGGCGAGATCGCGGGGCGAGCAGCGAGCCCTGGCGAGCGTCGCCGAGACCCGGCGAGGAAGACAGTGCGCGTGGGGCCGCTCGTCAGGCGGGCGGGTCGGGGTCTAGGTCCGCATGTGGAAGGTGACCTGGTTGTCCGGGTGGATCGTGGTCTCGAACCTGGGGTCGTGGATCCGCGCGTGGTGGCGAGGGCACAGCAGCCGGGCCCTGTCGAAGTCCGTCCGTCCGCCGGAGAACCAGCTGTCGTCGTGGTGCGCGTGGCACAGGTGAGCCGGCCAGTCACACCCGACCGCGGTGCAGACCCGCTGGGTGATGACCATCCCGAGACGTTGTGCTCCGGTGAACAGCCGGGCGGCGCGGCCGAGGTCGAGCAGCTCGGAGCGGCTGCCCAGGACAGCAGGGATCAACCCCGCCTCGCACGCCATGCGTCGGGCCAGGGAGGCGGAGATGGGTTCGCCGGTCTCGAGGACCGCGCGGCCGATGTCGCTCTTCAGGCCGGTGAAGTCGAGCAAGACGATGATCGAGGCGTTGAGCCCGCCCAGCTTCGGCAGCTTGTGAGCGGGGAGGCGCTCGATGAGCTCGCAGAACGCGTCGCCCAGGCGTTCGGGTGACGGCCGCCGCTCCACCTGCTCCTCGCCGGACTTCACCGCCGCCTGGTGCTTCGGCGCGGCGAACGCGACGAGCATCTTCTTCAGCATCGCGCCCTGCATCGTGGGGATGGAGAACTTCCCGCGGTAGCTGCCCTTCCCGTCCGGGCACATCGTCAGCCACGCGTTCGCCCGGGCCTCTCGCTCCTCCCGCTCCAAGGCGCGGGCGTCGCGTTCCTCACCGATCTCAGGAGCAACCACCGTCAGGACGTGCTTGGCCAGGATCGCCAGCGATCGCGGGTCCAGGTCGAGCGCCTCGTGCAGCAGGTGCTTCTCGGCTCGCTCGGGGATCGAGTCGTCGTCGAGGTCTTTCGGGAGCCGGTCGACGCACTCGGTGATCACCTTCGCGTGGTCGATGCTGATCGCGCCTTCAGCCAGAGCCGCGGCCGTGGGCGCGTGGCGGTCAAGGGACTCCGCGAGCCTCATACGCCGCTTCGCGGCGGGCCGGTCCTGGCGGGTCTCGTGGCCCCACCAGGACGCGGTGCCGGTCGCGCCGACCTTGTCGCCCACCGCCCTCCGGTCGGCCTCGGCTGCCAGCTTCAGCTCGAGCGCCTCGACCTGCGCGCGCAGCCGAGTGGCCTCGAGCAGGGTCTTGGAGACCTCGTCGTCGGACATCGTCCACAACTGCGCGCCTGCCGCGGAACAGGTCTTCTTGCGGGACTTCGCGACCGCGCGACACACCGGGTGCGCACTGTGTCGGGAGTCCCTGGCCATGGGTCTACTCAAGCAGCGACCACCGACAGTGACGGCACTGTTTCACGAGGTCAGACCACTATTCGGACAGAAACTTCAACAACCTTCGCGTTGAGTTCGCCGGCCGTGAGCCGGGAAGCGGCCGCGACCCACGGCGTACCTCGTCCTTGCTGCTCCTCACCCGCAACCACCCACGGCCTGCAGGCCGAAGGTCGGCTGGCAGGGGTCTCGTCAACGGTCGGCCTGACGGCCCTCCTCAACCAGCGGGGGCGGGGGCGCGGGCGGTGGAGCCGAGAGGGAGGCGCACGCGGAAGGTGCTGCCGATGCCGAGCTCGCTGTCGACCTCGATCCGGCCGCCGTGGGCCTCGACGATGCCGCGGGTGATGCTGAGATCGAGGCCCACGCCCTGGATCGAGCGGTCCTCGGCGTCGCGGGAGCGGAAGAAGCGGGTGAAGAGCCGGTCGCGGTCGGCGGCGGAGATGCCGATGCCCTGGTCGGCGACGGTGAGCTCGGCCCGGCCGTCCTCGACGGCCAGGGAGACACAGACCTCGGTGCCGCTGGGGCTGTACTTCATCGCGTTGGTGAGCAGGTTGTCGACGACCTGCTCGATGCGCTGCCGGTCCAGCAGCATCGACAGCGCGGGCGGGGCGGCGAGGTCGAGGCGGATGCCCGCGGCGCGGTACGCCGGGCGGGCGGCGTCGACGCAGTCGCGGAGCAGGCCGGCCAGGTCGCACGGCGTACGCGCCATCCCGACCGGGCCGGCGTCGATCTGGGCGGTGTCGAGCAGGTCGCTGATGAGCCGGAGCAGCCGCTGGGCGTTGCGGTCGACGACCTCGAGCTGCCGCGTGGCCTGCGGTGCGAGCCCGTCGTCCTCGAGCAGCATCTGCACGTAGCCGACGATCGAGGTCAGCGGGGTGCGCAGCTCGTGGGAGACCGAGGCGACGAACTCGTCCTTGACCTCCATCGCGCGCATGAAGTCGGTGACGTCCTTGTAGGCGAGCGCCGCGCCGGCGAAGCGCCCGGCCTCGTCCCGCACCGACCGCGCCGAGACCGACAACGCGCGCTGGGTCAGCGGGTCGTCGCCGGCCCAGATGCGGCAGTCGTCGAACTCCTCCCCCTGCGCCGCGCGGTACGTCGGCATCGACTCGCGCGGCAGGAGGGTCGACCGGTCCGCGTCCAGGACGTGCCCCACCTGACGGGCCGCCCCGCGTGGCCGTCCGGGTAGGCGAGGGCCATGAAGTCCTCGTGCCGGCGGTTGATCGCGACGTACTCCCCGTCCCGGCCGAGCAGCACCAGCCCGACGTCGACCGTGTCGAGCGTGGCCTCGGAGACCCGCCGCTGGTGCTCGACGGTCTCCATGGCTCGCCCGACCTGCTCCATGCCGCCGGCGATGGCGAGCGCGGCGATGGTGGCGACGACCGGGATGATCACCGAGCGGGAGAGGAAGATGCCGTCGGCGCCGGTGTAGACGAGTCCCGGGACGGTGACCAGCGCGACCGTGGCCACCCCGGCGACGGCGGCCCCGCGCCGGCCCAGCAGTCGTCCGAGCCACAGGGCGGGGAGGACGACGAGGAGGCCGGAGCCCCCGTCGGGGTCAGGCGAATCGTCAGGTGCGGCGCGTCAGCGCGCTCCGCCGTACCGCCGGTCGCGCCGGGCGTACTCCTCGATCGCGGCCCACAGGTGCCGCCGGTCGACGTCGGGCCACAGCACGTCGGAGTAGACGAGCTCGGCGTACGCGGCCTGCCAGAGCATGAAGTTCGAGAGCCGCTGCTCCCCCGAGGTCCGCCACACCAGGTCGGCGTCGGACTGCTCGGGGACGTAGAGGTGCTTCGCGAAGGTGCGCTCGTCGACCTTGCGGGGGTCGAGCCGGCCGGCGGCGACCTCCTCGGCGATCCGGCGGGCGGTGTCGGCGAGCTCGGCGCGGCCGCCGTAGTTGACGCACATGGTCAGCGTCAGCACGTCGTTGTCGCGGGTGAGCTCCTCGGCGACCTGGAGCTCCTTGATGACCGACTTCCACAGCCGCGGCGCCCGCCCGGCCCAGCGCACGCGGACGCCGAGCTCGTGCATCTCGTCGCGGCGCCGGCGGATGACGTCGCGGTTGAAGCCCATGAGGAAACGGACCTCGTCGGGGCTGCGCGACCAGTTCTCGGTGGAGAAGGCGTAGGCCGAGACCGCCTTGACTCCGATCTCGATCGCGCCCTCGACGACGTCGAACAGCGAGGACTCGCCCTCCTCGTGCCCCTTCGTCCGCGGCAGGCCGCGCTCCTTGGCCCACCGGCCGTTGCCGTCCATGACGACGGCGACGTGGCGCGGGACGAGCTCCTTCGGGAGCTCCGGGGGCCGGGCACCCGAGGGGTGCGGCGTGGGCTGGCGGACGGCGCGCTTCACGGCGGCGAGCCTAGAGGGCGCGCCGGGGGGACAGGTCACCGCTCGACGTGCTCCATCGAGCGCAGGGCGCGCTCGAGGTGCCAGTGGAGGTACGCCGCGACCAGGCCGCTCGCCTCCTTCAGCTGCCGGGGCTCGGCCGCCTCGACGGTCTCCCAGTCGCCCGCGAGGAGCGCGCCGAGCAGCGAGAGCGTCTCGGCCGCCGGCGACGCCGACCCCGGCACCCGGCAGGTCGAGCACAGCACCCCGCCCATCGACGGGTTGAACCAGCGGTGCGGGCCTTCCAGACCGCAGCGCGCGCAGTGCTCGAACGACGGCGCGTAGCCGGCCACCGACAGCGACCGGAGCAGGTAGGAGTCGAGCACCTGGCCGGGTCGCCGCTGGCCGGTCGACATCGCCCGCAGCCCGCCGACGAGCAGCAGGAACTGCTGGAGCGAGGGCTCGCGCTCCTCGGCGGCCAGCCGCTCGGCGGTCTCGAGCATCACGGTGCCGGCGGTGTAGCGGTCGTAGTCGAGCCCGATGCCGGAGTGGAACGGCGTCAGCGTCTCGGCCTGGGTGATCGTGTCGAGGTTGCGCCCCTCGGCGAGCTGCAGGTCGACGTGCGTGAACGGCTCGAGCCGCGACCCGAAGCGCGAGGTCGTGCGGCGTACGCCCTTGGCCACCGCGCGGACCCGCCCGTGGTGTCGGGTCAGCAGGGTGATGATGCGGTCGGCCTCCCCCAGCTTGTGGGTGCGCAGCACGATCGCCTCGTCGCGGTAGAGAGGCACCTCTCCATTGTGCGCGACTCAGGAACCGGTACGACGCCGCCGCCCCGTCGTGCGCCCCGTCGAGCGCCAGCAGCCGAGCGCGAAGCCGACCGCCGCGCGGTCGAGCCGCTCGGGGGCGACCCGCCACTCGAGGATCGACCGGGCCTTGACGAAGGTCGCCTGAGGCAGCTCCCCCGCCAGCATCGCCGCGTCGGCGGCCGGGTGCACCGGGTCCGCGGGGTGGCCGACGACCAGCGCCGGCACCTGGATCCGCCGGCGGTCCTTCGACGGCGGCGCCATCCGTCCGAAGAACAGGCCGTGCACGACCGCGGCGAGCGAGTCCGCGCGCTGGTCGAGGGTGTCGAGGACGATCCCGGCCCAGAACGGCACGATCCCCCGCGGCACCGGCCGGGTCAGCCGCCGGACGGCGGTGACGGTGACGGGCAGGAACCGTGCGGCCATCAGCAGCGGGGCGAAGGTGAGGATGCCCGCCTCGACCGCGTTGTCGAGGACCGGCATCTCGCAGATCAGTCCCCGCACCCGCTCGGGCGCGAGGACCGCGGTCTCGAGGGCGATGTTGGCGCCGATCGACGTGCCGCCGACGACGGCCTGGGCGGCGCCGAGGTGGTCGAGCAGCGCGACCACCTGCTCGGCGAACGCGGTGACGGAGTAGACGAGCGGGTCGGCCGGGCGGTCGGAGCGGCCGTGCCCGAGCAGGTCGATGGTGACGACGTGGAGCCCCTCGGCGGCCAGCCGGCGGGCCAGCGGCGCGTGCATCCGGCGCGGCATGAGCTGTCCGTGGACGAGCACCACCCAGGAGTCCCCGGCGCCGTACTCGGTGTACTCCAGCCGGTCGCGCCCGGTGTCGCCCTCGACGAAGAACTGCCCGATCCGCTCGGAAACCAGCATGCGAGGCACAGTAGTCCAGGGCGGCCGGGCCGCGACCGGACCGGACCGGACCGGACCGACGGACGGCGCGACGACGGGCCGGAGGCGCGGGGGCTCAGGCGCGGTTGACGGCGCTGACGACGGCCTTGAGCGAGGCGGTGACGATGTTCGGGTCGACGCCGATCCCCCACAGGACCTGGTCGCCGACCGCGCACTCGACGTACGCCGCGGCGTAGGCGTCGCCGCCGGCCGACAGCGCGTGCTCGGCGTAGTCGAGCACCCGCACGTCCCAGCCGCGCTCCTCGGCGACCTCGAGCCCGTTGATCGCATCGACGAACGCGGCGATCGGGCCGTTGCCGGAGCCCTCGAGCGTGCGCATCTGCCCGTCGACGTACACGTTGACGGTGAGCTGGTCCTTCTCCCCCGCCGCCGACGAGGTGTGCACCGAGTTGAGCTTCAGCGGCGCCTCGCGGTCGAGGTACTCCGCGCGGAAGACCTCCCAGATCGCGTCGGGCGTCATCTCGCCGCCCTGGGCGTCGGTGCGCTCCTGGATGACCCGGCTGAACTCGATCTGGGCGCGGCGCGGCAGGTCCAGCTTGTGCTCGTTCTTCAGCACGTAGGCCACGCCGCCCTTGCCGGACTGGCTGTTGACGCGGATGACCGCCTCGTAGGTGCGGCCGACGTCGTGCGGGTCGATCGGCAGGTACGGCGCCTCCCAGGGCAGCTGCTCGACCGGGACGCCCTGCTCGGCGGCCTGGCGGTCGAGGTCCTCCAGGCCCTTCTTGATCGCGTCCTGGTGGGAGCCGGAGAACGCCGTGTAGACCAGGTCACCGGCGTAGGGGTGCCGCGGGTGGACCGGCAGCTGGGTGCAGTACTCGACCGTGCGGCGGACCTCGTCGATGTCGCTGAAGTCGATCTGCGGGTCGATCCCCTGGCTGAACAGGTTCATGCCCAGCGTCACCAGGCACACGTTGCCGGTGCGCTCGCCGTGGCCGAACAGGCAGCCCTCGACGCGGTCGGCGCCGGCCATCATCGCCAGCTCGGTGGCGGCGACGGCGGTGCCGCGGTCGTTGTGGGGGTGCAGCGAGATGACGGTGTGCTCGCGCCGGGTCAGCTGGCGGGAGAACCACTCGATCTGGTCGGCGTAGACGTTGGGCGTCGACATCTCGACGGTCGCCGGCAGGTTGAGGATGATCTCGCGGCCGTCCTCGGGCTGCCACACGTCGGTGACGGCCTCGCAGACCTCGGCGGAGAACGGCAGCTCGGTGGCGGTGAAGATCTCGGGGCTGTACTCGTAGCCGATCACCGTCGTGTCGAGGTAGCTCTCGACGTTCTTCATCACCGCGTTGGTGCCGCGGACGGCGATGTCCTTGATCTCGTCCTTGCTCGCGCGGAAGACGACGCGGCGGAAGAGCGGCGCGACGGCGTTGTAGAGGTGGATGTTGGCGCGCGGCACGCCGACCAGCGACTGGACGCTGCGCTCGATGAGGTCCTCGCGGGCCTGGGTCAGCACCGAGATCGTGACGTCGTCGGGGATCCGGTCGCCCTCGATGAGCTGGCGCACGAAGGAGTAGTCGGTCTCCGAGGCGGCCGGGAAGCCGACCTCGATCTCCTTGTAGCCCATCTTCACGAGCAGGTCGAACATCATCATCTTGCGCGCCGGGCTCATCGGGTCGATGAGCGCCTGGTTGCCGTCGCGCAGGTCGGTGGAGAGCCACCGGGGCGCGTGCGTGATCGGGTTCGACGGCCAGGTCCGGTCGGGCAGGTCGACCGGCGGGAACGCTCGGTAGCGCTCGAACGGCATGCCGCTCGGCTTCTGCTGGGACTGCTGGCGGGCCGGGATGTCCTGCTGGGTCATGGGAGCAACCTCGTGCTGTCTGCTGGGGTGGGGCCTGGGTGGCCCAGGGGGCGCCGGCCGCGCGAGCACTCCGCAGCGAGGGGGTCCGGCTGGGCTCAGACCTCGCTGCGGCAGCGAAGGAGGAGGTGCTGACGCATCATGACGCCGCCACGATAACCCACGGTCCGCGCCGCTCGCCCGCTGGGGTTCCTAGGCTCAGGACATGGCCCGCCTGCTCGTCGTCCACCACGTCCCCACCACGACCGTCCGCTCGCTCGCCGACGCGGTTGTCGCCGGCGCCTCCGACGACGCGATCGAGGGCGTGGACGTCGTCGTCCGCGCCGCGCTCGAGGCGACGGCCGAGGACGTGCTGGCCGCGGACGGCTACGTGCTCGGCACGCCCGCGAACTTCGGCTACATGAGCGGCGCGTTGAAGCACTTCTTCGACACGATCTTCCTCCAGGCCGGCGGGGCGCTGGCCGCCGACGGGTCCGCCGGCGCGACGGGCGGCGACAAGCGACCGTTCGGGCTGTGGGTGCACGGCCGGTACGACACGACCGGCGCGGTCCGCTCAGTGCTCTCCATCGTCGGCGCGCTCCCCTGGCGTCAAGCCGCGGACGTGCTCGAGGTGATGGGCGACGTCGGCGAGCCGGAGCAGGCGGCGGCGTACGAGCTCGGCGCCACGGTCGCGGCGCTGCTCGCGCCCTGACCGGGCCCCTGACCGGGCCCCTGACCGGGCCCCTGACCAGACCCTGCTCAGGCCAGTGCACGGATGTTCACCCTTTCGGGGGAGGAAGCACGCCATGCGCCCGGGCACCTGACGGTCGCGCTCGTCGACGGGCGTTTTCCCCGCACGCCGTCCGGCACGTCGACCTCGAGGGCCGGACGCAACCAGAAGGAGCATCTGCATGTCCACGCACACCCCTGACCAGCACCGCACCGCACCCCGCCGCATCAGCACCGAGACGAAGGCGTCGGTCAAGACGACCGAGCTCATCGCCTATGTCGCCGCGGTGATCGGCGTGCTGATCGCGTCGGCCGTCGTGGACGCCTCCGACTTCGGCGCCCAGGAGGCCTGGTTCTACGTGACGCTGCTGACCATCGGCTACATGGTCAGCCGCGGTCTGGCGAAGTCCGGCAGCCGGGACTTCTACGACGACGACGACCGCAGCGCGGCCCCGCACCAGCACTGAGCGTCGGGCTGCTCGCCGGCCCCCACGACGTACGACGACCGCCCCCGCGCTGCTGCGCGGGGGCGGTCGTCTGTGCTCGAGGGCCGGTCGGCCCGGCGATCAGCCGCCGTTGCGCTCGTCGACCAGCTGCTGGGCGATGTCGCGCAGCTTGAGATGGCCGTGCGAGGACGCGCGGACGAGGTAGTCGAAAGCACGGTCCTCGTCGATCTGGTAGCGCTCCATGAGGATGCCGAGCGCCTGCCCGATGACCTTGCGCGAGCGCAGCGCCTGGTTCAGGGTCTCCCGCTCCTGCGCATGGCCGAGCGCGATCGCGGCATGGGCGGCGAACAGCTCGGCCGAGGCCTTCGCCTCCTCCGAGATGTCCTCGGAGCTGGTCGAGTAGAAGTTGAGGCTGCCGAACGCTCCGTCCTCACCGACGTGCAGAGGCAGCCCGAGCTGGGACTTGAGCCCCCGCCCGACCGCCACCGGGACGTACCGGGGCCAGCGCTGGTCGTGACGCAGGGCAGTCGCGCGATGTCCCTCGACCGTAGCCCATGCACTGCCGCGTGGGTCCTTCCAGCGGAGCCTCAGGTGGTGGTGTACGGCAGCCGCACCATCTCGAGGACGTGCTGCGCCGGCGAGCCGAGCGGAGCCACCAGGGACAGACCCCCGAGCGGGACCCCGTTCGCCGGCGCCATCGCCTCGTAGAGCACCTGCACACCGGCGCTGGCCAGCAGCGTCACGCCGGTCATGTCGACGACCAGGTCAGCGGTCCCGCCGTACGACGCGTGGGCCAGGCGGCGGCGCAGCTCGTCGGTGGCGCGGTGGTCGACGGTCCCGGTCAGCACGAGGGTGCCCGGACGCTCCTCGATGACCAGCGGCTCCCGACCGGCCGCGGCCGCACCGGAGGCGGTGAGCATGCCGACCGATCGGGTCGGCCGCAGCCGGAGCCGCGCGGTCGTGCCGTGCTCGTCGTGGTGCAGCTCGAACTCGTCGGTGAACCCGCGCGCCATCGCAAGTCCGCGGCCGCGCGTGCTCGGCCGGCCGGGGGTCCGCCACGTGCCGCTGTCAGCGACCACGACGTCGACGACGCCCTCGTCATCGAGGTGGGCCGTCAGCCGGACGACCGCGTCGGCGCGGCGGGTGGACTCGGGGTAGGCGTGCTCGCAGGCGTTGGTGACGACCTCGCCGACCGCGTGCTGGAGGGCGACCTCGTCCAGCGGACCGACCTGGAGCTCGTCGAGCCACTCGGCCAGCTCCGCGCGGACCACGCGCGGGGTGTCCGGCATGGCCGGGTAGGTCAGCTCGAGGTCCGGCATCGGCTGCACGAGCTCGGCGGCCAGGACGGTGACGTCGTCGGCGACGCCCGTAGCACCCGCCAGCCGCTCGATGGACTCGCGGCAGATGCGGTCCGGCACGCGCTCGTCGATGCGCTCGAGGTCCGGGCCGGCCAGCACGGCCTCCCGCACGACCTCGGCCAGGTCCAGGGTGCACTGAGCGACGGTGCGCCCGGGGCGCTCGACGATGCCGTCGCTGTACATGACGAGCACGTCGCCCTCCTGGAGGCGGTGCTCGGCCAGTTCGAACGGCAGGCCGGAGGCCAGCGGCCCCGCGCCGGACGCCGGCAGGAACGTCGTCTCCCCGTCCGGGCCGACCACCATCGGCGGTGGGTGCCCGGCGGTGCAGTAGACGAGGTCGCCGGTCTCCGGGTCGAGCACCGCGGCGCAGACAGTGGCAGCGCGCGCGGGCGGCACCCGACGGGCGCGTGAGTCGAGCAGCTCCAGGGCCGCCTCGATGTCGCCGTCGAGCCGCGCCCGCTCCTCGAAGAGCGCACGCAGCTCGCCCATCGCGACCGACGCCCGGACGCCGTGCCCCACGACGTCGCCGACCGCCAGGACCAGACGGCCGTCCTCGAGCGCGACCGCGTCGAACCAGTCGCCTCCGGCGACCACGCCCTCGTCGGCGAGCAGGTAGCGGGCGGCCAGGCGGATGCCGCGCGGGATGGGGACGCCGCCCGGCAGGAGTGCGTCCTGGAGCGCGACGAGCGTCTGGTCGCGGGCCGGCTCAGCAGCAGGGGCAGCGGGGGCGGCAGGGGCGGCGGGGGCGGCCGGCGCGGCGGAGCGCCGGGCCGGGCCGGCCAGCGCCTGGACCACGACACCCAGCAGGTCGCCTGCGTCGTCCCGCCAGGGCGCGAGGCTCAGCGTCAACGTCCCGGCGTCGTCGAGCGCGAGCTCGCCGGAGCGGGCATCTCCGGTCTCGTGGACCGAGCGGACCAGGTCGAGCAGCTCACCACCGGGTCCGCCGTCGTCGCCGGCAACGAGGCAGTCGACGGTGCGGTCACCGAGCACCGCCCGGCCGGCCTCGTTGACGTCGGCCAGGCGCAGGTCCGGACCCCGGAACAGCGCGAGGAGGCCCGGCGCCTGGGAGAAGGCAGCCGACCGGTCGGTGTCGTCGTACGACCCGTCCATGGCGTCCCTTCGCTGGTGCTGCTCGTTCATGGCCCTCCTGTGCCCACTTACCTGCGTCGGTCACCCGCAGCAGAGGCCAATCCTCACAGGTCTTCCTGACCCGTGCCGCCGGTTCCCGGCAACGCGTCCGACACACGCGGTCCCCGTCCGGTCGGCACCCCCACCACCCGCAAGGGTGAGGTTCACAGCGTCGCCGACAGGGTTATGTGGAGGACGTACCCGCTGAGCACTCGGCGGCGTACCCCTCCACTCGGGACGGTTCCCATGACGTCTGCCCACACCGCCACCCAGCCGGCCACCCGACTGCCCCGCGCCGAGCGTGCCGCCCGCACCGAGGACCTGCTCGAGCGGCTCCGCGCCGCCGACGGCGACGCGCTCCGCGAGGATCTGCACCGCGAGCTCGTGCTCGTCAACCGGGGCGTCGCCGAGGCCGTTGCCCGCCGCTACCGCGGTCGTGGTCTCGCCGACGACGACCTCGTGCAGGTGGCGTACGTCGGGCTGGTCAAGGCGGTCGCCCGCTTCGACCTCGACCGCGGCCACGACCTGCTCACCTTCGCCGTCCCGACCATCCGCGGCGAGCTCACCCGGCACTTCCGCGACCACGGGTGGATGGTCCGGCCGCCCCGCCGGATCCAGGAGCTCCAGGGCCGGCTCGGGCGCACCCTCGAGGAGCTCGGCCAGAGTCTGGGGCGTGAGCCCACCGAGGACGAGCTGGTCGCGGCTCTCGGCACCACCCGCGAGGAGTACGACGAGGCCAGCCGCGCCTGGGGCTCCTTCACGCCCAGCTCCTTGGACCAGCCCGTCGGCGACGAGGGCACCAGCGCCCTGGGCGACCTGCTGCCGGACGAGGCCGGGGAGGACCCACTCGCCGCGAGCGACGCCCGAGTCGCGCTGGCGCCGATCGTCCGCTCCCTGGGCGAGCGCGACCAGCGCATCGTCTACCTACGCTTCTTCGAGGACCGCAGCCAGGCGGAGATCGGCGAGGACATCGGGGTCAGCCAGGTGCAGGTCTCCCGGCTCATCGGCCGGATCCTCGACCGGATGCGGGCCGAGCTGAGCTGACCCGGGCCGACCCGAGCTGCCCGAGCCGACCCGCAGGTAGCATCCGGCGCGTGCGTCTCCTGCCCGCGTTGCTCCTGGCGACGGCCCTGCTCGTCGGCTGCGGCACGGACCCCCAGGGCGGCGACACCGATCCCGACCAGGTCGACGCCGTCGAGGTCCCCGAGCTGGGCGCCTGCCGGGTGCTCACCCCCGACGACGTCGCGCGCGCCTCCAACGCCACCCGCACGGTCCCCTGCTCCGAGCGGCACACCGCGCAGACCTACGCGGTCGGTGAGCTTCCCGAGGAGCTGCGGGACGCGGCGTACGACGACGAGGAGCTCGGCGCGTTCGCCTACCAGACCTGCTCGAAGCGGTTCCAGGAGCTGCTCGGCGCCGACGAGAGCCTGGTCATGCGCACGGTCGTGAGCTGGGCGTGGTTCCGCCCCTCGCAGGAGGCGTGGGAGGACGGCGCACGGTGGTACCGCTGCGACATCGTCGGCGGCGGCGAGGAGAGCGAGGAGTACGTCGCGCTCCCCGAGACCGCCGAGGGGCTGCTGCTCGGGCGTCCCCAGGACCGGTGGATGGTCTGCGCGGTCGGCCCGTCGGTCGACGCCGGCACCAAGGTGCCGTGCTCGCGGGAGCACGACTGGCGTGCCGTGACCACGATCAAGGTCGGCGACCAGGACGACGAGTACCCCGGCGACCGGGTCGTCGAGGTCACCACCCGCGACTTCTGCTCGGAGTCGGTGGGTGCGTGGCTGGGCTACCCGGTGGAGTACGACTTCGGCTTCACGTGGTTCCACGAGGCCGAGTGGCAGGCCGGCAACCGGCGCTCGGTGTGCTGGGCGCGGACCCCGGACTGATGCGCGGTCGCGCCGCCGCCCTCCTGCTGCTGGCCCTCGCGGCCGGCTGCTCCTCGGTCTCCGAGCCGGAGCCCTCCTCCACGTCCCGGCCCACCCCCTCGGGCAGCCCCACCGCTACCGCCCCCTCGGCCGCGCCGCTGCGCGAGCCGGAGGACCGCGCCTGCTACCGGATGACCTACGCCGAGGCGGTCGCCCCGACGACCGCGACCGACCCGGTGCCGTGCTCGGGTCGGCATACCTCGAGGACGTACGCCGTCGGCACTCTCGACGCCGTCGTCGGCGGTCACCTGCTGGCCGTCGACTCCGACCGGGTCCAGCAGCAGGTCGCCGACGAGTGCCCGCGGCGGCTCGGGCCGTTCCTCGGCGGGGATCGCGAGGCGCAGCGGCTGAGCATGCTGCGATCGGTGTGGTTCACCCCGACCGTCGAGGAGTCCGACGCCGGGGCCGACTGGTTCCGCTGCGACGTCGTCTCGCTGGCCGGACCCGAGGAGCTCGCGCCGCTCACCGGGCGACTGGCCGGCGTCCTCGACCGCCCCGAAGCCGCCCGCCGCTGGGCGATGTGCGGCACCGCCGGCCCCGACGCCCCGGGCTTCCGCCGGGTCCCGTGCTCCGCGGACCACACCTGGCGCGCGGTCGCCGTCGTCGACCTCGGCTCGGGCCGCTACCCCGGCGAGGCGGCCGTGCGCGACGCCGGCCAGGACCCGTGCGAGGACGCCGGCCGCGACGCCGCCGACGACCCGCTCAGCTTCGAGTGGGGCTACGAGTGGCCCAGCGCCGACCAGTGGCGCTCCGGCACGACCTTCGGCCGCTGCTGGGCTCCTGACTAGAAGCCGAGCTTGCGCAGCTGACGCGGGTCGCGCTGCCAGTCCTTGGCGATCTTGACGTGGAGGTCGAGATAGACCGGGGTGCCCAGGAGGGCCTCGATCTGCTTGCGGGCGTCGGTGCCGATCTTGCGCAGCCGCGAGCCCTTGTGGCCGATGATGATGCCCTTCTGGGAGTCGCGCTCGACGTACACGTTGGCGTGGATGTCGAGCAGCGGCTTGTCCTCGGGGCGGTCCTCGCGGAGGTTCATCTCCTCGACGACGACCGCGATGGAGTGCGGGAGCTCGTCGCGGACGTCCTCGAGCGCGGCCTCGCGGATCAGCTCTGCGACCAGGATCTCCTCGGGGGCGTCGCTGAGGTCGCCGTCGGGGTACAGCTGCGGTCCGGCCGGCAGCAGGCCGATGAGGAGGTCGGCGAGGAGCTCGACCTGGTCGCCGGCCTGCGCGGAGACCGGCACGATCTCGGCCCAGTCGGTGCCGGTCTCGGCGCCCAACGCCTGGATGTCGAGCAGGTGCTGGCCGACCTGCTCGGGCGTCGCGAGATCGGTCTTGGTGGCGATGGCGACCTTCGTGGTGCGCTTGACCTTCGCCATCTCGTTGACGATGAACCGGTCGCCGGGGCCGATCTTCTCGTTCGCCGGGAAGCACGCTGCGACCACGTCGACCTCGGCGAGCGTGGTCTTGACGAGGTCGTTGAGCCGCTCGCCGAGCAGCGTGCGCGGGCGGTGCAGGCCGGGGGTGTCGACGAGCACCAGCTGCGCGTCGGGGCGGTGCACGATGCCGCGCACGACGGTGCGGGTGGTCTGCGGCTTGGAGCTGGTGATGACGACCTTCTGGCCCACCAGCGCGTTGGTCAGCGTCGACTTGCCGGCGTTCGGCCGGCCGACGAACGAGGCGAAGCCGCTGCGGTGCTCGGTCGATCCGGAAGTGCTGGGGGTGGTGTCGCTCATGTCAGGCCTGTCCGTCGGATGCTGGGTCGGATGCTGCTGAGTCGTAGTCGGCCCAGATCTGGTCGTCGCTCTTGCCGGCCGCCTTGCCGGCGCGCCACACCGGCCCGGGGTCGACAGACCGGGGCTGCCGCTTCGCGTTGGCTCGCCAGTAGCCCATGACGTCGTACGCCGTGCTCGGCAGCTGCCGGACCCGCATGAGGTGCTTGCGGACCGCGCGCATCTGCGCGGACTCGCCGGCCATCCAGAAGTAGCCCTCGCCCTCGGGCCAGTCGATCGCCTCGACGGCCTCGGCGAGCCGGCTCTCGCCGTCGCCGGGCTGGTCGAGCCAGGTGACGTCCGCGCCGGCGGGCAGGTAGCCGGCGAGCTCGTCGTCGGCCGGCACCTCCGCCCAGACGCGGGTCGGGACGTCGACGGTCTCGCGGATCCGGGCCATCGCCGGCAGCGCGGTGAGGTCGCCGACGAGCAGCAGCCAGGCCGCGTCGTCGGGCATCGCGAAGGAGCCCTTCGGCTCGGTCACGATGACGGTCTTCCCCACCACGTCGCGGCGGGCCCACTCGGTGACCAGGCCGACGTCGTGGACCACGACGTCGAGGACGAGCTCGCCACCCGCACCGGAAGCCGGGTCCCAGGAGCGCACCGTGTAGTACCGACTCTGGAACTGGCCGGGCACGACCAGGCCCACCCACTCGTCCGGCACGCCGGTCGAGGTGAAGTCCGCGAGGCCCGGGCCGCCGAGCACGAGCCGCACGAGGTGGTCGGAGACCTGGGTCCGGCCGACGACCTCGGCGGTGTGCTGCTGGGCCCGGGTGCTCACCGGGTCAGGCTAGTCACCACGTCGGACGCAGCGGGAATCCGTCGCGGCCGTCCTCGGTGGTGTTGACCGCCAGCACCTGGTGCAGCTGGATCTCGTTGCGCTCGAACGCCAGCCGCGACCCGGCCATGTAGAGGCCCCACACCCGCGCGGTGCCCTCGCCGACCTCGGCGACGCAGGCGTCCCAGTTCTCCACCAGGTTGGCGCACCACTCGCGCAGCGTCATGGCGTAGTGGAGGCGCAGGTTCTCCTCGTGCATGACCTCGAGGCCGACGTCCTGCGCCGCGGTGATGATCGTGCCGGAGCCGGTCAGCTCGCCGTCGGGGAAGACGTAGCGGTCGATGAACGCGCCCGTCGACTCCGGGCGGTTGTGCGGCCGGGTGATGCAGTGGTTGAGCAGGCGTCCCTCGGGCTTCAGGTGGTCGCGCAGGAAGCCGAAGTACGCAGGGTAGTTGCGCACCCCGATGTGCTCGGTCAGCCCGATGGAGCTGATCGCGTCGAACCCGGTCTCGGGGACGTCGCGGTAGTCGGAGTGCCGCACCTCGACCAGGTCGCCGACGCCGGCCTCGTCGATGGCCTGCTTGGCCCACGACGCCTGCTCGCGGGAGAGCGTCACGCCGAGCGCGCGCACGCCGTACTCCTTGGCGGCGTGGATGACCATCCCGCCCCAGCCGCAGCCGACGTCGAGCAGGCGCTGCCCCGGCTGGAGGTCGAGCTTGCGCGCGACCAGGTCGAACTTCTCGGCCTGGGCCTCCTCCAGCGACGCCGACTCCTTCGGGAAGACCGCGCAGGTGTAGGCCATCGACGGGCCGAGCACGTGGCGGTAGAAGGTGTTGGAGACGTCGTAGTGGTGGCTGATCACCTCGGCGTCGCGGGTCAGCGAGTGCCGCACGCCCTCGACCACGCGGCGCCAGCGCGGCAGGTGCTCCTGCGGTGGGGGCGGCGGCGGCTTGAGGTGGTTGAGACCCAGCCCGCGCACCAGCCTGACCGCCTCGGCGGGGGTCGGCTTGCGGAAGCGCAGGTGGTTCATCAGCAGCGACATCGCGTCGTACGGGTCGCCGGGGTGCACGCCGTGCACCTCGAGGTCGCCCGAGACGTAGGCGCGCGCCATGCCGAGGTCGCCCGGCGCGGTCATGATGTAGGCCAGCCCGCGCGGGTTGGTCAGCACCAGGCGGATGCCGGCGTCCCTCGGCCCGGCGGCCGAGCCGTCGTACGCCTCGAACCGCACCGGCATCCCGTCACGGAGCAGCGACGCCACCGCGTCGCCGATCGAGATCGAGCTCACCGTCTCCTCACCACCTTGTCGTAGAGGCTCGTCAGCCTGTCGTCGGGGTCGTAGGTGCTCTTGACGGCCGCGAGGTGCTCGCCGGCGTAGAGCCGGTCGAAGGTCCCGCGGTCGTAGAAGGCCTCGGAGTAGAGCGACTTGTGGCCGCCGAGCTCGTGGACCTTCGCCTCGATGGCCCGGTTGAGCGGGGCCTCGGGCGCGTCGTCGCCGACCGGGACGGTCCCCCAGAAGCCGACGTTGACGTACGTCGCGCCGCGCTCGAGCGGGTACGTCGGCCAGTCGTGCTGCGCGACCAGCGGGCACAGCCACACCGGCCGCATCCCGACGGCCTCGTCGAACCAGGCGAGGAACTCGGTCAGCCGCTCGACCGGCACCTCGACGTCCTGGATCACCCGCTCGCGCTGCGGGCGGCCCGCCCGCCGGTCCAGCCGGTCGACGATGCCGTGGCGGCGCTCGAAGGCGACCATCCGGTGGTAGACGTCGGAGCGCCGCCACCTGCGCGGCCACACGCGGCGCGCGACCGGGTGCTGCGCGCCGAACGCACCCGAGCACCAGAACCAGTCGGTGTCCCAGCGCCACAGGTAGTCGTAGGTGGTCAGCAGGTCGGTCGCCCGCTGCCGGATGCTCCGGTAGTAGATGTCCTGACCGGTGTAGTCGCTGGTCGGGCCCGGCTCGTCCTGCCAGGTCGCCAGGGTCAGGTAGACCTCGTCCAGCGCGAACGCCGTGCCGTCGAGCCCGTCGACCCGGACGCCGTCGAGCTCACCGGTCGCGACGATCCCCTCGATCGTCCTCGCCAGCAGCTCCGGCTCGACACGGACGTGGCGCAGCGCGACGTACGACGGCACCTGCTCGAGGCTGATCTCGAGCCGCGTGGCGTAGCCGAGCGAGCCGTAGGAGTTCGGGAACGCGTCGAAGAGCGTGCTGTGCTGACCATCGGGGCCGGGCCGGGTCGTCACGACCTCGCCGGCGCCGGTGAAGACGTCCATCTCCAGCACCGACTCGTGCGGCAGGCCGTTGCGGAAGCTGGTCGACTCGATGCCCAGGCCCGTAACCGCGCCACCGAGCGTGATCGTCCGCAGCTGCGGGACGACGTAGGGCATCAGGCCGTGCGGCAGCGTCGCGTCGACGAGGTCCTCGTAGGTGCACATGCCCTGCACCTGCGCGGTCCGCCCGACCGGGTCGACCTCGATGACGCCGGTCAGGCCGCTGACGTCCAGCCCCGGACCGGTCGTCGCGGTGCGCGGGCGGAACAGGTTCGAGGTCTGCTTCGCCAGCCGGACCGGCGCGCCGGACGGGATCGCGGCGTACGACGCCCGCAGCCGAGCCACCGCCTGCTCGTGCCGCTCCCACGCCCCGGAAGTTGTCACGGGCAACAAGTTACTCCTGCGCGTGGGCGGTGCGGAGGGGGTTCCTCAGGTGGTGACGGTCGCCACAAGCGTGCCGCGCGGGTCGCCACGATGGACGACGATGCCGGCGCCGGCGACGTCGCGGAGCGCGGCCAGATCGGTGTCGGCCACCCCGTCGGCCTCGGTCAGGACGGCCGCGGCCTCGAGGCCGGTCGCCCCGGACGCGACCGCCATCGCGACGCACACGCCGAGCGCGGAGACCTGCAGGGAGGGCAGGTCGACCGTCGCGGCGGCGTACGTCCGGCCGTCGGCGTCGCGCACCGCCGCGCCCTCCGCGGCCCGGGTGCGGGCACGCGTGGCGCGGGCGAGGGTGACCAGCTTGCGGTCCTCGGCGCTGAGCCCCGGGCCGTTCTCGGTGGTGGTCACTCGTCCTCCTGGATGGTGTCGGGGTCGTCGGCGACCACCGGGACGATCCGCACGGTGGCGACCTTGTTGCGGCGGCCGGCCGGGCCCTCGGCCTCGAAGCGCAGGCCGTGCGCCACCACGACCGAGCCGGGGATCGGCACGCGGCCCAGGTGCTTGGCCATCAGGCCGCCGACACTGTCGACGTCCTCCTCCTCGACGTCGAAGCCGAAGAGCTCCTCGAGGTCGTCGACCGGGTAGCGGGAGGAGACCCGCCAGCCCTCCGGCTGCCCGTCCTCGTCCTCGAGCCGCTCGGTCTCGACCTGCTCCTCGTCGTACTCGTCGGTGATCTCGCCGACGATCTCCTCGAGCAGGTCCTCGATGGTGATGATGCCGGCGGTGCCGCCGTACTCGTCGACGACGACCGCGATGTGCTGGCGGTTGGCCTGCATCTCCGAGAGCAGCGCGTCGACGGGCTTGGACTCCGGCACGTACGTCGCCGGGCGCATCACCTCGTCGATGTGCTGGGTCAGCTCGACCTCGGGCGCCTCGAAGTCCCGCCGGACGACGTCCTTGAGGTAGGCGAAGCCGACGATCGTGTCGAGGTTGTCCTCGATCACCGGCACCCGGGAGAAGCCGGAGCGCAGGAAGAGGGACATCGTCTGCCGGAGGTTCTTGTGCCGCTCGACGTAGACCACGTCGTTGCGCGGGACCATCACCTCGCGCGCGGTGGTGTCGCCGAGCTCGAAGACGGAGTGGATCATCCGCCGCTCGCCGGACTCGATGACGGCGGAGGCCTCGGCGAGGTCGACGAGCTCGCGCAGCTCGGTCTCGGTGGAGAACGGGCCCTCGCGGAAGCCCTTGCCCGGCGTCAGCGCGTTGCCGACGACGATGAGCAGCCGCGGCAGCGGGCCGAGCACCTTGCTCAGCGCCATGAGCGGGCCGGCTGAGTAGAGCGCGACGGTCTCGGAGTGCTGGCGGCCGAGCGTGCGCGGAGCGACGCCGATGACGACGAAGCTGACCACCAGCATGATCCCGATGGTCAGCAGCACGCTGGCCCACCAGGCGCCGTCGACGGCCTCGTCGATGTGCAGGGTGACCAGCACGATCGCCGCGACCTCACACAGCAGGCGCAGGAACAGCGCGGTGTTGAGGAAGCGGACGGGGTCGTCGAGCAGCGCGACCAGCTTCTTGGCGCCGGCGCGCTCCTCCCCCACGAGCTCCTCGGCGCGGGCGCGCGAGAAGGCGCTGATGCCCGCGTCGACGGCGCTGAAGAGGCCCGCGAGCACGACGAGTGCGGCTGCCGTGACCAGCAGCCCCACGTCCCCGGCGGTCACCGGGTGCGCCACTCCTTCAGGATCTCGTCCTGCAGGCCGAACATCTCCTTGTGCTCCTCCGGCTCGGCGTGGTCGTAGCCGAGCAGGTGGAGGATCCCGTGCACGGTCAGCAGCTCGATCTCCGCGTCCTTGCCGTGCCCCGCGGTCTCACCCTGCTTCGCCGCGATCTCGGGGCACAGCACCAGGTCGCCGAGCACGCCCTCCTCGGGCTCCTCGTCGACCAGGCCGGGGCGCAGCTCGTCCATCGGGAAGGCGAGGACGTCGGTCGGCCCCTCCTTCTCCATCCACTGCTCGTTGAGCTCGGCGATGGTCGCCTCGTCGACGGCCTTGATGCACAGCTCGGCCATCGGGTGGACCCGCATCCGGTCCATCACGAACCGGCTCAGGTCGGCCAGCCACCGGACGTCCAGCGCGTGGCCGGACTCGTCGAGGACCTCGATGCTCACCGGCTCGCGTCCTTGGCCGCGCGCTGCTCGCTGACGCGCTCGCGCTCGGCGTCGAACTCGTCGTACGCCGCCACGATCTTGCCGACCAGGCGGTGCCGGACCACGTCGTGGCTGGTGAGCCGGTTGAACGAGATGTCCTCCACGCCGTCGAGGATCCCCTCGACGATCCGCAGGCCGGACTTCACGCCACCCGGCAGGTCGGTCTGGGTGATGTCGCCGGTGACGACGATCTTCGAGCCGAAGCCGAGGCGGGTCAGGAACATCTTCATCTGCTCGGGCGTGGTGTTCTGCGCCTCGTCGAGGATGATGAAGGAGTCGTTGAGCGTGCGGCCACGCATGTACGCCAGCGGGGCCACCTCGATCGTGCCGGCGGCCATCAGCTTCGGGATCGACTCGGGGTCGATCATGTCGTGCAGCGCGTCGTAGAGCGGGCGCAGGTAGGGGTCGATCTTCTCGCTGAGCGTGCCCGGCAGGAAGCCGAGGTGCTCGCCGGCCTCGACGGCCGGGCGGGTCAGGATGATCCGGTTGACGTTCTTGCTCTGGAGCGCCTGCACGGCCTTCGCCATCGCGAGGTAGGTCTTGCCCGTGCCCGCGGGGCCGATGCCGAACGTGACCGTGTGCTTGTCGATGGAGTCGACGTAGCGCTTCTGGTTCAGCGTCTTCGGGCGGATCGAGCGGCCGCGGTTGCTGAGGATGTTGAGGCTCAGCACGTCGGCGGGGCGCTCGGTGGTCTCCGCACGCAGCATCGCGAGCACGCGCTCGACGGTCTCGCCGGTCACGCCCTGGCCGGTGCGGAGGATCGTCACCAGCTCGTCGAGCAGCCGCTCGGCGAGGGCGACCTCGCCCGGCTCGCCGTACAGCGTGATCCGGTTGCCGCGGACGTGCACGTCGGCGTCGAAGGCCTGCTCGATGAGCCCGAGGTGCTCGTCGCCCGGTCCCAGCAGGCTCACCATGTTGATGCTGTTCGGGACCACGACGGTGTGCCGCGTGGAAGAGGTCTGGCTGTCAGTCATGGATGCCCGGTCCGGGCGGCCTTTCGTCGACGATGGGTGCCTGGCCATGCTACGGGAGCGCTCGCGCGCGCCCCAGCGAGTTGTGCTGCACCGGCGTAGCGTCTGTGGCGTGCCGAGTGTTCCCGTCGACCCGTGTGATCCCGTCGAGGATCCCGACGACCACGACGACGACACCGAGCCGATCTGGTACGCCGGCATGCACCTCCCGCCCGACGCCCGGCGGATGGGCCTCACCGCCCACGTCCCCGACGGCGCGATCCTCGACTTCGCCGCCCGGCTGGACCCCACCCAGCGGCGGCACCGGATCACCGCCTGGGTGATGCTCGTCGTCTTCGGGTTGCCCGTCGTCTTCGCCGGCATGCGGGTGCTGCAGCTGTTCTGAAGCTGTCGTCGGCTGGTTCGCCGGCTGAGGCCCGGGTCGGGGGCGGCAACGATCGTTCAATTGCGCGGTTTCAGCGCCTGCCCGGCCGTCCGACCCGCTGCAGCCGCGCAATTGCTCGATTGTCGACGGGGTCTCTGGGACTGCTGAGGCCGCCGTGACGCAGGTCGTCTCCTGCGCCCGCCCGCTGTCCACAAGATGACGTCGAGCGGTGTCCCCGGGCGCGGGACGTGGTTATCGTCCGTGACGGCGCCTCGGTCTGGGCGCTGCTGTCTCGGGAAGGACCACACCATGCCCCTGCGGAACCTCAGCGCGCTGGCTCTCGTCGCGACCCTCGCGCTCTCCGCCTGCTCCTCTGACGACCCCGAGCCGAAGGTCGCTCCGGAGCCGACGGCCTCGACCCCGTCCGCGGTCGCCTCGCCGTCGGCGTCCGCTAGCGCGGCCAACGACGACATGCCGGACGACGAGGTCGCGTTCATCGACTTGTTCTATGCAGCCTTCACCGAGGCGATCTCCACGGGTGATCCGGCCGGATTCATGGTCCTGGCCGACGAGTCCTGCACGAATTGCAAGACCCTGGCGAAGAACCTTCGCGCCGCCTACAAGAACGGCGGTCGCATCGTCGACGGAGACTGGACGGTGCTGTCCGCCGAGCCTGACCTGGGCGATGACGACAACGTATGGGAGGTAAGGGTCCGCACCGCCCGCGAGCGGTGGCTGGACGCATCAGGTGAGACGGTCAAGACCGTCGCTCCGAGCATCCAGACCGTCGCCATGGCGCTTCAACAGGACGCTGCCGGGTGGCGAGTCAGAGAACTGAAGTTGCGATGAATAAGCGGCGCACGGCGCTCGTCTCAGCCGGCGCACTCCTGCTATCGATATCAGCGAGTGCCACGGCCGTGGCCGACGAACCTTCGGGCCCAGTCGAGGTCGGGACCACTACCGGCGGTTTGTGGACCAACATCGAGACGACGACTCCGTCGGCGCAGACTGGCGGTTCTGATTCGGACGCAGCTCAGACGGTGAGCCTCGGCGCCCAGGTCGACGTCGGCACGGCTCTCGCCGAGGGGTTCTGCGCGGGAACGAATTGGAACGTCGAGTGCGTCCCGGAGGTCGAGGAGCCCAGCGCACCGCAGCTCACGCCGGGAATGGTCGCCAACGCCTTCCGGCGCTTGCCGCTGCCAGGCGCCACTCTCCAGGTCCAGCCACCCAACGGGCGCACGCTGGTCAACTTCGCCACGAACTTCTACACCGAGCGAGGCGACCTCACCCGCAGCGTGACCCTCCTCGGCCGCCGGGTCGACCTGCGCATCACTGCCACGGGCTACACCTGGCACTTCGGCGACGGCACGACGACCACGACGACCGAGCCCGGTGCGCCGTACCCGGCTCTCGACGTCACCCACGACTACCGGAAGGCCGGACGGGTCGCACCCAGCGTCGACACCACGTACAGCGCCGAGTTCAGCGTCGACGGCGGACCCTGGCGCCCCGTCAGCGGCACCGTCACCATTCCCGGGCCGCCCACCGCCCTCCGCGTCCTGACCGCCACCCCGACCCTCGTCGGTCACCGCTGACGTCGGTCACCAGCGACAGGCCGACCGGCCGACGTACCGAAGTGGGGACGAGGACGCGAGGCCCCGCGGGGACGGGGGGGCCCGGGACAGCGTCGGTACGTCCGGCGCTCGGGATCAGCCCGGGGGCCAGGTCATCGACCGCCCGGCGAGCACGTGCAGGTGCGTGTGGAAGACCGTCTGGCCGACGCCGGCGCCGGTGTTGAAGACCAGGCGGTAGTCCTCGTGGCCCTCGGCCGTGGCGATCGCCGCGGCGGCCGTCACCAGCTCCGCGGACGCGACGGGGTCGCCTGCAGCGAGCGCGGCGGCGTTCGCGTAGTGGTCCCGCGGCACGACCAGCACGTGCGTGGGCGCCTGCGGGTTGATGTCCCGGAAGGCGACGGTCCGCTCGGTGACGTGCACGACCTCGGCCGGCACCTCCTCGGCGACGATCTTGCAGAACAGGCAGTCCGGATCGCTCATGCACGCAACCTAGCGCCGTCCCGCGCGCGTCTCACCGGCATCGGCACCCCGAACCGGGAGGATGGGCACCATGGACGCTCGCCTGCGGATCTCCGCCCTGCTGACCGCCTCCACCCTCGCGCTGACCCTGGCCGGGTGCGGTGAGGACGACACCTCGGCCGAGGACCCGACGCCGGCCGGCAGCACGAGCTCACCGACCGCCGACAGCACCTCCAGCGACGAGCCGGACCCGGCCGACCCCTCCGCTACCGGCTCGCCGGACGAGGGTGGCGAGACGACGGTGCCGGTCTACTTCGCCGGCGAGACGCCGCAGGGCGTGCGGCTCTACCGCGAGTTCCGTCGCGTCGACGGGGACCCCTTCACCGCCGCCGCCGAGCTGCTGACCACGGGCGACGCGCTCGACCCCGACTACCGGTCACTGTGGCCCGGGGGCACCTTCGCCTCCGTCGAGGCGCAGGACGACGCGATCGTCGCCACCCTGGCCGACGAGGCCTGGACCGAGCGCGGCGACCTGTCCGCCAACGGCGCCCGGCTGGCCGCCCAGCAGCTCGTCTACACCCTCCAGGGCGTCGCGCAGGAGCGGCTGCCCGTGCGCGTGGTCGACAGCAGCGGTACGCCGGCGCCGCTGTTCGGCCTCGAGGGAGACCTCACCGCGGCGGCACCGCTCGAGGTGCTCGCCCTGGTCAGCGTGAGCGGCCCCGAGGAGGGTGCGACCGTGGCCGACTCGTTCACGGCCGCGGGCGTGGCGTCGTCGTTCGAGGCGACCGTGCCGTGGGAGGTGCGTGACAGCGGCGGGAAGGTCGTCGTCGACGGGTTCGCGACCGCCGAGGGCTGGATGGACAAGCTCTACCCCTGGGCGAGCGAGGTCGACGTGTCCGGGCTGGAGCCCGGCACCTACACGTTCGTGGCCATGACCGACGACCCGTCCGGCGGCGAGGGCTTCGGCCCGACCGAGGACAGCAAGACCATCACGGTCGAGTAGCGGGCGCCGGGCTCAGCCCCAGCGCTGGGTCCGCGCGAGGAGCGCGGACACGGCGGCGACGCCGGCGGTCGAGGTGCGCAGCACCTCGGCGCCCAGCCGCACCGCGGAGGCACCGGCCGCGGTGAACGCCGCGACCTCCTCCCCGGTCAGCCCGCCTTCGGGGCCGACGACGACCACGACCGGACCATCCGAGGGAACGTCCAGCGACGCGAGCGGCACCGACGCCTCCTCGTGCAGGACCACGCCCAGCGGGGCGGACGACAGCAGCGCCACGACGTCGGCGGTCGAGGCGAGCTCGTCGACCTCGGGGAACCACGAGCGCCGCGCCTGCTTGGCCGCCTCGCGCGCGGTCGCGCGCCACTTGCCCAGCGACTTCGCGGCCCGCTCGCCCTTCCAGACCGCCACCGACCGCGACGCGGCCCACGGCACGACCCGCGCGACCCCGACCTCGGTCAGCACCTCGACGGCCAGCTCGCCCCGGTCGCCCTTGGGCAACGCCTGGACGACGACGAACGCCGGCGACGGCGCCGCCACGCGGCGTACGTCGGCGGCGACCGCGGTGAAGACCCGCTTCCCGGTCGAGGTGACCTCGGCGGTGACCGAGGTGCCGGCCCCGTCGGTGAGGACGACGCTCTCCCCCACCCGCAGCCGGCGGACGGCGACGGCGTGGTGCGCCTCGTCGCCCTCGACGGTCACGGCGGACCCGACGGCGACCCCGTCGAGCGCGGGGACGAGGTGGACCGGCAGCGACATCGCAGGAGCGCCTGTCAGTGGCCGTCGAACGCGTCGCGCAGCCGGCCGAAGAACGACTTCGAGCCCGGCTTGACCTGGCCCGAGGGCGTCTCCTCGCCGCGGATCGCCGCCAGCTCGCGCAGCAGCTCCTCCTGGCGGGGGTCGAGCCGCTGCGGGGTCTCGACGGCGACGCTGACGACCAGGTCGCCGCGACCGCCGCGCAGGCCGGGCACGCCGCGGCCGCGGAGCACCTGCTCGGTGCCGGACTGGGTGCCGGCGGGGATCTCCAGGCTGAACTCGGTCTCGACGCCGGAGTCCGCGCCCTGCTCGACGTCCGCCTCGAGGGTCGGCAGCGTCAGCGACGTGCCGAGCGCGGCGGCGGTCATCGGCACGGTGACCGTGCAGTGCAGGTCATTGCCGTGGCGGGTGAAGACGGGGTGCGGGGCGACCTGGATCTCGACGTACAGGTCACCGGCGGGGCCGCCGCCCGGGCCGACCTCGCCCTGCTCGGCGAGCTGGACGCGGGTGCCGGTGTCGACGCCGGCCGGGATCTTGACAGTGAGCGTGCGGCGAGAGCGGACGCGGCCGTCGCCGGAGCACTCGCGGCACGGCTCGGGGATGATCGTGCCGAAGCCGCGGCAGGCCGCGCAGGGGCGCAGCGTGCGGATCTCGCCGAGGAACGAGCGCTGCACGTGGGCGACCTCGCCCTGGCCGCGGCAGGTCTCGCACGGCACCGGGTGGCTGCCGGGCGCGGCACCGTCGCCGTGGCAGGTCGTGCACAGCACGGCCGTGTCGACCTTGAGCTCGCGGGTGACGCCGAAGGCGGCCTCCGCGAGGTCGACGTCGAGCCGGATCAGCGCGTCCTGGCCGCGACGCACCCGCGGGCGCGGCCCGCGACCACCGCCGGCGCCGCCCGCCTGGCCGCCGAAGAAGGCGTCCATGATGTCGGTGAACGAGAACCCGGGCCCCTGGCCGAAACCGCCGCCGGCGCCGCCGAACGGGTCGCCGCCACGGTCGTACGCCGAGCGCTTCTGCGGGTCCGAGAGCACCTCGTAGGCGCGGGAGATCTCCTTGAACTTGTCCTGCGCCTCCGGCTCGGGGTTGACGTCGGGGTGGTACTGCCGCGCGAGCCGCCGGTAGGCCTTCTTGATCGCGGTGTCGTCCGCGTCGCGGTCGACTCCGAGCAGGTCGTAGAGGTCCTGGCTCACCTGTGTTCCTTACGAGATCGGGAGGTGGTTCGGGTGGAGAGGTACGGCGTGGCGAGGGCCGGTCAGCCCTCGTCGAGGATCCGGGAGACGTAGCGGGCGACGGCGCGCACCGCGGACATCGTCCCGGGGTAGTCCATGCGCGTGGGCCCGACGATGCCCAGCGTGGCCAGCGCCTCGTCGCGCGGGCCGTAGCCGGTGGCGACAACGCTGGTGGAGGCGAGCTCCTCGTAGGGCCCCTCGGCCCCGATCCGCACCGTGACTGTGCCGCCGACGGTCGCCTCGCCGAGCAGCTTGAGCAGCACGACGTGCTCCTCGAGCGCCTCGAGCAGCGGGCGGACGGCGGAGTCGAAGGAGTCGCCGTAGCGGGCGAGGTTCGCCGCACCGCCGACCGCGATCCGCTCGTCGGAGCGGTGGTCCTCCATCGCGTCGGCGAGGGTCTCGACCACGGCGCGGGTCACGCCATCGTCGCGGTCGGGCCCGGGGCCCGGGGACTCCGGCACGGCCTCGCGCAGTCGGCGCACGGCATCGGCGATGACCTGGCCGGTCGCGGCCTGGAGGACCTGGGACCGCAGGTCGGCGAGGGCGTCCTCGGACAGCTCCGCCGGCAGCTCGACGAGGCGCTGCTCGACCCGGCCGGTGCTGAGGATCAGCACGGCGAGCAGCCGGGTCGGGCTGAGCGCGACGAGCTCGACGTGGCGGACCGTGGAGCGCGAGAGCGTGGGGTACTGCACGACCGCGACCTGGCGGGTCAGCTGCGAGAGCAGGCGGACCGAGCGGGTGACGACGTCGTCGAGGTCGACGGCGCCGTCCAGGAACGAGGAGATCGCGCGCTTCTCCGCGCCGGTCATCGGCTTGACGGTGCTGAGCCGGTCGACGAAGAGCCGGTAGCCCTTGTCGGTGGGCACCCGGCCGGCGCTGGTGTGCGGCTGGGTGATGTAGCCCTCGTCCTCCAGCACGGCCATGTCGTTGCGGACCGTGGCCGGCGAGACGCCGAGGCCGTGCCGCTCGACGAGCGCCTTGGAGCCGACCGGCTCCTCGGTCGCCACGTAGTCCTCGACGATGGCCCGCAGCACGGCGAGCCTGCGGTCCTCCTGCACGTCGCCTCCCACCATCTGGCACTCGTCACTACTGAGTGCCAACTGTAGCGCGACCCGGGCCGTCGGCCCGATCTCGGCGACCGAGACGGCCGTGCGCCGGCGGCCAGTGTGGGACGTAGGTTAGGCTCACCTAATAGCGAGATCGACTGCCTGACGAGCGCACCGAGGAGCCCCGCATGACCGTCGTCCCGAGCAGCACCACCCGCCACGACCCGCACCGGTCGGCGGCCGCGGCGCGCGCGGTGCTCTCCTGCCCGGCCGACGTGCAGATGGCGGTCGACGGGGCGCCGGGCGTCCTCGACGGGCCGGACGCCGAGGGCACCGTCATGCTGGAGTGCGGCGGCGAGCCGACCTTCTCCACCCCGCTCGGCTCCGAGCTCGCGGTCGCCGCGGCGGAGGGGCGCGCCGCCGTGCTCACCGTCACCAGCGGGCTCGGCCGGCCGGGCTCGGCGGACCGCGAGGCCACGGTGAGCATCGCCGGGCGGCTCGTCGTGCGCGGCCGCGAGAGCTGCGCGTGCTGCGGCGACCCGCGCGACGTCGTGGCGCTCGAGCCGGATCGCGTGGCGCTGGGCCGTGTCGGCGCGTCGGCGACCGAGCAGGTGCCGGTCGACCTGGCGCGCTTCCGGGCGTCGCAGCACCAGCTCAACCGCGGCTACCTCCAGCGCTCGGTCGAGCACGCCAACGACTACCACCAGAAAGAGCTGCGGCGCGCGGTCGCGACGACGACGGGCACCCCGCTGGCCGAGGTCCTCGGCGTCGCGCTGGCCGACCTCCGCGTCGACGGCGTCGAGGTGCAGTGGGTCGGGACGCACGGGGCGGACCGCACCGTCCTGCGCTTCCCACGGGCGGCCCGCACGCCCGCCGAGCTCGGCGACATGCTGCGCCGCCAGCTGCACCACGGCATGTGCTGACGGGGTCCCGGCCTAGTCTCGGCCGGGTGACGTTCACCGAGATCGCCGACCGGGTCTGGGTGACCCGCCGCCCCTGGTACGACGTGACCACCACCGTCGTGGGTGGGGAGCGGGGGCTCGTGGTGGTCGACACCCACGCCTCGACCGTCGCGGGACGCGCGCTGGCGGACGACGTACGCGCCCTCGGCGCCGGCGAGGTCGTCGCCGTCGTCAACACCCACTGGCACCTCGACCACACCCTCGGCAACGGGGCCTTCCGCGAGGGCTGGCCCGGGGTGGCCATCCACGCGCACGAGGAGACGGCGGCCGAGCTGGAGCGCGGGGCCGAGGCCGCCCGCCAGGAGTACGCCGGGGAGCCGGCCGACCCGCACCACGACGAGGTCCTCGCCACCCCGGTCGTGGTGCCCGACCAGACCTTCTCCTCGGCCCGCGTGCTGGACCTCGGCGACCGCGCCCTCGAGCTGGTCCACCCCGGGCGCGCCCACACCGCGGGCGACCTGGTCCTTCGTGTGCCGGACGCCGACGTCCTGGTCGCCGGCGACCTGGTCGAGTCCTCGGCGCCGCCGTCGTTCGGCGACGACTCGTGGCCGATGGACTGGCCGCTCAGCCTCGACATCGTGCTCGGGCTGACCACCTCCGCCTCGGTCGTCGTCCCCGGGCACGGCCCCGTGGTCGACCGGGACTTCGTCGAGGAGCAGCGCAACCAGATCGGCGTGGTCGCCGAGACCGCCCGCGACCTCGCCTCCCGCGGCGTGCCCGTGGCCGACGCGCTGGACGCCGCGGAGTGGCCGTGGCCGCGCGAGCACCTGCGCACCGCGGTCGAGCGGGCCTACGCCCAGCTGCCCCGCAGCCAGCGCCGCTTGCCACTCATCTGAGCCGGGTACGGGCCTGCCATGAGCGAAGCGACCCCTGAGGACGCCGGCCAGGACGCGACCGGCATCGGCGACGAGCAACTGCCCGAGGACCTCCAACCCGGCGAGGACAACCCGCTCGCCGAGGGCCTGGAGCCCGGCGAGACCGCCGGCGACCTGCTGGAGGAGGGCAAGCACACCGACCAGGAGCAGGACGCCGAGGCAACGGACGGCGCGGCGCAGCCACCGGACGGGTCGAGCACGTCACAGGGCGGCTGACCCCGGCGCGCCGTGCGCCGGACCGTCGGCGCCCGCGCCTAGCGTCGGAGGCGTGACCGACCGCTACGGATCCGACGTCCTCTCCACCGATTGGCGTGCGCCCAAGCGCGGCCGGGCCGTCGAGGCGCCCGCCGAGCTCGGCGCGGTCGTCGAGGAGGTCACGACCGACTGGGTCGGCGAGATCGTCGCCGTCGACCGCGACCTGCACACCGTCACCCTCGAGGATCGCCGCAACCGCCGGCGCACGTTCCCGCTCGGCGCCGGCTTCCTGCTGGAGGGCAAGCCGGTGCTCCTCACCGCGCCGGTCCGGCGGACGGCGCCGGCCAAGCCCACCCGCACCGCGTCCGGCTCGGTCGCCGTCCACGACGCGAAGGCGCGGGTGGCGCGCGCGAGCCGGATCTTCGTGGAGGGACGGCACGACGCGGAGCTCGTCGAGAAGGTCTGGGGCGACGACCTGCGGATCGAGGGCGTGGTCGTGGAGTACCTCGACGGCATCGACGACCTCTCCGAGCACCTGCGCGACTTCCGCCCCGGCCCACACCGCCGCGTCGGCGTCCTCGTCGACCACCTCGTCAAGGGCTCGAAGGAGAGCCGGATCGCCGACGCCGTGCGCCGCTCGCCGGTCGGGCAGCACGTGCTCATCGTCGGCCACCCCTTCATCGACGTCTGGGCCGCGGTCAAGCCCGCCCGGCTCGGGCTCCAGCGGTGGCCGGACGTCCCGCGGCACCTCGAGTGGAAGAAGGGCGTGTGCCAGCAGCTGGGCTGGCCGCACCGCGACCAGGCCGACATCGCCCGGGCCTGGAAGCACATCCTTGGGAAGGTCCAGTCCTTCGGCGACCTGGAACCGGCACTTCTCGGTAGGGTCGAGGAACTGATCGACTTCGTCACCGAGGAGCAGCCGTGAGCGACCCCTACGGTCCGCCGCCGTCCGGACCCCAGGACCCGTACGGCCAGCAGCCGTACGGCCAGCAGCCGTCGGGCCAGCAGCCCTACGGCTACGGCCAGCAGCCGCCCGGCCAGCCACCGTTCCAGCCCCACCACGGCGGCGGTCCGGCCGACCCCGACGAGCGCACCTGGGGCGGCGCCGCGCACTGGTCGGCGCTGATCGGCGCGTTCGTCGCGCTGGCGTTCCTCGGCCCTCTGCTGGTGATGCTGATCAAGGGCAACCAGTCCGGCTACGTCCGGGCGCAGGCGGTCGAGTCGCTGAACTTCCAGCTCTCGATCCTCATCTACGGCATCGTCGCGTTCGTGCTGGCTTTCGTGCTCATCGGCTTCCTGCTGCTGCCGATCGTGGGCCTGATCTGGCTCGTCTTCACGATCGTCGGCTCGGTCAAGGCCAGCAACGGCGAGCTCTACCGCTACCCGCTGACCATCCGGATGGTCAGCTGAGGCTCACCCCCAGCAGCTCGGGCCGAGTCGTTCAGCCCAGCAGGTCGCGCACCACGGCGTCGGCGAGCAGCCGGCCGTCGCGGGTGAGCACCAGCGGGCCCGCACGCTCCTCCAGCAGTCCCCGGTCGACCAGGCCGGGGACTGCTGCGTTCCCGACCTCGTCGAGCACGGCGCGGTCGAGCCCGTCGGCGAGCCGCAGCTCGAGCAGCACCCGCTCGACGCGCCGGTCCTCGGCGGTGAGGACCTCGCGGGCGTGGGCGGGGCTGCGCCCGGCGGCGAGCCGGTCGGCGTACGCCGCGGGGTGCTTGACGTTCCACCAGCGGGTGCCGCCGACGTGGGAGTGCGCGCCGGGGCCGACGCCCCACCAGTCCGCGCCGGTCCAGTAGAGCTCGTTGTGCCGGCAGCGGGCGGCGCGGTCGCGGCTCCAGTTGGACACCTCGTACCACCCCAGCCCGGCGGCGGTCATCTGCTCGTCGGCGAGGAGGTACTTGTCGGCCAGGTCGTCGTCGTCGGGCATCGGCACCTCGCCGCGGCGGACCTGCCGGGCCAGGGCGGTGCCCTCCTCGACGATGAGCGCGTACGCCGACACGTGGTCGGGGCCGGCCGCCAGCGCGGCGTCGAGCGACGTCGCCCAGTCGGCGAGCGACTCCCCCGGCGTGCCGTAGATGAGGTCGAGGCTGACCTGGTCGAAGCCGGCGGCGCGGGCCCACTCGACGACCGCCGGCACGCGCAGCGGGTCGTGGGTCCGGTCGAGGACGCGCAGCACGTGCGGCACCGCGGACTGCATGCCGACCGAGACGCGGGTGAAGCCGGCGGCGCGCAGGCCGTCGAGGTAGCGCAGGTCCACGCTGTCGGGGTTGGCCTCGGTGGTCACCTCGGCCCCCGGGACCAGCCCGAACTCCTCGTCGATCGCGGCGAGCACCGACCCGAGGTCCTCGGGGCCCAGCAGGGTCGGGGTGCCGCCGCCGAGGAAGACGGTCTCCACCGGCAGGTCCCGGTCGCCGAGCACGCGCCGTGCGCGGCGTACCTCCGCGACCGCGGAGGCGGCGTAGGAGGTGCGGGACACCGTGTGCCCGTCGCGGGTCAGCTCCTCGGCGGTGTAGGTGTTGAAGTCACAGTAGCCGCAGCGGACCGTGCAGAACGGCACGTGGACGTAGAAGCCGAACGGCCGCTCCCCCAGCCGCGCGAGCGACTCCTCGGGGAGCCTGCCGTCCTCGGGCACCGGGTCGCCGGTGGGGAGGACGGAAGGCACTGCCTCATCCTCCCACCGCGGACCGGGTCGGGCACGTTCGGCGGCGGCGTGGCCCCGCTCACCGGAAGTCGCGGGAGCGGTGCTTCTCGCGCAGCGCCCGGCCGGCCTCGGGGTGGAGCTCCTCGAGGGAGGAGATCTTGTCGGCCACCAGGTTGGTGACGCCGTCCTCGCGCTCGAGCATGCCGCGGATGACGACCGCCGAGGAGCCGGCGGCGGCCTTGCGGTGCCGGCGCCAGACGCCGACGGTGCAGATGACGTTGAGCATGCCGGTCTCGTCCTCGAGGTTGAGGAAGGTGACCCCGCCGGCGGTGCCGGGGCGCTGCCGGTGGGTGACCAGGCCGGCGACGCTGATCCGCCGGTTCGCCTCGGTCGTGGCGAGGTCCGCGACCGACCGGACGCCGGCCCGGCGCAGCTGCTCGCGCAGGTGCCCGAAGGGGTGGCTGTCGGTCGTCACCCCGGTGGCCCACAGGTCGGCCATCGTCGTCTCGACGGCGTCCATGTCCGGCAGCATCGGCGCGTCGCCGGAGACCCGGACGCCCTCGAGCTGGTCCTCCCGCTCGGTCCAGCCCGCGTTCCACAGCGCCTGGCGGCGGGTCAACCCGCTGCTGTCGAAGACCCCGGCGGTCGCCAGCGCCTCGAGCTGGCGGGCGTCGAGACCGGCACGCCGGGACAGGTCGACCTGGTCGGCGAACGACCGCTCGGCGCGCGCCGCGACGATCCGCGCGGCCACCTCCGGCCCGATGCCGCGGACGGAGTCCAGCCCCAGCCGGACGGCGTACGCCGTGTCGCGGCGGTGCTGCGGGGTGGGGTCGGGGGTGCCCTGGACGAAGAACGTCTTGCCCGGGTGGTCGAGCAGGCAGGAGTCCATCCCGGAGACCCGCGCGTCGGGGGTCAGCGGCTCGAGGTCGGCCTGCGCGCCGGAGCGGTGGAGGTCCGGCTTGAGCACCGAGACGCCGTGGCGGCGGGCGTCGCCGACCAGCGACTGCGCGGAGTAGAAGCCCATCGGCTGGGCGCGCAGCAGCCCGGCGAGGAACGCGCCGGGATAGTGCAGCTTGAACCACGAGCTGGCGTAGACGAGCTTGGCGAAGGACAGCGCGTGGCTCTCGGCGAACCCGAAGTTCGCGAAGGACAGGATCTTGACGTAGATCGCGTCCGCGTCGTCGCCGAGGATCCCGCGGCGCTCCATTCCGGCGTACAGCTTGTGCTTGATGCTCTCGATCCGCTCGATGCCGCGCTTGGAGCCCATCGCCCGGCGCAGCAGGTCGGCCTCGTCGGGGGTGCAGTCGCCGATGGTCTTGGCCATGTCCATCAGCTGCTCCTGGAACAGCGGCACGCCCAGGGTCCGCTCGAGCACCGGGACGAGCTCGGGGTGGGGGTAGTCGACCGGGTCGCGACCGGTGGCGCGGCGGACGTAGGGGTGGACCGCGCCGCCCTGGATGGGGCCGGGGCGGATCAGCGCGATCTCGATGGCCAGGTCGTAGAAGCACCGCGGCTGGAGCCGCGGGAGGGTGCCGATCTGGGCGCGGCTCTCGACCTGGAAGACGCCGATCGAGTCGGCCCGGCAGAGCATGTCGTAGACCGCCGGCTCCTCCTTGGGGATCGTCGCCAGCTCCCAGCGGTCGCCGAGGTGCTCCCCGACGATGCGGATCATGTGGTCCAGCGCGGAGAGCATCCCGAGGCCGAGCAGGTCGAACTTGACCAGGCCCATGAACTCGCAGCCGTCCTTGTCCCACTGCAGGACCGTGCGCCCCTCCATCCGGGCGTGCTCGATCGGGCAGACCTCGCCGATGGGCCGCTCGGTGAGCACCATCCCGCCGGAGTGGATGCCGAGGTGGCGCGGCGCGGAGAGCAGCTGGTTGGCCAGCGCGACGACCTGCTCGGGCACCTCGGCGTCGCCGGTGTCCCCGTCGGGCTCGACCTTGGTCCAGCTCGAGATCGACTTCGACCACGCGTCCTGCTGCCCCGGCGAGAAGCCGAGCGCCTTCGCCGCGTCGCGGACCGCCATCTTCGGCCGGTAGCTGATGACGTTGGCGACCTGCGCGGCGTTGTGGCGGCCGTAGCGCTCGTAGACCCACTGGATGACCTCCTCGCGGCGGTCGGAGTCGAAGTCCACGTCGATGTCGGGCTCCTCGTCGCGGTGCTCGGAGATGAACCGCTCGAAGGGCAGCCGGTAGAAGACCGGGTCGATCGCGGTGATGCCCAGCGCGTGGCAGACCACCGAGCTGGCCGCCGAGCCGCGGCCCTGGCAGAGGATCCCGCGGGAGCGGGCGAAGGCGACGATGTCGTGGACGATGACGAAGTAGCCGGCGAAGTCCTTGCGCTCGATGACCTCCAGCTCGTGGAGGATCTTGGCCCGCGCCTCGGCCTCGAGGTCGGTGCCGTAGTAGCGCTGCTCGAAGCCGCGCCAGGTCAGCACCTTCAGCCAGCTGATCGGCGTGTGCCCCTCGGGGATGCCGTCCTTGGGCAGCCGCGGGGTCGCCTTCTGCAGGTCGAAGACGACCTGGTCGGCCAGCTCCACCGAGCGGGCCACCGCACCGGGGTAGCGGGCGAACCGGCGCGCCATCTCCTCCCCCGACCGCAGGCAGGCCGCGCCGCTCGCCGGCAGCCAGCCGTCCATCTCCGCCAGGCTCCGCCGGGCCCGGATCGCCGCCATCGCCGCGGCCAGCCGGTGGTCGCCGGGCCGGGCGTGGTGGACGTTGTTGGTCGCGACGGCCGGCAGCCCCTGCTCGGCGGCCAGCGCGAAGAGCAGGTCGTTGTCGCCGGAGTCGGTCGGGTAGCCGTGGTCGACCAGCTCCACGGCCACCGCGTCGCGCCCGAACAGCTCGACCAGCCGGCCCAGCTCCCGCGCCGCTCCGGCGGGACCGTCGGCCCGGAGCGCCGAGCGGACCGCGCCCTTGCGGCAGCCGGTCAGCACCAGCCAGTGGCCCTCCCCGCGCTCGGCCAGCTCGGCGAGGTCGTAGACGGGTCGGCCCTTCTCCTGCCCGCGCAGGTGCGCGTCGGTGATCGCCGCGGCCAGCCGGTGGTAGCCCTCCACCCCGCGTGCCAGCACCAGCAGGTGGGTGCCCTCGGGGTCGGCGACGCCCTGCTGGGAGCGGCCGAGGTCGAGGGAGAGCTCGGCGCCGTACGCCGTGCGCAGCCCCGAGCGCCCCGACGGCGCGGCGTTGACCTGGGCGGTCTCCGCGAACAGCGGCGCCCCGTGGAAGCCGTCGTGGTCGGTGATCGCCAGGCTGTCCAGCCCCAGCCGGATCGCCTCGAGCACCAGCTGGTCCGGGGAGCTCGCGCCGTCGAGGAAGCTGTAGCTGGAGTGGCAGTGCAGCTCGGCGTAGGGCACCACGGGGCCGTCCGGCGCGGCCACGTCGGTCTGCTTGGGCCGGCGCTTGCGCCGCGAGATCGGCGCCTCCGAGGACAGGTCGGGGCGACCGGAGAGCCGACGCTCAAGCTCGGCCCACGGCATGGCGGGGTTGTTCCAGCCCATCAGTCGCCCCGTTCCATGGCCGGCTCAGTCATAGCCGGCCTCGGTCCACCACACCGACTCCGCGGCGGCCTGGTCGTACGTCATCAGCCAGGCCCGTCCGTCGACCCCGACCACCTGGAAGCGGGCCACCCGCCGCGGGGTGCCCTCCCACCACAGCTCCTCGACCGGCCACGGGCCGGTCCACGCCGCGACCGGCTGCCACGGCTCGTCGGCACTGGGGCGGAACCGCGCCGGCTCCCCGCGCACGGCGCCGCGCTCGTCGACCACGACCGGCCGCCCGCCCGGCTCGACCAGCGCCGCCGGCCACGGGTCGGCCAGCACCCGCGCCGGCGCCGGCGGCGGGATGCTCCCCGGCCGCGGCAGCCCGGTGGGCCGCAGCCCGGTCGGCCGCTCGCCCCACGGCACCATCGCCTGCCGGTCCGCCGGCGCCCGTCCGCCCTGGAGCACCGGCACCAGGACCGCCTCGTGGCCGAGCATCCCCTGCACCCGCGCGATCCCGCGCTGGACCCGCTCGTCGGTGCCACCCCACAGCCCGTCGGCGTGCACGGAGTCCGGCACGACCGTCTCCGGGACGAACCGCACCCGCTCGACCGGCGCCCGCACCTCCCCGGCCCGGAGGCTGCCCTGCAGCTGCCAGTGCAGCCGGTCGACGACGTCGGCCGCGGCGAACCAGCGCGGGTGCAGCCACCGCCGCGAGGAGGCCACGACCCCGTCGGCCTCGGCCTGCACGAGCAGCTCGGTGCACACCAGGCCCTGGCGGGCCAGCCGCTCGACGAAGGCGTCGGCGGTGCGCCGGGCGCTGAAGCATATGGTCTCCGCGGAGTCCAGCGGCGGCTCGAAGTCGACGTGGACCTCCAGGTCCGGCGGCGGCGTGCGCTCGGCGAGCAGCCGCTCGCCCTGCCCCGAGACCACCCGGTGCACCCAGGCCACCTGCCGGCCGAACCGCGCGAGCACGTCGCCCGCACGCAGGTCGCCGAGCTGGCCCAGCGACCGCAGGCCGAGCCGCTTGAGCAGCCCGACCGTCTCGGGGTCCTCGAGCACCTCGACCGGCAGGTCGCGCAGGAACGGCACCGACCCCCCCGCCGGCACCACCACGCTGTCCTGCGGCTGCGCGCGGCGGGCGGCCTGCTCGGCGGTGAACAGCTCGTCGGCGATCCCGACCCGGCAGTCCCACACGCCGTGCTGCACCAGCCGCTCGGCCACGACGGCCGCGGCCTCGGCCTCCCCGCCGTAGAACCGGCCGGGCGAGCGCAGCGCCACCAGGCCCGGCCGCAGCGGCGCGATCCCGGGCCGCAGCTGCTCGAGCACCGCCAGGACGTCCTCGAAGGCGCGGGCGTCCCGGTCGGGGTTCGCGGCGAGGACGGCGATCTCGGGGCAGCGCGCCTGGGCGTCGCGCCGCCGCATGCCACGGCGTACGCCGAAGTCGCGGGCGGGACCGTTGACCGCCTGCACGACGTTGGCCGAGAACACCGCGGCCGGCTGCTTCGGCGGGAGGGTCTCCTCGGCCAGGGCGGCGACCACCGGCCAGTCCGGGCACCACACGACGAGGGCGCGCATCAGCTCGCCGCGACCACGGCGGGGAGATGGGCAGGGAGCTGGGCGGGAACGGCGAGCGGGACCTCGTGCCGGTCGGCCTCGGCGGGCGCGCCGGGGAACCACAGCGTCGCGCGCCGCGGAGGCGCCGAGCCGCGGCGCGCCTCGACGACCACCTGGCGGCTGCGCAGGTGGCCGTGGCCGAGGCCGACCCCGGTCCACCGCGGCTCGGCGGTGGTGAGCCGGACCTCGCAGCGCGGCCAGGCCCCGAGCGCGACCAGCACGCCGCCGCGCTTGCGCAGCCGCGCTCCGAGCTTCTCCGCCACGTGCTCCCCCACCCGCGGCGGCGGGCGCAGCACGACCAGCGGGGTGACGTCGACGAGCGCGGCGGTGACCTCGAGCCACTGCTCGCCGGGATCGGGGACCAGCACGGTGCGGGTCAGGTCGACGCCGGCCGCCGCGGCCGCCTCGGCGCCGAAGTCGGGCACGCCGACGACCGCGCACCACTCACCGGCCTGCGACGGGCCGGCCATGAGGGCCAGCGCGAGGGAGGTGCTGTCGACCTCGTAGCTGCCGCCGGTGCGCAGCTGCACCACCCCGCCGAGCGCCGGGTGCGTCGGCAACGGACGCCGCGGGACCCCGTCGGTCATCCGCTGCATGCGCTCGCGCAGGCGCTCGATCTCGGCTGCTGCCGAGGTCCCCGCCACGGACCCCGCCGATGTCACAGCAGAGGAAGAGGTGGCCACGCCCCAGTATCGAACACGCGTTCGAACGCGTCAACCGGGGGTGGCCACCTCTGGTGGTCCTGGGCTCAGGACCCAGCGTGCCTCAGGAGGCGTAGAGCGCGTCGATCCGGGCCTTGTTGTTGTCCTCGACGACGTTGCGCTTGACCTTCATCGAGGGGGTCAGCTCGCCCGACTCGATGGTGAGGTCGTGGTCGAGGATCTCCCACTTCTTGATGGTCTCCCAGCGGTTCAGGCGGCCGTTGAGCTCCTCGACGTACCCGGCCATCATCTCCTTGACCTGCGGGGAGGAGACGACCTCGGTGTAGGACTTCCCGCTCATGCCGTTCTCCTCGGCCCAGGTCGCCATCGCGTCCGGGTCGAGGGTGATCAGCGCGACGCAGTAGTTGCGCTCGTTGCCGAAGACCATGAACTGGCTGGTGTAGGGGCACAGCGCCTTGAACTTCGACTCGATGGCCGAGGGCGCGATGTACTTGCCGCCGGAGGTCTTGAACAGGTCCTTGATCCGGCCGGTGATGGTGAGGAACCCGTCGGCGTCGAGCGAGCCCTTGTCGCCGGTGCGCAGCCAGCCGTCCTCGGTGAACGCCTTGGCGGTCTCCTCGGGGAGGTTGTGGTAGCCCTCCATGACGTGCGGGCCCTTGATCTGGACCTCGTCGCCCTCGCCGATGCGCACCTGGGCGCCCGGCAGCGCGGGGCCGACGGTGCCCATCTTGTAGTCCTCGGGGTGGTTGACCGTGGCACCGGCGGCGTTCTCGGTCATGCCGTAGCCCTCGAGGATGAGGATGCCGGCGGCGTTGAACCACTCGGCGATCTCCTGGTTCAGCGCGGCCGAGCCGGAGATGAAGAAGCGGACGCGACCACCGAAGCGGTCGCGGACCTTGCTGAAGACCAGCTTGTCGAACAGGCCGTGCTGCAGCTTGAGCCCCAGCGGGATGCTCTTGCCGTCGCGCTTGAGCCGGTCGACCTGGATGCCGACCTCGAAGGCCTTCTTGAACAGCTTCTCCTTCGCGCCGCCCTCGGCGGCCTGCATCGTGACGATCCGGCCGTGGGCCTTCTCGAAGATGCGGGGCGCGGCGCCCATGAACGTCGGCTTCACGATGCCGAGGTTCTCCACGATCTTGTCGATCCGGCCGTCGATCGCGGTGGCGAAGCCGCACGCGAGCTGGCTGGAGAGCAGCACCTTGCCGAAGGAGTGGGCCATCGGCAGCCACAGGAACTGCAGGTCGTCCTCGTGGAGGATGTCCTGGGCCTGGATCGCCGCGCCCTCGTAGACCCACGAGCTGTGCTTGAGCCGCACGCCCTTGGGCTTGCCGGTGGTGCCGGAGGTGTAGATCAGGGTCGCGAGCTGGTCCGGCGGGATCGCCCGCGCGGTCTGCTCGACGATGTCGGGCTTGTCGGCCAGGAGCTTCTCGCCGAGCTCGGCGAGGTGGTCCATGGTGATGACCCAGTCGCCGTCGGCGGTGCCGTCGAAGGTCACGACCTTCATCAGGTGCGGCAGCTCGTTCTTGTGCGCCTTGAGCTTGGCCAGCTGCTCGTCGTCCTCGGCGAAGACGACCCGGCACTCGGCGTCGCCGAGGATGTACGCCACGTCGGGGGCGTTGGTGGTCGGGTAGACGGTGGTCGTCGCGCCGCCCGCGCACATCACGGCGAGGTCGGCGAGGATCCACTCGTAGCGGGTGCCGGCGGCGATGCCCACGCGCTGCTCGGACTCCAGGCCCAGCGCCAGGAGACCGGCGGCCAGGCGACGTACGCGGTCCCCGGCCTGCGCCCAGGTGACGGACTCCCACGCCTCGCCGCGCGGGAAGCGGTACGCCTCGGCGCCGGACGACTGGGCGACCCGGTCGAGGAACTGCACGGCGACGTTCGCGGGCAGGCGGTCGACGAAGCTGGTGTCGTGGTTGACAGGCATGGCTCTCCTGGGTGACGGCAGGGAGGGTAGGCCGAAACGGCCCGCTCCTCCCGTCGCGGACTGATGGTCCGTAACCTACGTCACTTGCGACTCGTCGGTAACCGGTTCAGACCGCTTTCGGACCCTTCCGGGCAAAGAGTCGGCCGAACCGCTTGGTCCAGCGAGGGTCAGCCGCGGGACGCGAGGTGCTGCTCGACCTTGCGGCGGGCCTTGGCCGCCAGCCCGTCGACCTCCAGCAGCCGCGGCAGCAGCGCCGGCTCGGTGTGCAGCGCGCGGAACATCGTCCCGATCGTCACCCCGTGCCCCGGGCTGTGGACGACACGCACCTCGTCGCCGGCCTCGAGCGTGCCCGGGGCGAGCACGCGGAGGTAGGCGCCCGGCGCGCCGTCGAGGGTGAACCGCTTCACCCAGGCCCGGTTGTCGAAGCCGCAGCGACCCATCCACGTCTTGAAGTCGTTGCAGGGGGTGCGGACGTAGGCGACCTCGAGCAGCACCGAGCCGACCTCCCAGCGCTCCCCCACCTCGGCCTCGGTCACCTCGACGCCGCGGGTGGTGAGGTTCTCCGCGAACTGGCCGTCGCGGACCTCCTGGCCCAGGTCGACCGCCCACCGGTCGAGGTCCTCGCGCGCGTAGGCGTAGACCGCCTGGTCGGGGCCGCCGTGGTGCCGGGTGTCGGACACCTCGTCGCCGGCGAGGCCGAACCGGCCCACCTCGACCGGGCCCGTGACGGGCGCCTTGTCGATGCTGGTGCGGCCGATGCCGGCCCAGGCCGCCTCACGGGGCGTGCCGACGTTGACGGAGACGAGCTGGGACACGCGGAGATTCTGTCCCGCGAGGGGCGTCCGCACCGCATCTTCGCCTCGATCCGGTCGTCCGGGCGTCAGTCCTGGACCGCCTTGGTCACCGCGACACAGCGGGTCACGAGCTCCCGGTCGCCGAGCGTCGCGAGCGCGCGGTGGACGGTGCGGACGACCACCCAGTCCCGGGCGCGGTCCTCGTCGAGCAGCGCTGCGTCGACCGCCGCGTGGAACCGGCGCCGCAGCGACCCGCGCACGTCACCGGCGACGTCGTCCCACTGGTGCCACAGCAGCGGCGCGACCTCGCTGTGCGGGTCGCCGGCGAGCGGCTTGGGCGACACGGCGCGCCACTCCTCCGGTGCCTCCGGCCCGGCGGCGACCAGGTGGGCGGGGTGGAGGTCGGTGTGCAGGAGCCGCTCCTCCCCCGGGTCGGCGACCAGGTCCCGCCCGAGCGCGACGGCCTGCTCGACCAGCCGGCGCGGCAGCGGCGCGTCCCGCGGGAGGGCGGCGAGCGCGGCGCTCCGCTCGGCGACGTACGCCGCCAGGCGGGGCACCTGCGGCGGCGGGTCGACGTGGAGGCCGGCGAGCTGCGCACCGACGAGCTCGCCGGCCGCGGCGTCCCACAGGCCGGCGCGCGGGTCGGCGGCGTCCGGCCCGGCCAGCCGCTCGAGCAGCAGCGCGCGGCGGTGCGGGTCGGCCCGCAGGAGCCGGACCGCACCGTGGCCGCTCCACCGCTGGAGCGCCAGCGCCTCGTGCTCGGTGCGCTCCTCGACCACGCCGACCTTGAGCACCGCCGGGCCCCGCTCGCCGACGACCGGCAGCACGGTCGCCCGGCGGGCCGGCAGGGGCGGGCCGTCCGGGGTGAGCCCCCAGGCGTCCAGGAGCTCCTCGACGCGGCCGGCCACGGCTCCATCCTGCCCGGCCCCGGGTCGAGCGGCAGGACGTGCGCCTGCGGTTGCGGCACGGCGTGCAGCACGACCTCGTCGACGCCTCCCCCGGCGACGGCAGGCCGCACCCGGCCCGCGGCTGAGCCGGACATCCCACGGAAGTCCTGCACATCTCGGGGCAGATCTGCCCCGATATGTGCAGGGGTCACCGGTTAACCGGTGACTCCTGCACCCCGCGGCCGGCGTGCCGGACGGTCGGACCTCGTCGAGCCCTGCCCAGAGGTCGGGGGGTGACCGCCGGAGGGTTGACCGGCCGTCCGACGGGGTAGACGCTCGCCCGGGGGGTTCGTCGCATGCGCTTGACCGACCGGTTCGTCGACCGGCTGCCGTGGGTGCGCAGCCAGCGACCCCTCCTCGTGCTCCTCGACGTGCTGGCGGTCGTGGTGGCCGCGGCACCGGTGCTCGGCACGGTGGACGTCAGCGCCGTGCCGGTCGGCGCGGCCGCGGCCGCGGTGTTCCTGACCTGCCACAGCGCCGACCTCTACCGCCCGCGGCTGGTGCTCTCCGCGCTGGAGGACCTGCCCCGGCTGCTGCTCGCCGCGGGGCTCGGCACGCTCGCGCTGGTGGCCGCGGCTCCCCGGGTCGGCGTGACCGGTGACCCGACCTGGCCGGTCGTGCCGGCGTTCGCCGCGAGCCTGGCGCTGCTGCTCGTCGCGCTGCGCGCGGCGGCGTACGCCACGACCCACGCGCTGCGCCGCCGGGGCCGCGCCGGGCACCCGGTCATCATCGTCGGCGGCGAGCCGGTCGGGTCCGCGCTGGCGGCGACGCTGCTCGACCAGCCGCACCTGGGCCTGCGTCCGGTCGGCATCGTCGAGCGCGGCGCCAGCGCCCGACGGCTGCCGGTGCCGCCGCTCGGCGGCATCGACCGGCTCGAGCGGGCGATGACCGACCTCGGCGTGCACGACGTGGTCTTCGCGTTCCCGGAGCCGCCCGACGCCGAGACCGTCGCCGTCGTGCGCCGGTGCGTGGAGCGCGACCACCAGGTCTTCGTCGTGCCCCGCTTCCACGAGCTGATGGGCGCCACCGGCACCCGCGGCGCCGAGGTCGTCCAGGGCGTCACGCTGATGCGGCTGCGGCGCTGGGGCCACCGCCCGCTCGCCCGCTGGGGTAAGCGGGCGCTGGACGTGGGCTTCGCCTCGGTCGGCCTGGTGCTCGCCGCACCGGTCATCGCGGCCTGCGCGCTGGCGTCGCGGATCGAGACCGGCCCGGGGGTGGTCTTCAAGCAGACGCGCGTGGGCGTCGGCGGCCGGCCGTTCACGCTGTACAAGCTGCGCTCGCTCAAGCCCGACGACGAGGCCGAGAGCGCCACCCGCTGGAGCATCGACGGCGACGAGCGCGTCGGCCCGGTCGGCCGGTTCCTGCGGCGCACCAGCCTGGACGAGCTGCCCCAGCTGGTCAACGTGCTCAAGGGCGACATGAGCCTGGTCGGTCCGCGGCCCGAGCGGCCCTACTTCGTCGACACGTTCAGCCGGGCGGAGAGCCGGTACGCCGACCGCCACCGGGTCCCGACCGGGCTGACCGGGCTGGCGCAGGTGCACCGCCTGCGGGGCGACACCTCGATCTCCGAGCGCACCCGCGTCGACAACTTCTACATCGAGAACTGGTCGCTGTGGAGCGACGTCAAGATCCTGTGCCGGACCCTCCCGGTCCTCGTCCGGGCACCGCGGGGAGAGGTCGGCGCCGTGCGGCTCGGCCCCGCTGCTCCCGCAGCACGGCCAGGTAGACGTCGAGGACCCGACGCGCCGAGCTGAGCTCGTCGTGGTGGTCCTCCACGTGGGACCGCCCGGCCCAGCCCTCCTCGCCTGCCTCCTGCGGCGCCTCGAGCCGGTAGACCACGGCGTCGGCCAGCGCGGCGACGTCGCCGGACGGCACCAGCTGGCCCGCCTCGGCGGGCACGGCCTCGGCGATCCCGGGGACGGCGGTGGCGACCACGCTGCGGCCGCAGGCCATCGCCTCGAGCGGCGCGAGCGCCATCCCCTCCCAGCGCGACGGGGCGACGACGACGTCGGCCGCGGCCAGCCACAGCGGCACGTCGGTGCGCGCGCCGACCAGCAGCACGCCGTCGAGGTCCGCGGCACGCCGCTCGAGCGCCGAGCGCTCCGGCCCGTCGCCGACGAGCACCAGCTGGGCGTCCGGCACCCGCTCCCGCACCGACGGCCAGGCGTCGAGCAGCGCGTCCTGCCCCTTCTGCCGCGCCAGCCGGCCCACGCAGACCGCAGTCGGCAGGTCGCGCAGCCCGAGCCCCGCCCGCGCGGCCAGCCGCTCGTGCGGCTCCGTCAGCTGCAGCCTTCGCAGGTCCACGCCGTTGGGCAGCACGACCGTCGGCACCTCGATCCCGGCCTCCTCGCCGGCCAGCCGCTCGGCCTCGCCCACGCACACGAGGCGGTGCGTCCAGCGCGCGGCGAGCTGCTCCCACCGCAACGAGGCACGGCGTACCCACCCCTCCACGGCGAGGAAGGACCACGCGTGCGGCTGGAAGATCGTCGGCCGCCGGCCGCGCACCGCGAGCCGGCCGGCCAGGCCGGCCTTGGCGCTGTGCAGGTGCACGACGTCGGGGTCGACCTCGGCGAGGATGCGCCGCAGCTCGACGGTCTCGGCCAGCACCGAGCGGCCCGGACCGCGGGACGCCGACCACCAGCGCACCTCGGCGCCGGCGGCGCGCGCGGAGTAGCCCAGCCACCCGTGGGTCGGGCAGATGACGGTCACCCGCCAGCCGCGCCGCAGCTGCTCGCGGATGTAGGAGTACTGCACCACGGCCACGCCCTCGGACGCGGGCTCGGACACGTGGGCCACGTGGAGCCGGCGGCGGATCCCGCCGTCCGGGCGCCCCGGTCGCCTGCGCACGCCCGCCCCCTAGGTGAGCACCCGCTCGGCGCGGCGCCCCACGAGCACCGAGCCGAGCAGGCCGGCGCCGACCGAGCGGACCCGGTCGGCGTGGGCGCGGAGCGCGGCGGCGGACACCTGGCCCTCGGGCACCACCATGAGCAGCGCCCCGCGGGCGGCCATCACCCGGGCGTCGTCGCAGGACTCGAGGGCGGGCCCGAGCACGACGACGACGTCGTACGTCGCCTCCGCCTCGGCCATCTTGTCGGCGAACACCGTCTCGAGCATCGACTCGTACGGCTCGGAGCCCGCGTCACCGGCGGGCAGGACGCTCAGCAGCTCGACCGGGCCGGGACTGACCGCGCGGGACAGCTCGGTCCCGGCGAGCACGTCGAAGAGGCCCGGGGTGTCCGGCTCCGCGGCGATCGGCCGGCCGTGGCGCGGACCGATCCGGCCGTCGACGAGCAGCACGGTCCGGCCGACGTTGGCCAGCGAGATCGCCAGGTTGGCCCCGACCCACACGTTGACCTCGCCCGGTGTCACGCCGGCGACCACCACCCGGCTGACCGGGGCACCGGCCGCCTCGGCCTCGAGGGCGATGCGCAGCTGCCGGAAGACGTCGGCCGCGGCCGTGCCGGGGTAGAGCGCCGGCAGCGTCGTCGGGTCCCGCGGGACCCCGACGTGCGCGAGCAGCGGTGCGCCGGTCGCCTCCTCGAGCGCGGACCCGTCGTCGACGGTGCTGGTGCGCCGGTCGCGGGCGACCGCGGCGACGACGGCCAGCACGATCGCCAGCGCCGCACCGCCGCCGATCGCGAGCAGCAGGTTCGGGCTGCTGTAGGTGCGCGGCGGCTGCGCCTCGTTGGTCTGGGTGAACCGGAACGCGTCGGTGCTCGGGTCGTAGTACGGCAGCGTGACCGCGACCCGGTTGGCGAGGTCCGCGGCGACCTGCGGGTCGGAGTCCTCGGCGACGACCTGGATGAGGATCGTGCCGCCGACCCACTCCGCGTCGACCGCCGACCGCAGGTCGCTGACCTGGCGCTCGACGTCGAGCGTGCCCTGGACCTCGGTGAGCAGCTCGCGGCTGCTCGCGAGCTCCGCGAGCGTGCCGCGCAGTGCGTCGAGGTCGTCGGGCGACTCCAGCGTCGCCGGGTCCGCGGCCGCCGCGAGCACCGCCGTGGCCCGGTAGGTCTTCGGTGCCAGCGCCACGCCGACGGCCACGGCGGCCGCCGTCACCGCCAGCACGAGCAGGACGAGCAGGCGTTGGCGCCACAACGCCCCGCCGATCTGGTGCAGCTCCATTGTGTTTCCCCCCATGGTGGTGCCGGTCGTTCTCAGGTCACGTCTCGGTAGATCGCGTCGTACGACGCCGTCATCGCCGCCGGGGAGAACCGCTGCTCCACGAGCAGGGCGGCCGCGGCGGCCAGGTCGCCCCGGCGTCCGGGGTCCTCGAGCAGGCGGTGGACGGCCCCGGCCCACGCGTCCGCGGTCGGCTCGGTCACCAGCTCGACCGCGCCGGCCAGCGACGTGAGCCCGCCGACGGCCGACGCGGCCACGGGCACGCCGGCGGTCATCGCCTCGAGCACCGACATCGGCAGCCCTTCACGGTCGCTGGCCAGCACGAGCAGGTCGGCGGCGGCGAGCAGCCGGTCGACGTCGCGACGGTCGCCGAGGAGGCGGACCCGGTCGGAGACGCCCGCGGCGGCGACCCGTCGCTCGAGGTCGGCGCGGCCGGCCCCGTCGCCGGCGACGAGGAGCAGGGGCGCACCCGCACCCGCCCCCGGGTGCGGCAGCCGCGTCCAGGCGTCGACGAGCAGGTCGTGGCGCTTGGGCGGCACGAGGCGGGCCACGCTCACCGCGACCGGCGCGTCCTCGGGCAGGCCGAGGGATGCGCGAGCCGCAGCCCGACCGGGCAGGCGCAGCGCCGGCGCGGCGTTCTCGACGACGCGGAGCCGGTCCGCGGGCAGCCCGCCGTCGCGCAGCCGGTCGGCCACGTCGTCGGAGACCGCGACGACGACGTCGGCGCAGCCGCGGAGCAGACGCGCGGCGCGCGGGTAGTCCTCGGCCGCCAGGCCATGCACGGTGGTGACCAGCGGCGCGCGCCGCCCGGCGGCGCGCTGGGCCAGCGACGCCGCGGCGGT
>NZ_JACMYC010000014.1 GCF_014266025.1 Nocardioides deserti | reverse complement strand
GACCGCGCGCCGACCAGCGCGCCGTACGCCGCCACGGCGGCCGCGACCGGCCACGTCCACCAGCCCGGGCCGGCGTCGTCGGGGAGCAGCGCCCCGCTGCCGCCGACGGGCTCGAGGAGTGCGAGGCGGAGCAGCAGCCAGAGCGGTACGCCGAGCAGCCCGCCGACCAGCGCCGTCAGGCCGACCTCGGCCGCACCCCAGCGGCGCAGGTCGCCCGCGGTGGCGCCGGCGACTCGCAGCGCCTCCGCCCGGCGGATGCGCGCCGTCGACCCGAGCCGCACGGCCTGGTCGAGCAGCAGGAGCAGCGGCACGGTCATCAGCAACAGCGCCAGCACCACGCCGGGCCGCGTGCCCGGCTCGGCGACCACGCCGACCAGGCCGTCGGTCCCCTGCCGCAGGTAGGTCCGGGGCAGCCGCGCGATCGACGCCGCCACGAGCAGCAGCGACGTGACGGCGGCCGTCGCCCCGACGACCAGGCCGAGGCGACCCCGCCCGCCGGCCAGCAACAGGGTCAGCCAGAGCGGCCTCACCGCGGGACCCCGACCGCGTCGGTCCTGCCGTCACGCAGCTCGACCTCGCGGTGCGCCACCGCGGCGACCCGGTTGTCGTGGGTGACCAGGACCAGCGCGGCACCGTTCTCCCGCACCGCACCCACGAGCGCGGCGAGCGCCTGCTCCCCCGCCACGGTGTCGAGCGCGCCGGTCGGCTCGTCGGCGAGGACGATCGCGGGCTCGGTGACCAGCGCCCGCGCGATCGCGACGCGCTGCGCCTGACCGCCGGACATCTCCCCCGGCCGCGCCTGGGCCACGTCGGCGACGCCGAGGCGGTCGAGCCGCTCGAGGGCGACGGCCTGGGCCTCGGCGCGGCGACGCCTGTCCAGGAGCAGCGGCAGCGCGACGTTCTCCAGCGCGGTGAGCTCGGGCACCAGCTGGCCGAGCTGGAGGACCAGGCCGACCTCCTGGCGCCGCAGCCGGGTGCGGGCCGCGGCGGACAGGTCGGAGAGCCGGTGGTCGCGGTAGGTGACCGTGCCCGCGTCCGGCGCGATGACCCCGGCCAGGCAGTGCAGCAGCGTCGACTTGCCGCTCCCCGAGGGCCCCGTGACCGCGACGATCTCCCCCGGCGCCACGTCGAGGGACGCGCCGCGCAGGGCGGCGGTGCGTCCGAAGGACTTGTGCAGGTCGCGCCCGCTCACGAGAGGGGTGGCCGCGTCGGTCATGAGGGGCTCCTGGTGGTGGGGGCGGGCGCCTGCTCGACGCGCGCCCGGGCGTCGTCGAGCCAGCGCAGGTCGGCGTCGAGGTGGGCGATGGTGTGGTCCAGGGCGATCCGGGCTCCCACGTCGGAGGCCGCGTCACGCTCGCGGACCAGCGCCCGCAGCGCGTCCATGTGCACGGCGCGCTGCCGGCGCAGCACGTCGCCCGCGTCGACGCCTGCGTGCAGCGCGGTCACCGTCCGGCGGACCAGCTCGTGGGCGGCGTACGGCCCCGGCTGCTCGGTCTCGTGCAACCACGCCGTCAGCGCCTCGCGTCCGGCGGCGGTCAGGCGGTAGGTCGTGCGTTCGGGGCCGCTGCCCCGCTCGGTGCCGGTCGTCTCGACCAGGCCGTCGCGCTCCAGCCGGGCCAGCGTCGCGTACACCTGGCCGTAGGCCAGCGGCCGCGCCGACGGGAACCGCTCGTCGTGCCCGCGCTTGAGGTCGTAGCCGTGCGCCGGGCCGTCTACAAGGACGCCCATCAGGACCGTGGCCAGGGACATGGGTCCTGTCTACACCCGATGTATACACCGTGTGAACACCTGGGCGACGACGATCTGTTCAGCCGCCCGACCGCCCGAGGTCGGGGTCAGCGGCCGGGCAACCCCGCGAACCGGGTGGCGGCGGGGGCGGTGGCGCGCAGGTGGATGTTCTGCAGCAGGCCAACAGCGAGCATGCTCGCGAACATCGAGGAGCCGCCGTACGACACGAACGGCAGCGGCACGCCGGTGACCGGCATGATGCCCAGGCACATCCCGATGTTCTGGAAGGCCTGGAAGCCGAACCAGCAGGCGATGCCGGCGGCGGCGACCCGCCCGAAGACGTCGTCGGTGCGGGCGGCGATCACGAGCGCCCGCCACAGCACGACGACGAGCAGCCCGATGACCGCGCCGGCGCCGAGCAGGCCGAGCTCCTCGCCGGCGACGGTGAAGATGAAGTCGGTGTGCTGCTCGGGCACGAAACCCGAGCGGGTCTGCGACCCGTCGAAGAGGCCCTGGCCGAAGAGGCCGCCGTTGCCGACCGCGATGCGCGCCTGCTCGACGTTGTAGCCGGCGCCGCGCGGGTCGAGGTCGGGGTTGGTGAAGGCGAGGAACCGGTCGACCTGGTACTGCTTCAGCGCTCCCCCGGCCACCGCCGCGACCGCGGCAGTGACGCCGCCGCCGACCAGCAGCACCAGCCAGCGGCGCGGTGCGCCGGAGACGGCGAGCACCCCGAAGACGGTGGCGGAGAGGACGAGCATCGTGCCGAGGTCGGGCTGGAGCATGATCAACGCGGCCGGCACCGCGGCGATCGCCAGCATGCCGACGACCTCGCCGAGTCCGACGCGGGCGCGCCACCGGCCCTCGGCGCGCTCGGCGACGACGAGCGCCATGCCGATGACGACCGCGAGCTTGGCGAACTCCGAGGGTTGGATCGACATGCCCCCGAGGTCGATCCACGACCGCGAGCCGTTGATCGTGCTGCCCAGTGGGGACAGCACCAACCCGAGCCCGACCACCGAGCCGAGATAGACGAGCGGCGCGACGATCCGCAGCCACCGGTGGTCGGTCGCCATGACCAGCACCATCAGCACGACGCCGATGGCGACATTGGTGACCTGCTTGGAGAGGTACGCCGTGGAGTCGCCGCCGGTGAGCGTGTCGCGCGCCGACGTGGCGGACCAGACGAGCAGCGTGCCGACGACCACCAGTGCGGCGACGGCGCCGAGCAGCCACCAGTCGAGGCCGGGCGCGCGGACGCTGGTGCGCACCGCGGTGCGGGTGGCGCCGCGGCTCGCGGGCTGGACGGGGACGCGGGGGCTGAGCCGGGTGACGGTCACCGGTCGCCTTCCTTCTGGCCGGCCGTGGCGTCGGAGTCGCCGGCGTCGCGGCGGCCCGGCGGCAGGATCGACCCGTCGGCGGTGAACGTGGGCAGCTCGGCCGGCGGCTTGGAGCCGGGGATGAACGCCTTGCGCGGGTCGACGGTCGAGCCCTCGACGCCGTACAACGCCTCGTAGATGCGGCGGATCGAGTCGCCGTTGCGGCCCGAGCCGGTGCCGCCCTGGCTGACCATCATCACGACCACGTAGTCGTCGGTGTAGGAGGCGACCCACGAGGTCGACTGCTTGCCGTAGACCTCAGCGGAGCCGGTCTTGGCGCGGATCTGCACCTGGTCGAGGGGGAACCCGAGGAGCTTCCAGTTCATCGTGCCCTGGTCGTTCGCGGCGACGCCCTTGAGCGCGTTATCGACGTAGGAGAGCACGGACTTCGGGAGCCCGACCGTGCCGGCCTTCTTGGGCTTGATCTCCTTGATGGTCCGCCCGTTGGGGTCGACGATGGCCTTGCCGATCCGGGGCTCCCACAGGGTGCCGCCGTTGGCCAGCGCGCCGTAGGCCCGGGCCAGCTGGAGCGGGGTGACGATCGTGTCGCCCTGGCCGATGGCGAAGTTGACGGCGTCACCGGCGCGGTAGGCGAAGCCCTCGATGCAGAACTCGCGGGCGAACCTGTAGACGAAGTCGGAGGTCTTCGCGTCCTGCGGCTTGTCGGCGATGCCGCAGTAGTAGTCCTTCATCGAGTCGTAGTAGGCGCGCTTCCACGAGCGGTCCGCGATCCGCCCCGACGCCTCGCCGGGCAGGTCGATGCCGGTCTCGTCGCCGAAGCCGAAGACCTTGGCCTCCTCGACCAGCGGGTCCTTGGCGTCGACGTCGTCGACGTCGGAGCCGAAGCGCTGCCAGTAGTCGTAGCCGATCCGGTAGAAGAAGGTGTTGCAGGAGACCTCGAGCGCCTTGTCGAAGCCGATGTGGCCGTAGGCGCCGGACTCGTAGTTCTTGAACACCCGGTTGCCGACCTGGAAGCCCGAGGAGCACGCGAGGCGGGTGTCGGGCCCGTAGCCGTTGGTCATCGCGCCGGCGGTCATGAACGGCTTCCACGTCGACCCGGGCGCGAACTGACCCTGCGTCGCGCGGCCGAGCAGCGGGGTGCCGGCGGCCTCGGAGTAGAGCCGGGCGAGCTGCTTCTTGGTGATGCCGCCTACCCACACGCCGGGGTCGTACGTCGGCTGGCTGGCCATCGCGACGACGCGACCGGTCCCCGCCTCCATGACCACGACCGCGCCCGAGTCGGCCTCGTACTTCCGCCCGGTCACGGTGTCGGTCTCGGTGCGGGCCTGCGCGATCGCGCCGGCCAGCTCCTTCTCCACCAGCCCCTGCACGCGCGCGTCGATCGAGGTGACCAGCGTGGCGCCCGGCGTGGCCTCGACCTCGCCGTCGTCGCCGAGCACGCGGCCCATCGAGTCGACCGCGACGCTGCGGTAGCCGGGCATCCCGCGCAACCACGCGTCGTACTGCTTCTCCACGCCGGCGCGGCCGACCGAGGAGGCGCCGTTGACCGAGTCGTCCTCGTCCTCCTCGGCGGCGTCGAGCTCGTCCTCGGTGATCGGGCTGAGGTAGCCGAGCACGTGGGCGAGGTTCACGCCGTAGGGGCGCGGGTAGTTGCGGACGGTCTGCTGCTCGGCGAGCACGGCCGGGAAGTCCTCCGGCTGCTCGAGCACGCGCAGCGCGACCGACTGGTCGACGTCGGTGGCGACGGGGACCGGCTGGTAGGGCGAGCCGTTCCAGCAGGCGCCGACGACGCTGCCCTCCTCGCCGCAGGTCACCAGCCGCTTGCGGATCATCGCGGCGCGCACGCCGGTCACCTGCGCGACCCGCTCGACGAGCTTGTCCTGCTGCGGCTCGGTCATCTTCTCGAGCATGCTGCGGTCGATCGAGACCACCCACGCGGTGCGGTTGGTGACGAGCGGGCGGCCCATGTCGTCGACGATCAGGCCGCGCTGCGGCTGCACCACGATGTCGCGCACGGACTGGTTGGCCGCCTGCGCGGTGTACTGCTCGCCGCTGACCACCTGCAGGTAGTACAGCCGCACGAACAGCGTGGCGAACAGCGAGAACACCAGCGCCTGCACGACCACCAGGCGCAGCCGGCTGCGGCGGCTCGCCGCCTCGGCTGCGCTCATGACGGCTCCTGCCGGGCGCTCATGCCGTGGCCCGGGCGGGCTCGAGCCGGCGGAAGGTGCCCATCACGACCGGCAGCACGAACGGGGTGAGCAGCACGTCGAGGAAGACGCCGATCGCGATCACCTCGAGCACCTCGCCGATGCCGAGGGCCGGGTCCTGCAGGAGCACGCCGGTGAGCGCGAAGACGGAGGTGCCGACGAAGGAGCACGCCGCGACGGTCGCCACGACCGAGCCCGCAGTGGGCCGGACGTCCTGGCGCACCCGCCCGGCGACGTACCCCACGACGACGAGGGCGAGCGCCCAGCGCCCGGCGACGTGGTCGGCCGGCGGGGCGAGGTCGAGCAGCACGCCGGCGACGAAGCCGAGCACCATCGCCGGCTGCGCGCCGCGGACCAGGCCGGTGGCGACGACGACGAGGAGCACGAGGTTCGGCACGACGCCGGCCCACGAGGCGTGGGAGAAGACCGTCACCTGCAGCACGAGCGCCGTCACGACGGCGGCGAGCGCGACGGCGGCGCGTCCGGGGTTCACCGCACGCTCCCGTCGGCCTCGATGACGGCGCGGTCGCTGGCGGTGCCGGAGGGGACGACGACGCCGACGAGGTCGAGCGCGGCGAAGTCGACGTACGGCTCGACCACTGCACGCTGGGCGGTCTCGCGGAGGCTGGAGTAGACGGCGGTGACGCGGCCGATCGGGACGCCGGCGACGTACGGCGCGCCGCCCTCGCTGCCCCACGTGACGACCGCGTCGTCGCGCTTGGGCACCTCGGATGAGTCGATCAGCTCGAGGTCGAGGCGGCCGGTGGAGCCGAGCTGGCCGCGGCCCTCGACCGACCCGAGCTCCATCGAGGAGCCGACGCGGCCGCCGACGACGGAGTCCGCGTCGACGATGAGCAGCACGGTCGCGGTCGTGCGGGTGACGCGGACGACCCGGCCGACGAGGCCGTCGTTGTTGAGGACCGTCATGTCCGGGCGCAGGCCCGACTGCGAGCCGGCGTCGATGGTGACGGTGCTCGAGAACGACTGCGCCGGGCCCAGGCCGACCACCCGCGCCGGCACCAGGGAGTAGCCGAGGTCCTCGGCGGCGGCGGTGAGGCCGTCGTACTCCTTCAGGCGGTTGCGGTCGTAGTCGGCGGTGTTGACCTCGGTGCGCAGGCGGGCGTTCTCGGCCTCGAGGTCGCCGATCTCGCCGCGCAGGTCGGCGTGGGTGCGGAACCAGGAGGGCACCGCGACGAAGGGGCGTACGACGGCGGCGGCGCCGACCTCGACCGGGCCGAGGACCTCGCCCACCGCGCGGCGCACCGGCTCGACCGGGGAGGCGTCACCGGCGGTGGAGTCGAGGGTGATCAGGCTCAGGCAGGCCAGCACGAGCGCGACGACCAGCGAGCGGGACGGCCGGCCGCGCTCCTCGAGCCGCTCGGTGACCCGCCAGCGGCGCTCGCGCTTCTGCGGGCCGCGGGGCGGCTGCTGTCCCTGGCCGCTGCGCTGCCGGGTCGGTCGCTCGAAGAGATCGACCGCCATCAGAACCGCCTCGGCTCGGTGACCAGCACCTGCTGGAGCGCCTCGAACTCCTCCACGCACTTGCCGGCGCCGAGCGCGACGGAGCTGAGCGGGTCCTCGGCGACGTGGACGGGCATGCCGGTCTCGTGCCGGATGCGCTCGTCGAGGCCGCGCAGCAGCGCTCCCCCGCCGGTGAGCACGATGCCGCGGTCCATGATGTCGCCGGCGAGCTCCGGCGGGGTCTGGTCGAGGGTCGCGCGGACCGCGTCGACGATGGCGTGCAGCGGCTCCTCGATCGCCTGGCGGATCTCCGAGCTCGAGACCACGACGGTGCGCGGCAGGCCGGAGACCATGTCGCGGCCGCGGATCTCGGCCTCGGGCTCCTGGGCCATCGGGAACGCCGAGCCGAGGGTCGTCTTGACCTCCTCGGCGGTGCGCTCGCCGAGCATGAGCGAGTACTCCTTCTTCATCCACGCCACGATCGCGGCGTCGAGGTCGTCGCCGGCGGTGCGGATGCTCAGGCTGGTGACGATGCCGCCGAGGGAGATGACCGCGACCTCGGTGGTGCCGCCGCCGACGTCGACGACCATGTTGCCGGTCGCCTGGTGCACCGGCAGGCCCGCGCCGATCGCGGCCGCCATCGGCTCCTCGACGATGTAGACCCGCCGCGCGCCGGCCTGGTAGCCGGCCTCCTTGACCGCCCGCTGCTCCACCGCGGTGATCCCGCTGGGCACGCAGATGACCATGCGCGGCTTGGCGAAGTAGCGCCGCTTGTGGACCTGCTGGATGAAGAACCGCAGCATCTGCTCGGTCGCCTCGAAGTCGGCGATCACGCCGTCCTTCAGCGGCCGGATCGCGGTGATGCCGTCCGGCGTGCGCCCGATCATCCGCTTGCCCTCGTGGCCGACCGCCAGCACCTCGCCGGTCGCGACGTTCATCGCCACCACGCTCGGCTCGTCGAGCAGCACGCCCTTGCCGCGGACGTAGACCAGCGTGTTGGCGGTGCCGAGGTCCACGGCCATGTCGCGGCCGATGAAGCTGTTCGCCATGCCGAGTGCCTCGCAGGTCCGTCGCGTCCGGGGAAGTCGCGGGCGCACCACGCGCCGGCGCCCACCGGGAGCGTAAGGACCGGACGCCGTCTCCGCCGGGAGCCACGCCGGGATTCCCGGCGTGTCTGCTGCGGCGCGTGTGACGGATGTGGCGAGCGGCGGCGCACTGTACGGCCGTTGTTGCCACTTCTCGGCCATTGCGATGGCCGCAAAGCGTCAGCATCCCAAGTGAACTTGGGATGCTGACACCCCCTACAGCGCCAGCTGCGGGAACCACATCGCGATCTCGCGGGCGGCGGAGTCGGGCGAGTCGGAACCGTGGACGAGGTTCTCGCGGTTGGAGAGCGACAGGTCGCCGCGGATGGTGCCGGGAGCGGCCTTGCGGCCGTCGGTGGCGCCGTTGAGGGCGCGGACGACCTCGATCGCCTCGTCACCCTCGAGGACCAGCGCGACGAGCGGGCCGCTGGTGACGAAGTCGCGCAGCGGCGGGTAGAAGTCGCGCTCGACGTGCTCGGCGTAGTGCTCGTCGGCCTTGCCGGCGTCGATGTGGCGCAGCTCCATCGCGACGATGGACAGCCCCTTGGCCTCGAAGCGGGAGAGCACCTCGCCGACCAGGCCGCGGCGGACGGTGTCGGGCTTGAGAAGGACCAGGGTGCGCTGCGTCATGGCCCGGACCCTACCGAGCGGCCAGCGCCGCGGCACGCGCGGCCACGTCGGCCGGCACCGGCCCGGTCGCCTCGGGCGCCGGCACCACGGGGTCCGCGACGCGCCGCAGCGGGACGTGCCCGGCCCAGGTGCCGGCGGCGACGTCCTCGGGCTCGTCGCCGGGGCCGCCGGCGCGGGCCTTCATCGACGCCTCGTGGAGCGGTACGGCGAGCACGGCGGTCGCCGCGAGCTCCTTGCGGGTGCTGGTGCGCAGGGTCGCGGCCCTGCCGGGGACCATCTGGTCCACGACCAGGTCCAGCGCCCGGGCCCGCTCGGCCTCGTCCTCGACCAGGCGGGCGCGGCCGATCACGACCGCGGAGCGGTAGTTCATCGAGTGGTTGAACGCCGAGCGGGCCGCGACGAGCCCGTCGAGCTCGGTGACGGTCACGCAGACGGTCGACCCGACGGCGTGCCGCAGCCACACCGACGCGACCGAGCCGTGCACGTAGAGCGAGCCGCCCTCGTCGGGACCGGCGAGGTCCACGGCGTACGCACAGGGCAGCACCACCGGGTGGTCGCCCACCACGACGCCGACGTGCGCGACGAGCGCCTCGGCCAGGAAGCCGTGCAGCTGCTCGCGGTCGTCGACCACGCGGTGCTTGCCGCGCTGGACGGTCGTGCGGTCGGTCGGCGAGAGCGGGGCGGCGTTCGTGGTCACGGCCCCAGCATGACCGACGAGTGGCCTAGTCTCAGCAGCCACTTAGCCACCAAAGAGGCAGGCCACTCGTGCAGACACTCGCCGTCGTCCTCGACCGCTCCGACCGACGGGCGCTCGGCGCGCAGCTCGCCGACGAGATACGCCGCCAGGTCGGCGACGGCCGGCTCCCGGTCGGGAGCCGCCTGCCCAGCTCCCGCGCGCTGGCCGGTGAGCTCGGCGTCGCCCGCGCCGTCGCCGAGCGCGCCTACGCACAGCTGGTCGCCGAGGGGTGGCTCGAGGGCCGCCACGGGTCCGGGACGTTCGTCGCCGGCGGCACCGGGCTGGCGCCTCGTCCGCGCCGCCGCGCCTCTCCCGCGTCCGCGGCTCCGGCACTCGTGCGCCTGGACACCGGCACGCCCTGGATCGATCCGCGGTACGCCGACGCGTGGCGCCGCGCGTGGCGCGACGTCGGCGCGGCACGCCCGCCGGAGGGGTACGACGACCCGCGAGGCCTGCCTGCCTTGCGAGCCGAGCTGGCGGCCAGGCTCGCGCGCGCCCGCGGCCTCGACGTCGAGGCCGACGACGTGCGGGTGACCGCCGGCACCGGCGACGGGCTCCGTCACGTCCTGACCGCCCTGCCGCCCGGGCCGGTCGGCCTGGAGGACCCCGGCTACCGGTCGGCGGCCGCGGTCGCCGGACTGGCCGGCCGCACCGTGGTGGACCTGCCGGCCGACGACCCCGCCGGCTGGGACCTGCGCGGGCTCGCGGCGGCGTACGTCACGCCGGCCCACCAGCACCCGCTCGGGCACACGATGCCGGGCCACGCCCGGGTGTCGCTCCTGTCGGCGGCCCGGGCCGCCGGGACGCTCGTGGTCGAGGACGACTACGACTCGGAGTTCCGCTACGACGTCGCGCCGGTTCCCGCGCTGGCCAGCCTCGACCGCGAGCACGTGGCATACCTCGGCACGGCCAGCAAGACCGTCGCCCCGAGCATGCGCCTGGGCTGGCTGGTCGCGCCGCCGGCGATGCTCGACCGGGTGGACGGGACGCGGGAGATCACTCACGACGCCGCCGCGTGGCCGGTGCAGCGGGCCTTCCTCTCCCTCCTGCGCGAGGGCTACGTCGACCGCGTGGTCCGGTCGGCCCGGCGCCGGTACGCCCAGCGCGCCGAGCGGGTCGCCGCGGCGCTCGGGCCGCACGGCGAGCTGGCAGGGCCGATCGCCGGGATGTACGCCACCGTCCGGCTCGACGAGGCGCGAGCCCTGCGCGCACACGAGGCTGCGCGCGCGGCGGGGTTCGACGTCCCGCTGCTGGCCGGGCAGTGCCGCAGCGCCGCGCTGCACGGGCTGGTCGTCGGCTTCGGCGGGTGCACGGACCAGCAGCTCGACTCCGCACTGCGCGCCCTGACCGCCGCGCTCGCCCGGCCCGACCGGACGTGACCTGGCCGGTCCGAACCGTGCGGTCCGAACCGTGCGGTCCGACGCACCCCGGCTCAGGCCTCGGGGGCCGTCCCGGGTGTGGGCTGGTCGGCGGCGAACGCGGCGTACGCCTCCGCGCGCTCGCGCTCGATCTTGCGGCCGAGGAAGTCGGCGGTGCCCCACAGCAGCGCGAAGATGCCGCCGAGGACGAACATGATCGGCACGACGAAGCCGAGCCCGACCGCCGCGACCTGCACGAGCCAGCCGGCGGTGTAGGCCCACGGCTTGCGCAGCATGCCGGCGAGCAGCAGGCACACGACCGTCAGCCCGAGCCCGATCGCGAGCGCGAGGCCGGTGTCGACGTCGGCGATGGTGATCATCACCGGCGTGGTCAGGCCGAGCGCGATCGCCTCGAGGCACAGGATCGCCGCGCACATGCCGCGGCGCGGGGAGCGCTGCTCGGGGTTGCTCATCGGGGTCCTCCCAGCAGGGTGCGGGCCTCGCCGACGGTGACGACCGAGCCGGTGACGAGCACGGCGCCGGACCCGAGCGGGCTGCCGAGCGCCTCGCCGGCCTCGGCCAGCGCAGCGGCGGCGTCGATGGCGTCGGCGAGCCGCGGCGCGACGGTGACCCGGTCCTCGCCGTAGATGCCGCGGGCGACCTCGGCGAGCTCCTCGGCGGGCATCGCGCGCGAGGTGCTGTTCTGGGTGACGACCAGGTGGGCGAGGGCCGGCTCGAGGGCCGCCAGCAGCCCCTCGGCGTCCTTGTCGCCCATCACGCCGACGACGCCGATCAGCGGGGAGAAGGTGAAGGAGTCCTCGAGCGCGGCGGCGGTCGCCTCGGCGCCGGCGGGGTTGTGCGCGGCGTCGAGCACGATGCTCGGCGAGCGGCGCACCACCTCGAGGCGGCCCGGCGAGGTCGCCTCGGCGAACGCCCCGCGGACCAGCTCCTCGTCGAGCGGCTCGCCGGCGTCGCCGCCGGAGAGGAACGCCTCGACGGTCGCGAGCGCCACCGCGGCGTTCTGCGCCTGGTGAGCGCCGTGCAGGGGCAGGAAGACGTCGTCGTACCGACCGCGCAGGCCCTGCAGCGACAGCAGCTGGCCGCCGACGCCGGGCACCCGCGAGATCACTCCGAAGTCCAGCCCCTCGCGCACCACCGTCGCGCCCACCTCGGCGGCCCGCTCGAGCAGCACGACGGCGGCCTCCTGGGGCTGCTGCGCCAGCACGACCTGGGCGCCGGGCTTGATGATGCCGGCCTTCTCCTGGGCGATCGCGGCGACCGACTCCCCGAGGTAGCGGGCGTGGTCGACGGCGATCGGCGTGACCACCGCGACGGCCCCGTCCGCGACGTTGGTGGCGTCCCACGAGCCGCCCATGCCGACCTCCACGATCGCGACCTCGACCGGGGCGTCGGCGAATGCGGCGTACGCCATGCCCACCACGGTCTCGAAGAACGACAGCGGGTGCGGCTGGTCCTCGTCGACGAGGTGCGTGTACGCCGCCACGTCGTTGAAGGCGCGCACGAACGCCTCGTCGTCGAGCGGCTCGCCGTCGATGCTGATCCGCTCGTTCATCCGCTCCACGTGCGGGCTCGTGAAGCGACCGGTGCGCAGCTCGAGGGCGGTCAGCAGCGCGTCGACCATCCGGGAGGTGGACGTCTTGCCGTTGGTGCCGGTCAGGTGGATGACCGGGTAGGACCGCTGCGGGTCACCGAGCACCTCGGTGAAGGCGCGGATCCGGTCCAGCGACGGCTCCAGCCGGGTCTCGGGCCACCGGGACAGAAGGGCGTCCTCGACCTCGGCGAAGGTCTCGGCGAGGCGGGGGGCGTCGGGCGCGGCCGGGCGTGCAGTGGGGTCGGTCATCGTGCTCCCGAGTGTAGGGAGCGGAGAACGGATGACAGGAGTTGGAACACGTTCTAGGTTGACCGCCATGCGAACCACCGCCGCCGTCGTGAACGGCCCTGGTCAGGACTTCGTGCTCGAGGACGTCGAGCTCGAGGGCCCGCGCGCCGACGAGGTGCTGGTGCGGATCGTCGCCACCGGCCTGTGCCACACCGACGTGACGATGGCGTCGATGCTGCCCGCCGAGATGTACCCCAACGTCTTCGGCCACGAGGGCGCCGGCGTCGTCGAGGCGGTCGGGCCCGACGTGACCGGCATCGAGGTCGGCGACCACGTGGTGCTGAGCTTCCGCTCGTGCCGGCGGTGCGACCGGTGCCGCGCCGGCGAGGTCGGCTACTGCGACTCCTCGCTGCTGCTCAACTACATGGGCATGCGCATGGACGGCTCGACCGCCTACTCCCGCGAGTCGGGGCCGGTCTTCTCCAACTTCTTCGGCCAGTCCTCGTTCTCCCGGCACGCGATCGCGTACGCCGACAACTGCGTCGTCGTCGACCAGGAGCTCGACCTGACGCGGGTCGCACCGTACGGCTGCGGCTTCCAGACCGGCGCCGGCACCGTGCTCAACGTGCTGCAGCCCGGCCCGGGCGACAGCCTGGTCGTCTGGGGCGTCGGGGCGGTCGGCCTGGCCGCGATCGCCGCGGCGGCCACGACCGGCACCGGGACCGTCGTCGCTGTCGACCTGATGGACAGTCGGCTCGAGCAGGCCGCTGCCCTCGGCGCTGTCGTCGTCAACCCGTCCGCGCTCGCGGCCGAGGAGGGCGCGCCGTCCGTCGTGGACCGGGTCAAGGAGCTGACCGGCGGCGGGGCGACGTACGCCATCGACACGACCGCGGTCCCGGCCGTCGTCAAGCAGGCCCAGCAGGCGCTCGGCATCCGCGGCGTGCTCGTCGTGCTGGGCCTCGGCGCCGAGGAGTACCAGCTCGACGCCATCGACATGCTCCAGAACGGCAAGGTCGTCAAGGGCTCTATCGAGGGCGACTCCGACCCGCAGGAGATGGTACCGCGGCTCATCGCGATGAACGCGGCCGGGGAGCTCCCGGTCGACGACTGGATCCGCACCTACCCCTTCGAGGAGATCGGCACGGCCGTCGCCGACCTGCACGACGGCAAGGTCGTCAAGGCCGTCCTGGTCTGGTGAGCCCGGCCCGGCCGGCGTCGGGCACCGGGTCAGGCCAGCACAACCTCGAGGTCGGTCGCCTCGATGCCCGTGGCTTCGCCGACGGGGGCGTTGGTGAGACTGCCGGCATGGGCGTTGAGGCCCATGGCCAAGCTGACGTCGGCACGACAGGCGTCGGCCCAACCGCGGTCCGCCAACCTCACCGCGTAAGGCAGCGTGGCGTTCGTCAGCGCGTACGTTGAGGTGTTAGGCACCGCGCCGGGCATGTTCGCGACGCAATAGAACGTCGAGCCGTGGACCTGGTACGTCGGGTCAGCATGCGTCGTGGCACGAGTGTCTTCGAAGCATCCGCCCTGGTCGACTGCGATGTCGACCAGCACCGAGCCCGGCTTCATCCGCGAGACGAGGTCGTTGGAGACCAGCTTGGGAGCGGCGGCACCGGGGATCAGCACCGCACCGATCACCATGTCGGCCTCCATCACCTGCTGCTCGACCGCGAGCCTCGAGGAAGCCAGGCCGTGCACGCGGTTGTCGTAGCGCCAGAATGACATCCGCAGCTTGTCCAGGTCCGTGTCCAGCAAGGTGACGTCGGCCCCCATCCCGAGCGCGATGTTGGCCGCGTTCTGGCCCGAGACACCGGCGCCGATAATCACGACCTTGGCGTTCGCGACGCCGCCGACGCCGCCCATCAGCACACCCCGACCGCCTTCAGCCCTGAGCAGGCTGTGCGCACCCACCTGAGGTGCTAAGCAGCCCGCGACCTCCGACATCGGATAAAGAAGCGGCAACCCGCCCGAGGGCAGCTGGACCGTCTCATAGGCGATCGCGGTGACCTTGCGGGACAGCAGCTCCTCCGTCAACGGCTTGTCGGCCGCCAGGTGGAGGTAGGTAAACAGCGTCAAGCCTTCACGAAGCCGGTGATACTCCTCCGCGACCGGCTCCTTGACCTTGAGCACCATGTCGACCGAGCCCCACACATCGTCGGCCGAGCCGAGCATAGTCGCGCCCGCGGCGGCGTACTCGTCGTCGCCGATCGACGATCCGACTCCTGCGCCGGCCTCGACCACGACCTGGTGGCCGTGCGCGACCAGCTCGTGGACACCGACTGGGGTGATGGCGACTCGGTACTCGTGGTTCTTGACTTCCTTGGGAACGCCGACCTTCACGTGCTTCTCCTTCGAGCCGAGGATGGATGAGGAGGACTGCTCAGATGAACGCCGAGATCCCCGTGAGCGCGCGACCGATGGTCAGGGTGTGGATCTCCGCGGTTCCCTCGTAGGTCAGGACCGACTCGAGGTTGTTGGCGTGCCGCATGATCGGGTACTCGCCGGACACGCCGTTGGCGCCGAGCACCGTGCGCGCCGTCCGCGCGATCTCGATCGCGACCCGGGTGTTGTTGAGCTTGCCGGCGCTCACCTGGGCGTGGCTCAGACGGCCGGCTTCCTTGAGGCGGCCGAGGTGCACCGCGAGCAGCAAGGCCTTGCCGTGCTCGAGGCTCATGTCGGCGAGCTTCTGCTGCGTGAGCTGGAAGCCGGCGATCGGCCGGTCGAACTGGATCCGGCTCTGGGCGTACTCCAGCGCCGTCTCGACGCACGAACGCGCCGCGCCGGTCGCGCCGAAGAGGATGCCGAACCGGGCCTCGTTGAGCGCGCCGAGCGGCCCCCGGAGCCCCTGGGCGCCCGGCAGCACGGCGTCGTGCGGGAGACGGACGTCGTCGAGGCTGAGCTCGCTGGTCACAGAGGCCCGCATCGACATCTTCTGCTTGATGTCGGTGGCCGCGAAGCCGGGAGTGTCCGTGGGTACCACGAAGCCACGCACGCCCTCGTCGGTCTGCGCCCAGACCACGACGACATCGGCCACGCTGCCGTTCGTGATCCACATCTTCGAGCCTGAGAGGATCCAGTCGCCGCCATCGTTCCGCGCGCGGGTGCGCATTCCCTTGGGGTTGGACCCGTGGTCGGGCTCGGTGAGGCCGAACGCACCCACGTACGTGCCGGCGGCCATGCCTGGCAGCCACTGCTCCTTCTGCGCCTCGGAGCCGTAGGCATGGATCGAGTACATCGCCAGCGAACCCTGGACGGAGAACAGTGACCGCAGTCCGCTGTCCACGGCCTCCAGTTCCGTGCTCGCCAGTCCGTAGGCCATGGACGAGACGCCGGCGCAGCCGTATCCCTCGAGGTGCATGCCGAGCAGACCCGCCTGCCCCATCTCGCGAGCGATGTCGCGGGCGGGCAGCGTGCCGGCCTCGAACCACTCGGCCACGTGCGGCGCAAGGCGTTCCTGGGCGAACCGGCGCGCGGTGTCCCGGATCGCACGCTCCTCGTCGTCGAGCAGGTGATCCACATCGAGCAGGTCGTGCTGGGCGTCCACAACGTCTCCCTTGAAGAACCTCGGCTAAGTAAGGTTTAATATACTTAATGATCGACGTCACGTCGACCCTCGGAGGGAGCAGTGATGCACGACACCGCCGCCAACCTGGACACCGCCCGACGGGAGATCGTCGAGGTCTGCCGCCGAATGCTGCACAGCGGCCTGGTCACCGGCACGTCGGGCAACGTCAGTGTCCGCATCGCCGACCGGGTGCTCATCACGCCGTCGGGCCTCGACTACGACGACATGGCACCGGACGACCTGGCGGTGCTCGACCTCCACGACGGCTCCGTCGTCGAGGCGACCTCTCCCCCGTCGTCGGAGGCGCCCCTCCACCTCGCCGTCTACCGGTCCGGCGAGGCCACAGCCGTCGTGCACACGCACTCGCCGTGGGCCACCGCGCTCGGGCTGGTCCGCGACACGCTGCCCAGGGTCCACTACGCGATCCGAGCGCTCGGGGGTCCGGTCCGTGTCGCGCCGTACGCAACCTTCGGCAGCGCCGAGCTGGCTGAGCACGTGGCACGCGCCCTGCAGGACCGCCGTGGCGCCCTGATGCGCAACCACGGAGCGGTCACGATCGGGACGACCCTCGCGGAGGCCGCAGCCAACGCCGAGAAGCTCGAGTGGCTCTGCCAGCTCTACTGCCGCGCCGCTCGCCTGGGCGAGCCGGCCGAGCTCACGGAAGCCCAGCTCGATGACGTGACGAGAAGCGCCGAGACCACCGGCTACCGACTGTGAGGCTCCGATGAACGACGACCACCGCACGCACCCACGGATCGCGACGGTCGGGGTCCACATCCTCGATACCCTCGGCGCGCCCGTCGACCATCTGCCGTCCGGACAGAGCAGCTTGCGCCTGCGCGAGATCCGGGTCGCTCCCGCCGGCACGGCCGCAGGAGTGGCCGTCGACCTAGCGATGCTGGGTGCCGACGTGGCCACCTTCGGCGCCGTGGGCAAGGACGAGATCGGCGCCTTCCTGCTCGGCAGCCTGGCCAACCACGGCATCGACACCTCGGGGGTCGTTCGCATTCCGGACGTCCAGACGTCGGCCTCGATCCTGCTGGTGCGGCCCAACGGCGACAGACCGGCGCTGCATGTCCGCGGCGCCAACGCCGTCGTGAGCTGGGACGACCTCGGTCCGCCCGACCTGAGCGGGTTCGCCGGCGTCCACGTCGGCGGTCTCGACGCGATGGCTGGCCTTGACCGGACCGGGTCGCTGGCGCTGATGGCCGCCGCCCGGGCCGCCGGCGCGACGGTCTCCCTCGACTTCCAGTCCTCGGCGCAGTGGCTCGAGGCCCCCCTGCTCGAGTTGCTGCCGGGAGCCGACTACTTCATGCCCAACCTCGAGCAGGCGATCGGGCTCGTCGGCCCCGGCACCCCGGAGGAGGTCTCCGAACGGCTGCTCGACCACGGGCCACGCGCCGTCGTGGTCACCTGCGGGGAGCTAGGCGCGGTCTACCGGGACGCCGAGCGGGTCGTCCACCAGCCGGCGTACGCCGTCGACGTCGTCGACACGACCGGGTGCGGTGACTCCTTCTGCGCCACGTTCCTACTCGCCACCGTGCGTGGCCTGGCGACGGAGGAGTCGCTGCGCCTGGCGTCTGGCGCCGCCGCGCTGGTCGCCTCGGGGCTGGGGTCCGACGGTCACCTCTCGACCTGGGACCGGCTCGAGGAGTTCGTGCGGACCGCCCCGCTGCTGACGAGCTGAGCCGCCGTCCGGCCACCGCCCGACCCGCATCCCGTGCCGACCCGCATCCCGTACCGACCCGCATCCCGACCCGAAGGCAGGCGCACAGCCCCATGACGCTGCACGTGCACTCCATGCTCATCGACGGCAACGAGGTCGCCGCCTCCGACGGCGCCGTGGTCGAGGTCGATGACCCCTCGACCGGGCAGGTCATCGCCACCACGCCCCGGGCCACACCCGCCGACCTGGAGCGCGCGCTCGCCGCCTCGGCCCGCGGTTGGGAGACCTGGCGGGAGACCACGGCGTGGGAGCGCAGCGCGGTGCTGCGTCGCGCCGCGGTGCTGCTCGACGAGCGCACCGAGGAGATCGCGGTGGTGCTCACCCGTGAGCAGGGCAAGCCCCTCGCCGAGGCCCGGGCCGAGCTCCAGAGCACGGTCGAGCAGCTCGACTGGTTCGCTGACGAGGCACGCCGGGTCTACGGCCGCACCGTCGCCTCGCGCCATCCCGACCAGCGCATGCAGGTGCTCCGCCAGCCGATCGGTCCGGTCGCCGCCTTCACGCCATGGAACTTCCCCGTCCTGCTCGCCTCCCGCAAGGTGGCCCCCGCCCTGGCGGCGGGCTGCTCGGTGATCCTGAAGCCTGCCGAGGAGGCCCCCGGCGCGGCACTCGCGATGGCGACCGCGCTGACCGAAGCCGGGCTCCCGCCAGGTGTGCTCAACGTGGTGACCGGCGACCCCGCGCAGATCAGCGAGCGCCTCATCGCATCCCCCGTCATCCGCAAGGTGAGCCTCACCGGCTCGGTCCCCGTCGGCAAGCACGTGCTGCAGCTCGCCGCGCAGGGCGTCAAGAACGTCTCGATGGAGCTGGGCGGGCACGCGCCCGTGCTGGTCTTCGGCGACGCCGACCCGGAGCTCGCGGGGCGCATGTGCGCCGCGGGCAAGTTCCGCAACGCCGGCCAGGTCTGCATCGCGGCCACCCGGTTCTACGTGCAAGAAGCGATCGAGGAGGCCTTCGTGGCCTCCTTCACCGCCGCCACCCGGGCCCTCTCGGTCGGGTCGGGGCTGGTCGACGGCACGGACGTCGGTCCTCTCGCCAGCTCGCGCGGCCTGGCCCGGACGGTCGAGCTGGTCGAGGACGCCGTCACCCAGGGCGCGACCGTGCAGACCGGTGGTCACAGGCTGGACGACGGCCCCGGCTACTTCTACGCGCCCACCGTGCTCAGCGGCGTGCCCGAGACGGCGACGATCATGCAGACCGAGCCCTTCGGTCCGCTGGCCCCGATCGCGACGTTCTCGACCTTCGAGGACGCCCTCCGCCGCGCCAACGGCACGCCCTACGGCCTCGCGGGCTACGTCTTCTCCGAGGACCTCACGACGGCCACCCGCGCCGCGGAGCAGCTCGAGGTCGGCATCGTCGGGGTCAACTCGGTCGCGGTGAGCGGCGCCCAGGTCCCGTTCGGCGGGATCAAGGAGTCCGGCATCGGTGCGGAGAACGGCACCGAGGGACTCGATGCGTACCTCTACTCCAAGTCCGTCGTGACCGGCCTGCGCCGGCTCCGCTGAGCCCGACGGAGCTACTGCCCGCCCTGTGCCTCGGCACGGGGCGGGCAGTAGTCCACGTGGGCCGACGTGGGCTAGGACGCGGCCTGTCGAGCAGCGGTCGCCGCGAACGCCTCGTCGGTGCGCTCCAGCGCCCAGGCGATGTCCTCGGGCTGGTGCGAGGCCGTGTAGAACCAGTTGTGCCACGGGTGGAGGTAGACCCCGCGCTTGACGCACTCGTCGGCCCACCCGGCGACGACCGAGAGGTCGGCGTCCCCGTCGAAGAGGACCAGCGGCATCGCGGCAGGACCTGACTGGCGGATGCTCAGCCCGTGCCGGCGCGCCTGCTCGGCGAGGCCCTCGCGCATGAGCTCCGCCATCCGGTGCGTGTGCGCCATCGCGTCGGTGTCGCGGAGCAGGGTGATCGTCGTGATCGCGGCCGCCATCGCGGTCGGTGCGAACCAGAACGACCCCGTGGTGTAGATCGACGACGCCGCCTCAGCGAGGCTGTCGATCCCGGTCACCGCCGCCAAGGGGTGCCCGTTGGCGATGGCCTTGGACCAGGCCGTCAGGTCGGGGCGGACGCCGAGCGGCTCCCAGCTCCCACCCACGTCGAGGCGGAACCCGCACCGGACGTCGTCGAGGATCAGGACCGCGCCCGAGGCCGTGGCCAGGTCACGCACCTCGCGGGCGAACTCCGGCTGCGCGAGCTCCTGGTCGCGCCGGTTGTCCTGGCGCACCGGGGAGACGATGATCGCGGCCAGGTCGTCGCCGGCCTCGGCGACGGCCGCCCGCAAGGAGTCCACGTCGTTGTACTCGAACTTCGCGATGAAGGCCCGGTCCTCCGGCAGGACCCCGGAGGGGCCGGGAGTGCACCACGGCGCCGCGCCATGGTAGGCCCCGTTCGCCATCAGCACCCGCCGCCGGCCGGTCGCGGCGCGGGCGATGGTCACCGACATCGTGGTGGCGTCGGTGCCGTTCTTGGCGAACATCGACCAGTCGGCGTGGGGAATCGTGTCGACCAGCAGCTCGGCGAGGTCGACCATGACGGCGCCCGGCCCGTTGAGGCAGTCGCCGTTCGACAGCTGCGAGGCCACCGCGGCGTCGACGGCCTGGTGCTGGCGGCCGAGCACGATGGTGCCCCAGCCGCACATGAAGTCGACGTACTCGCGACCGTCGACGTCCCAGAGCCTCGGCCCCTCGCCGCGCGCCATGAACTGCGGGTAGGACGGGGGCATCGGCTCCATGGACATGTGCCCGTACATGCCTCCTGGGATCACTCCGCGCGCTCGCGCACGCAGTGCCTGATCGGTGCTGCCGGCCTGCACTGTCATCGGAGCATCTCCTTCGCGGTCTTCGTGATCCCGGCGGCGTCGAGCCCGTAGTGGGCGTAGAGCGCTGCCGGTGGCCCGACGGGCACGTAGGCATCGGGAATGCCTAGCTTGCGGAAGCGGACGGGCTGGCCCAGCCCGGACTGGAACAGGCACTCGGCCACGGCCGTGCCGAGACCGTTGGTGACGTTGGCCTCCTCGACCGTGAGGACGGCGCCGGTCCGCGCCGCGGCGGAGAGCACCGCCTCGGTGTCGAGCGGGCTGATCGTGAACATGTCGAGGACGCTGACGTCGTGCCCCTCGGCGGCGAGGCTCTCCGCCGCGCGCAGCGAGGGCTCCACCTCCGAGCCGGTGGCGATGATCGTCAGGTCCTTGCCCGGCCGCACGGTGATCGCCTTGCCGATCGTCAGCTCCGGCACCTCGTCGTACACGTCGCGGTCCCGGCCCCGCCCGAGGCGCAGGTACATCGCGGCCGGGTGGTCCAGGCTGGCACGCAGGAGCGCCCGCAGGTGCTGGGCGTCCGTCGCGCAGACCACCGTCAGGTCCGCGATGGTGCGCATGATGCCGAGGTCCTCGGGGCTGTGGTGGCTGGTGCCGTAGAACCCCATCGAGATGCCGGAGTGGTGGCCCACCACCCGGACCGGCATCTGCGGGTAGGCGCAGTCGGTTCGGATCTGCTCGCAACCGAGCAGCGCCGCGAAGGACGCGAAGGTCGCCGCGAACGGGACGTAGCCGCACGAGGCGAGCCCGGCGGCCACGGTGATCATGTTCTTCTCGGCGATGCCCACGTTGAAGAAGCGGTCCGGGTGGCGCTCGGCGAAGTCGACGGCCCGGTTGGCCCGCGCCAGGTCGGCGGTCAGCACGACCACCCGCGGGTCGACGTCGGCCAGGTCGGCGAGCTCCTCGCCGAAGACGAAGGCGGGGATGGCCCGGACGTCGTTCCCGTCCGAGGACCGCGCGTTCCGCAGGCCCGCCTGCCCGGTGCCGTTGAAGATGTCGGACTGGTCCTGCGCGTCCGTGTCGGTCGTCCCCTCGGGGAGGGTGGTCGTGTCCTGGTCGCTCATGAACGTGCCTCCAGCGGCTTGAGCCCGGCAGCGATCTCTGCCATGACGTCGTCGTAGTCCTCGCCGACCAGGTTGCCGACGTGCCAGTCGGGGCTGTACTCCATCGCACGGACGCCGCGGCCCTTCACCGTGTCGGCGATGATCGCCTGCGGCGCGGTGTGCGACGTGCCGGGGAGGGCGTCGTAGGCCGCCAGGAGGGCCGGCACGTCGTGTCCGTCGACGCGCTGGACCTCCCACCCGAAGCTCTCGAAGCGCTCGCGCAGGGGCTCGACGGCCATCGTGTCGCGCGTCATCCCGTCGATGCCGAGTTGATTGTTATCGATGAGGGCCACGAGGTTTCCGAGCCCGAAGTGCGCGGCGCTCATGGCCGCTTCCCAGACCTGCCCCTCGTTGAGCTCCGCGTCACCGAGAAGCACCCAGGTGCGGTAGGACCTGCTCGCCAGTCGGGCGCCCAGCGCCATGCCGACGCCGATCGAGAGCCCGTGGCCCAGCGATCCGGAGCTGAAGTCGATCCCCGGCACCTTCTTCATGTCGGGGTGGTCGCCGAACGGCGACCCCAAGCGGGTGTAGGTGTCCAGCAGGGTCGGGTCGAAGTAGCCGAGGTCCGCCAGCACCGGGTAGAGACCAATGGCCGCGTGACCCTTGCTGAGCACCACCCGGTCGCGATCGGGGTCGCGCGGGTCCTGCGGATCCAGGTGCAGCTGCCGGTAGTAGAGGGTCGAGAGGATCTCGGCGATCGAGAACACCGACGTGTAGTGGCCGGCTCCGGCGATCGCAGCCAGGCGTACGGTCTCGCTACGGATGAACCGGGCGCGGTCCTGCAGGTGCGCGAGGTCGGGCTCGGTGTCTCGCGGTTCTTCTCGGTGCCGCACAGGACCTCCTGGCTGGTGGAATCGGGTCCGCAGCTCATGTGGGCCAGCGTCGCGTCGACGTTGACTTATGGTCTGGGTCACCCCACTATAGGATAATCAATCTACGAATTCTATGGTCAGTCGGAGGGCAACCACGTGGGACTCGTACGGTTCGCGACGCGACGCCTGCTGCTGGCGATCCCCACCCTCTTCGGGTTGCTGGTGATCGCCTTCGTGCTGGCGAACTACCTCCCGGGCGACCCGCTCGCACGGATCCTCGGTGACGTCGGCGGCAGCGACCCGGTCGCCCGCGCGACGTACGAGCGGGAGTGGGGCCTGGACCAGCCGATCCACGAGAGGTTCTGGATCTACCTCCAGCACCTCGTCACCGGCGACCTGGGGCAGTCGACACTGACCCGACGCGGAGTGGCCGACGACCTCGTCGAGTTCTTCCCCGCGACGATCGAGCTGGCGCTCGCCGCCATCGTGGTCGCGGGCACCGCCGGGATCATCCTCGGCTCGGTCGCCGCCTTCTACCACAACAAGTGGCCCGACCTGGTGGTGCGCACGATCGCTCTGGTCGCCTCCGGTGTCCCGGTGTTCTGGCTCGGGATCATCGGTCTCCAGGTCTTCTACCTGCGGTTCCAGATCCTGCCGGGACCGGAGGGGCGTCTCGGTCGCGGCTTCGACCCGCCGACCCACATCACCGGGCTCTACACCTTCGACGCCCTGGTCACCGGTGACTTCGCGACGATGTGGAACGCGATGTCGCACCTCTTGCTGCCCGCGTGCGTCCTCGGCTCGTTCTTCCTGGGCTTGCTGGCCCGCATGACGCGTGCCTCGATGCTCGAGGTCCTGCGAGCGCCGCACCTGGTCACCGCGCGCTCCAAGGGCGTCTCGGCCCGGACCCTGCTGCAGTTCCACATCCTGCCCAACGCCCTGATCCCGACCGTGACCGTCCTCGGCCTGGCCATCGGAGGGCTGCTCGCCGGGGCCGTGCTGACCGAGACGGTCTTCTCCTGGCCCGGCATCGGACGCTACGCGGTCGACGCAGCCAAGGCGCTGGACTACCAGGCGATCCTCGGCGTCACCGTCCTCATCGGCGCCGTCTACGTCGTCACCAACGCGGTGGTGGACATCATCTACGCGGCCCTGGATCCGCGGATCAGGCTGGGGGAATGACATGACCGACATCCAGCGTCCCGGCGACGCCTCCGACCCGGGCTCGCCCGTCGCGGTCACCGGCCGAGGCGAGACGATGTCGACTGCTCCGGTCACGCCGACGCTCGCCCTGAAGGCGGACCGGCTCGAGGGCGGCGGCGGGCGACTGGCGTTCAACATCGGCGTCACGATCGTGGTCATCTGGGTCCTGGTCGCGCTGACGGTGCCGTGGTGGACGCCCTTCGACCCGGTGACCGACCAGGACCTCCAGGGCCGCCTGGCTCCGCCGAGTGGCGAGCACTGGTTCGGCACCGACAACCTCGGCCGCGACGTCTTCGCCCGGGTGATGCACGGCGCGCGCCTCTCCCTGCCCATCGCGTTGGTGACGGTGGCGGTCTCGGTCGCGATCGGGTGCCTCATCGGAGCGGTGGCCGGCTTCCTCGGTGGCCTGGTCGACGAGGTCGTCATGCGGATCAGCGACATCGTCCTGTCCTTCCCCGCGATCGTCTTGGCCCTCGCCATCGCTGCAGCCCTCGGTCCCAGCACGACCAACGTCGTCATCGCGATTGCGGCCGTCACCTGGCCGGAGTACACACGCCTGATGCGAGGGCAGGTGCTGTCGATCCGCAACAACCTGCACGTCCTGGCAGCGCAGTCCATCGGCTGCTCGCGGGCGCGGATCTTCCGGGTGCACGTCCTGCCCTTCGGGCTGCAGCCCATCCTCGTCAAGGCCACCGTCGACCTCGGGATGGTGATCCTCCTGGCCGCCGGGCTCAGCTTCATCGGCGTGGGCGCCGTGCCCCCGACGCCCGAGTGGGGCGCCATGGTCAGCGAGGCCCAGTCGCGCATCGACAGCTGGTGGCTGGGGCTGTTCCCGGGCATCGCCATCCTCTCGATGGTGCTGGCCTTCAACTTCATCGGAGACGCGATGCGAGACCGGTTCGACCCACAGATGCGGACCCAGCGGACGAGAGGCGGCGGCGCCACGTCGCGGATGCTGCGCCGCACGCTCCTGGGCAAGGCAGGTGAGCGCGCGGCATGAGCGCCCACCCCTCCCTCGAGCTCACCCTCCAGCCGTCCCCCGAGGGGCGCGCCCCCGGGGCTCCGGTCTTCGAGGTCCAGGACCTCCAGGTGGAGTTCCGCACCAGCGCCGGCGTGGCGAAGGCGGTCAACCACGTCAGCTTCTCCGTCGCTGCCGGCGAGTGCCTGGCTATCGTCGGCGAGTCCGGGTCGGGCAAGACCGCCACGCTCCTGGCCGCTCTCGGCCTGCTGCCCACTCCCCCGTCGCGCACGACCGGCGGGAAGGTCTTGCTCGACGGCGTGGACCTGCTGGCGCTCTCGCGCCGTGGCCTGCGTGACGTCCTGGGCCGGGACATCTCCATGGTCTTCCAGGACTCCCTGAGCGCCTTCAACCCCGTCCTCACGATCGGACGCCAGATCAGCGAGGGGGTCCGCCGCCACCGCGGGCTGTCGAAGAAGGCGGCGCACGCACTGTCCATCGAGATGCTGGAGCGGGTCGGTGTCCCCGACCCGCGGCAACGGGTGGACCAGTATCCCCACCAGCTCTCGGGCGGGATGCGCCAGCGCGCGATGATCGCGATGGCGCTCGCCGGCGAGCCGAAGGTCCTCATCGCCGACGAGCCGACGACGGCGCTGGACGTCACCGTGCAGGCGCAGATCCTCGAGCTCGTGCGGTCCTTCGAGGACCTCTCGGTCGTCTGGGTCTCCCACGACCTCGGGGTCGTCGCCGGGCTGGCGGACCGCGTGGCCGTCATGTACGCCGGGTCGGTCATCGAGCAGGGGCCCGCCCGCGACATCTTCCACGACCCGCGCCATCCCTACACACGTGCACTCCTCGGCTCGGTGCCGCGGCTGCGCGACCCCGACCGGGGGGACCTGGTCTCGATCCCTGGCCTGCCGCCGAGCCTGGTCGACCTGCCGGCCGGGTGCCCGTTCTACGCACGCTGCGACGTGCGCGACGAGCGCGGCCTGGCCCGCCGACCCGAGCTGGTGACGGTCGCACCCCGACACGAGGCGGCGTGCTTCGCCGCAGCAGACGAGGCGAGGAACCATGGCTGACACACTGCTCGAGGTCCGGGACCTCTCCGTGCACTTCAAGGCGAAGGCTGGCGCCCGCGGCGGCCGCGGTGTCGTCAAGGCCGTCGACGGCCTCGACTTCACCATCGGCTACGGCGAGACACTCGGAGTCGTGGGCGAGTCCGGCTGCGGCAAGTCGACCACCGGGCTGGCCATCCAGGGCCTGGTCAAGGCGACCTCCGGCTCGATCATGCTGGAGGGCCAGGACCTCACCACGCTCAAGGCGAACCAAGTGCGCGCCGCCCGCCGACGCACCCAGATGGTCTTCCAGGACCCGACCTCCTCGCTGAACATGCGGATGACGGTCGGCCAGATCGTCGCCGAGCCGCTCCTGGTGCACGACACGGTCCCCAGGTCCGAGCACCGTGCCCGCGCAGCCGAGCTGCTCGGCCTGGTCGGCATGCCGGAGTCGGCGCTGGACCGCTATCCGCACGAGTTCTCCGGCGGGCAGCGCCAACGCGTCGGCATCGCTCGGGCCCTGGCCGTCGAGCCGGACCTGATCATCTGCGACGAACCGACCGCGGCCCTCGACGTCTCGATCCGCGCTCAGGTCCTCAACCTCTTCCGGGAGCTGCAGCGCGCGCGGGACCTGTCCTACCTCTTCATCTCCCACGACCTCTCCGCCGTGCACCACATCTCCGACCGGATCCTGGTGATGTACCTCGGACGCCCGATGGAGCTGGCCTCGCGCGACACCGTCTACAACGACCCGCAGCACCCCTACACCGTGGCCCTGATGTCGGCGGTGCCGGTGCCGGACCCCGACATCGAGCGCAACCGCGAGCACATCCTGCTGCAGGGCGACGTGCCCAGCCCGCTGAACCCGCCCAGCGGCTGCGTGTTCCGCACGCGCTGCCCGCTCGCGCAGGACGTCTGCGCCGCGGAGGTGCCCGCCTGGCGCGACATCGGCACCGACGGCGAGGAGCACATGGTCGCGTGCCACTTCGCGCAGCCCGGCATGGCTGAGCTGGTCGCCGGCCAGGCCGCCCGATGACCGGCGAGCCGGGTCCGCTCGACGGTGGCTGGCCCGCCGGCGAGGCCCGTCCCGGTCCGCTGTCGGGCGTGCGCGTGCTCGACCTGACCCGGATCCTGGCCGGCCCCTACGCGACCATGAATCTCGCCGACCTCGGCGCGGACGTCATCAAGGTCGAGTCGCCGTCGCGAGGCGACGAGACCCGGCACTGGGGTCCCCCGTTCGCGGCGGACGGCACGGCGTCGTACTTCATGGCGGTCAACCACAACAAGCGCTCGGTGGCCCTCGACCTGGCGAGTGCCGCGGGCGCACGGGTCGCACGCCGCCTGGCCGCACACGCCGACGTGGTGATCGACAACTTCCTGCCCGGCCGGATGGAGGCCTTCGGCCTGGACCGCGCTGCGATCGCGCGCGACAACCCGCGCGTCGTGACGGCCACCATCTCCGGCTTCGGCTCCGACAACGCCTACGCCGGCCGGCCCGGCTTCGACTTCCTCGCCCAGGCGATGGGCGGATTGATGTCGATCACGGGCGCCAAGGGCGGCAGCCCGACCCGGGTGGGCGTTGCGGTGACCGACCTGTTCGCCGGCGTCTTCGCGGCGCTCGGCATCGTCAGCTCGCTGAGCGAGCGGGACCGCACGGGCCGGGGCCGGCACGTCGAGATCTCGCTGCTCGACGCCCAGATCTCCATGCTGGCCAACATGGCCTCCGGCTGGCTCGTGGCCGGCAAGGAGCCGGCGCTCTTCGGCAATCAGCACCCGAGCATCGCTCCGTACGAGACGCTCGCGACCGCGGACGAGCCGATCGCGGTCGCCGTCGGCACCGACCGGCACTTCCGCCGGTTCGCCGCCGCGCTCGGGGCGCCCGAGCTCGGCAACGATCCGCGCTTCGCGGACAACCGTGGCCGCGTCACCCACCGCGACGAGCTGGTCGCCGAGCTGGAGAGCCGGCTGCGGACCGGCGGGCGGGGCCACTGGCTGGACGTGCTCGAGTCGGCCGACGTCCCGGTCGCGCCCGTCAACACCATCCCCGAGGTCTTCGCCGACCCGGTCATCTCCGAACGGATGGTGGTCGACGTCGACGGCGTCCCGCAGGTGCGCACACCGCTGCGGCTCGACGGAGCAGCTCTCGAGATCACCTCCGGCCCGCCGCAACTGGGGGCCGACACTGCAGCCGTGCTTCAGGCTCTGGGGGTCTCGCAGGAGATGATCCGGGAGATGCGCCCGGACGGCGCGACGTCATGAGTGCTCGGCCGGACCGATCGCTCAACGGTGGACCGAGGAGCCAACGATGACCCCTGAACTCAGCGGGCGGCAGCTGATCAGCGCCGACCAGATCGACCGGCCGCCCTGGCCGAAGACCAAGCTGCCGAAGGCGTCGGCCGTGCTGGCCGAGGAGCTCCGCAACCAGATCGTGGTCACGAAGATGCCCGAGGGCCGTGACCTGCCCAGTGAGAGCGACTTGATCGAGCGGACCGGGTACAGCCGGGGCACCGTGCGCGAGGCGCTCCGGCTCCTCGAGTCGGAGGGCCTGATCACGACCCGCCGCGGCCCCTACGGCGGCGTCCGGGTCAGCCGACCCGACGTCTCCCAGGCGACGCGGTCGATCGCCGTGCTGCTCGCGCTCTCCGACGCCACGCTCGGCGACCTGTTCCACTTCCGCCGGGTGGTCGAGTGCGCGACCGCCGCGCTCGCCGCGACCAACGCCACGGAGGAGCAGATCGCAGCGATGTTCCGGGCCACGGAGGACGAGGAGCAGGAGACCGTCGAGGGCGTGGTCTCCTTCCACAACCTCATCGCCGACTCGTGCGACAACGAGTTCTACCGCGTGACGATGGGCTACGTCCTCAACATCGCGGCCTGGCACACGCCCCAGGCGGGCCTGTCCCACAACGACGTCTGCGTCGCGCGCGGCGCCCACGTCGACATCGCCGAGAGCATCGCCGCCCGTGACCCCGAGCGAGCGTCCGAGGCCATGGACCGCCACCTGAAGTCGTTCCTGGCGGTGATCAAGAAGTCGGGACATCTCGACTCCCCGGTGCTGCGCCCCGAGACCTGGGCCAACGGCACCGCGCACCTCTGACCACGTCCGTCCCCTCCCGACCGATGGAGAACCATGACCAGCACACGTCGCCTCGTCGTCATCACCGGCGCCAGCTCGGGGATCGGAGCGGCGACCGCGCGCGCCTTCGGGACACGCGGATACCCGACGCTGCTGCTGGCCCGGCGCGCTGAGCTGATCGAGGCCCTGGAGGTCCCGCAGTCCATGGCGAGGTCCGTCGACGTCACCGACCGCGCGGCGATGGCTGCTGCGCTCGACGAGGCACGCGAGCGGTTCGGGGAGCCGGACCTCCTCGTGAACAACGCCGGCGTCATGCCCCTGGGTCGGGTCGCCGACCAGGACCCCGAGGAGTGGCGCCGGCTCTTCGACGTCAACTGCCTCGGACTGCTCACCGCCACCCAGCTGGTGCTCGCAAGCATGGTTGCCGCCCGGCGGGGGACGGTCGTGAACATCTCCTCCATCGCCGGCCACAACGTCTACCCGAACCACGCCGTCTACAGCGGCACCAAGTTCGCGGTCAACGCGATGACCGAGACGATGCGGCGCGAGCACGCCGAGGACGGCGTCCGCTTCAGCGTGGTGTCGCCGGGGATCGTGGACACCGACCTGCTGGTCTCGGTGTCCGACGCGGCCATCAAGCAGTCGTACGAGGCGACCAAGAGCCGCCTCGACGGCGGCCTCGACGCCGAGACGATCGCCGAGACCATCGTGGGCCTCTACGAGCTCCCGCAGGACGTGTGCGTCCGTGAGGTCGTCATCGCGCCGACGAGCCAGGCGTCGTGAGCGCGACCGAGCAGGAGGAGACATTCGCCTACTGCGACCGGCTCGACTACGCACCCGGCGACACGGTGCGCGTCCACTCCTCGTCGCGCTCGCGGCGGCTCCGCGTCGAGCTCGTCCGGCCGCTCGCCGACGGCGACACCGAACGGATCCGCCACCGGCACGAGCCGGTGGCGTCCGTCCCGGTGCAGGAGGGCGACGGTCACTGGCAGGACACCCACCCCGGCTCGTTCGGCCTGGTCGAGGGGCTCTCCATCGACGCCGGGAGCACGCCGACGACCTTGGTGGTCCACGCCTGGCCGACCCGCTTCGACCCCGAGGGGTCGTGCCTCGTGCTCCTCGACGGCCCTGACGCGGCCCTCGGGCTCCACCTGGACGGCACGGGCGCCCTGACCGCGCGGTTCCGTGCCGGCGACGCGGCGGCCGAGATCGAGGCGCCGACCCCGCTCGTGCTCCGGCAGTGGGTGTCCCTCGCGGTCACCGTCGACGTGACGTCGGGGGTCCTGACGCTTCAGACGCGTCCTCTCGACCGGCTCGTGCCCGGGGACGGGCCCACCACCAGCACGGCCGGGATCGCCGCCCTCAGCGGTTCGCCGGAGTTCGACCGGCTCGTGCTGGCCGCGGCTGAGCTGGTGACGGCGGCAGACGGGACGCCTCGCGCCCGACGCACCTACGACGGAAAGCTGGAGGGCCCCGCGATCCACCGTGGCCCGGTCGACCTGCAGACCCAGGACTCCCCGGATCCCGCCCAGGACGACCCCGCGGTGATCGCCGCCTGGGACTTCGGCCACGACCTGGCCACCGCCCGGTTTCCCTCGACCGTCGAAGGCGTGCCCGGTGGTCGGCTCCTCAACGCCCCCGCACGCGCCGTGACCGGGCGGCACTGGGACGCGACCGAGGTCGACTACCGGCTCGCGCCCGAGCAGTACGGCGCCGTCCACTTCCACCGCGACGACCTCGAGGACTGCGGCTGGCAGGTGACGCACGAGCTAGTCGTGCCCGCGGACCTGCCGAGCGGCGTGTACGCCGTGCTGCTGACCGGTGCGGGCTCCGAGGACCACGTCCCCGTCGTCGTCCGTCCGACCAGCCCGGCGGGGGTGCTGTTCCTCCTGCCCACCTTCTCCTACCTCGCCTACGCGAACGCTCGCCTGGCCGAGGAGTTCGACTACACCGACGACACCCTCTCCAACCGCGAGTTCGTCCCGAGCGACCGCGACAAGCAGATCTACGCGCACCGGGAGTTCGGCAACTCCCTCTACGACCACCACGTCGACGGCTCCGGCGTCTGCTACTCGTCCCACCTGCGGCCGATCCTGAACATGCGATGGGACTTCCGCAGCGCGCTGCAGGACGCCCCGCGGCACCTCGCCGCGGACCTCGTCATCCCGACCTGGCTCGGCAGCCTCGGCATCGAGCACTCCGTCACCACCGACCACGCCCTGCACGAGGGCGGCGCGCAGGTCCTCGAGGGTCACCCGGTGCTGGTCACGGGGAGCCACCCGGAGTACTGGAGCCGGCGGATGCTCGATGCCGCCGAGGCGTTCCTGGCCGACGGCGGCAGCATCATCTACCTCGGAGGCAACGGCTTCTACTGGGTCACCAGCGCACATCTCGACCGCCCCCACCTCGTGGAGGTGCGCCGCGGCCACCAGGGCATCCGCACCTGGGAGAGCGAGCCCGGAGAGACCGTCATGAGCCAGTCCGTGGAGCAGGGCGGCCTCTGGCGCCTGCGCGGTCGGGCGCCCAACCGGCTGGTCGGGGTCGGCATGGCGGCCCAGGGCTGGGACGACGCGACACCCGGCTTCGAGCGCACCGCGGCCTCGCGTGACGAGCGCGTCGAGTTCCTGTTCGAGGGCATCGAGGAGGAGGTCATCGGCGACTTCGGCCTCGTGCTGGGCGGCGCCGCGGGCGACGAGATCGACCGGGCCGACATCCGTCTCGGGACGCCCCGGCACGCCCTCGTCGTCGCCACCTCGCAACCGCACTCGTCCTACTACCTCGCCTCCAACGAGGAGCTCAACGCGCCGACGCCGCTCATCAACGGCACCAACAACCCCAACGTCCGGGCCGACATCACCTACTTCGAGACCCCCGCCGGGGGCGCGGTCCTGTCCACCGCCGCGATCACCTGGACCGGGAGCCTCGCCTACCGGGGCTTCGACAACAACGTCGCCCGTCTCACCGAGAACGCCGTCCGCGCCTTCTTGGTCAGGGGGCCCGCCGGACGGTGAGGCCGGCCGGTGCCGAGCGTGGCGGGACGTCAGTCCCGCCGCGCCGGTGACCCGCCGTCGGGCCACAGGAACGAGCGCACAGCGTCGAACTGGCCCTCCAGCATCGACCGGCCGTAGGACACCGGCAGGCCCCGGGCGACGGCGGCCTCCAGGAGCGCCGTCATCCTCGGTTGGATCACGATCTCGGCGACCCCGGCGTGCGCCGGCAGCGCAGCGACGTCGAAGGGCAGCGGGTCCCCGGGTCGCATCCCGAGTGACGTGGTGTTGACCGCGACGTCCGTCTCGCGCGGGTCCGCGCTGGTCGCCGGGCGCACGTCGCAGGCGGGGTGCGCCGCGGCCACCGCGGCGGCGAGCTCCTCGGCCGCCCTCGGGCTCCGGTTGTGGATCCGCAGGCGCCGGGCTCCCGCGCCGGCCACCGCGAACGCGACGGCACGGCCGGCTCCGCCGGCCCCGACCTGCAGGACCGACGCGCCGTCGACGGAGAGCCCGTCGGCCGCGAGCCCGGCGATGAACCCGGCACCGTCGACGTTGTCGCCGGTCAGGGTGCCGTCGGCGCTGCGTCGCACGAAGTTGATGGCCCCGACCAGACGGGCGCGGTCGGTCAGCTCGTCGAGCAGCCCGACGACCGCCACCTTGTGCGGGATGGTGACGCCGAAACCGGCGACGTTCCGCATCGAGCGGACGGCGGACACGACGACCGGCAGGTCCTCCGGCACGACGTGCAGAGGCGAGACGGCGACGTCGTCACCGGCAGCAGCGAAGCGCCGGTTGAGGATGTCGCTCCCCCGGACGTGTGCGACCGGGTCGCAGAGGATGAACACGACGTCGGTCTCCCCGGTGATGCGCACAAGGCCCTCCTGGACGACGCGAGACCCCCGACAGAGGTCGGGGGTCTCGCGGCTCTCGTTCGATCGGTCGGTCAGCTCGGCTCGATCTCGACCAGGCGGATCTGCTTGTTCGGGCTGTACCGGACGCCGGTGACGGCATCGGAGTGGACCAGGAACTTCTTGGCCTGGAACAGGGGGATCAACGTGGCGTCGTCACGCATCGCGGTGATGAGCTCGATCGCGATCTCCTCGCGGGCCGCGGGGTCCTTCTCGGCGAGGTACTCGTCGTAGAGCTTCTGGCCGATGGGGAAGTCCATCGACGTGCGCTCGCCGTAGATGCCCGCCTCACGACCGAACGGGTCGAAGTAGGACGAGGAGTCGAAGTCCTCCGGAGCCCAGAGGCCCGAGGTGATGGCGTAGTCGCCGGCCCGGTAGTCCGCGATCCACTTCTCGTACTCGACCGGTCGGATGTTGACGGTGATGCCGATCTTGGCGAAGTCCGACTGCAGCTTTTCCCAAAGGCTCTGCTGGGCGACGCCGTACCAAGTGACGTTCGCGAAGTCGACGTCGAGGGTGAGATCGGTGACGCCGGCCTCGTCGAGCAACGTCTTCGCAGCGTCGGGGTCGTAGCCGATCGGCTCGACAGCGTCGGAGCCCACGAACCCGAGCGGCACGACCGCTGCCGGACGAGGTGCGCCGTCGGCCAGCGCCTCGCTGATGCCGTCGTAGTCGACCGCCATCTGGATTGCCTGGCGCACCCGGTCGTCGGCGAGCTCGGGAGCGTCGCTGCTCTTGTGGTTCATCGCGAGGTAGTTAATGTTGTACGACGGCTCGGTGACGACCTCGACGCCGTCCTTGCCGTCGAGGGACGCCGCGGTGTCGGGCTCGATGTCCATGGCGATGTCGATGTCGCCCCGCTCGACCAGCTGCGCTTGGGTCGACGCGTCGCGGATGTCTTCGAGGACGATGGTGTCGAAGGCGGGTGCCTCACCCCAGTAGTCGTCGCGGGCCTCGAAGACGACCTCGGAGTTGCGGCGCCACTCCTGGAGCTCGTAGGGGCCGCTCCCGACGGTGGTCTCGTCCATGAAGGACTGGGCCTCGTCAGTGGTGACCGCCTCGGCGTCGGCCGTCGCACCGTTCTCCTGCAGCACCTTGCTGTCGAAGACCGACAGGTAGGGCGCTGCCATGCGGGAGGGGAAGGAGCTGTCCGGCCCCGTCAGCGCGAACTCGACGGTGTGCTCGTCCACGACGTTGACCGACTGGACGATGCCCATCTTGAAGGCCGAGGCGCCCTGGATGTTCTTGACCCGCTCGAGGCTGAACTTGACGTCCTCGGCGGTCATCGTGTTCCCGCTGGGGAAGGTCACGTCGTCACGCAGCTCGAACGTGTAGCTCCTCAGGTCGTCCGAGGCCTCCCACGACGTCGCGAGGTTCGGGAGCACCTTCGCGGGGTCGTCCTGGTCGACGTCGACCAGGGTCTCGGCGTACATCGGGATCACCAGCTGCATGGCATCGGCCAGCACCCGCGCGGGGTCGAAGGTCGCGAGGTCGCCCAGCGCGATGCCGATGCGCAGCTCGCCTGCCTCGTTCTCGTTGTCGGTCTCGCTGCTGCCGGAGCCGCATGCAGTCAGCGACAAGGCCATGACACACGCAGCAACGGCGGTGGTCATCGTTTTCTTCACGGCGGTCTCCATCCTGGGACGCATTTAGTACGTTGAGGATCCTTTTAGGCCGAACAGTTGTCAATAGCCGTCGCGACTCCGCTTCGGAATCCGTCGAGTCCGGCCCTCCGTCTCCGACGGGGGAAGCGCCCGGTCAGATGCCCCGGAGCACGAGGTTGGCGGTCTCCGCGACGGGCCGGTAGCCGATCGCGGCGTAGATCTTGTTCGAGGTCGGGTTCGCGCGGTCGGTGAACAGGCACGCCCGGTCCCGCCCCTCCAGGACGCGCCGGGTCACCTGCGCGACGGCGGCGCTCGCGTAGCCGTGGCCGCGGTGCTCGCGCGGGGTGTAGACGGGGCCGACCCGGACCACGCCGTACGCCGAGCCGGTGTGCGCGGTCAGGTGCACGACCTCGCCCTCGGGCGACTCCCACAGCCACACCAACCCGGCCGCCACCCGCTGCGCCATGCCCTCCTCGGTCGCCCGGTCCATCGGGTGCGCGCCCTCGCGGCCGCCCTGCTCGGCGGAGTCGACGGCGAAGGCGTCCCACCACTTCATGCACAGCGGCACGTCGTCGGGCTCCGCGGCGCGCAGCCGGCCCGGGGCGTCGTGGTCGACCAGCGTGGCGAGGTCCGGCAGCTCCCAGAGCACCAGGTGCTCGTCGACGACGGCCTCGGCCCCGGCCAGCGCGGCGGCCTCCTCGGCGACGACCCGCGCGGCCGGCAGGGCACCGTTGACCCCGTCGAGGCGCTCGCCGCGCTCGTGGACCGCGTGCGCCAGGGCGCGGGCCGCCTCGTCCGGCATCGGCAGGACGTACGCCGGGTGCGGCTCGAACGGCGCGGTCCGCATCGCCGCGCCCGCCACCGTCCCGGCGCCGTCGCGCACGACCGCCCACCACCGCGGGTGGTCGGGCGCCGGGTCGCCGGCCGCGTCGGCGGCGACCGCCTGCTGGGTCACCGTCCCGACCACCGAGGTGATGACCGGGTCGGCTGCGAGGAGGTCGCCGGTCTCGCGCAGGAACGCCGCGGGGTCGGTGGTGAGCGTGACGGCGTACGCCGTGCCGGGCGAGTCGGGCATGCCGCGGAGGGTATGTGCCGAGGCCGCCGGAGTGGCAACCGGTTTCCGCAGGTCGGAGCGGTCGAACTAGGCTTCGCCCATGACCGAGACCCCGCAGCAGCAGGCCCCCGACACGCCGAGCGCCCCGCCCGCGCTCGCCGTACCGGAGAAGCCCGCGCTGGAGGGGCTGGAGCAGAAGTGGGCCGAGCGCTGGAAGGCCGACCGCACCTACGCGTTCGACCGCACCCAGCCGCGCGAGAACGTCTTCTCCATCGACACCCCGCCGCCGACCGTGAGCGGCAGCCTCCACGTCGGCCACGTCTTCTCCTACACCCACACCGACGTCGTCGCCCGCTTCCAGCGGATGCGCGGCAAGTCGGTCTTCTACCCGATGGGCTGGGACGACAACGGCCTGCCGACCGAGCGCCGGGTGCAGAACTACTTCGGCGTCCGCTGCGACCCCTCGCTCCCCTACGACGCAGACTTCACGCCGCCGGCCAAGCCGGACCCGAAGAAGCAGGTGCCGATCAGCCGGCCCAACTTCGTCGAGCTGTGCGAGCAGCTGGTCCAGGAGGACGAGCAGGTCTTCGAGTCGCTGTGGCGCACCCTCGGCCTCTCGGTCGACTGGGAGCAGCACTACACGACGATCGGCCCGAAGGCGCAGACCGCCAGCCAGCGCGCCTTCCTGCGCAACTTCGCCCGCGGCGAGGCCTACCTCCAGGAGGCGCCGACCCTCTGGGACGTCACCTTCCAGACCGCGGTCGCCCAGGCCGAGCTCGAGGCGCGGGAGTACGCCGGCGCCTATCACAGGGTGCGCTTCCACACCACGAGCGACCATCAATCCCAGCCCGAAGCCGACCGTTATGTGTGCATCGAGACGACCCGCCCCGAGCTCATCCCGGCCGTCGTCGCGCTGATCGCGCACCCCGACGACGAGCGCTACCAGCCGCTGTTCGGCTCCACGGTCACCTCGCCGGTCTTCGGCGTCGAGATCCCCGTCGTGGCGCACCCCGCGGCCGAGATGGACAAGGGCGCCGGCATCGCCATGTGCTGCACCTTCGGCGACCTGACCGACGTCACCTGGTGGCGCGAGCTGCAGCTGCCCGTCCGCACGGTCATCGGCCGCGACGGCCGCCTGCTCCGCGAGACGCCCGAGTGGCTCGCGGCCGCGCCCGCCGCGGCGGCGTACGAGCGCCTCGCCGGGAAGACCACCTTCTCCGCCCGCGAGGAGATGGTCACCATGCTGCGCGAGACCGGCGACCTCGACGGCGACCCGAAGCCGACGCAGCGGATGACGAACTTCTTCGAGAAGGGCGACAAGCCGCTCGAGATCGTCGCAACCCGCCAGTGGTACATCCGCAACGGTGGCCGCGACGCCGACCTGCGCGACGAGCTCGTCGCGCGCGGCTCGGACATCACCTGGGTCCCCACCCACATGAAGCACCGTTACGACAACTGGGTCGGCGGCCTCAACGGCGACTGGCTGATCTCGCGCCAGCGCTTCTTCGGCATCCCGTTCCCGGTCTGGTACCCCCTCGACGACCAGGGCGAGCCCGACTACGACCACCCGCTCCTCCCGTCGGAGGCCGAGCTCCCGATCGACCCCTCGACCGACGCCCCGCGCGGCTACTCCGAGGACCAGCGCGGCAAGGCCGGTGGCTTCATCGGCGACCCCGACGTCATGGACACCTGGGCGACCTCGTCGCTGACGCCGCAGATCGCCGGCGGCTGGGAGGAGGACCCGGACCTCTTCGAGCGGGTCTTCCCGATGGACCTCGCCACCCAGGCGCACGACATCATCCGCACCTGGCTGTTCTCCCGCGTGGTCCGCGCGCACTTCGAGCAGGGCGTCACCCCGTGGAGCCACGCGCTGATCTCCGGCTTCGTGGTCGACCCCGACCGCAAGAAGATGTCGAAGTCCAAGGGCAACGTGGTCGTCCCGACCGAGATCCTCGACAAGTTCGGTGCCGACGCCGTCCGCTGGCGGGCCGCGATGTCGCGCCCGGGCCTGGACTCGCCCTTCGACGAGAGCCAGATGAAGGTCGGTCGCCGGCTGGCGATGAAGGTCCTCAACGCCTCGAAGTTCGTCCTCGGCGGCGTCGGCGCCTCCGCGCTCAACCCGTTCGAGGTCTCCGAGCCGATCGACTGCGCGCTGCTCGGCCGCCTCGCCGAGGTGATCACCAAGGCCACCGACGCGTTCGAGGCCTACGACTACACGACGGCGCTCGAGACGATCGAGAAGTTCTTCTGGGAGTTCTGCGACGACTACCTCGAGCTGGTCAAGGAGCGGGCGTACGCCGAGGACGGCGGCGCCGCGACCGCCTCGGCGAAGGCCACGCTGGCCATCGCGCTGCACAAGCAGCTGCGCCTGCTCGCCCCGTTCCTGCCCTACGTGACCGAGGAGGTCTGGTCGTGGTGGCAGGAGGGCTCGGTCCACCACGCCTCCTGGCCCGGCGTCCTCGAGCTCGGCTCCCCCGCCGCCGCTGACGCGGCCACGGTCGACGCCGTCGCCTCCGCCCTGGCGGGCATCCGCGGCGCCAAGTCGCAGGCGAAGGTGTCCATGCGCGCCGAGCTGTCCCGCGTCGAGGTGAGCGGCCCCGAGGCGCTCGTCCGCGCCGCCGAGCTCGCCGCCGACGACCTGCGTCGCAGCGGCAAGGTGACCGGCGACCTGGTCTTCACCGTCGACGGCTCCGCCACCGAGCTGTCCGTCGCCGCCGAGCTGGCCCCGGTCGCGCAGGGCTGACGCCGGCCGCTGGTCGCTGCGGGCGGGCGGCCGTCAGCTTCATCGGGGCGCCGATGAACCTGACGGTCCCCCGACGAAATTTCGACCGTGCGCCGTGAGGTTCATCGGGTAGCCGACGAACCTCACGGCCGGCCGGCTCAAGGAGTCGACGCGGTCGAGGCCGAGGACGAGGGCGGGCTGGGCTCGACCGGACGCTCGGCGTCCGAGGTCGCGGTGGAGCTGGGCGAGCCGGACGGCGACGCGTCGGGCGACGGCTGCCCCGAGGGGGCGGGCTGCTCGCTCGGCGGGGGCGTGGTCGGTCCGGGCGTCGGCGAGGGGCCGCCGGTGCTCCCCAGGTCGACGCCGGGCGACTCCTGCTCCGGCTGGAAGGACGGGCTCGGGCCGCCGTCGCCGGCGTCCGGGTTGCCGGAGAGGAACGCCACGAGCCCGGGAAGGGAGCCGAACACCTCCACCGGCACCATCGGGCGTACGTCGGCGGGCCGCTCGGCCGGGCCGGCCGGGTCCGCGGCGCCGCCCGGCGTCGTGGCTGGCGTCGAGGCGGAGGACGGCGTGCCGGTCGCTTCGCGGGTGACGTCGTCGGAGGGGGTCGGCCGTGTGCTGCTCGACGCGGTGCTGGTCACCGCGACGGTGTCGCGCGTGCCGTCGGTCCGGTCGTCGTTGACGGTGGACTGCACGACGACGCCGCCGGCGATCATCGTCACGAGGGCGAACGCGGCCAGGGGTGCTCGGTGCTGGTCACTCACGGGCGGTCCCTCCTCCCGGCGTCTGGTACGTCGACGGACACGAGTCTCCCCCACACCGAGTGTGGGGGCGACATCCCCGATCCGTCCATGGCCTGAACGGGCCATGACCAGCCGGTCGCCGACCGATCCCGTTCCGGGGGCCCGCTCCGTGACGCCTGGGGCGCCCGCGGGTCCCCCGCGCTCAGGCCGACTTCTTCTTCTTCGTCTCGATCTCGCGGGGGACGAGCGTCGGGGCGGCCTCGCCCATGACGACCTCGCCGGTGAGGACCACCTTGGCGACGTCGCCGCGCGAGGGCACGTCGTACATCACGTGGAGGAGGACCTCCTCGATGATCGCGCGCAGGCCGCGGGCACCGGTGCCCCGCTCGAGCGCCTTGTCGGCGATCGCGGCGATGGCGTCGGGGGTGAACTCCAGCTCGACGCCGTCGAGCTCGAAGAGCTTCTGGTACTGCTTGACCAGCGCGTTGCGTGGCTCGGTGAGGATCTGGACCAGCGCCTCCTGGTCGAGCTTGTTCACGCTGGCGATCAGCGGCAGGCGGCCGATGAACTCGGGGATCAGGCCGAACTTGGTGAGGTCCTCGGGCCGGACGTGCTGGAGCAGGTCGTCGGCCTCGCGCTCGGTCTGGCCACGGACGTCCGCGGTGAAGCCGAGCGTCTTCTTGCCTACCCGCTGCTCGATGATGTGCTCGAGCCCGGCGAAGGCACCACCCACCACGAAGAGGATGTTGGTGGTGTCGATCTGGATGAACTCCTGGTGCGGGTGCTTGCGCCCGCCCTGGGGCGGCACCGAGGCGGTGGTGCCCTCGATGATCTTCAGCAGGGCCTGCTGCACGCCCTCGCCCGAGACGTCGCGCGTGATCGAGGGGTTCTCCGCCTTGCGCGCCACCTTGTCGATCTCGTCGATGTAGATGATGCCGGTCTCGGCCTTCTTGACGTCGTAGTCGGCGGCCTGGATGAGCTTGAGCAGGATGTTCTCGACGTCCTCGCCGACGTAGCCGGCCTCGGTCAGCGCCGTGGCGTCGGCGATGGCGAACGGGACGTTGAGCATCCGCGCGAGGGTCTGGGCGAGGTAGGTCTTGCCGCAGCCGGTCGGTCCGATCACGAGGATGTTGGACTTCGCGACCTCGACGACCTCCTCCTTGCTGTGCTTGCCCGCGACGGGCTGGAGGCCGGCCTGCACCCGCTTGTAGTGGTTGTAGACCGCGACGGCGAGGGACTTCTTGGCCTGCTCCTGGCCGATCACGTAGGAGTTGAGGAACTCGAAGATCTCACGCGGCTTGGGCAGCTCCTCGAGGCTGACCTCGGCGCCCTCGCTGAGCTCCTCCTCGATGATCTCGTTGCACAGGTCGATGCACTCGTCGCAGATGTAGACCCCGGGGCCCGCGATGAGCTTCTTGACCTGCTTCTGGCTCTTTCCGCAGAAGGAACACTTCAGCAGGTCACCTCCGTCACCGATTCGCGCCACGGCCGGTCATCCTCCTCAACAGTGCTGAAACTCAGGAGACGGTACCCCGTGCCGGCCCCGCGAGGGGGCCGACACGGGGTGACGCGTCAGGACGTGGCGAACGCCGGGGTCGCCTTGCGGGACTCGACCACGGTGTCGATCAGGCCATACTCCAGGGCCTGGTCGGCGGTGAGGATCTTGTCGCGCTCGATGTCGCGGCTGACCTGCTCCATGTCCTTGCCGGAGTGGGTGCTGATCATCTGCTCGAGCAGCTCGCGCATCCGCAGGATCTCGTTGGCCTGGATCTCGATGTCGGAGGTCTGGCCGAAGGTGCCCTCGGTGTAGGGCTGGTGGATCAGGATGCGGCTGTTGGGCAGCGCCAGGCGCTTGCCCTTGGTGCCGGCGGCCAGCAGGATCGCCGCGGCCGAGGCGGCCTGGCCGATGCACACCGTCTGCACGTCGGGCTTGATGAAGTTCATCGTGTCGTAGATCGCCGTCAGCGCGGTGAACGAGCCACCGGGGCTGTTGATGTAGATCTGCACGTCCTGGTCAGGGTTCATCGACTCCAGGCACATGAGCTGGGCGATGACCGCGTTCGCGACGTCGTCGGAGATCGGCGTGCCGAGGTAGATGATGCGGTCCTCGAACAGCTTCGCGTAGGGGTCGATGCGACGGACGCCGTAGGAGGTGCGCTCTTCCCACTGCGGGATGTAGTAGTTCATGCGTTCAGTCCTTCTGGTGGGCCGGACGGCCCTCGTCGGCGGCGTCGCGGGCGGACTTCACGACCTGGTCGACCAGGCCGTACTCCATCGCCTGCTGGGCGGTGAACCAGCGGTCGCGGTCGGCGTCGGCCTCGACCTGCTCGCGGGACTGGCCCGTGTGCTCGGCGATGAGGTCGAGCAGCACCTGCTTGATGTGCAGCGACTGCTGGGCCTGGATCTTGATGTCGGAGGCGGAGCCGCCCATGCCCGAGGAGGGCTGGTGCATCATGATCCGCGCGTGCGGCAGGGCGTAGCGCTTGCCCTTGGTGCCGGCGCAGAGCAGGAACTGGCCCATCGATGCGGCCAGGCCCATGCCGACGGTCGCGACGTCGTTGGGGATGTAGTTCATCGTGTCGTAGATCGCCATGCCGGCGTCCACGGAACCACCCGGGCTGTTGATGTGCAGGAAGATGTCGGCCTCGGGGTCCTCCGCCGAGAGCAGCAGCAGCTGGGCACAGATCGCGTTGGCGTTCTGGTCGCGGACCTCCGAGCCGAGGAACACGATCCGCTCGCGCAGCAGGCGCTGGTAGATGTGGTCGTCGAGGACGTTCAGGCCTGCGCCACCGTTCATCTCAGGGGCGCCGGAGAGGCTGGGGTTCTGGGTCACGTCGTCGACCCTAGCCCGCGGCACCGACACTTCCACGGGTTGTCCCCCGCTGTTCGCCGACAGCGGATTTCACCCCGCCCGCACGCCCTCCACAGCCGCCTTGAGCCGCTCGACCGTCTGGACCATGCCCTCCTCCAGCTCGTCGGCGTGCGCGGCCGAGCCACCGAGGGCGAGCGGCGCGAAGACCTTGCTCACCACGGTCAGCCTGCGCGGCACGGGGCGGCGGTGGACCACGCCGGTGGACCGTCCGTCCGGCCCGTCGGGCGACAGCTCCCAGACCCAGCGCGCGCCGCTGGAGGTCGTGAGCCAGCCGAGCGTGCTGCCCGGCACGAGCTCGTCGACGACGTTGCGGGTGGGCCACACGGCCGGGCCGCGGCGGTTGATCCCGAGGTACCACTGCCCCACCCGCAGCCCGCCCCGCTTGAGCGGCACCATCCGCACCAGCTCCGGGCTCCGGTCGGACATCCGGTCGAGGTCCGTCAGCAGGGCCCAGACGGCGGCGGGCGGGGCCTCGACGACGGTCTCGGCGCGCAGCTCGCGGTCGGGGGCGCCGGTCGAGCCGGCGGGAGGGGCGGTCACGGCAGCCATCGTCGCAGGGCGCGGTGGACCTCGGGGTGGTTCAGCAGGCCGAAGTGGTCGGTGCGCCCGACGTGCAGCACCTCCCCGCCGGGGAACAGCGTGCGCCCGCGCCGGTCCCGGCCGTACGCCGACCGCGGCCGCACCAGAAGGTCGCCGACCACGTCGCCCACCGGGTGCCGCTGCGACTGCGTCAGCGTGGCCGCCACCAGCCGGTAGCGGGCGTGCGGCAGCGGCGGCACGTCGTGGGCGAGGCCGGCGACCAGGTCGTGCACCCCGATCGAGCGCCAGTCGAGGATCCGGCCGAACGCGGCGGTCTCCGGGAGCAGCCCGAGACCGCGGCTGCCGTGGCCGATCCCCCACGCGATGGGCGCACCGAGGTGCGGGGTGCCGAGCGTGACCACGTCGGTGACCCGCTCGGTCCACGGCCGCTCGGCCTCCGTCGCCACGGCGCCGGCGGCGCGCACCACCAGGCCGCCGAGCGAGTGCCCGACGAGCGCCACCTGCTCGACCTCGACCGGCCAGCCCTCGACGAGCCGCTGCATGAGCGCGGCGAGCGCGACGCCGTTCTCGCGCAGGCCGAGCCCGGTGTTGGCGCGGAGGAAGACCGGCGTCCAACCACGGCCGGCCAGCGCCTCGCCGTACGTCGTGCCGGTGCGCTCGCGCCAGCGGTTCCAGTAGGACTCGTTCTCGCACAGGCCGTGGAGGAACACCACGACCTTGCTGGTGGCGGCGGGGAACGCATCCGCCAGCCCGTCGAGCGGGACGTCGCGGCCGCCGCTGCGCACGGCCATCGGGATCGCCAGCTGCGGCCGCTCGCGCAGCAGCCGGTCCCCGATCAGGCCGTTGACCGCGGAGCTGACGAACCGCCCGCGCGGCCCGTCCTCCAGGCGGGGACCCACCCCGGTCGCCGCGGCCTTGTCGAGGCCGACCGAGGCGGCGCGCAGGCCGGCCGAGACCCCGGCGTACACCGCACCGGCAATGCCACGGTGCACCCGCTCCGGGACGCTCGCGGCGCCACCCGTCGCGGGGCGGGCCACGGCGTGCACCCGGTCCGCCCAGGCGGCGTGGGTGTCGCGGACGCTGCGGACGACCAGCTCGTCGGCGACCTGGCTCAGCAGTGACAGCGCGTCGAGGTACGTCGGGCCGGGTGCCGCAGTGGCGTGCGGGGCGGGCATGGAACGACGATACCCGCCTGAGTGCACAGGTGTGCACCCAAGCGGGTATCGGCGAGGCGTGGGGTCAGTCCTCCTTGGAGGACTCCTCCTCGGTGGTCTCCTCGGCGGCCGGCTCGTCGCCGGTCTCCTCGGTGACCTCCATGATCGTGCCGTCGGGCTGCAGGTTCTTCAGCTCGACCACGTTGCCCGAGGCGTCCTTGACGACCGCGGTCTCGACGATCGTCGCGAGCGCCTTGCCGCGCAGGATCTCCTGCACGAGGTCGGGGATGTGGTTGTGCTCGAACATGTGGTTCGCGAACTCCTGCGGGTTCTGCCCGGACTGCTGGGCACGCCGCACGAGGTGCTGGGAGAGCTCCTGCTGGTCGACGCCGAGCTCCTCCTTCTTCGCGATCTCGTCGAGGAGGAACTGCGCGGCGACGGCGTCGCGGACGCGGCGGTCGAGGTCGGCCTCGAACTCCTCCTGCGTCTGGCCCTCGTCCTCGAGGTACTTCTCCATCGTGATGCCGGCGAACGCGAGCTGCTGCTCGATGTTCTGGCGGCGCGCGTTCAGCTCGTCGGTGACGATGCCCTCGGGCAGCGGCACCTCGACCTTCTCCAGCAGCGCCTCGAGGACGGCGTCGCGGGCCTCGGCGGCCTGCTCCAGGCGCTTGCCCCGGCCGAGCCGCTCGCGCACGTCGGCGGTGAGCTCGTCGATGGTGTCGAACTCGGAGGCGAGCTGGGCGAACTCGTCGTCGTACTCCGGCAGCTCCTGCTGCTGGACCTGGGTGACCTTGACCCGGACCTCGACCTCCTGGCCGACCAGGTCGCCACCCACGAGCTGGGTGGTGAAGGTCTTCTCCTCGCCGGCGGCCATGCCGGTCAGCGCCTCGTCGAGCCCGTCGATCATGCCGCCGCGGCCGACCTGGTAGCTCATGCCGCTGACCTCGGCGCCGTCGACGACCTCGCCGTCCTTGGTGGCGACCAGGTCGAGCACGACGAAGTCGTCCTCGGCAGCGGCGCGCTCGACGTCGGACAGGGTCGCGAACCGCTCGCGGAGCGCCTTGACCTGCTCCTCGACGTCCTCGTCGGAGATCTCGACGTCGTCCACCGAGGCCTCGAGACCCTCGTAGGAGGGGAGGTCGATCTGCGGACGGATGTCGACCTCGGCGGTGAACTCGAGGACCTCGTTGTCCTCGAACTTCGTGACCTCGATCTCCGGCTGCGCCAGCGGGCTCAGCGAGTTCTCCTCGAGCGCCGCGACGTACTGCTTCGGGAGCACGTCGTTGATCGCCTCGTCGAGGACGGCGCCGCGCCCGACCTGGCGGTCGATGACCATCGGGGGCACCTTGCCGCGGCGGAAGCCGGGGACGTTGATCTGCTGGGCGATCTTCTTGTACGCCGCGTCGAGGCTCGGCTTGAGCTCCTCGAAGGGCACCTCGACGGTCAGCTTGGCCCGGGTCGGGCTCAAGGTCTCGACGGCGCTCTTCACAGGTTGTCTCCTGTCAATCGTTGTCTCGTTCACCGGTCGGTGAGGGTGGTGTGGTGCGTCGGGGCGACAGGACTCGAACCTGCGGTCTCCTGCTCCCAAAGCAGGCGCGCTAGCCACTACGCTACGCCCCGCCAAGAGGCCCGCCGGAGGTCCGGCCGGCTCCTGAGAGCGGATGACGGGAATCGAACCCGCGTAGCCAGTTTGGAAGACTGGGGCTCTACCATTGAGCTACATCCGCACACAAGGGGGGCTTCGCCCCCCTTGAACCCCCCGAATCCTGCCACACCGGCGCGACAGTCCCCCAAACGGCCTCAGCGCCGGTTGACCACGACCACCGCGCGGTCGTCGTCGCGGGAGCCGAGGGCGGCGACGAGCTTGTCGGCCGCGCCGCGGAAGTCGCCGCGGAGCAGGCCCTCGGCCTCGCCGAGCATCCGGTCGATGCCGAGGTCGATGTCGCGCTGGGGCTCCTCGACCATGCCGTCGGTGTAGAGGAGCAGCGCGTCGCCGGCCTGGAGGTGGCCGGTGGCGGCGGTGAAGACGGCCTCGTCGATCAGCCCGAGCACCGGGCCGCTGCTGTCGAGCACCGACCAACGGCCGCTGCCGGCGGCGCGGACCACGGCCGGCGGGTGGCCGGCCGAGCGGACGGCGTACGCCCCGGTGACGAGGTCGAGGGAAAGGTGGACGGCGGTCGCGAACCCCTCCTCCCACTCCTGCTGGAGCAGGTAGGCGTTGGCGGCGGGCAGGAACTGCTCGGGCGAGAGCGCGCCGAGGAGCCCGCCCAGGGCGCCGGAGAGCAGCAGGGCGCGGGTGCCCGCCTGCTCGCCCTTGCCGGAGACGTCCACGACCACGACCTCGAGCCGGTCGGTGCCGTGGGGCCGCACGGCGACGACGAAGTCACCGGCGAACGGGGTCCCACCGGCCGACCGCAGCGAGGTCTGGACCTGCCAGCCCTCCGGCAGCGCCGGGACGCCGCCCTGGTTGAGGATGCGGTCGCGCAGGTCGACGAGCATCGACTCCCCCAGCACGTTCGCCACCCCCAGCCGCGAGCGCCGGAACGACGTCAGCAGGACGATGAAGCCCATGACGAACTGGATGCTGACCGCGCCGACCGTCCGGGCGCTGAAGCTGTCCTGCACCGCGAGGGAGACCGTCAGCAGCAGCATCAGCACGATGACGAACCACGGCAGCGTCCGCGGCCCGAGCACCAGGCTGCCGAGCAGCAGCGGCACCATCTGCGCGGTCAGCGGCATGTTCTCGGGGTAGACCGCGACCAGCACCGTCGCGAGCACGCCGAGCGCCACCAGCCCGATCGACCAGCGGGTCTCCAACGGCAGGCGGCGCCGCAGCACCGACGCGTACCCACGACGGGACGCGACGCGCCGGGCCTGGTGCACAGCCGTCATGGTCGCCTCGCGGGAGTCGTGTGGGTCCAGGGAGCCGACGCGACGGCGTCAGGAGCCGTCCGCGCAGGTGGGGGCGGGTTCACTGTACGGCGCGGGAGCGGAACGTCGGCTGACAACGCGGGCACCAGAACAGGTTGCGTCCCTGGAGCACGTCGGTGCGGACCTTCGCGCCGCAGACCAGGCACGGCTGGCCGTGGCGGCGGTAGACGTAGACCTCGCCGCCGTGGTCGTCCTTGCGCGGCGGACGGCCCATCGCCTCGGGGCTGTGCTCCGGGCGGACCGTGTCGATCCGGCCGGTGCGCACGCCCTCGGCCATCAGCACCACGAGGTCGTCCCACGTCGCCTGCCACTGCGACTGCCGCAGCGTGCTGCCCGGCCGCAGCGGGTGCATCCGGTGCCGGTACAGCACCTCGGCGCGGTAGACGTTGCCGACGCCGGCCAGCACGGTCTGGTCCATGAGCAGCCCGCCGATGGGCGCGCGGCTGCGACGGATCCGCTGCCAGGCGCGGTCGGGGTCGGCGTCCGGGCGGATCGGGTCGGGTCCCGACCGCTCCACGACGAGGTCGCGCTGCTCGGCGGTGACCAGCTCGCACGTCGTCGCGCCGCGGAGGTCGGCGTACGCCGTCCCGTCGGCGCGCACCAGTCGCATCCGCACCTGGCCGACCGGGTCGGGCACTTCCTCGACCCCGGTGCGGACGTCGAGCTTGCCGTAGAGCCCGAGGTGCACGTGCACGAACCGCTCGCCGGCGAACCCGATGAACAGGTGCTTGCCCCACGCCTCGGCACCCTCGAGCACCTGGCCGTCGACGAGCGACGCGGACTCGGCGAAGCGTCCCTGCGGGCTGCCGACGCGGACGACGCTGCCGGCGAAGGCGTCGGTCAGCTCCAGCGCGAGCCGGTGGAGGGTGTGTCCCTCGGGCATCGCGACTCGGTCAGCCCTGCTCGTGGCCGCGTGCCGACTCCGGCAGCGGCGGCAGCTCGCGGGTGGTCTCGTACGACGCCAGCTGGCCGATCCGGCGCACGTGCCGCTCGTCGCCGGTGAAGTCGGTGCCGAGGAAGACCTCGACGAAACGGGTCATGTCCTCGACCGAGTGCATCCGGCCCCCGACCGACACGACGTTGGCGTCGTTGTGCTCGCGTGCCAGCACGGCGGTCTCCTCCGACCACACCAGCGCGCAGCGGACGCCCTGGACCTTGTTGGCCGCCATCTGCTCGCCGTTGCCCGAGCCGCCGATCACCACGCCGAGGGAGTCCTCCCCCGCCACGCGCTCCGCCGCGACCGCCTCGGCGGCGCGCAGGCAGAAGACCGGGTAGTCGTCGAGCGCGTCGTAGACGAACGGGCCGTGGTCGACCGGCTCGTGCCCCTGCTCCCGCAGCCAGGCGACCAGGTGGTCCTTGAGCTCGAGGCCGGCATGGTCGGAACCGAGGTGCACGCGCATGGCCCCGATCCTCTCAGGGGACGTGCTGGCGGACGAAGCCGGCCACCTGGCCCATCAGCGGCTCCGCGGCCGGGAAGACCGACGGGTGGCGCCAGAAGCCGTGCAGCTGTCCCTGGTAGCGGGTCGAGACGACCTCGACGCCCTCCTCGGCGAGCCGCAGCGCGAGGTGCTCGGCCTCGTCGCGGAGCGGGTCGTGCTCGGCGGTGACCACCAGGGTCGGCGGGAGCGTGCCGAGCCGGTCCGAGCGGAGCGGCGCCAGGTCGGGGTGCTCGAGGTCGGCCGGCGTGGCGGCGTACTGCTGCCAGTACCAAGCGGCCTCCCGCGGGTCGAAGCCGTCGGTCGCGGTCGCGTAGGAGTCGAAGCCGGCCGTCGGGTCGAGGAAGGGGTAGATCAGGACAGCCGCGACGAACGCGCCGGGGTGCCGGAGCGCGGCGACGAGCGCCAGGTTGGCGCCGGCGCTGTCGCCGTGCACGACGTACGGCCCGGGCTCGTGACCCTGCAGCCAGCCGAGCGCGGTCGAGACGTCGTCGGGCGCGGCGGGGAACGGGTCCTCGGGCGGTCGGCGGTAGTCGACGCTCAGCACGGCCAGCCCGGTGCGGTTGGCGAGCCGGCGGGCCGAGGCGTCGTGCACCTCGACGTCGTGGAGGACGAAGCCGCCGCCGTGCAGGTGCACGACCACGCCGGGACGGGCGCCCGCGGGGCGGTAGAGGCGGCACGGCACGCCGTCCGCGTCGACGTCGACGACCTCGGCGACGTCCTCACGCGGCTCGGCGAGCGCCTCCTCGCGCGCCCGGGCCCGCTCGGCCACCAGGTCGTGCTCGTCGGACCACGCCGGCGGGCCGGACGGCTGCTCGAGCGCGCGGCGGGACTCGGGGAAGAGCATCGTGGTCCGCCTCAGCGCTGCATGAGCGCGTCGAGGCCGACCGCGATCGCCGCGGCGACGCGGAAGTCCACGCGCTGGTCGGGCACGTTCACGGTGTACTTGTCGCGCATCGAGGCCTGCCGCTCGACGCTCAGCAGCGGCTGCCCGTCGCTGCCGACGAAGTCGAAGTGGATCGGCAGGAACGGGATGTCGGTGAACCGCCGGACGAGCGCCACCGCCTGGCTCCGCTCCTGGCCGGTGCCGGCGTAGCCCGGGCCCTCCACGTGGAACGTCGAGCGCATCAGGCTGGCTCCGAAGTCCTTGCGGAAGAACCCGATCTGCTGGCCGGTCTCGTCGGTGATGTCGTAGCCCGCGTTGAGGTCGAGCTTGCGGCGCGCCTTGAACGCGAAGACCGCGCGGCTCTTGCTGGCGTCGCTGAAGAACGTCACCTGCTCCTTGAACGCCAGCCGCTTCTGCTCGGCCAGGCCGTACAGCTGCCCGAACGAGCCGTCCGGGTTCGCGGCGTACAGCTCGTAGCGGTTGGTGGTCATCGCGAGCTTCTGCTTGACGTAGAACGTCGGCAGGTACATCTGCGCCGTCATGCCCCGCAGCCTAGGGGCGGGGGCCGACGACGCCAGCCACGGCTCGCTGCTCGACCAGCGAGGCGGGGCGCGGGTCAGGCGCCGCCGTTGTCCCCACCGAGGGAGCCGGGCGTGGTGGGCTCCTCGTCGGCCGGGGCCGGCTGGAACGACACGTGGTGCCCCGAGCGGACCGCGCGGGCGACCTCGCGCACCCACGAGTCGTCGTCCAGCGCCATGCCGCGCTGCGCCATCTCCCGGCGCAGAGTGTCCTCGAGGTCGATCGAGGCGTCCTCGGTGTACGCCGTCGCGGTCGCGTCGACCGCCTGCTGCGTCGCGGTGCGCAGGTCGTCCTCGTCGGTGCGTTCGCTCGTCATGACGGCCCGGTACCCCCTCACTCGCCCGCGAGGCGGGCGAGCTCCTCGTCCACGACGGACGGGTCGAGCTTGGTGAACACCGGCGTCGGCTTGGCGACCGGGGTGCCGGCGACGACGGGGCGCCGCTCCCACCGCGGGGTCGCGGAGTAGTCCCCGGTGATGATCGGGTAGCCCGCACCGCCGTCGAGGTCCTCGACCTCCTCCAGCCGCGGCATCGGCGCCACGTCCCCGGCACCGCCGAGCGCCTGGTCGACGAGGTTCGCGGAGAACGGCAGGAACGGTGCGAGCACCAGGTTGAGGTCGGCGACGCACTGCGCCATCACGTGCAGGATCGTCGCGAGCCGCTCGCGCTGGTCATCGCCCTTGAGCTTCCAGGGCTCGGAGTCCGAGACGTACTTGTTGACCTCGGCGACCGCGCGCATCGCCTCGCCGATCGCCTGCTTCTGGCGGTGCCGGCCGATGAGGTCGCCGACCGTGCCGAAGGCCTCCTCCACGACGGCGAGCACGGCCTCGTCCTCCGGCGCGAGCGGGCCTGCGGCCGGGATCTCGCCGAAGTTCTTCGCGATCAGGTTGGCCGTGCGGTTGACCAGGTTGCCCCAGCCGGCGACGAGCTCGTCGTTGGTGCGCCTGACGAACTCCGACCAGGTGAAGTCGGCGTCCTGGTTCTCCGGACCCGCCGCGGCGACGAAGTAGCGGAAGGCGTCGGGCTGGTAGCGGCTGAGCAGGTCGCGCACGTAGATGACGACCCGCTTGGAGGAGGAGAACTTCTTGCCCTCCATCGTCAGGAACTCCGAGGACACGACCTCGGTCGGCAGGTTGAGCTCGCCGTACTGCCGGGGCTCGCCACCCTTGCTGCCCTTGCCCGCGTAGGCCAGCAGCTCAGCCGGCCAGATCTGGGAGTGGAAGGTGATGTTGTCCTTGCCCATGAAGTAGTACGACAGCGCCTCGGGGTCGTTCCACCAGTCGCGCCACCGCTCGGGCTCGCCGAGGCGGCGCGCCCACTCGATGGAGGCGGAGAGGTAGCCGATGACGGCGTCGAACCAGACGTAGAGCTTCTTGGTCGGGTTGTCCTGCCAGCCCTCGAGGGGGACGGCGATGCCCCAGTCGATGTCGCGCGTCATCGCGCGCGGACGGATCTCCTTGAGGATGTTCTGGCTGAACCGGATGACGTTCGGCCGCCACAGGCCGGTCGCCTCGCGCTCGTCGAGCCACTCCCCCAGCGCCTCGGCCAGCGCGGGCAGGTCGAGGAAGAAGTGCTGGGTCTCCACGAACTCCGGGGTCTCGCCGTTGATGCGCGAGACGGGGTTCTTCAGGTCGGCCGGGTCGAGCTGGTTGCCGCAGTTGTCGCACTGGTCGCCGCGCGCACCGTCGTACCCGCAGATCGGGCAGGTGCCCTCGATGTAGCGGTCGGGCAGGGTGCGCCCGGTCGACGGCGAGATGGCGCCGTACGTCGTCTGCTCGACGAAGTAGCCGTTCTGGTGGACGCCGAGGAAGAGCTCCTGCACGACCGCGTGGTGGTTGCGCGTGGTGGTGCGCGTGTAGAGGTCGTACGACACGCCCAGCGCAGCGAGGTCCTCGGCGATGATCCGGTGGTTGCGGTCGGCGAGCTCCTGCGGCGACAGCCCGGCCTCGTCGGCGGCGATGAGGATCGGGGTGCCGTGCTCGTCGGTGCCGGAGACCATGAGGACGTCGTGCCCGGCCATCCGCATGTAGCGGCTGAAGACGTCGGAGGGCACGCCGAAACCGGCCACGTGGCCGATGTGGCGCGGGCCGTTGGCGTACGGCCAGGCGACGGCGGACAGGACTCGGCTCATGGGTCCGATCCTAGGGTCCGCGGCCCGCCTCCTCCTGCGCCGGTGCGGGACCCGGACGGCGCTAGCGTGACCTGCATGACGCTCATCGCGGAGGACCTGCTGCTCCTGCTCCTCGACGACGAGAAGGGCACGCTCGCCGCCAGCACCTACCTGCAGACCGCCCTCGGCGGCGCGCTGCTGGTCGAGCTGGCGCTCGGCGGCGCCGTGGAGGTCGAGGAGAAGCGCGGTTTCTGGCACTCGGCCAAGGTGCGGGCCACGACCCCGACGACGCCGACCGACCCGCTGCTCGCGGCGGCGCTGGCGACGGTCGCCGAGAAGGAGCGGAGCGCACAGGACCTGGTCAACCGGCTCGGCAAGGGCGTCAAGGACGACCTGCTCGCGAGCCTCGAGCGGCGCGGGATGGTCGAGCCGCGCCGCGACAAGGTGCTCGGCCTGTTCCCGCGGACCACCTGGCCGGCGGTGGACTCCACCCACGAGGACGCGGTACGCCGTGCCCTCAGCGCCGCGCTCGTCTCCGGCGCCGAGCCGGACGACCGAACGCGCGCCCTCGTGGCTCTCCTCGACGCGCTCGGCCGCGCCCACAAGAGCGTCGAGCACCAGGGCATGTCGGTTGGCGAGGTCCGCAAGCGGGCCAGGGCGCTCGCCGACGGTGACTGGGCGGCGAAGGCGGTCAAGGACGCCATCGCCGCCTCGACGGCCGCGATGACGGCGGCCGTGGCCGCGGGCGGCGCGGCCGCCGCGTCGAGCTGATGCGAACGCACCTGCCGGGCGTCCGGGACGTGCGCCCGGCCCGACGGTTGCTGCGCGCCGCGTTCGCCCCGTTCTGGGTCGTGCCCGCCCTGTGGTGCCTGGCCTCGGTGGCGCTCGGGCTGGTGCTGCCGGAGATCGACGAGGACGTCGCCTCCTGGATGCCGATCCTCTTCGGCGGCGGCCCCGAGGGGGCCCGCACCGTGCTCTCCAGCATCGCCGGGGCCATGATCTCGGTGACCACGCTGGTCTTCTCGATCACCATCGTCGTCCTGCAGCTGGCGGCGAGCCAGTTCTCACCGCGCGTGCTCGGGACCTTCCTGGAGGACCGCGTCACCCAGCACACGCTGGGGGTCTTCGCCGCGACCTTCCTCTACTCCCTCACCGTGCTGCGCTCCATCGTGGACACCGAGACGAGCACCGTGCCGCAGCTGGCCGTGACCGTCTCCTACCTGCTGGTACTGGCCGCCGTCGCCATGTTCCTGGCCTACATCCACCACATCACCGAGGCGATCGCCGTCGGCACGATCGTCCGCCGGACCGGCGCCGAGACCCGGGCGCTGCTCGAGCGCACCCTCGCCCGCAGACCGGCCCACCCCGTCGAGCCGACGGCGAGCCACCTGCCCGGCGAGCACGTCGTGACCGCCGGGCACTCGGGCCACCTCGACCTCGTCGACGTGGCGCCGTTGGTCGACGTGGCCCGCAGGAACGACGTGCGGGTCGACGTGCTGCACGCGCTGGGCACCTTCGTGCCCAGTGGTGCGCCGCTCGCGGTCGTGCGCGGCACCACCCCGGGTGCGGACGACGACACGTCGCGGCTGGTCCGCCGGCACCTGCACCTCAGCCACGAGCGCACCCTGCAGCAGGACGTCTCGTTCGGCGTACGGCGACTGGTCGACATCGCCGAGCGCGCGCTGTCCCCGGGCATCAACGACCCGACCACCGCGGTCCAGGTCGTCGACCAGCTGCACGACCTCCTGCGCCGCGCCGCAGCGGCCGCGGACCCGGCGGGTGTCGAGGGCGACGAGGACGGCGTGGCGAGGGTCGAGCTGCGGCCCCACCGCTTCGCCGACCTCCTCGATCTCGCGGTCGACGAGGTCGCCCACTGGGGCGCGGACAGCATCCAGGTGCCGCCGCGCCTCGAGGCGATGCTCGTCGACCTTCGCGCGGCCGCGCGGCGCGAGCACCGCGCCGCGATCGAGGCGAAGCTGGCTGCTGTGGCCCGACTCAGCTGAAGTCGAGCTCGGCGTTGCGCGAGCGCTTGAGCTCGAAGAAGTGCGGGTAGCCGGCGAGCAGGACGGCGCCGTCCCAGACCTTGCCGGCCTCCTCGCCCTTGGGGATCGAGGAGAGCACGGGGCCGAAGAACGCGGTGCCCTCGATGGCGATGGTCGGGGTGCCGACCTCGTCGCCGACCTGGTCCATGCCGAGGTGGTGGGACTTCTTGATCGCCTCGTCGTAGGACGAGTCGTCCATGGCGTCGGCCAGCGAGGTGGGCAGGCCGGCCTCATCCAGGGCGGACTCGATGACCTCGCGGGTGAAGTCCTGCTCCTGGTTGTGCCGGCGGGTGCCGAGCGCGGTGTAGAGCGGCAGCAGCGCCTCCTTGCCGTGGGCCTGCTCGGCGGCCATCACGACCCGCACGGGCTGCCACGCGGTCTTCAGGAACTCGCGGTACTCCTCGGGGATGTCCTTGTCCTGGTTGAGGTAGGCCAGCGACATCAGGTGCCAGGTGACGGAGATGTCGCGGACCTTCTCCACCTCGAGGATCCAGCGCGAGGTAATCCACGCGAACGGGCAGGCGGGGTCGAACCAGAAGTCGGCGTTGGTCGTCATGACCGCAGTCAACACCGGGGATCCAGCCGCTGTTCCTCAGGTCGTCGCCAGGTGCAGTGCCAGCCCGAGGAGTGCGCACGCGCCGAGGGTGCGCAGCACCGACCACCGCAGCCGCAGCACGAGCACCAGCGCGACGGCGGCGACGAGCACCGCCGGCCACGACCACGACGACCACACGGGCAGCTCGAGGCCGAGGTGGTCCCGACCCACGCGTCGGGTGTCGGAGAAGAGCGTGTGGACGGCGAAGAAGAGCGCGAGGTTCGCGATGACGCCGACGACTGCGGCGGTCACGCCGGCCAGCGCGGCGGTGAGGCCGGCGCTCCCGCGCAACCGCTCGACGTACGGCGCGCCGAGGTAGATGAACAGGAAGCTGGGCAGGAACGTCACCCACACCACCAGCAGCGAGGCGACGACCGCCCCGAGCCACGGGTCCAGCCCGCCGGGGTCGCGATGACCGCCCAGGAAGGCCACGAACTGCACGACCATGATCAGCGGCCCGGGCGTCGACTCGGCGAGCGCGAGCCCGCGGGCCATCTCGCCCGCCCCGAGCCAGCCGTAGGTCTCCACGGCGGCCTCCGCGACGTAGGACAGCACCGCGTAGGCGCCCCCGAACGTCACCAGCGCCATGCCGCCGAAGAAGACGCCCTGGTCGGTGTAGACGCTGCGTCCGTCACCGAGCGCCCAGGCGAGGGCCACGGGCGTGACCCAGAGGACGACGCCGACCGCGAGCACCACGATGTTGCGCCGCCACCCCGGCGCCGCGTGGTGGAGTGCGTCGTCCGGCACCAGCGGCGGCGGTGCGTCGGAGGCGACCGGCGCCGGCGGGGCGCCCAACGTCGGGACGCGGCGGCCGACGAGCCAGCCGACGAGGCCGGCGCCCAGCACGACGGCGGGGAACGGCACGTCGAGCACGGCCAGGCACAGGAACGCCCCCACGGCGAGCGCGACGAGGGCCGGGTGCCGCAGGGCCCGCCCGCCGATGCGCAGCACCGCCTGCAGGACGACCGCGACCACTGCCGGCGCGAGGCCGAGGAACAGGCCGGTGACCACCACGGTGTCGCCCTGGGCGACGTAGAGCCAGGACAGCCCGAGCAGGGCCACCAGGCCGGGCAGCACGAACAGCACGCCCGCGACCAGGCCGCCGAGCCAGCCGTTGAGGAGCCATCCGGCGTAGACGGCCAGCTGTTGTGCCTCCGGGCCGGGCAGCAGCATGCAGTAGCTCAGCGCGTGCAGGAACCGCCGCTCCCCCAGCCACCGGCGCTCGTCGACGAGCTCGCGCTGCATCACCGCGATCTGGCCCGCCGGGCCCCCGAAGGTCTGCAACGAGATGCGGAACCACGCGCGGGTCGCCTCGCGAAGCGGGACGACCTGGGTGGGGCGGGCGCCGCGAGGATGCACGCAGGGATCGTGGCAGACCCGGCGGCCGGCCCGGTGACCGCTCGGCGAACGGCCGGTGACCGGACCGGCAGGTCAGGGCAGGTCAGCGCACGGTCACGGTGCCCGAGGCGCGGCTGCTGCGGATGACCTCGGTGCCGCGGTAGACCACGACGACCGGCAGCCGGCCGGCCCTGACCTTCCGGACGACCACCCGGGCGCGACCGTCGGTGACCGTCGCCTCGACGATCCGCTTGGCCACCTTGATCCTCACCGTGCCGTCGGGCGCGGCGACACCGGGCGCCGTGACGTCGACGACGACGATCGCGCGGCCCTTCCTGCCGTTGGTGCGCAGCGCGACCTTCGACGTCGTCGCGACCCGGCCGTCGGGGCGGACCGTGGTCGACGCGCTGCGGAAGTGCGGCGCGGTGAGGTCGACGCGGAGCGTCATCGCGTGGCCGACGTCCTGCGGGGTGAGCTCGTAGGTCGTGCCGGTCCCGACGGGCGTGCCGTCGCGGAGCCACGTGTGCTCGACCTTCGCGTCGGCCGGCGTGTAGGTGCCGGCCACCGCCTTCAGCGTGCGACCCGTCCGCAGGACACCGCGGACGCCGAAGTCGCGGCGCACCTCGATCGTGCCGGCGATGACCCGGCCGGTAGGAGCGGTCTCGGCGACGACCTTCTGGTAGCCGGCCGCCCGCGCCGTGACGCGCGCCGAGACGACGGTCCCGATCTGCTCCTGGCCCAGCACCAGCTGCTCGCCGGTCGCACCCGCGATCGGCGTCCCGTCGGCCAGCCACTCGATCTTGAGCTTCTCGGCCGCGGGCGTGAAGGCCGGCTGCGCGAGGGTCAGCGTCTGGTCGACCTCGGCGGTGCCGGTGATCGCCGGCCCGGCGGTCTGCTCGAGGACGCCCGGCGCCACCGCAGGCGCGGTCGGCGAGGTCGCCGACGCGGCGGCGTACCCCTTGCGCTGGGCGGTGACCTTGACCGCGAGCCGCTTGCCCTTGAGGTCCGGCGTCGGGGTGAAGGTCGCGGACGTCGCGCCCGCGACCGCCTTGCCGCCGGCGAGCCACTGGTAGCGGTAGGTCGCGGTCGGCTGCCACGCGCCCGGCTCGGCGGTGACCGGCTGTCCGACGGTGGGCGTGCCGACGACCGCCGGCGGCGCGTCGTTGACGACCGCCTTGTCGTTGAAGTGGATGAAGCCGCTGGGCCAGCTGGTGCCGGTCCTGGTGATCCGGCGCCAGTGGAAGTCGCCGCCCCAGCTGTCCTCGGAGACGATGATCTCGGTCGGGGAGACGACCTGCTCGACGTACGCCACGTGGCCGGCCGAGCCGGCACCGCCGGTGTTCTGCTTCCACCAGGCGACCGCGCCGACCGCCGGGACGTCGTCGGTGATCGACGACATCGCGCGGCCCCAGTTCTCGGCGTTGCCGCTGCCGCTCCACGGCCGCTCGTTCGGCATCCCGCTGGAGACGAGGCGGTAGGCGACGTAGTTGGTGCAGTTGTGGCCGGCGTACATCCGCCAGAACATCTGCTTGCTGACGGCCTGGTAGCCGCCGTTGGGGTAGCCCGCGTCGCGGCAGGCCTTGTAGCCGGTGCACAGGTACGTCGACGCGGCACCGGCGGGCGCCACGGGCACCGCGACCAGCCCGGCCAGGACGGTGCCGAGCAGCAGCACGACCGCCGCGAGTGGGCGCGCGGAACGGGTGGTTCGGGGCGCGTGGGACGGCTGTGACTGATGAGGCACGGGGGGACTCTAGTGGCAGAAAGTCAAGCACCGACACGCCGCCGAATAACTTCAATCGTGTAATTTTCGCGGCTCGCGCCGCGCGGACGGCGCCAGAGGCGGCGGCCGGGGCCGCGTCGGCGCGCGGTGGCCGTGCGGTGGCAGGATGCGGCGCATGCCTGGAACGAACCTCACCCGGGACGAGGCCGCCACCCGCGCCGCCCTCCTGGACGTCACGTCGTACACCATCGACCTGGACCTCACCGGCGCCACCGCGACCGATGCGAGCACTTTCGGCTCGACCACCACCCTCGAGTTCACCTGCCGCGAACCGGGGGCGGAGACGTTCGCCGACCTCGTCGACGCCACCGTGCACGAGATCACCCTCAACGGCGAGACCCTCGACCCCGCCACGGCGTACGTCGACAGCCGGATCAGCCTGACCGGGCTGCAGGAGACGAACACGCTGGTCGTCCGGGCCGACTGCACCTACTCCCACACCGGCGAGGGCCTCCACCGCTTCGTCGACCCCGCGGACGACCGGGTCTACCTCTACTCGCAGTTCGAGGTGCCGGACGCCCGGCGGGTGTTCACCACCTTCGAGCAGCCCGACCTCAAGGCGCCGTTCACGTTCCGCGTCTCCGCGCCGGCGCACTGGGCGGTCGTGTCCAACTCCCCCACGCCCGAGCCGCGCCCGCTCGCGGAGGGCACCGCGGTCTGGGAGTTCGAGCCGACCAAGCCGATGTCGACGTACATCACCGCGATCGTCGCCGGTGAGTACCACGCCGAGCACGACGTCTACGAGGGCAAGCACGGCTCGATCCCGCTGGGCCACTACTGCCGGCAGTCGCTCGTCGAGCACATGGACACCGAGGAGCTGGTGAAGCTCACCAAGCAGAGCTTCGCGTTCTTCGAGGAGAAGTTCGACTACCCCTACCCGTTCGGCAAGTACGACCAGCTCTACGTGCCGGAGTACAACATGGGCGCGATGGAGAACGCCGGCTGCGTGACGCTGCGCGACGAGTACCTCCCGCGCAGCCGCCAGCCGCGGTCGTTCTACGAGTTCCGCACGTCCGTCATCACCCACGAGATGGCGCACATGTGGTTCGGCGACCTCGTGACCATGAAGTGGTGGGACGACCTCTGGCTCAACGAGTCGTTCGCCGAGTGGGCCTGCTACTGGTGCGAGGCCGAGGCCACCGAGTTCGACGACGCGTGGACCGGTTTCGCGAACGCCCGCAAGCAGACCGGCTACCGCGCCGACCAGCTGCCCTCCACCCACCCGATCGCGGCCGACAACGTCGACCTGCACGCGGTCGAGGTCAACTTCGACATGATCACCTACGCCAAGGGCGCCTCGGTGCTCAAGCAGCTGGTCGCCTGGGTGGGTCTCGACCCGTTCGTGGCCGGCCTGCGGCAGTACTTCAAGGACCACGAGTTCTCGAACGCGACCTTCGCCGACCTGCTCGCCGCGCTGGAGAAGTCCTCGGGCCGCGAGCTCAAGGGCTGGGCGCAGGAGTGGCTCCAGACGGCCGGCGTCAACACGCTCGCGCCGCGGTTCGAGCTCGACGACCAGGGCCGCTACACGTCGTTCTCGGTCGAGCAGTCCGCGCACCCGGACTGGCCCACCCTGCGCCGCCACCGCCTGGGCATCGGCCTGTACGACGAGCGCGACGGCCGGCTGGTCCGCCGGCAGTACGTCGAGGTCGACGTCGAGGGCGCCTCGACCGCGATCGAGGAGCTCGTCGGCGTGGAGCAGCCGGCGCTGCTGCTGCTCAACGACGAGGACCACGCCTACGCCAAGATCCGTCTCGACGAGCGGTCGCTGCAGACCGTGATCGGCGGGCTGTCGAAGCTCGAGGACTCGCTGCCCCGAGCCGTCGCGTGGACCGCCACGTGGGACATGACCCGCGACGGCGAGATGGCCGCCACCGACTGGGTACGCCTCGTGCTGGCCAACATCGGCCAGGAGACCGACGCCTGGGGCGTCACGCGGATCCCCGCGTCGACCGCGCTGGCCGTCGAGCTCTACTCCGACCCGGCCGGTCGCGCCGCGCTCAAGGGCGAGTGGGAGTCCGGGCTGCGCGAGCTGCTGCTCGCAGCCGAGGCCGGCAGCGACCACCAGCTCACCTTCGCCCGGTCCTACGCGCTCGCCGCGCACTCCGACCAGGCGGTCGCCGACCTGCGCGGCCTGCTCGACGGGTCGTTCACCGTCGAGGGCCTCGCGGTCGACCAGGACCTCCGCTGGGCGCTGGTGACCAACCTGGCCCGCCTCGGCGTCCTCGCCGACGCCGACATCGACGCCGAGCTCGAGCGAGACCCCACCAGCGCCGGTCGGGAGAAGGCCGCCGCCGCGCGGGTCGCCCAGCCGACCGCCGCGGCCAAGGAAGCCGGCTGGGCCGCGATCATGGACCCCGCCACGCCGAACGAGACCTCGCGCGAGATGGTGCTGTCGATCTTCCGGCCCGGCCAGGACGAGGTCGCGGCGCCGTACCTCGAGAAGTACCTCGAGGCCGCGGAGACCGCCATCGACCGCCTCGGCTTCCACAAGGGCTCGGTCGTCCTCGAGCACGGCTTCCCCCGGCTCCTGGCCTCGGCCGAGACCGTCGCCCGCCTGGACACCTGGCTCGCGGACAACACGGCCCCCAAGGGAGCCCAGCGGTACGTCGGCGAGGCCCGCGCCGAGCTCGCCCGGGCCCTCACCGCCCAGGAGCGCGACGCCCGCGCCTGACCCGCTCGTCGCACGCGGCCGACGGCCGGCCTCCCTCCGGGGAGACCGGCCGTCGGCGTCTCCGCTGGTCGCAGGGAGACGCCCCGGCGGCGGGGCTCAGCCCTCGGACGCGTGCAGGGTCTGCGCGGGGCGGGCGTGGTCGGCGAGCATGTGGATGCCGCGGACCAGGCCGCCGACGAGGTCGTCCTCGGCGAACGCCTGCTGCATGTGCAGGGCCGCGAGCTCGACCTCCTTGTCGGTGAGCGTGCGGCGTACCCACCCGCCGGTGACGATCTCCAGCGCCCGGGCGGTGGGGTCGACGAGCACCAGGATGCTGCGGGCCGGTGCGACCAGCGAGTTGTGCAGCTGGGTGGCGAACGCGCGCGGGTCGCCCTCCGCCCTGCCGAGGAAGACGGAGAACTCGACCCGCGAGTGACGCTCGGCCGCGCGGATCGCCTCGTCGAGGCGGGTCCGCTGGGCCTCGGTCAGCAGCTCACCAGCGGGCACTGGCGCCACCGGCCTGCGACTGGTCACCGTCGGGGCCGGCCAGCTCGGAGGTCGTCTTGCGCGGGCCGCCGATCCACTGGTCCTCGACGGTGGCGGACCCGGCGGAGACGCGCTCGCCGCGGGCGATCGCCGGGAGGTACACGGCGGCCCAGATCAGCGCGAAGAGCAGCAGCGGGATGCCGCCCAGGACGAGGAGCGCCTCGAGGGTGCTCACCGGGTCCGGGTCGGACCAGCCCTCGGGCACGTCCGCGGTGGCCGGAGCGGCCAGCACGACGCCGGAGGTCAGGACGACGAGGAGGCCGGCGAGCAGGGCGGCGGCGCGACGAAGGAGGCTGGTCGAAGCGGTCACGGGGCCAGGGTATCGGCACCTCCCGACGCACCCCGAGCGGCGTCCGGTCGGATGGGTCACACCGGGCCGCGAGCCCTTCGGCAGCCCCCGGGCGACCTGTTAGACATGGCCCCCATGTTCTCCGCGTCTCCCGCGCTCTCTGCCGCCACCGACCCCTGCGAGGAAGGCGAGCAGACCTGCGACATCGCCAAGCGGTGGTTCGGCAACGACACCGTCGCCGAGGTCGCCGACGTGATCATCGGCAAACCGCTCGCGATCACCGGCCTGCTGGTCCTGGGCCTGGTCGTCCGCTGGGTCCTGCACAAGCTCGTCGACCGCCTCGTCGCGAGCGCCGAGGACGGCGTGCTGCCCGACAAGCTGACCCGGCTCCCGCGCCGCGGCCGGGCCGTGGACGTGGTGGCCGCCCGCGACGCCGCGACGCAGACGCGTCGCGTGCAGCGGGCAAAGACGATGGGTGATCTCCTCAGAAGCGTCATCACCGGCATCCTGGTCGCGATCATCGGCACGATGGTGCTCTCGGAGCTGGGGGTGAACATCGCGCCGATCATCGCGAGCGCCGGCATCGTCGGCGTCGCGCTCGGCTTCGGCGCCCAGTCGCTGGTGAAGGACTTCCTGTCGGGGATCTTCATGATCTTCGAGGACCAGTACGGCGTCGGCGACGTCGTCGACCTGGGCGACGCCATCGGCACGGTCGAGGCGGTCTCGCTGCGGGTCACCCGGCTCCGGTCGCTCGACGGCACCGTCTGGTACGTGCCCAACGGGGAGGTCCTCCGGGTGGGCAACCTCAGCCAGAACTGGTCGCGCGCCGTCATCGACGTGGGCGTCGCCTACGACACCGACCTCACCCTGGCCAAGCAGGTCCTGGCCGAGGTCGGCCGGAGCATGTGGGAGGACGAGGACTACCGCCACCTGCTCATCGAGGAGCCCGAGGTGACCGGCGTCGAGATGCTCGCTGCGGACTCGGTCAACCTGCGGATCATGGTCAAGACCGTGCCGCTGGAGAACTGGGCTGTCGCCCGCGAGCTGCGGCAGCGGATCAAGTCCCGCTTCGACCACGAGGGCATCGAGATCCCCTTCGCCCAGCGGGTGGTGTGGCACCGCGAGGACTCCCGGGCCGGCGGCCGCAGCGCCGACGAGGACGCCTGAGCCCGGCCCGCACCCGCACGGCGTACGACGTGACGACGGCCCGCCCGGATCGATCCGGGCGGGCCGTCGTGCGTGGTACGGCGGGTGCTGGGTCAGCCCTTGAGCGAGGCGTCCAGCGTGATGGTCGTGCCGGCGAGCGCCTGGCTGACCGGGCAGCCCTCCTTGGCGCCGTTGGCGGCCTCGACGAACTGCTCCTCGGTGACGCCCTCGACCGTGCCGACGACGGTCAGCTTGATGCCGGTGATGCCGGTGCCCGGGGTCAGCTCGACCTCGGCGCTGGTCTCGAGGGTGGTCGGCGGGGTGCCGGCCTTGGACAGCGCGGCGGAGAGCGCCATCGAGAAGCACGAGGAGTGCGAAGCGGCGATGAGCTCCTCAGGGCTGGTCTTGCCGTTGGCCGACTCCGCTCGGGAGGGCCAGGAGACGTCGAAGGTCCCCACGCCGGAGGACTGGAGCTCCACGGAGCCGGAGCCCTCCTGGAGGGAGCCCTGCCAGGTGGTCTGCGCGGTACGCGTCGTTGCCATGCGTCGATCACTCCTGTGCTTGGTGCGGCTTGAGGTCTGGTCGTCCGCGAGTCTGGCACGCGGATTCAACGGGCTGGACGGGCGTCGGCAGAATGGACGCGTGACCACGTTCTACGAGGAGATCGGCGGCTTCGAGACGTTCCGACGGATCGTCGCGAGGTTCTACGAGGGCGTGGCGACCGACGAGGTGCTGCGGCCGATGTACCCCGAGGAGGACCTCGGCCCGGCCGAGGAGCGGTTCCTGCTCTTCCTCGTGCAGTACTGGGGCGGCCCGACGACGTACTCCGAGAACCGCGGCCACCCCCGCCTGCGCATGCGGCACGCGCCGTTCCAGGTGACGCCGGAGTCGAAGGATCACTGGCTCAAGCACTTCCGCGCCGGCCTCGACTCCGTCGACCTGACGCCCGAGCAGGACGCGCAGTTCTGGGAGTACGTCACCCACGCCGCGCAGTTCATGGTCAACACCTTCGACGAGCCGCCCGCCGCGACCTGACCTCCGGTCCGGCGTCGCTCAGCCGGTGACTGCCGGGTCGAGGAAGTCGAGGTCGTCGGCCAGCTCGGGGCGTACGTCGCCGCGCGACCCGACCCAGCCGACCCCCGCCTCGTAGCGCCGCACCACTCGCGCCGGGTTGCCTGCCACCACCGCGTGGTCCTCGACGACCCCGCGCACGATCGACCCGGCCGCCACCACCACGTTGCGGCCCAGCCGGGTCCCGGGCAGCAGCACCGCGTGGTGCCCGATCCACGAGCCGGCGCCGACGACCACCGGGTCGGACGGCCCGAACTGCGCGCCGACAGGCCGGTCCGGCACCTGGTAGCCGTGGCTGGCGTCCGTGATGAACACGCCCTGCCCGCAGAACACGTCGTCGCCCATCTCGACCGACTCGTGGGCCGTGATGCTCGTCCGCGCGCCGAGGATGCACCGGTCGCCGATGACCAGCCCCCGCGGCGGCAGCACCTGCTCCCCCACGCCCCAGCCCACCGACAGCGTCACCTGGCGCCCGACCAGCGTCCCCGCGCCGAGGTGGATCGAGGACGGGTTGAGGATCGTCGCGGGCGGGAAGTCGATGCACGACCCCGCCCCAAACGAGCCGAACTCCTCCGCCGCGCGCGTCCCCGGCACGATCTCCCCCGCCCGGTCCACCCACCGCCACCCGGCGTGGACGACCCGGTTCATCAGGCGCGCGACTGGATGCACGGCCGGACCCTAGCGTCCTCCGCTCCGCCACCCGCGGACGTCACATGACGACCCGGTCGTCGACATGCGGTGGTTGTAACGCCGGACAGGGCTCGCGACAAGAAGCGGTGGAGCACCGCGCCTGTCGCGCCATGCAGGGCGCAGGGGCTCCGCACGGTGGCGCGTTCGGGCGCTACCGTTCGACCTGGACGGAGGCGGCGCATGGCACGACCCAGGACGGACCGGCTGCGGGTGGACCCGCCGGCGGTCGAGCCCGACGACGCCTTCATGACCCGTCTCGCGAACCTCGCCGCCGCGTCGGCACCCGCGGCCGCACCCGCCGGTCGGTCCCCGTGGATCCGCACGAGCGTCGTGGCGGGCACCGTCCTCGCGCTCGCGGGCAGCGGCGCCGCCATCGCCGCGGTGGTCGAGCAGCAACGGTCGGCCCCCGAGGCCCCTCCCCCGACCCAGGCGCCGACCCACGTCCCGAGCGAGGCACCGAGCGACGTGCCGGGCGTCCCCGACGGGTCCGGCGCGTCCGAGCCCGATGACACGCGCTCCGGCGGCGACGGTGGGCCGAGCACCCGGCCCTCCCGCTCACCCTCTGCCGCCGCGTCGTCGTCGGACGGGGGCGGCGCACCCGAGGCACCCGGCCAGTCCGGCGACGCGCCGGGCCAGTCCGGCACGCTGCCCTCCCCCGTCCCCACCTCGGTCACCCCGCCCGGGCTCGGCAACGGCTCCGGAAACGGCCCCGGAAACGGACCGGGGAACGGGAACGGGAACGGGAACGGGAACGGGAACGGCCCCGGCAGCAACCCCGGCCTCGGCCAGGGACAGGGCGGCGGCCAGTCCAACGGGCAGGGCCCCGGCACGGGCAACCCGGCGAACAACGGCCAGGGCAACAGCGGTGGCCAGGGCAGCGGGCATCCCGGCAACCCCGCCCCCGACGACGGCAGCCCAGGGAACGGGAGCGGGAACGCCCAGGGCGGCCCCGGCAGCGGCAACGCGGGCAACGCGGGCGGTGCGACCCCGGACGACCCGGGCAACCAGGGTGGCGGCAACGGGCAGGGCAACGGCGGCAAGGGCGGCTCGACCAACGGGGACCGTGGTTGGACGCCGACGACGAGCTGATCGAGCGCGCGAAGCGCGGTGACCAGGACGCCTGGCGCGAGCTGTACGTCGAGCACGGCGGCCGGCTCGTGGTCTGGCTCCAGGTGCGACCCTCCGGCGACTCGGCGATGGCGGCCGAGGACGTCGCGAGCGAGGCGTGGCTGACGGCGGCGACGAAGATCCACGAGTTCACCGGGACGGGTGAGCAGTTCGCGGGCTGGCTGTTCGGCATCGCCCGCAACCTCGGACTGAACGCGCGCCGCAAGACCGACCGGCGGCGCACGGACCCGGTCGGTGAGGACGACGTCCACGAGGCCCACGAGCCCGTCGACGCGCCCGAGGCCTACCTGGTCGGGAAGGACTGGGTGCGACAGGTCCTGGCGCAGCTGCCCCCGCGCGAGCGCGACGTGATCGGCTGCCTGGAGGTCGTGGGTCTCGACGTCGAGGCGACGTCCCGCGCGTTGGGCATCAGCGCGGTCGCCGTGCGCGTCGCGCGCCACCGCGGCCTGCGGCGGTTGCGCGGCCTCGGTCTGCTCGACGCCGGCCCCGAGGTCACGACCAGCACCCAGCCGACCACCTGACCCGGCCGGCCTCGGCCGGGGCAGCCCGGGGCAGCCCGGCTCAGCCCGGCTCAGCCCGGCCCGCGGAGGACTCAGTCCTGCAGCGCCGCGACCAGCGCGTCGCGGAACGCCGGCTCCGGCGGCGTCGGCCGCTGCGCGTCCGGGTCGACGACGACCACCGTGGTGTGCGCGCGGGCCAGCACCGTGTCGCCGTCGCACAGCTCGGACCGGACGTCGAACGACGTGTTGCCGACCCGGGAGATCCAGGACCACGCGTCGTACGGCTCGGGACGGTGCAGCACCGGCACGCGGTAGTCCACCTCCTTGCGCGCGATCACGAGCAGCGGCTGCGGCGCGGTCCGCGACGCCTCCTGCCAGATCCCGTGGAAGTAGTGGATGCGTGCTTCCTGGAAGTACTCGAAGTACGTCACGTTGTTGACGTGGCGGTAGACGTCGACGTCGGAGAACCGGACCTGCACCGGGTAGTGGCCGGCGGTGACGGGCCGCTCGGTGACGGGCACCCGCGCCGCCGGCTCGGTCGGCTCGAGGTACGCCGCGAGCGTCTCGCGCTCCGCGGCGGTGAGCCGGCGCGGCCGCTCCTCGGCGAACACGTAGGGCGTCAGCACCGTCGAGGCCTGGAGGTAGATCTTCCGGGAGCCGTCGGGCCGCTCGTGGAAGACCTCGTAGGCCAGCGTGAACGTCGCGGCGCGCAGCTCGGTGACCCAGCACTCGATGCGCACCGGACGGAAGTCGAAGAACAGCGGCGCCCGGTAGCCCACGTCGTTGCGCACCACGACCACGCCCTCGGCGAGGTCCTCGGTCTGCGACCGCCCGTGGGTGCGCAGCATGTCGACCCGCGCCTCCTGGAGGTAGTCGACGTAGACCACGTTGTTGACGTGGCCCAGCAGGTCCTGGTCGCCCCAGCGGACGGGGCACTCGTAGACGTGACGCACGTCCCGATCCTGTCAGCCGCTCCTGATCTAGGCTGAGTCGGCACATCACCCGAGATCGGAGTACCTGCATGCCCGAAGCCGTCATCGTCTCCGCGACGCGTTCCCCCATCGGCCGCGCGAACAAGGGGTCGCTGAAGGACCTCCGTCCCGACGACCTCACCGCGACCATCGTCCAGGCGGCGCTCGACAAGATCCCCGAGCTCGACCCCACGACCATCGACGACCACTACCTCGGCTGCGGCCTCCCCGGCGGCGAGTCGGGCAACAACATGGCGCGCATCGTCAACGTGCTCATGGGCTACGACCAGGTCCCGGGCGCCACGATCACCCGCTACTGCTCCTCGTCGGTGCAGACCAGCCGGATGGCGTTCCACGCGATCAAGGCCGGTGAGGGCGACGTGTTCATCTCGGCCGGTGTCGAGACGGTCTCCCGCTTCGCGAAGGGCACCTCGGACCACTGGCCCGACACCCACAACCCCAAGTTCGCGGAGGCGCAGGAGCGCACCAAGAAGACCGCCGAGGGCGGCGTGGGCTGGCACGACCCGCGCGAGGACGGCCTGCTCCCCGACATCTACATCGCGATGGGCCAGACCGCCGAGAACGTCGCCAAGCAGCGCGGCCTCTCCCGCCAGGAGCTCGACGAGTTCGGCGTCCGCTCGCAGAACCTCGCCGAGAAGGCCATCAACGACGGATTCTGGGCGCGCGAGATCACCCCGGTCACCACCCCCGACGGCACCGTGGTCTCGACCGACGACGGCCCGCGCGCGGGCGTCACGTACGACGCGGTGAAGGACCTCAAGCCGGTCTTCCGGCCCGACGGCGTCGTGACCGCCGCGAACTGCTGCGCCCTCAACGACGGCGCCGCGGCGGTCATCATCATGTCCGACACCAAGGCCGCCGAGCTGGGCGTGACTCCGCTGGCCCGCATCGTCTCCACCGGCGTCTCGGGCCTCTCCCCCGAGATCATGGGCATGGGGCCGGTCGAGGCGACCAAGAACGCGCTGAAGAACGCCGGCATGACCATCGGTGACATCGACCTGGTCGAGATCAACGAGGCGTTCGCGGCGCAGGTCGTGCCGTCCTACCAGGACCTCGGCATCGACATCGACCGGCTCAACGTCAACGGCGGCGCGATCGCGGTCGGCCACCCGTTCGGCATGACCGGCGCGCGCCTGCAGAACACCATGCTCAACTCGCTCGACTGGCACGACAAGACCACCGGCCTCATCACCATGTGCGTCGGCGGCGGTCAGGGCATGGCGATGATCCTCGAGCGGATCTGACTCAGTCCTCGACGAACCCCGCGAACGCCTGGCCACGGAACGTGGCCAGGCGTTCTGCTTCCTGCTCCAGCGCACGACGTACGTCGGCGCCGAGCTCGCTGCCGTCCCACACCGTCACCTGGAGCCGCAACCGCCGCCCGGCGGTGCGCGGCCGCCAGGTGCCGACGACCTCGTGCCCGACGAGCAGCCCGCCGGGGCGGCCCAGCACGCGCCAGAGGTCCTTGCGGGCGTCCGCGTCGGGCACGACCAGCTCGCGGTCACGTCCCTGCAGGAACAGGTCGAACGGTCCCAGCAACCGGACGGCGCCCGGGTCGGGACCGGCGTCGGGGTCCTCCGCGGCGAGCAGCGCGTCGAGGTCGGCGGCCAGCAGGCTGCGGGTCACGCCGTCGACCTGCACGTCCACGGCGTCCTCCGGCCAGCGCGCGCGGACGTCGCGCACCGGCGCGTCGACGTATGCCGCGACCTCCTGGGGTGTGGCAGGACCGAGCAGGCGCAGCAGGGCCCGCACGACGTCGAGGTGCTCCGGGACGTGCCCGGCCCGGCCGCGCCAGCCGGGCACCGGACGCAGGACCGGCGGGGAGGTCCCCGGCTCCAGCTCGAGCCCGACCCGCAGCGCCGCGAGCCGGAAGGTCTGCTCGTGGGAGTGGACGGCCTGGCACGGCCGGCACTCGCGCAGGTACGGCGCCGACAGCCGCTCGGTCAGCGCACCCGAGACCTGCCCCTTCACCGTCGGCCCGGTCACCACCTCGCGCATGACGCGACCGACCTCGTCGAGCGCGTCGAGGACCGGGACGCCGGCCGCCCGCAGCGGCTTGCTGGCGTCGAAGATCCGCTTGGCGGCGTCCTGCTCCGACCACGGCGCGGTCGCGGCCGCGACCTCGGCGACCTCCACGCGACGGTAGAGGTGCGGCGCGCCGCGCAACGTCCAGGCCAGCACGCGCTCGTCGTAGGTCGTCGTCGCCCCGCGCAGCGCGAGCGCCCACCGCGCGCCGTCGGGTCCGGTGTCCTGCACGCCCAGGTCCAGCACGGTGGCGTCCCGGTGCGGTCCGTCCGGGCCGGCGGTCCGGTCGAGCTGCTGGGCGCGCACGCGGCGGCGGAGCACGGCGTCGCGGGTGACGGCTGGGGCCATGTCGTCATCGTGCACCAGCCCGCCGACGGTGCGGGCGTGCGCGGCGCGGGGGCCTTCCGGCCCTAGAGTGATCCCGTGGCACAGCAAGGCGAACCCCGGTGGCTCGACGCCGGACAGCAGTGGTCCTGGCGCTCCCTCGTGATGGGCACGACGCTGCTCTTCGACCGCCTCGACGACGACCTCCGCCGCGACTTCGACATCTCGCTGACCGAGTACGAGATCCTCGTGCGGCTCTCCGAGCGGGACGGCCAGATGCGCATGGCCCAGCTGGCCGACGCCCTCGCGCACAGCCGCAGCCGGGTCACCCACACGGTAGCGCGGATGGAGAAGGCCGGTCTCGTCCGGCGCTCCAGCTCGCCGGAGGACGGCCGCGGCATCGTCGCCACGCTCACCGACAAGGGCATGGACCTGCTGCGCCGCGCGGCGCCGGTGCACGTCCGCGGGGTGCGCGAGCACCTCGTCGACCTCGCCAGCGAGGAGGACTTCGCCGCCCTCGGCCGGGTCATGGGCGCGGTCAGCGACCACCTGGTGACCGCTCACCCCGAGATGGAGATCCGGCACCCCTGACCGCGGCGTCGGGCAGGCGGTCCCGCGCGACGGATCAGGCGTTCCCGCCGGCGCAGGAGTCGGCGTACGCCACCAGGTCCCGTGCGTTCCAGTGCGAGGGATCGGCGTGCCCGCCCTTGACGTCGAGCAGGCTGATGTCGGCACCGCGGCCGCGCAGCTGGTCCACGAGCGGCCGGGTGTTCTCCGCGTAGTCGACCCACTCGTCCTGCTTCGACGACACGACGCGGTAGCGGGTGTCGGTCGGCAGCCGGTCGACGTTCGCGATGGGGTTGCGGTCGGCAGGCACCGGCCCGCCGCCGTACGCCCGGCGGATGTAGCCGGGACCGCCGGGGACCTTCTCCATCCGCGTCAGGTCGAGGGCGGGCTTGACGCCGTACCAGCAGGCCGGGGCGCGTACGCCGTGCGTCAGCGCGTTGAGTGCGATCGAGGCCCCCATCGAGCCCGAGACCCACAGCCGGACCTTCGCGCCGGTCTGTTTCTCGGCCCAGTCGACGAGCAGCCGGGTGTCCTTGGTCGACGCCGCGTTGCCCCACGACTGGGAGTGGAACTCCGAGGAGGCCACGGCCCAGCCGTTGCGCCGCAGGGCGTCCAGCCAGGGGCCGTCGACGCGGTCGTTGACGTTGCCGCCCTGGCCATGGAACCAGACGACGACGCCCCTGGGTTCCGGTCCGGGCAGCGACAGGCGCACGGACTGGCCGGCCAGCGTGCTGCGGACCGTCGTCGGTCCCTGCTCGCCCCCGCCGTTCGCGCCGGTGCTGAGCATCGGTGCCACCACGAGTGCGGCGGCGACTCCCAGCACCACCACGACCGCGCTGACGACGGCTGATCGCCGAATCCTCATGGGTCCTCCCCCAAGGGCCCCGGTCCGGGGCCCGTCGAGGTGGCCAACGACCGCGGGACGCCGTGGTTATGACGTCCCGCGTGTGGCCTGCCTCAACCGGCCCGACGGCGGCCCGTCCGGGAGTCAGGACATCAGTCGCGGGTCAGGCGGCGGTGCGTGACGCGGTGCGGGCGAGCCGCCTCGACGCCGAGCCGCTCGACCTTGTTCTCCTCGTAGGCCGCGAAGTTGCCCTCGAACCAGAACCACTTGGCCTCGTCCTCGCCGTCGCCCTCCCAGGCCAGGATGTGGGTCGCGACGCGGTCGAGGAACCACCGGTCGTGGGAGGTGACCACGGCGCAGCCCGGGAAGTCGAGCAGCGCGTCCTCGAGCGAGGACAGGGTCTCGACGTCGAGGTCGTTGGTCGGCTCGTCGAGCAGCAGCAGGTTGCCGCCCATCTTCAGCGTGAGCGCGAGGTTGAGCCGGTTGCGCTCGCCGCCGGACAGCACGCCGGCCTTCTTCTGCTGGTCGGGGCCCTTGAAGCCGAACGACGCGACGTAGGCGCGGGAGTTCATCTCGAAGTTGGCGACCTTGATGAAGTCCAGGCCGTCGGAGACGACCTCCCAGACGTTCTTCTGCGGGTCCAGGCCGCCGCGGCTCTGGTCGACGTAGGAGATCTTCACCGTCTGGCCGACCGTGAGCTCACCGCTGTCCGGCTCCTCGTTGCCGGTGATCATCCGGAACAGCGTCGTCTTGCCGACGCCGTTCGGGCCGATGACGCCCACGATGCCGGCACGCGGCAGCGAGAACGACAGGTCGTGCATGAGCGTGCGACCCTCGAAGCCCTTGGTCAGCCCCTTGGCCTCGAGCACGATGTCACCGAGGCGCGGACCGGCCGGGATGTTGATCTCGGAGGTGTCGATCTTGCGCATCCGGTCGGCCTCGGCCGCCATCTCCTCGTAGCGCGCCAGCCGGGACTTGCTCTTGGCCTGCCGGGCCTTCGGGTTGGAGCGGACCCACTCCAGCTCCTTCTCCAGCATCTTGGCGCGCTTGGCGTCCTTCTGGCCCTCGATCTTGAGCCGGTCCTTCTTGGTCTCGAGGTACGTCGAGTAGTTGCCCTCGTAGCCGTGGATCGCGCCGCGGTCCACCTCGGCGATCCACTCGGCGACGTTGTCCAGGAAGTACCGGTCGTGGGTGACGGCCAGCACGGCGCCGGGGTAGGTCTTCAGGTGGCCCTCGAGCCACTGCACCGACTCCGCGTCCAGGTGGTTGGTGGGCTCGTCGAGCAGGAGCAGGTCGGGCTGCTGGAGCAGCAGCTTGCACAGCGCGACGCGGCGCCGCTCGCCACCGGAGAGGTGGTCGACGAGCGCGTCGGCCGGCGGGCAGCGCAGCGCGTCCATCGCCTGGTCCAGGCGCGAGTCGAGGTCCCACGCGTTGGCGTGGTCCAGGTCGGTCTGGAGGTCGCCCATCTCGGCGAGCAGGGTGTCAAAGTCGGCGTCGGGGTCGGACATCTGCTCGCTGATCGCGTTGTAGCGGTCGAGCTTGCCCTTGATCTCGCCGACGGCCTCCTCGACGTTCTCGAGCACCGTCTTGCCCTCGGTCAGGGGCGGCTCCTGCTGGAGCATCCCGACCGTCGCCTCGGGGTCGAGGATCGCGTCGCCGTTGTTGGGCTGGTCGAGCCCGGCCATGATCTTGAGCAGCGACGACTTGCCGGCGCCGTTCGGCCCGACCACGCCGATCTTCGCCCCGTGCAGGAACGAGAGGGTCACGTTGTCGAGGACGACCTTGTCGCCGTGGGCCTTGCGCACGTTGCGCAGGGTGAAGACATATTCCGCCATGGTCCCCGAGCGTAGTTGGGAACGGCCCGGAACACCCGTCCGGGGTGAGCGGGGCGGCCCCGCGCCGGGCCGCCCCGTCGCCGGCGCTCAGGCTGCCGGCGCGGCCGCCGCTGCCGGCTCCGCGACCTGGCCGGTGGCCTGACCGGCGACCTGACCGGCGACCTGACCACCGGCGTGACCGGCGCCCTGGCCCGCCACGCCCGGCTCGGCCACCGGACGCGGCGTCTTGGTGAAGACGCTCCTGCCCCGACCCAGGTCGTGGCCGACGAAGGTCGCCTCCACCTCGAAGGAGGTCACCTCCGCGCCCGCGGAGCTGATCCAGGTGCTCACGTTGAGCCGCCCGTGGACCACCACCGGGTCACCGCGACGGACGGAGGCGGCGACGTTCTCGCCGAGCGACCGCCACGCGTTGACGGTGTACCACTGCGTCTCGCCGTCGACCCACTCCCCCGACCTGCGGGAGAAGCGCCGGGGCGTCGCGCCCACCCGGAAGCTCGCCACCTGGGCGTCCCCGGCCTGTCGCACGGTCACGTCGCCCCCGACCCAGCCCTGCAGCGTCACGGTCGTCTCGTTGCTCACGATGTCTCTCCTCCGCCTCGCGCCCGGACGGTCCGCTGGTCGGCCGTCCTCGGACGTGAGCACGAGGCTCCGCGCGAGCGCCGACGACCTCGGGACGGTCCGACGAGGGCTGGGGACGACGCGGGTCCGAGCGCGTGGTGTGGAGAGAAGGTGGGCCGTGGGCCCGGGGTCAGGCGAGGGCGGCGACCAGGCCGTTGCGCACGACGGTGTAGGCCTGCAGCTCGGCCTCGACCGGCGCCACGACCAGCTCGCCGGTCACCTCGTGGACGGCGGCGCGCAGCCGCTTGTCCGCCACGGCGGCACGCCGGCGCGCAGTGGCCGCCACGAGGAACCGGCACACCAGCGCCAGCAGGAGACCCAGCAGGATCCCGCCGACCAGCAGGACCAGCGGCAGCGCGATGCCCGCGACCTTCGGGGTGGAGTCGTCGCCGAGCGTGCCGGAGACGACGAGGAGCACGGTCCACCCCAGGCCGACCGCCGCGGTGAGCACGAGCAGCCACTGGAGCACCCGGACGACGCCGGCCCAGGCCGGGAGCTTCTCGACACCCAGGTCGGTGCGCGAGAGCGCGACGTCGAGGCGGTCGTGGAGGTCGTCGAGCCGCGACGTCGAGGCACGGCGCACCGCCTCCTCCCACGGCCGGGCCAGGCCCTCGGAGACGTCGTCGGCCAGCCGGCGCACCTCGGTGTCGACGCGGGCGCGCTGCACCGGCGTCGCGGTCGGGACCGACGAGCGCGCCTGGCCGGTCAGCTCCTTGCCGGCCGAGCCGAGGTCGAGGTGCAGCCGCTTGAGCGGGTCGGGCTTGAGGCCGCTGAGCCATGAGACGACCGGCCAGCCGGTGGCCCGTCCCGCACGCAGCCGCGTGGAGCGCTCGACGGCGTCGACGACGGTCGGCACCCCAGCGGCGTCGGCCAGCGCGCCCTCGAGGTCGGCGACCCGGTCGGCGGCGAGCGCGCGCGTGCGGCCGGTGCCACTGACCCCCTGCACGGCCTCGGCCGCGGCGCGGAGGTCAGCCTCGAGGCGGGTGCGGGTCATCTTCTTGGCCTTCACCCGCGCCGCGATCTCCGCGCGCAGGTCGTCCAGGCCGATCCCGTGGCGGGCGCTGACCGGGATGACCGGCACGCCGGGCAGGCCGTCGGCGTCGAGCAGGCGGCGCACGTCGGCGACCATCGCGTCGCGGCGCTCCTCCGGCACGGTGTCGATGTGGTTGAGCACGACGACCATCACGTCGGCGTGGCTCTGCAGCGGCGCGAGGTAGCGGTCGTGGATAGCGGCGTCGGCGTACTTCTGCGGGTCCAGGACCCACACCAGCATGTCGGCGAGCTGCACCAGGCGGTCGACCTCGAGGTGGTGGGAGACCTCGGTCGAGTCGTGGTCGGGCAGGTCCAGCAGGACGACGCCCTCCATGGCGACGTCCTCACGGCGGGTGTCCAGCAGCGAGTCGCGGGTCGTCTGGTGCCGCGGCGGGATGCCGAGCCAGTCGAGCAGCTCGGCCGCGCCGTCGGCGCCCCACACGCAGGCGGTGGCCCACGACGTGGTCGGCCGGCGGACGCCGACCGCCGAGAGCTCGAGCCCGGTGAGCGCGTTGAACGTCGAGGACTTGCCCGACCCGGTGGCCCCGGCGATGCCGACGACGGTGTGGTCGGCCGACAGGCGCAGGCGGCCGGCCGCGCGCTCGGCGACGGCGTGGGCCTCGTCGAGCACCTGGTCGTCGAGGCGTCCCCGCCCCGCCTGCACGGCGGCCTCGAGGCCCTCGATCCGGGCACCGATGTCGGTACCCCGGGTGACCAGCTTCTTGGCACCCTCGAGCAAGGACGTCATGGTCTCCCTACAGCTGCTCGGACGGTCGTTTCGGGGACCACCCTAGGCGTCCCGTCCGGCGATGCCCCGGCCCAGGTCGTTCCGGCTGGCCGCGAAGCGCAGGTCGTCGACGCGTCGCGAGGCGTGCCGCAGCTGCTCGGGGGCGTCGGCCGAGAGGTCGAGCCCGTCCAGGACCGCGACGTACCGGGCGCGCTCGGCGTCGAGCAGCGCACTGATCCGGACGTCGAGCGAGCGGCGTGCTCGCTCGGCGAGCGAGCGGACGGCCTGGTCGCCGAAGACCGCCTCGAGAAGCTTCTGGCCGAGCACGGCGCTGCCCCCGGCGATGCCGACCTCCGCGCCGACGAGCGCGCCGCCGGTGCTGGCGAAGACGACGACCATGAGGGCGACGGACAGGCCGTTGACGCCGTACGCCAGGAACCTCGCGGTGGTGCGCTTGTCGGCGCCCTCGCTGCGGACCATCTCCAGGACGTCCTGCTGCCACTCGCGCACCGCGCGCTCGACCTGACGACGCAGGTCGCGCGAGGCGCGGCCGAGGTCCTGGCCGGCGCCGGCGAGGAGCGCCTGCCCGGCGGCGTACTGCTGCCAGGCGGCCTCGGCGCGCTCCGCGGCGGCCTCGGCGTGCTCGAGCACGAGCGTCTCGAGGCCGGACTCGACCGCGACGGTGACCCGCTCCGCCTGCTGAGGCTTGCCCTTGACGGCGCTGACCACGCGCTCGCGCAGCCAGCCGACCCGGTTCTCCAGGGACTTGAGCAGCTCGCCGGTGCCGACGAACTCCTGCCAGCGCGCCAGCACCTCGCCGCGCAGCAGCGTGCCGTCCGCGCAGGCCTCGCGGACCCCGGCCGAGGCGGCGTCGTAGGCGCGGTCGGCGTCCTCGCGCAGCCGGCGCGCGGCCTCGACCTGCTCGTCGGCGGCCGACGCGACCCGGAAGGAGCGCCCCGTCAGCGTGCGGATCGCGCCCTCGAGCGTCTGCTTGACGACGGCGGCGCGCGCGTCGGCGTCGGCCGCGAGCGACTCCAGCCAGCCGCGGATGTCGGCGACGTGGTGCGCCGGGAGAAGCCCGTCCTCGTCCACCCGTCCCTCGGTCACGGTGAACAGCGGCGAGTCCTTCAGGCCGCGGCTGGCCAGCATCCGCGCCAGGTGCGCGGCGACCGTCTCGATCGCCTCGTCCGGCGTGCGGTCCAGGACGACCGCCACCGCCGTCGAGCGCTCGGCGGCCTGCTTGAGGAAGCCCCACGGGACCTGGTCGGCGTACCGGGCGGCGGAGGTGACGAAGAGCCACAGGTCGGCGGCGGCGAGCAGCTGCGCCGCCAGCAGCCGGTTGCGCTCCTCGACCGAGTCCACGTCCGGGGCGTCGAGGATCGCCAGCCCGCGCGGCACGGCCTCCGAGGCGACCAGCTGGAGCGCGTCGGGGTCGTTCGTGGAGTGCTGGACCCGCTCGAGGTCCGGCAGCAGGCGGTCCTGCCCGAACCACTCCGCGTCCTCGGGGTGGTGGACGAGCACGGGCGAGCGCGTCGTCGGTCGCAGCACGCCGGGCGTGGTGACCCGCGTCCCGACGAGCGAGTTGACCAGCGTGGACTTGCCGGCGCCGGTCGAGCCGCCGACGACCGTCAGGAGCGGCGCGTCGATCGTCATCAGCCGCGGGATCACGTAGTCCTCGAGCTGGTCGACCATCTCCTGGCGCGCCAGGCGCTGCTCCTCGGCACCGGGCAGGTCCAGCGGGAGCGCAGCCGCCTGGAGCGCGCTGCGCAGCTGGACCAGGGCGGTCAGCATCCGGCTGTCACCGCCGGTCGGTGCGGTCGGCTCGGGGGAGGTCATCGGGTGGGTACCACCTGTCCGGGGAAGGCGATGGACGGGCGCACGGCGCCGATCCTCGCGACGTAGTCCTGGCCCCGCGCGGCGAAGTCCGGCGGCGGGGTACCACGCAGATAGCGGTGGTGGAGGAAGCCGAGCTCGACGGCGGCCTGCTGGTAGTCACGCATGGCGCGCTCGGCGGCGGGGCCGCCCATCGCGCGGGCGTGCGCACGGGCCTGGCGACGGGCCCGGAGGTCCGTCACCCAGCCGATGTCGGTGGCCGGCACGAGGCCCCGCGCCGCCGCGTCGGAGAGAGCGACGGTGAGCATCCGCCGCTCGCTGCGCCGCGCCCACACCGCCAGGCACGCGACGCCGACCAGCGCCGGCGCCATCAGCACGACGTAGACGACCGCGAAGCTGCCGAAGCCGTAGACGGTCGACCCGTTCCACAGCCCGTGCGCGAGGACCGCGAGGACGTAACCCGCGAGCGGCGCGAGGACGCGGATCGCGCCGGAGCGCGACGCCACGGCGATGCCGACACCGATGCCGATGAAGGTGGTGAAGAACGGGTGCGCGAACGGGCTGAACAGGCACCGGACGACGAACGTCGCCGTGAGCGCCTCGGTGCCGCCGGGACCCAGTCCGTCGGTGCCGTTGTAGGCGGCCGCGAGGTAGAGGATGTTCTCGGTGAACGCGAAGCCGACGCCGACCATGCCGGCGTAGACGATGCCGTCGAGCAGCCCGTCGAGCTCCGCACGGCGCCACCACAGGAGCAGCAGCAGGAACAGGCCCTTGCTGGCCTCCTCGGTGACCGGCGCGACCACCGCGAGGCTCGCCTCCTCGCTGAGCCCGATCGCCAGCCCGCCGACGCCCTGGACGACGATCGCGGCCGCGGTGGCGACGAAGGCCCCCCACAGCAGCCCGCTGGCGAGCAGGCGCTTCGGCTCCGGCTCGTAGCGGTCCAGCCACAGGTAGCACGCGACGACCGGCCCCACCGGCAGCGCCGCTAGCACGGTCGCGACCAGCAGCGTGCTGGGAGCGCCCGAGAGCGCGATGACCAGCAACATCAGGGCGGCGCAGAGCACCACCAGCACGGTCACCACGACCGTGAAGGCGAGGCTGTCCCTGCGCGGTGCCGACACAGGGCGCAGCCTATCGGTGGGCAGGCCCCTGCCCCGCGTCGCGACGGGCACCTGTCCGGCGACCGGCGCCCGACCTACAGTGGGCGGGTGAGCGAGCAGACCACCCCGGAAGTCCCCGCGCAGCAGAAGAACGACCCGGCCGGCGCCCCGCGCACCGAGTCGCACGACCCCGCCGTGCCGGCGGCGTACTCCTCCTTCATGCGCACCGGCTGGGGCGATCGCGAGCTCGACCTCCCGCCGCACGCCGTCGCCCCCTGGGCGGCGCGCCGCCGCGAGCGGCTGGCCGCCGCGTTCCCCGGCGAGCGCCTGGTGCTGCCGGCCGGCACCTACAAGGTGCGGTCGAACGACACCGACTACCGCTTCCGGCCCGACACCGCGCACACCTACTTCTCCGGCAACCAGACCAGCGACGCCGTGCTGGTCATCGAGGCCGACGGCAGCGCGGTGCTCTACGCGCGGCCCCGGTCCTCCCGGGAGACCGACGAGTTCTTCCGGGACCGGCAGTACGGCGAGCTGTGGGCCGGGCGCCGCCCGTCGCTGCACGAGATCTCCTCGTCCCTCGGCATCGAGGTGCGTCACGTCGACCGCCTCCAGGACGACCTGACGTCGCTCGCGCCGCCCAAGACCCGCGTCCACCGCGGGATCTCCGCCGCCGTCGACCGTCTGCTGCCCGGGGACGCCGGGCTCGACGACGACCTCGCCCGCGTCGCCTCCGAGATGCGCCTGGTCAAGGACGAGTGGGAGGTCGGCGAGCTGCAGGCGGCCTGTGACGCCACGACCCTCGGCTTCGAGGACTCGGTGCGCGAGTGGGACAACGTGCTGCGCTACGGCGAGCGCTGGATCGAGGGCACCTTCTTCCGCCGCGCGCGGGCGATGGGCAACGACATCGGCTACGACTCGATCGTCGCCGGCGGCAAGCACGCCACGACGCTGCACTGGATCGAGAACTCCGGCGCGATCACGCCCGGCGAGCTGGTCCTGCTCGACATGGGCGTCGAGGGGCACAACCTCTACACCGCCGACGTCACCCGCACGCTCCCGGTCGACGGCACCTGGACCCCGCGCCAGCGCGAGCTGTACGACGTCGTGCTGGCCGCCCAGCGGGCCGGCATCGACGCCGTCCGCCCCGGCGCGCCGTTCACCGCCGCGCACGAGGCCGCGATGTCGGTGCTCGCGCACGCGCTCGACGACATGGGGCTGCTCCCGGTGCCGGCCGAGCAGGCGCTCGACCCCGACAACAAGGTCTACGCGCGCTGGACGCTGCACGGCACCAGCCACATGCTCGGCATGGACGTCCACGACTGCGGCCGCGCGGCGCCGGAGGCCTACGCGAAGGGCACCCTCGCCGAGGGCATGGTGCTCACCGTCGAGCCCGGCCTCTACTTCCAGGAGGACGACCTGCTGGTCCCCGAGGAGCTGCGCGGCGTCGGCATCCGGATCGAGGACGACGTCCTGGTCACCGCCGACGGCGCCCGCAACCTCTCGGACGGTCTCCCCCGCTCGGCGGACGACATCGAGGCCTGGATGGCCGCCCGGGTCCCGCTCCGCGGCTGATCGGCACCTTGCCGGCCGCACCGCACGCGTCGTACGACGGGAACGGCCCGGCCCCGCGCGGATCACCGCACGGGGCCGGGCCGGCTGCTCGCCGGGCCGCTGCCCGACCCGACGAGCGCGGTCAGTCGAGCACCTCGGGCGCGACCTGGTCCTCGCCGAGCCAGTCCCAGCCGTCCTCGTAGTGCTCGTGGTCGACTGCGTCCTCGCGCTCGCGTCCGCGGCCCTTCGCGCCTGCGGCACCCGCCGCGCCGGCTGCTCCGCCCGCTCCGCGGACCGCACCGGCGCCACGGCCGCTCGCCCCACGGGCTCCGCCACCAGCAGCACCGCCACCAGCGGCACCGGCGCCACGGCCGGCCGCCCCGCGGGCTCC
>NZ_JACMYC010000013.1 GCF_014266025.1 Nocardioides deserti | reverse complement strand
ACGTCGCCACCGAACTGAACAACAGACCCCGCAAGACACTCGACTGGGCCACCCCAGCCGAACGGTTCGAAGAACTACTCTGCGGCCACGAGATCAAGCGTGGTGCAACGACCGCCTGAAACCGCCGCCAGAATCGTCCGTTACTACCCCGGCGGAGGTCATTTTCGTCCGTTACTACCCCGACGACGTCCCCGATGGAACCGGACCGAGCGGGCGGGCGTGGGACGGGTGCCCGTCAACCAGCGCGGCCGCGCAGCAACCGGCGGCGGTCCTGCTCGCCCAGACGGCGACGCTGGTCGACGGTGGTGGTGGGGGTCCACCAGGCAGGCGGGTCGGCGGTCCAGCCCCGGGTGTCCTCCGGCTCGAACCGGGCACGCACCCGGGTCTGGAGCATCCGCGGCACCACCGTCCGCAACGGGTCGACGCGGTCGGCCGCGGTCATGGTGAAGTACTCCAGCCCGGCTCGGCGGAACTCGTGCTCCCGGTTGATGTCGGCCGTCCGTCGCCGGCGCTGCAGGTGGAGCGCTCCGTCGTACTCCCCGACCACACCGGCCTCCACGTCGAGCAGGTCCGGGGTGCCGATGTGCCGGCCCGCCCGGTCGAAGACCGGCGTGTTCATCAGCGGCGTCGGCAGCCCGGCATCGATCTCCCACACCAGCCGCATCTCGACCTCCATCGGGGACCAGCTGTTCTCCGACCCGAGCGCGATCGCCGCCCGACACTGCGGGATCCCGATCCACCCGTTCAACGTGTCGGCGTAGGCCTGCGCCTCCGCCCGGCTGACCAGGTCCGCAGCAGCGGCCATGTCGAAGGCGACCGTCGCAGCGCGCACGTCGGCGGCGTACCGCATCTCGAAGCACACCGAGCGCGCCGCCGTCGTGACGGCCAGTCCGTCGACGACCTCAGGCGTTTCGGGCGCGATCCGCTCGGACGTCACCTGCAGGCCCGGTTGCTCGCGGACCGCCTTCCGCAGCACGGCCAGCACCACCGGCCGGGACGGGCTGTCGATCGCGTCGCCGAAGTACTCCGCGCCCATCCAGCGCAGGGCCGCCCACCCCGTGACGCCGCCGTACGCCGGCAGCACCATGCCCGCCTCGGCGATCCGCTGCTCGACGGTGACCGGCAGGTCGGCCGGCAGGAAGTAGCCGCGCGTCGTCTGTCTCCAGGCGCGGCCGTACGCGCGGCTCGGCGGCGGACCGGTACGGCCGTCCGGGTCGATCCGCATCGGCCGCAGCACGTGCGGGCGCGCCGGATGGAACGGCTCGGGTCGCGGCGTGGTCGGCATCCCGCCATCGTGGCCGGATCCGCCGTCCGCCGTCGGCACTCATCCACAGGCCCTTCCGGTCGCAGCGCCGGTGCGAGGGCGGTCGTCGGGGTAGTAACGGACGCTTCTGACCGTTACTACCCCCGTGACGGACGTTTCTGCCCGCTACTACCCCGCCGGCGGGGTCAGGGCGAGATGACCTCGGAGGCGACGACGGAGCGGCGGGAGTGGTGGACGACGAGGGCGGAGGCGGGGTCCAGATGCGGGTCGGGGAGGTCGAGGGCGGCGAGGACGTGCGGGAGCACGGGGCGGTGGGTGCACAGGACCACCGGCGAGCGGGCGTCGAGCAGCGAGTCGACGAGGCGGCGTACGCCGTCGGGGGTGGCGTCCTCCTCGGTGAGCACCGGCTCCTCACGGAGCGGCAGGCCCGCGGCGCCGGCGTACGGCAGGACGGTCTCGACGCAGCGGACCGACGGCGAGGTGACCACCGAGGCGACGCCGTACGCCGTGAGCAGCGGCGCGAGGGCGAGTGCCTCGCCGCGTCCGGCGGGGGCGAGCGGGCGGAGCCGGTCGTCCTCGGCCCACTGCTTGCGCGGGTGGGCCTGACCGTGGCGCAGCACCACGAGCGGCACCGACCCGCGTGGGACGGCGAGCGCGGCGGTCAACGTGGCGCGGTCGTAGTCGTAGGTCATCCGCCCGGGCGCCTCCGACAGCGGCACCCACGCGACCCGGTCGATCTCGTCGCCGCAGGTGTGGCCGGAGACGTCGAGCGGCGCATCGGGGAGCACCCGGCCGAGCCAGTAGCGCACGGTCTTCGTCCGGGCGGCGCCCGAGCGGCCGACGACGGGATAGCGCTGGGTGGGCAGCGGCGGCCCGAGCCGCACCGGCAGGCCGGTCTCCTCGGCCACCTCGCGCACGGCGGCCACCGCCGCGTGCTCGCCGGGATCGAGCTTGCCCTTGGGGAAGGACCAGTCGTCGTACCTCGGTCGGTGCACCAGCAGCACCGACCTGCGCCCGTCGATGCGCCGGAGCACGACCGCTCCGGCGGACTGCACGTCCATGGCGGCTAGTCTCACACCCGTGCCGAGGCCGTGGAGATGGGTGGCGGTCGCCGTCGCTCTCGTCGTCGTCGCGGCAGCGGCGTTCGCCGGCTGGCGCTGGTGGGCACAGCGCGACACGACCGACCTGCAGCGGGCGATGTCCCTCGCGCCGGCGGACGCGGAGCGGTTCTCCTTCACCGACTGGGCCGCGGTCCGCGCCGAGCTCGGCAGCGATGTCGACGCCGACTCACCGAACGACGACGTCCGGGCGATGCTCGACGACGCCTTCGACGCCGACCTCGCCACCACGTCGGCGCTGGTGGAGAGCGCGGAGCCGCTGCAGAGCCGGTACGGCTTCTCCCCCGCCAGCCTCGAGTGGGAGCTGTTCAGCCAGGGCGCCGACGGCGCGGTCGTGGTCATGCGCGTCCCCGACGGCGGGACGGAGGCGGTCGCGGACCGCCTGCGCGAGCTGGGGTACGACGAGCCCGAGGACCACACCGACGTGTGGACCGGCGGCGACGACCTCGTCGCGGGCGTCGGCGTCACCCCCGAGCTCGCGCACGTCGCGCTCGACGAGGACGACGACCTCGTGCTGAGCAGCGACAAGGCCGACTACCTGCGCGGGCTGGTCGAGCGCGACGCCGACCGCGGCGTGGCCGACGGCGTCGAGGACGCGGTCGACCGGGCGGGCGACCTGCTCGCCGCGGCCGTCTACACCGGCGACAACGCGTGCAGCGCGCTGGCCATGGGCCAGGCCGACCCCGCCGACGCCGCCGAGGGCGAGCGGCTGGTGGACGAGGCCGGCGGGGTGCACCCCTTGACCGGTTTCGTCATGGGGTTCCGGCCCGGCGGCGACGTACGCGTCGCCATGGCGCTGGAGGACGACGACCGCGCCCGGCAGGACGCCGACGCCCGGGCCACGCTGGCGGCGGGACCGGCGCCGGGCCAGGGCGGCGACTTCGCGGACCGCTTCGACCTCGGCCGCGTCGCCGCCGACGGCAACGTCGTGACGATGGACCTCGAGCCGGTCGAGGGCAGCTACGTGCTGAGCGACCTCTCGACCGGCCCGGTCCTCTTCGCCACCTGCTGACCGCGCTGACGGGCTACCGGAACGTCCGCAGCCGCAGGCTGTTGGCCACCACGAACACCGACGACAGCGCCATCGCCGCCCCCGCCAGCATCGGGTTGAGCAGGCCGGCAGCGGCCAGCGGCAGCGCGGCGACGTTGTAGCCGAACGCCCACACCAGGTTCGACCGGATGGTGCCGAGCGTGCGGCGCGAGAGCCGTACGGCGTCCGCGGCGACCCGCAGGTCCCCGCGCACCAGGGTCAGGTCGCTGGCCTCGATGGCGACGTCGGTGCCGGCACCCATCGCGATGCCCAGATCGGCCTGCGCGAGCGCGGCGGCGTCGTTGACCCCGTCGCCGACCATCGCGACGACGCGGCCCTCGGCCTGCAGCCGGCGCACGTGCTCGACCTTGTCCTCCGGCATGACCCCGGCGACCACGTCGTCGATCCCGACCTCGCGCGCCACGGCCCGGGCGGCGCGCTCGTTGTCGCCGGTCAGCAGCACCGGCGCGAGCCCGAGCGCCCGGAACCGCTCGACCGCCTCGGCCGAGGTGTCCTTGACCCCGTCCGCCACCACGAGTACGCCGCGTGCCGCACCGTCCCAGGCGACGGCCACCGCCGTGCGTCCGGCCGCCTCGGCCCGGTCGACCGCGTCGACGAGCGGGTCCGGCAGCGGGTGTCCGAGCTCGGCCAGCAGCGCGGGCCGGCCGACCACGACGTCGTGCCCGTCGACGGAGCCGCGGACCCCGCGGCCGGGCAGGTTCGCGAAGTCCTCGACCGCGCCGGTGTGGCCGTCGGCGACCGCCCGCGCGATCGGGTGCTCCGAGGCCGACTCGAGCACGCCGGCCAGGCGGCGTACGTCCGCGGGGTCGGTGCCGTCGGCGGCGACCACGTCGACCAGCGTCATCCGCCCGGTGGTGACCGTGCCGGTCTTGTCGAGCACGACCGTGTCGACGCGGCGGGTCTGCTCGAGCGCCTCCGGCCCGCGGACCAGGATGCCCAGCTGCGCGCCCCGGCCGGTGCCGACGAGCAACGCGGTCGGCGTGGCCAGGCCCAGCGCGCACGGGCAGGCGATGATCAGCACCGAGACCGCCGCGGCGAACGCGGCCGAGGTCTCGACGCCGGTGCCGAGCCAGAACCCGAGCGTGCCGACGGCCAGCGCGATGACGATCGGCACGAACACCCCGGAGACGCGGTCGGCCAGCCGCTGGGCGCGGGCCTTGCCGCTCTGCGCCTCCTCGACCAGCCGCGCCATCTGCGCGAGCCGGGTGTCGGAGCCGACGCGGGTGGCGCGGACGACGAGCCGCCCGCCCGCGTTGACGGTCGCGCCGGTGACGGCGTCGCCGGGGCCGACCTCGACCGGCACCGGCTCGCCGGTGAGCATCGAGGCGTCCACCGCCGACGTACCGCTCTCCACCACGCCGTCCGTCGCGACCTTCTCCCCCGGCCGCACGACGAACACGTCGCCGACGACTAGCCGGTCGGCGGGCAGCGGGGTCTCCACGCCGTCGCGCAGCACGACGACGTCCTTCGCGCCGAGGTCGAGCAGCGCACGCAGGGCGTCACCGGCGCGGCGCTTGGACCGCTTCTCGAACCACCGACCGGCGAGCAGGAACGTCGTGACGCCGGCGGCGGTCTCGAGGTAGATGTTCGACAGCCCGTCCGTACGGTCCACGCTCAGCTCGAACGCGTGCGTCATCCCCGGGGCACCGGCGCTGCCCCAAAGCAGGGCGACCAGGGACCAGCCGAACGCCGCGGTCACGCCGACCGAGACCAGCGTGTCCATCGTCGTCGCGCCGTGCCGGGCGTTGGTGACCGCCGCCCGGTGGAAGGGCCAGGCACCCCACACCGCGACCGGCGCGGCCAGCGTGAGCGAGAGCCACTGCCAGTGCTCGACCTGCAGCGCCGGCACCATCGCCATCGCGATGACCGGCACGGTCAGCAGCGCGCTGACCACCAACCGGTTGCGCAGCGCGTCCAGCTCCGGGTCACCCCGGTCGGGCTCGTCCTGCGGCTCGTCGGTGCGCTCCGGCGGCAGCGCGGCGGAGTAGCCGGCTGCCTCGACCGTGCGCAGGAGGTCCTCCGGGGTGACGGTCTCGCCGAAGCGCACGCGGGCCTTCTCGGTCGCGTAGTTGACGCTCGCCTCGACGCCGTCGAGCTTGTTCAGCTTGCGCTCGATCCGGTTGGCGCACGAGGCGCACGTCATCCCGGAGATCGCGAGCTCGACGTCAGTGGTCATGGCTGTGCCCGTCCTCGCTTCCGTTCTTGTGGCCGCCCTCGTGCTCGCCCTCGTCGCCGTGGCTGTGCGTGCCGTGGTCGTGGCCGGCGCCCTCGACCTGCACGGTGAAGGCGGCGGTCCGCACCACACCGCCGTGCTTGAAGTCGAGGAACAGCCGATAGGTCCCCACCGACGGGAACGCCGTGGCGAACTCGGCCCGGTCGGTGTCCTCCGGGTGCACGTGGAGGTAGCCGAGGTCGCCGGCGCGCAGCGCGACCAGGTGGCCGGTGGCGCCGAGGTACGGCTCGAGGTCCACGACCTCGCCGTCCTTGCTCACCGTCGCGGTCAGGGTCGACGCGGCGCCGACCGTGAAGCCGCCGCCGAGGTTCACGTCGTACCCGTCGACGCTCGCGGCGAGCTGCTGCTCCCCCACCGGCTCGGGCTCGAAGCCACCCGGCACGAACAGGTCCGCGCCCAGCACGTGCGCCTCGCCGCCGGTCGGCTTGAAGTCGGCGAAGACCCGCCACGGGCCCGGCTCGAGGTCGACGTCGACCCGCCAGGTGCCGTCGGCGTCCATCGTCGGGTGGACGTGCTGGAAGCCGGTCAGGTCCCGCCGCACCACGATGAGGTGCAGCTCCTTCTCGTGCGCGACGTCGTACGCCGTCACCGGCCCGTCCTCGCCCTCGATCGTGAAGGCGAGCTCCTGCCGGCCCGCCGGCAGCGTGTCCTCGGCGAGGGTCAGCGTGTGGCCGTGCTCGCTGACCTGGAGCCCGGCGGCGACAGCCGCGCCGTGCTCACCGTGGTCGCCGTGCCCGCCCGCGGACCCGCCGGCGGACCCGGCCGTGGCGTCGTCCGCGTGGCCGTGGCCCGCGGAGTCGGCGGCCACCGTGTCCTCGTCCGGGCCGAGCCAGCGACCACCGGCCCAGCCGGCCGCCAGGACCAGGGCCAGCACGGCGACGAAGCCGGCGACCCGCGTCGACGTACGCATCAGGTCAGCTCGTACCCGGCCTCGGCCACCGCTGCCGCGACCGCGGACCGCTCGATCGGCTCGGCGCTGGTGACCACGACCTCGCCGCTGGTGTGGTCGGCGGTGACCGACTCGACCCCGGCGAGCTCGCCGATCTCCTCGCGGACCGACGCCTCGCAGTGGGCGCAGGTCATGCCGGTGACGGTCCAGGTGGTGCTCGTGCTCATCTCGTCTCCTCGGTGCAGGTGCTCGGTGCTGGTGGTCGTGCTGGTGGTCGTGCTGGTGGTCGTGCTCAGGACTTCACCAGGCGCGTGATCGCGGCCATGGCTTCCTCGACCTTCTCGGCGCCCTCGGCGTCCCCGGCGCGCGCCGCGTCGACGACGCAGTGGCGCAGGTGCTCGTCCAGCAGGCCGAGCGAGACCGCCTGGAGGGCCTTCGTCATCGCGGAGACCTGGGTGAGGATGTCGATGCAGTACTGCTCCTCCTCCACCATCCGCTGCAGCCCGCGCGCCTGCCCCTCGATGCGGCGCAGCCGCTTGAGGAAGTCGTCCTTCTGCGACAGGTAGCCGTGCTGGTGCTCGTGCCCGGGTGCTGGGGTCTGGTCGTCCATACCTCGACTATACCCGTAGGGGGTACCCCTATCCAAGCCCGCGTGACGAACCAGACATGCGACGAGCCCGCCGGACCGGGTGGTCGGGCGGGCTCGGGTGCGCCGGCGTGGGTACGCCGTGGCGACGGCGTCAGTCCTTGCGTCAGTCCTCGCGACGCGGCGGGGCGACGCCGAGGATGCGGTCGATCTCGTCGTTGCTCAGGTGCTCCTCGGACTCGCTCGCGGCGATGATCAGGTTGGTGGTCAGCTCGACCTCACCGAGCAGGTCGGCGTCCTCGAGCGTCACGTCGAACTGGTCGTGCACGCCCGCCTCCGTCTGCCCGCTCGTGGCCTGTCGTTCCTCGCTCATCCGCACTCACCTTCCCGCGCCACTCTACGGTCAAACCTTCCGCGCCACCGTGGCCCGGACGGGTGGTTCCGTCCCGACCCGATCCGGCTCCCGCCGGCCCGGGACGCGAGGTCGCGGACGGGGCACGAAATGGCACGAGGCCCCACCCGTGCGGGTGGGGCCTCGTGTGAGACCTGGGCAGGTGCTGCCCGGCGCTCCGTGCTGCTACGAGCGAAGCTCGCAGGGATCAGACGGGGCGGACGTTCTCGGCCTGGGGACCCTTGGGGCCCTGGGTCACGTCGAACTCGACCTTCTGGTTCTCGTCCAGGGACTTGTAGCCCTGGGTCTGGATCGCCGAGTAGTGCACGAAGACGTCGTCGCCGCCGTCCTCCTGCGCGATGAAGCCGAAGCCCTTCTCAGCGTTGAACCACTTCACGGTGCCCTGAGCCATTGTGCTCATTCCTCTTTCGTCGGGGCGAGAGCCGCCACCTCGGCGGCCCGCACCAGATGCGGTGACACGTCGCTCCGACCCGTGATTGGTTGCACCACAGAACAGAAACGCCGTTGGATCACAAACTCCGCGGGCGTCAGACCAGCTGGAACTTGCACCTGTTGCAGGCACGACAGTACCAAGCCTGGGCCGGTTGCAAACCTTTCGGAGCGACTTCTGTGAAAGCAGCACGTGAAGGTCGTGCGACGGGGGCGTGACGGAGACCCCTGACAGGCCCCCCGGAGACGTCCGGGAGACCTACGGAGAGCCGGGCACCGGGACTCCGGAGGACCGGCTGGTCCCCGTCTCCCAGCCGGCCGGCGCGCCGCCCGAGGAGCCCTCCCGGGCCTGCACGACCAGCACCACGATGGTGGTCAGCACGATGATCGCGGCGAGGACCGCCAAGGTGATCTTGACGGCCGACCACGGACGGTCACCGGTCACCTTGCCGGTGTTGGCGTTGACCATGACCTGCCACTGCTTGCCGCCATGGGTGTACGTCGCCAGCCACAACGGCAGCAGCACCAGCTTGAACATCACCGAGGCGTAGGAGGTGTCGACCCGCGAGATGCGCTGCTCGTCGCCGCCGATGTCGCGACGGACGTCGTCCTCGATGACCTCGGCCATCTCGGCGCGTGCGGTCTGCGAGCCGTCCTGCGGGTCGACGTCGTAGCGCAGCGCGGAGTACCCCGACAGGTACTCCGGCTGGTACGCCACCCCGGTGTCGAGCTGCCACGGACCCATCTCGTCGAGGCGCTTCGGGTCGAGCCGGGTCGTCGCCGGCACCAGCACGTCGTCGAAGTCCCGCGCCACCCGGCCGGAGGCCCGGGACCAGCGGGTCTCGCGGTCCTGGTAGGTCTCGGTCCGCGTGCCGCCGTTGCCGTCGGAGACGGTCCGGGTGCGGGTGACGTAGTAGTGGTCGCCGCGCTTGCCGGTGTAGTGGCTGCTCGTCCGGGCGTCGAAGGTCCAGTGCGGCACGTAGGTGCCCTGGAGCGAGTGGGCGCTGCCGACCTTCTTCAGCGAGGTCGGCGCGAACCAGCGCGAGCCCACCCACTCCTTGAACGCCGCCTGGGCCCCGTCCTTCGCGACCGCGAACGGCACGACCCCCTCGGGCGCGACGAGGCCGTCGGGCGACGAGAGCACCACGAGGTGGCCGGTGCAGAACTGGCAGGTCTCGGCCAGGTCGGTGGTCTCGACCTGGGCGCCGCACCCCTCGCAGCGCAGGACCTGCCCGCCGAGCGAGGCGACCCGGACGTGGGCGTTGGCGGCGATCCAGTCCTCGAAGGAGTGCTCGTCGACCGTGGTGTCCTCGCCGGCCTCGATGGTGCGGGACGCTCCGCACGCGCCGCAGGTCAGCACCGTCGTGCCGGGCGCGTAGGTGACCTGCGAGCCGCACGAGGGGCAGGACGCGAACAGCACGTCCGCCGGGTCCACCCGAGCCGGCCCGGCGTCGGACGTCGCGTCGGGCGCCGCAGCCTGCGGCGGGAGCGGCGGCGGCTCCCCGGGACCGGTCTGCGGGAGCGGCGGCGGCGTACCGGTCATCTCAGGCCTGCGGCGGGAGCGGCGGCGGGGTCGCGGCGAACAGGCCCGCGAGGTCGGGGACCTGGCCGGCGGGCTGCCACGCGGCCATCCCGTCGCGCCAGACCAGCGTCTCGGCGCTCAGCTGGCCGCCGGCGACCTTGGCAGGCAGGGCGGCGGCGGCGAACGGGCCGGCCTGCTGGCCATCGAACGCGACGTACCACTGCGCGCCCGGGAGCGGTGGCGGTCCCGCGGGGGCGACGGGCGCAGCGGCGGCCTGCCCGGCACCGGCGACGGCGCCCGCTGCGGCCTGTCCGAGCCCCATGCCGACGACCATGCCCGCGCCGGAGCCGGCGGCGCCGGGGTTGTTCGCTGCGTCCTCGAGCGCGGTCGCCGCCTGGAACTGGGTGAAGGCGCCGAGATCGCCGACGATGCCCATCTGGCTGCGCTTGTCGAGCGCCTTCTCGACCTCCGGCGGGACGGAGATGTTCTCGATGACGAAGCGCGGCAGCGCGATGCCGTACTCCGCCAGGCTCGCCGACAGCGTCCCGACGAGGGTCTTGGAAATCTCGGCCTGGTTGGCGGCGAGGTCGAGCATCGGGATCCCGGCGCCGGCCAGCGCGGTGGTGACCGCCTCGACGATGACCTGGCGGAGGAACTCCTCGACCTCGCCGGTCACGAAGTCGGGGTCCGAGCCGACCAGCTGCTGCAGCAGCGCCGAGGGATCGGTGACGCGCAGCGCGTAGGTGCCGAAGGCGCGCAGCCGCACGATGCCGAACTCGGCGTCGCGGACGGTGAAGGGGTTCTGCGTGCCCCACTTCATGTCGGTGTACTGCCGGGTCCCGACGAAGTAGACCTCCGCTTTGAAGGGCGAGTTGAACCCGTACTTCCAGCCCTTGAGCGTGCTGAGAATCGGGATGTTCTCGGTCGTCAGCTCGTAGGTGCCCGGCGAGAAGACGTCCGCGATCTGGCCCTCGTCGACGAACACCGCCATCTGGCCCTCGCGGACGACGAGCTGGGCGCCCATCTTGATCTCGTTCCCCTGCCGCGGGAACCGCCACACGATCGTGTCCCGCGTGTCGTCGAGGAACTCGACGATGTCGATGAACTGTCCCCGGACCTTGTCCATGAAGCCCATGTGCCGAGTGCCCTCCTGTGTCGGCCTGACGGCCGCGGTCGGCGCCGCACACGGTCCGGTCGGGCCGTCGGCGCACGGCGTGTGCGTTCGTCGGGATCGTACGGCGGATGGCGCCGGGCCGACCGGGAACGCGCGCACCCGGCTCCGGCGTGCCGGAGGCGGCCTCCCGCGACGGGGTTCGGGAGAGAGTCCCCTAGGGTCCGGAGGGGTACGGCATGGTCGTGCCGTCGGTCCGCCTGCTCCTGCTGCCCCTGGTGGTCTGCGGCGTGCTGCTCGGCCTGCCCCTGGGCCTCGGTCCGGCCGCCGCCACCGTCGACGGCGACCAGCCCCGCGTCGTACGCGTCGGCACGGAGGGGGTCTACCCGCCGTTCAGCTACCGCGACCCCGAGTCCAACGAGCTGACCGGCTTCGACGTCGACGTCGTCCGGGCCGTTGCGGAGGAGGCGGGCTGGGACCTGCGGTTCACCGAGGCACCGTTCGACGCGCTCTTCCCCGCCCTGGACACCGGGCGGCTCGACGTCATCGCCAACCAGGTGACCGTCACGCCCGAGCGCGAGGCGCGCTACCTGTTCAGCACGCCGTACACCTACTCCCGTGGCGTCATCGTCACCGCCTCGGACACCGACGACATCACCACCCTCGAGGACCTCGAGGGACGGACGACCGCGCAGACCGCGAGCAGCAACTGGGCGGCGGTGGCCAAGGACGCCGGCGCGGAGATCGACTACGTCCAGGACTTCGGCCCGGGCGTCGAGCTGCTCGTCCAGGGCCGCGTCGACGCGATCGTCAACGACAACATCGCGGTGCTCGACTACCTCGCGACCTCCGGCAGCGACGAGGTGAAGATCGCCGGCCCGGCCGGCGACGAGGTCCTGGCGCAGGCGCTGGCCTTCACGAAGGCCGACGCGGAGCTGCGCCAGGAGGCCGACGACGCCCTCGCGGCGCTGCGGGAGGACGGCACGCTCGAGCAGATCTCGGAGGACTACTTCGGCGCCGACGTGACCGTCGAGGGCGGCACCACCGACGTGGACGTGGAGGCCTCCGACACCCGGACCCGGTCGGAGGTCGTCCAGGACACGGCGTGGCCGATGTTCGTCGGTCTGCTGCGCGGCACCGTGCCGTTGACCCTGGCGAGCTTCGTCCTCGGCCTCGCGCTCGGACTGGCCGCGGCCCTCGCCCGCCTCTCCGGCATCCGCCTCCTGGACTGGACCGCGCGGGTCTACATCTCGGTCATCCGCGGCACGCCCCTGCTGGTGCAGCTGTTCATCGTGTTCTTCGGCCTGCCGCAGCTCGGTGTCGACCTCGACCCCTACCCCGCGGCGATCATCGCGCTCAGCCTCAACGTCGGCGGCTACGCCGCGGAGATCCTGCGCGCCGCGATCCTGTCCGTCCCTCGCGGGCAGTACGAGGCCGCCACGGTCATCGGCATGGACTACGGCCGGTCGATGCGGCGCATCGTCCTCCCCCAGGCCGCCCGGATCGCCGTCCCGCCGCTCTCCAACACACTGCTCTCGCTCATCAAGGACACCTCGCTGGCCTCCCTCGTCCTCGTGCCCGAGCTCTTCCGGGAGGCCCAGGTGACGGCGGGCGCCACGTTCGAGTACCTCCCGCTCTACGCGCTCGCGGCCCTGTACTTCTGGGTGGTCTGCTACCTCGTCAGCCTGGCGCAGGGGCCGCTCGAACGACGACTGAGCAGGTACGTGGCATGAGTGAGCTGATCGAGGTCCACGGGCTGGAGAAGTCCTTCGCCGAGCAGCGGGTCCTGCGCGGGGTGGACTTCACCGCCACCGCGGGCACCGCGACCGCGGTCCTCGGACCGTCGGGCTCGGGCAAGACGACCCTGCTGCGGTCCCTGAACGTCCTGGAGGCCCCCGACGCCGGGACGGTGCGCATCGGTGACGCACGGCTGAACTTCGCGGACCCACCGGCCGGCAAGGCGGCGTACCGCCGTGCGGTCAAGGCGCTGCGCGCCCGCAGCGGCATGGTCTTCCAGTCCCACCACCTCTTCCCGCACAAGACCGTCCTGCAGAACCTCCTCGAGGGCCCGGTGCACGTGCAGGGCCGGGACCGGGAGGAGGCCACCGAGGACGCCCGCGCGTTGCTGGCTCAGGTCGGCCTGGCCGGTCGGGAGGACGCCTACCCCTCACAGCTCTCCGGCGGCCAGCAGCAGCGGGTCGGCATCGCCCGGGCGCTCGCGCTGCGGCCGGAGGTGCTGCTGCTCGACGAGCCCACCTCCGCGCTCGACCCCGAGCTGGTCGGCGAGGTGCTCGACGTCGTCCGCGACCTCGCCGAGCAGGGCTGGACTCTCGTCATCGTCACCCACGAGGTCCGCTTCGCCCGCGACGTCGCCGACCAGGTGCTGTTCCTCGACGGCGGCCGGGTCGCCGAGCGCGGCGGCGCCGAGGTGCTCACCGACCCGAGGGAGGAGCGGACCCGGCGGTTCCTCAGCCGGGTGCTCGACGCGGGCTGACGCGGCTGGCGCCGGCGCCCTGGTCCAGCGCCGCCGAGCGGAGGGCAGCCGGGGCGGGGCGGCCTGGGCGTGGGGGCCGGCCGCCGCCGGGCTACCCTCCCCGTGACGCGCTCGCCGCACGGCGACGCCGCGTCGCGGGCCCCTAGCTCAATGGGCAGAGCAGGAGACTTTTAATCTCTTGGTTGTGGGTTCGAGTCCCACGGGGCCTACCTGACGCGGGTCGCTCGCAACATGGGCAAGACAACCCGCCGACGACGTCGATCCCCCTCGGCACACCGTCGCGCTGCAGGTCAGGTCCTTTCCGCCTGCTCACGGAGCCAGTCGATGAGGACGCGGTTGGTGCGCAGGCCGAGGTCGACCTGGGCGGCGAACGGTTCGTCCGGTTCGAGCGCGTCGCGCAGCGCCCGCAGCTCGCGGTCCTGCTGCTCGACGTAGGCCAGGTCCCGGTCGAAGACCGTTCGTCGCTCGTCGGGTGCGAGCAGCTGACCGAGGAACAGCCGCAGGGCACTCTCGTTGCGTTGGCTGCGATCCGGCTCCTCAAGGACCAGCCACCGCTCGAGCTCCTCGCGACCCGCATCAGTGATGTCGTAGGTCTTGCTGTTGCGGGCACCACGTGCCACCACCTCGACCATGCCGGCTTCCTCGAGCTTGGCGAGCGCGGGATAGATCTGGCTGTGCTGCGCGTGCCAGGCGGTTCGCAGCGAGAGGTCGAACCTACGGGTCAGCTCGTAGCCCGTCGACGGACTGCGAGCGAGCAGGCCGAGGACCGCGTGGCGCAGAGACATGATCGGACCCTACCGTCGACATCTCGATTGACATGTCGTTTCCAACATGTCACTTTTCACATGTGAACCCTGCTGACCAGCCGATCCGGCGCCGCGCCCTGCTGTGGGCGGCGGTGGTGTCCGGCCTCCTCCTCGCGATGCTCGACCAGACGATCGTGGGCACCGCGCTCCCGGGGATCGTCGACGACCTGGGAGGCCCGGGCTGGTACGTCTGGGCCTTCACGGCCTATCTCGTCCCTGCCACGGTGCTGCTCACGGTGGCGGCCCGGCTCTCGGACCGTCACGGCCGGCAGCGGGTGCTCCTCACCGGGATGGGACTCTTCGTCGCCGGTTCGACCGTGTGCGCGGTGGCTGGGTCCATGCCGGTGCTCACGGCCGGCCGCGCCGTCCAGGGCGTCGGTGCAGCGGCGTTGGAGGCGCTGTCGTTCATCGTCGTCAGCGAGCTGTCGGGGGCCGGCCGCAGCGGCGCCGGCCAGGCAGCCATCAGCGCCGTCATGGGGTTCAGCTTCGTGGCCGGGCCCCTGGTCGGCGGCTTGCTCACCGACACCGTGGGGTGGCGCTGGGCGTTCCTGGTCAACGTCCCCATCGGCCTGGTCGCCATGGTCGCGGTGAGCCTGGCGCTTCCTGCAGCGTTCGGGCGCCGTGAGTCGCGGGAGACGCCCCTGGACGTCCTCGGCATCGCAGCGCTGTCGTTGTCGGTCGGAGCCGTCCTGGTCGGTGTCAACCGGCACCAGGAACTCGGTTCCTGGACGAGCGCGACCACAGGCGGAGCCGTCGTCCTCGGTCTGGTCGGCCTGACGTTCTTCACGTTCGTCGAGCGCCGGGCGGTCGCGCCCGTCATCCCCTTGAGGGTGTTGACCGACCGCGTCTCCGGGTCGCTCATCCTCGCCGGCGCGTTCGCCACGACCGGCCTGTACGCCTGCGTCCTGCTGGTCCCGCGCTGGTACCAGCTCGACCAGGGGACCAGCGCCACCGGGTCGGGCCTGCGGGTGTACCCACTGCTCATCGGCCTCCTGATCGGTGTCAACATCGGGGCGGTGGCGGTGGTGCGCCGCCTCGACGTACGCGGCCCCCTCCTCGTGGCCGGCGCGGTCGCTCTCATCGGTGCCGGGGGGTTCGCCCTCCTCAGCGGCGACTCCCCCACATGGGCACCACTGGCGTCGATGGCGCTCCTCGGCCTGGGGATGGGCCCGGCGCTCTCCGGCCTGCAGATCGCCATCGGCCGCACCACCGCTCCCGGCGACCTCGGAGCAGCGATGGGGACGCTGCTGCTCGGCCGCCAGGTCGTCGGGGTCGTCGCCCTCACCGCCGCGGACGCGCTGTACCGCAGCCACGCGACGACCCACGAGGCGGCGGCTGCCACGGGTCACGGCGTCGCGTGGGTGGCCGGCACGGGAGCAGTCGTCGCGGCTCTCGCCCTGGTGGGTCTCCGCGACCGGCTCCCGACTCCCACCCTCACCGCCGAGGACGGCCCCTCCCAGGCGGGTCGGTCGGCCGCTCCTGCCTCGCGGGCAGCGGCGGGCGCGACCTGACACCCGCGTGCCGCCGGGATGCGCGGTCCACCGAGCCCGGGGGCGGGCTCGCGGCGTGCATGACCCTGGGCCTGCCCCACCGCCGATGTCGGGTCGAGGTCAGACCGGTCGACGGGGAACGCCGCGCGACGCGCTCAGCTGGACCGCGTCGTGGGTGCCCCGGGTCCAGCCGAAGGTCTCGGCCATCGCCTCGAGCTCCCGGTCGAGGGTGGTGTCCGCCGTCGGGTCAGGCGTGGTCGACGACGACGACGTGCAGCGTGCGGGGGCCGTGCACGCCCTCGACCCGGTCCAGCTCGATGTCGCTGGTGGCCGAGGGGCCGCTGATCCAGGTCATCGGACGAGCGGCGTCCAGCCGCTCGAGCGCGTCCGGCACGTCGGGGACCACCTGCTCGGCGCGGACGACGCACACGTGCCGGTCGGGCACGAGCGTGATCGCCCGCCGGCCCTGACCGGGTCCGTGGTCGAGGACGATCGTGCCCGTCTCGGCGACACCGACCGCGGCTTCCGTCACGACCGCGTCGACCGCGTCGAGCTCCAGCGCGCTCAGGCCGGGGCCGTCGGCACCGTCGACGACGGCACCGGGCACCTCGAACGACAGCCCCGCCGGCACGACGACGCGGCCGGACCCGTCCGGCAGGTGCCGCGCCAGGGCGGCGGCAACGGTCGCCTCGAGGTCGGCGGGGGTGCACCGCTCGACGACGGCACGGTAGTGCTCGACCCGGTCGGCGAAGTGCCCGACCAGGTCGGGCACGGGAGCGATCCGGGGCGCGGACGCCTCCGGCGCGGTCCGGTCGACCCCGGCCAGGGCGGAGCGCACCCGACCGAGGATCTCGTCGCGGGCAGACGTCATGAGGAACCCTCCTCGCCGCGACCGCCGTCGGTGCGGCGCCACCAGGCGCGGAACGACTCCGCCGGAGGCGCCGGCAGGTCACGGGCGCCGGTCCAGGCGGATGCGCCCGGGCCGGCGATGCGGCCGGCCGCCGAGCGGCCGCCCGGCAACGTCGTCCGCCCGAAGCGGGTGAGCACGCGGCCGGCGACGCCGGACGCCTTCTCGACCCAGCCGAGCCGGCGACTGTCGCCGAAGGACCAGGCCGCGGCCTTCATCGCCACCGCTTCCGCCTTCGGGACCGTGTCGCCGCGGTGGCCGTCGACGACCTTCGAGCGCAGGTGGACCAGCACCTCGGGGATGTCGATGCGGACCGGGCAGACCTCGAAGCAGGCGCCGCAGAGCGACGAGGCGTAGGGCAGCGAGTCGGTCTGTTCCCCCTCGATGCCAGGCCGGCCGGTGCCCTTCATCAGCGGGTTGAGGATCGCGCCGATCGGCCCCGGGTAGACCGAGCCGTACGCGTGCCCACCGGTCCGCTCGTAGACCGGGCAGGCGTTGAGGCAGGCCGAGCAGCGGATGCAGCGCAGCGCCTGGCGGCCGACGTCGTCGGCCAGTGCGCGGGTGCGGCCGTTGTCGAGGAGCACGACGTGCACCTCCTGCGGGCCGTCGCCGGGCGTGACGCCGGTCCAGGTGGAGGTGTAGGGGTTCATCCGCTCGCCGGTGGAGGATCGCGGGAGCAGCCGGAGCAGCGGGTCGAGGTCCGCGAAGGTCGGCACGACCTTCTCGATGCCGACGACGCTGACGAGCACCTCGGGCAGCGTGAGGCACATGCGGCCGTTGCCCTCGGACTCGACCACGACCAGCGTGCCGGTCTCGGCGACCGCGAAGTTCGCGCCAGAGACGGCGACCTTGGCGCGCAGGAACTTCTCCCGCAGGTGCTCCCTCGCCGCGCCCGCGAGCACGGCGGGCTCATCGGTCAGGTCGGCGGGCGCCGGTCGGCCGACGTCGCCCATGGCGCGCAGGAAGATCTCGCGCACCTCGGCCCGGTTGCGGTGGATGGCCGGAACCAGGATGTGGCTGGGCAGGTCGTCGCCGAGCTGGACGATGAGCTCGGCGAGGTCGGTCTCCCACGCGGCGATGCCGTGCTCGGCGAGCGCCTCGTTCAGCCCGATCTCCTGGGTGGCCATCGACTTGACCTTCACGACCTCGTCGGCGCCGTGGTCGCGGGCGACCCGGGCGACGATCTCGTTGGCCTCGGCGGCGTCACGGGCCCAGTGGACCGTGGCGCCGCGGGCGGTCAGGGACTCCTCGAGCCGGACCAGGTGGGTGTCGAGGTCGCGCAGGGCGGCCTCCTTGACGGCCGCCCCCGCGAGCCGCAGCTCCTCCCACTCCTCGACCTCGCCGACGACGGCCGCCCGCTTGGCGCGGATGGTCGAGGTGGCGTGGGCGAGGTTGTGGCGCAGCTGGGTGTCGGCGAGCGCGCCGCGAGCGGCGGTGGGGAACGCCGGCATGCCGACGAAGGTGGCGCTCATCGCTGCTCCTCCCGAGCCCGCTCGACCTGCGGGTGGCCGGACGGGCCGCCCACCCCCTCCTCGGTCGAGGCGAGGACCTCGGCGAGGTGCACGACGCGTACGCCGGCCTGCTGGCGCGACAGCACGCCGCCGACGTGCATCAGGCAGGAGTTGTCGCCCGCGACCAGCACCTCGGCGCCGGTCCCGCGCACGTGACGGGCCTTGTCGGCCCCCATCGCCACCGAGGTGTCGGCGTTCTTCACGGCGAACGTCCCGCCGAACCCGCAGCACTGCTCGGCCTGCGGCAGGTCGACCAGCCGCAGGCCGCGGACGTTCTCCAGCAGCCGGCGCGGCCGGTCCCCCACCCCGAGCATCCGCAGCGAGTGGCAGGTCGGGTGGTAGGTGACGGTGTGCGGGAAGTACGCGCCGACGTCGACCACGCCGAGGACGTCGACGAGGAACTCGGTCAGCTCGTAGACCTTCGGGGACGTCTCCGCGACCGCGGCGGCCAGGCCCGCGTCGCCGGAGCGGCGCGCGACCAGGCCGTGCTGGTGCCGCGCCGAGCCGGCGCACGAGCCGCTGGGCGTGACGACGGCGTCGTACCCCGCGAAGGCGTCGACGAAGGTCCGCACCACCGGCACCGCCTCGTCGAGGTAGCCGGTGTTGACCATCGGCTGCGCGCAGCAGGTCTGCGCGGCCGGGAACTCCACGTCCACGCCCAGCCGGCGCAGCAGCCGCACGACCGCCTTGCCGGTGTCCGGGAACATCGCGTCGTTGACGCAGGTGACCATCAACGCGACGCGCATGTCCCCACCCTCGCACCTCGGTCCATCAGCTGGTCAGCTTCCTCTCCACGTAGGGCACGACCCGCACCGGGCCGACCAGTCCGTACGCCTGGCGCGTGGCGACGCCGTACACCTCGGGGGTCACGGTCCGCAGTCGGTTGATCAGCGTGCTCGTCACCTCGACCTCCACGACGTTCCGCCCGGCACGCAGCAGGTGGCCGAGGTCGACGGTGGTGTCGAGGACGTCGCACGGTGGCAGCGCCTTGCCGTTGACGGTCACCCGGAAGGTGTCGTTGACCTCGCCGAGCTCCAGCAGCGCGCCGTCCTCGCTGCCCCAGTCGTCACCGAGGTCGATGATGGTGCGGTAGCGGCCGACGCCGGAGACGTCCTCGAGCCCCGGCACCTGCGACCACGGCGCGAGCGTGGTGAGCTCCGCGCGGCGCAACGGGCGCACGGTGTCGGTGGCGGTGCGGCCCGGCTGCCAGTCCTCGACCACGAGCTCCCACGGGCCCGGCACGACCGGCTCGCGCACCCGGTCGACCGTCGTGGCCAGCTGGCGTCCGGTGGCCAGCGTGGCGGTGTGCCGGCCGGCCGTGGCGGTCCGCAGCAGCAGCGACCGGTCGTCGCGGCGGACATCGCCGGTCGAGGCGACCACGGCCGGGGTGCGGTCGGAGGGATGGGCGGGTCCGAGCGCGACGACGGTCGACTGACCGGGCAGCAGGTCGACGTGGACCCGCACCCGGTCGCCCTGACGCTCGTACGCCGCGACCGGAGTGATCGTGCCGGTCCAGGCGTCGAGGACGTAGGGCACCGAGTCCGCGCGGCTCGCGGTCAGCCACACGTCCTGGGTGACCCGGGAGAGCCTGCGGTTCTCGGCGTGCTTGGCGTTGGCGAGGTAGTACAGGTCGACGCCGTCGACGACCCGGCGCACGTGCATCACTGTCGAGGAGTCGTGGACGACGTCTCGCTCGATGCCGAGGTCCGCCAGTGCGCCCGGGATGTCGTTCTGGTCGGCGACCACCCGGGTGGTCGGCCGGCCGATGACCTCGGCCAGCAGCCTGCGGACCTCCTCGATCTCGCCGTCCTGCGCGAGCCCGACGGGCTGGACCTGCGTCCAGTCGCCGAGCAGCACGATCGGCAGGCCGGCGCGGGCGAAGTCACGCAACCGACGGGCGGCGGCGACCTCGACGGTCACCTCCTGTCCGCGGAACTGGTCCGGCCCCGCGATCAGCACCTTGTACGCCGGACCGTCCGGCGCCAGCACACCGTCACGGACTTCGACGCCGGGCAGGTCCAGGACCGCCGCGGTCGCGAACCCGTGGCTCCAGCCGAGCGGCACGCCGTCGCGGGTGGTCCAGAACGGGCCGATGCCGGTCGAGGCCCAGCCCTTCTGCCGCAGGAAGACCATGTCGTACGTCGGGCGGCCGGTCTGCAGCACCAGCTGCGTGCGGGCGAGGTACGCCGCGACGTCGGGCATGTGCCGCCACTGCGGGGTCCGCGGGCCCCAGGCCTCGCCGTACCCGATCGCGCCGTTGTAGTAAGGCGAGAACGCGGCGAAGCCGGGCCACGTGACACCCGGTGCGTCGGCGTAGGCGAAGCCGTGCAGCACTGCCTGGTTCACGCCGGCGGCGAAGATGCTGTTGAGCGTCTGCAGCGCGCGGTCCCAGGTGGTCTGGTAAGCCGCACCGAAGTAGCAGGCGGCCTCGGAGGACAGGATGGTGCGGCCGCCGAGGTCGCGCCCGCCCGCCATCACGCGGTAGTCGTCGAGGTTCTTGAACCCCAGCGACTCGGTCTCCGGCTCGTCGACGAGCGCAGAGTGCTCGACGGTGTCGGTCTCGAGGCCGTAGGGCTGCACGCGCAGGCCCATGCCGAGCGAACGGGCGAACGCCTGCAGCGGCAGCAGGTGGTGGTCGCGATAGAGGTCGGAGAGGACCTGGTTGAAGTCGTCGCGCACCCGGGTGGTGTCGGTGCCGCCGAAGGTGAACTGGTACTTCTCGTCCAGCTCGACGACGACCGGGAGGAACGGCAGCAGGTCGTAGCCGGCACGCGCGCGGAACTCCTCGAGCATCCGCGGCGTCCAGATGGTCGTGTCGGTCTCGATCTCCAGGGAGTCCTCGAAGAGGTGGCCGCCAGCCTTGCCCAGCAGTCGACGCATCTCCCGGTCGAGGACCCGGTCCTCCCACAGCGAGATGACCGCTCGGGACCCGGCCGCGGAGAAGTGGTCGACGACGTAGGACTTGGGGTTCGTGTGCGGGCCCGCCTCCGGCTCCTGGGCCGAACCACGCACCCAGTACGACAGGACCACCCAGCTGCCCTCGGCGGGGGCGGTCCAGCGGACCCGCCCGTCGGTGACGTCGGCGGTCAGGTCGACCAAGGAGTCCTGGTGGAGCAGCGTGCCGTTGCGGTCGGTGGCCCCGGCGCGGAAGGCCTGCACGGCCAGCAGGTCCTGCCGGGTCACGCCGGCGTGCGGCTCCTCGAGCGGCGCAGGCACCGGGCCGTCGTACGTCGTGCCGCCGGCGACGTCGGCGCGGCCGTGCGCCAGCTCCGTGCACGCCGCCTCGTCGTCGGGGGTGATGGTCGGGACCGCGGCGGGCCACGAGGGGCCGACGGTGATGTCGATGCGCACGTCGCGCTTGGCGCCCTGGCTGAGCGCCGCCTTGACGCCCCCGACCCAGGCAGGGGAGCCCCAGCCGTAGCGGTCGAGGTCGATCTCGATGTCGCGCGCCCGCAGCGAGTGGGTGACGTCGGCGACCTCGAGGATGCCGAAGCCGGCGTCGGCGACCTGGTCCACCTCGCGGGCCACCTCGACGGGGTCGACCGCACCGTGCGGCCACCACCAGCGGAAGCCGGCGGCGGTCTCCGTGCCCGGCGCCTCGAAGGCCCTCACCAGGTCGCGAGGCAGCGACCCGGGGTGCGGCTTGCTCGGAGCGGCGGACGCGGTGGTGGTCCCGCCGACCACGGCGGCGACACCGGCGGCCGCTGCGGCGGCACCGAAGAGCGAACGACGGCGGACGGCGAGCGTGGGGGGCTGGCTCATGGGATCTCCCGGAAGATGGGTGGTGCGGCGGCAGGGGTTCGTGTCGCGCGGGGGTGCGCCGGTCCGGGCCCGCGGCGCACACCGGCGGCCCGAGGGCGGGCCTGCGGTGGACACTCGCGTCACGATCCTATGAATCGTTTCAGCGGTCCCGGCGGCCCGACAGTAGGTTCGTGACAGCCGTCACGTCAACGGCTCGGGGCGGTCGTGGCCGCATCCGGACAGCAGGCAGCTCAGATGTGCCCGTCGCGCACCGCCCGGACCACGACCTCGATCGTGGTGTCGACGCCGAGGCCGTCCGCGAGCGCTCGCAACCGCCGGCGCGCCGTGCGCGAGGAGATCCCGAGCTGTCGCGCCGCGGCGTCGACGGTCTGCCCGCGCGCGAGCAGCCCCAGGAGGTCGCGCTCGTGCAGCTCGGGGCGCCACGACTCCTCCGGAGAGCTGCTCACGACGCGGCGGTCGCTCAGCTGCTCGCGACGCGAGCCTCGGCGGCGTCCCAGTCCAGGCCCGAGCGGGGCTCGAACCGGTGCAGCTCGTGGGTGCGCCGCACGAGGTCGCGCATGGCAGCCAGGTCCGGCAGCGCCGCACCGAGGGCACGCGCCTGCACGAGCACGTTGCCGAGCGCTGCGGCCTCCGACGGCCCGGCGAGCACCGGCAGGCCGGTGGCATCCGCCGTCAGCTGGCACAGCAGGTGGTTCTGCGCTCCCCCGCCGACCACGTGCACCACCGTCGGCGCTCGGCCCGCGAGCTCCGCCGCCGCGCGCAGGTGGCGACGGTAGGCCAGGGCGAGGCTGTCGAGGATGCACCGGGTGACGGCGACCGGCGTGCGCGGCACCGGCTCCCCGGCCTCCTCGGCGAGCCGCGCGATGCGCGCGGGCATGCTCGTGGCGGCCGACGTGCCCGGCGGCAGCAGCCGGGGGTCGTTGATGTCGACGACGGTGCGCAGCGGCGGCGCGTCGGCCGCGCCGGCCAGGAGGAAGGGCAGGTCGGCGCCGGCGATCCGCTCGTCGGCCCACGAGCGGACCGACTCCGAGAGCACCCACAGGCCCATGACGTTCTTGAGGAACCGCACGGTGCCGTCGACGCCGCCCTCGTTGGTGAAGTCGGCCAGGCGCGCCGCCTCGGTGAGCACCGGCTTCTCCAGCTCGAGCCCGACGAGCGACCAGGTGCCCGAGGAGATGTAGGCGAAGTCGTCCTCGGTCGCCGGCACGCCGACGACCGCGGACGCGGTGTCGTGGGAGCCGACCGCCACCACCGGCAGGTCGGGCGTCGACCCGAGCTGGGCGGCGACCTCGGGCAGGACCGTGCCGACGAGCTCCCCCGGCTCGCGCAGCGGCGGGAGGACCGCCCAGGGCAGGCCGACCCGGGCGGCGAGGTCCGTGGCCCACGTGCGCGAGCGGACGTCGTACAGGCCGGTGGTCGAGGCGTTGGTGCGCTCGGCGCCCACTGCACCGGTCAACCAGTAGCCGAGCAGGTCCGGGAGCAGCAGCAGCGTCTCGGCCGCCTCCAGCGCCGCCGTCCCGCGGGCCGCCACGAGCTGGTAGACCGTGTTGAACGGCAGCTGCTGGAGCCCGGTCGTCGCGTACATCTCCTCCGCACCCACCTGCTGGAGCACCCTCGCCGCGACGCCGTCGGTGCGCGAGTCGCGGTGGCTGTAGGGGTTGCCGAGCAGGTGGCCGTCGCGGTCGAGCAAGCCGTAGTCGACCGCCCAGGAATCGATCCCGATCCCGTCCAACGGCCCCGTGCGCGCCACCTCCTTGACGCCGGCCAGCACCTCGCGGTGGATGCCCAGCACGTCCCAGAACAACGAGCCGTGCGCGCGCACTCCTCCGTTCGGGAAGCGGTGCGCCTCCTCGAGGTGCAGCGAGCGCGGCCCGACCCGCCCGGCCATCACCCGGCCGCTGGTCGCACCGAGGTCGACCGCGGCGACCCGGACCGCGTCGCTCATCGGGGTCCCCGCGGGATCGTGGAGCGCCAGCGGAGCGATCTCGTGGGGTGATTCATCGCAGGAACGCCGCCGCGACGCCGGCGTCGACGGGCACGTGCAGGCCGGTGGTGTGCGACAGGTCGGAGCTGCAGAGCACGAAGACCGCGTTGGCGATGTTCTCCGGCAGCACCTCGCGCTTGAGGATCGTGCGCTGGGCGTAGAACTTGCCCAGGTCCTTCTCCTCCACGCCGTAGACCGCGGCCCGGTTGGCGCCCCAGCCGCCGGCGAAGATGCCCGAGCCCTGGACGACGCCGTCGGGGTTCACGCCGTTGACCTTGATCCCGTGCGCACCCAGCTCGGCCGCGAGCAGGCGGACCTGGTGCGCCTGGTCGGCCTTCGCGGCCGAGTACGCGATGTTGTTCGGCCCGGCGAAGATCGAGTTCTTGCTCGAGATGTAGACGATGTCGCCACCCATCTCCTGCTCGACCATCACCTTCGCGGACGCCTTGGACACCAGGAACGAGCCCTTGGCCATGACGTCGTGCTGCAGGTCCCAGTCGGCCTCGGTCGTCTCCAGGAGCGCCTTGGACAGCGACAGGCCGGCGTTGTTGACGACCAGGTCGAGTCCACCGAAGGCGAGGACCGCGGCGTCGACCATCGACTGGACCGCGTCGCCCTTGCTCACGTCGGCAGCGACGCCGACCGCCACGTCCGGGCCGCCGATCTCCGCGGCGGCCGCCTCGGCCTTCTCCAGCGACAGGTCCGCCACGACGACGCAGGCCCCCTCGGCGGCGAGCCGCTTGGCGGTGGCCTTGCCAATGCCGCCGGCGGCACCGGTCACGAGGGCGATGCGGGTCGCGAGCGGCTTGGGCTTCGGCATCCGCTGGAGCTTGGCCTCCTCGAGCGCCCAGTACTCGATGCGGAACTTCTCCGCCTCGTCGATCGGGGCGTAGGTCGAGAGGCCCTCGGCACCGCGCATCACGTTGATCGCGTTGACGTAGAACTCACCGGCGACGCGTGCGGTCTGCTTGTCCTTGCCGAACGAGAACATCCCGACGCCCGGGACCAGCACGATGAGCGGGTCCTTGCCACGGATGGCCGGGCTGTCCGGGGTGGCGTGCCGGTCGTAGTAGGCCTGGTAGTCCTCGCGGTAGGACACCGCGAGCTCCTTGAGCCGGGCGATGCTGTCCTCGACCGGGGCGTCCGCCGGCAGGTCGAGCACGAGCGGCTTGACCTTGGTGCGCAGGAAGTGGTCGGGGCACGAGGTGCCCAGCGCGGCCAGGCGGGGGTGCTCGGCGTGCGCGAGGAAGTCGAGCACGACCGTGCTGTCGGTGAAGTGCCCGACCATCGGCCGGTCGGCCGAGGCGATCCCGCGGATGGTCGGCGCGAGGGCGGCGGCCTTGGCGCGGCGCTCGGCGTCCGGCAGCGCGGCGTACCCCTCGAGAGCGGGGCCGAAGGGCTCGGCCTTGCTGTTCTCGGCGATGTAGTCGGCGGCGGTGTCGATGATCCACAGCGAGCGGGCCTCCGCCTCCTCGCTGGTCTCGCCCCACGCGGTGATGCCGTGGCCGCCGAGGATGCAGCCGATCGCGTTCGGGTTGGCGGCCTTGATGGCGGCGATGTCGAGGCCGAGCTGGAATCCCGGGCGGCGCCACGGGACCCACACGACCTTCCCGCCGAAGATCTCCTTCGTGAGCGCCTCGCCGTCCGCGGCGGTGGCGATCGCGATGCCGGAGTCGGGGTGCAGGTGGTCCACGTGCGCGGCGTCGACGAGGCCGTGCATCGCCGTGTCGATCGACGGAGCTGCGCCGCCCTTGCCGTGCAGGCAGTAGTCGAACGCCGCGACCATCTCGTCCTCACGCTCGACGCCGGGGTAGACGTCGACGAGGGCACGCATCCGGTCCAGGCGCAGCACGGCGAGGCCGGGCTCCTTCAGCGTGCCGAGGTCACCGCCGGAGCCCTTGACCCACAGCAGCTCGACCGGCTCGCCGGTGACCGGGTCGGTCTGGGTGCCCTTGGCCGAGGTGTTGCCGCCGGCGTAGTTGGTGTTCTTGGGGTCGGCCCCGAGCCGGTTGGAGCGCTCGATGAGCGCGGCGGCCGCCGGGTTCGTCTGGTTCGCGGTGCTGGAGTCGGTCATCTGCTCAGTTCCATCCTGCCTGCGTGCCGCCGATGCGGTCCGCCTCGATCTGCTGCTGGTGGCCCGACTCGGCGTACGCGCGCATCGGGTTGGCGGGGAGGCCGCGCTCCTCGCGCCAGGCGGCGAGGTCGGCGCGGACGTCGGTGGAGAAGGCGTCCATGAACAGCTCGTTGGCGGCAAGCACGTCGCCGGCCTCCTGGGCGGCGGTGAGCGCGTCCCGGTCGACGAGGAGGGCCCGCGCGGTCATCTCCTGGACGTTGAGCACGGACCGGATCTGGCCGGGGATCTTCGCCTCGATGTTGTGGCACTGGTCGAGCATGAACGCGACGTCGCTGTGCCCGTCGGGGTTGGCCGGCCCGTAGCCGCCGCCCCGGATCACCTCGAAGAGGATCCGGAACAGCTGGAAGGGGTCGGCCGCGCCGACGATGAGGTCGTCGTCGGCGTAGAAGCGGCTGTTGAAGTCGAACGAGCCGAGCTTCCCCAGGCGAAGCAGCTGCATGACGATGAACTCGATGTTGGTGCCGGGCGCGTGGTGGCCGGTGTCGAGGCAGACCACGGCGCGGTCACCGAGAGCGGCGACCTGGACGTACGACGTGCCCCAGTCCGGGACGTCGGTGTGGTAGAAGGCCGGCTCGAAGAACTTGTACTCCAGCACCAGCCGCTGGTCCTCGCCGAGGCGGTCGTAGATCGTCGACAGCGACTCGTGCAGCCGGTCCTGGCGGCCGCGCAGGTCGGCCTGGCCCGGGTAGTTGCTGCCCTCGGCCAGCCAGATCTTCAGGTCGCGCGAGCCGGTCGCGTCCATCACGTCGATGCACTCGAAGTGGTGGTCGATCGCCTTCTGGCGGATCTTGGCGTCGGTGTGGGTGAGGGCGCCGAGCTTGTAGTCGTCGTCCTGGAAGGTGTTGGAGTTGATCGTCCCCAGCCGCACGCCCTGGTCCTCCGCGTAGCGCCGCAGTGCGACGTAGTCGTCGACGAGGTCCCACGGGATGTGCAGGGCGACGGAGGGCGCGAGGCCGGTGAACCGGTGGACGGTCGCGGCGTCGGCGATCTTCTCCTCCACCGTGCGCGCCGTCCCGGGCGAGCCGAACACCTTGAACCGGGTGCCGGAGTTGCCGAACGCCCACGAGGGCAGCTCGATGGCCTGGCCCTCGAGCTGGGCGGCGACCTGGGCGAAGTCAGTCATTGTCATCTCCGATTGAAACGTTTCATGCGAAAAGCCACACGGGTTCCGCGGTAGCGGAGCGTCCGCGAGGTGCGCAGTGGCGGGAGGGCTGGTGCTGCGGTCGGCGCGGTGGCGCGCGGGAGCAGGGTCAGTCGTCGAGCGCGGCGAGCTGGTCCTCGAGGTGGAAGACCTCCTCCAGGACGAGGAATCCCTCGTCCGGGGGGACGCCGTCCAGCTCCTCGAACAGCTCCCCCATCTCGGCCTGCCACCGCGCGTTGACCTCGGTGGCCGCCATCCCTGCCTGCGCCTGCTCCAGCGAGGGCGTCTCGAGGTAGCCGATGAGCAGGCCGTCGGGACGCAGGAACAGCGAGTAGTTGTGCCAGCCCGTCTCGTGCAGGGCACGGACCATGTCGGGCCAGACCGCGCGGTGACGCCTCTTGTACTCCTCGATGCGGTCGGGCTTGACCTGGAGCTGGAAGCACACGCGGTGCACGGCGTCTCCTTCCGGGGACCGGGGTGGTGGTGCGGGATCGTGCCGGGGGGTGGAGCCCCACCGGGGCGCGGGTCGCGCGCCCCGGTGGGTCTGGCGGTGGTGCAGCCTCGATCGATCCGGGTCGGATCAGAAGTCGAAGTCGCCGATGTTGTCGGCGTTGAAGCGGAACGGCTCGCCGAGGAGGACGGTGTTGCCCTCGTCGACGGTGAAGTCGCCCAGGTCGCCAGCGGTGAACGAGTCGCCCTCGCCCTCGATGTCGCCGTCGACGAGCGCCTTGGCGGCGTACGCCGCGAGGTAGCCGAGGTCCTCGGGGTTCCACAGCGCGAACTCGGTGACGGTGCCGTCCTCGACGTACTCACGCATCTGGTTCGGCGTGCCGAGGCCGGTCAGCGCGACCTTGCCCTTCGCGTCCGAGGTGGAGAGGTAGCGGGCGGCCGCCGCGATGCCGACCGTGGTGGGCGAGATGATGCCCTTGAGGTTCGGGTGCGACTGCAGCAGCGCCGCGGTGCGGTCGAACGAGGTCTGGTCGTCGTCGTCGCCGTAGACGGTGTCGACGACCTCGATGTCGGGGTGGTTGGCGGAGATCTCCTCCTCCATGAGCTTGATCCACTCGTTCTGGTTGGTCGCGTTGGCCGCGGCCGAGAGGAACGCGATCTCGCCCTGGTCGCCGATCTGCTCGGCGATCATCTCGACCTGCACCTTCGCGATGCCCGCGGAGTCGGCCTGGTTGATGAACAGGTCGCGGCAGTCGGGGTTGGTGTCGGCGTCGAAGGTGACGACCTTGACGTCGGCGTCGCGCGCCTCGCCGATGGCGTCGCACAGCGCGTCGGGGTCGTTCGCCGAGATCACCAGGGCGTCGCGGCCCTGCTGGGTGGCGGTGTTGATGTAGGTGACCTGGCCGTCGGGCGAACCCTCGGCCGGACCGACCTCCTCGTACTCCCCGCCGAACTCCTCGACGGCCTTCTCGCCGCCGGCGTTGGAGGTGTCGAAGTAGGGGTTACCCAGGTTCTTCGGGATGAAGGTCACGGTGGTGGCGTCGCCGCCGCCGCCGTTGCCGCTCGACGAGCCGCCCTCGTCGTCGCTGCCGCAAGCGGTCAGACCGAGGCTGGCGACCAGCGTCACGGCCGCGAGGCTCGCGAGTCGTCGGTTCTGGAACAACATGTTCGTACCTTTCGATTCGTCCGGCGCGATGCCGGGATCAGCTCAGCGACCGCTTGCCGGTGCTGTCTTGTCGCTGTGCGGGGTACGGCCCGAGGAGCGCGCCCCCTTGCTCGCGGCGACCAGGTGACGTGCGCCGGCGAGAAGACTGGTGGACATCACCGAGAGCACCAGCAGCACTCCGATGACGATGTTGATGATGTTGATGGTCTCGCCGCTGAGCAGCATCGCCCGCTGGATGACGCCGATCAGCAGCACGCCCGCGATCACGCCGTGCAGGGCACCGCGGCCGCCGAAGATGGAGACCCCGCCGAGGAGCACCGCGGCGATGACCTGGAGCTCCAGCCCGACCGAGTTCTCCGCTCGGGCCACCCCCGTGACGAGGGTCGTGTAGATCCCGACGAAGCCGGCGACCGCGCCGGAGAGGACGAACAGCACGGCCTTGGTGCGGGCCACGTCGACGCCGGTGAAGTGCGCGGCCTCGTCGTTCAGCCCGATCTCGTAGACGCCTCGGCCGAACGGCGAGAAGTGCAGCAGCGCGGCGAAGACGATCGCGAGCACCACGAACGGGATGAGGATCATCGGGTACGGCTGGCCGTCGAGGATCCGGTCCTTGGCCAGGTCGGTCCACGACTCGGCGAAGTCGGTCCGCGACTCGGTGCCGAGCAGGCCCGCCGCGATCCCGCGGAACAACGCCAGCGTGCCGATGGTGACCGCGATCGACGGCAGGCCGACGTACGCCACCAGGAACCCGTTGAAGGCGCCGCAGACCGCACCGATCACGATGGCCAGGAGCGCCGCGACCGTCATCGACAGCCCCGCGTCGGCGTGCAGCATGCCGAACGCGACGCTGGTCAGGCCGACGGTGCTCGCGACCGAGAGGTCGATCTCGCCGGTGATGATGATGGCCGTCATCGGCAACGCGAGCAGCAGGATGCTCGCGGAGTCACGGAACAGGTAGTACATCGTCTGCGGGCCGTCGAAGTAGTCGACCTGCGAGCGCGAGTAGACCAGCGCGGCGACGAGCAGCGCGACGACGGCGAACTCGCGGCTGAACACCACGCGCTGCCACCACGGCCGGGCGTACGCCGCGTAGGTCCGCGGCGCCTGGGTGGGGGCGTCCCGGTGGTCGATCAGCGTGCTCATCGGACGACCTCCTCGTTGCTGTCGGCGCCCGGGCGAGGGCTCGTGCCGGCGTTCGTGCCGCCACCGGGGACGACCGGCGCGGGACGCGGCCCGCCCGTCGCGGCAGGGGTGCTCGGCGTGGTCGGCGTGTCCGGACCGTGCTCACGGGCAGCGATCAGCCGCCGTTCCTGGCGCCGGACGAGGACCCGGTCGAGGACGATCGCGCCGACGATGAGCAGGCCGACGACGGCCTGCTGCCAGAAGTCGGAGATGCCCAGGACCGGGAGTGCGCGGTTGATCGTGACCAGCAGGAAGGCGCCGAGAGCCGCTCCGAAGACGGTGCCGCTGCCACCGAAGATGGCCACGCCGCCGATGACGGCGGCACCGACCGCCTCGAGCTCGACCCCGGACCCGACGCTGGAGCTGACCGTGCCGAAGCGCGCTGCGGACACGACGCCGGCGAGCCCGGCCAGTGCGCCGCTGAGCACGAACGCGCACAGGATCCGGCGGGTGACCGGGAGCCCGTAGAGCTTCGCGGCCTCCGGGTCCGAGCCGATCGCGTAGAGCTCGCGCCCGCCGCGGGCGGTGCGCAGGTAGTAGCCGACCAGCACCAGGACGACCACCGCGACGATGGTCAGCACGGGGATGCCGAGGATCGACTCGGTGCCGAGGTCACGGAAGCCGCGCGGCATGTCGTCGGCATTGATCCGGTCGCTGCCGGCCCAGGTGAGGAAGGCGCCGCGGTAGATGTACATCGTGCCGAGCGTGATGACGAGCGCCGGCACGCGGCCGAACGCCACGAGCGCGCCGTTGACGAGACCCAGCACGGCACCCATCAGGATCCCGGCCAGCACGACCGCGACGATCGGCAGGTTGGTGTCGATGAACAACCGGCCGGTCAGGTAGGCGGTCAGACCGAGGGTCGAGCCGACCGACAGGTCGACGTTGCGCGTGATGATCACCGCGGTCTGGCCGACCGCGAGGAGGACGAGCATCGACGGGGTCAGCAGCAGGTCGCGCCAGCCGGTCGCGCCGAAGAGGAACGAGTCGCTCCTCAGCGTCGTGACCGCGACCAGCAGGACGAGGACCACGGCCACCGCGAGCTCGCGCGAGCGCAGCAGGTCCTTGAGGACCCGGCTCGCGGGCGACGCGGCGCTGGGCCGGGCCAGGTCGGAGGAGACGGTGTCGCTCATGCCGGGACCTCCGAGGCGCTCGACGTGCCGGTGTGGGTGACGGTGCTGGTTGCCGCGTGCATCACGTTCTCCGGCGTGGCCTCGCTGCGACCGAGCTCGGCGGTGATCCGGCCCTCGCAGACGACCAGGACGCGGTCGGCCATGCCGAGGACCTCGGGGAGCTCCGAGGAGATCATCAGGATCGCCAGGCCCTGGCCGGCGAGGTCCGACAGCAGCCGGTGGACCTCGGACTTCGTGCCCACGTCGATGCCGCGGGTGGGCTCGTCGATGATGAGCAGCTTCGGCTCGGTGGCCAGCCACTTGGCGATGACGACCTTCTGCTGGTTGCCGCCGCTCATCGTGGTGGCGCGCATGTCCAGTGCGCTGGTCTTGACCTCGAGCCGGCCCGCCCACGGCGCGGCGGCGCGGTTCTCCGCCCGCGCGGTGAGCATGCCGGCGGTGGTGAGCCCCCGGCGGATGACGCCGGCGACGTTGCGGGCGACCGAGGACTCGGTGACCAGGCCCTGCTTGCGGCGGTCCTCGGGCACGAACGCCATGCCGGCGCGGATCGCGGCCCGCGGGTTGCGGGGCGGGACCGGCTTGCCGAGCAGCTCGACGCGCCCGGCGTCGTACCCGTCCACGCCGAAGACGGCGCGGGCGATCTCCGACCGGCCGGCGCCCACCAGACCCGCCAGGCCGACGATCTCGCCGGCGCGGACCTGGAAGGAGACGTCGGAGAAGACGCCCAGGGAGCTGAGGTCGCGCACGTCGAGCACGACGTCGCCGATCGGGGCCGGGGTCTTCGGGAAGAGGTCGCCGACCTCGCGGCCGACCATCTCCGCGACCAGGGCGTCGACGGAGGTCTCCGCGATCTTCTGCGTGGCGACGTACGAGCCGTCACGCATGACCGTGACCGTGTCGCAGAGGTCGAAGACCTCCTCGAAGCGGTGCGAGATGAACACCAGGGCCCGACCCTCGTCGCGCAGGCTGCGCGCGACGGCGAACAGCCGCTCGACCTCGACGCCGCTGAGCGCGGCCGTCGGCTCGTCCATGATCAGCACGCTGGCGTCGAGCGAGATGGCCTTGGCGATCTCGATGATCTGCTGGTCGGCGATCGAGAGACCGAGCGCCGGCCGGCGAGGGTCGATCTCGACGCCGAGGCGCGCGAACAGCTCCAGCGCCTCGCGGTGCATGGCGCCACGGTCGATCCGGCCGAACCGGCTGCGCGGCTGTCGGCCCATGAAGATGTTCTCGGTGACCGAGAGGTCGGGGAAGAGCGTCGGCTCCTGGTAGATGACGGCGACGCCGGCAGCCTTGGACTCCGCGGTCGAGCCGAAGTCCACGTCCTCGCCATGCAGGCGGAAGGTGCCCGAGTCGCGGCGGTGCACGCCGGCGACGATCTTGACCAGGGTCGACTTGCCGGCACCGTTCTCGCCGATCAAGGCGTGGATGGAGCCGCGGTCGACGACCAGGCTGCCGCTGCGCAGGGCTGCGACGGCGCCGAACGACTTGGCCACGTCACGCAGCTCCAGCGCCACACGGGACGACTGCTCGACCACGGCGCCCTCCTGTCAGTGAAAGGTTTCAAAAGCGATGCCGGGAACGTACGTGGCTGCCGTCACAGCCGTCAAGGGCTACGCGCAGATTGCCGAAAGATTGCCGGCGGGTTGCGAGGAGGGACGAGACAGCCGCGCGTCGCCGCGTCATCGTGTGTACCGTTTCACACACCTTTACCTTTCGACCCCTCCAAGGAGGCCCCGATGACCGTGCGGAACGCGTCGGTCAAGGACGTCGCTGCGGCGGCCGGCGTCTCCCTCGGGACGGTCTCGAACGTGCTCAACCGCCCTGACCGGGTCAGCCCGAGCACCCGCGAACGTGTCGAGCGGGTCATGGCCGAGCTCGGCTTCGTGCGCAACGAGTCGGCCCGCCAGCTGCGCGCCGGCAAGAGCCGCACCCTCGCCTACGTCGTCCTCGACGCGGGCAACCCCTTCTTCACCGACGTCGCCGCCGGCATCGACGACGCGGCGGACGACGCGGCTCTCTCGCTGGTCCTGTGCAACAGCGCCAACCGTGCCGACCGCGAGGCGGCCCACCTCGCGCTGCTCGAGCAGCAGCGCGTCCAGGGCATCCTCATCACGCCGGTCGACCCCGACGCGGTGGCGCTCGACCTGATCGCCCGTCGCGGCACGCCGATCGTCGTCGTGGACCGCACCCGCCGGGTCGAGGACTTCTGCACCGTCTCCGTCGACGACGTCCTGGGCGGCCGCCTCGCGGTCGAGCACCTCGTGGACCGCGGCCACCGTCGCGTCGCCGTCGTGGGCGGCCCCACCACCATCGGCCAGGTGCACGACCGGTACGCCGGGGCGCGGGCGGCCTGGGCCGACGCCGGGCTCGACCCCGACGACCTGGTGGAGCTCGCCACCGAGGCGATGACCGTCGCCGAGGGCAGGTCCGCCGGCGAGCGGCTGTCCGGGCTGCCGGGCCGGCGACGCCCCACCGCGGCGTTCTGCGTCAACGACCTCCTGGCGCTCGGACTGCTGCAGCAGTCGATCGGCAGCGGGCGGTCGGTGCCCGGCGACCTGGCCATCATCGGCTACGACGACATCGAGTTCGCCGCCGCCGCGGCGGTGCCGCTCACCTCGGTGCGCCAGCCGCGCCACCAGCTGGGCCGGACCGCGGCCTCGCTCGTGCTCGACGAGTCGTCCGACCCCGACCACCGGCACCAGCAGGTCACCTTCACCCCGGAGCTGGTCGCCCGCGCCTCGACGCTCTGACTCCCGTCCACGCAGTCGGCGCCGGCCCCGTGCTCGTCGACGGACGACCAGACGTGGCGGGGTCGCCACCCGTGACCTGCGCCGAGCGCGCGGCGGGCACGCGGCGCGGCAGCCGCACGGTGAACGTCGTGCCGATGCCGACCTCGGACTCGAGCAGCACGTGGCCGCCGTGCGCCTCCACGAGCGCGCGGGTGATCGACAGCCCCAGGCCGAGCCCCTCGATCCCGTGCCGGCGCGCCGCGGCGCCCCGGTAGAACCGCTCGAAGACCCGGTCGAGCTCGTCGGCGGCGATCCCGTGACCCGTGTCGGCGAGGACCAGCTCGACCTCGTCGACCACGTCGTCCCAGTAGACCTCCAGCCGCACCGAGCCGCCGGGCGGGGTGTGCTTGACGGCGTTCGTGAGCAGGTTGTCGAGCACCTGCCGGATCCGGCCGGCGTCACCGTACGCGGGGATCCGTCGGCGCGCGCCGGCTCCGTCCGCGAGGTCGGCCCCCAGGCTGATCCCGGCGGCGACGGCAGCCGGTCCGACCGCGGCGACGGCCTCCGCGACGACCGCCACGACGTCGTACGCCGCGCAGCGCAGGTGCAGCGCGCCGCTCTGCAGCTGGCCCGCCTCGATCAGGTCGGAGACCAGCCGCTCCAGGCGGACAGCGTTGCGCTGGAGCGCGGCGACGTCGGCGCGGACCTCGGGGCCCTGGTCGGGGTACGACGCGAGCAGCTCGGCCCGCCCGCGGATCGCGGCCAGCGGGGTGCGCAGCTCGTGGGAGACGGCGGCGATGAAGTCGTCCTTGACCTCCAGCGCGCGCAGCACCTCGGTGATGTCGGTGTAGGCGAGGCCGGCGCCGGCGAACCTGCCGTCGGCGGTCCGCACCGACCGCGCCGAGACCGACAGCGCCCGGCGCACGACCGGGTCGGCGCCGATCCACATGTGCACGTCGTCGAACTCCTCGCCCTGCGCCGCGCGCCACGACGGCATCTGCTCCCGCGTCCAGCGGACGCCGTCCGGGCCGTAGACCTCGCCCTCCTGCCCGGCCCGCCCGCCGTGGCCGTCGGGGAACGCGAGGGCGATGAAGTCGCGGTGCCGGCGGTTCGTGACGGCGTACTCCCCGTCGGCGTCCAGCAGCACCAGCCCCACGTCCACCGTCTCGAGGATGGCCTCCGCGATCTGCTGCTGCCTGCTGATCACGTCGGCGGCCGCCCGGATCCGCTCCTGGTCGCGGATGCGCTCGGTGACGTCGAGGACCTGCGACATGAGGTACGCCGCCCGCCCCTCCTCGTCTCTGACGACGGCCACCGACAGGTCGCCCCACACGTGCTCGCCGTTGCTGCGCACGTAGCGCTTGGTCAACCGGTAGCCGTCGCGCTCGCCGGCGACGGCCTCACCGAACAGGCGCTCGTCCAGGGCGAGGTCCTCCGGGACGGTGACCTCCGCGAACGTCAGCGACAGCAGCTCCTCGCGCGTGTAGCCGAGCATGTCGGCCGCCGCCTGGTTGACCACCACCAGGCGACCCTCGAGGTCGACCAGCGCCATGCCGACCGGCGAGTGCTCGACGGTCATCCGCCAGAGCTCGGCGGCGTCGGGGCGCGCCGAGCCGGGCACGACACCGCGCTGAGCCGTCATCGGTCCTCCTCGCCCGGACCAACGCCGCTGGGGGCGCGGACGTTATGCGGCGGCCCGCCGCCGGGCGGCCACCGGCCTAGTGCCGGCGCTCCTGCTCGGCCTCGAGGTCGAGCAGCGCGCGGGCGTGCTCGGCGTCGTCCTCCTGGTCGAGCGCCCGGGAGAAGCTGTCGAGCATCGCCTCGCCGGCAGGGAACGGCGGCAGCAGCGGCACGTCGGGGTCGACCACGGCCTCGATGAGCACCGGCCGGTCGGCGGCGAGCGCGCGGTCCCACGCGTCGTCGACGTCCTCGGGCCGCTCGACGCGGATGCCGCCGAGGCCGAGCAGCTCGGCGTACGCCGCGTAGGGCACGTCCGGCAGCGACTGGCTGACGTCGTACCGCGGGTCGCCCTCGGTCTCGCGCTGCTCCCACGTCACCTCGGCGAGGTCGCGGTTGTTCAGCACGAGCACGACGAAGCGCGGGTCGGCCCAGTCCCGCCAGCGGGAGGCGACGGTGACCAGCTCGTTGAGGCCGTTCATCTGCATCGCCCCGTCACCGACGAGCGCGACGACGGGCCGGTCGGGCGCCTCGAGCTTCGCGGCGAGGCCGTAGGGCAGGCCCGACCCCATCGACGCCAGCGTCGAGGAGAGGTGGGCCGGCACGCCGGGCGGCAGGGTGAGGTGCCGGGCGTACCAGTAGACGACCGACCCCACGTCGACGCTGACCTGCGCCTCGGCGGGCAGCCGCGGTGTGAGGGCGCGTACGACGCGCTCCGGGCTCAGCGGGCGGGCGGCGGCGCCGATGTCGCCGGACGCGCGCTCCTCGGCGATCCGGTGCCACCGCTCGACCTGCGCGGTGACGTTCGTGCGCCACGTCGGGTCGGCCCTCTCCTCGAGCAGCGGCAGCAGGGCGGTCAGCGTCTCCGCCGCGTCGCCGACCAGCCCGACCTCGACCGGGTAGCGGTTGCCGAGGTGGCGGCCGTCGATGTCGACCTGCACGGCGCGGGCCTGGCCGGGCGCGGGGTAGAACTCCGTCCACGGGTCGTTGGTGCCAATCATCAGCAGCGTGTCGCAGTGGTCCATCAGCCAGGCCGACGCGGTCGTGCCGAGGTGCCCCATCACCCCGCAGCTGGTCGGCAGCGTCTCGTCCCACCACGGCTTGCCGAGCAGGCTGGTCGTGACGCCGGCGCCCAGCCGCTCGGCCACCGCGCGGACCAGCTCGCCCGCGTCCTTCGCGCCCTGGCCGACCAGCAGCGCGACCCGCTCGCCGGCGTTCAGGACGGCCGCCGCCTCGGCGAGGTCGTCGTCGGCCGGGAGGACTCGCGGCGGCCGCCACTGCGGGGCGGTCGGCACGACGCCGTGCTCGTGGGACGGCACCGCCGGCGCCGGCTGCACCTGCACGTCGTGCGGCAGCACCACCACGCAGGGTGACCGCGTCGCGAGCGCGGTGCGGAACGCGCGGTCCACCACCATGGCGGCCTGCTCGGGGTCGAGCACGGTGGCGACGTACTGCGCGGCGACGTCCTTGAACAGCGAGGTCAGGTCGATCTCCTGCTGGTACTCCGAGCCCAGCACGGTCGTCTGCTGCTGGCCGACGATCGCGACGACCGGCTGGTGGTCGAGCTTGGCGTCGTAGAGGCCGTTGAGCAGGTGCACCGCACCCGGGCCCTGGGTGCTGGTGACGACACCGATCCCGCCGGCGTACTTGGCGTGGCCGACCGCCATCAGCGCGGCGTTCTCCTCGTGGCGCGCCTGCACGAACGCGGGGTCGCCCCCGGCCCGCCGCAGCGCGCCCATCAGCCCGTTGATGCCGTCCCCGGAGTAGCCGAAGACCCGGGGCACGCCCCAGGCGCGCAGCCGCTCGACCACCAGGTCCGCGACCAGTCGTTCCTCCGCCATCGGGTCACCTCTCGTCGCTGCTGCCCGAGCGGGCGCGGTACCCGGTCGGCGCCGCGGCGAACCGGGTTGGGCGTCCGGGCCACGGGTACTGCTCGTGCCCACCCACCCGTCCAGCCCCACCCCCGGGAGGAACCATGGCCACCGGAGAGACCGGATTCGACGACGTCACCTTCGACCTGATCTCGGTGCAGTACCACTCGCTCAAGGCCGGTCACGACTACGGCCAGTACGTCCGCGACGCCGAGAACGCGGGCCAGCAGGAGATCGCCGACTTCTTCCGCGAGGTCATGCAGCAGGACTCCGAGCGGGCCCAGCGCTGCCACCGGTTCCTCGCCCAGCTCGGTGGCACCGACAACACCTCGCCGCAGTCCGGCCCGGCCTGAGGAGTACGCCGTGGCGCTGTCCTACCCCACCCGGCCCGGCGACATCGACCACCTGATCGCCGACGACCACGCAGTCGTCGAGCGCCAGTTCCAGCACCTCGAGGCCGGCCGTGGCGACCGGCGCGTGCTGGTCGACCAGATCAGCCTCGAGCTCGCGCTGCACGCGTTCGCCGAGGAGGTGGTCCTCTACCCCGTCTGGCCCGAGATCGGCATGGCCGACGAGCACGACGACGCCGAGCACGAGCACCAGCAGATCAAGGAGCTGCTCGTCACCCTCGGCCGCACCGACCCCGGCGAGCGCGAGTTCGAGGACGCCCTGACCCGGCTGATGGAGGTCGTGCGCCACCACGTCCACGACGAGGAGGACGAGGAGCTGCCGGAGTTCCGGCAGAAGGCCGGGCCGGAGCGGATGGCGCAGCTGGGCAAGAAGTTCCTCGCCGCCAAGCGGCAGGCGCCCACCCGACCGCACCCGCACGCCCCCGACGAGGGGATCGCGGAGAAGATCGCCGGCATGCTCGCCAAGCCGTTGGACCACGTCCGCGACCTGCTCTCGGGCCGCCAGAAGGAGACGGTCACCGACCCCTCCGGCACGCTCGACCCGGAGGCGCAGGCCATCGTCGACGCCCACTCCTCGCTCGGCCCGTTGCCCTTCGAGATCCTCGAGCCCGACCAGGCCCGCAAGCAGCCCGGGCCCGACGCGGCGGTGAAGAAGGTGATGGCCGAGCGCGGCATCGACGGCCCCGAGCCGGTCGCCGCGGCCGAGGACCTCCGCATCCCCGACGGCGCCGGCGGCGAGCAGACGCTGCGCGTCTACACCCCCGAGGCCGGAGGTCCGGGACCGCGACCGGTGCTGATGTGGATCCACGGGGGCGGGTGGGTGCTGTTCGACATCGACACCTACGACGCCTCCTGCCGCGGCCTGGCGAACAAGACCGGCGCGATCGTGGTCTCGCCGGACTACCGCCGCGCCCCCGAGGCGGTCTTCCCGGCCGCCCACGACGACGTGCTCACGGCGTACCGCTGGGTCGTGGCGAACGCCGCCTCCTTCGGCGGCGACCCGGCGCGGGTCGCCATCGGCGGGGAGTCCGTGGGCGGGAACATGGCCGCGGCGACCTGCCTGCAGCTCGCCGAGGCCGGCGAGCCGCTCCCGGCGGCCCAGGTCTGCGTCTACCCGCTGGTCACGCCCGAGCAGCACGGTGCGTCGATGGAGGACGCCGCCGACGCGCGGCCCGTCGACCGCCCGCTGCTCTCGTGGATGGCGATGCACGCCTTCGAGGGCCGCCCCGACGCCGCCACCGACCCACGGATCGACCTGCTCGGCGCGCCCCTCGAGCGGCTGGGCGTCCTCCCGCCGACGCTCGTCGTCACCGCCGAGCGGGACGTGCTGCGCAGCCAGGGCCAGGACTGGGCCCGGCGGCTGGAGGAGGCCGGCGTCGACGTCACGCTGCGCCACTACGACGGCGTGATGCACGAGTTCTTCGGCGCTTCCGCCGTGCTGGCCAAGGCCGAGGACGCCCAGCAGGAGGCGGCCCGGCACGTCCTCCGGGCCTTCGGCACGGCGCCGGCCTGAGCCCGAGCCCCCGCGGCCCCGCTCCCCTCACCCGGGCGCGGGCCCCCCGGGGTGGTCGTCTGACCGGTTGTGGGGGTGGTCGGCCCGCCGGTTGTCCGGTTGGTCCTCTCGGGCCCGCCGCGTGGCCTGCTCGCGGAGGTCGCGCTCGATGCCCCGCGCGCGCTTGCGCTCGAAGAGCAGGATCGCCGCCGCGACGGCGAGCATCGCGACGACCGTCAGGGCCACGCTGAAGGCGTCCATGCGAGTCCGGGTACCCCACCAGCACGAGCACGAGCAGCGGATCCACGACGGACGGAGGACGGGATGCAGGTCCACGACAGGTCCGGCGAGCGGCGGCGCTTCTCCACGCGGTGGTCGGTGATCGCCTTCGTGGTGCTCGCCCTGGTGGTGGCCGCGGTGGTCATCGCCTGGCAGATGCAGGGCACCCCGCCCGGCCAGACCGACGTGGGCATGCCGCCGCCGGCCCCGGCGGGGACCGGCCCGGCGCCCCGCGCCTGAACGGGGCCGGGAACACGACAGCCACCCTAACCGGGGCTTACCCGGCGGGTGGCTGCGTGCTGTTGCTCGCCGGCCCGACAGCCGCCTCTCGGCGGGAGGCCGCTCGCAGCGGCAAGGGGTGAGCCCGGGGGCATGGAACGGACCGGCTGGGGATCACAACGGGGCGCGGGCGCGAGGTGTTCCGGCGTACGGCGTGTGCTGCGCCACGACCGGACGACCCGCTCGTCGGGGCCGCGTCGGGACGCCCACTCAGCTGCGCGGGTGTCCCTCCTCGCCGCTCTTCGCGGACTCCTCGGGGAACGACTCGCCCACCGGGTGCCCGCCGCCCGGGGATCCCTGCGCCGGGTCGTAGTCGCCGGCCGCGGCCGGGCCGTCGGTGGTCGAGGACTCCTGGGCGGCCTCGGCCGCGTCGTCCAGGTGCCCGGTCTGCTTCTGGGTGGACTCGTCAGGCTGGTTGGTCATGCCGGGCCGGTACCCGACGGTTCGCCCGGCACGCAGCGAACGATCACGTCCGGGCCACGCGTGGTTCATCCGGTCCCGGGACCGTCGAACCATGCGCGTTGCCATCGTGACCGAGTCCTTCCTCCCCCAGGTCAACGGGGTCGCCGGCACCGTGCGGCACGTGGTCGACCGGCTGACGGCGACGGGCCACCAGGTGCTCGTGGTCGCGCCGGGCGCCGGCCCGACGGCGTACGCCGGCGCCGAGGTGGTGCGCGTGCGGTCGCTGGCGCTGCCCGGCTACCGGTCCTTCCCCCTCGGCCTCCCCGACCCGGTCGTCCACCGGGCGCTCGACCGGTTCCGGCCCGACGTCGTCCACCTGGCGTCGCCGATCGCGCTCGGCGCGGTGGGGCTGCGCGCGGCGAGGCACCTGGCGGTCCCGGTGGTGGCGGTCTACCAGACCGACGTCGCCGGCTTCGCCCGCCAGTACGGCCTGCCGGCCGACCGCCTCATCGACCGCTGGGTGGCGCGGCTGCACCGGCGCGCCGACCGGACGTTGGTGCCCTCGTCCGCGTCGTGGGACCAGCTCGCCGCCCAGGGCGTCCCCGACCTCCACCTGTGGCGCCGCGGCGTGGACCTCGACCTCTTCGATCCCGGGCACCGCGACCCGGCGCTGCGGGCGTCGTGGACCGAGCCCGGGCACGTCGTGGTCGGCTACGTCGGGCGGCTGGCGCAGGAGAAGCAGGTGCGTCGCCTCCTCGAGCTCGCCGACGTCCCCGGCGTGCACCTCGTGGTCGTCGGCGACGGACCGGAGCGCGGATGGCTGCAGGAGCGTCTGCCGGCGGCGACGTTCACCGGGATGCTGCGCGGCCCGGCCCTGGCCCGGGCGTTCGCCTCGCTCGACGTCTTCGTCCACACCGGCGAGGCCGAGACGTTCTGCCAGACCGTCCAGGAGGCCCAGGCCAGCGGCGTCGCGGTCGTCGCACCGGCCGCCGGCGGCCCCCTCGACCTCGTGTCGCCGGGCCGAACGGGCAGCCTGTACGACGTCACGCAGCCGCAGGCGCTCCGCGGTGCCGTCGCCGCCCTCGTCACCGACCCGCTCGCCCGCGCCCGGATGGCCCGGGGCGGACAGCTGGCGGTCGCCGGCCGGAGCTGGGCCGGCGTGGTCGACGAGCTCCTCGGTCACTACACGGCGGTGCTCGGCGGGCCCTCCGAGCGGCTCGCGGCCTGAGGTGCGCATCGCCCAGCTGGCCAACTTCGTCGGTCCGACCTCCGGCGGCATCCGGACGACCCTCGCCGCCCTCGGCGAGGGGTACGTCGCCGCCGGGGTCGCCCGGCTGCTGGTCGTGCCCGGACCCGAGGACCGCTACCTCGAGACCGCGTCCGGCGACGTGGTCCAGCTGCGGGCGCCGCGGGTCGGCGGCGGCTACCGGCTGCTCGTCGAGCCGTGGCGGGCGATCGAGCCGCTGCGCCGGTTCGGACCGACCTCGGTCGAGGTGTCCGACAAGTCGACGCTGCTGCCGGTCACCCGGTGGGCGCGCCGGTCCGGCGTGCCCTCGGTGCTGCTCTCCCACGAGCGGCTCGACGCGATGCTCTCCCTACGGACCGGCCTGCCCGTGCCGACGACGGCCTGGAACCGGGCGGTGCTGCGACGCCACGACCGGGTCGTCGTCACCTCGCGCTACGCCCGCGACGAGCTGCGGGCCCTGGCCGCCGCCACCGGCACCCCGCTGCACCGCGTCCCCCTCGGCGTGGACCTGGCGACATTCCACCCGCGGCGAGGTCCGGACCGGTCGGCCGGGCCGCTGCGGCTCGTGCACGCGGGGCGGCTCTCCCGGGAGAAGAGCCCGCACCTGGCGGTCGCGACGGCGGTCGCGCTGCACCGGCGCGGCGTCCCCGTGCAGCTCGACGTGTACGGCGACGGTCCGCACCGGTCGGAGCTGGAGACCCTCGCGGAGGACGCGCCCGTGACCTTCCACGGGCACCTCGCCGGCCGGGAGCGGCTCGCCGAGCGCCTGGCACGGGCCGACGTGTCGCTGTCGGTGTGCCCGGGCGAGACGTTCGGCCTCTCGGTCCTCGAGGCGCTGGCCTGCGGCACGCCTGTGGTGACCGCGGACGAGGGTGGCGGCCGCGAGCTCGTCGACGGGGCGTGCGGGGCCTGGGCGCCCGCGAGCCCCGACCGGCTGGCCGACGCGGTGCTCGAGGTCGCCGCACGCGACATGGACCTGCGGCGCAGGGCGGCGCGCCGGCGCGCCGAGGAGTACCCGTGGTCGAGGGCCGTCGAGGGGATGCTCGAGGTCCACGACCTCGCCCTCAGCGGAGCGCCCGCTCCCGCTGCTCCGGCGCGGTGGCGAGCGCCCGCCGGTGACCGACGGCCTGCGTGACCGCCACGCCGACGACCAGTAGCACCGCCACCACGATGTCGGTGCCGCGCGCCCGTAGGCTGGAGTCCAGCGGCGCGACCAGCCCACCCAGGCCGACCAGCCCGACCAGGGCCCCAGAGGCCCGGGGCCCGAGCCGGGTCGCCGCCAGGAACGGCACCGCCCACAGCGCGTACCAGTGGTGCACCACCGGTCCCAGCACGACGGCCGCCAGGGCGGTGAGCCCGGCCACCCGCACGGCGGCCGCCGGAGCGCCGGTGGGCTCCCGCAGGGCGCACCACGCGACGTAGCCGAGCGCGAGCAGGGTCCCGGCCGTCCGCACCATCTCGACGGGGTCCGGACCGGGCAGGCCGCCCGCCTCCTGGGCCCACGCGATGGCCCGGCCGACCTGCGTGGTCAGCGAGAGCGGCGTGTGCACCACTCCCGGGACGGAGAGGGCGTGGACCCAGCCGATGCCCAGTCCCGTCGCGACGCCGCAGCCGACCAGCACGCCGACCGACACCCCGCCCACCGCGGCGAGCCGGCGCAGGCGGTCGACCACCGCCGCGCCGGCCGGGAGGGACACGAGGGCGATGGCGACGCACACCAGCCCGCCCGGCAGCTTGACCGCCGCGGCGGCCCCGCCGACGCCCGCGCCCAGCGCCCAGTGGCCCTCGACCGCCAGGACGAGCGCCACCGCCGCCAGGCCGACCATGAGCAGGTCGTTGTGCAGGCCTGCCACCCCGTGCGCGACCACGAGCGGCCCAGGCAGCACCACCGCGGCGGCCCGGACCGGGTCGCCGCCCGCCGCTGCAGCCAGCCGCGGGACCGCCCACGCCAGCAGCGCCAGACCCACCAGCGCGAGGAGGCGATGGGCGACGACCAGGTCCCACGGCTCGCGCGTGAAGCCCGCGGCGAGCGCGCCCCACGCCAGCGGGAGCGGGCCGTACGGCGTCGTGGTGTCCAGCCACATCGGGTCCACCGGCTCCACGACCGCGCCGGGCAGCACCGAGGGGCCGTGCTCGTACGGCGAGACGCCGACGCGCGCCATCACGCCCTGGGCCGCGTAGCTCCAGCCGTCGCGGCTGAACATCGGCGGCGCGAGCAGCAGCGGCAGCGACCAGCTCGCCGCGGCGCGGTGCACCAGCAACATCCCGCCGGCCCCACGGCGTACCGCCCGTAGCAGCTCGAGCCACGCCCAGCCCAGCAGGCCGAGCCCGCCCACCACCACGACCAGGCCCACCAGCCGGCCCGGGGTGTGGTGGCGCAGCGGCAGGTCGTCGAGCGGGCTCGCGGCGGGCAGCACGGAGACGACCAGGCCGCCGAGCAGGACCAGCACCGACCCGAGCAACCCACGCGCGATCACGCTCCCGGACGCTAGGCAGTCCCGGGCACCGGCCGGCGACCTGTCCGTGAACGCCCGCCCAACGCTCCGCGGCCCGTTCCGGTGCCGTGCCCCCGCCGTCATCCGAGCGTCGTCCAGCCGTCACCCGCCGGCCGTGCGGGCGGGCTGGAGTGGGGGCGTGCGGGGTCGGTGGTTCGTGGGCGGCGGTGGCGCGGTGGTGCTGGGCGGGCTGCTCGCCGGGCGGGGTGTGCTGCTGCGCCAGGCCTCGGCCGTGCGCGCCGTCGTCGGCAAGCCGCTCGGCGAGGACGCCCACCGGGCCGACCGGGTCTGGAAGCGCTCGTACGGCGACCCCCTCGACCTGCTCGTCCTCGGCGACTCCATCGCGGCCGGCCTCGGCGCGGACTCCCCCGGCGGGACGTTCGGCGCGCAGCTGGCCAAGCGGCTGGCCAAGGTGTCCGACCGCGCGGTCCGGCTGCACACCGCCGCGGTGGTGGGCGCGGAGTCCTCGATGCTCCGCGCCCAGCTCGCCGGGCTGCCCGGCGGATACCGGCCCGACGTGGCGGTCGTCGTGGTCGGCGGCAACGACGTCACCCACCGGGTGCGGGTCGGCGAGTCCCGGCGGCACCTGGCCGAGGCACTCGAGACGCTGGGCGCCCTCGGCGTCCCGGTCGTCGTCGGCACCTGCCCCGACCTCGGCGCGCTCGGGGTCCTCCCGCAGCCGCTGCGCACCCTGGCCCGCGTGGCCTCCCGACAGCTCGCCGCGGCGCAGCGCGAGGTCGCGCTCGAGCACGGCGCGCTGGCGGTGTCCCTGGCCGACGTCGTCGGGCCGTTCTTCGTCACCCGCCCCGACGAGATGTTCGCGGTCGACCGCTTCCACCCGTCCAGCGCGGGCTACAAGCGGACCGCGAAGGCCGTGCTCCCGAGCCTGCTGGTCGCGCTCGACCTGGCCGACCACCTGCCGCACGGCCACCACGCGCCCGGCCTGCCGTCCTCCCGGCGGGACGCTGGACACGTCCCACCGGCCACGGCAGGGTGACCGCCATGAGCGACCCCACCGCGCCCGTCGAGCCCGTCGAGCCCGTCGTCCTCGTCGAGCGCCGCGACCGCGTCCTCGTCGTCACCCTGAACCGACCGCACGCCAAGAACGCCGTCAACGCCGAGGTCTCGGCCGCCGTCGCCGCCGCGATGGACGAGCTGGACGCCGACGACGGCCTGTCGGTCGGTGTGATCACCGGTGCGGGCGGGACGTTCTGCGCCGGCATGGACCTCAAGGCGTTCCTCACCGGCGAGGACGTCATGGCCGGCGGCCGCGGCCTCGCCGGCCTCACCACCAGACCGCCCGCCAAGCCGCTGGTCGCCGCGGTCGAGGGCTGGGCGCTCGCCGGCGGCTGCGAGGTCGTCCTGGCGTGCGACGTGGTCGTCGCCTCCCGCGACGCGAAGCTCGGCATCCCCGAGGTCAAGCGCGGCCTGGTCGCGGGCGCCGGCGGGCTGGTGCGGCTGCCGCGCAAGATCCCGCAGAACGTGGCCAACGAGCTCGCGCTCACCGGCGATCCGATGACCGCGGAGCAGGCCGAGCGGTACGGCCTGGTCAACCGGCTCACCGAGCCCGGCGGCGCGCTCGAGGCGGCGCTGGAGCTGGCTGCGCGGATGACCGCCAACGGCCCGCTCGCGATGGCCGCCACCAAGCGGATCCTCGCCGAGCAGGCGGACTGGTCCTCCACCGACGTCTGGGACCGCCAGTCGGCCATCCTGGGCCCGGTCTTCGCCTCCGAGGACGCCCAGGAGGGCGCGCGGGCCTTCGCCGAGAAGCGCGCGCCCCAGTGGCGCAACCGCTGATCCAGACCGCGACCGGTCCGGCGGTACCCCGGCGTAACGCCCGTCCGCGCGCGTAGTTTGGGAGGCATGGCGGACAAGGAGGACCCGGGCGACCTGTTCGACCGGTGGCTGACGCACCGCGAGCAGGCCGGCGGAGCCCGTACGCCGGAGCGCGCGGCCGCCGCCGACCCCGCACCGCCCGACCCCGCACCGCCCGCCGAGGAGCCGGCTCCGGAGCCGGGCGACGCGGCTGCCGAGCCGGCCGACGTCGCTCCCGCGGAGGGCGACCCGCTCCCCCATCAGTCACTGGAGCCTCCGGCGGTCGAGGCGGTCCCGCCCGCGACGGCGCCCGCGGCAGCACGCGACCAGCTCCAGCTCGACTTCGAGCCGGTGATCATCCCGTCGGCCCGCAAGAAGAACCAGAAGCCTGCGTCCCGGCTCTCCCGGCTGCGGTCGCGGCGGCCGGACCCGGGTCCCGAGCCGCTCCCCGACCTGACCCCGCCCGATCCGGTCGCGGCGGAGGAAGCACGGGTCGAGCAGGGACGTGTCGCGGAGGAGGCGCGGCTCGCCGAGGAGGCGCGGCTCGCCGCCGAGGCCCGGCTCGCCGCCCAGGTCGAGGCCGCCCGTGCCGCCGAGGGAGCGCGCGCCGCCGAGGAGGCCCGTGCCGCCGAGGAGGCCCGCCGCGAGGCCGAGGCCCGGCTCGCGGCCGCGCTGGCCGAGGAGGCCCGGCGGGACGAGGCCGCCCGGAAGGCCGAGCAGGAGCGGATCGCCGAGGAGGCCCGGCGGGACGAGGCCGCCCGGAAGGCCGAGCAGGAGCGGATCGCCGAGGAGGCCCGGCTGGGGGCCGAGGCGCGGCTCGCGGCCCGGGCCGAGGCCGCACGTCAGGCGGAGGAGGCGCGGCGAGCGGAGGCCGCCGAGGCCGAGCGTCTCGCCGAGGAGGGTCGCCGGGCCGCGCAGGCCGAGGAGGCCGAGCGAGCCAGGCAGGCCCAGCAGACGGAGGAGTCCCGGCGCGAGGCCGATCCCGTCCGCCCGCGGACGCCGGCGACCGCTCCGGACGCCGCCAGCGCCATGGTCGCCACCCTCACCGGTCGCCGGCCGAGCACGGCCGTCCCCGAGAGCGTCCCCGAGGCCGTCCCCGAGGCCGTCCCCGAGGCCGTTCCCGGGGCGCCGGCGACGACGACCACCACGGACGCCTCGACCAACCACGTCTTCGCACCCCGCACGGGCGCGCGTCGCCTGGTCGGCGTGCTCCTCCTCGCGGCGCTCGTGGCGACGGCCGGGGCGGCGTACCTCGCCTACCAGGACCAGACGACCTTCAACCTCGGCCTCGCCGGCACGCTCGCCGTCCTCACGCTGGTCGTCTGGGCGGTCCGGGCCGGGTCGGCCGTGACCCGGATGTCGGTGACCGCCGGGCAGCTGGAGGTGCTGCGCGGCGGCGGACGGTTCGTCTTCGACCTGCGCAGCCGCTACACGCCGATCGAGGTCGTGGGCGAGCCGGGCTCGCGGGGCTGGAAGGTGCTGTTCCTGCGGCGCAGCATGGCGCCGTTCGTCGTCGACGCCTCCATGGTCGACCCCGCGGAGTTCATGCGCGTGCTGCGCCAGCACCGCCCGGACGCGTCGGCACCGCAGACGTAGGCAGCCAGTAGCGGCACGTCCCGCGGCGCACGTCCTCCAGCGCGCCCCCGCACCGCTCGACGACCCGACGCGAGGCGAGGTTCTCCTCGCCGCACGTCACCAGCAGCCGCTGCAGGCCCAGCTCGGCGGCCCGCGCGAGGGCCAGCCGCACGGCGCGGACGGCGTGCCCGCGCCCCCGGCGGCCGGGTCGGATGGAGTAGCCGAGGTGGCCGCCCTGCTCGTGGTGCCACGCGTCCAGGTCGCGGCGCAGCGCGAGGAAGCCGACGACCTCGGACGGGTCGCCGTCGACGACCCACCAGTACTCGGTGGGCACCCGCCCCTCGCCGCCGGCGGCGGGTTCGGCGAGCCGCGCCAGCGCCGCGACGTACGCCGCGCACCCGGCGGCGGTGAGGTCGAGCGCGGCGCCGCCGCCCACGGCGTACCACCCGGAACCGTGGGCCTGGTCGCCCAGCTCGAGCATCGCCGCCGCCCAGCTCTCGCGGAGCGCGACGTCGGGGCGGGCGAGCGAGGTCACAGCGTCATCGAAGCAAACCGGGCACCGGCGCCCCGTACCGGCTACCTAGACTCCGCCCGTGAGCGTGAATCCTGACCGACCGCCCGAGATCAGCCCTGACGAGCTCGCCGAGCAGGAGGCGCTCTACACGCCGTTCACCCAGGCGGTGCGCGAGCTGGTCGACGCCACGATCCGCACCACGGTCGACGCCGACGCGATCCGGGCCGCCCAGGCCGAGGTCGAGGCCGTCACCGCGCGGCTGCGCGAGCAGCAGGTCGACGGGCCGCTCGGCGCGCACTTCGGGCACGGCCGCGCGCGTCAGCCCTGGGGCAACACCGTGGTGGGCGTGCGCAACCCGGTCGCGCCGCCCGTGCACCCCGAGCCGGCCGGCGACCGGCTCGGCGAGGTGCACGCCGAGGTGGTGCTCGGCGCGGCGTACGAGGGACCGCCCGGGCTCGTGCACGGCGGCGTCTCGTCGCTGCTGCTCGACCAGATGCTCGGCAACGCCGCCGCGGCGGCGCGGAAGCCGGGCATGACGGCGTACCTCAACGTGACCTACAAGCAGCCGACCCCGCTCGGTCCGCTGCGGCTGGAGGCGTGGGTCGAGCGCAGCGAGGGGCACAAGACCTGGGCGCGCGGCCACGTCGTCGGCCCGGACGGCCCGACGGTCGAGGCGGAGGGCCTGTTCGTGCTGCCGCGCTGGGCCCGCGAGCTGCTCGCCCAGCGGGGCGCGACCGAGGTGCCGCCCACCTTCGAGTAGGCGGCCCGGCGGTGCGTCCTCGCAGCCGTCCACGATCGTTCAATTGCGCTGGTGTTGCGCCCGGGACGGCCGAGACCCCGCTACAACCGCGCAATTGAACGGTTGTTGCGGGGTCCGGGCCGGGCTGTCGGCCTGGGCCAGGCGAACGAGCCTCAGACGCGCTCGGAGGGCCGGGTGCCGCGCTCGCCCTGGTCGGTGAGCCGGACCTCCTCGGCCGCCTGCGCCTCGAGCTCGTCGCGACGGGCCTGCTCGCGCTGGGCGTCGTACTCCCCCGGCGGCGAGACGAGGTCGGTGGCGCCGCGCTCGAGCCGCTGGAGCGCGGACCGGGCGAAGATCTGCTGCTCGGTGGTGGTGCGCTCGGAGCGGCCGCGGCCGAGGAACGAGACCGCCCAGTGCAGGACGGCGGTGACCCGGTTCTTGAAGCCGGTGATGTAGACGAGGTGGACCGCCAGCCACATCAGCCAGGCGATGACACCGGTCAGGCGCAGCCTGCCGACCATCGCGACGGCGCGGAAGCGGCTGATGATCGCCATCGAGCCCTTGTCGAAGTACTTGAAGGGCTTCTGCGGGGCCTTGCCCTGGACCCGGTTGTCGATCTCCTTGGCGGCGTACTTCGCGCCCTGGATCGCGACCTGCGCGACGCCCGGCAGGTTGTCGAGGGCGATCATGTCGCCGACGACGAAGACCTCGGGGTGGCCCGGCAGCGTGAGGTCGGGATTGACGCCGACCCGGCCGGCGCGGTCCAGCGGGGCACCGGACTGCTCGGCCAGCTGCTTGCCCAGCGGGGACGCCTGGACGCCGGCGGCCCAGATCTTGGTCACCGACTCCAGGCGCTCGGTCCGGCCGTCCTTGAACTTCATCGACAGCCCGCGCTCGTCGACGTCGGTCACCATCGCGCCGAGGATCACCTCGACCCCGAGCTCCTCGAGCTCCTTCTGCGCCTTGCCGCCCAGCTTCGCGCCGAACGGCGGCAGCACCTGCGGCGCGGCGTCGACGAGGACCACCCGGGCCTGACGGGTGTTGATCGAGCGGAAGTCGCGGCGCAGCGTGCGGTGCGCGAGCTCGGCGATCTGGCCGGCCATCTCGACGCCGGTCGGCCCGGCACCCACGACGACGAAGGTCAGCAGGTGGTCGACGTCCTCACCACGGGAGGCGCCGAGCTCGGCGAGCTCGAAGGCGCCGAAGATGCGGCCGCGCAGCTCGAGCGCGTCGTCGATGGACTTCATGCCCGGCGCGAACTCCGCGAACTGGTCGTTGCCGAAGTAGGACTGGCCCGCGCCGGCGGCGACGATGAGCGAGTCGTACGGCGTCACCGTCTCGCGCCCGAGCACGTGCGAGCGGACCGTCTGCTGCTCGAGGTCGATCTCGGTGACCTCGCCGAGCAGCACCTTGGCGTTCTTCTGCCCCGCCAGGACCTCACGGGTCGGCGGCGCGATCTCGCCCTCGGAGAGGATGCCGGTCGCCACCTGGTAGAGCAGCGGCTGGAACAGGTGGTGAGTCGTCTTGGCCACCACGGTCACGTCCACGTCGGAGCGACGCAGCGCCTTCGTGCCGAACAGGCCGCCGAAGCCGGAGCCGATGACCACGACCTGGTGCCGGCCGTCACGGCGGTCCTCGCCGCCGGCCGTCCGGGTCTCGTCGTCGAGGGGCGCAGTCGCTGCCATGTCGTTCCTCCTGTGCGAGGGGGGGCCGTGCGCGTGACGTGCACCGAGCTCCGCCGGCTGTGTCGGTCATTGTCCCGCCGCACGCGTGCCGATCGCCAATCCGGTGACCGTTCCGCCCGCAGCCACACCCCGCCGGGGCGGGGCCCCGTGGTGGGACACCGGGGGAACGCCGGGAGCCCGAAACCGATTCCGTCGGAAAACTTTCAACGACATGGGTTTGGTCACAGGTGTGCCGGGTATGCGGGCCCAGAATGATCGCTGTCCCGCAGCGCTCGAACCCCCACCTCTCGGTCGCCCCCGTCCACCTTCCGTCCGGAGCCGCTCTGTGCCGTTGAACCGGCCCGCCCTGTCCCTGGGCCCTGGCCCACGCGGAGTGCAGGACGCGCGCCGCTGGGTCGTGGCGACCTGTCGGGACATCGGCCGCGACGACCTCACCGAGTGCGCCGAGCTCGGCGTCTCCGAGCTGGTCACCAACGCGCTGCTGCACGGGGCGCCGCCGATCCAGGTGCGGGTGCGCGGGACGGTCCAGCACCCGCGGGTGGAGGTGCGTGACGGCTCGACGGAGCGCCCGGTGCTGCCGACGCCCGTCCCCGAGGACGAGGACGACCTGCTGCTCACCTTCGGCCGCGGGCTCTCCATCGTGGCCCGCAGCGCGGACGCCTGGGGTGCCGACATCGAGGACGACGGCAAGACGGTGTGGTTCGCCCCGGCGGCGGCCTTCGCCGACGACGACGGGGCCGAGGGGCTGGTGACCGGAGCGGCCGAGGAGCCGCCGCCGATCACCGGCGACGACCGCGAGCTGCTCGAGATCACCGTCGTCGGCGTCCCCCTGCGGGCGTACGCCGCGTTCCACCGCCACTACCGCGAGCTGCGCCGCGAGGTCCGGCTGCTCGCGCTGGCCCACGAGGCGGACTACCCGCTCGCCAAGGACCTCTCCGACCTGTTCGGCTCCGTCGAGCGCCACCTGCGCGACGGGATCGGCTCGGAGCAGATCGAGTCCGCGCAGGCCGCCGGCCTCGAGACCACCGACCTGCGGATCGTGGTGCCGCGGCGTGGCGCGCCGACGATCGACCGGTTCCTCGCCCTGCTCGACCTCGCCGACGAGTTCTGCCGCCAGCAGCGGCTGCTCTCCCTGGCCCGGACCCCCGAGCAGCGCGACTTCCAGCGCTGGTTCCTCGGCGAGCTGGTCCGCCAGGCCCACGGCGGCTCGCCCTGCGCGTGGAGCGGCGGCGACGGCATCGGCTCCGCCGTGCCCGAGGGCACGGACCCGCACGCCCAGGCGGCGCACGTCGCCGCCCAGCTCGAGGCCGCCTCCGAGCCGGGACGCCAGAGCAGCGTGTCGTGAACCCTCGCCTGCTCGCGGCGGTGGCCGCGGGCGGGGCGGTCGGCGCCGCCCTGCGCTGGTCGTGCGGCGAGGCCGTCCCCGACGGACCCGGCCTGCCCGGCACCACGCTGGCCGTCAACGTCGTCGGCAGCCTCCTGCTGGCGCTGCTGCCCGCGCTCGCGGTCGTCCGCCGCTCGCCCGTCCTGCAGGCGGCCGCCGGGCCGGGACTGCTCGGCGGGTTCACCACCCTCTCGGCGGCCTCCGAGCAGACCCGCTCGCTGCTCGCCGACGGCCGGCCCGCCCTGGCGCTGGGCTACCTGCTCGGCACGCTCGCCGCCACCCTCGCCGCGGTCGCGCTCGCCACCCGGCTCACCTCGCGCCCGGACCCGGCACCGGAGCGGGCCTCGTGACGCTCCTCCTGGTCGCGCTCGGCGGCGCGCTCGGCTCGGCCCTGCGGTACGCCGCGGCGTCGGCCCTCGACGCGCGCTTCCCGCGCGGCACGCTCGCCGTCAACGTCGTGGGCTCCGCCCTCCTCGGCCTGCTGGTCGGGCTGGGCGTCGACGACACGGCGTACTTCTTGCTCGGGGTGGGGTTCTGCGGCGGGCTGACGACCTGGTCGGCCTTCGCCGGCCAGACCCACCGGCTGGGCCCACGCACCGGGACGACGTACGCCGCGGCGACGCTGGGGCTGGCCCTGGTCGCGTGCGCGCTGGGCTTCTGGGCGGGAGACGCCTGGGTGGGCCCTCAGGCGTAGCCGAGCTCGTGCAGCCGGTCGTCGTCGATGCCGAAGTGGTGGGCGACCTCGTGCACGACGGTGATCCGAACCTCCTCGACCAGCTCCTCCTCGCTCTCGCACAGGTCCAGCAGCGGCCCACGGAAGACGAAGATCTGGTCCGGCAGCGGGACGCCCTCGGTCCAGCTGGTGCGCTCGGTCAGCGCGACGCCGTCGTACAACCCGAGCAGGTCGTCCGGCTCGCCCTCCGGCGGCTCGTCCTCGACCAGGACCACGACGTTGCGGACCAGCTGCGCCAGCTCGTCCGGGATGCCGTCGAGCGCCTGGTCGACGAGCACGTCGAAGCGGTCGGGATCCATGTCGATCGGCACGCCGCCAGTCTGCCGGACCGGCCGCAGGGCCCGTGACGGCCCGAGAAGCGACCCCGAGAAACGACCCTGGGAAACGACCTGACAAACGACTGAGCGCCCCGGACCTGGTGGTCCGGGGCGCTCGGTGGCGACCCCGACGGGACTCGAACCCGCGGCCTCCGCCGTGACAGGGCGGCGCGCTAACCAACTGCGCTACGGGGCCTCGTTCTTGCTGGTGCTCCGCGCACTGGCGAAGCGGTGGAACTCTAACCCACACCCGGCTCGCCGACCCAATCGTGGCCAGCGAGCGGCTGGTGCAGCACCCCCAACGGGATTCGAACCCGTGCTACCGCCGTGAAAGGGCGGGGTCCTGGGCCGCTAGACGATGGGGGCCGGACTGCGGGACAGCATAGTGCGGCCGCCTCACTCCGGCACGACGGTGGTGCCGGTGCACGTGTAGTCGCGCGAGCCGGCGGGCACCCAGCGGCCGCCGGTGACCTTGATGAACCGCCAGCACTCCGCGGTCCGCTCGCTGCCGACGTTCTGCGGTGCGTGGGCGTCGTTGCCGGTCCAGTCATCGACGCGGCGCAGCGCCGCGACGAGCGCGTCGCGGGTGAGCCGGCCGCCGAGGCGCACGGCCTCCTGGACGAACAGCCGCGCCGCGGACCAGCTGAACAGCCCGTAGCTCGTGGGCGCCGCGCCGGGCCGGACCTGCTCGAGCCACGCGAGGTAGGTCTGCACCTCCGTGCTGCGGCTCGCCTCCTCGAACGGCACGTGGGTGATGAAGATGTGCGCGTCCTCGGCGGCCTCGCCGGCGACCTCGAGGAAGGACGGCTCGTACATGGGCTGGGTCATCATGAACAGGTCCGGCGCCCAGCCCTGCTGCCGCATCGTCTGCACCATCCGCACGGCCTGGGCGGCGGCACCGAGGAACTGGACGTACTCCACCTTGGCGTCGCGCAGCTGCTGGACGTAGGGCGCGTAGTTGAACTCCGAGACGTCGATGCCTTGGCGCACGACGAAGTCCAGGCCCCGCTTCTCCATGGCATCGGCCTGGTAGTTCGCGTTCGCCGGCACCGCGCCCGCGTTGACCCAGACGTACGCCGCCCGCTTGGCGCCGGCGGGGTAGTTGCGCTTCACCCAGTCCGGCACGGCGTTCTCGAACTCGTTCGCGCGCAGCGACATCGCGCCGAAGCAGGTGCTGCACCCCGAGCGCTCCAGCGACGCGGACGCGGCGCGCAGGTCAGGCAGGCCGCACTGCTCGGCGGTCCGGGCGCCGCCGGCGTCGAAGGCCGACATCGACCCGACCGCGGCGAACGCCTTCTCGCAGGCCTCGCTGTAGGCGACCTGGTCGGCCGCGGCGTCGGTGCGGCTGTCGAGCGCGAGCACCTCGAGCTTGCGGCCACAGATGTCGGAGGTGGCGTTGAAGTACGCCGCATAGGCCCGGATCGCGTCCTGGCTGGCTTGCATCAGGCCCGGCACCGGGCCGGACAGGTCGACGGCGTTGGCGAGCACGATGGTGTCGTCGGTGATGCCGGTGGTGTTCTCGAACCCCTCGCACGCGCCGGCCTTCGCGTCCCCCTCCGGCGCCGGGGCGCCCCCGCCCCCCGGCGAGCCGGACGAGCCTCCGGCACCGCCCGAGCCGCTCGTGCCGCCGCCGGCCGCGACCGGGCTGCCCGGCACCGAGCCAGCACCGCCGTCCAGGCCGGGAGCGTCCGACCCGTCGAGACCGGCCGGGCCGCCGTCCGCCGCGGCCGGGTCGCTCTCGAGCAGGCCGGACGACGTCGTACCGCCCTCCACGCCGCCGCCCGCCTGTGCCACCGCGCCCGGATCGAGCTGGGAGCCGCACGCGGCGAGGAGCAGGACGATGAGGGTCGAGGGCAGGGCGATCCGGCCTGCGGGGAGCACGCGCATGTTCCGGCAACGCCTTTTCACCGTCGAGGTGACGCCACTCACACGAAGGTACGGACCACTTCGTGCCCCTCTCGCGCCCGCCTCGTGCCAGCCCTGCAGCCGTCGGACGAATTCGTCGACGGTCCCGGCGGCATGTAAGATGTCCGTCGCTCGGGCAGGTAGCTCAGTTGGTACGAGCGTCCGCCTGAAAAGTGGAAGGTCGGCGGTTCGACCCCGCCCCTGCCCACGAGCACCGCAGGGCTTCACCTGCGACAGAAGGGCCCCGCCGGTCTCCGGCGGGGCCCTTCGACGTTCGGGACCAGGGGAGGCCCGCGGCGCGCGCCGGCGACGCGACGGATCCGCACCCGGGTCCTGTTGCGATCGGACGACGCCTGGCCCCTGCGCGCGTCGTTAGGGTGAGCACACCGGAGTCCAGGACCCGGACTGGGCGTGGAAGCACGCGCGGGACTTCACCTCTGAACAGCCGTGGGCCTGGTTCGACGAGGCGGTCGCCGTCTCGGACCGTGTCGTCGCCGAGGCAGCGGCGAGCAACGAGGGCCTGGCGACGGTCGGCGCCGACCCCGAGGAGCCGGTCTCGATGCGCTGGCTCCTGAGCCACATGGTCGAGGAGTACGCGCGCCACAACGGGCATGCGGACCTCATGCGCGAAGCGATCGACGGCGTGACGGGTGACTAGAACCGCAGCGGCAGCGCCCGACGTCCAAGCGCATCGGCACACCAGGCGGCCGTCCGCCGACCATCGCCGCGCGGGAACAAGCGGGCAGGACGGGGCGTGATCGCCCGCCGCTCCATGCCGACCGCCAACAGCAGCCGTCGGGGCCGGTGGCAGCTCGAGGGGGCAGGGTCTCGGTTCGGCCGCAGCGTCAAGGCGCGCTGGGGTCCTCGGCGAACCGCAACCACGCGGGCAGCTCGGTGCGGAACCGCTCGCCGACGGCACCCCGTGTGACTGTCCAGTCGACGACCCCGCCGACTTCCGGCTCGTCCTTGCGCCACTCGAACCAGTTGATCATCTTGACCCAGGGCAGGTCCTCATCATGGCCAGCGGCGAAGACCTGACGCCACCAGGCTTGCTTGATCGCCAGCTCGTTGGCACCACCCCGACCGGGCGCGAACAGCGCGCCGGTCTCGGTGACGGCGACCGGCAGCCTCTGACCCTCGCCGTAGACGGCGTAGAAGTCGGGCACGTCCCGCTCGTCGCCGGCCGCACCGACGTAGGTCCCGCGCAGGAGGTCGCTGAACTTCCCCGCCTCCGGGACCTCGTTCTCACCCCAGGGGTAGACCGCGCCCCAGTGGTAGACCGACATGCCGACCCAGTCGACGTGCCGGCGTCCCGGCCAGTACGGCGCGTACGGATCGTCAGCCTGGGTGACGCGGCCGTCCCCGTCGGTGTCGAGGACCTCCGCGTCCGCTGTCCCTGGGCGTACCTCGAACTCGCCGCCAGAGAACGGGTAGCCGCCTCCGTAGTTCGGCGCCCAGACCATGGCGGTGCCCGGAGCGGCTCGGTGCACCGCCTCCGCCACGCGGCGGAACGCTGCGACGTAGGACCGTGGCTGCTGGCCCCACGGGTACCAGGAGCCGTTCATCTCGTGGGCGAAGCGCAGGAAGATCGGTGTGCCGCCCTCGTTGTACGAGCGCAGCAGAGCAGCCAGGTCCTCCGCCACCGACGGCGTGACGGAGTCCAGTCCCGACCGGGGCTCGAGGGTCGCCAGCAACATGGTGCCGGTCTCGCGAGCCTGCGCGACCGCTTCGTCGAGCCACCTGCGCTCCTGCGCGCTCATCGGCAGCTCGTAGAAGGTGACTGCGACGGCCGGGGGATGACCGAGCCGACTCGCATATCCAGCAATCGTGTCCCGCGACCAGTCGATCGAGGCGCCGAACCACGCCCCCGCGCGGGGCACCAGCTGCTCCGCCGTGCGTGCGACTGGCGCACGCTCCGTCACTTCGTCGCCGTCGTCCGAGAGCGGGCGCTCGGAGTCCTTCGGCGTCGAGTGACCGCCGCAGGCGGCAACAGCCACGGCCACCGCCAGCACCCACGGCGCGAACAGACGCCTGGCGCTCACGACGGCCAGGGCAAAGAGGCATTCAAGCCAAGGACCCACCCACGACCGGGCGACGACCCGCCTATGGCCGCGCATCAGCCGGCCGCTGACCTTGTGCCGGCGGGTGAGCGGGCGGAGAGTGAGGGGCGTCACGTCCCGCCGCTTCTCGGAGGCCTCCGCATGACCCCCAGCCCCGCCACGCCCACGCCCGCCACCCCCACCGCTCCCCCGCCTGCGCTCGGGCGCCGCGCCGTGCTCGGTGCGACCGGCCTCGGCGGCCTCGCCGTGCTGGCCGCCGGTCCGGACGTCGCCGCGGCGGCACCGGCCCGCGGCCGGGTCAGCCCGTTCGACCTCGACTTCGAGGTGGTCCACCGCCGGCGCCGTCTCGACCTGCTCGCCGACCGCTTCGTCACCCTGCGCGACAGCTTCACCGCAGCGGGCAGCGCCAGCGAGTACGCCGTGCTGGCGCCCCGCGGCACCGCCGGCGCGGTCCGCAGCGGCGGCGGCGAGCTCCGCATCGGCGGGGGCGCCGGCGCCCACTCGACCCTGCTCCGGTCGCGCAGCCGCCAGGACGCGCCGTACGCCGCGGTGCTGGTCGACGTCGCGTCCTTCTCGGGCGACGGCACGCGGGACCGGGTGCTGGCCGGCCTCGCGAAGGGCGCGCAGGACCACCTGCTCGCGTGGTACGACCGCGCCACCGGGACCGTCGGCATCGACCTGACCCTCGATGGGACGACCGAGACCCTCGGCACGGTGGAGGCCGACCTGGCGGCGCCCTTCGAGCTGGGCTTCGCGCTCACCAGCACCACGGTCGTGGCGTTCGCCGACACCGGGTCTGGGCCGGACCCGCTCGTCAAGGCGACCCTCGACGAGCGGCTCGACCTGCGCGAGCCGGCGGCGCTGCGCACCTGGCACAACTCCTTCGGCGCCGAGTCCGGCTCCGGCACGGTCGTGCTCGACCGGGTCCGTGCCGGCTACTTCGGTCAGCTCGGGCTGCGCGACCCGCACCTGGTCACCCACGCCGACGGCACGCCGTACATCGACCGCGGCAAGGCCTACCTGACCTTCACCCAGGCCGGCCTGGGCTTCTTCGAGACCGCGCACTGGGGCGTGTGGACGCTCGACCTCGAGACCTACCGGCTCGAGCAGGTCGCCAACCTCTTCTTCCAGCGCGACGGCAATGACGTCGTGCTCGGTGACCACGCCGGCCACCTCGTGCGCGACGAGGCGAACCGGCGCTGGATCGTCACCACCAGCACCTGGGGCGACTTCGCGAACGACAGCGTCGAGATCGACTACACGACGGTGCGCTCGTCGGTCGACGTCCTCAGCGGCGTCCACGTGCTGCGCACGCGGCAGCTGCGGCTGCCCACCGGTGACCTGCCGTCGGCGGCGGTCGGGCAGTGGGACCCGCACGTGGTGCGGATCGGGGGCCGTTGGTACGTCGGGTTCGTCAACGCCCGCCGCTTCTTCGACTTCTACCCAGCGCTCGCGCGCAGCCCCCGGGGCGGCGACTTCACGGAGCTGTCGCTCGTCGGCGCGGACCCCTCGAAGGTCGAGACCGAGGGGACGGTGCTGCAGCGCTTCGGCGGTCGGTGGTACGTCCTCGCCAGCAACGGCGACGCCTCGCCGGCGGAGATCCGGGGGCAGTACCCCGTCTACGACCTCGAGATGGACCAGCTCGGCGTGCTCGACGCGCCGCACCCGACCAACATCCCCTGGCCCATGGTGATCCCGGTCGCCGAGCGCGGCCGCACCCGGTGGCTGCTGGTCACCTTCAACGGCACGCAGTACGACGAGCCCCTGCTCGGCTACGGCACGCACGGCGACGTGGTGGTCATGGAGGCGCAGCGGACGACGGGGGTCGAGTTCCCCGGCCGCCGCTGACGCTCCGACCCGGCCCGTCGGACCATCAGCGCGTCGGCACGGGCAGCCGAAGGACCGCTGCCCCCGGACTCACGGAGGCCGGTCCCGGTGGAGTGCTCTGCTCCACCGGGACCGGCCCACCCACGCTCAGCGCTCGACCGGCGCCGTCCAGACGCTGCTGCGGCTCCGGTCGGCGTACCCGCGCTTGACCGCGGTCACCCGGACGCTGATCCGCTTGCCGAGGTGCTCGCGCACCAGCCGCAGCCGGTTGGAGCCGGCTCCGCGGACCGCCCGGCCACCGACGTACCACCGCACCCGGGTGGCCACCCGGCCCGGCTCCCAGTCGCCGGTCCGGACCCGCAGCACGCGGCCGACCTCGGCCTTGCCGGTCACGACGGGCCGCGGGCCTCGCAACCGACCCTCACCGACGCGGACCGGCTGCGACCGCACGGTGGAGGGCGGCGCCGACCCGAGGGTGCCGGTGACTCGCACCCGCAGGCGCTTCCCGGCCAGCGAGGCGGGGACCCGGAACGTCCGGGCGGTCGCGCCCGCCACCGGCCTGCCGCCGGCGAACCACTGATAGGTGAACGTCGTGCCCGCGGGCCAGGTGCCCGGCTCCGCCGTGAGCAGCTCCCCCACCCGGGCCTTGCCGCGCAGGGACGGCTTCCCCGGGACCGGCGGCTCCGGGGCCGGCTCACCGGGGTTGCCGGGGTTGCCGGGCTCACCCGGGTTTCCGGGGTTGCCGGGGTTGCCGGGCTGGCCGGGGTTGCCCGGCTGGCCGGGGTCGCCCGGCTGGCCGGGGTCGCCCGGCTGGTTGGGGTCGCCCGGCTGGTTGGGGCCGCCCGGGCCGCCGGTCACGACGAGCGTGCGCACCTCGGAGGTGTCCGCGCCGCCGTAGGGGTTGGTGCTCTCGACGTACCACCCGTGGACGCCGGCCCCCGGGTTCCACCGCACGGTCCGCTCCTCGCCCGAGGGCACGCCCTCCAGCACCGCGATGTCGTGGGTGGTGAGCACGTCGGCACGGAACGAGTCGGTGCGGAGCACCTTCGTGGCCGGGGCGATGCCGCCGGCGGCGTACGGGATCTCGAACTCCTGGTGCACCTGGTCCAGCGACGGGTCGTCGGAGTCGAAGTCGTCCAGCGACGGCGAGTAGGTGCGGACGATGATCCGTTCCCCGACGTTGTCGAAGTGCAGCAGCCGCAGGTATCCGAGCCCGCCCTCCGGCAGCCCCTGGTAGTCGAAGAGCATCGAGTACACCGTGCGGTCGGCCGTGCCGTCCCCGTCGTCGTCGAACTGGTCCTGCCGGGTGTAGGCGTCGTGGTAGTGGCCGGAGGACACGGCGAAGACGTTCGGGTTGGTCGCCACGACCTCGTCCATGATCCGCTGCGGCACCGGCCCGAGCCCACCCGTGGTGAGCATGAACTCGTGGAGGTTGATCCACACCTTGCGCTCGGGGTGCTCGCGGATCACCCGGTTCATCCAGGCGATCTGCTCGTCGCCGGGCGCCCAGCCCATGTACAGCATGAGGAAGTCGATCCCGCCTGCGGACACCAGGTCGTAGTGGCCACGGTTGTCCAGGTGGGACCCGCCGTACCACGGGTTGTCGCGGTAGCGCTCCTCGCCGAACCACCGCGAGTACGACGAGTAGTCGTTGTCGTGGCCGCCGACGTCGTGGTTGCCGGCCAGAACCCCGTACGGCAGTCCCGCCTCGTCGAGCATCCGGTACGCCGGGTCGGCGTTGCGCCACTGACGCTCCTCGCTCGCGACGTTGACGATGTCGCCGGTGTGCAGGAGGTACTGCAGGTTCAGCTCGTCACGCTGGTCGAGCAGGAACTCGTGGATGTTGAGCTGGTGCTGGTGGAAGGCGTCGGTCTCGTTGTAGTACTGCGTGTCGGACTCCCAGGCGAAGGTGAAGTCGTAGTCCGACCGGGGCGTGACGCCGCCGGCGGAGTACGGCACGGGGTTGCTCTCCCGGGTCGAGCGGTCGGCACCGGCGAAGCCGTCGGAGTGCTGGACGAGCACGGCGACGACGCCGTCCGCGGTGTACCCGGCGGTCGGGACGAGCTCCTCGAACGTGAAGACCTGGTCGTCGGTGGTGACTCGGCGGGCCACCTCCACCCACGCACCAGACTCCGCGTCGCGGACGTACATGAGCACCTTCGCCCCGGCGTTGGCCGAGCCGGTCCACTGCAGCCGCACGCTGGCATCCGCGCCGGCGTCGGCCGGGACGGCCACCGTGAACATCTGGTAGGGCAGCTCGGTGCCGGAGGAGACCTCGTGCGCGACGCCGTCGGTGCCGGCCACCTGCTCGAGCTCCTCGGCCGACAGCACCACCTTGCCGGTGCGGTCGGTGCCGCGCGCGGCCCGGGTGCCGCCGTCGTACGCCTGGACCTCGGCGTCGGTGGGGACGTAGGTCCGCCCCTCGCGGAAGCGCAGGGTCAGCGGGTCGCCTTCCGGTGAGCCGGCCCGGGCGGTCAGGTCCACGCCGCCGGCAGGGACGGTCGCGCCGTCCTCAGGACTCAGCAGAGTGGTCTCGGGCCGCTCGTCGCCGGTCGTGAAGACGACGGTGCGGGTCGCCGCGTTGCCCACCCGGTCGCGGGCGGTGAGGACGACCCGGTGCTCACCGGGCGCCAGGGTCAGCGAGCTGGCGTCGTGCGGCAGCGCGATCGGCTCGCCGTCGAGCGTCGCGGTCGCGCCGTCGTCGTCGAGCCCGGCACCGGCGTCGCCGGCGGTGGCACCGATGGTGAAGTCACCGCGGTAGTGCTGTCCCTCGACGATGGTCGGCTCGATGGCCGGCGCGGTGTTGTCGACGCGCACGGTCCGGGTGACGGTCTCCTCCCCCGCCGAGGCGGTGATCTCGTGCGGGCCGTCGGTGACCTCGCTGGTGTCCCAGACCGTGGCGAGCGAGTCGAACGCGTCGTCGGGGATCACGAACGTCGCCGTGAAGTACACCTGGTTGGCGTCGTTGAACCCGATCCGGGCGGTCGGGTCGGGGCAGACGCGGACGGTCGGCTCCTGGTTCTCGCCGGCACCGCCGCACGCCTGCGGTCGCAGGACCCGGCCGTCGGGGAGCGCCAGACGGAGGTTGAGCGCCGAGAAGTCGTCGTTGTTCTCGTTGGGGTCGGGCTCGGGCCAGGCCTTGGTGCCGGCGTAGATCCCGAGCGTGAGCGGCTCGCCCTTGACGACCTGCTCCACCGGGACCGGCGCGGTCACGGTCTCGATGCGCTCGTAGAAGCCCTGGTCGAAGATCGTCAGCACGTCGTCCCCGAGCCGCACGCCGTTGCGGAAGAACGCGTCGGTGTTGGTGGCCTCGAAGGCGAAGACCGGGCGAGCCTCGAGTGCCGGCACCGGCGCCGGCGCCGGCTCCCCGTCGATCCGGAGCGTCAGCGCGGCCGGGTCGCCGGCAGCGGTCGCGGCGAGCCTCGTCGGGCCACCGACGTACTGCCCCTCGGTGACGTTGAGCCGGACCGGCTCCGGCTCCTCGGCGTCGAGGGTGACCCGCACCGGGCCGAACGTGCTCGTGTGGGTGCCGTCCCTGGCGGTGAGGGTGTACTCGATCCAGCGCTTGCCGTACAGGTCGACCGCCGGGACGGTGTAGGTGTACCGGTCCGGCGCGCCGAAGCGGAGGTGCCGGCTGACGGGCTCGTCGACGTCGGTGTCGACGGTCAGCGTCACGGTCCGGGCGAGGACGTCGTCGGTGACCTCGAAGTCGAGCGCGAGATCGGCGGAGTCCGGCGTCTCGGTGCTCTCGGAGTGGTCGACGACGGTCGGCGCGGTGGTGTCCACGGGCGTGGCGACCAGGCCGCTCGGGACCTGCTCGGGCGCGGCGTACCCAGGGGTGGCTGGGCCGACGCCGAGCTTGGTCTGCTTGGTCTCGCCGGCGCCGCCGCCCCACCGGTACTGCAGCGGCCGGTCGGCCACGGTGTCAGCGTTGTCGAGGTAGTAGGCACGGCTGATGTCGTGCCCGGTGTTGGTCATCACCTGGATGCCGCGGAGGCCACCGTTGGCCATGCCGCCGGCGAAGATCTCCACCAGGTCCACCCCGTCGGTCAGCCGCGACCCGAAGTGGGCGTTGAAGTCGTCGTCGGTGAGCGCGTCGTTCGGACCGTTCTTGATCCACAGCACGAGGGTGCGGCCCGGCTGGACGACCGGGTCGGCGGGCACCGCCGGCCACAGCGCGCTGTTGAGCGTCACCTCGTTCGCGTCGGTGTAGAGGTAGTTGATCGTGTAGTCGGCGAAGTCGACCGGCGCGTCGGAGGCGTTGTAGACCTCGATGAACTCGTAGCCGTCGGCCCCGTCGATGTTCGCGGTGTCCGGCGCCACCTCGGTGACCTGCAGGACCGGCGCGTCGAGCTCCGGGTCCCTCGCCGGGGGCGGCCCCTGCTCGGGCACGGTCGGCTCGGTGGGCTGCTCGGTGGGCTGCTCGGTCGGCTGCTCGGTCGGCTGCTCGGTCGGCTGCTCGGTCGGCTGCTCGGTCGGCTGCTGGACCTGGGTGGGGTCGACGGTTCCCGGGGTCGGCGACTGCTTCCTGGCGTGCACGGGCTGCTCGGTGCCGCCGGTGCTGGGAAGGGCGTAGGTGACCGTCTGGTCCGTGCCGATGTCCTCCCCGGTCCAGGTCACGCGCGAGACCTCGGCACCGGCCAGCGTGAGGTACATCGACGTGCCACTGTTGTTCAGGCCGTCCTGCCCGGTCAGCTCGACGAGCGGGTAGTCACCGGTGACGCCGAGCCCGGCGTAGTGGGCCCGGAAGTCCTGCTTGGTCAGCCGGGCGTCAGTGCCACCTGTGTCCGTCCCGTCGCGGTACCGGCTGTTGCGCGCCCAGAGAACGACCGTCCCCCGGGCGGGAACGACCGTGCCCGGCTCGTAGGTCAGCGTCTTGGGGTTCGACCCGCTCAGGTAGACGACCGCCACCTGCGCCTCGGCCAGGTCGATCGCCTCGTCGGTGGTGTTGTGGAGCTCGACGAACTCCCACGCGTCGAGCGACGCCCCGTCGGACGCCGGCCGGTTCGCGGAGTTGACGTTCACCTCGGTGATGACCAGCGGCGACGTGCTGGCCGGCTGGCCCGGCGTGCTCGGCGCCGGTGCGGCCGTCCCGGTCGGGCTCGGCACGGTCGTCCCACTCGGGACCGGCTGCCCCGGGCTCGGCTGCCCGGTCTCGCTCGGGCTCGGCTGCCCGGCCTCGCTCGGGGTCGGCTGCCCCGGGCTCGGCTGCGCGGTCCCGCTGGGGGTCGGCTCTGCCGGCTCGCTCGGGTCGGGGCCCTCGGTCGGGGCGGTCGCGCCCGGCGTGAGCTGCTCGGGGGCCACCTTCCCGGGGGTCGAGGCTGCCCGGCGTGCGTACGTCGTCGCCGCGACGTCTCCCGGCCCCGGCACGGTGAAGTGCACGGTGGTGCCCATCGACACGTCGTCGGCCGGGACGTACGCCGAGCTGCTGACCGGCTCGCCGTGCTGGCTGACCACGAACGGCGCCGGCTCGGTGCCGCTGTTGACGAAGCCGTTCTGCCCCGTGACGTGCACGACCGGCTGGTCCTCGGGGAGGCCGTGGTGCGCGCGGAACTCCGCGTCGGTGAAGAGGTCGGTGTTCGGGCTGCCGCTGCTCACGCCGTCGGCCGAGCGGGCCTGGTACTGCAGCCACAGCACGGCCGAGCCGTGCGCCGGGACGATGCCGGCCACCGGCGAGTCGTCGGCGACGCTGAGCGTGCTGGTCCGGTAGCGCAGGGCGTAGCCGGCGGCGACGAGGTCGATGTCGGAGTCCGTGGTGTTGGTCAGCTCGACGTACTCGAAGTTGTCCTGTCGGCTGGGGCGGCCGTCGACCTCGTGGTCACCGGTGTCCGGAGCCACCTCGGAGACGAAGAGAGCCGGCAGGGCCGGGTCGTCGGCGGTCGCGGGCGCTGCGGCGGCCACGGTGAGGGAACCGGCGGACAGAGCGGTCACGAGCCCGCCGGTGAGCGCGGCGGTCAGCGCGCGGCGTCGGGCGCGCGCCGAGGGAGTGGGTGGCATGCGGGGCTTCCTTCTGCTGAGGCGTCGGCCGGAAACCTCGCAGAGCCAGGGTGAACGGTGGCGAACCGTGGGTGACGCGCCGATGGCTGGGAGCGGGCGACTTGGGCGCCCCGTCGTGCCGGGTCGGCTCCCGGCCCCGCTGCGTGGACCGAGCACCGGCCGAACGTCGAGGGCGCTCGTGCAGATCAGACCGTGGGCGTCAGAGGGTGAAGTCCGGGAAGGCGATCACGGCGTCCTCAGTCCGGGGGCGCCGGCGCCAGGTGAGCGGCCGGAGGCGCCGTCACGACGCCCGGCTCGGCCGACGTGTCGTCGTCCACCGTAGTCCGGCGCAGCGCGAGGACCGCGGTGTCGTCGGGCGCGCCGTCGTCGCGCATCTCGGCGAGGACCCGACCGATCAGCCGCGGCAGCGGTTGGTCGCCCAGGTCGGTGACGGTGCGGACGAGCCGGTCGAGGCCGGTGTCGATGTCCTCGCCGCGTCGCTCGACGAGGCCGTCGGTGTAGCACAGCAGCGTCGCCCCGGTCGCGAGCGTGAAGGTGGTCTCGTCGTAGGCGGACGCACCGAAGCCCAGCGGCGGGCCGACCGGCACGGACACGTAGTCGACGCCGTCGGCGGCGGCCAGGAGCGGCGGCGGGTGGCCGGCGTCGGCGACGGTGATCGCGCCGGTGCGGTGGCTCCCGACCGCCACCAGCGCGGTGATGATGTGACCGTCCGCGACGACGTCGAACTGGCGGGCGCACTTCATCAGCGCCGTGGCCGGGGAGTCCCCGTCGACGAGGTAGGCACGCAGCGTGAACCGGGCTCGGGCCATCTCCGCGACCGCCTCGACGCCCCGGCCGGAGACGTCGCCGACGACGAACGCGAACCGGTCCTCGTCGAGCCGCAGCACGCTGTACCAGTCGCCGCCGATGTCGATGCCGATGGCGCCGGCGACGTACTCCGCCGCCACCTCGAGCTGCGGGATGTGCGGGTCGGCCGGCGGCAGCAGCGCGCGCTGGAGGGCCACGAAGAGCTCGCGCTGCTCGCCGAAGACGGTGTCGACGCGCTCGTAGAGGGCGCGGATGGTGGCGGTGTCCGCCTCGGCGGTGGCGCGGGCGCGGGTCAGCTTCGTGGCCACCAGGACGGCGAGCCCGGTGAGCAGCAGGCCGCCGAGCAGCAGGAGCCACGGCAGGCGGGCGCTCAGCGCGCTGCCGAGGTGGGTCCGCGGCGCGGTCACCAGGGTCAGCGCGGTGTCGCCGAACGGGATGGTGGTGCGCGAGGTGACGTCGCCGTCGAGCGGCAGCGTGGCCGGGTCGACGTTCGTGGTCGCCATGTCGCGGGTGCGGGTGGTGTGGCCGAGGTAGATGGCGTAGGACAACCCGGCGTACGCCGAGTCGCGGTCCACCGGGGCGCGACGGTCGGCGGGGATCGCCCGCTCGACGTGGACCACGGCGCCCGACGCCGGGTCGGCGAGCGCGTAGGCGATCCGGGTGCCGTCGGCGGCGGCGACGCGGCGTACGACGGTGGTGCCGGCGCGCAGCGCCCGCTGGAGGAAGCCACGCATCGCGGGGTCGTCCGGACGCAGTGCCGGGGCGCCGCCGAGGGCCAGGACCCGGGTCGGCGCTCCCCCGTCGGCGCGCCACAGCGAGGCCGAGACGTACGTCGCGTCGGCGGCGACGTCCTGGTCGAGCAGCTCGGCGACGGCCGCCCGGCCGCGCTCACCGCCGCCGGCGCCGCGATCGAGGTCGAGGGCGGACCGCAGCGGTGCCTCGATCGCGCTGATCGCCGCGGCGAGGACCGACGCGGCCTGCTGGGTCTGCACCTCGAGCAGCCGCTCCTCCGTCGTGCGGTCGGCGTGGGCAGCGGCCAGCGCGGCGGACACCGTCAGGCCGAGCCCGGCGAGACAGATGAGGGCGACGAGCCGCGCCGGTCGTCCGGTGCCGGCGCCGACGGCCCGCCTCGGTCGAGGACGCTCGGACGACATGCGGTCTCCTCGGACGAGCAGGCAGGGTGGGGCAGGGACCCCACGGCCCGATTCTCGCCGACGAGCACCCCTCCGCGTCGCCGAATGCCTAGACCGCTCCTCGTCGCCCGCGGGCGTCTCCGCCGCAGGTCAGCAGCTGATGTCGGGGTAGGGCTGCTCCACGTGCGCCAGCTTCGCCGCGTAGTCCAGCTGCATGCCGAGCGGCTCGTCCCAGTCGCGCTCGAACATCGCGATCCACAGCGTCAGGGTGAGGAACGGGTGGGCGCCCATCCCGAAGAGCGCCACGTGGTCGTGGGTTGCCAGGGCCTGGCGCTCCTCCTCGGTGAAGGACAGCCAGGTGGACCTCTCCGCGTCGATGCAGTTGAGGATCTTGTTCGCCTCCTCCGCCTCCCACCAGGCGACGGTGCCGGCGGGGTCCTCGCGGTAGCGCTCGGTGAGCGCGGTGTCGCGGTCGACGGTGAAGAGGAACTTGTTGACGAGGTACTTGCTCATCGGAGCAGCGCCCCCTTCGAGGTGAGCGGCGGTTCCGTCAGCAGGCTCGGGTCGGGGTACCAGGTGAAGTAGGCCTCCATGGTGTGGAACAGGTCGAGGTTGTCGGCGTAGTCGGCCTTGGCGTAGCCGGCGATCCCCATCATCAGCATGAAGTCCATGAAGCCGTGGGTGGCGTTGCCCGGGGCGTGGAGGCTGTCGAGGGTGACGTTCGACAACACGCCGTCGATGTCGCCGTCCCTGATCCACTCCACGGCCTGCGCGTCGAACTCCGGGTCCGGCCCGTGCGGGCCGAACTGGCGCGGGCCGCCGAGCTCGAGGGAGAGGTGGCCGGTGCCGATGACGGCGACGCGCATCCCGCTGGGCCAGGCGTCGATGATCTCGCGGATCGTCTTGCCCAGCTGCACGAACCGCTCGGGGCGCGGCAGCGGCGGGGCGAAGATGTTGGTGTAGATCGGCACGATCGGCAGGTCGTTCTGCGGGCGGACCGTGAAGATCGGGCAGGTGATCGAGTGGTCGACGCGCAGCTCGTGGGAGAAGGCGAGGTCGAAGCCGCGGTCGATGCCCTCGCGGAGCATGTACGCCGAGAGCTCCTCGTGACCCTTGAAGAACAGCTTCGGCATGCCGAACTCGCGGATCTCGTTCTCCCAGTTCCCGTCGTAGTACGGCGCCTTGCCGACGAGGAACTGCGGCATGTTGTCCAGCCAGAGCTGGTGGAAGTGGTCGGAGCCGACCATCACCAGCACGTCGGGCTGCGCCCGCGTGAGGGTCTCGCGGTACGCCTCGACCTTGCGCACCCAGTCGGCCGCGAACGGCGGCGCCTCCTCGGCCGGCAGCCGGCTGGTCTTGTAGAAGAAGGGGTGGTGGGTCGTGGCGAGGATCGCCACCAGCTTCGCCATTCAGCAGGTCCTTCCGGAATTGTCCGTACATCTGTCCGCATCGCGGCTGCGTTGCCGCGATCGGCGTCCATCGAGCGTCCGCTGTGCGAGCATCGGTCCATGGCTGGACGTGGAACCGGACCCGACTTCGTCGAGGCGCTCGCGCGCGGGCTCGACGTGCTCACCTGCTTCGACGCCCAGCGCCCGGAGATGACCCTCGCCGACGTCGCCGCCGCGACCGGCCTGGCGCGACCGACGGCCCGCCGGCTGCTGCTCACGCTCGAGGAGCTGGGCTACGTCCGGACGAGCGAGGGGCGCTTCGCCCTGACCCCGCGCGTCCTGCGCCTGGGTGCGGCGTACGCCGCCTCGCTGGGGCTGTGGGACATGGCGCGGCCGCACCTGGAGGCGCTCGTCGCGCGCACCGGGGAGTCCTCCTCGATGACGCAGCTCGACGGCTCCGACGTGGTGTACGTCGCCCGCGTGGCCGTGCCGAAGATCATCGCACTGCGCGTCGACATCGGCACCCGGTTCCCGGCCGTGCCGACCTCGCAGGGCAAGGTCCTGCTGGCCGCCCTCGACCCGGACGCCCGCGCCGCGGCCCTGGCCGAGCCGACCCGGTCGGGCCTGCCCGCACCGACCTACGACGCGGACGAGCTCGAGGCCGAGCTGCGCACGGTCCGCGCCCGCGGCTGGGCGCTGGCCGACGAGGAGCTCGCCCGCGGCATCCGCTCGATCGCGGTGCCGGTGCGCGACGGCGACGGCGTGGTCCGCGCCGCCATGAACGTCACCGTGCACGCGGCCGAGACCAGCGTGGAGACCCTCACCGGGGAGTACCTCCCCTGGCTGATGCAGACCGCGAGCGACGTCGCCGCGGACTGGGCCCTGTGGCAGGCCCGCCCGCAGGTCGGCGCCTGACTCATCCCCGCGTCGCATCGCTCAGCGCGTGTGCGTCGAGGCGTCGGCGTACTCGGTGTAGGTGTAGGGGTTGTCGAGCACCTTGGACTCGGGGACGTCGGGGCTCATGCCGGCCGCCCACTCCTCGGCGCCGAGGGTGTCCTGGAGGTAGGACACGGTGTCCTCCACGACCCGGCGGGCCTTCACCAGGTCGGCGTCGACGAGCTTGTGGGCGTGCTTGACGACCTTGCCGTCGACGAGCACGGTGTGGACGTCGCCGCGCTGGGCCTGCATGACGACGTGGCCGTAGGGGTTGAGCACCGGGAACATCACCGGCGAGTCGTCGTTCTTGACCAGCACGACGTCGGCCTTCTTGCCGACCTCGATGCTGCCGGTGACGTCGTCGAGGCCGAGCGCGCGGGCACCGCCGCGGGTCGCCCACTCCACGACGTCCGCGGCGCGCACGGCGAGGTGGGTGATGGTCTCGTTGCCGGCGTGCGCCTCGTGGTGCTCGCGGGTCCGGTCGGCGCTCAGGGTGGAGCGCATCGCGGAGAAGATGTCGGCGCTCATCCACACGCTGGTGTCCATCGAGAGCGAGATCGGGATGCCGTGGCGGCGCAGCGACCAGCTCGACGGGTAGCCCTGCCCGCAGCTGGCCTCGCTCTCCGCGGCGACCGAGGCGTGCCCGCCGGTGGCGGCGATGCGCTGGTAGGAGTCGTCGCTCAGGGTCGCCGCGTGGACGTAGACGGTCTCCGGCGTCATGAAGCCGTGCTCGTGCATCAGACGGATGCCGTTGTCGTTGGTCGCGCCCCACACGCCGGCGTGGGTGGTGACCGGGACGCCGAGGTCGCGGGCGACCTCGAAGGCGGCCTTCTCGGGGAACTCCGGGTCGCCGGTGACGTCGAAGGCCATCTGGAAGCCGAGCATGTCGGTCCGCTTCATCCGGCGCTCGACGAAGTCGCGGAACTCCGGGGTCGCCGACCACTCCCAGGGGCCGGCCTGGATGTTGCCGTAGGCGAAGACGAAGCGGCCCGGGACCTCCTCGAGCGCGTCGACCGCCGCGTCGGCGTGGTCGACGGTGTGGAGGTTGTGGGACCAGTCGACGCTGGTGGTCACGCCGGCCTCGAGCGCCTCGAGTCCGCTGAGCAGGTTGCCGGCGTAGATGTCCTGCGGGCGGAACTTCCGGCCGTGCTCCAGGTAGTTCCACACGAAGTACTGCGTCAACGTCCAGTCAGCGCCGTAGCCGCGCACGGCGGTCTGCCACATGTGCCGGTGGGTGTCGACCATGCCGGGCATGACGATGCCGCCGGCGGCGTCCACCTCGACGGTGCCCTCGGGCACCTCCAGGGCCGGGCCGACGGCCTCGATGCGCTGACCCACGACGAGCACGTCGGCGTCGGTCAGCACCGTGCGCCGGTCGTCCATCGTGAGCACGGTCCCGCCGCGCAGCACGACGGCGGGCGCGCCGGCGAAGTCGGTCGCGGGAGTGGCGGGCACGGACATCTCGACCTCCGGTGTTCCGAACTGACGGACGATTGTCCGTTTTGGGTGAGCCTGACCGTAACGGCGGTCACAAGTCAAGAGATCTGGGCGCTCCTCGCGCGGCCGTGCCGGTGCAGGTCTAGGCCGATGGCACGCGCTTGACCACGCGTTAACCGATCGGGCACTGTTGCGGACAGTTGTCCGCGATACGGATGGAGCATCGCAGTGAGCATCGACCCCGCGTCCCCGCCCGAGGTCCGGACGGACGGGCCCCTCGCCGGCGTCCTGGTCGCCGACTTCTCCCGCGTCCTGGCCGGCCCGTACGCCACGATGCTGCTCGCCGACCTCGGCGCCGAGGTGGTCAAGGTCGAGAGTCCTGCCGGCGACGACACCCGGCACTGGGTGCCCCCGCGCCGCGGCGACGACGGCACCTACTACCTCGCGATCAACCGCGGCAAGCGATCGATCGTGCTGGACCTCAAGGACGCCGACGACGTCGAGGTCGCCCACGAGCTCTCCCGGCGCGCCGACGTCTTCATCCACAACTTCAAGCCCGGCGGCCTCGACCGCTTCGGCCTCGGGTACGACGACGTGGCCGCCCGCAACCCCGGCAGCGTCTACTGCTCGATCAGCGGGTTCGGCTCCACCGGTGGCGCCCACCTGCCGGGCTACGACCTGCTCGTCCAGGCGATGTCGGGCCTGATGAGCCTGACCGGCGACCCCGACGGCGAGCCGTTCCGCGCCGGTATCTCCGTCTTCGACGTGATGACCGGCCTGCACTCGGTGATCGGGATCCTCGCCGCCCTGCGCCACCGCGACGCCACCGGCGAGGGCCAGCACGTCGAGACCAACCTGCTCGCGACCGCGATGTCCTCGCTGGTCAACCAGACCTCGGCGTACGTCGCCGGTGGGGTCGTCCCCGGACGGATGGGCAACGCCCACCTCAGCCTCTTCCCCTACGAGCCGCTCGCCACGGGCGACGGCGACCTCGTGGTCGCCGCGGGCAACGACGGCCAGTTCCGCAAGCTGGTGCGGGCGATGGGCGTGCCGGAGCTCGCCGACGACGAGCGCTTCCGCACCGTCGGGCTGCGCAACGACAACCGCGAGGACCTGCGGCCGCTGCTGCTCGAGCGGCTCGCGACCCGCTCGGCGCAGGAGTGGTTCACCGAGCTCAGCGCCGCGGGCGTGCCGTGCGGCCCGATCAACGACGTCCGCGGTGGCGTCGAGCTCGCGGAGTCGCTCGGCCTCGAGCCGGTCGTCGAGGTCGGGGGCGTGCCGACGGTCCGCAACCCGATCCGGTTCAGCGCGACCCCGGCCCGCTACGAGCTGCCGCCGCCGGCGCTGGACAGCCACGGCGAGGAGGTCCGACGCTGGCTCGGGTTCGGGCCGCACCCGCACCCCGACGCGGCTCCGGCCGAGCCGCCCGCCCCGTCCGCCTGAGGAGAGACCCGATGAGCGACCACCCGACGTACCCCACCTCGCTGGGCGTCTCCGACCTGCACACCATCTCGTTGCTCGGCCAGGACCTCTCCGCCGACCTCATCGGCAAGGTCAGCTTCGGGCACCTCGCCTACCGGCTGATCACGCTCCGGGAGCCGACGCCGCAGCAGGCGCGCGTGTTCGAGGCCGTGCTGGTCGCGCTCGCCGACCACGGGTTCACCCCCACCGCGATCTCGGCGCGGATGACCTTCCTGAGCGCACCCGAGTCCATCCAGGGTGCGTTGGCGTCGGGTCTGCTGGGCGGCGGGTCGCGGTTCCTCGGCGTCAGCGAGGACACCGGCCGGTTCCTGGCCGACGCGCTCGCCCATGTCGACGAGCTGCCGACCACGCCCGAGGCCTGGGACGAGCTGGCCGCCGACGCCGTCCGTGGCCAGCGGGCCGCCGGCCGGTTCGTCCCCGGGCTCGGCCACCACCTGCACAAGGAGGGCGACCCGCGCATCCCCGCGTTGTTCGGCATCGCCCGCGAGGAGGACCAGTTCGGCCCGCACCTCGCGCTCTTCGAGGCCGTCGGCCGGGTCGCGGAGGAGGTCACCGGCAAGGCGCTGCCCCTCAACGGCGCCGGCGCGTGCGGGGCAGCACTGGCCGACATCGGGATCCCGGTCGAGCTGCTGCGCGGGGTCGTCCTGCTCGCGCGGTGCGCCGGGCTGCTCGGCCACATCGCCGAGGAGGTCCGCGGCAACCGCGTCGCCGCGGACGTCTTCGCCGACGTCGAGCGGCACGCCGTGTACGTCGACCCGCCGGCCTCGGCCCGCGGGGAGGCGTGATGCGCGCGGCCCACCTGCACACCTGCGGCGAGCCACCGCACCCGGTCGAGCAGGACGAGCCGGTCCCCGGCGACGGCCAGGCGCTGGTCGCCGTGACCGCGGCACCGATCACGCCGCTCGACCTGCTCTGCGCGAGCGGCACGTCGTACTTCGGGGAGCCGGCGACGCCGTACGTCCCCGGCGTGCAGGGCGTCGGCACCGTGCTGTCCTCCGCCGAGCACGCCACCGGAACCCGCGTGTGGTTCCCGACGACCGCCGGCATGGCGCCCGGCGACGGGGCGATGGCCGAGCGGGCCGTCGTCGCCGACGCCGACCTGGTGCCGCTCACCGGGTCGGTCGACGACGTGCACCTGGCGGCGCTCGGGCTCTCCGCGATCGCGGCGTGGACGGCGCTCACCCTGACCGGCGGCCTGTCCACCGGCGAGCGGGTGCTGGTGCTCGGCTCCAGCGGCGTCGTCGGGACGGTCGCGCTCCAGGCCGCCCGGATCGCCGGCGCGGGTGCCGTCTTCGGCGCGGCGCTCGAGCCGACCGCTGCCGAGCGGGCCGCCGACCTCGGCGCCGACGGGTTCGTGCCGCTGCAGCGCGACGACGACGTGGCCACGCTGGCCGCCCGGATGCGCGACGTCGTCGGCGAGGTCGACCTCGTGCTCGACCCGCTGTGCGGCGTGCCCGCGTCGGCGGCACTGCTCTGCCTGGCGCCGCACGGCCGCCTGGTCAACCTCGGCGGCAGCGCCGGCGACACCGCGACGTTCTCCTCCGCGCACCTGCGCAGCGGCGCCCGACGCGTCCTCGGCTACACCAACAACGACCTCACCGCCGGCGAGCGCCGCGCGGCGATGGCCGCGATCGAGGAGCACGCGGCCGCCGGCCGGCTCGCCGTGCCCCACGAGGCCTTCACGTTGGAGCACGTCGGTGAGGCGTGGGCGCGGCAGCAGGGCGGCGAGGTGCACGGCCGGGCGGTCGTCACCCTCTGAACCCGGGCCCTCGGCGCGTGCACTGGGGGGACGCGCCGGGGGCCCGATGGAGCGGCGGACGGTTCAGACGTGGCCGGCGAGCTGACCCATCCGCGCCTCGAGCGCGGCGAGGTAGGCGTCGCGCTGCTTGGCCGACAGGGGGCTGCCCGGGTCGAGCCGGCTGCACGCCGGGAGCACGTCGATGGACAGCTTGGCCGCGCCGGCGAGGGCGCGCAGCTCGTCGAGCCGGTCCCCGAACGGCGTGCCGCTGCCCGGTGAGTAGGAGCGCACCACCTCGTCGATGCCACCCGGCTCGTCGAGGAACAGGTCCACCTTCGTCACCACGACCACGACCACCAGCCAGGTCGGCCGCGGGCGGCGGACCGCCATCGACGCGATCCGGTGCGCGGTGACCGTCCAGTCCTCCAGCTCGCGGGCCAGCTGCTCCTCGCGGTCGACCTCGACGGCTCCGGTGGTGCCGGCCGGGCGGCGGCCGGTGGCGTGGCCGTTCGCGACGACGTGCAGCACGCCGTCGACCGGGTCGTCGTGGAAGACCTCGTCGAGCGCGCCGAGCCGGGTGGCGGCGTTCTCGCCCGGCACCACGCGGAACCGGAACCCCCGCAGCCGCCGGTCGCGGCGGACCCGCCGCTCCATGACCGCCGAGCCCGCCTCGGACGGGTCGTCGCGCCGCGGGCGACCGGCGAGGTGGTCGACCAGCTCGGTCTTGCCGACGCCGGTCATCCCGGTGACCGCGACGGTCGGGTAGCGGTGCTGGAACACCCCGGTCACGCGGTCGCGGCCGCGCGCGAGGGTCGAGGGGACGGTGCGGAGGCCGCGGCGTGAGTCGCTCATCGCGCTCGAACGTACCCGAGCCGCACCTCCCGGTCGGCCGTCACCGGGCCGTCGGCAGGATGGGCCGGTGACCACTCCCGCTCCCGGTCCGGCTGCGACGCTCGCCGACACCGTCACCTTCGCCCACGGCCCGGCCTGGACCAACCGGTTCGCGCTGGCGCCGCTCACCAACACCCAGAGCCACGCGGACGGCACGCTCTCCGACGACGAGCACCGCTGGCTCGAGGCGCGCGGCCGCGGCGGCTTCGGCCTGGTCATGACCGCGGCGGCGTACGTCTCCCCGGCGGGGCAGGCCTGGGGCGGCCAGTTCGGCATCGCCTCCGACGACCACCTCCCCGGGCTGACCCGGCTCGCCGACGCCCTGCGCGCGACCGGCACCGTCTCGGCCGTGCAGCTGCACCACGGCGGCCGCCGCGCCGACCCGGCGCTGACCGGTCGGCCCAACCAGTGCCCGTGGGACGAGCCGAGCAAGGACGCGGTCGCGCTGACCACCGGCGAGGTGGAGCAGGTGGTCGCGGACTTCGTCGCCGCGGCCGTCCGCGCCGAGCGGGCCGGCTTCGACGGCGTGCAGGTCCACGGCGCGCACGGCTACCTCGTCGGGCAGTTCCTCGACGCGCGGCACAACCACCGCACCGACGGGTACGGCGGCTCCTTCGACGACCGCTTCCGCATCGTCCGCGAGATCCTCGAGGGCATCCGCGCCGCCACCGGGCCGGACTTCCAGCTCGGCCTGCGGCTCACCCCCGAGGGCAGCGGGATCAGCCTCGAGGAGGGCCGCGAGACCGCCCGCCAGGTGATGACGTCCGGCCTGCTCGACCACCTGGACATGTCGCTGTGGGACGTGTACATGAAGCCCCGGTACGGCGGCGACGGGCTGCTCATCGAGCACTTCGCCGACCTGCCGCGCGGCGGCACCCGGCTCGGCGTCGCCGGTGCGGTCGTCTCCACCGCCGACGCCCGCTGGTGCCTCGAGCGGGGCGCCGACCTGGTCAGCGTCGGCACCGGCGCGATCCTCCACCACGACTTCGCCGCCCGCGCCTTGGCCGAACCCGACTTCCGGGTGCGCGAGCGGCCGGTCACCCGCGAGGTGCTGCGCGAGGAGTCGGTCGGCCCGGCGTTCGTCGACTACCTCGCCCGGGGCTGGGACGACCTCGTCGCCTCCTAGCCCCCGTCCGGCTCGTGCTGCCCCGCGTGCGTCCTGGCGCACGCTGGGCAGCACGAGGCGAGGTGGTCAGCCCCGACGGCGCCCGCGGATCGTCTCGAGCGGGCGGCGTGGGATCTTCGGCAGCTGCGAGGCGCGGCCGTGCAGCGCGAGCAGCAGGGTGGCGACCATCGTGTCCTGGTCGAGCGTGCGGTCGAAGGACGTGAGGTTCAGCGGCGCCTTGAACCGCGTGCGGGTCACCGCCTTGGCGTAGGTGAACTCCCGCAGCCCGTCCGGCCCGTGGATCCGACCGAAGCCCGAGTCGCCGACGCCGCCGAACGGCAGCGTCGGCACGCCCGCGAACGAGATCACCGAGTTGATCGACGTCATCCCGGTCCGCAGCCGGCGGGCCAGGTCGTCGCCGCGCTTGGCGGTGAAGATCGCCGATCCGAGGCCGTACTTGCCGGCGTTGGTCAGCTCGACCGCCTCGTCCATGTCGCGCACCTTGCGGACCGTGACGGTCGGCCCGAACGTCTCCTCGGTCACCGCCTCGCTGTCCTCGGGCACGTCGACCAGCACGGTCGGCTGCACGAACCGGTCCCCCACCGCCTCGTTGCCGCCGACCACGGCCCGCCCGCCGCGGGCGAGCGCGTCGGCGACGTGACGGCGTACGACGTCGAGCTGGCCGGGCATCGTCATCGGCCCGATCTTCGCGTCGACGTCGACCCCGGCGTGCACGGTCCGCGCCTTCTCGGCGAGCAGGTCGACGAACCGGTCGTGCACCCGCTCGTGGACGTAGACCCGCTCGACCCCGGCGCAGGTCTGCCCGGCGTTGGCGAAGGCTCCCCACGCGGCCGCGTCCGCGGCGGCGTCGAGGTCGGCGTCCTCGTCGACGAGCAGTGCGTCCTTGCCACCGGCCTCGATGACGACCGGCGTCAGCGTCTCCGCGCACGCGGCCATCACCCGCTTGCCGGTGGCGGTCGAGCCGGTGAACGCGACCTTGTCGACCCCGGCCCGGCACAGCGCCGCACCCGTCTCGCCGTACCCCGTCACGACCTGCAGCAGGTCGTGGTCGCCCACGACCTCGCGGAGGCTGTCGGCCAGCCATGTGCCGACGCCGGGGGTGAGCTCGCTGGGCTTGAAGACGACGGTGTTGCCGGCGGCCAGCGCGTAGGCGATCGAGCCCATCGGGGTGAAGACCGGGTAGTTCCAGGGGCCGATGACGCCGACGACGCCGAGCGGGAGGTACTCCACCGACGCCGCCTGGTTGGCCAGCAGGAGCCCGGGCGAGACGCGCTTGCGACCGAGGACCTTCTCGGCGTGCGACCCGGCCCAGGCGAGGTGGTCGATGGCGAGCGCGCACTCCAGCTGGGCGTCGCCGTGCGGCTTGCCGGTCTCCTGGTGCACGACGTCGCAGAGCTGGGCGAGGCGGCGGGTGATGACGCCGCGCCACTGGGTGAGCACCTCCTTGCGGCCGTCGAAGCCGAGGCCGGCCCACCAGTCCGCCGTCGCCCGGGCGCGCTCGACCGCGGCTCGCACGTCGGACTCGTCGTGCACCGGGTGGGTCCCGACCACGTCGCCGGTCGCCGGGTTGATCGACTCGAAGGTCCGGTCGGTCGTGCTCAGGGCGGGGGCAGTGGTCATCTCAGAGGGCCTTTCCACGCAGGAGGTCGGCGGCACGCTCGCCGATCATGATCGTCGGGGCGTTGGTGTTGCCGCGCGTCACCACCGGCATGACGCTGGCGTCGGCGACCCGCAGCCCGTCCACCCCACGCACGCGCAGCTCGGGGTCGACCACCGAGCGCTCGTCGTCGCCCATCGCACAGGTGCCGACCGGGTGGTAGAGCGTCTGGGTGTAGGCGCGCAGGTGCTCGACGACCTGCGCGTCAGTGGGGTCGTCGCCCCAGGCCTCCATCGTGGGCAGCCCCGGGCCGGCGACCAGCTCGGCGAGCGGGCCGGTCGCGACGGTCTCGAGCATCCGCCGCACGCCCGCGGTCATCGCGTCCAGGTCGGCCTGGTCGTCGAAGTAGCCGGGGTCGATCTCCGGGTGCCAGCGCGGGTCGGTCGAGCGCAGCCGCAGGGTGCCGCGGCTGGCGACGTCCACGAGCGTCGGCGCGACGGTCACCCGGCGGGCGGTGGCCTCGTGCAGCCCGTTGTCGTAGAAGCCGGTCGGCGCCACGTGCACCTGCAGGTCCGGCGCCGCCAGGTCGTCGCGGGTGCGCCAGAAGCCGCCACCCTCGCCGACGTTCGACGTCAGCGGGCCGGTGCCGGTCGCCTTGGCGCGGGCGAACTGCACGAGGTTGTTGTGGTCCATCAGGTCGGTCGTCCCGCGGGTTCGGAAGACCAGCGGCACGGCCGGGTGGTCGTGCAGGTTCTGCCCGACGGGCGGCAGGTCGACGACCACGTCGACGCCGACCTCGCGCAGGTGCGCGCCGGGCCCGATGCCGGAGAGCATCAGCAGCTGCGGGGAGTTGATCGCGCCGCCCGCGAGCACCACCTCGCCGTCGACGTACGCCGTGCGGGTGCCGCCGCCGTGCGCGTAGGCGACGCCGACGGCCCGGCCGGCCTCGACGACGACCCGCTCGGCGAACGCGCCGGTGCGGATCGTCAGGTTGGGCCGGTCGGCCGCGGGCTCGAGGTAGGCCTTCGCCGTGGACCAGCGGCGGCCCTTGCGGCAGGTCACCTGGTAGAGGCCGGCGCCCTCCTGCTCGGCGCCGTTGAAGTCGTCGGTCGGCTTGAAGCCGGCCGCCACGGCCGACTCGACCCAGGCGGTCGTCAGCGGGTGGGTGTAGCGCCGGTCCTCGACGTGGAGCGGGCCGTCCTGCCCGTGGAGGGGCCCGCCGAGCCGGGTGTTGCCCTCGGACCGGATGAAGTAGGGCAGCACGTCGTCGTACCCCCACCCGGTCGCGCCGTGGGCGTCGCGCCAGGTGTCGTAGTCGGCCCGGTTGCCGCGGATGTAGATCATCGCGTTCATCGACGAGCAGCCGCCGAGGGCCTTCATCCGCGGCCAGTAGGCGCGGCGGCTCTCGAGCTGCTTCTGCTCGGTGGTCTGGTAGTTCCAGTCCCACCGGGTCTTGAACAGGTTGGCGAAGGCCGCCGGGATGGCGACCTCGTCGGCGTCGGCCGGGCCGCCGGCCTCGAGCAGCAGCACCGAGACCGCGGGGTCCTCGGTGAGCCGGGCGGCGAGCACGGCGCCGGCGCTGCCGGCTCCGACCACCACGTGGGTGAAGACTTCCCGGTCCGGCACGACGTCCTCCTCGCTCCCCGGCCGGAGTGCCGGGGTGCGGGGAAGACTAGGCGGAGGTGACCGGCATCACCAGGGGCACCCCCGCCTGTGGATCACGTCAGAGCTGGTCGTCCTGGACCACGTGGACCGCGGCCTCCTCGGCCCCGGCGCCGGCACCGTCGATGCCGACGTCCTCGGCGACCAGGTCCGCCTCGACGTCCGTGTGCGCGCCCTCGTCGGGCTCGACCAGGCGGCCGGCGCGCTCGTCGCCGGACTGGGCCCCGTCGCGGATGTCCTCGTTCAGCTCGCCGCGCTGGGCCTCCACCTCGGCCTGCTCGTACGGGTCGGGCTCCGGGACCTCCTGCTCGAGGCGCTGGTCGAAGGTCTCGCCCATCGCCTCCTCGAGCGGGGTGTTGCCGTAGCCCTGCGCGACGGAGTACTTCTCCGGCGGGCTGTAGCCCTCATCGAGCGGCTCGCGGACGTCGGTGTTCTCCTGCACCAGGCTGTCGCCCGAGCTCTGCGGCTGGGTCTCGTCGTCGACGCTGTAGCCGTGGTAGCTCTCGTTGTCGCTGGCGTCCTCGGTGGCGTCGACCGAGGGGTCGGTCCCGATGGCTGCGTTGTCGGCTGCGGGGTCGTTGGTCATGGGTCTCCTGTACCCGCACCCGCCGCCGGTATTGCCCCGACGCACCTCACACCGCTCACCCGCAGGAGGCCGCGCGGCGCCCGCCTTCGATCGTCGCCATGCCGTACAGCAGCGGGGAGCGTGCCCTCGACGACCTGCTCCAGGCCGCCCACCTCGCCGGCGCCCACGACCTGCCGGACCTGTTCGCCGCGCACGGCGCCGCCCTCGGCGTGACCGACGTGCGCGTCCACCTCGCCGACCTGCAGCAGGGCGTGCTGGTGCCGCTGCCCGACCGGCCGCAGCCGGACGGCACGTCGCCGCGCGATGGCGAGCCGGACGCGCTCCGCGTGGACGGGACGCTCGGGGGCCGGGCCTTCCAGCAGATCGAGGTCGTCCTCGAAGAGCTCGAGCCCCGGCCCGCGGCGTCCGGGTCTGGCAGCCGCTGCTGGACGGCACCCAGCGGCTCGGGGTGCTGGCCGTGACGGTGGACGACCCCGCAGCGCTCGACGCCGAGGACGGTGCGCTGCGTCTGCGACTTCGCCGCTTCGCGTCGGTCGCCTCCGAGCCACCACTGCCCGGTTCGTCGACGACGCCGTGGCGCAGGGCGCCCGCGAGGGCGGGTTCAGCACGGGGCTCCTGGCCGAGCTCGACACCACCACCGGCGAGCTGCGCTGGGTCAACGCCGGACACCCCGACCCGCTGTTGCTGCGCGAGGGCCGCCTGGTGCGGATGCTCGAGACACCGCACGCGCTGCCCTTCGGCCTCAACGAGGCGATCACCGGGAGCCAGGACTTCGTGGTCGGCTCCGAGATGCTCCAGCCCGACGACCTGGTGCTGCTGCACACCGACGGCGTGGTCGAGGCCCGCTCCGCCGACGGTGAGTACTTCGGCGCCGAGCGCCTCGTCGACCTGGTCACCCGCAACCTCGCCGCCGGCCTGCCGGCCCCCGAGACCGTGCGGCGCCTGGTCCGGTCGCTGCTCGAGCACCAGGACGCGCGGCTCGAGGACGACGCGACGCTGGCGTTGCTGCAGTGGCGTCCGACCGCGCCCGAGCGGCTCGCACCGCCCACGCCCTGACGAGCCGGCGCTGACGAGCCGGCGCCGCGCCACGTCAGGGCGCCGGCTGCTCCACCGGACAGGCGTACGACGTCCGCCCGCCGACCTGCTCCACGACGACGTCCGCGCCGCAGTCGCGGCAGTGCACCTGCTTGTAGACCCGGCGCGCCTCGGCCTCCGGCACGGCCAGCCGGTCCGGGGCGTCGACGGTGACGATCCGGCCGTCCTCCACCGCCCGGCTCATCATCGCGACCAGCACGTCCCAGAGCCGGTCGAGCACCGGCCGCTCGACCGCCGGCCCCGGCGTGCGCGGGTGGACGCCCACGGCGTGCAGCGCCTCGGCGCGGAAGACGTTCCCGACCCCGGCCACGACCGACTGGTCGAGCAGCAGCGCGCCGATCGCGGTCCTGCCGCGGCCGAGCGCGGCTAGCGCAGCCTCCCGGTCGGCGTCCCGACGCAGCGGGTCCGGCCCGAGCCGGGCGACGACCGCGGCCGCAGCAGGCGGGTCGAGCAGCTCGCAGGTCGAGGGCGCGACGAGCTCCCACGTGCCCGCCGCGCCCTCGATGCGCAGCCGGGCCGACGCGATCGGCGGCTCACCCGGCGGGCGCGGCAGCCAGGTGCCGCGCATGCCGAGGTGCACGTGGACGTAGCGCGTGTCCCCGAGGCCGAGCAGCAGGTGCTTGCCCCAGGCCTCGACCGAGCCGAGGGGCGCCCCGTCGACCTGCGCCGCCTCCTCGCCGAACCGCCCCTGCGGCGAGCTCACCCGCAGGCGGTCACCGACCAGCGGCGCGAGGTCGCGGGCGTTGCGGTGGACGGTGTGACCCTCGGGCACGGCGGCGCCCGGTCAGTCCTCGGCGAGTGGGTCGAAGGCGAGCTGGGCGGTGACCCGCACGGTGCCGTCGTCGACGTCGACGCCCCACCGGTCGCAGACGTGGTCGACGATCGCGAGACCGCGGCCGCGCGGCGCGTACTGGTCGGCGACGACCGGCTGGAACTGGTCCTGGACCTTCTCGCCCACCACCGGGTCGACGTCGCCGGCGACGGTGATCCGGGCCCCGTCCGGGTAGAGGCACCAGGTCGCCTCGACGTGACCGCACCCGTGCGGTGAGCCGTGCTCGACGGCATTGGCGGCCAGCTCGGAGAAGACCAGCACCGCGTCCTCGATCGACCGCCGGTCCCGGCCGGCGTCCTCCAGGTCGTGCACCAGGGCCCGGCGGGCGTCGGCCACCGCGCCCAGGTCGTGCCACAGGTGCACCCGGGTGCACGGGTCCTGCTCGAGGCCGGTCATGGACCCCCGGTGAACCGGCGGGCGCGCCGCCAAACCTGCGCCGCGCCCGACACCGCTCACGTCTCCTGCTCGCCGCGCCAGCGCAGGTAGAAGACCGTCACGAACGCCACCGCCAGCGGACCGAGCGCCAGCAGCAGGACGAGGAACCCCTCCGCACCGTGCAGGGCACCCATGTGCTCGACGACCGGGGCGCTCGGCCCCCTCACGCCGGCACCTTCGGCCCGCGCCCGGCGCCGACCTCGGGCCGCGTGGCCCGGGCGAACCGGCTCACGCCCCACCCGAGGCCCAGCACCAGCGCCAGCGAGCAGAGCAGGACGACCGACCCGGCGGCGAGCCACAGCCACCCCGGTACGTCGTCGGACAGCTCGCGCTGCAGGAGCAGCTTCTCCTCGTCGAACGGACGGGTGCCGTCTCCCACCGGGATCTCCGGCTCGTCGAGCGCGGCGTCCTCGGGCAGGAAGACCGGCATCGCGGTCAGGTCCCGCCCGTCGTGCAGCCGGACCATCGTCTTCCAGGTGCCGTCCGCCGGGACGGGCCGGGTGGTGCGCCAGACGCCTTCCTCCCCTTCCGCCAGGTGGTCGACGACCAGGCCCTCGCTGCCGGCGCCGCCCTGCCAGCCGGTGACGGTGAGCCACGCGGGCTCGCCGTCGGCCGGCTCGCGGTCGAAGGTCACCTCCAGGTCGACCTCGCCGCCGCCGGCCTCGGAGACGGCGACCGTGCCGCGAAGGTCGTCGGGGTGGGTCGCCACCACGCCGTTGGCCGCGCACACGGCGATCCCCGCCAGGGCCAGGCCGAAGTGCAGCCGCGGCCGGACCGCGTCCGGCAGGTCCCGGCGCAGCCCACGCACCAGCAGCCCACCGAGCAGGCCCGCGGCCGCTCCGGCCACGGTCGCCATCAGGACTCCCTCCACGACGACGTCCGAGGTCCACGGGAGCCGGAAGGCCACCTGCGTCCAGGCGTGCTCGGCGGCGTACCCGACCGTGCCGATCAGCACCCCGCTCGTCACGCCGAGCGCCAGCGGGCGGGAGGCCAGCCGCAGTGCGACCAGCTCGACGATGAGCGCCTCGGCGAGGTAGAGCGGGACCGCCGCCCACAGCTCGCCCAGCACCGGCCCGACGACCACGCTGACGCCGCCGCGGACCACGAGGTAGAACAGCACCGCTGCGACGGCGGCGCCGCGGCCGATCCACAACCGGGCGACCACGAGGCTGAACGCCGCGGCCACCGCGATGAGGAACGGCTGCAGCACCAACCGGAACTGCGGGACGCCGAAGTCGAACTCCGCCTGGAAGACGCTCATCCCGATCAGCAGCCCGCCGACCAGGCAGGCCTTGAGCACGTACGTCGCCACCGCGCTGGTCCGACGGCCGCTCTGCTCCGTGGCGACCCGGCCCTCCTCGAAGAGGACCGCCATCGCGACGAGCGACAGCCCGGCGCCGCCGATGAGCATCAGGTGGGTCGGCCCCCACAGGGTGACGTCCTGCCCGAAGATCCGGTGCCACACGTCGTCCAGCGGGAAGCCGAGCAGCGCGTAGGTGCCCGCACCGGTCAGGAGCACGCCGCCGGCCGGCGCGTGCCACCCGGGGGCCAGCTTCACACCGGACGGGCCGACCTCGTCCTGGCGCGGCAGCGCGCACGCCAGGACGCCGGCGGCGGAGATGCCGAAGAGACCGAAGAGGATCGGGTAGTGCGCGGGGTTGGCCAGCGGCCCCTCGTCGCGGCCCAGGCCGATGTGCAGCGAGATGTCCCAGTACATCCCCAGCAGCGCCGTGATCAGCGAGACCATCGCGACCATCAGCGGCACCTGCGCCCAGGGCGCCAGGGTGCCGAAGAAGCGCGAACGGTCCATCCACGCCATCAGCCGGGTCAGGGCCGGGAGCCGGCCCGAGCGGTGGGCCAGCACGATCGCGCCCAGCGCGATCGTCATCAGCAGCGCCAGGCCGGACGCGAGAGCGACCTCGCTGAGCGCGGCCGCGCCGGCGGGACGGTCCTCGACGGCCACCGGACCGGAGGCGAGGACGTCCACGAAGCGGAGGGATGCAGGCATGCATCTATGTAACATCGTTCAATGCAACCGTAGCAAGGGTTAGCATCGAAGCGTGGTCGAGCACACGTCCCCCGAGCCGGCGGACGGGTCTCCGGACAGATCCCACGGCGACGCCGACGAGCTCTTCGTCGTCGAGGAGCTCGCCCGACGCACCGGCGTCTCGGTCCGCTCGTTGCGCAACTACCAGTCACGACGCCTCCTCCCGCCGCCCGAGCTCCACGGACGGACCGGCTACTACGGCGCCGCGCACGTCGAACGCGTCCGGCTGGTGCAGCAGCTGCGGGCCGCCGGGCTCAAGCTCGAGGGCATCGCCCGGATGCTCGACACCGACACCACGGCCGACGGACAGCTGCTCGCGTTCACCGAGCACGCACGCGGCATGTTCACCCCACCCGAGGTCGAGGTCACGACCCTCGCCGACCTGGTCGACCGGTTCCGCCTGGACGCCGGCGACGCCGCGGAGGTTCTCGGCATCGCGCTCCGCCTGGGACTGGTCCGCGAGGCGCCGGACGGACCGTCGGGCGAGCCGCGGGTCGAGGTCGTCGCTCCGGCGCTCCTGACTGCCGGCGAGGAGGCCATGCGCCTGCTGGGGCTCGACGCCCGGGGCGCGCTGGACCTGCTCGAGCGACTGCGCCGGCACGCGGACGGCGTGGCCAAGCTGTACGTCGAGCTCTTCGTGGACCGCGTCTGGCAGCCGTTCGTCGACGCGGGCAAGCCGGCGGTCGCCTGGCCGGACGTCGAGCAGGCCCTGGACGACCTCCGCCAGCTCGCGACCCGCGCCCTGCAGAGCACCTTCGACCTCGCGATGGTGCACCGCGTGGACCGCGTCCTCGGCGACGGACTGCCCGGCTGACCAGTCGACCGCGCCAACCCGGCCGGCTGGGGTCTCGAGCCGCGTCGGCTGAAAGGCCCCCGGGGAAATGCGAAGCGGGGCCATACCCGAAGGTATGGCCCCGCTTGCTAATGGTATGTCCGGCGGCGTCCTACTCTCCCACAACCTCGCGGTTGCAGTACCATCGGCGCTGAAAGGCTTAACTTCCGGGTTCGGGATGGGACCGGGTGTTTCCCTCTCGCTATGGCCGCCGTAACTCTAGCGACCTGTGCGCGGAACACTCCACCCGCGGGTGGGGTTCACGGCACAGATCAAGTCTGGCGTGATGCTGGATTCGTGGACGCGAGCACTCTGCTTGCAACACCATGGGTGGTTGTTGTCTTGGTTGAGTGGTTGTGGGACAAGCCCTCGGCCTATTAGTACCGGTCGGCTAGGCATTACTGCTGTACACCTCC
>NZ_JACMYC010000012.1 GCF_014266025.1 Nocardioides deserti | reverse complement strand
ACACGCACCACAAGACCACCGCGATCTCTCGCTGCCCTGAAGGCTGACCATCGCACCGGGGCCGGAAGCCCGACCAGACCGGCCTTGCTCCCCGCCGCTCCCTGGCGACAGAGAAAACATTAGACGGGTGCCCTGAAGGCTGACCATCGCACCGGGGCCGGAAGCCCGACCAGACCGGCCTTGCTCCCCGCCGCTCCCTGGCGACAGAGAAAACATTAGACGGGCCCCGCGGGAAACACCAAACCGAGACGGCGTGACGGCGAGCACAGGACTGTTTGGCCTGGTCAGGTCGCGGGTAGGGCGGGCGCCGCGAGCAGGTCGCGGGTGTCCGCGACGCGTCGGCACCCGGCCAGACGGAGCGCCTCGACCGTCTCCGCGAGCAGTTCCGCGTGCAGCCGGGCGACGCCGGCCTCGCCCTCGGCGAGGGCCCAGACGGGCGGGCGGCCGAGGAAGACCGCATCGGCACCGGAGGCGAGCGCCGCCAGGACGTCGAGCCCGCTGCGCACTCCCCCGTCGACGTACACCTGGGCGTCCGCGCCGACGGCATCCACCACGTCCGGCAGGGCCGCGGCCGTCGGGACGGCCCGGTCGAGCTGGCGGCCGCCGTGGTTGCTCACCCAGACCGCCGAGGCGCCGGCGTCCACGCAGCGTCGCGCGTCGTCGGGGCGGAGCACGCCCTTGACCACCACGGGCAGGCCGGTGCTCTCACGCAGCCAGTCCAGGTCGTGCGGCCCGAGGTCGGTCGCCTTGTCGGCGCCCGGTCGCTCCTCGTGGCCGGGCCCGAAGTTCACGCGCACCAGCGCCGGGTCGACCGTCGCCCAGATGCTCTCGCCGACGGCGTACTTGGTGCCGACCACCGGGGTGTCGACGGTGAGGACCACTGCCTCCGCTCCGGCCTCGACGGCCCCGGCGAGCATCGGCTCGGCCAGGGTGCGGTCGGCCGGCAGGTAGGCCTGGAGCCACCAACGGACGCCGGTGGCCCCGATCTCGGCGAACGGCGTGCCCGCGTTGCTGGACACGACCAGCAGTCCAGAAGCGGCGGCGGTCGCCCGCGCCATCGCGAGCTCGCCGTCCGGGTGCACCACGCGCTGCAGGGTGGTCGGGGCGACGCCCCAGGGCAGCTCGGTCCGGCGGCCGAGCAGCTCGACCCCCGGGTCGACGTCGGTGACGTCCCGCATGACGTGCGGCAGGAACCGGAAGGCACTCCAGGACGCAACCGCCTCGGCGGTGCTGACCGACTCGCGCGCGCCCTGCGCGACGTACTCGAGGACGGGCGCGGGCAGCACAGCGCGCGCCCGCTCCTCGAGGCCGGCCAGCCAGGTGGTCATCGGACCTCGACGCCGGCGAACTTCTTCTTGCCGCGGCGGAGCACCAGCCAGGCGCCGTCGACGAGGTCGGACTCGGCCGGGACCGCCTCGACGTCCTCGACCCGCACGTTGTTGAGGTACGCACCGCCCTCGCCGATCGTGCGGCGCGCCTCGCCCTTGCTCGAGGCCAGGCCGGTCAGCACGAGCAGGTCGACCACCGCTGGCAGGCCGTCCGCGCGGTCGACGGTCACCGACCCGGCCTCGCGCAGCGCCGAGCCGAGCGTCGAGCCGCCGAGCCCGCTCAGGTCGCCGCCGCCGAAGAGCGCGGCCGAGGCGGCCTTGATCCGCTCGGTCTCCTCGGCGCCGTGGACCAGCGTCGTCACGTGCTCGGCGAGCGCCTTCTGACCGGCACGGAGGAACGGCTTCTCGGCGTGGGTGGCCTCGAGCTCCTCGATCTCCTCGCGGGAGAGGAAGGTGAAGACGCGCAGCAGCTCGGGGACCTTCTCGTCCTCGACGTTCAGCCAGAACTGGAAGAAGGAGTACGGCGACATCATCTCCGGGTCGAGCCAGAGCGCGCCGCCCTCGGTCTTGCCGTACTTCGTGCCGTCGGCCTTGGTCAGCAGCGGCGTGACGAACGCGTGCGTCCGGTCACCGGTCGCACGGCGGATCAGCTCGACGCCGGCGGTGAGGTTGCCCCACTGATCCGAGCCGCCGAGCTGGAGGTCGACGCCCTCGGCCCGGTGGAGGTGGAGGAAGTCCATCGACTGCAGCAGCACGTAGCTGAACTCGGTGTAGCTGATGCCGGCCTCGAGGCGCCGGCTGACCACGTCGCGGGCGAGCATCCGGTTGACCGGGAAGTGCTTGCCGATGTCGCGGAGGAAGTCGATGGCCGAGACCTGGGCGGTCCAGTCGTAGTTGTTGACCATCGTGGCAGCGTTGTCCCCCTCGAAGGAGAGGAACGGCTCGATCTGGCGGCGGACGCGGTCGGTCCACTCCTGGACGGTGTCGAGGGAGTTCAGCGTGCGTTCGCCGGAGTCGCGCGGGTCGCCGATCATGCCGGTGGCGCCGCCGACGAGGGCGTACGGCGTGTGGCCGGCCTCCTGGAGCCGCCGCGCGGTGAGCACCTGCACGAGGTGACCCATGTGCAGGCTCGGGGCGGTCGGGTCGAACCCCACGTAGAAGCGCACGCTCCCCGCGGCAAAGGCCTCGCGCATGGCGTCGAGGTCCGTCGAGTGGGCGATGAGTCCACGCCACTCGAGGTCGTCGAGGAGGGTGGGGTCGAGGGACACGATGGGCCTTCCGTCGGGCTGGGTACCTGCTTCCAAGCCTGCCGCATGGGCCCTTCGTCCGCCCACCCGGCTCGGCCCGGCCGTCGCTAGGCTGGCTCGGTCCGCAGACGCGCGGCAGGCGGACGGACGAGGAGGAGCCGAGACGGTGATCGCCGGGAGGTACTCGCTCGACCGCGAGATCGGCCGGGGCGGCATGGGTGCTGTCTGGCTGGCCCGCGACGAGGTGCTCGGCCGGCAGGTCGCCCTCAAGCGGATCGGCCTCGCCCCCGGCGGCGACAGCGCCGACCTCGAGCGGGCGCAGCGCGAGGCCCGGCTGGCTGCGCGGCTCAACCACCCCCACGTCGTCGCGGTCTTCGACCTGGTCGACGACGGCGACGACCGGTGGCTGGTGATGGAGCACGTCCCCGGCACCACGCTCGCCGAGCTGGTCCGCACGCGCGGCCGGCTCGGGCCCGACGCCGCCGCCGTCCTGCTCGGCCAGGCGGCCGACGCGCTGGCGGCGGCCCACGCCGCGGGCATCGTCCACCGCGACGTCAAGCCGTCGAACATGCTGGTCACCGGGGACGGCCGGGTGAAGATCTCCGACTTCGGCATCGCCCGCGCGGAGGCCGATGCGTCCCTCACGCAGACCGGCCTGGTCACCGGCTCCCCCGCCTACCTCGCGCCGGAGGTCGCCAGCGGCCGGCTCGCGAGCCCGCCGAGCGACGTGTGGTCCCTCGGGGCCTCGCTCTTCCACGCGCTGGCCGGGCGGCCGCCGTACGACGTCGGCGACAACGTGCTCGGCGCGCTCTACCGCATCGTCCACGAGGACCCGCCGCGGCTCGACGACGCCGGCTGGCTGCGCCCGCTCCTCGCCGCGACGATGGCCCGCGAGCCCGGCGACCGCTGGACGATGGCCCAGGTCCGCGACTTCCTGCACGCCGGTCCGCAGGCGGCCGCGCCGCGGCCCGTC
>NZ_JACMYC010000011.1 GCF_014266025.1 Nocardioides deserti | reverse complement strand
CTGCCCTGAAGGCTGACCATCGCACCGGGGCCGGAAGCCCGACCAGACCGGCCTTGCTCCCCGCCGCTCCCTGGCGACAGAGAAAACATTAGACGGCCATCCCGTGAACCACCAAATCGGGCCGTCACCCGCCTCCGCGGAGCCTGCTCAGCCAGTGTCGGAGGAGGGCAGCGCAGCGTCGTGCTCGATGCCCATGAGCCCGAAGACGCGGGCCGCCAGGGTGCCCGGAGCGGCGACGAGCGTCAGCAGGCCCCCGGCCCGCAAGGCCGCGCCCTGGGCCGCGACGAGCGCGCCGATGCCGGCGCTGGGGAGGAAGTCGACCTCGTCGACCTGCACCCAGACGACGTCTCCCCGGTGCGCGGCGACGAAGTCGGCCAGCCGCTCCTGGAGCACGTGGACGATGTCCTCGTCGACGCTCCCGGCCACGCACAGCACGTCGCCGCGCGCGGCGAAGGTGAGGCTGCGTCCGTCCACGGGTCGAAGACTAGGGATCCGGCGGGCTCCGCGCACCCACTGTCCGCGGTCGCGCGCGGATCAGGCGGTGTCGCGCTCGGCGCCGAGCTCGTGCCGGACCGGGAAGCGAGGCACGCCGCCGAGGCGGACGGTGTGCCGCACGTGGTCGGCGTGCCGGCCGAGCGCCGCCCACAGCGCGGCGTGGGCCGACCACGGGAGCGGCTCGTCGCCGTCGTACCAGCTCAGGCCGAAGGAGACCCAGACCGGCGTCCAGTCGCGGGCGCAGTCCCACGCCCCGCGGCGCGCCTCGACCAGCCGACGGCGTACCTGGAAGGCCAGCCGCGGCCCGTCCGCGACGATCGGTGCGGTGGCGAGCGGCCACACCCAAAGGTCGAGCGCCATCAGGTCCAGCTCGAGCTCGGCAAGCACGGCCGGGTCGACCAGCACGGTCGCCACGTTCTCGTGGGGGCGCCTCATGCCGGGACGCTAACCGCGGCACGACCTCCCCGTCATCCACCCCGGCAGGTGGAGCGGCCGGCAGGCACGCAAGCACCGCCGGGCGGTGGGGTACCGACGCGGCATGACCAACTACCCCCGCCTCGCCATCGTCACCGGTGCCGACTCCGGCATCGGCCGCGCCACCGCCGAGCTCCTCGCCACGGAGGGGTACGACGTCGGGCTGACCTGCCACGAGGACGTCGAGGGCGCTCGGGCGACCGCGGCGGCGATCGAGCAGCGCGGTCAGCGCGCGTTCGTGGAGCCGTTCGACGCCGCCTCGCCCGACGCGGGCTCGGTCGTGGACCGCCTCGTCGAGCAGCTCGGCGGTCTCGGCGTGCTGGTCAACGTGGCCGGCACCGGCCACAGCAGCCGCGTCCTCGACACCGACCTCGAGACCTGGCGGCACGTGCTGGCGACCGACCTCGACGGGCCGTTCCTCACCTGCCGCGCCGCTGCCCGGCACATCCTCGCCGGTGGTCACCCCGGGCGGATCGTCAACGTGACGAGCGTGCACGAGCACCTCCCGCGGCTCGGCGCCGCGGCGTACTGCGCCGCCAAGGCCGGCCTCGGCGCGCTCACCGAGGTCCTCGCGCTCGAGCTCGGCGAGCACGGCATCACCGTCAACGCGGTCGCGCCGGGCGAGATCTCGACCGAGATGACCGGCATGGACACCGAGGACGCCTACCACGAGGAGCGGCCCGGCAACCCGCTGGGCCGGCCGGGCCACGTGCACGAGGTGGCGTCGGTGATCGCGTTCCTGGCCTCGCCGCGGGCCGCGTACGTGACCGGCAGCAGCTACGTCGTGGACGGCGGGCTCTCGCTCATGGCCGCCCACGGCCACGACCAGGCGGGCGCCGGCTGGCGCGAGCTGTAGCCGCGAGCTCGGTAGGCGCGAGCCCGGTCGCCGGTCAGGCGCCGCGCTCGCGCGGCAGGCGGATGACGAAGCTCTGGTCCTCGACCTGGTACGACGCCTCGCCGCCGTGCGCCTCGGCGAGCGCGCGCACGATGTAGAGGCCGAGGCCGGTGCCGCCGGTGGTCGTGCCGAAGCGCTCGAAGAGGCGGCCGCGGACGTCGGCCGGCACCCCCGAGCCGGAGTCGTGGACCGCGATCGCCACGAAGTCACCGTCCGCCCGCGCGGAGACCGCGACCGGCGGGAGGCCGTGGGTGAGCGCGTTCGCGACCAGGTTGTCGACCATCTGGGCCAGGCGCCCCGGGTCGGCCTGGACGACCAGCCCGTCCTCGACGTCGAGCACGACCTCGGCCTGGGGATGGCTGCCGCGCGCGGAGGTGACCACGGCGCGCAGCTGCTCGGCCAGCGGCAGCGGCTGCGGGGCGAGCCCCAGGCTGCGGGCGTCGGCGCGGGAGGCGGTGAGCAGGTCGTCGAGGAGCCGCCGCAGCTGGTCGGCAGTGCGCCGCATCCCCTCGGCGAAGTCGCCGCGCTCCTGCGCGGTCAGGTCGTCGTGGTGCCGGGCGAGGGTCTCGGCGGTGGCGGCCAGGACGCCGATCGGCGAGCGGAGCTCGTGGGCGGTGACCGCCAGGAACTCCGCCTGCTCGGCGGCCGAGCGCCGCAGCCGCTCGTTCGCCTGCTGCTGCAGCTCGAGGATCCGGCGGCGCTCGGTGGAGTCGCGCGTGACCTTCGCGAAGCCGACCAGGACGCCGTCGGCGTCGTGGACGGCCGTGATCGTCACGTGTGCCCAGAACCGGCTGCCGTCCTTGCGGACCCGCCAGCCCTCCTCCTCGTAGCGCCCCTCGCGGCGGGCGATCGCCAGCTCGTGCTCGGGGTGCCGCTCGGCCTGCTTGTCCGGCGGGTAGAAGGCGCGGAAGCTGCGGCCGACGATGTCCTCGGCGCTGTAGCCCTTGAGGCGCTGCGCGCCGGCGTTCCAGCTCGCGACGTGCCCCTCGGGGTCGAGCATGAAGATCGCGTAGTCCTGGACCGCCTCCACGAGGAGGCGGAAGCGCTGCTCGGTCTCGTGCAGCTCGGCCTCGGCGGCCCGCTGCTCGGTGACGTCCTGGGCCTGCAGCAGGAAGTACAGCGGGCGGTCCTGGGCGTCGAGGACCGCGGAGAGCGTCGCGTTGAACCGGCGGGCCGGCTCGTCGGCCAGCCCGTGCTCGAGCTGCGCCGCACTGCCGCCGTCGCGGAGGTTCTGGAGCGCCTCGAGCACCGGCCCCGGGTCCGCGGCGAGGTCGGCGTACGCCGTGCCGATGAGGGCGTCGGCGTCGTCACCGAGCAGCCCGACGAGGTGCCGGTTGACCCGCACGATCCGGCCGTCGAGGGTCATCGTCGCCATGCCGATCGCGGCGTCGTCGAAGATCTCGCGGAAGCGCTCGAGGTGCTCGGCCAGCACCGGGTCGAGCTCGAGGTCCGGGTGCGGCCGACCGGTGTCCCGGTTCCCGGTCGCTCCGTCCTCGGTCCTTCCACCCAGGTGGTGCCCCGGCTCGCCCGTCGCGGCGTCCGAGACGTCGGCACCGGCGGGCGTGCCGATGGCCACGAGCCGGTCGACGAGCTGCTCGATCGGCAAGGACTTCTCGACGAACGCCGAGGCGCCGAGCCGGCGCGTGTGGTCGGCCAGACCTGCCTGGTCGAAGCCGCTGAACATCACCACCCGCGTGGTCGGGGAGGCGTCGAGGACCAGCGGGAGGGCGGCCAGGCCGTCGCGGCCGGGCATCGAGACGTCGAGCAGCATCAGCGCCGGGCGGTGCGCGCGGGCCAGCTCGACCGCGTCGTACCCGTCCGCTCCCTCGCCCACGACCTCGAGCCGGCCGGACAGACGCAGCTGGGTCTTTACCAGGAGGCGGACCTCGGGCGCGTCGTCGACCACGACGATGGTCGGAGCGGGCATGGGCGGAACCTACTGCACCGTAGCCATCCTGGCACCGGGCAGGCGCCCGGCCGGCCCCGCGAGGCGGCAGGCGCGACACATCCGACGCCGACCACCGGGGTACCGGGTCGTTCCCCTGAGGAAGGAGCGGCCTGTGCGTGGACTCATCGGACTGCTGGTGGTCGTGTGGCTGGTGATCGGTGCGGCCGCGGCCTGGCAGCGCGGCTACTTCGGCGACGACCAGGAGGTCAGCTGCAGCACCTTCGGCGACACCGCCCTGACCGTCGTCGCCGGACCGCTCAACTACGCCGGCGTCAACCCGAAGGTCGACTGCGAGCTCCCGGAGGCGCCCCGACCCTCGGAGTGACCGGAGGGCGCCCGGGCCGGGTACCTCGTCCCCGGCGAGGACCATCGGGCGAGCGCCGCCAGAATGGTGACGGAGGTGGAGCCCGTGGCGGAGGCCGAGCGGCCACCGGAGCACCTGTTCCGGTTCGTGGCCGAGACGACGACGGACGGTCTGTGCTTCGTCGACGCCACCGGGGCGATCAGCTACGTCAACGACGCGCTCGCCGAGGTGGTCGGCCGGTCGGTCGAGGAGCTGCTCGGGACGCCGGTGCGCCGGCTGTTCGTGACCCGGCCCGGCGACGACGCGACGTACGACGGCGGCCGGACGTGGGAGAACGCCGAGGCCACGCTCGCGCGCGGCGACGACGGGCTGCCGGCCCTGGTCTCGGCCGTCCCGCTGCCGGAGGAGCTCGGCGAGCCGTGGCGCTGGCTCGTGCGCGTGACGCCGTACGCCGGGCGGCGGGGGCTGCTGGAGCAGCTGCGGGCGCGCGAGCGGGCGCTCGCCGACGCCCAGGAGATCGCCCGGGTCGGCAGCTGGACCTGGGACCCGCAGGTCGAGGTCGCCGACTGGTCGGCGGAGATGTACCGGATCACCGGCCGGGACCCCGAGAGCTGGCGGCCCACGCTGCCGGCGTTCGTCGCGCTGGTCCACCCCGAGGACCGCGAGGAGGTCGCGGACGTGCTCGCGGACGTGCTCGAGGGCTCGGACTCCTTCGCGTTCGACGCCCGCATCGTGCGACCCGACGGTGAGGTCCGCTGGGTGCGCGCCCTGGGTCGCGCGCAGGTCACCGCCTCCGGTGCGCGGGTGATCAGCGGCACCGGCCAGGACATCCACACGCTCAAGCAGGCCGACGCCGAGGCCGCCGAGGCGACCCGCCGGCTCCGGTTGCTCCAGGAGATGGCCTTCGCCGCGAACCGGGCGACGACCCTCGCCGAGGCCATCGAGATCGCGGCGCGCGCGCTGCCGGCCGACGCCAGCGGGTGGGAGCCGCTCGCCGCGCACGTCCTCGACCGCGACGGGCCGGTGCCGCTCTCCGGTCCCGACGGACCTGGCCGGACGGACCTCGACCTCGTCGAGCGGGCCCGGCGGTCGGCGGCCATCGAGGTGGCCACCGTCCCGGGCGACCCGCCCACCCACAGCCTGGTGGCGCTGCCGGTGAGCGCCGGCGGGCGGGTCGTCTGCGTGATCACCCTCCTGGCCGACGAGGTGCCGCCGGACGAGGCGTCGTACGCCCTGCTGGACCAGGTGGTCATCCAGCTCGGCCTCGTCGCCGAGCGCGAGCAGCACGCCGCCGACCTGGCCGAGGCCCGCGACGCGGCGATGGAGGCGTCGCGGCTGAAGTCGGAGTTCCTGGCCACGATGAGCCACGAGATCCGGACGCCGATGAACGGCGTCATCGGCCTGACCGACCTGCTCGGCCGGACGCCGCTGGACGAGCAGCAGCAGCGCCTCGTCGACGGCCTGCGCGACGCCGGCCAGACGCTGATGGCGATCATCAACGACATCCTCGACCTGTCGAAGATCGAGGCCGGGAAGCTGGAGCTGGAGACCGCGGACTTCGACGTCCGCGCGGTCCTGCACCAGACCGCCGGCGTGTGCAGCGGCCCGGCCCACGACAAGGGCCTCGAGCTCGTCGTGGCGTGCGCGCCGGAGGTGCCGCGCGTCCTGCGCGGCGACGCCGTGCGTCTCGGACAGGTGGTCTCCAACCTCGCGTCCAACGCCGTGAAGTTCACCGACCGCGGCGAGGTCGTCGTCGAGGCCGAACTGGCCGCGCAGTCGCCGCACGACGCGGTGCTGCGGGTCTCGGTGCGCGACACCGGCGTCGGCATCGACCCCGCCGGCCGCGCCCGCCTCTTCGACGCCTTCACCCAGGCGGACCCGTCGACGACGCGGCGCCACGGCGGCACCGGACTGGGCCTGGCCATCAGCCAGCAGCTCGTCCACGCCCTGGGCGGGGAGATCACCGTCGACAGCGCGCCGGGCCGCGGCAGCACCTTCACCTTCACGGCGCGGTTCGCCCGCGGCATCGAGGACGGGCGCGGCGGTCCCGTCGCCGCCGCCGGGGCGCGGGCGACGGGCAGCTCCCCGGGCACGGCGTCGCTGGCGGGACGCCGGGTGCTGGTCGTCGACGACAACGCGACCAACCGGTTCGTGCTCACCGAGCAGCTGAGGGCGTGGGACGTCGAGGCGCTCGCGGTCCCGACCGCCGCCGAGGCGCTGCTGGCGCTGCGCACCGCGACGCACCGGGGCCGGGCGTACGACGTCGCCGTGCTCGACCTGCTCATGCCGGACGAGGACGGGCTCGACCTGGCCCGCCGGCTCCGCGCCGACCCGGCGCTCGTGCAGCCCCGCCTGCTGCTGCTCACGTCCGACTCGGCGGTCGGCGCCGGCGACGCCCGCGCCGCGGGCGTCGAGGCGACCCTCGCCAAGCCGGTGCGCCACGACGACCTTCGCGACGTCCTGCTCTCCCTGCTCGCCCCGGCCGAGGAGACGGGTGGACGGACCGCGCGGCAGGTGCCCGACGAGCTCGGGCTGCGGGTGCTGGTGGTCGAGGACAACCCGGTCAACCAGCTGGTGGCCACCGGCATCCTCGAGAGCCGCGGCTACGCCGTCGACGTCGCCTCCGACGGGCTCGAGGCCGTCGAGCGGCTGCGCGGGCGGCACGGGTACGCCGCGGTGCTCATGGACTGCCGGATGCCGCGGATGGACGGCTTCGAGGCCACCCGCACCCACCGGCGGAGCGAGCCGTCCGGCGAGCGGGTGCCGATCATCGCGATGACCGCCTCGGCCCTCGAGGGCGAGCGCGAGCGCTGCCTGGCCGCCGGCATGGACGACTTCCTCACCAAGCCGGTCGACCCCGGCGACCTCGACGCCGTGCTCCACCGCTGGACCGGTCCGCAGGCGGCGCCGCCGTCCGACCCGGCGGAGTCGGCCGGCCGGTCCCGCCCCACCGGTCCGGTGCTGGACCCGGCGCGGGTGCGGATGCTCGACGAGCTGCGCAAGGACGGCGTCAGCTTCTTCGTGCGCACCGCCACCTCGTTCACGGGGCGCATCGACGAGCAGGTCGCGGCGATCCACGAGGCGGTCCGGGCCGGGGACGCGAACCGCACCTTCACCTCCAGCCACCTGGTCAAGGGCAGTGCACTCAACCTCGGCCTGTCGCGGGTCGCGGAGGTCGCCCAGCGGATGGAGGACCACGCCGAGGCGGGCACGACCGCCGGCATGACCGGGCTGCTGGCCGACCTCGACCGCGAGGTCGCGGCGGCCGTCTCCGCGCTCCGCGACGCGGTCGAGCGGTAGTGGCCGCGCCGGTCCCCGTCCCCGCGCTGCTGCCCCGGTTCGAGGTGGTCGCGCGGCGGCGGCCCGTCGAGGTGGTCCGCCCGTTCCCGGCCGGGGTCGGCGCGGTCGGCCCGTACGTCGCCGTCGAGGGCGAGCCGGGCGCCCCGCTCGTGCTCGCCGGAGCCGGGGCCCGCGTGACCGGGTGGTACGACGACGCCGCACGGCTGGAGGTCACCACCGGGCGGCGGACGACCCGGCACCGGTCGCGGCGGCACGGCCGGGCGGCGGCACCCGTCGAGCGGGTGTGCCTGGCGCTGACCGGCACCCACGCCACGCTGCTGACCCGGGAGGCCGGTGGCCCGTCCGGTGACCCGGTCGGTGATTGGGTCGCCCGCTGCCGGGTCGACCTCGCCGACCGGCGCGACCCGCGGGTGGACACCCACGACGAGGGCTGGCTCACCACGCTCACGGCCGACGGCGGGACGCTCGGCGGCTTCGGGCAGCTCGGCCTGCGCGACCTGCGTGTGGTCACCGCGGCCGACGGCACGGCGTACCGCCCCGACGGGCTGGTGCACCTGACCGCCACCTCGGCGGGGCCGGGCTTCTTCGACACCGCCCACACCTCGGTGTGGTCGCTGGACCCGGCGACGCTCGCGCTCACGCACACCGCCGACCTCTTCTTCCGGCGGCCCGACCGGCCGGGCGCGTTCGGCGACCACGCCACCCACCTCGTGCGCGACGGCGACCGGTGGTTGGTCGCGACGAGCACCTGGGGCGACTTCGACCGACGCCGCCGCACGCGCGTGACGCCGGCCCGCAGCGACGCCGACCTGCTGCACGGTCGGCACGTCCTCGACACCTCCGAGCTGCCGCTCCCGACCGACGGGCTGCGCTCGGCGGCGGTGTGGGACCCGCACCTCGTCCGCACCGACGGGGGATGGCTGGTGGGGTTCGTCAACGCGCGGCGGTACTTCGACTTCCACCCCGCGCTCGCCGGCGGACCCGACCTCGACCGGCTGCGGCTGCTCGGCGCGGACGCCTCGCCGCGCGAGTGCGAGGGCACGACGCTGCTGCAGGTGGACGGCGCGTGGCACGTGCTCGCCAGCGACAAGCACGCGCGCTCGTGGCCGGTGCACGACCTGACGATGCGGCGGACCGGGCGGCTGGACGCGCCGTACCTCTCGAACATCCCCTGGCCCACGCTCGTCGCCCTCGAGGATGCCGGTCGACGAGATCGGGGCGGCGGGTGGCTGGCCGTCACCTTCGACGGCACGCGGGCGGGCGGGCCGCTCGCGGGCTACGGCACCCACGGCGACGTCGTGCTCCTGCGCGCCGGCTGATGCTGACGGTCAGTCCGTGACGCGCAGCAGGGGCCGGACGGCGGCGCGAGCGCTGTGGATGCGCGACTTCACCGTCCCGAGCGGGACGTCGAGCAGCCGGGCGATCTCCGCGTAGTCCAGCTGCTGCACGTCGCGCAGCACCAGCGGCTCCACCAGCTCGGGGCGCTCGGCGCCGACGACCTCGAGCGCCTCCAGCAGGTCGAGCCGGCTGCCGGCGATGACGCTGGTCGTGCGCGGGTCGGCGGCGACGGGGAGCTCGTCGGTGAGCCGCTCGGCGGCACGCCGCTTGAGCGTGCGGTACGTCGAGCGGGCGCTGTTGGACGCGACCGCATGCATCCAGGTGGTGAACCGGCTGCGCCCGGCGAAGGACCCGATCCGCGTCGCGACGAGCAGCAGCGCGTCCTGCGCGGCCTCCTCGGCGTCCTCGGGGAAGAGCAGCATCCGCCCGCAGATCCGGCGCACCCGCGGCTGGACGGCGGCGAGCAGCTCCTCGAGCGCGTCCCGGTCGCCGGCGGCCGCGCGCAGCGCGAGCGCGTCCAGCTCGTCGGGGGTGGGCTCCTCCACGTTCTGGGACGATACGGCCCATGCCCCTCCCCGAGCGTCTCGGCCGCCTCCGGCGCGTCGACCGGCTCGGGGTCGGCGGGTTCGCGACGGTCTGGCTCTACCACGACGCCGAGCTCGACTCCGACGTCGCCGTCAAGGCGCTCGCGGAGAACTGGGCGCAGCGGCTCGACGTCCGCGAGCGCTTCCTCGAGGAGGCGCGGATCCTGCGCCGCGCCGACAGCGACCACGTCGTGCGGGTGCACGACATCGGCGAGGCCGACGGGACGCCGTACTTCGTGATGACGTACGCCGACCTCGGCTCGCTCGCCACGCTGCTCGAGCCCGGCCGGCCGCTGCCGCCGGGCCGGGTGGTCGACCTGGTCGCGCAGGCCGCCGACGGGCTGGCCGTGCTGCACGACCTCGGCGTGGTGCACCGCGACGTGAAGCCGCAGAACCTGCTGCTCCGCAGCGGCGGCAGCGCCGGCGAGCGGCTGCTCGTCGCCGACCTCGGGGTCGCCAAGGCGATGCTGCACGCGAGCGGGCTGACGCAGGTGGTGGGGACGCCGGCGTACATGGCTCCCGAGCAGGCCCTCGGCACCGGCGTCGACCGGCGGGCCGACGTGCACGCGCTGGCGGCGGTCTCCTACCAGCTGCTCACCGGCGAGCTGGCGCGCACCGGGTCGGTCAGCTCGCTGGCCACCGCCGGGCTGCCGGCCGCGCCGTCGACGCTCGCCGACCTGCCGCCCGCCGTCGACGAGGTGCTGCTCGGTGCGCTCGACCCCGACCCGGACCGGCGCCCCGACGACGTCGGTGCGCTCGTCGCCGGCCTGCGTCGGGCGCTCACGGACGGCGCGACCGTGGCGCTGCCGGCCCACCGGCCCACCACGCCGGAGCGGCCGGCCGCGGCCGAGCGCCCCGCGGGATCGCCCGTGGTGACCGCCCTGCTCGCCGTGCTGGTGCTGCTGGGGGCCTTCGCCGCGGCGTACGCCCTGGTGCGCGCGCTCGGCTGAGACGTCCTAGGCTGGGTGTGACCCACGCCACCCCTGTGGGTCGCCCACCCGCCGCACCACCCCCGCGGCCGCACAGAGAGCAGGCGCACCCATGTCCGCGACCCACCGCCCCGAGCACGCTCCCGCCGTCGACCTCCTCGACCACGGCACCGAGCACGAGCAGGTCGTCTTCTGCAACGACCCGGCCACCGGCCTCCGCGCGATCATCGCGATCCACTCCACCGCGCTCGGCCCCGCCCTCGGCGGCACCCGGTTCCACCCCTACGCCACGACCGCCGACGCGGTCCGCGACGTCCTCGACCTCTCGCGCGGGATGACCTACAAGGCCGCGCTGGCCGGGCTGGACCTCGGCGGCGGCAAGGCCGTGATCATCGGCGACCCGACGACGCTGAGGTCCGAGGCCTTGCTCCGCGCCTACGGCCGGTTCGTCCAGTCGCTGGCCGGGCGCTACTACACCGCCTGCGACGTCGGCACCTACAGCGCCGACATGGACCACGTCGCGCGCGAGTGCTCCTTCGTCACCGGTCGCACCGTCGCCCACGGCGGCGCCGGCGACAGCTCGGTGCTCACGGCGTACGGCGTGTTCCAGGGCATGCGCGCGGCTGCCGAGCACGCCTGGGGCAGCACGTCGCTGACCGGCCGGACCGTCGGGGTGGCCGGGGTCGGCAAGGTCGGGCGGCACCTGGTGCGGCACCTGGTCGAGGACGGCGCCCGCGTCGTCGTCACCGACGTGCACGCGCCCGCGGTCGAGCAGGTCCTCGCCGAGCACGCCGCCTCCGGCGCGGTGCGCGCGGTCGCCACGACCGAGCAGCTGGTCGCCGAGCCGCTCGACGTCTACGCGCCGTGCGCGCTCGGACGCGCGCTGACCGACGAGGTCGTCGACGTGCTGACGGCGCAGGTCGTCTGCGGCGCCGCCAACAACCAGCTCGCCCACCCGGGCGTCGAGAAGTCGCTGCTGGACCGCGGGATCGTCTACGCCCCCGACTACTGCGTCAACGCCGGCGGCCTGGTGCAGGTCGCCGACGAGCTCGAGGGGTTCTCCTTCGAGCGCGCGCAGCAGCGCGCCTCCGGCCTCTACGACACGACGCTGACGGTCCTGCGGACCGCAGCCGCCGAGGGCGTCTCACCCGCCGTCGCCGCCGACCGGCTCGCCGAGCGTCGCATCCGCGAGGTCGGCCGCCTGCGAGGGATCTGGCTGGGTCGCTGACCCTGCCGCCCCCTCGGTCCGGCCCTCGGCCGGAGGAAAGACGATGACCCGGTCGTCCGGATCCCTCGGCTGAGGGATCCGGCGGCCGGGTCACTCGTCAGTCGCGCTGCGGCTCCACGACGTCAGCCCACTTCTCGAGGATCTCCGGATCCACCTCGGGCTCTTGGTGGTCGGTCTCACCACCGTGCAGCTCCTGCGCCAGCTTCCCGAAGTCCGTCTCGTGAGTCCGGTACTTCAGGTCGCGGGCGACCTTCGTCTGCTTAGCCTTCGCTCGGCCGCGCCCCATAGGGTCAGCCCCCTCGCAACTTGGCCGGGGCACAGTGGCACCCGGGCTGTCCTCAGAAATTCTCCGTGGCGCCAACGCTACCTGTTCGATGGTTGTTCCCGCACGTCCGGGGTCGAACTCGCGTCCGCGCGCCCCGTGGGGCCGGTGTCGGGCGGGTCCGGTGGTCGGTCGGGGGTCGAAGCCGGAGGGCGGTGGGGGCTACCAGCCGGGGTGCTGGCCGGTGAGCCGGACGGAGCCGCCGCGGGCGTCGCCGGCCTCGCGGACCTCGCCGGCGGGCCAGGCGCGGACGTCGTGCTCGGCGAGGAGGCGGACGGCCTCGTCGACGTCGTCGGGCGGGAGGACGGCGACCATGCCGACGCCGCAGTTGAGCGTGGCCTCGAGGTCCTCCTGCGAGACGTCGCCGACCCTGCGGACCAGGTCGAAGACCGGCTGCGGGGTCCACGTGCCGCGGTCGAGCGTGGCGGTCAGCTCGACCGGCATGACCCGCTCGAGGTTCGTGGCCAGCCCGCCGCCGGTGATGTGGGACATCGCGTGGACGCCGGTGCGGTCGGCGAGCTCGAGGCAGGCCTTGGCGTAGATGCGGGTGGGGGTGAGCAGCTCCTCGCCGAGCGACCGGCCGAGCTCGGGCACGTTGCGGTCCAGCGACCAGGCGGCGCCGCCCTCGTCGGTGGCGCCGAGGAGCACGTGGCGGACGAGCGAGTAGCCGTTGGAGTGCAGGCCGCTGGCGGCCATGGCCAGGACGACGTCACCGGGACGGACCCGGCCCGGCCCGAGCAGCCGGTCGGCCTCGACGACGCCGGTGGTGGCGCCCGCGACGTCGTACTCGTCCGGACCGAGGAGGCCCGGGTGCTCGGCGGTCTCGCCGCCCACGAGCGCGCAGCCGGCGACCCGGCAGGCCTCCGCGATGCCCTTGACGATCGCGGCGATCCGCTCCGGCACGACCCGGCCGGTGGCGATGTAGTCGGTCATGAACAGCGGCTCGGCGCCGCAGACGACCAGGTCGTCGACGACCATGCCGACGAGGTCGAAGCCGATGGTGTCGTGGACGTCCATGGCCTGCGCGATCGCGACCTTGGTGCCGACGCCGTCGGTGGAGGTTGCCAGGAGGGGACGCTCGTACTTCGTCAGCGCGCTCGCGTCGAAGAGGCCGGCGAAGCCGCCGAGCCCGCCGATCACCTCGGGGCGGGTCGCGCGGGCGACGTACCCCTTCATCAGCTCGATGGCGGTGTCGGCCGCCTCGATGTCGACACCGGCACGGGCGTAGGCGTTCTGGCCGTTGGTCACCGGCTGGTCCTTCACGGGTTGTTGAGCACGGGCAGCGCGCGGCCCATGGTGGGGGACTTCAGGGTCGCCTCGAGCAGGTGCTTGCCGAGCAGCGACTCGTCGGGGAGGGCGACGGGGTACTCGCCGGTGAAGCACGCCTGGCACAGCGACTGCGCCGGCTGGCCGGTGGCCTCGACCATGCCCTCGAGCGAGATGTAGCCGAGGCTGTCAGCGCCCACGCTGGCGGCGATCTCGTCGACGTCCAGGCCGTTGGCGATCAGCTCGGCGCGGGTCGCGAAGTCGATGCCGTAGAAGCACGGCCACTTCACCGGCGGGCTGGAGATCCGCACGTGCACCTCGAGCGCGCCGGCCTCGCGGAGCATCCGCACCTGGGCGCGCTGGGTGTTGCCGCGCACGATCGAGTCGTCGACGACGACGATCTTCCTGCCGCGGATCATGTGCTCCAGCGCGTTGAGCTTGAGCCGGATGCCGAGCTGGCGCAGGGTCTGGCTGGGCTGGATGAACGTGCGGCCGACGTAGGCGTTCTTGACGAAGCCCTGGCCGAACGGAATGCCGCTCTCCTGGGCGTAGCCGGACGCCGCGGGCGTGCCCGACTCGGGCACCGGCATCACGAGGTCGGCCTCGACCGGGAACTCCCGGGCCAGCCGGCGGCCCATCTCGACGCGCGCCTCGTGGACGTTGCGGCCGCTGATGGTGGCGTCGGGGCGGGCGAGGTAGACGTACTCGAAGACGCAGCCCTTGCGCTCCGGCTCGGCGAACTTGTGCGAGCGCAGGCCCTGGTCGTCGATGACGAGCATCTCGCCGGGCTCGACCTCGCGGACGACACTGGCGCCGATCGTCGCGAGCGCGGCGTCCTCGGAGGCCACGACCCAGCCGCGGTCGAGCCGGCCCAGGACGAGCGGGCGGATGCCCTGCGGGTCGCGGGCGGCGTACAGCGTGTTCTCGTTCATCCACACGAAGCAGAAGGCGCCGCGCAGGTGCGGCAGCACCTCGAGCGCGCGCTGCTCCAGCGTGCTGTCCGGGTGGTGCGCGAGCAGGGCGGTGACCAGGCTGGTGTCGTTGGTGGCCTCGCCCGCCGGGCGGGTGTGCAGCTCCAGCTCGTCGTCCGGGCCGGGCAGGTCGTCGACCATGCCGCGCAGCTCGTGGGTGTTGATCAGGTTGCCGTTGTGGCCCAGCGCGACCGAGCCGTCGGCGGTGGGGCGGAACGTCGGCTGGGCGTTCTCCCAGGTGCTCGCCCCGGTCGTGGAGTAGCGCGCGTGGCCGATCGCGACGTGGCCCTTGAGGGACTCCAGGGTGGTCTCGTCGAAGACCTGCGAGACGAGCCCCATGTCCTTGTAGACCAGGATCTGCCGGCCGTTGCTGACCGCGATGCCCGCGGACTCCTGGCCGCGGTGCTGGAGCGCGTAGAGGCCGAAGTACGTCAGCTTGGCGACGTCCTCCCCCGGCGCCCAGACCCCGAAGACCCCGCAGGCGTCCTGCGGTCCGGCCTCCTGCGGGTCCAACGCGGTGGTGAGCCGGCCGTCGCCGCCCCTGCGCGAGCTGCCACTGCTGCTGAGGTAGGGCACGGCTCCGATCGTAGCGCCGGGGCCGGGTCGGCCCCGATTCGCGAGCCGGGCGCGGACGGGCGGACGACGTCTCGTGCTGCTGAGCGAGCGCCCCGGCGCACGCTGGGCAGCACGAGGCCCGTTGCGGCCGGCAGGGACCGAGGACGAGGGGTTCGGCACCCGGCGGACCGGTCCACACCGGTTCCGCGGACAGGGCCGACGGGCGCTGCGTATCGTGGGAGCACCCCCCGTTCTTGACCCCCTCTGGAGCACGATGTCCTCGCGCCCGCCCGCGCCGCTCGCGCCGCCCCGATCGGGGCCGTCGGGGCTCTCGTCGGAGGCGCAGGAGTCGCTCCAGCTGATCGCCGAGGGGATCACCGCCATCGTCGGCTTCGGCGTGGCCGCCATCGGGCTGGTCCGCGACGGCCACCTCGAGATGGTCGCCGTCGCCGGGAGCCCGCAGGCCCGCGAGGAGCTGGTCGGTCGGCGCACCCCGATGCACCTGCTCGCCAACGAGCTCGAGGTCGCCGACGACTGGGGACTGCTGAAGTTCGTGCCGCACGAGCGGCTCCAGTCCGAGGTCGAGACCTGGGCCTGGGTGCCCGACCTCGACCCGTCCGACGCCCCGGACGCCTGGCACCCCCTCGACATGCTCACCGCGCCGCTGCTCGACGCCGACGGCGTGATGCGCGGGCTGGTCTCCATCGACGTGCCCGACGACGGCCGGCGGCCGGGGCCGGAGCGCCGCCGCCTGCTGGAGCGGTACGCCGCGCAGGCGTCGCGGGCGGTGCTACGCGCGCTGGAGCGGGAGGAGCTCGAGGAGCAGGTCCGGCTGGCCGACACCGCGCGCCAGGTCGTGCGGCGGGCCTCCCGGCAGCGGTCGCTCGGGCGGATCCTCGAGGAGTCCAGCGAGGCGCTCGTCGAGGGCTTCCGGGCGCTCGGCATGTGGATGCAGACCTTCGACGAGGACGGCCTCGGCACTGGGGCCATCCACGCCATCGACGGGACGGCGGTCGAGCTGCCCGAGGCAATCGTCCGGATCGCGGAGCGCTCGGCGCGCGAGGCCTGGGCGGCCCAGGTGACCGTCGTGGTCGAGCGCGGGCGGCTGGGCGACGGCCTCGCCGACCACGAGCGTGCCCAGGTCGTCGACCTCCTCGACAGCCTGGACATCGGCTCGATCCTGTTCGTGCCCCTCGGCGTCGGCCCGGAGGCGCTCGGCAACCTGGTGCTCACCCGGCCGCACGGTGGCGCGCCGTGGACCCAGACCGAGTCCACCGCCGCCCTCGACATCGGCCGGGACCTCGGCACCGCGATCCTCAACGTCCGCGCCTTCGAGCGCGAGCACCGGCTGGTCAAGGAGCTGCAGGCGCTCGACCAGTACAAGGGGCAGCTGATCGCCACCGTCGCCCACGAGCTGAAAAACCCGCTCACCTCCATCGTCGGCTACCTCGAGATGCTCGAGGCCGAGGACGTCAACGCCGGCGTGCAGCAGGCGTTGTCCGCGATGGACCGCGGCGCCCGCCGGATGGTCCGCGTCATCGACGACCTCCTGCTGCTCTCGAAGGTCGGCGACCCCAGCAACCCCGTCATCCCCCGACCCGTCGACCTGTCGACCGTCGCCCGCGACGTCGTCGACCTGACGAGCCTGGCCGCCGGCAAGCGCGACCTGACGGTCGACGTCGTGGCGCCGGCGTACCCCGTCCTGGCCAACGGCGACCCCGACGAGCTCGACCGGCTGCTGTCGAACCTGGTCAGCAATGCCGTGAAGTACACCGAGCCGGGCCGCGCCGTCACCGTCGCGCTCGCCCGGGAGGGCGACGAGGTGGTCGTCGAGTGCCGCGACGAGGGGTTCGGGATCAGCGAGGCCGACCAGGAGAAGCTGTTCACCGAGTTCTTCCGCTCCACCAACCCGGTCGCCGTCGCCCAGCCCGGCACCGGGCTGGGTCTGGCCATCGTCGCGCGCATCGTCGAGCGGCACGGCGGGCGGATCGAGCTCGACTCCGCCCTCGGCCGCGGCAGCACGTTCCGCGTGCGGCTCCCCGCCGCCGACCCCGCGTCATGAGGCTCGTGCCGACGAACCGGGGCACGTCCCGCCGCGCGCTCGTCGTCGGCGGTCTGCTCGCCGCGGCGACCGCCGTCGCTGCCCGTCCCGTCGCGGGCGCCGCCCGGTCCGCGTCCACGCCCGAGGTGACGGTCGACCTCCGCTCCAGCAACCAGGGCCTGGTCGCGACGATCGAGCCGACCGCCGCCGCGCTGGCACCCCTGCCGCTCGTGGTCTACCACCACGGCCTCGGGCGCGACACCGACGCGATCCTCCACCGCCGGAGCACCGCGGCGATCCGCGAGCACCTCGTCGCGGCGGCTGCGAGCGGCTACCGGGTGGTCGTCTCGGACTTCGGCGGCTACCTGTGGGGCAACGAGCGCAACCATCGGCACATCGACGCCGTCATCGCCGCGCACCGCCGCAAGGGTGGCGCGCCGGGGCCGGTCGCGCTGATCGGCTCCTCGATGGGCGGCGCCGCCGTGCTGTCGTACGCCGGCACGCACCGCCGCGACGTGGCGTGCGTCGTCGCGCTCCAGCCGGCGCTGAACCTCGCGGCGCTGAGGCGGCGCGGCGTACCCGTCGACGCGGCGTTCCCGGGTGGCTACTCCAACGCCCGCCACGGAGCACGGTCCAGCCCGACCGTCATCGCGCGCGACCGGCGCTCGCGCTACCGCGGGATGCCGATCCGGATCTGGGCCGGCTCGCTGGACCACATCGCGACGCCGGCGCTGGTGCGCCGGTTCGAGGCGCTGGTGCGCCGCGGGCGGGACCCGCGGGTGGAGACGACGATCCTGCCGGGCCTGCGCCACGGCGACGCGCTCATCGAGGCGGTGCCGACCGACGAGGTGCTGGCGTTCCTGCACGCCGCCCTGCCGCCGGCTCCCCTGGCCTCCAGCCCGGAGGAGCCGGAGCGGACGCCGGACGGGGCTCAGCGCATCGCGCGGGCGCCCTTCTCGATCGCCTCGCGGATCCGCACGTAGGTGCCGCAGCGGCACACGTTGCGGATCCGGTCGAGGTCGGCCTCGGTGATGCCGCGGCCCTCGCGGCGCACCCTTTTCACCAGCGCGACGGCCGCCATGATCTGGCCGGGCTGGCAGTAGCCGCACTGGGCGACGTCGAGCTCGAGCCAGGCCTCCTGCATCGGGTGCAGGTCCTCGCCCTTCGCGCCGACGGTGGCCGGGAGCCCCTCGATGGTGGTGACCTTGTCGCTCCGCTTCAGGTCGCCGACCTTGACCGAGCAGGGGTTGAAAGCCTTGCCGTTGAGGTGGCTGGTGCACGCCTTGCAGACGTTGATGCCGCAGCCGTACTTGGGGCCGGTGACGCCGAGGAGGTCGCGGAGGACCCAGAGCACGCGGACGTCGTCGTTGACGTTCACGGTGACGGGCTTGCCGTTGAGGATGAAGGTCTGCTTGGGCACGGCGGGCTCCTAGTACGTCTTCTTCAGGCCGTTGGTCGGCGAGGCGGGCAGCGAGGGGACGAACGACTTCGGCTTGAACCGCACCTGCCCGTGGTTGATCGGGAAGCGGGTCGGCAGGGTGCCGGTGGCGCGGGCGTAGGCGCAGGCCACCGCGGCGGCCGACGACCCGACCGCGGCCTCGCCGACGCCGCCGGGGGTGTCCGAGCCGGGGTCGACGATGTGGACCTCGACGCCCTCGGGCGGGACGTTCCACTGCCGCGTGTAGAAGTAGTTGTCCCAGCTGCCCTCGAGGAAGCGGCCGTCGCGCAGGTGGTTGCTGGCGCTCAGGGTCATCGCCAGGCCGTCCATGAAGCCGCCCTGCATCTGGGCCTCGACGCCGCGCGGGTTGATGACCAGGCCGCAGTCGACGGCGATGACGGCCTTGGTGACGCGCGGGCCGGTGTAGGTCTCCTTGCCGAGGTCGCGGTTCACCGTCTGCGGACGGCAGTCGATCTCGACGAGCACGGCGGTGGCGCCCTTGTACTCCTTGTGCAGCGCGACGCCCTGGGCCATGCCCTTCGGCATCGTCCGGCCCCAGCTCCCCTCCTTCTTCACCTTCTCCAGCACCGCGCGGACCCGCTTGTTCTTCACGTGGTCCAGGCGGAACTGCATCGGGTCCTTGCCGGCCTTCTTCGCCATCAGGTCAATGGTCAGCTCGGCGGCGACGCAGGTGTCCGGGGAGTAGATGTTGCGCATGGAGCCGGTCGAGAACTTGTCCTCGAACTCCAGCGGCTCGTTGAGCAGCTGCGTGACGACGCCGAAGTTGTAGGGGAGCTCCTGGGTGAGGGTGAAGATCGTCTCCGCGAACCCGAGGCCGCCCAGGCCGGTCGGCAGCTCGTCGGCCAGCGAGGTGATCATCTCGCCCAGCCCGTGGCTGAAGTCGGTCGTGACGCTGGTGTGGCGCTGCTCGAAGCTGAGCACCTGGCCCGCCAGCATCGTCGCGCGCACCCGGGAGGTCGCCATCGGGTGCAGGCGGCCCTGCCGCGGCTCGTCGACGCGGTGCCACATCAGCTTGACCGGCACGCCCATCGCCTTCGAGATCTTCGCGGCCTCGATCGCGTGGTCGCCGAAGAGCTTGTGCCCGAAGGAGCCGCCGCCGGTGACGACGTTGACCTTCACCTGGTCCTGGCGCAGCCCGGTCGCCGCGGCGATGTTGCCCTGCGCGACGATCGGCGCCTTGAGGCCCGCCCAGACCTCCGCGCGGTCCTCGCGGACGTCGGCGATGGCGGCGTACGGCTCGAGCGCGGCGCTCGAGCGGAACATGAACTCGAAGCGGGTGTCGACCTGCTGGGCGAGGACCGGCACCTGCGGGACGACCATCGGCAGCTCCTGGGCCTTGAGCTTGGCCAGGACCGTCTGGTCGGACTCGCCGCTGACCGTGCCGCGGTTCCAGTCGACCTCGAGCTCGCGGATCGCGTCGATGCACTGGCCGAAGGTCTTGGCGCGCACGGCGACGCCGGTGTCGACCATCGCGACGTGGGTGACGCCGGGCATCGTCAGCACCCGCGCCTTGTTGCGCACCCGTTTCGGCGACCCCTGGTGCTCGGGCGGGCGGCAGACCATCGTCGGCAGGGCGCCGGGGACGTCGAGGTCCGTGGTGAACTTCTTCCGGCCGGTCACCGCCTCGCGGGCGTCGGTGCGGTTCCGCGGCTTGCCGATGACCTGGTAGTCCGGCTTGGACTTCAGCAGCACCTGGACCGCCTCGACGACCTGGCTGGCCGCGGACGTCGCGAGGTCGCCGTAGGTCACGGTGTTGCCGAGCGTGTCGCTGACGATGCCGCCGGTCGTGGTCAGCCGGTCGACGGTCGTGCCGAGCTGGATCGCCGCGGCGTCGAGCAGGCGGCGGCGGGCGACCGCGGCGGCCACGCGGATCGGGGTGAACGTCGAGAACGTCGTGTTGGAGCCGCCGGTGAGCTGGTTGAACAGCAGCTCGGGGCGGGCCGGGGCCAGCGTGACCTTGACCTTCTCGACCGGCAGGTCGAGCTCCTCGGCGAGGATCATCGCGGTCGAGGTGACGATGCCCTGGCCGACCTCCATCCGCGGCAGCGCGAACGACGCCGTGCCGTCGGTGCCGATCGTGACCGTGATCAGGTTCGCCGTCGGCAGCGCCGCGTCGGTCTGCAGGTCCTCGAGGTCGTAGATCTCCGGCACCTGCGGCAGCGACGGGATCGCCGCCGTCGCCGCGGTGCGGGTCAGGCCGAGGTCGGCGGCGACGACCAGCGTCGTGCCGGCCATCACCCAGCCGAGGAAGCCGCGGCGGCCGAGCCCACCCTCGGGAGCCTCCTGCTGGTCGTGCTCCAGTGCAGTCATCCGCCACCTCCGAGATCGGCCGGCGCCACGTCCCCGTTTGACAGATGACGCCGATCTGTCCAACCGTCCCACGGTGACGGCTGCCACACCATGCCTTCGTCGCCCACTCCTTCGCGGAGGGTTCTGTGCAGAGTGCACAGGTGGCCGCTCGGGTCGGTGCCGGATGGGGCGGACGTCGACGATCGTTCAATTGCGCGGCTGTAGCGGCCCGCCGGGCGGCGTAGGCGCTGAAACCGCGCAATTGCGGAGCTGTCGACGCGCGAGCCGGGTCAGGCGGGTCAGGCGGGTCAGGCGGGTCAGTCGGGCAGCCCGGCGCGGTGGGCGCGGACCGCGAGGGCGAGCTCGACGGGCGGCACGGCGTCGACGAGGTCGCGGCCGAGCAGGGTGGAGACCCGGCGGAGCCGGTTGAGGACCGTGTTGCGGTGGCAGTGCACGCGGGCGGCGGTGGTGGTGGCGGAGCCGCCGGAGGCGACCCAGGCCTCGACGGTGTCGAGGAGCGCCTCGGACTCGGCGGCCGGCAGCGCCAGCAGCGGGCCGAGCCAGACCGCGACGAGCCGGCCCGCGACCTCGGGGGCGGTGAGGAGCAGCGCCTCGGGCAGCCGCTCGTCGAACGTCGCCACGCCGGGCTCGCCCCCGAGCGTCCGCAGCGCGACCGACGCCTGCCGGAAGCCGGTGCCGACGCCGGCCAGGCCCGCGGCGACGGCCGAGGCGCCGACCGGCCCGCCGGCCGATCCGAGCACCTCGGCGACCCGGCCGGGAGCCTCGGCCGGGCCCGCGCCGACCAGCACCAGCCCGACCACGCCGCCGGTGCGGCGTACCCAGCACGAGCGCAGCGGCTCGACCAGCGCCTGCAGCCGGTCGAGGTCGACGCCCACGGCGGTGACGACGACGAGCCGTCCGTCGACGGGCACGTCGAGGACGCGCGCGGCCTCGTGCGCGAAGCGGGGATCCTGGGCGCGGCCGGCGAGCAGGCCCTCCCACAGCTCGGCGCGCTGCTGCTCGTCGGCGCGGACGGCGGCGATCTGCGCGGCGTGGTACGCCGCGGCGACCTGCGCCGACGTCTCGTCGACGACCGCCCACAGGCGGGTGCCGACCTCGCGCACCTCCGCGCCGGGCAGCTCCTCGCCGACCTGGTCGACGAGGTCCTCCCAGATCAGCCGGCCGCCGAGCCGGAACGAGCGCAGCACGTCGTCGAGCGGCAGGCCCTGCTCGGAGCGGCGGCGGCCGGTGGCCCGGGCGGCGTCGTACGCCGGGTCGTCGGCCGGGTCCCGCGTCTCGCCGTCCGCGCCGACGAGCAGTTCCAGCACGCGGTCGACGTTGTCGTGGCAGGAGCGCCACAGGTCCGCGGTGGGCACGAGCCCGGAGGCCCGGTAGCCCGGGTTGGACGCCTCGATGGTGGCGACGAGGCGGTCGGTCAGCGCCTCGACCCGCGCCCGCCGGTGCTCGGCGAGGACGGCGCGGGTGGCGGGGGTCACCCCTCCAGGGTGCCCAGCCGGTCCAGGAGCAACGTCTCGGCGAGCACGACCCGCTCGAACTCCGCGAGGTGGAGCCCCTCGTTGGCGCCGTGCGCGCGTGTGTCGGGGTCCTCGACGCCGGTCACCAGCACGCTGGCCTGCGGGAACGCCTCGAGGAACTCCGCGATGAACGGGATCGACCCGCCGACGCCCATGTCGACCGGCGCGGTGCCGTCCCAGGCCTTGGTGAACGCCTCACGCGCGGCGTCGTACGCCGGACCGGTGGCGTCGATCTGGGTGGCCTCGCCGGTGTCGACGACGGTGAAGGTGAGCTCGGCACCCCACGGGACGTTCGCCTCCAGGTGCTCGCGGAGCCGCGCGACGGCGTTCTGCGTGGTGTCACCGGGGGCGATGCGCAGGCTGATCTTGGCGCGCGCGGCCGGGACGAGCGTGTTGCTGGCGCCCTCGACCTTCGGGGCGTCGAGACCGGTGATGGAGAGCGCGGGCTTGGTCCACAACCGGGCGACGGTCGAGCCGCTGCCGATCCACTGGACGCCGGGGAGGGCGCCGGACTCGGCGCGCAGCCGCTCCTCGGGGTACTCCACGTCGGCCGCCGGACCGCTGTGCAGGCCCGCGACGGCGACGTTGCCCTCGTCGTCGTGGAGGCTGGCGATGACGCGGGAGAGCGCGATGAGCGAGTCGGGGACGAGGCCGCCCCACATGCCGGAGTGGACGGCGTGGGTGAGCGTGCGGACCTCGATGTCGGCGCGGACCAGGCCGCGCAGGCTGGTGGTCAGCGCGGGCTCGCCGATGTCCCAGTTGCCGGAGTCGGCGATGACGATGACGTCGGAGCGCAGCCGCTCCTGGTGCTCGCGCAGCAGCGCGGGCAGCGACTCGGAGCCGACCTCCTCCTCGCCCTCGATGAACATCGTGACGCTCACCGGCAGGTCGTCGCCGAAGACCCGCAGCGCGCCCAGGTGGGCGGCGATGCCGGCCTTGTCGTCGGCCGCGCCGCGGGCGTACAGCCGGCCGTCGCGCTCGGTAGGCTCGAACGGCGCGGAGTCCCAGTCGGCGTGGTCGTTCTCGGGCTGCACGTCGTGGTGGGCGTAGAGCAGCACGGTCGGCGCGCCCTCCGGACCGGCCTTGTGCGCGATGACGGCCGGCGCGCCGCCGTCGGCGCTGACGATGTCGACGGTCCCGAACCCCTCGGCGCGGAACAGCTCGGCCACCGCCTCGGCGCTGCGCTGCACCTCCGCCGCGCGGGCGGGGTCGGCGCTCACGGACTCGATCCGGATCAGGTCCTCGAGGTCCTTCCGCAGGCCCGGCAGGACCTCGGTGACCTTCGCGCGCAGCTCGTCGGTGGTGGGGCGGTTCGTCATGGTCTCCACGCTAGGTCAGCCGACCGCGCGGTGGAGCGGCAGGTACGGCGACAGGTCGGCCCGCTCGCCGCTCGCGCGGACCCGGCCCGCCTGCTCCGCCTCGTGCCAGGTCAGCTCGCCGGTCGCGAGCGCGATGATCGTCGCGGCGTCGGTCTCGACGACCGCCGGCGGGGTGCCGCGGGTGTGGCGGACGCCAGGGACGACCTGGACCGCGGCGTACGGCGGCACGCGGACCTCGACGGAGTGGCCGGGCGCGCGGGCCTCGAGCAGCGCGAGGTAGTGCTTCACGAGCAGCCGCAGGTCGCCCTTCTCCCCCGTGCCGGCCTCGTCCGCGCGCACCCGGGCCAGGGCGGCGGAGACGTCGGCGGGGTCGGCGGGGCGGAGACGTGCGGGCATCAGGCCTCGCCCTCCTCGTCGGCGCCCTCGTCGGTCTCGGGCATGGGCTGGATGAGCTGGTAGACCGAGTACGTCGTGCGGCCGTCGTCGTCCGCGCCGCGGGTCCGCCGGCGCCAGTCCTCGACCACGGCGTTGATCTCCAGCATCAGCTCGTGCGACTCCTCGGCGGTCAGCCGCACCGCGTGCTCCGACACGCTCTTCGACCGCTCCCCGCCGGGGGCGAGCGCGCGGTCGACGAGGTGGTGCCCCCAGGCGACGGCGCTGCGCTGGAACACGGCGTACGCCGCCCTCCCGCCGGGCCGGTCGAGCATGTCGCGGGTGCGGAAGCTGATGCCCTCCTCGTCGGCGAGCCGCCAGACGCGGTCGCGCCGGTCCCGGGCCTCGTCGGGCGCCTCCTCGACCAGGCCGTACTTCGCCAGCTGGCGCAGGTGGAAGCTGGCCTGGTTCGCCGGCACGTCCAGCAGCCGCGCGATGTCGGCCGCGCGCAGCGAACCGGCGGCGGAGAGCTCGGACAGGATCCGGTTGCGGGTCGGGTGGGCGACCGCGCGGAGGATCCGCGGGTCGTCGTACGTCGCCATGCCGCCAGCCTACCGCTGACCCGCACGCTCCATTGCGCAACGGTTCTTGCGCACGTTACGTTGCGCACGTGCCGTCGTACCGCTCGCTCGCCCGCAACCACGACTTCCGGGCGCTCTGGATCGGGCAGACCGTCTCGGAGGTCGGCAGCCGGATGTCGATGTTCGTCTTCCCGCTGCTGACCTACCTGCTCACCGGCTCCGCCCTCCTCGCCGCCGCCGCGGAGGCGGTGCACCTGCTCGGCCTGGCCGGGGCGCTCCTGCCCGCCGGCGTCCTGGCCGACCGCGTCGACCGACGCCGGATCATGCGGGTGGCCTCCGCCGCCGGCGTGCTGCTCTACGCGTCCCTGGCGGTCGCCGGGCTGCTGGACGCGCTCACGGTCCCGCACCTGCTCGTGGTCGCCCTCCTGACCGGCGTGGGTGCCGGGATGTTCATGCCCGCCGAGATCTCCGCCCTCCCGGCCGTGGTGACGTCCGAGGAGCTGCCCACCGCGCTGAGCCAGAACCAGGCCCGGATGCACGTCGCCGCGCTGGTCAGCGCGCCGCTCGGCGGCCTCCTCCTCGGGGTCGCCCGGTGGCTGCCGTTCGCCGTCGACGCGGTCTCCTTCGCCGTGTCCTGGCTGCTGCTGGGGCGCCTGCGCACGGACCTCTCCCCCACGCCGCACGCCGGCCCACCGCGACGTCCGCTGAAGGAGCTGGCGGACGGCGTCCGGTTCGTGTGGTCGCGGCCGTTCTTCCGGGTGCTCCTGGTGTGGGGCGCGCTGACCAACCTGGCCGTGAACGCGCTGTTCTTCGTCGCCGTGCTGCGGCTGGTCGAGAGCGGCACCGACGCCGTCCACATCGGCCTCGTCGAGGCCGCCGCCGGGCTCGCCGGCATCATCGGGGCGGTGGTCGCGCCGTGGCTGGTCGAGCGGTTCGCGACCGGGCACCTCACGGTGGCGATCGCGTGGTCGTTCCTCCCGCTGGTCGTCCCGATGGCGCTGTGGAACGAGCCGCTCGTCGTCGCCGCCGCGCTCGGCGCCGGCATGCTGCTCAACCCGGCCGGCAACGCCGGCATCGCGTCGTACCGGATCGCCGCCACCCCGCCCGACCTCATCGGCCGCGTCCAGGCGACGTCGCAGTTCGTCTCGATGTCGGCGATGCCGCTCGCGCCGCTGCTGGCCGGCCTGCTGCTGGAGTCCTACGGCGGCGCCGCGGCGATCCTGGCCCTGGGCGCGTTCACCGCCTGCGTGGCGTGCGTCCCGACCTTCTCCCGCTCGGTCCGGTCGGTGCCGCGACCCGCGGCGTGGGAGCGGTACGCCGCGCCGGCGGTCGCCGCGGCCGCCTGACGGGGCGCGCAGCCCGTCGCCGTGCGGGCCCTCTGTGCAGGCCCTCTGTGCAGCCCCCCGTGCAGTCGCCCGTGTAGACAGGCCCCATGAGTCCCCGCTCCGCCGGCCGCACGGCCCGCTCGCTCGAGACCCTGCACGCGATGTGCTACTTCGCCCCCGAGATCGAGGACGAGATCGCCGGCCTGGGGGTGCGCCGCGGGCGCGGGGCGTACTTCGCCGGTCGAGCCGCTCCCCTGGGCCGGGTCGGGGCGGGGACGGTGACCGCCACCTTCTACGTCTTCCACCCCTCGCTGGTCGCCCACCTCGTGCCCGCGTGCTGGGAGGCCGCGGCGCCCGAGGCGGTGACGGCGGCGCGCTACCGCGGGGTGGACGCGGCCTACCGGCGGCTGCTCGGCGAGGAGGTGCTGGCCTCCCGCGACCTGGCCGAGGCGGCCGACCTCGCCCGGCGGGCCGCGGAGGGCTGCCGCCCCGAGGGGCGCCCGCTGCACGCGGCGCACGCCGACCTGCCCTGGCCCGAGGCACCCCACCTCGTGCTCTTCCACGCCCTCACCCTGCTGCGTGAGCACCGGGGCGACGGCCACGTCGCGGCCCTGCTCGGCCACGGGCTCTCGGGCCTCGAGGCGCAGGTGACCCACGTGGCCACGGGCACCGGCTTCACCGTGGCGGCGGCGCGGGCGACCCGCGGCTGGAGCGCCGAGGAGTGGGACGACTGCGTCCGGGACCTGGCCGGCCGGGGGCTGCTGACCGAGGACGGTGCCCTGACCGAGGCGGGACGGGCGCTGCGGGAGTCCGTCGAGGGCGCGACCGACGAGCTCGGCGCGGCGCCGTGGGCCGCGCTGGGCGAGGACGGCGCCGACCGGCTGCGCACGCTCGCGCGGCCGTGGGCCAAGCAGATGGTCGCCGGCGGGGTGTACCCCGCGGGCGTCTTCGCCTGAGGCCGCGCCGTGCCGGAGGGGGACAGCGTCTACAAGCTGGCGCGGCGGCTGGACCGGCCGCTCCGCGGGCGGACCATCACGCGCAGCGACCTGCGCCTGCCCCGGCTGGCCACGCGGGACCTGTCGGGGCGGGTCGTGCTGGAGCACGCGACGCACGGCAAGCACCTGCTCACCCGGTTCAGCGGCGGGGCCACCCTCCACACCCACCTGCTGATGGACGGATCCTGGTCGGTCACCGGCCCCGGCAAGCAGCTGCCCCGCAGGCTGATGCCGGACGTGCGGATCGTCCTCGCGACCGACGCCGGCCACACGGCGTACGGCATCAAGCTGCACGAGGTCGAGCTCGTCGAGACGGCGCGCGAGCACGAGATCGTCGGCCACCTCGGACCGGACCCGCTGCGGGAGGACTGGGACGCCGAGGAGGCGGTACGCCGCCTGCGCGCCGAGCCGGACGTCGCGCTCGTCTCCGCGCTGCTCGACCAGCGCAAGGTGGCGGGGTGGGGGAACCTGTGGGCCAACGAGCTGGCGTACCTGGTCGGGCGCAGCCCCTGGACCCCGATCGGCGAGGTCGACGTCGAGCGGCTGGTCGCGCTCGGCGCGCGGGCGCTGCTCCACTCGGCGACCGTCGAGGGCGCCTACCAGGTGACGACCGGCATCGGCCGCAAGGGCGAGTCGCACTGGGTGACCGGACGCGCGGGGCGGCCGTGCCTGCGGTGCGGCACCAAGGTGCAGGTGGTCGCGGAGCTGCCGAACGACCCCGCGAACCGGCGCACCTGGTGGTGCCCGCACTGCCAGCCGGGCCCGGGGCCCGAGGCGCGGGTGCCGACGTCGGTCGCGCGCCGGTAGGCGCTACAGGAGGACCACCGGGTCGGCCGCGGCGTCGCGCAGCAGGCCGAGGACGGCCGCCGCCGTGCGGGAGCCGTCGAGGTCGCGCGGCCCCGGCACGAGCACCGGGTCGTCGAGCAGCAGGCGGCCCAGGCCGAGCGCCGTCCGGGCGCCCAGTCCTGTGGTGATGACCAGGTCGGCGCCGCCGAGGTCACGGGCCCGACCGGCCACGAGCTGGTCGTCGTGCGGCTCGGTCGCGAGGTCGGCCTGCAACGACCACGCCGACACCCGGCTGCGGCGTACCTCCGCCGCCGTCGCCTCCGCCGCCGCTGCGTCCGCGTCCACGACCAGGACGCTCGCCCCGGACCGGCCGAGCCGCAGGCACACCTCATGTCCGGCGCCCACCCCGCCGCCCACGACGACCCCCAGCTTCCACCGCAGCAGCACCTGCACAGGCTAGAGGGGTGGCGGCTGTCCTCCGCTGGTCGAGCAGCGAGCCCCCTGGCAGCCGGCCTCCGGCCTCGGGTAGCGGGTGGTTGCGGTGGAGGCAGCCATGAGGAGAGGTACGCCGTGGGTCGCGGCTGCCTCCCGGCTCACGCTCTCGGCTGGTCGAGGTGGGCCGCCAGGCCCGTCTCGAAACCCGCCGAGGAACTCTCCAGATCGGTGTCCGCATACTGGTCTGACCTGGGGAAACAGCGGCCGCACTGTCGGTGGTCACTGCTTGAGTAGACCCATGGCCAAAGACTCCCGACACAGCGCACACCCGGTGTGCCGCGCGGTCGCAAGACCCGCTCGGCATGCGGCTCCCAGCTGTGGCAGATGTCCGACGGCGAGGTCGCCGCGACCCTCCTCGAAGCCACCCGGCTCCGCGCACAGGTCGAGGCCCTCGAGCTCCGCCTGGCCGCCAAGGCCGACCGCCGCGCGGTCGGCGACAAGGTCGGCGCGACCGACACCGCCTCGTGGTGGGGCCACGAGACGAAGCAGGACCGGCCGGCTGCCAAGCGCCGGATGCGGCTGGCCGAGTCGCTCGACCGCCACGCCCCGACGTCGGCCGCCCTGGCGGAGGGCGCGATCAGCACCGACCACGCCCGCGTGATCACCGAGTGCGTCGACCGGCTCCCGGACGACCTTCCCGACCCGACCATCCCCGAACGGGCCGAGAAGCACCTCCTGCACGAGGCTGTCGACCTCGACCCGCGATCGCTGGCGATCCTGGCCAAGCACGTCCTCACCGTCGTCGCACCCGAGATCGGCGAGGAACTCGACGCGCGGGCGTTGGAACGCGAGGAGCGCGAGGCACGGGCGAACGCGTGGCTGACCATGAGCCTCGACGGGAAGGGCAGCTACCGCGGGAAGTTCGCCATCCCCACGATGCAGGGCGCGATGCTGCGCAAGATGCTGCTCGCGTTCGCCGCGCCCAAGCACCAGGCCGCCACCAAGGACGAGGACGCATCGGAGGTCGCCGAGCGGCGACCGCCACCGGAACGGATGGGGGACGCGTTCTGCGAGCTCATCGAACGCCTCCCCGCCCACAAGCTGCCGCAGCTCGGCGGCCTCAACGCCTCCATCGTCCTGCTCCTCGACTTCACCGGACTGAAGAGCGACATCGGCCGCGCGGTCCTCGAGACCGGCGAACCCATCTCAGCGGCGCTGGCCCGGCGGATGGCGTGCGAGGCCGGGCTCATCCCCGCCGTCCTGGGCAGCCGCTCCGAGCTGCTGGACCTGGGCCGCACCGCACGGCTGTTCACCGGCGCCCAACGCCTCGGCCTCGTCCTCACCCAACGGCAGTGCACCGCCCTCGGCTGCGACTGGCCCGCCCACCTGTGCCACGCCCACCACGACGACAGCTGGCTCAACGGCGGCAAGACCAACACGACAAGGCCCGGCTGCTCTGCCCCCGCCACCACGCCCGCATCCACGACCCCACGTTCGAGACCACCATCCACCCCGACAACCAGGTCACCTTCCACATGCGGATATAGACCACGCACCCGCCGGCTGGACGACTACCCCAGCGCCCGGGCTCGCCTGCTCGACCAGAAGTGGGTAGGCGCCGCCACGACCCTTGTGGAGCGTCGTGGCGCGGACCTAGGTTGACCGCCTCGCGTGCCGCCGGCGCGCCCGTCTCTCGGGAGACCCCTGTGAGCAGAATCCGCACCAACCGGCCTGTGGCCGGCACCCTCGCCGGTCTTGCCGGCGCGGCGGTCCTCGCCGCCGCCACCCTGCCCGGCACCACCGCCACCGCCTCGCCCGCACCAGCAGCCGCCCCAGCAGCAGCCCCCGCTGCCGCGAAGGCCGGGCCCGACGACAAGGTCGCCGCGCTGGTCAGGTCCGTGACCGGGCCGGGCGTGCGCAAGCACCTCGTGGCGTTCGAGAAGATCGGTGACCAGCACGGCAGCCGCGCGTCGGGCACCCCCGGCTACCGCGCCTCGAAGAACTACGTGGTCAACCAGCTGCGCAGGGCCGGCTACCACCCTCAGGTGCAGTCCTTCGACTTCCCGTACTTCGAGGTCACGGCCCCGTCGGTGCTCGAGCGCACCGACCCGGACCCGGCGACGTACGTCGAGGGCACCGACTTCGACCTGTTGGAGTACTCCGGCTCCGGTGACGTGACGGCCACCGTCGAGGGCGTCGACCTCGCGCTCGACGACATCGAGAACTCCACCAGCGGCTGCGAGGCCGAGGACTTCGCCGGCTTCACCGCCGGCAACATCGCGCTCGTCCGCCGCGGCACCTGCGACTTCGCGGTCAAGGTGGTCAACGCCCAGGACGCCGGCGCCGCCGCGGTCATCGTGATGAACCAGGGCAACGGCGAGGACCGCAGCGGCCCCTACATCGGCACCCTCGGCGGGCCGGTCGGCACGGTCCCGGCCGTGACCAGCAGCTTCGCGGTCGGCCGCGACCTCGAGGGCGCGACCGCCCGCGTCTCCACCTCCACCGAGTCCGAGACCCGCACCACCTGGAACGTCACCGCCCAGACCCAGCGCGGCCGGCAGGGCAACGTCGTCATGGCCGGCGCCCACCTCGACAGCGTCGTCGAGGGCAACGGCATCAACGACAACGCGACCGGCAGCGGCGCGCTCCTCCACGTCGCGGAGAAGCTGGCGAGGAAGATCAAGGCGCCCAGGAACCAGGTGCGGTTCGCCTGGTGGGGTGCTGAGGAGTCGGGCCTGCTGGGCGCGGAGCACTACGTCGGCGAGCTCGCCGCGGAGAACCCCCGGGCGCTGCGCGACATCGCGCTCTACCTCAACTTCGACATGGTCGGCTCGCCGAACTACGCGCTGTTCGTGTACGACGGCGACAACTCCGCGTTCCCGGCCGGCGACGAGGCCGCCGAGGCACCGAAGGGGTCGGCGCAGATCGAACGGGCCTTCCGGAAGTTCTTCAAGAGCCGCGGCCTCGCCACGCGCCCGACCGCCTTCGACGGCCGCAGCGACTACGGCCCGTTCATCGCCGAGGGCATCCCGGCGGGCGGCCTCTTCACCGGCGCCGAGGGCATCAAGACCGAGGCCGAGGCGAAGCTGTTCGGCGGCGAGGCCGGCGAGGCGTACGACGCGTGCTACCACCAGGCCTGCGACGACCTGTCCAACGTCAACATGAAGGCGGTGCGGGTCAACACCAAGGCGATCGCCTCGCTGGTCGGCACCTACGCGTTCAGCACGAAGACGGTCAACGGCCGCGCCACCGGCCACGACCGGCGCAACGCGACCACGCCGCTGGCGCACGGCCACGGCCACGGGCACGGGCACGGCGGGACGCTGACCGTCAGCCGCTGAGCCGGCCCGACGAGATCGACCTCGACGGGCTGGACTCGACGGGCTGGGCGCTCAGCCCAGCCCGTCGAGGATCCCGACGATCTCCGCCCAGGCCGGGCCGTCGGGGTCGATGACGACGAAGTGGTCATCGTCGACGGCCACCAGCTCGGCCCGGGCGCCGGCGGCGGTCGCGGCGGCGACGTACTCCTCGGACTGGTTGATCGGGACGATGTCGTCGTCGCGGCCGTGGACGCACCACAGCGGTACGCCGAGGGGCAGCTGCTGCTGCGGGTCGTAGGCCGCGTCGACCGCGCCCGGGTCGGCACCGATCCCGAGCAGGTCCTGGACGGCCGTCTCGCCCACGCCCTCGCGGATCGCCCGCCGCAGGTCGAGCACACCGGCCTGCGACACCACCCCGGTGAGCTCGACGCCGCCGGCCCAGCGCTCGTCGCGCGCGCGGGACGCCGCCCACGCCGCGAGGTGACCGCCCGCGGAGTGCCCCACGGCGACGACGGTCGACAGGTCCAGGTCGGTCCCGCGCAGCGCGTCGATCGCGGCGGCCACGTCGTCGAACGTCTCGGGAGCGCCGCCACCACCGCCGGTCCCGGAGCCGACCCGGCGGTACTCGATGTTCCACGCCGCCCACCCGCGCCGCGCGAGGTCGACGGCGAGCGGGGTGCCGAGCGACAGGTCGTACTGCGCGCGCCAGAAGCCGCCGTGCACCACCACGACCACCCCGCGCGGGTCACCCGCGGGCAGGTGCAGCTCGCCGAACCGGGCAGGACCCTCGCCGTACTCGATCCGTCGGACCTCGGGGGTCGTCGTCACGCGCTCACTCCTCCTCGATGTGGGGCCCGGCGGCGGGTCGTCGCCGCAGGCGGCCAGGGAGCCGATACCCACCGCGGCCGGGCCGCCCAGCACCACACGTCGTGACAGCCTCACTCGAACCGGCCCTGCCGGCCGCGCTTGGTCTCCCCGCGCCGCTTCTTCGCGGCCAGCCGCCGCTCCTTCGACCCGCGGGTGGGCCGGGTCGGCCGTCGGGTGGGCGGTGGCGGGGCGCAGGCGTCGCGGAGCACGGCAGCCATTCGTTCCCGAGCGGCCCGGCGGTTGGCGAGCTGGGTGCGGTGCTCGCTCGCGGCGATGGTCAGCACCCCGTCGACCAGCCGCCCGGCCAGCCGGCCGAGGACCCGGTCGCGCAGGTGGTCGGGCAGCGTCGGCGAGCCGGCGACGTCGTACGACAGCTCGACCCGCGAGTCGGCCGTGTTGACGCCCTGGCCGCCGGGGCCGGACGAGCGGGAGAACCGCTCGGACAGCTCGGCGTCGGGGACGGTCCACCGCCCCGTGACGACCAGGTCGTCGGGCAAGGCCTAGGCCAGCGCAGCCGGCAGCGTCGCCGTCCAGGCCGAACGCAGCTCGAGCAGCGGCACCTCGAAGGCGCCCTCGACGACCAGCGCGTCGCCGCCGGTGGTCCCCAGCTCCGTGAGGGGTACGCCGTGGCGCGCGGCGAGGTCGCGCAGGCGGTCGGCGTCGCCGGCCGGCACGGTGACGACCGCGCGCGCGGCCGACTCCGCGAACAGCCCGACGAAGGCGTCGCCCGGAAGGGTCACGGTCACGCCGACCATGGTCCGCATCGCGGCCTCGGCGAGGGTCTGGGCGAGCCCGCCGTCGGCGCAGTCGTGGGCGCTGGTGAGCAGGCCGACGCCCTCGTGGAGCAGCTGGGCGAGCGCCTTCTCGGCCGCGAGGTCGACCCGCGGCGGGGTGCCGCCGAGGTGGCCGTGCACGACGTTCGCCCACTCGGAGCCGGAGAGCTCCTCGCGGGTCTCGCCGAGCAGGAAGACGGTCTCGCCCGCCTGCGACCACGCGGACGGGGTGCGCCGGGTGACGTCCTCGACGACCCCGAGCACGGCGACGACGGGAGTCGGCAGGATCGCGGTCTCGCCGGTCTGGTTGTAGAGGCTGACGTTGCCGCCGGTCACCGGGATGCCGAGCTCGGCGCACCCGTCCTTGAGGCCGCGGCAGGCCTCGGCGAACTGCCACATGACCGCCGGGTCCTCGGGCGAGCCGAAGTTGAGGCAGTCGGAGATCGCGAGCGGGACCGCGCCGCCGGTCGCCACGTTGCGGTAGGACTCCGCGAGGGCGAGCTGCGCGCCGGCGTACGGGTCGAGCTTGGCGAACCGGCCGTTGCAGTCGGTGGAGACCGCGACGCCGAGGTTGGTCTCCTCGTCGACGCGGACCATGCCGCTGTCGGAGGGCTGGGCGAGGACGGTGTTGCCGCGGACGTAGCGGTCGTACTGGTCGGTGATCCACGACTTGTCGCAGAGGTTCGGGCTGGCGACCATCCGCAGCAGCGTCTTCCGCAGCTCCTCGGGGGTCGAGGGACGCGGGAGGTCCTCGGCGCGGTCGGCCTGGAGGGCGTCCTGCCACGACGGCCGGGCGAGCGGACGGGAGTAGGTCGGGCCCTCGTGGGCGACCGAGCGCGGCGGGACGTCGACGACCCGCTGGCCGTGCCAGTCGACGTGGAGGCGACCGGTGTCGGTGACCTCGCCGATGACCGCGGCCTCGACGTCCCACTTCGCGCAGATCGCGAGGAAAGCCTCGACGTCGCCGGGCTCGACGACGGCCATCATCCGCTCCTGCGACTCGCTCATGAGGATCTCCTCGGGCGAGAGCGTGGAGTCGCGCAGCGGCACCTTGTCGAGCTCGACGTGCATGCCGCCGTCGCCGGCCGACGCGAGCTCGGAGGTGGCGCAGGACAGGCCCGCGCCGCCGAGGTCCTGGATGCCGGCGACGATGCCTGCGGCGAAGATCTCGAGCGTGCACTCGATGAGCAGCTTCTCCATGAAGGGGTCGCCCACCTGCACGGCCGGGCGCTTGGCCGGCCCGCTGGTGCCGTCCTCGGCCGCGTCGAACGTCTCCGACGCCAGCACCGAGACGCCGCCGATCCCGTCGCCGCCGGTGCGCGCGCCGTACAGCACGACCTTGTTGCCGACGCCGCTCGCCTTGGCGAGGTGCAGGTCCTCGTGGCGCAGCACGCCGACGCAGAGCGCGTTGACCAGCGGGTTGCCGAGGTAGGTCTCGTCGAAGACCGCCTCGCCGCCGATGTTGGGCAGGCCGAGGCAGTTGCCGTAGCCACCGACGCCGGCCACGATCCCCGGCAGCACGCGGTGCGTGTCGTCGGCGTCGAGCGGGCCGAAGCGCAGCGGGTCCATGACCGCGACCGGGCGGGCACCCATCGCGAGGATGTCGCGGACGATGCCGCCGACGCCGGTCGCGGCGCCCTGGTACGGCTCGACGTACGACGGGTGGTTGTGGCTCTCGACCTTGAACGTCACCGCGTAGCCCTGGCCGATGTCGATCACGCCGGCGTTCTCCCCGATGCCGGCGAGCGTCTTGCCGAGCGGGGTCTCCTGCGGCAGCTCGGAGAACTGCTTGAGGTGCACCTTGGATGACTTGTAGGAGCAGTGCTCGCTCCACATGACCGAGTACATCGCCAGCTCCGAGCTCGTCGGGCGGCGCCCGAGGATCTCGCGGATGCGTTCGTACTCGTCCGCCTTGAGGCCGAGGTCGGCCCAGGGCTGGTCGCGGGCGGGGTCCTCGGCGGCAGCGGCCACGGTGTCCAGCACGGCGGCCAATCTACCGGCGCCGGGCGGTGCTCCCGACCACGTCCCCGCCCGACGAGAACCGAGCGAGAACTACAGGTCTGTAGTTCTCGCGAACGTCTGTGACCGGTGTGACTGGTGTGGTTATGGTGAATCGCCTTCCCCCAGCCCTGGAGTGACGACCGATGCGCCGCCGTACCCCTGCCGTCCTGTCCGCCCTGCTCGCCGGAGCGCTCCTGCTCGGCCCGCAGGCCGCGGGCGCCGACCAGCCCACCTCGACCTCCGCCACGGCGACCTCCGCCGCAACGACGTCACCGGTGGCGAAGAAGAGCACCAACCCGGTCACGCCGGGCGACTTCACCGGCTACGGCTTCGACCAGTGCCTGACTCCCGAGCAGTGGAAGATGAACCGCTGGCTCAAGCACTCGCCGTTCCTCGCCGTCGGCATCTACATCTCCGGCGACTCCCGCGCGTGCCGCAACCAGCCGAACCTCACGCCGACCTGGGTGACCAAGCAGCTGAGGAAGGGCTGGCGGCTCCTGCCGATCACCCTCGGCCCGCAGGCGTCGTGCCAGCCGCGGTTCCCCCGCTACGACGACGACGTGAAGATCAACCCCAAGCCCGGCGGCAACGGCCGGTACTTCCAGGCCCGGCAGCAGGGCCTCGCCGAGGCCGAGAAGGCGGTCGCCGCGGCCACCGCGCTCGGCATCGCGCAGGGCAGCACGCTCTTCTACGACCTCGAGGGCTACGACAACAGCAACACCCACTGCCGCGAGTCCGCGCTGGCGTTCGTCGGCGCGTGGACCGAGAAGCTGCACGAGCTCGGGTGGGTCTCCGGCGTCTACTCCAGCGCCGGCTCGGGCATCAAGGCGCTCGACGACGCGCGGGTCAGCCGGCCCGGCACCTACACGCTGCCCGACACGATCTGGATCGCGCGCTGGGACGGCGTCGCCAACACCTCCACCTCCTACATCCGTGACGACGGCTGGCGCCCCGGCGGCCGCGTCAAGCAGTACCGCGGCGGCCACGACGAGACGTGGGGCGGCGTGAAGATCAACATCGACAGCAACTTCCTCGACGTCGGCCGCGGCTCGATCGCGCCCCGCGAGGTCGCGATGTGCGGCGGCGTCCGCGTGAACTGGCCGGTCTACGCCGCGCTGCGCCCCGCCACCGGCAACCAGAAGCCCTCCGACCCCCGCCAGGTCAAGGCGCTGCAGTGCCTGCTGAAGGACAAGGGGCGGTACGCCGGCGCGGTCAACGGCAAGCTCAACGCCCGCCTGCTCTCGAGCATCCGCGCGTGGCAGTCCGCCACCGGCGCGCCGGTGCGCGACCGGTGGAGCAAGGCGAACTGGATGACCCTGCACGCCGCCGGTTCCTCGCCGGTCCTCAAGCGCGGCTCCGCCGGTGGCGAGGTGCGTCGCGTCCAGCGCGCCCTCAACGCCGCAAGCCCGAAGGCGAAGGTCGTCGTCACCGGCGTCTTCGACGCCCGCACCGACGCGGCTGTCCGCGCCTGGCAGAAGAAGGTCGACCTGCCCGTCTCCGGCGTCGTCAACCCCGAGTCCTGGGCGGCGCTCCGCAACGGGATCCGCTGAGGTCGGGGCCGCTCCGGTCCTCGAGCCGGCCGGGTCGCCAGGTTCATCGGGGCCCCGCTGAACCTCTCGGTCCCCCGATGAAATTTCATCGGGGGACCGTCAGTTTCGACGGGGCCCCGACGAATCTTCGCCCGGGCCGGCCAGATGCAAGCGCGTCAGCCGACGGGCGGGCCGGCGAGGAGCGCGATGCCGAAGAGGGCGAGCACGGCGACGACGGCGGCGGCGAGCCCGCGGGCGGGGTTGCGGACCAGCCAGCCGACCGGCCGCTCGAGGCCGGAGCGGCCCGCGGCGTCCGCGCGCAGGCGCCAGGAGTCGGCGAGCAGGCCCTGCTTGGCGGCGTACCGCTCGAACCACAGGGTGAGGAACGGCGGCACCGACGAGGCCAGGCCGGCGACGAGGCGGCCGGCGGACCAGCGCTGGTCGACGGCGACGACGACGGTGGTCACGCAGTAGGCGAGAAAGACCGCGCCGTGGATCGGGCCGAAGATCGTGACGCCGGCCTCGGTGGTGTCGGTGACGTACTTGAGGAACATCCCCGCCAACAGCCCGGCCCAGGTGATGGCCTCGGCGGTGGCGACGGTGCGGAAGAGCCGGTGCGGGGAGGCGATCACGCGAACACCTCGGCGGCCAGGGTGGCCAGGGCGAAGAAGCCGAGCCCGTCGGTGCCGGTGCCGCAGAGCTCCTCGACGGAGTGCTCGGGGTGGGGCATGAGGCCGACGACGTTGCCGCGCTCGTTGGAGATGCCGGCGATGTCGCGCAGCGAGCCGTTGGGGTTCTCGCCGAGGTAGCGGGCGACGACCTGCCCCTCCCCCTCGAGCCGGTCGAGGGTCTCGTCGTCGGCGACGAACGCCCCCTCGCCGTTCTTCAGCGCGATGACGACCTCCTGCCCCTCGGCGTAGGCCGCCGTCCAGGGGGTGTCGGTGCGCTCGATGCGCAGTCGCTGGTCGAGGCAGAGGAACTTCTGGCGCTGGTTGCGGATGAGCGCACCCGGCAGCAGGTGGGACTCGCAGAGGATCTGGAAGCCGTTGCAGATGCCGAGCACGGGCATGCCGCGGCCGGCGGCCTCGACGACCTCGGTCATGACCGGTGAGAAGCGCGAGATGGCGCCGCAGCGCAGGTAGTCGCCGTAGGAGAACCCGCCCGGCAGCACGACGGCGTCCACGCCCCTCAGGTCGTGGTCGCCGTGCCAGAGCGCGACGGCCTCGTGGCCGCCGAGCCGGACCGCGCGCTGCGCGTCGACGTCGTCGAGCGAGCCGGGGAAGGTGACGACGCCGACCTTCATGCGTCCTGCTCCACCCGGACGGTGTAGCTCTCGATGACGGGGTTGGACAGCAGCGTCTCGGCCATCCGGTTCACGTCGGCGAGCACCGCGTCGGTGACCTCGCCCTCGACCTCGAGCTCGAACCGCTTGCCCTGGCGGACGTCGGTCACCCCGCTGAACCCGAGCCGGGGCAGGGCCCCGAGGACCGCCTTGCCCTGCGGGTCGAGGATCTCGGGCTTGGGCATGACGTCGACGACGACTCGAGGCATGTGTCCAGTCTAGGCGCGGCGGGCACCGGTCCGGACATGAGCATTCCCACTGGTACGCCGGGCGGTCCCGGCGCCGGCCGCTCCCCCCTGGGCCTGGAGTTCCCGCAATCGCTGGCCGTGTACGACGACTACGCGGCCGCTCAGAAGGCCGTCGACTTCCTGTCCGACCGCGAGTTCCCCGTCGAGCAGTGCATGATCGTCGGCACCGACCTCAAGCGGATCGAGCGGATCACCGGCCGGCTCACCACCGGCAAGGTCGCGCTCGGCGGCGTGCTGTCCGGCGCGTGGCTCGGCCTGTTCGTCGGGCTGCTGTTCAGCCTGTTCACCACCGAGGGCCTGCTGGCGATCCTGCTCTCGACGGTGCTGTTCGGTGCGCTGTTCGGCGTGATCTGGGCGCTGGCCGGCTACGCCGCCACCCGCGGTCGTCGCGACTTCTCCTCGGTGACCCAGATCGTCGCCACCCGCTACGAGGTGCTCGTCGAGCACAAGGTCGCCGCCCGGGCCCGCGAGCTGCTCGCCGAGCTGCCCGGCGGCCGGCCGGACCCGTTCGCGTGAGGGGTCCCGGGGCTGCAGGGGTCACCGGTTAACCGGTGACCCCTGCACATATCGGGGCAGATCTCCCCCGATATGTGCAGGATTCCCCCGATATGTGGCCGGCTCAGCGGGTGACGACGCTCCGCCCGAAGGTCAGCCCGAGGCCGAGCACGACCAGGTAGAGCGGGGCGAGCAGCGCCGGGACGCCGGGGACGCCGAGGCCGAGCACCATCGCGGTGGTCTGCAGGACGGGCAGCACGCTGACGACGCCGATCCAGCGCGAGACGGTCCGCTCGCGCAGGCCCATCCAGGCGATGCCGGCGGCCGCGACGACGACGCCGAGCCAGCCGATCCAGGAGCCGAAGTCGTTGAGCATGAAGTACGTCGTCAGGCCGGCGTCGTCGAACGCGCCGCCCTCGGCGCCGTCGGGCAGGTAGAGCCCGAGCGCCCCCTTCCAGCCGTAGCCGTAGGTGAGCCCGGCCGCGGCCGAGACCAGCCCGAAGGTCACCAGCGGGGCGGCCGTCGAGGCGGGCACGCGTGGCTCGACCCGCCGTCGCCACTGGGCGGCGAGCAGCAGGAGCATGACGACGGCGGCGTACCCCAGCACCAGCGAGAGCCGGTAGACCACCGGGTCGAGGCCGTCGAAGAATCCGTCGGTGAACCGGACCTCGGCCGGCACGTCGTTGCGGCCGTCGAGGACGAGCGTGGCGACGAAGCCGAGGGCGCCGGCGGCGGTCGCGGCCAGCGGCCAGCGGGCGCGGCCGGGACCGGCGACGCGGTCGGTGGAGCCGGCGAGCGGGGCGGTGGTGGTCATGGTGTCCTCCGGGACGGTGCGGGCCGGTCACGGTCGACCGGCGACGGGGACGACGGTGGCCCGCCCGACGTCCCGGGCACGAGGGACACCGACCTCCTGATCCGGGGACGCCGGTTCGGGCAGCATGAGCGCCGTGAGCGTCCCCGACCGCGTGCTGCGCGTCCTCGCCGCCGCCGCGGCGTTGGTGGGGGTGGCCTGCTGCGCGCTGGTCCGGCCCCTCCAGGCGCACTGGGACGCCGGCACGCAGGCCGGGGCTGCCGGTGACCTCACGCTCGGCACGGTCTGGCCGGTCGTCGGCGCCCTCGTGGTCCACGCCCGCCCGCGCAACCCGGTCGGCTGGCTGCTGCTGGTGCCGGCGCTGATAGGTCCCTACCAGGTGCTGTCGGTGTACGCCGGGCACGTCGCGGGGGCCGGGGTGCTGGGCGGGTTCGCCGCGTGGGTGGCGATCTGGGGCTTCGCGCCGTACTTCTTCACGCTGCCGCTGCTTCCGCACGTCTTTCCCGACGGCCGCCCGCCGAGCCCGCGCTGGCGGCCGGTGGTGCTGGGCGTCGCGGCGGTCGCGACCGTGACGACGGTGGCGCGGATGTTCTCCGCGGTCGACGCCGACATCGTCCCGGGGCTGATGAACCCGCTGGGCATCGAGCAGGCGGTGTGGCTGCGGTACGTCACCCAGACCGGTGCGTCGATGCTGTTCCTCGTCGGCATCCCGCTGGCGGTCGTCTCCCTCGCCGTGCGGATGCGTCGCGCGCGCGACGTGGAGCGCACCCAGCTGCAGTGGCTGCTCCTCGGCGGCCTCCTCCTGGTGGCGGCCGTGCTGCTGCCGGCGGGGTCGCTCGACTCGTGGAACGGCGTCGTCGGGCTCTCCGCCCTCCCGCTCGCGATCGGCGTCGCCATGCTGCGGCACCGCCTCTTCGACGTGGAGCTGACCCTCAACCGCACGCTCGTCTTCGGCCTGCTCACCGGCGCCGTGGTCGCGGTCTACCTGCTCGTCGTCTACGGCGTGCAGGCCGTCGCCCCGGACTCCGCGTGGAGCGTCGTGCTCGTCGCGCTGTCGGCGCTGGGGGCCGCCGCCGGCCGCGACCGGGTGCAGGAGGTGGTCGACCGGCGGCTCTTCGGCCACCGGCACAACCCGTACGCCGTGGTCTCCCGCGTCGGCCGCCACGTCGCCGCCGCGTCGGAGCCGGTCGACGCCCTGCAGCGGCTGGTCGACGGGCTGCGGGACGCGCTGCGGCTGCCCTCGGTGGCGTTCACCAACGACGAGGTCTCGGTCGCCTCGGGCACGCCGGTCCACGGCAGCCGGGTCGTCGCCTGCACCGCGCTCGGCGCCCGGGTCGGCGAGCTGCACGTCGGGCTCCGCAGCCCCGGCGAGCGCTGGTCCGCCGAGCAGGAGGCCGCGGTCGAGGAGGTCGCCGCCCGCGCCGGCACCCTGGCGTACGCCGCCGGGCTGGTCGCGGACGTGGCCCGGTCGCGGGGCCGGATCGTCGCCGCGCGCGAGGAGGAACGGCGCCGGCTGCGCGCGGACCTCCACGACGGCGTGGCCCCCAACCTCGCGGGGACCGCACTGCAGCTGGAGTCGCTGGCCAAGCGGCTCGCCCGCGAGGACCAGCCGGCGCTGGCCGAGCGGGTGAGCCGGCTGCGCGACGGCCTCCGCGGCACGGTCACCGAGCTGCGGGCGCTCGTCCACGGGCTGCGCCCGCCCGTGCTCGACCAGCGCGGGCTGGCCGGTGCGCTGCGCGACCTCGTCGTCGGCCACGAGGACGTCCCGCGCTGCACCGCCGAGGTCGGCGACCTCGGTGCGCCGCACGCCGCGGTCGAGGTGGCGGCGTACGCGATCGCCTCCGAGGCGCTCAGCAACGCGCTGCGCCACGCGGTCGCCGCGGAGGTCCGGCTGCGGGCGCACGTCGCCGACGGGAACCTGGTGGTCGAGGTCGTCGACGACGGCGTCGGGCTGCCGGCCCGGACGCGGGCGGGCGTCGGCACCGTCAGCATGCGCGAGCGGGCCGCCGAGGTCGGCGGCCGGCTGGAGCTGCTTCCCACACCCGGCGGCGGCACGACCGTCCGCGCCACCCTGCCCCTGGAGGTCCTGTGAGCAGCACGAGCAGCACCGGCACCCGCGACGAGGGGACGGTCCGGGTCCTCGTCGTCGACGACCACCCGGTCTTCCGCGCCGGCATGGTCACCGCGCTCGACGACCTGCCCGGGGTCGAGGTGGTCGCCCAGGCGGGCGACGGCGAGGGAGCGGTCGCGCTGGCCGCGGAGCACGTGCCCGACGTCGTGCTGATGGACCTGCGGATGCCGGGCGTCGGCGGGCTCGAGGCGACCGCGCGGATCCGGGTCGAGCACCCGGAGGTCGCGGTCGTCGTGCTCACGATGGACTCCGACGACGACTCGGTGTTCGCGGCGCTGCGGGCGGGGGCGCGGGGCTACCTGCTGAAGGAGGCCGAGGTCGACGACATCGAGCGCGCGATCGTCGGTGCGGCGCGGGGCGAGGCGGTCTTCGGGTCGGGCGTCGCCGGCCGGGTGCTGGCGTACTTCTCCGGGGCGCGGCCGACGGTCTCGGCGTTCCCGCAGCTCACCCCGCGCGAGCACGAGGTGCTCGAGCTGATCGCGCAGGGGCTGGACAACGCCTCGATCGCGCGGCGGTTGTTCCTGTCGGACAAGACCGTGCGCAACCGGGTCAGCGACGTGCTCGGCAAGCTCCACGCCCGGTCGCGCGCCGAGATGGTGGCGCTGGCGCGCGACGCGGGCCTGGGCGGTGGCCCTGGGAGCTAGCCCCGGAGAACGGAGCCGGTGAGCTAGGCCCGGGTGTTCTGCACGACGACGATCACCAGCGCGACGCCGAGCCCGGCGATGATCGGACCGAGGACCCCCGATCCCCCGTCGAGCCACCACAGGCCCCCGGAGATGATCAGGAAGCCGGCCACGATCATCAGCAGCGCCCTCACCGCCGGACCTCCTGGCCCCGGCTCCCGGCGGCGCGGAGCAATCGGGTCACGAGAGCTCGCGCTTGAGGATCTTGCCGGTCGCGGTCATCGGGACGGTGTCGACGACCTCGACGATGCGCGGGTACTTGTACGCCGCGAGCTGCTCCTTGGACCACTCGACCAGCTGCTCGGGGGTGGTCGAGGCGCCGTCGTTCAGGATGACGAACGCCTTGATCTCCTCGCCGTGGCTCTCGTGGGGCACCCCGATGACCGCCGCGAGCGAGACCGCCTCGTGGGTCATCAGGACCTCCTCGATCTCGCGCGGGTACACGTTGAAGCCGCCGCGGATGATCATGTCCTTGGACCGGTCGACGATGTAGTACCAGCCGTCCTCGTCCTTGCGGGCCAGGTCGCCGGAGCGGAACCACCCGTCCTGGATCGCCTCGGCGGTCGCGTCGGGGCGGTCGTAGTAGCCCTTCATCACCACGTGGCCCTTGATCGCGATCTCGCCGACCGCGTCCGGGCCGGGCTCGTCGATCTCGTCCCACGACTCGGGCTTGAGCAGCTTCATCTCCACGCCGGGCACCGGCAGGCCGATCGAGCCGACCCGCGGCGGCTGGCCGAGCGGGGAGAACGACGCAACGGGGGACGTCTCCGAGAGGCCGTAGCCCTCGAGGATCGTGACGCCGAACCGCTTCTCGAAGTCCTTGTGCACCTCGACCGGCAGCGCCGACCCGCCGGCGGCCGCCACGCGGAGGTTCGCCGCGATCGAGGCGACGTCGACGCCCTCCTCGAGCGCGCCGAGCAGGCCCCAGTACATCGTCGGGACGCCGGCGAAGAAGGTGACCTTCTCCTTCAGCATCAGCTGCAGCGCCGGCCCGGCCTCGAACCGCGGCAGCATCACGACCGTGCCGCCGTAGGCGAACGCGCCGTTCTGGATCACGGTCTGGCCGAAGGAGTGGAACAGCGGCAGCACGCACAGGTAGGTGTCGGGGTTGCTCGCGTCGGCGCCGAAGAGCGACTCGCCCAGCAGCGCGTTGTCGCGCATGTTGCGGTGCCGCAGCTCGGCGCCCTTGGGCTGGCCGGTGGTGCCGGAGGTGTAGAGGATGACGGCGGTGTCGTCCTCGTCGGTCTCCACCGACGTGAACTCACCGGGCTGGCCGCCCATCGCCTGCGCCATCGTCTCGGTGCCCTCGATCGGGCTGTCCGCGCCGAGATCGGCGGTGATGACGAAGAAGTGCTCGCAGCCCTCGGCCTCGTTGAAACCGGCGTACCCCTCGGTCGCCATCGGCAGCTCGGGGGTCCCCTGGAAGCAGAAGTAGGCCTTCGCGTCGCTGTCGCCGAGGTGGTAGGCGATCTCGCGGCCCTTGAGCAGGACGTTCAGCGGGACGACGGTCGCGCCGGCCTTGAGGATGCCGTAGTAGACGACGGAGAAGTACGGCAGGTTCGGGCAGCTCAGCGCCACCTTGTCGCCGGGCTTGATCCCGCGGGAGACGAGCAGGTTGGCGACCATGTTCGCGAACGAGTCGACCGCGGCGTAGCTCAACCGGGTGTCACCGAGGACGACCGCGTCGCGGTCGGGGTACTGCCGGGCGCTGTTCTCGAGCAGGGACGAGAGGTTGTACGACGACACAGGTGGCCTCCATCACGACGGTCGGGGAGGCCAACCTACCCAGCCGTCACGAGCCGGTGGGGTGCCGCTCCCCGAGGATCCGGGCCGCCCGGCGCAGGTCGGACCGGACCGCCGCCGGGGACACCACGCCGAGGGCGCGGGCGAGCAGGCCGGCGGGGCCGCGCCCGCGGAGCTCCATCCGCACCGTGACCACGCAGCCGCCGCCCGGCGCGGGCGCCAGCTCGAGCGCCAGGTCGGCCTCGAAGGCGCCCCAGGTGCCGGTCTCGGCCCACCGCTGCGGACGCACCAGCGCGGTCGTGCGCATCCGCGGGCGCAGGCCGGGCACGGTGACGTCGGTCCAGGTCTGGCCGACGCCCACCTCCCCCACGACGTCCTCGACGCGGGCCAGGCTCGACTGCCACTCCGCCCGGTTGGCCGGGTCGGCGAGGTAGTCGCAGACCACCTCCGGCGGCACCGGGAAGTGGACCGACCTGCTCACGACCTGCTCACCAGCGCTCGCCGGTGAGCCGCTCGTACGCCTCGACGTACCGCGCCCGCGTCCGCTCGACCACCTCGGCCGGCAGCGGCGGCGGCGCCTCCCCCGACGACCGGTCCCAGCCGGACTCCGGCGAGGTCAGCCAGTTGCGGACGACCTGCTTGTCGTACGACGGCTGGGTGCGGCCGGGCTGCCACTCCGCGAGCGGCCAGAACCGCGACGAGTCCGGCGTCAGCACCTCGTCGCCGAGGACCGTCGTGCCGTCTGCGCGGTCGCCGAACTCCAGCTTGGTGTCGGCCAGGATGATCCCCTGCTCGCGCGCGACCGACTCGGCGCGGGCGTAGACCTCGAGGGTCAGGTCGCGCAGCCGGGCGGCACCGCCGGGGCCGACGACGGCCGCGACGGCGTCGAGGTCGACGTTCTCGTCGTGCTCGCCGAAGTCCGCCTTCGTCGCCGGCGTGAAGATCGGCTCCGGCAGCCTCGACCCGTCCACCAGCCCCTCGGGGAGCGGGTTGCCGCACACCTCGCCGGTCGCGCGGTAGTCGCTGAGGCCCGAGCCGGTGAGGTAGCCGCGAGCCACGCACTCGACCGGGAACATCGACAGCTTCTCGCAGACCACCGCCCGGCCGCGGACCGCCGCCGGCACGTCGGTGGAGAGCACGTGGTGGGGGACGATGTCCTCGAGCTGGCCGAACCACCACAGCGACATCCGGGTGAGGATCTCGCCCTTGTCGGGGATCGTGGCGTCGAGGATGAAGTCGTACGCCGAGATCCGGTCGCTCGCGACCATGAGCAGCGCGCCGGCGTACGGGCCCTCGGTCAGCTCGTAGAGGTCGCGCACCTTGCCCGAGTGCAGGTGCGTCGCCCCCTCGATCGGCGGGGCTGCGGGGATCGCTCCGAGGTCGGCCACGCGGTCAGGCTAGTGCGGTGGCACAGTGGGGCCATGGCCGAGTCCGCAGCCGAGGTCCACGCCCGCGTCCTGCAGCACGCCCCCGACGGGCGCCTCCCCATGCCGCCCTCGGGCGAGTGGGACGTCTTCCCCTGGGAGGTCCGCGACGGCCGCGTCGCCCCGCGCCCGCTGCGCCGGCCCGCGCCCGAGCCGCTCCGCGAGGGCGAGGACCCGTCCCGCCCGTGCTCGTCGTGCGCCGGCTTCGACCCCGAGCGCGTCGTCTGGGAGGACGAGAGGTGGGTGCTCACCCACCCCGGTGCGCCGTCCGGCCTGCCGCTCGTGCTCCTGCTGCACACCCGCGAGCACCTCGACGCGGGCGACCTCGACGACGAGCACGCCTCCGAGCTCGGCCGGATCACCAGCCGGCTCGTGCGCATCGTCGGCAGCCTCGACAACATCGGCCGCGTCCACGTCAACCGCTGGGGCGACGGCGGCTCCCACTTCCACCTGTGGTTCCACGCCCGCACCGCCGGGCTCGCCGACGTGCTCGGGTCGTACGCCGTGGAGTGGGACGACATCCTCCCGCCCGGCCCCGAGGACGTCTGGCGCGCCGACCTCCACACCGTCGCCACCAAGCTCGCCAACTGGGGCGGCACCGCCCGCGCCTGACCTGCCCGGCCTCGGCGCGCCGGTCAACGAGCGGTGCGCCAGGGGGCGGGGCGGCCGTGGAGCCACCACTCCATGCGGCGGGTCATCCACGGGAGGGCGGCGTACGTCATGACCGGCGTCATGACCAGCACGACGACGAGCACGCGCAGCGGCAGCCAGACGTCGCCGAGGACCGGGGTGGCGAGCCAGTTGACCAGGACGCTGAGCGGGTAGAAGACGAGGAAGATCACCGACGCCTGCTTCCACCGCGGCGGGGCGGCCGCGACCGCGCGGAGGTCCTCGACGTCGCGGGCCGCGGGGTCGTCGAACCAGCCCTCGATCCCTGTGCGCCGCTCGACCCGCGACTCGACCACGCCGAGCCCGGCGGCCGCGGAGCGCCACCACTGCCGCTGGGGCGAGTGCTCCCACGCCTGGAGCGAGGTGTCGTCGGCGAACCGGTAGAGCATGTGCCAGGTGTCCGACCCAGCCTCCGGCCGGACCCAGCCCGCGCCGAGGAAGCCGGGGAACTGCTGGGCCAGGGTCGTGCCGGCCTGCAACCAGCTGAGCATCTCCGCGTCGTGGCCGGGGTCGAGCGTGCGGGTGATCGAGACGGTGACGGGCTGGCTCATGGGCGCATGGTCGACGGCGGCGCGGCGTTGCACCAAACCGCCGACCGCCGGCTGCGACCGCTGCGCGGACGTGTGTCCGACGCGTGACTGAGCCGGACCCGGACGGGGCAACGGGACCCGGTGAGCGAGGAGGGGATCCACACCCGCGAGGTGTCGGAGGAGTCGGCCGACCGGTCGGAGGCGACGCACACCCCCGACCCGCGGCGCTGGAAGATCCTCGGCGTCACCCTCGTCGTCGGGTTCATGTCGCTGCTCGACGTCACGATCGTCAACGTCGCGATCCCTTCGATGCAGGAGGGACTGGACACCTCCACCGGGACGGTCCAGTGGGTGGTGTCGGGCTACGCGCTGGCGTTCGGCCTGACCCTCGTCGCGGGCGGGCGCCTCGGTGACGCCTACGGGCGACGGCGGCTGATGCTGATCGGGCTGACCGGGTTCATCGTCTCCAGCGCCGCGGTCGGGTTCGCGCCGAACGTCGAGACCGTCATCGCCGCCCGCCTGGCGCAGGGCGCGACCGCGGGCCTGCTCACGCCGCAGAACTCCGGCCTCATCCAGCAGCTCTTCCGCGGCCCCGAGCGCGGCCGCGCCTTCGGCGCCTTCGGCTTCACGGTGTCCCTCTCCTCGGCCCTCGGGCCGGTGCTGGGCGGCGCGATCATCGCGCTCGCCGGCGAGGAGGAGGGGTGGCGCTGGCTGTTCCTCGTCAACGTCCCCATCGGGCTGGCCGCCCTGGTCGCGATCGCGGTGATCGTCCCGGGCCCCGACCGACGCGACGACGACACGGGCACGTGGATCGACGTGCCCGGCGCGCTGCTGCTCGGCGGCGCCGTGCTGTGCGTGCTCTTCCCGCTCGTGAGCCTGGAGAGCGGCGCGCTGCGCCCCCTGGTGCTGCTCGTCGGCGCCCCGGTCCTCGGCTGGGGCTTCGTCCGGTGGGAGGCCCGGCTCCGGCGCCAGGGCCGGCCGCCGCTGCTCGACGTGTCGCTGCTGCGCAGCCTGCCCGGCTACAGCACCGGCATGGCGATCGGCACGCTCTACTTCACCGGGTTCACCGGCGTCTTCCTCGTGCTGTCGGTCCACCTGCAGGTCGAGCTCGACCTGACCCCGCTGCAGGCGGGACTGCTCGTGACCCCGTTCGCGGTCGGCGCCGCGATCACCGCGCCGATCTCGGGCCGCCTGGTGTCGCGGTTCGGCCGCTCGCTGACCGTCGTCGCGCTGGTGACGATGATGACGGGCACCGCGCTGACGGCGTGGCTCGCGCCGATGCACGACGGCGGCGACATCTGGATGGCGCTCGTGCCGTGCCTGTTCCTCGCCGGCGTCGGCGGCGGCGGCGTCATCTCGCCGAACTTCACGCTCACCCTCGCGGAGGTCCCGCCCCGGATGGGGGGCGCCGCCGGCGCCGCCCTCCAGACCGGGCAGCGGATCGGCTCCTCGCTCGGCGCGGCGCTGCTGATGACGACGTACGGCGTGGCGATGGGTCCGTTCACCGGCGGCGGCGCACTGCGGGCCGCGCTGGTCGCGTCGCTGGTCGTGCTGTGCGCAGCCCTCGCGGCGGCGGTCTGGTCGCAGCGGCACGAATGAGGTCTCATGGGTCATGGCCTCCGAGACGTTCCTCCGCGACCCCGACCCGCACCCGTCGGTCGCCGCCATGCTCGACGCCGACCGCTCCGAGCACGGCTTCGTCATGAACCTCACCCGCGTCTGGGCACACCAACCCGACGTCCACCGGGCGTACGTCGCCCTCGTCACCTCCGCCGCCGACGCCGCCGGCCTCTCGGTGCGCGACCGCGGAGTGCTCGTGACCGCGCTCGCCAGCACGATGGGCGACGCCTACTGCTCGCTGGCCTGGGGCGGCCGGCTGGCCGCCGAGGTCGGCGAGGCGACGGCGGTCGCCGTGCTGGCCGGCAGCGACGAGGGGCTCGACGACCGCGAGCAGGCGCTCGCCGCCTGGGCCCGCGCGGTCGCCCGCGACCCGAGCGGCACGACCGCGCAGGACGTCGACCGGCTCCGCGCCGTCGGGCTCAGCGACGCCGAGGTCGTCGCCGCCACGGTGTACGTCGCCGCGCGGCTCGCCTTCTCCAGCGTCAACGACGCCCTGGGAGCCCGCCCGGACGCCGGCCTGCGGGCCTCGGCCCCGCCCGGCGTGGTCGCCGCGATCACCTGGGGCCGGCCGATCGAGCCCGACGAGCCGGCCGAGCGCTCCTAGACGGCCTCGCCGAGCGCGCCGAGCACCTGCTCCTTGCGCGGGGCCCCCGCCGCCCGGGCGACCTCGCGGCCCTCGGCGTCGAGCACCAGCGTGGTCGGGGTGCGCAGCACGCCGAGCCGGCGGACCAGCTCGAGGTGGTGCTCGGCGTCGACCTCGACGTGGGCCACGCCCGGCACCAGGTCGGCCACCTCGCCCAGGGTCCGGCGGGTCACGCGGCAGGGCGCGCAGAAGGCGGTCGAGAACTGCAGGAGCGTGGCCCGCTCGCCCGGTGCGACGTCGGGCAACGCCGCCGCGACCTCGGTCCACACCGAGGACTGCGCGGCGCCGCCCGTCGTGTCCTCACGCACCCGTCCCCTCCTCGCGAACCGGCCGTCGGCCACCGTCCGCCACCCGCCCACGGCGAGCGCGAGCACGACGGCGCCGATCAGCACCCACAGTCCGGTGGTCATGGTCGGGTCAACCGTGGCCGGGGCGCCGTTGTTCCGGCGCCGGTCGCCCCGTCGGACCCCCGCGCGCCCGCAGCCGGGCGTTGGCCGCGCGGAGACGGCGTACCTCCTCCTCCAGCGCGAGGACCCGCCCGATCCCCGCGAGGTTGAGCCCGTCGGCGAGCAGGTCGCGGATGCGGTGCAGCCGCTCGATGTCGGCGCGGCTGTAGAGGCGCGTGCCGCCGGCGGTGCGGTCGGGGTCGACGAGCCCGCGCCGCTCGTAGACGCGGAGGTTCTGGATCTGCATCGAGACCATCTCCGCCGCCACGGAGATGGCGAAGACGCCTCGCTCGTGCTCGCGGTCCGGACTCACGGGCTTGATTCTGACGGAAAGATGGAATACAACAAACCTGTAACCGTTGATACAGGTACGACGGCCACGCGGCTCACGCAGACGCAGCGCCGTCACCACGAGAACGATCGAGGAGGACACCCCATGTTGCTGCGCACCACCGACCCGTTCCGCGACTTCGACCGCCTGACCCAGCAGCTGCTGGGGACGACCAACCGCCCGGCCGTCATGCCGATGGACGCATGGCGGGAGGGCGACCGGTTCGTCATCGAGTTCGACCTCCCGGGCGTCGCCCGCGAGAGCATCGACCTCGACGTCGAGCGGAACGTGCTGACCGTCCGCGCCGAGCGGATGCCCAACAACGGCGACTGGCAGATGCTGGCCACCGAGCGCACCCGCGGCTCGTTCAGCCGCCAGCTCGTGCTCGGCGACAACCTCGACCTCGACCGCATCGAGGCGTCGTACGACGCCGGCGTCCTGCGGCTGGTCGTCCCCGTCGCCGAGAAGGCCAAGCCGCGCAAGATCGAGATCGGCTCCGCCTCCCCCGAGGCGCAGCCGGCCGCGATCGAGAGCTGATCGCCGGCTCCAGCGCCGACGACGAGGGCCCGGACACCACTCGGTGTCCGGGCCCTCGTGCGTCCCGCGGGTCGGTCAGCAGCCGAGGCCGCCCCGGAACCCCTCGGGGACCTCGCCCCGGGCGACCTGGTCGGCGTAGTCCCAGACAGCCTCGGGATAGTCGCCGCGGGCATCCATGTCCAGCAGCACGGGCCACTGCCGGGAGCTGGCCAGCACGTCCGTGGCCTCCTGCGCGCGCTGCTGGTCACCGGCCTGGTTGGCTGCGCGGAACTCCTCGATCCACGCGCAGGCGACCTGCCCGGCGACCTCCGCTCCGAGGTGGTAGCGGTCGGCCTGGTCGGAGGTGATCGGCGGCTGCTCCTCGCCCTGCGTGCGCTCCTGGCCACTGGCCGCGGCAATGCCGTCGAGCATCTCCTCGACCACCGCGTCGCGCTCGCTCGCCGTCACGAATTCGTCGGGGAGCGCCTGCTCGAACCCGGCCTCGTCGACGAGCCGCAGCTCGCCGAGCAGGTCCTCGAACGCGCTGCGCGGCATCCCACTGCCGCGGACCTCGAGCAGGAACCCGTCCTCCACCGGCCGGATGACGGTGTGGTCGTCGGCGCTGTAGGGCCAGAGCTGGGCGGTGAGGCCGAGGACCTCCACCGGCTCGCCGTCCGCGGGCGGGTCGACGATGTCGCGGCGGTCCTCGACGTAGTCGTCGTAGAGCGAACCCGGCCTCCAGTGGACCTCGAGGGAGGTCTGCCCGCGCCGGTAGGAGATCTCGCCGCCGTTGCCGCCCGACTCCTCGTAGACGTGGGTGACGCGCCAGCCGGGCGTGTCCAGGACGGCGCGGTACGTCGGGGCGTCGGCCGCGGCCTCGGCCCCGGACTGCGCCGCCGGTCCGCCGGGCGCGGAGGCCGGCTCGCCTCCGGAGGGCCACCACAGCGGCCCGGTGGCGACCACCGCGACGGCGGCGGCCGCGGCGAGCGGCACCAGCCAGACGGTGCGGCGGCGCGGCGCGGCCGCGGTGTCGGGCGCGGTCGTGCGGTCGGTGACGGGAGTGCTCATGATCTCCTCCAAGAGCTCGGCCCGCCCGGACGCGATCGGCAGCCGGCCGACCGCGTCGTCGCTGATCTTCGGGTCCATCTACCGCTCCTCCCGGGTGAGCTGGGGTGTGCTGGGGAGATGTCCGGCCGGGGCCGGACCGTTGCGCGGCGGCTCCGAACCGTCCGGCTCGGGCCCCTCGGGTAGCAGCGCCCGCAGGCGGGCCCGCGCCCGCGACAGCCGCGGTCGCACGACGACCGTGGTGAGGCCGAGCACCTCCGCGATCTCCCGTGGCTCGAGCCCCTCCCACAGGTGCAGCTCGAGGACCTCCTGGTCGCGGCCGCTCAACCGGCCCATGGCCGCGGTGACGTCCGCGCGCTGGACGACGTCCGTGCTGGGGTCGGGCGCCACGGTCGCCAGCTCGCGGCGCAGCCGGTCGCCCAGGGCGCTGCGGCGCCCATCGCCCCGCCGGTGGTTGGCCAGGACGCGGCGGGCCACGCCGTACAGCCACGGCCGCGCCTCCGGCTCGGCCGGCACGTGCGCGAGCCGTCGCCACGCGACCAGGAACGTGTCGGCGGCGACATCGGCGGCGTCCTCGGGGCGGTCGACCCGGCGCAGCGCGAAGCCGAGAACGGCGTCGAAGTGCGCGGCGTACAGCCGCCGGAAGGCGTCCTCGTGCGCACCACTGCCCGGGCTCATGCCTCGCTCATGTCCGGCACGGCCGGGGTCGTTGCAGGCCGCTCGTAGTGGTCTGGAGGGCTGGTCTAGAGGATCGCGCCGGGGGCGTACGCCGCGGCCACGGGGTGCCGCTCGGTCACGGCCGCCACGCGGCGCACGACCTCTTGGACCTGGGCCACCGCAGCGCCGGTGAAGGTGATCGGCTCGGCGACGAGCGAGGCGAGCTGGTCGGCGGAGAGGCCGAGGCGTGGGTCGGCGGCGAGGCGGGCGAAGACGTCGTTCTCGGCCTGGCCACGGCGCATGTCGAGCGCGGTGCCGACCGCGGCCTCCTTGATCGCCTCGTGCGCGGCCTCGCGGCCCACGCCGTTGCGCACCGCGGCCATGAGCACCTTGGTGGTCGCGAGGAACGGGAGGTACCGGTCGAGCTCGCGCTGGACGACAGCCGGGAACGCGCCGAACTCGTCGAGCACGGTGAGGAAGGTCTGGAACAGCCCGTCGACGGCGAAGAACGCGTCCGGCAGCGCGACCCGGCGCACGACGGAGTCGGAGACGTCGCCCTCGTTCCACTGGTCGCCGGCGAGCTCCCCGATCATCGACAGGTAGCCGCGGGTGACGACGGCGAGGCCGTTGACGCGCTCGCAGGAGCGGCTGTTCATCTTGTGCGGCATCGCCGAGGAGCCGACCTGCCCCTCCTTGAACCCCTCGGTGACGAGCTCGTTGCCGGCCATCAGCCGGACCGTGGTCGCGAGGTTGGAGGGGCCGGCGACGAGCTGGACGAGCGCGGAGAGCACGTCGAAGTCCAGCGAGCGGGGGTAGACCTGGCCGACGCTGGTCAGCACCCGGTCGAAGCCGAGGTGGGCGGCGACGCGCTGCTCGAGCTCGGCGAGCCGGGCCTCGTCCCCGTCCAGCAGGTCGAGCATGTCCTGGGCGGTGCCCATCGGGCCCTTGATGCCGCGCAGCGGGTAGCGGCCCAGCAGGTCCTCGACCCGCTCCAGCGCCACCAGCATCTCGTCGGCGACGGTCGCGAACCGCTTGCCGAGGGTCGTCGCCTGCGCCGCCACGTTGTGGCTGCGGCCGGCCATCACCGTCAGCTCGTGCTCCGCGGCCAGCCGGCCGAGCCGGGCCAGGGTGGCGACCGCGCGGTCGCGGACGATCTGGAGGGACTGCCGGACCTGGAGCTGCTCGACGTTCTCGGTCAGGTCGCGCGAGGTCATCCCCTTGTGGATGTGCTCGTGGCCCGCCAGCGCGCAGAACTCCTCGATGCGCGCCTTCACGTCGTGCCGCGTCACCCGCTCGCGGGCGGCGATCGAGGCGAGGTCGACGCCGTCCTCACCCCGGGCCACCACGGCCTCGTAGGCCTCGACGACGCCGTCCGGCACCTCGATCCCGAGGTCGCGCTGCGCCTTGAGGACCGCCACCCACAGCTGCCGCTCGAGGACCACCTTGTGCTCCGGCGACCAGGTGCCGGCGAGATCGGGAGCGGCGTACCGCGTGGCCAGGACGTTCGGGACGGTCACGCGGCGGATTCTCCCACGGCCCGGGCGGTCGGCAGACTCACGGCTGCCGCTGGCCCCGCCACGGGACCCCGGCGCGCCCCTCAGCCGTCGAGGACGGCGGCACCCTCGACGACGCCGAGCGGCTCGGCAGCGATGTCGGAGCGACGCTGCATGCCGGGGAAGGAGATCTCGTCGGCGGCGGCGTACGCCGCGGCTCGGGCGGCGGCGACGTCAGAGCCGGTCGCGCGGACCGACAGCACGCGGCCACCGGCGGTGACGAGGGCGCTGTCGGACACAGCCGTCCCCGCGTGGATGACGTCGACGCCATCGTGCGCGGCGGCCGCGTCGACCCCGGAGATGACGTCGCCCTTCGAGGACGACTCGGGGTAGCCGGCGGAGGCGAGCACGACGCTCACGGCCGCGCCCTCGCGGAAGCGGGGCGGGTCGACCTCGCCGAGGCGGCCCTCGGCGGCGGCGAGGAGGAGCTCGCCGAGCGGGGACTCGAGGAGCGCGAGCACCGGCTGCACGTCGGGGTCGCCGAAGCGGACGTTGAACTCGATGACCCGCGGGCCGGCGGCGGTCAGCGCGAGACCGACGTACAGGCACCCCCGGAACGGCGCGCCACGGCGGGCCATCTCGTCGAGCGTGGGCTGGACGACGGCGGCGATGACGACGTCCGCGAGGTCCGGCGGCGCCCAGGGCAGCGGCGAGTAGGAGCCCATCCCGCCGGTGTTGGGCCCGCGGCCGCCGTCGTGGATGCGCTTGAAGTCCTGCGCCGGCTGCAGCGGCCGGGCGGTGGTGCCGTCGCAGACCGCGAAGAGCGAGACCTCGGGCCCGTCGAGGAACTCCTCGACGACCACACGGTCGCAGGTGGCCGCGTGGGCGAGCGCCTCAGCGCGGTCGGTGGTGACGACGACGCCCTTGCCGGCGGCGAGCGCGTCGTCCTTGACGACGTACGGAGCCCCGGACTCGTCCAATGCTCCAGCGACCTCGGCTGGGGTGCTGCACACCCACGATCTGGCCGTCGGGACCCCCGCGGCGGCCATGACCTCCTTGGCGAACGCCTTAGAGCCCTCCAACCGGGCCGCCGTGCGCGACGGACCGAAGCAGGCGATGCCGGCCTCGACGACCGCGTCCGCGACGCCGGCGACCAGCGGCGCCTCGGGCCCCACGACGACCAGGTCGACACCCAACCGCGCGGCCAGCGCGGCGACCGCCGCCGGGTCACCGGGGTCGACGTCGTGCAGGCTGGCGACGCCCGCGATGCCGGGGTTGCCGGGGGCCGCGTGGACCTCGATCACGCCGGGGTCCCGAGAGAGCGCCAGCGCGAGCGCGTGCTCGCGACCGCCGGTGCCGACGACCAGGACGCTCGCGGGGCCGGTCACGGGTGGACGACCACCGTCTGCTCGCGGCCCGGCCCGACGCCGACGCCCCAGATCCGGGTGCCGGAGAGCTCCTCGAGCGCCTGGACGTAGCGCTGGGCGTTGACCGGCAAGTCCTCGAAGGTGCGGCAGCCGGAGATGTCGGTGCCCCAGCCGTCGAAGTACTCGTAGACCGGCTTCGCGTGGTGGAACTCGGTCTGCGTCATCGGCATCTCGTCCTGGCGGACGCCGTCGACCTCGTAGGCGACGCAGACCGGGATCCGCTCCCAGGCGCCGAGGATGTCGAGCTTGGTGAGGAACAGGTCGGTGAGCCCGTTGACGCGGGAGGCGTAGCGGGCGACGACGGAGTCGTACCAGCCGCAGCGGCGGGTCCGGCCGGTCGAGACGCCGATCTCGCCGCCGAGCTGCTGCAGCTGCCGGCCGTCCTCGTCGAAGAGCTCGGTCGGGAACGGTCCCGAGCCGACGCGGGTCGTGTAGGCCTTGATGACGCCGATCACCCGGTCGATGCGGGTCGGGCCGACGCCGGCGCCGACGCAGACGCCGCCGGCGACGGGGTTCGACGAGGTCACGAACGGATAGGTGCCGTGGTCGACGTCGAGCATGGTCGCCTGGGCGCCCTCGAAGAGCACGGTCTCGCCGCGATCGAGCGCCTGGTTCAGCAGCAGCGAGGTGTCGGCGACCATCGGCCGCAACCGGTCGACGTACGCCGTGAGCTCCTCGACGACCGCGTCGACCTCGATGGCGCGGCGGTTGTAGATCTTGGTCAGCAGGTGGTTGCGGACGTCGAGGGCCGCCTCGACCTTCTGCCGCAGGATCTTCTCGTCGAACAGGTCGGCGATGCGCACGCCGTAGCGGTTGACCTTGTCGGAGTACGCCGGCCCGATGCCGCGGCCGGTCGTGCCGATCTGGTTCTTGCCGAGGAAGCGCTCGGTGACCTTGTCGATCGTCGAGTGGTACGACGCGATGACGTGCGCGTTGGCGCTGACGACGAGGCCGCCGATCTCCACGCCGCGCTCCAGCAGGCCGTCGAGCTCGCGGAACAGCGCCTCGGGCGAGACCACGACGCCGTTGGCGATCACCGAGGTGGCGCCGGGGGTGAGGATGCCGCTGGGCAGCAGGTGCGTGGCGTACTTCTCGCCGTTGATGACGATGGTGTGGCCGGCGTTGTGGCCGCCGCTGGTGCGGACGACGTAGTCGATCGGGTCGGTGGTCGCCAGCTGGTCGGTGGCCTTGCCCTTGCCCTCGTCACCCCACTGGGCTCCGAGCACGACGATCGCGGGCATGCGTGACTCCTCACGGCACGAAGGAAAGGCCCCGGCAGCAAGCGCTGTCCGGGGCTCTTGCGTCGACACGTTAGCAAGAACGGCGTGGGCGCCGCCCGCTATGGTCGCCGCGATGGACCCCCTCCTCGTGATCACCAACAGCGACGCCGGCACCGCCGACGAGCAGCAGCTCGAGAGCGCCCTGGCGATCCTGCGCGCCCGCACGTCGGTGGAGGTCTGCGCCACGTCCGACCCCGGCGAGCTGGACGGCGTGCTCCACCGGGCCGCCTCCCGCCGCATCGTCGTGGCGGGCGGCGACGGCAGCATGCACGCGGTCGTGGCCGCGCTGCACCGGCGCCGCGAGCTCGCCGACGCCGTCCTCGGCCTGCTGCCGCTGGGCACCGGCAACGACTTCGCCCGCGGCAACGACATCCCGCTCGACATCGAGGAGGCCGCGAAGGTCGTCCTCCACGGCCGACCGCGGCGGATGGACCTGATCCTCGACGAGGTCGGCGAGATCGTCGTCAACAGCGTCCACGCCGGGGCCGGCGCCCAGGCCAGCCGCCGCGCCGACCGCTGGAAGGACCGGCTCCACGGGATCGGCGTCGGCGGGGTCAACCTCGGCCGGCTCGGCTACCCGATCGGCGCGCTGCTCGCCGCGGTCCGGCCGCCGTACGTGCGGCTCCGGGTCGAGGTCGACGGCGAGGTCGTCATCGACTACGACGAGCCGGTGCTCATGGTCGCGGTCGGCAACGGCGCGACCGTGGGCGGCGGGACCGAGCTGACCCCGGACGCCGACACCCGCGACGGGCTGATGGACGTGATGGTCGCCCGCTCGGTGGGACCGTTGCAGCGGATCGGCTACCTCGGCTCGCTGCTCCGCGCGACCCACCACGAGCGTGACGACGTCCTCTACCTCCGCGCGAAGCAGGTGACCATCGACGGCGAGCAGTTCTACTGCTCCGCCGACGGGGAGATCTACGGCCCCGAGCGCCGCCGGACGTGGCGGCTGGAGCCCGGCGCCTACTCCCTGGTCCTGCCCTGACCTGCCCCTGACCTGCCCTGACCTGCCCTGCGGTGAACCCCGAGGGCCGGCTACAACCACCCGCGCCGCACGGCCTCGGCACCGGCCTGGAACCGGGTGTCGGCGCCGAGCTCGCCGAGCAGGTCGGCCACGCGGCGGCGGACGGTCCGCAGGCTGACCCCGAGCCGGCGGGCGATCTGCTCGTCCTGCGCTCCCTCGGCCAGCTGCTGGAGCAGGAAGCGCCGCAGGTCGGGCCGGCCCTCGCCGCGCTCGAGCTCCGGCACCGGGAGCGCGCGCTCCCACAGGGCGTCGAACCACAGGCCCAGGGCCTCGACCAGGCCGCGTTGGCGCAGCAGGGTCAGCGGCTCGTCCACGAAGCCCAGCGGCTCGGGCAGCAGGGCGTAGCTCGTGCCGATCACGCACAGCCGGGTCGGCACGTTCGGCAGGACGCGCACCTCCTCGCCGGCGGCCGCGCGCCGGGCCAGGGCGTCCCGCGACTCCGTCAGCGCCCGGACGGGGTAGATCGCCCGCGCCCGCCGCCCCTGGCCGACGACCTCGCCGAGCAGGTCGGTCATGGCGTCCTCGCGGGCCGTCTCGAGGTACTGGTCGGGTCGCAGCGACCGGACCTCGCCGAGGCTCTGCTCGATCAGCGCCCGGGTGAGGTCCACCGCGTGGGTCCGGCCCCCCGTGCTGATCTCGCCGTCGATGGGGCGGACGTGCCCGTCGTCGGCCATCGACCGCACGGCGCGGCCGGCCAGCAGCGGCACGGCCGCCGCGAGGTCGGAGAGCCGGGCGTGCGCCCGGGCCGCGGTCGCGGCCGTCTCGCTGAGCACCCGGACGACCGCCTCGGCCGGGCTGTCGACGAAGACGCGGTCGTCCTCGATCCGCACGATGCCGTGCTCGACGAGCGGCGCGAGCTCGCGCAGCAGCTCCTCCGGCGTACGCCTCAAGGCAGCCGCGACGGACACGACCTGACGCCCCGCCTGGGCGCGGACCCGCTCGTAGAGCTGGTCGTCGTCGTCACCGAGGCCGAGCGCCTCGCGCAGGGTGGCGGGCGGACGGGGAGCGGGCATCCGTCCACGGTAGTGGCATCTTCCGGCCACCGGCAGCCACGCGCCGGGGTGTCCTGGAACGGCCAGGCATGCTGGAGGCGTACGCCGACAACTGGATCGGCCGCCGGACTCGGGGGAGGCGGCGGCCGCCCGGCCCGCGTCGGGGGACGTGGAGGCCGGTCGGCGTGCCGGAGGGCGTCGGGACCGCCGCAGGGGACGGTTCCGGCGCCTTCCTCCCCCGGCGGTAGCGTTGCTCCTCGTCCACATCAGGTGGCACACCCGACGTGCGAGGAGCGAGCAGTGGCGCGAGGCAACCGGTCCGAGAAGGGTTCCGGGGACCCCGTCGACTGGGTCACCCGCGCGGCCGACGACGCGATCCGGCACGCCGACCTCGGCGAGGGTGGCGACCGGATGATCACCTGCGCCTCCGGCGCGAGCCCGTCGGGCCCGATCCACCTGGGCAACCTGCGCGAGTTCCTCACCCCCCACCTCGTCGCCGAGGAGATCCGCCGGCGCGGCATCCCCGTGCGGCACCTGCACAGCTGGGACGACTTCGACCGGTTCCGCAAGGTCCCCGCCGGCGTGCCGGCCGAGTGGTCGGAGCACATCGGCCGCCCGCTGTCGGCCGTGCCGGACCCGTGGGCGTGCCACGAGTCGTGGGCCGAGCACTTCAAGGCGCCCCTGCGGGCGGCGCTGGCCGAGATGGGCGTGGAGATGGAGGAGGTGTCGCAGACCGAGCGCTACCGCGCCGGCGCCTACACCGAGCAGGTCCTGCACGCCATCCGGCACCGCGACACCATCGAGGAGGTGCTGGCCAAGCACCGCACGAAGAAGGCTGCGCCCGTCGCGGAGAACGAGCAGGAGGCCGAGGCCCTGGCCGACTCCGTCGCCGACGAGGACGAGCCCGAGGTCGGGGCCGCCGGCGCCGGCTCGCTGGCGCGCTTCCCCTACAAGCCGTACTGCCGCGAGTGCGGCCGCGACACCGTCGACGTCACGGCGTACGACGACGACACGACCGACCTGTCCTACACCTGCTCCTCCTGCGGGTTCAGCGGCGTGACCAACGTGGCGACCCAGCACGAGGGCAAGCTGGTCTGGAAGGTCGACTGGCCGATGCGCTGGTCGGTCGAGCAGGTCGACTTCGAGCCCGGCGGCCTCGACCACTCCACGCCCGGCTCCTCCTACACCGTGGGCAAGGAGCTGGTGAAGCGCGTCTTCGACTTCCGCGCGCCCTCCTACGTCGCCTACGCCTTCGTCGGGTTCGCCGGCATGCAGAAGATGTCGTCCTCCGCCGGCGGCGTGCCCACCGCGGCCGACGCGCTGCAGGTGCTCGAGGCGCCGATCCTGCGCTGGCTCTACGCCCGCCGCCAGCCCAAGCAGGCGTTCAACATCGACTTCGGCGCCGAGGTCGTGCGGTTGTACGACGAGTGGGACTCGCTCGGCCGCAAGGCCGCCGACCCCGCGAAGCGCGACGCCCAGGTGCTGGCCTTCGAGCGCGCCTCGGCGACCGCCGCGGCCGGCACGCTGCCGACCCCGCGGGTCGTGGTGCCGTTCCGCCTGCTCTCCTCGGTCGCCGACGTGACCGCCGGCAGCGCCGAGCTGATCAGCGGGATCGTCGCCCGTGGTGGCCACGCCCACGACTCCGTCGCCGACCTCCAGCCGCGACTGGACCGGGCGATGACCTGGACCGCGGAGTTCGTCCCCGCCGAGGAGCGCACCACCGTCCGCGAGCAGCCCGACGCCGACCGGCTGGGCCGGCTCACCGAGGACGAGCAGCGATGGCTCACCACCCTGCTCGACCGCCTGCCCGCCGAGCTCGACGTCGACGGCACCACCGCGCTCGTCTACGGCGTCCCCAAGCTGGCCCGCGGGCTCGCCCTCGACGACGCCCCCACCGACGAGGTCAAGGCCGACCAGAAGGCGTTCTTCCGGCTGCTCTACGAGCTCCTCGTTGACGCCGAGCGCGGCCCCCGTCTCCCCACCCTGTTCCTCGCCCTGGGCTCCGAGCGGATCCGCCACCTGCTGACCGCGCCGTAGCCCGCCCTTCCGCTCAGCCGGCGACGAGGTACGCCGCGGGCAGACCGAGCAGGCCGACCATCCCGGTGGCGGCGAGCGCGAGCAGCACCAGCGGCCGCGCCGTGCGCCGGAGCGCGCCCGGGTCGAGCGAGCAGCCGAGGGCGAACATCGCGGTGGCCAGCGCCGCGGCCTGGACCGCCCCGGCCGAGGCGAGCAGCCCGTCAGGCACGGGCACGAGCGCCCGCAGCGCGACGAGCGCCACGAAGACGACGACGAACGCCGGCACGAGCGGCGGGCGGCGTACGCCGGGGGTGGTGCTCCGCGCGCGCACGGCGACGACGGCGAGCACCGGGGCGAGGAGCAGCACGCGACCGAGCTTGACCGCGACGGCGACCTCGAGCGCCGCGCCGCCGAGCAGTCCGCCCGCGACGACGACCTGACCGACCTCGTGGACCGACGCCCCCGCCCACGCGGCCGTGGAGGCGGGCGGCAGGCCGAGGACGGTGCCGAGGAGCGGTACGGCCAGCATCGCGACGCTGCCGCAGACGACGACCAGGGCGACCACGCGGGCGACGTCCTCGGCGCGGCTGCGCCGGACGCCGTCGAGTGCGGCGACCGCGGCGGCACCGCAGATGGAGAAGCCGCAGGCGACGAGGAGCGCCTGGTCGGGAGGTACGCCGAGGACCCGGCCGACCGCGAGCGTCGCCGTGATGCCGAAGGCGACGACGCCGACGACGACCGCGACCACCGGCCAGCCGAGCGCGAGCACGTCGTCGAGGACCAGCTGCAGGCCGAGCAGCGCGACGCCGACCCGGAGCACGCCGCGCGACGCCGCGCCGAGGCCCGGCCGGACGACGTCCGGGAGGCGGCCCGACGCGGCTGCGACGAGGCCGAGCGCCACGGCCACCAGCGTCGCGCCGAGGATCGGCACCGCGGCGTGCACGGCCAGCGCCAGCGCGCCCGCCCCGCCGGCCAGCACCAGCCCGGGCAGCCGTGCCGGTGCCCGGGTCGGTGCCTGGGTCGGCGTGGGGGAGGTCGCGAGCATGCCTCCACCCTCGTCGCGGAGCCGTCCTCGCGGTAGCCGTCGATCCGGCCGTGACCCATGCCGTGTTGATATGAGCAGGCACTCGCTCATACGTTGGGTGCATGAGCGGACAGCCGGACCTCGCCGGCCTCGACCTGCTGGTCCGGGTCGCCGAGACCGGATCGGTCGGAGCGGCCGCGCGCCAGGTCGGGATGGCGCAGCCCAACGCCAGCCGACTGCTGGCGAAGCTGGAGCGGCAGCTCGACCTGGTGCTGCTCGTGCGCACGACGGCGGGTTCGCGCCTGACCACCGAGGGCGAGGTCGTCGTCGCCTGGGCGCGGGACGCGCTGGCGGGGGTCGAGCGGGTGGTGCTGGGCGCGCGGTCGCTGGCCGCCCAGCGCAAGGCCCACCTGACCGTGGCCAGCAGCCTCACGGTCGCTGAGCACCTCGCGCCACGGTGGCTGGCCCGGTTCCGCCGGGAGCACCCCGACCTGCACGTCAGCCTCGACGTGGGCAACTCCCATCACGTGCTCGACCGGGTGACGTCGGGCCGCGTGCCGCTGGGGTTCGTGGAGTCACCCACCGTCCCGCGGACCGTCGCGTCCACCACGGTCGCCCGCGACCGGCTGCTCGTCGTCGTCGGCCCGGCGCACCCGTGGGGTCGGCGGCGTACGCCGGTCACGGCGGCCGAGCTGGTCGCCTCCGACCTGGTGCTGCGCGAGGCCGGCTCGGGCACCCGGGAGACGCTCGTCCGCGCGCTCGACCTGGCCGGTCACGCGCTGGGCGAGCAGCGGCTGGAGCTGGCGAGCACCGCGGCGGTCAAGGCGGCCGCGGGCGAGGGCGGGGCGCCGGCGGTGCTGAGCGAGCTGGCGGTGGCCGCGGAGCTCGTGACCGGCCAGCTCGTCGCCGTACCCGTCGCCGACCTCGACCTGTCCCGCTCGTTGCGGGCGGTCTGGCTGCCCGCGCGGCGGCCGGAGGGCCCGGCCGCCGCGTTGGTCAGGTTGGCGCGCGCCTCGGGTCAGGCGTCGCCGAGCAGCTCGGCGTAGGCGGTCGGCGAGGAGTCGCGCAGGAAGTCGCGGCAGCGCTCCCACTCGTCGGTCTCGCCGATCGCGCGGGCGGCCTTCGCGAGCAGCGCGAGGCAGGTGAGGAACCCGCGGTTCGGCTCGTGCTCCCACGGGACGGGGCCGTGGCCCTTCCACCCGTTGCGGCGGAGCATGTCCAGGCTGCGGTGGTAGCCGACGCGCGCGTAGGCGTAGACCGTCACCGCGTCGGCGTCGGCCGCCACGGCCTCCTGGGCGAGCGCGGCCCAGGCGACGGGCGACGCCGGGCTGCGGCGCACGACCTCCGTCGGCGCCTCGCCGCCCGCCAGCGCGTCGGTCGCCGGGTCCGCCGGGAGGTGGGTCGGCGGGGGGCCCGCCATCAGGTCGCGTCCGATCGGGGTGGTCATGGAAGCATTGTCCACGGTGGGGTGTTCACTCCCCTCGTGACCTCGACCGCCGCCCCCACGACTGCGCCCGCGGCGTCCGACAAGGACCCCTGGCCGGCCCTCTTCGCCCTCTGCCTGGGTTTCTTCATGATCCTCGTGGACTCCACGATCGTGTCGGTGGCGACGCCCGCGCTCATCGAGGACCTCCAGGCCGACGTGAACGCCGTGGTCTGGGTGACCAGCGCCTACCTCCTGGCGTACGCCGTGCCGGTGCTGATCACGGGCCGGCTCGGCGACCGGTTCGGGCCGCGGCGCATGTACCTCGCAGGCCTGACGGTCTTCACCCTCGCCTCGCTGTGGTGCGGCCTGACCGGGTCGATCGAGGGCCTGGTCGCCGCCCGCGTGGTGCAGGGGCTCGGCGCCGCGATGATCACGCCGCAGACGATGGCGATCATCACCCGCATCTTCCCGGCCGAGCGCCGCGGCAAGGCGATGGCCCTGTGGGGCGCGACCGCCGGCGTCGCCACGCTGGTCGGGCCGATCCTCGGCGGCGTGCTGGTCGACGCGCTGGGCTGGGAGTGGATCTTCTTCATCAACGTGCCCGTCGGCGTCGTCGGCTTCGTGCTCGCCCTGCGGCTGGTGCCGGTGCTGACGACGAACAACCACCGCTTCGACTGGCTCGGGGTGGTGCTCAGCGGCGCGGGCATGTTCCTGCTGGTCTTCGGCGTGCAGGAGGGCCACCAGCTGGCGTGGAGCGCGCTCGTGTGGTCGATGATCGTCAGCGGCGTCGTCGTGCTGGCGCTCTTCGTCGGCTGGCAAGCGCGCAACCGCGCCGAGCCGCTGGTGCCGCTCAGCCTCTTCCGCGACCGCAACTTCTCGCTGGCCAACGTCTCGATCACTGCGATGGGCTTCGCGATCACCGCGATGGCGATTCCGATCATGCTGTGGGCGCAGGTCGTGCGCGGGCTCAGCCCCACCCGGGCCGCGCTGCTGCTCGTGCCGATGGCCGTGATGACCATCGTGCTGGCCCGCCCGGTCGGCGGCCTGACGGACCGGGTGCACCCGCGCCTGCTGACCGGCTTCGGGTTCACCGGGATCATCGCCTCGCTCGTCTGGCTCGCGCTGGCGCTCCAGCCCGACGGCTCCATCCTCTGGCTGGTGCCGCCGATGCTCCTGCTCGGCGTCGGCAACGCCTTCGTGTGGTCGCCCAACTCCGCGACCGCCACCCGCAACCTGCCGCTGCACCAGGCCGGTGCCGGCTCGGGCGTCTACAACGCCACCCGTCAGGTCGGCGCCGTGCTGGGGTCGGCCGCGATCGCGGTCCTCATGGACGCCCGGCTCGCGGCCGAGGGCCTGCCGGCGTACGGCGGTGGCGAGGCCGGCGCGTCCGCCGCCGGCAGCGGCCTCCCCGCGGGCGCCGCGCAGTCGTTCAGCGACGCGATGGGTGCCTCGCTGCTCCTCCCGCCGGCCGTGCTCGTGCTGGGCCTGGTCGCCGTGCTGTTCTTCGAGCGGCCCCGCCACGCCGGCTTCGGCGGCGGCTCGGTCGCGCCCGTGCCCGCGGCTGCTGCGGACTGAGCCCGAGCCTTGCCTGCTCGGTCCGGTCGCTCGAGCGATGAGCCAGCCGGTCGGTTCATCTAGGTATGCAGTCGAACCGTCACTCCCCCGTGTGGATCCACCGTGGGGAGTGACGCGACATCAAGGTATGCAGGCGAGCCGACACCCGGTCCGCCGTCGGTTTCCCTGCATACCTTGATGAAACGACACGACGCCGGCCCCCCGACCGGGGACCGGCGCCGCGACGTACCAGCTGCAGGAGCCGAGAAGACGCCTCAGCCGAGGGTCTTGCCGGCGGAGCGCAGGTGCTCGCAGGCCTCGACGACGCGGGCGGCCATGCCGGCCTCCGCGGCCTTGCCCCAGGCGCGGGGGTCGTAGGCCTTCTTGTTGCCGACCTCGCCGTCGACCTTGAGGACGCCGTCGTAGTTGTTGAACATGTGGGCGGCGACGGGGCGGGTGAAGGCGTACTGGGTGTCGGTGTCGACGTTCATCTTGACCACGCCGTAGTCGACGGCGGCGGCGATCTCCTCGGCGGTGGAGCCGGAGCCGCCGTGGAAGACGAGGTGGAACGGCTTGGCGCCGGCCTCGAGGCCGAACTCGGAGACGACCGCCTCCTGGGCCTCCTTGAGCACCTCGGGACGGAGCTTGACGTTGCCCGGCTTGTAGACGCCGTGCACGTTGCCGAAGGTCAGCGCGGTCATGTAGTAGCCGCGGTCGCCGTACCCGAGGGCCTTGGCGGTCGCGATCGCGTCGGCCGGGGTGGAGTAGAGCTTGTCGTTGATCTCGTGGGCGACGCCGTCCTCCTCGCCGCCGACGACGCCGACCTCGATCTCGAGGATGATCTTCGCGGCGATGCAGCGCTCGAGCAGGTCGGAGGCGATCGTGAGGTTCTCCTCCAGCGGCACCGCGGAGCCGTCCCACATGTGCGACTGGAACAGCGGCGCCTCGCCGCGCTGGACCCGCTCGCGGGAGATCTCCAGCAGCGGGCGGACGAAGCCGTCGAGCTTGTCCTCGGGGCAGTGGTCGGTGTGCAGCGCGATGTTGACCGGGTAGTTCTTGGCGACCTCCGCGGCGTACTGCGCGAACGCGACCGAGCCGCTCACCATGTTCTTCACCGACGGTCCGGAGAGGTACTCCGCGCCACCGGTCGAGACCTGGATGATGCCGTCCGAACCGGCGTCGGCGAAGCCCTTGAGGGCGGCGTTGAGCGTCTGCGAGGACGACACGTTGATGGCCGGGAACGCGTAGGCGTTCTCCTTGGCCGCGTCGAGCATCTCGGCGTACTTCTCGGGGGTCGCGATGGGCACTGCGGGCTCCTCCAGGGGACGGTGCAGGACGGGGCTGAGCAGGCCCGGCGCCGGTCTCGGGCGCGGGCCGGGATTCTGCTGGCACCTTAGTGGCTACCGGCGGGCCATGCTCCGACGCACCTCGCTCCGGACGACCCGGCGCGCCAGCACCCTTCCCCTCCCCGCCGACCACGCGTGGGCGGTGGTGGCGTGCGGCCTGGAGGGGTCGCGGTGGTACGTCGACGCCGGCCCGCTCGTCGTGCGCGGGTTCATCGACCGGCTGGTCGGCGGTGGCGGCCGACGGTGGTCGGTGCCGGGCCGGCCGCTGCTGGTGCGCGGGGACACGGTCGGCTTCTGGCGGGTCTGGGAGGTCACCGACGGGCCCGGGCAGCCGGACGGCACCCGGCGGCTGGTGCTGGTCGCGGACGTGCGCTCGCCGGGCCGGGTCACGCTGACCACGACCGTCACGCCCGACGGCGCGAACGGCTGCCGGCTCGAGCAGGAGGTGCGGCTCGACCCCGACGGGCTCGTCGGGGCGGCGTACCTCCTCGCCGACCTGCCCGCCCGCGAGACCGTCGCGGAGCTGGTCCACCGCCGCGTCGTCGGCGACGTGCTCCAGGGTCGCTGAGGCGAGCGCTCGACGCGCTGGAGCGTGACCTCGGCGGGTGGAGGAGCGTTCTGCAGGCAACCCACCTGCACCCAGGAGCCCGACATGCGACTCCCCGCCCTCGCCGCCGCGACCACCGCGGCCCTCGCCCTGGCGCTCGGCGCCCTCAGCCCGACGCCCGCGGCCACCGGCACCGCGACCAGCGCCGCGTCCCTGTTCTCGCCGCGCCTGGTCACGGTGGACACCCCCACCGACGCCCACAAGGACCGGCTGGCCGCGCTCGGCCTGGACCTCACCGAGCACGCCGGCCACGACTACGTCGAGGTCGTGCTGCACACCCCGGCCGACCTGCTCGCCCTGGTCGCCGGCGGCTTCACCTTCGACGTCCGGATCCCCGACCTCGTGCGCCGCGGGGTCGAGGTCGCCGAGATCAACGAGGCGTACGCCGCCCGGGTCGCGCGCTCGCCGCTGCCCTCGGGCCGCGACACCTACCGGACCCTGGCCGACTACGAGGCCGACATGGCCGCGCTGGCCCGCAAGCACCGCAGGATCGTCAAGCGCTTCGCGCTCGGCCGACCGAGCCTGGACGGCCGCACGATCTACGGCGTCGAGATCGGCGAGGACGTCCGTCGGCCCGCGAGCGGCCGCCCCACGTTCGTGCTGCTCGGGCTGCACCACGCCCGCGAGTGGCCGTCGGGCGAGAACGCGATGGAGTTCGCGGTCGACCTCGCGACGTCGTACGGCAAGGACCGGCGGATCACCCGGATGCTCCGGCAGGCGCGGGTGGTGGTCGTGCCGGTCGTCAACGTCGACGGGTTCCACCTCTCCCGCACCGACGGGGAGTACGTCGACCTGCGGGCGCTCAACGACGTCGACCCGCTCGGCGGGTCGCTGTCGGTGCTCGCCACCCCCGGCCACGCCTACAAGCGCAAGAACTGCCGCGTCCTCGACGGCATGGACACCCCGGACGGCACCTGCCGCGCCTCGCTGACCAGCAGCGGCGGCTTCGGCATCGGCGTCGACCTCAACCGCAACTACGGCGGCTTCTGGGGCGGGCCGGGCGCGGCCGCGACCACCCCGGACCTCGCGAACGTCGAGGCGGGCGTGCTCGACCCGACCTATCGCGGCGCCGCGGCGTTCTCCGAGCCCGAGACGCAGAACATCCGCGACCTGGTGCGCGAGCGGCAGGTCACGATGCTCATCTCCAACCACACCTTCGGCAACCTCATCCTGCGGCCGAACGGGGTCGACCCGGAGACGCTCGGCCCCGATGGCAAGCCGGTCGGCGACGCCCCGGACGAGAAGGCGCTCAAGCGGCTCGGCGCCGCGATGGCGGCGCACAACGGCTACGACAACATCCACGGCTGGGAGCTGTACGACACCACCGGCACGACCGAGGACTGGTCCTACAACGCCACCGGCGGCTTCGGCTACACCTTCGAGATCGGCCCGGACGAGTTCCACCCGCCGTTCCCCGACGTCGTCGACCAGTACCGCGGCGCCGGCACGTACGCCGGCCGCGGCAACCGCGGCGCCTACCTGGTCGCCCTCCAGCACACCATCGACACCGCGCACCACGGCGTGCTGCGTGGGAAGGCCCCGGCCGGGACCGTGCTGCGGCTGCGCAAGGAGTTCCGCTCGCCCACGTGGGAGTCGGCGTACGACGACGTCGTCGACTCGACCATCACCGTGCCGCGCAGCGGGCGGTTCCGCTGGGTGGTGAACCCCTCCACCCGGCCGGTCGTGCAGCCGCGGACCTACCGGGTCGACGGCGTCACCCGCACCACCGCGGGCCGGCGCGAGGCGTACACGCTGACCTGCGAGCGGCGCGGGAAGGTCGTGCAGCGCTCGAAGGTGTTCGTGGACCGCGGGCAGGTCGTGCGGCTCGGCGCCGCCTGCCGGCGGTGAGGACCTAGCCGACCCGGGCGACGAAGGCGAGGACACGCTCGACCAGCAGGTCGGTCGCGTCCTCGTCGTACGTCGCCAGGCCGTTGTCGGCGAACAGGTGCACGTCGCCGGAGTAGGTGAACAGCTCGACCTCGGCGACCCCGGACCCGGCGAAGTCGCGAGCCGCGTCGAGGTCGCCCTCATCGGCGAAGAACGGGTCGGCGTCCATGCCGTGCACCTGCGCCGGCAGCCCCTCCGGCCAGGTGCCGAGCTCCGCCGGTGGCACGAACGACTCCATCAGCACCGCCCCGCGCACCCCCGGCCGGGTCTGCGCGACCAGCTGGGCCGGCAGCACGCCGAGCGAGAACCCGGCCGTCACCAGCGCCTCGGGCAGGCCGGTCGCCGCCTCCCGTCCGCGCTCGAGGACGGTGGCGAAGCCGAGCCCCTGGGCATGGGCGACCCCCTCCTCGACGGAGTCGAAGACCCGCCCCTCGAACAGGTCGGGCGTGTGCACCGTGTGTCCACCCGCCCGCAGCCGGTCGGCGAACGCCCGCACGCCGTCGGTCAGCCCCAGCGCGTGGTGGAACAGCAGGATCTCGGTCATCCGGCCATCGTGGACCCGGGCACCGACAGCGGGCTACCCCCGCCAGGCGTCGCCGGAGAGGTCGGCGTGCGCGCGGACCCACGAGTGCATCGCGATCGCGGCGGCCGCGCTGGCGTTGATGGAGCGGGTCGAGCCGAACTGCGCGATCGAGAACGTCCCGTCGCACGCCTCGCGGGCGGCCTCGCTCAGCCCGGGCCCCTCCTGCCCGAAGAGGAAGCAGACGCGGCGTGGCACGTCGGTGGTCTCCAGGTGCAGCGAGCCGGGGAGGTTGTCGATGCCGAGCAGCGGGACCGGCCCGCCCGGCAGCTCGGAGAGGTACGCCGCCAGGTCCTCGACGGTCGGGTGGTGGCGGACGTGCTGGTAGCGGTCGGTGACCATCGCGCCGCGACGGTTCCACCGGCGGTTGCCGACGATGTGCACCTCGGCCGCGAGGAACGCGTTGGCCGAGCGGACGATCGTGCCGATGTTGAAGTCGTGCTGCCAGTTCTCGATCGCCACGTGGAAGTCGTGGCGGCGGGTGTCGAGGTCGGCCACGATCGCCTCGACGCTCCAGTACCGGTAGCGGTCGACGACGTTGCGGCGGTCGCCCTCGGCCAGCAGCGCGGCGTCGTACTGATCCCCCGCCGGCCAGGCGTCCGGCCCGCCCGGCCACGGACCAACGCCGACCTCGGCCGGTCCGTGCGGCATCGGGTCGTACGGCGCCCGGCGGTCCTCCTCCACGCCCCGCAGCGTAGGTGGCCGACGCGTCCGGCGCCCGGCCGATAGGCTGCGGCCGTGAGCGCGCTCGAGGGAGGCCTGGTCCTCCCCTCGCCGATGATGCTCGGCCTGGACTTCCTGGACCCGCAGTGGCTCCTGTCCCAGTTCGGGGCCGAGCTGTTCTGGATCAGCCTGCTCATCGTCTTCGTCGAGTGCGGCCTGTTCTTCCCGTTCCTGCCCGGCGACAGCCTGCTGTTCGCGCTGGGGATCTTCATCGCCACCGGCCAGATCGACCTCTTCCCCGGCACCCGCCTGGCCGAGCTCGGCATCGCGATGGTGCTGATGGTCGTGGCGGCGTGGCTGGGCAACGTGGTCGGCTACGAGATCGGCCGGCGGATCGGCCCGAGCCTGCGCGAGCGCGACGGGCGCGTGCTGAAGCAGAAGTACTTCGACCAGACCGAGGTCTTCTTCGACCGCCACGGCAACAAGGCCCTGGTCATCGGCCGGTTCGTGGCCTTCGTCCGCACCTACATCACCGTCGTCGCCGGCATCACCGGCATGCCGCGGCGCCGGTTCTACGTGTGGAGCGCCGTCGGCGGCGTCTCCTGGGTCGTCGGCGTGACCTGCCTCGGGTACTTCCTCGGCCACACGGTCCCGTGGCTGGAGAGCAACATCGACCTGATCTTCCTGGTCATCCTTGCCTTCACCGCCGTCCCGATCGCCTACGAGTGGTGGCGCCACCGCCGCACCGACAGCCCCCTCGCCGAGGACAACGACCACGACGGCCGGCCCGACCGCGACATCACCGGCGCCTCCGTCCCGCCGCGCTCCGGCGCCTGAGCGAGCCCCAAGCCCCAGCCCGCATGTAACGCGCTGTTCCCTGCTCTGTCGGCACGCTGCAGCGTGCGGCCAGAGCGGCGGACGTCGCGTTACATGGCCGTACGACGCTCCCGCCGCGCCTCGACCAGGATCAGCACGGCCACCACGGCCGCGCCGACCAGCGCGAGCAGCACCGGCCCGGCGACCGGGTCGTAGGGCGCCAGCAGCGCACCCGGCCCGTGCACCTCGCCGTCGGCGTCCGCCGGCGAGGACTGCCACGGCCAGAGGGCGCGCAGCGACCCGATCATCAGCCCCGCCATCACCAGCAGGGTGGTGCGCCGGTGGTGGTCGAGCAGGTGGTTGAGGAGCCGGACGAACGAGCCGAGGCCGACGGCCGCCCCGAGGGCGAACACCGCCAGGTATCCGAGGTCGCGCTCGTGGACCGCGTCCAGGGTCGTGCCGTAGAGCCCCACGGCCAGCAGGAAGAACGATCCCGAGACGCCCGGGACCACCAGCGCGCAGATCGCCACCGCGGCGGCCCCGAACACGACGTACGGCGCGGGGTCGGCCGTGGTGCCGCCCCCGGCGAGGCCGACGAGGAGGTAGGCGAGGACGGCCGCGCCGACCACGGCCAGCACGTCGAACGTGCGCGAGCGGTGGGCCGGCGGCAGCATCCGGAGCGGGACCAGCACCGAGACCGACACCAGCCCCAGGAAGAGCCCGCGAGCCAGCTCGGGACTGCCGGAGACGAAGGACTCCATCAGCCCGGCAACCGTCAGCACGGCGGCTGCCATGCCGACGAGGACCGGCGCGATGAGCAGCCAGTCGGTGCGGCGCAGCTCGACCCGGGCGGTCCGGAGGCGGTCCGGCCCGGTGACCAGGCACGTGCCGGCGCGCAGCACGTGGGAGGCCGAGTCGATGAGCTGGTCGTAGACGCCGGTGACGAGCGCGACCGTGCCACCGGAGACCCCCGGCACCAGCTCGGCCATGCCGATCAGGAACCCACGGAGCAGGTCCAGCGGCAGCAGCAGGGGCGAGCGGCGCACCGCCACGGTGGTGCCCCCGTCGCCCTGCCCGGCCCCGGTCATGCCGACGCGCGCGCGGCGTCGAGGTCGGCCTTGGTCAGCACCGAGCGGACCTCGAGCCCGAGGTCGGCCAGCGGCTGCTCGCCCTCGGGGCTGCGGTCGATCGCGCAGACCACGACCTCCACGACGGCGCCGGCCTCGCGCAGCGCCAGCGTCGCGTCGCGCACCGCGCCGCCGGTGGTGATGACGTCCTCGACGAGGGTGACCCGCCGGCCCGACACGGCCGGGCCCTCGGCGAGCTTGCAGGTGCCGTACTCCTTGGCCTTCTTGCGCACGAACAGCGCCGGCGTCCCCGTCATCCCGCTCACCGACGTCGCGAGCGGCACCCCGCCGAGCTCGAGGCCGCCGACCAGCTCGGTGTCGTGCGGCAGCAGCTGGACCATCTCCCGCGCGACCCGCTGCAGCAGGATCGGGTCGGCCTCGAAGAGGTACTTGTCGAAGTACTCCGGCGCCACCTGGCCCGACCGGAGCGTGAACGTCCCCGTGAGGCGGCAGCAGGCGTCGATGTCGGCGGCGAGCGAGTCGTCGGTGGTGGTCACGCGCGCCATTGTCGCGTACGCCGCCCAGGCCGGCCGCCTGCGTACCCCACGCTGCGTACCCTGGCGAGCGTGGTGACTCCCCGGACGTCCGCCCGCACTGCTGCCCGCCTGGCCGGCATCCCGCCGACGATCTTCACCGAGATGTCCGCGCTCGCGCAGCGGACCGGGTCGGTGAACCTCGGGCAGGGCTTCCCCGACCTCGACGGGCCCGCGTCGGTCATCGAGGAGGCGGCCGCGGCGCTGCGCAGCGGGCGCAACCAGTACGCCCCGGGCCCCGGCGTCCCCGCGCTGCGGCAGGCGGTGGCGCGCCACCAGCAGCGGCACTACGGCCTCGAGCTCGACGCGGACACCGAGGTCGTCGTGACCACCGGCGCCACCGAGGGCATCGCCGCCGCGCTGCTCGGCCTGGTCGACCCCGGCGACGAGGTGGTCGTGCTCGAGCCCTACTACGACTCCTACCTGGCGATGATCCAGATGGCCGGAGGAGTACGCCGCCCGGTCACGCTCCGCGCGCCGGACTTCCGTCTCGACACCGACGGCCTCCGCGCGGCGGTCGGCCCGCGCACGAAGCTGATCCTGCTGAACTCCCCGCACAACCCGACCGGCACCGTGCTGACCCGCGACGAGCTCGCCGCGGTCGCCGCGGTCGCGATCGAGCACGACCTGGTCGTGGTGACCGACGAGGTCTACGAGCACCTCACCTTCGGCCACGAGCACGTGCCGCTCGCGACCCTCCCGGGCATGCGCGAGCGGACGCTGACGCTCTCCAGCGTCGGCAAGTCCTGGTCGTTCACCGGGTGGAAGGTCGGCTGGGCGACCGGCCCGCGCGAGCTCGTCGGTGCCCTGCTGGGTGCCAAGCAGTGGCTGACGTTCACCTCCGGCGCGCCGCTGCAGCCGGCGGTCGCCCGGGCGCTCGACGAGGAGCCGGAGTGGCCCCGCGAGCTGGCCCGCGACCTGCGCCGGCGCCGCGACCTGCTCTGCGCGGGGCTGGCCGAGGTGGGGATGGACGTGCGGGTGCCGGAGGGCACCTACTTCGCGATCACCGACGTGGCGGCGTACGGCTGGGGCGACGGGCGGGAGTTCTGCCTCGCCCTGCCCGAGCGGGCCGGCGTGGTCGCGATCCCGGCGGTGGCTTTCCACGACGACCTGGAGGCCGGGCGGCACCTGGTGCGCTGGGCGTTCTGCAAGGAGGAGTCGGTCATCGAGGACGGCCTCGCGCGGCTGCGCGAGGCCGACCTCAGGGCCTGAGCCGGCGGGTCAGCCCCAGGGCTGGCTGGTGCCCGGCGGGAGCGGCTGGCCCGGCTGCTGACCGGGCTGCTGGCCGCGGCGGGCGAACCAGTCGCCCGCGCCGCCGGCGAAGAGCAGGATGATCGTGGCGACCGAGGCGATGAACGGCACCGCGGAGACGACCGACAGGATGCCGATCAGGCTGAGCAGGGCGCTGATGGCGGCGCTGACGACCAGCAAGATCCGGGCGACGTTGGACCGGCGCATGACCAGCACCGCGAGCACGCAGGCGATCACGGACCAGATGAAGAGCACGGCCATGACCACGGTGAAGATCGTGGCCAGCTCGTTGCCGCTCGGCATGTCGGTGCCGTTGAAGGCCGGGTCGTCCTCGATCGCCCTGCGCAGCTCGTCGGAGAACGACTCGCGTGCCACCGCCAGCGCGGCGGTCGCGAGGCCGAAGAGCAGGGCGGACAGGCCGGCGCACACGAGCGTGATGACGGCGGCCGCGGTGACGGTGCCGGGCCGGCGGTCCGGGTCACCGCCACCGGTCGGCCCGTAGCCACCGGGGCCGGCGCCGTAGGGCGAGCCGGCGGGGCCGGAGCCGTAGGGCGAGCCGCCGGCCGGGCCGGAGCCGTACGGGGAGGACGGCTGCCCCGGCGTCTGGCCGTAGGGGTTCTCGCTCGGCGGGGGAGGTCCGTAGGGAGAGTCGCTCATGAGGACCACTCTTCCAGACACCCGCCACGGCCGGCGGCCGCCCGGGTCAGCGGCGCGCGGCGAACGCCCGCGCGTCCGGACGGGCGAGCAGCACCAACGTCGCGACGCAGATGCCGAGCGGGACGAGCACGATGACGTTGCCGCTCAGCACGCTCACCAGGCACAGGGCGGCGGCCACCGACGCCGAGACGACCAGGGTCAGCCGGGCCCAGCCGGCGCCGCGCCAGGCGAAGCCGGCGACCACCGCGGCCACCACCGACCAGACCACGACGACGACCCCGGCGGCCACGACGGCCTCGCGCAGGGTGGACGCGGACAGGTCGCGGTCGCCGACCTGCGGGTTGCGCCGCAGCTGGTCGAGCACGAAGTCCGGCGCGACCAGCACCACCAGCACCACCATGCCCATGCCGATGGCGGCCAGGCCGGTGCCGGCCCAGGTCAGCGCGCATGCCCAGACCAGGCTCGAGGGGCGGGCGCCCCCACTCGCCGAGGAGTACGCCGCCGGCGACTGCCCCGAGCGGGACTGCGCCGCGTGCCGGGCGCCCTCGGGCCGGTCGGCGCTCGCCGGCGTGCCGAACCCGTGCCACGCCCGCGGCTCCGACGCCCCGCCGGCGGGCTGGTCCTCCGCGGACGGCGGCGACGCGGTGCCCGGCGCCTCCACCCGCCGCTCCGAGGCTTCGGACGACCCCCAATCGGACGAGCGGTCCCGGTCCGGACGTGCCCGCTCGGGCCGGGCCGGCGGCTCGGTGCCGTCGAACCAGGCCCGCGTCGGCTGCATCCACAGCACGACCACGGCGGCGGACACGACCGCGGAGACGAACCCGCCGACGGCCATGCCGGTCAGGAACAGCGGCACCGCCAGCACCGACAGCGCCAGCCGCGCGCCGCGGGAGCGCTGGAGGACGTAGTAGCCGAGCACGGCGGCGGCCGTCGCGCAGGCGGCGGCCGTCATCGTCAGCACCCGCAGCGCGTCCAGGACCTCGGCGGTGCCGAGCCCGAGCCCGTCGCCGGGCGGGACGGCGAGGAAGCCCTCGACGGACTCGCGGGTCTCGAGGCTGGTGAGCCCCGAGACCCGCTCGAAGGCCGAGAGCACGACGAACACCGAGCCGACCATGATCATCCAGGCCGACAGCGTCGCCTGGCGGGGACGGACCGGCTGCGTGCTCATGCCGATCAGTCTCCCAGGTCAGCCCGCGCGCAGCTCCAGGCCCTCGCCGCCGACGTCGACCGAGACCGAGCCACCGTCGGTGACCTCGCCGCCGATGAGCATCCGCGCGAGCGGGTCGCCGATGGCCGACTGGATGAGCCGGCGCAGCGGACGGGCGCCGTACGCCGGGTCCCAGCCCTTCTCGGCCAGCCAGGACTTGGCGGCCGGGCTGACCTCGACGGCGATGCGCCGCACCGCCAGCCGCTGCTCGAGCAGCGCGAGCTGCAGGTCGACGATCCGGGTCAGGTCGGCGAGCGACAGTGCGTCGAAGGTGACGATCTCGTCGAGCCGGTTGAGGAACTCCGGCTTGAACGACGAGCGGACGACCGCCATCACGGACTCGCGCTTCTTCTCCGGGTCCAGCGTCGGGTCGACGAGGTAGGTCGAGCCGAGGTTGCTGGTGAGGATCAGCAGCGTGTTGCGGAAGTCGACCGTGCGGCCCTGGCCGTCGGTGAGCCGGCCGTCGTCGAGCACCTGGAGCAGGATGTCGAAGACCTCCGGGTGCGCCTTCTCGACCTCGTCGAGCAGCACGACGGAGTACGGCCGGCGCCGGACCGCCTCGGTGAGCTGGCCGCCCTCGTCGTAGCCGACGTAGCCGGGAGGCGCTCCGACCAGCCGCGAGACCGCGTGCTTCTCGGAGTACTCGCTCATGTCGATGCGGACGATCGCCCGGTCGTCGTCGAAGAGGAAGTCCGCGAGCGCCTTGGCCAGCTCGGTCTTGCCCGTGCCGGTGGGGCCGAGGAAGAGGAACGAGCCGGTCGGCCGGTTCGGGTCGGCGATGCCGGCCCGGGAGCGGCGCACGGCGTCGCTCACCGCGGTCACCGCCTCGCGCTGGCCGATCAGCCGCTCGCCGATGACCTCCTCCATCCGCAGCAGCTTGGCGGTCTCGCCCTCGAGCATCCGGCCGGTCGGGATGCCGGTCCACGCCTCGACGACGTCGGCGACCTGCTCGGCGCCGACCTCCTCGCCGACGAGCGGCTCGAGGGTCGAGGTCTGCGCGGAAGCGGCGGACTCGATCTGCCGCTCCAGCTCGGGGATCCGGCCGTAGAGGATCTCGCTGGCCTTGCCGAGGTCGCCCTCGCGCTGGAGCCGCTCGGCCTCGATCCGCAGCTGGTCGAGCTGGCGGCGCAGCTCGCCCTCGCCCTCGAGCGACTGCTTCTCGGCCTCCCAGCGGGCCTCGAGCGCGCGCAGCTCCTCCTCGTGGTCGGCGAGGTCGGCGCGGAGCCGCTCGAGCCGCTCGGCGGAGGCCTCGTCGCTCTCCTTCGCCAGCGCGAACTCCTCCATCTTCAGCCGCTCGACGGCGCGGCGGAGCTGGTCGATCTCCTCGGGCGAGGACTCGATCTCCATCCGCAGCCGGCTGGCGGCCTCGTCGATGAGGTCGATCGCCTTGTCCGGCAGCTGGCGGCCGGGGATGTAGCGGTCGCTGAGGGTGGCGGCGGCGACGAGCGCGGCGTCGGTGATCCGGACGCCGTGGTGCGCCTCGTACTTCTCCTGGATGCCGCGCAGGATCTGCACGGTGTCCTCGACGCTCGGCTCGCCGACGAAGACCTGCTGGAAGCGGCGCTCGAGGGCGGGGTCCTTCTCGATCCGCTCGCGGTACTCGTCGAGCGTGGTCGCGCCGATCATGTGCAGCTCGCCGCGGGCCAGCATCGGCTTGAGCATGTTGCCGGCGTCCATCGCCGAGTCGCCGCCGGCGCCCGCGCCGACCACCGTGTGCAGCTCGTCGATGAACGTGATGACCTGGCCGCCGGCGTCCTTGACCTCCTCGAGGACGGCCTTGAGCCGCTCCTCGAACTCGCCGCGGTACTTCGCGCCGGCCACCATGGCAGCCAGGTCGAGGCTCAGCACGCGGCGGCCTTTGAGGGAGTCCGGCACGTCGCCCGCGACCACACGCTGGGCGAGGCCCTCGACGACGGCGGTCTTGCCGACGCCGGGCTCGCCGATGAGGACGGGGTTGTTCTTGGTGCGCCGGGACAGCACCTGCACGACACGGCGGATCTCGGCGTCGCGGCCGATGACCGGGTCGAGCCGGCCGTCCTCGGCGGCCCGGGTGAGGTCGACGGAGTACTTCTCGAGCGCCTCGTACGTCGACTCGGCGTCCTGGCTCGTCACGCGCCGGTTGCCGCGGACGGCGGTCAGCGACTCGCGCAGCCCGTCGGCGGTCAGCCCCGCCTCGGTCAGCACGGTGCGGGCGCTGCTCTCGACGGTGGCCAGCGAGATCAGCAGGTGCTCGGAGGCGACGTAGTCGTCCTTCATCGAGGCGGCGAGGTCGAGCGCGCCGGCCAGCACCCGGGTCAGCGCGGGGGACGCCGCGGGCTGCTGGACCGTGGCGCCGGAGGCCGCAGGCAGCCGGTCGCGCGCGGTGGCCGCGGTCCGCACGAGGGCGGCCGCGTCGACGCCGGCCTTGCCGACGAGGTTCGCCGCGGTGCCGCCCTCCTGGAGGAGCAGCGCGACCAGCAGGTGGATCGGCTCGGTGGCCGTGTGGCCGGCGGTGGTGGCGGAGAGCTGCGCGGCCTCGATGGCCTCGCGGCTGCGGGTCGTGAACTTCTCGGCACCGAACTGGCTCATGGGTGGGATCTCCTGCTTCTCGGTGGTCTAGCGACCTGAGTGGGGACCAGTGTGGTCGTCGCTGGGCACAACGCGCCAGGAGTTGAGTCTGTTCCACTCAACTTCGATCTCTTTGCGCAGGTCGGAGTGGGTGCGACCAACCACCCCAGCCGAACGGGGGGCTGCCTAGTCCGGGCGGGTCATTTGCCGCGGATGGGGCTGCGCGGCGGCACCCCGGTCCTAGATTGCGTCGCGGGGACCCCGGCCTGGCCGGGGCAGGGGGAGGAACAGATGACGGCCGACACGGCCGCCGGCGGGGCGAGCCTGCTCGCGCACGGCGTGCACTGGACCATCGTCCTCGGCGGGACCGCCGGGATGGTGGCGCTGGTGCTGCCGTCGCTGCTCGACAGGTTCGCCCCGCGCCTGGCCCGCTTCGTCGACCCGGGGCCGCGGCGCCCGCGCGACGAGCACGAGCGGCGGGTCCACGAGGTGCGGTGGCACCTGCTGGCCGGCGCGCCCAGCGGCGTACCCACCGCCACGCCGTTCTTCCCCAGCACCACCGGGCACCCGGGCACGTCGACCGAGCGGCCGTCGTACGCCGCCTCCCTCACCGTCCCCGTCGCGCTGGCCGCCGGCCTGGCGGCCGCCGGGGTGCACGCGGCCGTGGGCGCGGCCCACCTGTCCGGGCAGCCGCTGCTCGGCTCGCTGTTCGCCCTCTGCTCGCTGGCCCAGCTGGCCTGGGCCGCCCGGCTGCTCCAGGCGTCGTCGACCACGGTGGTCACGCTCGGGCTGGTCGGCAACGCCGGCCTCGTGGCGGCCTGGCTGGTCACGCGGCTGCCGGTGCTGCCGCTGCCCGGGGCCGGCTCCGAGCCGCTCGGGGTGTGGGACGTGCTCGCCGCCGGCTGGGAGGTCGCGGTCGTCGTGGCCTGCGCGTCGTTGCTGGCGACCGGCTCCGCCGCGACCCGGCCGGCCGCGTGGCGGGCCTGGCGGCCCGCAGCCCGCGGCGTCCTCGTCGGCTCCGTCCTGCTCCTCGTCCTCACGTCCACGAGCGGAGTGCCCGCATGATCGAGTCCTGGGTCGTCGGCCTGGTCTGCAACACCGTGATCATGGTGGCCTACCTGTTCATCAGCGTGGCGATCGTCGTGCCGCTGTGGCGCAGCCACCAGCTCCGGTCCAACCCCCTGGGTGCGGCCACCGCCGCGATCTTCCTGTCCTGCGCGGTCCACCACGGCGCGCACTCGGTGCACATGCTGATGCCGACCTTCGACATCGACGTCGCCGCCGGCTACGCGATGCGCACCGCCTGGGGCTGGCCGCTCGCGATCTCCGACGTCGTCGGCGCACTCGTCGGCCTCTGGTACTGGTCGCTGCGCCGCACCTACGCCTCGCTCATGCAGGGCGCCCAGCTCTTCGAGGACCTGCGCCGCCGCGAGCAGCAGGCGCTCGAGCTCAACGACACCGTCCTCCAGGGGATGGTCGTCGCGAAGATGGCGCTCGACCTCGACGACACCGCCAAGGCGCACGACGCACTCAGCACCTCGATCGACTCCGCCAGCCGGATCATCACCGACCTGCTCGGCAGCCAGCACTTCGACGTCGACATGACCCGCAGCGCGCCGGCCGACGTGAGCGCGCCCGCCCCTGTACCCGCGCCTGCACCCGCCCCAGCCGCTGCCCCTGTCACCGCCCCTGTCACCGAGAGGCCCGCCCCATGACCGCCGCACCCGAGATCGAGCCGCGCCGGGTGGTGATCGTCGACGACACCGCCGACCTGCGCGAGCTGCTCCGGCTCGCGCTCGTCCGCGGCGGCTTCGACGTCGTCGCCGAGGCCGGCGACGGCCGCGCCGGCATCGAGGCCGTCCGCGAGCAGCGCCCCGACGTCGTCCTGCTCGACCTCTCCATGCCCGTCATGGACGGCCTCGAGGCGCTGCCGACCATCCGGCGCCTCGCCCCCCAGGCCAAGATCGTGGTGCTCTCGGGCTTCGGCGCCACCCAGATGTCCGCGCGCGCCATGGCCGCCGGCGCGGACGGCTACGTGCAGAAGGGCGCCTCGCTCACCTCGATCCTCGACTACGTCCGCGACGTCGCGGCCGGAGGCCTGGTGCGCGCGCCCCGCTCCCTCTCGGCGGTCCCCGCACCGCCGAGCACCGCTTCCGAGGAGCCCGACGAGATGACCGCTGACGACCCGAGCGGGGACACGCTCACCGTCGACGAGGAGCCGCCACGACGGCCGACGGTGCACGCCGCCGACACCAGCGAGCCCGCGCACCCGCCCGTCGGCGCGCACGTGTCGTCGTGGGAGGCGCTCGGGATGGCGCCGTACGGCGTCCTCGAGCTGGCCGACGAGCCGCTCTTCCGCGTCGTCTACGCCAACACCGTCGCCCAGCGGCTGCTCGTCGAGCGCTGCGCGCCTGGCACGCCGCTGTCGCTGGCCGCGCCGCAGCTGGCCGGCCTGGTCGCCTTCCACCGCCTCGACAACGACGCGTCCTTCGAGGTGGTCCTGCCCGGCGGGGCGGTCCGAGCGACCCTGCGCCGCACCGGCTGGTCGGTGCTGGTCTACCTCGACTCCGCCTCCGACGACGTGGGACTGCTGCGCCGCGCGATCGCCACCACCGCCCACGAGATCCGTGGCCCGGTCGCGGTCATCTGCGGCATCGCGGAGACCATCGGCTGGTCCGGCGCCGACCTCGAGGCCGAGCAGCGGGACCGGCTGATGGCCTCGGTCGCGCGGCAGGCACGGATGCTCGACAGCATCACCGCCGACCTCCTGACCGCGGCGCAGATCCAGCGCGGCACGCTGCGCATCGACCTGCAGACCGTCGACCCGCGCACGGTCGTCGAGTCGGTGGTCGCCGACCGCTACGACGTCGAGGTCCGCATCGACGACGACCGCCAGGTGCGCGCCGACCCGGTGCGGTTCGAGCAGATGCTCACCAACCTGCTGAGCAACGCGCACAAGTACGGCGCCGCGCCGTACACCGTCCACGTCCGGCCCGACGGCGACCTGGTCTCCATCGACGTGGTCGACTCCGGCGACGGGGTGCCCGAGGAGTTCCGCGGCTCGCTGTTCCGCGAGTTCACCCGCGCACACGGCACCGTCGCGACCGGCACCGGCCTCGGTCTCTACGTCGTGCGCACGCTCGCCGAGGCGCAGAGCGGCCGGGCGACGTACGCCCCCGGCCCCTACGGCGGCTCGGTCTTCACCATCAGCCTGCGCCCCTGCTGACCGACCCCGACCGCTCCAAGACCCTCCCGGCCCCCGCCTCGTGCTGCCACCTGTGCGCCCCAGCGCACGCTCAGCAGCACGAGGCGGGCGGGAGAGCTGTCGACGGGCTAGCGACCGCGGCGCCAGACGACGACGGCGGCCGTGGGGTCCGGCGAGCGGAGGACCGGCAGCTTGTTGGCCACGACGTCGGTACGCCGCGCGGTCAGCGCCTGGCGCAGCGCGTCGCGGGTGGCCTCGAGCTCGGCGTGGAGCTCCTCGTTGCGCGACTGCAGCGCGAGCACCTGGTTCTGCAGGTCCATGATCCGCCGGACCCCCTCGATACCGATCCCGGCCGAGGTCAGGGCGGCGATCTCGCGCAGCCGCTCGATGTCGCGCGAGGAGTAGCGCCGCCCGCCGCCGCCGGTGCGGCCGGGGGTGATCAGCCCGAGCCGCTCGTAGGTGCGCAGGGTCTGCGGGTGCAGGCCGGTCAGCTCGGCCGCGACGCTGATGACATACACGGCGGAGTCGGGGTCGATCGGGGCGAACATGCGTTCAGACATCGGGGCCCCCTCGGCGTTGTTCGACGGAGGAGCGAAGCGGGGGAGGCGAAGAACGTCGTGGGGTGAACTGCACGGCGGAGTCGGGGTCGATCGGGGCGAAGAATCGGTCAACCACGGCCGCCTCCCTCAGGCGCTCTCGAACAACCCGGCCCGCAGCGGCTTGCCCGCCATCGCCGCACGGTAGGCCTCGACCGCCTCGCGCGCCGCCGCGTCGAGCACGGCCGGGACCTGCACCTCGACGGTCGCGAGCAGGTCGCCCCTGGTGCCGTCCGGCTTCGGGGCGCCCTTGCCGCGCACGCGGAACGTGCGGCCGTTCGGGGTGCCCGGCGGGACCCGGAGGGTGACCGGGGCGCCGTTCAGCGTCGGAATCTTCACCTCGGCCCCGAGCGCGGCCTCGTCGAAGGAGACCGGCACGTCGAGGGTGAGGTTGGCGTCCTTGCGGCCGAAGATCCGGTGCGGGGAGACCTTGACGGTGACGTAGAGGTCGCCGGCCGGGCCGCCGCTCTCGCCGGCCGCGCCCTTGCCGCGCAGCCGGATCCGCTGGCCGTCCTTGACGCCGGCGGGGATCCGGGCCTGGATCGTGCGAGCCGAGGTGCCGCGGCCGCTGCCGTGGCAGGTCGGGCACGCCTCGTCGTAGACCAGCTGCCGGCCGGCGCAGCGGGGGCAGGTCTCGTTGATGGCGAACGCGCCGCCGGCCGATGCCACGACGTACCCAGCGCCCTCGCACTCGGGGCACACCTTGGGCTTGGTGCCGGGCTTGCCGCCGGTGCCGGAGCAGTCGGGGCAGGGCGCGTCGGAGGACATCCGCAGGGAGACGGTCACGCCCTCGATCGCGTCGACGAACCCGATCGTCGCGGTGGTCTCGACGTCGGCGCCCTTCGCGGGGCGCCGCGCCTGCTGGGTACGGCGTCCGCCGGCGCCGCCCCCGAAGAGGTCGCCGAACATGTCGCCGAACCCGCCGCCCCCGCCGGCCCGGTCGCGCAGCAGGTCCTCGAGGTTGAAGCCGCCCGCGCCACCGCCTCCGAAGCCACCGCCGCCGAAGCCGCCCCCGCCGCGGAAGGCGCCGGAGCCGTAGAGGGACCGCATCTCGTCGTACTTCGCGCGCTTCTCGGGGTCGCCGACGACGTCGTACGCCTCGGCCACCGCCTTGAACTTCTCGTGCTTGGCGGTGTCACCGGGGTTGGAGTCGGGGTGGTTGGCGCGCGCGAGCCTGCGGTAGGCCTTCTTGATCTCCTCCGCCGTCGCGTCCTTCTTCAGGCCCAGCTCGGCGTAGAAGTCCTTCTGGGCCCAGTCGGCCCGGAAGCCGTCATCGGTGCTCACGCGCGCCTCCCTCCCGTTCTCGTGGTGTTGCTGCTGCTACTGCGGCGGGTCGACGACCAGGACCTGGGCGGCGCGGACCACCCGGTCGCCGATCCGGTAGCCGGCCTTGGCGACCACCTTGCACGTGGTCACCTCGACCTCGGCGTCCTCGCCGAGGTGGCTGAGCGCCTCGTGCAGGCTCGGGTCGAACGCGTCGCCGGGGGTGCCGAACTTGGTCAGCCCCAGCCGCTCGACGGTCCGCTCGAGCTGGTCGGCGACCGCCTGGAAGCCGGCCTCGAGCTCGCCGCCGGAGTGCTGCGCCGACTCACGGGCCCGGTCGATGGTGTCGAGGACCTCGATGATCGGGGTGAGGGCGGCGTACGTCGCGTTCTCCCGGATCAGCTCGCGGTCCCGCTCCACGCGGCGCTTGTAGTTGACGAACTCGGCCTGCAGGCGCTGCAGGTCGGCCGTCCGCTCCGCGAGCTCCATCTGGGTGACGGTCAGCTCGTCCCGGGCCGGGTCCGGCTCGCCGGGGGTCTCCCCCGCGGGCTGGTCGTGGACGTCCTCGGGAGCCAGGTCCGGCCCGGGCTCGGTCGGGGTCTCGGCGACCCCCGCCTCGTCCACGTGGCCGGCCGCGTCGCCGGTGACCGGGTCGACCGGGTCGTCGGTCATCGGGTCGGTCGTCGGCGGGGCGTTGATGTCCTCGGGCTCGGGCTGCTTGTGCGCGTCGGTCACTTCGACTCGCCCTCGCCGGCGTCGGTCTCGTCGACCACCTCGGCGTCGACGATGTCGTCGTCGGCCTCGCCGGTCGCGCCCGCGGCGCCACCGGCGGCGGAGGCGTCGGCCTCGGCCGCGGCGTACATCGCCGCACCCATCTTCTGGCTGGACTCACCGAGCTTGGTGACGCCGGCCTCGATCTCCTCGGCCGAGGCCTCGGAGTTCTCCAGGATCGCCTTCAGCGCGTCGACGTCGCCCTGGACCTCGGTCTTGACCTCGTCCGGGATCTTGTCGCCGTTCTCGGCGAGGAACTTCTCGGTCGTGTAGACGAGCTGGTCGGCCTGGTTGCGGGCCTCGACCGCGGCGCGACGCTTGGCGTCCTCCTCGGCGTACTGCTCGGCCTCACGGACCATCCGGTCGATGTCGTCCTTGCTCAGCGCGGAGCCGCCGGAGATCGTCATCGACTGCTCCTTGCCCGACGCCTGGTCCTTCGCGGTGACGTGGACGATGCCGTTGGCGTCGATGTCGAAGGTGACCTCGATCTTCGGCACGCCTCGCGGAGCGGGGGGCAGCCCGGTCAGCTCGAAGTTGCCGAGCGGCTGGTTCTGCGACCACATCTGGCGCTCGCCCTGGGCCACCTTGATCTCGACCGACGGCTGGTTGTCGTCGGCGGTCGTGAAGATCTCCGAGCGCTTGGTCGGGATGGTGGTGTTGCGCTCGATCAGCGTGGTCATCACGCCGCCCTTGGTCTCGATGCCGAGGGACAGCGGGGTGACGTCGAGCAGCAGGACGTCCTTGACCTCGCCCTTGAGGACACCAGCCTGGAGCGCGGCGCCGAGCGCCACGACCTCGTCGGGGTTGACGCCCTTGTTGGGCTCCTTGCCGCCGAGCAGCTCCTTGACGACCTCGGTCACGGCCGGCATGCGGGTCGAGCCGCCGACGAGGACCACGTGGTCGATCGTGGAGACGCTGACGCCGCCGTCCTTGAGGACCTGCTGGAAGGGCTTCTTCGTGCGCTCGAGCAGGTCGGCGGTGAGCTTCTGGAACTCGCTGCGGGTCAGCCGCTCCTCGAAGTGCAGCGGGCCGGACTCGCCGTGGGTGATGTAGGGCAGGTGGATCGTGGTCTCCGAGGAGGAGGAGAGCTCGATCTTCGCCTTCTCCGCGGCCTCCTGGAGGCGCTGCTTGGCGATCTTGTCGGCCGCCAGGTCCACGCCGTTGGCGTTCTTGAACTTGGTGACCATCCACTCGACGACGCGGGCGTCCCAGTCGTCACCGCCGAGGTGGTTGTCGCCCGAGGTCGCCTTGACCTCGACGACGCCCTCGCCGATCTCCAGCAGCGAGACGTCGAACGTGCCGCCACCGAGGTCGAAGACGAGGATCAGCTGGTCGTCGCCCTTGTCGAGGCCGTAGGCCAGCGCGGCCGCGGTGGGCTCGTTGACGATGCGCTGGACGTTGAGGCCCGCGATCTCGCCGGCCTCCTTGGTGGCCTGGCGCTGGGCGTCGGAGAAGTACGCCGGCACGGTGATGACCGCGTCGGTGACCGGCTCGCCGAGGTAGGCCTCCGCGTCCCGCTTCAGCTTCTGCAGCACGAACGCGCTGATCTGCTGCGGGGTGAAGTCCTTGTCGTCGATCTTCTGCTTCCAGTCGGTGCCCATGTGGCGCTTGACCGACCGGATGGTGCGGTCGACGTTGGTGACGGCCTGCCGCTTGGCGACCTCACCGACGAGGACCTCGCCGGACTTGGCGAACGCGACGACCGACGGGGTGGTCCGGGCGCCTTCCGCGTTCGCGATGACGGTGGGCTCGCCGCCCTCCAGGACCGACACGACGCTGTTCGTCGTGCCGAGGTCGATGCCGACCGCACGTGCCATGGGATGCAACCTCCGCTTGCTCGGGTGAACTGCTGTCTGTCTGGGGTGTGTCTGGGGTGTGCCTGAGGATGTCTTCGGGTGGTGCTGGGGACCGGCACGCGAGGCGCCGGAAGTCTGGGTCAGAGTCTGGCAGACAACTTGAGTCCGTCCAACTCAACTTTGCTCGCTGGGTTCAACGGAAGGTCTCGCGGAGTTGTTCCCGGGCCCAGCGACTTCTTTCGACTCCTGCTGGATCCTGCGGTCGTCGCGGTCCCGGGGTCGCCGGGCGGGGCGCGGGTCGTGTGCCTGAGGGCGCGCCCGACCGCGTCGTGGGGCACACGACCGCAGCGGTCCCGCGGGCGGGGAGGGCGTCAAGGGCGTCAGGCGTCGGCGGAGGCCCGGGCCACGAGCCGGGCGACGAGCGCAGCGGTCGCGGGCACGGCGTCGGCGCCGGGTCGGTGCACGAGCCCGACGTGGCGTCGACCGAGGGCAGGGAGGTCGACGACCGCGACGTCGGGATGACGGTACGCCGCGAGCGCGGACGCCGGGAGCACCGTCACGCCGAGCCCGCGGGCGACGAGGTTCTGCACGACCACGTAGTCGTCGCTGGAGTGCCGGACCGCCGGCTCGAAGCCCGCCGCGGCACACCGCTCGACCAGGTGGGTGCGGCAGCGCACGCAGCCGCCGATCCAGTCCGCGTCGGCGAGCGCGGCCAGTCCGCGACGGCCGGGGCCGCGCCGGCCCGGCGGGAGCACGAGGTGCACCGGCTCCTCGAGCAGCGGTCGCCAGGCCAACGCACCGAGGCCGGCCGGCGGGCCGTCGTACCCGAAGGCGAGCGCGAGGTCGGCGTCCCCCGCCGAGACCGCGGCGAGCGCCTCTGGCGGCTCGCCCTCCTGCAACCCGACCTCGACGCCCGGGTGGTCGGCGGCCAGCGCGCCGACGGCGTCGGGGACGAGCGTCGCGGCCGCCGACGGGAACGCCACGAGCCGCACCCGACCGCCCCGCAGGCTGTGCAGCGCGGCCAGCTCCTCCCCGGCCGCGTGCAGCTCGGCCGCGACCACGTCGGCCCGGCGCAGCAGCGCCTCGCCCGCCTCGGTCGGGGCGACGCCGGCCGGTCCGCGCAGCAGGAGCGGCCCGCCCACGTCGCGCTCCAGGCGGGCGAGGTGCTGGCTGACCGCGGGCTGGGTCCAGCCGAGCTCACGGGCAGCGGCGCTGATCGACCCGGCGCGCGCGACGTCGCGCAGGAGGAGCAGGCGGCGAGGATCGAGGGCCATAGGCACAACTTATGCCGACCCCTACGAGGACGGGGATTCCCTTGGGTGCGTCGCGCCGCCACGCTGGTGCGCATGCAGACCATCGGACTCGTCGGCGGCATGTCCTGGCACTCGACCGCCACCTACTACCGGCTCATCAACGAGGAGGTCGCCGCACGGCTCGGCGGCCACGCCTCGGCCCGGATCTCCCTGCAGTCCCTGGACTTCGCCGAGGTCCGCGCCTGCCAGGAGCGCGGCGACTGGGCCGCCTCCGGGGACCTGCTCGCGGACGCCGCCCGACGCTGCGAGGCGGGCGGCGCCGACCTCGTCGGGCTCTGCACGAACCTCATGCACAAGAACTTCGCCGCACTCGCCGACGCCGTCACCGTCCCGGCCGTCCACATCGCCGACGCGGTCGCGGCCGTCGCCGCCCGCCAGGGCTGGACGACGCTCGGCCTGCTCGGCACCCGGTGGGTGATGGAGGAGACGTTCTACGCCGATCGCCTCGCCACCCACGGCATCGGGGTCGTCGTGCCGGACGAGCCCGACCGGGCGATGGTCGACCGCGTCGTGTTCGACGAGCTGACGCGCGGCGTGGTGCGGGCGGAGTCGCGGTCGGCGTACGTCGCCGTCATCGACGACCTGCGCGGTCGCGGCGCCGACGCGGTGGTGCTCGCCTGCACCGAGATCGGCCTGCTCGTCGGGCCGGACGACGCTCCCCTGCCCGTCGTCGACTCCACCGTCGCCCACGCCTCGCTGCTCGTCGATCTCGCGCTCGGGCCCCACCCCGCACCCGCGTAGGGCACGATCGGGGCATGCGCCGGTCCGCGATCGCCTCGGTCGGGCTGGTGGCGTGCCTGGCGCTGGGCGCCTGCAGCGAGGGGTCGGAGCCGGACGGCGCTCCCCCGGCCACGCCGACCACACCGACCGCGCCGACCACACCGACCGCGTCGGCCACGCCCAGCAGCACCCCGGAGCCCGAGCCCGAGCCGGTGCGGCGGGTCTCCCCCGACGACGTGCGGGTAGCGACGGCGGTCGCCGCGGTCGAGCACCTCGCGGGCCGGATCGGCCCGCGGCCGGGCACGTCGCCGGCGTACCGCCGTGCGGCGCGGTGGGTCCAGGGCCGCCTCGAGGAGCTCGGCTGGACGGTGGAGCAGCAGCCGTTCCGGACGCCGGCAGGCGTCTCGTGGGGCGTGCCGGTGCGGGCGGGGCGGTCGACCAACGTGGTCGCGACCCGCGGGGAGGTCCGGCCCGGGCGGCCGTGGCTGCTGGTCGGGGCCCACCTCGACACGGTCCCCCAGGCGCCGGGCGCGGAGGACAACGCCTCGGGGGTCGGCGTCCTGCTGGCGGTGGCCGAGGCGCTGGCCGGGCGGCAGGCACGGATGCCGGTCGTGCTCGTGGCGTTCGGGTCGGAGGAGCCGCGCGGGCCGAGCGACGACGAGCACCACTACGGCTCACGGGCGTACGTCGCCGGGCTGTCGACCGCCGAGCGCGGCAGCCTCAACGGCATGGTCTCGCTCGACCGGGTCGGCGTCGGGTCGGTGCTGCCGGTGGGGAGCGCCGAGGACGGCGACCCGGTCCAGCGGCAGCTGCTCGCGGCGGCCGAGCGCGCCGGCGTGCCGACGGTCGTGGACAACCAGCAGCGGTCGAGCGACCACTGGTCGTTCGTCCGGGCCGGCCTGCCGGGAGCGCGGCTGGGCAGCACGTCCTACGCGGCGTACCACTCCGCCGCCGACGTCCCCTCCGTCGTGTCGCGCGACCAGCTGCGCCGGACCGCGCGGACCGTCGCGGCCTGGCTGCGCTGACTGTGAGGCTTCCCTCTGCAGCCTGATGGTGCTGGGCTGTGGTTGGCAGCCGCGGGCGTGACTCTTGCACTGACTGGCTTCGTGCCTTTGTGAGGACTTGTCCGCTCGGGGTTGTCGGCCCCG
>NZ_JACMYC010000010.1 GCF_014266025.1 Nocardioides deserti | reverse complement strand
CGGCACGCCCGCCGGCGTCGACGGCACCCCGCCGCCCGGAGCCCGAGCCCGCCGGGCCCGGGGACCCCTGGGGCGCGCGGTCCGTCCGGCGCGCCCGCCGCGTCCTGCGACGCGGCCCGACGACCGGACCGCGCTCGCCTCCTCGGCACTGACGATGGTCGCGCTGGTCTGCCTCTGGACGGCGGCGCAGCTGCTGTTCCTCGGGGCGCTCTCCCACGAGCGCGCCCAAGAGCTGCTGTACCGCGACTTCCGGACCCAGGTGGCCTCAGCGACGGCGCCGATCGGGCCCATCGTGCCGGTCGGCGACCCCGTCGCGCTGCTCAGCGTCCCCCGCCTCGGCCTCCAGGAGGTCGTGGTCGAGGGCACCGCGTCGGGCGACACACTGGTCGGACCGGGCCACCGCCGCGACACCGTGCTGCCCGGTCAGGTCGGCACGTCGGTCGTCTACGGCCGCGCCGCGACGTACGGCGGACCCTTCGGCGACCTCACCGAGCTCCGGGCCGGCGACACCATCGAGGTGACCGGCGCCCAGGGCGAGGTGGCGTTCACCGTCCGCGGCGTGCGCCGGGCCGGCGACCCCCTACCGGCGCCCGCCGAGGAGGGGGCGGCCCGGCTGACCCTCGTGACCGCCGAGGGCGAGGGCCGGTTCGCCGCCATCGCCCCGGAGTCGGCGGTCTACGTCGACGCGGACGCGCGCGAGGGGTTCCCGGCCCCGCCGGGGCGCCCGCTCGCCGTGCCGGACAGCGAGAAGGCCATGGCGAGCGACGCCGGCGCGATGCCGCTGCTCGCCCTGCACCTCGCCCTGCTCGTCGCGCTCGTCCTCGGGGTCCTCTCCGCGCGCCAGCGCTGGTCGACCTACCTGGTCTGGGTCGTCGCCAGCCCCCTCGCCCTGGCGCTGTCCTGGGCGACCACCGACGTGGCCGTGCGGCTCCTGCCGAACGTCCTCTGAACCACCCCGCACCACCACCACCACCACCGCACCACCCACCTGAAGAAAGCGATGAGGAAATGTCAGTACGCAAGTCCCTCGCCGGCCTGGCCGCCGCGACCCTGACCGGGTCCGTGCTCGTGCTGTCGGCGACCCCGGCGTTCGCCGCGGACCCCGACGACACGACGTTCACGCCGGTCGCCGCCGACCTCGTCGGGGTCGGCTCCGACACCAGCCAGCGCGCGCTCAGGCTGCTCGCGGACAACTACAACGCCGGGTCGCCGGCCGCCCGGATCGCCAGCTTCGCGGCCACCGGCGGCGGCGAGATCACGCTGCCCTCCGGCGCGATCAAGCGCCCGAACGGCTCGGGTGCCGGCAAGGCCCTGCTCTACGGCGCCGGCAACAACGCTGACATCGACTTCGCGCGCTCCTCTTCGGGTCCCTCGACCGCAGAGGTCCAGGCCGGGCTGCAGAACTTCCCGTTCGCCCTCGACACCCTCGTGATGGCGGTCTCCGGTTCCGCGGCGTCCAACGCCCCGGCCAACCTCACCAAGGACCAGATCGTCGACATCTACGACGGCACCGTCACCAACTGGTCCCAGGTCGGCGGCAAGGACGGCCTCATCAAGCCGCTCATCCCGCAGGCCGGCTCGGGCACCCGCAGCTTCTTCACCTCCCAGCTGCAGGCCGCCAACGGCGGCGTCGCGGTGACCCTCGCCAAGTCGGTCGCCGAGGTCCAGGAGCACGACGACACCGCGATCAAGAACGACCCGAACGCCGTCGCGCCGTTCTCCGAGGGCCGCGCCGGCCTGCTCGGCCGCACCCTGCGCCTGCAGACCGGCTTCCGCGCCGACCGCGCGCTCTACAACGTCGTCCGCGGCACGGACCTGGCCGAGGCCGCGGTCCAGGGCGTCTTCGGCGAGAAGGGCTTCCTGTGCTCCGCCGACGCGCGTGAGCTGATCGAGGAGGCCGGCTTCAAGCAGCTCGCCACCTCGGATCGAGGCGGCGTCTGCGGCGTCGCGACCCAGAGCTCGACCAGCAACTTCACCCTCAACGAGGCCGTGGAGACGCGCCTGGCCCTGAGCGGCTCGAGCACCAAGGCCGGCTCGGCCACCCTGGTCGCCCAGGTCTCGGGCGCCACCGCCCCCCAGGGCACCGTCACCTTCACCTCCGGTGGCCGGACGCTGGCCACCGGTGTCCCGCTCGTCTCGGGCCGCGCGACCTACACCGCCTCGGGCCTCGACCTCGGCAGCCGCCAGTTCGCCGCCGAGTTCGTCCCGGCGCAGGGCTCGGCCTTCGAGGGCTCGACCGCGACCGCCTCGGTCGTCGTCAAGACCGGCTCCAAGATCACCGAGTCCTTCCCGGCCAAGGTCGCCAAGGGCAAGAAGGCCGCCGGCACGGTCACCGTCACGCTCACCGGCGCCGGCAGCACCGCCACCGGCAAGGTGATGATCAAGAAGGGCGCCAAGACCCTGAAGTCGGTCGCCCTGAAGGCCGGCAAGGCGAAGATCACCGTGAAGCTGCCCAAGGGCAAGCACACCCTGAAGGCGGTCTGGGGCGGCAACGGCGTCGCCGTCGGCTCCAGCAAGTCCTTCACCATCACCCAGAAGTGACCCACCGGGCCGGGCGGTCGTCACCGACGACCGCCCGGCCCGTGTGCTCGACCAGCGAGGACCCGCCCCACCATGACCGACTCGACCACCACCGACGAGACCACCGTCCTGCCGCCCGTCGCGCCCGTGCACCCCGGTGCCGCCGGACCCCTGGCCGAGCTGCAGGCCCGCGACATCACCGCCTGGTTCGGTGACCGCAAGGTGCTCGACCGGGTCTCGCTGACGATGCCCGCCGGAGGCATCACCGCGCTCATCGGCCCCTCCGGCTGCGGCAAGTCGACCTTCCTGCGGATCCTCAACCGCATGCACGAGCTGGTCCCGAGCGCCCGCCTGGCCGGCGAGGTCCTCCTCGACGGCCAGGACGTCTACGACCCCGACCGGCGGCTCATCGACGCCCGTCGAGCGATCGGGATGGTGTTCCAGAAGCCGAACCCCTTCCCCGCGATGTCGATCCGGGAGAACGTCCTCGCAGGCCTGCGCCTCACCGGCACGCGCGCCTCGCGGTCGGTCAAGGAGGAGCTCGTCGAGTCCTGCCTGACCAAGGCCGGGCTGTGGACCGAGGTGCGCGACCGCCTCGACGCCCCCGGCGGCGGCCTCTCCGGCGGCCAGCAGCAGCGGCTCTGCATCGCTCGCTCGCTCGCGGTCAAGCCGCGGGTGCTGCTCATGGACGAGCCGTGCTCCGCGCTGGACCCGACCTCGACACGCGTCATCGAGGAGACCATGCTGGAGCTCGCGAGGGAGGTCACCATCGTCATCGTCACGCACAACATGCAGCAGGCGGCACGTGTCTCGAGCACGTGCGCGTTCTTCCTCGCCTCCCACGGCACCCCGGGCGTGATCGTCGAGCACGGCGACACCCGGGCGATGTTCTCCTCCCCGCGCGACCAGCGCACGAGCGACTACGTCAACGGCCGGTTCGGATGACCGGTCGCGTCCGCGCGCTGCCTGCGGCTCTCGGGTTCCTGCTCGCCCTCGCGGTGCTCTCCGGCACCGCGTTCTGGGCCCAGCAGCGGGTGCTCGACCCGGCCAGCAACCGGCCTGCGGACGCGACCACCCGGTCACCGGGCGGAGCAACGGAGGCGCCGGAGGCCGTGCTCGCCCCGGAGCGATCGGCCGGGACCGCGCGCGGCGCCGCTCGCACGGCCGCCGGCGGCGTACCCGTCGTCGACCCGGCGTGGGCCGCCACCACCGCCGAGCGCGCGGGCATCCCGCTGCCGGCCGTGACGGCGTACGGCCGGGCGAGCCTGATGGCGCCCGACGACTGCGCGCTCGGCTGGACCACGCTCGCCGGCATCGGCTGGGTCGAGTCCCAGCACGGCACCATCGACGGCCGCACGATCGGCGAGGACGGCCACTCCTCCGAGCCGATCCTCGGCCCGGTCCTCGACGGCCGCAGGTTCGCCGCGATCCCCGCCACGCCGCGCTCCAGCCGCTGGCACGGCAACCCCGACTGGGACCACGCCGTCGGGCCGCTCCAGTTCATCCCGTCCTCCTGGGACCGGTGGTCCGCCGACGGCGACGGTGACGGCGAGGAGGACCCCAACGACCTCGACGACGCCGCCCTCGCCGCGGCCCGCTACCTGTGCGCCGACGGCCACGACCTCACCACTGGTGCCGGGTGGTCGGCGGCGGTCTTCTCCTACAACCACAGCGAGGAGTACGTCGCCGCCGTCCACGCCGCCGCCACCACCTACGCCGAGAGGACGGCCTGATGCCGACGTTCAGCGCCGAGGAGATCACCGAGGCCTACGCCGGCTTCCAGCAGCAGGTCGCCGGCTTAGCCGCGAGCGGTGACTGGCACGGCTACGCCGACCTGTTCACCGAGGACGCGACGTACGTCGAGCACGCCTACGGCACCTTCCGCGGTCGCGAGGAGATCCGGCGGTGGTCGGTCAGGACGATGACGAGCTTCCCCGGCCGGCTGATGACCGGTTTCCCCATCGCCTGGCAGACCGTCGACCTCGAACGCTCCCGACTCATCTGCGAAGTCGGCAACCCCATGCCCGACCCCGGCGACGGCTCGCACCACTCGGAGTCGAACCTGACGATCATGACCTACGCCGGCGACGGCCTGTTCTCCCGCGAGGAGGACGTCTACAACCCGCTCCGATTCCTCCGGACGACGCTGCGCTGGGCGGCGATCGCCGAGGCGCACGGCCGGCTCGACGACGAGGGACGGGCGTACGTCGCGGCGTACGGCGGGAGCCCGACGGCCGGCTGACAACCGTCAGCCGGCCGGGCGAGGCCGCGCATTCACCCGGTGTTCGGCCGGGATCGGTACAACCGGCCCGGTGCGGGTGCTCGTGGAACCGGTGGGCTGGGTCCTGGTCGTCGTCGGCCTGGTGCTGCTCCCGCTGCCTGGCCCGGGGCTGCTGCTGCTCGTGGCTGGTCTCGTGGTCCTCGCCGAGCGGTACGACTGGGCGGACCGGCAGCTGCGCCGCGCCCGCGCGGTCGCCGGTCGGCACGCGGTCAGCAGCCCGGTCCGGTCGGCACTGAGCATCGCCAGCACCCTCGTCCTCGCCCTCGCCGGCCTGCTGTGGATCTGGCCGGCCTGGTCGTGGCTGCCCGGCGGTCCGTGGGCCGGCGTCGCCCAGCTCGTCTCCGGCCTCGGGGCCTTCGTGCTGCTTCTCGTCGAGCGCCGCGGACACACCCGTCGGGCCCGGGGTCTCGAGCCGGAGTTGCGTCGTTCTGGGATGATGGACGCCATGGAACCCGCCAGCGCCCCACCGCCGGGAAGCGAGTCGTGAAGGGTGCGGCCCGGCGCGTGACCCTCGAGGTCGTCGGCTGGCTGCTCGTCGTGGCGGGCATCGCGGCGCTGGTGCTGCCCGGGCCCGGGCTGCTCATGCTCTTCGGCGGGTTGGCGGTGCTCAGCCAGCAGTACGAGTGGGCCGAGCGGCGGCTCGACCCGGTCAAGTACCGCGCGCTCAAGGGCGCTGCCGAGTCCGTCGAGACCCCGCTGCGGATCGTCCTCTCCGCGTCCGGCGCGGTGCTGCTCGTCGCTGCGGGCGTCCTGTGGATCATCAAGCCCGACGTGCCGTCGTGGTGGACCCTTCCGGACTCCCTCTGGCTCCCCGGCGGCCTCGCCACCGGCATCACCCAGATCGTCTCCGGCCTCGTCGCCCTGGCCCTGGTCGTCTACAGCTACCGCCGCTTCCACGGCAACCCCGAGGCCGTCGCCGCCCTCGAGCGCGACATCGACCGCGTCGACCGCACCGCCTGACGCGCCGGGCTTCGGCGCGGCGGCGGCCGGGGGGACTCGAGAACGGGTCTCCGGGCCGTCGTCAGACGGGCAGAACCCGCCTCGCAGGCGCGTCTTCGCAGGTCGGCGTCGCTGGATCGGCAGTTGTGCCCGCCCGTCGACGGCGGGGCGGCTGCCGTGCCGCCCGGGTCAGGGCAGGGAGCAGAGGATCGGGACGGGGAGGATGTCGCAGAGGGGGTCGAGCGGGCTGCCGCCGCCCTCGCAGGGGTCGGCGGTGGCGCTGGCGGTCGGGCTGGACGACGGCGTCGGCAGGCCCGGGGCGCCCGGCAGACCCGGCGTGCTCGGGGTGCTCGTCGGGCTCGGCGACGGGGAGCAGGACGGGCTGGGGCTGACCGTCAGGGTCGCGGTCGGGCCGCCGGTGGTGGGGGTGGCGGTCGCGGTGGCGAGGTAGCGGCAGTCCTCGAGGTCCTGGCGGGCGGCGGCGCGGTCGGCCCGGGCCTGGACGAGGTCGGCCTTGGTGCGCTTCTTCGCGGCCTTGCGGTGCTCGAGCTTCTTCTTCGCCTTCGCCCGCTGCTTCGAGCCCTTCTCGGTCCTCTGGTAGGCCTTCCGCGCCTTCTTCACGTTCGCCGACTTCTTCGCGAGCTGCTGCTCCAACCGGCCGACGCGCGAGACCTCGTCGTCGTAGGTGTTCTGCTCGGCGATGCACCCGGGCGGTGCGGCCGAGGCGGTCGCGGTGCCGGCGGAGGTGAGCAGCACGGCGCCGCCGACGACGGAGCCGACCAGAAGGGCGACGGCCGCGAGCGCGGTCAGGAGCGGGCGGAGGGCGGGGTGCGACATGGCGACTCCTGAGCGATGCGGGCGGTCGTCGGTTACAACGAGCAGGAGCCGTCCAGGTTAGGTGCGCGGTGTGCCGGAGATCACCCCTCACATGGGCGCCGGCGACCGGAGATCGTCCGGAGCACCCGCTCCGAGGCGGTAAGATTTCCGGCGGAGCGGCCCGGCTGACCATCCGCCGGCTGATCGCGCTCCGCCTCATCGAACAGACCCTCACGCGGTCGTCCCGCCAACGGCGGGCCGGCCGCGTCGTACGTGCGCGCCATCCGCGCACCAGAACGGACGGACTGCAGTGCCTCTCGAGCTCACGACCCTCATCGGGCTCGCCGCCACCCTCCTCGCCTTCGGCTACACCGTGCCGCAGTTCCGCAAGCTGCGTCGCACGACCTCTGCGGCCGGGGTGAGCATCGCCGCGCTCGGCTGCTCGAGCATCAGCAACGTGGCGTGGACGGCGTACGGCACGTTCGAGCGGGACGTCTGGGTCGCGCTGCCCGCCGCGGTGAGCATCCCGGCGACGGCGGGCGCGCTGGTCCTCGCGTGGCACCGGGGCGGCTCCCGCGAGCGGCTGTGGCTGCCGGTCGTCTGGGCCGCGGTCGTGTCGAGCGCCGCGCTGTCCACCTTCTGGGTCGGGCACGGCCCGGTGACGGTCGTCCTCGGCTGCTCGGTCGCGCTGCTCGTCACGCCGGCGGCGCTGACCGCGTGGCGCAGCGCCGACGTGACCGCCATCGCGGTGTCCGGCTGGGTGATGCTGGTCGTCGACGCGCTGCTGGCGGGGGCGTACGGCGTGCTGGCCGGCGTGGACGCGAACGTCATCTACGGCGCCGTCGCCGTCACCGGCTCGCTGGCCGTCCTGCTGCGCGTCGGCGTCCCGCCGCACGTCCACGCCCGCCTGGTCCGGCTGCCCGCGCCGGCCGGCCCGCTCGGTGCCACCGCCCACGTCACCCCCGGCGTCACCGCCGACGAGCTCAGCCTGGTCGCCTGACCTGCGCCTGACCTGCGCCTGACCTGCGCCTGACCTGGGCTTGACCGGCAGGACCCGGCACTGTCGGGGCCGGGTGGCATGCTGCGCCGCGTGCCTCTCCACCTCCACTCCGCACCGCGGACCGACCGGCTCGCCGACGCGCTCGGCGAGCTGCTGTCGCGGCCGCTGGCGGACCCGTTCGCGGAGGAGGTCGTGGCCGTCCCCGCGAAGGGCGTGGAGCGCTGGCTGACCCAGCGGCTCTCCCACCGGCTCGGCACGTCGCCGGGCGGGTCGGACGGGGTCTGCGCCGGGGTGCGCTTCCTGAGCCCGCGCTCGCTGGTCGGGCTCCTGCTCGACCGCGACCGCGACGACGCCTGGGACCCCGACCGGCTGGTGTGGCCGCTGCTGGGCGTCATCGACGACAGCCTCGACGAGCCGTGGTGCGCGACGTTGGCGGCCCACCTCGGCCACGGCCTGGAGGGTGAGGAGGCCGTGCTGCGGCGCAACCGGCGCTGGTCGGTGGCGCGCCGGCTCGCCGGCCTCTACGCGTCGTACGCCGTGCAGCGGCCCACGCTCGTCGCCGACTGGCGGGCGGGGCGCGACACCGATGGCGCGGGCGGCCCGCTCGACGAGGACCTCCGCTGGCAGGCCGAGCTGTGGCGCCGGCTGCTGACCAGGGTGCCCGTCGACCCGCCGGACGTGCGGCACGAGCGGACGCTGGCGGCGCTGCGGGACGGCGGGCGCGGGCTCGACCTGCCCGACCGGCTGTCCCTCTTCGGCCACACGCGGCTCCCCGCCACCGAGGTCGAGCTGCTCGCGGCGCTGGGCGAGTCCCGCGAGGTCCACCTGTGGCTGCCGCAGCCGTCGCCGGGCCTGTGGCGGGCGCTCGCCGACGTCGGGGGCCCGGTGGTCCGGGCCGAGGACGACAGCACCGCCCGGGTGGCGCACCCGCTGCTGGCCTCCCTCGGCCGGGACACCCGCGAGCTGCGTCGGACGCTCGCACCGGTGCCGGCCGAGGAGCACGAGGACGCAGCGCCCGCAGAGGCGGCGACCACGCTGCTCGGGTGGCTCCAGCACGACCTGCGCGCCAACGCCGCCCCCGACGCCGCCACCCGCGAGGCCCGTCGACCGGCCGCCGGCGACCGCAGCGTCCAGGTGCACGCCTGCCACGGGCCGGCGAGGCAGGTCGACGTCCTTCGCGAGGCGCTCGTGGGGCTGCTCGCCGACGACCCGACGCTCGAGCCGCGCGACATCCTCGTGATGTGCCCCGACATCGAGACCTACGCGCCGCTGGTCTCCGCCGGGTTCGGCCTCGCCGACGTGGTCCCCGACGACCGCGGCCACCCGGCGCACCGGCTCCGCGTGCGGCTAGCCGACCGGGCCCTGACCAGCACCAATCCCCTCCTGTCGGTGGCGGCCCGCGTGGTGGAGCTCGCCGGCGGCCGGGTGCGGGCCAGCGAGGTGCTCGACCTGATGTCGGCGGAGCCGGTGCGGGCGCGGTTCCGGTTGACCGACGACGAGCTGGCCCGGGTGACCCGGTGGGTCGGCGACGCCGGCATCCGCTGGGGCCTGGACGCGGAGGGCCGGGCGGGCTTCGCGATGGACCGCTTCGAGCACAACACCTGGCGCGCCGGCCTCGACCGCCTGCTGCTCGGCGTCGTGATGAGCGGCGACGACCACCGCCACCTCGGCCGCGGGCTGCCGCTCGACGACGTCGGCAGCAGCGACATCGACCTCGTCGGCCGCTTCGCCGAGCTCATGTCACGGCTCGAGGACTGCCTGCGCGCCCTCGACGCGGCGGTGCAGGTGGGCGAGTGGATGGCCGCGCTCCACGACGGCGTGCGGGCGCTGACCGACGTGCCCCTCGAGGACGCCTGGCAGCTGCCGCAGCTCGAGCGCGAGCTGGCCCGGGCGGTGGAGTCCGCGGGCGACGGCGCGGACGTGCCGCTCCGGCTGGCCGACGTGCGCGCACTGCTGGAGTCCCGCCTGGCCGGCCGGCCGACACGTGCGAACTTCCGCACCGGCACGCTGACGGTCTGCACGATGGTGCCGATGCGCTCGGTGCCGCACCGGGTGGTGTGCTTGGTCGGCCTCGACGACGGCGACTTCCCGCGCAACGCCACCGTGGACGGCGACGACGTCCTGGCCCGCCGACCGCTGACGGGGGAGCGCGACCCCCGCAGCGAGGACCGTCAGCTGCTGCTCGACGCGGTGATGGCCGCGACCGAGACCCTGGTGGTGACCTACACCGGCGCCAACGAGCACTCCGGTGCCGCGCGGCCGCCGGCGGTCCCGCTGGGCGAGGTGCTCGACGCGCTCGACCGGACCGCGGCCGGTCCCGTGCGCGAGCAGGTGCTCGTTCGCCACCCGCTCCAGGCGTACGACGTGCGCAGCTTCGCCGACGGCGCGCTCGGCGTGCCCGGGCCCTTCGCGTTCGACGAGCCGGCCCTCGCCGGCGCCCGGGCGGTGATCGGCGAGCGCACCCCGCGCCCGGTGTTCCTGGCCGCGCCCCTGGCCGAGCGCGACACCGAGGACGTCGCGCTGGCCGACCTCCACGACTTCCTGCGTCACCCGGTCCGCGCGTTCCTGCGCCGGCGGCTCGACGTCGGGGCCCCGCGCTCCGCCGAGGAGGTCAGCGACGCGATCCCGGTCGACCTCGACGGGCTGCGGTCCTGGGAGGTCGGCGACCGGCTGCTGGGCGAGCTGCTCGCCGGCCAGGACGCCGCCTCGGTGATGACCGCCGAGCAGCTGCGTGGGTCGCTGCCCCCGGGACGGCTCGGCCACCAGAAGCTGTCCGAGGTCGCGCAGGAGTCCGAGAAGCTCTGGAACCGCACCGCCGAGCTGCGGGTCGGCGCGGCGCGCAGCATCGACGTCGACGTGCCGCTCGGCGACGGCCGCCGGCTCAGCGGCGTCGTGCAGCGCGTCCACGGCACCCGCGTGGTGTCGCTGAGCTACTCCCGGCTCAAGGCCAAGCAGCGGCTCGCGTCCTGGGTCGACCTGCTCGCGCTCAGCGCCGGCCGCCCGGACGAGCACTGGACCGCGCACGCGGTCGGCCGCGACAAGGCCGGCCCCAAGCGCGCGCTGGCCGGGCCGCTGGACCACCGGGCCGTCGACTGGCTGCGCCAGCTGGTCGAGCTGCGGGACCTCGGACTGACCCGGCCGCTGCCGGTCCCGGTGCTGACCGCCCACGCGTGGGCCGAGGCGCGGCTGCTCGAGCTGATGGGCAACGACCGGTCCCCGGAGCAGGCCGCCGAGCGGGAGTGGCGCACCGACCCGGGCGACAGCTGGGGCATCGAGCGCGAGGACGCCGACCCGCACCACGTGCGGGTGTGGGGCGAGCGCGCCCCGCTGTCGGACCTCCTCGACGCCGGCCTGGCGACGTACGCCTGGACGGTGTGGGAGCCGGTGCTCACCGTCGGGGAGAAGGTGGCCGCGCTGTGACCACTCCGACAACCACCCCGACGACCGGCCCGAAGGCCTTCGACATCCGCGACCCGTTGCCGACCGGCACCACGCTGCTCGAGGCGAGCGCCGGCACCGGCAAGACCTGGACCATCGGCGCGCTGGTGACGCGGTACGTCGCCGAGGGGGTCTGCTCGCTGGAGCGGATGCTCGTCGTCACCTTCGGCCGCGCGGCCAGCCAGGAGCTGCGCGAGCGCGTCCGGGCGCAGCTGGTCGAGGCCGAGCGCGCCCTCGCCGACGACCCGACGCTCGCGCCGCAGGAGCCCTCCGCCCTCATCGCGCTGCTGCTCGACTGCGACGAGGCCGAGCGGGCGCTGCGGCACCGGCGGGTGAGCGAGGCGCTGGCCGGGTTCGACGGGGCGACGATCGCGACGACCCACCAGTTCTGCTCGATGGTGCTCGGCTCGCTCGGCGTCGCCGGCGACACCGACGCCCGCGCCCGGCTGGTCGACGACCTCGACGAGCTGCTCGCCGAGGTCGTCGACGACCTCTACCTGCGAGCGTTCGCCTTCGCCGGGACGGAACCGACGTTCAGCCGGGCCGAGGCGATGGGCATCGCCCGCAAGGCGGTGGACGACCCGCAGGCCCGGCTCGAGCCGGCCGCCCAGGACCGCTCCACCCCCGCCGGCCGCCGCGTCGCGTTCGCACACGCCGTCCGCGCCGAGATGGAGCGCCGCAAGCGGCGGCTCGGCGTGCTGTCGTACGACGACCTGCTCGCCCAGCTCGCCGGCGCGCTCGAGCACCCGGCCGCGCCGGCGCGGGCCCGGATGCGGCAGCGGTGGAGCATCGTGCTGGTCGACGAGTTCCAGGACACCGACCCCGTGCAGTGGCAGGTCCTGGACCGCGCGTTCACCGGGCACGCGACGATGGTGCTCATCGGCGACCCGAAGCAGGCGATCTACGCCTTCCGCGGTGGCGACGTCACCACTTACCTCCAGGCCGCCGCGACCGCGACCACGACCAAGACGCTGCCGGTGAACTGGCGCAGCGACGAGCGGCTGCTCGCGTCGTTCCAGACGATGCTCCGGGGGGCCGAGCTGGGCGACCCCCGGATCGTCGTCCACGACGTCACCCACCACCACGACGGGTCGCGGCTCGAGGGTGCGCCGAGCACCGCGCCGTTCCGGCTCCGGGTGGTGCGCCGCGACCACGTCCGCCGGCGGGGCTCGGCCCCGCTCTACGTCTCCCAGGTCCGCCCGCACGTCGCTCGCGACCTCGCGCTCGACGTCCGGCGGCTGCTCGCCTCCGGCGCGACCTTCGAGGGACGTCCGCTGGAGCCGCGCGACGTCGCGGTCATCGCCTACCGCCACGCCGACCTCGCGGCCTGCCGCGCCGCCCTGCACGAGGTCGGCGTGCCGGCCGTCATCGCCGGCGGCGGCAGCGTCTTCGCGACCCCGGCCGCGACCGAGTGGCTCGAGCTGCTCGAGGCGCTCGAGCAGCCGCACCGCAGCACGCGGGTGCGGACGGCCGCGCTCACCTGCTTCTTCGGCCACACCGCCGCGGAGCTCGACGCCGGCGGCGACCGGCTCACCGACGAGGTGGCCGACACGCTGCGCTCGTGGGTCGAGGTGTTCACGCGCCGCGGGGTGGCCGCCGTGCTCGAGGCCGCGACCGTCGCCGGCCTGCCTGCCCGCGTGCTCGCCGAGGTCGGCGGCGAGCGGCGGCTCACCGACCTGCGCCACATCGGCGAGGCGCTGCACGAGGTCGCGCTGACCGAGCGGCTCGGCCTGGTCGCGATGCTCGCCTGGCTGCGCGGGCAGGTCGCCGACGCCGAGGAGGGTCGCGGCACCGAGCGCACCCGTCGCCTCGACTCCGACGCCGCGGCCGTGCAGCTGGTGACGATCCACGCGAGCAAGGGGCTGGAGTACCCCGTCGTCTACCTGCCCGCGCTCGCCGACCGGAACGTGCCGAAGCCGTCGACGCCGCTGTTCCACGACGCCGAGGGCACCCGGTGCCTCGCGGTCGGCGGGCCGGGCGGGGACGACTGGGACGACCACGTGCGCCGGTGGTCGGAGGAGGAGGCCGCCGAGCACCTCCGCCTGCTGTACGTCGCGCTGACCCGGGCCCGCTCCCAGGTCGTCGCCTGGTGGTCGCCGACCCGCAACACGCCGTGCTCGCCGCTGCACCGGATGCTGCTGGGCCGCCGGCCGGGCATGGCCGAGGTGCCGGCGGAGTTCCGCACGCTCACCGACGACGAGGCCGCGGACTTCCTCGCCCGCTGGCAGGCCGCGGGCGGACCGACCGTCGAGCCCGCCGACCACGCCGACCCGGGTGCCGACCCGGTGCGTCCGGAGCCGCCCGCCCTCGCCGTCCGCCGCTTCGACCGCGACGTCGACGTCGCGTGGCGCCGCACGTCGTACTCCGCGCTCACCCGGGTCGACGTCGTCGCCCTCCCCGGCCCCGGCGGCGTCACCAGCGAGCCCGAGACCGTCGCGAAGGAGGACGAGCCGGACGTGCCGGTGCCGGTCGCCGTCCCGGCGGAGCAGTCGATGCTCTCCCCGATGGCGGCCCTGCCGGTCGGCGCGACGTTCGGCTCGCTGGTCCACGCAGTGCTCGAGCACGCCGACCCCGACGCGCCGGACCTGCGCGAGGAGCTGCTCGGGCACGTGCGCGAGCAGCTCGTGCGCTGGCCGGTGCCGGTCGACGCCGAGGAGCTCGCCGACGCCCTGGTCGCGGTCTGCGACTCCCCGCTCGGCTCGGTGGGCGGCACCGTCGTGCCGACCACGCTGCGCGCGGTGCCGCTGCGCGACCGGCTGCGGGAGATGGAGTTCGAGCTGCCGCTCTCGGGTGGCGACCTCGCCGGCCCCGCCGGTCGGGAGGCGCGCCTGGCGGACCTGGCCCCACTGTTGCGGCGCCACCTGCCCGATGGCGACCCGGTCCGCGGGTACGCCGAGCAGCTCGACCAGCCCGCGCTCGGCGGGCAGAGCCTGCGCGGCTACCTCACCGGCTCGGTCGACGTGGTGCTGCGCCTGCGGGACGAGCAGGACCGGCCGCGCTACGTGGTGGTCGACTACAAGACCAACTGGCTCGGTCCGGTCGACGAGCCGCTGACCGCGCACGCCTACCGCCCCGAGGCCCTGGACGCCGCGATGGGTCACTCCGACTACCCGCTGCAGGCGCTGTTGTACGCCGCCGTGCTGCACCGGTTCCTGCGGTGGCGGCAGCCGGGCTACGACCCGGAGGTCCACCTCGGCGGGGTGCTCTACCTCTACCTGCGCGGCATGTGCGGCCCGGACACCCCGCTGGTCGACGGTCAGCCGTGCGGCGTCTTCACCTGGCGGCCGCCCGTGGCGCTGGTCGAGGCGCTCTCCGACCTCCTCGACGGCCGGGTGGCGCGGGAGGTGACCGCATGACCGAGCTGTTCGAGCCGGTCGGCGACCACGACCACCGGATCGCCCTCGCGGCGACCGGGGCGCTCGCGGACCTCAACCGCGCCGGCCTGCTCGAGGCCGGCGACCTGCACGTCGCCACGCGGGTCGCCGACCTCGCCGGCGGCACCGACGACGACGCGCTGCTCGCCCTCGCGCTGGCCGTCCGCGCTGTCCGGCACGGCTCCGTGGCCGTCGACCTGGCCACCGTGCCCGAGCTGGCTCCCGACCTCGCCCCGGGGGCCGGGTGGCCCGAGCCGGACGCCTGGCTGGCCGCCGTCGCCCGGTCCTCGCTGGTCGAGCAGGGGGCGCTGCGCGTCGAGCACGGGCTGGTCTACCTCGACCGCTACGCCCGCCTCGAGCATCAGGTGTGCGCCGACCTGGTGACGCGGTCGCGCCAGGAACCGCCGCCGGTCGACGAGGCCGCCCTGGCCGCGGCCCTCGCCCGCGTCGGCGGCCGGCTCAACGGCCAGCAGCGCGAGGCGGCCGAGCGCAGCGTGCGGCAGTGGACGACCGTGCTGACCGGCGGGCCCGGCACCGGCAAGACGACCACCGTCGCGCGGATCCTCGCGGTGCTCGCCGACCAGGCGGCCGCGCAGGACGCCGCGGCGGGTGGCGGCCGGCCGGGTGCGCCGGGTCGCCGGCTGTCGGTCGCGCTCAGCGCGCCGACCGGCAAGGCGGCGGCGCGGCTCCAGGAGGCGGTCGACGCCGAGCTGGCGACGCTGCCGGCCGAGGACCGCGACCGGCTCGCGGTCGAGTCGATGACGCTGCACCGGCTGCTGGGGTGGCGGGCCGACAACGCCACCCGCTTCCGGCACGACCGGACCAACCGGCTCACCCACGACGTGGTCGTCGTCGACGAGTCCTCGATGGTCGAGCTGACCCTGATGGCGCGGCTGCTCGAGGCGGTGCGACCGCAGGCGCGGCTGCTGCTCGTCGGCGACCCGCGGCAGCTCACCTCGGTCGGCGCGGGCGCGGTCCTCTCCGACCTGGTCGCCGGCCACGAGGGCGATCCGGCCACCCCGGTGGTGTCGCTGACCGAGAACTACCGCTCCACCGAGGACATCAAGACCCTGGCCGAGGCCCTGCGCACCGGCACCGCCGACGAGGTGCTGGCCGCGCTCCGGACGCCGTCGGAGGAGGTGGAGTACGTCGAGACCGACGACCCCGCGAGCGTGCTGCGCGCGGACACGCTGGCGTCCGCGCTCGCCGTCCGCCGGGCCGCCGAGCAGGGCGACGCCGCCGGCGCCGTACGCGCCCTCGACGAGCACCGGCTGCTGTGCGCGCACCGCGAGGGCCCCTACGGCGTACGCGTCTGGAACCGGCACGTCGAGCAGTGGCTCGGCGAGGCGCTCGGGCAGGACCTGCGGCAGGAGTGGTACGTCGGGCGCCCGCTGCTGGTGACCACCAACGACCACGCGCTCGAGGTCTACAACGGCGAGACCGGCGCGGTGGTGCTCGGTGCCGACGGCCGCGTCCGGGCCTGGATCTCCGGGTCACGGGGGCTCCAGGACTTCGCTCCCGGGCGGCTCGACGCCGTGGAGACGATGCACGCGATGACGATCCACAAGAGCCAGGGCAGCCAGGCCCGCCGGGTGACCGTGCTGCTGCCCGAGGAGGCGTCGCGGCTGCTGAGCCGCGAGCTGTTCTACACCGCGGTCACCCGGGCCCAGGAGCACGTGCGCGTGGTCGGCTCCGAGGCCGCGGTGCGGGCCGCGGTCGAGACCCGCGCCCAGCGTGCGACCGGGCTGCGGCAACGCCTCCAGGCGGCGCGCGCGGGTGGGTCCGACAGCGGGTCCGGGAACGGGTCCGGGACGTGACACGGGGAAACCGGCCGGCAACCTCGGCGCACTAGGGTCGCGACCATGCCCTTCCTGCTGCGCGTCGAGCTGCCCGACGTCCCCGGTTCGCTGGGGCGGCTGGCGACCGCGATCGGTGAGGCCGGCGGCGACATCGAGGCGATCGAGATCGTCGAGAAGCGCCACGACGGGACGGCGCTGGACGACGTCCTGCTGGAGATGTCCGGCGGGGCGATGCCCGACTCCGTGGTCTCGGCCTGCAACTCGATCGAGGGCGTCAGCGTGGTGTGGATCAGCCGGTACGCCGCCGGCGGCAACCTCGTGCTCGACCTCGAGGCCGTCGAGGAGCTGACCGCGACGCCCGCCGAGGCCGTCGACCGCTGCGTGGACCTGCTGCCGGTGACCTTCCGCGCCGACTGGGCCGCCCGGGTCCACCGCGCGCACGGCACCCGGCACCGCACCGAGGCCGCGCCGGACGAGCTGCCGTTCGTCGAGATCGAGCACACCGAGCGGCTCGAGGTCGAGGGCGACGACGTGACGATCTACGCCGCGACCCGCCTCGACGGCAACGAGATCATCGTGATCGGCCGCCGCGGCGGCCCGGAGTTCCTCGACTCCGAGCTGGCCCGGCTCGACCACCTCGTCGGGCTCGCCCAGACCATCGCCCGCGTCGGCTGACCCGGGCCCGGCCCACCACCGGGGTAGTAACGGACGAATCCGTCCTCCAGCGGGGTAGTCACGGACGTTTCTGACCGTTACTACCCCGACAGACGGTCCCGGGAAGCCTCGACGGTCCTGCCTCAGTCCTCGACGCGCTCGAGGAGGAAGACGGGGATCTCGCGGTCGGTCTTCTCCTGGTACTCCGCGTACGGCGCGTACTGGGCGACGCACCGGTCCCACCACTCCGCGCGCTCGGCGCCGGTGGCGACCCGGGCGCGGTAGAGGGCCGGCTCGGGGCCGTCCTGGAGCTGCACGACGGGGTGGGCGAGGAAGTTGGCGTACCAGCTGGGGTGCTCCGGGTCGCCGCCCTTCGAGGCGACGGCGGCGTACACCCCCTCGTGCTCGACCCGCATCACCGGGTTCTTGCGCAGCTTGCCGGACTTCGCGCCCTTCGAGGTGATGACCACGATCGGCCACTCCGGCTTGTCCATCAGCGTGTGCGCCTCACGCCCGCCGGTGCGCTCGTAGGTCTCGACCTGGTTCCGCACCCACTCGCTGGGGCTGGGCTCGTACTCACCGTCCAAGAGGTCCATGACCTACCGGAACCCATTTCGGCCCGGTCCTCTTCCTGGGCCTCGGCGCGCCGCGGCTAGGGTCGGTCGCCATGAGTGCGATCGACGGGGTGTCGGAGATCTTCGACGCCGAGCTGTGGGACGTCGTCCCCGGCTTCGAGGACCTGACCGACCTGACCTACCACCGGGCGAAGGGGCACGGCACCGTCCGCGTCGCGTTCGACCGCCCCGACGTGCTCAACGCGTTCCGCCCGCACACCGTCGACGAGCTGCTGCGGGTGCTCGAGCACGCCCGGACGAGCAGCGACGTCGGCTGCGTGCTGCTCACCGGCAACGGCCCCGGCGAGCGGCACGGGAAGTGGGCGTTCTGCACCGGCGGCGACCAGCGGATCCGTGGGCGCGCCGGATATCAGTACGCGGAGGGCGAGACCGCGGAGACCGTCGACAAGGCCAAGCTCGGTCGTCTGCACATCCTCGAGGTGCAGCGGCTGATCCGGTTCATGCCGAAGATCGTCATCTGCGTCGTCCCCGGCTGGACGGCCGGCGGCGGCCACAGCCTGCACGTGGTGTGCGACCTGACGCTGGCCAGCGCCGAGGAGGCGCGGTTCAAGCAGACCGACGCCGACGTGGGGTCGTTCGACGGCGGGTTCGGGTCGGCGTACCTCGCCCGCCAGGTCGGCCAGAAGCTCGCCCGCGAGATCTTCTTCCTCGGCCAGGAGTACTCCGCCGAGGACGGCGTCCGGATGGGCACGGTCAACCGCGCCGTGCCGCACGCCGAGCTCGAGGCGACCGCGCTGGAGTGGGGCCGGATCGTCAACGGCAAGAGCCCGACCGCGCAGCGGATGCTGAAGTACTCCTTCAACGCCATCGACGACGGCCTGGTCGGTCAGCAGCTCTTCGCCGGCGAGACCACCCGCCTGGCCTACATGACCGACGAGGCCCAGGAGGGTCGCGACCAGTTCCTCGAGAAGCGCGAGCCGGACTGGTCGGACTACCCCTGGTACTACTGAGCCGACCCGGGCACCGGCCGCCCGTGCGACGTCCCCTGCTCCGTGCCGCCGGGCTGGCCCCGGCGCTGCTGCTGGTCGCCTGCGGCGGCACCGCTACCGGGGACCTGTCGGCGGACGCGCTGGCCGACGAGGTGGCGGCGCTCTACCCGGCGGCTGGCGACGCCCGCGTCGACGTCCGTTGCGCCGGTCCGCTCTCCGGCGAGCTGGGTGCCACGCAGGACTGCCGGGTGGCGGTGCGCCGCGACGTCGTGACGGTCCGCGCGACCGTGACCGAGGAGTCCGACGAGGGCCCGATGTTCGAGACCGCGCCGGTCGTCCCGGCCGACCGGGTCGCCCGGACCGTGCTGCGCGCGCTGGTCGAGGACGAGTACGTCGTGGGCGAGGTCGCCTGCGAGGCCGAGCTGGTCGGCGTGGTCGGCGAGTCGGTGGCCTGCCGGGCCACGCCGCCGGACGGCGGGCGGCGTACCGACCTCACCGCGACCGTGCGCCGGGTCGAGGGGCTCGACGTGCGGATCCGGTACCGCCTCGTGGGTTGACCACCGCAGGACCGCCCCAGGTGACACACTCGCCGCATGGAGATGGAAGTGCTGTGAAGGTCGTCGTCCTGACCGGAGCCGGGATCTCCGCGGAGAGCGGGGTGCCGACCTTCCGCGACGCCGACGGGCTGTGGGAGGGGCACCGGGTCGAGGACGTCGCCACGCCCGAGGCGTACGACGCCCAGCCGTTCGTGGTGCACCGGTTCTACGACGCGCGGCGCAAGGCGCTGGCCGCGGTGGAGCCGAACGCCGCGCACCACGCGCTCGCCCGGCTCGAGGAGGCGCTCGGCGACGACCTGCTCGTCGTCACGCAGAACATCGACGACCTGCACGAGCGCGCCGGCTCCAGCCGCGTCCTCCACATGCACGGCGAGCTGCTGTCGGCGGTCTGCCGGTCCTGCCGCGGCCGCTCCCGCTGGGAGCGCGACCTCGTCGACCTGCCGCCCTGCCCGCGGTGCGGGACGCCGGACCTGCGGCCGGACGTGGTGTGGTTCGGCGAGATCCCCTACGAGATGGACCGGATCTACCTCGCCCTCGAGGCGGCCGACCTCTTCGTCTCCATCGGCACCTCCGGCGCGGTCTACCCCGCCGCCGGCTTCGTGCAGCAGGCCGCGGCGTACGGCGCCCGCACCCTCGAGCTGAACCTCCAGACCAGCGAGGTCACCACGCTCTTCGACGAGACCCGGCAGGGCCTCGCCGGCGAGCTCGTCCCCGCGTGGGTGGACGAGGTGCTCGTCAGGCGCTGAGGTCGGTCAGCCGAGCAGGACGCCCACGTGCGGGGGGAGCGACAGCGCGCCGCCGGGGAGCAGCTCGGCGCCGGTGGGGGTGGCGAAGAGGACGGCGAGGTCGGGGTCGACGGTGAGGTCGGCCGCCTCGTCGCCGAAGTTGACCGCCATCAGCGTGCCGGCGCGCGCCATCGTGAAGACGCGGGTGCCCTCGTCGGCGGTGCAGGAGACCGAGGTGAACGCGGGGTCGGTCAGCGCCGGCACCGTGCGCCGCAGCTCGGCCAGCCGGCGGTAGACGTCGAGCAGCACCGCGTGCCGACCGGACGAGAGCTCGGTCCAGTCGAGCTTGGAGCGGCGGAAGGTCTCGGGGTCCTGCGGGTCGGGGACGACCGAGGGGTCCCAACCCATCTTCGCGAACTCCGCGATCCGCCCCTCGGCAGTCGCCTTGCCGAGCTCCGGCTCGGGGTGGGAGGTGAAGAACTGGAACGGCGTCGACGCGGCCCAGTCCTCGCCCTGGAAGAGCATCGGCGTGAACGGGCCGGCGAGCGTCAGCAGCGCCGCGCAGGCGAGCTGGTCGTCGTCGAGCACCTCGGCGATCCGGTCGCCGACGGCGCGGTTGCCGATCTGGTCGTGGTTCTGGTTGGCGACGACGAGCCGCCACGTGGGCATGTGCTCGGTGTCGATCGGCACGCCGTGGTCGCTCTCGCGGAACGACGACCACGTCCCGTCGTGGAAGAAGCCCTTCTCGCACACCTTCGCCAGCGCCGACAGCGGCTCGAAGTCGGCGTAGTAGCCGGTCGTCTCCCGCGTCAGCGCCACGTGCACCGCGTGGTGGAAGTCGTCGCTCCACTGCGCGTCGAGCCCGTAGCCACCGGCCTCGCGCGGCGTGACCAGCTTCGGGTCGTTGAGGTCGGACTCGGCGATGAGCGTCAGCGGCCGTCGCAGGTGCGCCGACAGCGCGGCCACCTCGACCGCCATCTCCTCGAGCAGGTGCACCTCGGAGGAGTCCTCGAGCGCGTGCACGGCGTCGAGGCGCAGCGCGTCGACGTGGTAGTCGCGCAGCCACATCCCCACGTTGTCGAGGATGTAGCGGCGCACCTCCGCCGACCCCTCGCCGTCGAGGTTGAGCGAGTCGCCCCAGGTGTTGCGGCCGCTGGTCAGGTAGGGCCCGTAGACGGGCAGGTAGTTCCCGCTCGGACCGAGGTGGTTGTAGACGACGTCCTGCACGACGCCGAGGCCGGCCTGGTGGCAGGCGTCGACGAAGCGCTGGTACGCCGCCGGCCCGCCGTACTGCTCGGCGACGGTGTGCCACAGCACGCCGTCGTACCCCCAGTTGTGCGTGCCGTTGAAGCCGTTGACCGGCAGCAGCTCGACGAGGTCCACGCCGATCGAGCGCAGGTGCTCGAGCCTGCCGATCGCCGCGTCGAGCGTGCCCTCGGGGGTGAACGTGCCGAGGTGCAGCTCGTAGATCACCGACCCGGGCAGCTGCCGGCCGGTCCACGCCCCGTCGCCCCAGGTGTACGCCGTGGGGTCGTAGGTGCGGGACCGCTCGTGGACGCCCTGCGGCTGGCGGCGCGAGCGCGGGTCGGGCAGCACGGTGTCGGAGTCGTCGACGAGGTAGCCGTAGTCCACCTCGCCGCCCGCGGGCACCGGCTCGGCCGGCGTCCACCAGCCGCCGTCGCCGCGGACCATCTCGACGACCTCGGTGGCGTCGGCCGGCCCGAGGGCCAGCCGTACACGCGACGGCTTCGGGGCCCACAGGTCGAACGGGCCGCGGGGCTCGGGCATGTCAGTCCTCCTGGACGAGCAGGGCGACGGGGTAGGAGCCGAGCAGGTCGGCGACGCGGGCGGAGGCCGGCCGGTCGGCGACGACGACGTCGCGCCAGCGGCCGGGCGGGAGCTCGAGCTCGGTGTCGCCCCAGCCGCCGCGGGCGGTCAGGCCGACGGGCAGGCGGGTGACGACGGCGATCGCGCCCCCGCGGTCGTAGGCGAGGACGTGGTCGGCCGCGGTGCCGGAGGCCGGCACGGCGGCGTACGAGCCGAAGAGCTCGGGCCGCTCGCGGCGCAGGGTGAGCGCCGTGGTGACGACGCGGAGCTTGGCGGTGGCGGGGTCGTCGAGCGCCTCGCCGAGCGGCGACCAGTCGGCAGCGCGGAGCAGGGACGCGCGGGCGTCGAAGTCGACCGGCCGGCGGTTGTCGGGGTCGACGAGCGACTGCTCCCACAGCTCGCTGCCCTGGTAGACGTCGGGCACGCCGGGCAGCGTGATCGACAGCAGCTTCGCCGACAACGCGTTGACCCAGCCGGGTCCGACGACGTGCGGGAGGAGGTCCTCGATCGTGGCGCGGACGTCGTCGCGGTCGAAGGCGGCGTCGACGGCGGCGTGGACGGCAGCCTCGTACGCCTCGTCCGGGTCGGTCCAGGTGGTCCGGTCGCCGGCCTCGCGCATCGCCTTCTCGGCGTACCCGTGGAGGCGGGAGCGGAGGTCGGGGTCGGACGGCAGCCAGGCGCCGATCACGGCCTGCCACAGCAGCGACGCGAAGCCCGGGTCGGGCAGCGGCACCAGGTCGAGCAGCCGGTCGAGCGTGCGCTCCCACTCCGCCGGCACCTCCGACAGCGCGGTGATCCGCGCGCGGACGTCCTCGCCGCGCTTGGTGTCGTGGGTGGACAGCGTCGTCATCGCGTGCGGCCAGCGGCCCTGGCGGACGGTCATGTGCTCGTGGAACGTCGCCGGGTCGAGCGAGAAGACGCTCGGGTCGCCGCCGACCTCGTTGAGCGAGGTGAGCCGGGAGTAGCGGTAGAACGCGCAGTCCTCGACGCCCTTGGCCATGACCATGCCGCTGGTCTGCTGGAAGCGGCGGGCCGGCGGGGTCCACGGGTCGCTGAGCACCGGCAGCAGCACGTCGAACGTCGACGCCAGGTCGGGCCGTCCCTCTCGCGCGGCCGCGAAGGCCTGGTCGAGGTGCTCGCGGCCCTCGGGCAGGTAGGAGCGGTAGACCGGGAAGCAGGCCAGCAGCTCCGCGACCGCGTCGACGACGCGGTCGGTCGTGGTGTCGGGGCCGGCGGGGAGGATCCGGCGGACCTCGCGGGTGATCCGGCGGACCTCGCTGTTGAGGATGCCGTCGGCGACCTCGCGCTTGGTGCCGTGAATCATCCGGTGCCAGTCGACCGGCCCGCCCCGCAGCCGTGCCTCGAGCGTGTCGAGCGGCTCCTGCGCGGCGGGGTCGGTGAGGACACGGTCGACGTGGGCGAGCACGTCGTACCCCGTGGTGCCGGCGGTCGCCCACGTCTCGGGCAGCTCCTCGCCGGGCTCGAGGATCTTCTCGACGAGCACGTAGGCGCCGCCGGTGAGCTCGGCGAGGTCGTCGAGGTAGCGCTTGGGGTCGCGCAGGCCGTCAGGGTGGTCGACTCGGAGGCCGTCGACGAGGCCCTCCTCGAACCAGCGCCGCACCTCCTTGTGCGACTCGGCGAAGACCTCGGGGTCCTCCACGCGGACTGCGGCGAGGGTGTTGACGGCGAAGAACCGCCGGTAGTTCAGCCCCTCGTCGGCGACCTGCCAGTGCACGAGCTCGTAGTGCTGGCGGGCGTGGACGTCGTTCGCGTCGTCGCCCTCGGACCACGTGCCGGGCGCCACCGGGTAGTGGTTGTCGTGGTACAGCAGCTCGCCGCCGTCGGGGGTGTCCACGACGCGCAGGTTCGCGATCGTGCCGGACTCGTCGAGGTCGTCGTCGCCGATGACCGGGATCCGGATCCGGCCGTCCCCGGCCGCCCACTCGATGTCGAACGCCGTGGCGTGCTCGGACTCGCGCCCGTGCTTGAGGACGTCCCACCACCAGGTGTCCTCCGAGGGCGCCGCGACGCCGACGTGGTTGGGCACGATGTCGACGAGCACGCCCATGCCGAGCCGCCGGGCCTCCGCCGACAGCGCGGCCAGCCCCTCCTCGCCGCCGCGGGCCGGGTCGATCCGGTCGTGCGCCACGACGTCGTACCCGTGGGTGCTGCCCTCCTCCGCGGCCAGGAGCGGGGAGAGGTAGACCCAGTCGACGCCGAGGTCACGCAGGTACGGCAGCCGACGGGCCGCCTCGAACAGGTCGAAGTCCTCGCTGACCTGGAGCCGGTAGGTGCTGACCGGCACCCGCTGGCCGTCGGCGGGACCGGCGTCGCGGTGCCTGCCCCCCGTGCCTCCGGTGCCTTCCGCCATGGTCACTCCTGCTCGCTCTCGATCAGCGCGGCGACCGACGCCGCGACGGACGTGTCGACCTCGGCCTCGGGTGCGGCGTGCTGGCGGAGCACGACCATGCTGTGCGTCTCGAGCGGGAAGGTGGCGCCCGGCTCGAGCCCGGTGGGCAGGCCGTCGGCGCCCGGGTCGTGGCCGGTGTCGACGACGACGTCCCAGCCGGCGGCGTACTCGTCGGGCGGGAGGGTCACCTCGGTCGGGCCGTCGGCGTTGAAGTAGAGCAGGAAGTGGTCGTCGACGATGCGCTGCCCGCGCTCGTCCTTGCCGGCGATGCCGTCGCCGTTGAGGTACATGCCGATGACCTGCTCGCCGCCCCCGTTGGAGTGGTCCCAGTCGCCGTCCTCCATCGGCCGCCCCTCGGGGTGCAGCCACACGATGTCGTTGAGCCGCTCGCCGTCACCGGTGCGCACCTCGTTGCCGGTGAAGAAGCGCTTGCGGCGGAACGTCGGGTGGTCGCGGCGCAGCTGCGAGATCGCGGCGGTGAACTCCAGCAGCGCGGTGTCGGCGCGGTCCCAGTGCATCCAGGCGATCTCGGAGTCCTGCGCGTAGGTGTTGTTGTTGCCGTCCTGGGTGCGGCTCATCTCGTCGCCGTGCAGCAGCATCGGCACGCCCTGGCTGAGCAGCAGCGTGGCGATGAAGTTGCGCTGCTCGCGCGCCCGGGCGGTGAGGATCTCCGGGTCGTCGGTCGGGCCCTCCGCGCCGTGGTTCCAGGAGCGGTTGTGGCTCTCGCCGTCGTTGCCGTCCTCGCCGTTGGAGTCGTTGTGCTTCTCGTTGTAGGACACCAGGTCGCGCAGCGTGAACCCGTCGTGGGCGGTGACGAAGTTGATGCTGGCGAACGGCCGGCGGCCGGAGTGCTCGTAGAGGTCCGAGGAGCCGGCCAGCCGGCTGGCGAACTCGCCGAGCGCCGGCTCGCCGCGCCAGAAGTCGCGGACCGTGTCGCGGTAGGCGCCGTTCCACTCGGTCCACTGCGGCGGGAAGCCGCCGACCTGGTAGCCGCCGGGGCCGATGTCCCACGGCTCGGCGATCAGCTTGACCTGGGAGACGACCGGGTCCTGCTGGACGAGCTCGAAGAACGTCGCCAGCCGGTCGACCTCGTAGAACTCCCGCGCCAGGGTCGAGGCCAGGTCGAAGCGGAACCCGTCGACGTGCATCTCGGTCACCCAGTAGCGCAGCGAGTCCATGATCAGCTGCAGCGAGTGCGGGTGGCCGACGTTGAGGCTGTTGCCGGTGCCGGTGTAGTCCATGTAGTAGCGCTTGTCGTCGTCGACGAGGCGGTAGTACGCCTGGTTGTCGATGCCGCGGAAGCTCAGGGTCGGGCCCATGTGGTTGCCCTCGGCGGTGTGGTTGTAGACCACGTCGAGGATGACCTCGATGCCCGCGGCGTGCATCGCCTTGACCATCGACTTGAACTCCTGGACCTGCTGACCCGGTTCGCGCGTCGCGGCGTAGTCGGCGTGCGGGGCGAGGAAGCCCAGGGTGTTGTAGCCCCAGTAGTTGCGCAGCCCCTTCTCCAGCAGCGTGCTGTCCTGGACGAACTGGTGCACCGGCATCAGCTCGATCGCGGTCACGCCGAGCTTGGTCAGGTGCTCGGTGATCGCGGGGTGCGCGAGGCCGGCGTACGTCCCGCGCTGCGCCTCGGGCACGTCGGGGTGCAGCTGGGTCAGGCCCTTGACGTGCGCCTCGTAGATGAAGCTCTCGTTGTAGGGGATGCCGAGCGGGCGGTCGCCCTCCCAGTCGAAGAACGGGTTGATCACCACGCCCTTGGTCATGTGAGCCGCGGAGTCCTGGTCGTTGCGGGAGTCCGGGTCGCCGAAGTCGTAGCCGAAGAGCGCCTGGTCCCAGTCGATGTCGCCGCTGGTGGCCTTGGCGTAGGGGTCGAGCAACAGCTTGTTGGGGTTGCAGCGCTGGCCCTGGGCGGGGTCGTAGGGGCCGTGCACGCGGTACCCGTAGCGCTGGCCCGGCTGGACCGACGGCAGGTAGCAGTGCCAGACGAACGCGTCGACCTCGGTGACGTCGATGCGCGTCTCGGTGCCGTCCTCGTCGAAGAGGCAGAGCTCGACGCGCTCGGCGGCCTCGCTGAACAGGGCGAAGTTCGTGCCGGTGCCGTCGAACGTCGCACCCAGGGGGTACGGCTGGCCGGGCCAGACCTCGGTCGTGGTCTCGGTCATGGTGGTGCCCTTCGGTGCGGTGAGTGGTGACTTTGGATCGATCGAATCCACGGGCGCGCAGGACCTGCCCCCGGGCGCTCCCGTTACCCACTCCGCCCACCGGACACCCTTCACCTCTGCGGGTGTGCTACCCGCGAGTAGGATCAGCGCCATGAAGCGCGACATCTACGACGAGGACCACGAGGCGTTCCGCGGCTCGGTCCGGGAGTTCCTCGAGCGGTCGGTCATCCCCCACGTCGAGGAGCACGCCGAGGCCAAGGCGATCCCGCGGGACTTCTGGATCGAGGCCGGCAAGCAGGGCTTCCTGGGCCTGGAGATCCCCGAGGAGCACGGCGGCGCCGGCGCCGGCGACTACCGGTTCAACGCCGTCATCGCCGAGGAGCTGTCGAAGGTCAACGCCGCGCTGGGGTCGTGCTGGGGCATCCACGCCGACATCACCGCGCCGTACCTCGTCGAGCTCGGCACCGAGGAGCAGAAGCAGCGCTGGCTGCCCGGCGTCGCCTCCGGCGAGATCCTGCTGGCGATCGGCATGACCGAGCCCTCCGGCGGCTCGGACCTCGCCGCGCTGAAGACCACCGCGGTCCGCGACGGCGACGACTGGGTCATCAACGGCTCGAAGACCTTCATCACCAACGGCTACTCCGCCGACCTGGTCATCACCGCGGTCCGCACCAGCCCGGAGAAGAAGGCGCGCGGCATCACGCTGTTCGCGATCCCGGCGACCGCCGAGGGCTTCAGCCGCGGCCGCAAGCTCGACAAGGTCGGCCAGCCCGAGTCCGACACCGCGGAGCTGTTCTTCGAGAACGTCCGCCTCTCCGACGACCACATCGTCGGCGAGCTCGACATGGGCTTCATCCACATGATGCAGAAGCTCCCGCAGGAGCGGCTCGGCTGCGCGATCTCCAACCTCGCGCACGCCAAGCAGATCTTCGACGAGACGGTGGCCTACACCAAGGAGCGCACCGCCTTCGGCGCCCCGGTCGGCACCTTCCAGCACAACAAGTTCCTCATGGCCGACATCGACACCCAGCTCGATGTCAGCCAGGCCTTCATCGACCGCTGCGTCGAGATGCACGACAAGGGCGAGCTGACCCCCGTCGACGCGGCCAAGGCGAAGCTGTGGACCTCCGAGATCCAGAACCGGATCCTCGACCACTGCGTCCAGCTGCACGGCGGCTACGGCTTCATGAACGAGTACCGCGTCGCCCGTGCCTGGCGCGACGCTCGCGTCTCGCGCATCTGGGCCGGCTCGAACGAGATCATGAAGGAGCTCATCGGCCGCGACCTCGGCCTCTGAGCGGTTCTCCCACCGGCGTCGGGTGAGGGGTCCGGCACCTGCTGGCCCCTCACCTACGCTCGGGGCATGACTGGCGTCGCGATCGCGCACAACCCGGGGAAGAGCCGCTACGAAGCCACGGTGGACGGTGAGGCGGCCGGCTTCGCGGAGTACCAGCTCACCGACGAGATCATCGTCTTCACCCACACCGAGGTGGACCGACGCTTCGAGGGCCGCGGCGTGGGTTCCGCGCTGGCGCGCGCAGCGCTCGACGCCGTGCGCGCGGAAGGCGTGCGACAGGTGCTGCCGATCTGCCCCTTCATCAAGGGCTGGATGGCCCGACACCCTGACTACCACGGCCTGATGTACGGCGCCCCGCGCTCGACCGCCGTCGACTGACCGGGCTCAGGCGTCGGGCGGGGAGCCGAGCCGGCGCAGCGAGTCGATGAGCTCGGAGGCCGGCACCGAGCCGGGCGCGCCGCGCAGCGACTGCACGACGCCGTCGTCGAGCGGGTCGAGCCCGCGGACCTCCTGGTGCAGCCGCTCCATCGTGGCGTCGAGGGCGTACGCCGTGTCCGCGGCCTCCTTGAGGCCGGCGAGGAGGTCGGCGGGGACGTCGCGACGGTACTTGTAGTAGATCTTGTGCTCGAGGCTCGCCCAGAAGTCCATCGCGATGGTGCGGAACTGCACCTCGACCACCACCGGCACCGACCCGCCGGAGAGGAACACCGGCACCTCGACGAGCGCGTGCAGGCTGCGGTAGCCGTTCGGCTTCGGGCTGGCGATGTAGTCGCGCAGCTCGAGCGTCGTGACGTCCGGCTGGGCCATGAGCAGGTCGACGACGTGGTAGACGTCGGAGACGAAGCTGCAGGTCACGCGCACGCCGGCGACGTCGGTGATCTCCTCGCGCACCCGCGACAGCGGGTCGGGGCCGTCGAGCTCGATGCCCCGGCGCTCCATCTTCTCCAGCAGGCTCTCGGGCGACTTCAGCCGCGAGCTGACCGCCTCGATCGGGTTGTAGTCGTGCAGGTGGGCGAACTCGTCGCGCAGGATCGACAGCTTGGTGACGACCTCGTCCATGCCGAAGCGGTGCTCGAGCAGGAACCGCCGGACGACGTCGTCCCAGTCCCCCTCGTTCACGCCCCACAACGTACGCGGAGGGGGAGGGCGGACCGAGATCGGCCTAGGGTCGCAGTGTGCGCCTGTTCGCCGCCCTCGTGCCGCCGGAGGATGCCGTCGAGCACCTCGACGAGTTCCTGGCGCCGCGTCGGGAGGCGGGTGCGTTCCGCTGGGCCGCGGCCGAGCAGCTCCACCTGACGCTCGCCTTCTACGCCGACGTCGCGGACCGCTCGCTCGACGAGCTGGTGGAGCGGGTGGGGACGGCCGCCCGGCGGCGTACTCCCTTCGGGGTGCGGGTGGCGGGCGGCGGCGCGTTCCCCGACGTCGCCCGCGCGCGGGTGCTGTGGGCCGGCCTCGAGACCGACGAGGCCGGCGCGGTCGAGCTCGAGCGGCTCGCGACGGGGTGCCGCGCGGCGGCCAGCCGGAGCGGGGTGGAGGTCGACGGGCAGCGGTTCCGCCCGCACGTGACCGTGGCGCGGCTCGGCCGGCCGGCGGAGGCGACGCGGTGGGTGCGGCTGCTCGACGCGTACGCCGGCCCGACCTGGACCGCGGACCGGGTCACGCTCCTCGCTTCGTACCTCGGTGAGGGGCCGCGCCGCCGGCCGCGGTACGAACCGCTCGCCGAGCTCCCGCTCGCGGGGGTCGAGCTGGGCTAGGTTGCCCAGCGTGAGGCAGGTCACGTGAGGGTCGCGGTGGTCCGCGAGACGCGGGAGGGCGAGACACGGGTCGCGCTCGTGCCCGACCTCGTGCCCGCCCTGGTCTCCGCCGGCCACGAGGTGCTCGTCGAGCCGGGCGCCGGCCTCGGGGCGCTCCACGCCGACGAGGAGTACGCCGCCGCCGGCGCCGCCCTCGACGAGCGGGCGCTCGAGGAGGCCGACCTGGTGCTCGCGGTCCAGCCGCTCGACGTGGCGAGCGCCCGCCGGCTGCGGCGGGGCGCGGCGACGGTCTCGTTCCTCGCGCCGGGCCAGGAGCTCGCGCTCGTGGCGGACCTGCGCGACCTGGGCGTGACGGCGTACGCGATGGAACTCGTGCCGCGCATCTCGCGGGCGCAGGCGATGGACGCGCTGTCGTCGCAGTCGCTGGTGTCGGGCTACCGGTGCGCGGTGGTGTGCGCTGGGTTGCTGCGGAGGTTCTTCCCGCTCAACATGACCGCCGCCGGCACGGTCCCGCCGGCGCAGGTGGTCGTGCTCGGCGCGGGTGTCGCGGGGCTGCAGGCGATCGCGACGGCCCGGCGGCTGGGCGCGGTGGTCAAGGCCTACGACGTGCGGGCCGCGGCTGCGGAGGAGATCCGGTCGATGGGCGCGCAGGCGATCGAGCTGGACCTGCCGACGCTCGAGGGCGCGGGCGGGTACGCCCGGGAGATGTCGGAGGAGCGGTCCGCGCTGCAGCGCGAGCTGCTGGCGCCGTACGTCGCGGCGGCCGACGGCCTGATCACGACCGCCGCGGTGCCCGGGCGGACCGCTCCGGTGCTCGTGACGGCGGCGATGGTCGAGGCGATGCGGCCCGGGTCGGTGGTCGTCGACCTGGCGGCCGACAGCGGCGGCAACGTCGAGGGGTCGGTGCCCGGCGAGGTGGTCCGCATCGGGCACGCGCAGGTCTGGGGCGGGCGCAACGTGCCGGCGCAGATGCCGGGCCCGGCCTCGCGGCTCTACGCCCAGAACGTCGTCAGCCTCGTCCAGCTGCTCACCGCCGACGGCACCCTCGAGCCCGACCTCGACGACGAGGTCCTCGACGCCTGCTGCGTCACCCACGACGGCGTCGTGCGGCACGCGCCGACCCGCGAGCTGCTGGAGGGGGTCCGATGAGCGAGGCCGTCGTCTGGCTGACGATCTTCGTGCTGTCCGTCTTCGTCGGCGTCGAGGTGATCTCCAAGGTCTCCTCGACGCTGCACACCCCGCTCATGTCCGGCGCGAACGCCATCCACGGGATCATCCTGCTCGGCGCCGTGCTCGTCACCGGCACCGCCGACTCGACGCTGACCCTCGTCGTCGGCCTGGTCGCCACGGTGCTGGCCACCGTCAACATGGTCGGCGGGTTCGTGGTGACCGACCGGATGCTGCAGATGTTCTCCCGCAAGCCGGCCCGCCGCCCGCGGGGTGACGGCTCGTGACCCCCACCGTGACCTCCACCCTGGCCCCCACGTGGGTGCAGCTGGTCTACCTCGCCTGCGCGGTCTGCTTCGTCCTCGCGCTCAAGGGCCTGGCCGGCCCGCGCACCGCCCGGGTGGGCAACCTCGTCGGCGCCACGGCCGCCGTCGTCGCGGTGGCCGTGCCGTTCACCTACCTCGACCTCGACCACGTCGCACTGATCCTCGTCGCGATCGCCGTCGGCAGCGTGGTGGGTGCGCTCGGCGCGCAGCGGGTGCAGATGACGCAGATGCCGCAGCTGGTCGCGCTCTTCAACGGCGTGGGCGGCGGTGCCGCCGCGCTGGTCGCGCTGCTCGAGCTCGACCACCTCGGCCCGGGGACACCGGCCTTCGACGTGGGCGCGACCGCGTTCACGGTGGCGGTCGGCGCGGTGTCGTTCGCGGGTTCGGTCGTCACCTTCGCCAAGCTCCAGGAGCTGATGACCTCGCGGCCGGTGGTGTTCCCCGGCCTGCCGCTGGCTGCCGGCGCGGCCCTGCTGGCGGCGCTGGTGCTCGCCGGGCTGGTCGTCGCGGAGGTCGCGGTCGGCTGGGCGGTCGCGCTGGCCCTCGTCGGGCTGGCGGTGGGCGTCCTGCTCGTGCTGCCGGTCGGCGGCGCCGACGTACCCATCGTCATCTCGCTGCTCAACGCGCTCACCGGCCTCACGGTCGCCGCCGGCGGCTACGTGCTCGGCAACGTCGTGCTGCTCGTCGCAGGCACGCTGGTCGGCGCGGCCGGCACGTTCCTGACCCTGCTCATGGCTCGTGCGATGGGCCGCTCGGTCGCCCACATCCTCTTCGGCGCGCTGCGCGGCGGGTCGACCCTCGGCGCCGGTGAGGCCTCCGACCGACCGGTGCGCAGCGCCGGGCCGGAGGACGTCGCGATCCTGCTGGGGTACGCCGAGCGGGTCGTCGTCGTGCCCGGCTACGGGCTCGCGGTGGCCCAGGCCCAGCACACGCTCCGCGAGCTCGTCGAGGTCCTGGCCGCGCGCGGGGCGCGGGTCGACTACGCGATCCACCCCGTGGCCGGGCGGATGCCCGGCCACATGAACGTGCTGCTCGCCGAGGCGCAGGTGCCCTACGACCAGCTGGTCGAGATGGACGACATCAACCCCGAGCTGCCGCACACCGACGTCGTGCTGGTCGTCGGCGCGAACGACGTCGTCAACCCGGCCGCACGCACGACCCCGTCGGCGCCGATCTACGGCATGCCGATCCTCGACGTCGACCGGGCCCGGCAGGTGGTCTTCCTCAAGCGGTCGATGCGCCCCGGCTTCGCCGGCATCGAGAACGAGCTGCTCTTCGACCCCCGCACCACGCTGCTCTTCGGCGACGCCAAGGAGTCGCTCGCCAAGCTGCTGGCGGCGGTCAAGTCGCTCTAGCCGGTGCGGAGGTCAGCCCGCGACGCCGTAGAGCCGGTCGCCGGCGTCGCCGAGGCCCGGCACGATGTAGCCCTTCTCGTTGAGCCGCTCGTCAAGTGCCGCAGTGACGATCGTGACCGGCACGTCGAGGCCCTCGAGCTCGCGCTCGAGCCGCTCGCAGCCCTCCGGCGCGGCGAGCAGGCAGATCGCGGTGATGTGGTCGGCGCCGCGGTCGGTGAGGAAGGTGATCGCTGCCGCCAGCGTGCCGCCGGTGGCCAGCATCGGGTCGAGCACGTAGCACTGGCGCCCCGAGAGGTCCGCGGGGAGCCGCTCGGCGTACGTCGACGCCTTCAGCGTGTCCTCGTCACGGACCATGCCGACGAAGCCGACCTCGGCCGTCGGCAGCAGCCGCATCATCCCGTCGAGCATGCCCAGGCCGGCGCGGAGGATCGGCACCACCAGCGGCTTCGGCGAGGCCAGCGCGACGCCGGTGGTGGGGGAGACCGGGGTCTCGATGTCGTAGTCGGTCACGCGGACGTCGCGGGTCGCCTCGTAGGCGAGCAGGGTCACCAGCTCGTCGGCCAGGTGCCGGAACGTCGGTGAGTCGGTGCTCTTGTCGCGGAGGACGGTCAGCTTGTGGGCGACGAGCGGGTGGTCCACGACGTGGGTGCGCATGGTCGAACTCTAGGGGTCGCGTGCGGAAGGGGGTTGGCCGGACGGCACGGGTCTGCCACGCTGGATGGCCCGCCGCACCGTTGCAGCCCAGCCAGCAGTCCAGCCAGCCCAGCCAGCAGTCCCGCCCGCAGTGCCCGCCGCCTGAGGAGACGAGATGCCCGACCAGCTCGACGCCGTGGACTTCGCCCTGGCGGCGTACCGCGAGGACGGCACCTGGGTCGTCGCGGAGCTCGTCCACGACCACCTCGACGACGTGACCGCGCTGGCCAGCGGCCTGCGGCGGCTCCCCGGCGACGCGGGTGCCGTGGGGCTGGTGGCGATGGACGAGGACTTCTTCCTGCTCGTCCGCGTCGCCGGGCCCACCACCCGGGTCCTGCTGTCCGACATCACCGCCGCCGACGAGTGGGAGCTGGCCGCCTCCGCGGTGGAGTTCCTCCACCTGCCGATGCCCGAGGACGAGGACGACCAGGTGCCGGCCGGGGACCTGGACCTGCTCGCCGACCTCGGCGTGCCGGCGATCGACCTGGCGGCGCTGCTCGACGACCCGGACTCCTACCCCGACGAGGTGCTGTCCGACGTCGCGCGGCGGCTGGGGTTCGGCGAGCTGTTCGACGACGCGGTGGGGCTCACCTCGGCGTGACCGGACCCTCCGACTGGCGGGAGCCGATGCTCGCCGCCCTGGCCGAGGCGCGCGCCGCGCTCGCGACCGGCGACGTACCCATCGGCGCGGTCGTCCTCGACCCGTCCGGCGCCGTGATCGGCACCGGCCGCAACATCCGCGAGGCGCACGCCGACCCCACCGGCCATGCCGAGGTGGTGGCCTTGCGCGCCGCCGCCCGGGCGCGCGGGGAGTGGCGGCTCGACGGCTGCACCCTCGTCGTCACCCTCGAGCCGTGCACGATGTGCGCCGGCGCGGCCGTCCTCGCCCGCGTCGAGCGGGTCGTCCTCGGCGCCTGGGACCCCAAGGCCGGGGCCGTCGGCAGCCTGTGGGACGTCGTCCGCGACCGGCGGCTCAACCACCGCCCCGAGGTCGTCGGCGGCGTGCTGGCCGAGGAGTCGGTCGCCCTCCTCGAGGACTTCTTCCGCGGCCACCGCGAGCCCGGCCCCGCCTGACCCGCGCCTGACCCGCGCCTGATTTCGCCGCCCCGTCGGCGCTCCGGTACATTCCTCCGCGGTGGCGTGTCCGAGCGGCCGAAGGTGCATCACTCGAAATGATGTGTGGGGTCAAACCCACCGTGGGTTCAAATCCCACCGCCACCGCCAGCAGCTGAGCCCCGACCGGCACGCCGGTCGGGGCTCGCTCGTTCCGGGCGCCCGGTCGTTCCGAGGGTTGCCGTCCGGGCGGGCGGGGCCGTCGTCCCACCAGCCCCACCCGTTCATGTAACGGACCGTTCGCCACTCTGTCTGCACGTTGCAGCGTGCAGACAGAGCAGCGGACGTCGCGTTACATGCGCGGTCGCGACACGGGTCTGTCCGGCAGGGAACGGTCCGGGGGTGACGGCGCGTAGGGTCCTGCCCGTGGATCGCCGATGAGCAAGATGGACAACCTCCGCGCGCTGCGCGAGGCCCGGTACGAGCAGGACAAGGCGGCCCGCACCGCCCCGAGCACCGGCACCGCTCCGGCTGCCCGGAAGGCTGCCCCGCGGCGCGCGACGGCTGCGCCGTCCCGGGGGTCCGCGCCGTCCGGCACCGCGGGTACGCCGCCGGCCGAGTCGGCCTGCGGGCACCGCGCGATCAGCGGGCGGACCTGCACCCGGCCTGCCGGTCACGCGGAGAAGAACCACCGCTACGCCTGAGCCGCCGCGAACCAGGCCGGCCCGTCACCGGGTGATGCGCCACGCCGCGGTGCCGGCCACGCCGCAGAGCCCGGCGGTCACGAGCGCGGCGACGACGAACCCCTGGTGGTGTGGACCGGACGAGCCGCTCGCGACGTCGAGCACCACGACGCCGAGGGTGCTGCCGACCGAGAAACCGAGGTAGCGCAGCACCTGCTGGAAGCTCAACATGCTGCTGGTCTCGTCCGGAGGCACGGCGCTGATGAGCAGCAGCGGGATCATCGCAAAGGTGCACCCGCTCCCCAAGCCGGCCACGGCCATGACCAGCAGGATCTGCCAGACGTGGTCGTGGGCGAGTGCCAGCAGCACGTTCGATAGCAGGTAGACGGCGCAGCCCAGGGGGAGGATGCGGTTGGGCGGGTAGCGGCGTCCGAAGGCAAGCGCGAGACGGCTGCCGCCGACGCTCAGCATCGAGTACGGCAGCAGCATCAGGCCCGCAACCCCGACCGGGTGTCCGAGGCCCCAGCCGGTCGAGGAGTCGGCCTGCACGACGATGAGCACCAGCGTGAGCCCGGCGTACATGCCGGCGCCAGCCAGCAGCGCGGTCAAGTGTGCGGCGAGGGCCGCCGGTCGGGCCGCCAGCCGCAGGTCAACGAGGGGGTGGTCGCCGCGGAGGGTCCACGGGACCCAGGCGAGGATTGCCGCGGTGCCCATGGCGGCGAGGGCGGCCGTTGGCCACGACGCCCATCCCCAGTCCTCGCCCTGGCTGACGGTGAGCAGGACGGCGGCGATGCCTCCGGTGAGCAGCAGTCCTCCCGTCCAGTCCAGCCGGGCGGTGCCGGTCGGCGGGGCCGAGGGCACGTGGCGCCAGGCGGCGACCAAGGTCGCCGCGGTCATGCCCGCACCCAGCCAGAAGGCCGCGCCCAGCCCGCCAGCCCCGGCGACCAGGGCCGTCAGTGGGAAGCCCAGTCCGGCGCCCGCCACGCCGGCCACCGAGAGCAGCGACATGGTGGCCGGCATTCGGTCGGGGTCGAGGACGTCGCGCGCCACGGCGAGGGCGAGGGGGGTGATGGCGAGGCCGACGCCCTGCAGGCACCGGCCGACGAGCAGGCCCGGGAACCCGGTGGGGAGCGCGGACAGGACGCAACCGGCGACGACCAGGGCGAGCCCGCCGAGGATCACGGGGCGGCGGAGAGCACCGCTCCCGGCACGACCGACCACGGGCGTCGCCATGGCGCCGGTGAGGAGCGTTGCGGTCAGGGTCCACTGAGCGGCGGTGAGGGAGACGTCGTAGTCGACGGCGACGCTCGCCACGAGCGGGGCGCCGAGGCTCGTGACCACCGCCGTGACCGTGGTCAGCAGGGCGAGCGTCCCCACCACGGGGCCCGAAGCGCCTGCTGAGCGCACGTGCTGCACCTGCCTCGTCTGCGTCGCGCGGAACCAAGTCCGGGGTACCGTACCCCTGAACGGGATATTGGTGCGGAGAGAGGAACGAGAATGGAGACATCTGATCAGGGCTCGAGGGTCCTCTACACGGCGTCCGCGGACGCCGTGGGCGGCCGGCACGGCTCCGCGCGGAGCGGGTCGGGCCGCCTCGAGGTCGAGCTCTCCCGCCCCACAAACCCCCGTGGGACCGGCACGAACCCCGAGGAGCTCTCCGCCGCCGGGTACGCCGCGTGCTTCCTCAGTGCCATGGCGGTCGCCGCCGGGCAGCTCGCGCTGCCTACCGGTCCGACGTCCGTGACGGGGGAGGTCGACCTGGTCCAGGAGCTGGACGGCAGGTACGGCCTGCGTGCCCGACTGGCGGTCCGGGCGCCGGAGGCGGACCCGGTCGACCTGCGTCGCGTGGTCGATCTGGCTGACCAGCTGTGCCCCTATTCGCGGGCGGTCCGGGACAACGTCGACGTCGAGGTCACCCTCGTGGGGGCCGACGCAGGCGCCGGCGCCTGACGCGGCACTCCGGTGCGGTCCGTCCGGGCGGGCGGTCAGCCCGCCTGGAGTGGTCGGTGGCCCAGGCGGGCGGACAGCTCGCGGGTCTCGGCGAGGAGCGCCGCCGCCAGTGCCTCGACGTTGCCCTGGATACGCGCGGCCGGGCCGCAGACGCTGACGACCGCAGCCGGCCGGTTCTCGAAGTCGAGCAACGGCGCGGCGATCGCGCCGGCGCCCTGCTGGCGTTCGCCGAAGGACACCGAGTAGCCGCGCTCGCGGACGGCGGCGAGCTCCTCGGCCAGCAACCTCCGGTCGATCACGGTCTGGTCGGTGAGCGCCACTAGGTCCACGCTGTGGAGGTAGTCCTCCTGGTCCTCGGGTGGCAGAAATGCTAGGAACGCCTTCGAGGAGCTTCCTGCGTGCAGGGGGAACCGGGCGCCGACCTCGACCGACATGATCACCTCGCGGCGCGGGGTCACTTGGTCGAGGTAGACCCGGTGGTTGCCGTGGCGGATCGACAGCGTCGAGGTCTCCGAGGTCTGGGCGCTCAGGCGGACCAGCGCGTCGCGCGCCAGGTCGCGCACGTCCACGCGCTGGGCATAGGTGCTGCCCATCACCAGCCAGGACGGGCCGAGCGTGTAGCGGCGGGTGGACTCGTTGAGCTCGAGGAAGTCGCGGCTGCAGAGCGTCGTGAGGATGCGGTGCACGACGGCCTTCGGCAGGTCCAGTGAGCGGGAGATCTCCGAGACGCCCAGGCTGGCGGCATTCGGCTCGGTGAAGAGAAGAAGCACGTCGAGGGCGCGTTCGAGCCCCTCGAGCGTGCGGCTGCCCCGGGGGGCCGGTGCGGTCGCCTCGATGGTCGTGGAGGCGGACGGCTTCTCAGCAGAGGGCACGGCTACTCGTCTCTAAGAGGTAGTCGGGTCGGGGTGCGCAGACGGCTCGCGGGGGCCATCTTTGACAGTCGAGTCGATGGATTCTAGGCTTCCGCCCAGCGAGATGTCGATCCTGTGAACGAAACACTCGGGAGGTCCCGGTGCCGGTGCCTAGCCAGGTCGCCGTGCCGGCGAGCGGGCCCAGGACCCCGCTCGCAGCTCTCACCCCGACCCTGGTCGGTGGGATCCCGCTGCGCAACCGGGTGGTCTTCCCCGGTCACACCACGAACTTCGGCGTCTCCTCGTTGCCGACCGACCGGCACCGCGACTACCTCGCCCGCCGGGCCCGGGGCGGCGCCGCACTGGTCATCAGCGAGGCCATCCGCGTGCACCCGACGAGTGCCGGTCGCGACAGCACGCTCGGCTCCTACCACCCCGACGCGGTACGCGCCTTCACTGCTGTCGTGGACGCTGTGCACGCGGAGGGTGCGGCGACCTTCGCGCAGGTGATGCACGCCGGACGACAGGCCAGCGGCGACAGCGCGCGCACGGCGGCCTGGGCGCCGAGCCCGATCCCGTGGACCTTCGGCGGGCCCGTGCCCCACGCGATGACCCGGGCTGACATCGGCGTCGTCGTCGAGGCCTTCTCCGCGGCCGCGCGCCGGATGTGGCAGGCAGGGTTCGACGGCCTCGAGGTCCACCTCGGTCACGGGCACCTGCTCCAGCAGTTCCTCTCCCCGGCGACCAACACCCGAACCGACGAGTACGGAGGAGACCTCAAGGGCCGGCTCCGGTTCGCGCGGGAGGTGCTCGCGGCGGTCCGCGACGCCGTGCCCAGCGAGTTCCCCGTCGGTCTCCGGGTGAGCGGCGAGGAGTTTCTGCCGGGAGGTCTCGACCTGGAGGCGACGGTCGATGCGGTCGCCCGGCTGGCCGAGGACGGTGCCCCGTCCTTTCTGCACGTGAGCCACTCGGCGTACGTCGGCACGGCATCGCTCAGCACCCAGATCGCCGACATGAGCCACGGTCCCGCTCCTTTCCGCCACCTGCCGCGCCGCTTCCGCGCCGCGTTCCCCGGGATCCCGGTCATCGGCGTCTGCCGGATCGACGACATCGAGGTCGCCTCCGACCTGGTCCGGTCCGGCGACGCGGACCTCGTGGCGATGGCGAGGGCCCAGATCGCCGATCCGGACCTCGTGCTCAAGGCAGCCTCGGGGCGTGCGCACGAGACGCGGTCATGCCTGGCCTGCAACCAGGCATGCATCGGGCGCATCGAGCTCAACCTGCCCCTCTCCTGCGTGGTGAACCCGACGGCGGGGGAGGAGGCGGCGCACGCCGCGGCTCTGTCGCGCGCCGAGGCCGCACCCGCTCGCTCGGTGCTGGTCGTCGGCGCCGGCCCGGCGGGCCTCGAGGCTGCTGTCACCGCGGCGCGCGCGGGCGCCGCCGTCGTACTCCTGGAGCGCGAGCAGGAGGTGGGTGGCCAGGTCCGCTCGGCCCGCCGCCTCCACGGCCGGTCACGGCTCGGCCTGCTCGTGGACGACCTGGAGGCCGAGGCGCACCGCCGGGGGGTGGACGTCCGGGTCGGCACGAGCCTCGGTGACGCCGGTGCTCCCGACCCCTCCGACTTCGACCACGTGGTGGTCGCGACCGGCTCGATGAGTCGGGTGCGCCCGCTGCCCGGCCCCGCGCAGGTCGTGGGCGCCGAGACCGCCGTGGCCCTGCTCGCCGATCCCGGGCTCGCGGGTCGCGTCGTCGCCGTCGTCGACGACGAAGGCGGGTGGGTCGCCGCGGCAATCGCCGAGTCCCTCGCCGTCGCCGGGGCCCGCGTCCACGTCGTGTCTGGGGGTGCCGGTCTATTTCCCCGGGTGACGCTCTACAGCCGGCTGGGCCTCGTCGACCGGCTGGCCGGCTACCGGGTGGCCACCCATGTGCTTCGCCGACCGGTGCGCTCGACCTCAGAGGGGCTCGTCGTGGCCGACGTCGTCGGCGGCCAGGAGCAGCTCCTCGCCGGCGTCGACCTTGTGGTCGACCTCCCGTCACGGGCCGCGGTCGACTCTGTGCACGACGTCCTCCAGGACCGCGGGCTCGCGTCCCGGCTGCGCGTGGTGGGCGACGCGCAGGCGCCCCGCACGCTCACCGAAGCCACCCACGAAGCCCGGACCACCGTGCTCGGGCTGCTCGACCCCGGGCCCGAGTGTCCGGCTGACGCAACGCCCGCTCGACCGAGCGCGTGAACGCCTTGAGAGGACGACCCCGATGAACGCCATGCCTGCGGTCACCAGTTCCGACCCCATCCACCTCGACGACGTGGTCGCGCTGGTGACAGGCGCGGGCGGCGGGATCGGGAGGGCGGTCGTGGAGCTGCTCGAGGCGCGCGGTGCGCGGGTCGCAGCCGCCGATCGCGAAGGGGGTCCAGGATGGGACGCCCTCGTCGAACCGAGGACCGGGCGCACGCGCCACGCGCTTGACGTCACCGAGCCTGGCGCCGCCGCCCGGGTGGTGGCCGAGGTGCTCGACGCCCACGGTCGGCTCGACGTCGTCGTCAACTGCGCGGGGATCAATGCGAGGTCAGCGGCGGCGGAGACCTCGCCCGAGGAGTGGGCAGCCGTCCTCGACGTCAACCTCACGGGCACCTACCAGGTGATGCAGGCGGCCCACGCCGCCCTGCGGGCCTCTGGCCGCGGCTCGATCGTCAACCTGACGTCGACCGCCGCCGCCGTCGCTGTGCCGCACAACGCGGCGTACTCGGTCTCCAAGGCCGGGTTGGTGCACCTGACCCGCGTGCTCGCCTCCGAGTGGGCGGCCGACGGCATCCGCGTGAACTCCGTCGGCCCCACGATCGTGGCGACCGAGATGACCGCCGCGGTCCGGTCGGACGAGGTCTACATGGCCGAGAAGCTCGCCAGCATCCCGCTGGGGCGGATGGCGAGCGTCGACGACGTCGCCCAGGCGGTCGCGTTCCTGGCCGCCCCGGCTGCTGGCATGGTCACGGGCCAGACGTTGTACGTCGACGGTGGTGTGACCACCCGCTGACCGCTGGCCCCCGATGCCCGCCCGCCACCGGCCAGGCCCCCGCTCGTCACGTGCCCCCCGCGTGCGCACCGGGCTCCCGTCGGCCGGTCGGAACCGGCCTGACAGAGGCCGCGCCGGGTGTAACGGCTAGGTGAAACCCACGGCGAACCCCTTGACGGGAACCGGCCACCGCGATTGAGTGTGATCTCGGTAGAGGAACGCCATTCCGCTCGAAGGAACGCTCGGGTCTCATAGGAGGTTGCACATGCGTGGACCAAAGCTCCGCGTCAGTCTGGTCGGTGCCGCGGCACTGACTCTCGCCCTGGCCGGGTGCTCGGCCTCGAACCCGGACGACGGGGACGGCGGCAGCGCTGCCGACGACACCCTCGTCATCGCGGCCGTCAACGTGCCCGGCGGTTTCGACGGCGACGTCATCACCCCAGGCACCCAGCACACGGTCACCCAGATCTACGAGCCCCTCGTGAACTACGGCGTCAGAGACGTCGAGGGCGGCGCTCGCGAGGTCGACGCCTCCGTGATCGAGCCGGGGCTCGCCGAAAGCTGGGAGGTCGCGGACGACGAGCTCAGCGTCACCTTCAAGCTCCGCGAGGGCGTCGAGAGCCAGTGGGGCAACGAGCTCACGGCCGAGGACGTGAAGTGGAGCTGGGACAAGTCTCTCGACCAGGAAAGGACCGGCGCGTTCATCGCCAGCGTCTCCAACGTCGAGAGCGTCGAGGTCGTTGACACCTACGAGGTGCGCTTCAACCTCACCGACCCGAGCCCCATCCTGCTGAAGGCGCTCACCCTCTACACCCCGTCGATCTACGACTCGACAGAGATGAAGAAGCACGCGACCAAGGACGACCCCTGGGCCCTGGAGTGGATCGTCTCGAACAGCGCCGGCTTCGGGCCGTACTACGTCGACGAGGTCAAGGCTGGTGAGGAGGCCGTCTTCAAGGCCAACCCGAACTACTACGGCGACGAGCCGCACTTCTCCACCGTCGTCTACCGCTCGGTGCCGGACGCCTCGACCCGCGTGCAGCTGCTGCAGGCCGGCTCGGTCGACTGGATCGAGGAGCTCACCTTCACCCAGCTCAACGAGCTGGAGACGAGTGACGGCGTCAAGGTGCAGTCGACCCCGGGCAACTTCCAGGCCCGCGCGCTGATGAATCCCAACTACGAGCCGTTCAAGGACAAGCGGGTGCGCCAGGCGATCAACTTCGCCACGCCGCACGAGCAGATCCTGAACAACGTCTTCGCCGGCCGTGCGCAGCAGAGCCGTGGCCCGCTGGTCTCCACCATCCCCTGCTACAACTCCGACGCCTGGGCCTACGAGACCGACGTCGACAGGGCCAAGTCGCTGCTCGCCGACGCGGGATACGCCAACGGCGTGGACATCACGCTCGAGTACTCCGGCCTGAACTGGTGGGAGGAGCCGCTCGGCATCCAGCTCAAGGACGGCCTCGCCAAGGCCGGCATCCGCGTCAGCCTCAAGCGCATCCCGGACGCCGACATGACTGCCCGGGCCGCGATCACCGAGCGCGACCTGCCGTTCTTCACCTTCTACGAGCAGTCCATCGTCCTGGACCCGGGTTACAGCATGCTGCTGACCTCCACCCCGGACGGCTCGGCGGACCGCAACGACTACGACAACCCCGAGGTGACCAAGCTCATCGAGCAGGCCAACGTGATCACCGACGAGGAGAAGCGGTGCGAGCTGATCGACGAGGCGCAGCAGATCCACCTCGAGGACGCGTCCTGGATCTACTCGGCTGAGATCGGTGCCCACGAGGCCATGGCCGAGGACATCGAGGGCTGGGTCTGGCACCCGGACAACCACGAGCGCTGGGCCGACCTCAGCCGCTGAACCCCGGCCGTTTCCGCGGCCACCCGGTGAGGGCTGCGGGACCGACGACGATGTCGGTCCCGCAGCACCCCACCGCTGCACGACCCCCGGAGCGCCGGACGGCGCTCCGGCGGTGCACGGAACGTGCACCCTGACTTCCGGTGAAAGGTGGCAGAGGACGTGGGCAAGGGACTTGGCCGATACCTGGCCTACCGGCTCCTGTTGCTGGTCCCGCTGTTGTTCGGCGTCTCGGTCCTGACCTTCTTGCTCGTCCGGCTCGGTGACTCGAGCCCGGCGGTGATGGTGGCTGGTCCGACCGCGACGCAGGCGCAGATCGAGGACATCGAGGCCGAGATGGGCCTCGACCGGTCGCTCCCGGTGCAGTACTGGACGTGGCTGAGCGACGCGGTGCGCGGTGACCTCGGCACCTCGTGGATGTCGAACCGGCCGGTCACCGAGGAGCTGATGGAGAAATTGCCCATCACCTTGGAGCTGATCGGCTTCGGCGTCGCCGGCGCGATCATCTTCGGGGTCCTGGTGGGCGTCGCCTCCGCGGTGCGACAACGGGGGCTCGTCGACCAGGTGCTGCGGATCGTCACCCTGGCCGGGGTCTCGATCCCGATCTTCTGGGGCGCGCTCCTCATGATCGCCTTCTTCTTCACGGTGCTCGGTTGGGCACCCGCCCCCCTGGGACGTGTCGAACGCGGGCTCACCATGCCGCCGCACGTGACGGGCATGCTGGTCTTCGACAGCGTCGTCACCGGCTATTTCGCGACCGCCGCGTCGGCGATCGCCCACCTGGCCCTGCCCGCGCTCACCATTTCCATGATTACCGGCGCGACGATCGCCAAGCAGGCACGCGCCGCGATGGTGGAGACCCTCGGCAGCCCGGCGGTGCGCTACGCCCGTGCGTGCGGCATGTCCGAGCGCGGTGTGGTGTGGCTGGCGTTTCGCAACGCGCTGCCCGATCTGATCGGCTTCTTTGGGATCACCTTCAGCCTCGCCCTGGGCGGAGCCGCGATCTCGGAGCTCATCTTCTCCTGGGGCGGGCTCGGCCAGCTCGGCCTCGAGGCCATCACCAACGCCGACTTCGCCGTCGTTCAAGGCTTCATCCTGGTGATGGGAGTCCTGACCGCGGCGATCTACCTCATCGCCGACCTGGTGGTCGCTGCGATCGACCCGAGGGTGAAGCTGCAGTGAGCATCCCGATGAACGACGACGCCGTGGCCTCCGCCCGGCCGATGCCGGCACCCGGCACCCCGCCCGCGAACGTCGACCCCGGCGAGGTCGGACGCCTCCGGGCGGCCGCCCGCGGCATGTGGCGGTTCATGACCTCCAGCATGGCGGCCTTCACTGGCACCGTCATCGTCCTGGTCTTCGTGGTCGTCGGTGCGCTGGCCGACGTGCTGGTCCCGACCGACCCGTTGCAGGTCTTCGGCAGCGACCTGCTCGAGCCGCCGGGCGCCGACCACTGGTTCGGCACCGACGGCAACGGCATGGACGTCTTCGCCCGGACCATCCACGCCATCCAGATCGACCTGGTCATCTCGGTGACCGCGGTCGCGATCTCGATCGTGGTCGGCGTGGCGCTGGGTCTCATCGCCGGCTACCGCGGCGGTTGGTTCGAGATGGTGCTGCTCCGGCTCATGGACGTGCTCCAGGCGTTTCCGGCGCTGATTCTGGCACTGGCCGTGGTCGCCGCCTCGCAGGAGTCGATGACCGCCGTGATCGCCGTGATCGCCTTCCTCGACACCCCGGTCTTCATCCGCATGACCCGCGGTCAGGTGCTGAGCCTGCGCGAGGCGATGTACGTCGAGGCGGCCCGGTCCACCGGGAACAAGCCCTGGCGCATCATGTGGCGCCACATCATGCCCAACACGCTTCCGCCACTGATCATCCAGACCGCGGTCCGGCTGGCGTGGTCGGTGATGATCGTTTCCTCGCTCGCCTTCGTCGGCGTCGGCATCCAGGTCCCGACCCCGGAGTGGGGCGCCATGATCCGGCACGGATCGGCCTTCATCACCTCCGGCCAGTGGTGGCCCTCGGTCTTCCCGGGCCTGGCCCTGATGCTGCTGGTGCTCGGCTTCAACCTCCTCGCAGACGCGATCCAGGACCATCTCGACCCGAGGAAGGACTGAGCGCATGGCCCTGCTCTCGATCAAGGACCTCCGCGTCCACATCGCTACCCCGAACGGCACCGCCCACGCGCTCAACGGCGTCAGCCTCGACGTCGACGAGCACGAGATCGTCGGGCTCATTGGCGAGACCGGTGCGGGCAAGTCCCTCACGGCCTGGTCCGTCCTCGGGCTGCTCGGCCCCCGCGCCCGGGTGGTGGAGGGGACCGCGGAGTTCGAGGGGACCGACCTCGTCTCGATGTCCGAGCGCCGTCGCCGGCGCCTGCGCGGCAAGGACGTGGCGGTCATCGTCCAGAACCCGCGCGGTGCGCTCGACCCGCTGCGCTCGGTCGGGCGCCAGATCGCCGAGACTAACCGCCGGCACCGGGGCGCCGGGCGCAAGGCGGCGAAGGAGAACGCGATCCGCGCCCTGCGCGACGTCGGCATCTCCGACCCGGCCCGGCGCGCGAAGGCGTTCGCCCACCAGCTCAGCGGCGGCATGGCGCAGCGCGTGCTCATCGCGCTCGCCATGATCAACGAGCCCAAGCTGATCATCGCCGACGAGCCGACCACCGGTCTCGACCTGACGGTGCAAGCCCAGATCCTTGACCTGCTGCGCGCCCGCGTCGACGCGACCGGGTCGGCGGTCCTGCTCATCACCCACGACCTGGGTGTGGTCGCCAACTACTGCGACCGCGTCGCGGTCATGTTCGCCGGCCGGATCGTCGAGCAGGGCACCATCGCGCAGATCTTCGGCAACCCCCGCCACCCGTACACACAGGCACTGGTGAAGGCGAGCCGCGAGACGCTGGACGAGACGGTCTCGGAGGAGACCGACCGCTCTGAGCCGCCGAACCTGGTCGACCTTCCCAGCGGCTGTCACTACCGGTTCCGCTGCCCGCTCGCCGCCGACGTCTGCGCGACGCCGGTGCCGGAGGTCGAGGTGGGTGGCGGGCACCGCGCGCTGTGCCACTTCCCCGGAGACGCGGCCCGGGACCCGGGCGCCGCCGCCTCCGTACGAGCCGAGACCGTCGAAAGGGTGGGCCCATGAGCGAGCACATCGAGGCCCGCGGGATCGTCAAGACGTTCTCCGTCCGGGGCTCCCGCGCCCCGGTGCGCGCCGTCAACGGCGTCGACATCGTGATCCCGCGAGGCAGGACCCTGGGTCTGGTGGGCGAGAGCGGCTCGGGCAAGAGCACGGTCGGGCGCTGCCTGCTGCGGCTGCTGGAGCCGACCGAGGGCACGGTCCGCCACGGGGAACACGACGTGCTCGCCATGAAGCCGGAGACGCTGCGCCGCCACCGGGCGCGCGCCGCGATGGTCTTCCAGGACCCCTACGAGTCCCTGAACCCCCGGATGCGGATCCGCTCGGTGGTCGAGGAGCCCCTCATGCTTCACACCGACCTCGAGCCCTCCGCCCGTCGCCGGCGCGCGGCTGAGCTGATGCGGCTGGTGCGGCTCGAGGAGTTCCACCTCGACCGGTTCCCCCACGAGCTCAGCGGCGGCCAGCTCCAGCGCATCGGCATCGCCCGGGCGCTCGCGACCGACCCGGAGTTCCTCGTCCTCGACGAGCCGACGTCCTCGCTCGACCTGAGCGTGCGCGCCGGGGTGCTGCGGCTGCTCAAGCGGCTGCAGCGCGAGCTCGGAATCACCTTCCTCTTCATCTCCCACGACCTGACGACGGTCGCGGCGATGTCGGACGAGGTGGCGGTGATGTACCTCGGCACGGTGATCGAGAAGGGCCCCGCGGCCGAGGTCCTCGGCAACCCCCAGCACCCCTACTCCCAGGCGCTGCTCTCCGCGGCGCTCTCGGTCGACCCCGAGGGCCGGCGCGTGCGGCACGTCCTGGAGGGGGAGACTCCGAGCCCGGTCGACCTGCCGCCGGGGTGCCCGCTGGCCTCGCGCTGCCCCCTGGTGCGCAACGACTGCCGCCTGGCGGTGCCGCCGCTCTTCGAGGTGTCGGAGGGTCACGGCGCCGCCTGCGTCCGTGTCCCCGAGGGCACCAACGTCCTTCCGGCCGTCGGGCCGGTCCCCATCGTCACTGCTAGCTGAGGAGTACTTCTCGATGTCCCATCCCTACGCCCACCTGTTCGAGCCGATCAAGATCGGTCCGAAGGGGGCGAAGAACCGGTTGTGGATGACTGCCCACAGCACCCAGCTGGTCAAGGACCACAACTTCACCGACCGGCACGTGGCGTACTACGCCGAGCGGGCCAAGGGCGGCGTCGGCGTCATCACGATGGAGGCGATGGCGACCCACCCGACGACCCAGCCGTACGCCGGCAAGATCCACGCGTTCGACCCGGCTGTCATCCCGAACTACGAGAAGCTGGCCGCTGCGGTGCACGAGCACGGCGCGCTGCTGCTGGCCCAGCCCTGGCACCGTGGCCGGGAGACCAACGGCGTCGTCAACCGCCTGCCGGTCTGGGCGCCGTCGTCCATCCCCGACACCGTCTACCGCGAGATGCCGCACGCGATGGACGAGGAGAACATCGCCGAGATCGTCGAGGGCTACACGCTCGCGGCCCGCTACGCGGCCGAGGGTGGTCTCGACGGTGTGGAGGTGCACGGCCTGGCCCACGGCTACCTGCTCGGCCAGTTCCTCTCGCCAGCGACCAACCACCGGACCGACCAGTACGGCGGGTCGGAGGAGAACCGCCTGCGCCTGGTGCTGGAGATCATCGAGCGCACCCGCGCCGAGGTTGGTTCGGGACTCATCGTCGGCGTGCGCATTAACGGCGACGACGGCGAGGTCGAGGGCGGCCTGCGCACCGAGCACTGGGCCCGGATCGCGAGGGCGATCGCCGACACGGGGCTGATCGACTACGTCTCGGTGTCCCAGGGGACCTACCAGAACCGGATGCTGATCTATCCGACGACCCCGCGCGAGCAGGGCTACCAGATCGACGCCACCCGGCAGATCAAGCAGATGGTCCCCGAGCTGCCGGTGGTGGTCGCCGGGCGCATGACCTCGCCGGAGAAGGCGGAGTACGCCATCGCCAGCGGGGCCGGCGACATGGTGGGGATGGCACGCACGCTGATCGCCGACCCCGAGTGGCCGAACAAGGCCCGCGAGCAGCGCGAGACCGACATCCGTCCGTGCGTCGGCGCCAACCACTGCATGGCCTCCATCGTCAGCGCGCCGCTGGCCTGCATCCACAACCCGGCCGTCGGCCGGGAGGCCGAGCTCGGCACCGGCACGCTTCGGATCGCTGAGCGCCCCCGGTCGGTCGCCGTCGTCGGCGGCGGTCCCGGCGGCATGCGCGCCGCCCTCACGCTCGCCCAGCGCGGGCACGAGGTGACGCTGTTCGAGAAGGGCGCCGAGCTCGGCGGGCAGGTGAACTGGATCGCCCGCTCGGAGAGCTACAGCGAGTGGGGCAGCATCGCCGGCTGGCTGGTCAGCCAGCTCGGCGGCACGAACGTGAAGGTGGAGCTCGGCGTCGAGGCAACCGTCGAGTCCCTGGTCGCTGGCGGGTTCGACTCCATCGTCGTCGCAACGGGCTCGACCCCGCTGCGCACCGGGTGGAGCGTCAACCACCCCGCCCGCTGGGCGAACCCCGACGGGGTCCCCGGCGTCGACCAGTTCAACGTGGTGACCGCCCAGGAGGCGCTGCTCAACCACGCCGAGCTGGGCCCGAACGTGATGGTCTTCGACGACATCGGCGGTCGGCACGCGGTGGTCGTCGCCGAGCACCTGCAGGCCAACAGGCACCAGGTCGAGCTGGTCACGACGCTCAGCTCGGTCGCCCCCGAGCTGTCCGCGACGCGGGACGTCGGCTGGGTCCACCAGCGCCTGCGCACCGCCGGCGTCGTCTTCACGCCGAACCGTGAGATCGCCGCGATCGACGAGGACCGCGTGAGCCTGCGCGACGTCCACACCGACGAGGTCGAGGTGCGCGAGCCCGTCGACTCGGTCGTCCTGGTGACCGGCGGCAAGGCCGAGGACTCCCTGTACTACGGCCTCAAGCAGGCCGGCGTCGAGGTGCGCGCAGTCGGCGACTGCGTGTCGCCGCGCCGCGTGTTCAACGCCATTTGGGAAGCCGAGCTGGCTGCCCGCGAGATCTGAGCTGAGGAGAGACGCATGTCGAAGGTGACCTACGAGTGGCAGTACGACGAGGCCGGCGAGGAAGCACTGGCGGAGGTGCGTGCGCGGCGCGGGTTCACCCTGCCGGTGCACGAGGTGATGGCGTCGGTGGACCCCGACATCCTGCGCGCCTACAACGCGTTGGCCGGCAACCTGATCTTCGGCCCCGAGCCGCGTCACCTGGACCTGAAGACCCGATTCCTGGTGCTGGTCGGCGTCACCACCGCGGTCAAGGGTGACCGCGAGGGCGTCGAGTGGGCCTCGCGCAACGCGATGAAGCACGGCGCCAGCGAGAAGGAGGTCCTTGAGGCCATCCTTCTCGCCGGGCTCCCCGGCGGCATGCCGACAGTCGAGGCGGCCACGATCGCCTTCGCCGACATGCTCCAGGGCAACGGCTGGGTCGAGCAGGGTGCGCCGACGGACACCGACGGGGTTGACGCCTGATGCCCTTCACCTTCCACGCGGAGGTCCTCTCGACCGACGGCACGCGCACCCCGCGCGAGCTGGAGGTCCGGCGGATGTACAACATGGGCTCGGCGACCCGGGACGCCGACGTGGCGATCCACCATCAGAAGGAGGTGGCCGACGCCGGGGTCAAGATCGCCTTCGACGTCCCTGCCCCCCGGATCTACCCGATCACCCCGCAGGCGCTCACCACCAGGACGGCGGTCGAGGTTCACGGCAGCCGAACGTCCGGCGAGGTGGAGATCGTCCTGGTCGTCACCGGGGACGAGGTGCTCGTGGGGGTGGGCTCCGACCACACCGACCGCGACCTGGAGCGGGTCAGCATCGTCTACAGCAAGCAGACGTGCCCCAACATCCTGGCGCCGACGCTGTGGCGGCTCTCGGAGGTCGCGGATCACTGGGACCAGTGCGTCCTGGAGTCCTGGGTCGACGGCACGCTCTACCAGCAGACCCCGACCGGGACGTTCCTCTCCCCGGAGGACCTGCTGCGCATCCTCGGCGAGCGGGCCAACCCGCCGGCGTCGGACTACGTGCTGTTCGCAGGCACGATCGTCGCTCTCGACGGCAAGCTCGCCTACGGCCGGGAGTGGTCCTTCCGCCTGCACGACCCGGTGCTCGACCGGGAGATCCGGCACACCTACCGGCTCGAGTCCCTGATGGACGAGTTGACGGACGGGTTCCGCGTGCCGCTGACGGTCGAGGCCGGGTGAACTGAGGTGCACGGGAGCCGGGCACGCATCGGGCTGATCGTCCCGTCCACCAACTCGGTCGTGGAGCCGGAGATCTCCGCCGCCCTGCCTCCCGGGGTCGCGGCGTACGCCACCCGCGTCCCGGTCGCGGAGGCGGCCCGGCCCGAGGAGAAGGTGGCGTCGATCCTTGCGATGCGCGAGCGCCTGCCGGCAGCGGCGGCGGAGCTGGGGTCGCTCGGCGTGGACGTCGTCGCCTACGCCTGCACCTCTGGGAGCTTCCTCCACGGTCGCGACTCCGACGCGGACACCTGCGCAGAGCTCGCGACCGTGGCCGGGTCGCCGGCGCTGACCACGTCGACCGCGATGGTCGCGGCGCTGCGCACGATGGGTGTGCGCCGCGTCGCCGTCGTGACGCCGTACATCGGTCCGGTCGCCGACGGTGCGGCGGCCTACCTCGTGCAGTCGGGCTTCGAGGTGGTCGCGCGGCGCGACCTCGACCTGCTGAGCAACCTCGCCAAGGGCCGCCTCGAGCCCGAGGTGAGCGCGGGGCTGGTGCGGGAGGTGGACGTCTCGGGCGCCGAAGCGGTGATGATCAGCTGCACCAACTGGCGTACCTTCGAGCACCTCGCGGACCTCGAGTGCGAGACCGGCCTGCCGGTCGTCTCCAGCAACCTGGCGACGATGTGGGCGGCGCTCCGGCTCGCCGGCATCGACGAGGGCGGACCCGACGTCGCCCTGCTGCGCGAGGCGGGCACCGCCCTGCCCGACCACGTCCGCCGGTCCGCCGCCGGAGCAGGGCGGACCGGGTGAGCGGCGGCGACGTCGCCCTGGTGCGCCGCGCCCGCGTCCGCACCCCTCGTGCCGACCTGCACGTGCGGTGGGTGCAGGGACCGGACGCCACCTGCGCCTGGGTGCTGCTCCACCAGTCGCCACTGTCCTCCCGCCGCTTCGAGCCGTTGCTGCCGGAGCTTGGGCGCTGGTCCGACGCCTATGCCCCCGACACCCCGGGGTACGGCGACTCGCTCGCCGTCGACGGCGACTGGCGCGTCCCTGACCACGCCGACGCACTCTGGGGCGGGATCGACCAGCTGACCGACCTCCCGGTCTACCTCCTCGGACGGGCGACCGGGACCGTGATGGCCGTCGAGATGGCCCGCGCGCGGCCGGAGCGGGTCCGGCACCTGGTGCTGCACGGCCTGCCGGTCTACACCGAGGGCGAGAAGGCCGACCGGCTCGCCGGGTTCGCCCCGCCGTACGTGCCGAGCGCGGACGGCTCCCACCTGGACTGGATCTGGCGACGCATCCGCGGGGAGTACCCATGGGCGCCGCCGGAGATGGTCACGAGCATGGTCGCGGACTACCTGGCGGCCGGCCCGGACTTCGCCTGCGCCTACCGGGCGATCTGGCGCTACGACCTGCACGCCGCGCTAGGCGAGGTCGAGCGGTCCGGGCTGCCGACCACGCTCCTGGCGGGCGGTCGCGACCGCATCGGCTACATGCACGAGCGCGCCGTCGCGGCGCTGCCCTGGGCGGCCTCGCGCGTGCTGCCCGAGGCCACCGACTTCGTCGCCGAGCAGAACCCCCGCGATTTCGCCGGGCTGCTGCGCGAGGTCGTCGCGAGGGACGCCCCCGGGCGTTGACGACCCCTCTCCGGACACATACGCTCCGTTCAGCGGTACGTCGTTCGTATCAGCGGAACGCTTCGACTGCAGAAAGAAGACCCATGCAAGACGGACCCCTCACCGGCACGCGGGTCGTCGACGCCTCGACGATCCTGGCTGGGCCGCTGTGCTGCCAGATCCTCGGTGACTTCGGGGCCGACGTGATCAAGGTCGAGCACCCCGTTGCCGGCGACAGCATGCGCGGGCACGGCGAGTCCAAGGACGGCGTCCCGCTGTGGTGGAAAGAGATCTCCCGCAACAAGCGGACGATCGGCCTGAGCCTCTCCGACCGCGACGGAGCGGCGGCCTTCCTGGAGCTTGCGCGGACCGCCGACGTGGTCGTCGAGAACTTCCGCCCCGGCACGTTCGAGCGCTGGGGCCTGGGACCCGAGGTGCTCCTCGAGGCCAACCCCGGCCTGGTGCTCCTGCGCATCAGCGGCTTCGGCCAGGAGGGGCCCTACGCCTCCCGCGCCGGGTTCGGCACGCTGGCCGAGGCGATGAGCGGCTTCGCGCACCTGACGGGCGAGGCGGACGGCCCGCCGACCCTGCCGGCGTTCGGCCTCGCGGACAGCATCTGCGGCATCGCCGCCTCCTCGGCGGTCTCCATGGCCCTGCTCGCCCGGCAGTCCAACGGTGGTCGCGGGCAGGTGATCGACGCCAACCTGCTGCTGCCGATCATGACGGCGGTCGGTCCCGGCCCCACCGTGTACGACCAGCTCGGCGTCGTCGGCCAGCGGCACGGCAACCGGTCGACCAACAACGCCCCCCGGAACACCTACCGGACCTCCGACGACTCCTGGGTCGCGGTCTCGACCAGCGCCCAGCGGATCGCCGAGAAGGTGCTGACGCTCGTCGGCCACCCCGAGGTGCTCGAGGAGCCCTGGTTCGCCTCGGGGCACGGACGCGCCCAGCACGCCGACCTGCTTGACGGCTACGTCGGCAGCTGGATCGGCGCCCGCACCCGCGCGGAGGTGATCGACCGGTTCACCGAGGTGGGGGCGGCCATCGCGGCCGTCTACGACGCCCGTGACCTCGTCGAGGACGCCCACGTCCGGGAGACCGGGATGCTCCGGCACGTCCCGGACGAGGACCTCGGGCAGGTCCTCATGCACGACGTGATGTGGCGGATGTCGGGGACGCCGGGACGGATCCGGTTCCCGGGACGCCCCCGGGGCGCCGACACCGACCAGGTCCTCACCGACGAGCTGGGCATCCCGGCTGAGCACGTCGCGGAGCTCCGCGCTCGCGGCGTCGTGGCCTGATCCCCCTCCTCCACCCCCACCAACGAAGGAAGCATCGTGACGTCCACCACCGTCGAACCCCTCGTCGCGGCGATCGCGTCGGGCATCGAGGTCTTCGACCTCGGCCGTCCCCTGACCGTCGGCATGCCGCAGTCGCCCAACCACCCGGCGTACTGGCACGCGCTGCCGCGGCGGCACGGCGACATGGTCCGCAGCGACGGCGGGTCCGCCGCGAACGACATCATCAGCATGGGCACCCACGTCGGCACCCACGTGGACGCCCTCGCGCACGTCTCTCACGACGGCAAGCTCTTCGGCGGGCTCGACGCCAACCAGGCGCTGACCGGCGGCCGCTACGAGCAGCTCGGCGCCCACACCATCGAGCCGATGGTGTGCCGCGGCGTCCTGCTCGACGTCCCCGCCGCGCTCGGGACGCCCGAGGGCTGCGAGCCGGGCTACGAGATCACCGCGGCCGACCTCGAAGCGACCGTGGCCCGCCAGGGCGTCGAGCCCTGCGCGGGCGACGTCGTCCTCATCCGCAGCGGGTGGGGTCGGCACTTCGAGGAGGGCGCGCCCTACATCGGTCGCGACTCCGGCGTCCCGGGCGTGGGTGAGGAGGGGGCCCGCTGGCTGGCCGACCGCCAGGTCCGGGCCGCCGGCGCGGACACCATCGCCTTCGAGTGCCTCAAGCCGGGCGCCGGCCACGCCGTGCTGCCCGCCCACCGCGTACTGCTGGTCGAGACCGGCATCTACATCATCGAGGCGATGGCCCTCGAGGAGCTCGCCGCCGCAGGCGTCCACGAGTTCCTCTTCGTGCTCTCGCCGCTCCCGCTCTTCGGTGCGACCGGCTCGCCGGCCCGCCCCCTCGCGGTGGTGCGCCGTGGCTGAGCCCACCCTGGCCCAGCAGTTGGCCTCGTTCGCGCACGGCGTGGCGCGGGGCGGGGTCCCCGAGGACGTCGCCGCGAGCGTGGAGCAGCGTGTCGTGGACGTCCTCGGGCTCGCCGTGGCCGCGCGGTCGTTGCCGACCAGCCAGGCCGCCATGGCGTACGCCGAGGAGCTCGGCGGGCGCGGACAGGCCCACGCCGTCGGGGTGGCGACGAAGCTGCCGGCCCCCGCCGCGGCGTTCGTCAACGGGGTGCTCGCGCACTCCCTCGACTACGACGACACGCACCTGCCCTCGGTGCTGCACCCCAGCGCCAACATCGTCCCTGCCGCGCTGGCCGCGGCCGAGGAGGCAGGTGCGACAGGCGAGGACCTGGTGCGCGCCGTGGCGGTCGGGCTCGAGGTCGCGGTGCGTCTCGGCATGGCCGGTTACGACGAGTCGATCGGCAACTCGGTGTACTTCGAGCACGGCCAGCACGCCACCTCCATCTGCGGCGCCATGGGCGCCGCGGTCGCCGCCGGCATGCTGCTCGGCCTCGACGAGATCGGGCTGGCCGACACGCTGGGCCTGGCCGCGTCGATGGCCTCGGGCATCCTCGAGGCCAACCGGACCGGCGGCACGGTCAAGCGCCTGCACTGCGGGTGGGGCGCCCAGTCCGGCGTCTCCGCGGCCCACCTGGTGCAGCGCGGTTTCACCGGCCCGCCGACCGTCCTCGAGGGCCGGTTCGGCTTCTTCGAGTCCTGGCTCCACGGCTCGAAGGTCGACCTCGACGCGGTCGACCGCGGCCTCGGCACGGAGTGGGCGGTGCCGGGGATCTTCTTCAAGCCCTACCCGGCGAACCACTTCACCCACGCCGCGGTCGACGCCGGCATGGAGCTGCGCGCGCGGGGCGTGCGCCCCGACCAGGTCCGGCGCCTCGTGCTGGGCGTCGCCGCGGCGCCGCTGCGCACCATCGGGCAACCGATCGAGACCAAGCGGGCACCGGAGACCGGTTACCAGGCCCAGTTCAGCGGGCCGTACGCCCTGGTCGCGGGTCTGCTCGGGGGGTCCGGCCTCGGCGTCGGTCTCGCCGACTACACCGATGAGCTCGCCCAGCACCCGGAGCGGCGTGCCCTGATGGCCCTGGTCGACGTGGTGGCGGACCCGCGCTGCGACGAGATCTTCCCCTACCAGTTCCCGGCCGTCGTCCGGGCCGAGCTCACCGACGGCTCCGAGCGGGTCGTCGAGGTCCTCACCAACCGCGGTGGCCCACAGCGACCGCTCACCGACGACGAGCTGGCGGTGAAGTTCCGCGAGAACGTCGCCGGACACCTCGCGCCCGACGCCATCGAGACGGTCGAGGCCGGGCTGCGCGACCTGCGGGGGCTCGGCTCGATCGACCTTCTGATGTCGCACCTCGCGGGAGCCCCTACGGGGTCCCGACCCACCCACTGACCCCCGCCGCTCCCGGCCCCACCCGGCCCCACCCGTCGCTACCCGGTCGCTACCTAGGAGAGAACTGATGGACCTGCTGCTGAAGAACGTCCGCGTCGTCGCCCCCGACCACGACGAGCCCCAGGCGCTCGACGTCGCCGTGACCGACGGCCGGATCACCGAGCTGCGCGAGGGCATCGAGCCCGTCGCCGGCACCCGCGTGGTCGACGGCGGCGGCAAGATCGCGTTCCCCGGCGTCGTGGACGCCCACCAGCACTGGGGGATCTACAACCCGCTGTCGGAGGACGCGCTCACCGAGAGCCGCGCGTGCGCCCAGGGCGGGGTGACGACCGGCATCACCTACATGCGCACCGGGCAGTACTACCTGAACAAGGGCGGGGAGTACGCGGAGTTCTTCCCCGAGGTCCTGCGGGCCACCGAGGGCCGGGCGCACGTCGACTACGCCTTCCACCTCGCGCCGATGATGAAGAAGCACATCGAGGAGATTCCCGCGCTGGTGGGCGACCACGGCGTCACGTCGTTCAAGGTCTTCATGTTCTACGGCAGCCACGGCCTGCACGGCCGCTCCGCCGACCAGAACTCCTTCCTCATGATCCCCGAGGGCGAGCGCTACGACTACGCGCACTTCGAGTTCGTCATGCGCGGCATCCAGCGCGCGCGCGAGCAGTTTCCGGAAATCGCCGACGAGATCTCGCTCTCGCTGCACTGCGAGACCGCGGAGATCATGCGTGCCTACACCGAGCTGGTGGAGGGCGCCGGGGAGCTCACCGGTCTCGAGGCGTACCACGAGTCGCGGCCCCCGCACTCCGAGGGCCTGGCCATCAGCATCGCGTCGTACCTGGCGCACGAGACCGGCCTGCCGACCATCAACCTGCTCCACCTGACCTCCCGCAAAGCCGTGGACGCGGCGCTGCGCATGTCGACGGCGTTCCCCCACATCGACTTCCGCCGCGAGGTCACCATCGGTCACCTGCTGGCCGACATCACCACCGCGGACGTCGGCGCGAAGGTGAACCCGCCCATCCGCCCTCGCGAGGACGTCGAGGCGCTGTGGGAGTACGTCCTGGACGGAAGCATCGACTGGGTCGTTTCCGACCACGCCTGCTGCAAGGACGAGAAGAAGTTCGGCGAGGACCGCGAGGACGTCTTCGTGGCCAAGTCCGGCTTCGGCGGCACGGAGTACCTCCTCGCTGGCCTCGTCACCGAGGGCACCAAGCGCGGCCTGTCCCTCGGCCGGATGGCCGCGCTGGTCTCCGGGAACCCCGCGAAGCGCTTCGGCCTGCGCACCAAGGGCGCGATCGCGGTCGGGTTCGACGCCGACATCGCGCTCGTCGACCCCGACGTCTCGTGGACGGTCCGCGCGGCGGACTCGGAGTCGACCCAGGAGTACACGCCGTTCGAGGGCTTCGACATGACGGCGCGGGTGACCGACACCTTCCTGCGCGGGCAGCAGGTCCTCGAGGCGGGCGAGGTCGTTGGCGAGCCGGTCGGCCAATACCTGCGTCGTCCGCTCGAGCGGGCCTGACCCCGACCGTGAGCGCGGCACGCACCTACCTCTACGCCCCGGGGGACCGGCCCGAGCGGTTCGCGAAGGCCGCCGCCAGCGGGGTGGATGCCGTAGTCCTCGACCTGGAGGACGGCGTGGCCCCGGCCGGCAAGGAGGCGGCCCGGCTCGAGGTCGGTCGGCACGACCGCCCCGACGGTCCGGAGTGGTGGGTGCGCGTGGACGCGCGGACGCTCGAGAAGGACGTCGCGGCGGCCGTCCGCCCCGGCACGACGGGTGTCGTCGTGCCGGGTGCGGAGCCCACCCTCCTGGCCCGGGTGGACGACCTGCTGCCGGCCGCCGAGGACCGCGCAGGCCTGCCCCCTGGCTCGGTCCAGGTGATCGGTCTCCTCGAGACCGCCCACGGCCTGGACGAGGTCGCGGCTGTCGCCCGCGCCCCGCGGGTCGTGCGGCTCGGCCTCGGCGAGGCCGACCTCGCCGCGAACCTCGGCATCTCGCCCGGGGCCGAGCGTGAGGAGCTCTGGCCCGCCCGCTTCGCCGTCGTCCTCGCCTCGGCGGCCGCCGGCCTGGCCGCACCCGTCGGGCCGGTGGAGACCCGGCTCGGTGACGACGACGTGCTGCGCCGCTCCACCGAGCGCCTGGTGCGCCAGGGCTTCACGGGGCGCACCCTCATCCATCCCGCCCAGGTCGCGGTGGTGCACATGGCGCTCGCCCCGTCAGCGGAGGAGCTGGCCTCGGCGCGCGAGATCGTGGAGGTCTTCGACCGGGCCGACCGGGCCGGCCTCGGCGCTGCGGTCACGAGCGACGGACGGCTCGTCGACCTCGCGGTGGTGAGGTCTGCGCGGCGGGTGCTCGCCCGGGCCGGCCTGGCCTGACCGAGGGCGGGCGCCGGACCCGCGAACCAGGCGGGCCCGCCCGGCGTCGTACGAGGCATGCGAACCGCCCGTGCCCTCCTCCCACCCACGCTCCTCCTGGTCACCCTCGCCGCGCCGGCGCCGGCCCAGGCCGCTCCGACCCGGGCCACACCGCCGCCGACCTGCCGCGGTCTGACCGCGACCATCGTCGGCACGCCGGCGGCCGACACGATCACCGGGACGCCCGGGCCGGACGTGATCGCCGCGCTCGGCGGTGACGACGTGGTCGACGGGCGGGGCGGGGACGACGTCGTCTGCGGCGGCGAGGGCGCGGACGTGCTGAGCGGCGGCCGCGGCGAGGACCGGCTCCACGGGGGCCAGGACCGCGAGGAGCGCACGCGCACCGTCGACACGTTCGGCGACACCCTCGCCGGCGGGCCGGGCGACGACCTGCTCGACCCGGGCGCCGACCCCGACGGCGACGGGGCTGCAGTCCCCGACCGGGTGACGTACGCCGGCTCCGTGACGCCGGTGGGCATCGACCTGCCGGCGGCGACCGTGACCGGCGAGGGCAGGGACCGACTGGTGGTGGCCGGCCAGCCGGTCACGTTCGAGGGGTCGTCGCACGACGACACCGTGGTCGGCACCGACGGCGACGACCTCCTCGAAGCCGGCGCGGGGTCCGACACCGTCGAGACCGGGGCAGGCACCGACCGCGTCCGGACCGACCCGGCCGGCGCGCCCGACCGCGACGGTGACGACCGGGTGGACCTCGGCCCGACGGTGGCCGGCGGGTACGACACCGTGGTGAGCCACGGCGGGCGCGACCGGGTGACCGGCACCGACAGCACCGACTACGTGCGAGCGCTGGGCGCCGAGCCGGTCGTGGTCGACCTCGGCGGCGGCGACGACTTCGCCGACGTCCGCGTCGACGCCGGCGGGTGGCGGTTCGACGCCGGGAGCGGCCAGGACGCCCTGCGCCTGTTCGGCGGCCGCGGGCAGCACGCCCGGCAGGTGGCCGTCGACGCGCGGCGCGGCACGGTCGCGACGGCGGCCGGCACGGCGGCGTACGCCGGAGCCGAGGTGCTCGAGCTCTGGTACGGCGCCGGGTGGACCTATCGCGGCTCGCCGACGCGCGACGTGGTCGACGCCGGCCAGGCGACCGGCCCGCTGGACGCGCGGCTCGGAGGCGGGTGGGACCGCGTCACGGCCTCGCCCGGCGCCGACGTGCTGCGAGGCGGTGCCGGGACCGACCGGGTGCTGCGCGGGTCGCGGGCCGACCGGTGCCGCTCCTTCGAGGTCGGCGACTGCGGCTGACCCGGCCCGATGCGGCAGGCTGGGACCCGTGACGGAGGAGCAGCGGGCCACGCTCGGCGAGGAGCTGGCGACCTGGATCGAGCGGCTCGGGCTGGAGGGCCACCTGACCGAGGCCGGCCTCCCGACGTTCCGGCGCGACGGCGGTGCCGGCAGCGCCGCCCGCTGGATCGACCCCGGCACCGGCCAGGACCTCTCGCTCGCGCAGCTCCAGGACGTCGAGCGGCTGCTGCGCAACGAGGGCACCGAGCCCGAGCACGCCGTGCCCGTCGCGCTGGTGGTGCTGCGGCGGCACGCCCGGCTGCGGGCCGAGCTGCTGGCGACGCCGACGTTCGACTACGCGGCCCTGGCCGAGGTCCGCGGCACGTCGGTGGACGCCACCCGGTTCGCGGTGCACAAGGCCGCCTCGACCCACCGACTGCTGGTGGTGCCCGTCGACGAGCGCAGCGTCGTGCCGGCGTTCCAGCTCACCGGCGAGGGCGAGCTGCGCCCCGACCTCGCGCCGGTCCTCGAGCCGCTCCTGGCCGCGAGGATGGATCCCTGGCGGGTGTGGGCCTGGCTCACCCAGCCGGCCGCGCTGCTCGGCGGGCTCGTGCCCGAGCAGGCCGTGACGGACCCGGAGACCGCGGACCTGGTGCTGACCGCCGCCGTCCGGCTGGCCGAGCGGGTCGCCGCCGGCTCCTGACGGGTCCGGACCGATGAGCCCGGGCCGCCCGCGCGGTCAGCACGCCGACCGGCAACAGGTCGGTGGTCGCTGTCGGTGGTCTCCGACATGCTGGCCCTGCCCGATCGAGGACGGAGATCCATGACCGCGACGACCACCCACGACGGCAGTCACCCCGCCGACACCCACGACCTGATCCGCGTGCGCGGCGCGCGGGTCAACAACCTGCGCGACGTGAGCGTCGACATCCCGAAGCGGCGGCTGACCGTGTTCACCGGCGTCTCCGGCTCGGGCAAGAGCTCCCTGGTCTTCGGCACGGTCGCGGCAGAGTCGCAGCGGCTGATCAACGAGACCTACAGCGCGTTCGTGCAGGGCTTCATGCCGACGCTGGCGCGCCCGGAGGTCGACGTCCTCGACGGGCTGACCACCGCGATCATCGTCGACCAGGAGCGGCTCGGCGCCAACCCGCGCTCGACGGTCGGCACGGTCACCGATGCCAACGCGATGCTGCGGATCCTCTTCAGCCGGCTCGGCGACCCGCAGATCGGCCCGCCGAACGCGTACTCCTTCAACGTCCCCTCGGTCCGCGCGGCCGGCGCGATCACCGTCGAGAAGGGCGGGCGCAGCAAGACCGAGAAGGCGACGTTCAACCGGCTCGGCGGCATGTGCCCGCGCTGCGAGGGCCGCGGCGCGGTCTCCGACATAGCGCTGAGCGCGCTCTACGACGAGAACAAGTCGCTCAACGAGGGCGCGCTGACGATCCCGGGCTACAGCATGGACGGCTGGCAGGGGCGGATCTTCCGCGGCTGCGGCTTCTTCGACCCCGACAAGCCGATCAAGGACTACGGCAAGCGCGAGCTCGACGACCTGCTCCACAAGGACGCCACCAAGATCAAGGTCGACGGCATCAACCTGACCTACCTCGGGCTGATCCCCTCGATCCACAAGTCCTTCCTGTCCAAGGACGTCGAGGCGATGCAGCCGCACGTGCGCGCCTTCGTCGAGCGTGCCGTCACCTTCGCCACCTGCCCCGAGTGCGACGGCACGCGCCTGGCTCCGGAGGCGCGCTCCTCGCGCATCCGCGGTCGCAACATCGCCGACCTCTGCGCGATGCAGATCAGCGACCTCGCCGCGTGGGTGCGCGACCTCGACGAGCCGTCGGTCGCGCCGCTGCTGCAGGGCCTGCGCCACACCCTCGACTCGTTCGCGGCGATCGGGCTGGGCTACCTCTCGCTCGACCGCCCCTCCGGCACGCTGTCGGGCGGCGAGGCGCAGCGGGTGAAGATGATCCGCCACCTCGGCTCCTCGCTGACCGACGTCACCTACGTCTTCGACGAGCCGACCGTCGGCCTCCACCCGCACGACATCCAACGGATGAACGAGCTGCTCCTCCAGCTGCGCGACAAGGGCAACACCGTCCTCGTCGTCGAGCACAAGCCCGAGACGATGGCGATCGCCGACCACGTCGTCGACCTCGGCCCGCGCGCCGGCACCGAGGGCGGCGAGATCGTCTTCGAGGGCACCCTCGACGGCCTGCGGACCAGCGGCACGCTGACCGGCCGCCACCTCGACGACCGCGCCTCCCTCAAGGAGCACGTGCGTACGCCGTCCGGTGCGCTGGAGGTGCGCGGCGCGAGCACCCACAACCTGGTCGACGTCGACGTCGACGTGCCGCTCGGCGTGCTGGTCGTCGTCACCGGCGTGGCCGGGTCCGGCAAGAGCTCGCTCGTGCACGGCTCGGTCGCGGGCCGCGAGGGCGTGGTCGCCATCGACCAGAGCGGCATCAAGGGCTCCCGGCGCAGCAACCCGGCGACGTACACCGGTCTGCTCGAGCCGATCCGCAAGGCGTTCGCGAAGGCCAACGGGGTCAAGCCGGCCCTGTTCAGCGCCAACTCTGAGGGCGCCTGCCCGACCTGCAACGGTGCGGGCGTCATCTTCACCGACCTCGCGACCATGGCCGGGGTGGCCACCACCTGTGAGGACTGCGACGGCAAGCGGTTCCAGCCGGCCGTGCTGGAGCACAAGCTCGGCGGGCGCGACATCAGCGAGGTGCTAAGGATGTCGGTGGCCGAGGCCGAGGCGTTCTTCGCCGACGGCGAGGCCAGGGTGCCGGCCGCCCACAAGGTGCTGGCCCGCCTCGCCGACGTCGGCCTCGGCTACCTGACCCTCGGCCAGCCGCTCACCACGCTCTCCGGAGGCGAGCGGCAGCGGCTCAAGCTCGCCGCGCAGATGGCGGACAAGGGCGACGTCTACGTGCTCGACGAGCCGACCACGGGCCTGCACCTGGCCGATGTGGAGCAGCTGCTCGGCCTGCTCGACCGGCTGGTCGACGCCGGGAAGTCGGTCATCGTCATCGAGCACCACCAGGCCGTCATGGCGCACGCGGACTGGATCATCGACCTCGGCCCCGGCGCCGGGCACGACGGCGGCCGCGTCGTCTTCGAGGGGACGCCCGCCGACCTCGTCGCCGACCGCTCGACGCTCACCGGCCAGCACCTCGCGGCGTACGTCGGGGCCTGAGCCGGTTCGCACCTCCTCGGCGGGGTGGTGTGGGATGAGCGACGTGAACCTTTTCGAGTTCGAGGGCAAGCGCCCGGACGTGCACCCCGACGCCTGGATCGCCCCCACCGCCACCCTCATCGGCGACGTGACGATCGAGCCCGGCGCGAGCGTCTGGTACGGCGCGGTGCTCCGCGGCGACGTGTGCCGGATCGTGGTGAAGGCCGGCACCAACATCCAGGACAACAGCGTCCTGCACGCCGGCCCGGACCAGGTGCTGACCGTCGGACCGGACGCGACCGTCGGCCACGGCTGCGTCGTGCACTGCACCGAGGTCGGCGAGCGCGCGCTGGTCGGCAACGGCTCGACCCTGCTCGACGGCGCGAAGGTCGGCGCCGGGACGCTGGTGGCCGCGGGCTCCGTGGTCACGCCCGGCGCCGAGATCCCGCCGGGCGTCGTCGCCGCGGGCGTCCCGTGCAAGGCGACCAAGCCGATCGAGGGCACGTCCTCGCAGTTCTGGGTCGACACCAACGCGCCGTACTACGCCGACCTGGCGAAGCGGCACGCCGCCACCGCCCGCCCCGCCTGAGCAGGAGAGGGTGCGGCAGGTCAGGGGCGGCCGAGGCAGACGGCGACGAGGAGGCCCGGCGAGCGGCCGGTGAAGACGTCCCAGCCGCGGTCGAAGCTGACGACGCGCAGCTTGCCGCGGGTGGTGCGCACCAGGGCGGAGTCGGGCTGGGTGCCGGGGGCGAACCCGGTGCTCGAGCAGTTGTGCTTGCTCATCACCTGCTGCACCACCTGGGCGGAGGCGTCCATCGTGAACACCGGCGGCCGCGCGTCCGGCGTGGCGGTCGTCCCGGAGGCGGTGATGCCCGCGGTCACGGTCAGCGCGAGGACCGCACCCAGCACGGCGGCCTTGACGGCCAGCAGCGCCGAGGAGACCTGCGCCCGCGACGGGCCTCGCCTGGTGGTGGTGCGCATCGCGGACTCCCGCTGCCGGTGGGGGATGGGACAGGTACGCCTGGACAACGACCCGCCCCGAAGGCGGTCACGTCCGCCGGCCGCACGTGAGACAGATCTCTGGACCGGGCCACGCCGGGGGCGATGGGCGAGGATGGCCGGCATGACGACGGCCGACTGGTTCTCCTCGCCCGACGACGCGACCGAGCGGTTGGCGGCGACCGGCTACCTCGCCGACCCGGCGACCGCCACGACGGCGTACCTCGCGGGCGCCCTGGAGAAGCCGCTCCTCGTCGAGGGGCCGGCCGGGGTCGGCAAGACCGAGCTGGCGAAGGCGGTCGCCCGGGCGAGCGGCGCGGAGCTGGTCCGGCTGCAGTGCTACGAGGGGCTCGACGAGGCCCGCGCGCTCTACGAGTGGAACTACAAGAAGCAGCTGCTGCGCATCCAGGCCACGCAGGCCACCGGCGATGCCGCCACGTGGGACGAGACCCACGACGACATCTTCACCGACGAGTTCCTGCTGACCCGGCCGCTGCTGACGGCGATCCGCCGCGAGGAGCCGACGGTCCTGCTCATCGACGAGGTCGACAAGACCGACGTCGAGGTCGAGGGCCTGCTGCTCGAGGTGCTCTCGGACTTCCAGGTCACGATCCCCGAGCTCGGCACGGTCGCGGCGGTGCGCCGCCCGTTCGTCGTGCTGACCTCGAACGCGACCCGCGAGCTCTCCGAGGCGGTCAAGCGCCGCTGCCTCTACCTGCACCTGGACTACCCGGACGCCGAGCGGGAGCGCGAGATCGTCTCCAGCCAGGTGCCCGACCTCGAGGAGCGCGTCGCCGGCCAGCTGGTCACGACGGTGGCCCGGCTGCGGGAGCTGGAGCTGAAGAAGGCGCCGTCCATCGCGGAGTCCGTCGACTGGGCGCGCACGCTCATCGCGCTCGAGATCCGCGACCTCGACGACAAGGCGATCGCCGACACCCTCGGTGTCGTCCTCAAGCACGCCTCCGACCACGACCGCGCCGTCCGCGAGCTGCGGCTGCGCCGGTGAACGCCCGGTGACCGGCTACCAGACCGGCAGGCAGACCGGCAGCCAGAGCAGCAGCGGCCTGCTCGACCGGCACATCGCGTTCCTCGAGGCGCTGCGCGCCGCGGGGCTGTCGGTCTCGCTCGCCGAGGACCTCGACGCCGTCGCCGCGCTCTCGGCGGTGCAGTGGGGGAGCCGGCAGACGGTCCAGGCGGCGTACGCCGCCACGCTGGTCAAGAAGCAGTCGCAGCGACCCACCTTCGACGCGCTGTTCGACCTCTGGTTCCCGCGGATGGTCGGCTCGGGGGCCGGCGCCGCGGGCACCGGTGCGGCTGAGGCGACCGGCGACGGGCCGGACGCCGCGGGCCAGGAGTTCTCGGTCCGCGACGGCGCGGACGCGCTGCGGGACTTCCGCGAGAGGCTGGCCGAGGCGCTCGCCGCCGACGACCAGCAGGCGCTGGCCGACCTCGCGGCCGAGATGGTCGCGACGTTCGGCGCGATGCCGGGCCGCGGCCCCGGGCTGTCCAGCTGGTCGGCGTACACCGCCCTCCAACGGGTCTCGCCGGGCGAGCTGGTCGACCAGCTCGTCGCCGGGCTGCTCGCCGAGGGCCGCACCGACGAGGAGGCCGAGCGCACCGCGGGCCGGCGCATCGGCGCGTTCACGCACCGCGTCGAGGACGACGCCCGCCGGCGCATCGCCGAGGAGAAGGGACCCGAGCACGTCGCCAACGTCGCCCTGCGGCCCAGCATCGACCGGCTCGACTTCCTCTCCGCCCGCCGCTCGGACCTGGAGGAGATGCGGCGCGAGATCTATCCGCTCGCGCGGCGCCTGGCGACCCGGCTGACCAAGGAGCACCACGCGCAGCGGCGCGGCCCGCTGGACTTCCGGCGGACCGTCCGCGCCTCCGTCTCCACCGGCGGCGTCCCCCTCACCACCCACCACAAGCCGAAGCGGCCGCACCGCACCGAGCTCGTGGTGCTGTGCGACGTCAGCGGGTCGGTGGCGAACTTCGCGCAGTTCACGCTGCTGCTGGTCTTCGCGCTGCGCGACCACTTCCAGAAGGTCCGGGCGTTCACGTTCATCGACCACGTCCACGAGGTGACCCACCACTTCAAGCCCGGCGCCGACGTCGTCGACGTGATGACCGACCTCGCGGCGAGCACGTCCCACGCGGCGCTGTGGGGACGCACGAACTACGGCCGCGCGATCACCAAGCTGGCCGAGAACCACGCCGACGCCCTCGGTCCGAAGTCCTCGCTGCTCGTCCTCGGCGACGCCCGGTCGAACTACTCGGACCTGGCCCTCGACACCCTGTCCGAGCTCGTCGGCGGCATCCGGCACGCGTGGTGGCTCAACCCCGAGCACCGTCGTCACTGGGACAACGGCGACTCCGCGGCGTCCCGCTACGGGGCGGTCGTGCCGATGGTCGAGTGCCGCAACCTGACCCAGCTCGGGGAGTTCGTGCACGACATCCTGTGAGGCCCGAGCGAGGTCCCGGGAGGGGTCCGGAGCGCGACACGCCCGGCATTCCGGGGGCCGCGGATGCGCGCGGACGCCGTGGTGCGGCTAGCCTGCGGAGCGCCGGACGAGCCTGCGGCACCACGCGCAGGCCGCCGGGCGTGCCGCCGGGCCCTTCGCCGGGCCGGCACGGCACGACCCCCGCAGACCTGACGAACAGGAGCATCACATGAACAAGGGACAGCTGCGCGACGCCGTCGCCGAGCAGACCGGCCTGGGCAGCAAGGAGGCCGAGAAGGCCCTCGACGCCGTCCTCGACAGCATCGTCAAGGCCGTCGCGGCCGGCGACAAGGTCAGCATCTCCGGCTTCGGCACCTTCGAGTCGCGCGAGCGCTCGGCGCGCCAGGGCCGCAACCCGCAGACCGGCGAGACCATCGAGATCGCCGCCACCACGGCGCCGGCCTTCAAGGCCGCCTCCGCCTTCAAGTCGGCGGTCTCCGGCAGCTGATCGCTGCCCCCGCACCACGGCCGAAGGGCCGGACCCCTCACGGGGTCCGGCCCTTCGTCGTTCCCGTCGTCGGGCCCGCGGTGGTCGCGGCAGCCGTGAGGTTCATCGGGTGGCCGATGAACCTCACGGCTCCCCGATGAAGCTTCATCGGGGGACCGGCAGCTTCATCGGGGCGCCGATGAACCTCACGACCCGACCGACCCGCCCGGGTCAGCCGATGAGGTAGCCCAGCGAGGCGAGCCGGTCGAGCTCGGCGCGGACCGCGGGGTGCTCGGCGGCGTCGGCGGCACGGCCCCCGGCGACGTACGTGCTGTCGGCGGAGCGGTCGACCGCGGCGGCGTCGAAGACGACGGTGAGCCGGTTCGGCGTCTCGAGGTTGAGCAGCGAGCCGAGCAGCGCGACAGGGTCGGCGCGGTCCTCGAGCGCCAGCACCCGGGTCGGCTCGGGCACCCGGGTGGTCTGGGCGGCCGGAGCGCCGGCGGTCACGACCTGTTCGACGGTGAACGACGGCGCGGCGGCGGCCACCTCGGCCGCGGTCACTCCGCCCTGCGCGGAGCCGACGAGCATCACCCGCGCGGCCGGGTCCTCGGCGACGGCGGCCTCGACCGCGCGCACCACCTGGACGGCGTACGGCGTGGGGTCACCGCTGACGAGCCGCAGCCGGCGCCCGCCGCCGCCCGGACCGGGCAGGTAGGCGATGTAGCGGCTCTCGCCGACCCGCTCGACGGCCACGGACGCCGCGACCTCCTCGAGCGCGGTCATCAGCCCCGCGAGCCCCCGCGGCGCGCCCCCGACGACCGGACCCTCCGCGACGGGGGCCTCGGCCGGGTCGGTCACCACGCCGCCCGCGACGTCGCGGAGCGCCGCGCCGAGGTCGGTGCGCAGCTCGTCGATCCCGAGCGCGCGCAGGCCTCCGCGCGCGGCCGCCTTGCCGGTCTCCCCGGCGAGCAGGCCGACGGTCAGCAACGACCGCATCGACAGCCCGTCGAGCAGCCCGCCGCGGCCGGAGACGTGCTCGAGCAGCTCGGGGTGCTCCTGCGCCAGCTCGGAGAGGTACGCCGCCACGCCGTCGCGGTCGAGCGCGTCGGTCTCGATCAGGCCGGCGCTCACCACCGGCCCGCCGAGGGCGACCTCCGGCGCGAGGTAGCCGATCGCCCGACCGGCGATCGCGCCCATCGTGCGCGAGGCCTCCTCGGCCAGCTCGTCGATCCAGCGGTAGGTCGCCACGGTGGCCCGCACGACGACGGCGTCGGCGTCGAGCTCGGCGGAGCGGGCGAGCAGCCCGTGCTTGTCGCCGGTCGCGGCGAGCACGTCGCGCTCGACCTCCGACCAGGTCCCCTGCGCCACCTCGGCGGAGTCCGCGACGGCCGGGTCGCCGAGCATCTCCGCGCCCAGCGAAGCCCGGGCCCGCGCCTCCTCGCCGGCGGCCTCGAAGAGGGCGGCCAGCCGCGTCATCCGGTCGTACTTGTCGGCCAGGTCCGCCGCCTCCACCGCGTCCCGCGGCACGGTCGGCTCCTCCTCGGGTGCCCCGGCCGGCGGCGTGGCGTCGCTCACCGGGTCACCTCCGCCAGCACCGGCGCCAGCAGCGGACCGAGGTCGGCCGGCTCCACCCGCCGTACCTCCACCCGCGCCTCGCCGCTCGTCCGGTCCCGGTAGGGCCGGAGCGCGTGCCACCCGTCCCCGAGCAGCACCCACGACACGACGCCGACGACGTCGGTCGTCCCGCCGGAGGTGTCGGCGACCATCGCCCGCAGCCGGCCCTGCGCCTCGCCGCTGAGGCCGGTGAGCAGGTCCAGCACCTCGGCCGTGCCGTACGTCGTGCCCTCCGCGCCGCGGACGGTCGCGGCCTGCTGGTCGGCGAGCACCGCGAGCAGGTCGGGCCGCGAGGACCGCACGGCCTCGGCGGCGGCGTCCGCGAGCTCGTAGGGGAGGTCGACGTGCGCCGGCACGGTCGTGCGCCCCGCGCCGTGCTCCTCGGGGAGCACGGGGACCCGGGCGAGCTCGGCGGGCCAGTGCTCGGCGGAGAACCACGCCAGCTCGAAGACCACCCCGTCGAGCGTCGACAGCGTGGCGACGGCGCCGCCGGCCTGCCGGTGCCAGGCGCGGGCACGCAGCGGGCCGCCTGGGGTCTGCACGGCCACGTCGAGGTCGAGCGCGACGTCCGGGACGGCCAGTAGGCCGACCGCGCCGGCGAGGCCCTCGTCCAGCGCGCCGTCGACCAGCAGCCCGCGGCGGTCCAGCGAGGCGATCGGCTCGTGCAGCGCGGCCATCACCGTCGCCCACGCCTCGTCGTCGGTGGACCCGCGCGAGCGGCCCAGGCGCGACTCGAGGCCGCCCTGGCCGGTGCCTGTGCCGCCACCGGGGCCACCAGCGGGCTCGCGGACCTCGAAGGGCAGCGGCGCGTCACCGGCGTGCGCGGCCGCGCACCGCAGCTCGGGCAGCGTGAGCGCGACCCGTCGGGGGAGGGCATCGAGCAGCCCGGCGGTCGGCTCGGGCGTCGGCGGCGGGGCGCTGAGGTCGACGAGGGTCACGGGTGCCTCACAGTCCGGGGAGGTGGACGCCGAGCCAGTCGCGGTGGCCGGGCGGGGGAGGGTCGAAGGCGGCGAGCTGCTGGTCGCCGGGGTCGGCGGTGCGGGTGACGCCGGCGGGGTCGGCCGCGGCCTGGGACTCGACGCGCGCGACCCGCGCACGGGCGTCCGTCACGAGGCCGAGCGCCTTGCGCTCGCGCTGGGCGATGGCGTCCTTGACCCGGTCGACCTCCTGGAGGTGCGCCTGGAGGGAGTCCGCAGCCCGGTCGTGGCCGGCGGCGGCCTCGCGCAACCGGGCGGCGCGCTCGCGGACCCGGTCGGACAGCGACGCGGCCGCCCGTCCGGTCCACCCGGTGCCCTCGGTGCGGGCGACCAGCTGGTCGGCCAGCTGCCGCAGGTCGGTGGCCTGCTCGCGCAGCTGGTCCACCCGTCGGCGCATAACGTCGGTGTCGCCGTACATCGGTCCTCCTCGCCGGGCCGCTCGAGGAGGCCGGGCCTCGGCTGCCGGTCGCATTCCCGGACGGTCCTGTCCCGAAACGCCGCGACCGGGCAGGATCAGACCATGCACCGCCGCCTGCTCCCGCGCGTCGCGCCCGCGCTGCTCGCCCTCAGCCTCGCGCTCGGCCTCACCGGCGCACTCACCGCCCCGGCCGGCGCCGGCCCCGACCGGTCCGGCAGTCGCCCTGGATCGGACGCTTCAGCGGGCACCGGAGCGGGCACCGGCGAGGCCGCCCGGGCCGCCGTGCGCGCGCTGCCGACGTCGGCCCAGCACGCGGCGCTGAAGCCGGCCGGGGTCCGCCGCGCGGTCTTCGTCGGCAACAACTGGGACGGCACGGCGAGCATCGTGACCCCTGGGTCGTTCAAGCGCCTCGGCCGGATCAACATCATCCCGGACCGCGCCGAGCGGATGCGGGAGATCGCGCTGAACCCCTACCGCCTGGCGTACTTCCTCGCCATCCGCGCACTCATCGGCGAGGGCCACGACCAGTTCGTCGACGACATGTACTCCTCCAACGACGGGCGCCTGCTCGTCGTCTCCCGGCCCTCCTTCGCCGACGTCGTCGCCATCGACCTGAGGACCCAGGAGATCGCCTGGCGGTTCCCGGTCGCCGGCGTCCGCTCCGACCACATGGCGGTCTCGCCCGACGGCAAGCGGGTCGTGGTCAGCGCCTCGACCGGCAACGTCGTCCACGTCATCCGGATGAAGGACGGCAAGGACCTCGGCCAGTTCCCCTCGGGCGGCTCCCCGCACGAGAGCACCTACATCGACGACGGCGAGCGGATCCTGCACGCCAGCATCGGGCTGGTCTACACCCCGCTCGACGACCCGGCGCTGGACCCGCTCAAGGACGACCGCGTGCTGCAGGTCGTGGACGCGCGGACCAACAAGGTCGTCCGCCGCTACGACCTGCGCAAGGCCCTCGACGAGCGCGGGATGACCCGGGTCAGCACCGCGGTCCGGCCGATCACGCTGAGCCCGGACGAGGAGAAGATGTACTTCCAGCTCTCCTTCTTCCACGGATTCGTCGAGCTCGACCGCCGCAGCGGGCGGATCACCCGCGTCAAGCGGCTGCCGAACCTGATCCCCAACACACCGCGCGAGCTCTACCTCCTCGACTCCGCCCACCACGGCATCGCGATGAACCACCGCGGCACCAAGATCTGCGTCGCCGGCACCATGTCCGACTACGCCACCGTGGTCGACGCGAAGACGTTCCGGACCGGCAAGCTGCTCAAGGGCGGGCTCAAGCCCTACTGGGTGACGCCGAGCTGGAACGGCGAGCACTGCTACATCTCCTGGAGCGGCTCGGACACGATCTCGAAGATCTCCTACAAGACCGGGCGCATCGTCCGCACCGCGAAGGTCGGCTACCACCCCCAGCGCGTGCGCAACGGGTACGTCGACCGCCGGCTCGTCGCCGGCCTGCCCAACCACGTGCCCGAGCGCTCCCCGCTCGACGGCCTGGTCGACGCGCTCACCCCCTGACCCCGGCCGGTCCGCCCCCAGCCAGGCTTCAGTCCCGCGTCACCACGAACAGCTGGGTGGTGACGGTCGTGCCCGCCGGCGCGGCCGGCCCCGCGACGTACCCCTGCTCCTCGAGGCGGCGCACCGCGTCGACCACCGACGGGTGGGCGGTGCCCTCGGCGCGGGCGGCGTCCAGCGCGGCGGCTGCCGCGGCGTAGCGGTCGATCCCGTGCGCCTCGGCCACGCCCGACGCGGGAGCGCCCTCGAAGCGCACGGTCGTCTGCTCCGGACGGTCGCGGTTGTCCTCGCCGTCCAACAACGGGACGAGGTCGCCGCGGTGCTCGAGGGAGAGCACGTGCGTGCCCGGCGGGAAGCCCTCGACGTGGGCCGTCGGCGACCCCGCGGTCACCACGTCGGTGACGTGGAAGGGACCGCCCGCCGCGAGCAGCGCCGCCGCGACCATCCCGCCCTGGGAGTGCCCGACGAGCAGCACCGGCTCGTCCGGCCCGATCCCGGCCTGCGTCATCGCGTCCACGACGCCCTGCTGGTAGGGGTTGTCGAGGCCGGCGAGGAGCAGCAGGTTCGTGGCGAGGTCGCGGGCGTCCTCGTCCCGCGTCCACGGCAGCGTCGTCATGTCGTCGGTGCCGGGCAGGTGCACGACGTGCCGCACCGAGCCGTCGGGTGCGGTCGCGGTGCGCACCTCGATGCCGCCGTCCGGTCCCATCCGGTGCGCCCGGTCGAGGCCACCGACGAGGTCGGCGAGACCGTCGGGGTGGCGGGCCGCCTCGGCCGGGCCGAGGCGTGCGGCGCGGCCGCGGCCGGGATCGCCGTACGTCGCCGCCAGGGCCGCCGCCGCGTCCTCCAGGTCGCGGCGCCGCCACGGCCCGCGCAGCACACCACCCAGCACGCCGCCCATCAGCAGCCCGTCGAGCAGGCCGCCGCCGCCGTTGACGAGGTGCTGCACCAGGTCCGGGTGCTCGGCGACGGCCTCGGTGAGCAGGTCGTCCAGCGCCGGCGCGAGCAGCGGGCCGCCCGCGGCCAGCGCCGGCAACAGCGGGAGCGAGACGAGGACCGCCGCCGGCAGCAGGGTGCCCAGCGCCTGCCCGAGCGCGTGGTCGACGACCTCGAACGACCCGCGGGCCAGCGCGTCGGCGCCCTCCAGGCCCGCCACCGCAGCCCGGATGGCGACCGCGTCGGCCTCCCACCACGTGCTGGCCACCAGCGCGCCATCGCGACCGGTGACCGCGGCCAGCACCGCGGCCTCCGCCTCGGCGAAGGTCAGCGGCGCCAGCGCAGCCGACTCGAGCAGGTCCGCATCGAGCAGGACCCGCCGCCCGACGCTGGCCCACCCGCGCATCACGTCGCCCGACCGGTCGTAGGTGTCCGCGAGCGCCCGGACCGCGACGTACGCCGCCGCGAGCCCGTGCGAGCCACCGACCACCTCGGTGACGACGACCTCGCCGGTCATCGCAGCGCCGGCAGGCCCGGCAGGAGCGGAAGCTCGACCGACAACCAGTCGCGGTGGCCGCTGGGCGGCGGCTCGAACCGGTCCAGCAGCCCGCCGAGCAGGTCACCGACCGCGTCGCGCGCCTCGTCGACCAGCGCGCGGAACCGGCGCTCGACAGCGGCGACCTGCGCCTGCCGCCGCTCCACCTCGGTGGCGTGCCGGTCGAGCGCCTCGGCGGCGTCCTCGTGGAGGTCGGCGGTGCGTCGCAGTCCGGCCGCCCCGGCGCGGGCCCGTGCGCGCATCGCGTCCGCGGCCCGGCCGGTCCACGGGACCGCGTCGGCGAGCCCGCGGAGCCGCTCGGCCTCGGCCCGGACCTCCGCGGCCTGCTCGCGCAGCCGCGCCGCGAGCGCACGGATCGCGCCCGGGTCGCCGTACCTGCCCGCCCCGTCCCCTGCCCCGTCCCCTGCTCCGTCCCCTGCTTCGTCCATGGGGCAGGTCTGCCCGAGCGAGGTCGGGCGGTAACGCGCGGATCAGAGAGCTGTGGACAACCGGTCGAGCGCCTGCTCGATCTCCGACTGCTGGCCCGCGAACGACATCCGCACGAAGCTGCTGCCCTCGGCGGTGTCGAAGTCGATCCCCGGGGCGACCGCCACGCCGACGCGCTGCAGCAGGTCGTGCGCGAAAGCCATCGAGTCGTCGGTCAGGTGCGCGACGTCGGCGTAGACGTAGAACGCCCCGTCCGCCGGCGCGAGCCGGGTGATGCCGAGGTCCGCGAGGCCGTCGAGGAGGACGCGGCGGTTGGCGGCGTACCGCGCGACGTGGCCGTCCAGCTCGGCGTACGACGCGTCGTCGAACGCCGCGAGGCACGCGCGCTGCGCGATCACCGGCGGGCAGATGGTGAAGTTGCCGGTCAGCACGTCGACCGCCCGCCGCAGCCGCTGCGGGACGAGCATCCAGCCGATCCGCCAGCCGGTCATCGAGAAGTACTTGGAGAACGACGAGAACACGACCGCCTCCCGCGAGGTCTCCCACGCGCTGCGCGCGAGCGACGGGACGCCGTCGAGCGGGTCGTACTCGATGCCGTGGTAGATCTCGTCGGAGATCAGCTGCACGTCGTTGTCCTCGCACCAGCGCGCGAGCGCCGCGAGCTCCTCGGGCAGCAGCATCGTGCCGGTGGGGTTGGCCGGGCTCGCCACCACGAGACCCTTCAGGCCGACCTCGGCGTGCAGGGCCGCGACTTGCTCGACGCTCGGCTGGAAGCGGGTCGCCGGCCCGGTCGCGATCTCGACCACGTCGCACCCGAGTGCGGCGAGCACGTTGCGGTAGCAGGGGTAGCCCGGCCGCGCCATCGCCACCTTGTCGCCGACCTCGAACGCCGCCAGGAACGCCAGCAGGAACCCGCCGCTGCTCCCCGTCGTCACCACCACGTCGGTTGGGTCGACCTCGATCCCGTGCGCCCGCCGGTGGTGGCCGGCGATCGCCTCGCGCAGCTCGTGGATGCCCGCCGCCGGGGTGTAGCCGAGCGGGTCGCCGGACTGCAGCAACCGCACCGCCTCCGCCACCACCGGCGCCGGCGCGCCCGTGCTCGGCTGTCCGGCCAGCAGGTTGAGCATGTCGCCGTGCCGGCGCTGCCGCTCCGCCGACGCCGCCAGCAGGTCCATCACGTGGAACGGCGGCACGTTGGCACGGCTGGCGACGGCGAGGCGGTCGGTGGTCACGCCGCCGACCCTAGGTGGTCGGTCATCCCACCGGGTCTCGAGACAGGCGCTGCGCGCCTTCTCAACCAGCCGAGGTGGCGGCGCGGGTCCGTGCAGCGGCCAGGCCGGCGCGGCGGCCGAAGAACGACCCCTCGCCGAGCTGGGTGCCGGAGCAGTAGCCCTTGCCGTCCTGGGCGATGTTGGAGGCGCAGGCGCCGGCGGCGTACAGGCCGGGGACGACCGAGCCGTCGGGCCGCTGCACCTCGCCGTCGACGGAGGTGCGCATGCCGCCGAGGGTGAAGCCGGCGTACATCGCCTTGCCCAGCGTGAGGTCGAAGACCGCCCACGGACCGACCCGCTGCGGGGCCAGCCAGTCGGGGTGCTTGTGGAAGTCCGGGTCCTCGCCGCGGTCGGCGTGGTCGTTGTAGCGGTCGAGGGTCGCCTGCACCGACCCCGCGGGCAGGTCGAGCGCCTCCTCGAGCTCGGCGACGGTCTCGTAGCCGTCGACGAGCGGGACGAGGGGGTACTTCGCGTACTCGACGTGCTCGCTGTCGACGATGAGGTACGCCGCGGAGCCGGGCTGCTCGGTGGCGAACTGGGAGGTGCGCGAGTGGTAGGAGTCCTCGGCCACGAACCGCCGGCCCTCGCGGTTGACGACGATGCCGGTGAGCAGCGCCGACGGCGGGTAGATCGGCGCGGTGATGAACGGCTCGTCCATGTGCTTGAGCTCCGCGCCGACCGAGACGCCGAGCCGGATGCCGAGCCCGTCGTCGTACGTCGACCCCAGCACGAACGGCTTCTCCGCGAGCTTCGGGGTGTGCTCGGCGACCATCGCGGGGTTCATCACGAACCCGCCGGCCGCCACGACCACCCCGTCGGCGAGCACGTGGCCGGTCTCCTCGAACGAGCGCCACGCGACGCCCACGACCGCACCCGCCTCGTCGACGACCAGATTGGTCACGCCGGTCTCGTAGCGGACCTCCACGCCGGCCTCGTCGAGCCGGTCGCGCAGCAGGTCCATGACCATCTTGGTGCCCTCGGTGTCACCGGGCACCGGCACCTTGTGGCCGCGCGGGGCCGGCCTGGCCTGCTCGCGGTATGGCCACACCTTCTCGTTGCCGGTGTACATCAGCCCCTGCGTGCCGGGCTGGATCACGGCCTTCTCGGGGTAGAAGGACCGCTCGAACTCGAAGCCGAGCCCCTCGAGCCAGTCGAAGTGCTCGACCGACCCCTCGCAGTAGGCGCGGATCTTGTCGTGCTCGGGCTCCTTGGAGGCCGCGACGAGGTACTTGTACATCTCCTCGACGCTGTCCTCCTGGCCGGTCGCCCGCTGCACCGCGGTGCCGGCGCCGAGGTAGAAGTGACCGCCGGACATGGACGACGTGCCGCCGTGCACGGCCGCCCGCTCGAGCACCAGCACGCGCGCGCCGGCCCGCGCCGCCTCGAGCGCCGCGCAGCCGCCGGCGATGCCGAAGCCGACGACCACGACGTCGTACGCCGGGGCGTCGGCCGGCAGCGTCGAGGCAGGGACGGTCGCGGGGATCTCGGTGCCCTTGCCGGCGGCGTCGCTCGCAGTCATGCGCACAAATCTAGAACAAGTTCCAGTTCCGTGCGATCCTCCGTCCCATGGTGGTCCTCATCGACGCCGACGGCGTCCCGCACGACCTGCCCCTGACCGAGGGGTACGTCGCCGCCGACGCGCTCGCCGCCGCGACGGGATGGGTCCTCAAGCCGGTCGGCCTGTGCCGCGACGAGGTGTGCGTCCCGCTCCTCGGGCGGGCCGTCGCCCACCCCGACGCCCCGGACCGCGTCTCGCTGGCCGCCTGGGCCGACGCGCTCGACCTGCTGCTCGTGCTCGACGAGGAGGAGGGCGTCGCCGCGCTGGCGCCCTCGGCGGCCGCGCACGCCCGCGACCTCGGCGACGGCCGGGCGCCGAGCCTGGTGCTGCCCGACGTCGACGGCAACCCGGTCTCCTTCGACGACCTGTCCGGCCACAAGCGCGTCCTCGTCACTTGGGCGTCCTGGTGCGGCTGCCGCCACGAGCTCGCCGGGTGGCAGCAGGTGCAGGACGAGTTGGCCGACACCGGGCTGAAGGTCTTCTCCGTCGCCCTCGACGCCGATCCCGAGGACTCCCGGCCGTGGATCGAGGCCGGCGCCCCGACGTACCCCGTCGCCGTCGACACCGCCCACGTCACCGCCGAGCGCTACGGCATCACCAACGTGCCCTCGGTCGTCTGGGTCGACGAGGACGACCGGATCGTCAAGCCGCCGACGATCGCGCCGGGCGACGACCAGTTCGTGGACTTCACCAAGATCGGCAGCGAGCAGCACCACGAGGCGCTGCGGCGCTGGGTGCGCGACGGCGTGCTGCCGGCGAGCGCGTCCGCCCCGATGCCCGAGCGCAGCGACGACGAGCAGCGCGCGCTGGCCGAGCGTCGCGTCGCGGCGTACCTCCAGCGCGCTGGCCGCACCGACGCCGCCCGCGCCCACCTTTCCACCGCGCAGGAGCTCGCGCCGTGGGACTGGACCGTCCGGCGGGGCGGGATCATGATGACCGGCGGCGACCCGTTCCTCGGCGAGGAGTTCACCTCCTTCTGGGAGGAGTGGGACGCCTCCGGGCGGCCGGGCTACACCCCGACCACCTGAGCGCTCCCGGGGCGTTCGACGCGGCCGGGCGGGGGCACGGCCGCGGGCCGATAGACTGCGGTCCCGCCGCCCCGACCCCGCTCCCGAGGTGACATGACGTTCGACGCCCACCAGCTGGACGTCTTCCTCCTGGTCGGCTCGGCCGTCACGTTCCTGGCCGTCCTCGCGGTGCGCGCCTCGAGCCGCGCCGGCCTGCCCAGCCTGCTGATCTACCTGCTCATGGGCGTGCTGCTCGGCGAGGCGGGGCTGGGGATCGACTTCGAGGACGCCGAGCTCGCCCACGCCCTCGGCTTCGGCGCGCTCGTCGTCATCCTCGCCGAGGGCGGCCTGACCACGAACTGGCACGAGATCCGGCCGGCGATGCGGCTCGGCGTCGCGCTGTCGACGCTCGGTGTCGCGATCTCGGTCGGGGTCGTCGCCTGCGGTGCGCACTACCTGCTGGGGATGGACTGGCAGCTGGCGGTCCTGCTCGGCGCCTGCACGTCCGCGACCGACGCGGCCGCGGTGTTCTCGGTGCTGCGCGCGGTGCCGCTGCCCCGGCGGCTGACGGGTGCGCTCGAGGCGGAGTCGGGCCTGAACGACGCCCCGGTGGTCGTGCTCGTCGTGCTCGTCTCCTCCGGCGCCGCGGCCGAGGACGGGATCCTCGCGATGGCGGGGCTGATCGTCTTCGAGCTGGTCGCGGGCGTCGCCATCGGCCTGGCCGTCGGGTTCGGCGGAGCCTGGATCATGCGGCGCGCGGCGCTGCCGTCCTCGGGCCTCTACCCGATCGCGATCATCTGCCTGACCGTCCTCGCCTACGGCACCGGCTCCGCCCTGCACGCCTCCGGCTTCGCCGCGGTGTACGTCGCCGCGCTGGTGCTCGGGAATGCCGAGCTGCCCCACCGGGCGGCCACCCGGTCGTTCTCCGAGGGCATCGCCTGGATCGCGCAGATCGGGCTGTTCGTGATGCTCGGGCTGCTCCTGTCCCCGGACCGGATCGGCTGGGACGTCGTCGGCCTGGCGTTCGCCTCCGGGTTGGTCCTCACCTTCGTCGCCCGGCCGCTCTCGGTCGTGGTGTGCGGGCTGGTGCAGCGGCTGCCGGTCCGCGACATGGCCTTCCTCTCGTGGGCCGGGCTGCGCGGCGCCGTACCCATCGTCTTCACCACCATCCCGCTCGCCGAGGGCATCGACGGCGCCGAGCAGCTCTTCGACATCGTCTTCGTGCTGGTCGTCATCTACACGCTGCTGACCGGCCCGACGCTGCCGCTGGTGGCCCGGCTGCTCCGCGTGGCCCGCCGCTCCGAGCCCCGCGACCTCGACCTCGAGGCGGCCCCGCTCGAGCGGATCGCGGCCGACCTGCTGCAGGTCACGATCAGCCCGCGCTCGCTGATGCACGGCGTCGAGGTCGGCGAGCTGCGGCTGCCCAAGGGCGCGTCGGTCTCGATGGTGATCCGCGAAGGGGAGACGATCGTGCCCGAGCCGCGGACGGTCCTGCGGCACGGCGACGAGCTCCTCGTCGTCACCCCGCGCAAGATCCGCGAGCAGACCGAGCAGCGGCTGCGTGCCGTCTCCCTCGGCGGCCGGCTTGCCCAGTGGCTCGGCGACCGCGCTCCCGGGCGCTGAGCCGGGGTCGTCCTCCGGCCGCGCACACAACGGCGCAATTGCGCGGGAATGTCGGGGTGCAACCGCTTCCACCGCGACAATTCGGCGCAATTGAACGATCGTGCGCGCCCCGACGGGGTCTCGTCGGCGACCGGCGCGGGTCCCGCATCACTCCGGCGGGGCGCAGACCACCGAGTCCCGCTTGACCCTGACCGACTCCTTGCCGTCGACGAGGTCCTCGAAGTCGTCGCCGACGACGACGGTGACGCCGGGGCCGACGGACTCGCGCCGGTCGAAGCCGGCGTCGGGGCCGAGCCGGGTGCGCACGAGCCGCACGGCGGGGTCGTCGGCGGTGTCGGACCAGACCTGCGCGTAGGCGACCTCGGTGCCGCGCGGGGCGTTGCCGGTCTCGCCCGCGACGAAGCCGGCGTCGACGAAGAGCTGCATGGTCCGGCTGGCGAGGCCCTCGCGGCGGCTGGCGTTCAGGACGCTCACCACGACCCGGTCGGCGAAGAGCCGGTCACCCGGGCCGAGCTCGGTGTCGACGCACACCGGGGTCTCGACCGCGCCGGGGAACGGCTTGGTCGCCGCCGACCAGCCCCACGCGGCGCCGACGAGGAGCAGCAGCGCGAGCACGCCGAGCGTGACCAGGCTGCGCAGCCGGTCGTCGAGCCCCGCGGGCATCAGGCCGCGTCCATCGTGTGCACCCGCGCGTGCAGGACGCTGCGCTGCTGGAGCGCCGCGCGCAGGGCGCGGTGCAGGCCGTCCTCGAGGTACAGCTCGCCGCGCCAGGCCACGACGTGGGCGAACAGGTCGCCGTAGAACGTCGAGTCCTCGTCGAGCAGCGCGGCCAGCTGCAGGGTGTCCTTGGTGGTGACCAACTGGTCGAGACGGACCTGCCGCGGCGGCAGCGCCGACCACTGCTTGGGGCTGAGCCCGTGGTCGGGGTAGGGCCGTCCGTCCCCGACCCGCTTGAAGATCACGTCCCGACCCTAGCGAGCCGGGCCGCGCCGTGGGGGTACGCCGTGGGCGCAGGACGAGGGCCGGCGTGCCCGGCGTACCCCCGCAGCCCTCAGGCGGACCAGCGCAGGGAGTCGTCGACGAAGTCGGCGAGCGCGTGCACCCCGCGCAGGTCCTCGCGCTCCTCCATCAGCCGGGCCAGCGCCTGGGAGTGGCGCAGGCGCAGGGCGGCCCGCTGGGCGCGGATCTGCTCGAGACGCTCCTCGAAGGTGGACGGGGCGGGGTTGATCGCGATGGGGTTCTCCATGACGGCCTCCTCGGGCTGGCTGGCGGATCGGGGTGGCACCAGCGTGGAGGGCGTACGTCGCCGGGGGATTGACGCGCGGTTACGAGCAGGTTCCGGGACGCGGGACGGCGGTGTGATCTACGTTGCACGCGTGACCAGCACCGACGTGGACGAGATCTGCCGGCTGAAGTACCGCTACCTGCGCACGCTCGACACCAAGCAGTGGGACGAGTTCGAGCAGTGCTTCGTGCCGGAGGCGACCGGTGACTACAACGGGCTGGTCTTCGACGACCGCGCGGCGCTGGTCGGCTACATGCGGGAGAACGTCGTCGAGGGGATGATCACCCTCCACCAGGCGCACCACCCCGAGATCACCGTCCAGGGCGACACGGCGACGGGCCACTGGTACCTCCAGGACAAGGTGATCGTGGAGGCGTTCCGCTTCGTCCTCGAGGGCGCGGCGATCTACACCGACCGCTACGTGCGCACGCCGGCCGGCTGGCGCGTCGCGCACACCGGCTACCGCCGTACCTACGAGATGACCTGGAGCATGGACGACGTGCCGAGCCTGAAGATCAGCGGCCCGGGGTCCCACACCCACGTGTGATCCCCCCGGGCCACCCGGCTCGCAGCGCGACCTACAGCGCCATGTCGGTCCACGCCGTCTGCACGACGTCGAGCCCCCGGTCGCGGGTGACCAGCCGGCCGCGGCCCGGCGGGGCCGGCTGGGGCCGCAGGTTGCCCAGCAGCGGCCCTTCGTCGGGGCTGCCGGAGAGCAGCAGACCCGGCATCGCGAGGTCGCGCATCGACTGGATGACCGGCTCGTAGAGCGCGCGGGACGCGCCGCCGGAGCGGCGGGCGACCACCACGTGCAGGCCGACGTCGCGCGCCTGGGCCATGAGCGGCTGCAGCGACGCGACCGGCGAGGACTGCTGGGTGGCGACGAGGTCGTAGTCGTCGACCACGACGAACACCTCCGCGCCGGTCCACCAGGTGCGGCTGCGCAGCTGCTCGGGCGTGACGTCGGGGCCGGGGATCCGGTTCTCGAGGTACGTCGCGAGGTCCTTGAGCTGCGGCTGGGCCTGGGTCGCGGAGGTGAGGTAGCCCAGCAGGTACTCGTCGGGCACCTCGCCCAGCAGCGAGCGGCGGTAGTCGACCACCATGATCTGCGCCTGCTTGGGGCTGCGGGTGCGCATGACCTCCTTGAGGTAGGTCCGCAGCAGCGCACTCTTGCCGGACTGGCCGTCGCCGAAGACGAGCAGGTGCGGCTCGCTGTCGGGGTTCAGCCCGACCGGGGCGAGCTCCTTCTCGTTGATGCCGAGCAGGATCCGCTTGTCGGTGACGTCCTCGGGCGCGGTGACCTCGTCGGCCCCGGCCAGGCGGCGCACGTCGCCGAGGTCGATCCGCTCCGGCAGCAGCCGGAGCTTCGGCCCGGCGGGGCCGGTCCACGCGGCGGAGACCCGCTTGACCAGGTCGTCCACGCCGTCGCCGAGGCTCTCGGAGTCGGGCGTGCCGTCGATGCGCGGCAGCGCGCCGAGGAAGTGCAGCTTGCCCGGGACGAGGCCGCGGCCGGGCCGCCCGGCCGGCACCAGCTGCGCGATCTTGCGGTCGATCTCGGAGTCCATCGCGTCGCCGAGGCGCAGCTCGAGCCGGGTGCCGAACATGTCCCGCATCGCCGCGCGGAAGTCCGCCCACCGGCTGGCCCCGGCCACCACGTGGAAGCCGAAGGTCAGGCCGCGGGTGGCCAGCTGCTGGATCTCCATCTCGAGGTCGTCGAAGTCGGCGCGGATCGTGCTCCAGCCGTCGACGACGAGGAACACGTCGCCGTACCCGTCGTCCGCGCGGCCCGCCGCCCGCCGTGACCGGTAGGTCTCGATGGAGTCGATGCCGTTGGCGCGGAAGTACGCCTCGCGGCGGTCGATGATCCCGCGGACCTCCGCGAGCACCCGGCGCACGACGTCGGGCTCGGCGCGGCTGCCCACGCCGGCGACGTGCGGCAGGCCGGTCATCGGGGCGAACGTGCCGCCGCCGAAGTCCAGCACGAAGAACTGCGTCTCCAGCGGCGTCGTGGTCAGCGACATGCTGGTCACGACCGTGCGCAGCAGCGTGCTCTTGCCCGACCGCGGCCCGCCGACGACGGCGACGTGACCGCCGGCGCCGGCGAGGTTGACCGTGAGCGTGTCGCGCCGCTGCTCCCGCGGACGGTCGACGGTGCCGAGCGGCACGACCATGCCGCCGAGGTCGCGCCAGGCGGGGGCGACCAGGCCGAGGTCGGGGTGCTCGGTGAGGTCCATGAGCTCGTCGAGGGTGTCGGGCACGTCGAGCGGCGGCAGCCACACCTGGTGGGCGGCCGGGCCCTGGCCGACCATGTGCTCGACGGCGATGTCGAGCAGCGACTCCTGGCTCTCGGGCTCGGCGACCGGTGTCGGCTCGGGCTCATCGGTCTCGGGCACCTCGAGGGTCAGCACCTCAGCGACGGTGAAGGGCAGGATGCCGCGCACGTGGCCGCCCTCGTCGCGGCGTACCCGCTTGCGGCCCGATGGCGGACCGGAGACGTACGCCGCCTTGAACCGCACCATCGAGGTCGGGTCGGGCTTGAGGTAGCCCAGGCCCGGCACGGGCGGCAGCTCGTAGGCGTCGGGCACGCCGAGGACCGCGCGGGACTCCTGGGCGCTGAACGTGCGCAGGCCTACCCGGTAGGACAGGTGCGACTCCAGGCCGCGCAGCCGGCCCTCCTCCAGTCGCTGCGAGGCCAGCAGCAGGTGCAGGCCCAGCGACCGGCCGAGGCGGCCGATGGCGACGAAGAGGTCGATGAACTCCGGCTTGGCCGAGAGCATCTCGGAGAACTCGTCGACCACGATGAACAGCGACGGCAGCGGCGCGAGGTCCTCGCCGGCGCTCCGGGCCTTCTCGTAGTCGCGGACAGAGGCGTAGTTGCCCGCGTCGCGAAGCAGCTCCTGGCGGCGCACCATCTCACCGGACAGGGCGTCCTGCATGCGGTCGACGAGGGTCAGCTCGTTCTCGAGGTTCGTGATGACCGCGGAGACGTGCGGCATCTCGCTCATGCCGGCGAAGGTCGCGCCGCCCTTGAAGTCGACGAGCACCATGTTGAGCTGCTCGGGGCTGTGCGTCATCGCGAGGCCGAGCACGAGCGTGCGCAGGAACTCCGACTTGCCCGAGCCGGTCGCACCGATGACCAGGCCGTGCGGGCCCATGCCCTGCTGCGCGGACTCCTTGATGTCGAGGTGGACCATCGAGCCGCCCTCACCGAGGCCGATCGGCACGCGCAGCCGGTCGCGCGCGGGGCGCGGCCGCCAGGCGGCAGTCGGGTCGAAGCGGCGTACGTCGCCCAGCCCCAGCAGGTCCATGAAGTCGCTCGGGCCGGTGATCTCGCCGCCGCTCGGCTGCTCGACCGAGCCCGAGGCGACGGTGTGCAGCGGGGTCAGCCGGCGGGCGCACGCCTCGGCGGTGGCCAGGTCGCACTGGTCGGCCTTGGCCGGGATCGGCTCCTCGCGCAGCCGCAGCGCGAGCACCGGCTGCCGGCCGTCGCGGGTGGTGCGGCCCTCGACCTGGATGCGCAGCCGGGTGGCGTCCTCGAGCTCGTCCCAGCGGGCCGGCAGGTCGAGGATCGTCATGCCGTGGAGGCCGTCGGGCGGGACGACGTGGTTGCCCGGGGGCAGCTCGCCGCCGTCGACGACGAGCAGGATGTGCGGGCTGGCGGGCCGCTCGTCGGCGCCGAAGCGCGGGCGGTCGGCGAGGTCGGGCGGCAGCAGCGCCGCGAGGTCGGTGAGGTTGGTGGTCACCATCCGCATCGGCCCGACCGCGTCGGACTGGTGGGCGCTCTGGGCGTGGGGGAGCCACTTGACCCAGTCCCAGTGCGCGAGGTTCCGCTCGGAGGCGAGGACGGCGACGACGAGGTGCTCGGGGGAGTGGAAGGTGGCGGCCTCGCAGATCATCGAGCGGGCCAGCGCGCGGGAGGGGTCCTCCGGCCCGCACACCTCGATCCGGTCGAAGGCGCGCAGGTCCACCGACGCGGGCAGGTCGGGTTGGAGCCGGTGCACCACGAGCAGCCGGTGCAGCGCGGAGGCGGCCGCCGGGTCGACCTGGTCGATCGGCGCGCTGTCCGGCGGCACCAGCTCGACGGCGAGCGGCTGCGCGCAGGTGCCGTAGCGCACCTGGAGGAAGCGGGGGTCGGTCGCCCCGCGCTCCCAGACTCGGGACCGCTCGTCGGCGATCGCGGGCAGCGCGCTCGGCTCTGGGTGGTGCCAGGCGAGCGCGCGGCGCTGCTGGTCGGCGGACTCGCGCGCGAGCTTGCGCACGGTGGCGAGGTAGCGGAGGTACTCCGTGCGGGAGCCGGTGACCTGCTGGGTGCGCTGCTTCCGCTGGCGGTCGATCTGGACGACGATGAAGCCGATCGTGGCGAAGAGGAACATGCCCGCCGCGATGAAGCTGCGGCTGGAGTTGCCGGACTGGCCGGCCATCGTCGCGACCAGGACGATCGAGCCGAGGCTGCCGAGCATCGGGATCGCGTTCATGAGCACACCCGCCGCGCCCTCGTGCTGCTCGATCTGCGGCGGGGGCTGGAGCACGAGCTGGCCGGAGGGCATCTCCGGCTCGTCGGCGCGTGCCCCGCGAAGCGTCGTACTCACACCCAGGCTCCTTGAAAGGCCGTTCGGACGGCCGGGTCCGCGGACGAGCCGACGTGGGCGGCTCCGGCGCCATCGTGCCCCGGCGACGGCCGCCCAACCCTGCTCGCGGTCGCTCGATGATAGGCAGGGCGGGACGCGCCCACCAGCGGCCCCGCTACCCTCCTGAGCCACCGGGCGCACACGGCGCAGCACGGGTTGCAGCAGGGTCACAGCACCGTCACGGGAGGACCGATGGCCGGGGGCACCACCGACGTGCTCACGCTCAGCGTGCACGGCACGGCCGGCGTCGTCGACCTGGTCGTGCCCGCGGAGGCGTCCGCCCGCGACGTCGCCACCGCGTACGCCGAGCAGGCCGGCCTGGCCGCGGTCCCGGCGCTCGCCCGCGCCACCGGCGCCGCGCTCCCCGACGACGCCGTGCTCGCCGACGTCGGCGTCGACGCGGGCACCGTGCTCGTCGCGCTCCTGCCCGGCGAGCTCGCCTCGTCCTCGGCCTCCGACGCTCCGCGGGACCGGTCCCGGTCGGCGGTGTCGCGCGCGGGTGAGCCCGGGGCGCTGTCGGTGCTGTGGTTCTGCGTCGCCTCGGCCACGGCCGGTCTGGCCGGGTGGTTCGCCGCCCAGGCCGGGCCGGGCGACCTGCGCGACACCGCCGCCGGCCTGCTGGCCCTCGCCGCGTTGCTCGCGGTCCTGCCCGTCGGCCGCTTCGCCGGCCACCGGGCGATCGCCGCCCCGGCGTTCGCCGGTGCGGCGGCGTTCGCGGTCCTCTGGGACCCCGCCCCCGAGCGGCTCCCGACGGTCGTCGGCACGGCGGCACTGGTGGCGGCCGTCGCCGCCGCGGTCGCCCGGGCGCTCGACCAACGGTCGGAGGAGGCGCTGCGGACCTGGATGCTGGTCGGCAGCGGCGTCTTCGGCGTCACCGTCGTGGCTGCGCTCGCCGGCTTCTCCGAGCAGGTCGTGTGGGCCGTGCTGCTGGTCGCCGCGGTCCTCGCTGCACGGCTGGTCCCCGGCTGGGCCGTGGACGTGCCCGACCAGCTGCTGGTCGACCTCGAGCGGCTCGCGGTGACGGCGTGGTCGGCGCGCGAGCAGCCGCAGGGGCGGCGCGGGCGCACGATCGTCCGCCCGCACGCGGTGGCCGAGGTCGCCGCCCGCGGCTCGCGCATCATCACCGCCGCCTCGGTCGCCGTGCTCGCCGTCGCCGCGGTGTCCGCACCGCTCCTGCTGGCCACCGCCACCGTCCCGATGGACCGCATCGGCGCGCGGGTGCTCGTCGGCGCCTCCGGTGCGAGCCTGCTGCTGGCCGCACGCAGCTACCGGCACGTGGCCGCCCGCAGCCTCCTCCGCACCGCGGGGCTCGCGTGCGAGGTCGCCCTCCTGGTCCACCTGCTCGACCACCTCGGCGGCGGCTGGGGCACGACCGTCGCGGTCGCCGCGGTGCTGGTCGCCGTCCTCCTCGTGATGGTCGCGGTCGCGACCGGGCGCGGCTGGCGCTCGGCCTGGTGGTCGCGGCGCGCCGAGGTGCTCGAGGGGATCTGCGGGTCCTTCGCGGTCGCGTCGGTGGTCGTCGCGGTCGGTCTCTTCCGGGCCCTGTGGGAAAGGACGTTCTGAGGTTTAGGGGGGAGGGCGCCGGGTAGATCGTTGCCTGTCCGCCCGGCCGACCGGGTGGGCCCCAGACCTGACGAGCAGCAGCCGGGACGGCCATCCCGGAGCTCGGGGACAACCGAACGGCGGCGACTGCCGCTGACCACGTGAGGAGAAGCGACATGTCGCAGGGCAACTTCGGACAGGGAGAAGCAACACTCAGCCGCGCGGCCGGCATGGTGTCGGACGCACGCGGCGACTTCATGACCCTCGCCGGCCAGCTGAGCGACCAGCTCAGCGCCCTCCAGGGCAAGTGGGTCGGCGAGGGCGGGCGCGCCTTCTTCGCCCTCCACCAGACCTGGAGCGAGAAGCAGCGCACGATCGTCAACGCGCTGGACGACTTCTCGGCGTCGCTCACCTCGACCGAGCAGCTGAACGTCAACACCGACCAGGAGAGCGGCGGCGGCATGAGCCGCCTCACCAGCCGCCTGCAGTGACCACCAGGACCTAAGGGAGCAACGACATGAACCTCGACGGCATCCGCGTCAACCACGCCGGCCTGGACACCGCTGCGGCGGACCTCATGCAGGCGGTCAAGAACATCGACGACCGCCTCAACCGTCTCGAGAGCGAGCTCGCGCCGCTCCGCAGCGACTGGGACGGCCAGGCGCAGCAGGCCTACCACGTGGCCAAGGCCAAGTGGGACACCGCGATCACCGAGATGCGCAACGTCCTGCAGGACACCAGCGCGGCGGTCAGCCAGTCCAACGCCGACTACGCCGCCGCCGACAAGCGCGGCGCGGCCGCCTTCGGCGGCTGACGGCAGCACCGCACCAGCAACACACCTCGAAGGGGTCGGCGCCACGGCGCCGGCCCCTTCGAGGACTCTGCGCCGGCGCTAGGCTGCGGCCGGCCGACCGGCGACACCCCCGCGAGGAGACACGATGAGCCAGGCGCCCACCAGCACGTCCGGACTGGTCCGGGTGACGGTGGCCTCGGGCACCCGGCGGGTCGACCTCGTGCTCCCCGGTGCCGTTCCCGTCGCCGAGCTCCTCCCCGAGCTCGCGCGCAGCGTGGGCCTCCTGGACCCCGCGACCGTGTACGGCGGCTACCGCGTCGTCACCGCCGAGGGCCGCGAGCTCGCCAGTGACGCCGGCCTCACCATCCAGGGCATCGAGGACGGCGGCCTGCTGACCGTCTCCGCCGGCGTCGACGACGAGCCGCCGCGGGTCTACGACGACGTGGTCGAGGCGATGACCGACGTCGTCGAGCGTGACCTCAAGCCGTGGGAGCCGGCCTCGGGACGGCGTACCGCCCTCGCTGCCGCCGGCCTGCTCATGGCGCTCGGCGCGGTGGCCCTGCTCATCCAGCGCGGCTCCCTGCTCGCCGGGGTGGCCGCCGCGACCGTCGCGGTCGCGCTGGTCGCCGGCGCGATCGTGCTCTCGCGCGCCCAGGGCGAGCCGGAGGCGGCCGTCGCGGTCGCGTGGATGGGCGCGGCGTACGCCGCCGTGGCCGGCCTGATGCTCGTCACCGACGACTACCTCTTCGGGCTGCCGATGGCGGCCGCCGGTGGTGGTGCGCTGCTCGCCGGGCTCGTCGCGCTGGTCGGCCTCGGCGAGGGCCGGACCCTGGTCTCCCCGCCGGTCGTGGTCGGTGCGGTGCTGCTCGCGACCGGGCTGGTCATGAACGCCGTCGACGTCGACCACCGGGTCGTGCTGACCACGACGCTGGTGCTGGTCGTGCTCGCCGGCTCGGTCTTCCCGTGGCTGGCGCTCGGCGCCACCGGGACGAGCGTCGAGCAGCTCTACACCGTCGCCGACATCACCGCCGACCCCGACGAGATCGACCCCGTCCGGGTCCAGTCCGACGCCCGCGTCGCCCACGAGATCCTGCTCGGCATCTCCGCGACCGTCGGCCTGCTGCTCGTCATCATCGCGCCGCTCGCCGTCGCGCTCGGCCTGTCCGGCACGATCCTCGCGGTCGTCGCCAGCGTGGTGGTCATGCTGCGCACCCGGCAGTACCGCACCGGCTCGGAGGTGCTCGTCGGGCTCGTCTCCGGCATCGCCGGCCTGGTGTCGGTGGCCATCGCCGTGCTGTGGCTGCACCCGGACTGGCGACCCGCGGGGGCGGTCGCGCTCGCCGCGACCGGCGCCGTGCTGCTCGCCGCCACCCTCCTGCCGGCCGCCCCGTCGCTGCGGCGCGGCCGGCTCGGCGACCTCGCCGAGTCGGTCTGCCTGCTCGCGCTGCTGCCGCTCACGGTCCTCGCGACCGGCGTCTTCGCGGCCGTGCGGGGCTAGGCGCCGATGGCCACCAAGAAGGACCTCGTCGAGGCGCACGCCTTCAGCCGGCGCCGCCTGGTCACCGCCTTCGTCTCCGGCGCGCCCGGCGGCCGCGAGGTGGAGCCGACCCGACCCGGCCGGACCGTCGTGGGCGGCGTCGCGCTGGCCGTGCTCCTGGTCGCCGGCGCGGCGATCGCGTCGATCCTCAGCCCGCGGTCGCCCAGCGGCTGGACCGACGGTGGCCTGGTGGTCTCCAAGGAGCGCGGGGCGGCGTACGTCATCCTCGACGGCGGCGACGACCCCGTGCTCCGCCCCGTCATCAACGTGACGTCGGCCCAGCTGATCCTCGGCTCCGACCTCGACCCGAACGTGGTCAAGCAGTCCGAGATCGACAAGCACACGATCGGTGAGGACATCGGCATCCTCAACGCGCCGGCGACGGTCCCCGACGCGGACCTGCTGCTGGAGTCGGGCTGGACGGCCTGCACCGGCACCGGCGTCGGGGTCGCCGTCGACGTCTCGGAGGAGACCCAGGTCCGTGAGCTCAGCGGGGCCGGGATGCTCGTGCGGTCGCGCGGCAGGGTCTACCTGCTCGCCGAGTCCGCCACGCCGGACGACAGCGGCCAGGCCCGCGCACACAGCTACCTCGTGCCGGACCGCGGGTCGGTCGACCTGCTGCTCGAGCAGCTCGGGCTGCCCATCCGCGAGGAGGCCGTCGAGGTGCCTCAGCGGTGGCTGGCGCTCTTCCCCTCGGGCGGTGCGCTGAGCTTCGCCAGCTTCGGGCTCCAGGGCTACGGCGAGCGCTCGGACGTCGCGGGCCAGGACGGCCTGCCCGGCGACGCCCGGGTCGGCGACCGGTACGAGTCCGCCGGCATCGAGCTGCTGGTGACCAAGGAGGCACCGGTCAGCCTCACGCCGTTCGCCGCCGCGGTCTACGCCAGCGTCGAGAAGCCGGCCGGCTACGAGCCGCGCACGCTCCAGCCGTCCGGCGACCCGCAGGTGCGCCAGGTGGTGCCGGCGTACGAGCAGGCCCGCTGGCCCGCCGACGCGCTCGCCGGCGTGGACGGGGAGCACTGCGCCGTGCTCCGCGCCGACCCCGACGGCGCCCCCGTCGTGCGGCTCGCGACCGACCCGACCCCGGAGGCCTCGGCGGTCGCGCGGGCCGTCCCGGCGGCCGACGTGGAGAGCTCCGTCGACGAGGGCCGCGGCGCCTACGCGCTCAGCGGCAGCTGGGACGGCCGCGAGATCGGCACGCCGTACCTCGTGGACGCCAAGGGCGTCGCCTACGCGCTCGTCGGCCGGGAGGTCGCGGACCGGCTGGGGTACGCCGCGGTGGACCCGCCGGTCGTCCCGGACAGCTGGGTCAAGCTGTTCGACAAGGGGGTCCCGCTCTCGGTGGACGCCGCGCTGTGCCCGCCGGAGCGGCCCGGCCGGGAGTCGACGTGCGAGTGACCCGCGCGGTCGCGGCCGGTGCGCTCGCGCCGGCCGTGGCGGCGTTCGTGCTGGTGCCGGTGGGGCCCGCGCACGCCGAGACCGTCGACTGCCTGTCGACCGCGGTGGACGCGCCGGCGCCCTCGTCCTCGACCGACCCCAGCCTCCCCCTCGACCTGCTCGGCGTCGACCGGGCGCACACCTGGTTCGCCGCCCAGCGCCAGCAGCCGGGGGCGGGCGTCCGGGTCGCCGTCGTGGACTCCGGGATCGCGCCTCGGGCGGCGGGCACGGCGATCCCCGTCGCCGGCGAGGCGCCGCCCCGGATCAGCAAGAAGCCGGAGGTGGTGGAGGCGCACGGCACGGTCGTGGCCGGCATCATCGCCGGCGCCCCACGCAGCGGTGACGGGGCAGAGGAGTCCGGGGAGGGCGACGGCGGACGGCTGGTGGGCTTGGCGCCGGGCGCCGAGGTCGTCGACGTCCGGGTCTACGACTCCGCCGCCGGCGCGGAGGACGAGGACCCCGTCCAGCCGACGAACCTGGTCGCCGGGCTCGAGTGGGTCGCCGCCAACGCCGAGCGCCTGGGCATCGGCGTCGTCAACGTCTCGCTGGCGATCGGGGAGTACCCGCCGCTGACCCGGGTGCTCGAGCGGCTCGACGCCGCGGACGTCGTGGTGGTCGCCGCCAGCGGCAACCGGCCCGAGCAGGAGACCGACCCCCTCTACGAGGAGTTCGGCCCCGACCCCGACGCCGAGGGGGACGAGGGCAGCACGGGCCCGAAGCCGGGGGAGGACGCCGCGGGGCTCGTGTGGCCGGCGGCGTACGACGAGGTGGTCGCGGTGAGCGCCACCGCCGACGGGACCGACGCCGGCGACGCGACCGAGCGGGTGCTCCAGAGCAGCGACATCGACGTGGCCGTGCCGACGCACGGGCTGATCTCCTACGGCCTCGACGGCGGGTCGTGCGGGGTGTCGGGGTTCTACACCTCGTGGGCGGCGGCGGTGGTCTCCGGCGTGGTGGCGATGCTGCGGTCCGCCTACCCCGACGAGACCGCCGACCAGGTCGTCACCCGGCTGCTCGCCACCGCCAGCGCGAGCGACGAGCAGCCCAACGTCCAGACCGGCGCCGGCATCGTCCAGCCCTACGAGGCACTGACCCGGTCGCTGCGTCCGAGGAAGGACGGGACGCTCGAGCCGGCCTCCACCCAGGGCCGCTCCGTCGAGCGCGCGACCGCCCCGCCCGAGGAGGTCGACCTGCTCTCCGGGGCCCGCGACCGCGCGGTCTGGTGGGGCCTCGTCGGCGGCGGCGCCCTCCTCCTCGCCCTCGTCCTCCGCCCGGTCCTCGCCCGCCGCCGCTCCTGACCCCGCGCTGGTTGAGCGGGCGAGCGCCAGCGAGCCGTGTCGATACCCGGTGACCGTGGTTGCGGCCCTGCGGCCGTCACCGGGTCTCGACATCGCTCAGCGGGTGGCCCGGAACGACGAACGGCGCCGCACCCTGAGGTGCGACGCCGTCCGGCTGGCGGAGGATAGGGGATTCGAACCCCTGAGGGCTGTTAACCCAACCCGCTTTCCAAGCGAGCGCCATAGGCCACTAGGCGAATCCTCCGCGGAGGAGCGTACCGGTCCCCGGCGACGCCGGTGAAATCGCTCCCCGGCCGGGAAGAGCGGGCTGGTGTTGGTCGTGCCGCCGGGGCTCGCCTAGACTCGGGGCAACCCCCCGTGCGGCGGTACCTCACCCAATCCCCCAGGGCCGGAAGGCAGCAAGGGCAAGTGGGCTCTGCCGGGTGCACGGGGGGCCTTTGCGTCCCAGGGGTCGGGGCCGTCCGGCGGCCTGTCGGGTTGTCGGTGCCGGTGGTTAGTGTTCTGGCGTGGAGTCACCCCTCGCGCTGTACCGCCGCTACCGGCCGGAGACGTTCCGTGAGGTCATCGGCCAGGACCATGTCACCGAGCCGCTGCGTGCCGCGCTCGCGAACAACCGGGTCAACCACGCCTACCTGTTCTCCGGCCCGCGCGGCTGCGGCAAGACGACCTCGGCACGCATCCTGGCGCGCGCGCTGAACTGCGAGAAGGCGCCGGTCGCCGACCCGTGCGGGGAGTGCCAGAGCTGCCGCGACCTGGCCCGGGGCGGGCCCGGCTCGATCGACGTCATCGAGATCGACGCGGCGTCCCACGGCGGCGTCGACGACGCGCGCGACCTGAGGGAGAAGGCGTTCTTCGCGCCGGTGCGCAGCCGCTACAAGGTCTACATCATCGACGAGGCGCACATGGTGACCACGCAGGGCTTCAACGCCCTGCTGAAGCTGGTCGAGGAGCCGCCGCCCCACCTGCGGTTCATCTTCGCCACCACCGAGCCGGACAAGGTGCTGCCGACGATCCGCTCGCGCACGCACCACTACCCGTTCCGGCTGATCCCGCCGCGGCTGCTGTCGTCGTACCTTTCCGAGCTGTGCCAGCAGGAGGGCGTCGACATCGAGCCGGCGGCGCTGCCCCTCGTCGTCCGCGCCGGCGCCGGCTCGGCCCGCGACACGCTCTCGGTCCTCGACCAGCTGCTCGGCGGCGCCGGGCCCGACGGCGTCACCCACCAGCTCGCGACCGGGCTGCTCGGCTACACCCCGGACACGCTGCTCGACGAGGTCGTCGACGCCTTCGCCGCCGGGGACGGGTCCGCGGTCTTCGGCGTGGTCGACAAGGTGATCGAGACCGGCCAGGACCCGCGCCGGTTCACCGAGGACCTCCTGCGCCGGCTCCGCGACCTCGTGATCGTCGCCGCGGTCCCCGACGCGCCGGCCACCGGACTGATCGACGTCTCGGAGGACCAGGCGGAGCGGCTGGTCGCCCAGGCGGCGCGGTTCGGCGCCCACGACCTGAGCCGCGCGGCGGACATCGTCGCCACCGGCCTGACCGAGATGCGCGGGGCGACCGCGCCGCGGTTGCTGCTCGAGCTGATCTGCGCGCGCGTGCTGCTGCCGGGCGCCGACCACGGCGTCGAGGGCCTCGCGGCGCGGCTGGACCGGTTGGAGAAGCGCGTCTCCATCAGCGGTACGCCGTCCGCCGCCGCGACCGCCCCGGCCGCTCCGGTCGCCCCGGCCCAGGACCGCCCGGCGCCGCTGGCCCACGAGCCCGAGCCGGTCACGCCAGCCCGGCCGGTGCCGCACGTCGCGCCCGCCACCACGGTCTCGCTGCC